>NZ_JBNGCB010000003.1:0-3992040 GCF_050433025.1 Streptomyces auratus | reverse complement strand
CACGGCGGGAGCACGGAACACCGCCGGGCGAGTTCGTTGTCAAGGCGCCCGGCCGTGATCGCGAAGGTCAGCAGTGCAGGGACAGGGTGGCGCTGCGGCGAAGGCACAGCACGCGCAGCAGGGCGGTGGCATAGGTTGCGCGTCGATCCGAGCAAGCAGGCCGGCCGCTGCACCTACGAGCGTGCAGAACAGCGTGAGGACCGTCAGGAGCAGGGCCAGGAGCATCAGGTGTGTGGGTGAGGTCATGTCTTTTCCAAGCTGATCGGACGGTGATTACTCGGTGAATTTCGCGGCTTTGGTGTTCACCAGGGTTCGGGCCGAACAAAGTTGAATGAAGACGGTCGCCGGAGGGACGGAGCAGGCAGGACATGGGGGAAGTACAAGATCGTTGTCGGAACTCGGGCTACGGCTGCGCGTGCTCACGGCGCAGCGTGGTCTGCAGGTAGGTGGGCTGAAGGTACGGAGCGGTTTGGGGCGGACAGTGGTCAGCCAGGCGCTGAACGGCAAGAAGGTGCCGTCCGAGGCCACGCTGGTGGCCCTCGCCAAGGCGCTGAGCACAGATGTGAGGCCGTTACTGGCCCTACGCCAGACCGCTGTGCAGCGGTCTGCTGGCCAGGCTCGGGGCAACGCGCGCGAGCGGCTCGGGTGGCTGGTGCGCAACGTCCGTGATCCTTTCGACCTGGAGGTCCAGCGGGCGATCGACGTCTCCGGCGATGACGGATCCGGCCCTTTGCCGGTGCTGCCGGTGTACGTGGAGCGCGAACACGATGCGCTGCTGCGTGAGTCGGTTCTCGGCGCCTTGGATGGCCGCAGCACGTTGGTGACTTTGATCGGTGGTTCTTCCACCGGAAAGACCCGAGCCTGCTGGGAGGCGGTTCGACTCCTGTCGGACGAGTGGCGTTTGTGGCATCCGATCGCACCAAGCCACACTGATGCGGTGCTCACGGGCTTGCCAGAGGTCGAGCCGCGCACCGTGCTCTGGCTCAACGAGATCCAGCAGTATCTGCTGACCAGTGACCCGGCCGTCGGCGAGCAGGTTGCTGCCGGCTTGCGTGAACTGCTGCGTACGCCCGGGCGCGGTCCCGTCCTCGCGCTCGCCACCACCAATCTGGATGACTGGGACCGCCTCACCGCCACTTCTCCGCCGCACGATGGCTACCCCCAGGCTCGGGCCCTGCTCACCGGAGTCGGTGTCCACGCGCGGATCCCGGACCAGTTCGTCTGTGATCCCGCGGTCCTTGAGGAGGTGGCACAGGCCGACCCGCGCGTGGCCGAGGCCTCCGCAGTCGCCATTGACGGGCGGCTCACCCAGTACCTCGCGGGCGTGCCGGCACTTCTGGAGCGCGTTGAGCACGCCTCCCCGATGGCCCAGTGCCTCATCATCGCCGCGGTGCAGTTGCGCCGCCTCGGCCACGGCCCGATGCTGCCCTCGCGTGGGCTGGAAGCCACTGCGGCTTCTCTCGCCCCTGACCACATGTGGGATGAACATGCTCGCCCTGGGTGGTTCGAGAGCGCCCTGGAGTACCTTTCCGCCCCGTGCCGGGGCGTCCCCGGCCCCCTGAGCCCGGTCCGGCCCAGGCCCGGCACTCCCCCACCGGACCAGCCGCTCTACCGGCTGTCCGACTATCTCTTCGAAATCGGCCGCTACGAGCTCCGCCACGACTGCCCGCCCGCGCCGTTCTGGGCAGCCGCCCTGCAGCATGCCGGCACCGACGAGGACCGTCTGGCCCTCGCCCGGTCCGCGTACGAGCGAGGGCGGGTACGCGTGTCCGCTTCGGTCTCAGACGGCAGGGACCTGTTCGGTCTGTACGACCGCAGCTCCTCCTACCTGCTGGGGCAGGAGGCCGACAGGGCGCGTGCGGAGAGCGCTCTGACCACGATTGGCGAGCAGCGAGCGTCCGGGGAACTCCAGCGCAATGCCGTCCTCGCCTACTTCTACCGGCGCAAGGAAGCACGCCATCTCACGGAAATTGGCGAGCTCGAGCGGGCCGCGGCCGTCTGGTGTGAGCTCGCAGACCAGGGGCACCGGGATGCCTTCGTGCACGTCGGGCGCCATCACCTGGAGCTCGGCCAGCGGACGGAGGCCGAGCGGTGGTTTCGGCGAGGTGCTGAGGCCGGCGAGGATGACGCCATGCAGGCGCTGGTGTTCATGCTCGCCGAGGACAGGCTGTTCGACGAGGCTGTCGAGTGGACCGAACGGATCGCGAGAAACGGGAGCGGGGATATCTACGCCTATTCCCGGCTGGCCTACCGCTATGAGCGGGCAGGCAATCTCACGCAGGCCAAGAACTACTTCCGCAAGGCGATCGACGCCGGGCTCGTGGGCTGCTACCAGGAGCTGGTCCGGCTGCACTACCAGGAAGGTGACATCGAAGGGGCCCGCCGCCTGTATGCGGAGGGGATCGAGGCGGGCGAGACCACTGGCCCCATGATGCGGGCCGAGGAGCAGGGAGAGCACGCCAAGGCCGACGAACTCGCTTTCACCGCCCGGGACCGCGGCTGCACTGTGGAGCCACTGCGGCTCCTGCTGTGGCATCGGCTGCAGCAGCCGGACACGGTCGACCTCGGAACAGCCCTCGCGACCACAGCGATCGACGCCGGCGAGGCCTTCATCGTCGAGGCTGTGGCCAGCGAGCTCTCGGCAGCCGGGCACCACCGTGCTGTCGAAGCTCTGCAGGACGTCTTCGATCAGGCCGACGAAAGCGGGGAGGCTCCGGTTCTATAGGGCCCGACAGGGGGAGGCGGTGGTCAGCCAGGGACGATCGCCTCCGCCAGGCCTGTACCACGGGCGATGGCGTTGAACAGGTCCGGGAGCGAGCGGAGCTCCTCCAGGTAGGTCCTCCAGGTCTCGTCCCTCGCCTCGCCGAGGTGGGTGGTGGTGAGGTAGAGCGCAACGAGGTAGCCGGGCATGGCACCGCCCCAGGTCTGGCCGTTTTCGTTGTCCCACCACGCCCTGAGGACAGCCTTCGTATCGTCCAGGCTCATCAGGCCGGCGCTGGGCAGGACGGCGGTACGAGCGACGAACTCGCCCTCGTCGAAGCTGCGCACGCCCATGAGCAGGCCGGGCAGATACGGGAGGAAGTAGGGGTCCGGTCGGATACTGATCACCCGGGACCGCTCGGATACCGGGAGCTTCTCGAACGCGTCCGTCAGAGCGGGCAGGCTCGTACGGACCTCGGAATGAATTACCAGGGCAAGGGCTCGGGTCTCATCGGGCCTGAGGTAGACATTGTGCGGCACCTGGTCGGCAATGGTCGTGATCTTGGTGTTGTAGAGCGTGCGCATGGGATCGGGCAGAGTTCCCCAGAACGCCGGCAGGTCGCCGAGGGCCGCGAGCTGAATGGCAGGCTCGGCCTTCTCGAATCGGGGCATGTGCCTGGCCAGGCAATTACTGGCCAGGCGCTGGTCACGGTCGGCGAATAGACGCAGGCACTGCGCCATACGGTCGGCAAGCACCGGGGCCGCAAGAGCGAAGTCGGGGACCTCGATCTGCAAGAGGGTGAACTTGGCGGCGAACTCGACGACCTTCTCCCGGGAGGTGGGGCGGACACGGTCGAAGAAGGCGTAGCTGCGCCGGCAGCCGGGAGGTGAAGGCGGAAGGCGTCACACGGGGCGGCCGTCCGGTGTTGGCGCAGTGGGTGCGGCCAGTAGGCGGTCCATGCGGTCCTGGTAGCGGTGGAGGTCTTCGGCCCAGGCAGGGACGAGGAGATACTGCACGGTGCTCAGGGTGATCGCGGCCTCCCCCAGCCGGCTGGCGGGGGCGATGCCTCCGACGCGGACCCATTGGTCCCACATCACATCGCTCATCAGCTCTGCCAGCATCTCGGCGTCGGCGCGTTCCAGGAGCAGTTTCATCAGCGTGGAGGAGGCTTTGGTGCATGCGCGGACCGCCTCGCATAGCAGGTATGCGTCTGCTTGTTCGAAGACGCGGACGAGCCCTGGCAGTCCGTGAGCCAGTGGGGAGATGGCGCGCAGGTCGGTTCCGGCTTCGTCGGCGGCGAGGTGGGCGGCGGTGATCCGGTCGAGCTGCTCGGGCGGGCCGGTCCATACGCTGCGCCAGGCATCGGTGAGTTCTTCGGGGCTGACGTCGGCCATGCCGCCGGTCAGCAGCCGGGCGCCGATGCGGATCAGCGTGGTGTCGAAGGGGTTGGACACGGTGCGGGGTTCGGGCAGGGCGATGCCTGCGGTGTCGGCGTGGTTGCGCAGGAGGCCGTCCAGGTCCCGTCCGATGGCGCGTCGCCCCTGCAGTAGCCGCTCGGCGAGGTCCTGGCGGGCTTCGAAGGCGGTGTCGCTGTCGCCCTGCGGGATCTGGGTCAGGGTGATGCCCGCCTGGCGCAGGGGTAGTTGGATGGTCCGGATCAGGGCCTGGCGCAGCAGTGCAGCGGTCTGCTTGGTGTCGTCGATCGCCCAGAACGTCCAGCCGATCCAGCTGATGCCGCGGCCTGGCCTGGAGAGGGCGGCGAGCCATGCGGCTCGGTGGACGATGTCGGGGCGCAGCGCGCTGGTTGCGGGGTCGGTCCACTGGTCGGTGGGGGCCAGCCAGCGCTTGGCGCGCCAGCGTTCGAGCTGGTGGGAGGTGGCAGTCAGTCCGCAGCGGCTGACCTCGGCGGCCAGGGCGAGTTCCGCTGCGGTGGGCGGGGTGCGGGTCACAGTCGGCTCCTGCGGTCCGGGCCAGCGACGGCGTAGACGGCGGTCGCTGTGGTGACGGCGCTGGTCCACTGCTGGTTCCGGGCGGCCAGCACGGCAGCGGCAGTCACCAGCAGCCACAGCAGGACCCAGTGACCGGTATCTGGGCCGGGCCGTCGCGTTCTGTTCACGATCGGACTCCTTTCGTGCCGGCCCCTTGAGGCGGGGACGGCACTTCTATCTGGTCACACCGGTCGGGCGGGGACGGGAAGAACCTCGCGGGGCAGTCCTTCCCGGGTGGTCGCGGTATCGGTGGGCTCGCTCGTTGCTGGGCACGGCGGGACCGGTTGGGGTCCCGCCGTGCGCAAGGGCGCGCCCTGGTTGACGCGTTGGGCGTTACTGGTGGCGGCGGCGGTCGCGCCACCAGGCGAGCCGGTGCGCGGACTCCTGAGGGAAGACCGACTGGAGGGCGACGACGCCCAGGCCCAGTGTGAGGCAGCCGAAGGCGGTGGCGGCCAGCCACCACGGGGCGCCGGTCAGCGCCACGACCAGGCCGGTGACGCCGGCGGCCAGGAACGAGATCAGCGGTCGGGACATTGCGAGGTCTCCCCCATTTCAGGTGGGCGCCCTTTGAAAGGTGCGCGGATGTCGTGCCCGGCTTATGTCTTTGGGCGTGCATCCAGCTCACAGGACAGGGGGTCAGTCTGTGTATCGGTGGGTGTCACATACGGAAGCCGTATTGGTCGAAGGCGCGGTGCCAGGCCGCTTGCATCGCCTGCTCCAGGAGCAGGGTGCTGCGCTGGTGGGTTGCGGTGGCCAGCCACTGCAGGAGGTCGGGCGGGGCTCCGGCGACGAGCTCGGCGGCCACCGTTCGTCCGGGCCAGCTCCAGGTGGCCCGGGCCACGCCGAACGTCGGCCTCTTGTGCTCGTTGTACTTCAGGGTGAGGCGGTGGAACTCGCGGGCGTTGCGGCGGGCCTCTTTCAGCTTCTGGAGGTAGATCTCGCTGGCCCCCGTGTCAGCGACCCGGTCGATGAAGCGGTCCATGTTCTCCAGGGTGATGGCGCGGGCCTCGGCCATGATCCGGTGCTGTTCCTTGGTGGTGATGAAGCCGAAGCGGCGCGCCTTGTCGGCGGGCAGGTCCAGGGCGATCCGCAGGGAGGGCTCCTCGGCGAAGGTGTGGTTCCAGTCGATGAGGAGGGCTTCGATGAAGCCGAGGACCTGGTCGGGGCGCAGCGTGGCGGCCGCTGCGGCCACGGGTTCGAAGCCGGGCACCGGCTGCCATTCCGAGCCCGGCCTGGGCAGGAGCGGCCAGAAGGCCTGCCGTCCCAGGTAGGGGAAGGCCAGCAGTCGGCCGTTTGCCGCCCAGGCAGAAAACGGCTCGGGCGGTTGAGCGGCGGCCCGGGCGGGGGCGTGGGCGAGCCAGGTGGGCGGTGTGCGCAGCAGCCAGCCGGGCGAGGCCGGTTCCTCCATCACGCCGGCTGCGGGATCTCCTTTCGTACGCTTGACCAGCCACTCTTCGAAGTACTCGAGGCTCGCCCGGCGCTGAGCGCGCCAGACCGCGGTTCCGCCCCGGCCAGTGAAGTCGTAGCTCGTGATCCCGTGCCGCCTGCGCCACCGCCTGTCATCGCTGTCGTCGGCCTGTAGGCGGTCCTGGTACATCTCGTTGAACGCCTCGTCCTGGTCGTACAGGACCTGCTCCCAGCGCCCGGCATTGGGGCCGGTGAGGTAGCCACGGGCAAGGCCGGTTGCCTGGCGGAAGCGGTCCGCTGCGTGCCATGCCTCGTCCCGCTCCAAGATTTCCGCGACGCGCAGCACGTATTCATGGTCGGGGGTTAGGGGGACGTTAGACAGGTGGAGGGCGGCTCGCACGGCCTCCGCTTCCACCAGCCATGCCTTTTCGGGACCGGTACTGGTTGCGGCCACCGTCAGCCGCCACAGGCCAAGCGCGGCGCCGTGACGCAGCAGCGGGAGCAGGCCGGTGAGAAAGTTGTCGTCGAAGCGCTCGTTCCGTGCGATGGCGGTCGTCACCGCGTCGGTGAGCATGCGGCCCTGGTAGTCCCGGTAGGCGCGCGGGTGCTGGCCCGGTAGCCGCAGCGAGACCGCGCGGGCTCGCTCCAGCAGGCCGTGCGGCGCCCGCACACGTAAGGGCACGTCTTTCCTTGCATCGCCCCGCCAGCGCGGCGGCGGGGGGTAGCGCAGCACGGTGGAGGTGTGAGTGAGCCGGTCCTCTGGGTGCTTTTGTTCTTGTGCTGTGAGGTGTTCGGTGAGCAGTTGGCGGACCGTCTCGTCCCGAGAGGTGCCCCGCCGGGCCATGATGCGGCGCAGGGCGTCAAGGGTGCAGGGGGCGATGCGCACATTGGTCTCTGCGTTGATGGACACCTCGTCAGTCCTTGCTTTTCCAGAGGTCCCATGCCAGCGACGAGCCCGCGTGATCATCGCCTCGAGCACCATCATGTCGTCGGCGGAATCCTCGTCGAGTGGTAAGGGCAGTGGTCGCAAACTGATGGATGCTTGGCTTACTTGCGGGAGTAGGCGGAGGGTGTGGCGCGGTTGCCGGCGACGATGCCGACAACGACTGCCCGGTCTGTTGTGGCCCCGCGGGGCCGATGGGTGGTGGTCCAGGCGACTTCATCGACGCGCAGGTTGCCTTGGGTGTCGTTCTTCGGGGTGAGGTCCAGGACGAGGAGTTGTCCGAAGGGGGCGTTGGTGTTGCTGTACTCGGCGGCCTGGGTGAGGTAGCAGCTTTCGAGGTACTGGGGATCGTTGTCGGTGGCGTCCTGTTTGATCTCGGTGAGGTAGCGCAGGGAGCCGAAGTGCGCCATGACGTCGGCGCGGCCCATGCCCACGTCAACGGGTTCGACGAGGACGACGTTGTGCAGGGGGCCTTTTTGGAGCCACTGATGGAAGTCGCGTTGTAGGTCGGCCTCGACGGGCTTGCGTGTTCCCTCGGGTTTGCGCCGGTAGTCGAAGGGGGGTGGTTCGCCCTTCTTGGTGGAGCCGAAGAGGTTGGTGCGGGTGATGTCGGAGCGGCTCTTGAGGAAGAGAAGGGTTTGCTCGACCAGCACGGAGAAGGTCTGGCGGACTTCCCCGGTGAACGAGGGATGGGCGGACAACTCGGCCATGAGCTTGTCGAGTCTGGGCACGATGAGCGGGTCGGTGGCTTTGAGGCGGGCGACGTCGCTGGCGTGGGCGAGGCCTTCCAGTGTGAGGAGCTGCTGGTCATCGAGTGTGCTGGCGATGCCCAGGGCTTGGTCTTTGAGCTGGAGGAGCAGGGTGGGTGCCAGGCGTTGCAGGCGGGCGAGCGCCGTTCCGCCGGGGTCGTCGTCATCGCTGCCGTCGTCGGCGGCGTTGGAGGAGTTGGCGGAGTTCGTCTCGCGCTGGGCTGCGGTTTCGATTGCGGTGAGCAGGGTGTTGGCGGTGGCGACATCGAAGCCGCGGGCGGCGTGCTGGGTTGTTTCCTGGGCGGCGCGACGCAGTTGTGCCAGGAAGGCCTGCTGGCGCAGGAAGCTGTCTTCGATCGCGGGCTGGACCAGCAGGGCCAGGCCTTGGCCGGTGTCGCCTGCCAGGGGATGGACGGTGCGGGCAGCGCTGTAGGCGGCGAGGACGGTGTCGAGGGCGTGCCAGGCGTCCATCCAGGCATCGTCCTGGAGGGTGGTGGCCGCGGCGCGTAGTTGGAGGACGAGGTGGTGCCAGGTGATTTCCGCTGAGCGGCGCGGTCGGAGCCATTCGGGCTGGTGGGTGCGGTGGAGCCAGGCCTGGCTCTGGTCGAGGGTGTCGGCGATCTCGTCGGCGGCGTGGTTGATGGCTGCTGCGTCTTCCCGGCCGAAGGCGAGGATGGCGTCGCAGACCGCTGCGTAGGTGAGGGCGTCGTGGCGGGCTTCTTCGGCCTGGGCGGCGGTCTCGAACTGATGGCGGGCCTGGACGAGGTGGGTGGTGACGGTGCCGATGTCCTGGGAGGAAAGGGCGCGGCGGAGCAGGTCGCAGCCGAGTTCGAACATCGCGTCCACGTCGGTGGCTTCGTCGTGGGTGAGTTGCTGCAGCAGGGTGCGTACCGTGTCGGCGATGGTTTCCTCGTCGGCCCATCGGTCGAGGGTGAGGCCGAGGAGGCGGGGCAGGCGTTCAAGGAAGTCTTCGGGGCCGTCGGTCGGCACGTCCTCGAGTGCTTGCCACAGTTTGAAGGGGGTGACCGCTTCGGCGACCGCCAGGCGTACGGCGGCTTCGAGGCAGGCGGCGGCCAGGAGTGGTGCGGCCTTAATGCGGTCGGGCAGTCCGTCCAGCAGGGCTGCGGTCAGGGGCTTGCCCAGTGCCTTGGCGGCGGCGGGGCTGTGGAGGAGGGCGTCCATGGCCGCGGTGAGGTGCAGGACACTGTGCTGTGCGGCGAGTCCTTCGGGGAGTGCGGTGGCCGCGGGCTGCCATTGGGTGTCGCTGCGGTTGTATGCGTCGGCGACGGCTTCGGCGAGGTAGGGGGCGAAAGGGCCGGCGGCCACGTCGCCGGCCTGGCTGGCGACGGTGTCGAGGGCGAGGCCGAGGGCAGGGAAGGTGATGGGCTGGCCGTCCGCGGCCAGTTCGGTCAGCCGGTCGGCGAGTTGCGGCACGGCAGCCGTCCTTTCCTGCGTGCTCTCGGGTGAGGCATCACCATAGGGAAGCGCCGGGCTCGGCCTGCCGGATGCTGTCGGCGGGCAGGGCTGCGCGAGCCAGGTCGAAGTCCGCGGTGGTGATGACCACCTGCAGGTCGCTCTCGGCTGCGACGGTGGCCAGTTCCTTGAAGAGCTTATGGGCGTCGGCGGACTGCATCTCCTCGGACTTGGGGCTGTCGATCAGCAGCAGGCCGGGGTGGGTGGATACGCCGTTTGCCCGACCGACCCTGAGCAGGGCGATGGCGACCGCGATGCGCAGCCGCAGGCGTGCGCCGGCGGTCTGGTCCTTGAACCATTCCTGCTTGCTGCCGAGGGGGAAAATCTTCAGGCGGGCGCCGCGGTCGATCGCCACCGACTTAAGGGAGGGGACCCCGAACAGGGTCGCCAGCTCGGCGGTCTCCTCGTTGACCTCTTTGAACAGTGCCTCGGCTGCCGTCTTGCTGTCCTTTTCCAGCAGGTCGGCGGCGGCCGCCAGGACCTTGATGGCCTTGGCCTCGCTTTCGTCCAGGGCCGGTTCCTCGGGCTCGCGGAACACGCTGAATGCGCCTTCCAGCCGCAGCACGTTCTCCTGTGCGGCCAGGCGAGCGGGCAGGTCGGCGGCGGACTGGGCACGCCGCAGCTGCTCCTGCGCACCTTCCAGCTGGCGTGTCAGGCCATCGACGGTGGCCTCGGCCTGCTCCAGAGCCTGCTTGGCTGCCGCTTCGGCGGCGGTACTCGTCACCAGCCGCTGCTGTGCCTCGGCGGTGATGTCCTGCGGGTCTTCGTCGTCTCCGGCCACCTCGCGCGCACATACAGCGCAGGTGTGGGCGTGCCGCTCCTGCTGGCGGCGCGTGTCGTCGATCTGCTGGTCGCAGCGGGGGCAGCTGGTGGGGTTCAGGCCATGGAAGAGCAGGCGGGCAGTGGCGCTTTCGGTGACGTCGTTGAGGAGCTTGGCGGCCTGCTGGCGTTCGGTGCGCGCCCGGCGGAAGACGCGCACAGCCTCGTCCCACGCGTCCTGCGCGTCGGCCAGCGCCCGAGCGAGCTGGACCGCGTCGTGGGCCAGGTCTGTCAGGGAAGCGTCCTCGCCGTCCCTGGTGCGGCGGCCGTCTCGGGCCGGTCGTCGCCGGTCCAGACGGCGGTGGCCCGGTAGTCACATCCGTCCTGCCCACCACGCTCGAACTCGAACGAAACCGTCTGGCCCGAGCTGAGTGAGCGGTAGCCGCTCATCAATACGCTGCCGAAATGGGCCCAGCAGCCGCCTGGGGTGGTGTCGGAGTCGATGACTCCCCAGCCCTCGTCGCTGTGCCACTCCCGCACGACGCCAATCGTCCTCATGGAGTCAGTGTCGCATCTGACCGTGGCGACGGTGGGGCCGCTGTTGGCACTGGCACCGGTACGTCGCCGTCCCACAGGTCACAAGATCCGCGCTCGGGAGGTAATCGCAGATCGCCTGGTGCCGTGCTCGTTCAGGCTCAAGCAACCTTCGCGAGCGCCGGGCGGTCTTGCCAGATGCCGAGGGCGGGGCGATGCCGGTGCCGACGCGCCGGCATAGGGGCAAAAGACGACGTGCCGAGTGCCTGAGTGAGGGTGAAGATGACCAATCCGAACACCGTGGTGACGTGGGTTGACGCACGCGAGAGGCTGCCTCGGAGCGGTACACCGGTGGCAGCAGCGATCACGGGCCGATATCCAGCTGACAGCGCCACCGAGTCCGACACGGCGTTGGGTGAGGAATTTTGGCTGGTGAGACCGATGTACTTCACGACTCTGCACTGGAGTGAGGACGGGGCTGAGCACAGAGACTGCTTCGTCGACTCCGACGGGGTTGTCCGTTTGCCCTACGGCCTTACCAGCGCTGAAACCGTGACTCACTGGGCTGAGCTGCCCACCCTGCCAGGCGGGATGACGCACGTCGTACTTGGGGAAGACGTGCAGCCAGCTCTCCGGAACGCGTGGGCCGCTCGTCCCCTCACCTGACCCACAGCTGCTCGGACCCTCTACGCGAGTCCCACATGGCGGCCGAGCCAACTTGCCTGTGACGGCATCAGTTTGACGGCCACTCACTGCTCGCCGGAGGGGGCATCCGCCCCAGGGATGCCCTTCTTATCGAGTGATGGACACACCAAGGCCAGCAGCGACCTCGGTGAGTTTCTCGTTCTTACGCAGGTGCGCCAGAGCGAGAACGGCCTGCACGGAACAAAGCCCAACCTCCCCCAGCACGAGCCGAGTTCACACACTTTTGCATAGGCGAGCCAGGAGATGCGCTCACGACGAAAAGGGTTCGGTCAGAGTGCAGGGCAGACCCGCCAGTGGCGTCACCCGGTACATCAGCACTGTCGGAGTTGTAGCGACTTCGTCCGTAGAAATTCCATGAGCCCGTGCTTGCCGAGTTCTCGCCCAACGCCTGATTGCTTATTGCCGCCGAAGGGAGCGAGCGGGTTAGATGCCCCGCCGTTAACCCTCACTTGGCCGCACTCCATCGAGCGCGCAAAGGTGATTGCCTGGCCCTCCTCGGCCGCCCAGACGGCCCCTGCCAAGCCGTAGTCGCCCTGCCGTGGGCGCGTCAAGGTATACGAGCCCTGTCTACGATCGTTCGTGAGCGAACTGCACGGCTTCCTGCGCCTCGGCACCGGGTGCGAGTGCCGCAAGGCCGGCCAGGTGGCCGCCCGCGGAGAACCCCACCAGACCGATGCGGTCCGCCCCACGCGCGCGGCGTTGCCGGATCTCGGCACGGAGGGCATGAGGCGGTGCTGGATGCCTGGCGTTGAGCGAATAGCGGAAGACACTCGCCTGGATCCCGAGCCCGCCGAGCGGGTACTGCTGCGTGCCGCCGACGTTCCTGCCCCCTACGTTCTGGTCGCACACCACCCTCGGCTGTGCCTACGCCCGCCGCTTCCTGCAACTGTTCCCTGACGAGGTGGCGGAGCGGCCGCGGCGCCTGACCGTCGAATGTCTCGGCTGCGCATGCCCGAGCGACGACCAAGGGATGCCGGCTGTGACGGTGGGGGGCGGCTGGTCGGCTACTGGCGAGCGGTGATTCCGGTGAGGATGAGGTCGATACCGGCGAGGAACTCTGCTCGGTCGTCGTGCTTGCGCAGCTGTCCGGCGACGGTTCGGGTGAACGCGTACTGGTCGGGGTCGAGCTCTGTCCATGCGGTCGCCACGGCGTCGAGGAACTCCGTCCGGTCCGTGCCCGGCTGGAGCGTCCGGAGGTTGGCGGCGTTCTGACCCGCCACCCCGAGGATGTAGTTCATCAGCGCGGACGCTGCCGTGAACTGGGCGGCTTCGGGCACCCGGAGCGCCTGGACCCGGCGTCCGATGCGTTCGAAGACCCGCAGCATCGGCGACTGTCCGGGCGTGCGGGCGAGGTACGTACCGACCCATGGGTGGGCGTCGAAGGCGTCGAACACGCCGAGCGCGAGGGCGCGGATCGCCTCCTGCGGCGTCGCGTCGGTGTCGTCGCCGGTGATGGTGGTGGTGACGACAGCGTCGGTGGCGGCAGCGAGGAGTTCGGCCTTACCCGTGACGTGCCAGTAGATCGCCCCTGGACCGGTCGTAAGGCGCTCGGCCAGGGCGCGGAACGTGAGACCACTCTCGCCCACCGTGTCGAGGAGTTCGACGGCAGCGCTGATGATGCGCTCCCGGGAGAGCGGTTCCTGCCGTCGTTCCGGACGACGCGTCCTGCTTGCCATGCCTCCATTCTAGACACCTTGGAACACTGTTCCACCTTGACAAGACATGGAACGCCGTTCCACTCTGAGCCGTCTGGAACGGCGTTCCAGGCGTGCCGTCCGGGCGACCGCCCAACGGTCCGCGATCAGGAAGGAAGCACCATGACCACTCCGGTCACGATCATCGGCGCGGGGCTTGGAGGACTGACGCTCGCCCGCGTCCTCCACGTCAACGGCATCCCGGCGACGATCTACGAAGCGGAGACGTCGCCGATGGCTCGCGCCCAGGGCGGCTTGCTCGACATCCACGACTACAACGGGCAGCTCGCGCTCAAGGCGGCCGGGCTGTTCGAGGAGTTCCTCGGGATCATCCACAAGGGCGCCGAGGCGTCGCGGGTACTCGACAAGGACGCAACGGTCCTGCTCGACGAGCCCGACGACGGTACCGGCAGGCGTCCGGAGGTACACCGCGGCGCCCTCCGGCAGATTCTGCTCGACTCGCTGCCCGTCGGCACGATCCGGTGGGGGCGCAAGGTCACCGCGGTCCGGCCCCTCGGGGGCGGCCGACACGAGGTGACGTTCGCGGACGGGGCGACCGTGACGGCCAGCCTGCTGGTCGGTGCGGACGGAGCATGGTCGCGGATCCGTCCGCTGCTGTCCGATGCCAAACCCGAGTACGTCGGCACGTCCTTGATCGAGACCTACCTGTTCGACGGCGACACCCGGCACCCGGCCAGCGCCCGGGCCGTCGGCGACGGCTCGCTCTTCGCCCTCGCCCCCGGCAAGGGGATCTCCGCCCACCGCGAGCCGGATGGCGTCCTGCACACCTACGTAACGCTCATCAAGTCTCAGGAGTGGATAGACGCCATCGACTTCACCGACGCCGACGCGGCCACGGCCCGCGTCGCCGCGGAGTTCCATGGCTGGGCCCCGGAACTCACCGCCCTGATCACGGACGGCGACACCGACCCGGTCCCACGCACCGTCAACGCCCTGCCGATCGAACACCGCTGGGACCGCGTGCCCGGCGTGACGCTGCTCGGCGACGCCGCCCACCTGATGCCCCCGTCCGGCGAGGGAGCCAACCTCGCCATGTACGACGGCGCCGAACTCGGCAACGCCCTCGCCGCGCACCCGGACGACATCGAGGCCGCGCTCACCGCATACGAGGAGGCCCTGTTCCCGCGCAGTGCCACCGCTGCCGCCCAGGCTTCCCGCATCCACCAGCTGTGCCTCGACGACAACGCCCCACACAGCCTCGTCCGTTTCTTCACCAACTACGGGCAGGCCGGGTGAGCCACAGCCGCTCCGGAACGGGCCATCAAACGGAAGCCGCCTGCGGGCGCGTGGGACGGGGCCTGGTCCGGACGGCGTCTAGGGCGACCTGGACGACGAGAAGCGCCTTCTCGCCAGCCTCGGCGACGACCAGGACGCTGCGGCAGGCCGCGGGAGCGGGCTGAACCATCCGGACCGTCGGTCGGTACGGGCCGGGACCACCGCTCTGGACCAGGCCAAGCGCACCGGGCGGTCGGTGGAAGTCACCTCTCTGCGGGGTGAGTCGGCTGATGTCGTGGCGACTCCGGAGGGCAAGCTTCAGGCCCGCCAGCGCCGGTGGCGGCGCTGTTCTTCTGCTTCCAGCGCTACTTCGTGCAGGGCGCCAACCCGGGGCGGCCAAGGAGTAGCCCTGGGGAACTCGCTGCACCCGACCCCCAGCATGTCGTCGCTGTCGGCGGGCGGCGGATGCGGCGGCGCCACAGCATCAGCTCGCGGTCACCGCGGCCGTGGGTATCGGGCTGACCGTCGTCACGGCAGGCTTTTCGAATCTGGTGGCCGCCGGGAGCACGGCTTCTGGGAGAGGACAGCTACGGGCGCAGTCATCAGCGGGGCCGGCCAGATGGCCGCCGACGGGGTCGATGCTTCTTCCCGCCGTTCGTGCTGGTGGGCCGCCCGTCCCTCCTGGTGGGCCGCCCGTCCCTCTCCGGTGGCGAGGGGTACCGAAGAGGGACGGGACGGCTGGGCGGTCCGCCCGCCGGCGAAGGCGGACCATGCCGTCCGCTGGGGGAAAGGACGGCGTCTGGGGCCGGGCACCCGTGCGTCATCTGGCTTCAAGGGCCACAGAACGGTGCGACCGCGGCCTCGATGGCCGCTCGTAGCACCCGGACGTCGGTGATCAGCCAGCCGTCGGTGGGGCATTTCCGCCAGTGCGGCCCCGGCCCCTCGACGCGGGGCGGCGGCGGGACGACGAGGTGTTGCGTCACACCGAGCGGACGGGTATCCGGGACGTCCCACCCGGCCGTTGAACCCACCCGTACGAACCAGTAGACAGCCGGCTCGCGCGGGTCCTCGATCACGGCACCGCTGCGGTTCCCCAGGATCGCCAGCGCGCGTAAGCCGACACTGCGGGGCACACGGACCGCGTCCCAGTCGACGCCTGCGGCCTGCAACTCGCAGCCCCCGATGGTTGGCAGAGCAGCTGGTCGGTATGTCCTGGTGTGCATGGGTAGCGGCTCCTCACCGTCTTCGTCGCGCGCAGGACCGATGTCCGGACCGGCTCGTCGTTCTCCAAGGGCCGATGGGGTGCGACAGCGGCGGGACTGCCGACGTGTGCACGTCCGATTCCGCGCCGGGCGGGATGGCTCTGACGAGATCTCCCACCGGTTGCCCGCCGCCGCCCGACCGGCCGGTCTCCTCCCTCCCACAACAGGAACCGGCCGCGTCGGGCGGGCCAGGGGCGGCGCGTCCGCGACCGCGAGGAGGAGTCGTACGGCGACCGCCAACGCCCAAGGGAACGGGTAGGTGTCCCTCAGCCGACGCCGTCGTCGTACGGTCATTCGCCTCGCCTCTGCGGTCACCGTTCGCATCGGCCACCCGTCAGATGGTCAGCGTCCGGGCCGTCTTCCGCAGCCGCCATCAGGGCGGCCTTGGGGGCAGTTGAGCCGCACCAAGGGGCGCCCACTCGCGAGCAGCTTTTGCCACACCACCGGAAAAATCTTGGAGTTCTCCCGTCATAACGCGGCACGGGACGTCTCTGAGTAGGTGTGGACACGAACTGTGAAGCTCAGCCAGGAAAGGAGAAGGATGCCGAAGTGCGGAAGCCTGACGCGCCCTTGCCGAGGGGACACCTCGTCGATGACGAGGACGGCACCTGCGACACCGGCTCAGAGCCGAACGACCTGTCCGAGGCTGACATCGGACTGCGGCTGCTGCGGATCGCCCTGCGCCTGATCCAGGATGCCGGGGGCTGCGGCGAGGACACAAAGATGCTCGAGCGGGTGGCCGGTCATCTGGGCTCGACCGCCATGGACCGGGCAAGCGAGGCGGTCCGTACCGCCTGGCTCATCGCTGCCCGGAGGCCGGACGCCGCCTCGTGCACCGCTGAGTGCGGCTGTCGTGACGACCACGTCGGCCAGGAGCTCTGCCGCTCCGTGTCCTGCCAGGCCGAACTCTCCTGTGAAGGGTGCGGACAGCGCCTGACCTCGTCGGCCCGGTTCCGCCGCGCGAAGGACGCCGACCTGGTCCGCTCCTGGGCCCGGGAACTCCTCGTGCTGCTCGATGCCGGCGAGGAGCCGTCAGGCCTGGACCCCGGGACCGTGCTCAGCGGGCACCCCGCGAGCGCCGGGGACGCCACCGCGCCGCGCGCGGTTCCCCGCTCCGACGGGGAGCGACACCGAGGTCCACATTCCACTGTCTCGCCGGGCTCCACCGATGCTTCACGCCTCGCCGTACCGAACGGCCCGCACGGCCCGCACGGCCCGCACGGCCGATGGCATCCGTCGCCGGCCTTCGCGCGCCCCCACCAACGGAGGCCCCAGGTGGCGATCAGGTGCTTCGGCGGATTCCGGATGACCGTCGGTGACCTGCTGATCGACTGGATGAAGGTCCGTCCCCGCGCCCGCGCCGCAATGAGGCTGCTCACCATGCGTGCGGGCCGGCCGGTGCACCGGGAGGCCCTCATCGAGGCACTGTGGCCGGACGTGCCTCCCAAGTCGGCCACGGCCAATCTGCAGGTGGCTGTCTCCAGCCTGCGGAGTCTCCTGGAACCCGACCGGGATCGCGGCAAACCACGACTGGTGGTCCGGGTCGGTGACGCGTACCTGCTCAACCTGCCTTCCGACGCCTACCTGGACACACTCGCGTTCCAGACCGCGCTGACCCGGGGTAAGCAGGCGAGGGCAACAGGGGACACCGCCACGGCCGTACAGGGCCTTCGGGATGCGCTCGCCCAGTACAACGGCGAGCTGCTCCCCGAGGACGGCCCCGCCGAGTGGCTGCAGGAGGAGCGCGAGAGCTACCGGCGCCAGGCGGCCGACGCCGCCGCGGAACTCGCCGCCGTCGAGTTACAGGCCGGCAACCCACAGGAAGCCGTGACCGCAGCCCAGAAGTGTCTCGCCATCGACCGCTTTCACGACACGGGGTGGCATCTGTTGCTTCGGGCCTACCACCGCAGCGGCGCACCCGCCGCCGCCGAGCAGGCCCGACGCCGTTATGCCGCCACGCTCGCCTCACTCGGCATCGATACCGACAAACCGACGGCTGGAGGCTTCGCCACCGCCCCGTCCACCGCTCTTCGAAGGGTAGCCCCGGAAGGAGGCAGCATCCGGGCCGAACGCTCCACGTACGCGGTTCACAGGCATTGTTGAAACCCGCAAGTGCGGTATCGCGGTATCGCCGCCGTCCTGATCACGACGTAGGCCTCCGGGCGCGGTGCGGAGGCTCGACTGCGCACCGCCCCCGGAGCCCCGGCCGGACAACGCTCCGGTCCCTCGTCCCCCACGCGGACGAGGTGACGGACCGGCTGCCGGCCGCGTGACCAGGTGGATCAGTGTGCCCTCTTGCCGGCAGTGACCTTGAGGTCGTCGATGGCAGGCCCGCAGGGGCTGTTGGGGTCGGTGGTACTGGCAAGGCGCAGTGTGGTCCGCTCACCGGTCGCAGTAAAGGGGACGGTCACTGACCGCCACCCCATGGCGGAGGGCGTATGCCCGGTGTTGTCGAAGAAGAAGCCCTTGGAGACGCCGGCGACCTGGACGATCAAGGTCATCACAGCGGCCCCGCAGGTGGGATTGCCGGCCAGGTAGAAGCTCGCTGTGTACTGCTGACCAGGCTTGGTGGCGAAGCTTTGGCTGATCGCTCCGTTCGCGGCGGGCGGATCGCCGTTCAGATCGAGTGACTGTTTGCCGCTTGCCGGGTGCCACCCCTTCGTACCGGTCAGGTTCACGGAGTTCTCGACCCGCCACCCTCCGATGAACTGTCCATTGCCGTAGCGCATGTTGTCGGCTTCACCGATGGACGGCGACTCGAAAGCACCGCCGCTCAACCGGGGGTTGGGAACGGGGCCGGGGCTGGCGGACGGGGAGCGGGACGAGGCGCCGGACGGGGCGTCGGCGGTGTGGCCCGCGGAGGTGCCTGGGGCCGGCACCGAACGTGGGCCGGCCCTGCGGTCGCCCGGCCGGGTCTGCGCCGGCCAGGGCGGCATCGGGCCGGAGGGGGCGGACGTGGGCGATGCGGGTGGGGTCGTGAGCCTCGGGGTCTGGCTGGGCCCGGTGACGGGGGCTCTGCCTGCTGTGCGGGGGCGCGGGACGGAGTTCTCGGGCAGGAGGAACGCGCCGGCCACCGCGAGAGCGGCAACGACGGCGGCCAGCGAGGTGACAGCGAGTGCGGAACCGGAGGCAGCACCGCCGCCCGCCGCCCCCCGGCCGAGCCCGGACTCGGCATGCTCCCCCGCGCCCTCCGCCGTCTCCCCCGGTGATCCGTCGGCCAGTGCGGCGAAGTACCCGGCAAAGGTCGGTCCCAGAATCAGCGGAGCCAGGATGCCGCGCAGGCGACCGGAGATCTCACGAAGCTCCGGCACCAGCGGCGTGCACCGGTCGCACTCGGCGAGGTGCTCTTCGACGCGGCGACTGGCCCGCGCGCCGAGCGAACCGCGCACATAGGCCCCCAGCCTGGACGCGCACCGGCGGCACTCCCGCTCCATCTTCTCCGCCGACAGATGCGCCTGCAGATACTCCTTGCGCAACCCCTCTCGGGCGCGGACGGCCAGTGCGGCAACCCCGTTGGCCGATAACCCGAGGTGCTGCGCCACCTGAGCCGGGCTCTGCCCCTCCACTGCTGTGTGCCACAGAACGGCCTGCCAGCGCTCGGGCAGAGCCGCGAACGCACGTGCAATCAGCGACGCTTCCAGGTCGGCCAGGACGGGGTCGTCGAAGGGGACTTGGGGCGCGTAGCTCTCCAGCTCCGGCGTGGGCATGTCCCGCTTCGCCCCCGCTGCTTTTCTGGCCGCGATGCGGCGCACCGTGGTCAGCAGGTAGGGCCGGAAAGCCTCCCGTGGCCCGCCGCCGGCACGCACCGCGCTGAGTACCTGGGTGAAGCCCTCGGAGGCTACGTCCTCCGCATCCGCCGCGCTGGAGGCGTAGAGCTGGGCCAGCCTACGGGCCGACTCCACATGACGCTCATAGAGCACGCCGAACGCGGAATCGTCCCCGGCCCTGGCCCGCACCACGAGTTCCGCGTCGCACTGCTCGCCGCCTGCGCCGGCCCCCGACTCCACGAACTCCTCCGAGTCCCCGCCCTGCCTCGGCTTCGCCGCCATCCCAGCCCAACCTCTGTACCATCCGGACACGCCTCCCGGCCGCTCGGTGCACGAATCCCGACAGCGCAGGCGTTGCCCGAAGGACCCTATCCACCCTCGTGGTCGGTGTTCCCGCGTTCCGCGAAAACCGCCCCATGAGGCAGCGTCCACCACACCATGGGGCACCGTCCGCACCGAACGATGCGCGACCGGGGGAAGCGACTGCCGTTCACGCCGCCCCGGGCCGGGAACCAGCCGGGGTCCGCGTTGCCCAGTGGACCGGCGTCCGTCCGCCCTTCAGATCAGGCCGTTCCGCATGGCATAGGCCACGGCATGGCATCGATTGCGGAGCTGAAACCGGTTCTGGAAGTCGTGGAGGACCTGCTTCACCGTTCGCGCGGAGTAGGCGACCGCAGCCGCGATCTCATCGGTGTCGAACCCCTCGGCGGCCAGCCGCAGCACCTGCGCCTCCCGCTCCGTGAGGTCGTTGAAGTTCAGGCCGCGCGGCCGCAGCACCTGACGCTGTACCCGACCGACCTGGTCGAGGAGCCGGCCCAACAGGTCGGGGGGCACAGCTCCCTCCCCCGCCGCGGCTGACTGAAGTACTTTGACCAGCCGTTCCGCTGTGGCCTCCCTGCGGCGGACCACCCCCATCACCCCCGCCTCCACCACCGGCACCAGGTCGGCCTCCTCGATCTCCGGGGTGACCAGCACCAGTCGAGCCTCGCTCATCCGGGCAGCGACCGACCGCAGGACGCGTGGGGTTTCCGCGGTCACGGCCCCGGTGACGATCACGGCGACCCTCGCCTCGTCCGTCTCGTCGGCGCCGAGTACCCGCACCTCCGGTCGCGGCCTGAGCTCCGTGGTCACTCCGAGCTGTGAGATCGGATCATCCGCGCGGATACACACGGGAATGCGGTCCATCCATGCTCCTCGTCAAGCGCACTGACGTCGCCGCCTGATGCAGCGTCTCGGAGGGCAAGCATCCTCGTCGCGCTGGGCGTCCGCTTAACGTGCACTTAACGCACGGTTGTCACGCCGCCCTCCCCCGCAGCAGCGACCGATCCCGCTGGTCACGGCCGCGAGCTGCGCAGCGTGCGCACCCGCCGGCGGCGCCGCCTGGCTGGTCCGGTCGCCCACCCGCGAGCGGCAGCGCCGACGCCGATTGCGCAAGCACCGCTTCACCAACCCTCTCACTCCGCAGGCGCACGGCACACAACGCCGCATGGACGCAATGCCCCATCGCGCAACAGGAGTTCCCGAACCACTGCCTTCTTGGCCGTGACGACACCTTGGCCGTGTCAGCACGCTTTCGGTGAGCCGGAGCGGCCCCGCCCCCGGGCCCCTCCGGCTCACCGAAACCAATGTCGTCGATTGCGGCAGGAGTCACACACCGACGACGGCTGCCAGGCCCTGATCCATCGGACAGGCCCCGGCCCGCCGCCGTGACGATCCCCAGCGACATCAGCCCATCCGACGAACCTCTACGGGAGAACGCATGACGGCCACGACCACCTCCGAAGAGACCACCGCGGGAGTGGACCTTCCGCTCGGACAGCGAATTGTCCGCCGCGCTCTCACCAGCGAACTCATACGGCTCGGCAGAGTCGACGGCCCCCGTGCCGGCCACTCGGCCGCCGCGGTTGCCGAGGGCTACGAGAAGGCGTGGCAGATCGCGGACAGGTGGCTGCCGCTGGCGATGGAACGCCGCCGGGCCGCATCGGGCTCGGCGGCGGACCACGCGCGGTGGGACGGCCTCGTCAGGGCGGTCACCCGGCCCGACACGAAGGTGGGGAACCCGTCCTTCACCGGCCTCGTGGAACTGGTCGGACACACACGTGAGCTGCTGCGAACCCTGCGCAACACCGAACCGTCCTACGTCCCCGTGGCAGAAGTGGCCGCACAGATCACCGAAGCGGTCCAGAACGGCAAGTACCTGGCCGGCATGTCGCTCTCGCCCGGCCGGATCGCGACCGACCTCGGCCTCCCCCGCGCCAGTGTGAAACTCGCCCTGACCGATCTCGCCGAGGAGAACGTCGTGGAGCTGAGCGGAACCGGCCGCGCCCGCCTCTATGGGCTCGGCCACACCGACCGCGCCCAGCAGATCGCGGACTGGTTGCGCGAGCTCATCGCCGCCGGCGCATATCCACCCGGTACGAAGCTGCCGACCCGGCCGATGCTCGCCCGCAGCTTCATCTCCGCCGAGTACCACGTCGTTGCCGCGATCCGGATCCTCACCGCGGACGGAACCCTGATCTGCCACCCGGGCCAGCGTCCCGTCGTGCGACCGGGCCATCCCCACGCGGGCACGAAGGCCACCGAAATCTCCCGGACGTTTCGCCAACTCCCCTGTCCCACCACACCAATGGATCTGAGCGACACCGGCATCCGCGAGGCCGCACGCGTGGCCCAGTCCTGGTGGAGAGCCCACCTCAGCCCACACCCCGCCACGCTGGACCACCACTACACCCAGCTCGTCGCCATCGCCCGGCACCTCATCACCCGGGCCGGCACACGGCACCACCGCCCACGGGCCGGCGACGCCGGTCACTGGGAGGACGTTGATCCCGTGATCGCGCGCATCACCGCCACCGCAGCCGGTGTCGCCCAGGCCGGCCCCGAACACCGCGTCTGGCGCACCGCCTGCCTCGCGGCGGCCGTCATCGACCTGCTGAAGCTCACCCTAGAAGCCGGTGAGGCCACCGGACCTCGGCCACGTCACGCGTTCCGGTAGCTGCGAACGCATCTCCTCTGCGTCGAGTCCGTCTTCGGGTCCCACACTCACCACCGGGGCCGTGCAGGCCCGATCCGACCCACCCGCCAGTCACCAGGTATGGCAAAAACCTACATTTTGGTGATCAAGGACCGCTCTCCGCTCCCCATCTTCCCCAGACACTCAAAGACCAAGCGAGTGGGGCGAGGAGCAGCCCCGGCCGTTTTCAAGGCTCTGACCGGAGTTCCGTGAAGCTCATGGTTGGGTGAGGATCCGGGTCCGAAGGGAGCGTGAAGGACGCGCGTCCGTACATTGCCCTCTTGAGCGTTTTGATCCTGCTGACGTGGCCTTCGACGACGCCTTGGGGCGGCGGTCGCGGGCGGAGACCAGCAACTGGTCGAGGTCGGTGTCGCGGAAGCGGCGTCTACAGGTCGATGGTGTACCGGCCACGGCACGGCCGGTACACCGTCGGTAAGGTCACCAGAGTTTGATGCCCATCACCTCCGCCGCCTTGTGGATGACCTCCCAGTGCCACACCGCCATACCCGCCCGCTTGTTCGGGGCACTGGCGTCCAGTCCCCGGAACTCCTCCCGCGATTTGGCCAGGAGGGCGGTGCCGTAATGGACCGCTACGGAACTAGTGCCGTGGATGGGATGAGACTTGGCCGCCCAATAGCTGCCGGCCTGTGCCAGGATGCTCCGGGCTCGGTTGTACGCGCCGGTGTTGATCTGCGTCGGGTTTTTCGACGCACGGGTGTCAAGCTGATAACGCACCTTCGCCGGTTGGTCGGGCTTGGCGTTGGCGGCGACGGCTGGAGAGACGGCTACTGCGAGGGCTGTGGCCGCTACCGCGGCGGCCAGTCCGGTGCGGAGAGCATGCTTCATGGCTGTAAGTCCTAACGCTGGTGCATTATGGCGATCCGAGTTCGCAATGAAGGAGCATTGGCTCACCCGTTCGCAATCATGAGGACGCCGGGCTTCGCCGGAGCGGTTCAATCCGGGGGCGAATTCCGGCCACTCCCGTACACCAGGCTCAGGGGAAGTACCGGCTCGAACGCCTCGCCACGAACAAGGGAAACAGCACATCTTCGATCGTCTTGATCACCACGGAGCACGAGACCTGTGAAACGATTCGTCGTTCCCGGCGCTGACCTGGGGATTCACGGAACTGCGGTGAGAGCCGTTTTCAAAGGTCCCCATCAGCTCTCACTGGCAATGACGGTTCCTCAAGTCCGATACGAGCCGCACCCTTCGCCATGCGGTGGGTTACCAGGCAGCTGGTGTCTGTCGCTCTTGGATCTGTTGCGGCCGTGGCGGGTTCAGGCCTTCGAGTCGATGATGTGGTGAGGGTCATCGCGCAGGGCGGCATTGTCGGCGTTGCTATCCCAGAGGTAGGTATGGCGGTCCTGGTAGACGTTCCGGCAGTTGTCGTGGCCGATGCCGGACGCGGACACCCCCTCCTGCCCTCCGTTCGTTCACGAGTCCGTCGGTCCCGCAGGCCGTCAGATGCGGCCCCGGCCAGGGGGTCCCTGCGCCACCAGTCCTAAAATTCAGGCATGACCTCGCAGGCGTACCTCTCTGAATTGTTTTCGCTGGACGGCCGGGTGGCGGTGGTGACCGGCGGCAGTTCCGGCATCGGCCGGGCTATCACTGAGGCCCTCGCGCGTGCAGGGGCGAGCGTGGTGGTCGTGGCCCGTAGGAAGACCGAGCTGGCCGCCACCGTCGGTGAGCTGACGGCTCAGGGGTGCCGGGCGGCCTGGGTGAGCGCAGACCTCGGCACGCGCGACGGTGTTCGCGCGGCGGCCGAGGAAGCGGTCGAGGTGTTCGGTGAGCCCGACATCCTCGTCAACTGTGCCGGGGTCAATCTGCGACCGCCGATAGGGGAATTGGACGACGAGGTCTGGGACACCACGATGGCGGTGAACCTTGAAGCGCCTCATCTGCTGGGACAGCGCTTCGGGCCCGGCATGGCCGAACGGGGCTACGGGCGCATCATCCACATCACCTCACAGCAGGCGCACCGCGCGTTCGTCAAAAGTGGCGCTTACGGGGTCTCCAAGGGGGCGTTGGAGTCGCTGGCCCGGTCGCAGGCCGAGGCGTGGTCGCCGTTCGGCGTCACCTGCAACACGCTCGTGCCAGGGTTTGTGATGACGCCGCTCAATCAGAGGCTGTCGTCCGACCCGGAGAAAGTCGCGGCGCTGGCGGCACGCACGATGGTCGGGCGCAACGGGCTGGCGGAGGACTTCGCCGGCGCGGCGGTTTTCCTGGCGAGCAGCGCGTCTGCGTACGTCACCGGACAGGCGGTCTTCGTCGACGGCGGCTTCTCCGTGCACTGAACCCGGCGCTGGGAGTGCGTACTGGGCTGCCGGTGCGCTGGCCGGCGTCCGGGCTGCCGGTGCACTGGCCGGCGCTGCCGCACCGTGGCGGATGCGGGGATGGAACTCCTCCGCTTCGGTGGGCGATCCTTCTCCTGTCTCCTGCAATGTGTCTCCCTCCGTCCGCTCTCAGGAGCAATAACCCTGCGGACGCCAGTGCCTGTTTCGGCTCGCCGGTGCACTACGGAGTCGGATAGGCGCTGGTGTCAGGTGTGCGTTGTCTCCGCTCGGGGAGGAAAGACGGACGGCGTACGCTCGCTCGGCAGCCTCCGCTCCCGTATGTGCTTCGTGGGCGTCGCTTGCGCGTGGAGGGTCAGGCCTCGCGCGTTCCCCGGCCGACGGTGCCGACCGAGGCCAGCGCCACCGCCGCCACTCCGGTCCATTGCTGCGGGGCGAGGTGCTGGCCGAGGAACGACAGCCCGATGACGGCCCCCACCGCGGGTTCGAGGCTGGTGAGCACGCCGAAGACGCCCGGCGGCAGGCGGCGCAGTGCCGCCATCTGGAAGGAGTAGGGCAGCACGCTGGAGAGGACGGCGACCGCGAAGGCGATGGCCAGGGTTCCCGGGTCGAGCAGCCGTGTGCCGGCCTGGAGGATGCCGTACGGCAGGCTCAGCAGCGCGCCCCAGCTCACGGCGAGCGCGAGGCCGCGGCCGTCCGGCAGATGCGCTGCGAGCCGCTTTCCGACGAGGATGTAGCCGCCCCAGCAGCCTCCGGCGAGGACGCCGAAGAGGAGGCCGATCCCGTTCATCGGGACGCCGGAGCGGCTGAGGAGTACGACGCCGGTGGCGGCCAGCGCGGCCCAGAGGATGTCGGCCGGCCGGCGGGAGCCGGCGAGCGCGAGGGCGAACGGACCGATGAACTCCATCGTCGTCGCCGCGCCCAGCGGGACCCGGTCCACCGCCTCGTAGTAGCTGAGGTGATGGACGGCGATCAGGGTGCCGGCGCCCAGAGCCAGGCTCCACGTCCTGCGGTCCCAGCGCCATCCCGGGCGCCATAGGGCGACCAGCAGCACGGCCGCGAGCACCAGACGGAGCGCGACGACGCCCGCCGGCCCCACGAGCGGGTACAGGCTGGTGGTCAACGCGGCACCGCCCTGGAGTCCGAGCACTCCGCCCAGGACGAGCACCGGGGCGGGCACCGTGTTCAGGCCGTGGCTGAGCGCCTCGGTGACCGGTCGGCGCAGAGTGGCGGGCGCGGCGATGGGTCCTCCTGGGGCGGCGGCGCCGGACATTCGGTGGGGGGCAGCGGGGGCCGGCGGCCACCCCCTCCAGCGGGCGTCCGGGGTGTGGCGGCCACGCTGCCTCCCGGTGTGCGGTCGGTATCGGCCGCGGGTGGCGGGCGGTCGGCGTCGGTGACGGGTGGCGGGTTCGGGTGTCCGTGGTGTCCGTGAGCGCGGTGTGGCTGTGCAGGATGCGTCAGGGTCGGAGATGGTCAGGTTGCGACACCGGTGACCTTGACACTCAACGAGCCGCTCTCACAAGGCTCGTTGGACGATGGAATCCGCAGGGTTAGGCGGACGCAAACCCTGGAAGCGACGGTCGGTCCCGTATGACTGCCCTCCTCCCCCGGCCAAGGGGATGCGCAGCGCACACACTCGGCGAAGGCCGCTTCTTTGCCCGCTCTTTGTGCGGGGCATGCCCGGCTCTTTGTGTGGGGCGTGCCCGGCTCCTTTTGTGTGGGGCATGCCCGTCCGTCACCGGCCGCCACTGACGGCACTCCTCGGAACCGCGAATCGCTGCCGGCACGACTTATCCACAGGCAACGACGAATCCCTGGCTCAGGGCGCTAGCGTGACCGCCATGGACATCCCTCACGCGGGTTTCCTCCCGCACGACGCCCCGGACGCATCCCTGGCCTTCTCCTACGACCGCCCGGAGGTGGTCCCGATGGTCTTCCTTCTCCGGGCCCCGCCCGGTTAAGACAGCGGCCAACCCGCCATCTGGGGCGATCGGGCGGTCGATGTCCGAATTCCCCGCTCTTCCCCACTCTTCCCCGCCCTTCCCCGTTCGTCTCGAACCAGACCACCCCGCCCAGACCCACGACTTCAGGAGTGACCATGACCGGCTCTTCCACTCAGGGAATCAAGACCGTGCTGCATCCCGTTTCCGATCTGGCGGCGGCCAAGGAGGTGTACACCGCCCTGCTCGGCGTACCGCCGCAGGCCGACGAGCCCTACTACGTCGGCTTCGATGTCGCGGGTCAGCACATCGGGCTGGTACCGGGCGGTGGAGGTCAGGGCATGACCTCACCGGTGGCCTACTGGCACGTGCCGGACATCGAGGCGAAGCTGGCCGAGCTGACCGCCGCGGGTGCCACCTTGAAGGAGCCCGCGCGCGACGTCGGTGGCGGCCGCCTGGTGGCCACCGTCACCGACCCCGATGGCAACGTCCTCGGTCTGCTTCAGGACCGATGAGTGCCGGCCCGCCGGTCAGTTCCGGCCCGCCGATGAGTACCGGCCCTCCGCCCCGCTCGCAGCATCGTCGCGACACCCGTGTGAGCCGGCCACGCCGTACCGCTGGGTCCGCATCTCCCGGCGCCGCATCCAGGCCTGGCGCGAGGTGAACGAGCTGTCCGACCGAGAGCTGGTGCGCGACGACCGCTGATGGGTTTGCAGGCTCAGCCCGGCGCGCCGCGGGGCCGGGCCGCAAAGCTCCACGGGCCGCAGCGAAAGAGAACCGGACGTACTGCTTAAGCTGGCCCAATCGAGCCAGGCGACGCCGACGGATGCCGCCAAGGCGGCCGCCCGACAGAGGGAGACACGATGAGCATAGCCGCGAGGACGGATACGCAGTCGCCTGCGCTGCACGTTGCCGACAGCCACGGTCTGATCCGCGTGCACGGCGCGCGCGAGAACAACCTCAAGGATGTCAGCGTCGAGATTCCCAAGCGCCGGCTGACGGTGTTCACCGGCGTCTCCGGCTCGGGCAAGAGCTCTCTGGTGTTCAGCACGATCGCCGCGGAGTCTCAGCGGATGATCAACGAGACCTACAGCGCCTTCGTGCAGGGCTTCATGCCGACGCTGGCTCGGCCCGAGGTCGATGTGCTCGAAGGGCTGACGACCGCGATCATCGTCGACCAGCAGCGGATGGGTGCCGACCCGCGCTCCACCGTCGGCACCGCCACGGACGCGAATGCGATGCTGCGCATCCTCTTCAGCCGGCTCGGGCAGCCACATATCGGCTCGCCCAACGCGTTCGCGTTCAATGTCGCCTCCGTCCGGGCGCGCGGCGCGATCACGGTCGAACGCGGCGCCGCCACCAAGGCCAAGCCCGTGACCTTCACCCGCACCGGCGGCATGTGTACCCGTTGCGAAGGCCGGGGCACGGTCTCCGACATCGACCTCACCCAGCTCTACGACGATTCCAAGTCGCTCGCCGAGGGCGCGTTCACCATCCCCGGCTGGAAGTCCGACAGCTTCTGGACCGTGCGGGTCTACGCCGAGTCGGGCCTCCTCGACCCGAACAAGCCGATCCGGAAGTACACCAAGAAGGAGATGCAGGACTTCCTCTACCGGCAGCCGACCAAGGTGAAGGTCGAGGGCGTGAACCTCACCTACGAGGGGCTCATCCCCAAGATCCAGAAGTCGATCCTGTCGAAGGACAAGGAGGCGATGCAGCCGCACATCCGGGCGTTCGTGGAGCGGGCGGTCACCTTCACCAGCTGCCCCGAATGCGACGGCACCCGGCTCAGCGAGGCGGCCCGGTCGTCGAAGATCAAGCGGATCAGCATCGCCGACGCCTGCGCGATGCAGATCAGCGATCTGGCCGAATGGGTCCGCGGCCTCGACGAGCCATCGGTGGCGCCGCTGCTCGCCAAGTTGCGGCACACCCTTGAGTCTTTCGTGGAGATCGGGCTTGGCTACCTCTCGCTCGACCGGCCGTCGGGCACGCTGTCCGGCGGCGAGGCGCAGCGCGTCAAGATGGTCCGCCACCTCGGTTCCTCGCTCACCGACGTCACCTACGTCTTCGACGAGCCCACCATCGGCCTGCACCCGCATGACATCCAGCGGATGAACGACCTGCTGCTGCGGCTGCGGGACAAGGGCAACACGGTGCTCGTCGTGGAGCACAAGCCGGAGGTGATAGCGATCGCCGACCATGTCGTCGACCTCGGCCCCGGCGCCGGTACGGCGGGCGGCACCGTCTGCTTCGAGGGCACCGTGGAGGGGCTGCGGACCGGCGGCACCGTCACCGGACGCCACCTCGACGACCGGGCCGCCCTCAAGGGGACGCTGCGCACGCCCACCGGCTCGCTGGAGATCCGCGGCGCGACGACGCACAACCTGCGCGGCGTCGACGTCGACATCCCGCTCGGGGTGCTGGCCGTCGTCACCGGGGTCGCCGGCTCCGGCAAGAGCTCGCTCGTGCACGGGTCGCTGTGTCAACAGTCGGGGGCCGCCGGCGCCGGTGTGGTATCGATCGACCAGACCGCGATCCGCGGCTCGCGACGGAGCAACCCGGCGACGTACACCGGACTGCTCGACCCGATCCGCAAGGCGTTCGCGAAGGCCAACGGTGTGAAGCCGGCGCTGTTCAGCGCCAACTCCGAGGGCGCCTGCCCCACCTGCAACGGCGCCGGCGTGCTCTACACCGACCTGGCGATGATGGCCGGCGTCGCCACCACTTGCGAGGAGTGCGACGGAAAGCGGTTCCAGGCCTCTGTCCTTGACCACCACCTCGGCGGCCGCGACATCAGCGAGGTGCTTGCGATGTCGGTGGCCGAAGCCGAGGCGTTCTTCGGCGCCGGCGAGGCGCCCACGCCGGCCGCGCACCGCATCCTCGGCCGGCTCGCCGACGTCGGGCTCGGCTACCTCACCCTCGGGCAGCCGCTCACCACGCTGTCCGGCGGCGAGCGGCAGCGGCTCAAGCTGGCGACCCACATGGCCGAGAAGGGCGGCGTCTACGTCCTCGACGAGCCGACCGCCGGCCTACATCTCGCCGATGTCCAGCAGTTGCTCGGCCTGCTCGACCGGCTCGTCGACTCCGGCAAATCGGTCATTGTCGTCGAGCACCACCAGGCGGTCATGGCGCACGCCGACTGGATCATCGACCTCGGCCCCGGCGCCGGCCACGACGGCGGCCGGATCGTCTTCGAGGGCACACCCGCCGACCTCGTCACCGCCCGCTCCACCCTCACCGGCGAGCACCTCGCGGCCTACGTAGGCGCGTGAGCGAGGCCCTTGCGGACACCGTGGGGGGAGTTTTCTGGCGACGGGCCGGGCCGGCGGGCCCTCATGGACGGCGGCCCCACGCAGAGATCATCGGGGAGGTAGCGAGGTCGAGCCGTCCCGAAGTGACGTTCGCGAGATGCCGATTGATTTCCTCGTCCGTCGCGAGGCCTGCCGCGACCAGTCCGTCGCGCACGTGTCCGACCGTCGCGGCCTCCAAGACGTCGCAGGCCGCAGACGTGATCGGGAAGTAGGCGTCCGCGGTGACATCGGTCAGCCCCGCCTCCCGCAGCAGCCGGGGGAGTTTGCGTCCGTAGGCCAGGTCGACACCGCGAGCCGTCAGCAGCGAGCGGAATCCGGCTCGCAGCCTGTTGGCCAATGCCTGCTCGGGCCCGTACTCGTCCAGGCAGATCAGCGGCTGCGATGCCGGATCAGCGTCTTCCAGCAGCAGCCACCCGCCCGGCCGGAGTGCGCCGACCATCGCGCGCAGGGCACGTTCCCGGTCGGCCACATGCACCAACACCAACCGGGCGTGGACGAAGTCGAAGCCGCTCCCTGGCGGCTCGTCCCGGCCCACGTCGTGGCGCAGCACCTCGATGGCCCCTCCCGCTGCCCGAGAGGCCCAGGAAGTGTCGATGTCGGTCGCCACTACCCGACCGGTCGGCCCGACCCGGTCTGCCAGCCATGTCACTACCGAGGGGCCGCCCGCCCCGACCTCCCAGCACTGCCACCCCGGAGCGATCCCCAGGCCCTCGATGTGCCGGAAGGTGGTGGGGTCGAAGAGCTCGCTGAGCGCATCGAAGCGGGTGCCCGCCTCGGGCTGTGCATTGTCGAGAAGATAGCCGCCATCGTTGCGGGAGTCCGGTGCAGAGCTCGTCATGAGGGGATTGTCCTCCTCCGGCACACCCTCGTCGCGATGCGGTACCGACTTCCGGCACGTCGTCCCGTAGCTGTGCCGATCCTGTCGGCCGTGCCCCTGGGGCCCGCCCGGAGCCCTGGGAGAGCTCTCGGGACGCGAAGCGCGCCGTCAGTCGCCCCGACTCCGTCCCGCAAGGCGTGGTGCTCCCCACCACCATCGACTGGCGGCCTTGGAACGAGGCCCTGAGCATGGTGAACCTCGTTGCTGACAGGGACATCGCGGAAGCCGCGCACGCCCTTGACGAGCAGATATGGCGATTCCACATCATCGTCAGGCGGGGCCTGACTCCAGAGGAGAGCTGGCTCGTTCTGCGCGGGCATGTGGTAGCAGCGCAGAACGACTTCATCACCGTCGCACGCCGCCAGCTGTCGCCGGCCGGAGATCCGCTTGAGCGCTTCTCCGGGCGGCCTGCTCCAGATGATCCGATCCGGACTTCGTGACAGCCCACCCCTGCGGATCCCGAAATGAGGCCCCGTGGTTGGCACTGACGACGTCAAGCCTGCCCTTGTGACAACTACTGCGCTTCGGCTCAGTGTCACGGCCTCGCACATGCAGGGATCACAAGGATCAGTAGTCGAGTTCTACGTAGTCGATGTCGGTGAACTCGACCAGGAGGCCGTCGGCGCGGCGGCCGCGGTCCTTGAAGTAGATCTCCTGCAGGCCCTCGGCGGCGATGTTCTGCAGCTCCTGCTCGGCGGCGCCCGCGGCCTGCGCGTCGAACAGCCGGGCCGCGTAGGCGGGCGGCAGGGCCTGGGTGATCAGGCGGATCCGGCCGTCGTCGGTCGAGCCGGGGGCGGCGGTGAAGCCGAAGCGGGCCCGGGTCTCGATGACGATGCCGTCGGTGGTCGCCGCCCGCTTCTTCGCCCGCTCGCGGACCCGCGGCTGCCACCGCTTGCGGACCTCCCGCTCTATACGTGCGGCGAGGTCCTTGCGGGGCCGCTTGATCTGCGCCTTGACGTAGCGCTCGACCGTACGCTGCGAGATGCCGAGCAGTTCGGCAACGGCCTTGGTGGAGCCCTTCTCCGTCTTGACCAGGAACCGCATCTGCGCCGGCCCCGACTTGGGGATGGGTCGGGTGGTGGTGTGCTCCGCGGCCTTGTCGAGGCTGTCCTGGATGATGCCCATCGCGCTGGTCTACTCTCCGTCGGCGGCGGCGTCGGTGCCCTTGATGTGCCGGGCGGGATTGATCTGCTCGTCCTCGATCATCGAAGCCAGCCACAGGAAATCCTGGGTGCCCTCGTGCTTGACCATGCCAGGGGACACCCCGAGCCGGAACCCGCCCGGCACCGGCTTGCCTTCGGGGGTGTACGGAAGGAAGTCGAGCGGCGAGGGGCCGCGGGAGAGGTACACGGCGCAGTCGGACAGCACCGCCACGGGGAACAGGCCGGCGGCGGCGAGCCTGGTCATCTTGCGATGCATGTTGGTGCGGGCCTTGCCGATCAGCTCCGCCCGGATGTGCGGGCTCCACGTCGGGCGTTCCAGGGCCGGCCAGCGCTCACCGTGCTTGTGCTTCGCGCTCTGCGGGCGTTCGCGGAGCTTGCCGATGCCGCCCTTGACGCTGGATTTGATGGCGGAAAGCACCGCAGCCCGGCCCGGGTCGACGTTCTTGTGGCGGGCCATGGCGGCGAGGAAGTCCTCGTCGGTCATGCCGGTGGTGACGCCGAGGTCGGCCATGGTGGCCAGGTAGGCGTCGCGCAGTCTGGTGTACCAGGGGTCGAGGTAGGCGCCGCTCTCAGGGCGGACATACGCCTCTGCCGGCTGCACCCGGGCACCGAGTTCCACGGCGTAGGCGACGGTGGAGGTCGCGTACCAGGCCGGTCCGGTCGGGCGGATGCCCTTCGGAGTGAACGGGGACGGGAGGCGGGGGTCGAGGTCGACGTGGGACAGATCCACGAGCCATGAACCGGGCAGCTTCGGGTCGAAGTCGGGGCGCTTCTCATGGGTGGCGGGGCCGAGGCCGACGACGAGACGGTTGGCGGCCGCGGCGAACGCCATGTTCACATCGAGGCCGACCGCGTGGGTGTAGCCCGCGGTGCACTCCTCGTCGGTGAGGGGGCGGAACCAGTCGTACGCCTCCTCGTCGACGACCTGGTCGGGGGTGCGTTCGTGGAAGCGGGGGTAGCAGGCGGCAACGACGGGATGTTCCATCGGGGCCTCGGGCGGCGCCGGATCCACCGCTTCCGTGAGCGAGCCCGGCATCGGACCGGACTCCCAGGATCCGGACGCGTTCTTGACGGCGCGGGTCGGCGGGCGCAGCGCGGTCATCAGTTCCAGGCCGCATACGGCGGTCGAACCGAGCGGTGTGATGACGCGCTGGGCGTAGGAGCCGAGGACCGCGGCGACGTCGGCCGGCGGCAGCTGCCCCGTGGCACCCCAGGAACGCTCATCGAGTGCGCCCCACGGCAGGACGGCCAGCTGCACGCACTGGCGTCTGCCGCCCTCCGTGGGACGGTAGATGCGTGCCCAGGGACCGAAGCCGCGCCGGGTCAGCTTCCACTCGGCACGCGCCAGCTGCTTGATCACCTGGTGGTCCTCGGGCAGGCGCAGACCGCGCCGGTCCTCCAGTTCGGCCGGCAGACCGAGGCGTTCGGCGGCCGCAGCGGTCAGCACGATCAGCGGGTCGGCGTCCTTGCCGGACCGGTGCAGGCGCGGTGCACCGAGCTTCGCCTCGGACAGCGTCCATTCGACCAGCGCCGGGAGGGTCTTGGCCGGGCAGTCGAGGACCAGGCCGCCGACGCAATACAGCGAACCGTCCTCGTCCAGCACGCCCAGCGGTCCGTGGGCGAAGCGCGGGTCGGTGCCGGCCGGGGCATCGGCCGGCTTCTTCGTCGGGGTGTTTTTCGGTGAGGCGTATCTCGGCGGGGTTTTCTTCGGGAGTCCGTTTTTCGGCGGGGTGTTCTTCACGGCCGGTCGCCCTGACGGGGACGGCGGCTCGCTGTGGTCGGCCGGGCGGGGCGCAGCGCCGGCGGCAGCCGGGGCCGGTGTCTGCTCCGGGGCGGCCGGGGCCGGGATGGCGGGTGCGGGGGCGACGGTCGGCGGCGCGGTCGGCACGGAGGCCTCCGGCACCGTCGGCGCGGGACGGTCGGCCGTGGTGGGGTCTGCGGGGTAGCGGGCGGCGAGGCCTTCCAAGAGCCGGGCGTATGCGGCGCGTTTGGGCGGCCGCGGCTCGGTCCTGCCCACCTCCCAGCTCGTCACCGTCTCCCGCCGTACCGACAGGGCACGCGCCACCTGATCCTGGCTCAAGCCGCCCGCCTCACGGAGCCGCCGGCGTTCCGCCGGATCCGGCAGCGCGTCCTGGTCCGCCACCTGCTCCAGCAGCGCGTCGACCGATGCGAACAGCTCGTCCTGCTCGTTGGGCACAGGATCACCTCCAGGCCCCACTCTAGTTGAAACACACCTGGCGTCGCACTGAAGCGCACGGCCGACACCAGGCAGAATGCCGGCCCGCCCGGGCAGCCGGCAGCGCCGTGCGCGGCCTTGCCTGCCCTGAGAGGATCAGGGCATGGCGGACTCACCTATGCGGATCAATGCCCTCATCGTCGATGCCAGCGACCCCGAGCGGCTGGCCGCGTTCTGGTCCGAGCTGCTCGGCAGGCCGGTCGTGGGCCGCACGGGACCGTACGTATGGCTGCGGCGCGAGAACGGCCTGGGCCTGGGCTTTCAGCAGACGGCCGCACCCAAGGCGGGCAAGAACCGTATGCACTTCGACATCACATCACCCGACCCGGCCGCCGAGCAGCAGAGGGTCGAGGCGCTCGGCGGGCGCAGGCTGGAGCAGTACGCCGACGGCGGGTTCCTGGTGATGGCCGACCCCGAGGGCAATGAGTTCTGCATCATCCCCGAGGGCTCTTTCGAGCTCGACGACGAGGGACGCGCGCACTACCTCAGCTGACCGACGTCCCACCACCCAAGGTGCCTTGGCACCCCCACGGGTTCGATGGCCCAGGACAGGCACGGTCCTCGACCAAGAGCGGTGGGCGACGGGCGGCCGACGGGGCGGCGGGTCGTATCACGTAGCCGGAGCACGGACCTTCTTGAGCGCGCGCGGGACGTGGAAAGTGGCTGCGCACCACACGCGGTGCCTGTTGAGATCAAGCCATGGAGTCGACTTCACCAGAATGGAACCACTGCGGCACCGGCGCAACGGACGCCGACCCGGTGGGGTGCCGGGGCGTCCGAGCCGGCGGGCGGGCCAGGTGCCTGGCGCACTTGGCGGCGGGTGCCCGTGCGGTCTATCTCGCGCGGCTGGCTGCCGGGGCGGACGTGGACTGCCGGGGAGTCACCTTCGACGACGGCCTGTTGGCGGCGGTGCTCGCCGGCGTCACCGGTGAGGACGGGTATCCGGTATTCGGTGCCGGGCTCTTCGCGCAGGCGCGGTTCGCGGAGAGTGCGTCCTTCGCCCGCGCGGAGTTCCGGGGCCCGGCCTCTTTCCAAGGGACCGGGTTCGAGGGCTCGGCGGACTTCGGCAGCGTTCGCTTCCGGCACGGCGCCTGGTTCAAGGGGGCGTGCTTTGCCGGCCCTGCCGAGTTCGGCGGGGCACACATCAGCGACGACGCGGGCTTCGCCGACACGTGGTTCGGCGGGACGGCGTGGTTCGGCGGGGTACGGATCGAGGGCAGACTGTGGCTGGAGCGGGCGCGGTTCACCGGGGATGCCGTATTCCTCCGTGGCGTGTTCGGCGCGGACTGGGTGGGTCCTGTGACGTGTGACGGGACGCTGTCGTTGTCCGAGGCGGAATTCAGGAGCCCCTTGCGGTTGGCGCTGGCGGCGTCCCGGGTCGATGCGCGAGCGGCACGATGCGAGGGACCCGTAGCCCTCAGCGTCCGTTATGCCGCGATCGATCTGACCGGTGCCGTGCTGCTGCACCCCTGCCGGATCTCCACGGACCTGGCCACCGAGCTGCGGCAGCCGGCGGCGGCGCGCGCGGACGGCGCGGACCACACGGCGTCGATCGTCTCCCTGCGCGGCGTGGACGCGGCGATGCTCACCGTCGCCGATGTAGACCTCCGCGGCTGCGTTTTCGCCGGCGCGCACCACCTCGACCAGCTCGGGCTCGAAGGAAACTGGCGGCTCGGCGCGTCTCCGAGGGGTCTCCGGTGGCACCGGGGGGTGCCACGCTCCTGGACACGACGACTGGTCCTCGAAGAGGAACGGCAGTGGCGTGCTCTGCCGGGCCGGGGCGCAACGGCCCGGCAGGGCTGGGGAGCGGCCCCCGACAACCCCGATACCGTCCCGGGACTGGCCACCCTGACCTCCCTCTACCGGCAGCTCCGCAAGGCCCGCGAAGACGCCCTGGACCAGCCCGGGGCCGCCGACTTCTACTACGGCGAGATGGAGATGCGCCGCCACAGCCACACCTGGCGGCGCGCCGAGCGGTGGCTGCTCCAGGCGTACTGGCTCCTGGCCGGCTACGGGCTGCGTGCGTCCCGCGCACTGGGGTGGCTCGCCTGTGCGATGGCCGGCACGGTGGTTTTGATGATGGGACTCGGGCTCCCCGACACCGAGCCGCAGCAGCAGGTCAGACGGGTGCAGGGCGGCGGTTCCATACGGATGGTCATGGACAAGGCCGAACCTCACCTCACCCTTCCCGTGGGCGAGCGGTTCACCGGGGAGCGGTTCGAGAAGTCCCTGCGGGTCGTTCTGAACTCCGTCTTGTTCCGGTCCTCGGGGCAGGATCTCACCCCCTGGGGCACGTATACCGAGATGGTCTCCCGGCTCACCGAACCGGTGCTGCTGGGACTTGCCGCACTTGCCGTCCGCGGACGCGTCAAACGCGGAAGCTGAGGGCCCGTCCCGGCCTCCCCTTACCGTCCGGGCCTCCCCCGCCGGCACGGCCACGCACCGCGGCGAGCGGCCGTGCCCGCAGAGCCCGAAGGGCCGTAGAGCCCGCACCCCGTGCGCACCGCGCAGTCGGGGCGACCTTGGGCGGCGGAGGAGGCGGGCCCACGGTCACGGTCCGGCCCGGACGGAGCCGCGATCAGGCACCTTTCACGGTCCTGGATGGGCAAAGAATGTCATGGACCTGTCACACATAGTTATAGAACTTGGTGTGGTCCAGCATGTCCGCCGGCGTGACGTCGTTCCATGGCTTCATCGTGTCGTGGAGGTCGACCACGTCGGGTGTGTCGCCGGTGGGCAGATAGCCCGACTTGGGGTGCATCCCCTGCCAGTCGGCCCAGAGCTTGTCGATGAAGCAGTGGTGCAGCCAGAAGACCGGGTCGTTGGGCGACGCCCCGGTGGTCATCTGCCCACCGACCCAGACGTGCACCCGGTTGTGCAGATTCGGGCCGCGCCAGCCCTCGATGTTGTTGCGGAAACCGTCGGAGGAGCTGTTCCAGGGGGCGGCGTCGTAGACGCTCATGGCGAGCACCCGGTCGACCTCGGCGCGCGTCGGCAGTTCGCGGACCCCGGTCCCGAGCGAGCGGCGCAGGAACGTCCGGCCGTCCACCCGTATGTTCATCGGCCACTTGCCGCTGCCGAAGGCGAACGGCCCGGAGGTCACCCGGCCGTCGCCGCTCCGTCCATCACCGCCCAGGAAGTCGTCGGCCCACAGGGAGCTGCGGGGCGTGCGGTCGGCGGTCCAGTCCCAGTAGGGAAGCATGACCGACGGCGTGACGCTCTGCAGGGCTTGTTCGAACTGCAGCAGGAACCTGCGGTGCCAGGGAAGGAAGGACGGTGACCGGTGGCCGGTGCGCTCTCCGTCGTCGGTGTCACCGATGATGAAGGCGTTGTGGGTGCTGATGAACTCGTCGTAGCGGCCGCTGCGCTTGAGCTCCAGCACCGCGTCGACGAAGTTCCGCTTCTCGGTGGCGGTGAGGTCCGCCTGGTTCTTCCGGACTGCCATGTCGAGGACTCCTCGGTGGGGGGACGGTCAGCGGCGGGCCTCAGCCGGTGACGACGGGGACCAGGTCAGCGCCCTGGAGTTCACGGACGGCGGCGCGCGCCAGGGCGCGTGGCGTGGTGAACGTCTCGTAGTGGTTCACCAGGCTGATCCAGGTGCCGTCGGCGTTCCGCATCACATGGAGGTCGTCGTTGTCGATGCGGACGACGAAGTCCATGCCGTCGTGCGGGCCGGCCTGGCCGGCGTGGTGCCCCGCATGCGCTCCGCTGCTGTGGTGACCTCCGCTCTGTGCACCTTCTTCGTCTGCCGGCCAGCCCTCTATGTGGCGGCCCTCATATATCTCGTCGAAGGGCTCCGGCATCTCGTGGCCACCGGAGGGTCGGTCTCCCGCTGCTTGCCCGTGGCTGTCGGCGGGGCGGGCGGCAGCGGCGTCGGCGAAGGCGACCGGTGCGGCGAGCGCCGCTCCGGCCAGGGCCGCAGCGCTGCCGTGCAGCACCTGGCGTCGGGTGGGACGCGACATGTTCCACTCCTTGGTTCGTCTCGGCTCCCCTCCGGGGCCGGGCCGCAGAGGGTTGTGAGCCGGCGCGCCGACGGTCGGCCCGCGCCGCCACATGCTGGCAGGGACGAACGGATCATCAAGTTGCACCGGCGAATCAAGCAACGAACGAGACAACACCTGGGCGGAGGTGCAGAATTCAACGGCCGTGATCGTACTGATGGGCCGTCAGGTTTCTCCGCGGAACCGGATATTCCGTGTTGCGGGGCGCCCTCGGCCGCAGATCCTTCTCCCGCGCGGTCGAAACCGTGAGACCTCGCACGGGCGGAACTCGGCGCGAATGCAGGGGGCTTCGGGCCTACGGGGTTTGAGAGGCGGCCCGGCGACGACGGGGCCGCGACATCACCCGGCCCCTAAGCGTGAAGCGACGCAGGAGGTCCCACATCTCTCGGTGCTCGGCCCTGCGATCGTCCCTGCCGTCGGTGGGCCGGACGCTCCAGACCCGACGCGCGAGAGCATCGGCGAGATCGACTGTGTCGCTGGCGCAGCGTAGGCAGGGGGCTGAGCGTGCCTCCTGCATCCGGTTCGCCACCTCGTCGGCTCCGGGGCCGTCGTCACCCAGCTGTGTTTCCTTCAGGTAGTCGAGTAGCTGACCTACAACCGGGGTGAAGCCGATCCCGGCTTTGAGCTTCTTCAACGGCCCCTGGAACCCACTCCGTCTGACGTGGAAGACGTCCTGGTTGCCGGCCTGCGTCAACACGCGGTCCCTTGATAGCCCGCCCGGCCCGGTTCGGGCCATCAAGGTGCCGTGCACGGCCGACCACGCAGGAGCGAGTTGTCAGACAAGTTCAGCGGGAGATGGTGACGGCCGGCGGGTTGCCGCTGCGTTTCACCGGGCCTGCAGTACCGGCAGGGCGCGGGCTCCGGAGGGCAGCATGTACTTGGCTGCCAGTACTGGGGTCCGCCCTACCTGTACGACCTGCGTGGCCAGGATGGCGGGGGTGTCCGCGGGGCGTGCGAGCTGTTGGCCGCGGCGCTGCCCGAGCATGGAGGCCACAATCGTGGCCGAGCCGCGCAGCGGCAGCTCCCGCCCCACCTCCAGGAGCACTTTGAGCATGGAGCTCGGCGGCGTCGGGGGCCCGCTCAGCGCATCGGCGAGCTCGGGGAGCAGCTCGCGCAGCCTCTCCTGGGGGGCTGCCCACTCCTGGGCCAGGCAGCAGGCCAGGCCGTCGAGCTCCAGTACAGCTTCCCAGAACGGGACCCGGTCCTTGGCGGAGAGCAGCAGGTGCTGGGTGGAGAAGTCCGTCGGCTCCACGATGTCGTGCCGCAGCACGGTTGCCCGCACCGGCCGTCCGCCGCCGAGCAGCTGTTCCATCGGGCGCAGCTGCTCGAACCCGCGCTGCGGCGGGTGGTTGACCGTGCGGCCGACACCGCGCCGTGCGTCGAGCACGCCGTCCTCCTGGAGCAGGATCAGCGCCTCGCGCAGTGCCGGCCGGCTCACTCCCAGGTCCGCGGCGAGCTTGGGCTCACTGGGCATCGGTGAACCCGGCGGGTAGACGCCCTCGTGAATGGCTTCCACGATCCGCTCGTACAGCACGACCACCGGTCGCCGTCGGGGCTGGTTGGCAGCCACCGGCACCTCCTCCGCGTCTTGACGCATCCCTCGCACTCAGGTTAGAAGTGTCTCGCGAGGCAGCTTGTCTGACAAGTGGCCCCAGAGAACGAGGTTGCCGCTCGCAATCCCCATTCCCCTTACGAAGGTGGAGGCGCCGTCATGTCGCTGACGAGCCCAGTCGTTGGCCGTTCCGCCGGGCGCCAGTTCGGGCTTTTGACCGCTCTTGTGCTGGCCGTCCTCGGATACCAGATCAACGCCACCATGATCAGTCCGGCCCTGCCGCATGTGATCACGGAATTGCACACCACCCCGGGCACTGCCGGACTCTCGCAGACGCTGTTCTTCCTGCTCGGATCGCTCAGCCAGGTCACTCTGGGCCGGCTCAGCGACTACCGGGGCCGCAAGCAGATGATGCTGCTCGCCTGCGCGATGCTGCTGGTCGGCAACCTTGCCTGCGTTTTCGCTCCCAACGTCGAGGGCTTCCTCGCCGGCCGAGTTCTGCAGGGCTTCTCTGCTGCCAACTTCCCCCTGGCCTTCCTCACACTGAACCAGGTGATGACCCGGGAGCGGTTCGGCTGGGCCGCTGGAGTCATCACCGCGGTCAACGGGGGCTTCGCCGGAGTGGACGCCATCGCCGGCGGACGGATCGCGGACACCATCGGCTTCCGCGGCGTCTTCGGTGCCAGCCTGGTGGTCAGCGTCATCGGCATCCTCGCGGTGATCTTCGTGGTGCCGAAACTTCCGGCCCCGTCCGTCGGACGGATGGACTGGGGCGGCGCCACGCTGCTCTGCATCGGCCTGTCCGGCATTCTGATCGGCCTCGCCCAGGGCCAGAGCTGGGGCTGGGCCTCCGCACCCACGGTGGTCTGCCTGCTCGGCGGGCTCGCGGCCCTGGCGGTCTTCGGCTTCACCCAGCGCGGCGCACGGCGCACCGGGACCACCAAGCCGCTCATCGACCTCAGCCTGCTCGGCTCCCGCCGCGCCTGGCCGCTGCTGGTCACCTCGGCGCTGACGCTGGGCGGCGCGTTCGCCGCGCTCGCACTGACCATTCCGCTGTTCACCCAGGACAGGCACGCCGGGTTCGGGATGTCCTCCTTCACCTCGGCGCTGCTGTTCTCCACCCCGGCCCAGGTCATCGGTGTGATCGGCGCCCCGATCGCCGGCTGGATGGGCCCGCGGCTCGGATGGAATCGCGCGATACGGATCGGCTGCACCAGCACTCTGGTGGTCTTCGCCGTCGCCTGCGCCTTTCTGGACTCGCGGTGGACCGTCTTTGCCATGCTCGCTCTGCTCGGCATCACCTACAACGGGTTGAGCATGACGGCACTGAACGGCTACTCCGTGGTGGCCATGCCGGAGGCCGAGGGAGCGCTGGCCGGGCTGAACGGCGCCTGTATCGGCCTCGGCGCCTCGTTCGGCATCGCGCTGTCATCCGCACTGATCACCGCAGGAACGCACAACGGGCAGACCGGGCACTCCGCGTACGCCGAGGCCATGTGGGCCGGGTTCGGCCTGCTGGTGCTGGCGCTGATCGCCGCCGTCACGCTGGCCAAGCCGCCGACGGCCGAGCAGGCCGAGAGGCTGGCGCCCGAGGCTGACCGTCCGGCCGCCGTGATGGCACCCACCGGGCACTGAACCACACCACGCATCGCCTACCCAAAACACACGACCCAGGCCGACTGCGGGGCACGGGGCCACGCACCGCCCAGTACCGATATGCCCAGTACCGATAGGAGACCGACCCCAGATGACCACAACCACCGAAACGCCCACTGAGACCGCTACCCCCGCCTGCAACCCCACCCCCACGGCCGAGCAGGCGGCTGTCTGCATCGCCGAGCTGACCGGCGTCGCCCAGCACGATGTCGCACTGGTCATGGGCTCCGGGTGGAGCCTGGCCGCAGCCGCGCTCGGCACCCCGACACACGACCTCGCGTTCACCGACGTCCCCGGCTTCGCACCGTCCGCAGTCGCCGGACACGCCGGCCGGATCCTCTCCGTCCCGGTCGGCGACCGCCGCGCTCTGGTCTTCCTCGGCCGCACCCACCTGTACGAGGGGCGGGGCACCGACGCGGTCGCACACGGGGTGCGCACCGCGGTAGCCGCCGGCTGCCGCACCGTGGTGCTGACCAACAGCTGCGGGGGACTGCGCGCGGACCTGCGACCCGGCCGGCCTGTGCTGATCAGCGACCACCTCAACATGACCGCCGCCTCCCCGCTGCACGGCGCCGACTTCGTCGACCTGACCGACCTGTACTCGCGCCGACTGCGCGAGCTGTGCCGCCGGATCGACCCGACACTGACCGAGGGCGTGTACGCACAGTGGCGCGGCCCGCAGTACGAGACCCCGGCCGAGATCCGGATGCTGCGCACCCTCGGCGCGGACCTGGTCGGCATGTCCACCGCCCTGGAGGCGATCGCCGCCCACGCCGCCGGCGCCGAGGTCCTGGGACTGTCCCTGGTCACCAATCTGGCAGCCGGAATGGGTGCCGAGCCCCTGGACCACACAGAGGTCCTGCGGGCCGGACGCGACTCGGCCTCCCGCATGGGCGATCTCCTGACCCGACTGCTCACAGAAATGTGACCGCGGGCCCACCCACCACGACCGGAGAAACCGGATCGCTGGGCAGCTAGCGGCCTGCGGGAGCCGTCGCCTGGACGACGCCTCCCGCCAAGTCCGCGAACCGGTCCGTCGGCCCGCTGCGATTTGACACCGCCGGACCGAGCGGCGCGCCGACACGGGACCGAACCAGAGGCAACCACAACTGATCACCACACCACCGCCGGGCTGAGCGCGAGCGACACCCCCACGGCCGGCCCGCGGCAGCTTCGCCGTCCAGCTTCACACCGCCTATGAGGAGCACGTCATGCAACCAGCTTCGAACACACCGACCGACCAGGACCGGGTTCACCTCCTGGCGGCCATCGACCTCGCGGCCAGCGCGCGTCAGCACGGCAACCATCCGTTCGGCGCGCTGCTGACCGACGCGACCGGGAGTGTCCTGCTCACCGCCGAGAACACCGTGATCACGGAGCACGATGTCACCTGCCACGCAGAGACGAACCTGGTCCGGCAGGCGTCGCGCACGCTGACGCCGGATCAGCTCGCCGAGGCCACGCTCTACACCAGTACCGAGCCGTGCGCGATGTGCTCGGGCGCGATCTACTGGAGCGGCATCCGCCGGGTGGTCTACGCGCTTGCGGCGACGGATCTGAATGTCCTCGCCGGGGCAGACCCCGATGAGCCGCAGCTCGATCTCCCCTGCCGTCAGATCTTCGCGGCCGGCGGGAACACAGTCGAGGTATCGGGGCCGTACCTCTACGAAGAGGCTGCCGCGGTGCACCTCGGGTACTGGGGGTAGCACTCAGCCCCTACCCGCACCTTCGGCCGACCTGGTGCCGGGTACGGGGCGCAGCGAGGCCAGTTGCTCGGGTGAGTTCGCCATGTCCAGGCCTGTGGTGACTCCCCGGGCGGCGAGCTGGTCGAGGAAGTCCGGGCCGTGCAGGTGGACGTGGGCGTCGATCAGGCCGGGCAGCAGCACCGCGCCGCCGGCGTCGAGGGTCCGGGCGCCGCCGGCGTCGGTGCCGATCGACTGGGCCCGGCACCCTGGTAGCCCAACGCCCGGAGCGCTGGGCGAGCGGCGAGGAGTTCACCCACGCGATCGTGTTGGACGGGGCGATCGTCGGCGCCTGCGGACTGTTCCGGCGCGACGACGTCCCGGGCAACGGCCGCGAGATCGGCTACTGGCTGCACCCTGGCGCCACCGGCCGTGGTGTGGCCACCCGGACCGCCCGCGCCCTGATCGAGCAGGCCTTCCGCCTCCCCGGCGTCGACTTCGTCGAGGTCGTCCATGACCGGGCCAACCGCACCAGCGGCGCCGTCCCGGCCCGACTCGGCTTCACCGAACACCTCCGTCGGCCCGCCGAGCGCCTCGCCCCGGCCGAGACCGGTGTGGACCGGATCTGGCGGCTGACCCGCCGTCAGCTGGAGGTCTCGTCGTCGAGACCGGCACCGCATCTTGATGCCACCATGGCGTCACCTCGAAGCGAAACTAAGTAGCGAACTGGGGCCGTCAGAGGCGAACATGCCGCGCATGAGTGAGCAACCCGCACGATGGACCAAGGCGACCGTCTACCCCGACATGTGGACCGATCCGGACGACGACCCCCGCGACCAAGGAGTCAGTCCGGACGGCGAGCTCGCGACGCTGCAGGACTTCCTGACGGGCTACCGCATGACTCTGCGGATGAAGTGCGAGGGCCTGGATGCGGAGCAGCTGGCCCGTCGGTCGGTGCCGCCGTCCACGATGTCGCTGCTCGGCCTGGTGCGGCACCTCGTCGAGGTGGAACGGGACTGGCGGAACTGGATCAGCGACGGTGACCCGCTGCCGAAGCTGTACGGCAAGCGTGACGCGGACTTCGACGGAGCTGTCGCCGAACAGGCCGTGGTCGACGCGGCGTACGTCGATCTGGAGCGTGAGCAGGCGGCGACCGACGCCGCGCTGGCCGAACACCCGGACCTGGGCGAGCGGGTGGGGAAGGACGGGATCGCGATCCGGGAGCTGATGGTGCACAGGATCGACGAGTACGCCCGTCACTGCGGGCACGCCGACCTGTTGCGCGAGTGCATTGACGGAAGGGTGGGTCAGTGACGAGGGCATCAGGCTGAGCCCAGCTCGATCCGCGCCCACTGCGTGTCAGTCAATGGCACGCCCGGGCCCACGACCCCTGCTGATTCACACGAGACTGCCTATTCGCCGACGCCCAGATCGGCGCGCATCGAGTGCCTCAGTGCCCCCAGGTAAGGCCAGACTTCCTCACGGAGTTCACCCTCCAGGGCCGCCAGTTCTTCCGCGTATGTGGCGGGCGCCGCTCCGTACTTCCTGACCTTGCCGTACGCGGCGTTCAAACGCCTCTTCGCCGTGCTGGAGGCGCGCAACACCGCGTCCGGAACGACCATCTGGGATTCCGCGTAGCTGTCCCGATAGGCCAGCCTGCCAGCCTCCAGATTCTTGAGGGACGTGTCGACGTCCTCGTTGCGTTGAAGCGCGTAGAGATAGCTCGTCATCGCCGTCAGGTACTGGCGTGAGGCAGTGTTCAGTGTGATGTAGCACGTGCGCCGCCGTTCGAGGCTCTCGCGCTGACATTGTCTGGCCTGCTCCGCCCGGAGCAACTCCTCGGCATGGCCGCGTTCCTCGCGCCGTTGTTCAGTGGCGGCCTGGAGCTCCATGCGCTTGGTGCGGTCCGCCCGGTTCTGTGTCAGCAGCGCGGCCCCCAGCGTTCCCGCCACACCCACCATGGCGATCAACAACCCCGCCCAACTGGCGCCCATGATGCCCCCTTCGTGACGTCGGAAGAACTCGACCCCACGGCAGGTACTCCCCCGTACGCCGCTGCGGAACCCTCGGACTTAGGGCGCCGCCGGGAGCCCTGAAGCAGAGTCTCCCCCACCGTGCCGGGGCACACGAGCCCGACATGATCCGAACGAAAGACCCTAAGAGGTCGCGCGGGTAGGCACGGTGGCGCACCGATACAGAGAGGCGAGCGCGGAGTTCCGGTGATCACGGGGTTGTGACGCCACGTGATCACAGATGTGAGTGTTCTTGTGGGCACCTCCTCACTCGGCGGCCACCGTCGCCTGCCACGCGCCCGGGCGTTTGCCTGTGGCCTTGTGGAAGAACACCGAGAAGTGGGATGCGTCGGAGAAGCCGAGTATGTCGGCACAGCGGGCGGCGGTGAGGCGGTCGTGTGCGAGGAGCCGTTTGGCTTCCAGGGTGATCCGTTCGACGATGTACGCCTTCGCGGTGCGGCCGGTGGCCTGCTGCACCGCTCGTGAGAGGGTGCGGGGCGCGTATCCCAGCGCACGGGCGTAGTAGCCGGCGTCGTGGTGTTGCCGGAAGTGCGCCTCGACGCTGGAGCGGAACAACCGGAACACCGGATGTGTGAGCCGTGCTTCGGCGTGCGGTGGGTGCAGCCGGGTGATGAGCGCGGAGAGCAGGATTTCGGGCAGCTCCGTCGAGGAGTCACTGGGGGGTGGGGCGGATGCTTCGAGGAGGAGATGGCTGCGCGCCGTGTCGACGAAGGGCCAGTCGGCGTCGGGGATGCTCCAGTGCGCGGCCAGGTCCGGGGACGCGACGAGTTCTCGGGTGGTGTGGGTGACCGGCGCGGTCGGCACGAACAGCACGAGGTGCCCCGCCACTTCGGCGATGTCGTCCCACCGGTGCACCGCGCCGGGGGGAATCCACACCGCGGACCGATCTTGGAGCGGGTGGAGGTGGAAATCGACCGTGACTGAGCCGGGTCCGGCGTCGATGACCGCAAGGACGTGGAAGTCGGCGCGCTGCGTGCCGCCGTCGTTCAGCTCGCGAAGGCGGCCGAACGTCATCGTCTCGACCGAGGCGGCGCGGCGTCCTGCGGGCTGGTAGGTCATCTGCCGGATCACGCTCACGTGTCCAGTTTTCACCATCGGGCGACCAGTCACGCCGATGCCCCGTCCGGGTGCAGAAGTTTCAATGCATACACAGGGAAATCGCCTGGAGCATCGACCGGAAGAGCCATCATGAACACGACGCAGCAGACGCTTCTGCCCGCTTACGACCATCGGCCGGGGACCGGGCCGACTCTGGTGTTCCTGCACTATTGGGGTGGTTCTGCCCGCACCTGGGACCTCGTCGTCGACCGCCTGGCGGGCCGTGACGTGCTCACGGTCGACTTCCGCGGGTGGAGCCGGTCGAGCGCTCTGCCCGGTCCCTATACGCTCGGTCAGCTCGCCGACGACACGCTCGCCGTGCTCGCGGATGCGGTCGTCACCGACTACGTCCTGGTGGGGCATTCGATGGGGGGTAAGGTCGCACAGCTGGTCGCGGCCACCCGGCCCGCCGGCTTGCGCGGCATCGTTCTCGTCGGCTCCGGCCCGGCGAAGCCCGCCGCACAGGTCACACCCGAGTACCAGGAAGCCCTGTCGCACGCCTACGACTCCGCCGAGTCCGTGGCCGGGGCACGGGATCACGTCCTCACCGCGACCGAGCTGCCCGCTCCGGTCAAGGCGCAGATCGTGACCGATTCGCGGACCGTCACCGACGCCGCCCGCACCGAGTGGCCGCAGCGCGGCATCGCGCAGGACATCACCGAGCACACGCGCATGGTCAGCGTGCCCGCTCTCGTCGTCGCCGGAGAATACGACCAGGTGGAGCCCGTCGGCGTGCTCCGCGACAACCTGGTGCCCTACCTCTCCCAAGCCGACTTCGTGGTGGTCCCCCACACCGGTCACCTGATCCCGCTGGAAGCCCCGGCCGACCTCGTCGACGCCATCACCGCATTCGCGCCGGCAGCCTGACCGTCCCCGCGGCCCGACGACGGGCTGTGCCCCTGATCACCCGCCCACAGGGCCGGGACAGGCCCTGCCGCGTTGCACCGCACCCTGCTCGACGGCCGCAACTTGCGCGGCCGGATTGCGCGCAAAGGAGAGAAGGACCGAGTCAGGAAAGTCGACGGTGGCACGTGGAGCGCACCCACGCCTGGCACAACGCCTTCCACTGCCTCACCCGATGCTACGAGCGTCGACTCACCATGAGTGACGCCTTCTTCGACCTCGCCGACGCCGCTACACCGTACGTAGTCCGAGCCGCCAAGCATGGAGGACTCACCGCGGGAAGGCCCGCCCTTACCTGCGCCCATGAGCAGACGCCCTATCTGCCTATCTGCGCGAGTTCTCAGCCCCGCCCGCGAAGAACGCCCCCAGCCGACGGTTGATTTCCTTCGCGTTCGCCATCGGAAGGCCGTGGTGTGAGGCCTCGTCGATGACCGCGCACTCGACGTCCGGCAGCAGCTCCTTTGCCCCGGCCCGCACACGCTCGATGTCGTGCACCTTGCTGTGCCGGGCCAGGAGCACGAGCGTGGGGACGGTGAGTTCGCGCAGCCGGTCGGCGGGCGGGCGACGCGCCATGACCACCTTCGCGCGCGGCGTGCGGGCCGCGCCCAGGGCGTACACCTCCCGCCAGGCCGCGTCGGGCGGCAGACCGCCCGCCTCCCAGGCGATATGGGCGCGGGCGCGGGCGGCGGTGGGGCGGGTGAGGAGCGGCAGCGCGTGCAGGAGGTAGCCGGGTTTCATACCGGCGAAGCAGTTGTTGGGGTCGATGAGGGCGAGACGGCGTACCCGGTCCCGGGCGTGCAGGGCGTAGCCGAGGGCGATCCGCGCACCGTACGAGTAGCCGCACATGTCGGCCGCGCCGATGCCGAAGTGGCTCAGGAGCGTGTCGAGCCAGTCCATGAGGTCGGCAAGTTTTTTGACGGGCCGCGGGCCGTCGGCCGGGCTGTGGCCGACATCGCCGAGGATGTCGGGCGCGTACACCCGGTGTGTGGCGGCGAGTTCGGCCACGTTGGCGTACCACACGGTGGACGTCGTCCCGCCGCCGGGCAGCAGCACCAGCGGCGGGGCGTCCGCGGGCCCGCAGACGTTGACGCGTGTGGTCCCGAAGTCCGTACGGACGTCCACCGGCTCGACGGGGACGGGCCATGCGGCCAGTACGGCGTCGTACGCCGCGGAGAAGGACGCAGGAGCGCGGGTGGAGGAGGAGTGCGCGTCATCGACCATGGAATTCCTCAGCGTTGCCGGGTTTTCCTCGCAAGAATAATCTCGGCGGTGGCGGTGGCTGAGGGGTGTCAGAGGGGCCAGGGCCCCGCCCCGCGGCAGTTCTGGAGCAGATCGGGGCAAATAAGCCAGGGACCAGGTAGCCAGGTAGCCAGGGCATCGACCGGGGGCCGGGCCTGCGGGCTCGACAGCCCCTCCGACCTCCGGCTGGATTTCCGGCAGGCCCTGGGGCACCTCCGCAGGCCCATCGCAGGCCCCCGCCCCCCGAGGACGAGAAGGCCGCGGGCTGAGTCCCGCGCCACTACCGCCGCGGCGATCCGGGCCGGGGGCCGCCTCGATCGGCAAGGATCGTGGCGGTCGGGCAGTCAGGGCGGTCGGGGCGATCAGGGCCTCCCGTGCCTCGTACGAACACCGCCGCACCATCCGCCCCACGCCACCGGACTACCAGCAATTCTCCTAGTTCCCGGCAAACGGCCTTGTCCGCGTCCAAAACGTGCGGCGAAGCTGGCGGTCGGCCGATGGTTCGTCCCGGTGGGAAAGGCTGCGGCCGACGCGGACACCGTTGCCGGGTTCGGGCGGCAGCTCGTCCGAGGTCGCGCCGGTCCGGCCGTTTCTGCCGCGGCCGGCGGAAGCTCCCGTTCCCGGCCTCTGCCGCCGGGGCGGCCACGACTGCGCACCAGGATTTCCGCGCGGAAGTCACTCGGGTTCTTTTGTGGGGGCCGGCACGAAAGGGGGACGAAGTGGTCGCTCAACAGACACTGTCCGACCAACAGACACTGTCCGACGGCAGCAGGCTCGGACAGGTGGAACCCAGACCGTACCGCCGGCGGCTTCCGCAGACTCTGCCGCTCACCCTCGACGGCATGTTCACCAGCATCGCCCGCAGGTTCCCGATGGCCAGAGCCGTCCAGGAAGGGCAGCACCATCTGTCCTACGGCGAAGCCGAAACCCGGGCCGAGCAGTTGGCGTCGGCGCTGGTACGCGGCGGAGTGCAGCTGGGCGACCCCGTGGTCGTCCACTGCGGCGATCACCGGCAGGCGGTCGTGGGCCAGCTCGCGGTGCTGAAGGCGGGAGGGGTGTGCGTACCGGTCCCCGCGGCGTCGCGCGGTGCGCGGCTCGACCGGATCATCGAGGTCAGCGGGGCCCAGGCGGTGCTGTGCAGCACCGTGACGCGGCCGGTCTGGAGCTACCGCTGTATGTCGTGGGTGCTGGACGACCCGGCCACCTGGAGCAAGATCGCCGTCCAGCGACCGGACCCCGCGCTGCCGCGCTCCGGGCATACCGAGGCCGCCTACCTGCTGGTCTCCGATGTGGACTGCCAGGGGGTCGGCGGCTATCTGACCGACCATCGCGCATGGCAGCTGGCGCTGTCCGCCAGGATCCGCCGGGCCGGCAGTGCGCACGACGGGGTGATCGTGCACCATCCTCCCGTCCGCACGACGACGCTGCCCGCGATGTGGTGGGCGTTCGCCTGCGGGGGCACGCTCCATGTGCCGTCCCGCTACGACGGTTTCACCTGCTCACCGGCCCCGAAGCGGAAGGCCGCCGCGGTCTTCGGCCCGGACGAATACGGGCTGCTTCTGCAGTCCCCCTCCCTGGCCTCCCACCCGGTGCCCCCGCGGCTGACCGTGCTGATCGGCGGCCCCTGTCCGCGCACGGTGATCGATCGGCACTTCGAGGTGCTGCCCCGGGCGCCGCTGTGGGTGGAGTTCGCCGCTGCGGACGGCACGATGCCGTGGACGGTACGGGAATTCAGTCCCGACAACCCCTGGCCGGAGCATCCAGGGGCGAGCCGCCCGGTGCCGGGTGTCCATGTGCAGGTGGTGGACCCGGCCGGCAGCCCCGTGCCGACCGGACAGACCGGTGAAGTCCACGCCACGGGGCCCGCGTTGCCCTACGGCAGCATTCGCAGCGCCGACGGGGCCTGTCTGGCGGAGGACACCGCGCCGGTGCTGGCCTCGGGCCGGCTCGGCCGCTGGAGACGGGACGGCACGCTGGAATTCTGCGGTCCGGCCTCGGTGCCGCCCGCCGCACGGCCGCGGGACCCGGCCTCGGTGCCGGCACCCGCCGCATGGCCCCGGAACCCGTAGACGCCCGGGGACCTGCCGGAAAGCGCCGATGTGGAGAGGTGGAATCGCTGCCGATGACCTACTGCGAGCAAGGCCCCGCCGAGCGAGTGCCGCACGAGGCCCGGGGGCGGGTGGCCGAACTCCACGCCCTCCACGAGCAGGCCCGGAACGGACCCGGTGAGCGTGCGACCAGGGCGCAGCACGCCAAGGGCAAGCTGACCGCTCGTGAGCGGATCGGCCTGTTGCTGGACGAGGGGTCCTTCACCGAGGTCGAGCCGTTGCGCCGGCACCGTGCCAGCGGGTTCGGTCTGGAGGCCCGGAGGCCGTACACCGACGGTGTGGTCACCGGGTGGGGACTGGTGCACGGCCGGACGGTGTTCGTCTATGCGCACGACTTCCGGATCTTCGGCGGCGCGCTGGGCGAGTCCCATGCCGCCAAGATCCACAAGATCATGGACATGGCGCTGGCGGCCGGCGCCCCGCTCGTCTCCCTCAACGACGGCGCCGGGGCCCGCATCCAGGAGGGCGTCGTGGCGCTGGCCGGCTACGGCGGCATCTTCCACCGCAACACCCGCGCCTCGGGCGTCATCCCGCAGATCTCCGTGATGCTCGGCCCGTGTGCCGGCGGCGCCGCCTACTCCCCCGCACTCACCGACTTCGTCTTCATGGTCCGTGACACCTCGCAGATGTTCATCACCGGCCCCGATGTCGTCCGGGCGGTGACCGGCGAGAAGATCACTCAGAACGGTCTCGGCGGCGCCGACGTCCACTCCGAGATCTCCGGTGTCTCCCACTTCGCCTACGACGACGAGCAGACCTGCCTCGACGACGTGCGCTATCTGCTGTCGCTGCTGCCCGGCAACAACCGGGAGCGGCCGCCGACCGTCCCCACCACCGACCCGGTAGACCGTCGCTGCGACCGCCTGCTGGACCTGGTCCCGGCGGACGGCAAGAAGCCGTACGACGTCTGCGAGGTCATCGAGGAGATCGCCGACCACGGCGAGTTCATGGAGGTCCAGGAGCGCTGGGCGACGAACGTGGTGTGTGCGCTGGCCCGGCTCGGCGGGGAGGTCGTCGGCGTCGTCGCGAACCAGCCCCGGTCGCTCGCCGGTGTGCTGGACGTCCATGCCTCGGAAAAGGCGGCCCGGTTCGTCCAGCACTGCGACGCGTTCAACATCCCGCTGCTGACACTGCTGGACGTGCCCGGATTCCTGCCGGGCGTCGGTCAGGAGCACGGGGGCATCATCCGCCACGGGGCCAAGCTGCTGTACGCGTACTGCAACGCCACCGTTCCCCGGATCCAGCTGATCCTGCGCAAGGCCTACGGCGGAGCCTATATCGTCATGGACTCCCGTTCCGTGGGCGCGGACCTGTCCTATGCCTGGCCGACGAACGAGATCGCGGTGATGGGCGCCGAGGGTGCCGCCAACGTCATCTTCCACAAGGAGATCGCGGCGGCCGACGATCCCGAGGCGATGCGGGCCCGGATGGTCAAGGAGTACAAGTCCGAGCTGATGCACCCCTATTACGCCGCCGAACGGGGTCTGGTGGACGACGTCATCGACCCCGGCGAGACCAGAGCGGTGCTGATCCGCTCCTTTGCGATGCTGCACACCAAGCAGGCCGACCTGCCGCCGCGCAAGCACGGGAACCCTCCGCAGTAGGCGGCGGGGGGCGTGGTGCGATGGTGGGTACGGGCGCCGTACACCGGCCGTCCCGCGGCCGTGCGGCCCTGCCTCGCGGGACGCTCCGGCCGGGTCCGGCAAACCGCCCGATGAACAGGCCCGGAAGGCCCCCTCACGGCGCCGTTGCGCCGGGCGCCCCGACTGGCAATTCCCTAGAGTTCCCCCACCGGACTGGCTCCCTCTGACCGGTCCGTGCTGGGCTGTGGCTGTCATCGGGCTCGGGCCACACCGAAAGGGGAGTCGCCATGGGATCCACTACCCCGGGACGCCGCTCGCGCACCCCGTAGTGCGGACCTGCCCTCGACCGCAGACTCGACCGGCCACCACCCGCCCCCGTGGAGCACGGCATCGAGCTGTCCCGCTTCCCGAACCGGACCAGTGTCTTCGGTCTGCGACGGCCGCCCGTCGTACCCGGTGCGGCTGCCCGCTGCGCACGGGCCCCGAGCGCGGCACCCCAGTGGCCACCAACAGCAACGGAGGAGTCATGGTTTACGAGCCGAAAGCGCCGGTGATCCCGTACAAGCGCACCTGCCCTTTCGATCCGGCCGCCGAATACGCGCAGCTGCGCGAGGAGGACCCGATCAGCCCGGTGACCTTCGAGCTGTCGCCGCGCGAGAAGGACGGCTGGCTGATCACCCGGCATGATCACATCCGCCAGATCATGACGGACCCGCGGTTCAGCCACCGCAGCGAGCTGCTGGCGCTGGTGCACTCGCCGCCGTTCGAGGTGGAGGAGTACTCCCCCGAGCCCTCCGCACCGGGCAACTTCGTGCGGATGGACGCTCCGGAGCACACCCGCTACCGGCGGCTGCTGACCGGGTTCTTCACCGTACGCAAGATCCAGCAGTACGAGCCCACGCTGGAACGGATCATCGACGGAGTGCTCGACGAAATGGCGGAGATGGAGCCGCCGGTGGACCTGGTGAAGGTCTTCGCGGAGAAGATCCCCGCCAGGTCGACCTGCTCCATCATGGGGGTGTCGGAGAGCGATCTGACGGCCCTGGCGGAGCACTTCTCGGTCATCATGCGGATCGACTACACGCTTGAAGAGTTCATCCATCACAACACCGAGCTCAATGCCACGCTGGAGCGGATGATGGCCGAGCGCTTCGCCGGCGATCCGGGGGACGACCTGCTCGGTCAGCTCATCGCGACCGGCGAGCTGACCGAACAGGAGATGTTCAACATCGCCTGGATCGCCATCGGCGGTGCGCTGGACACCACTCCCAACATGTTCGCGCTGGGCACCTTCGCGCTGCTGGAGCACCCCGAGCAGCTGGCGAAGGTGCGGGAGCGGCCGGAGCTGATGGAGAACACCGTCGAGGAGCTGCTGCGCTATCTGACGATCTCTCACTTCGGGGCGAGCCGGGTGGCGCTGGAGGATGTCGAGATCGGCGGCCGGACCATCAAGGCCGGTCAGACGGTGGTGCTCTCGCTGCCCTCGGCCAACCGTGATCCGCGGTACTTCGAGAACGCCGACGAGTTCGACATCGACCGCCCCTCGCGCCGGCATCTGGCGTTCGGCTTCGGGATCCACCAGTGCCTGGGACAGCACCTCGCGAGGGCGTCGCTGCGCATCGGCTTCCAGAAGCTGTTCGACCGCTTCCCGGATCTGCGGCTCACGGTGCCCGCGCAGCAGGTGCCCCTGCGGGAGACCGCGATGCACTACGGCGTGTACGAACTGCCGGTGACCTGGGGCTGATTCCCCCGGGCCCGGCTGTGACGGCAGGGCCGGCGTTCCGTGGCCGTAGGGCCGCCCACCGATTACCTGGGTGGTGGCAGACCGCCCCGCCTCAGCCCCCGAGGATTTCCATTGGATGACTCCGTGCCCGCTCAGCGAACCACTCCCCCACAGCAGCTGTCCGCGCGTACCGGCCCGTCCCTCGACCGCAGCGACACGGGTGCCGGGACGAAGCCGGTGCGCTTCGGTGCGCTGGGTACGTCGTCCTTCGGGTGGCGGCGGGTGCTTCCGGCGATGTCGGACTGCCCGGAGACCGAACTCGTCGCGGTGGGCGGCCGCAGTCCGGAGCGCACCCAGCGGTTCGCCGACCGGTTCGGTTGCGCCGCCGCCACCACGGAAGCGCTCCTGGAACGCGACGACATCGACGCCGTCTACATCTCCCTGCCGCCGTCGCTGCACGGCGAGTGGGCGGCCCGGGCGCTGCACGCGGGCAAGCACGTCCTGGTCGAGAAGCCGATCGCCACGACGGCGGACGAGGCCCGGGCCGTGGTCGCCCTGGCCGAGGACCGTGACCTGGTGCTGCGGGAGAACTTCATGTTCCTGCACCATCCGCAGCATGACGCGGTCGCGGCCCTGATCGCCGAGGGGCGGCTCGGGGGGCTGCGCTCGTTCCGCGGCGCGTTCTGCTTCCCGCCACTCCCCGCGCAGGACATCCGGTATGTGCCCGGACTCGGTGGCGGTGCGCTGCTGGATGCCGGGGTGTATCCCCTACGAGCGGCCGCGATGCTGCTGGGTCCCGGGCTGCGGGTGGCGGGCGCCACGACGCGTGTGCGGCGGTCCGACGGGCTCGATCTGTCGGGCCAAGCGCTGCTGGTGTCACCGTCCGGTGTGCTGGCGAGCGTCGAGTTCGGTTTTGAGCACGCCTACGGCTCGTTCTACTCCCTGTGGGGCGCGGGGGCGAAGGTCACGGTGGACCGGGCGTTCACCCCGCCGGCCGGGTACCAGCCGGTGCTGGTGCTGGAGGAACAGGACCATGTCGAGAAGTTCACGCTCCCGGCGGCGGATCAGCTCAGCCGGTCCCTCGCCGGATTCGCCGCGGCCGTGGCCGCCGGCGGCGCCGCGGCCGACCCCGGGGAGGCCCGGTGGCGGCAGGAGGCGATCGCCACGATGGAACTCGTCGACGCGGTCCGTGCGCAGGCGGTGCCGGTGACCGTGGAGGGGTAGGGGCCCGGGGCGCCCCCGCGGGCGGGTCTGACTGCCGTCGGTTCGGACGGTGCGCAGACCGGCCGCGGGGCCGGGGCGGCAACTGGGACGATGAACCTTGTCGAGGGTTCGGGACGGACCGCAGCACGAGCAGAGCGGCACGGATCGTCGCGCAGGCGCTGCCCGCCATGGAGGGCTGCAGAGTTCGTGGCGGCGTACGCGGAACCGGCGCCGGCCGCCGACCCGCGGGTCGGATCATGCGGTGGGCGTATCAGGCCGCAGCGCAGGCAGGCAGAGCGACACGGAGACCGGCGCGGGCGCGCCAGCCGTGGCGCGGGTGCCGTGTCTCGGTCCAGTCGGCCAGAACGCTGACGATGCCCAGGCCACGGCCGCATTCGTCCCGCGGTCTGGTGGAGCGCGGGCGCAGCCCGGGCGGCTGGCCGGTGTCGAGGACGTCGATGCACACGTCCCGGCCGGCCAGGGACAGGTGCACCGTCATCTCGGACCGTCCGTGGCAGGCCGAGTTGGCGGCCAGCTCCCCGACGATGAGTGCGATGCGGTCCCGGTCTTCTTCGGCCACACCCCAGCGGTTCAGGTGAGCCAGGACGAAGCGGCGTACGGTCCGCACGTGGCGCTTCTCGGCGGGCAGGGCGATCACGGCGTGCCGGCACGCCGGTTCGGGAAGCCCGGGCGGCGGCAGTGCCGATGGGCCGGCAGGGACGCATGCCTGTGACCTCGCTGAGACTCTGTTCATTCCTTCCTCAGTGGTCCTCTCCGATCCAGCCCAAGGTCCGCTCGACTGCCTTGTGCCAGAGCTGGTATTCGTGGTCGCGTTCGGCCGCGTCCATCCGGGGCGTCCACTCGGCGGCGCGGCGCCAGTTGGCGCGCAGCGCGTCGGTGTCCGGCCAGAAGCCCACAGCCAGGCCGGCGGCGTAGGCGGCGCCGAGGCACGTGGTCTCGGCGACCATCGGGCGCACCACGGGCGCGTCGAGGGCGTCGGAGATCGTCTGCATCAGCAGGTTGTTGGAGGTCATGCCGCCGTCGACCCTCAGCGCAGTCAGGTCAACGCCGGAGTCCTTGTGCATCGCGTCGACGATCTCGCGGGTCTGCCAGGCGGTGGCTTCGAGTACGGCGCGGGCGATATGCGCCTTGGTGACGTATCGGGTCAGGCCCGCGATCATGCCGCGGGCGTCGGAGCGCCAGTAGGGGGCGAACAGTCCGGAGAAGGCAGGGACGCAGTAGCAGCCACCGTTGTCCCCCACCGACCTGGCCAGGGTCTCGATCTCCGCGGCGGTGCTGATCAGTCCCAACTGGTCGCGCATCCACTGGACCAGCGAGCCGGTGACCGCGATGGAGCCCTCCAGTGCGTAGACCGGCGCCCGCCGGCCGATCCGGTGGCCGACCGTGGTCAGCAATCCGCTGTGGGATCTGACGGGCCGGCGGCCGGTGTTCATCAGCAGGAAGGTGCCGGTGCCGTACGTGGCCTTGGCTTCGCCCTCGGAGAAGCAGGTCTGGCCGAACAGCGCCGCCTGCTGGTCGCCGAGCGCGGAGGCGACCGGCACGCCGTACAGGGCTCCGCCGGCCATGCCGTACACGTCGGCGGAGGAGCGGATCCGCGGCAGGATGGTGGCCGGAATGTCCATTGCGGCGAGGATGCGCTCGTCCCACTCCAGGGTGTGCAGGTTCATGAGCATGGTGCGGGAGGCGTTGGTGACGTCGGTGACGTGGACGCCGCAGTACGGGCCACCGGTGAGGTTCCAGATGACCCAGGAGTCCATGGTCCCGAAGAGGATCTCGCCGCGTTCGGCGCGCTCGCGCAGGCCGGCGATGTTGTCCAGGAGCCAGCGGATCTTGGGGCCGGAGAAGTAAGAGGTCAGCGGCAGGCCGGTCTCACGGCGGAACCGGTCCTGGCCGACGTCGCCGCCGAGCTCCTTGCACAGCGCGTCGGTGCGGGTGTCCTGCCAGACGATGGCGTTGTGCACCGGCTCGCCGGTGTTCTTGTCCCAAAGGACGGTGGTCTCGCGCTGGTTGGTGATGCCGATCGCCCTGAGGCCCCGGGTGATTCCGGCTTTGTCGAGGGCGCCGGCGACGACCTCCTCGACGTTGGTCCAGATCTCACTGGCGTTGTGCTCCACCCACCCCGGCCTGGGGAAGATCTGCTCGTGCTCCTTCTGGTCGATGGAGACGATCCGGCTGTCCCGGTCGAAGATGATGCAGCGGCTTGATGTGGTGCCCTGGTCGATGGCGGCGATGAACGGCCCGGCGGTGTGCGCGTCGGTCACGGTTGCTCCTGGAGCGGCTCAGTACGGTGCGGGGCGGCGGGGCCCGATGTACAGAGGAGCCAACTGGTGCAGGGCAGCGCCGATTCGGCTCGGCGACCGCGCCCAGGCAATAGCCCCGATCGGAGCGCGGCTACTCCGATTCCCGTCCACTGTTCGACAATGTCGACCGCTGGGCGGCAGTCTTCTTGCCGCGGGGAATGACGTCAAGTGGTTGCCGGACGGTAACTTAAAGTTCCAAAGATCCTTGAGTGGTGATCTGGCGCGGTCCGGGAAAGTCCAGTGCCCCGGGGGTCACCGGCGGCACGAGGCCCTCGGTGGCGGCCCGGCCGAGCAGTTCGCGCACTGCTGCGTAGCCGTCCTCGCCGAGGGCGGCGGTGTAGTCGTTCACATACAGGCCGATGTGCTGGTCGATCACGTCCGGGGCCATCTCCTGGGCGTGTTCGCGGACGTAGGGACGGGATGCCGACGGGTTGTCCCAGGCGAAGCGGACGGAGTCGGTGGCGGCGCGGGCCACTGCCCGCAGGCGGTCCTCCCCGAGGTCCCGTCGGGCGACGATCGCCCCGAGGGGGATCGGCCGGCCGGTGACCGCCTCCCATTCCTCGCCCATGTCGGCGAGGCGGTGCAGCCCGTACTGCTGGTAGGTGAAGCGGGCCTCGTGGATGACGAGTCCGGCGTCGATCGCGCCGTCCCGGACCGCGGGCATGATTTCGTGGAAGGGCATCACCACGATCTCGCCCACGCCGCCCGGCACGGCTCGCGCCGCCCACAGGCGGAACAGCAGGTAGGCGGTCGAGCGCACGCTGGGCACCGCGACGCTCCGCCCGGCCAGCCGCTCCGGGCCGGAGCCGGCCGGGCCGTCCTCGGGCCGGGTGAGGACCAGTGGCCCGCAACCATGGCCCAGTGCGCCGCCGCACGGCAGCAGCGCGTACTCGTCCAGGACGTACGGCAGGGCCGCATAGGAGATCTTGAGCAGATCCGCGGCGCCGCGTTCCGCGAGGCCGTTGGTGACGTCGATGTCCGCGATGGTCACCACGAGGCCGGGAGCCTCCGGGAGCAACCCGTGGGACCAGGCATGGAACGCGAAGGTGTCATTGGGACACGGTGAGTGGGCGATCGTCAGCCGCTGGGCCATGGGTCCCCTCCGCCGGGGTTCGTTCGGGCAGCCGGCGCGGAGCTCCGGCGCCGTCCCTCCCAGGAAACCCGTTGTGGGTATGGGGAATTCCCCAGAGTGGACTCGGCGAGTATGAAGAGGGGCCGCCGGCGTCGCCGTGTCGGACTGCACCCCGGTGCCGGTCCGGCCGGGTGACGCGGGCGGCAGCCCGGCTCCCGCAGATCCGCGCGCGACTGCGGCCTTCCCGGCAGGAAAGGAACGGCGATGCCGCCGACCACCGCACCACTGGACACCTCCCGCATGGAGCGCTGGCTGTCCATGGACCTCGACGCGTGGACCCGGCATGTCGTACGGCGCCACTTCGCTCCGGACACCGGGAGTCCCTATTGGCTCAAGCGCCGTGACGAGCTGGATTTCGACCCGCTCGACATCACGCACTACACCGAACTGTCGGCGTTCGGTCACTTCACACTCGCCGCGCTGCGGGACCTCGACCCCGTCGACCTGGTCCCGCAGGCCGTGCCGCGCCCGCTGTCGGGGCGCGTCTTCGACTCGGGTGGCACCACCGGCCGGCCGTGCCATGTCTTCTACACCCGGCCGATGCTCGACCACCACTCCCGCTGGCGCCGGTTCGGCCTGGTCACCGCAGGTTTCGAACCGGGCCGCAGCTGGGTCTACGCCACTCCCGGAGGGCCGCATGTGGTGGGCGAGGGCGCCGCGCAGATCGCCCATCTGTATGCGTCGGTCGTCTACGGGATCGACCTCGACCCGCGCTGGATCAAACAGCTCATCCGGGGGTGCCGGCTGGCCGAGGTCAACCACTATGTCGATCATGTCGTCGACCAGATCACGGACCTCATGAGCAGTCGGCGGATCGACTACCTGGAGACGACGCCGGCGCTGTTCCAGGCGCTGGTGCGGCAGCGTCCGGAACTGGTCGAGCAGCTCGACGGCGTCGGACTCGGCGGCACACAGATCGTGCCGGCGATGTACCGGGAGTTCGCCGGGGCGCTGGACGGCGGTCCGATCGGGACGGCCTACGGGAACACCTTCGGCTGTGCCATGGGCCTGCCCGCGGAGGAGGACGGCGACGTCCTTCCGTACGTCCCGCACTATCCGCAGGTGACCATGGCCGTCGTCGACAAGAAGGATCCGACGCGGACGGTGGGCTACGGGGACGTGGGGCAGGTCCGGCTCACGGTGTTGCACGAGGATCTCTTCCTGCCCAACATCCTCGAACGCGACCAGGCCGCGCGGTACCGCACCTCGGCCGACTGGCCCTGCGACGGGGTGGCGAACGTACAACCGCTGCAGGTCTCCCGGGCCGCTCCCGAAGGAATCTACTAAGGCGATGCCATCAGCGCCTGTGAGCACTCTTTGCCAAGGTCAAGCACTAGGAAGGTAGTTGGGGATGGACGCAGGACTCAAGCGTGAGCTGGAGGAGAAGGTCTATGCGGGAGAGCGGCTGTCCCGCGAGGACGGTATCGCTCTCTACGGGTGTGACGACCTGGCATGGCTGGGCGGGCTGGCGCACGAGGTGCGGACGCGCAAGAACGGCGATGTCGTCCACTTCAATGTGAACCGTCACCTGAACATGACGAATGTGTGCACCGCCTCCTGTGCGTACTGCTCCTTCCAGCGCAAGCCGGGCGAGCAGGATGCGTACACGATGCGGATCGAGGAGGCCGTCCGCCTCGCCAAGGCGATGGAGAACGACAACCTCACCGAGCTGCACATCGTCAACGGTCTGCACCCGACGCTGCCGTGGCGCTACTACCCGCGGTCGCTGCGCGAGCTGAAGAAGGCGCTGCCGGACGTCTCCCTGAAGGCCTTCACCGCCACCGAGATCCACCACTTCGAGACCATCTCCGGGCTGAGTGCCTCCGAGATCCTCGACGAGCTGATCGACGCCGGTCTGGAGTCGCTGACCGGCGGCGGCGCCGAGATCTTCGACTGGGAGGTGCGCCAGCACATCGTCGACCACCGCACCCACTGGGAGGACTGGTCGCGCATCCACCGCCTCGCCCACGAGAAGGGCCTGAAGACCCCCTCGACGATGCTGTACGGGCACATCGAGGAGCCCCGCCACCGCGTCGACCACGTGCTGCGGCTGCGTGAGCTCCAGGACGAGACCGGCGGCTTCCAGGTCTTCATCCCGCTGCGCTACCAGCACGACTTCGTCGACATGCAGGACGGCAAGGTCCGCAACAAGCTCCAGGCCCGGACCACCATGGCCTCGGGCGCGGAGGCGCTGAAGACCTTCGCGGTCTCCCGGCTCCTCTTCGACAACGTGCCGCACGTCAAGGTCTTCTGGGTCATGCACGGGGTGTCGACGGCTCAACTGGCCCTGAACCACGGCGCCGACGACATGGACGGTTCGGTGGTCGAGTACAAGATCACGCATGACGCGGACGACTTCGGTACGCCGGACAAGCTGACCCGCGAGGACATTCTCGACCTGATCCGGGACGCCGGCTTCCGCCCCGTCGAGCGCAACACCCGCTACGAGACCATCCGCGAGTACCCGGGCCCGGACCCCGAGCGCCGTGAGTCGCCCCAGCCCATGCGGGTCTGAAGCCCGCCGGCCCCAGCGCCCGAAACCACAGACCAAGACCACGATCGGCAGGCAGGCGGTATGTCCACCAACGTGAACGTGAACAACGACGAACTCGAGGTCTGGATCGACCAGGACCTGTGCACCGGAGACGGCATCTGCGTGGAGTACGCGCCGGAGGTCTTCGAGCTGGACATCGACGGCCTCGCCTATGTGAAGGGGGAGGACGACGAGCTGCGCCAGGCGCCCCGGGCCACCGTGCCGCTGCCGCTGGATCTGATCCGGGATGTCGCGGACTCGGCGAAGGACTGCCCGGGCGAGTGCATCCACGTACGGCGCGTCAAGGACGAGGTGGAGGTGTACGGACCGGAGGCCGAGTCGGCCTGACCGGGCCGGCGGGCCCGCCGGACACGTAGGAACGCCGGACACGCAGCGCACAGGCCGGTTCCCGAAGAGATGTCTTCGGGAACCGGCCTGTCGGCGTGGGCGGCCGGCCGGCAGTCGGCGGCGTCCCGCACCCGGCACAGCAGTCGGCGTCCTGCCCCCAGCACAACGGTGACCGGATCAGCCGAGTGATCCGGTCACCGTGTGGGAAGGGCCGTCGCGCCGCGCGGCACCGAGGACGAGGCCGTCAGCTCGCCCCGATCACCTTCAGTTCGGGGTGGCTGCGCGCCTCGTCCAGGCCGTCGAGGGCGGTGGAGGACAGATGGGAGACGACGTGGTCGTCGACCGGGTCGTTGGCCGGGTCGTCGTGCACGAGAAGGTGCTCGTAGGTCGTGGCGCGCTGGGCCGGGACCCGGTCGGCCGCCCGGATCAGCTGCAGCAGTTCCATACGGTTGGAGCGGTGCTTGGCGCCGGCCGAGGAGACCACGTTCTCCTCCAGCATCACCGAGCCGAGGTCGTCGGCGCCGTAGTGCAGGGCAAGCTGGCCGGCCTCCTTGCCGACGGTCAGCCAGGACCCCTGGATGTGCGGGACGTTGTCCAGGAAGATCCGCGCGATGGCCAGCATGCGCAGGTACTCGAAGACCGTCGCCTGGGTCTGGCCCTTCAGCTTGTTGTTCTCGGGCTGGTAGGTGTAGGGGATGAACGCCCGGAAGCCGTGGGAGCGGTCCTGGACGTCGCGGATCATGCGGATGTGCTCGATGCGCTCGGCGTTGGTCTCGCCGGTGCCCATCAGCATCGTGGAGGTCGACTCGACGCCGAGGCCGTGCGCCACCTCCATGATCTCAAGCCAGCGCTCGCCGGACTCCTTCAGCGGCGCGATGGCCTTGCGGGCCCGGGCCGGCAGCAGCTCGGCGCCGGCGCCCGCGAAGGAGTCGAGCCCGGCGGCGTGAATACGCTGGATCGCCTCCTCGACCGACACCTCGGAGATCCGGGCCATGTGCTCGACCTCGGAGGCACCGAGGGAGTGGATGACCAGCTCCGGGAAGGCCTTCTTGATCGCCGAGAAGTGTTCCTCGTAGTACTCGACGCCGTAATCCGGGTGGTGCCCGCCCTGGAACATGATCTGGGTGCCGCCCAGTTCGACGGTCTCCGCGCAGCGGCGCAGGATGTCGTCCAGATCGCGGGTCCAGCCCTTGGCGGTGTCCTTGGGCGCGGCGTAGAAGGCGCAGAACTTGCACGCCGTCACACACACATTGGTGTAGTTGATGTTGCGCTCGATGATGTACGTCGCGATGTGCTCGGTGCCCGCGTAGCGGCGGCGGCGGATCGTGTCGGCCGCTGTGCCCAGCGCATGCAGCGGAGCGAAGCGGTAGAGGTCCAGCGCCTCTTCGGGGGTCACCCTGCCGCCCTCGGCGGCACGGTCCAGTACGGACTGGAGGCCACGGTCGGTGGCTTCGGACGGTCGGGGCATGTCGACGGCCTTTCCGGGGGTGTTTTCGGGCTCGTTGCCGGTCATGTCACGTGCTGATCGCGTCGGTGCCCAGGAGCTGGACGCGGACGTCCGGCGGGAAGCCGGCCTGTCCGCCGCCGACCCGGCGGGCGAATTCCGCGATTCCGGCGAGCTGGCGCTCACCGAGGCTGAAGTCGAGGGCGGTGGTGTAGTAGTGCTCCAGCGTCTCGGCGTCGAACGCCTCCCACCGGGCGGCCTGTTCGCAGACCGTCTTGACCTCGGTGAGGGACAGATCGCGGGACGCCAGCAGGTGGGCGTGTACGCGGCGGACGGTCTCCGGCTCCCGGGCGAGGAAGTCCTTGCGGGCGGCGAAGACCGCGAAGACGAAGGGCAGTCCGGTCCAGTCGCGCCACATCTGGCCCAGGTCGTGCACCTGCAGGCCGAGCCGGGGCGCCTCGTGCAGGGAGGCGCGCAGCGCGGCGTCACCGATGACCACGGCCGCCCGTGCCTGCTGCATCATCGCTTCGAGGTCCGGCAGGCAGCTGAAGTATGCGGGCCGGACGCCGATCGACTCCGCGAACAGCAGCTCGGCGAGCCGGACCGAGGTCCGGCTGGTGGACCCGAGTGCGACGGGTTCGCCGTCCAGCTGGTCCAGCGGCACCTGGCTGACGATCAGGCAGGACTCCACGGGGCCGTCGCTGCCCACGGCGATGCCCGGCAGCGCCACCAGGTCGTCGGCGTGCTTGAAGAATTCCATGAGGCTGATCGGCCCGATGTCGAGCGTGCCCGCGACGAGTGCGTCGTTCAGACCGTCCGGGGTGTCCTTCCTCAGGTCCATGTCGAGCAGGCTGCCGCTTCTGGCCAGTCCCCAGAACAACGGCAGGCAGTTGAGGAAATCGATGTGACCGACCCTGGGCCGTCGCCCGGTGCGCGGTGCCGGCGTGGCCGACGCGGTGAGTAGCGGTTCAGGCATGGCTGTCAGGGCTCCAGGGTGGCTCGGTCGGGGCAGCGGGGCGGCACCTATGCATGGTGGGGAAGGGCGGCGGAGGTGAAGTGCTCGCCGAGCACGTCCATCACCTCTGTCGGTCGGTCGGCCAGATAGAAGTGCCCGCCGGGGAAGACCCGCAGGTCGCAGGCGTCGGTCGTGTGCGCGTCCCAGCACCGGGCTTCGTCGAGGGACGTCTTGGGGTCGTCGTCCCCGACGAGCACGGTGACGGGGCAGCGCACGACGGCCCCGGGCTCGCTGCGGTACGTCTCGACGGCCTTGTAGTCGCTGCGGAGCGCGGGCAGCACCATCCGCAGCATCTCCTCGTCGTCGAGGACCCGCGCGTCGGTGCCGCTCAGCGCCCGCAGCTCGGCGACGATGCCGTCGTCGTCCCGCCGGTGCACCTGCTCGTCGCGGTACGCGGACGGCGCCCTGCGCCCGGAAGCGAACAGCCGCACGGGGCCGTCTCCGTCGCGTTCCAGCCGCCGTGCCACCTCAAAGGCGACCAGGGCGCCCATGCTGTGGCCGAAGAAGGTCAGCGGCCGGTCGGTCCAGGCTCGCAGCGCCTCGGCGATCCGGTCCGCCAGGAGGCCGATGTCGTCGAGGGCCGGTTCCTGGCGGCGGTCCTGCCGCCCGGGGTACTGCACGGCGAGCACGTCCACGCGTGGACTGAGTGCGGCCGAGACGGGATGGTAGAAGCTCGCGGAACCGCCGGCGTGCGGGAAGCACACCAGGCGCCGGCCCGCGTCCGGGGCCGGGTGGAACCGCCGGCACCACAGGCCGTCGTCCGCAAGGGGTGAACTCATCGTGGTGATCCGTCCTTTCCAGTGGACCGGCCCGGCCGCGCCGCGGCCGGCACCGTCGTCCCGAGCGGATCGGGAAGCACTTACTGCCGCCACTATCCAGTGGGCCCGGACCACCAGCACAAGGTCTATCGGCCCGATACGGCGGAAGTCTGGGCGTTTCCCCGGTTCTCAGGGGTGGGGGAACCGGACCGGTGGCGCTGTACCGCGCGCCGGGCCTAGCCTCACGGTGCAGCGGTCGGTGCCCAAGGAACCACAGGGGTGCGGTGCCCCGTTGCGCCCCGCCCGTACCGGTCTTGTACGTCCGCCTCAGGAGGTTGGTTCATCATGGCCGCGACATCACCACGGTCCGCCCGGGTTCTGGCCGTCCTCGGGACCATCGCCGCCACGCTCGTGGTGTGGGTGATCTCCGCGGTGCTGGTGGGGGTGCAGCTCGATGTGCGGATGAAGCCCGGTGACGCGGTCCAGCACATCGGACCGGCCGCGGTCGTCCTCGCCGGCCTCGTCGTCTCACTGGCTGCCTGGGCGCTGCTCGCCCTCCTGGAGCGCCTCACCCAGCGGGCGCGCCAGGTGTGGACGGCCGTCGCGGTCGTGGTCCTCGCCCTCTCCCTGATCGCCCCGGTCCAAGGCGGCGTCACGACCGGTGTCAAGGTGACGCTGCTGTGCATGCATCTGGTCGCGGCCGCCGTCCTGGTGCCGACGCTGGCCCGGTCGGCCGTTCGCCGATGACGGACGCCGGTCTCGCGTTCCTCTGCGGTACCGATCTCGACGCCTGCGACCCGAGCGGACTGGCCGCGTTCTACGACAGCTCTCCGGTGCTGCGCCACCGGTACCAAAAGGTCGCCGACTGGACGGGCGTGGACGCCGAGCGGCTGCTCGGCAGGGGCCACGAACGGGCCGGAGCGCGGGAGCGCGCCCTCATCGGCCGGCTGGCGCTGGCGACGGCGATGCTCGGGATCCATGACGTACTCGCGGTGCACAAGATCCGGCCCGGTGTGCTGGGCGGCCTGGGCATCGGGACGATGGTCGCGTCCGCTCTGGCGGGCGCCCTCCCGCGCGAGGCGCTGATCCGGACGCTGGCCGACGAGGCCGCCACCGAAGGCCCGGACCGGGCGGGGGCCATCGCGCTGGCCTTTCTGCCGGCCGGCGCGGACCCCGAGTGGTACCGCGGCGCCGTGCACGGTGGGGTCCGGTTCGGCGGCGCTCTGGGCCGGGACACCAGCGGAACGTACCGGGTGGTGCTGCTGACCGGGGACGGCGAGGCACTGGCGCGACTTGCCGCCGAGGCCCCGGAGGGCGCCGTCCGGATCAGCCAGGGCAACCGCGTCACGGTGCACAGTCCGCTCGGCGGGGAGGCGCACGCCAGGATGCGGCGTGTGGTGCCCGGTCTCCCGTTCACCGCCCCCGCCGTGCCGCTGTGCTCCGCGCTGGAAGCGAAGACGCTGCGTACGGCGGACGAGGTCGGCGAGCTCTTCCTGCGGAACGTGGTGCAGCCGGCCGAACTCGGCGCGCTCACGGCGGAGATGCAGGCGCACGGCACCCGGCTCGGGCTCGTCCTCGGACCGTCGCTGCCCAGGAATCTGCTCCGGTTTCCGTTCCCCGTCGTCCATGTGGAGTCCCCGGCCGATATCGCCCAGGCGATCTCGGCGATCCTCGAATTCGGCGTGGAGCTGTCCCCGGCCGGGCACAGCGTGCCGCACTGGGTGTAGGGCGCCCGTCGGGCCTGCACCACGTCAAGGGGCATGAAAGGGCGGCGAGTTCGCTCGGCCTCTCCCCCGACACCGTCGGGGGGGCGGGCCAGCCGGTGACGGTCACCGCGACCGTGACTCCCGTCGCCCCCGGTGCGGGGCGCCCACCGGAACCGTCACCGTCGCCATCACCGCGCGCACTCCACAGACCGTGCCGCCGGTCGGCGGGACGGCCATGACGTCGTTCAATCCGCTGTCCAAGGGGAGCCACGTCGTCACCGCCCAGTACAACGGCGACGTCGGCTTCGCCGCTTCCACCGGGAGCACTGTCCAGTCGGTGCCGTAAGGGCCGGTTCGATCGGCCACCACTCGCTGCCGCCGTCCGGCGCACGTCGGGCGCACGGCTGCCGCATGTCGGACCGAAGCGGATTCTTAGATTCCATAGTTCCCGGTTCGGCAAAAGCTAAGGGCTCCCCTAGTCGCCGAGGGCGCATGATGTGCGCCGACCGGCAGCATGGAGCCGGCTTTCTCCCCGGAGGCCAGGAATGCGTGACTCTTCCGAGTGTCAGCCCTACACCAGACCCTTGTCGGCCGAGGAATGGCTGTACGTGGGCATGGGCGGCCGGAACACCATTCAGCACGTCATCGAAGGCGACGGGACCCTGGATGCCGAGGAGCTCCGCACGGCGGTCGCGGCCGCCTCGACGGCGTGCCCGGGGACCCGGCTCAGACGGCAGGGGCGGCGTTGGGTGGACAGCGGGACCGCTCCCTTGGTGCACGTCCTGCCCGGCCCGTTCGACGGGCAGCTCCTGGACTCACCGGCGCTGCGCAAGCCGCTGAGTCCCTCGGGGCCGACCTGTGAAGTGCTGCTGTTTCCCGGGGATCCGGTCACCGTGGTCTTCCGGGCCTGTCATGCCGTGACCGATGCCCGGGGCCTGCTGCCCTGGGCTGTCGATGTGTTCCGGGTGCTGCGCGGTGAGCAGCCGCTGGGCGCGCCCGCGCGGTGGAACAGCGACGAGTTTCTGCGGCAGCTCGACCTGCCGGACGGGCTGCCGCCGATCCCGCAGGGCGTGGGGAAGCTGGCCTGGCCCTCCCCGCTGGGGCAGCTGCCGCGACGAGGGCGCGGGGTGCTCTGGCGGCGCCGGACCGTCGACGGCAGTCACCCGGCGATCACGGCCAAGGTGACCACCGCGCTCGCCGCGGAGTACGGACCGGAGGGCAGGGGGCAGTTCTTCGTTCCGGTCGATCTGCGCCGCCATGACGCGACGATCCGTTCCACGGCCTGGCTGTCCCAGGCGCTGGTGCTCGATGTCGCCCCCGGGGACGGCTGGGAGGAGACGCATCGCAGGATGCTCACCGCCCTGTCCGCGAAGGAGGAGCTGGCGCTGCGCACCGAACCCCGCCTGCTGCAGGCGCCGTTGCCGGTGCTGCGCCTGCTGTCGGCGGCGGTCGACCGTGCGGCCGTCCGCAAGGGCCGGTTCTCCGCCCTGGGCTTCGTCACGCATCTGGGCGCCTTCGATCTCCAGGACTTCAGCGCCGCCGGATTCCGGGCCAGGACGCTGTACACCCTGGGCGGTACCGGTCCCGGCAGCCCGCCGTCGATCGAGATGATGGAGAGCGCGGGCCACACCGAGATCACCTTGGCGTGGAAGGACGGCCCCGGCGTCGCGGAGCGCGCCGAGGCGCTGCTCGACCATGTCGAAGAGGCGCTGTCGCCCCGTGCGCACCGCCACTGGGCGGGCAATGACACCGCGCGAGCGCTGCCCACGGACGGTTCGGTGGTCCGGCTCTTCCGCGAGCAGGTCCGCCGGACGCCCGACCGGGTGGCGCTCAGCGGGCCGGAGGGGACGGTCACCTATGCCGAGCTGAGCCGCCGCGCGGATGCCGTGGCCGCCGAACTGGCCCGCCGCGGCGCCGGCCGGGGCAGCGTCGTCGCCCTGCTCGCCGGCCGGTCGGTGGCGGGGGTGGCGGGGCTGTGGGGGGTGCTGCGGGCCGGCGCCTGCTATCTGCCGGTGGATGCGCAGCATCCGGACATCCGTCTGGCCGGGCTGCTGGCCGATGCGGGGGCCGCGTACTGCCTGGTGGAGCGGCCGTACGAGCAGCGCGACTGCATACCGGACGGGTGTGTGCCGCTGGTGCTGGACGAGCTGATGGCCGCGGCGGCGGACCCGGAGCGTTCCGGCGCCGCGGGGGACGACGCATTCGAGGACGTCGAGGTGGCGCCGGACGACCTGGCCTACCTGATCTACACCTCGGGCTCGACGGGCCGGCCCAAGGGGGTGCAGATCGAGCACCGCAGCCTGCAGCACTATGTCCACTGGGCCACCAGGGAATTCGGAGTGGATGCCGAAACCCGCCTCCCGCTCCTGACCTCGCCGTCCTTCGATGTCTCGGGCACGTCCGTGTTCCTGCCCCTGCTGGCGGGCGGCGAAGTGATCCTGCTGCGTGACGAGCCCCATCACCTCTCGCTGCGCCGCCTGTTGGCGGAGTCGGGCGCCAATACGCTCAATCTGACGCCCTCCCATCTCGATCTGATCGGGCAACTGGACATGCGCCCGGCGGGGTTCCGCACCATCATCGTGATCGGTGAGCAGCTGCGGGTGGAGGTCGCGGCGCGGGCGCAGGAGATGTTCGGGGCCCAGTGCCGGATCGTCAACGAGTACGGGCCGACCGAGGCGACCATCGGGTGCACGGCGTACACCTTCCGTCCGGAGACGGATCTGAGCCGGGCCGTGGTGCCGATCGGGATGCCGGCCGACAACACCCAGGTGTTTCTGCTCGATGCACAGCGGCGGTTCGTCGCCCCCGGTGAGGTGGGCGAGATGTATCTCGGCGGGGCGCAGCTGGCCCGCGGCTACCGTGGCCGCCCGGACCTGGACCGGGAGCGCTTCCCCAGGCTGGCGGACGGCACCCGGGTCTACCGCACGGGCGATCTGGCCCGGGTCCTTCCCTCGGGCGGGCTGGAGTTCATCGGACGCATCGACAACCAGGTCAAGGTGCGGGGCCACCGGGTGGAGCCGGCGGAGGTGGCGCAGTGCCTGGAGGGCCACCCGGCGGCCGCCCGGGTCGTGGTGGTGGCCCGGGCCAGGCCCGGCCGACCGGGCAAGTCCCTGTACGCGTACGTACTGGCCCACGCGGAGGTGACCCCGAAGGAGTTGACCGCTTTCGCCGCCGAACGGCTCCCTCGTTACATGGTGCCGGCCGCGATCGTCCTCGTGCCGGAGCTGCCGTACACGGTCAGCGGCAAGATCGACGAGAAGGCCCTGCCGGACCCGTTCACCGAGGAGCCGGGCGCCGGGTCACCGCTCCGCGCGGAGGTGGCCGCGCCGGTGGATCCGGTGGAGGAGGCGGTGGCCCAGGTCTGGGCACGCACCCTGGGCGTGGAGCGCTGCCGCCTCGACGGGCAGGCGGACTTCCACCGGATGGGCGGTGACTCGCTGTCGCTGCTCGCGATGGTCGCGGGTGTCTGCCGTGAGGTGCTGGAGTCCGGCCGGGAAGAGGCGTTCATGGCCCAGCTCGCCACGATCATCAGCGAGCCGACGCTCGACCGGGTGGTCGCGCTCTCCCGCGCGGCGGCCACCGGGGACCGGCAGCCGCAGGTCTGAAAGCCCAAAAGAAGGTGCGGGTGCCCGTGGCGGCAAAGTAGGTAGCGGTCAGCCGGACTGAGCGATGGCACGCAGGGCGTCGAAGGTCTCCTGTTCGTCCTGCTGGTCCCCGTAGTCGCTGAGTTTCACTATGACGGTCCTGCTGACGGGGTCGACGTAGAGGTACTGGCCGTACACGCCGAGGGCGGAGTAGTCCTTGCCGTTGCCTCCGGCGGGGTGCCACCACTGGGCGGAGTAGCCCCAGCCGTCGACTTTGTGGGGTGCCGGGGTGGCGATGCGTGTGATCCATGCCAGGGGAATGATCTGTTTGCCCTGGGCGCTGCCGTTGTTCAGGACGAGCTGGCCGAGCTTGGCGTAGTCGCGCGCGGTGGCGTTGATGCAGCAGAACGCCTTCTCGTTGCCGTTGTCGTGGTCGAGGTTCCAGGTGGCGCTGTCCTGGGCTCCCATAGGTGCCCAGATGTTGTCCGCCAGAAGGTCGGACAGTGGTCGGCCTTCGACCTTGGCCAGGATCTGGCCGAGGAGTTCGGTGTCGATACTGCGGTAGGACCCGCGGCTGCCCGGCGGGAATCGCAGGGCGCGATGGTCGTGTGCGAAGGCGGGCAGGTCACGGGTGAGGTACATCCGGGCGGTACCGGTCAGCGGGTAGTGCTCGTTGTAGTTCTCCGGGACGTCGACGCCTGAGGTCATGTCCAGCAGGTTGCGCACGGTGATGGTGTCGTAGGCTCCGCCGGTCTTCAGCTGGGGCAGGAGGTCGACCAGGCGATCGTCCTCCCGGAGTCTGCCCTGCTCGATGGCTTGCCCGGCGAGCAGGGAGACCACCGACTTGGCGGCCGACCAGGAGGACAGGCGGGTGGTGGGGCCCACCCCGTCGCGGTACCACTCGTGGGCCAGCCGGCCGTCCTTGAGGACGAGGAAGGCATTGGTATGGGTGGTGGCCAAAAACTGCTCCGTTGGCACCCGCTCGCCCTTCCATGGCACGGTGGCAGGAAGCGGCTCGTCGTGGACGGGCAGGGGCGCCGGTGCGGCCGAGGCGCGGATGGTGCGGGTGGCGAACAGGTTTCCCTGCTGCGAGGGCTCGGTGGTCAACAGCTGGGCCAGCGTAGGCGGCGAGGGGATGTCGAGCAGCGCGGTGGCCAGGTAGGAGCCGGCCACCAGCACGCCCAACGCGACCGGCAGCGCGATCAGGGTGCGCCGTAGTGCGCGCCGTGCCCGCGGCCTCCCGGACCGCGAGGTGCCAGGGGTGCTGTCGGTCGGCGCGGACATCCAGGTGGCGGGGTCCGGGGCGGAAGCGGGCCGGGGCTTCACTGCCGGCTCAGGGCCGCTGCCCTGCGGGGCTTTGTGGTCGGTATCGACAGCCTCGTCGGCGGCTTCCGCGGCGGGGTGCCGGTCAGACATCGGCGTCCTTGGAGGCGGCGCGGGCGGTTGCGTCGACGGCCAGCCAGAACGCTTCCATCAGCGTCTGGAAGACGGCCTCGTCGTCCTGCGCGGCCAGGTGGGACAGATGCGTGGTGAGGGCCGGATAGCGCTCGGGGGAGATGGTGGCGTACGCCCCGGCCCAGGCATGCTCGTCAGCGGCGCGTACCTCCTGCGGGAGCGCGGCATACCCGGCACGCATGCCCGCGTATGCCAGCACGGTGTCGGCGAGCATCCGTTGGTATCGGGCCACGCTGCCCTGGTCCAGACCGATCTCCTCCAGCGCCGCGAGCATCGTCTCGATCGCGGCGAACTCCCCCGGGCCGCGGGTGGTCCGGCACGCGACGGCCGCACCGACGTAGGGGTGCGCCTCGAAGACCTCCACCAGGGAGCGGGCCAGCTCCTGCAGCATCTCCCGCGGCCCCAGGTCGTCGGGCACCCGCTCCACGGCCATGGCCAGCAGTCGGTCACCCACAGCCAGCAGCAGTGCGTCCCGGTCCGCGAAATGCCGCCACACCGCCGACCGGTCCACGCCCAGCTCCTCGCCCAGAGCCCGTCCGGTCAGCCCATCCGGTTCCGCTCGCGCCGCGATCCGCACGGCCGCCTCCACGATCAGCTCCGGCGACAACCGCACAGCCCGGCCTTTGCCCACTGTCATATCCGCCCCACGCTCCGAAATCATCGATGTTGTCATCAATGATGACACTGCTGGGACGGAATGGTCAACTCTGGTGCGGCCAGGAATTGTTGCCCGGGAGGGTGGCACGGCGGGCCGCCGCTTCGCGAAAGGCCGTCCGTCCACAGCGGACGGCAAAAGAAAAAGGCGCTGTACGGGGAGGCGCTCAACCGTCACCGGGCGGCGATCGGCCTGCCGCCGGTGGACAACGTCCGTGACCACGTCTTCACCGATCAGCCGTGGCTGGCGGCGGATCCGGTCCTGGGCCCGTGGCAGGAGATGACGGATCTCCACCTCGTGCCGACCGGGGCGTGGATCCTGCCGGACGAACGCCCGCTCCCGGAAGGTCTTGAGGCGTTCCTGGGCGCGGGTGAACCACCGGTGTACGTGGGCTTCGGCAGCATGGCCATGCACACCTCGAAGGACATCGCCCGGGTGGCCATCGACGCGGTCCGCGCACAGGGCCGTCGCGCGGTCGTGGCCCGTGGCTGGGCCGACCTGGCCCTGATCGACGACCGCGACGACTGCTTCGTCGTCGGCGAGGTCAACCAGCAGGCGCTGTTCGGGCGGGTGGCCGCCGTAGTGCACCACGGCGGTGCGGGCACCACGACGACGGCCGCCCGAGCCGGCGCACCTCAGGTGGTGGTGCCCCAGCTCGTGGACCAGCCGTACTGGGCCGCCCGGGTCCGCGTGAACCGCCCGGATCGTTGATCCAGGGACCGGCGGGCGACAGCACCGGCTTCCGGGGTCGTGCCGTCAGAGGTTCCAAGTCCCTTGACCGGCATGGGGATCGGGACCGGGATCGGGATCGAGCAGCCGTAGGTCCGAAGTCTCGTCGCAGCGGGAGCGCACCACGCCCTTGTCCGCCAGCAGGGCGTAGACGGCGGCCGCGGATTCCGCGACCGACATGTGGTGTGTGGCCAGGCGCAGGTCGGGCTCGGCCGGTGGCTCGTACGCGGCGCCCGCCGCCGTCGGGCCGGCGGCGGGCCCGGCCTCTTCCTGGGCGGATCGGCGCTTCGCGCAGACCGACTCCGGTGCGTCCAAGTGGACTTCCACGTACGGGGTTCCGGTCGCCTCATGGCGACGGCGCACGACGGCTCGGCTGTCCGCTCCGGGCGCGGTGGCGGACACCAGGGTGAGGAAGCCGTTGCGGGCCAGGACTTCGGCGGCGAGGCCGGTGCGCTCCGCGTGCCGGCCCGGGTCGTCCCGGGTGGGTCCGGTGGGCATCGTCGCGTGCCGGGCGTCGCCGTCGAGGAGTTCCACCCGGTGGCGCCGGGCGCGCAGGGTGCCGGCGAGGGCCCGCGCGACGGCGGTCTTGCCGGAGCCCGGCAGGCCGGTGAACCAGACCGTGGCGCCGGCGCATCCGCACCTGAGGCCGTCATCGTTCATGTCAGCGCTTCTCCTGCGGTACGTCGAAGCGGTCGTAGTAGAAGGCGAAGCGTTCTCTGAGTTCGCCGACGTTCAGGGCGAAGTCCTCGGCGGCGTAGCGGTGCCGGCCGCTGCGGTGCTTCTCGGCCGTGGCGTACTCGCGCATCGCCTTCTCGGTGACGTCGTCGAGTTCGCGGCCGGCCACCTCGTACACCCGGCTCACTTCGCGGATCGGGTCCTCGACGAGCGGGCGGAAGAGCACATCCACGACCTGGTGCTCGTGGCCGGCGCGGTCGCGCAGCGCGGCGCGCAGCGACCGCTCGATGACGTCGGCGGCGAACTTCCCGATCAGATGCGGGTTCGGGTGGTCGAAGTAGACCCTGGCACCGTAGGCGACCATGTTGCTGTAGGAGATCACCGAGGTCACCGGGTCCCGGTGGGTCTGCACCACCGTGGCGTCCCCGAAGGCCCCGAACAGCGGCACCAGCATTTCGGCGTGGCCGGGGGACTTCAGGACCCAGCGGTCTCCGGCCGGGCGGCTCCACTGGAGGAATTGCAGCATGCGCTTGAAGTAGCGGTAGCCCTCGGCGTGGTCGGCGGTGGTGTACCACTGGGCGTACGCGGGGACCAGCCCGATGTCCTCGTACATGGGTGAGCAATGGCTCAGCGACAGCAGGAGGTTGTCCTCTTCGGCCTCGTCGTGCACCAGCTCGTGCATCGAGGCCTGTTCGGGCAGGATCCGGTTGGTCATCCCGACCTCGACCCGGCTGGCCTTGATCCGGGGGTCGGGGTCCTTGCGGGGCGCGGTGAGATCACCGGCGGGCAGGGGGTGCGTCGATTCCCACAGCGGGAGGGAACGGGAGCGCTCGTCCCGGGCGATGAGCCGTTGCAGAAAGGTCGTGCCGGTGCGCGGGGCGCCGGTGATGAAGAGCGGTTCGGGTACCGGGGCGTCGAAGATCTCCGGGCGCCGCGCGGCCAGTTCCGCCAGTCGGAGCCGGATCGACAGGTTCTTGACCAGCTGGCTGTGGAGCATGAATCGGCCGTTCGCGCTCAGCTGGACTTCGTTGGTGAGCGAGTGGCACAGCAGGGCCAGCGGCTCCTCGAAGGCGCTGCCCGCGGCGGCGGCCGGCACCTTGGCCCTGAGGGCCGCCTTGCGCTTGAGCGCTTCGGGGTCCAGCGGCCACAGCCGCGGCGCCAGCGGCCCCAGCAGCCCGTTCATCGCCCTGAGCGGCCACGGCAGGCGCGGGTGTGCCAGGAACATGCCACGTGAGGTGAGCTCTTGACGTTGCGGAAGCGGCACGTGGGTCAGCATCAACTTCTCCCATGGCGGTGAACCGATCGCCGGTATTCTGGTCACGCGCTGTGCACACCCGGCAAGGTCGTTCAGGAATAACTAGGAATTCTTCTGGGTTTCGGGAATTCCCCGCACGGAGAAAGTCCAGGCGACATCCGGACGCACCGGAAGAGCGCTTTGGAAAAAGGCGTGGCAGCACAGCACAACACCCGGGAAGCCGGTCACGAGCCGTTCTGCTGCGTGATCGTCCACCCGGGTGCGGAAAGCTTCCCCTCGGCTCTTGTCAGGCCGTTCCGTCGTCCTTCGTGCCCGCGGAGGCCCGGGATCTGGCCGGCCGCCTCCCCCGTCCGGGGAAGAGCAGCTGGAACACACCGGTCTTGTGCAGGATGATGTGCGTGATCACCTGCAGCACGATGTAGGTCACGAAATACAGCGCACCATCGAGCGCCGGCACCGTATCGACGGACAGCGTGTACGCCATGATGACGCGAAGCGCCGCGTCGACGAGCAGCCCGCCTCCCCACAGCACGGTCAGGCCGCGCCAGATACCGCGGAATTGCGGATCGGCGTGCCAAAGCCCTTCCAGGGTCTCCGACTTGCCCGGGAGCAGGGTCTTCATCGCCCGGTAGGTGAACGGGCGGGAGGTGAACAGCGACCCGAGGATCCACAGCGCGATCAGGCCGGTGAACCAGCCGCCTCTGGCGAGGGCCAGGCGGGGGCTGCCGGAGATGAGGGAGCCGAGCCCGGCGAGCACGAGGATGGCGATGACGAAGAGGCCGACGCTGTCGACCCTGCGCTGTTTGACGATGGAGTATCCGGTGCTGAGTGCCGGCGCGGCGGCGCTGATCAGCAGCGCCACCAGTTCGCTGAAGCCCGCGCTGCGCAGCACGTAGTAGAGGCCCACGGGAAGGACGACATCACAGAGCAGGGTCACCGCGAAATGCCGGCGGGCTGCGGTCTGCTCACGTTGATTGCTGTCTTCTGTCAACTCGGTCTCGTCACGCAGTGCAGCCATCGCTGCTCCTTGACTCGTCTGTTGCTGCCCGTCCGTGCGGGATCGGACCACTCTCCGAAGAGTCTGCGCCACCAGAGCTCGATCGACCCTGACACCACGGCGAGTTGCATAGCTAAGCAAAAACTAGCACACGCAAGCAGACGGGGCGACCCTGCGCAGGGGTAGTGCGGTGGTGCGGTCGGGGCTCCCCGGGGCGCAGAGCTTGCCACCGGCTCCTGTGGAAAGTGGCCCCGGCATGCGGGTTCTGGAGCATTTTCCAGAATGCGCGCCGGAATCGGGAGGACCCGGGACTTCGGCATTAGGGTCACCGGCAGTTACCTGGCGGGGCTCGCCGCGCCTGGCGTGGGATCACGACGCCGGTTCCGATCCGGTCCAGCCGATGGTGGAACGCGACCTGGAGAATCCATGATCATCGAAGACTGCCGTATCTGCGGCAACCGCAACCTGCTGCCGGTCCTCGACCTGGGCCCGCAGGCTCTCACCGGCGTCTTTCCCCGCACCCGGGACGAGGCCGTCCCGACGGTCCCGCTCGAACTGATCAAGTGCTCGCCGGACGGCTGCGGCCTCGTCCAGCTCCGCCACACCGCCGACTTCGGGCTGATGTACAACGAGAACTACGGCTACCGCTCCGGGATACGCCCGTTCATGGTCCAGCATCTCCACGGCAAGGTCGCGGCGATCACCGACCTGGTCGACCTCGGCCCCGACGATCTGGTCCTGGACATCGGCAGCAATGACTCGACCCTGCTGCGCGGCTACCCCACGCCCGGCCCGACGCGGGTCGGCATCGACCCGACCGGGCCGAAGTTCCGCGAGCACTACCCGCCGGACGCCGAGCTGATCCCCGACTTCTTCTCCCGCGACCTGTTCACCGAACGCTTCGGCGCGCGCCGCGCCAAGGTGGTCACCTCCATCGCGATGTTCTACGACCTGCCGCGGCCGATGGCGTTCATGCAGGACGTGTACGACGTCCTCGACGACGACGGCATCTGGGTGATGGAGCAGAGCTATCTCCCGGCGATGATCGAGGGCACCGCCTACGACGTGGTGTGCCATGAGCACCTGGAGTACTACGCGCTGCGGCAGATCGAGTGGATGGCCGAGCGCGTCGGGTTCACCGTCCTCAAGGCCGAGCTCACCGAGGTCTACGGCGGCAGCCTCTGTGTCACCCTCGCCAAGCGGCCCGGCCGCTACCCCGTGGACGAGGCGGGGCTGGCCGCCGTCCGCGCCCGGGAGACCGCTCTCGGACTGGACACCATGGCCCCGTTCGAGGCGTTCGCCAAGCGCGTCCACGGCTATCGCGACGGCCTTCGTGACTTCCTCGACGAGTCGCGCAAGGCGGGCAAGGTGACCCTCGGGTACGGCGCTTCGACCAAGGGCAATGTCATCCTGCAGTTCTGCGGGCTGACCGAGGACGATCTGCCGTGCATCGGCGAGCCCAACGCGGACAAGTCCGGCTGCTTCACGCCCGGCACGGGCATCCCCATCGTGTCCGAGGAGGAAGCCAAGTCCCGGCGCCCCGACCAGCTGCTGGTGCTCCCCTGGATCTACCGGGAGGGCTTCATCGAGCGGGAGAGCGAGTTCCTGGCCGGTGGCGGCAAGCTGGTCTTCCCGCTGCCCGAACTCTCCGTCGTCTGACCGTGCCGCTTCCGCCCGACAGGGACCGTCCGGACCCGGCATTAGGGAATCTTCCACATGGGTCCCGCCCATACTGAGGCAGCCACAGCCGGGTCCGGCCCGTCCCTCCGGTCGGAGCACACGGACCGTGCGCGGTGCGGCGACGAGCTGCACCTGCCTGCGCAAGGCACAAACCTGATTCCGAACGTGGTGGGAGCGCGAAAACGTGAGTGACATGAGGCGCACCGAACCGATCCGGCCGCGGCGGCCCGGGGCGCGCCCCGCGGCGTCGTCCGCACACGACGCGACGGGCAGGTGATCCGTGATGCGTACCCGAGAGCTCGCCGTCGCCGGCGGCTTCGAGTTCACGCCCGACATCCACTCGGACCATCGCGGCCTGTTCGTCTCGCCGTTGCAGGACGAGGCGTTCGTCGCGGCGGTCGGCCACCGGTTCCCCGTGGCACAGACCAACCACAGCCGGTCGGCGCGAGGGGTGCTGCGCGGGCTGCACTTCACGGCCACTCCCCCGGGCCAGGCCAAGTACGTCTACTGCGCGCGGGGGCAGGCGCTGGACGCCGTCGTGGACATCCGGGTGGGGTCGCCCACCTTCGGCCGGTGGGACCTCGTCAAGATGGATGCGGAGTCCTTCCGGGCCGTGTACATCCCCGACGGGCTCGCCCATGCCTTTCTGGCACTTGAGGACGACACGGTCATGTCGTACCTCGTCAGCAGCGCCTACCAGGCCGAGCTGGAGCATGCGATCGACCCGCTCGACCCCGCGATCGGGCTGCCCTGGCCGTCCGAGGTGGAGTTCCGTCTCTCCGCGCGGGACACCGTCGCGCCCAGCCTGGCGGAGGCCGAGGCCCAGGGCATGCTCCCGAAGTACGCCGACTGCCTGTCGGCCGGGCCGGCCGGCGAACCGGCGGGGCACCCCGACCGGCCGGCGGTCCGGCTCGGTGACTGAGGAATATCCGGATCGGTGAGTGATGAGGAAGGTGCCGTGGCACCGTTGATGCCGTCTCCCGGCCCCGTCCGTGTCGCGGTGCTGGGGGCCACCGGTTGCATGGGCCGGCACCTGTGTGCCGCCTTCTCGGCCGAGGGGAACGAGGTCGTCGCGATCGCCCGCCGGTATGCGCCGCAGGTCGCCGCCCACCGGTTCCTGTCCCTCGATGTCGCGGGCAGCACCAGCGACGAGCTTGCCAGGGTGCTGACCCGTGAAGAGGTCGATGTGGTGGTCAATGCCACCCTCGGCTGGGGAGACGAACTGCACTACACCAACGTGCAGTTGGTGGACCGGCTGATCGGCGCGCTGGCGAAGCTGCCAGCCCCTCCCCGGCTGGTCCACCTCGGCACCATCCACGAGTACGGCCCGGTCCCCTTCGGGACGTCCATCCGCGAGGACACGGCACCCGCTCCGGAGAATCCCTACGCCAAGGCGAAGCTCACCGCCTCGCGGATGGTTCTCGACGCCGCCCGGGACGACGGCCTCGACGCCGTGGTCCTGCGGCTGGCCAACACCCTGGGGCCGCACCCCGCGCTGGAGAGTTTCTTCGGATCGCTGGCGGTCCGGCTCCGCGGGCCCGACGCGGCCACCGGCATCGAGCTGACGATCGCCGATGCCCGGCGTGATTACGTCGATGTCCGGGACGCCGTGGACGCCGTGGTCCGGGCGGCCCGGATGAAGCACGCCGACCCGCTGGTCAACATCGGCTGCGGCCGGGCCATGGACGTACGGACCCTGGTGGGCGAGCTCGTCGCGGCCGCCGGGCTGCCGGCGGAGACGATCCGCGAGCAGCGCGGTGAGGTGCGCAGCAGGGGGGCCGACTGGATCCAGGTGGACATCTCCCGTGCCGGACGCCTCCTGGGCTGGCACCCCCGGTTCACCATCGGGGAATCCATGCGGGCCATGTGGGAGACCGTGTGCGCGGACCAGCCGCTCCCGGCCCGGCACCTCGGCTGAGCTCGGCGGATGCGCCGCTTCCTGCGCGGCGGCGCAAACGCTAGGGATTTGCCAGGGAGTTCGTGCTCGGCGCGACGGAACTCGAAGAGTCTTGCTCAGCCATGTCAGAATATGCTCAAGCGAGCAAATCATTCGAGTGCGCGGTGAACGACCGGACGAGATGCGCATCCGCGAGGCAGGAGGCCGCCATGACCGCCCCGATCATCAGCGCCAAGGGGCTCGCCCGCACGTACACGACCAAGAAGGGCCCGGTCGAGGCGGTGCGGGGCATCGACCTGACCGTGGCCGCCGGGGAGATTCTCGGCTTCCTCGGCCCCAACGGCGCCGGCAAGACCACCACGATGCGCATGCTCACCACGCTGCTGCCCCCCACCGGGGGAAGCGCCACGGTCGCCGGGCACGATCTGGCGAGCGACCCGGCCGGGGTGCGCCGGCGTATCGGCTATGTGGCCCAGGCGAGCGGGGTCGACCCGGCCATCAGCGTGCGCGAGGAACTGGTCACCCAGGGCCGGCTGTACAGGCTCGGCAAGGCCGAGGCCAAGAACCGCGCACGGGAACTCGCCGAGGATCTCGACCTGGCCGATCTCCTCGACCGGCCCACCCGTGCGCTCTCCGGAGGCCAGCGGCGCCGCCTCGACATCGCCCTGGGCCTGACCCACCGGCCCGAGCTGCTGTTCCTCGACGAGCCGACGACCGGACTCGACCCCGGAAGCCGCTCCGACGTATGGGATCTGGTGCACCGCATCCGGGCCGAGGGCACCACGGTCTTTCTGACCACGCACTACCTCGACGAGGCGGACGTCCTCTCCGACCGGCTCATCGTCGTCGACGACGGCCTGGTCGCCGCCGAGGGCGCCCCGCAGGACCTGAAGCTGCGGTACGCGGGCTCGGAAACGGCCAGCCTGCGCGAAGCCTTCCTCGCCATCACGGGCCACCACACCCCCGCTCCCGAAGCCCCTGTCGCTGTCTGACCGCCCGCTCCCCCCGGAGGCTGACGTGCCGCACTCGTCCCCCGCCGCGTCCTCGGTGCCGACGGCATCCGAGCCCGCGGAGGTACCGTCCCGACGCCATGCGGCCAGGAAGAGTTCGGGCCTGGCCGACCTCGTGGCCGACACCCGCCTGATCCTCGGGCGTTATCTGCGGCAGACGCTGCGCGCCAAGATCGGCCTGGTGGTGGGCGTCCTCATGCCGCTGCTGGTGCTGTTCTTCTTCGGTCCCCTGCTGACACATGTACAGCTCGGTACGGGCGGTGACGCCTGGCAGACACTGGTGCCGGGACTGCTGGTGCAACTCGGCATGTTCAGCGCCGCCTTCGCCGGCATCGGCATTCTCATCGAGAAGCAGCACGGTGTGATCGAGCGGATGCAGGTCACCCCGGTCAGCCGGCTGGCGCTGCTCATGGGGCGGGTGCTGCGCGATGTGGTGCAGATGCTGGCCCAGTCGCTGCTGCTGGTGCTGGCGGGCATGGTCATGGGGCTGCGGGCCCCGGTGCTCGGCGTCCTCATCGGCTTTCTGTTCGTCGCCGCCCTCACGGTGGCGCTGGCCTCGCTGTCCTATGGGCTGGCCATGCGGCTGAACTCCCCCGAGGAGTTCGCCCCGGTGGTCAACACCATCAACCTGCCGGTCATGCTGCTCTCCGGCATCCTGCTGCCGATGTCGCTGGCGCCCCGGTGGCTCGACGTGGTGTCGCAACTCGTGCCGCTGCGCTACCTCGTGGAAGCGGTCCGGGCCGCGTTCCTCGGCCAGTACAGCAGCACCGCGATGATCCGGGGCGCGCTGGTCGCGGCGGTACTCGCCGCGATCTCGGTCTTCCTCGGCGCCCGGATCTTCCGCAAGGCGGGGGCGTAGGTGGGTTGGCCCGCAGGGAAGCGTCGTCATGCGGGCGGTATCAGGGTGATGAGGAATTCCTGGTCGCGGGCGCCCGAGCAGCGGATGGTGCCACTGGATCTGGACCAGGTTCTCGCCGACGGGTTCGACGTAAGTGCGCGGCGGGACGGCTTGTACACAGGCGTACTGGGCCGCGATGGCCGTGGCGTAGTGGTGCGTGCGGTCTCGTCCTTCGGTGACACATGGCCGTGGGGTGCGGGCGAGGTGGACCTGTGCCCAGCTGCCAACGGCCAGGATGGCCAGGCCCCCGCACCGAGTGGGTGGCGGTTGTCGTGCGCTGCGGTGCGTACAGGGCCGACAGCAGTGTCTGTACGCCCAGAGCCGCCCCGGCGCCGATCGCTGCGGCCGCAGGCGCAGGTGGCCGTACCGGTGTCCGGACCGCGGCTCACGGTCGACTTCGGCCGTGTCCGATGTCGCCTGCCCGTCGGTGCCGGGCGGGACGGGATCGGTACGGGGACCGGGGGGCTGCTGAGCCATGGCCAGGCGTCGGCGGGCGTCGAGCCACCGCTGGGCCTCGGCCGCACCGAGTCCGCAGGCGCGGGTGAACGCGGCGACGAACGGCTCGCGGGGGAGTGTGGCGCGCCCCAGAGCGGTCGCGATCGTGCTGGAGGCCAGCGTGTCCCCGCGCGCTGCGGCTTTCCCCTCCAACTGCCGCCAGGACAACCCGGAACCAGGTCCGCAGGGCACGCAACGTCGCGGTGAACTCCTCGGCAGTGCGGGCCCGTTCCGGCTGCGGTGCTCCCGGTGGCGGCTGGGCGCCGTTGCTGTCTCCCCCTTTACGGCCGGGCCTGCGGCCGGGAGCTTGGCCAGGGCCGGGGGCGCCTCGTCTCAGTTCACCGGACGCGGCTGACCGAACGCGGCCGGGAGGTGCGCGTGACGTGCGCCTGCGCCCCACATTCATGCGCGATAGATTGACGGTGTGGGACCGGACGCAGCCACTCTGACCTCACTGGCCGTCCTCGGTGGCGACCTGCGTCGGCGCATGGTCGAGTTGCGCGGCGCGCGCGGCGGCCGGTCACCCTATGCGGAAATCGCCGGAGACGAGACTGCGGGAAGTATCCCGGCGAACGGCACCACCTGCGACGATGCCCTCTGCCCCGCTTCGGATCGTCGTCACTGACAGGGATGCATCAGATCGCGTGATCCACGTGATGGATGCATCTGGAGTCGCCATGAACTCCATGACAACCACGGAAGCCGCCCTACGAGGGCTGGGTGTGTGTTGCGCCATCGGCAACGCGGTGCTGCATGCGCTCCTCATCCCCGACCACCTTGAGGAGAAGTTCTACATCGGCGTCCTCTTCGCCGTGGGCAGCGCCGTGATGCTGGCCGTGGCGGTCGGCCTTGGCACCATGAGGCGCCCGACGGCCGCGTGGGTGACAGGGACCGTCGTGAGCCTGGGAATGATCATCGGGTTCGCGCTGTCGCGCACCGTTGGCCTGCCCGACGGCTACTACGAGCCCGGCTGGGAGCCGCCATACGGGCTCCTCTCCTTGATCGCCGAAGGGTTGTTCGTCATCGCCTTCCTGGCGTGGCTCACGAGACGGGAGGGACCGCAGCGCATCCTCCGGCCACCGCGCATGCCGGGTCGTGAGCGGATCCACGCCCGACGGAGCGCTTCCGAACAGGATTGACGCACACGCTTCAGGGGACGCGCCCGCTCCAGGGGGCATGTCGTTGCTGCTGGGTGCGCAGCGGCCCTGCCCCCTACGCCCATGTCGGTGTCCAGCTCTCGGCGTCCGTGTGATGAAGCCGCCCGGAGCGGAGGTGGTCGCGGAGTGCGGCGAGTGTCGGGTGCGGGTTGTCGCGGTGCCATACCAGTGAGTGCGGGTAGACCGGTGTCGGATGACGCACGGCGATGCGGCGCAGGTCGTGGTCGGCAGGCCAGATGAGGCGGGTGTGCTCGCCGACGAAGGTCGCCAGTGTCCGGGAGTCGGCGAGGGTGTCCAGCAGGGGCTCGGTGCCGAAGTCGGGGCCGGTGATCTCGATGGTGAGCCCGAACGCGGCGGCGAGGTCACCGTAGAAGGCGGCCCACTCGGTTCCGGGAACAAGACCGGGCATCCAGATCCGGTGCCCGACGAGCTCGGCGGGCGTGACCACGCGGGCGGCGGCGAGCTCGTGGGCCGGTCCGGTGAGGAGCTGGACGGGCTCGTCCAAGACCCGGGCGGCCCCGATGTCGTCGGGGAGCTGCCGGCCGGGCATGGTGACGGCGCGGAAGGACGCGTCGATCGTGCCGGAGCGGATGGCGTCGACGGCCGCCTCGGCGTCGAAGAGGGTCACGACATCGAGCTCGGCCTCAGGGCACGCGCGATGGAAGTCGCCCAGTACGACAGCCGGGCCGAGCCGCCGGCCGATCACGTCCACACGCAGCGCGCGGCGGCCGGGACGAACGGAAGCCACTGCCCGCTCTTCGGCCCGCAGCAGAGCGCGGGCGTGCGGCAGGAACGCCTGACCGTCGATGGTGAGCTGCGTCCCTCGCCCGGTGCGGGTGAACAGCCGCACGCCGAGGATCTTCTCCAACGAGGCGATGCGCTTGGAGACACCCTGCTGGGTGATCGACAATTCCGTGGCGGCGTCCTGGAAGCGTCCCGCGTCCGCAGCGGCCACAAAGGTGCGCACAGCCTCGATATCCACACCGGTCACGCTACCGGCACAACGGACGGTTGTGCTTCCTGGCTGATCAGTTGTTTGATCTCGCCGTGTCCGACTCGCTTAGATGCGGGTGGCCAGCGCTGGTTGGTCGGTTCGGCGGGGGGGACGGTGGGCATGACGGGCAGGCGGGCGCTGGGGCGTCGGTTCGGGTGGTTGTGGGCGGCGTATGCGGTCAGCGCGTACGGTTCCGGACTCGGCTTCGGCGCGTTTCCCATGATCGCGGTGCTGGTGCTGCACTGCGGGCCGGCCCAGGTGGCGACGCTGGCTGCCGCCGGGCGGGCCGTGGGAGCCCTGGTCGCGGTGCCGCTCGGCCCCTGGGTGGAGTTCCGTCGCAAGCGGCCGGTCATGGTGGCGATGGACCTGACCCGGTTCGCGGTGTTGATGAGCGTGCCCGCCGCGTTCGCGCTCGGCCGGCTCAGCTTCGCCCAGCTCCTCCTCGTCTCCGTGGTCACCGCCGCGGCCGACATCGCCTTCAAGGCGGCCAGCGGCGCGTACCTGAAGGCGCTCGTGCCTCCGGAGGACCTGCTCGTCGCGAACAGCCGGTTCGAGTCCACGACATGGACCTCGACGACGGTCGGACCGCCGCTCGGCGGAGCCGCGATCGGATTGTTCGGCCCGGTGACGACCGTGGTGGCCGACGCGGTCAGCTATCTGCTCTCGGCGCTGGGCATCCGCGCCATCGGCGGGACGGAACCGCATCCCGCGCGGACCGGTGCGGCACGGCTGCGAGCAGGCGACCTGCTCACAGGATGGCGCCACATCCTCACCCACCCCGCGCTGCGCCCGCTGTTCTTCAACGCGATCGTGGTCAACGGCCTGATCATGGCCTCCCAGCCGCTGCTCGCCGTACTCCTGCTGGGCCCCCTCGGGTTCGCGCCCTGGCAGTACGGTCTCGTGTTCGCGGCCCCGTGCGTCGGCGGCCTGCTCGGCTCACGCCTGGCGCACCCACTCGTGGCGCGGTTCGGCCGGTACCGGGTGCTGCGCGCCGCCGGGCTGCTGCGCGCGCTCTGGCCACTCGGCCTGGCATTCGTCCGGCCCGGCGTCCCGGGGATCGTCCTGATCATCGTCGTGCAATTCGGCCTGGTGACCTGCTGCGGGCTGTTCAACCCGCTACTGGCGACCTACCGGCTCGACCACACCGCCCCCGACCGGGTCGCGCGCACCCTGGCGGCGTGGTCGGTCAGCAGCAGCGCCGCCATCGCGGCCCTGACCGCTCTATGGGGCCTGCTGGCCACCGTCACCGGCCCCCGTACCGCGATCGCCGCCGCGGGAGTCGTCCTCCTGGCCACCCCGCTGCTGCTCCCCCGCCGCGAGCACGCGTCCCAGGATGAGCTCAGTGGGGCCGGAGTGCCAGATGTTGTCGATCGCGTCTGAGGCTGTAGCCGCAGTCGGTTCTTGAGCCACCGGCGGATCGGGGCCAGGGGGTGCCGTCACATGATCCGCCGGGCAGGAACCCGGCCACTCGGTACGGGCCTATTCCGACGCGGCGGGGTGTACGGGGCACCCCGGCTCCTCGGTCAACGGCCTGCGACTGAGCGGCTGTTGGCGGGCCACGGCGACGGCGTGCTTCCCCGGGACGAGGGTGGCGTGCCACATTCGCTGGGTCTCCGGGGCGGGGTCGGTGGGTGTCAGCTCCACCCGCTGGAGAACCTCGCGAATGATCACCTTCATCTCCATCATGGCGAGTTGCGCGCCGACGCAGTAGCGGCGGCCACCCCCGAAGGGCAGGAAGGACTTCTGCGCCGCTTTGGCGCTCTCGTCGAGGAAACGCTCCGGCCGGAACTCCTGGGGCTCGGGATACACCTCGCTGTCCTGATGGATGAGCGAGAACATGGGGATGGCCGCCCATCCGGCCGGGATGTCGTATCCGCCGAGCCGCAGCGGCTTGTCCAGGAGACGCCCCGAGCCGTATATCACCGTGCGCAGCCGCAGCACTTCCTTGACGACCGCTTCGAGGTAGCGTTCGTCCTCTCCCCGCTCACACTCCTCCCGCAATCGCCCGAGTACCTCCGGGGAGCGGATCAGGCGCTCGAAGGCCCAGGAGAGGCCCGTCGCCGTGGTCTCCAGTCCGGCCTCCAGCAGGGTGATCAGCTCGTCGCGGATCTCCACGTCACTCATCGACCGGCCCTGTTCGTCCCGGGCCTGGAGCAACCGCCCCAGCACATCGGTGGCTTCGCGGTCCTCCTCGTCCCTGCGCCTGGCGATCTCGCCGAAGACCACGTGGTCCACTGCCGCGCTGGCCTTCATGGTGCGGGTCGTCGGCAGCAGCGGGAGGCGCATCGCCAGCGGTGACTTCTCCGCCCAGGCACGCAGTCGCGCGGGCATCAGAAACAGCGACGCGGAGCCGCTGGCTTTGGACAGGGCGAGGAGCGAGGCCCGCAGCCGTGCCTGCCGGTTGACGTCGCGGACCCCGAAGACCAGCCGCAGGGTGACCTCCAGCGTGATGGCCTGCATGCGTTCCTGCAGCGCGAAGGGCGTGCCGAGCGGCCACTTCCGGATGTCCTCGGCGGCGATCTCGGCGATCAGATCGGGGTAGCTCGCGAGGGACCGGCCGTGCAGGGTCGGGCTCAGCAGCTTGCGGTGGCGCCACCACGGCTCGCCGTCGTTCGTGAACAGCGAATACTTCCCGAGCCACGGCACATATCCCGCGCGCAGTGCGCCGGCCCGACTGCCGTCGCCGTCCGTGCGGTAGATCTCCGCGGCGAGTTCCGCGGTGGAAACCACCACCTGGGGCGGAAAGCCGAGCAGCTTCATACGGAACACCGGACCGTGGCGCCGCCGTAGCGATTCCACATACCGGACCGGATCACGCATCTGCAGGGTCTGCAGGAAGGCGGGCTGCCGCGAGCCGGGAGGAAGATGGGGCATCGATTTTCTCCAGTCGTCCAGCGTCTGCTCAGTTCTCCGGCGTTTGTGCCGGAGCGGCCACGGGATTCCTGACCACCGGGGATTCGCCACCGGCCGGGGAGAACGAGGAGTGCGGGGGCAGGAATCGGGGCGGGAGCACTGACAGGAGTCGTAGCGTCCACCCAGCAGGCTACTTCCCCGCGAATCATCGATGACTAGGGAAACTGACAGCGATCCAGGGGAACTTGCGGTGAACGCTAGGGGAACTGATAGACGTGGATAGCGCTCTGAATGCGCGTGGATTCCGGCGGTACGGTGAACCCTCGCCATTCCCGAGCGGGGTGGCATTCACGACGGGTGCCCGAAGGGCAGGGATCGGATGCGAACCATAGTCGACGACAGTCCTCCGGATGAGGCCGAGAGGCTGGCGGGCGGCAAGGGGAAGAACCTCTATCAACTGTCCAGGAACGGACTCCACGTTCCCCGGTGGGCAGTCGTGGGCCTCGATGTCTTCGAGGAATTCATCGCCTCGCTCGACGCGGCGGGACGCATCGAGAATCTGCTCGCCGAGGTCACCCGGGACAACGTGAGCCGAATCTCCGGGCAGCTGGCGGAGTTCATCGAGTCGGGGGAATGGAGCGACGAGGCCGCGGCGGCTGTCGAAGACGCGTATACGCATGTGGGGCGCTCCCGGGTCGCGGTGCGCTCCTCCGGTGTCGAGGAGGACGGCTCGGAGCTCTCCTTCGCCGGGCAGTTCGCCACATTCCTCAATGTGTCCGGGCTCGCCGAGGTGAAAGCGCACGTCAAGAGGTGCTGGGCGTCCGCGTTCTCCGAGCGGTCGCTGCAGTACCGGCTGCGCCACGGGCTGCCGCTGCGCGGCGCGGGCATCGCCGTTGTCGTGCAGGACATGGTGGATTCCGAGCGCAGCGGCGTCATGTTCACCGCCCACCCGGTGACCGGCGACCGGCGGCAGTATGTGATCAGTTCGGTGTACGGGCTCGGAGAGGGGCTGGTCTCGGGCGCGGTGGACGCCGACACCGTCGTTCTCGACGCGGCGACGGGCGCGGTGCACGACACCGTGCTCGGCGACAAGCAGGAGCGTTACCACTCGGACGATACGGGTTGCGGATATCGGGTCAGCGAAGTGCTGCCGGCCGAACGGGAGAAGCTGTCGCTCGAACCGAAGGACGTGGCACGGCTGCATGAAGCCGGGGCGCGTATCGCCGCGGTCTTCGACACTCCGCAGGACATCGAGTGGGCCTTCAAAGACGATGTGTTGTGGATTTTGCAGGCCCGTCCCATCACTGCGCTGCCGAATGCGGTCCAGCCGCCGGAGGCCGAGTGCGGGCCGAGCGAGGGCGAAGCCCGGATATGGGACAACGCCAACATCATCGAAAGCTTCTCCGGGATCGTCTCACCGCTGACCTACAGCTTCGCGGCCCATGTCTACGGCAAGGTCTACGACTATTACGCCCGAGGGCTCCGGGTCCCGCACACCGCGCTGCGCGAAATGGAGGAATGGACTCCGCAAATGCTCGGCTATTTCCATGGCCGGGTGTACTACAACTTGCTCAACTGGTACCGGATGGTGCGGATCGCGCCCCTCTACACACTCAACAGGAAAGTCCTGGAGAGAGCGATCGGCGTCGAGGAACCGCTCGACGACGAAACGGCCGAGTCGCTCTACCCGTACACCTTCTCCTCGTCCCTGCGCGGCCGGCTGTCCCGCGCGGTGACGGTAGCCGCGTTCGTGCGCCGCTTCCTCACCATGAACCGCTCCGTCGAGCGGTTCATGGCCTACTTCTACAAGGCGTACGAGGAGTTCGACAACGTCGACTACGACGCCATGGAGGGCCAGGACGTCTACCGGCGTTTCCGCGCTCTGGAAAAGGACCTGTTGGAGAAGTGGGGTCCGATGCAGACGCTGGACGCGGCGATCCTGTGGTCCATCGGCGGGCTCGCCCTGCTGCACCGGCGCTGGCTGCCGAACGCCCCCGAGTGGCTCACGTGGAGCGCCGCCAGTCCCGGCCCCCAGGTGGAGTCGATCGAACCCGCCCGTGCGCTGGCGGACCTCGCCCTCGCCGTCCGCGACGATGCCGAACTGGGCCGCATCATCCAGGAAACCCCGGCCGCGGACACCTATCAGGCGCTGCGCAAGGGCGGCCATACCGCGTTCCTGGCGTCGGTGGACGCGTACATCGCCGCGTACGGCTACCGCAGTCTCGACGAGCTCAAGCTCGAAGTACCCGATCTGCGGGAGGAGCCGTCCAGCCTGTTCGCCATGGTGCGCGCCGCACTGCCCGAGGTGAACGCCCCTCCCGGTGAGAAGGCCGACGCCTATCTGGACGCACACCTTCGCGGGCCGCGCCGACTGCTCTACAACGTCGTCCGCCGCAAGGCACAAAGCTCCCTGTACAACCGGGAGCGGTTGAGGTTCTGCCGCACCCGCGCCTTCGGCTCGGCGAAGCGGATGCTGCGCGCCATGGGGCGCGATCTCGCCCGGATGCGAGCGATCGACCACGGGAACGACGTGTTCTTCCTCCGCCTGGAGGAGTTGCGCGGCGCCTATGAGAGCACCACCGCGCACACCGATCTGCGCAGCCTCGTGGAGCTGCGCAAGCGGCAACGGGGCGAGGACGAGCAGTTGTCCGCGCCATCCCGGTTCACCACGCGTGGGGCCGCCTACTGGCGGGGCAATCTGGAGCAGGCCGGCTTTGTGCGGGGCACCGCGGCACCCACCGGCGTCCGGGAGTTGCGCGGCACCCCGTCCTGCCCCGGTGTGGTGGAGGCCCGCGCCGTGGTCACGGACACCCCCGTGGAGGTGGACGGCGGTGTGCTGGTGACCTACCGCACGGATCCGGGCTGGGTGGCCGCGCTGCCGTCCGCTTCGGCACTCGTCATCGAACGGGGCAGCCCGCTGACGCATGTGGCGATCGTCGCCCGTGAGCTCGGCATTCCGACGGTCGTCCAGGTCAAGGGCGCGGTCACGGAGATCGCGACGGGGATGCGGCTGAGGCTGGACGGAGGCACGGGGGCCATCACGTTGCTGGAGAACACCCCGGCCGGGACGGACGGCACGGCGGAAACAGCGCACACGAAGGACGCACAGAGCGCGATGCGCCCACGTCACGACCGGGAGGCCTGAGTGATCCTCAGCGAGGACCATCTGCAGAACCTGTTCGACAAGACCCTTCCGCACCTCCACGCCGCGGCCAACTGCGGTGTGGTACTTGAGGGTTCGATCGCCGAGGGCTTCGGCAACTCCTCGTCCGACATCGACTTCCTGCTGATCGCCGACAGCGATGCGGATCTGCCCACCATGCCGTCGCTCTTGTTCCTGGACGGGCGACGGGTCGAGGTCCGGACCCGCTCCGTGCGGCAGTTGGCGGAGCAGTTCTCCGCGGTCACGACGGCCGCGCAGGGCGACCCGGGCGCGGTCCCGGAGGATCTGCTGAACCGCTGTCAGCGGCTGCTGCGCAGCTTCCCGCTGCGCAATCCGGAGCTGGTCGCGAAGGTGAAGGGGCTGATGTCCTTCGACGACTTCCAGGCCACGGCGCGGGAGTGGTGGGCGCACCACGCGCGCCAGTCGATGCGGTACGCGCTCGTCCTGCGGGAACTCGGCCAGGAAGAGGAGGCCGCGGCATGGACCGAAGCCGGGCTGCTGCAGGCCGTGAAGTCGTGGGCGGCGGGACGGGGCGAAACCTACCTGGAGCCGAAGTGGCTGCCTCTGCAATTGGACCGTCTCGGTGATCACCCGCTGTCCGCCCGGTACCGGACGCTCGCTTCGCTGGACGCGTCCGGTCTCGCCCCCGCCACCTACCTCACCGAGGGCGCGCGGCTCCTGGCCGATCTGGGGGTGGCGGGCGCCGCGCCCGGTTCCGAGCAGATCACCGTGGCCCGGGCCGACGGGGTGACCACGTGGCAGACCGGCGACCGTGTGCACGTCGTACGCGGCAAACAGGACGTGTTCGTCCTCGGTGACCAGGCGGCGCGGGCCTGGCGTTCCCTCGTCTTCGGCCGGCCCCTGAACGGGGTACTGGCCGCGGCGGACGCGTCAGGAGCACCGCACGCGGGCCCGCTGATCGCCCGGTTCCTCCGCTTCGGCCTGGTGAAGGCGGCGTGGAAGGGCGACGGCCCGATCGTGCCCGCCATGCCGCTCGCCGCCCCTGCGGGTGCCGTCACTCCGCCGCCGAGCACCGCGCAGCCCCTCGTCGCCGTGGGCGGGGCGGTGGTCGGCGATGCGGAGGCCATCGCTCTCGTGCCCGTGCCGGCCCGCCGTTTCAGCGCCGCCGCGATGATCCTGGTGTGGTCCAACGTGCTGGTGGAGAACGCCCGCGAGGACCTGGTCGGCGCCCTGGACCGCGAGCAGTGGAGCGTGGCCGAGCTCAGCGCCCGAAGGATGCTGCGGTTCGCGCTGCGCGGGCTGCTCAGCGCGTACGGCGTCAACCCGCTGCCGCCGGACTCCGAGGTCGTCCGCGCGCTGTCCCTCCTTCCGGCGGGGGCCCACACCGACGGGATCCGCGCGGAGGCCCGGCGCCTCGAAACGCTCACGATCGACTCCGTCGCTCAGGGCAGCGCGGCGCTCACCGCACTGGACGGCTTTGTCGCACTGATCCGGCAGGCGACGGGGGCGCACAGCTTCCCGTCCTCCTTCGGCTCCTCGGACGGATGGCGGCAGACCTTGGAGATCGGCTACGACTGGCTGCGTCTCGGCGCATATCTCGACGCGGACCTGCCCCTCGACGAGGCGAGCGATCTGCTGGCCAGCGGGGGTGCGCAGCCGCATGTGGCCACCACCTGACGCTGCGAAAGGGACGTTGACGTCACGCACCAGCACACCCCGTGAACGAGGACGAGGCGCCAAGCACGGTGTCCGCGCACGTCGGCGCGAGGGCGCCCGGAGTGCGGCACGGAGAGAGGAGGCAGGTCGATGAAGGAGAGCCTGAGGGTTCTGGTGACCGGCGCGGCCGGGCTGGTCGGCGCGGAGGTCACCGCCCGGCTGGTGGCGGCCGGGCATGAGGTGACCGCGCTGGTCCACGACAACCCGGTGCTCGTACGCAACGACGGCACCCGCCTGGAGACCGGCGCGGTCACGTGCCTGTCCGGCGATGTGAGCAAGCCCCGGCTAGGCCTGCCGGAGGCCACATACCAGGCGCTGGCCGCGGGCGGGCTCGACCGGATCGTGCACTGCGCCGCGATCACCGACTTCGGCCTTCCCGACGAGGTCTACCAGGCGGTCAACGTCGACGGCACCGCCCACGTCGTCGAGCTGGCCCGCGCCGGCGGCGTTCCTCTGGTGCACGTGAGCACGGCCTACGTGTGCGGTGAGCGCGACGGGCTGATCCGTGAGACGGAGCTGGACGAGGGCCAGCAGCTCGCCAACGCCTACGAGCAGAGCAAGTTCCGGGCCGAGACCTTGGTGCACAAGGCCCAAGCCGACGGGGTGCGCGCCGCGATCGTCCGCCCCAGCATCGTGGTCGGCGAGGAGCGCACCGGCGTGGTGCGCGACTACAAGAACATCTACGCCGTCCTGAAGCTGACCACCGAGGGCAGGGTCCGTTCCCTGCCCGGCCAGTACGAGGCGCGGCTCGATCTGGTGCCCGTGGACTATGTGGCGGACGTCGTCACGGAGGTCACCCACCGGTTCGAGGAGGCGGCGGGCCGCACCTTCCACGCGGTGGGGGCACCGCTGACGCTGCGGGACTTCTCCGATGTGATGGCCGAGTACCCCCCGTTCCAGGTGCCGCGGTTCGTCCCTCCGACGAGCTTCGACGCCCAGCGGCTGTCCCGGCGGGAGCGGCTGTACTACGAGCGCGTCATGACGCTGTACGCAAGCTACTTCCGGCGCCGGATGCGTTTCGACGACTCCCACACGGCAGGTCTGACCACCCGCCGGGCACCCGAGAACGGGCAGGAGTTCCTGCGCACGATCTTCGACCACTGCCTGGAGTCGGGCTACTTGGGCGTTCCACCCGCCGATGGCACGGAGGCAGGCACCCGGCCGGACGTCGCGGGACCGCACGCGACCGCCGTGGCGCACGGGGCCGGCTCGGCCGCCGTGGCGCACGGCACCGGCTCGGCCGAAAGCGGCGCGATCGGAGCCGGCCGATGACCGGCGACACGGCGAACGGCCGCCCCTTCGGCGACGACATCTCCCCGGCCCTCAGCTGCGATCCGCGCAAGCGCACCCTGTTCGGCTCGGACACCTACTTCCTGGAGAGCCTCGAACAGCTCGGCACCCTCACCGCCGACGTCGACGGCTTCCTCCACCGGCACGCCGCGCTGCTGCTCAAACCCGATGCCGTGGTCAGCCGGCAGATACCGACGACGGTCGACTGGCTGGCCCGCGGCGGCTTCCGGATCGTGGCCGCGGAACGCACCCGGCTCACCCGTACCGCCGTGCGGGCGCTGTGGTACTTCCAGTGGAACCTGGCCACACCGCAGCGCCGCCGTCTCGCCGACATGTTCATGGACTCGTGCGACGCGCTGGTGCTCGTGGTGCGCCCCGAAGCGGACGAAGGCGGGGCTCCGCCGGCGTCGGTCGTCGTGACCGAGCGGAAGGGCCCGACCGACCCGCGGGCCCGGGTCCCCGGCCAGCTCCGCTACGAGATCGGCCGCTACAGCTATCTGCTCAATCTCGTCCACACGCCGGACGAACCGGCCGATGTGGCACGGGAGTTGGGCATCCACTTCGATACGGCGCTCCGGGAGCGGGTCTACGCCTCCGCGCTGGCGGGCGACGACCAGTCGGCCCGGGCACGTGAGCTGGCCGGACAGTTGCACGCCGAGGTGCCCGAGCGGGATCTCACCTTCGAACCGGCCGCGGAACGGCTCAAGCGGGCCGTGCAGGAGGCGGAGGAGTCGCTGGCCTCCGGTGCCGTCCGGGACGAACTGCGCGCGGCCCGGCTCGCCGCATGGGACCAGGACGGCTACCGGCGGCTGATGGAAGCAATCTGGCGGGCCGGCCTTCCGCTCGACGCCTGGGACGTGGTGATCGTCGGCACTCATGTGCTGCCGATGAAACGCACGGGGCTGGGCCCCGTGCTCGACGGAGTCAGCGTGCCCGACTGGCAGCGCCACATGGCGCAGCTCGCGGTGCGGTAACGCGGAGGGAGAAGCATGGACACGGTGGAATTCAGCCGCACGGTGCCACGGGAGCTCGTCCATCGGATGAGCCTCACCGAGGTATTCGTGACCGGCGTCCTCGCCCGGGACGAGGACACCCTCGACGTCGGGATGCAGATACCCCGCTCGCACGCCTTCTACCGGGACACGGCGGGCTGCCACCACGTCTACGACCCGATGGTCCTGGTGGAGGCGGCCCGGCAGACGCTCATCATGCTGGGCCACCAGCTCTTCGAGATGCCGTTCGGCACGAAGTTCATCCTGCGGGACATCGCCCTGCGCGACACGGACCCGGCAGCGCTGACGGTGCACGGCGTGCCCACCGAGGTGGTGCTGCGCTGCCGCATCCTGCGCCGCTTCCATGGCCGCGAGGGCGTGTCGGGGGCACGGGTGAGCTACAGCGCGCTGATCGGCGACCGGGTGGCGGCGACGCTGGAGTGCAACATGTCCTGGGTGACGGCCACCCGTTGGCAAACGATGCGCGAGGAACGACGAGCCGCGCTGGGGTTGCCCCTCAACGCCCCCTTCGAGGCCCACGACTCGGAGCGGCGGATTCCCAAGGCTCTGGTCGACCGCAGGGATCCCGCGAACGTGGTCATCTCCCCGCTCCGACTCCCGCCGGGCGGGGACGGTACGGGGACCGCGCGACTCGTCGTCGACACCGGCCACCCCGTCCTGTTCGACCACCCCCTGGACCATGTCCCCGGCATGCTGATCCTTGAGGCGTTCCGGCAACTGAGCATCGCCACCGCCGTCGAAACCGGGACGCTGCCGTCGGCGTCGGCCGTCCTCACCGGACTGAGCGCGCGCTTCACCGGCTTCGGCGAGCTGGATCTGCCGATCACCTGCGAGAGCGTCCGGACGGCAGGCGACGGGACGAACGCCGTGCTGCGCTGTGCCATGAAGCAGGACGGACGCACCGTCGCCGACGGCGAACTGCGCCTCACCGCCGCACCACGGACGCGGGGTTGAGATGACCGGCGCCCCTGACAGTGCCCCCACCCTCGACATCGACGAGTTGCTGACCCGCACCCCCACCGTGCGCCGCAGGCTCGATCTGTCGCGACCGGTCTCCCGGCCGCTGCTCGCCGAGTGCCTCCAGCTCGCCCTCCATGCACCCAATGGAGGAAACCGGCAGAACTGGCGCTTCCTGGTGATCGACGATCCGGAGACGAAGGCCGGGATCGCACGGCACTACAAGTCCGCCTCGGACGCCTATCTCGCCGCCACTCCCCCGGCGGCGATGAGCGAGAAGGCCGTGGCCGGCGTCCGCTACCTCGCCGACCATCTCCACGAGGTGCCCGCGCTCGTCCTGGCCTGCGTACACGGACGGCTGCCCGCAGACGCACCACTCGCCCGGCAGTCCGGCTTCTTCGGCACCATCTATCCGGCGCTGTGGAGCTTTATGCTCGCGGCCCGCAGTCGTGGCCTGGGCACCGCGCTGACCACGGTGCACCTCGCCCACGAACGCGAAGTGGCGACGCTGGTGGGTCTCCCGGCCGACGAGTTCACGCAGGTCGCCCTGGTGGCCGTCGGGCACGTCACCGGCGGCCCCGGCTTTCGTCGCACCCGGCGGAGGCCGCTTGACGACGTCATGTCCTGGAACCGGTGGGACAGTTGAGTGCCGCCTTGACGGCCTCCCGTGTGCCGGCCCGGCTGGGCCGTTTCGTCCTGCGGATGTTCCGCCCGCAGATCTACGTCACCTATGGCGTGCTGTGGACCCTGGCCCTGGAGGGCACGGCGGAGGCACTCTCGGGACCCTCCTCGCACTGGACGCCTTCCTGGTCAACCGTGGTGCGCGCGGTGAGCGTGGTGCTGGCCCTGCTGTTCGCCCGCATGGTCGATGAGCAGAAGGATCTGGACTACGACCGCCGGCACCACCCGGACCGGCCCTTGGTAACGGGCGCCATCACGGTGGCGGAGTTGCGCGGTGCCATGGCGCTGATCGCCGTACTCGTCGTCGTGCTCAACACGCTCGTCTCGGCCCTCTCCGTCCTGCTGATCCTGCTCGGCCTCGGATACACGCTGTTCCTGGTCGCGCTGGAACACTGGTCCCCGCGGATCGGCGAGGGCCTCCTCGTCAATCTCCTCGTCAGCTACCCGGTGCAGTTGCTGCTCGCCGTCTACCTCTATCTCTCGCTGCTGACCAGCGATGCGATCGACGGTGACGGGCGGGCTGTGCCCTTGCTGGCCATGTTCGCCTGCGCCTTCCTCCAGTTCGAGTTCGCGCGGAAGACCGAGTGGCGGCGGGACCCGCAGGCACGGCTGTACTCGGAGGTGCTCGGCCCGCGCGGCAGCGCGGCGGTCTCGCTCGCGCTCGCCGTGGGCGCGGTGGCACTCGCGCTCCTGCTGTTCGGGGCGGCCGGCTGGGTGCCGGCGCTGAGCATCGTCTTCCCGGCCCTCGGCGCCTGGCGCTTCCTCGTGCGCAGAAAGCCCTCCGGGCTGATGCTCCCGGCGATGGGCTTTGTGCTCTTTTTCCACCTGCTGTGTTTCTACGAGTCCACAGCGATCGGAATCGGACGGTGAGAGAACGGTGCGAGAGGTGCAGCCGGTGATCATCGACCACGTCCGGATCTTCGACGGGGAGCGGATGCTGGGCCGCGGCTCGGTCGAGTTCGCCGACGGGGTCATCACGCGCGTCATGACAGATCCCGCCCCACGGGCATCCGCATCGGCATCGGCATCGGCATCGACCGAGGTGATCGACGGAGCGGGCCTGACGCTGCTGCCAGGGCTGATCGACGCGCACACGCACGTATTCGGTGCCGAGAGCAATCTCGACATGGCGCTGGCCTTCGGGGTGACGACCGAACTGGACATGTTCATGGGCCCGCCGGACGCCACCCGGGCCCTGTGCACGGCGGCCGGCGAGCGCGCCGACCTCGCCGATCTGCGCAGTGCGGGGCTGCTGGCGAGCGCGCCCGGAGGGCACCCCGGCGTCACCATGCCCGACCTGCCGACGGTGGCCGGGCCTGCGCAGGCCGACGACTTCGTGGCCGCCAGACAGGCGGAGGGCGCCCACTTCATCAAGATCATGGTGGAGGACGGCGCGCACCACGGGGTGTCGCTGCCCGCTCTGGACCGGGCGACGGTGACGGCGCTCGCCGAGGCCGCGCGGCGCCGGGGCCTGCGCACCGTGGCTCACGTGGCCGCGCTGTGGTCCGCGCGGCTCGCCCTGGACAGCGGCGTGGACATGCTGACGCACCTACCGCTGGAAGCAGCTCTGGACGACGCGTTCGTCCGCCGGACCGCAGAGGAGAAGCGGGTCGTCATCCCCACCCTGGTCATGCTGGAGATGTCCACACCGCAGACCTCCCGCTCGGCCCACACCGGACGATCGCTGGCGGACGACCCGCAGATCGCCGGCCATCTCCCGGAGCACGCCCGTACCGCGATCGCGGAAGGTCACGAAGGCCTCTGCATCGAGCCGGCCTCCCCCGGACAGCACTTCACCCACGCCCTGTCGAGTGTCCTCAGCCTGCACCGGGCCGGCGTGCCCGTGCTGGCGGGCACCGACGCCAACTACCGGCCGGACCGTGCCTGCCCGGTCGTCCACGGAGCCAGTCTGCACGCCGAGCTGGCCCTCCTCGTGGCGGCCGGACTGACTCCGGCGGAGGCGCTCACGGCGGCGACCTCGGCGCCCGCCGCGCACTTCGGTCTCGCCGACCGCGGGGTGATCGCGCCGGGGCGGCGTGCGGACCTCGTCCTCGTCCAGGGCGACCCCACGAAGGACATCCGTCGCACCCGGTCGATCGAGGCGATCTGGCGGGGCGGTGTCCGCTTCGACCGCGCGGCGTACGGCAAGCGCGCCGCCACCTCATGAAGCCGCCGCCGCATGAACGGGAGCGACATGACAGCGAAGCACACGAAACGGAGGACCACGTGACCGACGGACGCAAGCGCTTGGCGGGGGTCAGCAGCACCGCGCTGGTCGTGGCGATCGCCCGCGCGGCCGAGAGCGACCGCCCGGACCGGCTGTTCGAGGACTCCCTGGCCAGGCGTTTCCTCGACGCCGCGAGCGTCGACCAGCAGGCGCTCTGGACCACCGGGCAGGGAGAGCTGTTCGCCGAGGCCATGGGCGACTACTTCGCCCTGCGCACCCGGTACTTCGACGACTACTTCAGGCAGGCGTGCGCGGCGGGCTGCCGCCAGGTGGTCGTGCTCGCGGCGGGCCTGGACACCCGTGCCTTCCGGCTGGACTGGCCGGCCGGGGTACGCCTCTTCGAACTGGACCAGCCCGAGGTGCTCGCCTTCAAGGAGGACGTCCTCCAGGACGAAGTGCCGTGCTGCACACGCGAGGTGATCGCGGCGGACCTCCGCGAGGACTGGCCCTCGCTGCTGGTCAAGCGCGGCTTGCGCGCACACGAGCCGACGGCCTGGCTGGTCGAGGGGGTACTGGTCTACCTGACCGAGCGCGACGCGGATCACCTGCTCGACCGGATCAGCACGCTGTCGGCGCCGGGCAGCCACCTGTCGGTGGAGCATGTCACCCGGTCGATGGTGAACACGGACCAGGCCCAGGAGGCAGCAGCGGCCGCGCCGGAAGGCGTCATGAAGCTGCTGTCCTCCCTGTGGAAGAACGAGATGACCCGGCCCCCCGCCGACTGGCTCGCGGCCCACGGCTGGAGCGCCGAGGAAGAACCCCTGACCCACCTGGCACAGCGCCATTCCCGCCCGGTCCCCCCGGCCTTCGACCCGACCCTCCCCGGCACCGGCCGCGTCGGACTCTTGACGGCCGTCCGCTCTTCTTAAGGACACCCATGCCCCGTCACATCGTCGTCCTCAGCATCCCGGCCCATGGGCACCTGCGCCCCTTGCTGGCGGTCACCGAGCAACTCGTCCGGCGAGGACACCGCGTCAGCTTTCTGACCTCGGAGGAGTTCGCGCCCGCGGTGCGGGCGACGGGCGCCACCGCGCTGCCCTACGACAGCCTGCTGACGGAGGCCCTGGGCCCGGGGCAGTACCAGACACTCACTTCGGACATGCTGGCGTGGTCGGGCGTGCTGTTCCTCCAGGAGAGCGCGCAGCTGGTGCCGCTGGCCCGGCAGCTCTTCGCCGACGACGTACCCGACCTGGTGCTGTACGACATGATCGTCGGCCCTGCGGGCCGGGCCCTGGGACAGCTCTGGGACCGCCCCGCGGTGCAGTCCACCCCCTCGATGGCGTCCAATGCCCACCACTCGCAGCTGCGCACGGTCCATGAGCAGTCCGGGGTGCCCGACGACCACCCGGCCGTGCTCGAACTCTTCGACCGGGCCCAGCAGTTCGCGACCGACCTGGGACTCACCACCACACCGGAGTACCTGGTGGACTGGGGTGCCGACCGGAGCCTCGTCTACGTGCCCCGGGAGTTCCAGCAGGCCGGGGAGACCTTCGGGGACGAGGCGGCGTTCGTCGGCCCCTGCTTCTCCGCGGAGTACACCCGGGACACCTGGGACGCCCCCCGGGACGGGCTGCCGCTCGTCGTGCTCTCGATGGGCACCCTCTACAACAACCAGCCGGACTTCTTCGCCACCTGCGTGCGCGCCTTCGACGGCCGGCCCTGGCGCGCGGCGATCACCCTCGGGGGCGGAATGGACCCCCGGACGCTGGGCCCGCTGCCGTCGAACGTCACGGCCCATGCGTGGATTCCCCAGCTGGCGGCGCTGCGGCGGGCCGACGTCTTCGTCACTGCGGCGGGGGTGGGCAGCCTGATGGAGTCGCTGTACACGGGCACGCCGCCCGTGTTGGTCCCGCAGATGCCGGAGACCGAGGTGGCGTCCCGTCGGGCGGTGGAACTGGGGCTCGGCACGCTGCTGGAACCCGCGAAGATCACGGAGGACACGCTGCTGGGCGCCGTGCGCGAAACGGCCGCAGACGAGGCGCTGCGCGCACGGGTGCGGCGCATGGCCGAGGTGTGCGAACGGGCCGGAGGCGCCGTACGGGCCGCCGAGGCGCTGGAGTCCTGGTGCTGACCACGTTGCCCGGCCCAGCGCCGGTGTGACGGCCGCCCCGCACGGCCCGCGCCCGGGCCGTGCGGGACGGTGGGTCAGGACTCGATCCAGTGGTGGGTCTGGACGAGTTCCATGACGCGCTTGCGCACCTGTACCAGCTGCGCGGCGGTCAGCGTCGGGGCCGCATCGAGCAGGGCCTCGGTCAGTTCGCCGCGGAATTCGGCGGCGGACAGGATCTCGCACACCAGCTCCTCGTCCGACTCGGCGGCGGAGCGCTCCGCCGTCACCGCGCTCGGCGCCGGCCGCCGCACGGTGGCCGTGCGCGCCGGTTCCAGCAGCTGCACCTCACCGGCCTTCAGCCCGCGGTCCCCCACTTCGGTGGTGTACTCGACCCGCAGCCCGCTCCGGAACAGATGCTTCTCGTCGCACAAGTCGTTGGCGTGCATGAAGACATCCTCCCCGCCGGCGTCGGGGGCGATGAAGCCATAACCTCGCACATCGTCGAACCGCACTACCGTACCCGTAGCCACCTCAGGCTCCCCTCATCTCAACCATCAGCACTCACACCGCACACGCTCCGGAGGGGCGCCCTCCGAAGTCACACACGACACCTGTCGCACCTCGGGCCGGCGCCTTCGACAGCCTGCGTTCGACTGTCGGCGGTCCGCCGGCCCGGTTCCACGGTCCGGCCGGTCTCACCCGGCCGCACACAGCGGTGTCACACGGACCACGGAGGCAGATCCAGGATGGTCACGACACTGGCCGTGCAGATCCATCCGGGCCCCTGGGACACCAGCAGGACGTTATCACCCGCGGTCAATTCGCCGGTACGCACGAGGTGTTCCAGCGAAATGAAGACATCTGCCCCGCCGACATGCCCGACCGACTTCCCGTAATCAAAGCTCGATCGCGACATGGGGAGGCCGAGCGGCATCATGGTGCCGAATTCGACCATGCGCCCGTCCATGTTGATCGGGATGACCTTGGCGAGGTCGGAGGCGTTCAGATCCGCGTCGACCAGGGACCGGTGAATGATGTCGAGGTTGAACAGCGTGATCTTCTCCAGGGCCTCGGTCAACGGCATTTCGGTTTCGTTGAACTGCTCGGCCCGCTCCGGCATCGTGGGGTCCGGCCCGTCGCGCTCCAGCAGGGGTCCGTTGCCGCGGTGCCACTTCTCCAGTGCGTGCAGCACCCCCGCGTTGAGCGAGCGCACCTGCGCGAATCCCTCGTCGGCGCTGAGCAGGACCGCCATACCGCCGTCGGAGAAGAAGTAGGACTGGCCGAAGCCGTCGTTCCAGCGGTCGGCTCCCGGGGCGGTGAAGTTCTCGCCCGACGTCAGCAGGACGGCCTCGGCCTCCGCGGCACCGGTCATCTGGCCGATGGCCACCTCCAGCGCCCCCAGCATGCCGTTGCACCCCTGCTGGAGGTATTGCGCAGGGACGTTTTCGAGGGCCAGCTCACGCATGATGTAGCCGGGCGGATAACAGCCCACGGGGCCCTGGTAATTGACGGAGCTGTGGATGTGCGAGCCGATCGCTTCGATATCCAGCTTCGAACGCTCAAGGGCCGTCCGGGCCGCGGAGACCGCCATGTCCATCGCCGGAATGTCGCCTCCGACGTGGGCGCCGGTCAGTCCGTTGCTCTGCGGAATCTCCGCGTCCAGGATGCCGTCGGCGACCGCCTGCTCCGCGCTCGCCCATTCCGGAAGGAATGCTCCCAGCGAGTCGATGTAGACGTCTTCCACCTTCATGAACATTCTCCTCTTTGCGTGCTGGCGGGCCCGATCAGCATTCGAGCAGCTCTCGCTTGAGGTGCTGGGCCAGGGCGCTGGGGTCGGTGAAGTCGAATACCACCGCGGGCGGCAGGGTGAGTTTGGTCGCCGCGTTCAACTCGTTGCGGACGGTCAGCGCCGTCAGGGAATCGAAGCCGAGGTCCTTGAAATCCTGCTGGGCTCCGATCGCGTCGGCGGAGGCATGGCCCAGCACCGTGGCCATCAGACGGCGCACGAGGTCGAGGAGGGTTTCGTCCCGTTCGGCGTCGGTCATCGCGGCGAGGCGGTGCTTGAGCTCGGATGCTTCCGCGGGCGCGTTGCGTGCGGCCGGCCGGGACGGCTTGTGCACCAGGGCGCGCAGCGTCGGCGGCAGGTTCCCGGACGCGGCCTGGCGGCGGAGTTCCGCGGTGTCCAGCCGTGCGGCGACCGGGTTGCCCTGGTCCAGCCCGCATACCGCATCGAACAGCTCCAGGCCCTCGGCGAGCGGGAGCGGGTGTACCGGCAGCCGGGAGGTGCCGGAGGTCGTGAGGTCCCGGCCGGCCCACAGGCCCCAGGCGATGGAGGCCGCCGGGAGGCCGTGCGCACGGCGGTGCCGGGCGAGGGCGTCCAGGAAGACGTTGGCCGCGGCGTAGTTGCCCTGCCCGGCGCCGCCCAGGATCCCGGCGATGGACGAGAACACGAGGAACGCGGAGAGGTCCAGGTCCTTGGTCGCCTCGTGCAGGGCGAGCGCGGCGTCCACCTTGGGCCGCAGCACGGCGTCCAGCCGCTCCGGCGTCAGGGACAGCACGATCCCGTCGTCCATCACCACCGCGGTGTGCACCACGGCCTTGAGCGGACGGTCGGCGGGCAGCGTCGCCAGCAGCCCCGCGAGCGCCGCGCGGTCGGCCACGTCGCAGGCCGCGATGGTCACCCGGGCGCCCAGTGCGGTCAGTTCGGCCTCGATCCCGGCCGCGCCGGGGGCATCGGGCCCCCGGCGGCTGGTCAGCAGGAGGTCGCGTACGCCGTGGTCGGTGACCAGGTGGCGGGCGAGCGCGGCGCCGAGCAGGCCGGTGCCGCCGGTGAGGAGGACGGTGCCGTGCGGGTCGGTGAGCAGCGGGGCGCTCTGGGCCGGCGCGGCGAGCCGGGTCAGCCGCGGGATCCGCAACGCACGTTTGCGCAGGGCCAGTTGCGGCACGTCGGATCCGGCGACCTTGCGCAGGGTGCGCCAGGCGGGCTTGCCGGCGTCGGTGTCCACGAGGGTGAAGCGGCCGGGGTTCTCGGTCTGTGCGGACCGGATCAGCCCCCATACGGCAGCCGTTGTCAGGTCCGGTTCGGCGGTGTCGTCCCAGGCGGCCACCGCACCCCGGGTGAGCAGGATCAGCTTCGAGGAGGCGAAGGCGGGGCTGGTCAGCCACGTCTGGGCCCAGGCCAGCGCCTGCCGGGTGCGGCGGTGGACGGCGTCGGCCAGGTCCGCGGTGGCTCCGTCCGCGGTGGCTCCGTCCGCGGCGGGGGCGGCGGTCATCACCACGAGATCCGGTACGGCGGCGCCGCCCTCGATCTCCTTGGCGAGGGTCTCCAGGTCCGGGTAGGTCTCGGCGTACTGTCCGGCGCCCATGAGGCCGGACCGTGCGCGGAGCGGGTCCTCGCCCACGACGGCCCAGGCCGTCGGGGCGTCCGCGGCGATCGACCCGGCCGGTATCTCGGTCCACTCCACCTGGAACAGGCTGTCCTGCTGTGCCGCGGCGGCGCCCCTGATGGTGCGGGCGGACACCGGCCCGGTGGCGAGGGACTCGATGGTCAGCACGGGCCGGCCGGTCGCATCGGCGGCGGCGATGGTCAGGTCCTCGGATGCCGTACGGGTGATCCGGACCCGCAGGACCGAGGCGCCGGCGGCGTGCAGGGTCACGCCCTGCCACCGGGCGGGCTGCCGCGCCTGCCGCTCGTCGCCGAGGAGTCCGCCCGCCCACACCGGGTGCAGTGCGGAGTCCAGCAGGGCGGGATGGAGGCCGAACGCCGCGGCCTGCGGCGTGCGGTCCTCGGGGAGCGCGACCTCAGCGAAGAGGTCGTCACCGCGCCGCCATACGGCCGTCAGGCACTGGAAGGCGGGGCCGTGGTGGTAGCCGGCGTCGGCCAGGGCGGCGTACACCTCGGCCGGCTCCACGGCGGTCGCCTCCGCCGGGGGCCACACCTCCAGGTCCCAGGAGGGCGTGGGCCCGTCCGCGGTCAGGGTGCCGGTGGCGTGGCACGTCCACGGCCGGCCGGTGCCCTCGTCGTCGCGTCGCGAGTGGATGGCGACGGGCCGGTGGCCTCTCTCGTCCGGCGCGCTCACCGTGACCCTGAGCTGGACGGCGCCCTGCGCGGGAACCACCAGCGGTGCGTGCAGGGACAGCTCTGCCAGCCGGTCGCAGCTCACCTCGTCACCGGCGCGGACCGCCAGCTCGACGAGGGCCGGGCCGGGTAGCACGGCGCTGCCCGCCACGAGGTGGTCGGTGAGCCAGTCGTGGGTCCGGGCCGACAGCCGGCCGGTGAAGAGCAGGGCCTGGGAGTCGGGCAGTTCCACGGCCGCGCCCAGCAGCGGATGCGCTGCCTCCGCCAGTCCCAGGGCTGAGACATCGCCGGCGCCGTCGGGGGGCGTCAGCCAGAACCTGTCGCGCTGGAAGGCGTAGGTCGGCAGGTCGGTCCGGGGCGCCGCGGCGGCGGGGAACGCCGGCCGCCAGTCCACCGGTGCCCCGTGCACCCATGCCTCGCCCAGCGACAGCAGGAAGCGGTCCCAGCCGCCGTCGTCGGCACGCAGCGACGGCACGGCCGCGGCGGAGGATCCGGCGGACTGGAAGGTCTCCTGAAGTCCGACCGCCAGTACGGGGTGGGCGCTGGTCTCGACGAAGATCTCGTACCCGTCCGCCAGCAGGGCGCGGGTGGCGGCCTCGAACTCCACGGTCTGCCGGAGATTGCGGTACCAGTAGGCCTCGTTCAGTTCCGGCCCGTCGACCTGTCCGCCGGTCACCGACGAGTAGAACGCCACCTCGCACGGCCGCGGTGACACGGACGCCAGCACCTCAAGCAGCTCGGCTTCCAGCTGCTCGGTCTGCACCGAGTGCCCGGCGAAGTCGACCGGGACCCGGCGCACCCGCACCCCTTCGCCCTCCAGCAGCGCCATCGCCTGCTCCAGGGCCTCCGCATGACCGGAGATCACGGTGGAGGAGGGACCGTTCACCGCCGCGACGTCGACCTTCCCGTGCCAGCGCTCCAGGTGGGCCCGTACCTCGTCCGCGGGCATGCCCACCGACGCCATCCCGCCGGAGCCCGCCACCCGGGAGATGGCCTGGCTGCGCAGGGCGACGACCCGTGCCGCGTCCTCCAGGCTCAGGGCCCCCGCCACGCATGCCGCCGCGATCTCGCCCTGGGAGTGCCCCACCACCGCGTCCGGCTGCACGCCGAACGAGCGCCACACCTCGGCCAGCGACACCATGACGGCGAAGAGCACCGGCTGCACGACCTCCGCCCGCTCCAGCCCCGGAGCGCCCTCGGCCCCCTCCAGCACGTCCGCCAGCGACCAGTCCACGAAGGCCGACAGCGCCTTCTCGCACTCGGTCAGCCGGTTGCGGAACACCGCCGAGGACGCCGACAACTCCCGGGCCATGCCCACCCATTGGGAGCCCTGCCCGGGGAACACGAAGACCGTGGCGCCCGGCCGCGCGGCCCCCCGCACGACACCGGCACCCGCCTCTCCCCGCGCGAGGGCATCCAGTCCGGCCGGCAGCCCCGCACCACTGCTCACCACCACACCCCGGTGGTCCAGGGCGCTGCGGCCCAGCAGCCCCAGCCCCACTCCCGCCGCGTCCACGGGATCCGCTCCGGCCTCGGCGAACTCCCGCAGCCGGGCGGCCTGTCCGGCCAGTCCCCGCGGTCCGCGGCCGGATACGACCCAGGGCACCACACCGGCGTCCGCGACCGGCTCCGGCGCCGTGTCACCGGCGACGGGCCCGTCCGGTGCCTGCTCCAGGATGAGATGCGCATTGGTGCCGCTGGCTCCGAACGAGGAGACCGCGGCGCGCCGGGGCCGGTCGGTCTCCGGCCAGCTGACCGGCTCGGTGAGCAGCCGCACCGCTCCGGCCGACCAGTCCACGTGCGGCGACGGTTCGTCGACGTGCAGGGTCCGCGGCAGTACGCCCTGCCCGAGCGCCTGCACCATCTTGATCACGCCCGCCACACCTGCCGCCGCCTGGGTGTGGCCGATGTTCGACTTCAGCGAGCCCAGCCACAGCGGCCGGTCCGGTGCCCGCCCCTGGCCGTAGGTCGCCAGCAGTGCCTGTGCCTCGATCGGGTCGCCCAGCGTGGTGCCCGTGCCGTGGCCCTCGACCGCGTCCACCTCGTCCGGGGTGAGGCCGGCCCGGTCCAACGCCTGCCGGATCACCCGCTGTTGGGCCGGTCCGCTGGGCGCCGTCAGACCGTTGCTCGCGCCGTCCTGGTTCACCGCGCTGCCCCGCACCACCGCCAGCACCGGATGCCCCAGCCGGCGGGCGTCCGACAGCCGCTCCAGCAGTACCAGGCCCGCTCCCTCGGAGAACCCGGTGCCATTGGCCGCCGAGGAGTACGCCTTGCAGCGGCCGTCGGCGGACAGCGCACCCTGGCGGCTGAATTCGACCAGGGCGGTCGGCGCGGTCATCACCGTCACCCCGCCGGCCAGTGCCAGGGAGCACTCCCCCTGGCGCAGCGACTGGGCCGCCAGATGGATCGCCACCAGCGAGGACGAACAGGCCGTGTCGACGGTGAGGGCGGGGCCTTCCAGACCGAAGCTGTAGGCGATCCGGCCCGAGGCGATGCTGATCGCGCTGCCGTTGGCGAGATGCCCCTCCAGGCTCTGTGCCGACCGGTCGTGCGGGCCGGGGCCGTAGCCGCCGTGCATCACACCGGCGAACACGCCGGTGCGGCTGCCCTTGAGGGACGCCGCGTCGATCCCGGCGCGTTCGAAGGTCTCCCATGCGGTCTCCAGCAGCAGCCGCTGCTGTGGGTCCATGGCCAGCGCCTCGCGCGGGGAGATGCCGAAGAAGGCGGCATCGAACCGGTCCGCCCCGCGCAGGAACGCCCCTTCGTGGGCGTCCGATCGGCCGGCGGCGGCCGGGTCGCGGCCGAGGAGGCGTTCCAGGTCCCAGCCGCGGTCCGCCGGCAGCGGACCGACGGCGTCGACCCCCTCGGCGACCATCCGCCACAGGGCCTCCGGGGAGTCGCTGCCGCCCGGGTAGCGGCACCCCATCGCGATGATGGCGACCGGTTCGTCCGGCTCCGCGCGCAGCGGGGCCTCGGCGGCGCTCGCCACCGGTTCGTCCAGCAGCTGTGTGTGCAGGTGCCCGGCGAGCGCGGCCGGGGTGGGGTAGTCGAAGGCGATCGCGGCCGACAGCCGCTTGCCGGTCAGGGACCGCAGCCGGTCGCGCAGCTGGACGGCGGCCAGCGAGGTGAAGCCCAGCTCCTTGAACGCCTTGTCGGGCGCGACGTCGTCCGCCGTGCCGAGGCCGAGGACGTCGGCGACGGCCGAGCGCACCATGGTCAGCAGCGCGCGGTTGCGCTGGGAGCCGTGCAGCCGGCGGGTCAGCAGCGCGGCGGCCCGGTCGGCGGAGCCGTCCGCCGAGGAGGCCGCCTCGGTGCGCAGTTCGGCCAGGGGGTTGACCGCCAGCAACCGGGCCGGCAGCTGCGCCAGTTCCTGCCGGGCGATCTTCCCGGCCGGGGTGCGGGGGACGGCGGCGATCTCGTAGAGCGCGTCGGGCACCTTGTAGGCGGACAGCTGCTCGCGGCAGGTGGTGAGGACCAGGTCGGGGTCGATGCCGTCCGGGCCCGGTACCAGGTAGCCGACGGGAACCTCGCCGAGCACCTCGTGCGGGGTGCCGGCGACCGCGGCCTCGGCCACCCCGGGGATTTGCTGGAGGACCTCTTCGACCTCGCCGGGGTGGATGTTCTCACCGCCCCGGATGATCAGTTCCTTGACCCGGCCGGTGAGGGTCAGATATCCGGCGTCGTCGCGGCGGCCGAGGTCGCCGGTGCGGTACCACCCCTCGGACAGCACGGCGGCCGTTGCCTCGGGCTGGTTGTGGTAACCGAGCATGAGGGCGGGGCTGTTGACCCATACCTCGCCCTCCTCGCCGGTGGCGGCCTCGTCCCCGGTCCGTGGATCGGTCAGCCGCAGGTCGAGTCCGGGCAGGGGCACCCCGCAGGAGCCCGCCACCTGCGGGCCGTCCGGCAGGTTCGTGGTGATCGCGCCGCCGGTCTCGGTGCTGCCGTAGCTGGCCAGCAGGGAGATCCCGAAGGTCTCCTGGAACGCGCGCTGCAGCCGGACCGGGCAGGCGGAGCCGGCGACCAGGCACAGCCGCAGATCGGGCGCGGTGAAGCCGCCGTCGCGGGCCGCCTCGACCAGGTGGTGGAACATCGTGGGTACGCCGACGAGAAAGGTGCTGGCCCGGTCCTGCAGGGCCTCCAGGACCTCGTCGGCCGCCAGCCCCGGCATGAGGTGCGCCGTGGCGCCGACGGCCACGACTCCCAGCAGGCACACATTGTGCGACACGAGGTGGAACATCGGCAGCGGCCAGAGCACCCGGTCGCCGGCGGAGAGACCCAGCACCGGTGCGGTGCACGAGGCCGTCGCCCACAGGGACCGGCGCTGCGTCGACAGCACGCCCTTGGGCCGGCCGGTGGTCCCCGAGGTGTAGAGCATCCACGCCGGCTCGTCCAGGCCGAGGTCGTCGCGCGCCGGGGTGGCCGGGTCGGTGGTGGCGAGCGTCTCGTAGTGCGCGGTGCCTTCGGGGGCCGCGTCCTCGCCGGTGACCACGATGCGCAGCCCGGGGCGCTGCGGCAGCATCCGTCGTACCTGGTCGGCCTGGGCCGGACCGGTGATCACCACCTGGGCGTCGCTGTCGTCGAGCAGATGCGCCAGCTCCGCGTCGGAGGACTGCGGGTTGAGCGGCACCCCGACGGCGCTCGCCCGGGAGGCGGCAAGACAGCTCTCCGCCATCTCCACGCAGTTGCCCAGGTAGACGGCCGCCCGGCCGCCCCGGGCCAGGCCCAGCTCCGCCAGCCGGCCGGCCAGCCGGGCGGTGCGCCGGTCGAGCTCGGCGTAGGTCACGCTGCGCCGCGCGTCGGAGAAGGCGGTCTTGCCGGCGAACCGGTCGGCGTGCTCGGTGAGCAACTCGTGCACCGGGCGGATCAGTTCGGTGCGCATCTTGGCACTCACGTCTTTCGCGCTCCCACCACTTCGGAAACAGGTCCTTGCCTCGGGCAGGCGCAGGCCGTCCGGGCAGCCCCGGCACCGGGTCCGGGAACGCCGGGAACATCCTCGTCCACTCTGCCGAGACACGCCCTGGCGAAAGGTCTCACCGGAACGTCATTGCGCCTTACGGGAGGGAGAACACGTCCCGTCGCTCCGACCGTGGTGAAGCGCCGTCCCCCTGTCCGGCCCCAGTATGGGCAGGGGCGATGTGGGACATTCCCTAGTGTCCCGTGCGCCGGCGGCGCCGTGGTGCCGCGCCGCCCACCCTCTATGGCACTCCCTAGAGTTCGCGGCCCTTACTGGCCCCGTACGGGCCCGGCGTGCTGAGCTGATGACCCCGATCAGCCGACCGGTGACGGGAAACCGGTGTACCGCATGGCCGGACACGCCGTCGGCCTGTCGTGCTCCGCGCCGCGACCCCGGATCGCACCCCCGCGGCAACGCGACGAACATCCCGCAGGACACTCACAGGAGGCGGCAGCCGATGGGGTACAGCAAGAGCGACATTCTGGATCAGGTACGCGCGTACCACCAGGACAATGTCGCGTCCGGATTTGTGCCCGGGGTGACGCCGGTTGCGGCGTCGGGCGCGGTGCTCGACGAGGAGGACCGGGTCGCCCTCGTCGAGGCGGCCCTGGATCTGCGGATCGCGGCCGGTACCAGTTCCCGCCGGTTCGAGCGGGCGCTGGCCAAGTACTTCGGGCTGCGCAAGGCGCATCTGACCAACTCGGGTTCCTCGGCCAACCTCCTGGCGCTCAGCGCGCTGACCTCGCACCAGCTGGAGGACCTCCGGCTGGTGCCCGGCGACGAGGTCGTCACCGTGGCGGCCGGCTTTCCCACCACGGTCAACCCGATCCTGCAGAACGGTCTGGTGCCGGTCTTCATCGACGTCGAACTCGGCACCTACAACGCCTCCCCGGAGCGGATCGCGGAGGCCATCGGTCCGCGCACCCGGGCCATCATGATCGCCCATGCGCTCGGCAACCCCTTCGCCGTCGAGGAGGTCGCCAAGATCGCCGGCGACCGCGGGCTGTTCCTCATCGAGGACAACTGCGATGCCCTCGGCAGCACCTACCGGGGCCGGCTGACGGGCACGTTCGGGGATCTGGCCACGGAGAGCTTCTATCCGGCCCACCACATCACCATGGGCGAGGGCGGCTGTGTGCTGACCGACAACATGGTGCTCGCCCGCATCGTGGAGTCGCTGCGGGACTGGGGGCGGGACTGCTGGTGTGAGCCCGGCGAGGACAACCGCTGCTTCAAGCGGTTCGAGCAGCAGATGGGCACCCTGCCGAAGGGCTACGACCACAAGTACATTTTCTCCCACATCGGCTACAACCTGAAGTCGACGGATCTGCAGGCCTCGCTCGGCCTCAACCAGTTCGGGAAAATAGACGAGTTCGGTGCCGCCCGGCGGCACAACTGGGCGCGGCTGCGAGCGGGGCTGGACGGCCTGCCGCATCTGCTGCTGCCCGACCCCACGCCGGACAGCGATCCGAGCTGGTTCGGCTTCGTGCTCACGGTGCTGGACAGCGCGCCGTTCTCGACGGCGGAGCTCATCGACCACCTGGAGTCCCGGCGGGTGGCCACCCGCCGCTTCTTCGCCGGCAATCTCACCCGCCACCCGGCCTATCTGAACAGCACGTTCCGGGTGAGCGGGCCGCTGACCAACAGCGACATCATGGCCGAGCGGACCTTCTGGATCGGGGTCTTCCCCGGCCTGACCGACGAGATGATCGACCACAGCATCCAAAGCGTCACCGAGTTCGTCACCAGTCGTACCTGACGGGACGCCAGAGGGCGCCCGGCACGCTGGTGAGCGTGCCGGGCGCCGTGCGGTCCGGGCGCAGGGGCGGGAAGGGGCCCGGACGGTTCAGACCCCGGAGACGGACGGGGCCCGGTCGGCGGCCCACTGCTCCAGGAGGTCGGCGGACCGGACCGCGCCCCCGGCCCCGCGGACGTGCGCACGCATCCGCGCCATCCGCTCCGGTGTCCCCGGGTCGGTCACGAGTTCCTCGACGGCGGCGGCGAGGGTGTCCGCGGTCAGCCGGTCGCGGTCGATCCACCGGCCCAGCTTCAAATCGTCCAGTCGCCGTGCGGTCAGGGCGAGTTCGAAGGTCTGCGGCACCGCGATCAGCGGGGTGCCGAAGTACAGCGCCTCCATGACGCTGCCCATGCCCGCGTGGCAGACCAGCAGATCGGCGTACGGCAGGACCACGGGGTGCGGCAGCCACTCGTGGAGCTCCACGTGCGGCGGCACGGGCCCCAGGGCGGCGAGGTCGCTGCCGCGGCCGAGGGTCATCACCACATGCCAGTCGTCGCCGTCGAAGGCGTCCAGGCAGGTGCGGAAGAAGTCGCGCTGCCGGTTGGACTCGGTGCCCAGCGAGACCAGCGCCAGCCGGCGGCCGTCGCCCGGCGGTGTCCACGGCGCGGCGGCGTCTTCGGCCACCGAGGGGCCCACGAACGCGAAGCGGTCGTCGAAGGTCGAGCCCTCGATCTGGAACTCCCGCGGCAGGAAGACCAGGTTCCGGTCGTCCCATTCCGCCAGGAAGCGGCCCAGCTCGTCCGGGGCGAGGCCGTGCTCCCGAGTGAAGCGCATCAGCGCGGCGCCACCCTCGCGCATCGACGGGTCCTCGGGGTCGAACAGCTGGGCCCGCATGGAGAACGCCTCGTTCGACGCATGGCTGGGACTCAGCTGCACGGTGGTGGTGCAGCCCAGCAGGCGTGCGGTCATCCGGGCGGCGGCGAACGACTCGAAGTCGTAGAGCACGACGTCCGGTACGTCGGAGGCGAGGGCGGCCACGGCGCGCGGGCAGACCGTCTCCATCGTCTCGACCAGCAGCTCGTAGCCCTCGGCGGCCAGGCGTTCCGCGCTCGGGTCGGGCACCTTGCCGAAGGCGCCGCGCCGGGAGGTGTAGCCCACGGTCCGGGCGCCGGCCCGCTCGACCAGCTCGGTGTAGCGGTGATCGACGACATAGGTCACCCGGTGGCCGCGGGCGACGAGTTCACGGGTCAGGCCGAGCGTCGGGTTGACGTGCCCGAAGTCGGCGAAGACGAAGACGGCCACATGCCGCCGGGATACCGCTACGGACCCTGACACTTCCACACCTCTGCTCGGGCTGCTGTACGGGGCGGTCCAGGGGCGTTCGACGGCAGCCGAGTCCCCCTGCTGCCACCGTAGGGACGGCGGCCTAGGGTTTCTGCTAATGCTGTGCCGGCGACGGGCTCGCGGGCCGGGAGGTCTGCGTGGCGGTCGCCCGCCACAGCTCCCGGGCCGAGCTGTCGAGGCTGTGCTGCGCCGACCAGCCGAGCAGCCGCCGGGCGGTCCCGGTCGCCACCTGCATCCAGTCCAGGCCGGTGTTCGTCCGGACGCCGGCTCCGGCCCCTTCGACGATCCGGGTCGGCCTTCCGCTGGCCTCGATGAGCCTGTCCACCATGGCGCGCACCGGCACCGCCTCGCCGCGCCCGATGTTGATGACCTGGCCGCCGACCGGCAGCGCCGCCGCGGCCAGTACCGCGTCCGCGGTGTCCCGGACGTCCACGAAGTCGCGGCTCGCCCGCAGCGGGCTGACCCGCACCACCGCCTCCTGCCCGGCCTCCGCGGCGCGCAGCTGTGCGGCGACCTGCCCCAGCAGGCTGCTCGGTGAGGTGCCCGCCCCGATCACATTCGACAGCCGCAGCACCACCGCGTCCGCCCGCCCCGCCTCGGACGCCGCCAGGACCGCCTGGGTGCCTTCCAGTTTCGACCGTCCGTACGGGGTGGTCGGCCGGGTCGATGCCCGCTCGTCCAGCGGAGTGCCGGGCGGGGGCGGGGCGTACTCGAAGACCGACCCGAGGTGGACGAGACGGGGGCGCCAGGAGGCGGCGGCGATCGCCGCCAGCACCGTTTCGACCAGGGTGTGGTTGGCCTGCTGCATGGTCTCCTGCGTGCGGGACCACACGGCGCCCGCCGCATTGACCACGGCGGCGGGCCGCTCGGTGTCGAGGAGGCGGCTCAGGGCGTCCGGCCCGCCGCCGATCAGGTCCAGCGGGATACAGCGCGAGGTGGCGTCCGCGAGGGGCCGGCGGGCCACCAGCAGCGGTTCGCCGCCGGCCGCGCGGACCGCGGCGGACACCTGCCGGCCGATGAATCCGCTCGCACCCAGCACGACCACCCGGCGGACCGGGCCGTCCGGGCCCGTTCCCGGCGTGTCGCACCGGGCCATCAGCACGTCCCGGCGAGCCGCACCGCGCGCTCCTTGAGCGGCTCCCACCAGTCGCGGTGGTCGCGGTACCAGGCGACCGTCTCGGCCAGGCCATCGGCGAAGTCCTTGCCCGGCTTGTAGCCCAGCTCGGTCTGGATCTTGCTCCAGTCGACCGAGTAGCGCCGGTCGTGGCCCTTGCGGTCGTCGACGTACTCGATCATCTCCGGCGCGGCGCCGCAGGTCTCCAGCAGCAGATCGGTCAGTTCCCGGTTGCTCAACTCGGTGCCGCCGCCGATGTTGTAGACCTCGCCGGGGCGGCCGCCGGTGCGGACCAGCTCGATGCCCTGGACGTGGTCGTCGATGTGCAGCCAGTCGCGGACGTGCAGGCCGTCGCCGTACAGCGGGACCTTCTTGCCGTCCAGGAGGTTGGTGACGAACAACGGGATGACCTTCTCCGGGAACTGGCGGTGCCCGTAGTTGTTGGAGCAGCGCGTGACCCGGACGTCGAGGCCGTGGGTGCGGTGGTAGGCGAGGGCGATCAGATCGCTGGAGGCCTTGGAGGCCGCGTACGGCGAGTTGGGGTTGACCGGGTGGGTCTCCGAGCAGGACCCGGTGGCGATCGAGCCGTAGACCTCGTCGGTCGAGACGTGGACGAAGGTGGCGAGCCCGTGCCGGAGCGCGGCATCGAGCAGGACCTGGGTGCCCAGCACGTTGGTGCGGACGAACTCCGCGGAGCTGCGTATGGAGCGGTCGACATGGGACTCGGCCGCGAAGTGGACGACCTGGTCGTGGCTGGCGATCAGGTCGCCGACCAGGGCCTCGTCGCAGATGTCGCCGGCGAGGAAGCGGAAGCTGTCGAGGTGGCGGACCTCGTCGAGGTTGGCCGTGCTGGCCGCGTAGGTGAGGCTGTCGAGCACGGTGACGTGGACGTCACCCGGCCCGAAGGGTCCCAGGAGCGTACGGACGTAGTGCGAACCGATGAAGCCGGCGCCGCCGGTCACCAGGATTCTCGTGGGGCTCATCGAGGTTGTGGCGCGAGGCCTGGGAGCCAGGCCGGTGAGGAGCGCCTACCCCCTTCCGTTGTTCGTGCGGGTGGGACGGCCCACCGCGCGGGCGGCGTCAGGACTGGATGTGCACCTTCGCGTGGTCGCCGATGACCAGCCGGTGGGCCACCGGACGCTGCGGTGCGAGCGCCACCTGGGCGTTGCGTCCGACCAGGGAGGCCTCCACCCGGCGCACGCTCTCGAACGACGAACCGCGCAGCACGATCGAGGCGGCGAGTTCGCTGTCGTGGATGCGGCAGTCCTCCGCGATGGAGGTGGACGGGCCGATATAGGAGTCGGTGACGACGGTGCCGGCACCGATCACCGCCGGCCCGACGATCCGCGAGGTGCGGACCGTCGCGCCGGGTCCGATGCGCACCCGGCCGAGGATCTCGCTCGCACTGTCCACGGAGCCCTCGATGCAGCGTTCCTGGCTCTCCAGCAGCATGCGGTTGACCTCCAGCATGTCGACGACGCTGCCGGTGTCCCGCCAGTAGCCGGACAGCTCACCGGAGCGGATGTCCTGGCCCGCCTCGACCATCCACTGCACGGCGTCGGTGATCTCCAGTTCGCCGCGCGCGGACGGCCGGATGGTCCGCACCGCCTCGTGCACCGCGGGGGTGAAGAGATAGACGCCGACCAGCGCCAGATCGCTCTTGGGGTGCTGCGGCTTCTCCTCCAGGCCCGTCACCCGGCCCGTGGCGTCCAGTTCGACCACGCCGAAGGCGGTGGGGTCGGGGACCCGGCTGAGCACGAGCTGGGCGTCGGGGCGCTCCTTGCGGAAGCCCTCGACGAGATCGGTGATGCCGCCGGAGATGAAGTTGTCCCCCAGGTACATCAGGAAGTCGTCGTCGCCCAGGAAGTCGCGGGCGATGAGGACGGCGTGGGCGAGGCCGAGCGGGGCGCTCTGCGGAATGTAGGTCACCTTCAGGCCGAACCGGGAGCCGTCGCCGACCGCCGCACGGATCTCCGGTCCGGTGTCGCCGACGATCATGCCGACGTCGGTGATGCCGGTCTCGGCGATGGCCTCCAGCACGTAGAAGAGGATCGGCTTGTTGGCGACCGGGACGAGTTGTTTGGCGGAGGTGTGGGTTATGGGCCGCAGGCGCGTACCCGCGCCTCCCGAGAGCACAAGAGCCTTCACGGTTTCCATCCAGGGGCGAGTGGTGTCAGGGGGAGGGCCTGTCGGTCGCCGGCCGACACGGCCCGGTCAGCGCTCCGCGACCAGTTGCTCCAGTGTGGCGACCATGTCGCGCGGGCTGGGCATCGCCGCGGATTCGTCGCGCAGTCGCTGCGCGGCGGAGGCGAAGCCCGGGTCGTCGAGGATCTGCAGGGTGTGTCGGAGCACCAGGTCGGCGGTGACCTCGCTGTGGTGGGCGAAGATCCCCGCGCCGGCGCGCTCCAGGGACCGGCCCCGCCACTCCTGGTCGGCGACGTTGGTGGAGAGGGCGAGCTGCGGTACCGCGTTGATCAGGGCGGTGGCGTAGGTCCCCCAGCCGCCGTGGTGGATGACGGCCGAGCAGCTGGGCAGCAGGGTGTGCAGCGCCACGCCGTCGACGGCGCGCACATTGGCAGGGATGTCGGCGATGTCGGCGAGTGCCTTCCGCTGCTGCGGAAGGAGCGCGGCGACCACCTCGATGTCGAGCGCGGCCAGCGCTCCGAGGATGTCGGGGACGGAGACGTAGTCACCGCCGTACGCCTCGGTGTTGCTCGTGCCGAGGGTCAAACAGATCCGGGGCCGCTTGGGTGCCTCGCGCAGCCACGGCCACCACACCGCGTCCCCGTTGTACGGCACGTAGCGCATGGACAGCGACCGCAGCGTGGTGGGCGGCCGCAGGCTCGGCGGCAGGGTGTCGAGGGTGTACTGCCCGTGGAGCAGCTCTTCGTCGCAGGAGACGCCGAACGGGGCGCCCCGCTCGTCGAGCCAGTCGGCGAGCGGGTCCACCCGCTCGGCGGGCGGGAGCTGGTTCATCAGGCCGAGATAGGTCTGCCGGGCCCTGCCGTAGACATCGGCGCACCACAGCAGCCGGACGTGGACGGCATCGCAGGCACGGGCGGCGATGGCGCCGGCGTAGCAGAGCGGGTCACGGATGACCAGATGCGGCTGCCAGCTCTTCGCCAGGGCGGTCATCTCGTCCAGCACCGGCTCGTTGTAGAGCGCGAAGCCGTAGGGGACGCTGATCTCGTAGCGGCCGCGGAGGGCGGGCCAGTCCACCTCCCCGGGTCCCAGCCGGCTCCAGTTGGCGACGTCCTGGTCCTGCGACTCGGGGGCCAGTTTCATGGCCTGGTGCAGTTCGTGGTCGCGGCCGACGGGGGCGGCGACCAGGCCGGTGCCGGTGACGATGTCGGTGAGTGCCGGGGCGTTCGCCATGCGCACCTCGTGCCCTGCCGCGGTCAGCGCCCAAGCCAGCGGCACCATGGAAAACAGATGCGACTTCTCGGACAGTCCGGCGAACAGCACGCGCATTGGGGATCCCCTCTCGGTCGCGCACAGTTGGGTGGCCTCGATATGACCGCCAGGCACGCATTCACGGCCAGAGCGCGGATGGTGTCGATGCTTATCCTGTGGTCTGGAACAGTGCCCCGCGGTGCCGCACCGCCATGGTCTGGGGATTCCTCCAGACAATGACGTCCGAGCCCACGGCCCGCCTCCCGGGCGCCGGATCCGCGCGCTGCCGTGCCCTGCCGCTCGGGAGGGGGCCAAAGGCCCGCCGAGGCCGGTCCTGAGGCTTCGGAAATCCCTAGAATTTCGCCGCATTCCTGTCCTGCGCCGCACCGCCGTGCTGAGCTTCGGTCTTATCTGTGAAGAAAGGTTTCGACGGCAGGACGCGTGCTCCGGTATGCGCCCGGGCCGGCGTGAAAGGGGAATCACCGGTGCCGCAGCAAATGTCGAATGTCCTCCCGAATGTGCCGCACCCGCCGTGGGCGCCCGGCCCGGAGGTCGTTCAGCCTCCGACGGTGGAGCCGGACGGCGGCGCCACTCTGCTGGCCTGGATGCGCCGGATGCGGAACGAAAGCCCGGTCTGGCGGGACGAGTCGGGGAATGCGCATGTCTTCAGACACGCGGACGTGGTGCACATCCTGGGCGATCCGGGGTTGTACTCCTCCGACACCGTGGGGCGGCTCGGCGGCGAGACACCCAGCGGCGTCCTGCTGCTGCTCGACCCCCCGCAGCACGGCAAGCTGCGCCGCCTGGTCAGCCGGGCGTTCACCAGCCGGCTGATCTCCGAACTGACCCCGCAGATCACCACCCTCACCCGCGATCTGCTCGACGCGGTCGATGGTGAGCGCTTCGATCTCGTCGATGCGGTGGCCAATCCGCTGCCGGTGATGGTGATCGCCGCGATGCTGGGCGTACCGCTCGACGACCAGGCCATGTTCCAGGCGTGGGGCGCCCAGTTGCTCGCCACCGATGCCGCGGACCCGGAGAGCGTGCGGCGCATGGAGCTGACCGGCAAGGAGATCTCGGCGTACTTGCAGGAGTTCGTGGACGCCCGCCGGCGCACTCCGCACGACGACCTGATCGGCACCCTGGTGCAGGCGGAGGTCGACGGCCAGCGGCTGTCCGACGACGAGATCGTCAGCTTCGCCACGCTGTTGCTGCTGGCGGGCCACATCACGACCTCGGTACTGCTCGGCAACATCCTGCTGTGCCTGGACAGCGCGCCGGAGCGCTGGGAGGCGCTGCGCGCGGACCGGTCCGGGATTCCCGCGCTGATCGAGGAGACGCTGCGCTGCCGGCCGCCGTTCACCCGCGTCGAACGGGTGCCGACGCGGGAGGTGGAGATCGCCGGGGAGGTCATCGCGCCGAACACCCTCATCCACCTGTGGCTGCTGTCCGCCAACCATGACGAGCGGGTCTTCGACGACCCCGCGGCCTTCATGCCGGAGCGGTCCAACTCCCGGCAGGCGGCGTTCGGGCACGGCATCCATTACTGCATCGGTGCCCCGCTCGCCCGGCTGGAGAGCCGGATCGTGCTGGAGCTGATGCTGGACCGCTTCCGCAGCGCGCGGGTGGATGCCGACTCCCGCCTGTCGTTCCACGGCAGCAACGTCTTCGGTGCCGAGCAACTGCCGCTGGTGGTACGGCGGGCGTGACGTCCTCACGTGGGGCCTCGCCGCACCGGTCAGCCGGCGGCGGGGTCCACCGTGATGGCGCGGGACGGACACAGCTGCTCGGCCTCTGCCACGTCGTCCGTCAGCTGCGCGGGCGGCTCGGTCATCCGCAGCACGACACGGCCGTCCTCCTCGTGCTGCTCGAAGACCTCGCCGGCGGTCATCGCACACATCCCGGCACCGACGCACCGGTCCCGGTCAACCGTGATCTTCATGGTGTCTCCCTCGTCTGGTGGGCCCGCGACCTCGTCCCGCGGGCCTGTGACCATGGTGTCCGCTGTGCGGCGCGCCGTGGACCGTCGCCGGCAGGGTCTGGTGAATCGCCCAGACAATGGACCCGGGGCCGTACGCCCAGGCGCGAACGTCCGGGCGACCCACGCCCGTCCCCGCCGCTCATCGTGGCGTGCCATCGCCCTGCGGCCGGGAGCCCGGCAGGGCCTCCAGCCAAGCGGTGACGGTCTTCGCGGTGGAGCCCGCGTGGTCCTCCATCATCGTGAAGTGGTTGCCCGGTACCTCGGCCACGGTGTCCGCGCCGTCCCAGGACGCCTGCCACTCCTGTGCCGCGAGCTCTCCCGCCTGCTCGACGCTCACCGGCGGCTCACTGGAGCGCACCAGCAGCACGGGACAGGACAGCCGGTCCGGCGCCCATGCGCCGACGACGTGGATGTACCAGCTCATCGCGGTGAGCCGGTCCGCGTCCATGTGCGCGAACAGGGACTCGCGGGCGAACATCCCGCCGATCATCTCGCCGGCGAACCGCGTGAAGGGCGAATCCTCGCGCGGCAGATAGGTGTCCAGCAGCGCGACGCCGGCGGGCGGTGTTCCCGCCTTCTCCAGGTAGTGCGCCACGGCGAGGGCCAGGATGCCGCCGGACGACGAGCCGAGCAGCACGAACGGGCCGCCGTCCGCGCACCGCAGCACCGCCTCGGCCTGCACCCGTACGACCGCGTCGAAGGACGCGGGCAGCAGCTCTCCGCGGCCGAAGCCCGGGGTGGGCAGCGCCCAGACGTCGCGTGTGCCCCGGTGGACGGAGGCGAACCTGGCGTATTGGTGCACACCGGCGAGCGCCACATACGAGCTGAAGCAGATCAGCGCCGGCTCGGCCGGATCCGGGGAGGCGCCGCCGCGGGCGAGGCGTACGGGCGTGCACTGCGCCCCGACGTCCTCCGGCGCGTCGAACGTCGGCCGCAGCCGGGCGGCCGCCTGGAGCAGCGCGAATGCCTCTTCCACCCGTCCCGACTCGCAGGCTCCCCGGAAGAGGGCGCCGAGGGTGTCCTCGGCCCGTCCCGTCGCGGACGGCCGGTCGTCGGATTCTGCGGTGCCGGTGCCGGACCGCGGGAGGCCCCCCGCGGTCAGCTCCTCGCCCAGCCGGGCGGCGAGATCCTGTGGGGTGGCGACGTCGAACACGAGGGTGGGCGGGAGCCGCAGGCCGGTGACGGTGCCGAGCTGGTTGCGCAGCTCCACGGCGGTCAGCGAGTCGAAGCCCAACTCGGTGAAGTCACGGTCCGGTTCGACGTCCTCCGGTGACCCGTGGCCGAGGACCGCGGCGACCTGACGCCGTACCAGATCCAGCAGCAGCGCGTCCCGCCCGCCGGGGCCGGCGGCCGCCAGCCGCGCCAGCAGATCGTCCTTGTCCGCCGCGGACGCGGAGACCGTCCGCCGGGTCCGGCCGGGTGCGGCGCCGCCCAGCAGCGCCGCGAGTCCGCCCCGGCCCAGGCCCACGGTGACCAGGGCGGGGTCGCCCGTCGCCAGCGCGGCGTCGAACAGCGCGAGCCCGTCGTCGGCGGAGAGCGGCCGCATGCCACCGCGGGCCATCCGCCGCCGGTCGGTGTCGGCGAGCCCGGTCGTCATCCCGCCGTCCTCGGCCCACAGCCCCCACGCCAGCGAAGTGGCCGGCAGCCCCTGGGCCGCCCGGTGCGCGGCCAGCCCGTCCAGGAAGGCGTTGGCGGCCGCGTAGTTGGCCTGCCCCGCCGAGCCGAAGGTACCGGCCGCCGAGGAGAAGAGCACGAACGCCGACAGCTTCCGGTCCTTGGTCAGCTCGTGCAGCAGCCAGGCGGCGTCGGCCTTCGGGCGTAGCGTCCGGTCGATCCGCTCCGCGCTGAGCGCGGTCAGCACCCCGTCGTCGACGACCCCGGCGAGATGCACGACGCCGGTCAGCGGGTGGCCCGCCGGGATCGAGTCGAGCAGCGCCGTCACGTCCGCCCGCTCGGCGACATCGCAGGCCACCAGGGAGGCTTTTGCTCCCTGCTCGGCCAGCTCCGCGCACAGCTGCGCCGCCCCGGCCGCCGCGGGGCCGCTGCGGCTCGCCAGCACGAGGTGCCGTACGCCGTGCCGGGTGACGAGATGGCGGGCCAGGAGCCGCCCCAACGCGCCGGTGGCCCCGGTGACCAGCACCGTGCCCTCCGGGTCGAACGGAGAGTCCGAGACCTGGGCGGGCTCCGTACGGGCGAGGTGCGGCAGCCGCAACTCGCCCGCCCGCAGCACCGCCTGCGGAGGGGCCGCGGCCACGGCATCCGCGAGCACGCCGCGGGACGCCTCGCTGTCGTCGAGGTCGAGCAACCACAGCCGGCCGGGGTGTTCCAGCTGCGCGGTGCGGACCAGCCCGCACAGCGCCGCGCCCGCGAGATCGCCGACGTCCTCCCCGGGCCCGGCGGCGACGGCGCCCCGGGTGACGATCACCAGCCGGGAGCCGGCGAACCGCTCCTCGGCGAGCCACTGGCGGCAGACGGCGAGGGCGCCGGCGAGCACTCCCCGGACGTCCGGGGTGTCGGTGCCGGCCTCCGGTGCGCACTCCAGCAGCACGGTGTCGGGCATCGTCATCCCGGTGGCCACCGCGGCCGCGAGCGCGTCGAGGTCGGCGTACGACTCCGCGTGGACGCCCGCCCCGTCCAGCGCCTCCGCGATCCCGGTGTCCGCGGGTCCCGCGGAAGGGGCGCCGAGCGGGCTGCCGAGCACCACCCACCGCGCGGCCTCGGCGCGCGGGGGCAGGGAGGCGGCGGGCTGCCAGTCGAGACGCAGCGGCACCTCCGGCCCGGCCGGCGGGGAGGCGGGCAGCTGCTCGGGGGCGACCGTGCGCAGGGTCAGCGCATCGGCGGTGGCGACGGCCCGGCCGGAGACGTCCGTGACCAGCACCGAGAAGGCATCGGCCCGGCCCTCGGCGGGCGCCAGACGCACCCGCAGCGCATCGGCCCCCTCGGCATGGAACCTCACCCCGCTCCAGGCGAACGGCAGCATCGCACCGCCGTCACCCGTGCCACCGGCGTCCCGGCCGCCGACGAGCAGCGTCTGCACGGCGGCATCGAGCAGCGCGGGGTGCAGCGTGAACCGTGCGGCGTCCGCGCGGTACGGCTCGGGCAGGGCGGCCTCCGCGAACAGCTCGTCCCCGCGCCGCCAGACGCGCCCGAGGCCCTGGAACGCGGGCCCGTAGGCGAACCCGGCGTCGGCGAAGGCGTCGTACCACTCCCCCGTTCCGACCGGTTCCGCGCCGTCGGGCGGCCAACTCCCCAGAGATTCCGGCTCGTTGGGCGGGGCGGAGGCCAGGGTGCCCTGCGCGTGCCGGGCCCAGGGCGCGGCATCGTCGGCTTCCACCGGCCGGGAGTGCACGGTGAACGACCGGCTCCCGGTGTCGTCGGGTGCGCTCACCGCTACCTGGAGCTGGACCGCGCCCTGCTCCGGGAGGACGAGCGGCGCCTCCAGGGTGAGTTCGGCGAGATGGTCGCATCCGGTGCGGTCACCGGCGCTGACGGCGAGGTCGAGGTACGCCGTCGCCGGCAGGATCACCCTGCCCAGCACCGCATGTCCGGCGAGCCAGGCATGGGTGGCCAGCGACAACCGCCCCGTGAACACCACGGATTCCGAACCGGCCACGGTGACCGCCGCACCGAGCAGCGGGTGACCGGCCGCGCGCAGCCCCACGGCGTCGAGGTCGCCCACCCCGGCCACCGCATCCCACCAGTAGCGCCGCCGCTGGAAGGCATAGGTCGGCAGATCGACGCGGCGGGCGCCGGGGAACAGCGCGGACCAGTCAAGGCCGGCGCCCGAAGTGTGCAGCGCGCCGACCGCGGCCATCAGGGCGGGTGTCTCGGACCTGTCCTTGCGCAGCGCGGGGATCAGCGTCCGGTCGCCGTCCAGGCACGCCTGCGCCATGGCGGTCAGGGTGCCGTCCGGCCCGATCTCCAGGAACCGGGTCACGCCCTGCTCCGCCAGCCGGCGGACACCGTCGGCGAAACGGACGGCTTCACGGACGTGGCGCACCCAGTAGGCAGGGGACGTCAGCTCGTGCGACGTGGCGAGCTCACCGGTCACATTCGAGACCACCGGGATACGCGGCTCCGCGTACGCCACGCTCTCCGCGACGGCACGGAACTCGTCGAGCATCGGCTCCATCAGCGGGGAGTGGAAGGCGTGACTGACCTGGAGTCGCTTCACCTTCCGGCCCTCGGACCCGAAATGCTCGGCGATCTCCACCACGGCGGATTCCTCGCCGGAGATCACGACCGACTTCGGGCCGTTCACCGCGGCGATGCCCACCCGCTGCTCCTGGCCCTCCAGCAGCAGCAGTACGTCAGCCTCCGACGCCTGGATCGAGACCATGGCACCGCCGACCGGGAGGGCCTGCATCAGCCGGCCGCGGGCAGCGACCAGACGGCAGGCGTCCTCCAGCGACAGCACGCCTGCCACATGCGCGGCCACCAACTCGCCGATGGAATGCCCCACCAGGAATTCCGGCCGTACGCCGAAGGACTCGACCAACCGGAACAGCGCCACCTCCACCGCAAACAACGCCGGCTGAGTGAACCCCGTCCGATTCAGCCTCTCCGCATCCTCGCCGAACACCACGTCCCGCAACGGCGACGCCAGCTCACCGTCGAAGTACCCACACACCGCATCAAACGCATCCGCGAAGACCGGGAAGGTCTCGTACAACTCCCGGCCCATTCCGGCCCGTTGTGCCCCTTGGCCGGTGAACAGCAGCGCCGTTCGGCCCTCGCCGCGTACCACCCCGGTGACGACCTGTGCCGAGGTCTCGCCGGTCGCCAGTGCGCGCAGGCCGCTCAGCAGCTCGTCCCGGGTGCCGCCCACGAGTGCGGCGCGGTGCTCGAAGGCGGTCCGGGTCGTGGCCAGGGAGAGTCCCACGTCCTGCAGGCCGAGTTCGGGCCGGGTTTCGAGATACGCGTGCAGGCGGCCGGCCTGTGCCCGGAGGGCGTCGCGGGTGGTGCCGCTGAGGGGCCAGGTGACGGGTACGGACAGGGGGCCGGCCGGCGGCGGGGCCGGGGTGGCGGGGGCCTGTTCCAGGATGGTGTGCACATTGGTGCCGCTGATGCCGAAGGAGGAGACCCCCGCCCGTCGCGGCCGGTCGGTCTCGGGCCACGGCACGGTGTCCGTGAGCAGCCGTACGTGCCCTGCCGACCAGTCCACATGGGTCGAGGGCCGGTCGATGTGCAAGGTGGGCGGCAGGACGCCGTGCTGGAGCGCCAGCACCATCTTGATCAGGCCCGCCACGCCCGCCGCTGCCTGGGTGTGCCCGATGTTGGACTTGACGGAGCCGAGCCACAGCGGCCGGTCGGCCTCCCGGTCCTGCCCGTAGGTGGCCAGGAGCGCCTGGGCCTCGATGGGGTCGCCGAGTGTCGTGCCGGTGCCGTGCGCCTCGACCGCGTCGACCTCCGTACCGGACAGGCCGGCGCCGGCCAGGGCCTCGCGGATCACCCGCTGCTGCGAGGGGCCGTTGGGGGCGGTGAGGCCGTTCGAGGCACCGTCCTGGTTGACGGCGGAGCCGCGGAGCAGCGCCAGCACCGGGTGCCCGTTGCGCTGTGCGTCGGAGAGCCGCTCGACCAGGACGACGCCGACTCCCTCGGAGAAGCCGGTGCCGTCGGTGCGGTCGGCGAACGCCTTGCAGCGGCCGTCGGCCGCCAGGCCCTGCTGGCGGCTGAAGTCCAGGAAGAGCCCCGGGGTGGACATCACGGTGACGCCGCCGGCCAGCGCGAGATCGCATTCGCCCGACCGGAGGGCCTGCGCCGCCAGATGGAGGGCGACGAGCGAGGAGGAGCAGGCGGTGTCGACGGTGACCGCGGGCCCCTCCAGGCCGAAGGTGTAGGAGAGGCGGCCGGACATCACGCTCGCGGAGTTGCCGGTGCCGAGGTGTGCCTCGGCGTCCGGTGCCGAGGCCAGGGAACGGGAGGAGTAGTCCTGGTAGTTCGTGCCGGCGAAGACACCGGTACGGCTGCCGCGCAGCGCGACCGGATCGATCCCGGCCCGCTCGAACGCCTCCCACGACGTCTCCAGCAGCAACCGCTGCTGCGGATCCATCGCCACCGCCTCCCGCGGCGAAATCCCGAAGAAGCCCGCATCGAAACCACCGACGTCCTCGAGGAAGCCACCGGCACGGGTGTAACTGCGCCCGGGAACCCCCGGCTCCGGGTCGTACAGCGCCTCCACATCCCAGCCACGGTCCGCCGGCCACTCACCGATCGCATCCACCCCACCCGCAAGCAGCCGCCAGAACTCCTCCGGCGAACCCACCCCACCGGGAAAACGGCAGCTCATCGCCACGAGGGCGATGGGGTCGTGCTCGTCGGCCGGCGCCTTGGCGGGGGCCGCCGCGGCCGGGGCCGGCGCGTCGTCGAGGTCCAGCTCGGTGCGCAGCCGGGTGGCCAGTGCCGCCGGGGTCGGGTGGTCGAAGATGAGGGTGGCCGGGAGCCGTTTGCCGATAGCCGTGCTGAGCGCGTTGCGGAGTTCGACCGCCATGAGGGAGTCGAAGCCCAGCTCGCGGAAGGCCCGGTGGGGGGCGACCTCGTCGGGGTCGGTGTGGTTCAGGACGGCGGCGATGTGGGCGCGGACGAGTTCCGACAGGGCCTGGCGCTGCTCGGCCTCGCCCAGGGCGGCGAGTTGCCGGGCGAGTGCGGGGCCTTCGGTCGTCTCTTCCGTCGCCGGTGCGACGGTGGCTCGTGCCCGCTGTGCGTCGGGAAGGTCGGCGATCAGGGGCCGGGGGCGGGCCGTGGTGTAGGCGTGGGTGAAGGTGTCCCAGTCGATGTCGGTGACGGCCACGGTGGTGTCGTCGTGGTCGAGGGCGCGTTGCAGCGCGGCGACGGCCGACTGGGGGTCCATGACGCGGACGCCGTGCCGGTGCAGTCGCTCGCCCACGGTGCCCTCGGCCATGCCTGCCTCCGCCCAGGGCCCCCAGGCGATGGAGGTGGCCCGGTGCCCGGCCGCCCGGCGCTGCTGGGCCAGGGCGTCGAGGTAGGCGTTGCCGGGGGCGTAGTTGGCGTGGCCCGGTGCGCCGATGGTGCCGGCGGTGGAGGAGAACAGCACGAAGGCCGACAGGTCGTGCGGTCGGGTCAGCTCGTCGAGGTTGCGGGCGCCGCCGGCCTTCACCCGGAGGACTCCGGCCAGTTGGGCAGGGGTCAGGGAGTTGATCGTTCCGTCGTCGAGTACGGCCGCGGTGTGCAGGACGGCGGTGAGCGGCCGGTCGGCGGGGATCGTGTCGAGCAGGTCTGCGAGCGCGTCCCGGTCGGCGATGTCGCAGGCCGCGAATTCGGTGTGGGTGCCGAACTCGGCGAGCTCGGCGGCGAGTTCGGCGGTTCCGGGGGTGTCGGCGCCGCGCCGGCTGACGAGCAGCAGATGCGGTGCGCCGTTCCGGGCGAGCCAGCGGGCCACATGCCGTCCGAGGGCACCGGTTCCGCCGGTGACCAGGACGGTGCCCTGGGGGGTCCAGCGCCGCGTGGTGTCGAGCTCGCCGGTGGCGGCGCGGACCAGCCGCCGGGCGAGGACACCGTGCGGCCGGATGGCGAGCTGGTCCTCGTCGCCGATGCCGGCGAGCGCCCGGACCACGGCGGTGGCCGCGGCCGGGTCCAGGGTTTCGGGCAGGTCGAGCAGTCCGCCCCAGCGCTCCGGCTGCTCCAGGGCGACCACCCGGCCGAAGCCCCACACCAGGGCCTGCCGTGGTGCGGTGACGCCGCGCTGCGGATCGGTGGCCACGGCACCCCGGGTGGCGAACCACAGCGGGGCCTCGACGCCGGTGTCGTCCAGTGCCTGGACGAGGGCGACGGTGGCGGCGAAGCCCCGGGGCAGGCCGGGGTGGGCGTGGTGCTCGTCCTCGTCCAGGGCGAGCAGGGAGACGACGCCCGCGACCGGGGGCAGCGGTGCGTCCGGGGAGGCCGTGCCGCGCAGTGCCGCGTCGATCGTCCCGGCGAGCGCGGCGCGGTCCGCTTCGGCGTCCACCGGCACGAGGACGGGGTGCGCTCCGGCCGCCGAGAGCGCCGTGGTCAGGTCGTCGGCCGGGGTGTGATCGCCGCCGGTGACCACCAGCCAGGTGCCGCGGAGGGTGGCCGGTGCGGCGCCGGCGGGGACGGGCTTCCAGGTGATGCGGTAGCGCCACGAGTCGGCCTGGGCCCCTTCGCGGTGGCGCCGGCGGTAGTCGGACAGGGCGGGCAGCAGCTCGTCGAGGGTGGCCGGGTCGAGGGCCAGCGCGGCGCCGAGCGTGTCGGCATCGCCGCTCTCGACGGCCTCCCAGAAGCGGGAGTCGGTGGCGTCGCCGGGGCCGCCGCGCAGGGCGGGGGCGGGCTCGGGCCAGTAGCGGCGCCGCTGGAAGGGGTAGGTCGGCAGGGCGACCCGCCGGGCGCCGCCTGCCCCGGCGGGGTCGAGGACCGTGCGCCAGGTGACCGGCCCGCCGGCGACGGACAGTTCGGCGAGCGAGGTGAGGAACCGCCGGGGGCCGCCCTCCCCCTTGCGGAGGGTGCCGACGACGGCGGCGTCCGCGATGTCGAGTGCGTCGAGCGTCTCGCGTACGGCGGTGGTCACCACCGGGTGCGGTGAGGCCTCGACGTAGGCGCGGTAGTCCTGTTCGGCCAGGGAGCGGACGGCGTGTTCGAAGCGTACGGTCCGGCGCAGGTTGCGGTACCAGTACTCGGCGTCCAGCCGGCCGGTGTCGATCCAGTCGCCGGTCACCGTGGAGAAGAACGGGAGGGCGCCGCTGCGCGGGCTGACCGGTGCCAGGTCGGCGAGCAGTTGCTCACGGATCTCCTCGACCTGCGCGGAGTGCGACGCATAGTCGACCGGTATCCGGCGCACCTGGGCCCCGTCGGCCTCCAGCGCGGCGAACAGCTCGTCGAGGGCGTCCGCTTCCCCCGAGACGACCACGGAGCGGGGGCCGTTGACGGCGGCGACCGAGATGGCCTCGCCCCACGGGGCGAGGCGCTCCTCGACCTCGGGCAGCGGCAGCAGGACGGACATCATGCCGCCGCACCCCGCGAGTGCGGTCAGCGCGCGGCTGCGCAGGACGACGACCCGGGCGGCATCGTCCAGGCTCAGCGCCCCGGCGACACAGGCGGCGGCGATCTCGCCCTGACTGTGCCCCACGACGGCGTCGGGCTCCACCCCACGGGCGCGCCAGAGCCCCGCCAGGGCGACCATCACGGCGAACAGTGCGGGCTGGACGACATCCACCCGGTCGAGGGACGGCGCCCCCTCCGCGCCGCGCAGCACCTCGTGCAGGGACCAGCCGGAGAACCGCTCCACGGCCTGGGCGCACTCGGTGAAGCGGGCGCGGAACTCCGCATCCGTATCGAGGAGTTCGGTGGCCATCCGGTCCCACTGGGAGCCCTGGCCGGGGAAGACGAAGGCGGTCCGGCCGTCCGCGCCGCTCGTGCCGCGCACCACTCCGGGAGCCGGAACGTCGCGGGCGAGCAGGTCCAGGCCGCGCAGCAGCTCCTCGTGGTCGGCGGCGATCACGGTGGCCCGTTCCTCGAAGGCCGTGCGGGTGGTGGCCAGCGACCAGGCGAGGTCGCGCAGCGGCGGCACCGGCCGGTCGGACAGCCGCTCGTGCAGCCGGGCGCTGAGCGTACGCAGCGATTCCGCGGTGCGCGCGGAGAGCGGGAAGGCGAGTGGCCGGGAGCCGGCGTCCGTCGCGGGGACACCGTCGGCTTCGGGGACGGGCTCCTGGGCCGGGGCCTGTTCGAGGATGACATGGGCGTTGGTGCCGCTGACGCCGAAGGAGGAGACCGCGGCCCGGCGCGGCCGCCCGTGGTCGGGCCAGGGTGTGGCGTCGGCGAGCAGCGAGACGTTCCCCCCCGACCAGTCGACGTGGGACGAGGGCCGGTCGAGGTGCAGGGTCGAGGGCATCAGCCCTTCGTGGAGGGCGAGCACGGCCTTGATGACACCGGCCACGCCCGCCGCTGCCTGGGTGTGCCCGATGTTGGACTTGACGGAGCCCAGCCACAGCGGCCGGTCGGCCTCCCGGTCCTGCCCGTAGGTGGCCAGGAGCGCCTGGGCCTCGATGGGGTCGCCGAGTGTCGTACCGGTGCCGTGGGCCTCCACCATGTCGATGTCCGCCGTGGCCAGGCCCGCGCCGGACAGCGCCTGCCAGATGACGCGTTGCTGGGAGGGGCCGTTGGGGGCGGTGAGGCCGTTCGAGGCGCCGTCCTGGTTGACCGCGGAGCCGCGCAGCACGGCGAGGACGGGGTGTCCGTGGCGCCGGGCGTCGGAGAGCCGCTCGACCAGGAGCATGCCGACGCCCTCGCCCCAGGCGGTGCCGTCCGCCGCGTCCGCGAACGCCTTGCACCGGCCGTCGGCGGCCAGTCCGCGCTGCCGGCTGAACTCCAGGAACAGACCGGGCGTGGACATCACGGTGACCCCGCCCGCCAGCGCGAGATCGCACTCCCCCGACCGGAGGGCCTGCGCCGCCAGGTGGAGGGCGACGAGCGAGGAGGAGCAGGCGGTGTCGACGGTGACCGCGGGCCCCTCCAGGCCCAGTGCGTAGGAGATCCGGCCGGACACCACGCTGGCGGCGTTGCCGGTGCCGATATGGCCTTCCAGCCCCTCCGCGGCACCGAGCAGCAGCGCCGTGTAGTCCTGCCCGTTGGTGCCGGCGAAGACGCCGGTACGGCTGCCGCGCAGCGCGACCGGATCGATCCCGGCCCGCTCGAACGCCTCCCACGACGTCTCCAGCAGCAACCGCTGCTGCGGATCCATCGCCACCGCCTCCCGCGGCGAAATCCCGAAGAAGCCCGCATCGAAACCACCGACGTCATCGAGGAAGCCACCGGCACGGGTGTAACTGCGCCCGGGAACCCCCGGCTCCGGGTCGTACAGCGCCTCCACATCCCAGCCACGGTCCGCCGGCCACTCACCGATCGCATCCACCCCACCCGCAAGCAGCCGCCAGAACTCCTCCGGCGAACCCACCCCACCGGGAAAACGGCAGCTCATCGCCACGATCGCCACCGGCTCCTGGCGCCCGGCCTCGACTTCCTGGAGGCGCTGGCGGGTCTGGTGGAGGTCGTTGGTGACCTTCTTGAGGTACTCGAGGAGCTTCTGTTCGTTCATGCACCCTCATCCACGTGGCGGTTCCGGTGGTTCTTCGGCCGGCGTGTCATGACATGCCGAGGTCGTTGTCGATGAAGTCGAAGATCTCGTCTGCGGTGGCGGAGTTGATCCGGTCGCTCACCCCGGCGTCGTCCTGCGTCACCGCCTCGGTGTCCGCCGGCTCGTGCCACTTCGTGAGCAGCGTCTGCAGGCGGGAGGCGATCCTGGCCCGCTGCGGATCGTCCTGCGCCACCTCCGCCAGCAGGTCCTCCAGCCGGTCCAGCTCGGCGAGCGCGGGCAGCGCCCCGGCCGTCTCCCCCGCCGCGACCTGCGTCCGCAGATGGCGGGCGAGGGCCGCGGCGGTCGGGTGGTCGAACAGCAGCGTGGCGGGCAGCTGGGTGCCGGTGGCGAGACCGAGCCGGTTGCGCAGCTCGACGGCCATGAGCGAGTCGAAGCCCAGCTCGCTGAACGCCCGCTTCGGGTCGATCGCGTCCACGGAGTCGTGCCCGAGGACACCGGCGACACTGGTCCGGACGAGGGCGACGAGGACGCGTTCCTGGTCCGTCTCGCTCCGCCCGGCCAGCTGCGCGCGCAGCGCCTGGAGACCGCCCGGTCCGTCACCGTCCGCGGACTCGCGTTCCGGGGACGCGCGCCGCGCCTCCGGCAGATCGGCGAACAGCGCACTGGGCCGCACCGCGGTGAAGCCGGGTACGAACCGCGCCCAGTCCACATCGGCCACGGTCAGCGTGGTGTCGCCACGGGTGACTGCCCGCTCCAGCGCGTCGACCGCGAGCCGCGGGTCGAGCGTGCCCATACCGCCCCGGGCGAGGCGCTCGGCCAGCTGCTCGTCGCCCGCGGCGCCGGCCGCCATCCCGGCGCCGGCCCACGGGCCCCAGGCGAGGGAGGTGGCCGGCAGGCCCAGGGCGTGCCGGTGCTGGGCGAGGGCGTCCAGGTAGGCGTTGGCGGCGGCGTAGTTGGCCTGGCCGGTCGCCCCCGCCGTACCGGCGAAGGACGAGAACAGCACGAACGCGGTCAGGCCGTCGGTCAGTTCGTGCAGATGTGCCGCGGCCGCCATCTTGGCGCGCAGCACGGCGTCCAGGCGGGCGCCGTCGAGCCCGGCGATCAGCCCGTCGTCGAGCACCCCCGCGGCGTGGAACACCGCGTCGACGGGGTGCTCGGCCAGCAGCCGCGCCAGCGCCTCCCGGTCGGCGGCGTCGCAGGCGGCGACCGTCACCCGGGTGCCGCGGGCGGTCAGTTCGGCCTGCAGCTCGGCCGCGCCCTCGGCCTGCATACCGCGCCGGCCCGCCAGGACCAGGTGTGCGGCGCCCCGGTCGGCCAGCCGGCGGGCCACATGCGCGCCGAGCGCGCCGGTGCCCCCGGTGATCAGGACGGTTCCGGCGCACGTCCACGGCTCGTCGGTGCCGGGCCCGGCGGTGTCCGGGGCCTGGGCCCGGACCAGTCGCCGGACGAACACCCCCGAGCCGCGGACGGCGACCTGGTCCTCGCCCGGCCCGGCCTCCAGGACCGCGCACAGCCGCTCCACGGCCCGCTCATCGGGCTCCGCGGGCAGATCGACCAGACCGCCCCAGCTCTGCGGCTGCTCCAGCGCGGCGACCCGCCCCAGGCCCCAGACCGCGGCCTGTACGGGAGAGGGCACGGCCTCGCGCTCCCGGACCGCCACGGCCCCGGTGGTCGCGCACCACAGCGGTGCGCCGGTGCCCAGGTCGTCGAGGGCCTGGACGAGGGCCATGGTGGCGGCGAGCCCGCCGGGCGTGGCGGGCTGGCTCCGGTGCGGCTCCTCGTCCGTGCCGAGCAGGGACAGCACGCCGTCCACGGGGCCCGACTCGGCCAGCAGCGTGCCCAGTTGGTCGGCGAGCGACTTGCGGTCGGCGCGACCGCAGTCGACCTCGACCGGGACGACCCCGGCTGCCCCATGGGCGGTGAGTCCGGCTGCGATCGCCGTCTCCCAGGCACGGCCGCCGCGGCCCGCGGGGTGGGCGAGCAGCCAGGTGCCGGACAGCACCGGAGCCGGGGCGTCGCCGGCCGGCCGCCAGGTGACGCGGTATTCCCAGCCGTCGGCGACGGTGCGTTCGCGCTGCTGGTGGCGCCACGAGGACAGCGCGGGCAGCACCTCGCTCAGCGGAGCGTCACCGGCCAGGTGGAGACGCTCGGCCAGCTCGCCCGGGTCGGCGTGCTCCACGGCGGCCCAGAACTGGTCGTCCACCGTCTGCGCCGCATCGGCCGCGGTCTGCACACCGGCCGGCTCCAGCCAGTACCGACGGCGCTGGAAGGCGTAGGTGGGCAGCTCGACCCGGCGCGCCCCCGTGCCGTACAGCGCGGCGGGACCCGCCCCGAGTCCGCGTACGTGCAGGCTCGCCGCGGCACGGAGGGCGCTGCGCACCTCGGGCCGGTCGCGCCGCAGGACGGGGAGCGCGGCGGTGTCCTCATCGGGCGCGCGCAGGCTCTCCCATGCCGTGGCGGCGAGCGCGCCGTCGGGCCCCAGCTCCAGATACGTCCGTACGCCGTCGGCCTCCAGGCGGCGGATGCCGTCGCAGAAGCGGACGGCCTCCCGCACATGCCGCACCCAGTACTCGGGCGAGGTCAGGTCGGCGTCGGTCGCCGGTTCCCCGGTGAGGTTGGAGACGACGGGAAGGCGCGGCGGTGCATAGCGCACTCCCCGCGCGATCTCGCCGAACTCCGTGAGCATCGCGTCCATCAGTGGAGAGTGAAACGCATGGCTGACCCGCAAACGCCTAGTCTTTCGCCCGCGTTCGGCCAGCTGTCCGGCGATCTCGGTGACCGCGTCCTGCTCGCCGGAGACGACGACGGCCGAGGGCCCGTTCACCGCGGCGATCCCCGCCCGGTCCGCCAGGCCCGCCAGCAGGGGCGCCACCTCTTCTTCGGCGGCCTGGACGGCGATCATGGCGCCGCCTTCGGGCAGTGCCTGCATCAGCCGGCCGCGGGCGGCGACCAGACGGCACGCGTCCTGCAGGGTCAGCACCCCGGCCACGTGCGCGGCGGTCAGCTCTCCGATGGAGTGGCCGATCAGGACTTCGGGCCTGATCCCCCACGATCCGACGAGCGCGTGGAGTGCCGTTCCCACGGCGAACAGGGCGGGCTGGGTGTAGGCGGTGCGGTCGAGCAGCGCGGCCTCGGGCGTGCCCTCGTCCGCGAAGACGAGTGCGCGCAGCGGCCGTTCGAGGTGGCGGTCGAACTCCGCGCAGACCTCGTCGAAGGCCGCCGCATAGGCGGGGAAGCGCGCATGGAGTTCGCGTCCCATGCCGGCGCGCTGGGAGCCCTGGCCGCTGAAGAGGAAGGCGAGCTTCCCACCGGCGTCCGCGCGCCCGCGCACCAGCTCCGCCGAGTCCTCCCCGCGGGCCAGCGCGGCGAGTCCCGTCAGGAACGTGTCCCGGTCCCCGGCGACCAGCGCCGCCCGGTGGTCGAAGGCGGCCCGGGTGGTGGCGAGCGAGTACCCGACGTCGCGTACCGGCAGGTCCGGGCGGTCGGCGAGGTGGGCGCGCAGCCGCTTCGCCTGGTCGCGCAGTGCGGCGGCGGACCGGGCGGACAGCGGCCAGACGACGGGCTCCGGCCGAGCGACAAGCCCCTCGTCCGTGTCGTCGAGGGGGTGCAGGTCGTCCCCCTCCGGCCCCCCGTCCGCCGTCCCGTACTGCTCCAGCACCACATGCGCATTGGTGCCGCTGATCCCGAACGAGGACACCGCGGCCCGGCGCGGCAGTTCGCGCTGGGGCCACTCCTCGGCCCGGGTCAGCAGCCGCACTTCGCCGGCCGACCAATCGACGTGCGAGGAGGGCTCGGTGACGTGCAGTGTGCGGGGCAGCACGCCCTTCTGGAGCGCCAGCACCATCTTGATCACACCGGCGACGCCGGCCGCGGCCTGGGTGTGTCCGATGTTCGACTTCACCGACCCCAGCCACAACGGCCGGTCCGCCGCACGGTCCTGACCGTAGGTGGCGATCAGCGCCTGTGCCTCGATCGGATCGCCCAGTGCGGTCCCGGTGCCGTGTGCCTCGACCGCGTCCACCTCATGGGCGTCGAGCCCGGCGTTGGCCAGCGCGGCCCGGATGACCCGCTGCTGGGAGGGGCCGTTGGGGGCGGTCAGACCGTTCGACGCGCCGTCCTGGTTGACCGCGGAGCCGCGGAGCACGGCGAGTACCGGGTGCCCGTTGCGCCGCGCGTCGGAGAGCCGCTCGACGAGAACGATGCCCGCGCCCTCGCCCCAGCCGGTGCCGTCCGCGTCGTCGGCGAAGGCCTTGCACCGCCCGTCGCCCGCCAGTCCCCCTTGCCGGCCGAACTCCACGAAGGCACCCGGGGTGGCCATCACGGTCACCCCGCCCGCGAAGGCGAGATCGCACTCCCCGAGCCGCAGGGCCTGCGCGGCCAGATGCAGCGCCACCAGCGACGACGAACAGGCCGTGTCGACGGTGACGGCGGGCCCTTCGAGCCCGAGCGCGTAGGAGACCCGGCCGGACGTCACGCTGGTGGCATGGCCGGTGAGCAACTGCCCCTCGGTCCCCTCGGGCAGGGTGTGCGCGGCCGAGCCGTAGCCCTGGTAGTTCGTCCCCGCGAACACGCCGGTGCGGCTGCCGCGCAGCACCGCCGGATCGATGCCGGCGCGCTCCAGTGCCTCCCAGGAGATTTCCAGCAGCAGCCGCTGCTGCGGGTCCATGGTGACCGCCTCACGCGGCGAGATGCCGAAGAAGTCCGCGTCGAAGTCGCCGCTGTCGTGGAGGAATCCGCCCTCGACCCGGGCCGCGTCGTCATCGGTCTGCCAGCCCCGGTCGGCCGGCAGCGGCGACAGCGCGTCCACGCCGTCGGCCAGCAGCCGCCAGAACTCCTCGGGGCTGCCCGCCCCGCCCGGGAACCGGCAGCTCATGGCGACGATGGCGAGCTGCTCCTCGCCCGTCGCCGGCCGCTCGGCCACGGCGGCCGGGACGGCGGCCGGCTCGTCTCCGAACAGTTCGGTGCACACATGGCCGGCCAGTGCCACCGGCGACGGGTAGTCGAAGACGAGCGTCGCCGGCAGCCGCAGCCCGGTCGCGGCGCCCAGCCGGTTGCGCAGCTCGACGGCGGTGAGCGAGTCGATGCCCAGGCCACGGAAGTCCCGTGCGGGCTCGACGGCTTCGGGGCCGGTGTGCCCGAGCACGAGCGCTGCCTGCGAGCGGACGAGTTCCAGCACCGCCGGCTCCCGCTCGGCGGCCGGCAGCGCGGCCAGCCGGGTCCGCAGGCTCTCCGCGGCGTCACCGGGGGACGCCGACGCGGCCGAGCGCCGGGCGGACCCGGTCACCAGAGCGCGCAGCAGCGCCGGCGGCGCGGAGTGCGGTGCCCGCAGCGCCGCATGATCGAGCCGCACCGGGGCGTAGACCGCTTCGGCCGTCCCGAATGCGCCGTCGAACGCCGCCAGGCCCTGCTCGGCCGTGAACGGCAGCATGCCGCCCCGCGCCATGCGCGTGAGGTCGGCGTCCGTCAGCTCGCCGGTCATCCCCGCGCCGGGGGCCCACGGGCCCCATGCCAGTGACGTGGCGGGCAGTCCCTCACCGTTCCTGGCCTGCGCGAACGCATCCAGGAAGGCGTTCGCCGCCGAGTAGTTGCCCTGCCCCGAGCCGCCGAACATGCCGGCGACGGAGGAGAAGACGACGAACGCCGCCAGGTCCTCGTCCCGGGTCAGCTCATGCAGGGTGCGCACCGCGTCCGCCTTCGGCGCGAGCACCGCATCCAGCCGCTCGGGCGTCAGCGAGGACAGCACGCCGTCGTCGAGCACTCCGGCCGTGTGCACGATCGCGGTCAGCGAATGCTGCGGCGGGACGGAGCCGAGCAGCCCGCGCAGCGCCTCGCGATCGGCGGTGTCACAGGCGGCGACGGTGACCTCTGCGCCGAGGGCGGCGAGTTCGTCGCGCAGCACGTCGGCGCCCGGAGCCTGCGGGCCGCGGCGGCTCGCCAACAGCAGATGGCGAACCCCGTGCTCGGCCACCAGATGCCGGGCCACCAGCGCGCCCAGCCCACCGGTACCGCCCGTGACCAGGACCGTCCCTTCCGCATCGAGCGGAACCGGCATCGTCAGCACGACCTTGCCGACGTTCTTGGCCTGGCTGAGGTAGCGGAACGCCTCGGGTGCCTTCCGTACGTCCCACGCGGTGAGCGGCAGGGGCCGCAGCACGCCTTGCTCGAAGAGGGCGACGAGTGCGGTCAGCATCTCCCCGATCCGCTCCGGACCGGCGTCGAACAGATCGAACGCCTGGTAGCGCACCTCCGCGTGTGCGGCCGCCACCTCCTGTGCGTCGCGGACGTCGGTCTTGCCCATCTCCAGGAACCGCCCGCCCCGCGGCAGCAGTCGCAGCGAGGCGTCCACGAACTCCCGCGCCAGGGAATCGAGCACGACGTCGACACCCCGGCCCGCAGTCGCGTCCAGGAACGACCGCTCGAAGTCCAGATCACGCGACGACGCGATATGCGCCTCGTCCAGACCCGACGAGCGCAGGGTCTCCCATTTCCCCGGGCTCGCGGTACCGAACACCTCCGCGCCCAGATGCCGCGCCAGCTGCACCGCGGCCATCCCCACACCACCCGCGGCGGCATGTACCAGCACCGACTCGCCCGCCTGGAGCTCCCCCAGGTCCACCAAGGCGTAGTACGCCGTCAGGAACACCACCGGAACCGACGCCGCCTGCGCGAACGACCAGCCCTCGGGTATACGGGCCAGGGTGCGCCCGTCGGCCACCGCGAGGGGACCGAAGGACTGGGTGAACAGCCCCATCACCCGGTCGCCCGGGGAGAACCCGGTCACCCCGGGTCCGACCTCGGTGACCACGCCGGCGCCCTCGATCCCCAAGGCCACGGCGTCACCCGGATACATCCCGAGTGCGTTCAGCACATCACGGAAGTTCAGCCCGGCGGCGCGTACCGCGATCCGCACCTGCCCGGCACCCAACTCGGCCTGCGCCGTGGGGGACTCCGCGAGGTGCAGGTTCTCCAGCGTGCCCTTCTCCGCGATGTCCAGGCACCACGCGCTGCCCTGGCCGGGCACGGGCAGCGCATCCGGCCGTACGTGCCTGCTGAGCCTCGGGACGTAGACCTGGCCTGCGCGGACGGCCAGTTCGGGCTCGTCGCAGGCCAGTGCGGCGGGAAGCACGGCGAGGGACTCGCTCGCCCCGTCGAGATCGACCAGCGTGAACCGGTCCGGGTTCTCCGACCGCGCCGACCGGACCAGCCCCCAGACGGCGGCCAGCGCCGGATCCGGACGCCGTTCGTCCACGGTGACCGCGCCCTGGGTGACGACGACCAGCCGGGCCGCGGCGAACCGCTCCTCGGCCAGCCATGCGTGGAGGAGCCCGAGCGCCCGATGGGTCGCGGTGTGCGCGGCGGCGGCCGGGTCACCGCCGGGAGCGTCCAGCCGCAGCAGGACGTGGGACGGCACCTCGCCCCGGGGAAGCGAATCGAGGTCCGGGTACACGGACGCGCCGATCGCGGTCAGGTCGAGTGGGCTGACGGTGCCGTCGGTCCCGTCGGTCCCGTCGGATGGGTCGACGGCCGCATCGAGGGGTACCGGGGGCGCGGTGTGCCCGCTGACCTCGATGGGCTCCGGCAGCGGAATCCAGTCCATCGTGTGCAGCGCGGTGTCCTGCCGGCCGGCCTTGGCCTGGGCGATCCCGTCTGCCGACACCGGTCGCAGGACCAGGGAGTCGATCGTCGCGACGGGCCCGCCCGAGGCATCGGCCAACTCCAGGGCGACCGCGTCGGGACCGTGCACGGACAGCCGGGCACGCAGCACCGACGCTCCGGACGCGTGCAGCGTCACCCCCGACCAGGAGAAGGGCAGCCTGCCCCGGCCCTCGTCGGCCTGGTCCGCGGCCACGAGTCCGAGTGCGTGCAGTGCCGAGTCCAGCAGCGCCGGGTGCAGCCCGAAGCCGGCAGCGTCGGGAACGGCGCTCTCCGGAAGTTCGACGGAGGCGAACAACTCGTCGCCACGGCTCCATACCTGGCGCAGCCCGCGGAAGACCGGCCCATAGCCGAACCCCGCCGCCGTCAGCCCCTCGTACAGCCCCTCGACGGCGACGGGCTCCGCACCGGCCGGCGGCCACTGGGACAGGTCAGCGCCGGGCGCCGCACTGTCCGTGCCGAGGACGCCGGCAGCGTGGCGTATCCAGGGCTGTTCGGTCTCCGCGTCCTGCGGCCGGGAGTAGACGCCCAGCGTCCGGCGCCCGGACTCGTCCGCGGCCCCGACGGCCACCTGGAGCTGTACGGCACCTCGCTCCGGCAGGACGAGGGGCGCCTGCAGCGTCAGTTCCTCCACCTGCCCGCAACCGACCTGGTCCCCGGCACGGACGGCCAGCTCCAGGAAAGCGGTACCGGGGAGCAGGACCGAGCCCGAGACGACATGCTCGGCGAGCCAGGGCTGAGCGGCGACGGACACCCGCCCGGTGAACACCACGGCGCCGGTCTCGACGGTGCCGTACGCGCTGTCCGTGCTGTCCGTGCGGTCTGCGCTGTCGGCCAGGGAGAGGGCAGCGCCCAGCAAGGGGTGATGCGCGGACTCCAGTCCGGCAGAGCCGAGATCGCCGGCCGGCAGGCCCGTGAACCGGGGCCAGTAGCGCTGGTGTTGGAAGGCGTAGGTGGGGAGGTCGATGGGGGTGCGGGCGGGGGTGGGAGTGTCGGTGGTGGCGCTTTCGGTGGCGACAGCCGTGGTTGCGGTCGTGGCCGGGAAGAAGGTCTGCCAGTTGATGGTGATGCCGTGGGCGAATGCCCGTCCGGCGGCGGTCAGTACGGCGGATATCTCGCCGCGGTCGTCGGCGCGCAGGGTGGGGATGAGGACCTGGTCCGCGTCACTGTCGAGGCAACCCTGTGCCATGGCGGTGAGGGTGCCGTCCGGTCCGATTTCCATGAACCGGGTGACCTCGTGGTCCGCCAGCCAGCGGATCCCGTCGGCGAAGCGGACGGCCTCACGGACATGCCGCACCCAGTAGTCGGCGGACGTCAGCTCCTGTGCCGTGGCGAGCGTGCCGGTCAGGTTCGAGACCACCGGGATACGGGGCTCGGCGTAGGTCACACTTTCGGCGACGGTGCGGAACTCGTCGAGCATCGGCTCCATCAACGGGGAGTGGAAGGCGTGGCTGACCTGGAGCCGCTTCACCTTCCGACCGTCGGACCCGAAGCGCCCGGCGATCTCGGCCACTGCCGCTTCCTCACCGGAGACCACGACCGACTTCGGACCGTTCACCGCAGCGATGCTCACCCGCTGCTCCTGGCCCTCCAGCAGCGGCAACACCTCGTCTTCGGTGGCCTGAAGGGCGACCATCGCGCCACCCGCCGGGAGTGCCTGCATCAGGCGACCACGGGCCGCCACCAGACGGCAGGCATCCTCCAGCGACAGCACGCCGGCGGTGTGCGCAGCCACCAACTCACCGATGGAATGACCCACCAGATAGTCGGGCCGTACGCCGAACGACTCCACCAGCCGGAACAGCGCCACTTCGACGGCGAACAATGCCGGCTGAGTGAACCCGGTCTGGTTCAGACGCTCCGCGTCCGCACCGAACATCACCTCCCGCAACGGAGTCGCCAGCTCGCCGTCGAAGTGCGCACAGACGGCGTCAAAGGCATCGGCGAACACCGGGAACGCGTCGTACAACTCCCGACCCATCCCCAACCGCTGCGCACCCTGCCCCGTGAACAGCAGCGCCCATCGCGCTTCGGGTGCAGCCAGGGCGCTCACCACGGAAGCAGCATCGTCCCCCTTGGCCAGCGCCTTGAGTCCGTCCACCAGAGCATCGCGCTCGGTGCCGAGGACGACGGCCCGGTGTTCAAACGCCGAACGCGTCGTGGCCAGCGCAAACCCCACTTCCGGCGCGCCGAGCTCAGGCCGCGCCTCCACATGCGCCAACAACCGCTGCGCCTGCGCCCGCACACCCTCCCGACTCCGCGCGGACACCACCCACGGCACCACACCCACCCCACCGACCGGCTGGGCTTCCGCGCTCTCCTCCACCGGAGCCTGCTCGATCACCACATGCGCGTTGGTGCCGCTCACTCCGAACGCAGATACACCGGCCCGACGAAGCCGCTCCCCCTCCGGCCACGCCACCGCCTCGGTGAGCAGCCGCACGTCGCCCGCCGACCAGTCCACATGCGACGACGGCTCCTCGGCATGCAGGGTCCGCGGCAGGATGCCGTGCTGGAGCGCCAGCACCATCTTGATGACACCGGCGACACCCGCGGCGGCCTGGGTGTGCCCGATGTTCGACTTCACCGAACCCAGCCACAACGGCCGGTCCTCTTCCCGGCCCTGGCCGTACGTCGCCAGCAGCGCCTGCGCCTCGATCGGGTCACCCAGCGACGTCCCCGTCCCGTGCGCCTCGACCACATCCACATCCGCCGCAGACAGCCCCGCACCCGCCAGAGCCTGCCGGATCACCCGCTGCTGCGACGGACCGTTCGGCGCCGTCAAACCATTCGACGCACCATCCTGATTCACCGCAGATCCAGCCACCACAGCCAAGACGCGATGCCCATGACGCCGAGCATCCGACAGCCGCTCCACGACCAGCACACCGGCGCCCTCGCCCCAACCGGTGCCATCCGCAGCATCCGAGAACGCCTTGCACCGGCCATCAGCGGCAAGGCCACGCTGCTGGCTGAATTCGATGAACGCACCCGGCGTCGACATCACGGTCACACCACCGGCCAGCGCCAGATCACATTCACCCGAGCGCAGGGACTGCGCGGCCAGGTGCAGGGCGACCAGCGACGAGGAACACGCCGTGTCCACCGTGACCGCCGGCCCCTCCAGGCCCAGCGCATACGAGATCCGGCCCGACACCACAGCTGCTGCGTTCCCGGTACCGAGGTAGCCGTCCTGGCCTTCCGGAGTGCTCAGCAGCAGGGCGGGGTAGTCCTGCCCGTTGGAACCGACGAAGACCCCGGCCCGGCTCCCGCGCAACGTCTGCGGATCAATACCGGAACGCTCAAGCGCCTCCCAGGAGGTTTCGAGCAGCAGCCGCTGCTGCGGGTCGATCGCGACCGCTTCCCGTGGGCTGATACCGAAGAACGCCGGATCGAACTGGTCGACCCCGCTGACGAATCCGCCGTGTCGCGAGTAGCTCTTCCCTGGCCGGCCCGGAGTCGGGTCATAGAGGGCATCGAGGTCCCAGCCACGGTCATCGGGAAGCTCGGAGATCGCGTCCTCGGCCCCGGCCACCAGCCGCCACAGGTCCTCGGGGCTGACGACCCCACCGGGCAGCCGGCAGCTCATCCCGACGATGACCACCGGATCGTCCGAGACGGAAGCCGGCACCGGCAGACCGGGGACCGCGTCCGCCCCGGTGCCGAACAGCTCATCGCCCAGGAAGCGGGCCAGATCGACCGGCGACGGATAGTCGAAGACGACGGTGGCGGGCAGCCGCAGACCGGTTTCGGTGTTCAACCGGCCGCGCAACTCCACAGCGGTCAGCGAGTCGAAGCCCAAGTCCCGGAAGGCAGAGCGTGCTTCGAGCGACTCGGGCTTTGGGTAGCCGAGGACCGCCGCGGCATGGGTACGCACCAACTCCAACAGCGCGCGCTCCCGCTCCACAACCGACAGCCCGGACAGCCGCTCCCGCATCACGCCGGCACCGGCACCCTCACTGCCGACGCCGACAGCCAACGCCGCCCGCACCTCGGGCAGGTCCTCCAACAACGGACTCGGACGGGCACTCGTGAACGCCGGAGCGAAGCGCTCCCACTCCACATCCGCCACGACCACCGAACCCTCACCCGCGCCGACCGCCGACTCCAACGCGGAGACCGCGAGGGCCGGATCGAGCGCCCTCAGGCCACGCCGCAGCAGATGCTCCTCCGCGCCCTCCGCGCCGGCCATTCCGCCGCCGGCCCACGGGCCCCACGCCACCGCACAACCCACCGCACCCCGCGCACGACGTGCTTCCACCAGACCCTCGACGAAGGCATTCCCCGCCGCATACGCCGCCTGACCACCACTCCCCCACACACCGGCAATCGAGGAGAACACCACAAAGGCATCCAGCGCCCGATCCCGCAATGCCTCGTCCAACACCACAGCACCGGCGACCTTGGCCCCCATCACCTCGGCGAAGTGCTCCGCATCCACGTCGTCCAAGGGCACGGAATCCACTACACCTGCCGCATGCACGACGGCGTCCACGGAACAGCCCGCCAACAGCTCCTCGACCGCATCCCGGTCTGCGACATCGCAGGCCGCCACCGTCACCCGCACACCGAGCGCCGACAGCTCCGCCTCCAGCTCCACCGCACCAGGAGCCTCCGGACCCCGGCGACTGGTCAGCACCACGTGCTCCGCACCGCGCTCAGCCACCCAACGCGCCACACGAGCACCGAGCGCGCCCGTACCACCCGTGATCAGCACCGTGCCGCGCGGCTGCCAACCACCCTCCACGTCTTCAGCCGGAGCCGGCGCATGCACCAGCCGCCGCCCGAACACCCCCGACGCCCGCACCGCAACCTGATCCTCGCCACCATCGGCCAAAACGCCGGCGAGCCGATCAAGAGCCCGACGGTCCACGGCCTCCGGAAGATCCACCAGACCGCCCCAACGATCCGGCAGCTCCAACGCAGCCACCCGACCCAGACCCCACACCGCCGCACCCACCGGATCCGGCCCACCATCCGCCCGGCCCACCGCGACAGCCCCCCGCGTCACCAGCCACACACGCCCACCGACACCGGCGTCCCCCAGCGCCTGCACCACCACAGCACTACGCGCCACATCCGCGCAGTCCACCACCAGCACCCCGGCAACCGGCTCCTCACCAGCCACCTCACGCACCCGCTCGGCCAACAACCCCCGGTCCACCTCCCCCGCGACACACTCCACCCGCGCAAGCGGCACCCCACACGCCGCCAATCCCTCCACCACAGCCTCGGACCACGCCTCACCCGCAGCCACCACCGCAAGCCAACGACCGCCCCACACCCCACCCGACGGCGCCACAAGCGGCTTCCACTCCACCCGATAGCGCCAGCCGTCCACGACCGACCGTTCACGCGGCTCGGGTGTGGCGCCCGTCGATTCCAGCCAGTACCGCTCGCGCTGGAAGGCGTAGGTGGGCAGATCCACCCGCCGCGCCCCGGTGCCCGCGAAGTACGCCGCCCAGTCGATCGGTGCGCCCGACGAGAAGGCGCCGGCCACCGCCGACATCAGCGACGTGGTCTCGGGCCGGTCCGTCCGCAGGGAGGCGAGGAACAACCGCTCGGTGTCCTCGTCACCCGTATCCGAGAGGCAAGCCTGTGCCATCGCGGTCAGGGTGCCGCCGGGCCCCAGCTCCAAGAGCCGTGTCACGCCGTGCTCGGCGAGCCACCGGACACCGTCAGCGAACCGGACGGCGTCACGGACATGCCGCACCCAGTAATCAGGGGACGTCAATTCCACGGCCGTAGCGAGCTCACCGGTCACATTCGAGACCACCGGGATACGCGGCTCCGCGAACACCACGCTCTCCGCAACCGACCGGAACTCGTCCAGCATCGGGTCCATCAACGGCGAATGGAAGGCATGACTCACCTGGAGCCGCTTCACCTTCCGCCCCAGCCCCTCGAAATGCCCGGCGACCTCCGCCACAGCGGATTCCTCACCGGATACCACCACCGCCTGCGGACCATTCACCGCCGCCACACCCACCCGCTGCTCAAGCCCCTCCAACAGCGGCAACACCTCACCCTCCGACGCCTGGAGCGACACCATCGCCCCACCCGCCGGCAACGCCTGCATCAACCGACCACGCGCCGCCACCAGCCGGCACGCATCCTCCAGCGACCACACCCCCGCCACATGCGCGGCCACCAACTCACCGACGGAATGGCCGACCAGGTATTTGGGCTTGATGCCCCAGGACTCGATCAGTCGATAGAGGGCCACTTCCACCGCGAAGAGCGCCGGCTGAGTGAAACCAGTCTGATGCAGCCGCTCCACATCATCGCCGAACACCACGTCCCGCAAGGGAGTTGCCAACTCACCATCGAAGTACGCACACACCGCATCGAACGCAGCCGCGAAGGCCGGGTAGGCCGCGTACAACTCCCGTCCCATTCCGGCACGTTGGGCTCCTTGGCCGGTGAAGAGGAAGGCGGTGGCGCCGCGCATCGTGCGGCCGCCCACCACTCCCGGGCCCGCTCCCTCGATGCCCTGGGTGGCCAGTTCCTCCAGGCCGCGCAGGGCCGCGGCCCGGTCCTCCGCGAGTACCACGGCCCGGTGTTCGAACGCGGTCCGGGTGGTGGTCAGGGAGTGTCCGACATCGGTCGGGTCCAGCTCGTCCTGCGTGACCCGCGACAGTAGCTGGGCCGCTTGTGCGCGAAGGGCGACCGCGCTGCGGGCGGAGACCACCCAGGGGACGAGGGGAAGTGCGCGGACGGGCTCGCCGTCGTCCTCCGGTGCCGTGGCGTCCTCGTCCGCGGGCGCCTCCTCCAGGATGGCGTGGGCGTTGGTTCCGCTGATGCCGAAGGACGAGACGCCGGCGCGGCGCGGGCGCCCGTCCTGCTGCCAGGGCAGCGCCTCGGTCAGCACCTCGACATCGCCGGCCGTCCACTCGATGTGGCGGGACGGCTCGGAGATGTGCAGGGACTTGGGGAGCGTCCCGTGGTGCATCGCCATGACCATCTTGATGATGCTGCCGACGCCGGCCGCCGACTGGGTGTGGCCGATGTTGGACTTGAGCGAGCCGAGCCGCAGCGGCCCGTGGTCCGCGCGGTCCTTTCCGTAGGTGGCGAGCAGCGCCTGGGCTTCGATGGGGTCGCCCAGCGAGGTACCCGTCCCATGGGCGTCGACGGCGTCGACATCGCTCGGCGACAGCCCCGCCCGGGACAGCGCGGACCGGATCACCCGCTGCTGCGAGGGGCCGTTGGGGGCGGTCAGGCCGTTGGACGCGCCGTCGGAGTTGATGGCCGTACCCCGGACGACGGCCAGCACCGGATGGCCGTTCTTGCGCGCGTCGGAGAGCCGCTCGACGAGCAGCATGCCGGCGCCCTCCGACCAGCCGGTCCCGTCCGCGTCGTCGGAGAACGGCTTGCAGCGGCCATCGGCGGCCAGGCCGCGCTGCCTGCTGAACTCGAAGAACATGGCCGGGGTGCACATCACGGCGACCCCGCCGGCCAGCGCCAGATCGCATTCGCCGCGGCGCAGCGCATGGCACGCCCAGTGCAGGGCGACCAGCGACGAGGAGCAGGCCGTGTCGACCGTGACGGCGGGTCCTTCGAGGCCGAGGGTGTAGGCGATCCGGCCGGAGGCCACGGAGGTGGCGTTCCCCGCGAGGAGCAGCCCCTGTACGCCGTCGGGGAGCTCGGACACGCCGATGCCGTAGCCGGAGGTGGCGGCGCCGACGAACACTCCGCCGTTGGAGCCGCGCACCGTCGCCGGGTCGATGCCCGCGCGTTCGAAGGCCTCCCAGGCCACTTCGAGCAGCAGCCGCTGCTGCGGGTCGGTGGCCAGCGCCTCCCGGGGGCTCATCCCGAAGAAGGCCGGGTCGAAGTACCCCGCGTCGTGCAGGAAGCCGCCTTCGCGCACATAGATGGAGCCCGGCTTCTCCGGGTCCGGGTCGTAGGCGCCGTCGACGTCCCAGCCCCGGTCGACCGGGAAGCCGGAGACGGCGTCTCCCCCTTCGGCGACCAGCTGCCACAGGTCTTCCGGAGTACGCACACCGCCGGGGTAGCGGCAGCTCATCGCGACGATGGCGATGGGCTCCCGGTCCCTGCCCTCAGCTTCGCGAAGCTGGCGACGGGTCTGCCGAAGCTCGGTCGTCACCCGCTTCAGGTACTCCATGTACTTCTCGTCGTCAGCAGCCACCAACGTCACATCCTCGAACAAAGCCGAGCGGTTCCCCGCGTCCGGTCACGACGTTCCCAGTTCCTTGTCGATGAGGTCGAAGAGTTCGCCGGCGGTCGATGCCGAGGCCAGCTCGCCGTCGTCCTCATCGGTTTCCGTGCACGGATCCGCGCCTTGCTCCTGCGTGCCGCCGCCCTGCCAAAGCTCGGTCAGCGCCCGCAGCCGGTCGGTGATCTCGGCCCGTTCCTCGTCGCCGACCGTGGCCCCGGCCAGCGCTGCCGCCAGCCGGGTGAGCTCGCCGAGGATCGGCTGCGCACCCGAGGTCTCGGGCAGGTCGATCTCGTCCAGGACATGGCGGACCAGAACGAGCGGCGTCGGGTAGTCGAAGACGAGGGTGGCGGGCAGCCTGAGCTGGGTCGCCGCGTTGAGGTGGTTACGGAGTTCCACCGCCGTCAGCGAGTCGAAGCCCAGCTCCTTGAAGGCCTGGTCGGGCTCGATGTCCTCGGCGGATCCGTGTCCGAGGACGAGGGCCACCTGGGTGCAGACCAGGTCGAGCAGATACTGTTCGCGGTCCGCCGCAGGCAGCGCGGCCAGTCGCTCCGCGAGATCCTGCGGTGCCTGCGTTCCCTTCGCCGCGGCGGAGGTCGCGGTCTGGCGGCGGGCGGGTGCCCGGACCAGGCCGCGCAGCAGCGGCGGTACGGCCTCGGGGTGCGCACGCAGCGGCGCCGTATCGAGGTTCATCGGCAGCAGCAGGGGACGGGCCAGGTCCCGTGCGGTGTCGAGCAGACCGAGCCCCTGTTCCGGGGTGAGCGGAAGCATGCCGCCGCGCGCCATGCGCTGGAGATCGGCCTCGCTCAGCTCGCCGGTCATGCCGACGCCGGGAGCCCAGGCGCCCCAGGCCAGCGACTGTGCGGGAAGCCCCAGTCCGCTGCGCCGGCGGGCCAGCGCGTCCACGAAGGCGTTCGCGGCCGCGTAGTTGGCCTGGCCGGCACTGCCGAACGTCCCGGCCACCGAAGAGAAGACCACGAACGCGGCCAGGTCCTCGTCCCGGGTCAGCTCGTCCAGGTGACTCACCGCGTCCGCCTTCGGCGCGAACACCTTGTCCAGCCGCTCCGGCGTGAGCGAGGACAGCACGCCGTCGTCCAGCACCCCGGCCGTGTGCACGACCGCGGTGAGCGGGTGCTGCTTCGGTACGGAGTCCAGCAGCCCCCGCAACGCCTCGCGGTCGGCGCTGTCGCAGGCGGCGACGGTGACCTCGGCACCGAGGGCGGCCAGTTCGTCGCGCAGCGCCTCGACGCCCGGAGTCTGCTCGCCGCGCCGGCTGGCCAGGAGGAGGTGGCGCACTCCGTGCGCGGCCACCAGATGCCGGGCCACCAGCGCGCCCAGCCCGCCCGTACCACCGGTCACCAGCGCCGTGCCCCGGGGGTCGAGGGGAGCCGGCACGGTCAGCACGACCTTGCCGACATGCCGGGCCTGGCTGAGGTACCGGAAGGCCTCCGGCGCTCTGCGCACGTCCCAGGCCGTGACCGGCAACGGCTGCAGGGCGCCCTGCTCGAAGAGGTCGAGGAGTGCGGTCAGCATCTCCCCGATCCGCTCGGGACCGGCCTCCCACAGGTCGAAAGCCCGGTACCGGACATCCGTATGCGCGGCCGCGATCTCCTGCGCATCGCGGACATCGGTCTTGCCCATCTCCAGGAACCGCCCGCCCCGCGGCAGCAGCCGCAGTGAGGCGTCCACGAACTCCCGCGCCAGGGAATCCAGGACCACGTCCACGCCCCGGCCACCGGTCTCTGCCAGGAACGACCGCTCGAAGTCCAGATCGCGCGAGGACGCGATATGCGCCTCGTCCAGACCCGAATTCCGCAGGGTCTCCCACTTCCCCGGGCTCGCGGTGCCGAACACCTCCGCGCCCAGGTGCCGCGCCAGCTGCACCGCGGCCATGCCGACGCCGCCGGCGGCGGAGTGCACCAGCACCGACTCGCCCGCCTGTACTTCGCCCAGTTCCACCAGCGCGTAGTACGCCGTCAGGAACACCACGGGAACCGAGGCCGCCTGCGCGAACGACCACCCCTCGGGGATGCGGGCCAGCAGTCGGCGGTCGGCCACCGCGAGGGGGCCGAAGGCACCGAAGAACATACCCATCACCCGGTCACCGGGCTGCAGGTCCTGCACTCCGGGACCGACCTCCAGGACCACCCCGGCGCCCTCACTGCCGAGTGCGCCGGCCTCGCCGGGGTACATCCCCAGCGCGTTGAGCACATCACGGAAGTTGACGCCTGCCGCACGCACCCCGATGCGGACCTGTCCGGCCCCCAACTCGGTTGCCACATCCGGGCATTCGGCCAGCCGCAGATTTTCCAGGGTGCCCTTGTCGGCGATGTCCAGCCGCCAGGCGTCCCCGTCCGTGTCGGGCCGGCGCAGCGCGTCGGCGGACGCGACCCGGGCCAGCCGCGGTACGTGCACCACTCCGGCGCGGACCGCGGCCTCGGGCTCTCCGCTCGCCAGTGCGCCGGGCACGGCGGCGGTCGACTCCGCCGTTCCGTCGAGGTCGATGAGCGTGAACCGGCCCGGGTTCTCCACCCCGGCGGCCCGTACCAGGCCCCAGACGGCGGCCTGCGCCGGGTCCGGGTGGTCCGCGTCCGAGGTACTCACGGCGCCCTGCGTGAGCAGGACCAGACGGGAGGCGGCGAAGCGCTCGTCCGCCAGCCACTTCTGGAGCAGTGCGAGCGCGTCGTGGGCGACGGTGTGCGTCCCGGCGACCGCGTCGGCCGGGTCGTCCGTCCTGGTGGAGCTGACGAGAACCACGGGAGGCACCTCGTCGGCCAGCTCACTCAGGCTGTCCGTCGCCTCCACCCGTACGGCGGTGCCGTCCAGGGCCACGGCCAGCGCCATGTTCCCGACGACCGCCCACTGTTCCTCGTCCTGCACGGGAGGCGTCGGCGCGGTGACCCAGTCCACCTGGAACAGCGCGTCGTGGTACGGCGCGCTGCCACTCATCTGCTCACCAGATACCTGACGGAGCGTCAGCGACTCGATGGAGGCGACGGCACCTCCGGTGGGGTCGGCCAGTTCGAGAGAGACGGACTCGGGTCCGGACTGCACCAGACGGACCCGGAGGGCGGTGGCGCCGGCGGCCTTCAGGGAAACGCCGTTCCAGGAGAACGGCAGCCGGCCGCGGCCGACGTCCTCCATGGACACGAACATCATCGCGTGCAGCGCGGAGTCGAGCAGCGCGGGATGCAGACCGAACGCGCCGGCCAGCCCGTCGTGCTCGGCCGGCAGTCCGACCTCGGCGAAGATCTCATCGCCGCGCTGCCAGACGGCCGTGAGCCCCCGGAAGACCGGACCGTAGGCGAACCCGGCCTCGGCGAAGCGACCGTAGAAGTCGTCGACCGAGGTGGCGTCCGCGTCGCGCGGAGGCCAGACGGTGAAGTCGTACGGCTCGTCCGGGGCCGCTGCCGCTCCGGTGGACACCACGCCGCTGGCATTGAGCACCCACGCCTGCTCGGCGGCGTCGTCCTCCGGCCGGGAGTACAGGTTCAACGTCCGCCGCCCGGCCTCGTCCGGCGACTCCACCGCGAGCTGTAGTTGTACCGCCCCGCGCTCGGGCAGGACGAGCGGCGCGGCGATGGTGAACTCGTCCACGCGGTCGCAGCCCACCTCGTCGGCCGCGCGGACGGCCAGTTCGAGGAAGCCCGTGCCGGGGAACAGGACGCTCCCGGTCACCGCATGGTCGGCGAGCCACGGGTGGGTGTGCAGCGACAGCCTTCCGGTGAAGAGGAAGGCGTCGGAACCGGCCACCTCGACCGCCGCGCCGAGCAGCGGGTGGTCCGCCGATCCGAGACCCGCCGAACTGATGTCGCCGGTCGGCATGAGGGGCGGCCTGGGCCAGTAGCGGTGCCGCTGGAACGCATAGGTCGGCAGACCGACGCGGCGGGCATCGCCGCCCGCGAAGGCGGCCTCCCAGGTCAGCGGGGTACCGGCGGCAAACACCTGGGCGAGGGCGGTGAGGAGCCCGGTGGCCTCCGGACGGTCCTTGCGGAGGGCGGGGACGAGGAGAGGGTCGGCGGCCGCGTCGGTGTCGAGGCATCCCTGTGCCATGGCGGTCAGGGTGCCGTCCGGCCCGATCTCCAGGAATCGGGTGACCTCGTGCTCCGCCAGCCACTGGATGCCGTCGGCGAAGCGGACGGCATCGCGGACGTGCCGCACCCAGTATTCGGGAGAGGTCAATTCTTCCGCCGTGCCGAGCGCCCCGGTCACATTCGAGACCACCGGGATACGGGGCTCCGCGTACGCCACACTCTCGGCGACCGACCGGAACTCGTCGAGCATCGGCTCCATGAGCGGGGAGTGGAAGGCGTGGCTGACCTGGAGGCGCTTCACCTTCCGGCCCTCGGACTCGAAATGCCCCGCGATCTCCGCCACCGCGGATTCCTCACCGGCTATCACGACCGACTGCGGGCCGTTCACCGCGGCAATGCTCACCCGCTGTTCGTGGCCCTCCAGTAGCGGCAATATCTCATCCTCGGCGGCCTGAAGGGCGACCATCGCGCCGCCCGCCGGCAACGCCTGCATCAGCCGGCCGCGCGCCGCCACCAGACGACACACATCCTCCAGCGACAACACCCCCGCCACATGCGCAGCCACCAACTCACCAATGGAATGGCCCACCAGATAGTCGGGGCGCACACCGAAGGACTCGACGAGCCGGAACAGCGCCACCTCCACCGCGAACAACGCCGGCTGGGTGAATCCGGTCTGGTTCAGCCTCTCCGCATCCGCATCCGCATCCGTATCCGCGTCCTCGGTCTCACCGAAGACCACACCCCGCAGCGGCGAGGCCAATTCACTGTCGAAGTGCGCGCAGACGGAATCAAAGGCGTCCGCGAAGACCGGAAACGCGTCGTACAACTCCCGGCCCATTCCCGACCGTTGTGCGCCCTGCCCGGTGAACAGCAGGGCCAGTCGGCCGTCGGCCTTTGCGGCTCCGGTGACGGCGTTCGGAGCGGATTCGTCGGCCGCTATGGCGGCCAGGCCGCGGAGCAGCTCGTTCCGGTGCGCGCCGAGGACCACGGCGCGGTGTTCCATGACCGACCGGGTGGTGGCCAGCGACAGCCCCACATCGACCGTCCGCAGGGCCGGGAATGTCTCCACATGCGCGAGCAGCCGGGCGGCCTGGGCCCGGAGCGCGGACCTGGTCTTGCCGGTGATCACCCAGGGGGAAGGGGCGGCTTCCGCTGCCGTCCGGTCGTCCTCGGCAGCGTCAGCAGCATCGGCGTCGTCCGCGAGTACGGGCGACTCCTCGGACGCCACGGGCGCGGCAACGTCCTTGGACGGGGCTTCCTCCAGGATCGTGTGGGCGTTGGTGCCGCTGATGCCGAACGAGGACACACCCGCCCGCCGCGGCCGATCCGTCTCGGGCCACTCCACCGACTCCGTCAGCAACCGCACGTCGCCCGCCGACCAATCCACATGCGACGACGGCTCATTGACGTGCAGCGTCTGCGGCAGCACACCGTGCTGCAACGCCAGCACCATCTTGATGACACCCGCCACACCCGCAGCCGCCTGCGTATGCCCGATATTCGACTTCACCGAACCCAGCCACAACGGCCGGTCCTCATCCCGGCCCTGGCCATACGTCGCAAGCAACGCCTGCGCCTCGATCGGATCACCCAGCGACGTCCCCGTCCCGTGCGCCTCGACCACATCCACGTCGGAGGGCGAGAGTCCCGCACCGGCCAGCGCCTGCCGAATCACCCGCTGCTGCGAGGGGCCGTTGGGGGCGGTCAGACCGTTGGACGCACCGTCCTGATTCACAGCGCTGCCGCGTACGACAGCGAGCACCCGATGCCCATTCCGCCGCGCATCCGACAACCGCTCCACCACCAACACACCCACACCCTCAGAAAACCCCGCACCATCCGCAGCATCCGAAAACGCCTTACACCGACCATCAGCAGCCAACCCCCGCTGCCGACTGAAATCCACAAACAACCCCGGCGTCGACATCACCGTCACACCACCCGCCAACGCCAAATCACACTCACCCGCACGCAACGACTGCACCGCCAAATGCAACGCCACCAACGACGCCGAACACGCCGTATCCACCGTCACCGCAGGACCCTCAAGACCAAACGTGTACGACAACCGCCCCGACACCACACTCGCCGCATTACCCGTACCGATATAACCCCCCAAATCCTCCTCACCCGACGCCACCAACAACCCCGTGTAATCCTGACCATTCGTCCCCGCAAACACCCCCGTACGAGAACCCCGCAACGACCCAGGAACAATCCCCGCCCGCTCAAACGCCTCCCACGACGCTTCGAGTAGCAGTCGCTGCTGCGGATCCATCGCCACCGCCTCACGCGGCGAAATCCCAAAGAACGCCGGATCGAACTCATCAACCCCCGGCAAAAACCCACCCTCACGCGTCGACACCTTCCCCGGCACACCCGGCTCCGGGTCATACAACCCCGCAACATCCCAACCACGATCCACCGGGAACGGCACCACACCATCCCCACCCCCCACCAACAACCCCCACAACTCCTCCGGCGACCCCACCCCACCCGGGAACCGACAACTCATCGCCACAATCGCCACCGGTTCGTCGTGCTCCGGCTGTCCCGCCGGCGCGACGGCCGGCGCCGTGGCCGCCCCTTCGTCGGCTGCCGTGTCGGACAGTTCGGCGAGCAGGAAGTCCGCGAGTACCGCGCAGGTGGGGTAGTCGAAGACGAGAGTCGCGGGCAGCCGCAGACCGGTGATGCCGTTCATGCCGTTGCGCAGCTCGACGGCGCTGAGCGAGTCGAATCCGAGGTCGCTGAAGGCGCGTTCGGGGTCGACGGCGGAGGGGCCGGCGTAGCCGAGGACGGTGGCGACATAGCTGCGGACCACGTCCAGGACCATGGCGGCGCGTTCGGACTCGGAGAGTCCGGCGAGGTGCTGGAGCAGCTTGCCGGCGTCGGACCCGGTGTCGTCGCTCTCCTGTGCCGTCTCCAGGACGCGTTGGGCGTCGGGGAGGTCGCGCAGCAGGGCGCTGGGCCGGGAGGCGGTGAAGGCGGGCGTGAACTTGTCCCAGCCGAGGTCGGTGACGGAGACGTAGGTCTCGTCGTGGTCGAGGGCCTGCCGGAGCGCGCCGCAGGCCAGCTCGGGCTGCATGTCGTAGACGCCGTAGCGCCGGAGCCGCTCGCCGACGGCGCCCTCGCCCATGCCGTCTCCGGACCAGTGGCCCCAGGCGACGGCGGTGGCGGGGAGCCCGTCGGCGCGGCGCCGGTCGGCGAGTGCGTCGAGGAAGGCGTTGCCGGGGGCGTAGTTGCCCAGGCCCGGGCCGCTGATGGTGCCGGAGGTGGAGGAGAACAGCACGAACGCGGACAGGTCCCGGTCGCGGGTCAGCTCGTGGAGGTTGAGCGCCGCGGTGACCTTGGCGCGCAGCACGGTGTCCATGCGGCCGGGGTCGAGGGAGTCGAGCACACCGTCGTCCAGGGAGCCCGCGACATGCATGACCGCATCGAGCGGGTACTGCTCGGGGACGGTGGCCAGCAGGTCGCGCAGCGCTTCACGGTCGGCGACGTCGCAGGCGGCGAAGGTGACGCGGGAGCCGAGCGCGGTGAGTTCGGCTTCGAGTTCTGCTGCGCCCGGCGCGTCGGCGCCGCGGCGGCTGGTGAGCAGCAGGTGCTCGGCGCCTTCGCGGGCCAGCCAGCGGGCGATGTGGCCGCCGACGGCTCCGGTGCCGCCGGTGACGAGTACGGTGCCGCGGGGCCGCCAGGTGCGCTGTGCCGGTGTGCCGGCCAGGGGGGCGCGTACCAGGCGGCGGCCGTAGGCTCCGGAGCCGCGCAGGGCGATCTGGTCCTCGCCGTCCGGGCCGGCGAGCAGGGCGCAGAGGCGGTCCGCGGCCCGCTTGTCGAGCGTCTCGGGCAGGTCGAGGAGGCCGCCCCAGCGATCGGAGTGTTCCAGGGCGGCGACCCGGCCCATGCCCCAGACCAGGGCCTGGTGGACGTGGGTGACGGACTCGGACCGGCCGATGGCGACCGCCCCGCGGGTCCCGCACCACAGGGGCGCCTCGATGCCGAGATCGCCGAGCGCCTGGAGCAGGGCCAGCGTCCCGGACAGGCCGAGGGGCACGGCGGGGTGGTCGGGGTGGGCGCGCTCGTCCAGCGGGAGCAGCGAGAGGACGCCGGTGATGTCGTCGTCGGCGAGCGCCTCGCGCAGCCGGCCGGTGGTCCGCTCGCGGCTGGAGCCGTCCTCGGGAGCCAGGTCGACGAGGCGTACCCGGGCGCCGTGTGCGGTGAGCGCGTCCTGCACCGCGGCCACCTGGCCGTTGGCGGGTTCCGCCGCCGGGGCGACCAGCAGCCAGGTGCCGTGCAGGGCGGCGGCGGTGCGCTCGGCGAGTGGTGTCCAGCGCACGGCGTAGCGCCAGCTGTCGACGGTGGACTTCTCGCGGCTGTTCCTGCGCCACGACGACAGCGCGGGCAGTACGGCGCTCAGCGGCTCGGTGCCGTCCAGGTTGAGCGCGTCGGTCAGCGCCTGGAGGTCTTCCTGTTCGACGCTCTCCCAGAACTTCGCTTCGACGGCGTCGGACAGCGGGCCGTCCTCGCTGCCGGCGGCGGCCAGTTCGCGTGCCTGGGGCCAGTACCGCGCCCGCTGGAAGGCGTACGTCGGCAGGTCGACGCGGTGTGCGCCGGTGCCCGCGAAAACGGCGGTCCAGTCGACGGCCACGCCCTGGGCGTGTGCTTCGGCGAGGGAGGTGAGGAGCCGGCCGAGGCCGCCCGCGTCCCGTCGCAGAGTGCCGAGCACGGCGGCGTCCGTGCCGAGCGCGTCCACGCAGTCGCGGATGCCGCCGGACAGCACGGGGTGCGGGCTGACCTCGATGAAGGCGCGGTGTCCGGCGGCCACCAGACCGCGGATGGCGTCCTCGAACCGTACGGTCTGCCGCAGGTTCGTGTACCAGTAGTCGGGGTCGAGGCCGGTGGTGTCCTGCCACCGGCCGGTGACGGTGGAGAAGAACGGGATGGTGGCTTCGGCCGGGCTGATGCCGTCGAGGGCGTCGAGGACCTGGGTCCGCACCGGCTCGACCTGTGCCGAGTGGGAGCCGTAGTCGACGGACACCTTGCGGGCCTGCACACCGTCCGCGGTCAGTGCGGCGAACAGCTCGTCGAGCGCGTCCGCGGCACCGGAGACCACGACGGAGGCGGGGCCGTTCACGGCGGCGACGGACAGCCGCTCGCCCCACGGCTCGATGCGCTCGCGCACCGCTTCGGCGGGCAGCTGGACGGACATCATGCCGCCGCTTCCCGTGATGGCGGTCAGGGCCCGGCTGCGCAGGGCCACCACCCGCGCCCCGTCGTCCAGGGTCAGCGCCCCGGCGACACAGGCGGCGGCGATCTCGCCCTGGCTGTGCCCGACGACCGCGTCGGGCTCGACTCCGTAGGAGCGCCACAGTTCGGCGAGCGACACCATGACGGCCCACAGTGCGGGCTGGATGACGTCGACCCGTTCGAGGTCCGGTGCGTCGGCGTCGCCGCGCAGGACAGCCGTCAGCGACCAGTCGACGAAGGGGTCGAGGGCGCGTTCGCAGGCGGCCAGCCGGTCGGCGAACACCGGTGAAGTGTCGAGCAGTTCGCGTGCCATGCCGGCCCACTGGCTGCCCTGGCCGGGGAAGACCAGGACGGGGCGGGCACTGCCGTCACGGGCGACGCCCCGGGGCACGTCGGAGACCATCGCGCCCTCGGCGATCTCGCGCAGGCCGCGGTCGAGGTCCTCCCGGTCGGCCGCGACGAGCACCGCCCGGTGCTCGAATGCGGAGCGTGTCGTGGCGAGCGAGAAGCCGAGACCGGTGAGGTCGCCCTCGGCGGGCCGGGCGAGCAGGTGGGAGCGCAGCCGTGCGGCCTGGTCGCGCAGTGCTTCCGCGGTGCGCGCCGACAAGGGCACCGGCACGACGGGGAGGGCGGTCTGTGCCGGGGCGTTCCGCTGCGCCGGCTGCCGGGGTGCCTCCTCGACGATGACGTGCGCGTTGGTGCCGCTCATGCCGAACGAGGAGACGCCGGCCCGGCGGGGCTCGTCCGCGTCCGGCCAGGTGACGGCCTCGTTGAGCAGCCGTACGTGGCCTGCCGTCCAGTCGACGTGCGGGCTGGGCTCCTCGGCGTGCAGCGTCCTGGGCAGCAGCCCGTTGCGCAGCGCCATCACCATCTTGATGACGCCGCCCACGCCGGCCGCGGCCTGGCTGTGCCCGATGTTCGACTTGAGCGAGCCGAGCCACAGCGGACGGTCCTCGTCCCGGTCCTGCCCGTAGGCCGCGATCAGGGCCTGCGCCTCGATCGGGTCGCCGAGGGTGGTCCCGGTGCCGTGTGCCTCGACGGCGTCGACCTGCCGGGGGCCGAGTCCGGCGGCGGCCAGTGCCCGGCGGATGACGCGCTGCTGGGACGGGCCGTTGGGCGCGGTGAGGCCGTTGGAGGCACCATCCTGGTTGAGGGCGCTGCCACGGATGACGGCCAGGACGGGATGCCCGTTGCGCCGGGCGTCGGACAGCCGCTCGACGGCCACCATGCCGACACCCTCGGCCCAGCTGGCGCCGTCGGCGTCGGCCGAGAACGGCTTGCACCGGCCGTCCTCGGCGAGCGCCCGCTGCCGGCTGAACTCGATGAGCGAGCCGGGGGTGGACATCACCGTCACACCGCCCGCGAGCGCGAGATCGCACTCCCCCTGACGGAGCGACTGGACGGCCAGATGCAGGGCGACCAGGGACGACGAACAGGCGGTGTCGACGCTGACCGCCGGCCCTTCGAGGCCGAGGGTGTAGGCGATCCGCCCCGACAGCACGCTGGGCGAGTTACCGGTGCCGACGTACCCCTCGAAGCTCTCCTCCGCCCCGCCGAGGATGCCGATGTAGTCCTGATAGGTGACGCCCGCGAAGACGCCGGTGAGGGTGCCGCGTGCGGCGGCGGGGTCGATTCCGGAGCGCTCCAGGGCCTCCCAGGACGCTTCGAGGAGCAGCCGCTGCTGCGGGTCCATCGACAGCGCCTCGCGGGGGCTGATGCCGAAGAAGCCCGGGTCGAAGTGGCTGGCGTCGTGCAGGAAGCCGCCTTCGCGGGTGTAGCACGTGCCCGGGTGGTCCGGGTCCGGGTGGTACAGGCTGTCGAGGTCCCAGCCCCGGTCGGCCGGGAACGGGGAGATCCCGTCGCCGCCCGCGGCGACCAGCTCCCACAGCTCCTCGGGGGTACGGATACCGCCCGGGTAGCGGCAGCTCATCCCGACGATGACGACCGGGTCGTCGTCGACGGGCACACCGGTCGGCGTGGGCGCCAAGTCGCCTGTCTCTCCCGTGAGTTCACCGTCCAGGTAGCGGGCGAGTGCCACCGGGGTCGGGTAGTCGAACACGAGCGTGGCGGGCAGGGCCATGCCCGTCGCTTCCCTGAGCTGGTTGCGCAGCTCGACGGCGGTGAGGGAGGTGAACCCGAGATCGGTGAAGCTCCGCGAGGGCTCCACCTCGTCGGGCCCGGCGTAGCCGAGGACGTGGGCGATCTGGGTACGGACGAGAGTCAGCAGCACGCGGCCGCGTTCGGCCGCCCCCTTCCCGGCGAGCCGGCGCGCCAGGCCGGAGACCGCGGTCGCCTGCGCACGTGTGGCGATCCGCCGTCCGGAGCCCTGCGCCAACGCGGTGAGAATCGGCGGCAGTTGGGCCGAGGAGCCGCGCAGTGCGGCGCGGTCCACCCGGGCGGGAAGCAGCACGGTTCGGCCCGTGGCCTGGGCGGCGCCCAGCAGCGCCGCACTCTCCTCCACCGACACCGCGGAAAGCCCCGGGGTGCCGGCGCCGGACGGCGGGAGCAGCGCCAGGGCCGGCAGGCCGGCGGCGGCACGGCGGTGGGCGAGCGCGGCCAGGTGCCCGCAGGACGGGGCGCCGGCCGAGCCGATGCCCATGAGGACGAAGGCGGACGGAGCGCCGTCCTCGTCGGTCCCGCGGGTCAGGTCATCGAGGCGCCGTGCCGTGTCGACGTCGCGGGGCTGATCGAGGTCGGCGGTGTGGACTACGGCGGTGAGGGGGCGTTCGGTCGCTTGGATCGCGGCAATGGCCGCCTCCAGGCCATCGGGGCCCGGCCTCGGGTCGCCTTCCCCGTCCTGGTCCTGGTCCCCGTCCTGGTCCTGGTACGCGACGGTCTCCACTTGCGCCTCAAGCACAAGGGCAGCGGCGACCTGCTCGGCGAACGGTCCGGTGACCAGGACCGTTCCTCCGGGCGCCACCTCCAGCGCAGTGGCGGCGGTCGATGCGCACCGCACCAGCCGGGCCGCCGACACCTCGCCCCCGCGGACGGCCATCTCGGGCTCGTCCGTGGCGAGCGCGGCGGGCAGCACACGGAGGGAGTCGGGGTCGTCATCGACGTCCACGAGCACGATCCGGCCCGGGTGTGCGGCCTGGACCGCGCGGAGCTCTTCCCGGAGGGCGGCGGCCTCGGCGTCCGGAGCGTCGTCACCGAGGGCGATGGCGCCTCGGGTGACGAACACCAGACGGGCCGCCGGCTCCTGCTCCAGCCGTTCGCCGAGCGCGCTGAGCACGGTGTGTGCTTCGGCCGCGGTGGCGACACCGGTCACGAGCACCGTTCCGTCCGTCGTGGAGTCGGCAGCCTCCGCAGCCTCGACGGCGTACGTGCCCAGCGCCTCGGCCAAGCCCAGCCGGTCGCTCCCCACTACGGTCAGCCGCGGCGCATCGGCATCCGCTGCCGCGTCCTCGCCGGTGTCCGACTCCATGGCACGTTCCACGGCGATCGGTGCCCAGTCGAGACGGAGCAGCGAAGCCGGCAGCGAAGGCGTCCGGTCGTCCCGCAGCTCGCCGGTCTTGCGCATCAGCATCGACTCGACCGCGAGCACCGGCTGCCCGGAGCCGTCAGCTGCCTGGAGGGACACCTCGTCAGGCCCGCGGCGGGTCAGTCGGATGCGGAGCGAGGTCGCGCCGGTCGCCTGCAGGGCGGCGCCGCTCCATGCGAACAGCACGGCCTCTGTCGCCACACCGTCCAGCAGGCCGAGACCGAGCGGATGGAGCGCCGCGTCCAACAGCGCCGGATGGAGGGCGAATCCCTCGGCCGCGGACTCCGGCAGTTCGGCCTCGGCGTACACACCGTCGGCGCCCTGCCAAACGGCGCGCACACCGCGGAAGGCCGGACCGTAGTCGAACCCGGCCGCCGCCAGCCCGTCGTACAGGTCGTCGATGTCCACGGGCTCCGCGCCGGCAGGAGGCCACTCCGCGAAGTCGAAGCTCTCCGAGAGCCCGCTCTCCGCCAGGACGCCGCTCGCATGCCGCGTCCACGGCGCATCGGCCGGGGCCGCCGCGGGACGCGCGTACACACCGAGCGCCCGGTCACCGGAGGCATCCGGGTCCTCGATGCGGAGTTGCAGCTGTACGGCACCGTCCTCGGCGAGCACCAGCGGTGTCTCAAGGGCGAGTTCCCTGATGTGCGAGCAGCCGACCTCATCCCCTGCGCGCACCGCCAGCTCCAGGAGTGCGGTGCTCGGTAGGACGATCGCGCCCGCAATCCGGTGCTCGGCAAGCCACGGCTGCGTCCGGGGCGAGAGACGCCCGGTCAGCACCACCTCATGGCCACCGGCCAGGGCCACCGTCGCACCCAGCAGCGGGTGCTCGGCCGCGGCAAGGCCGATCGATGAGGCGTCTGCCGTGGTGGACGGTATCTCAAGCCAGTAGCGCTGGTGTTGGAAGGCGTAGGTGGGGAGGTCGACGGCGGTGGGGGCAGGAGCGGTGACAGTGGCGGTGAAGAATGCCTGCCAGTCGATGGCGGTGCCGTGGGCGAACGCTCGGCCGGCGGCAGTCAGCAGCGCGGACACCTCGCCACGGTCATCGCCGCGCAGAGCAGGGATGAGGACATGGTCCGCGTCCGCGTCGGTGTCGAGGCATCCCTGCGCCATGGCGGTCAGGGTGCCGTCCGGCCCGATCTCCAGGTACCGGCTGACCTCGTGCTCCGCCAGCCAGCGGACACCGTCGGCGAAGCGGACGGCTTCGCGGACGTGCCGGACCCAGTAGGCGGGGGAGGTCAGCTCCTGTGATGTGGCGAGCTCGCCGGTCAGGTTCGAGACCACCGGGATACGGGGCTCCGCGTACGCCAGGCTTTCGGCGACCGACCGGAACTCGTCGAGCATCGGCTCCATGAGCGGGGAGTGGAAGGCGTGGCTGACCTGGAGGCGCTTCACCTTCCGACCCTCGGACTCGAAATGCCCGGCGATCTCCGCCACCGCGGATTCCTCACCGGAGATCACAACCGACTGCGGACCGTTCACCGCGGCAATACTCACCCGCCGCTCTTGGCCCACCAGCAGCGGCAATACCTCATCCTCGGCGGCCTGGAGAGCGACCATCGCGCCACCCGCCGGCAACGCCTGCATCAGCCGCCCGCGCGCCGCCACCAGTCGGCACGCATCCTCCAGCGACAGGACACCCGCCACATGCGCAGCCACCAACTCGCCAATGGAATGCCCCACCAGGAAGTCCGGCCGCACACCGAAGGACTCCACCAGCCGGAACAGCGCCACCTCCACCGCGAACAACGCCGGCTGAGTGAAACCGGTCTGATTCAGCCTCTCCGCATCCTCGCCGAACACCACGTCCCGCAACGGCGTTGCCAACTCACCATCGAAGTGCGCACACACCGCATCAAACGCATCCGCGAAGACCGGGAACGCGTCATACAACTCCCGACCCATCCCCAACCGCTGCGCACCCTGCCCCGTGAAGAGCAGCGCCAGCCGACCTCCTGCATCCACCGCACCGGTTACTGCACCGACCGCGGCATTTCCCTCTGCGACGGCGGTCAGGCCTTCGAGGAGTTCGGCGCGCTCGGTGCCGAGGACGACGGCCCGGTGTTCAAACGCCGAACGCGTCGTGGCCAGCGCAAACCCCACTTCCGGCGCGCCGAGCTCGGGCCGCGCCTCCACATGCGCCAACAACCGCTGCGCCTGCGCCCGCAACCCCTCCCGACTCCGCGCGGACACCACCCACGGCACCACACCCCCGACCACACCCAACGGCCCGGCTTCCGAAGCTTGCTCCACCGGAGCCTGCTCGATCACCACATGCGCGTTGGTCCCACTGACGCCGAAGGCAGAGACAGCCGCCCGCCCCGGTCGGCCGCTCTCCGGCCATCCGACAGCCTCGGTGAGCAGCCGCACGTTGCCCGCCGACCAGTCCACATGTGACGACGGCTCCTCGGCATGCAGGGTCCGCGGCAGGATGCCGTGCTGGAGCGCCAGCACCATCTTGATGACGCCCGCCGCACCCGCGGCCGCCTGCGTGTGCCCGATGTTCGACTTCACCGAACCCAGCCACAACGGCCGGTCCTCATCCCGGCCCTGGCCATACGTCGCCAGCAGCGCCTGCGCCTCGATCGGATCGCCCAGGGACGTACCGGTGCCGTGCGCCTCGACCACGTCCACATCCGACGGCGACAGCCCCGCACCCGCCAGCGCCTGCCGGATCACCCGCTGCTGCGAGGGACCGTTCGGCGCGGTCAGACCGTTGGAGGCGCCGTCCTGGTTCACGGCGGAGCCGCGTACGACCGCCAGCACCCGATGACCGTTGCGCCGGGCATCCGAGAGCCGCTCCACCACCAGCACACCGGCGCCCTCAGCCCAACCGGTGCCATCAGCAGCATCCGAAAACGCCTTGCACCGACCATCAGCAGCCAGGCCGCCCTGAAGGCTGAACTCGACGAAGGCTCCGGGGTTTCCCATGACCGTCACACCACCGGCGAGGGCGAGATCGCATTCGCCCGAGCGCAGGGACTGCGCGGCCAGATGCAAGGCGACCAGCGACGACGAGCACGCCGTGTCCACCGTGACCGCCGGCCCCTCAAGACCCAGCGCATACGACACCCGGCCCGACACCACAGCGCCCGAGCTACCGGTGAGCAGGTGTCCCCCGAGCCCTTCCGGAGCCTCCCGCAGTCCGGCCCCGTAGCCCGAGCTGCTGGCACCGACGAAGACGCCGGTACGGCTGCCCTTGACCGAAGTGGGGCTGACGCCCGAGCGTTCGAGGGCTTCCCAGGAGGTCTCCAGCAGCAGTCGCTGCTGCGGGTCGATCGCCACCGCTTCACGTGGGCTGATACCGAAGAACGCCGGATCGAACTCGGTCGCATCGTGCAGGAATCCGCCCGCACGTGTCCGACTCGCACCTGACTGGTCGGCGTCGTTCCCGAAGAGGGAATCGAGGTCCCAGCCACGGTCCGTCGGAAATCCGGAGATCGCGTCCTCGGCTCCGGCCACCAGCCGCCACAGGTCCTCGGGACTGGCCACCCCACCGGGAAGACGGCAGCTCATCCCGACGATGACCACCGGATCGTCCGAGGTGGACGCCGGCACCGGCAGACCGGACACCACGTCCGCCGCGGTCCCGAACAGCTCACCGTCCAGGAAACACGCCAAGTCGGTCGGCGTCGGATAGTCGAAGACCAAGGTGGCGGGAAGCCGAAGGCCGGTCTCCGCGTTCAGGCCGTTCCGCAGCTCGACCGCGGTGAGCGAGTCGAAGCCCAAGTCCCGGAACGTGACGCCGCTTTCGAGGTCAGCGGACTTGCCGTAGCCGAGGACTGCTGCGGCATGCGTACGCACCAACTCCAGCAGCGCCCGCTCCCGCTCCACACCCGACAACCCCGCCAACCGCTCCCGCACCACACCGGAACCCCCACCGCCGGCACCGACAGCCAACGCCGCCCGCACCTCCGGCAGATCCTCCAGCAACGGACTCGGACGGGCGCTGGTGAACGCCGGAGCAAACCGCTCCCACTCCACATCCGCCACCACCACCGAACCCTCACCCGCACCAACAACCGCCTCCAACGCGCAGACCGCGAGGACCGGATCGAGCGCCCTCAAACCACGCCGCAGCAGATGCTCCTCCGCGCCCTCCACACCAGCCATCCCGCCACCGGCCCACGGACCCCACGCAACCGAACAACCCACCGCACCCCGCGCACGACGCGCCTCGACCAGACCCTCCACAAACGCGTTCCCCGCCGCATACGCGCCCTGACCGCCACTCCCCCACACACCAGCAATCGAGGAAAACACCACAAACGCGTCCAACTCCCGATCACGCAATACCTCATCCAGCACCACGGCACCGGAAACCTTCGCCTCCATCACTTCAGCGAAATGACCCCCGTCCGCCTCGCCCAGCGACACGGAATCCACCACACCCGCCGCGTGAACGACCGCGTCCACCACACACCCGGACAACAGCTCCTCGACCGCATCCCGATCAGCGACATCGCAAGCCGCCACCGTCACTCGTACCCCGAGGGCGGACAGCTCCGCCTCCAACTCCGAAGCACCAGGAGCCTCCAAGCCCCGGCGACTCGTCAGGACCACATGCTCGGCACCACGCTCGGCCACCCAACGCGCCACACGCCCACCCAACACGCCGGTCCCACCCGTGATCAGCACCGTCCCCCGCGGCTGCCAACCATCAGCCGTCTCACCGGCGGGAGCCGGAGCGCGCACCAGCCTGCGCCCGAACACCCCGGACGCCCGCACCGCCACCTGATCCTCAGAGCCATCCGCCAGCACACCCACCAGGCGGTCGAGCGCCCTACGGTCCACCGACTCCGGAAGATCCACCAGACCGCCCCAACGATCCGGCAACTCCAAAGCCGCAACCCGACCCAGACCCCACACGGCAGCCGCCGCCGGATCGAGACCACCATCCGACCGACCGACCGCGACGGCCCCCTGGGTCACCACCCACACACGCCCGCCGACACCCGCATCCCCCAACGCCTGCACCACCACAGCAGTACGCACCACATCCGCCGAACCCACCACCAACACCCCAGCGACCGGTCCCTCACCAGCCACCTCAGCCAAACGCTCGGCCAACAGCCCCCGGTCCACCTCCCCCGCGACACACTCCACCCGCTCAAGCGGCACCCCACACGCCGCCAACCCCTCCACCACGGCCTCGGCATACGCGTCCCCGGCCGCCACCACCGCAAGCCAACGACCGCCCAGTACCCCACCCGACGGCGCCACAAGCGGCTTCCACTCCACCCGATAGCGCCAGTTCCCACTCGGGTCGGAGGCAGGTGCAGGAATCGGCCAGAAGCGTTCGCGCTGGAACGCGTACGTGGGCAGATCCACCCGCCGGGCGGCGGGGAAGCACGTACGCCAGTCCACATCCATGCCGAGCACGAACGCCTGCGATACCGCGGTCAGCAGGGCCTCGGTCTCGGAGCGGTCCTTGCGCATCGCGGGAAACAGCGACACATCAGGTGCCGAGAGGCAACCCTGCGCCATGGCGATCAGGGTGCCGTCCGGGCCGATCTCCAGGAACCGGGTGACCTCGTGCTCCGCCAGCCAGCGGATGCCGTCGGCGAAACGGACGGCATCGCGGACGTGCCGCACCCAGTAGGCGGGGGACGTCAACTCATGTGACGTAGCGAGCTCGCCGGTCAGGTTCGAGACCACCGGGATACGCGGCTCCGCGTACGCCACACTCTCGGCGACCGACCGGAACTCGTCGAGCATCGGCTCCATCAGCGGCGAATGGAAGGCATGACTCACCTGGAGCCGCTTCACCTTCCGACCCTCGGACTCGAAACGCCCGGCGATCTCCGCCACCGCGGATTCCTCACCAGAGATCACAACCGACTGCGGACCGTTCACCGCCGCAATACTCACCCGCTGCTCCTGGCCCTCCAGCAGCGGCAATACCTCGGACTCCGACGCCTGGATCGAGACCATGGCGCCACCGGACGGCAAGTCCTGCATCAACCGGCCACGGGCAGCCACCAGCCGGCACGCATCCTCCAGCGACAACACCCCCGCCACATGCGCGGCCACCAACTCGCCGATGGAATGCCCCACCAGGAATTCCGGCCGTACGCCGAAGGACTCGACCAACCGGAACAGCGCCACCTCCACCGCAAACAACGCCGGCTGAGTGAACCCCGTCCGATTCAGCCTCTCCGCATCCTCGCCGAACACCACACCCCGCAACGGGGTCGACAACTCACCATCGAAGTACGCACACACCGCATCAAACGCATCCGCGAAGACCGGGAACGCGTCATACAACTCCCGACCCATCCCCAACCGCTGCGCGCCCTGCCCCGCGAACAGCAGCGCCAGCCGGCCCTCGGTCTGGGAACCACGGATGACACCGGGCGTCCTGTGGTCATCGGCGAGCGCGGTCAGTCGGTGGAGTGCCGATGCCGGGTCGTCCGCCAGAACCACCGCGCGGTGGTCGAAGCGTACGGAGCGGGTCGTGGCGAGGGAGAAGCCCAGGTCCGCCAGGTCCAATTCGGGGTCGTCCGCGTAGGCCGCGCGCAGCCGAGCAGCCTGCGCGCGGAGGGCGGGCTCGGTACGTGCGGAGAGCACCAGCGGTGTGACGGACGGGCGTTCCGGTGCGGCCCCGGGGGCCTCGGTGGTGGGCGGCGGTTCGGGGGCGCGTTCCAGGACCACATGGGCGTTGGTGCCGCTGATGCCGAACGAGGACACGCCTGCCCGGCAGACGTGGCCCGCTGCTTCCTCGTCGAGCGGCCAGGCGACCGGCTCCGTGAGCAGCCGTATGTTGCCCTCCGACCAGTCCACGTGGGGCGAGGGCGCATCCACGTGCAGGGTCTGCGGCAGGACGCCGTGCTGGAGCGCCAGCACCATCTTGATGACACCGGCGACACCCGCGGCGGCCTGGGTGTGCCCGATATTCGACTTCACCGAACCCAGCCACAACGGCCGGTCCTCGTCCCGGCCCTGACCGTACGTCGCCAGCAGCGCCTGCGCCTCGATCGGGTCACCCAGCGACGTCCCGGTGCCGTGCGCCTCGACCGCGTCCACGTCCGAGGGCGTCAGGCCGGCGCTCGCAAGTGCCTGCCGGATCACCCGCTGCTGGGAGGGGCCGTTGGGTGCCGTCAAACCGTTCGACGCACCGTCCTGGTTCACCGCGGATCCGGCGACGACGGCCAGTACGCGGTGGCCGTTCCGCCGGGCGTCCGACAGTCGTTCCACGAGCAGCATTCCTACGCCTTCACCCCAGCCGGTGCCGTCGGCGCCCGCTGCGAACGCCTTGCACCGGCCGTCGGGGGCGAGCCCGCGCTGCCGGCTGAACTCCACGAAGGCTCCGGGCGTGGACATCACCGTCACGCCGCCCACCAGCGCCATATCGCACTCGCCGGAGCGCAGGGCCTGTGCGGCCCAGTGCAGCGCCACCAGGGACGAGGAGCACGCCGTGTCCACGGTCACCGCCGGGCCCTCCAGGCCGAGGGCGTAGGCGACTCGTCCGGACACCACGCTCGCGGCGTTTCCGGTACCGATATAGCCGTCGAAATCGTCCGGGGAATGGGCCAGTAGTGCCGGGTAGTCCTGGCCGTTCGTGCCTACGAAGACGCCGGCCCGGCTGCCCCGCACGGAGTGCGGATCGATGCCGGCGCGCTCCAGCGCCTCCCAGGACACTTCGAGCAGCAGTCGCTGCTGCGGATCGGTTGCCACCGCTTCCCGGGGACTCATGCCGAAGAAGGCGGGTTCGAAGCGGTCCACGTTCTTCAGGAAGCCACCGACATTGACGTACGTGGTTCCCGAGTGTTCCGGGTCGGGATCGTAGACCGCATCCAGGTCCCAGCCTCGGTCGGCCGGGAACGCTCCGACGGCGTCCGCGCCGTCCGACAGCAGCTTCCAGAAGGATTCCGGGGAGTCGACGCCGCCCGGGAAGCGGCAGCTCATCCCCACAATGACAAGGGGGTCGCCGTCGACTGCGGAGGGGGCCACCGGCTGCTCGACGTCCTCATGAGCCGGCGCGATCCGGGTGCGCAGAAAGCCGGCCAATGCCGTCGGCGTCGGATAGTCGAAGACCACGGTCGCGCTCAGTGTGATGCCGCACGCCAGGCTCAGCGCGTTACGCAGTTCCACGGCGATCAGCGAGTCGACACCGAGGTCCCGGAAGGGCCGGTTCGGCGGTACGTCGGCGGTGCCCGCGTAATGCAGCACCCCGGCGGCGTACGACCGGACGAGGTCGGTGAGTACGCGTTCCTGTTCGGCCGGCTCCAGCCCTGCAAGCTGTCGGTGCAGGTCGGAGCGGTGGTCCTCGCCGCCCGTCCCGTCGGCGCGCTCGATCGCGGTACGGATCTCCGGAAGATCACCGATCAGCGGGCTCGGGCGCACCGTGGCGAAGCCGGAACGGAAGTCCGCCCAGGTGATGTCGGCGATCACCAGTCCGGGCGTGCCGGAGCGGATCGCGTTCTCCATGGCGTCGACGGCGAGGTCCGGCCGCAGCGGGGACACTCCGCCCCGACGCATGCGCTCGGCCATCGAGGCGTCGCTCGCCATGCCGATCGCGCCCCACGGCCCCCAGGCGAGGGAGGTCGCGGGCAGTCCTTCGGCCGCTCGCCACTCGGCCAGGGCATCCAAGTAGGCGTTGGCAGCGGCGTAGTTGGCCTGGCCGGCGGCGCCGATGGCGCCCGCGAAGGAGGAGAACAGGACGAAGGCCGACAGGTCACGACCGCGGGTCGCCTCGTGCAGGTTGCGGGCCGAGACGGCCTTGGCCTGCATGACGGCGGCGAACCGCGCGGGCGTGAGGGCGTCGAGTACGCCGTCGTCGAGTACGCCGGCCGCGTGGAAGACGGCGTCGACGTGGTGTGCGGAGAAGAGTGCCTCGACCGCGTCCGGATCTGCGACATCGCAGGCCGCCACGGTCACTCGTACTCCGAGGGCGGACAGCTCCGCCTCCAGCTCCGGGGCACCGGGAGCGTCCGGGCCCCGTCGGCTGGTGAGGAGCACATGGTCGGCACCGCGCTCGGCCGCCCAACGCGCCACACGGGCACCCAACGCGCCCGTACCACCCGTGATCAGCACCGTGCCGCGCGGCTGCCAACCGTCGGCGGTGCTGTCCCCTGCGGGAGCGGGAGCGTGCACCAGCCTGCGCCCGAAGACCCCGGACGCCCGCACCGCCACCTGGTCCTCAGAGCCATCCGCCAGCACACCCACCAGTCGGTCGAGCGCCCTGCCGTCCACGGCCTCCGGCAGGTCCACCAGACCGCCCCAACGGTCCGGGAACTCCAGCGCCGCCACCCGGCCCACGCCCCACACGGCAGCCCGGACCGGATCGGGGCCACCATCCGCCCGACCGATCGCGACGGCCCCCTGCGTCACCACCCACAGACGCCCGTCGACACCGGCGTCGCCCAAGGCCTGCACCAGCACCGCAGTACGCACCGCGTCCGCGGCACCCAGGGCCAGCACGCCGGCGACCGGCTCCGCACCGGCCACCTCACGCACCCGCGCGGCGAGCAGACCCCGGTCCGTCTCCCCGGCGGCACACTCCACCCGCTCAAGCTGCACACCACACGCCGCCAGCCCCTCCACCACGGCCTCGGCGTACGCGTCCCCGGCCGCCACCACCGCGAGCCAGCGACCGTCCGGCATCGCACCGGACCGCGCGGCGAGCGGCTTCCACTCCACCCGATAGCGCCAGCCGTCCACCACCGACCGCTCGCGCCGCTGCCGCCGCCACGACGACAGCGCAGTCAGCGCCTCGTCCCACGAGGCATCACCAGCGATCGCGAGCTCCCCGGCCAGCGCCGCCGAGTCACCGCGCTCGATCGCGTCCCAGAGTTCCGCGTCGGCTCCGTCCAACGCGGGGGCCGCGACGCCGTCGGCCTCGGACGCCGTGGCAGCCAGCCAGTAGCGCTGACGCTGAAAGGGATAGGTCGGCAGGTCTACGGGCCGCGTCCCGGGCAGCAGCGCAGCCCAGTCGAGTACCACGCCGTGGGCATGCAGCTGCGCAAGCGCCGTCACCACGTGCTGCGCCTCGGACCGGTCCCTTCGCAGTACGGGGACCGCCACCTGCTCAGCGCCCTCCCCACACGCCTGCGCCATCGCGGTGAGCGTGCCGTCGGGCCCGATTTCCAGGTATCGGGTGACCTCGTGCTCCGCGAGCCACTGGATGCCGTCGGCGAAGCGGACGGCTTCGCGGACGTGCCGGACCCAGTAGTCGGGGGAGGTCAGCTCCTGTGATGTGGCGAGCTCGCCGGTCAGGTTCGAGACCACCGGGATACGCGGCTCCGCGTACGCCACACTCTCGGCGACCGACCGGAACTCGTCGAGCATCGGCTCCATCAGCGGGGAGTGGAAGGCGTGGCTGACCTGGAGGCGCTTCACCTTCCGACCCTCGGACTCGAAATGCCCGGCGATCTCCGCCACCGCGGATTCCTCGCCGGAGATCACGACCGACTGCGGACCGTTCACTGCGGCAATGCTCACCCGCTGTTCGTGGCCCTCCAGCAGCGGTAGTACCTCGGCCTCGGTGGCCTGGAGGGCGACCATCGCGCCACCCGCCGGCAATGCCTGCATCAGCCGACCACGCGCCGCCACCAGCCGGCACGCGTCCTCCAGCGACAACACCCCCGCCACATGCGCAGCCACCAACTCACCGATGGAATGCCCCACCAGGAAATCCGGCCGGACGCCGAAGGACTCCACCAGCCGGAACAGCGCCACCTCAACGGCGAACAGCGCCGGCTGGGTGAACCCCGTCCGATTCAGCGCCTCCACATCGTCATCGTCGCCGAACACGACGTCCCGCAGCCGCGCCCCCAACTCGCCCTCGAAGCACGCACACACCGCATCGAACGCATCCGCGAAGACCGCGAACGCCTCATACAACTCCCGTCCCATTCCCAGACGTTGGGAACCCTGACCCGCGAACAGCAGAGCTGTCTTGGCGCCGGTCCGGGCAGTCCCCCGCACGATGCCTTCGGCGTACGCGTCGCGGGCGAGGGCGTCCAGTGCCGCGAGCAGTTCCGCGCGGCTGCTGCCGAGGACGACAGCACGGTCCTCCAGTGCGGCGCGCGTCGAGGCGAGCGAGCGGGCAAGGTCCCGTATGTCGTCACCGGGCCGGGCCTCGACGTGCGCGAGCAGCCTTCGGGCCTGCGCACGGAGGGCGGAGTCACTGCGCGCCGAGAGCACCCAGGGCACCACCGGCAGGTGAACGGATGCGGCCGTATCGTCGTTCTGACCTTCTTCGGGTACGGGCTCCGGCTCGGGTGCCTGCTCGATCACCGCGTGCGCGTTGGTGCCGCTGACGCCGAAGGCGGAGACCGCTGCCCGTCCCGGTCGCCCGTTCTCCGGCCATCCGACAGCCTCGGTGAGCAGCCGCACGTTGCCCGCCGACCAGTCCACATGTGACGACGGCTCATCGACGTGCAGGGTCCGCGGAAGGATGCCGTGCTGGAGCGCCAGCACCATCTTGATGACGCCCGCCGCACCCGCGGCCGCCTGCGTGTGCCCGATGTTCGACTTCACCGAACCCAGCCACAACGGCCGGTCCTCGTCGCGGTCCTGACCGTACGTCGCCAGCAGCGCCTGCGCCTCGATCGGGTCGCCCAGGGACGTACCGGTGCCATGCGCCTCGACGGCGTCCACGTCGGCGGGCGACAGGCCGGCCGCCCCGAGGGCCTGCCGGATCACCCGCTGCTGCGAGGGACCGTTCGGCGCGGTCAGGCCGTTGGAGGCGCCGTCCTGGTTCACGGCGGTGCCGCGGACGACCGCCAGCACCCGGTGGCCGTTGCGCCGGGCATCCGAGAGGCGCTCCAGCACCAGCATGCCGACGCCCTCGGCCCATCCCGTGCCGTCCGCCGCCTCCGCGAAGGCCTTGCACCGGCCATCGGCAGCCAGGCCGCGCTGCCGGCTGAATTCGATGAACGCACCCGGGGTGGCCATCACCGTCACGCCGCCCGCCAGGGCGAGCGTGCATTCGCCGGACCGGAGGGCCTGTGCCGCCAGATGCAGCGCGACCAGGGAGGAGGAGCAGGCCGTGTCCACGGTCACCGCCGGGCCTTCCAGCCCCAGTGTGTACGCGACCCGACCCGACACCACCGAGGTCGAGTTACCCGTCAGGAGGTGGCCACGGACGTCGTCGGGAATATCGCGCAGGCCGGCGCCGTATTCCTGGCCGCTGGCGCCGACGAAAATGCCGCTGCGGCTTCCCCGCAGCCCGAGGGGATCGATTCCGGCGCCTTCGAAGGCCTCCCAGGACGCTTCGAGCAGCAGTCGCTGCTGCGGGTCCATCGCGAGCGCTTCGCGCGGTGAAATCCCGAAGAAGCCGGGGTCGAACTCGGTGGCCTCGTAGACGAAGCCGCCCTTGCACGAGTAGCTCGTGCCCGACCCGTCCGCCTCCGGGTCGTACAACGCATCGGCATCCCAGCCACGGTCCTGCGGCCACTCGGAGATGGCGTCTTCTCCGCTGTGCAGCAGTCGCCAGAATTCCTCCGGCGAGCTCACACCCCCGGGGAAGCGGCAGCTCATCCCGACGATTGCGACCGGCTCCTGCTGCTGCGATTCCAGCTCCTGCAGGCGCCGACGGGTCTCATGCAGGTCCGCGGTGACCCACTTGAGGTAGTCCCGAAGCCGTTCTTCATTCGCCATGTGGAACTTGCCCCATACGTTGTAGACCGGAACGGTTCACCAGCGGCGTTCAGGAACGGCCGAGCTCCTGATTGATGAAATCGAAGATCTCGTCGTCCGAGGCCGCGTCCAGCTGCTGGGACACGGCGGACTTCGCATCGCCCTCGGCCACCCCGCCCAGCTCAGACAGGATGCTCCGAAGACGGGCCTCGACGAGCCCCCTGGCGGCGTTCTCTGGGGAAAATCCTGAAATCGCGCTGGCCAGACGGTCCAGGTCAGCGAGTACGGCGGCCTCCGGCTCGACGTCTGCGGTGCCGAACAGGGTGTCGTGCACATGCTCCGCGAGAAGCTGGGGCGTCGGGTAGTCGAAGACCAGGGTGGCGGGGAGCAGCATCCCGGTCTCGGCGTTCAGCCCGTTGCGCAGCTCGACCGCGGTGAGTGAGTCGAATCCCAGGTCCCGGAACGCCCGGACGGGCTCCACGGCCTTCATCTCGCGGAATCCGAGAACGGCAGCCGTGTGGCTGCGTACGAGGTCGAGTACGGCCTGCGAGCGCTCCACCGCGGAAAGGTCCGCGACCCTGCCGAGGAAGGACTCTCCCCCGTCCTCGACCTCCGCCCGGGACGTGCCACCCATCGCGTCAGCGACCTCCGGCAGGTCGGCCAGCAACGGACTCGGACGGGCACTGGTGAACGCCGGAGCAAACCGCTCCCACTCCACATCCGCCACCACCACCGAACCCTCACCCGCACCAACAACCGCCTCCAACGCGCAGACCGCGAGGACCGGATCGAGCGCCCTCAAGCCACGCCGCAGCAGATGCTCCTCCGCGCCCTCCACACCAGCCATCCCGCCACCGGCCCACGGACCCCACGCAACCGAACAACCCACCGCGCCCCGCGCACGACGCGCCTCGACCAGAGCCTCCACAAACGCGTTCCCCGCCGCATACGCGCCCTGACCGCCACTCCCCCACACACCAGCAATCGAGGAAAACACCACAAACGCGTCCAACTCCCGATCACGCAACGCCTCATCCAGCACCACGGCACCGGAAACCTTCGCCTCCATCACTTCAGCGAAATGACCCCCGTCCGCCTCACCCAGCGACACGGAATCCACCACACCCGCCGCGTGAACGACCGCGTCCACCACACACCCGGACAACAGCTCCTCGACCGCATCCCGATCAGCGACATCGCAAGCCGCCAACGTCACTCGTACGCCCAGCGCCGACAGCTCCGACTCCAACTCCGACGCACCGGGAGCCTCCAGGCCCCGGCGACTCGTCAGGACCACATGCTCGGCACCACGCCCGGCCACCCAACGCGCCACACGCGCACCCAACGCGCCCGTACCACCCGTGATCAGCACCGTCCCCCGCGGCTGCCAACCATCAGCCGTCTCACCGGCGGGAGCCGGAGCGTGCACCAGCCTGCGCCCGAACACCCCGGACGCCCGCACCGCCACCTGATCCTCAGAGCCATCCGCCAGCACACCCACCAAGCGGTCGAGCGCCCCACGGTCCACCGACTCCGGAAGATCCACCAGACCGCCCCAACGATCCGGCAACTCCAAAGCCGCAACCCGACCCAGACCCCACACCGCCGCACCCACCGGATCCGGACCGGCATCCGACCGACCGACCGCGACGGCCCCCTGCGTCACCACCCACACACGCCCGCCAACACCCGCATCCCCCAACGCCTGCACCACCACAGTCGTCCACCACACACCCGCTGGCACCCCACCAGCGGATTCCGCCTCGATGCCACCCGGCAGCACCATCACACCCGCGACGGCTTCACCCGCGATCTCCGCGAATCGTTCAGCCAGCGCACCCCGCTCCACATCCAGGCCGCACTCCACCCGCTCCACCTGCACACCACCCGCCGCCAGCCCCTCCACCACCGAAGAGGCCGCACGCGACTCCGCCACGCCCTCGGGCGTCACCACCAGCCAACGCCCGGACAACTCCTCGCCGGCTTCCGTACCGACCGGCTTCCACTGCACCCGATACCGCCAGCCGTCCACCGCCGACCGCTCACGCTGCTGCCGCCGCCACGACGACAACGCGCTCAGGGCCTCATCCCATGAGGCATCCCCGGCGATCGCCAGTTCCCCGGCCAGGGCCTCCGGATCTTCGCGCTCCACGGCCTCCCAGAACCACGCGGCCCCGTCGTCCGCCGGCTGAGCCGCGGCGTGCCCGGCCGCAGTCCCCGAGTTGCTCGGCCAGAAGCGCTCACGCTGGAACGCGTACGTGGGCAGATCGACCCGCCGGGCCCCGGCAAAGAGCGCCTGCCACCGCACCTCTGCACCGTGGACGAACATGCCACTGACCGCCGTCAAAAGGGCTTCCGACTCCAGCCGGTCCTTCCGCAAGGCGGGCAACAGCAGCAGGTCCGCGCTGTCCACGCAACCCTGCGCCATGGCGGTCAGGGTGCCGTCCGGCCCGATCTCCAGGAACCGGGTCACCCCCTGCTCCGCCACCCACCGCACACCGTCAGCAAAACGGACGGCCTCACGGACATGCCGCACCCAGTAATCAGGCGACGTCAATTCCTCCGCCGTAGCGAGCTCACCGGTCACATTCGAGACCACCGGGATACGCGGCTCCGCGTACGCCACACTCTCCGCAACGGCACGGAACTCGTCGAGCATCGGCTCCATCAACGGCGAATGGAAGGCATGACTCACCTGGAGCCGCTTCACCTTCCGACCCTCGGACTCGAAACGCGCGGCGATCTCCGCCACCGCGGATTCCTCACCAGAGATCACAACCGACTGCGGACCGTTCACCGCCGCAATACTCACCCGCTGCTCAAGCCCTTCCAGCAGCGGCAATACCTCATCCTCGGCGGCCTGGAGGGCGACCATCGCCCCACCCGCCAGCAACGCCTGCATCAACCGACCACGCGCCGCCACCAAACGACACGCATCCTCCAGCGACAACACACCCGCCACATGCGCAGCCACCAACTCACCAATGGAATGGCCCACCAGGAAATCCGGCCGCACACCAAAGGACTCCACCAACCGGAACAGCGCCACCTCCACCGCAAACAACGCCGGCTGAGTGAACCCCGTCCGATTCAATGCCTCGGCATCCTCACCGAACACCACACCCCGCAGCGACGACTCCAACTCGCCGTCAAAGCAGGCACACACCGCGTCGAACGTGTCCGCAAAAACCGGGAAGGTGTCGTACAGCTCCCAGCCCATGCCCAAACGCTGCGCCCCCTGCCCCGTGAACAGGAATGCGGACCGCCCCAGTCCCTTGGTACCGCGCACCACACCGGCGGCTTTTCGGCCCTCGGCGAGTGCGGTCAGCCCCTGTACGGCCGTTTCGTGCTCATCGACGAGCAGCACGGCGCGGTGGTCGAATACCTCCCTGGACGTGGCCAGGGAGAAGCCGACATCGGCGGCGTCGGGACGAAACTCGTCCAGGTGCGTCAGGAGCCGGCGTGCCTGTGCCGTCAAGCCGGCTTCGTCCCTAGCTGAGATGATCCAGGGCACTGCGGGCAGCTTGAGCGACTCTTCGCGCTCCGCCCTCTCGTCGGTTACCGGCGCCTCTTCGATGATGGTGTGGGCGTTGGTGCCGCTGATGCCGAACGAGGACACACCCGCCCGCCGCGGCCGACCCGTCTCGGGCCACTCCACCGACTCCGTCAGCAACCGCACCTCCCCCGCCGACCAATCCACATGCGAAGAGGGCTCATTGACGTGCAGCGTCTGCGGCAGCACACCGTGCTGGAGCGCCAGCACCATCTTGATGACACCCGCCACACCCGCAGCCGCCTGCGTATGCCCGATATTCGACTTCACCGAACCCAGCCACAACGGCCGATCCTCATCCCGACCCTGGCCATACGTCGCAAGCAACGCCTGCGCCTCGATCGGATCACCCAGCGACGTCCCCGTCCCGTGCGCCTCCACCACATCCACGTCGGAGGGCAAGAGTCCCGCACCAGCCAGCGCCTGCCGAATCACCCGCTGCTGCGAGGGGCCGTTGGGGGCGGTCAGACCGTTGGACGCACCGTCCTGATTCACAGCGCTGCCGCGTACGACAGCGAGCACCCGATGCCCATTCCGCCGCGCATCCGACAACCGCTCCACCACCAACACACCCACACCCTCAGAAAACCCCGCACCATCCGCAGCATCCGAAAACGCCTTACACCGACCATCAGCAGCCAACCCCCGCTGCCGACTGAAATCCACAAACAACCCCGGCGTCGACATCACCGTCACACCACCCGCCAACGCCAAATCACACTCACCCGCACGCAACGACTGCACCGCCAAATGCAACGCCACCAACGACGCCGAACACGCCGTATCCACCGTCACCGCAGGACCCTCAAGACCAAACGTGTACGACAACCGCCCCGACACCACACTCGCCGCATTACCCGTACCGATATAACCCCCCAAATCCTCCTCACCCGACGCCACCAACAACCCCGTGTAATCCTGACCATTCGTCCCCGCAAACACCCCCGTACGAGAACCCCGCAACGACCCAGGAACAATCCCCGCCCGCTCAAACGCCTCCCACGACGCCTCCAACAGAAGTCGCTGCTGCGGATCCATCGCCACCGCCTCACGCGGTGAAATCCCGAAAAACCCCGGATCGAACTCATCAACCCCCGGCAAAAACCCACCCTCACGAGTCGACACCTTCCCCGGCACACCCGGCTCCGGGTCATACAACCCCGCAACATCCCAACCACGATCCACCGGGAACGGCACCACACCATCCCCACCCGCAACCAACAACCCCCACAACTCCTCCGGCGACCCCACCCCACCCGGGAACCGACAACTCATCGCCACAATCGCCACCGGCTCATCCGGCGATATCGTCGCCGTCGGAGCAATGGCCCCCGCATCAGCGGTCTCGTCCCCGTCGGACAGCTCGCCTTCCAGGTGGCGAGCCACCACCAGCGGAGACGGGTAGTCGAAGACCAGAGTGGCGGGCAGCGGCAGCCCGGTGGCGGCCTGCAGATGGTTGCGCAACTCCACGGCGGTGAGGGAGTCGACACCAAGGCCCCGGAAGTCGCGGGTGGGCTCGATCGCCTCGGGGCCGGGGTGTCCGAGGACCAGTGCCGCCTGGGTGCGTACGAGTTCCAGCAGGGCGGTTCGCCGCTCGTCCTGGGACAAGGGGGCAAGCCGGGATCGCAGGGCATCGGCCGGAGTCAGCTCCACCGCCGAGGAGACAGCGGTACGACGCGCACTTCTCCCCAGCAGCCCGCGCATGAGCGGCGGAAGAACGCCCGCGGCATGCTGCTCTCGCAACATCGTGTGATTCAGCTGCACCGGGACCACCACGGGTACGGCGGTGTGTCGAGCGGCGTCGAACGCCTCCACACCGCGCTCCTCGGTGAAGGGCGTGATGCCGCCGCGAGCCATGCGCTGGAGGTCTGCTTCGCTCAGTTCGCCGGTCATGCCCGCGTTCGGAGCCCACGCGCCCCACGCCAACGATCTCGCCGGCAGCCCCGACCCGCTACGCCGGCACATCAGGGCGTCCACGAACGCGTTCGCCGCCGCATAGTTGGCCTGGCCCGCGCTGCCGAAGGTTCCCGCCACCGACGAGAACACCACGAACTCCGCCAGGTCCGCGCCACGCGTCAGCTCGTCCAGATGCACCAGCGCATCCACCTTCGGCGCCAGCACCGCGTCCATGCGCGCGGGCGTCAGGGAGGACAGCATGCCGTCGTCGAGTACGCCGGCGGTGTGGACGACGGCGGTGAGGGGGTGGTGCTTCGGTACGGACTCCAGCAACCCGCTCAACGCCGCACGGTCGGCGATATCGCAGGCAGCGACCTCCACCTCCGCACCCAGAGCCATCAGCTCCTCACGCAGCACATCCACACCAGGAGCCTGCGGCCCCCGCCGACTGGCCAACAACAGATGCCGAACCCCGTGCTCGGCCACCAGATGCCGGGCCACCAACGCACCCAGCCCACCGGTACCGCCCGTGACCAGGACCGTCCCCTCCACATCCAGCGGAACCGGCATCGTCAGCACGACCTTGCCCACATGCCGCGCCTGACTCAGATACCGGAAAGCCTCAGGCGCCCGCCGCACATCCCACGCCGTCACCGGCAACGGCTCCAACACACCCCCCTCGAACAACTCCCGGACCTGCGCAAACATCTCCCCGATCCGGTCCTCGCCCGCCTCCAACAGATCGAACGCCTGATACCGCACACCCGCATGCTCCGCCGCCACCCGCTCCGGCTCACGGATATCGGTCTTGCCCATCTCCAAGAAACGACCACCGCGCGGCAGCAGCCGCAGCGAAGCATCCACGAACTCCCGCGCCAGCGAATCCAGCACCACATCCACGCCCCGGCCGTCGGTGGCCTCCAGGAACGACCGCTCGAAGTCCAGATCACGCGACGAGGCAATATGCGCCTCATCCAGACCCAGCCCCCGCAACGTGCCCCACTTGCCGGGGCTCGCCGTCGCGAACACCTCCGCACCCAGATGCCGCGCCAACTGCACCGCAGCCATCCCCACACCACCCGCACCGGCATGCACCAACACCGACTCGCCCGCCTGCACCCCACCCAGCTCCACCAGCGCGTAATACGCCGTCAAAAACACCACCGGAACCGACGCCGCCTGCGCGAACGACCACCCCTCCGGAATCCGGATCACCATCCGCTCATCCGCCACCGCCACCGGACCGAAGGCATACGGGAACAACCCCATCACCCGGTCACCCGGCATCAGACCCACGACACCGGGACCCGTCTCGGTCACGACGCCGGCCCCCTCCAGGCCCAATGCGCCCGCATCGCCCGGGTACGTGCCGAGGACGTTGAGCACATCGCGGAAGTTCACCCCGGCGGACCGCACCGCGATGCGCACCTGTCCGGGCTCCAGCTCGTCCCTCGCCTCGGGGCGCCGCACCAGGCGCAGGCTCTCCAGCGTGCCTTCGTCGGCGTTTTCGAGGGACCATCCGTCCTGCGGCAGGCACGGCATCGACAGCTCGTCCCGCCGGATGTTCGTGCTCAGCCTCGGCAGATAGGCCGTGCCTTCCCGCAGGGCGAGTTCGGGCTCACCCGAGGCCAGGGCGGTCGGCAGCGCTGCCAGCGAGGCGTCCGTGCCGTCGACGTCCACGAGTACGAAGCGGTCGGGGTGCTCGACGCGTGCGGCTCGGACCAGGCCCCAGACCATGGCCTGTGCGGGGTCGGGCTGCTGTAGTTCCGCCGGGACGGCGTTCCGTGTCACCACCACGAGTCGGGTGGCGGAGCGGTGCTCGGCTTCCGTCCATTCCTGTATGCAGGCCAGCGCCCGGTTCGTGGCGGCCCGTGCGGCCGCGGGAGTTCCGTCGGGTTCGCCGGTGAGGGCGTCGAGGCGCAGCGCGGCGAACGGCGGCATGGCCTCGTCCGGTGCGGAGCCGAGGTCATGGAGACCCCCGAGATCCGCGAGATCGACGAGGTCGACGGGTTCCGCGGCGGTCTCGGGCACACGGGTCCAGTCGACCCGGTACAGGGCATCGGAGTGGGTGCTGCCCTGCCAGGCGCGGCTGAACGTCTCAGCCGTCATCGGCTGCCGGGTGAGGGAAGCGATCTCCGCCACCGGCTGTCCTACGGCATCCGCCAGCTGGAGCGACAGGGCGCCGTCCGCGCTCGTCGAGATACGTGCCCGCAGCACGGTGGCTCCCGAGGCGTACAGCTTCACGTCCTGCCAGGAGACCGGCAGTTGTCCGAGTACGGCAGTCTCGTCCGCTTCGAGCGCCAGGGCATGGAGGACGGTGTCGAGCAATGCGGGGTGCAGCCCGTAGGACGAGGCCTCCGATGATTCGGGGAGCTCGACCGTGGCGAAGAGGTCGGCGTCCCGCTGCCAGACGGCTTGCAGCCCGCGGAAGGCGGGGCCGTAGGCGATCCCGGCGTCGGCGAAGGCCTCGTAGAGACCGTCCGTCGGGACGGGCTGCGCTCCCTCCGGGGGCCAGACGGCGAAGTCGAAGGTCTCGCGGTGATCGGTCGAGCCGAGCAGGCCGGTGGCGTGCCGGACCCACGGTTCCTCCGCGACGCCGGTGCTCCCGATGCGGCAGGAGTGGAGGGTGAGTGCACGGGTGCCGTGCAGGTCCGGCTCCTCGATGCGCATTTGGAGCTGGACGGATTCGTGGGGCGGCAGCACCAGGGGGGCTTCGACGGTCAGTGACTCGACGTGGTGGCAACCGGCCTGGTCGGCGGCGCGGAGCGCGAGTTCCAGGAAGGCCGTACCGGGAACGAGGAGGGAGCCGTCGACGACATGGTCCGCCAGCCACGGGTGGTCCTGCGCGGAGAGCCGGCCGGTGAAGACGACGGAGTGCGAGTCGGCGAGCGTCATGGTGGCCCCGAGCAGGGGGTGCTCGGCCGCCTGCAATCCCGCCGAACCGAGGTTGGTGGCGTTGGTGTGGGCGAGCCCGAGCCAGTAACGCTGGTGCTGGAAGGCGTAGGTGGGCAGCTCGACCTGGCGCGCGCCGGTGCCGGCGAAGAGCGTGGCCCAGTCGACGGGGACGCCGCGGGCATAGGCGTGGCCGAGGGCGGTGAGGAGCCCGGTGGCCTCCGGACGGTCCTTGCGGAGGGCGGGCACGAGGAGAGGGTCCGCGCCCGCGTCACTGTCGAGGCAGCCCTGCGCCATGGCGGTCAGGGTGCCGTCCGGGCCGATCTCCAGGAATCGGGTGACCTCGTGCTCCGCCAGCCAGCGGATGCCGTCGGCGAAACGGACGGCTTCGCGGACGTGCCGCACCCAGTAGGCGGGGGACGTCAACTCATGTGACGTGGCGAGCTCGCCGGTCAGATTCGAGACCACCGGGATACGCGGCTCCGCGTACGCCACGCCCTCCGCGACGGCACGGAACTCGTCGAGCATCGGCTCCATCAACGGTGAATGGAAGGCGTGACTGACCTGGAGCCGCTTCACCTTCCGACCCTCGGACTCGAAACGCGCGGCGATCTCCGCCACCGCGGATTCCTCACCGGAGATCACAACCGACGTCGGTCCGTTCACCGCGGCTATGCTCACCCGCTGCTGCTGGCCCTTCAGCAGGGGCAATACCTCACCCTCGGCGGCCTGAAGGGCGACCATCGCGCCACCCGCCGGCAACGCCTGCATCAGCCGCCCGCGCGCCGCCACCAAACGACACGCATCCTCCAGCGACCACACCCCCGCCACATACGCAGCCACCAACTCACCAATGGAATGCCCCACCAGGAAATCCGGCCGCACACCGAAAGACTCCACCAACCGGAACAGCGCCACCTCCACCGCAAACAACGCCGGCTGAGTGAACCCCGTCCGATTCAGCCTCTCCGCATCCTCGCCGAACACCACACCCCGCAGCGACGACTCCAACTCGCCGTCGAAGTGCGCACACACCGCATCGAAAGCGTCCGCGAAGACCGGGAAGGCCTCGTACAACTCCCGTCCCATGCCGAGTCGTTGTGCCCCTTGCCCGGTGAACAGGAAGGCAAGGCTGCCTTCGGAGGTGGTCATGCCTTCGGCTACGTGGCCCTGGGGCTCGCCGCGGCCGAGGGCGTGCACGCTGTTGAGCAGCGTTTCCCGGTCCTCGCCGAGTACGACGGCTCGGTGCTCGAACGGCGATCGGGTGGTGGCGAGCGAGAGTCCCACATCCCGCGGGTCGAGTACGGGGTGGGCGGTCAGATGCGCGGCAAGGCGCGCTGCCTGCGCCCTGAGGGCCGCCTCGCTGCGTCCGGACAGTACCCAGGGCACGAGGGCCGGTGCGGGCGCCCGAGTGGGTGCGTCCTCAGGGTCGCCGCCCTGGAGTTCGTCCTGAAGCTCGTCCTGGGGCTCGTCCGCGGGAGGCTGTTCGAGGATGACATGGGCGTTGGTGCCGCTCACGCCGAAGGACGAGACGCCGGCCCGGCGGGGCCGGTCCGCCGCCGGCCACGGTATGTCCTCGGCCAGCAGCCGGACCTGCCCGGCCGACCAGTCCACGTGCGAGGACGGCTGCTCCGCGTACCGGGTCCGCGGCAGGACGCCGTGCCGGAGGGCCTCCACCATCTTGATGACACCGGCCACGCCCGCTGCCACCTGCGTGTGGCCGATGTTCGACTTCACCGAACCCAGCCACAACGGCCGGTCCGCGTCGCGGTCCTGGCCGTAGGTGGCCAGGAGTGCCTGAGCTTCGATCGGATCGCCCAGGGTGGTGCCGGTGCCATGGCCCTCGACCGCATCGACGTCCGATGCCGTCAGGCCCGCGCCGGCCAGTGCCTGCCGGATCACCCGCTGCTGGGAGGGGCCGTTCGGGGCCGTGAGGCCGTTCGACGCGCCGTCCTGGTTCACGGCGCTGCCGCGGACGACCGCGAGCACCCGGTGGCCATTGCGCCGGGCGTCCGAGAGGCGCTCCACCAGCACGACGCCGGCGCCCTCACCCCAGATGGTGCCGTCCGCGGCGTCGGCGAACGGCTTGCAGCGGGCGTCCGCGGCGAGACCCCGCTGCCTGCTGAACTCGATGAACGCACCCGGCGTGGACATCACGGTCACGCCGCCGGCGAGGGCGAGGTCGCAGTCGCCCGAGCGCAGGGACTGCACCGCGAGGTGCAAGGCGACCAGCGATGACGAGCATGCGGTGTCCACGGTCACCGCGGGTCCCTCCAGGCCCAGGGCGTACGCCACGCGGCCGGACACCACGGCGCCGGAGCTGCCGGTGAGCAGATGGCCCAGGAGGTCGTCGGGCATATCGACGGAACCCGAACCGTAGCCCTGGTAGCCGCAGCCCACGAAGAGTCCGCTGCGGCTGCCCCGCAGCGACAGCGGGGCGATGCCGGCCCGTTCGACGGCTTCCCAGGAGATCTCCAGCAGCATCCGCTGCTGGGGGTCCATGGCCAGGGCCTCGCGGGGCGAGATTCCGAAGAAGCCGGGGTCGAAGTCGCCGGCGCTGTGGACGAATCCGCCCTCGCGGACGTAACTGGTGCCCGGGCAGCCGGAGTCGGGGTCGTAGACGGCGTCGATGTTCCAGCCGCGGTCGTCGGGGAAGGGCGTGATGGCGTCGCCGTTGTCGGCGATCAGCTGCCAGAGGTCCTCCGGTGACCGTACGTCCCCGGGGTAGCGGCAGGCCATGCCGACGATGGCGATCGGTTCCCCGTCGTCCTGGACGGGGTGCGCGAGGGCTGCGGTGTGCTGCTCGCCGAGGTCTCCCAGGAGTTCGGCGCGCAGATGACGGGCCAGTGCCGTCGGCGTCGGATAGTCGAAGACCAGCGTCGGGGACAGGGGCAGCGCGACGGCCGTGGAGAGGGTGTTGCGCAGTTCGACGGCGGTGAGGGAATCGGTGCCGAGTTCCTGGAAGGTGCGGGTGGTCTCGACGGCGTCGGGGCCCGGGTATCCCAGGACGGTGGCGGTGGTCCGGCGTACCAGGCGGAGCAGGTGTTGTTCCTGTTCGGCTGGGGTGCGCAGGGTGGCGAGGAGGCTGCGGACGTCGTCGGCCGGGGTGTCCTGGCCGGGGTTCTGGGCGGCGGCTTCGGGCAGTTTGCGGAAGAGCGCGTTGCGGCCGGCGGGGAACAGGTCCCAGTCGATGTCGGCGATGACGAGGTGTGTCTCGCCGTGGTCGAGTGCCTGGTGCAGTGCGACCAGTGCGGTCTCCGGCTCCATGGGCGGCAGGCCCGCGCGGCTGAGCTTGGCGCGCAGGGTGGGGTCTGCTGCCATGCCGTCGTGTGCCCAGGGGCCCCAGGCGATGCTGGTCGCGGGCAGGCCGTGGGCCCGTCGGTGCTGGGCGAGGGCGTCCAGGCCGGCGTTGGCCGCCGCATAGTTGGCCTGGCCGGCCGCGCCGAGGGTGCCCGCGATGGAGGAGAAGAGGACGAACGCGGTCAGGTCGTGGGCGCGGGTCAGTTCGTGGAGGTTGGCGGCGGCCTCGGTCTTGGGGCGCAGCACGGTGGCGAACCGCTCGGCGTCCATGGTGGCGAGGGTGCCGTCGTCGAGGACGCCTGCGGTGTGGAAGACGCTGGTCAGGGGCTGGTCTTCGGGGAGGGAGGCGAGGAGCTGCGCCAGTGCGTCGCGGTCTGCGGGGTCGCAGGCGGCGAGGGTGGTACGGGTGCCGTGGGCGGTGAGTTCGGCGACCAGGTCCTGGGCGCCCGGGGCGTCGGGGCCGCGCCGGCTGATGAGCAGCAGGTGTGCGGCGCCTTCGCGGGCCAGTTGGCGGGCGAGTGCGGAGCCGATGGTGCCGGTGCCGCCGGTGATCAGCGTGGTGCCGGCCGGCGCCCAGGCGGACGCGCCGCGGGGCTGATCGGGGCGGGGGGCTCGGACCAGTCTGCGGGCGAAGAGGCCGGAGGCACGCAGGGCGAACTCGTTGCCGTGCGCGGGATCGTGGGCGGGTGTGTGGAGCACCGCGCACAGTCGGTCCAGGGCGCGTTCGTCGAGCTGTTCGGGCAGGTCGACGAGGCCGGTCCAGTGGTCGGGGTGTTCGATGGCGGCGCTGCGGCCGAGGCCCCAGAGGGTGGCCTGCCCGGGGGCGCTGAGCGGGTCGGAGCGGCCGATGCTGACGGCGCCCCGGGTTGCGGTCCACAGCCGGACGGGGGCGTCGGTGCGGAGCAGTGCCTGGACGAGCGCACCGGTCTGGACGAGGGCGGCGGGGGTGTCGGGGTGGTGGGGGTCGCGGGCGGTGCCGAGGCCGAGGAGGGAGAGGACGTGGAGCTCGTCCGGGTCACCGTCCCGGTCGCGGCTCTCCTCGATCCGTTGCGCGATGTGGTCGGCGTCGGCGTCCGGCGGCAGGCTCAGGGTGGTGGCGGTCGCGCCGTGTCCGGCCAGTGCGGTCGTGAGGGCGGCGGCGACGGGCCGGTGGTGTGCTGCGTCCGTGTCGGGGACGACGAGCAGCCAGTGGGCCGGTGCGGTCGTGGCGGGATGGGCGTCGACCGGCTCCCAGTGCTCCGTGTACCGCCAGGTCCGGGCGGTGGAGTGCTGCTGCTGGTCGCGGTGGAAGGCCGCGAGGGCGGGGACGACCGGTTCGAGGAGGGAGCGGTCGAGGCTGAGGCTGTCGGCGAGTTCGGGCACGTTCTGCTGCTCGACGGCGGTCCAGAACGCGGAGTCCGCCGGGCGGCTGCCGGGCATGTCGTCGGCGGGTGCGGCGTGCAGCCAGTAGCGGGTGCGCTGGAAGGCGTACGTGGGGAGGTCGACGCGGCGCGCGCCGGGCAGCAGGGCGGCCCAGTCCAGGGGGACGCCGGAGATGTGCAGCCTGCTGAGCGCGGTGAGCAGGCCGAGGGCTTCGGGTGTGTCCTTGCGCAGGAGGGGGGTCAGCATCCTGTCGCCGTCGGGCAGGCAGGCCGCGGCCAGCGCGGTGAGGGTGCCGTCGGGGCCGAGTTCGACGAGCCGGGTGACGTTGCGGTCGGCGAGGGCGCGGACGCCGTCGTCGAAGCGTACGGCCTGACGGGCGTGGCGCACCCAGTAGTCGGGGCTGCACAGTTCGTCGGCGGCGGCGAGGCGGCCGGTGACATTGGAGATGACGGGGATCTGCGGCTGCTGGTAGGCGAGGCCGCGGGCGGTGGCGCGCAGTTCCTCCAGCATCGGGTCCATGAGCGGCGAGTGGAAGGCGTGGCTGACCCGCAGCCGGGAGACCTTGCGTCCCAGGTCCCGGAAGTGGCCGGCGAGGGTGTCCACGGTGGCTTCGTCGCCGGCGATGACGGTGGCGTCGGGGCCGTTGACCGCGGCGATGCTCACGCGGTCCGCGGCGTCCGCCAGCAGCGGCAACACCTCGGCTTCGGTCGCCTGGAGGGAGGCCATGGCGCCGCCGGGCGGCAGCGCCTGCATCAGCCGTCCGCGGGCCGCGACCAGGCGGCAGGCGTCCGGGAGGGACAGCACGCCGGCGATGTGCGCGGCGGCGAGTTCGCCGATGGAGTGGCCCATGACGACGTCGGGCTTGATGCCCCAGAAGGTGAGCAGCCGGAAGAGGGCCACTTCGAAGGCGAAGAGCGCGGGCTGGGTGAAGCCGGTCCGGTCCAGCGCCGCCGCGTCCTGACCGAAGACGACGTCCGCGAGCGGCTGTGACAGCTCCGGGTCGAGGTGTGCGCAGGCGGCGTCGAAGGCGTCGGCGAAGACGGGGAAGGTCTCGTAGAGCTCGCGGCCCATGCCGAGGCGCTGGGCGCCCTGGCCGGTGAACAGGAAGGCGGTCTTGCCGCGGAGCGGGGAGCCGCTGACGGCGGCCGCGGCGTGCGGGCCCTCCTCGGCGAGTGCGGTCAGCTTGCCGCGCAGGTCGGCCGGGTCGGTGCCGAGCAGCACCGCACGGTGTTCGAAGGCCGACCGGGAGGTGGCGAGCGAGTAGGCCAGATCGTACGGGTCCGCGTCGGGGTGGCGCTCCAGGTGTGCGCGCAGACGGCCGGCTTGTGCCCGCAGGGCGTCCGCGCTGCGGGCGGAGAGCACCCACGGGAGGTGCGGAAGTCGGGCGGAGGTGGAGGGCGGGGTGGCTTCGACGGCCTGTTCCCCGTCCGCTGCGGGCTGTTCCCCGACCTCCGGCGTCTGGGTCCGGTCCTCCGGGGCCTGTTCCAGGATGGTGTGGGCGTTGGTGCCGCTGATGCTGAAGGAGGAGACCGCGGCGCGGCGCGGCCGGTCACCGTCCGGCCAGGCCACGGGCTCGGTCAGCAGCCGGACACTGCCCGCCGACCAGTCCACGTGGGTGGAGGGCCGGGTGGTGTGCAGGCTCTGCGGCAGGATGCCGTGCCGCAGGGCGAGGACCATCTTGATCACGCCGGCCACGCCAGCGGCCGCCTGGGTGTGCCCGATGTTGGACTTCACCGAGCCCAGCCACAACGGCCGGTCGGCCGGGCGGTCCTGGCCGTAGGTGGCGAGCAGCGCCTGCGCCTCGATCGGGTCGCCCAGCGTCGTGCCGGTGCCATGGGCCTCGACGGCGTCCACGTCGGCGGCGGTCAGCCCGGCGCCGGTGAGCGCGGAGCGGATCACCCGTTGCTGGGCGGGGCCGTTGGGGGCGGTGAGGCCGTTGGAGGCGCCGTCCTGGTTGAGGGCGCTGCCGCGGAGCAGGGCGAGCACGGGGTGGCCGTTGCGGCGGGCGTCGGAGAGCCGTTCGACGAGGAGCATGCCGGCGCCTTCGCCCCAGCCGGTGCCGTCGGCGTCGTCGGAGAAGGGCTTGCACCGGCCGTCGCGGGCGAGCCCGCCCTGCCGGTCGAACTCGACGAAGGCAGCGGGGGTCGACATGATCGCCACACCGCCCGCGAGGGCGAGGTCGCATTCGCCCGCCCGCAGGGACTGTGCGGCGAGGTGCAGGGTGACCAGCGAGGAGGAGCAGGCCGTGTCGATGGTGACGGCGGGGCCTTCGAGGCCGAGGGCGTAGGCGACCCGGCCCGAGACGACGCTGCCCGTGGTGCCGGTGAGGATGTGCCCTTCGACGCCCTCGGGGACGCTGCCGCGCAGCCCGGAGCCGTACTCCTGATTGCTGCAGCCCGCGAAGACGGCGGTCCGGCTGCCGCGCAGCGTCATCGGGTCGATGCCTGCCCGCTCCAGTGCCTCCCAGGACACTTCCAGGAGCAGCCGCTGCTGGGGGTCGGTGGCCAGCGCCTCGCGCGGGCTCATCCCGAAGAACTGCGGATCGAACTCGTCGGCGGTGTGCACGAAGCCGCCGCGGGTGGTCGTCACATCGAGGGCGCCCAGGTCCCAGCCCCGGTCGGCGGGGAACTCGGACAGCGCGTCGACGCCCTCCGCGAGCAGCTGCCAGTACTCCTCGGGGGTCTGCACTCCACCGGGGAAGCGGCAGCTCATGGCGACGATGGCGAGGGGTTCACCGGCGGCGTCGACCAGCTGCTGGTGCTGTTTGCGCAGCCGGTCGTTCTCCCGCAGCGAGGCCCGGAGGGCTTCGACGATCTGATCCGCGGACGTGGCCATTGGTCAGCTCTCCATCATTCCGGCTTCGTCGGGTGTGGCTTCGTCGGGACGGCGGTGCTCAGCCGTCCGTGGCGCCGAACGCGAGGCGCACGAGGTCGTCGACTTCCATGCTCTCGATGGCGTCGGAGTCGGGGGCGGCCTCGGGCTCGTGGTCCGGGCCGGGTGTGGCCGGCTGCGCCAGCGCCAGCAGGTCGTCGAGCAGCCCGGCCGCCCGTAGGCGGGCGAGGGGAATGGCTGCCAGGGCCTCCCGTACCGCTGCTTCGTCCTCCGGTGCGACGGCCGGCTCCGCGGGCTGCTCGGGGACGAGCTCCGCGCACAGGTGGTCGACGAGGGCCAGCGGGGTGGGGTAGTCGAAGACGAGGGTGGCGGGCAGCAGGGCGCCGGTCGCGGTGCCGAGACGGTTGCGCAACTCCACCGCGGTCAGTGAGTCGAAGCCGAGGTCCTTGAACGACTGCTGGTCGCCGACCTCGGCCGCGGAGGCGTGGCCGAGTACGGCGGCGACCTGGGTGCACACCACGTCGAGTAGGGCGTGGTGTGCCTCGTCGCGAGTCAGGGTGGCGAGCGTGCGGGTCAGCGTCTCGGCGGAGCCCGGTCCGGCCGGTGCCGCCGGGCCCGCGGCTGCCGTCCGGCGTGCCACGGTCGGCAGGAGGCCGCTCAGCAGCGGCGGTACGGGACCGCCCGAGCCCAGGGCGCGGGGATCGACCAGCATCGGCAGCAGGGCTGCCTCGGGCCGGCCGAGGCACGCGTCGTAGAGGGCGAGTCCGCGGTCGGCGGGCAGGGCGGGCAGGCCCGCGCGTGCCATGCGGTGCAGATCGGCTTCGGTGAGCCCGCTGGTCATGCCCGTCGTCTGGGACCACGGCCCCCAGGCGAGCGAGGTGGCGGGCAGCCCGGCGGCCCGGCGCTCGGCGGCGAAGGTGTCGCAGAAGGCGTTGGCGGCGGCGTAGTTGGCCTGGCCGGGAGCGCCGAACACCCCGGCGGTCGAGGAGAAGACGAGGAACGCCGCCAGGTCCTCATCACGGGTGAGCTCGTGCAGATGGACCGTCGCATCGGCCTTGGGGCGCAGGACCGCGCGGAGCCGCTGCGGGGTGAGCGAGGTGACGACGGTGTCGTCGAGTACGCCGGCGGTGTGGATGACGGCGGTGAGGGGGTGGTGCTTCGGTACGGACTCCAGCAACCCGCTCAACGCCGCACGGTCGGCGATATCGCAAGCAGCGACCTCCACCTCCGCACCCAGAGCCTCCAGCTCCTCACGCAGCACATCCACACCAGGAGCCTGCGGCCCCCGCCGACTGGCCAACAACAGATGCCGAACCCCGTGCTCGGCCACCAGATGCCGGGCCACCAACCCACCCAGCCCACCGGTACCGCCCGTGACCAACACCGTCCCCTCCACATCCAACGGAACCGGCATCGTCAGCACGACCTTGCCCACATGCCGCGCCTGACTCAGATACCGGAAAGCCTCAGGCGCCCGCCGCACATCCCACGCCGTCACCGGCAACGGCTCCAACACACCCCCCTCGAACAACTCCCGGACCTGCGCAAACATCTCCCCGATCCGGTCCTCGCCCGCCTCCATCAGATCGAACGCCTGATACCGCACACCCGCATGCTCCGCCGCCACCCGCTCCGGCTCACGGATATCGGTCTTGCCCATCTCCAGGAAACGACCACCCCGCGGCAGCAGCCGCAGCGAAGCATCCACGAACTCCCGCGCCAGAGAATCCAGCACCACATCCACGCCCCGGCCACCGGTGGCCTCCAGGAACGACCGCTCGAAGTCCAGATCACGCGACGAGGCAATATGCGCCTCATCCAACCCCAGCCCCCGCAACGTCCCCCACTTGCCGGGGCTCGCCGTCGCGAACACCTCCGCACCCAGATGCCGCGCCAACTGCACCGCAGCCATCCCCACACCACCCGCACCGGCATGCACCAACACCGACTCGCCCGCCCGCACCCCACCCAGCTCCACCAGCGCGTAATACGCCGTCAAAAACACCACCGGAACCGACGCCGCCTGCGCGAACGACCACCCCTCCGGAATCCGGATCACCATCCGCTCATCCGCCACCGCCACCGGACCGAAGGCATACGGGAACAACCCCATCACCCGGTCACCGGGGGCGAATCCGATGACGTCGGGGCCGGTCTCCGTGATCACGCCCGCGCCTTCGAGGCCGAAGGCGCCGGCGTCGCCGGGGTACATGCCGAGGACGTTGAGCACATCGCGGAAGTTCACTCCGGCGGACCGCACCGCGATGCGGACTTCGCCCCGTTCCAGGGGGCGTTGGGCGTCGTCGTGGGGCATGAGGGCGAGGTGGTCGAGGGTGCCCTTGCCGGTCATGCCGAGGCGCCAGCCGGTACCGTCGGCGGGTTCGCGCAGTGCGGTGCCGGCGTGGACGGGGGCGACCTTCGGCAGGTGCACGGTGCCGCCGCGGACGGCGAATTGGGGCTCGTTCGTGGCCAGTGCCGCGGGCAGGGCGGCGTACGAGGTGTCCTGGCCGTCGAGGTCGGCGAGGACGAAACGGCCGGGGTGTTCGGACTGCGCCGAGCGCACCAGGCCCCAGATCGGGGCGGCCGCGGAATCGTGGTGGGTGGTGCCGGGGGCGTCGACGGCTCCCCGGGTGACGAAGACGAGCCGGGCCGCGGCGGGCGGGTCCGCCAGCCAGCGCTGGACCAGTGTCAGGGCGCCGGTCGCCGCCTCGTGCGGATCGGCGGTGGGGAGGGCCACGAGGACGGCGCCGGTGGCCTCCTGGAGGTCAGGGCCGGTCAGCCGGGTGGCGGGCAGGCCCGCGGCGTCCAGGTCGACGGCGAGGTCTTCGCTGTCCAGGACGAGGAGTCGGGCCGGCTCCTCGGGGAGCCTCGTAGGGAGGGAGGCCACGGGCCAGTCGAGGTGGTAGAGGGGGCCGGTGGACCGGGCGGAGAGCGCGATCCGGTCGGCGGAGATCTCCCGCAGCGTCAGCGCCTCGATGTCGGCGACGGGCCGGCCATCGGCGTCGGCGAGGGCGAGCGAGACGGTGTCGGGTGCGGACAGGTCGAGGCGGACCCGCAGGTGCGTCGCCCCGGTGGCGTGGATCTGCACTCCGCGCCAGGAGAAGGGCAGACGTCCGCTCCCGGTGTCCTCCGTCAGCAGGAAAGCGGTCGCGTGCAACGCGGCGTCGAGCAGCGCCGGGTGGAGCGCGAAGCGGTCCGCGTCCTGGTGTGCCGGCTGGGGCAGCGAGACCTCGGCGTGGAGCTGGTCGCCGTGGCGCCAGGCGGCATGAAGGCCTTGGAAGAGCGGCCCGTAGTCGAACCCGCCCGCGCTCAGTTGCTCGTAGAGGTCCTCGACGGGGAGGGGCTCGGCGCCGGCGGGCGGCCAGGCCGAGGGGGCGGAGGCCATGGGCTCCGGAGGGGCGGCGGTGAGGGTGCCGGTGGCGTGCAGCGTCCAGGGCTCGCCGGGGGCCGGGTCGGCGGGACGGGCATGGACGGTGAACGACCGGTGGCCCTGCCCGTCGTCGGCGCCGAGGACCGCTTGCAGGTCCATCGCGTCCTGCTCGGGCAGGACGAGCGGGCTGACCAGGGTCAGGTCCGCCACCCGGGGGCAGCCCGCCCGGTCGCCTGCCAGGACGGCGAGTTCGAGGAAGGCTGTGCCGGGGACGACGGCGGTGCCCGCCAGGGCGTGCTCGGCGAGCCACGGCTGGTCGGCTGTCGAGAGCCGGCCGGTGAACAGGTGGCTGCCGTCGGCGAGTTCGACGGCCGCGCTCAGCAGCGGATGGCCGGCCGGGCTGATCCCCGCGGTGGCGAGCGGGCGGGGAGTGGGCCAGTAGCGCTGCCGCTGGAAGGGGTAGGTGGGCAGGTCGGTGACGGCCGTACGCCCCGGGTGGGCGTTGGCGACGGCGGACCAGTCGAGGTCCGCGCCGTGGACGTGGGCGCGGGCGAGGCCGTCGAGCAGCGAGCGGGACTCGGACGTCCGGTCGCGGAGCAGCGGGATGACGGCGGTGCCGGTGGCGTCGGGGGGCAGGCAGCCGGCCGCCATGGCGGAGAGGGTGCCGTCGGGGCCGATTTCGACGAAGCGCTGGACGCCCTGCTCGGCGAGACCGCGGAGGCCGTCGTGGAACCGGACGGCGCCCCGCACCTGACGCACCCAGTAGTCGGGGAGGTGCAGTTCGGTGGCGGTCTCGCCGGTCAGGTTGGACACGACGGGGAGGCGCGGCTCGTGGTAGGTGAGGGCCTCGGCGACGGTGCGGAACTCGTCGAGCATCGGGTCCATGTGCGGGGAGTGGAACGCATGGCTGACCCGGAGCTGCTTGGTCCGGCGGCCGTCGGCGGCCAGCTGGTCGGCGATCCGGGTCACGACGGCGCGGTCGCCGGAGAGCACGACGGAGTCGGGGCCGTTGACGGCGGCGAGGGAGACCTGCTGGTCGAGCCCGTCGAGCAGCGGCCGCACCTCGGCCTCCGTCGCCTGGAGGGCGACCATGGCGCCGGTCTCCGGGAGCGCCTGCATGAGCCGGCCGCGGGCGGCGACGAGCGCGCAGGCGTCGGCCAGGGAGAACACCCCGGCGAGGTGCGCGGCGGTCACCTCGCCGATGGAGTGGCCTATCAGGTGGTCGGCGCGCAGGCCGGTGCTCTCGACGAGGCGGTGGAGGGCGGTCTCCATGGCGAACAGGGCGGGCTGGGTGTATTCCGTCCGGTCCAGCAGTCCGTCGGTGTCGTGGAACATGACGTCGCGCAGCGGCCGGTCGAGGTGGCCGGCGAAGTGTTCGCAGATCTCGTCGAGGGCGTGGGCGAACACCGGGAAGGCGCGGTGCAGTTCGTGGCCCATGCCGGGGCGCTGGGCGCCCTGTCCGGTGAACAGGAAGGCGGTGCGTGCGCCGGGACGGGCCACGCCGAGGGCGGCTCCGGTGGCCGGCTTCTCGCCGGCGGCCAGCCCGCCCAGGGCGGACAGCAGGCCGGCGCGGTCGGTGCCGTGGGCGAGCGCGCGGTGCTCGAAGGACGCCCGGGTGGTGGCCAGGGCGTGGCCGACGGCCGCGGCGGGCAGGTCGGGGTGGTCCGCGGCGTGCGTGTGCAGGGCCTCGGCCAGGGCGCGGAGCGCTTCGGGGCTGCGGGCGGACAGCGGCCAGACGAGTGGCAGCGGGGCGGGGCCGGCGGCCTCTTGTGCGTCCGGTGCGGGCTGCGTGCCGTCCGCCGGCGTGCCGTCCGCCGGTGCGTCGGGCCCGGCCGGTTCCGGGGTGGCCTGTTCGAGGATGAGGTGGGCGTTGGTGCCGCTGAAGCCGAAGGAGGAGACGGCGGCTCGGCGGGGGCGCCCGTGCTCGGGCCAGGTGGTGGGGGCGGCCAGCAGTTCCACGGCGCCTTCGGTCCAATCCACATGGGACGAGGGGGCGTCGAGGTGCAGCGTCTGCGGCAGCAGGCCGTGGCGCAGGGCCTGCACCATCTTGATCACTCCGGCGACGCCGGCCGCGGCCTGGGTGTGCCCGATGTTCGACTTCACGGACCCGAGCCACAGGGGCTGCTCGCCGGCGCGCTCCTGGCCGTAGGTGGTGAGCAGTGCCTGGGCCTCGATCGGGTCGCCGAGGGTGGTGCCGGTGCCGTGGGCCTCGACGGCGTCGACGTCACCGGCGGTGAGGCGGGCGTCGGCGAGCGCGGCCCTGATCACCCGTTGCTGGGAGGGGCCGTTGGGTGCCGTGAGGCCGTTGCTCGCGCCGTCGGAGTTGATGGCGCTGCCGCGGACGACGGCCAGCACCGGGTGCCCGTTGCGCCGGGCGTCGGACAGCCGCTCGACCAGCAGCATGCCGGCGCCCTCGCCCCAGCCGGTGCCGTCGGCGCCGTCGGCGAACGCCTTGCAGCGGCCGTCGGCGGACAGTCCGCGCTGGCGGCTGAACTCCAGGAACGCGGCGGGCGTGGACATCACGGTGACGCCGCCCGCCAGCGCGAGCGAGCACTCCCCCGACTGGAGGGCGCGGACGGCCCAGTGCAGGGCGACGAGGGAGGAGGAGCAGGCTGTGTCGACGGTGACGGCCGGGCCTTCGAGGCCGAAGGAGTAGGCGATCCGGCCGGAGACCACGCTCGCGGCGTTGCCCGTTCCCAGGTATCCGTCCACGGACTCGGCGGCGTTGCCCAGGAGGGTGGTGTAGTCCTGCCCGTTGGTGCCGACGAAGACGCCGGTTCGGCTGCCGCGCAGGGACAGCGGGTCGATACCGGCCCGCTCGCACGCCTCCCAGCAGATCTCCAGCAGGATCCGCTGCTGGGGGTCCATGGCCAGGGCCTCGCGGGGCGAGACGCCGAAGAATCCGGCGTCGAAGCGGTCGGCCTCGGTGAGGAAGCCGCCCTGGCGGGTGTACGTCGTGCCCTCGTGCTCCGGGTCGGGGTCGTACAGCGCCGCGGTGTCCCAGCCCCGGTCGTCGGGGAACTCGCCGATGGCGTCGCCGCCGGCGGCCAGGAACTCCCAGAAGGCGTCCGGGGTCCGGATGCCGCCGGGGAAGCGGCAGCTCATCGCCACGATGGCGACGGGCTCACCGGCCGTTGTGGCATCGGGCCCGGAGGCCTCCACCTCCTGTGCGCTGCCGAGCAGTTCCTCCAGCAGGTAGCCGGCGACGGCCGAGGGTGTGGGGTGGTCGAAGACCAGGGTGGCGGGCAGGGGCAGTCCGGTGCGGCGGCCGAGCGCGTTGCGCAGTTCGAGGGAGGTCAGGGAGTCCAGGCCGAGGTCCCCGAAGGCCCGGTCGGCGTCGACCCGGCCCGGGGAGGTGTGGCCGAGGACGGCGGCGATCTCGGTGCGGACCAGGTCGAGGACCTGGGCGTGGCGCTCTTGCGGCGCCAGGGCGGCCAGGGCAGTCAGGGCGTCGGCCGGGGACGCGGGGCCGGTGCCCGGTGTGGCCGCCGGGGCCGCGGTCCGCTTGGCGGGCCGGCCGGCGAGCGCCCGGAGCAGCGGGGCAACCGCCGGGCCGCTTCCGCGGATCGCGGCGACATCGAGCGGCACCGGGACCGGTACGGCCCGGTCCTGAGCCAGGCAGCGGTCGAACAGGGCGAGCGCCGCCTCGGTGGACAGCGCGCCGACGCCACCGCGGTCCATCCGCCGCCGGTCCGCCTCGTCCAGGCGGGCGCTCATCTCGCTGCGCTCCGCCCACATGCCCCACCCGAGCGCCATGGCCGGCCGGCCCTCGGCGCGGCGCCGGTGGGCGAGCGCTTCCAGGAAGGCGTTGCCGGCGGCGTAGTTGCCCTGGCCGGGACCGCCGAAGGTGGCGGCGGCCGAGGAGAACAGCACGAAGGCCGACAGGTCGAGGTCCCGGGTGAGCCGGTCGAGGTTGACCGCGGCGTCGGCCTTGGGCCGCAGGACGGTGGCGATCCGCTCGGGGGTGAGGGAGGAGATCACCCCGTCATCGAGGACACCGGCAGCGTGCACGACGGCGCCCAGGGGGTGCGCTTCGGGGAGGGCGGCCAGCACGTCGGCCAGGGCGGTGCGGTCGGCGACGTCGCAGGCGGCGAGGGTCACCCGGGCGCCCAACTCGCGGAGTTCCGCAGCCAGTTGTACGGCGCCGGGCGCGGTCGCCCCGCGGCGGCCGACGAGCAGCAGATGCCGTACGCCGTGTCCGGTCACCAGGTGCCGGGTGACGGCGGCGCCCACGGTTCCGGTGGCTCCGGTCACCAGCACCGTGCGGATCGAATCGAAGCGGGCTCCGGCCGCGGGGTGGGTACCCCGGGGGTGCTGGGGCAGCCGGGTCAGCCGAGGAGCCAGGAGGCGCCCGGCGCGGAGGGCGAGCTGGGTTTCCCCGGCTCCCGTGGCCGCGCTGACCACTGCGGTGGGCAGGGCGTCGCCTCCGTCGTCGTGGTCGGCGTCGGCGTCCACGAGCACGAAGCGGTCGGGGTTCTCCGACTGCGCCGAGCGCACCAGGCCCCACACCGCGGCGGCGGGCAGGTCGGTGACGGTCTCGTCCGGGCCGGTGGCGACGGCGCCGCGGGTGAGGAGGACCAGTCGTGCGGGAGCGAGGGCCGGCCGGTCGAGCCAGTTCTGGAGCAGCGTCAGGGCGTGCCCGGCCGCGGTGCGGGCGGTGTCGGCCGGTTCGCCGGTGTCGCCGGTCCGCCAGGGCACGACGACGAGGTCGGGGACGTCGGCGCCCTGCTCCACGGCCGTGGCGAGCGCGTCCAGTGCGCGGTGGAACGCGGGTGGTTCGGCGTCGATCCCGGTGTTTTCCGCGCCCAGGACGGCGATTCGGGCGGGCGGCTGCTGCGGCGCGGACGGCTGCAGTGCGGTCCACTCGACGGTGAAGAGATCATCGCGTCCGGAGGGCGCCTGCGGCGGTGCCGCCTCGACGGCGGGTACGGGCGTGACGGAGCCGAACGAGGCGACGGGCTCGCCGAGTTCGTCGGTGAGGTGGATGTCCAGGCCGCCGTCGTCCGCGGGGGCCAGTCGGGCGCGTACCGATTCCGCGGCCACCGCGTGCAGCACGCAGTCACGCCAGGACACGGCGACGGCGTCGGGGTGTCCCGCCGCCGGGAGCGCTTGGAGCACCGCGTCGAGCAGCGCCGGGTGCAGGGCGAACCGGGTCGCGTCGCCGCGGTACGCCTCGGGCAGCGCGGCCTGTGCGTACACCGTGTCGCCCTGCCGCCATGCGCCCACCAGCCCTTCGGACGGGGGCTCGGCGCCTTCCCGCGGCGCGTGGAGGGCGTTCATGTCCACCGGCCGGGCGTCGGCGGGGGGCCAGCTCCGCAGGTCATGGCCGGGGAGTGCGGGCGGCTGCGGGGTGAGCACGCCGTGGGCGTGCCGGGTCCACGGCGTCTCGTCGTCCTGCCGGTCGGCGGGGCGGGAGTGCACCGTCAGGGTCCGCGGTCCGTCCGGGTCCGCGGCGGCGTCGAGCACCACCTGGATCTCGACGGCGGACCGCTCGGACAGCACGAGGGGGGCGTCCACGCCGAGTTCGACGACGTGCTCGCAGCCGGCGAGCGCGCCGAGGTGGAGGGCGAGGTCGAGGTAGGCGCTCGTGGGGAGCTGGACGCAGCCGTCGACGGCCCGGTCGGCGAGCCAGGGGTGGGCGGACGGGGTGAGGCGTCCGGTGGAGACGACGGCGCTGCGGTCCGCCAGCGTGATGGCCGTGGGGAGCAGCGGGTGTTCGCCGGTGCGGTGCGCGGTGGCCGCCTCGGGCGCCAGCCAGTAGCGCTCACGCTGGAAGGCGTAGGTGGGCAGGTCGATGCGGTCGGCGCCGGGGAAGAGGCGGTCCCAGTCGGGGCTCGCGCCCCGGGTGTGCAGGGCGCTCAGCGCGGCGAGGACGCTGTGGGCCTCGGCCCGGTCCTTGCGCAGGGCGGATACGTAGAGGTGGCTGGGGTGGCCGGGGTGGCCGGGGTCCGCGTCGAGGCAGCCCTGGGCAAGGGCGGTGAGGGTGGCGTCGGGCCCGATTTCGAAGAAACGGGTGACGCCCCGCTGGTCCAGTGCGCGGATGCCGTCCGCGAACCGCACGGCCTCCCGTACGTGCCGCACCCAGTATGCGGCGGTCGCCAGGTCGGTGGCCGGCTCCCCGGTCACATTGGAGACGACCGGAATACGTGGCTGATGGAACGTCAACTCTGCTGTGACCGCGTGGAATTCGTCGAGCATGGGGGCCATCAGCGGCGAGTGGAAGGCATGGCTCACCCTGAGCCGCTTGGCCTTGCCGCCCTGCTGTTCGAAGCGGCGGACGAGCGGGGCGAGCGCCTCCTCGTCGCCGGCCACGACGGTCGTCTCGGGCCCGTTGACGGCGGCGATGCTCAGCCGGTCGCCGGCGTCGGCCAGCAGCGGCAGCACCTCGGCCTCGGCGGCCCGGAGGGAGACCATCGCGCCCCCGGCCGGCAACGCCTGCATCAGACGGCCGCGGGCGGCCACGAGCCGGCAGGCGTCCGGCAGCGAGAGAACGCCGGCGACGTGCGCGGCGGCCAGCTCGCCGATGGAGTGGCCGAGCAGGAAGTCCGGCGTGAGGCCCCAGGATTCGACGAGCCGGAACAGCGCCACCTCGAAGGCGAACAGGGCGGGCTGGGTGAAGCCGGTCCGGTCCAGCGCCGCCGCGTCCTGGCCGAAGACGACGTCCGCGAGCGGCTGTGGCAGCTCCGGGTCGAGGTGGGCGCAGATCGCGTCGAAGGCCTCCGCGAAGGCGGGGAACGCCGCGTGGAGGTCGCGGCCCATCCCGAGCCGCTGGGCCCCCTGACCGGCGAAGAGGAACGCGGTCTTGCCGCGGCCGGCCGTGCCCCGGACGGCCGCGGTGTCGTCGCCCTGCGCAAACCGGGCGAGGCGCTGGAGCAGTTCCTCGCGGTCCTCGCCCAGCACCACCGCGCGTTCCTCGAAGGCGGTACGGGTGGCGGCCAGCGAGGCACCGAGGTCCACGGCGCGGACGTCCGCCGGCAACTGCCCTGCGTGAGCGAGCAGTTGAGCCGCCTGGGCCCGGAGGGCCGGTTCGCTGCGGGCGGAGAGCACCCAGGGCACCACCGGGAGCACGGCGGCGGGTCGCGGCGCCGGGGCGGACTGCTCGGCGGAAGGTGCGGGCTCCGCCGCGTCGGGGCCGGCGGCCGGGGCTCCGGTTGCGGTGGCCGGTGCTGCGGTTCCGGCGGGCGGGGCCTGTTCGAGTACGGCGTGGGCGTTCGTCCCGCTGACCCCGAAGGCCGAGATCCCGGCGCGCCGTGGCCGGTCGGTGTCCGGCCAGTCCACGGCGTCGGTGAGCAGCCGGACCTCGCCCTCGCTCCAGTCGACGTGGGTGGAGGGCCGCTCGGCGTGCAGGGTGCGGGGCAGCACACCGTGCTGCATCGCCTGCACCATCTTGATGACTCCGGCGACACCGGCCGCGGCCTGGGTGTGACCGATGTTGGACTTGACCGTACCGAGCCACAGCGGGCGGCCGGCTTCCCGTCCCTGGCCGTAGGTGGCGAGCAGGGCCTGGGCCTCGATGGGGTCGCCGAGGGTGGTGCCGGTGCCGTGCGCCTCCACGGCGTCCACGTCGGACGCGGCGAGGCCCGCGGCGGTGAGTGCCGCGCGGATGACGCGCTGCTGGGACGGCCCGTTGGGAGCGGTCAGCCCGCTGCTCGCGCCGTCCTGGTTGACGGCGGTGCCCCGGACGAGGCCGAGGATGCGATGGCCGTTGCGGCGGGCGTCGGAGAGCCGTTCGAGCAGCAGCATGCCGACGCCTTCGCCCCAGCCGGTGCCGTCGGAGTCGTCGGAGAACGCCTTGCAGCGGCCGTCGGCGGACAGCCCGCGCTGGCGGCTGAACTCCAGGAAGGTGACGGGGGTGGACATCACCGTCACGCCGCCGGCGAGTGCGAGGGAGCACTCGCCCTGGCGCAGTGCGTTGCAGGCCAGATGCAGGGCGACCAGGGAGGAGGAGCAGGCGGTGTCGACGGTCACCGCCGGGCCTTCGAGGCCGAAGGTGTAGGCGACCCGGCCGGAGGCGATGCTGGCGGCGCTGCCGTTGCCCAGGTGTCCTTCGAGGCCGGCGGGCGGCTCGGTGAACCGCGAGCCGTAGTCGTTGTACATGACGCCGACGAAAACGCCGGTGGGGCTGCCCTTGAGGGTCTGCCGGCGCAGTCCGGCCCGTTCGAAGGCCTCCCAGGACGTTTCGAGGAGGAGGCGCTGCTGCGGGTCGGTCGCCAGCGCTTCGCGCGGCGACATGGCGAAGAAGTCCGGGTCGAAGTCGGCGGCGTCGTGGAGGAAGCCGCCTTCCCGGGTGTAGCAGGTGCCGGGGTGGGCGGGGTCCGGGTGGTAGAGGGAGTCCACGTTCCAGCCGCGGTCCTCGGGGAAGGGCGTGATGCCGTCGGTGCCGTCGGCGACCAGCTGCCAGAGGTCCTCGGGCGAGCGCACATTGCCGGGGTAGCGGCAGCTCATGGCCACGATCGCGATGGGCTCGCGTTCGCGGGCCTCCATCTCGCGCAGCCGCTTGCCGGTGCGGTGGAGGTCCGCCGTCACCCTTTTCAGATAGTCGCGGAGCTTTCCCTCGCTCACAGTTCAGCTCCCTTCCCCGGACCGCTCGGCGGACCGGCGGCCTGCCTCACAGCGGCGACCACGACGCTGGATTCCTCTACTCGCAGATCACATTCTGTGGGCGCCGGTCAGCCGATTTGCGCGCCGGCCGGGGACTCTAAGAGAACCCCTAGGAGCAATACCGGTGACTTCGTGTGGGGCATTGGGTGTGGTGTGCCAAGGCGGACAGAGGAAGTCGTCGCCGGGTGGGCGTCCGTCGGATCGGGCACCGGCTTGGGGAGCACCGACCCACCGAGCGCGCCACAGTGAGTGCTCGCCCGGACACCATCAGTCGACGTCCGCGTTCCGTAAGGAGACGATTCGTTCCACCGTGCCCTTGCGGCCGCTGTGATGGGACGCATGAAATCGCGCTTCTCTCCGCCGGTGTTCAAGGGCGGACTCCATGACGCCCGCACGGCGACCTCGATCGGCCGTTGGCTGGGCCTGACGTTCGCCGTGTGCTTCGCCACCGGACTGGTCAGCCACGTCATGCAGCATCCGCCGGGCTGGCTGGCCGACCACATCCCGAGCCGCCCGTCGTGGGGATACCGGCTCACCCAGGGCCTGCACGTCGCCTCCGGCATCGCGGCAATCCCCTTGCTGCTGGCCAAGCTGTGGACCGTGTATCCGCGGCTGTTCGCATGGCCGCCACTGCGGTCGGTCAAGCACGCCCTGGAGCGACTGTCGATCGCCGTACTGGTGGCAGGGGCCGTCTTCGAGCTGGCGACGGGGTTGCTGAACACGGCCCAGTGGTACCCGTGGCCGTTCTCGTTCGTGCCGGTGCACTACGCCGTGGCGTGGCTGGTCGTCGGGGCGCTGGTACTGCACCTCGCGATCAAGGCCCCCGAGATCCGGGCGCATTGGAGCCGGCGGTCGCCCGGGACGCTCGCCCTGCCGCCGCAGGACGGACCGGACCGGCGGTCCCTGCTGGCCGCGGTGGGCGCTGCCGTCGGGGCCGTCACACTGACCACCGTGGGCCAGTCCTTCACCCCGCTGAAGGACTTCACCCTGTTCGCACCGCGCCACCCGGACAAGGGCCCACAGTCCCTGCCCGTCAACCGGACGGCTGCCGCGGCCGGCGTCGGCCGGATCGCCGACGAGGAGTACCGCCTGGTGGTGGACGGTCCGCAGCGGTACGCCCTGACGCTGGACGAGCTGCGCGCTCTGCCGCAGCACGAGGTGGAGCTGTCGATCGCCTGCGTGGAGGGGTGGAGCAAGTCAGCGCACTGGACGGGTGTGCGGGTCGTGGACCTGCTGGAGCGGGCGGGCGCGCCGCCGCACGCGCGGGTGCGGGTGACGTCGTTGCAGCTGCGCGGCGGCTACCGGGTGTCGGAGATGGGGCAGGCGCACGCCCGCGACCCGTTGACCTTGCTCGCCCTGCGCCTGAACGGAGAGGAACTCGACCCCGACCACGGCTACCCGGCGCGGCTCATCGCCCCGAACCGTCCCGGCGTGCTCCAGACCAAGTGGGTCGGCCGACTGGAGGTGCTGGCATGAAGGTGATGCGTGCCCTCGCGGGCGTGGGTGGCGTGGTGCTCATGGGCGTCGGGGCGTCCTTGCTGAGGGGCGTCCCTGACCTGACCGGCGTGCTGGTCTGGTTGGGCGGAGCGGTGGTGCTGCACGACGGGTTGATCGCACCGCTGGTGTTGCTGGTCGGGCTGGTGCTGGTGCGCGGTGGCGTGCGCGGGCCGGTTCGTGGCGCGCTGACGGTCGCGGGCGCGTTGACCATGGTGGCGCTGCCGGTGCTGCTGCGCCCGGGGCAGCGGGCCAACTCCTCGGTGCTTCCGCTGGACTACTCGCGCAACTGGCTGCTCGCGATGGTGGCCGTGACCGCGGTGACGGCACTCGTCGTGGCCGCCCGGCGCTTCACCCGCAGGCGACGGCCACCATCGTAGATCAGGAGGGCAGTTGCCGGCCGGAGCGGCTTCTCGGTCGTTCGCCGATCAGTCGCTCGCGCCGCTCGTGGCTCCCATGACGAGCACCAGCTTGCCCGTGGTGCGATTCGTCTCGCCGAGCTCGTGTGCCTTCACGGCCTGAGCCATCGGGAACGTTCCCGCGATGGCCGCCCGGAGCGCGCCCCCCTCCGCGAGCTCGGCGATCGCCTTCATCCCGGTGTGATCGGCCTCGACGAGCAGCAGTTCGGTGCGCATCCCGAGCCGGTCGGCCGCTTCCGCCAGCCCCTGCGCCGGGAAGGGCAGGATCGAGACCAGCAGGCCGCCACGGCGCAGGGTACGCAGCGAACGCAGCTGGTACTCGCCGCCGATGGTGTCCAGGACGACATCGACGTCGCGGACGACCTCGGCGAAGTCGGCCTGCTGGTAGTCGACCACTTCGTCGGCCCCGAGGTCGCGCACGAATGCGTGCTTGGCCGCGCTGGCCGTACCGATCACATAGGCGCCGCGCGCCTTGGCGATCTGCACCGCGAGGTGGCCCACTCCCCCGGCCGCGGCGTGGATCAGCACCCGGTCTCCGGCCCGTATTGCGGCGGTGTCGACAAGTGCCTGCCAAGCGGTCAGTGCGGCGAGCGGGAGTGCTCCGGCCTGGACATGGTCGATCGTGGCGGGCTTACGGGCAAAAGCGCGCGCGGGCCCGGTGACGTACTCGGCGTGGGAGCCCACCCCGTATGGATACGGCAGCATCCCGAAGACCTCGTCACCCGGCTTGAAAAGGGTGACCCCCGTTCCGACTGCCTCCACCACCCCGGAGACGTCCCACCCCAGGACGAACGGCGGTTGGCCGAGGAAGATGCCCAGTTCCCGATGCTTCCAGTCGGTGGGGTTCACCCCCGCCGCATGGACTCTGACCAGCACCTCGCTCGGACCGGGTTCCGGGCGCGCCACCTCCACTTCCTTCAGCACCTCGGGCCCGCCGAGAACGTCCTGGCTGATCGCCCGCATCGTGGCCGGGTGCGCGGTCCCGGCCTGCTCTGTGGTGGTCTGTTGTGAAGTCGCTGTACTCATGCGGTCCACACTGCCGCCGCGCGGCGGCACGGAGCAATGGCATGATGGTCACTATTCGATGGGATTCTGCCAATCGAGCAGCGGGGAGGACGGATGGACGGGATGGCCGTGTCATGACCCAGGTACCGCAGCGGGAATCGGCGCACCGCATCGTCGTCCTCGCACTCGACAGGGTCTATCCGTTCGAACTCGGCATCGCCAACCGGGTCTTCGGCAGCGCGGACGGCCGCTACGAGCTGCTCACCTGCACCGTCGACGGGCGCCTGGTGCGCACGAACGCCGACTTCGAGATCGCCGTCGACCACGGTCCCGAGGCCCTGCGCACCGCCGGCACCGTGGTGATCCCGCCCTTCGACCTGGCGTTGGCCACCGGCGAACTCTCCGGCCCCGTCGCCGACGCACTCGCCATGATCCGCCCCGGCACCCGCCTGGTCTCCATCTGCACCGGTGCCTTCGTCCTCGCGGCAGCCGGCCTGCTCGACGGCCGCCCCGCCACCACGCACTGGGCCCTCGCCGAACACTTCCGGCGCCTGTTCCCCCGGGTCCGGCTCGACCCCGGCGTGCTCTTCATCGACGACGGCGATGTCCTCACCTCGGCCGGTGCCGCATCGGGTGTGGACGTGTGCCTGCACGTCATACGCACCGACCACGGCAGTGCGGTGGCCAACCATGTCGCCCGGCTGTGCGTGGTGCCACCGTGGCGGGAAGGCGGCCAGGCACAGTACATCGAACACCCCGTCCCCGAACCGACCGCCGTCACCACGGCCGCCACCAGGCAATGGGCCCTCGATCACCTGCACCTCCCGCTCACCCTCACCGACCTCGCAGGACATGCCCAGATGAGCCTACGGACCTTCGCGCGCCGCTTCCGGGGCGAGGTCGGGGAGAGCCCGGGACGGTGGCTCACGCAGCAGCGCCTCTCCCGGGCACGCCAACTCCTCGAAACCAGCGATCTGTCCGTGGACCAGATCGCCGGTCACGTCGGCTTCACCACCGCCACCTCGCTCCGCCAGCACCTCCACGCCGCCATCGGCGTGGCCCCCCTCGCCTACCGGCGCACCTTCCACGCCACCCGCGAGGGCGCACCCGTGGGAAGGAGTGCGGAAGGGTGCGGTGATGCTGTGACCGGGAACGTGCACCGGGTGGAGCCGTCTCCGCAGACGTAGAGGGGCGCGCCGACACCGGCTCCGGCAGCCCGTCAGGAGGCTGCCGGAGCCGGTGCACGGACGCTCAGCCCCTACACCGGCACGGGCACTCAGCGCCTCACGATCCGCCGAGTTCGTTCTCGATGAAGTCGAAGAGCTCGTCGTCCGACGCCTGGTCCAGCCGGCTCTCCAGTGCGGCGTCCGGGTCCGCGGGGAGGCTGTCGAGCCGGTCCATGAGTCCCTGGAGCCGGCTGCGCAGCGCTGTCCTGGCGGCGGTGTCGTCCATGAGCCGCTCGGTCTGTGCCTCCCACGCGTCGAGCGGGCCGGATACGGGGCCGCCGTTGGCCGGCTGCTGTTCCACCGCGGCTGCCAGCCTGCCGAGCAGGTGGTCGGCGAGTGCGCCCGGTTCCGGGTAGTCGAACAGCAGGGTCGCGGGCAGCCTGGTTCCGGTCACGGTGGTGAGGCGGTTGCGCAGCTCGACGGCGGTCAGCGAGTCGAAGCCCAGCTCCAGGAAGCCGCGTTCGGGGTCGATCGCGTCGGCCGAGGTGTGGCCCAGGACCAGCGCGGCCTGGCCCAGGACGGCATCGAGCACCGCCTGGCGCCGGTCCCGCTCGGGCAGCGTGGCGAGGCGGGTGCCGAGCTGTCCGGCTTCGGCGGCGGCCGCGGGGCCCGGCCGGCCCGCCGGGGGCCGCGGTCCGGTCAGTGACCGCAGCAGCGGGGGCACCTCGCCGGCCGCGGCCCGCAGCGCCGCCATGTCGAGCTTGGCGGGGGCGAGGAACGCCTCCTCGGTGGCGAGCGCGGCATCGAAGAGCGCCAGCGCCTGCTCCGACGGCATGGGGCGGACCCCGCCGCGGGCCATCCGGTGCAGGTCGGTCTCGTCCAGCTTGGTGGTCATCCCGCTGCGTGCGGCCCACAGGCCCCAGGCGAGGGAGACTGCCGGCCGGCCCGCTGCCCGGCGGGCGTGCGCGAAGGCGTCCAGGAACGCGTTGGCCGCCGCGTAGTTGCCCTGCCCGACCCCGCCGAACGTCCCGGCGAGCGAGGAGAACAGGACGAATGCCGTCAGGTCGAGCTCGCGGGTCAGCTCGTCGAGGTGGAGTACGGCGTCCGCCTTGGCCCGCAGCACGGTGTCCATGCGGTCGGGCGTCAGCGAGCCGAGCACCCCGTCGTCGAGGACGCCCGCGGTGTGGACCACCGCGGTGAGCGGACGTTCGGCGGAGACCGAGGCCAGCAGCCGGGCGGTGTCGTCCCGGTCGGCGAGGTCGCAGGCGGCGATGTCGACCTCCGCGCCCAGTTCGCGCAGCTCCTTCTCCAGTTCGGGCATCCCGTCCGCGGTCCGCCCGCGACGGCTGGCGAGCAGCAGGCTGCGCACGCCGTGTGCCGTCACCAGATGACGGGCGACGAGCCGGCCGAGCATGCCGCCGGCCCCGGTGATCAGCACGGTGCCGTCGGTGCCGAGGCCCCGGAACGGCTCGGCCGCCCGGGCCCGTACCAAGCGCGGCACCCGGGCGGCGCCGTCGCGCAGCGCGATCTCGGGTTCGCCGGTCGCCAGGGCGGCCGGCAGCGCGGCCGCGGACCGTGCCGTGCCGTCGTGGTCGAGCAGCGCGAAGCGGCCCGGGTTCTCGGCCTTGGCGGTGCGCAGGAGGCCCCAGACGGCGGATTGCGGCAGTCCGGAGACCGCCGCGCCGGCCCGGTCGGCCACGGCGTCACGGGTGCACAGGACCAGCCGCGAGGCGCTGAACCGCTCGTCGCTCAGCCAAGCCTGTGCCAGGCCCAGTGCGTGGTGCACGGCCCGGCGGGTGGCCTCGGCCGGATCGCCCTCGGTCCGCGGGCAGCCGACGAGGACCGTTGCGGGCACCTCGGCCCCGGCGTCGACGGCCGCGGCCAGCGCGGACAGCTCCGGGTACCGGGCGCCGTGCCCCTCGGGCTCCGGTACTCCGTCCGTGCCGATGACCGCGTACTGCTCGGCCGATTGACCACCCAGCGGCAGATCCGTCCAGTCCATCCGGTACAGGTCGGCCGGCTTCGGTCCGGCGGCGGCCAGTTGTGCGGGGTCGACCGGCCGCAGGACGAGCGCCGGTATCGTGGCGAGCGGGGCGCCCGAGGCGTCCGCCAGTTGCACGGTGTAGGTGTCGTCGGCCTGTCGGACGAGGCGGACCCGCAAGGTGTCCGGGTGTGCGGCCGGTGCCGCGGTGACCGCCCGGAAGCTGAAGGGCAGTACGGCCCGTTCGGTGTCGGGAGCGGCCAGGGCGACGGTGTGCAGGGCGGCGTCCAGCAGCGCCGGATGCAGCACGAAGCCGGTGTCGCGGTACTGCTCGGGCAGGGTGACCTCGGCGAACACCTCGTCACCCCGGCGCCAGGCGGCCTCCAGGCCGCGGAAGGCAGGTCCGTAGGCGAAGCCGTTCGCGGCGGTGCGCTCGTACAGGTCGGAGACGTCGACCGGCTCGGCGCCGGGCGGGGGCCAGGCGGTGAGGTCGGCGGGCGTCCCGGTCTCGGGCGGGCCGTCGGCGAGGGTGCCCTCGGCGTGCCGGGTCCAGGGCCGCCCCTCGTCGTCCGGGCGGGTGGCGGGGCGCGAGTGGACGGACAGCGGGCGACGGCCCGACTCGTCCGGGTCCCCGACCGTGAGCTGGAGCTGGACCGTGCCGTCCTCCGGGATCACCAGCGGGGCCTGCAGGGTGAGTTCCTCCAGGTGGCCGGCGCCGGTCCGGGCGCAGGCCTGGAGAGCCAGTTCCAGGAATCCCGTGCCGGGGAAGAGCAGCGTGCCGTCCAGGGCGTGGTCGGCCAGCCACGGCTGACGCCCCGCCGAGAGCAGCCCGGTGAACAGGGCACCGCCGGAACCGGCGAGCGGCACGGCCGCGCCGAGCAGCGGATGGCCCGCGGCCTCCAGCCCCACGGCGGAGACGTCGGTCAGGTCCGTGCCCGCCTCCAGCCAGTACCGCTGCCGCTGGAACGGGTAGGTCGGCAGCGGCACCCGCCGGCCGCCCGAGGGCGCGAGGCAGCGGTGCCAGTCCGGGCCGTGGCCCTGCAGATGCAGGTGGGCGAGCGCGGTGGTGAGCGACTCCGGTTCGTCGGTGTCCCGGCGCAGCACCGCACCGAGGGCGGTCCCGTCCGTGGTCAGGCACTCGTCCGCCATGGCGGTCAGCACGCCGGACCCGAGGTCGAGAAGTGTCCGCGCGCCCAGCTCCTCCAGGGTCCGGACCCCGTCGTGGAACCGGACCGCCTGCCGTACGTGCCGCACCCAGTAGGCGGGGCTGCACAGCTCCTCGGCCGTGGCCGGGCGCCCGGTGACGTTCGAGACGATGGGCGTAGTGGGCGGCTGGTAGTCCAACTCGGCTGCCACGACGGCGAATTCGTCGAGCATCGCGTCCATGTGGGCGGAGTGGAAGGCATGGCTGACCCGCAGCCGCTTGGTCCGGTGACCGGAGGCTTCGAGTTGACCGGCGAGCTCGGTGACCGCGTCCTCGTCGCCGCTGAGGACGACGGCGGCCGGCCCGTTGACCGCCGCGAGCGCGACCCGGTCTTCGTACGGGGCGAGCAGCGGCAGTACGTCCTCCTCGGCCGCATCGACGGACACCATGGCTCCGCCGGCGGGCAGGGCCTGCATCAGCCGGCCGCGGGCGGCGACCAGCCGGCAGGCGTCCGCAAGGGAGAACACGCCGGCGACATGCGCGGCGGCCACTTCACCGATCGAGTGGCCGAGCAGCAGGTCGGGGTGCACGCCGTAGCCTTCGAGCAGCCGGAACAGGGCGACTTCGAGGGCGAAGAGACCGGCCTGGGTGTAGACGGTCCGATCGAGCAGATCCGCCTCGGGGGTGCCGGGTTCGGCGAACAGCACCTCGCGCAAGGGCCGGTCGAGGTGGCCGTCGAGGTGGGCGCAGACCGCGTCCAGGGCGTCGGCGAAGGCGTCATGGGTCGCGTAGAGGCGCCGTCCGGTGCCGGCGCGCTGCGATCCCTGCCCCGGGAAGAGGAAGGCCAGCTTTCCGCCGCGGGCGCGGCCCACGGCGACCCGCGGGTGCTCCCGGCCCTCGGCGAACGCCCGGAGCGCCTCGGTCAATTCACCGGTGTCCCGGCCGAGGACGGCTGCCCGGTCCTCGAATGCGGTGCGCGAGGTGGCCAGGGACAGCGCGACATCGGCGGGCGCGAGTTCGGGGTGGCGGGCCAGGTGTGCGGCCAGCCGCCGGCCCTGGGCCCGCAGGGCCGTGACGCCCCGCGCGGACAGCAGCCAGGGGACGACGGCCGCCGGGGCGTCGGGGGTCTCCGGCCGAGGGCCCTGCGGTGTGGCGCCGGACTCGACGGCCACCGGCTCGGGCTCCTCCAGGATCACATGTGCGTTGGTCCCGCTGATGCCGAAGGCGGAGACGCCGGCCCGGCGCGGGCCGTCGCCCGGTGTCCACTCCTGCGGCTCGCTCAGCAGCCGCACGTTCCCCGCCGACCAGTCGATGTGCGGCGACGGCTGCGCGACGTGGAGGGTACGCGGCAGCACACCGTGCCGCATCGCCTGCACCATCTTGATGACGCCGGCGACACCGGCCGCGGCCTGGGTGTGACCGATGTTGGACTTGATCGAGCCGAGCCACAACGGGCGCTCCGCGGGCCGTTCCTGGCCGTAGGTGGCAAGCAGCGCCTGGGCCTCGATCGGGTCGCCGAGCTGGGTGCCGGTCCCGTGCGCCTCGACGGCGTCGATGTCGCCCGCGGTCAGGCCCGCGTTCGCCAACGCCTGGCGGATGACCCGCTGTTGGGACGGACCGTTGGGTGCCGTCAGGCCGTTGGAGGCACCGTCCTGGTTGACGGCCGTGCCCTTGACGACGGCGAGTACCGGGTGTCCGCGCCGACGGGCCTCGGACAGCCGCTCCAGCAGGACGACACCGACGCCCTCGGCCCACCCGGCGCCGTCGGCATCCGCCGAGAACGCCTTGCAGCGGCCGTCGGGAGCGAGCGCCCGCTGCCGGCTGAATTCGATGAACGTCTGCGGGGTGGAGATCACGGTCACACCGGCGGCCAGTGCCAGCGAGCATTCGCCGGACCGCAGGGCCTGGGTCGCCAGATGCAGGGCGACCAGCGACGACGAACACGCGGTGTCCACCGTGACGGCCGGCCCCTCCAGACCGAAGGTGTAGGCGATCCGGCCGGAGGCGACGCTGCTCGCGCTGCCCGTCGCCAGATATCCCTCCATGCCCTCCGGGGCGGTGTGCGCACGGGAGCCGTAGTCGTTGTAGTTCGAACCGACGAAGACGCCGGCCGCCGTGCCGCGGAGCACCTCCGGGTCGATGCCCGCCCGTTCGATCGCTTCCCAGGAGGTCTCCAGGAGGAGCCGCTGCTGCGGGTCGATCGCGACGGCCTCACGCGGCGAGATCCCGAAGAACGCCGGGTCGAAGTGGTCGGCGTCGTAGAGGAATCCCCCGTCGCGGGCGTAGAAGGTGCCCGGCTTGTCGGGGTCCGGGTCGTAGAGCCGCTCGATGTCCCAGCCCCTGTTGGTGGGGAAGCCCGAGACGGCGTCGGTGCCCCCGTCGAGCAGCCGCCACAGCTCCTCGGGCGAGTCGGCCTGCCCCGGGTAGCGGCAGCTCATCCCGACGATGACGACCGGATCGTCGTCGACCGGAACGGCAGGTGCGGCCGGGCCCGTGCTCTCCGCCACCGCGCCGAAGAGGCCGTCGTGGAGAAACGCCGTGAGCGCGGTCGCCGTCGGGTGGTCGAACACCAAGGTGACCGGCAGCCGCAGACCCGTCGCCTCGGCGAGCCGGTTGCGCAGCTCGACGGCGGTCAGCGAGTCATAGCCCAGGTCGCGGAACGCCCGGTCGGCGGGGAGCGCGTCGGGTCGGTCGAAGCCGAGGACGGCGGCGGCCGCGGCCCGTACGTCGTCCAGCAGGGCGGCACGCCGCTCTGCCGGTGCACGGTCCCGCAGTCGCGCGAGGAGCGGCGCGGCGTCACCGCGCACCGCGGCCTCGTCCGCACCCGCCCCGGCCGACGCCTGGACCTCGGGCAGCTCACGCACCGCGGCGACCTGCCGGGCCGGGGCCTTGTGCCAGTCGACGTCCGCGACGACCAGGAACGTCTCGTCCTCGTCCAGGGCCGTCTGCAGGGCGGAGACGGCCAGGTCGGGATCCATCGGCGGCACTCCGTCGCGGCGCAGCCGCTCCGCCAGTTCCTCGCCCACCAGACCGCCGCCGCCCCAGGCTCCCCAGGCGATCGAGGTCGCGGGCAGTCCCTCGGCACGGCGCTGCAGGGCGAGCGCGTCCAGGCAGGCGTTCGCCGCCGCATAGCTGCCCTGGCCGGGGCCGCCGAGCGTGCCCGCCATGGAGGAGAACAGGATGAACGCCGAGAGGTCGAGCTGCCGGGTCGCCTCGTGGAGGGCGAACGCGGCGCCCGCCTTGGGCTCCCACACGGTCCCGGCGCGGTCCGCGGTGAGCTGGTCGATCACCCCGTCGTCGAGCACTCCCGCCGTGTGCACCACGGCCGTCAGCGGCTGCTCCGGCGGCAGGCTCGCGACGAGTGCCGCCACCGCCTCCCGGTCACCGACGTCACAGGCCCGCACGGTCGCCCGCGCGCCGAGCCCGGCCAGCTCCTCGACGAGCTCGGCGGCACCCGGCGCCTCCGGGCCCCGGCGGCTGACGAGTACGAGATGCTCCGCCCCGTTGCGGGCGAGCCAGCGGGCGAGGTGCCCGCCCAACGCGCCCGTACCACCGGTGACCAGGACGGTGCCACGCGGCCGCCATCCCTCACCGGCGGGCCGGTCCCCCGGCAGCGACCGCACCATCCGACGGGTGAAGACGCCGGAACCGCGCAGCGCCACCTGGTCCTCACCCCAGGTCTGCGCCAGCAGGGCGACCAGCCGTCGCCCGGCCCGCTCGTCCAACTCACCCGGCAGATCGACGAGTCCGCCCCACCGCTGCGGATATTCGAAGGCGGCGATCCGGCCCAGCCCCCACGCCATCGCCTGCGTCGGCCGAGCGACGACATCGGCACGGTTGACCGACACCGCGCCCCGGGTTGCACACCACAGCGGAGCGTCGATCCCGGCGTCACCGAGCGCCTGGAGCAGCGACGTCATCAGCACCAACCCGGCCGGCAGGGTCTGGGTGGCGGTCCACGGCTGCTCGTCCAGGGCCACGAGGGAGAGCACCCCGGCGATCGCCCCGGCCGCCGCCCCGGCCTCGTCCCGCAGCCGGCCCGCGAGCCGTTCCCGGTCGGCGTCCTCCTTACCGACGATCAGGGTCCGGATGTCCACGGCGCCCGACCGGAGCGCGCCGACGACGCCCTCGACCACCGGGGAGTCCTGGTGACCGTCAGGTACGACGACCAGCCACGTACCGTCCAAGCCGACGCGCTCGGGCTCGGGTTGGGGCCGCCAGACGATCCGGTAGCGCCAGCCGTCGACCGTGCTGCGCTGCTGCCGCTGCTGGTGCCACAGCGAGAGCGCGGGCAGCACCTCGCGCAACGCACCGTCATCGGACAGCCCGAGCGTCTCGGCGAGCGTGTCCGCGTCCCCGCGCTCGACGGTCTCCCAGAATCCGGCATCGACGAGTCCAGAAGCGGCCGACCCGGCTGCGGGCTTGGCCGATTCGAGCCAGTAGCGGCGGTGTTGGAAGGCGTACGTGGGCAGGTCCACGAGCTGCGGCCGAGCGGCAGCGAAGGCCGGGGACCAATCCACCTCCACGCCGTTTACGTACAGCTCGCCGAGGGAGGCGTAGAGACGCGACAGACCACCGTCGTCCCGGCGGAGAGTGCCGGTCACCACCGCATCCGCACCCACGGACTCGACGGTCTCCTGTACCGGCATCGTCAGCACCGGATGCGGGCTGACCTCCACGAACACCCGATGATCCGCGTCCAGCAGCGCACGCACGGCAGGCTCCAGCCGCACCGTCTGCCGCAGGTTGGTGAACCAGTACCCGGCGTCCATCTCCGTCGTGTCCAGCCACTCCCCCGTCACCGTGGAGAAGAACGGCACCTCGGCCACACGGGGTGCCACCGGCGCCAAAACCTCCAGCAACTCCTCGCGAATCGACTCCACATGAGCCGAATGCGAGGCGTAATCCACCTCGATGCGACGCGCACGGACCTCGCGCTCCCGACACCCCTCCATCAGCTCATCGAGCGCATCCGCATCACCGGAGACCACCACGGACGACGGACCGTTGACCGCCGCAACCGAAACCCGACCGTTCCACGGCTTGATCAGGTCCGAGACGTCGGACGAGGGCAGGGCCACCGACACCATTCCGCCACGGCCCGACAGCGCACGGATCGCCTTACTGCGCAGTGCGACCACACGGGCGCCGTCCTCCAGACTCAGGGCGCCGGCGACGCAGGCCGCGGCGATCTCCCCCTGGCTGTGACCGACGACCGCCGCGGGCTCCACACCATGAGCCCGCCACACCTCCGCCAACGACACCATCACCGCCCACAACACCGGCTGCACCACATCCACCCGCTCCAGCCCCGGCGCACCCTCAGCCCCCCGCAACACCGCAGTCAGCGACCAGTCGACAAACGGCTCCAACGCCCCCTCACACTCCGCCAACCGACCCGCAAACACCGGCGAAGCATCCAACAACTCCACCGCCATACCGACCCACTGCGACCCCTGCCCCGGGAAGACGAACACCGTCCTGCCCGGATCACCCACCGCAGCAGCCGGGCTCAACTCCCTCAGCTTTGCGGCCAGTTCATCGGTCTTCGAGCCCACGACAACCGCCCGATGCTCGAACGACGACCGCGACGCCACCAACGACCAACCCACATCAACCGGCGACAGCCCCGTCCCCGCCACCCACGACGCCAACCGCTCCGCCTGCGCCACCAACGCATCGGCAGACCGCCCGGACACCACCCACGGCACGAGCACGCCACCCGAGGACGAGGACAGCGAAACAGGCTCCCCGTCTTCGGACTCCGCCTGTTCGTGTTCCTCCGCCTGCTCGACGATCACATGCGCATTGGTCCCGCTCACGCCGAACGAGGAGATGCCGGCGCGGCGCGGACGGCCGTGTTCCACCGCCCACGGCCGGGCCTCGGTCAGCAGCTCCACCGCGCCCGACGCCCACTCCACATGCGGCGACGGCTCGTCGGCATGGAGCGTCGCCGGCAGCTCGCCGTGGCGTAGCGCCTGCACCATCTTGATGATCCCGGCCATGCCGGAGGCGGCCTGGCTGTGTCCGATGTTCGACTTGACCGAGCCGAGCCACAGCGGCCGCTCCGCGTCCCGCTCCTGCCCGTACGTGGCGAGCAGCGCCTGCGCCTCGATCGGATCGCCCAACGACGTACCCGTACCGTGCGCCTCCACCACGTCCACCGCATCGGCCGACAAACCGGCATTGGCCAGCGCCGCCCGGATCACCCGCTGCTGGGAGAGGCCGTTGGGTGCGGTGAGACCGTTGGACGCACCGTCCTGGTTGACCGCCGTTCCGCGGACGACCGCCAGCACCCGGTGGCCGTTGCGGCGGGCATCCGAGAGGCGTTCCACCAGCATTACGCCGACGCCCTCGGCCATGCCCATACCGTCGGCCGACGCCGAGAACGGCTTGCACCGCCCGTCCCGCGCCAGCCCCCGCTGCCGGCTGAAGCCCACGAGGCCGATCGGTTCGCCCATCACCGCCGCGGCTCCGGCGATCGCCAGGGAGCACTCCCCGGAGCGAAGCGCCTGTACGGCCAGATGCAGCGCCACCAGCGAGGACGAACAGCCCGTGTCCAGCGTGACCGCGGGGCCTTCCAGTCCGAGCGTGTAGGAGATGCGGCCGGAGGCGATGCTCGTCACCGTTCCGGTGATGAGGTGCCCCTCCAGTCCTTCGGGGGCTTCGCCGGTGCCGTACCCCTGGTAGGCGGCTCCGAAGAAGACGCCGGTCGATGTGCCCCGCAGGGTTCGGGGGTCGATGCCACCGCGCTCGATCGCCTCCCAGGAGGTCTCCAGGAGGAGCCGCTGCTGCGGGTCCATGGCGAGGGCCTCGCGCGGCGAGATCCCGAAGAACTCGGGGTCGAAGTCACCGGCCGCGTCGAGGAATCCGCCCTCGCGGACGTAGCAGGTACCGGTGCGGTCCGGGTCCGGGTCGTAGAGCCCGTCGAGGTCCCAGCCTCGGTCGGCGGGGAACTCCGAGATCGCGTCCGTCCGGTCCCGTACGAGCTGCCACAGGTCCTCGGGCGACCGCACGCCACCGGGGTAGCGGCAGGCCATGGACACGATCGCGATCGCGTCGTCCTCGGCCGGGGCGACGGGGGCCACGGTTTCCGGGACGGCGGCCGGTACGGACCGGGCGCCGCTCGCACCGACCAGGGTGGTCTCCAGATGTCCGGCGAGCGCCTTCACGGTCGGATGGTCGAAGACCACGGTGGCGGGGAGCTTCAGTCCGGTGGCCGCGTTGAGCCGGTTGCGCAGCTCCACCGCGGTGAGGGAGTCGAAGCCCAGCTCGCGGAAGGCGCGGCCGACCTCGACCTCCGAGGTGTCCGAGTATCCGAGTACGGCCGCGACCTGCTTGCGGACGAGGTCGGAGAGCTGCCGCTCGCGTTCGGCGGGGGCCAGCCCGGCGAGCTGGGTGCGGAGCGACTCAGAGGTGCTTTCGGCGGCGTCCGTGTCGGCCTCGTCGGCCTCCAGCGCCCGCAGGACCTCGGGGACCTCGTGCAGCAGCGGGCGGCGATGGGCGGCGGTGAAGACGGGGACGAAGCGTTCCCAGTCGATGTCGGCCACGGCGAGGAAGGTCTCATCGTGGTCGAGCGCCTGCTGGAGTCCCATCACGGCCAGGTGCGCGGGCATGAACGGAATGCCGCGCCAGCGCAGCTGTTCCTGGACCACGTCGACGGCCATCCCGCCGCCTTCCGGGCTCCAGATGCCCCAGGCGATCGAGGTACCCGTCAGACCGCGGGCGCGCCGGTGTGCGGCGAGCGCGTCGACGTAGGAGTTCGACGCGGCGTAGGCACCGTGGTCTCCGCTGCCCCAGGTGCCGGCGACGGACGAGTACAGCACGAACGCATCGAGTCCGTCGCGGTCGAAGAGCGCGTCGAGGTTGCGGGCACCGAGCAGCTTGGCGCGGGCACCCTCGGCAAACTCTTGCAGCGTGGTGTCGGCGAGCGGCACGAGCAGCCCGACTCCGGCGGTGTGCACGACGGAACGGATGGCCGGGCCGTCCGACTCGACCTGGGCGACCAGCTCGGCCAGCGCATCGGCGTCCGTCACATCGCAGGCGGCGATGGTGACGCGGGCGCCCAACGCGGTCAGTTCGTCCCGCAGTTCGGCCGCGCCCGGTGCGTCCGGGCCACGCCGGCTGGTCAGCACCAGATGCTCGGCGCCACTACGGGCGAGCAGCCGGGCGGTGTGCGCACCGAGACCACCGGTACCGCCGGTGACCAGGGCAGCTCCGCTGGTACGCCAGGGGGCGGCCGGCTCGCCGCCGTCCAGTGGGGCGCGGGTGAGTCGGCGGGTGAGGAGCGCGGAGCCGCGGAGGGCTAGCTGGTCCTCGTCCCCGCCCGCGGCGAGGACCCCGGACAGCAGGGCCGCACCACGGTCGTCCAATGCGGCGGGCAGATCGACGAGGCCGCCCCACTGCTTGGGGTGCTCCAGGGCGAACACCCGGGCCAGGCCCCAGACGGCCGCCTGGAGCGGGTTCCGGACTGCGTCGTCGGCGGAACCGGTGGCGGCGGACTCGGTCGTGAGCAGCCACAGCGGAGCCTCGACGTCGGCGTCGAGGAGCGCCTGCATCAGGGCCACCGACTGGACCAGTCCCACGGTGACCTCGGGGAACTCGGTCAGCGGCCGCTCGTCCAGGGCGAGGAAGGAGAGGACACCGCTGGGGGCGCCGGTCACCAGGGAGTTCCGCAGCTGGTCGGCCACGCCTTGGCGGTCGGTCGTCGAGTCCTCAAGGACGAGGAGTACGGTCTCTGCGCCGTTGTCACCGATGCCCTGAAGAGTGGCGCGTACGAGGTCGTTGTCCAGGTAGTCGGCGGGGACAACGACGAGCCAGGGTCCCGCCAACTTGGCTTGCTCCGGCTCGGGTTGGGGTCGCCATACGATCCGGTAGCGCCAGCCGTCGACCGTGCTCCGCTGCTGCCGGCCCTGCCGCCACGACGACAACGCCGGCAACACCTCACGCAAAGCACCCGGATCTGCCAGCCCCAACGTCGCCGCCAGACCCTCCAGATCCTCCCGCTCCACCGACTCCCAGAACCGCACATCCACCGGATCCACAACACCGGCCACCGAGGACCGCCCGGACTCCAGCCAGTAACGACGGTGCTGGAAGGCGTACGTGGGCAGATCCACAAGCTGCGGCCGAGCGGCAGCGAAGGCCGGGGACCAGTCCACCTCCACCCCGTGGACGTACAGCTCGCCGAGGGAGGCGTAGAGGCGCAACAGACCACCGTCGTCCCGGCGGAGAGTGCCGGTCACCACCGCATCCGCGCCCACGGACTCGACGGTTTCCTGAAGCGGCACGGTGAGCACCGGATGCGGGCTGACCTCCACGAACACCCGGTGATCCGCCTCCAGCAGCGCACGCACGGCAGGCTCCAGCCGCACCGTCTGCCGCAGGTTGGTGAACCAGTACCCGGCATCCATCTCCGCCGTGTCCAGCCACTCCCCCGTCACCGTCGAGAAGAACGGCACCTCGGCCACACGGGGTGCCACCGGCGCCAAAACCTCCAGCAACTCCTCGCGAATCGACTCCACATGAGCCGAATGCGAGGCGTAATCCACCTCAATGCGCCGGGCACGGACCTCGCGCTCCCGACACCCCTCCATCAGCTCATCGAGCGCATCCGCATCACCGGAGACCACCACGGACGACGGACCATTGACCGCCGCAACCGAAACCCGACCGTTCCACAGCTTGATCAGATCCGATACGTCAGACGAGGGCAGCGCCACCGACACCATCCCGCCACGGCCCGACAGCGCACGGATCGCCTTACTGCGCAGTGCGACCACACGGGCGCCGTCCTCCAAGCTCAACGCCCCGGCCACACACGCCGCAGCGATCTCCCCCTGACTGTGCCCGACGACCGCCGCAGGCTCCACACCATGGGCCCGCCACACCTCCGCCAGCGACACCATCACCGCCCACAACACCGGCTGCACCACATCCACCCGCTCCAGCCCCGGCGCACCCTCAGCCCCCCGCAACACCGCAGTCAGCGACCAGTCGACAAACGGCTCCAACGCCGCCTCACACTCCGCCAACCGACCCGCAAACACCGGCGAAGAATCCAACAACTCCACCGCCATACCGACCCACTGCGACCCCTGCCCCGGGAAGACGAACACCACATCGGCGTCCCCCTCCAGGGTTCCGGCGTCGCCCACCACCGCACCGGCGGGCGTCTCGCCCTCCGCCACGGCACGCAGTCCGGCGACCAGTGCGTCCTGGTCGGTGCCCACCACCACGGCTCGATGCTCAAGGGCCGCACGCGAGGCCACCAGCGAGTGCCCGGTGTCCACCGGCGACTGGCCGGCGGTCTCCGCCCACGACGCCAGTCGCTCTGCCTGCGCGCGCAAGGCCGTCGCGGAGCGTCCGGAAACCACCCAGGGCAGCGCGGCAGGCGCAGCCTGCTGTGCGGGGGCGGCCGCTGCGAGCTGTTCATCGGCAGGTTCCTCGGCCGGTGCCTGTTCGAGCAGGACATGGGCGTTGGTGCCGCTGCCGCCGAAGGACGACACTCCGGCCCGCCTGGGCGCGTCGGTCTCGGGCCAGGCGGTCTCGTCGGTGAGCAGACGGACGTTCCCCGTCGACCAGTCCACATGCGGTGAGGGCGCGTCGACATGGAGCGTCGCGGGCAGTACGCCATGGCGTATCGCCTGCACCATCTTCATCACTCCGGCGATGCCGGAGGCGGCCTGCCCATGTCCGATGTTCGACTTGACCGAGCCGAGCCACAGCGGCCGGTCCGCGTCACGCTCCTGCCCGTACGTGGCGAGCAGCGCCTGCGCCTCGATGGGGTCGCCGAGCGTGGTGCCCGTACCGTGCGCCTCCACCGCGTCCACCTCACCGGCGGACAGACCGGCGTTGGCCAGCGCGGCGCGGATGACCCGCTGCTGGGAAGGACCGTTCGGCGCGGTCAGACCGTTCGAGGCACCGTCCTGGTTGGTGGCGCTGCCGCGAATGACCGCCAGCACCGGGTGGCCCTTGCGGCGGGCCTCCGACAGGCGCTCCAGCAGCAGGACGCCGACGCCTTCGCCCCATGCGGTGCCGTCGGCGGCCGCGGCGAACGGCTTGCACCGGCCGTCTCGCGCGAGCCCCCGCTGACGGCTGAACTCCACGAAGTTCCGTGCCGAGGACATCACGGTCGCTCCGCATGCGAGCGCCATCTCGCACTCGCCGTGCCGCAGCGCCTGGACGGCGAGATGCAGGGCGACCAGCGAGGACGAGCACATGGTGTCGACGGTGACCGCCGGCCCCTCCAGCCCGAAGCTGTAGGCGAGCCGTCCGGAGAGCACAGCTGCCGAACCTCCGGTCAGCAGATGGCCCTCGACGCCCTCCGGGGCGGTGCTCTCGTCGGCGGCAGCGGCATAGCCCTGGTTGCTCGACCCGACGAAGACGCCGGCTGCGCTGCCGCGTACCGATGTCGGGTCGATGCCCGCGCGCTCGAAGACCTCCCAGGAGGTCTCCAGGAGGAGCCGCTGCTGCGGGTCCATGGCGAGGGCCTCGCGCGGCGAGATCTCGAAGAAGCCGGCGTCGAACTCCGGGGCGTCGTAGAGGAAGCCGCCCTGGCGGACGTAGCTGCTGCCCGGGCGGTCGGGGTCCGGGTCGTACAGCTTGTCCACGTCCCAGCCGCGATCGGTCGGCATGGGACCGATGGCGTCGGTGCCCTCGGCCACCAGCCGCCACAGCTCTTCGGGGGAGGCCACTCCTCCCGGAAGGCGGCAGGCCATCGCGACGATCGCAATGGGATCGTGCTCTCGCGACTCCACCTCCTGCAGCCTGCGGCGGGTCTGCCGCAGGTCGGTGGTGACCCGCTTGAGGTAGTCGCGGAGCTTGTCCTCGTTGTCCATGTAGCGTCAGCCCTTCAAGAAACCGGCGGTCGGTGTACGTTCCGGATCAGCCGATCCCGAGTTCCCTGTCGATCAGGTCGAACATGTCCTCATCGCTCGCTTCCGCGAGTTCGTCGTCGACGGTCTCCACCGGCGGCGTCGCCTGGCCTTCCCAGTGGGCGAGCAGGCCGCGCAGTCCATCGGTGAGCGCCTGCCGGGTGTCGTCGTCGGTGGCCGCTTGCAGTGCGCTCGCGACCTGTTGCAGCTCGGGGAGCACGGGGGTCTCGCTCCCCGCGTCCGGTTCCGGGGGCAGGAGTGCGTCCCGCAGGTACTCGGCGAGTGCGGTCGGTGTGGGGTGGTCGAAGACCAGAGTGGCGGGGAGGGTGAGCGCGGTGGCCGCATTGAGCCGGTTGCGCAGCTCCACTCCGGTCAGTGAGTCGAAGCCCAGCTCGCGGAAGGCCCGCGCGGGCCGGACCGCATCGGTGGAGGAGTGCCCCAGTACGGCGGACGCATGGGTGCGGACGAGGTCCAGGAGCATGCGCTTGCGCTTGGGCTCCGGAAGCGCGGCCAGCCTGTCCGGCAGGTCCGAGCCCTTGTCGCCGGCCTCGTCCGCCTGCTCCTCCTGACCCGCGAGCAGTTGCCGTACGTCCGGCAGCTCGTCCAGGAGGGGCCGGGGCCCGCTGACCGTGTAGGCGGGGAGGAAGCGGTCCCATCGGATGTCGGCGACGACGAGGGTGGTCTCCCCGTGGTCGACGGCTTCCCGCAGCGCGTGTACGGCCAGGCCGGGATCCATTGCGGGGACACCGCGGCGACGCAGCTGCTCGGCCACGGCCTCGTCGACCATGCCGCCGCCCGCCCAGGCCCCCCAGGCGAGGGAGGTGGCCGGGCGGCCCTGTGCCCGGCGCCATTCGGCGAGGGCGTCGAGAGCGGCGTTGGCTGCCGCGTAGGGCCCCTGGCCGCCGTTGCCCCACACTCCGGCGCCGGAGGAGAACAGCACGAAGGCGTCCAGCGGGTGATCGGCCAGCAGCTCGTCGAGGTGCCAGGCGCCGGAGACCTTGGCGTGTACGGCGGCCATGGCGTCATCGAGGGAGGTCTCGTCGAGTGGGCGGGCCTCGCCGACGACGCCCGCGGTGTGCACGACGGCGGTCAGCGGGGCCTCGTCGGTGAAGGAGTCCAGCAGCTTGGCCACGGCGGCCCGGTCGGTCACATCGCATGCGGCCACCGTGACGCGCGCACCGAGTGCGGTCAGCTCGGCGGACAACTCGGCCGAGCCGGGGGCATCCGGTCCGCGCCGGCCGGCGAGAACCAGGTGCTCCGCGCCGCCGGCCGCGAGCGCCCGCGCCACATGGGCGCCGAGGGCTCCGGTGCCGCCGGTGATGAGGACCGTGCCGCGCGGCTGCCACGGCTCGGCCACCGCCGACGGGTCGAGGGGCGCACGCACCATGCGCCGGACATGGACACCGGACGGGCGAATCGCGTACTCGTCCTGGCTGCTGCCGTCGCCGCTGAGCAGGGACAGGAAGCGGCGCAGCGCGTGCTCGTCCAGGGTCCCCGGCAGATCGACGAGACCGCCCCACCGCTCGTGGTGATCGAGGCCGAAGACTCGGGCCAGGCCCCAGATGGCCGCCTGCCCGGGGTGACGTACCGGGTCGGACACCCGGTGGGTTTCCGGTCCCCGCGCGCAGGCATCGGTGGAGACGGCCCCCTGGGTGACCGCCCACAGCCGGGCCTTCACCTCCGTATCGGCGAGTGCCTGGGTGAGCGCCAGGGTGCTGAGCAGACTGCCGGGCACTCCCCGGTGGCCCCCGGCATCCCGGTCGTCCAGCGCGAGCAGCGACAGTACGTGCAGCGGTTCATCGGCAGTACCGCCCAGCGCCGCCAGTTGTGCCACCAGTTCCGCACGGTCGGCGGTGGCCGACACGGGCATGATGCGGGCCCGGTCGCCGAGACCGCGGGAGGTCGCCTGCACCAGGTCGTCGTCCAGGTGGTCGGCGGGAACAACGATCAGCCAGCTACCCTCCAACTCGCCGCGCTCCGGCTCGGGTTGGGGTCGCCATACGATCCGGTAGCGCCAGCCGTCGACCGTGCTCCGCTGCTGCCGGCCCTGCCGCCACGACGACAACGCCGGCAACACCTCACGCAAAGCACCCGGATCCGCCAGCCCCAACGTCGCCGCCAGACCCTCCAGATCCTCCCGCTCCACCGACTCCCAGAACCGCACATCCACCGGATCCACAACACCGGCCACCGAGGACCGCCCGGACTCCAGCCAGTAACGACGGTGCTGGAAGGCGTACGTGGGCAGATCCACGAGCTGCGGCCGAGCGGCAGCGAAGGACGGGGACCAATCCACCTCCACCCCGTGGACGTACAGCTCGCCGAGGGAGGCGTAAAGGCGCGACAGCCCACCGTCGTCACGCCGCAAGGTGCCGGTCACCACCGCATCCGCGCCCACGGACTCGACGGTTTCCTGAAGCGGCACGGTGAGCACCGGATGCGGGCTGACCTCCACGAAGGTGCGGTGACCGGCCGCGACGAGGGCTTCGACGGCGGGCGCGAACTCCACCGTCCGCCGCAGATTGGTGAACCAGTACCCGGCATCCATCTCCGCCGTGTCCAGCCACTCCCCCGTCACCGTGGAAAACAGCGGCACGGACGACTTCCGGGGCGCGACCGGCGCCAGGACCTCCCTCAGCGTCTCCTCGATCGACTCCACATGAGCCGAATGCGAGGCGTAATCCACCTCGATGCGTCGCGCACGGACCTCGCGCTCCCGACACCCCTCCATCAGCTCATCGAGCGCATCCGCATCACCGGAGACCACCACGGACGACGGGCCATTGACCGCCGCAACCGAAACCCGACCGTTCCACGGCTTGATCAGGTCCGAGACGTCGGACGAGGGCAGCGCCACCGACACCATTCCGCCACGGCCGGACAGCGCACGGATCGCCTTACTCCGCAGCGCCACCACCCGGGCGCCATCCTCCAGACTCAACGCCCCGGCGACGCAGGCCGCAGCGATCTCCCCCTGACTGTGACCGACAACTGCCGCGGGCTCAACGCCATACGTGCGCCATACCTCCGCCAACGACACCATCACCGCCCACAACACCGGCTGCACCACATCGACCCGCTCCAGCCCCGGCGCACCCTCAGCCCCACGCAACACCGCAGTCAGCGACCAGTCGGTAAACGGCTCCAACGCCCCCTCACACTCCGCCAACCGACCCGCAAACACCGGCGAAGCATCCAACAACTCCACCGCCATACCGACCCACTGCGACCCCTGCCCCGGGAAGACGAACACCGTCCTGCCCGGATCACCCACCGCAGCAGCCGGGCTCAACTCCCTTAGCTTTGCGGCCAGTTCATCGGTCTTCGAGCCCACGACGACCGCCCGATGCTCGAACGACGACCGCGACGCCACCAACGACCAACCCACATCAACCGGCGACAGCCCCGTCCCCGCCACCCGCGACGCCAACCGCTCCGCCTGCGCCACCAACGCATCGGCAGACCGCCCGGACACCACCCACGGCACCACCGGACCCACACCCGATGCCGAAGACGACGAAGCCGACTCCCCTCCATCAGCCGACTCCGCCTGATCAGATTGCTCCGCCTGCCCGGACTCCTCCGCCTGCTCGACGATCACATGCGCATTGGTCCCGCTGATGCCGAAGGAGGAGATGCCGGCGCGGCGCGGACGGTCCTCTTCGGCCGTCCACGGCCGGGCCTCGGTCAGCAGCTCCACCGCGCCCGACGCCCACTCCACATGCGGCGACGGCTCGTCCACATGCAGGGTCGCCGGCAACTCGCCGTGCCGCATGGCGAGCACCATCTTCATGACACCGGCCACGCCCGAAACGGTCTGGGTGTGCCCGATGTTCGACTTGACCGAGCCGAGCCACAGCGGCCGCTCCGCGTCCCGCTCCTGCCCGTACGTGGCAAGCAGCGCCTGCGCCTCGATCGGGTCGCCCAGCGTCGTCCCGGTACCGTGCGCCTCCACCGCGTCCACCTCACCGGCCGACAGTCGGGCATCGGCGAGCGCGGCCCGGATCACCCGCTGCTGGGAGGGACCGTTGGGTGCGGTGAGACCGTTGGACGCACCGTCCTGGTTGACCGCCGTTCCGCGGACGACCGCCAGCACCGGGTGCCCGTTGCGGCGAGCCTCCGAGAGGCGTTCCACCAGCAGGACACCGACGCCCTCGGAGAGGGCGAAGCCGTCGGCCGCCGCCGAGAACGGCTTGCACCGCCCGTCCCGCGCCAGCCCCCGCTGCCGGCTGAAGCCGATGAACGGCCCGGGATCAGCCATGATCATCGCGGCTCCCGCGACGGCGAGCGAGCACTCCCCCGAGCGGAGTGCTCGCACCGCCATGTGCAAGGCGACCAGTGACGACGAGCACGCCGTGTCGACCGTGACGGCCGGGCCTTCCAGTCCCAGCGTGTAGGCGACCCGTCCGGATGCGACGCTCGTGGCCGCCCCGGTCGCGAGATATCCCTCGATCTGCTCGGGGGCCGCCATGCGCAGGCGGTTCCCGTATTCCTGGTCGGTGACGCCCATATAGACGCCCGTACCGCTGCCGCGCAGGGACTTGGGGTCGATGCCCGCACGCTCGAAGACCTCCCAGGAGGTCTCCAGGAGGAGCCGCTGCTGCGGGTCCATGGCGAGGGCCTCGCGCGGCGAGATCCCGAAGAATTCGGCGTCGAAGTCAGCGGCGTCGCCCAGGAATCCGGACTCCCGGACGTAGCTCCGGCCCGGCTGGTCGGCATCGGGGTCGTAGAGCCCGCCCAGGTCCCATCCCCGGTCGGTGGGGAAGGCGGACATCGCGTCGACGCCCTCCCGTACCAGCCGCCACAGGTCCTCGGGCGACTGCACGCCACCGGGGTAGCGGCAGGCCATGGCCACGATGGCGATCGGGTCGTCGTCTGCGGGGGCCGGGAGGGGGGCGGGCGCCGCGGCCGGCTGCGCGGCGGATTCCTCAGCGCCGGTCAGTTGGGTGCCGACGTAGCCGGCGAGCGCTGCCGGGCTGGGATGGTCGAACACGACGGTCCTGGGCAGCCGCAGCCCGGTGGCCCGGCTCAGGCGGTTACGCAGCTCGACGGCGGTCAGCGAGTCGAAACCGAGCTCTTTGAAGGGGCGTTCGGGGTCCACGGGGGCCGTCTTGTCGTGACCGAGCACGGAGGCGACCTGTTCGCGGACGAGATCCAGCAGTGCTGCGGTGCGCTGCCGGACATCGAGTCCGGCCAGTTTCTCGGCGAGCGGCGACCGGGCGGAGCCGCGATCCGTACCGCTGCCGCCGTCTCCGTCCTCGTCCGCCGCGAGTTGCGGGATCTCCGTGAGCAGGCGGCTGGGCCGTACGGAAGTGAAGACGCTGTGGAAGCGCCGCCAGTCCACGTCGGCGACCGCGATCGAGGTGTCGTCGTGGTCGAGCGCCTGCTGGAGCGCGGTGAGGGCGGTGTCCGGGTCGATGACGGGCACTCCGCGGCGCCGCAGCACGTCGTGGATCGAGTCGGCGATCATGCCGCCGCCCGCCCAGGGGCCCCAGGCGACCGACAGCACCGGCAGCCCGTCGGCCCGCCCGCGTGCGGCACGGGCGTCGAGGAGCGCATTGGCGGCGGCGTACGCACCGTGATCGGCCACTCCCCAGGTGCCGGAGATGGAGGAGAAGTAGACGACGGCGTCGAGTTGTGCGGGGTCGAGTGCGGAGGACAGATGGTCGGCTCCGGCGACCTTGCCGGCGAGCGCCGCCGCGAGATCTGCCGGCCCGGCCTCCGCCAGCGAGCCGAGGGCGCTGACACCGGCTGCGTGCACCACGGCCCGGACCGGCTCCCCGTCCCGCTCGATCTGCCGTACGAGCTCCGCCACCGCCTGCCGATCGGCGAGGTCGCACCCCGCCACGGTGATCTGGACGCCCTGGTCACGGAGTTCGGAGCACAGTGCGGCCACGCCGGGGACGTCGGCGCCACGACGGCCGGTGAGGACGAGATGTTCCGCGCCGTCGGCGGCGAGCCAGCGGGCGATATGGGCACCGAGGGCTCCGGTGCCGCCGGTGACGAGGACGGTGCCGCGCGGGCGCCAGGAGCGCCGCGGGGGCTTCCCGGCGACGGGTGCGGGGAGCAGTCGCCGCCCGAAGAGGGCGGACCCACGGACGGCGAGCTGATCCTCGTCGCCCCCGGCTGCCAGAATCCGCGCCAGCAGCGCCACTTCCTGACCGTCGGCTGCTGTCCGACCTTCTGCCGCGGTCTGCCCACCGGCCCGGCCGGGCAGGTCGATCAGGCCACCCCAGCGCTCCGGATGTTCCAGCGCGGCGACCCGCCCGAGCCCCCAGATCCCGGCCTGGTCGGGGTTCGTCGGCGCATCGTCCTCGCCCGCGGAGCCGCCCGTGGCGGCCTCAGCGGTGGGACCGATCCCGACCGCGCCTCGGGTGACGCACCACAGCGGGGCGTCGATCCCGGCGTCGCCGAGGGCCTGGAGCAGCGCGAGGGTGAGCGAGAGGCCGGTGGGAACGCAGGGGTGGGTACGGTCCGGCCGTTCGTCCAGGGCCAGCAGCGACAGCACACCGGCCAAGGGGCCGGGCCCGGGACGCAGCAGGTCCGCGAGCCCGGCACGGTCGTCCACCGTCAGCGAGTGGGTGCGTGCGCCCGCTTCCGCCAACGCCTCGCGGGCGCCGTGCACCAGCGCGTCGTCCTCGTACCCGGCCGGGACCACCACGAGCCACTCGCCGTCGAGTTGCCGGGCGGCAGGCTCCGTGAGGGGCCGCCACACGACGCGATAGCGCCAGCCGTCCGCGGTGCCCCGCTGCCGCCGATTCCGGTGCCACGACGACAGCGCGGGCAGCACCTCGTCCAAGGCCTCGGCGCCGGGCAGGCCGAGAGTCCCCGCCAGCGTTGCTGCGTCCTGGTCCCCGACGGCCGTCCAGAACGCCTCTTCCTCCGGGGAGGCTGCCACCGCCGGAGCATCCGGCTCCAGCCAGAACCGCTGCCGCTGGAATGCGTACGTCGGCAGCTCCACCCGGTGCGGACGGCGGTCGGCGAACGCGGGAGACCAGTCGACGTCCACGCCGTGCGCATACAGCACACCGAGTGAGGTGTAGAGCCGGGCGAGGCCTCCGTCGTCCCGGCGGAGGGTGCCGGTCACCACCGCATCCGCGCCCTCGTCCTCGACGGTTTCCTGAAGCGGCACGGTGAGCACCGGATGCGGGCTGACCTCCACGAAGGTGCGGTGGCCGGCGGCGACGAGGGCTTCGACGGCGGGCGCGAACTCCACCGTCCGCCGCAGATTGGTGAACCAGTACCCGGCATCCATGGCCTTCGTGTCCAGCCACTCTCCCCTCACCGTCGAAAAAAGCGGCACCTCAGCCGGACGGGGTGCCACCGGTGCCAAAACCTCCAGCAACTCCTCGCGAATCGACTCCACATGAGCCGAATGCGAGGCGTAATCCACCTCAATGCGCCGGGCACGGACCTCGCGCTCCTTGCACCCGTCCATCAGCTCATCGAGCGCATCCGCATCACCGGAGACCACCACGGACGACGGACCGTTGACCGCCGCAACCGAAACCCGACCACCCCACGGCTTGATCAGATCCGATACGTCAGACGACGGCAGCGCTACCGACACCATTCCGCCACGGCCGGACAGCGCACGGATCGCCTTACTCCGCAGCGCCACCACCCGGGCGCCATCCTCCAAGCTCAACGCCCCGGCCACACACGCCGCAGCGATCTCCCCCTGACTGTGACCGACAACCGCCGCAGGCTCCACACCATGAGCCCGCCACACCTCCGCCAGCGACACCATCACCGCCCACAACACCGGCTGCACCACATCCACCCGCTCCAGCCCCGGCGCACCCTCAGCCCCCCGCAACACCGCAGTCAGCGACCAGTCGACAAACGGCTCCAACGCCGCCTCACACTCCGCCAACCGACCCGCAAACACCGGCGAAGCATCCAGCAACTCCACCGCCATACCGACCCACTGCGACCCCTGCCCCGGGAAGACGAACACGGCTCCTGGCCCGGGGGACGTGGGTACGGCGCCGGTGGCCGTGTGGGGGCCGGGGTCGCCCGCGGCCACGGCGTGCAGCTCCGCGAGCAGTGCGGCGCGGTCGGCGCCGATGAGCGCCGCTCGGTGTTCCAGTGCCGCGCGAGTCGTGAGCAGGGAGTGCGCGACGTCGTAGGGGGCGGCATCGGGGAGGGAGTCGAGGTGGGCGGCGAGTGCGGATGCCTGTGCGCGCAGTGCGTCCGAGGTCCGGCCGTGCACGACCCATGGCACGACGGGCTGTTCGGCGCTGCCACCGTCCGCTGCTTCCGCGCCGTCCTGGTCCTCGTCGGCAACCCGGCCCTCGCCGTCGGCCCGGCCCTCGCCGTCGGCCCGTTCGTCCGGGGCTGTGGCCGGAGACGCTTCTACGATCACATGCGCATTGGTGCCGCTGATACCGAACGACGAGACGCCGGCCCGACGAACCTGCCCGTTCTCCTCCCACGGCTGGGCCGCGGTGAGCAGCCGTACCGTGCCCGCCGACCAGTCCACATGCGGGGACGGTGCGTCGAGGTGCAGGGTTTCCGGGAGGACGCCGTGCCGCAGCGCGAGCACCATCTTGATGACCCCGGCGACACCGGCGGCGGCCTGGGTGTGCCCGATGTTGGACTTGAGCGAGCCGAGCCACAGCGGCCGGCCCTCGTCCCGCTCCTGCCCGTACGTGGCGAGCAGCGCCTGCGCCTCGATGGGGTCGCCGAGCGCCGTGCCGGTGCCGTGCGCCTCGACCGCGTCGACCTCGGAGGGCCGCAGCCCGGCAGCGGCGAGCGCGGCCCGGATCACACGTTCCTGCGAGGGGCCGTTGGGGGCGCTGAGGCCGTTCGAGGCACCGTCCTGGTTGGTGGCGCTGCCGCGCAGCACGGCAAGCACCGGGTGGCCGTGGCGGCGTGCCTCCGACAGACGTTCCAGCAGCAGGATCCCGGCGCCTTCGCCCCATGCGGTGCCGTCGGCGGCCGCGGCGAACGGCTTGCACCGGCCGTCGGGCGCGAGCCCCCGCTGCCGGCTGAACTCCACGAACATGCCGGGCCGGGACATCACCGTCGCCCCGCCGGCGAGCGCGAGGGTGCACTCTCCCGCGCGCAGGGCCTGCGCCGCGAGATGCAGCGCCACCAGGGAGGAGGAGCACGCCGTGTCCACGGTGATGGCCGGTCCTTCGAGACCGAGCGTGTAGGCGATCCGGCCGGAGGCCACGCTCGTGGTCGTTCCGGTCAGGACATGGCCCTCGACCTGGTGGTTCGCCTGGTGCAGCCGGGGGCCGTACTCCTGCGCCATGGCACCGACGAACACGCCCGTGAGGCTGCCGCGAACGCTCGTCGGGTCGATGCCGGCCCGTTCCAGCGCCTCCCAGGAGGTCTCCAGCAGAAGCCGCTGCTGCGGGTCCATCGCCAGGGCCTCGCGCGGCGAGATTCCGAAGAACCCGGCGTCGAAGGAGGCCGCATCGAGGAACCCACCCTCGCGTACGTAACTGGTGCCCGAGCGTTCGGGGTCGGGGTCGTACAGCCCGTCGGTGGGCCAGCCCCGGTCGGTGGGGAACGGCGTGACCGCGTCCACCCGGTCCCGCAGGATCTGCCAGAGGTCGTCGGGCGACTGCACGCCACCGGGGTAGCGGCAGGCCATCGCGACGATGGCGATCGGCTCGTCGGGGTCGGTGGCCGGGCCGGGCGCCGGCTCCGAGGTGTGGGGGGCGCCCAGGAGTTCGGCGTCGAGATAGCGGGCCAGCCGGGCGGGTGAAGGATGGTTGTACAGCGCCGTGGACGGCAGCCGTACCGTGAGGACGCGGTTCAGCCGGTTCCGCAGTTCTACGGCGGTGACCGAGTCGAAGCCCAGGTCCTTGAATGTCCGGCCCGCGTGGAGCGCGGAGGGGTCCCGGTGGCCGAGCACGGCGGCAGCATGGTCCCGTACGACGTCGAGTGTCGGTCGGCTCGCCCCGGAGCCCACGGTCGTGGGGCCGTCGGTCGTGGGGTGGTCGGTCGTGTGGCCGACAGACCGGCCCGGCTCGTAGGTGGCGGTCCGGCGGGGGCGCTCGGCGGTTGGCTCCACCCAGTGCCGCTCCCGCTGGAAAGCGTAGGTCGGCAGGTCCACGAGCCGGGGACGGTGGGCGGCGAAGGCCGGGGACCAGTCGACGTCCACGCCCTGCACATACAGCTCGCCAAGTGAGGCGTAGAACCGGGCGAGACCACCCTCACCGCGGCGCAGTGTGCCCACGACCACCCCCTCGGCGCCCACGGCCTCGACCGTCTCCCCTACCGGCATGGTCAGGACGGGGTGCGGGCTGACCTCGACGAACGTGGGGTGGCCGGCCGCGGTGAGGGCTTCGATGGCGGGCGCGAACTCCACCGTCCGCCGCAGGTTGGTGAACCAATAGCCGGCGTCCATCTCGGCGGTGTCCAGCCAGTCCCCCGTCGTCGTCGAGAACAGCGGCACGGACGACTTCCGTGGCGCGACCGGCGCCAGGACCTCCCTCAGCGTCTCCTCGATCGACTCCACATGCGCCGAATGCGAGGCGTAATCCACCTCGATCCGCCGCGCACGGATCTCACGCTCCCGGCACTCCTCCACCAGCCGGCCCAGAACATCACCATCACCGGACACCACCACCGACGACGGACCATTGACCGCAGCAACCGAAACCCGACCACCCCACGGCTCGATCAACTCCTCCACGTCAGGCCGGGGCAGCGCCACCGACACCATTCCGCCACGGCCGGACAGCGCACGGATCGCCTTGCTCCGCAGCGCGACCACACGAGCGCCGTCCGTCAAGCTCAACGCCCCGGCGACACACGCCGCGGCGATCTCCCCCTGGCTGTGGCCGACGACCGCCGCGGGCTCCACACCATGGGCGCGCCACACCTCCGCCAACGACACCATCACCGCCCACAACACCGGCTGCACCACATCCACCCGCTCCAGACCCGGCGCACCCTCAGACCCACGCACGACCGCAGTCAGCGACCAGTCGACAAACGGCTCCAGTGCCGCCTCACACTCCGCCAACCGACCCGCGAACACCGGCGAAGTGTCCAGCAACTCCACTGCCATACCGGCCCACTGCGACCCCTGCCCCGGGAAGACGAACACCGTTCCGCCGGAGCGGTCGGTTGCTTCGCCGAGTGTCACGGCGGCATCGGGGCGACCCTCCGCCACCGCCCGTACCCCGGCGGCCAGTTCGCCGGGCTCCGCGCCCACGACGACGGCCCGGTGCTCGAACGACGACCGCGACGCCACCAACGACCAGCCCACATCAACCGGCGACAGCCCCGTCCCGGCCACCCGCGACGCCAACCGCTCCGCCTGCGCCGCCAAGGCTTCGGCAGAACGCGCGGACACCACCCACGGCACCACGACGCCCGCTGCCGACGAGGAAGACGACGAAGCAGACTCACCTCCCTCAGCCGACCCTGCCTGCTCGGCCTCCTCGGCGCGCCCCACGATCACATGCGCATTCGTGCCCCCCATGCCGAACGAGGAGACCCCGGCGACGAGTTGCCGCCCCTCCTGCGCCGTCCATGCGCCGGACTCGGTCTGCACCCGCAGGTTCAGGGCGTCGAGCGGAATGTCGGGGTGGGGTGTCGCGAAGTTCAGGCTCGGTACGAGGTGGCCGTGCTCCACGCACAGCACCACCTTCAGCAGTCCCGCGATGCCGGCGGCGCCTTCGAGGTGGCCGATGTTCGTCTTGATCGAGCCCACCGGCAGCGGGGTGCTCCGTCGTGGGTCGGTGCCGAGAGCGGCGCCGAGCGAGGCCGCCTCGATGGGGTCGCCGACCTTGGTGCCGGTGCCGTGCAGCTCCACATAGCCGATGTCGCCGGGGTGGATGCCGGCGCGTGCGCAGGCCAGGCGCAGCACCTCTTCCTGCGCTGCGGCATCCGGGGTCGTGAGGCCGGGCCCGCCGCCGTCGTTGTTGACCGCCCCGCCGCGGATCACGCAGTGCACGTGGTCGCCATCCGCCAGTGCCCTGGAGAGGGGCTTGAGGACGACGAGGCCGCCTCCCTCGCCGCGTACGAACCCGTCCGCACGGGCGTCGAAGGTGTGACAGCGGCCGCTCGGGCTGAGCGCGCCGAAGCGGGCCATGGCGATGGTGCTCTCGGGGGCGAGATTGAGGTGCACCCCGCCGGCCAGGGCGGCGTCGCAGTCTCCGCGGCGCAGGCTGTCGCACGCGGCCTGGACCGCGACGAGCGAGGAGGACTGGGCGGTGTCCAGGGTCATGCTGGGGCCGCGCAGACCGAGGTGGTAGGAGAGGCGGTTGGCGATGAGTGAGCGGTTGAGGCCGGTCGGAGTGTAGTGGTCGAGCGCTTCGGGGCCCTGCTGGTGTACGAGGACGGCGTAGTCCTCGACGGTGGCACCGATGTACACCCCGGTCCGGTGGCCGTGGAGCCGTTCCGGGCGGATGCGGGCGTTTTCCAGAGCCTCCCAGCCGAGTTCGAGGGCGAGCCGCTGCTGGGGGTCCATCGACTGCGCCTCGCGCGGGGAGACGCCGAAGAAGGCGGCGTCGAAGGCGGCCACCTCGTCGAGGAAGCCGCCCCGGGCCGGCTCGGACACCCCTGACTGCGCGAGGAGTTCGGCGGACCACCGGTCGGCCGGCGCCTCGGTGACCGCGCTCCTGCCGTCGCGGAGGAGTTCCCAGAGGGCGTCGGGGTCGGCGGCCCCGGGCAGGCGGCAGGAAAGGCCGATGACCGCGATCGGCTCGCCGTGCGGCGAGGGAATCGTGGAGCCCGCGGTTTCCGACCCGTTCATCAATCGCACTCCCTACGCGAAGCGACACACTCACGGCTGGACTTCACCGTTCCACAGCGGCGGGCTCCCAACGGCGGGCCGACGGCCACCTCTAGGGGAACTCCTAGGGGCGTCGGAGGGCCCTTTCGTACCGCCCTGAGCAGGGCTTCCGCAGCGGTCCGCGGCAGCCGCCCGGAGCCTTCGACGGCGCGGCCCCGGCGCCGGCTTCCCGGGTACCGGGGTGCACCGGCCGCCGCCCGGCGTCGGGGACGAGCCGCAGAGACTAGGTGAATGCCAGGACTCCCCGGTGCAGGCTGCGGGAGGAGAGGTCGGCGGCCGTCGGTGCCGTACACACATCAGCGTGGAGGGGCGCAGTAATGCATATGGACAGCACAGTGGAGCCCTTGCACTCACCCTGCTCCGCAGTGTCTTCCCGGCGGGCGGTGTCACTGTCGTCCCGGCTGGCCGCCTCCGCGCTGGCCATCGAGGGCGGGGTGATGAGCAATGAGGCGTTCCACGCGTGGTTCGAGGAGCGGCAGCACACCCATGCGCTCCAGGTCAGCCGGATACCCTTCGAGGAACTGCGGGGCTGGGGCTTTGCTCCCGACACCGGAAACCTGCGGCATGACAGCGGGCGCTTCTTCTCCATCGAGGGCCTCCTGGTCCGCTCCGACTACGGGCCGGTCCGCGAATGGTGCCAGCCGATCATCCACCAGCCGGAGATCGGTGTGCTGGGCATCGCGGTCCGGGAGATCGACGGGGTGCTGCACGCTCTGATGCAGGCCAAGCCGGAGCCGGGGAACGCCAATGGGGTGCAACTTTCCCCCACGGTGCAGGCCACCAAGAGCAACTACACGCGGGTGCACGGCGGTTCGTCCGTGCCGTACATGGACTGCTTCATCGATCCCGATCCGCGGCGGGTGCTGGCCGATGTGCTCCAGTCCGAGCAGGGATCGTGGTTCTTCCGGAAGCGCAACCGCAACATGGTGGTGGAGGTGGGCCCCGAGGTCGAGGCGGGCGAGGACTTCTGCTGGGTCACCCTGGGCCAGCTCGGTGCGCTGCTGCGGCAGCCCGATCTGGTGAACATGGACGCCCGCACGGTGCTGTCCTGCATCCCCGACTGGCGCGCGGGTTCGTCGACGGCCAATGCCGGGCTGCACTCCGATACGGAGCTGCGCAGCTGGGTCACGACGCGACGGGCCCGGCACGAGATCAGCACCGAGCCGCTGCCGCTGCGCAAGGCCGAGGGCTGGCGCCGCTCGCCGGAGGCGATCTCGCATGAGAGCGGGCTCTTCTTCAGCATCGTCGCCGTCGATGTCAGCTCGCACCGACGCGAGGTTCCCGCCTGGTCGCAGCCGCTGCTCGCACCGCACGGTCTGGGGATGGCCGCGCTGCTGGTGAAGCGGATCGGCGGCGTGCCGCATGCGCTGCTGAGCGCCCGGGTGGAGCCGGGTTTCCTCGATGTGGTGGAGCTGGGGCCCACCGTGCAGTGCACTCCGCAGAGCTATGCCCATCTTCCCGCCGGGGACCGTCCCCGTTATCTCGATGCCGTGCTGGAGTCGGACCGCCGTCCGGAGCGGACGCTCTTCGATGCCGTGCTGTCGGAGGAGGGCGGCCGCTTCCTCGACGCCCGCAGCCGCTATCTGATCGTCGAAGTGGACGAGGACTTCCCGACCGAGACGCCCGAGGACTTCCGGTGGGTGACACTGTGTCAGATCAACGAGCTGCTGAAGCACAGCCACTATCTGAATGTGCAGGCCAGGACCCTGGTCGCGGCGATGAGGACGCTGCCGTAGCCGGACCGGAGGGGCGCCGCACCGGCACTACGGGCGGCTTCGGAGTGCCAGTGCCCGCCGTGTTCCCGGCACGCGTGAGGACGGCACGGGCTTCCTGCGCGCGCCGGGACGACGCGGGGCGGCCCGGCGTCGTTCAGGAGGCGGACCGGGTAGCGCGGTCGAAGATGTCGGCGAGCTTGCTGCCGTAGCTTTCGAGGTCGACGCCGGGGGTGAGCATGTGGTGCCGAAGGGTGTTGTCGATGGCCCCGCGGATGGCCACGGCCATCACCCGCGGCTCGACGTCCGCGAACTCCCCGGCGGCCAGCCCCTTGTCGAGACAGTCCACGAGGGCGTCGATGGATGCGGTGGCCTGGTTGATGGCGCCGACGGGGACGTTGTCGCGGTCCCGGGTGCCGATGATGATCTCGGCCAGGGCGAGGGTGTGCCCGGGGTACTTCGCCATGAAGTCGAGATTGGACTCGATATAGGCGCGGAGCTTTGCCCGGTAGGTCTGCGCGTGCTGTACGCGGGGCCCGACGAACTCCTCGGCGGCCCGCAGGACCGTGGCCACCACCTCGTCGAAGAGCTCGGCCTTGCCGGCGAAGTAGTACGAGATCATGCCCGTGCTGCTCAGGCCGGCCCGTTGGGCGATCTTGCTGAACGAGGTGTTGGGGTAGCCGTGCTCCGCCACCGTGTCGATGGCCGCTCGCACGATCTGGGCGCGCCTGGCCTCCTCGGTGAAGGTCCGGCCGCCGTGCTCACTCACCCTCTTCGCACTCACGAGCAAAAAGTAGCATAAGCAAGCAAGACGCGGTGGTCTGCCGGTTATGGGATCTCCGAAGCCCCCGCGCACCGGCAGCTCGGGGCGGCGGTGCGGGCATCGGCGCCGGGTCCCGTACGGACCGGCCGGACGATGGTGCTCAACGCCGACTCGACATGTTCGAGGTGCGCGGTCATGGCCCGCACGGCGCCCTCCTCGGAGCGCTCGACGATCGCCTCGACGATGGCGCGGTGCTCCCGGTTCGACTGCTCGCGGCGGTCCCTGGCCAGCATGTCGAGAAAGGTGGACTGCCGGGCCAGGGCATCCCGGATCTCCTCAATCACCTTACGGAACACGGGGTTTCCGGCCGCCTGGGCGATGGAGATGTGGAACAGGGTGTCCAGGGCGACCCAGGCCGTGGTGTCGGTCTGCCGCTCCATCCGTACGAGCAGCCGGTCGAGGAGATCCAGGTCGTCCTGGGTGCGCCGGGTGGCGGCATAGGCGGCGACCGGGATCTCGACGTGCCGGCGGACCTCGACGAGGTCGCGGGAGGAGTACGCACCGAAGGTCGGGTCTTCCGTAGCGCCCGGCGAGGCGACGTAGGTCCCCTTGCCGGCACGGGAGGCCGTCAGCCCCAAGGCCTGCATGGCGCGGAGGGCTTCGCGGACGACGGAGCGGCTCACTTCGAAGCGCTGACCGAGCTCCGCCTCCGAGGGGAGCTTGTCGCCGACGACGTAGTCGCCGCGCTCGATGGCGCCACGCAGGTCGCTCAGCACGGCCTCCATCGCATTGACGCGCCGAGCGGGAAGCCGTGCTGTCCTGCTGTCCAGGTCGACCATGCTCGCATCCTGTGGTCGCGCTGCGAAACGCGTCAACGAGCCCCGGGGACTTCTGCGTTTTTCCCTAGAAGAGTGGCCGACCGCGATCACCCGAGGTCAGGGCACCGGGCACGACCTGCGTCGACACAAGAGGGGACGTTTGGCAGTGCAGAACGGGCCGTTGGCCCGGTTGACACCTCTCACCTGGCGTTCGACGATGCGTCGTGAACTTGTCAGACAGCCGGACAGGCACGACTGAGAGGTTCGGTTCCGGCTGCCCGTTCACCACCCCTCGGCGCGGCGGCCGGACCGGCACAACCCCCGGCCCGGCCACAAGCCGCGGCCACCGCCGGCGGAGGAGAAGCCTCAGATTCTCCTCAAGAGCCTCGCAGCGCACCGGAGATGGGTGCGTAATATAGGTCACACCGTTACGGCCCGGCAGTCTCCCCGACGGAATTCTGCTTTGCCCTCACCATGCGATCCATGGTGCCGGCACCGCTCGGCCCCCGAGGCCGCACCGAGTCCGAACCTCCCGCGAAAACTTTCCTGAGGGACGCCGTTCACAGCCACATTTCCTTTCCCCGGAGAGGCTACCGCCGAGTATTTCCGCACGGCCCTCCCGGGATCCGCCGGGGTGTGCCTCCGATTGCCGCCCCAGCGCACCGTTCCACGCCCCTGAGAGGGGTTCTCAGAATGATGTGGCAACCTTGAACACAGCGAATGACGAAATACCCGTGAACCGCACTGCCGTTGGAAGGTGAACGCAGACAGGAAGCACAGCAGAAACCAGCTCACCGCTATCCACGCCGGGCGCTCGGCGTGAGCGGCAAAAACCCAGCAGGCTCCTCGACCGCACTGCCCAGCCGGATTTTTGCGCTTCCTGCCCCTCCTCCAGCGCCACCTACGGCGGCATGTCCGTAGCCCTACGCACCCTGTGCGCCGAGCGCCGACGGCGGTGCGGCCGGGAGATCCCCGGTACCGCTCCCCCGCTTGCCTGCACCGCGTGCGACACCCTCGGCACACGCCGCCGCGACAAAGCTCGCGGTCTGAAGGGATCTGAACCTGATGTTGCTGGACCGCGATGCTGAACTGGACCTGACGGCCACCGCCCTGAGAAGCGGACGAGGCGCTCTGGTGCTGGTCAGCGGTCCGTTGGGGGTAGGCAAATCAGCGCTCCTCGACGGCATCAGCGCGCTCGGCGCGGCGCAGGGGGCCCAGCACCTGCGGGTGAGCGCGGCCCCGATGGAGCGGGACTTCTCCCTCGGAGTCGTCCGCCAGCTCCTGGAGCCGGCGCTGCGGCAGGCTTCGCCGGAGACGAGGGCGCGATGGGCCTCGGGCGACGCGGGCCCTGCGTGCAGCGCACTGGAGGCCGGCCGGCCCGGCGGCGCCGGAGCATCGCAGACCGTCGTGGGCGGCCTCACCGCACTCCTGGCGAACATGGCCCATGACCAGCCCGTTCTGATGCTCGTCGACGAGCTGCAATGGGCGGACCCGGCGACCCTCGAATGGCTGCTTCACCTGAGCGGGCGGCTGGCCGACCTGCCGGTGGTGCTGGTGTGTGCGGTCCGCGAGGGCGACACCCTCACCGGACACCCGGCGGTCCAGGAGATCGTCCGACAGGCCACGCACACCCTGCGCCCCGGGAACCTGGGTCTGCAGGACACCCACGAGCTGATCCGGCGGTATTACGGGGAAGCGCCGGACGAGGCGTTCGCGGCGGCCTGCCACCAGGCCACCGGCGGCAATCCGCTGTTCCTGAGCTGCCTGCTGGCGGATGCGGCGCCCCGGAGCCTCCGGCCCACCGCGGACAACGCCGAGGAGGTGGCCGCGCTCCGGCCGGCCTCGCTGCAACACCGGCTGATGCTCCGCCTGGACGCGCGATCGAAGCAGGTCAGGAGGGTTGCCCGGGCAGTGGCCGTGCTCGGCGACGCCACGAACCTACAGCTGCTGAGCAGGCTGGCCGAGGTGGACTCCACCGGGCTGGATCATGCCCTGCGGCAGCTGACGGATCTCGGCCTGACGACCGGCATGCAGCGGCCCCGGTTCGTCCACGCCCTCGTGCAGTCGGCAGTGGCGGAGGGCATCCCCCTGGAGGAACGGACCGCCATGCATGCGCTGGCGGCCGAGTCGCTGCACCGGGCCGGCCGGCCGCCCGAGCAGGTGGCCAGGCATCTGATGACCCTGACGACACCGACGTACGCCTGGGCCACCGAGGTGCTGCGCGCGGCGGCCTTTGCCGCGCAGCGCAGGGGCGCGCCCGAGGTCGCCGCGAGCTATCTGCGGCGCGCACTGATGGGCAGCTCACCGGACCACGACCGGGCGGAGCTGCTGATCGACCTGGCCACGGCGGAGCGCAGCTTCGCCCCGTACGCCTCCGTGCGGCACATCGCCCAGGCCGTTTTGCTGTGCGACGGACCCATTCAGCGCGCGCAGGCCGTGGTGCGGCTGGCCCCCAGCGCGTTCGCCTCGACGCTGCTGCCCGTCCACGAGCTGCTGCGCGAGGCGGCGGACGCGCTGGGGCCCGGGGAGCGGCTGGAGGGATCGGACCGGGAGCTGGCACTGCGCCTGGAGGCCCGGGTCCGGCAGTCGACGCTGCCGGAGCCGGAGCAACTGGCCGACTCCGTGGCCCGCCTCGTCGGTCTGGGCCCCGAGCCGAGGACCGAGACGGTGGCCGAGCGGGAGCTGCTCGCCCCGCTGCTGGGTGCCGCGACGTTCTCCAACGCGCTGCCCGCCCATGAGGTGGCACAACTGGCGAACCGCGTCCTCCGGCACGAGCCGGCCGTGCCCGCGCATGTGCACACCACGATGCCGCTGCTGGTGGCCAGCCTCGTGGCCGCGGACTCCGTCGACGAGCTGGATTCCTGGCTCGGTGCGGTCCAGGAGAACGCGGCGGGTCGGCAGACGCGCGTGGAGCGGGCCATGATCGGCACCGAGCAGGCGCTCGTCTCGCTGGCCCGTGGCCGGCTGACCCAGGCCAAGGAGCAGGCGCTCGCGGCCTTCGAGCTGGCCGGGGCGAAGCACGAGGAGGTCTTCACCCTGTCGTCGATGACCCTCGCCGCCTGCGCGATCCTCACCGGTGACCACCAGCTCGCCGACCGGCTGATCGCCGTCAAATACCGGGCGGAGGAAGATCCCTACGTGTGGTCGGGGCTGGCCATGCTGAAGGGGCAGAGCGCGGCGCGGAAGGGCGATCTGGACGCCGCACTGGGCTGCTTCCTCGACGCCGGGCGCCGTCTTGAGCAGTGCGGATGGCTCAATCCGGCGCTGCTGCCCTGGGCCTCGGCCGCCGCGTTCCTGCACCTCTACCTCGGCGAACACAAGCAGGCCAGGGAGCTGAGTGCGCTGGAGGTGGAGCGGGCCCGTGTCTGGGGTGCGCCGGGGCCGCTCGGCCGGGCGCTGCGCGTGCACAGCCATATGGTCGAGGGCCCGGGCAGCGCAGAGGTGCTGCGGGAGGCGGTGGACGTGCTGCATCTGTCCGCCAACCGCTTCGAGCTGTGCCAGGCCCTGCTGGATCTCGGCGAGCACCTCGGCCCGGCCGACGCCCGTGGCCGTGCGGCGCTGCGTCAGGCCCGCGCGGAGGCGGTCGGGTGTGACACCCCCTGGCTGGCCCGCCGGGCGGAGGAACTGCTCGCCGAGGCACCGCCGGACCCGGAGGCCGCACGCGGTCAACTCACCCCCGCGGAGCGGAAGGTCGCCGAGCAGGCCGCCTCGGGGCGCACGAACCAGATGATCGCCGACGAGTTGAACATCACGTGCCGCGCCGTGGAAAAGCATCTGACGAATTGTTACCGCAAGATGTCAATTCCGGGGCGCGCGCATCTCTCTGCCGCATTGGAAGAACTCGACCGGCAGCCCGACTCGTCCGGCGCGGCGGCGCCTTACTGACCCGCCCCGTCCTCGTCTTTGTGGTATCGGCCGGCGCCGCCAAGCGGTGCCGGCCTCTCTCAACAATCCGGTCATGACAAAGAGTTATTGCTACCGCACCGTATTGACACCGAACCACCGAACCCAGACACCACAGTGTTTTGCTATTTGCCACATGTCGCGTTGACTCCCGGGATGTGGCGTTCCTAGGCTCGGAGCAGCGGAATACCAATGCAAAGAAAGGCACTTCGCTCCGTGGACCGAAGGAGCGGGGACGACCAATGCCTCATTCGACGGCGGATTTTCCGGCGCGTCGACCGCAGAAAGACGGTAGCTCCCTTGACATCCCAGCACTACGCCGACCCGATCCCTCTGGCGGCGCCCCCTCATGCCCCGGCCCCCCACACGCCGCGTGCGCCCGACCAACCCGCCCTCGCGGCGGGACGGCGCCCGCTTGAGCACCAACAGGCCTGTATGGCCAGCCTCGACGCCACGCTGGCCATCATGGCCGCCGACGCGGAGTTCTTCCGGCTCTTCGGCCAGGACTCCACCGAAGCGTGTGGACGCAGCCTCTACTCGCTCTTGCACCCCAGCGCTCCCGCCCTGCTGAACCGGCACTTCGCCCGCCTGGCAGAAGGGCACCGCGCCCGGTTCGTGGAACGGATGGTGGGGATCCGTGGCGAGGAGGTGCCGTTCTCCGGCGAACTGACCGGCATAGCGGTACGGAGCGACTCGGAACAGGCCCCGTCCTTCGTCGTGGTCGTACGGCCCGACGACGAATCGGCCTCGCTCACCGGCCAGGATGACGCGCCGGCCGGCCGCAGGCAGCTGCTCACCCAGCTCGACGCACAGATCCTCGAAGGTGTCGCGAGCGGCGCCTCCACGGTCCAACTGGCCGCCCGGCTCTACCTCAGCAGGCAGGGTGTGGAGTACCACGTCGGCCTGATGCTGCGTCGGCTCAAGGCGCCCAACCGCGCCGCGCTGGTCGCCCGGGCACACTCCATGGGGATGCTCACCATTGGCAGTTGGCCGCCCAGGGTCCTCCCCGAGTTCGTGAAGGACACCGACAACCGCCGCAGCCGCGGCCGCCGGGCGGACGCTCCCCGGGCTCGCACCGCGGCCGCTTCCCACCGCGAGGCCGCGCCTCGCACACCGCCGGTCGTACCCGGCGCCCGGACCGCGCCGAGCATGCCCAACTCCCGGGCCTCATAAGGCTTCAGCATGGCCGGCAGCACAGTGGGGCGTCCCCGATGGGGCGCCCCCTCTCTGTTCACCCGGCGCCCGGTCTCCGTGCACCAGGGCCGCCGTTGCTCCTCGCTGTCCGGCAACCCGGAGCCCCTCCTCGGATGTAGGGAATTCCTCAACTGCCTTGGGCGACAATGGAAATGTCGCCGACGCCGCCCTCGGGACCCGGGCCCCCGCCCTCCGAGGGCCGAGCTGGGACGGCGACGTAGGCCGGCCCACGCCTCCGGCCGGAAACACACCGGCTCCGTGAGGACAATCCCCCTCCTCACGGAGCCGGTGTTGCGTGGCGATGATGGACGACTACGCCTGGTAGCCAGCCCATCTACCTTTCCTTCGCGGCTAGTTGACGCAGCGTCGATTTTCTTCCGCGCCCCCGTTCGGCGCCGCACCCACCTCTGCCTGCCGCAGGAACCACCGTCCCGCGCTCCCGGACAACCGGGCCGCTCGCAGCGACGTTGCGGCCCCGGTGACGAGGATGGTGCCGTACCGAACCGACCACCCTGGCCGCGGAGCGGCACTGCCGTCACCGCCGTCCGTCGAGCCGCACGGTGCACGGGTCTCACTCCCGGCCGGGTGCTCGGGCTAGAGTCAACTCAGCTGGAAAGCGCCGTCGCCCGGCGGGCGTCACCGGCGGCCCGGCGCATGCCCCTGAACGGAGATGTCCCGGCCCAGGTAGGGGCAGTCGGCATGTTCGGCACTGCGCCCATGTGGCCCCGGGGAGATCTCTTCGCCCAGGCTTCGCCTCCCGGGCACCCCCGGAGGTCTTCCGTTCACCACATATAGGAGAAACTGGAGAAAGCGTCCCTACGGGGAGAGGGCAAGGACACAGCCATGGACAGGCAGCATTTCTGTGCGCACGGGCGCCGCCGCAGACCACGCGGGGCCTGCGCGGGAGCGGACCGGCCGGAGGCCGGCGGCCGCGGGGATGCTGCGTCCCTGCCCGCAGGGGACTGCCCGGCACGACCGTGCCGGGTGCAGGTGCGGACAGAGGAGATTCCCGATGACCGACGGGATACCCACCGACGCGTTCGAATGCCAGCGGGACCGGTTGACGCTCGTCAACCGCGAGGAGGAGATGGCCTCCCTCCATGCTCTCGTGCAGGACGCCCGCGCCGGATCAGGCGGTATCGCGCTCCTGGAGGGCGTCGTCGGCATCGGGAAGAGCGTGCTGCTGCACAGGCTGGTGGCCACGCTCCCCACCGAGGGTCTGCACGTACTGGAGGCCCGGTGTGACGCGCTGGAGCGCGACTACCCGTTCGGTGTCGTGCGCCAGCTCTTCGAACCGCTGCTGGCCACCCTCGACGAACCGCAGCTCACCCGGCTGCTGGCGGGCAGCGCGCGGACGGCCGCGCAGGCGCTGAGCGGGGAGACGCTGCCGGGCGACGTCATGCTCTCCAGCGAGGACATGTCGTACGCCGTGCTGCACGGGTTGTACTGGTTCACCTGCAATCTGGCGGCGGAGGCGCCGCTGGTGATCGTGGTCGACGATGCGCACTGCGCCGATATGGCCTCGCTGCGCTTCCTGACCCACCTCGCCCGCCGGATCGAGGGCCTGCCCATTCTGCTGGTGCTGTCCCAGCGCACCGGCGACGAGGCGACGGACGCCGCGCTCCTCGGTGACCTCGCGGGACAGCCGCTCTGCCGGGTGCTGCGGCCCGGTCCGCTGGACTGCCACGGGATCGGCCATCTGGTGAAGACCGTCTTCGGCCATGAGGCGGACGACGAGTTCCACGAAGCCTGCCTGGCGATCACCGGCGGCAACCCGCTGCTCGTGCACTCCCTGCTGAGCGTGCTGCGGCTCGGCGGCCGGCCTCCCACGGTCGACGGTCTGCAGTACATCACCGCGCAGGACGGCGCCTTCTTCCACGAGGCGGTGCGGGCCGTCCTGGAGAGCCAGCCCGAGTCCGCCGCGGCGGCCCGCGCACTGGCCGTGATGGGCGACGACGCCCTGCCGGAGGTGTGCGCCCGGCTGGCCGGGCTGGACGACGCGACCCACTCGGCCGCGATGCGGGCGCTGCGGTCCAACGGACTGGTCTCGGAGGTCGACGACGGCCGGAGATGGTCCTTCAACCACGGGCTGATCAGGGAAGTCATCGTGGCGGACCTGCCGCCCGAGCAGCTCGCGCAGGCGCACCAGCGCGCGGCCCGTCTGCTGCTGGACGCGGGGGCGCGCGTCGAGCAGGTGGCCGGCCATCTGCTGCTGACCACCCTGCCGGCCACCGAGGACTGGGCGGTGACCGTGCTGCGGGAGGCCGCCCGGGAGGCGTCGTTCCGTGGCACCCCGGCGCTGGCGGTGGATCTGCTGCGGCGCTGTCTTCCCGCGCAGGGACCGCCGCCGGAGGACACCTCGGTCCTGGTGGAGCTGGGGCTGGCCGAGGCGGGCGTGGATCCGCAGGCGAGCGTCCGGCATCTGCAGGCCGCACTGGTGCACGTCCATGAGCCGTCGCTGCGCTTCCGCGTGCTCAGTTCGCTGGCGAGCGGCCTGGTCCGCAGCGGGCAGTCCCTCCCGGCGGTGCGGCTGCTCGCCGAGCAGGCGCCATCGGTCCACGACGCCGATCTGCAGCGCCTTCTGGAGGGGCAGCGGCTGATGGCGTCGGCCGAGGACCTCCAGAGCCTCGCGGTGACCCTGCGGGAGTATCCGTTCGACATCAGCCGGCCCGGCAACACCCCCGGTGAACGAGCCCTGATCGCCGCGGGGGCCGGCCTGTGCTCGGTGCGCGCGGACCGAGCACAGGAGTCGGCCGCCGCGGCCCGCCGGGTGCTGGAGAGCAGCGTGCCCGGTGTCGACTCGCCGTTCTTCCTGACCACGGCGGCGACGGCGCTGCTGTACGCGGGGCTGCCGGACGAGGCGGATGCCGCCTATCAGCGGGTCCTCGACGCCACCCGGCAGAGCCAGCGGCTGTTGCTGTACGGCCTGTGCCAGGCGCTGCGGGCCGAGGCGCTGTACCGGCTGGGGGCGCTGTCCGAGTCGCTGGCGGCCACGCGGTCGGCGCTGAATGTGGTGCCGTCCAGCCACTGGGGCCGCACGCTGGCGCTGCCGGTCGCGACCCAGGTGCATGCGCTGATCGACTCCGGTGATCTCCCCGGCGCCGACGCGGCGGCCGCCCAACCCTTCCCGTCGACGAGTATGGACACCTGGCAGTGGAACGAATTCCTGTGTGCGAGGGGTCGGCTGCGGCTCGCTCATCAGGATCCGAAGGGGGCGCTGACGGATCTCCTGGAGGCCGGCAGACGGCAGCGCGAGTGGACCCGGACGAGTCCTGCCGTGTCGTCCTGGTGGTCCTGGGCCGGCCGTGCCCATCTCGCCGTGGGGGCGCTCTCGTCCGCCCGGGACCTCGCCGAGGAGGCGGTGGAACGCGCCCGGGAGGGGCGGCTGACCGATGCGCTGGGTGCCGGTCTGCGGCTCCAGGCGACGACGGAGACCGGCCCCCGGAAGCTAGGCATGCTGGAGGAGGCGCTGTCCGCCCTCGACGGTTCCCCGGCCCGGCTCGAACTGGCCCATACGCTGGTCGACTACGGCTCCGCGCTCCATGCGTGCGGACACACGGAAGCGGCCCGGGAGACGCTGCGCCGGGGACTCGATCTGGCGTATTCGCTCGGCGCGGCCCGGCTGCGGGTCCGGGCCAATGACGCACTGCTGGCCACCGGTGCCCGTCCGCGCCGGGTCACGTCGAGCGGGGTGGAGTCGCTGACTCCGAGCGAGGCCCAGGTGGCGCGGATGGCCGCGGTGGGTGAGACGAACCGGGAGATCGCCGAGGAACTGTTCGTGACCCAGCGCACCGTCGAGCAGCATCTGACGTCCGTGTACCGCAAACTCGGGGTGTCCGGGCGCCGGGGTCTGGGGTCGTTCTTCGACCCCGAACGGGCAGCGAAGTGACGTCGCGGCAGTAGGGCGTCCGGGCACCCTCCGGCAGGGAGCGGGCCTACGGCAGGGAGCGGCCCTCCGTGGCATCCGGCCCCGGTCCACGGCGGCCGTGGCGCAGTGGCCGGTCACCGCGTGGCCTCCGTGGCCGCCCCGGACCCGTGCGCCGGGCTCGTCCGCCCTCCTTGGGCGGCCGGGACGACGACCGCCGTCACGATCAGGCCCGCCCGCACGGCCCAGCGCCCCTGGAAGCCGGTCAGCACCTCGTCGCCGAGCCGCCATCCGGGCACCAGCAGCCGCGCGGTGAAGGTGCCGTCGTCCGGGTCGAAGGAGAGGAATGCGTCCTCGAATTCCAGTGGGCGCCCGGTCATCGGGAACCACGCCTTGTATACGGACTCCTTGGCGCTGAACAGCATCCGGTCCCAGGGCAACGGCCGTGCACCGGACGGGTGGCGGGGAAGCCCGGCGCGTTCCGCGGGCAGCGCCACGGCCTCCAGGACCCCGTCCGGGAGCGGCTCCGCCGGCTCGGCGTCGATGCCCAGGGCGCACACCTCCGTGGACCGTGCGACGACCGCGGCGGCGTACCCCTCGCAGTGGGTGACGGCGCCGACGAGCCCGGAGGGCCAGCGCGGTTCCCCGCGCGGTCCCGGCAGGATCGGGACGCGCGGCGCGCCGAACCCGGCCATCGCCCGGCGGGCACACCAGCGGCCCGCCGCGAATTCGCGTCTGCGTTTGTCGACCGCGCGGGAGACGTGCGGCTCCTCCTCGGGCAGCAGCGCCCCGGCCGGCGGTTCACCGAAGAGTTCCGCCGCGGAGACCGTCTCCGGCAGTAACTCGTCGATCATCGCGGTCTCTCCTGTCCTGTGCGCCGGTGAGGGTGCGCCTCGCTGGGCTACGGCGCGGAGCAGTACCTCACGGCGCTGCAGGGCCCGACACTAGAGCGCGTGGCCGGGCGGAACCACCGCAGTGACCGGTCACACCTCAAGTCCCGGGGAAATGCCCAGTCTTTCATCGTCGTACGGGGCCGTTCGACGGCGCGGGCGGGCACGGCCGCCGGCGTCGTATACCGGTGGGGAACGCCGTCCGGCGGTGCGCCCCGGAGCCCGGCCCTTTAGGGATTTCCCGAGCGTCGCGCTGCTCCAATGGCGGCCAGCGATTCGTCACCCCGAAAATCGGTCGTTACGCAGTCGAACGGGCTCGAAGAAGGGCAGTTGACCATGCTGATGAACGAAATGAACGCACTGCTTCGTGGGGGCCCCACCACCTACGTCCCCGACGAGGAGCGGGTCCGCTATGTGCCGGACATGACGTCCCCGCTCAAGCTGCTCTGCGGAAACCGCTATGAGCATTTCGAGCCGACGGCGGAACGGGTCCGGCAGGACGGTCATACGCTCCAGGTGTTCGTCTGGACGGGCTGCACCTACGTGGCCGAGTAACGCCGCCGGCCGGCGGCGAGCCGGGTGGCCCGAGGGACGTACGGGCGCCCGGCCGCCGTCCGTGCCGGCACGGGCGACGGGCGCTGCGGTGTGCCCGTCGCGCAGGGGCGTCCGGCGTCCCACGATCTCCTCAGGGGCCCCGACGTCCCAGCAGCTCAGCGCCTATGGCGTCCCACGCGTTCCCTTCCTGGCCGGCGACGGTGTTCCCCCGGCCGCCCCGGCGACATGCTCGGTGGCGAGGTGAGCGGCGAGGCCTGGCTCGTACCGGCCGTCCGGCGACGGTCCCCGCGGTGCGAGTCCGGCCGGCCCGCCTCGAACCGTCCTCATGAAGGGAACTCGATGCTGTCCACACACCTGTCTGCCCGCAGCCGCCTTGCCGCGGTCGCCCTGACCGCGGTCGCGGTCGTCGCGCCCCTCGTCACCGCGGACGCCGCGGCCGCCAGCGGTACGAAGCTGACCCAGGCCCAGGCCGCCCGGAAGCTGCGGGCGGCCGGCATCAGCTGGACCTCCAGCGGTCACTGTTCGGACCGCAACAACCGCCGGTGCACGTCCTTCTCGCGCATCAACTCCGGCACGGTCAACGGGATCATCGCCTTCAAGAAGGCCAGCCACTGTGCGGTCACCATCACCGGCGGCACCGAGACCGGTCATGCGCCGGGCAGGCAGAGCCACTGGAACGGCTACAAGGTCGACATCGCCCCGACCTCGTGTGTCAGCAACTACATCAAGCACGCCTTCCACTACTCCGGCAAGCGAGGCGACGGCGCACCCATGTACAAGTCCTCCGCGGGCAACATCTACGCCCGGGAGAGCAGCCACTGGGACATCACCTACAAGTGACAGGGATACTGACCCTCCGGGCACGGAGACGGGTTCGTCGCCCCCTCAAGTAGGGGCGGTGGCCCGGCTGTTGGCCGAGGGTGCCGCCGGGTGCCGGGGGTCTGACGCCCCGGCGCAATCCGCACGTGCAATCACCTCCTCACGCGGAGGAATATCCACCCGTACAGCACGGTGCGCCGGGCGGCCCCGTAGGGCGGCAAGCCCCCGAGCCGGCCGGTGAGCATTTCGAGGCGCGTTTGCCCGGTCACGGAAATCTGCCGGGCAAGCGCGCCTTTTGTCGCTGCATATCCTTTCGTTACACTTCCGCGGGATTGCTGCAATAGTGAGCAGCCACCATCGTGTGTCACATGACCTTCCCGCTGAACCGACTGGAAATGCTGTGTCCCTCCCCCGCTCCCGGCCGGTTCCCGGTCGCATACGGGTCCTGCCGCCGGTTCTCGGCGTGGCGGTCGGGGGCCTGCTGCTGAGCGGGTGCATGGAAGGAACCGGAGAGCCCAAGAGCGCGGGGCGTACCGCTGCCGCCTCGGCTCCCGCGCGGCTGTGGCCCGAGCGCCCGCCGGCCCCGCAGCCCTCCAAGGATGAGGTGGGTGCGCGCGAGAAGCCCTCGCCGCTACGCGGAGTGCCCCACGTCCCGTCCGGCGACATCCGCCGGGTGCCGCTGCTCACCGTCGTCAAGGCGCAGGTCCTCGCGGGCTCCGAAGACGACGGCTCACCGCAGTTCGACGCGGCCACCGCGGAGAAGATCGAACACTGTGCCACCGACCGGAAGCGGTGCCCCGTACGGGCTCCGCAGTACCGGGATCTGAACGGCGACGGCAAGGACGAGCTGATCGTCGGCATCGAAGGCGCGGACCACGTCCTGGCCCTGTGGGTCTTCATGCTCAAGGACGGAGTGGTGACCCGGATCATGGACGCCAGTGCCACCCCGCTGTCGGTGGAGGTGACCGGCGGGGACGTGATCCTGCGGGAGCCGACCGGGACACCCGGCTACGACATGCGCACGGTCTACTCCTGGGACACCCACAGCCAGGCCATGATCCTCCGGGTCATGGAATTCGATGAGATCCTTCGGACCGCGCCCCCGAAGAGCGCGCCGTGAGCGCCGGTCGGTCCGCCCGCCGGCGCCTGTTCGCGTGGACGGCGACGCTGCGGTGGAAGGCCGCCTTCTTCACCGTCGTCATGTGCTGTTTCCTCGCCGCGGTGCTCGGTGTACTCGTCCATGTCCTGGTCGGCCGGCAGACCGCGGACCAGGCGCGCGAAGCGGCCCTGGTCGAGCTGGACTCGACGGTCGAGGCGTACGTCGACGGCGAGCCCCTCGGCCGCGACGCGGCGGTGAACCCCTCGGACCTGCCGTCGGCGCTGCGCGACATGGCGCGGCGGGGCGAGCGCGGCACCCAGCTCGGCCGGCACGGCGACCGTCAGGTGATGTGGGCGGTCGCCCCGGCCGACGGCACGGCGCTGGCCATCAGGCAGGACTACACCCAGCGGGCCGCGGTCCTCCAGGGGCTGGACCGCGCCATCATCGGCTCCGCGGCCGTCGCGATCTTCCTGACGCTGCTCGTCGGGCTGTACGCCGCTTCGGGCGTCACCCGTCGTCTGCACCGCACCGCGCAGGTGGCGCGCAGGATCAGCGACGGGGATCTCGACGCCCGGGTGGACGACCCCCGCGGCCTGCGCCCCGGGTACGCCCGGGACGAGCCCGCCGCCGTGGCCGCCGCGCTGGACGCGATGGCCGCGAGTCTGCAGACCAAGCTGAACAGTGAACAGCGTTTCACCGCCGATGTGGCCCATGAGCTGCGCACTCCGCTCACCGGTCTGCATGCGGCCGCCGAGCTGCTGCCGCCCGGCCGGCCCACCGAAATGGTGCAGGAACGGGTCCGGGCGATGCGCCGGCTGACCGAGGACCTGCTGGAGATCTCCCGGCTCGACGCGGAGGTGGAGCGCGCCGACCTCGATGTGCATCAGCTGGGGCCGCTGGCCGAGCGCGCAGTGCGGGCCACGGGGCTGGCAGCCGAGGTGCGGGTGGTGCGTGACGCCCGGGTGGAGACCGATCAGCGCAGGCTGGAGCGCGTTCTGGGGAACCTCGTCGGCAATGCCCACAAGCACGGCCGGCCGCCGGTGACGGTGACCGTGGACGGGCCGGTGATCACCGTACGGGATCACGGCGACGGCTACCCCGAGGAGCTGCTCGCCCACGGCCCCCAGCGGTTCCGGAGCCGGCCGGGCAGCGGGAAGCAGGCCGGGCACGGTCTGGGGCTGACGATCGCCCTCGGGCAGGCTCGGGTGCTCGGCACCAAGCTGCGGTTTTCGAACGCGCCGGACGGCGGGGCCGTCGCCGAACTCACCGTCGCCCCGGAAGAGCCGGCCGCGCACTGACCGGGCACATCGCGCGCAGGCACGCTCCGTGCCCAGCCACCCCGCGGCGCCGCCCGGTGAAGCTGCGGGAGCCACCGGTGTCGAGAGAGGATGAAGGCACCCCTGGTCTTCAGGGGTGTCGGGTGAGCGAGGCCAGAGGGGCCGTACGTCGTTGCGGCGGGCGGCATCAGGAGCGGCTGGTATGGACACCGAGGGGTTCCAGGCCGATCTCGGCCCGTCCGAGGGCCGCGCCTCGGCCGGGCCGCCGCCGCCTCGTGGCCTGCTGGACGTGCTGGCCGTCGCGGCGGTCGTCCTCGATGCGTCCGGGCGGATCGTGCTCTGGAGCCCGCAGGCCGAGCAGCTCCTCGGCTATACCGCCCGGGAGGCGCTCGGCCAGTACGCGGCCCGGCTGCTGGTGGCCGAGGAGGACTTCGACCGCGTGCTCCAGCTGTTCGCCCGGGTGATGGACAGCGGCGAGACCTGGGCCGGGATCTTCCCCGTCCGGCACAAGGACGGCAGCACCCGGCTGCTGGAGTTCCGCAATATGCGGCTCACCGACGACAGCGGCGGCGTCTACGCCCTCGGGCTCGCCACCGACCAGGCGACCCTGCGCCAGGTGGAGCGGGATGTGGCGCTCTCCACCCGCCTGGTCTCGCAGTCGCCCATCGGTCTGGCCGTGCTGGACACCGACCTGCGCTATGTGGCCGTCAATCCGGCGCTGGAGCGCATCAACGGCATCCCCGCCGAGTCACACATCGGCCGGCGGGTCCGTGAGGCGCTGCCCTTCCTCGACGCCGAGGCGGTCGAGGCGGTGATGCACGAGGTGCTGGCCACCGGTGTCCCGCAGGTCGATCAGTCGGTCGTGGGCCGGACCCCCGCGGACCCCGACCACGATCATGCCTGGTCGGCGTCGTACTACCGGCTGGAGGCGCCGGGCGGCACCATCCTGGGGGTGGCCATATCGGTGATCGACGTCACCGACCGGCACCGGGCGGCCACCGAGGCGTACCACGCCCGCCAGCGGCTGGCGCTGATCGCCGATGCCTCGGTGCTCATCGGCACCACTCTCGATCTTGAGCAGACCGCCCGGGAGCTCGCCGATATCGTCGTCCCCGACCTCGCGGACGTGGCCGCCGTCGACATCCTCGACACCACCCTGCACCACGCCCCCGGCCCGGGGACCTCCACGGCCGGGCAGTCGGTGTTCCGTGCGCTGGCGGTGGCGGCGGCCTACGACACGGAAGCGGTCGGGGCCGCCGACCCCGTCGGCGAACCCGCCCGCTACGAGGCGGACCGGCTGGTCACGCGGTGTGTCACCACCGGCACCCCGGTCCTCGTGCAGCATGTCACCCCGGACGAGCTGCCGCGGATCGCCCGCGACGAGGAGTCCGCCGCCCGTCTGACCCGTGCCGGGCTGCACTCGTACATGGCGGTGCCACTGATCGCCCGCGGCACCGTGCTCGGCGCGCTCGACCTCAAGCGCCTGCGCAATCCGCTGCCGTTCGACGACGACGACCTCGTGCTGGCCGGCGAGCTGGCCAACCGGGCCGCGGTGTCCATCGACAACGCCCGCTGGTACCAGCGCGAACGCACCACCGCCCTCACCCTCCAGCGCACCCTGCTGCCGCAGCGTCCGCAGTCCCAGCCGGGACTGGAGATCGCCTCCCGCTACCAGCCCGCCGGAGCGGCCAGCGAGGTCGGCGGCGACTGGTACGACGTGATCCCGCTGGCCGACGACAAGACCGCGCTGGTGGTCGGCGATGTGATGGGCAGCGGCATCAACGCGGCCGCCACCATGGGCCAACTGCGCAACACCACCCGCGCGCTGGCCGATCTCGGGCTCGACCCCGCGCAGGTCCTCCAGCACGTCGACCGCAGCAGCACCGGTCTGGAACAGTCCATCGCGACCTGTGTCTACGCCGTCCACGATCCGCACCGCAGCGAGTGCCGCATCGCCACCGCCGGCCATCTGCCCCCCGTTGTCGTCCGGCCCGGCCGTGCTCCCGAACTCCTGGACCTGCCCACCGGTGCCCCGCTCGGCGTGGGTGACGTCACCTTCCACGCGACCACCGTCGCCCTGGCCCCCGGCGACCAACTCGTCCTCTACACCGACGGCCTGGTCGAAACCCGGGACCAGGACATCGACACCCGGCTCCAGGTCCTGCTCGGCCTGCTGGATACCCCCCGGCTGAGCCTGGAGGAGACCTGCGACCACCTCCTGCGCACCCTGCGGCACCCCGACGACTACGACGATGTCGCCCTGCTCATCGCCCGCGCCGTCGGCTGACCACGGCGGCTCGGCCGACCATGGCGGGAAGTGCGCGCCGTACATGGCCGATTGTGGGCGGCAAGCGTTCGTCTGGTCTTCATCCGCCGGACCCGGCCGGCAGCATGCGCGGCTTCTAGGGTTACGGCGCCCCCACCCCCCGCGCTCGTCACTTCTGTCCAGGAGGACAGTCATGACCGAACACCAGGCTCCCCCGCGCAGCCGTCGCACCCTCACCGCACTGGCCGGGGCCATGGCCCTCACCGCCGCCTCGCTCGGCCTGTGGGCCGTCACCGGCTCCACCGCCCAGGCCGCCGGTCTTCCGGCCCCCGACCACGTCGTGGTCGTGGTACTGGAGAACCACGCGTACACGCAGGTCATCGGCAACTCCGGCGCGCCGTACATCAACAACACGCTCAAGGCGGGTGGCGCCAACCTCACCCAGTCGTACGCCCTGACCCACCCCAGTGAGCCGAACTACTACATGCTGTTCTCCGGCTCCAACCAGGGCCGCACCGACGACAGCTGCGTCGGCGTCGGTTCGATCAACGCGGCCAACCTCGGCTCCGAGCTGATCGGCGCCGGCAAGACCTGGGCCAGCTACAACGAGTCGCTGCCCAGCCAGGGTTCGACGGTCTGCAGCAGCGGCCAGTACGCACAGAAGCACAACCCCTGGTTCGGCTTCTCCAACGTGCCGACCAGCACCGCGAAGACCATGACGCAGTTCCCGACGGACTACACCACACTGCCGAAGGTCTCCTTCGTGGTGCCGAACCTGTGCAACGACATGCACGACTGCTCGGTGTCCACCGGCGACACCTGGCTCCAGAACAATCTGGGTGCCTATGCCACCTGGGCGAAGACCCACAACAGCGTCCTGGCGGTGACCTTCGACGAGGACAACAAGCAGTCGGGCAACCGCATCCCCACGGTCCTGTACGGAGAGCACGTCGCTCCCGGCAGCTCCGTCAGCACCACCTACAACCACTACAACCTGCTGCGCACCGTGGAGGACCTGGCCGGTCTGACCACCCACGCCGGCAACGCCGCCAACGCCTCCGACATCACCGGCATCTGGAACTGACGCGGGTGGCCGCGGCACGGCCGCCGGCCGTGCCGCGACGCGCTACGCACCGGTCCCCGTGCCGGTGTGGCCGGCGCCCCGGCCGGGCATCACTGGAGGTGCCGGGCCGGGAGCGCCGCTGAACTCCAGCCGGTGGCATGCCCGTTGGTGCCACCACCGCTCAACTCGCGGGCTCTCTCCCGGTGCTCGCCGGGATCCCCACCGTGCCGGCCGCCGGCACCGCGGGCCCGCTCGCCCTCCGTACCGACGATGAGGTGTCCGCATGAACCGCACCACCCGCCTGGTCATCCTGCTGGCCGCCGTCGTCCTGCTCGGGACGGTGGGCACCGCAGCGGTGCTGCGTGCCGCCGACCGGTCAGGCGCGCGCGACCAGGACCAGGCGGGTGGTCCGCCGGTACGGACCGGTGCCGTCGCGCTGCAACCGCCCGGCGGGCGTCAGCTGCTGGTGCGCAACCTCGCCTGGGGCCCGCACCGTGACGAGATCGCCGCCGTACCCGCCGGCCGGCCTGCGGGACCACGCACCGTTTCCGGCATCAAGTGCCTGCGCTTCCACGCCGCCGCGGCCACCGGCATCTGTCTGCAGGCCGAGCACGGCGCCCTGCGGGACACCTACCGGGCCGTCGTCCTCGACTCCCATCTGCACGAGCGCCGCCACTTCCCGGCCGCCGGCATCCCCACCCGCGCCCGGGTCTCGCCGTCCGGCCATCTGGTCGCCTGGACGGTCTTCGTCAGCGGGGACTCCTACGCGGGCACGAACTTCTCCACCCGCACCGCCCTCGTCGACACCCGCACCTGGGCGATCGACGCCAACCTGGAGTCTTTCGCCGTCACCAAGGACGGCCGGTCGTACCACGCCTCCGACATCAACATCTGGGGAGTCACCTTCGCCGACGACCACCGTTTCTACGCCACCCTGGCGACCGGCGGCCGGACCTATCTCGTCCGGGGCGATGTCACCGCCCGCACCCTGACCACCCTGCACCGCAACGTCGAATGCCCCTCCCTCTCCCCCGACGGCACCCGCCTCGCGTACAAGAAGCGGGTGGCCCACGCCTCCCCCGACGCCCCCTGGCGGCTGTACGTCCTCGACCTGCGCAGCATGACCGAAACCGCCACCACCGAGCTCCGCTCCCTCGACGACCAGGCACTGTGGGCCAACAACTCCACCCTGGTCTACGCCCTCCCCGGCGACTACGGCTCCGACCTGTGGACCGTCCCGGCCGACGGCAAGGGGACGCCGCGCCGGCTGATGACTTCCGCGCTGGCGCCGGCTTATCTGGGGTGACGGGCCGTTGGGTAGGCGGGCCGGAATCCTTTTCTGCCGGTCACATCCGGCGGGCGACGGTGATGATCTCCCGGCTCCGTCCCGTGATCGGACCGCCGCCCCAGTCGCCGTAGCGGCCCTCGATCCCGAAGCCCGCCCCGGCAAGGAACGCGTCGAGCGCGGCCACGTCGAGGAAGCGCAGGGTCGTGCGGTCGACGCGGAGCACCCTGCCGCCGGGCTCCGCCGTCGTGCCGGTGAAGGTGACCAGGTCACCTTCGCGGGACTCGACGCGGTGCCAGACCCGCAGGGCGCGTCCGGCCGGGTCGGTGAGGTCGCGGGCGTTCGACGGGTTCCAGTCCTCCCAGGCGCGAGCCTGCGGGTGCCGTGTCTCGAAGGTGAAGCGGCCGCCCGCGCACAGCGCCGCACGGATCGCGGCGAGCGAGGCCCGCAGTTCGTCGTCGGTGACCAGGCACTGGAAGGCGTGACCGGTCATCGTCGCGAGATCGAATGCGGCCTGCCATGCCGCGTCCCCCGCGGTGCCCTCGACCCATTCGATGTCGTCGCGACGCCGGGCCCGGGCAAGCGCGGCACGGTCCGGGTCGAGGCCGGTGAGACGCCCGGTGTGGCCGTGCTCGCGCGCCCAGTGCAGCATGGCGCCGGTCCCGCAGCCGATGTCCAGCACCGAGTCCGCGGCCCCCACCAGCTCGTCGTAGAAGCGATCGCTGGGCCGGCTGTCGGGTTCCCATGGATTCAGCAGGTCATACAGCGCGGCGGCGTCGGCGTCCGAGAACATCACGGCAGTATCCATCCGCCGTCGGACGAGCCCAACTTCATTTTCCGGCACGGCAATTGACCGTTGCCCCGGGCGGAATCCCCGGCTTCCCACCGGGTACGACGGCGGCTGGTGGTCGCAACACCAGGCTCAGCGCACACTCCCGTACCGGGAGCCGTCGGGTCATGATCACGGGCATGAGCCCACAAACCACCTTGATCACCGGCGCGACCCAGGGCCTGGGCCGCGGTATCGCGCTCGACCTGGCCACCCGTGGCGGCACCCTGCTGCTGCACGGCCGCGACCGCACTCGTCTCGATGCCGTCGCGAACGAGGTGCGGACCGCCGCGCCGGACACCACCGTCCGCACCTACCTCGCCGACCTGGGCGACCTCAACCAGGTCCATGCGATGGCCGCCCGGATCCGCGCGGCCGAGCCCCGGCTCGACGCACTGGTCAACAACGCGGTCGCGGGCGGGGGCGCCGAGCCGCTGCGACGGGAGCTGAGCCGGCAGGGCCATGAACTGCGGTTCGCCGTGAACCATCTTGCCCCTTACGCCCTCATCCGCGATCTGCTCCCGCTGCTCATCGCCTCGGCTCCCGCCCGCGTGGTCAATGTCGCCTCGATCGGACAGGAGGCCATCGACTTCGACAACATCATGCTGGAGCACGACTACGAGGGACTGCGCGCCTACTGCCGCAGCAAACTCGCCATGATCACGGCGACATTCGAGCTGGCCGCCGAACTCGACGGCACCGGTGTCACGGTGAACACCCTTCACCCGGCGCATCTGATGGACACCGAGGGCGTGCGCGCCTACGGCCTGACGCCCGCGGTGGGCGTCGAGGAGGGAGTGCGGCCGACCGTACGCCTGCTCCTCGACCCCGACCTCGAATCCACCACGGGCCGCTACTTCGACCGCTTCACCGACACCCGGGCACACGACCAGGCATACGACCCCCGCGCCCGGGAACGCCTGATGCATCTGACGCACGCCCTCATCGGCTGAGTTCAGTCCGAGCACAGCGGCGGGAGTGCGGAGTACGGGGGTGCGGAGTACGGACGGGCCGGGGGCGTCAGTGGCCGTACTCCATCTTGGCGCCCGGGGGAGGCGCTGCGCCCGGGGAAGGCGCTGCCCTGCCGGACAACCCTCAAGGCCGGTAGATGCATGCCGCCAGCGGTGCATGCCCCTTCCAGCCCAGCGTCTCGGGAGGCGAGTTGACGGGCTCCTGCGAGGCGTACGACCCGGAGCGCGGTGGGAGGTCCAGGAGAGCCTCGGGCCGGCTGCCGACGGAGGCGTCGGGGCGACGGTGGCGGCCGGCGTACGCCTGCCCAGCACTACAGTGAGCGCGTGACCGAGACCTGGAGAGCCACCGACCCGGGAGTTCTGGAGCTTCCCTCCGGACGCCTGGTCCGAGGGCGCGCCCTGCGCCGACCGCTGCCGGACGGGCCGACGCCGCACTTCACCGTCTGCCTTCTCGGCAAGCAGCCTCCCCCTCTCCCCTGGGAAGTCCGGTGGCTTCGCTGGCCGGACTTCCGGCTGCCCAGCAACCGTGCGGAGGCGCGAGCGGCCCTCCGCGAGGTGTGGACCCGCGCCGAGGCCGAGCGCGTGGAGGTCGCCTGCGGCGGCGGCCGTGGCCGCACCGGCACCGCCCTGGCCTGCCTCGCGGTCCTGGACGGCGTACCGGCCGGCCAAGCCGTGCAGTTCGTGCGCCGGAACTACGACGCCCACGCCGTCGAAACCCCCTGGCAAAAGCGCTACGTCCGCCGCTTCACCGGCTGAACCGCCCACGCCGCCCCGCCGCACGCCGGAGCTCCGTCTGCGTACGTGCTCCGCCCAGCCGTTGCCGGGCTCCAGCGGGTCTTCCACACGATCGGTCACCTCACGAGCCTGACACGGGCCACTGACAATCGACCCGATCGCCCCCGAGCGCCCCGCACGCCTCGCCGCCGAGCGCCCGCACCCCTCACCGGCGGGCCGCACCGCCGCACTTCATCCCCGCGAGCCGCGGGCACTCCGGCCGCCCGCCGCTCCACGTTCCCCGGCCGGCCCCCTGCGGCACCGCGCCCCGCAATACCCCACAAGAGTGACCCAAACCCTCACGAGTGAATCGAACGCGGCGCTGTCGCACGCCACCGAACTCCCGCTTGGCTTCCCACCCCCATGCCGAATTCACGTTCGATGATTCGCCCCCGGATCCCCGTTACGGGCACCGATCAGGCCCGTTTTCTCGATTGTCAGTACCACCCGCTCCCTCCTGGAGGAACCGTGAATCCCGTACCTGTGCTCGCCCTTGCTCACGCCGTGTTCGAGAACGCTCCCGGCCTCGCCCCCAAGGGCAGGCCCATGGTTGACGCCGCTGCGCGCCACGGCTTCGGGTCGTCAGCACGTCCGTCACCGCGGTGGTGGGCATGAGTATCCGGCGCTTCCTTCCCGCGAGGCCGCGCGCAGCGGCCGGGCTCCGGCCCGGCTCGCCGTACGGCCGCCGCACGCTGACTCGACCGACGACGGGGGACTTCGCATGAAACGGACCTTCAGCCACCACCTGCCACCCGCCCGTGCCGCCGCTTCCGACGCCCCGGGGACGGACCACCGGCCGTCCGTCCCCGCCGCCCGGCGTGAACTGCCCCGTACCACGCCGCCGCCGGAGCTGGACTACAACGGGCGCCGGCACCGCCGTGCGATGGACGACGCGACACTGCGGGAGATGGCCCGCCGGGTGCCCGCGGCGCTGCTCCAGACCGCCCGGCTCGCCTGGTCGGTCGACCGGCGCATGGTGCTCACCATCCTCGTCAGCCAACTGCTGTCGGGGTTGGGCACCGCCGTGATGCTCACCGCCGTCGCACGAGCCATGAAGCCCCTGGTCGCAGGCGGTACGGCGGCGGCGAAGTTCCACGAGGCGATGCCGGCTCTGATCGTCGCCGGGGTCGCCATGGCGGTGGGTTCGGCGGCCTGGATTTTGGCCGACTGGGCCACGCGGCGACTGAACCCGCAGGTCGCCTCGGCGGCCGACCTGACGATCGTCGATCTGCACATGCGAGCCGAGTTGTCGGCCTACGACCAGGAGGGGTTCAAGGACCGCAGTCAGGCCGCGGAGATCGGCGCGCTGCGTGCCATGGACCTCGCCGACGACGCCAAGACCCTCACCAACGGGCTGGTTCAGTTGGTCTCCGCGGCCTCCGTCCTGACAGTGCTGCATCCGCTGCTGCTCGGTGTGCTGATGCTCTCGGTCATCCCCCGCGGACTGGGCGGGGTGATCGCTGCCAGGATCGACTACCGGGTCCACGACCGTACGCTCTCCGCCCGCAATGTGCGGGGCATGATGCGCTGGTGGCTGACCACCTCGGAACTCGCCGACGAGGTGCGCGCCAACACCATGCGCAGCTATCTGTATTCCTGGTACCGGACGATGTGTGACCGGGTGGAGGGGCGCGAACTGGCGGGCGCCGGACCGTACTTGAGGATCACCCTGGTCGCCGCGGCGCTCTCGGGGTTCTTCACGCTCGGCATGTGGGCGTCACTCGCCGCGCTGGTCCTCACCGGCCAGATGGCGCTGGCCATGGCCGGGACCGCCATCGTCGCCTCGCAGACCGCGGGCCGCGCCCTCAACAGCATCATCAGGTACGGCGCGGTGATGTTTCATCACGGCCTCTACCTCGGCGACTACCACGACTTCCTCTCCGAAGTGCGCACGCTGACCACCGCACGCGGCACCGCCACGGTCACGGCGCCGAAGGAGATCCGCCTGGACGACGTCGCCTACACCTACCCGAACAAGACCTCCCCGGCGCTGCACAAACTCTCCCTCACCCTCCGGCGCGGCGAGGTCGTCGCCCTGGTGGGCGCGAACGGAGCGGGCAAGTCGACACTGGTCCGGCTGCTCAGCGCGCTGACCCTGCCCACCCACGGCACAGTGTCCTGGGACGGCACCGATCTGGCCAAGGCCGATGCCGAGTCCGTCTGGCGGCACGTCGGGCTGGTACCGCAGAAGTACGGCCACTGGCCCCTGGCCGCCCGCGAGAACATCACCCTCGGCCAGCCCCACGCCCATGACCACCACGACGAGGAGGTCTGGCGGGCCGCCGAGGAGGTCGGTATGGCCGCCGTCCTGCGAGAACTGCCCGAAGAGCTCGGCACGTTGCTGGCCCGCTCCGTATGGGGCGGCCATGAACTCTCCGGTGGGCAGTGGCAGCGGCTGGCCTGCGCCCGGGCCCTCTACCGGCGGCCCGGACTGCTCATCCTGGACGAGCCCACCAGCGAAATGGACGCCCGGGGCGAGCACCAGCTCTTCCGCTCGCTGCGCCGGATGGCCGCAGACCGCATCACGCTCGTGGTCACCCACCGGCTGGACAACGTGAAGATGGCGGACCACATCATCGTCCTCGACGACGGTGGAATCCGCGAACAGGGCACCTTCGACCAGCTGATCGCCCAGGAGGACAGTCTCCTCGGCGAGCTGTACGCCCTCTCCCAGGACCGCTGACCACCACGGCCGCGCCCCCACCGGGGGCGCGGCTCGTCAAGAAGGACGCCCTGCTGCACACCCCGTAGTGCAGCAGGGCATTGCGCTTCGCCGTCGTGCCGACGGTTCAGCCGACGTGTGCCCCGGTGTCCTTCAGGGCCTCGCGCACCGGCTGGTAGTAGCTCTGACCGTCCGTGGCACAGTCGCCCCTGCCGCCCGAGGTCAGGCCCAGCGCGGTCTCGTCGTCGAAGAGCGCGCCACCGCTGTCGCCGGCTTCTGCGCAAATACTGGTCTGGATCAGGCCGTCGACCGTCCCCTCCTGGTAGTTGGCCGTCGCGTCGACCGCGAGGACGTCGCCCTCACGCAGGTGGGTGGTACTGCCACTGCGCTCCACGTGCTGGCCCACGATCGGGTCGTCGGCCTCGGTGATCTCCTGTGTGTCGCCGTCGTAGAGGTCGACCTCGCTGGGGTGCTCGATGTCGTCGTCGGTATACCGCGCGAGCCCGTAGTCGTCACCGGGGAAGCTGCTGGAATCCGACACCGCGATCTCGGGTCCGCCCTGCTCGTCGGACCAGTTCCGCATGGCGCTGGTGCAGTGCCCGGCGGTCAGGAAGTACGGCTTTCCGCCCTTGGTGACGTTGAAGCCGAGCGAGCAGCGTGCGCCACTCCCCCAGATGGCGTCGCCACCGGCGATCAGCGGCTGGAGCCGGCCCGCCGACCGATGGAGGGCCGCGCGGTCTCCGAGCGCGGAGACGACCTTCGTGAGCTGCCGCAGCTTGCGGCCCTGGACCGTGCGGTCCGCGACGACGACCACCCGGTTGGTCTTCGGGTCCATGGCCCAGGACGTACCGGGAATCGTGGCCTTCTGCTTGAGGGTCGCGCGGGCGGCGTCCAGTGCGGCGAGGGAATGCCTCACGACCTTGGGCTCGGCGCCGGCCACCCGGACCGTGCCCGCGGCGGCCTTATCGGTCACATTGACGACGAGCCGGTGCTTACCGGCGTCGTAATAGGCACCGGCGCCGCGAGCGCCGAGGGCGGCGCTGATGGCCTTGGCGCGCTGTACGGCGGCATCTGCCGACTGGGGGTCAGGGCCCCGGGCGGGAGCGGCTTCGGCACTCTGCAGGGTGAGTGTGGCGGCGATCAGGGCCATCACACCGGCACCGACGATGACGGTGCGGGGCGTAGGTGCACTTGTGTGCTTCAACTCAACACCTCTGGTGGGGGTGGGCCAACGGGGCGCCCCGCCCTCGGGGGTGTCGGCGCCACTAAGGGCTGTCCGGCGGATCAGGGTGGATAGGCCGCGGCGTTGATCCGCCGGACAGCCCTTAGTGGCCTGAGGGCGTGGCACGGCGGCGCGGAGCCATTCTGGCCTCCGCCGCACGCCGCACTGCGCCCACCCGGCCATGGGTCCGCAGGAATCACCTGTACGGCCGTGGGCCCCCCGCCGTTCGCGCCGCGGACGGCGGCAGCAGCGTCCCAGGAGCCGGGATCGGCGTACCCCCGGTAGCCGGGGACGCTTACGGCGGAGCAGAGGGGGCGGCTGCCGTCAGGGAGCAGCTGCCGTATGACATCGCGGGACGGTGCCGGGGGGGGCGGCCGGGGCCTGACTGCGGGGCGCGGCGCGCGGCGGTGGCCCGGGCGACCGAAAGCCCGAAAGCCCGACGGCCCACGGCGCGGCCAGGTGCATCCGTTCGCAGGGCAGCTGCTCGGAAGTCTTCGGCAGCAGCACGCGAGCGCCGAATTCGGGCGGGCCGCCGCCGTGGTCTGCGCTGCCCTCCCGCATTCCGCGAACTGCGCCTATTCCAGTACGACTTGAAGGAGCGGCCGACGTATTCTCCCCCGGAGGCTCACTTCCCGGGAAAGGACTGTGCATGGCCGGGGCGTTGACCCGACGACTCATCACCGCCGTCTACGAGGGACGGTTGCGCAAGGTGGAGACACTGCTGCAGCGCGGGGCTTCCGGCGCAGCTCGCTGCGATCGTGGCGCTCCTGGACGAAATCCCGTCGGCTTGAGCCGGAAGTGACGACAGATAAACGAGATGCTGCTTTCTTCCGCATTCTCTATGCGTTGCGTAAAGCCATTGGTGTTGACCGGATTTGGCGGGCGCCACAGGTGCATGGTCATTCATGCCCGGCCGTCGGCAGGGCATCTCGCACCACGGCAATGCAGAAAGGCACGATCCTCAATGATTGACGGATTCAAGCGCGCCCTCGCTCTCGGCGCCGCCACCGTTGCCCTCGCCGGAGGCACCGTCCTCTCCTCGGCGGGAATCGCCTCGGCCGCCCCGTCGCACCACGGCGACCACACAGCCACCCGACACCTCGACCGGGGCCGTTGTCACATGGTCCACGGACACTGGATCCGCGTCTGGCGGGACGGACGCGGTGGGCGCCACGGCCACTGGACCAGGGTCTGGCACCGCGAGCGCCTGGTGTGCCACCACCACCGGCGCTGAGCCTTGTGCCTCGGCAGTTGCCGGGCCCCCGAGCCGCTTCGGCTCGGGGGCCCGTTCGCTGTGTCGCCGCGGCCCGTCACCCGCGGCGGCACCCCGTCGTCATGTCAGCGCACGCCATGCGGCCGGAACTGGATGCTGATCCGCGGCCCCGCCGCCCGTGCGGACTTGGGGATCGCGTGCTCCCAGGTCCGCTGGCAGGAGCCGCCCATCACGATCAGGTCGCCGTGGCCGAGCGGCCGTCGCACGCTGCTGCCACCGCGCCGCGGGCGCAACAACAGGTCGCGGGGCTCCCCCACGGACAGGATGGCGACCATGGTGTTCTCGCGCCGGCCGCGACCGATCCGGTCGCCGTGCCAGGCCACACTGTCGCGGCCGTCCCGGTAGTAGCAGAGCCCGGCCGTGGTGAACGGTTCGCCGAGCTCGTCGGCGTAGTGGGCGGAGAGCGCCTCGCGCGCCTCGTCCAGTACGGGGTGCGGCAGCGGGTCGTCGGACCGGTAGAAGGCGAGCAGTCGCGGCACGTCGACCACCTGCTCGTACATCTGCCGGCGCTCGGCCTGCCAGGGAACCTCGGCGGCGAGCTGCGCGAACAGGGCGTCGGCCCCGCTCAGCCACCCCGGGAGCAGATCGAGCCAGGCCCCGTCGCCGAGCACGGTCCGGCGCATCCCGCGCAGCGACCCGAGCCGGACCTCGTCGGTCTGATCGAAGAGCGAGCCCTGAAGATGCATGCCTCCAGCGTAACCACGTATTCGAATTTGTGTTCCCATCATGGACAGAGGCAGACTCCCCGCCCCCACCCACACACGCCTAGCGCCACCCGCCGATCACCCTTGCCTGAGCGGGACGCCGGGAGCAGGCTGAACGTATGGGCACCGCAGAAGGCCCGACGCTCATCACTTCCGTCCAGCGCGCCTTCCGGTTGATGGAGGCCGTGGGTGGGCACGAGTGCGGCGCCCCGGCGAAGCAGCTGGCACGGGAGACGGAGTTGCCGCTGGCCACCGCCTATCACCTGCTGCGTACGCTCACTCACGACGGGTACATCCGGAAGCTGGAGGACGGCGGTTACGTCCTCGGCGACAGGCTGGCCACGCTGCAGTCCGGCGGGCAGGCGCAGGCCCTGCTCAACCGGGTCCGGCCCGCGCTCGCGGCCCTGCGCGACGACCTGTCGGCCGCCGCCTATCTGACGTTCTACGAGGACGGCGAGATCCGGGTGGCCGAGATCGTCGACGGCCCCCGGGCGCCGCGGGTCGACATCTGGGTGGGCTTCGAGGACGCCGGGCATGCCACGGCGCTGGGCAAGTGCGTTCTGCGCGAACTGGACGCCGAAGCCCGCGACGACTATCTGTCGCGGCACCCGCTGGCCGATCTCACGCCACGCACCATCACCGGCCGCGCCGAACTGTGCCGAAGGCTCGACATGACGCCCGCGCCGGCAGTGGTCACGGACATGGAGGAGTACACCCTCGGCACGTTCTGTGTCGCGGTGCCGGTGTACAGCGGGCAGACACTCGGCTCGCTCGGCGTCTCGCTCCGGGCGGACCGGATCTCCCGTCTCGACGAGGTCCGGGACCGGCTGCTTCCGGCAGCGAGCCGCGTGACCAGGGGTTTGTCGCTCACTATCTGAAATCCGGGTCCTTGCGCCTGCTGCGCGATGCCCGTTTCCTTGATGAAACGGACATTTAGGTACGTAAGTGCCATGAGCAGGGAAGCGAGCTGCGGACGAGGACATGCGCCAGGCCCGAATCCACCACCACGAGCCCCGGCCGCGATGGCAGCTCACCACACCGCTCTCCGCCCTGTGGGCGCCGGTGCGCCGCACCGCGGAGCAACCGTCCGGAACCAGGGGCGTCCGCCGGCACTACGCACACGGCGCGCCGGTTCTGATCATCGCCGTCGTCGCGTTCCTCGCCCTCGCCGGCGGCACCGGTATGAGCTGGCTGCCGCTGCTCGCCGTCGGCCCCGCGCTGGCCGCCGCGACCAGCGGGCCATGGGGAGTGCTGCGCATCGGTGCCCTGGCGGTGGCGCTGGGCGCGACACTCGGGGTGCATGGCGGTGCGCCGGGGACCGAGCAGGCGATCGTGTTGTCCGCACTGACCGCCGTGACGTTGGCCAGCGCCCTGGCCAGCGCCCTGCGCAGGCGCCGCGAACAGGTGCTGGCCGCCGTCCGTTCGGTGGCCGAGGCCGCCCAGCACGCCTTTCTCAAGCCGGTGCCGTCGACCGTCGGGCCGTTCCAGACGGCGGTCCACTACAGCGCTGCCGCTGCCGAGGCGCGGATCGGCGGCGACCTCTATGCGCTGGTCTCCACGCCGTACGGGGTGCGGCTCATCGTGGGCGATGTACGCGGCAAGGGACTGCCGGCTGTGGGGGTCGCCGCCCTGGTGCTGGGCGTGTTCCGGGAGGCGGCCTACGACGAGCCGGATCTCCTGGATGTGGTGCACAGAATCGAGCGGAGCCTGGCGCGCAACCTCGGTCCGGACGATTTCGTCACGGCAGTGCTCGCCGGGTACCCCGAGGACGGCCGCATGGAGCTGGTCAACTGCGGGCATGCCGCTCCGCTGCTGGTCCATGATTCCGGCATCCTGCCGGTCGAGCCCGTCCATCCGGCCCCGCCGCTCGGACTGCGGTCCCTCTCGGGCGAGTCGCCGGGCCTCCAGCACGTGACGCTGGCGGACGGGCATCAGATGCTCTTCTACACGGACGGGGTCACCGAGGCCCGCGACCACGAGCGGGCGTTCTACCCGCTCGGGGAACGGCTGGCCCGGCACCTGTCGGAGGAGCCTTCCCGCACCCTCGCCGCGCTCCATGAAGATCTGCTCGCGCACGTGGGCGGCGAGCTGCATGACGACGCCGCGATGCTGCTCCTGAGGAAACCGGCCGGCACCGCCTCGGCGGCCCCGACCGGACCGGCGCGGACAACGGGCCGCAGCAACCGGTGTGCCTCTCCTCCGGTGGGTGCTGCCGAATAAGGCGCAGGAATCCGTGCAATCCGTGCAAAATGACCCCGGGCCGGTCAGTTGGGCCGTACGTCCGTCGTGCCCGACGCGGTCCGGCCGGACCGGCCGGACCGGCGGAAGACCCGTCGGGCCGGTCCGTTGCCTGCGGGCAGCCGGTCACCGCTGTCCGGCCGGATCGAGCAACCCAGCAAGGAGCGCCTCTTATGTCGAAACCACCGCTGCCCGATGCGGCAGTCGCCGTATTGGCCAAGGTGAATCCGGCGGTCATCACGACGCTGCGGTCGGACGGCCAGCCGGTCTCCATGGCCACCTGGTACCTCTGGGACCACGGCCGGGTCCTGGTCAACATGGACGAGGGCCGCAAACGGCTGGCGCACATCCGCCGTGACCCCCGGGTCAGCCTCACCGTGCTGGACGAAGGCAACTGGTACACCCACCTCAGCCTGATCGGTCGCGTCGCCGACATCACTGCGGACGAGGACCTCGCCGATATCGACCGGCTGGCACAGCGCTACCTCGGCAAGCCGTACCCGCAGCGGGACCGCCGCCGGGTCAGCGCCTGGATCGAGATCGACCGCTGGCACGGATGGGGCGCGATGAAGGACAGCGACCAGGCCGGCTGACGACGCCGGGCCTCAGCCCTCGGCCAGGAGTCGCTTGCGGAGCGTGGTGCAGGCGCGGGTCAGGAGGCGGGAGACATGCATCTGGGAGAGGCCGAGTTCCTCGCCGATCTCCGCCTGCGTCATTTCCGCCCCGAAGCGCAGCTGGAGGAGGGTGCGGTCACGGTCGTCCAGATCGGCCAGATGCGGCTTGAGGGCCTGGATGTCTTCGGCCAGCGCGAGAGCGGGGTCCTCGGTGCCGATGAGGTCGGCAACTAGTCCGGTCTGCTGCTTTCCGCCGCCGGCCTGGATGGGCCGGTCGATGGAGTCGCTGTCATAGCCGTTGGAGGCCACGAGTCCCTCTGCCACCTCATCCTCCGTCAGGTCGAGGTGGGCGGCGAGGTCGGCGGCGGTCGGTTCGTGGACGCCCTCGCACTCCAGCTCCTCCCGGGCGCGGGCCAGGTCGATACGGAGCTCCTGCAGCCGCCGGGGCACGCGCACCGACCAGGTCGTGTCGCGGAAAAACCGCTTGATCTCGCCCTGGATGTACGGGACGGCCAGCGTGGTGAACTCCACGTCGCGGGAGGAGTCATAACGGTCGATCGCCTTGATCAGACCGATCGTGCCGACCTGCAGGACGTCCTCCATGGATTCCCGGCGGCTCGAGAAGCGACGCGCGACATAGCGCACCAGGGAGAGGTTCATCTCGATCAGGGTGTTCCGTACGTACTGGTACTCGCTCGTCCCCTCCTCCAGCTCGTCCAGCCTCAGCAGGAACCGCTTGGACAACTCCCGTGCGTCGGCGGGGGCGACGCGCTGCGGGGCCTGGATCTTCGGCAGCGCCCTCGGGGCCTCTGCGCCACACCGCTTCGCCGTGGCCTTCGGGTCCCTTTCTGCCGTCAACGTGCTGTTGCTCGTCATGCTCTGGCTCCTCCTCTTGCCGAGCCCCCGTCGGTCGGTCCCCTACCCGGCGCTGCGGTCGGTATGTCCCTACATCTGGACGACGCTTGGGGATCGGGGTCGGACGGGCTCCGGTCCGTCGACGGTCCGGCAGTGTCTCTTCACAGCCTGAACACGCCCTGGACCTGGGGGAGTTCGGCATCATGACGCGCCTGTCGGGCGGTGGCGCGCGGCAGGGTCGGGCCGCCCGGCGACGTCAATCCGCTTGCCTGCGCGGCGGCGCCATGGCAGCATTCTTAATGCAACTTATGTAGCACTAGTGATGTCCAGTAAGGAAGAGCCCCAGCCATGTCGCCCCGTGCCGCCTCGTTCCAGCGGTTCCCCGTCTCCGACTCCGGCGCGGGTCCGTACGCCCTCACTCCCGGCCCCGACCGCGCACTGTGGTGCACCCTGGTCCACGCCGGGCAGATCGCCCGCCTGACTCCTGACGGTCAACTCGCTTGCCACCAGCTCGACTCCGCGACCTGCGGGCCGACCGTCATCACCGCCGGGCCCGATGGCGCGTTGTGGTTCGCCCGGAGTCAGGACCATCGGATCGGACGGATCACCGTCACCGGGGAGGCGACCTCGTTCCCCCTTCCGACTCCGGGCAGTGGGCCGTTCGGCATGGTGTCCGCCCCCGACGGAGCACTGTGGTTCACCCAGCTGCACGCCGACCGCATCGGCCGGATCACCACGGACGGCCAGGTGACGGAGTTTCCGTTGCCCGTCAGCGGCGCGTTCGCCTCGGCCCTCACCACCGGCCCTGATGGCGCACTGTGGTGCACCCTCAATCAAGCGCACGCGATCGGCCGTATCAGCCTCGGCGGCGAGATAACCGCCTACCCCCTGCCGACCGAGAACGCCGCACCGGTCGGCATCACCTGCGGCGCCGACGGCGCCCTCTGGTTCGTCGAAATCGGCGCCGGCCGGATCGGCCGAATCAGCACGGACGGCCGTATCGAGGAGTTCCCCCTCCCGGACCCCGCATCCCGGCCGCATGCGATCGTCGCGGGCCCGGACGGAGACTGTTGGTTCACCGAATGGGGAGCCAACCGCATCGGTTCCATCACTCCGGACGGCCGTATCGAGGAATTCGACCTGCCGACCCCCTCGTCGGAACCGCACGGTCTGACATTCGGGCCGGACGGCGCCCTCTATGTGGCACTGGAGACAGGAGAGATAGTCCGGATGGTTCCCTGACCGCTCGTGCGCCGAGAAGCTGCGCGCAGCCCGACGGGTCGGTCGGCACGTCAAGAATCTGCGCTCCGAGGTGTCGCTCTCGTGCCTCCCCGCGGTGTCGCTCCGGGCGAACTCCGTCTCGGTGTCACCATCGACAGCACACGCACCGCCGCAGGGTGCGCCGGCTACCGGCGGTGCGACGAAGGGACAGCCCACAGGGCGCACGGCTCGGCGAGCCGGGGCCCGAGGAAAGGTGCCTGAATGAGCAGTCCAGCGGGCCGCGGACGGATGCTGGGTGATCTGATTGCTGCCAGCCATGTGGTCACACTCGATCAGGTCCCGGACATGGTCGCCAAGCATGCGGCCCGGGTGGGCTGGCAGGAGGTGCTGATCTACCTGGCCGATCTCCAGCAGGATGTGCTGTGCCTGCTCGCGGGCCAGGAGTCCGAGGCCGGCGGCGGGGCGGAGACCGTCCGCGATGAGCTGCGGATCGAGGGCACGCTCGCGGGGCGGGCCTTCCAGACGGGGAGCATCGTCGCGGGCGCCGCCTCCGAAGGCGGGCTGTGGTGGGTGCCGTTGCTCGACGGCACCGAGCGTCTGGGAGTGCTGCGGGCCACCGCGGCCCCCGATACGGAATGGGACGCGCAAGCGGCCCAGGACCTGCGCAATCTTGCCGGGCTGCTCGCATTGATGGTGGTCAGCAAGCGCGGGACGAGCGATACGTACGCACGGCTCGTACGGCGCCGGCGGATGAATATCGCAGCGGAGATGGAGTGGCGCGTGATGCCACCGAGGACCTTCGCCACCGGCCGGGTGCTGATCAGTGCGGTGATGGAGCCCGCATACGAGGTCAGTGGCGATGTCTTCGACTACGCGGTCGCCCATGACATCGTGCACCTCGCGCTCTTCGACGCCATGGGCCATGACACCGCCGCCGGGCTGACCGCGAACCTCGCGGTCGCCGCCAGCCGCAACCACCGCCGACAAGGCTCCGGGCTCCTGCCGACCGCCGAAGCCGTGGAACGCATCCTCGCCGAGCAGTTCGACACCAACCGCTTCGCCACGGGCGTCCTGGCCGAGCTGAACACCGAGACCGGAATCCTCATCTGGACCAGCCTCGGACACCCCCCACCGGTCATCATCCGCAACGGACGCACCGCCCTCAGCCTGCCCTGCTCACCCGCGCCACCCATGGGCACCGGCCTGGGCCTGCCGCCCTCCCTCTGCCGGGACCAGCTGGAGCCCGGTGACCGCCTGCTGCTCTACAGCGACGGCATCACCGAGGCCCGCAACAGCGAAGGCCGGGAGTTCGGCCTGCCCAGCTTCACCGACTTCCTCATCCAGCACCATGCCGACGGTCTACCGGTGCCCGAGACGCTGCGCCGCCTGATGAGGCGTCACCTCAGGTACCACGACGGGCGGCTCAACGACGACGCCACCGTCCTGCTGCTGGAGTGGAGTGGCCCCACCCCCTACCGCCCGGCCCACGTCGAAGCCCTCGCCGGCCTGCCCGAACACACCACTCCCGCCACCGCCCTGCCCGCCCGCTGGACAAAGCCCGGCGCCGAGGAGCCGTGAGTGTCCGGGCGTATGGTCGATCGCGGTGCGTGGCAGCAGCCGCCCGGGCGGCCCGCGGCCACGGCCGGGCCTGCGGCCGGAGCCGGAGCCGGAGCCGGACCACCGCCCGGCGGCGGAAGCTCTGCACAGCCGGAGCCGGAGCCGGACCACCGCCCGGCGGCGGAGGCTCTGCAGAGCCGGAGCGGTGGCACCGTACGCTGCCAGACTTCACCGGCAGACTCTCCCTACGCGCCGCACTCCCCACCGCCTCACCGCCCACGACAGGAGCCCACCCCTCATGACCGAAACCGACCAGAACACGCCGGCCGCGCGAGCCGTCTACCGCGCACAGGCCTTCGTCCGGCATGGCCGCTGGCACCTCGAAGTCGCCAGCCTCGACCGCGAACCCGACACCGGCGACACCGAAGCCCTGCTCGTCACCCTCTGGCCGGTCGGGGAGACCCCCGAGGGCAGCGGCTTCCCGGCCGACTCGCTCCGCGCGCAGCTGCTCGACAACGGCTTCGCCCCGGTCGACCCCGACCAGGGCACCGACGGCTGGACGCCCGCCGGCGACCGGGACCGGGACCGCTACACCACCGCCTGCTACCAGACGGACGAGACGTCGGCCTGACCCACCGCGGGACGCACCGGAGGGGCAGGTCCGGTGCGGGCCTGCCCCTCCGGCCTCGTTCTTCGAAGGGTCAGCCGGTCTGCAGGGCCGCGTCGTCGAGGACGAAGCTGCTCTGGAGGCCGGCGTCCTCGGTGGCGGTGAAGGTGAGGGTGATTCGCTGTCCGATGTAGGGGCTCAGGTCCAGGGTGCGCTGGGTGTAGCCGGCGGCTGCGTCGGTGTTGGAGAGGGTCGTCAGGGTGGTGCTGCCCACCTTGACCTTGAAGGTGTCGTAGGCGACGGAGCCGGTCTCAGCGGTGTCGATGTGCAGCCAGTAGGTCAGGGTGGCCTTGCGGCATCCGGTGGGCACGGTCACCGATTGGTTGAGGGTGTCGGTGGCCGAGTATCCGTAACCGCCGAGCCAGGCGAATCTGCTGCCGCCGTGGGCGGACTGGCCGGTGTGGGCACCGATGGCGCCGGTGTCGCCCGTCCATGGTGTGGTGCCGCTCTCGAAACCGCCGTTGGCGAGGAGCTGTTGGCCGGTGCAGCCGCCGGCACCAATGACCGTCAGGGTGTAGGTCGTGGTGTGGGTGGTGGACCCGGTGCCGGTGACGGTGAGGGGGTAGGTGCCCGGCGCGGTGGCCGAGGTCGTGGCGACGGTCATGGTGGAACCGGCGCCGGAGGTCACCGAGGAAGGGCTGAAGGAGACGGTCACCCCGGCCGGTGCGCCGGACACCGACAAGGTCACGGTCTGGGCGGACTCGCTGGTGGTGGCCGTGGAGACGGTGCTGGTGGCCGACGCACCCGGGTCGACACTGCCCGTCGTGGGGCTGGTGGACAGCGAGAAGTCGTTCGCCGGGGTGGAGGAGGTGACGGCGAGCTGCCACAGGGTCGAGGCGATGCCGTCCACGCTGCGGTTGAGTCCGGTGGCGTTGATGTTGCCGGTGGTATCGCAGGACTGGTGGTAGCAGGAGTCATAGGCGCGGTTCGCGGTGCCGCCCCATTTGGCCGCCTGGGCCGTGGTCTTCCTGGCGTCGGCGCCCATCGCGTAACCGGAGGTGGCGATGCCCGCCTGCTCGAAGGAGTAGTCGTCGGAGCGGCCGGCGCCCTCGGTGTTCTCCTCCGGCTGGAGGCTCAGCGAGTCCCAGTAGGCCTTCATCGGCTGGGCCGCGGCGGAGCCGATGTGGTTGATGAAGTAGCCGCCGTTGGTCGAGGCGATCATGTCGAAGTTGTAGTACGCCTTGATCTTTGCGCGCTCGGCGGAGGAGAGGGAGTTGACGTAGAAGTCGGAGCCGTTGAGGCCCTGTTCCTCGTCCGTCCACCAGCCGAACCGGACGCGGGCCGCCATGGCGGGGTGCTGCTCGGCGAGGGTCAGTGCCGTCTCCAGCAGTGCGGCCGAGCCGGAGCCGTTGTCGTTGATGCCCGGGCCGGCGCCGACGCTGTCGAGGTGGGAGCCGAACATGTACACCTTGGTGGCGTCTCCCTGCGGCCATTCGGCGATCAGGTTGGGGCCGGCGCCAAAAGCGCAGCCGGAGGTGCAGGGCTGCTCGGTGACGGTGTAACCGGCCGCCTGGAGCTTGCCCTTGACGTAGGCGACGGAGTCCCGGTAGCCCTGTCCGCTGGATTTGCGGGTGCCGCCGTTGCGCGTCGCGATGCTGTTCAGCTCGGTGAGGTGGGCCTGGACCTTGGCCACGTCGATGTCCGGGGCGTCGCTGAGCGCGGTGCGGACGGCAGCGGGACGTGCCTGCGGTACGGCGGGACGGTGACCGACCCGGTCGGCGGCGGAGTGCGTGTGGGACGGCGGAGTGGGGGGCGGGTCCGCCAGGGACGCGGCGGCTGCGGGAAGGACGGCCGCTCCGAAGGTGACGGCCAGGGATATGCCGGCCACCACGAGTCTTCGTATCACCATGGCTCCTTGAGGGGGTAGGGAGTGCTACCGACGGAGGTTCTGGTGGAACGCCGGGCCGCGTACGCCGTACCGTCCTGCCGGCTCCGACGACGTGGTGCGCTGCGGGCGGGAAAGGCGACATGTCCATGACCCGGGCAGCCGCACCATCACACCGTGACCGTGCGGCGTCAAGGGATGTCCTTGAGCAGAGCGGTGTTTGTCGAAAAATGTCAGGCGACGCCCGATATTCGGGCACTCGCCGCTGTCTTGGCGACGCTCCGGCTCCGTGCCGGCGGCCCAGGACACCGACAGCCCCCGCACCGGCTCGTGGTCGGCGCGGGGGCTGTCGGTGCGGTGACGGAGCCGGCTAGAGGCTGTCCGGCGGATCAGGGTCGGATAAGCCCTAGGGGGTGTCCGCCTAGAGGAAGCTGACGTTCTGGGCGAGGGCCAGCCGGCTGGAGTAGTTGATGGTGTTGGTGGCGGACCGCATATAGGCGCGCCAGGCGTCGGAGCCGGACTCGCGGCCGCCGCCGGTTTCCTTCTCCCCGCCGAAGGCGCCGCCGATCTCGGCTCCGGAGGTGCCGATGTTGACGTTGGCGATACCGCAGTCGGAGCCTTCCGCGGACAGGAAGAGCTCGGCTTCCTGCTGGTCACGGGTGAAGATGCTGGACGAGAGGCCCTGCGGGACATCGTTGTGCAGGGCGATGGCCTCGTCGAGGGTGTCGTAGGTCAGCACGTACAGGAGGGGCGCGAAGGTCTCTTCGCGGACGACCTCGGTCTGTTCGTCGACGCGGACGAGGACCGGTTCGACGTAACTGGCGTGGGGTGCGGCGTCGGTGAGGCGCCGGTTGCCGCCTGCGAGGATCTTGCCGCCCTCGGCCTGCGCCCGGGTCAGGGCGTTCTGCATGGTCTCCAGGGCCTGGGCGGAGATGAGCGGGCCGACGAGGGTGGTCTCGTCGAAGGGATCGCCGATGGGGAGCTTCCGGTAGGCGGCGGTGAGGCGAGCAAGGAGGGTGTCGGCGATGTCGCGGTGCACGATGAGCCGGCGCAGGGTGGTGCAGCGCTGACCCGCGGTGCCGGCGGCGGCGAAGACGATGCCCTGTACGGCGAGATCGAGGTCCGCGGAGGGGGCGACGACGGCCGCGTTGTTGCCGCCGAGTTCAAGCAGGCTGCGGCCGAAGCGGGCCGCGACGCGGGGGCCGACCTCCCGTCCCATGCGGGTCGAGCCGGTGGCGCTGACCAGCGCGACGCGGGGGTCGTCCACGAGCTGTTCGCCGATGGTGCGGTCACCGAGCAGCAGCCGGTGGACCTCGCGCGGGGCGCCGACCTCCTCGGCGGCCCGGGCGAGCAACCGGTCGCAGGCGAGCGCGATCAGCGAGGTGAGTTCGGACGGCTTCCAGACCACGGTGTCGCCGCAGACCAGGGCGACGGCGGTGTTCCACGACCACACCGCGGCGGGGAAGTTGAACGCGGAGATGACTCCGACCACGCCGAGCGGGTGCCAGGTCTCGGCGAGACGGTGGCCGGGACGCTCGGAGGCGATCGTACGGCCGTAGAGCTGGCGGGACAGACCGACGGCGAAGTCGCAGATGTCGATCATTTCCTGGACCTCGCCGAGCGCCTCGGAACGGATCTTGCCCGCTTCGATGGTGATGAGGTCGGCCAGGTCGCCCTTGTGGTCCCGCAGCAACTCCCCCAGCCGCCGCACGAGTTCCCCGCGTCGCGGCGCCGGGGTGGTACGCCAGGTCAGGAAGGCCGCACGGGCGTCCGCGATGGCCTGTTCGGTGTCGGCGGCGGTGGCGGCCCGCAGGCCGAAGAGGTCCTCGCCGGTGATCGGGCTGCGGGCGGGGAAGTCGCTGCCTTCCTCGACGGTGACGCCGAGGCGGGCGAGGCCGGCGCGGGCACGGGCGCGCAGGTCCTCGGTGGTGGGGAGGGCCGTGCTGGACATGGTGCTCCTTCGGGGAGTGGTGGGGTACGGGTGGCGGCTCGGGCGGTTCAGCGGGGTGGCCGGTCCAGTCCGAGTGCTCGGGCGACCTGGGCGAGGGAGCCGTTCTGTTGCTCCTCGTAGAGGTCGAAGGGGTCCAGGACCTCGCGTCCGAGGACGCCGGAGAGCCAGGCGCTGTCGTAGGCGGCGCCCTCCTGGTCGTTGTTCCTGGTGCCTTCCTCGCTGAGGTTGGACTGGAAGATGCCGGCCGCCGAGCGGGGCAGGAAGTCCTCGTAGACGACGGGTTCGGCGCGGACCCAGCCCTGCTCCACCAGCTCGTCGAGGCGCGTGGGCGGACTGCTGCCGTCGCCCGGCCGGTCGGACACGACGTGGTAGGTGAAGTGCGCCAGGCCCTGTGCGGCCAGTTCCTGTTCGGTGTCGGGGAGTTCCTCGGCCCACAGGGCGCGGGCGAGGTCGGCCCGGTCGGTGCCGGGCCGGCGAGCCGCCTCCTCGTCGACGCGGGCGAGCAGCGCGTCATAGCGGGCCCGGCCCTGGCGGGTGAGCGCGATGCCACGGGCTTCGACCTCACCGAAGCGCACCCGCAGGGCACCGCTGATCACCTCGCCGTCCGGGGTGCGCAGGGCGCGGGGCTCGGCGAGGGCGCGGAAGGAGGTCTGGCGCAGCAGGACATCGGGGCCCTTCCAGCGGGGTGGCCCCTGGATGGTGTCGATCATCTCGATGCCGCGCTCGGTCATCCGCCGGTAGAGCTCGTCGATGTCCAGGACGCGCGGGGTGAGGTGGTTGATGTGGGTGCTGCGTACGCCCCCGATGTCCGCAGCGACGGCGGAGACCCGCTCCAGGGTTTCGTACCACGCCCGGTCCACCGGCTCCGGCGACAACTCGAAGACCTGCACGGCGAGTTGGAGGAACCGCTCGGCGTCCGCTTCGGGCAGTCCCCCGGCGGCCTCCGCGCGGTCGGCGAGGGCCAGCAGCTCCGGGGGGAAGAGCCGGCGGCCGGCGAGGAAGTTCTCCAGGCGGGCGCGCAGGTCGGCGTCGAAGAAGCGGGGGTCCGCGGGGGTGAGCAGGGAGGTGAAGACGCGGAAGGGGTTGCGGGCCAGTTCCTCGCCGTCGACGGGGCGGAAGGCGGTCGACACGACGGGGACCGCGCTGGCGGCAGCTTCCCGCAGGTCGTAGAAGCCGACCGGGTGCATGCCCAGGGCGCCGAAGATGCGGGCGACCTGCTGGAGCTCAGCGGGGGTGCCGACGCGGATGGCGCCGTGGCGCTCCGCGGTGACCCGGCTGATGGACCCCAGGCGCTCGGCGTCCGCGCCCTGCGCGCGCAGCACGTCCTCGTTGACCTCGCGCGAGACGTCCACGAGCGTGGTGTAGGCGGGCACCTCCCGCCCGTACATGTCCGAGAGCCGCTGCGCGAAGGCCGCGCGGAGTTGCCACTGGCTGATCATCGGGAGGTCGTCCTTCCGTCGGGGGATTCACACCACATGGATTTCCGGGCGTACCGCGGCACCGGTCGTGAAGCGGTCGGCGCTGAACGGGGTCACGTCGACGAACGGTGCGCGCTCCAGGTGGAGGTCGCGCATGATCTCGCCGACCGCGGGGGCCTGCAGAAATCCGTGGCCGGAAAAGCCGGTGGCGTACAAGAAGTTGTGCACCGTGCCGGAGCGTCCGATCAGCGCATTGCGGTCGGGGGTGACCTCGTACAGTCCGGCCCAGCCGCCGGTGGTCGCCATGTCCGCGAGGGCGGGGGCCCGGCGCCGTGCGGCGGCACGGAACAGTTCGAGCCAGTCCGGTGTCCAGGTGGTGTCGAAGCCTTCGGCCTGGCCGGGGTCGGCGAGGCCGAACAGCAGCCCGTCGTCGCTGTTGTGGAAGTAGGCCGTCGAGGCGAAGTCGATGGTGAAGGGGATACGCGGGGCGGGCGGCGCGAGGGGGGCGGTGAAGGCGAGCTGGCGGCGGACCGGGCGCACCGGGAGGTGGACGCCCGCCATGTCGCCGATCTCCGCGGACCAGGCGCCGGCGGCGCAGATGACCGTGGCGCAGGAGATCCGGCCGTGCGCGGTGTGGACGGCCGTGACCCGGTCGCCGGTGGTGTCGAGGCCGGTGACGGCGGTGTGCGTGGCGAAGACGGTGCCGGCCCGGGCAGCGGCGCGGGCATAGCCCCGGACCGCGAGTCCGGGGCGGGCGTGGCCGTCGTCCGGGGAGTAGGCGGCGGCCACCAGTCCGTCGGTGCTGACGTAGGGGCAGAGCTGTTGTGCCTCGCGGGGGCCGATCATGCGGCTGGGGACCCCGAGCTCGTTCTGGACCCGGATGCATGTCTCGAAGTCCGCGGCCTGCTCGGCGCTGGTGAGCAGGAAGAGGTAGCCGACCTCGTCCAGCCGGACGTCGGCCCCAGGCCGCTGCCCGAAGTCCCGCCAGGCGCGCAGACTCCGGCTGCCCAGTGCGATGTTGAGCGGGTCGGAGAACTGGGCCCGGACCCCGCCGATCGGCTTGCCCGAACTGCCGCTGCCCAGCTCGCCGCGCTCGATGACGACGATCCGGCGCACCCCGGCCTCGGCCAGGTGGAAGGCGATGCTGGTGCCCATCACACCGCCGCCGATGATCACGACATCGGCGGTGGACGGCACGGGACGGGAGCTGGAGGACATGGACAAGAGGCCGATCCCTTCCGGAGGCCGCAGCCCTGCGCCGTGGGGACGGACGGCGCGGGGCCCGGGCGGTCAGTGCGAAGTGCTGATCAGCTAGCTGCCCGTCATCGTGCAGCACGCCAACCGTTGACGTCTACGAACAGTTAGTGCGTCCGATCTATTACGATCTCTATATGGATTGGACGAGTGCCCAGCTGCGGTCACTGGTGGAGCTGACCCGGCGTGGCACGATCACCGCGGCGGCACAGGCCCTTGGATACACGCCCGGCGGGGTCTCCCAGCAGATCGCCGCGCTGGAGAAGGCCGCCGGCATGGAACTGCTGCGGCGGGTCGGGCGGCGGGTCGAGCTGACCGATGCCGGACGGACGCTGGCGTGTCATGCCGAGCGGATCCTGTCCACGGAGGCGGAAGCCGTCGAGGCCCTGGAGCGCACCCGTCAGGAGGTCTCCGGGGTGCTGCAAGTGGGCCTGTTCGCCACGGCGGCCGCCGAGATCCTGCCGCCGGCCCTGCAGGAGGTGCGCCGGGTGCATCCCGGGCTGACGGTGCACAGCCGCGATATGGACGTGGACGAGGTGCAGCGCGCCGTTTCCTCCGGCGCGGTGGATCTGGGGCTCGGTCTGGACTACCCGGATGTGCCCATTCCGCGCGAGCCCGCCGTGCGGGTGCGACAGCTGTACCGCGAGCGGTTTGCGCTGGCGGTCCCCGCCGGATCGCTGTCCGGACGCGAGGTGGTCGGCCTGGCGGACACCCAGGAGCTGGGCTGGATCCTGCCGTCGCCCGGCAGCTACTACGGCCGCGCGGTGCGCACCGCCTGCCGGCGGGCGGGCATCGAGCCCCGGGTGGAGCACGAGGTGACGGACACGGCGGCCACGCTGGCGCTGGTCGAGGCGGGGATCGGGGTGAGCACGGTGACGGATCTGATGCTGGGCCTGCGGGCGTCCCGGCTCGACGTGGTACGGCTGCGGGAGCGCATCGAGCGGCACATCGTCGTGCTGTTCCGTTCCTCCGCCGAGCACCGGCCGACGGTGGCGGCGCTGGTCGAGGTGTTGCGGGCGGTGTCCGGAAACCGACGCGACACCGCCGGATAATCGGCCGCGAGCATCGCCGCCCCTCGCCCACCACCCCTGATTCCAGGGCCAGTTGCCGCGACTCTCCGGGCCGGTGCGCCCGCCGCGCAAGAAGGGCCTCCACTCGCCCTGCGGGCCCCGTCCACCAGCCCTCCTTGCCCTCAGCCACGCAAGTTGTCGCGCTGCGGTCCCTTTTGCCGGGGCGGATCGTGAGTGATGGTTTCAGGCCAGTGGTGACCCACGCCACGACGGTGGCCCGTCGTGCTGCCGTTGCCGGATAGGGAGCGAACGATGTCCCCCCATCACACCCCGAAATCTCCGCTTCCCGCCGTACTGGGAAGAGGTCCGCAGGGCATCTTCAGGCGCACACTGCCCCATGAACAGCCCACCGGCGAGCGCATGGTGCGCACCCTGGGCCTCACCCAGCTCACGATGATCGGCATCGGCGCCATCATCGGGGCCGGCATCTTCAGCCTGGCCGCGGCCGTCGCCCGCGATGTCGCCGGTCCCGCGGTGCTCATCTCGTTTCTGGTGGCCGGGGCCGCGTCACTGTGTGCGGCCTTCGCCTATGCCGAGTTCGCCGGCATGGTGCCGAAAGCGGGCTCGTCCTACACCTACTGCGCCGCGGTCCTGGGAGAGATCGTCGGCTGGATCGTGGGCTGGGACCTGCTCCTGGAGTACACCGCGATCGTCGCCGTCGTGGCGATCGGGATGTCGGGCTATCTGGGCTTTCTGCTGGAGGCCGTCGGCATCCATCTGCCGGCCTGGGCGCTGGGCGCGCCCGGCACCGGCGACGGCCACCGGATCGATCTGCTGGCGGTCGCGATCTGCCTCGGGGTGGCCTGGCTGCTGACCCGCGGCACCCGCACCTCGGCCCGGGTGGAGACGGTGCTGACCATCGTCAAGATCGCCATCGTGCTGCTGGTGATCGTGGTCGGGTTCACCAAGGTCAAGACCGGCAATCTGCAGCCCTTTGCGCCGTTCGGCCTCGGTGGGGCGTTCACCGGAGCGGCGACGGTCTTCTTCGCCGTCTTCGGTTACGACGCGCTGAGCACGGCCGCGGAGGAGTCGCTGGAGGCCCGCCGCAAGCTGCCGAAGGCGATGATGCTGTCGCTGGCGGTCTCCATGGTGCTCTATGTGCTGGTCTGCATCGTGCTCACCGGGATGCAGCACTACACCGAGATCAACCCGGAGAGCGGGATATCCAGCGCCTTCCGGAGCGTGGGGCTGAGCGGGCTGGCCAATGTGATCGCCGTCGGCGCGGTCATCGGCATCGTCACCGTGACCTTCTCCTTCATGATGGGCGCCGCCCGCCTGTGGTACGCGCTCAGCCGGGACGGCCTGATGCCGGCCTGGTTCGGTGCCATCCACCCCAAGCGCAAGGTTCCGCACCGCGCCACCTGGCTGATCGGTGTGGTCTCCGCCGTGCTGGCGGGGGTGCTGCCCATCAATGCGGTGGCCGAACTCACCAATATCGGCGTGCTGCTGGCGTTCGTGGTGGTGTCCGCGTCCGTGCTGGTCCTGCGCTACCGCAAGCCCGACCTGAAGCGCACATTCCGCTGTCCGGGCATGCCGGTGGTGCCCGTCCTGGGCATGGCGTTCTCGATGTGGCTGATGTCGTTCCTGCAGTGGGAGACCTGGGTGCGGCTCGGCGGCTGGCTGGTCGTCGGGCTGATCATCTACGCCACGTACGGCTACCGCCGCACCCGCACGGTCATGCCGGGCGGGTCGGTGGACCTCGACGCCCTGAACCAGATGCCCGACTCCGACGACGACTCCCCGCCCGTAGCCGCCGTGTGACGGCCGCGCCCCAGCTGCGCCCCTCCCCCGCGAGGGGCGCAGCTCATCGTCCGGGGGCCGGCCGCACCGCGCACCGTGCCGGGTACGCCAGGTGTCCGGGCAGGGCGCGTCAACCGCCCGCTCCCCGCGCCCCGTCTGCCGGGGAGCCGGGGCAATCACTCGGCCTGTGCCGGGTGAAGGTACGGCTCCCCGGCGGGCACCGCGCGCCGCAGGGCGTCGAGCGTGGTCGTGAGCAGCGGGTTGCTGTTCTCGCTGCGGTGCAGTGCCATGACGGTGCGGTGTGCGGAGCGCTGGGTGAGCCGGGTGGCTTCGATGCCGTCGTCGGGCAGATGGCCGAGCGCAGGCACCACGGCCGCCCCGAGGCCCGCGGACACCAGCTCCCGCACCACGGCGTAGTTGTTGCTGCGGAAGGCGACGGCGGCCTCGAACCCGGCGGCCGCGCACAGTCGGACGAACGAGCGGGCCCCGGCGCTGCCCTCCCGGCTGGTGATCCAGCGGGCCCGGGACAGCTGCGGCAGCTGTGCGCTCAGCCCGCTGCCGCGAGCCCGGAGCAGGACCAGATCCTCCCGCAGCAGGTGATGGCGGGTCAGTCCGGCCGGCCACTGCCGGGGGCTGAGCCCGTACTCGTACACCAGCGCCACATCCAGATCGCCGTGGCCCAGGGCGGTGAGCAGTTCTTCGGGTTCGCCCTCCTCCAGCTGGATCTGCGCCCGCGGATGGGTGGCGACGAGCGCGGACAGGGCGGAGGGGACAAGCCGGACATCGGCCGTGGGGAAGCTGCCCAGCCGCAGCCGGCCGGTGGCGCCGAGGGCGAGCTCGTTGACCTGGTGGTCCAGCTCGTCCATGGCGGCCAGCACATGGGCGCTGAGGTCGACCAGGCGGTGTGCCGCGGCGGTGGGGCGGATCCCGTGCGCCTCCCGCTCGAACAGCGACAGCCCGGTCTCCTTCTCCAGGGCGGAGATCTGCTGCGAGATGGCGGAGGCGGTGTAGCCGAGGTCGCGGGCGGCGAGGGCGAACGATTCGCTGCGGACGACGGCCTTCAGCGTGAGCAGATGCAGTGGCTTCAGCATCGCGGGCTCCCAGGGACGCAGGAGGGACGAGCATAAGCACCCTTTGCCCTCAAGCGTCAATTGTTTCGTCCTGCTGGGTCTTGTTCGGGTGCCCGGCCGACCCACATCGTGGTGGGGACGAGGCCGAAGTGGCCGTGAGCACGAAGGAGCACGCGCTGTGACCACGACAGCCCAGGGCCATGGCAGCCTCGATGCGGCAGCTGTGGCCGAAGCCCTCCGGCAGGGGGACTGCGGCACGGTCGCGGGCGACCGCGGCACCCGGGCACAGTACTCCGCCGACGCCTCCAACTACCGCCGGATTCCGCTGGCCGTGGTCTTCCCCCGGGAGCGCCGGCACGTGCTCAACGCCCTCGGCGTGTGCCGGCGCCTGGGCGCGCCGGTGACCTGCCGGGGAGCGGGCACCAGTACCTCCGGGCAGGCCGTCGGACCGGGCGTGGTGCTCGACTTCTCCCGCTCCTTCAACCGGCTGCTCGCGCTGGATCCGCACGCCCGGACCGCGACCGTGCAGCCCGGCCTCGTACTCGACGAGCTCCAGACGGCCGCCGCCGGGCACGGGCTGCTGTTCGGCGCCGACCCCTCGACCCACAGCCGCTGCACCCTGGGCGGCATGATCGGCAACAACGCGTGCGGATCGCACTCCCTCGCCTGGGGACGCACCGCCGACAACATCGTCGAACTCGAAGTGGTCACCTACCGCGGCACGGTGGTCCGGCTCGGCGAGATGACCCAGGAAGAGATCGACGAGGCCATCGCCGCGGGAGACGACCGCGCGGAGCTGATCGCCGCGCTGCACCGTCTCGCCCAGCGCAATCTGGCGGTGCTGCGCACCAAGCTGGGGCAGTTCCCACGGCAGGTCTCGGGTTATGCGCTGGAACAGCTGCTGCCCGAGCGGCGCTTCCACCTCGCCCGCGCGCTGGTCGGCAGCGAGGGCACGCTGGCCGTCGTGCTCACGGCGACCGTCCGGCTGCTGCGCCCGCCGCCCGAGCGGGCTCTGGTCGTCCTCGGCTTCTCGGACGCCTGCGCCGCGGCCGATGCGGTCCCCGCGCTGCTCGGGCACCGGCCGTTGGCGCTGGAAGGGCTCGACCATGCGCTGACCGACATCGTCACCCGGCCCGAGACCCGGGCCGCCATCGACACCCTGCCCGCCGCCCGGGCCTGGCTGTTCGCCGAGCTCGGCGGCACCGCAGACACCCTGCCCGGGCAGGCCGAGGCGCTGGCCGAGGCCGCGCAACAGGCCCCGGGCTGCACCGGCAGCGAGGTCATCACCGACCCGGCGCGCGCCCGCCGGCTGTGGCGGATCCGCGAGGACGGCGCCGGCCTGGCCACCCGCTCGCCCGACGGCCACGAAGCCTGGCCGGGATGGGAGGACGCCGCCGTCCCACCCGACCAACTGGGCTCCTACCTAAGGGAGTTCACCGTACTGATGGACCGCCATCGACTCCAGGGCGCCGTCTACGGACACTTCGGCGAGGGCTGTCTGCACGTCCGCATCACCTTCGACTTCAGCACCGAAGAGGGCACCGCCGTCTTCCGCACCTTCGTCACCGACGCCGCCCGGCTGATCGCCGCGCACGGCGGTTCGCTGTCCGGCGAGCACGGCGACGGCCAGGCCCGCTCCGCGCTGCTGCCCCTCATGTACGGGTCCGAGATCATCGCCCTGTTCGAGGAGTTCAAGTCCGTCTGGGACCCCGACAACGGCCTCAACCCCGGCATGATCGTGCAGCCGCTGCCCGTCGACACACACCTGCGGGTCAGCCCGCACCGCACTCCCCTGCCGCTGGCCACCGTCCTCCCCTTCTCCGCCGACGACGGTGACTTCGCCAAGGCCACCCGGCGCTGCGTCGGCGTCGGCAAGTGCCGCTCGGCGAGCGGGGGCGGCGACGTGATGTGTCCCAGCTACCGGGTCACCCGGGACGAGAAGGACTCCACCCGCGGCCGCGCCCGTCTGCTGTACGAGATGACCCAGGGCGAGGTGATCACCGACGGCTGGCGCTCCACCGAGGTCCGTGACGCCCTCGATCTGTGCCTGTCCTGCAAGGGATGCAGCGCCGACTGCCCCGTCGGAGTGGATGTGGCCACCTACAAGTCGGAGTTCCTCCACCACCATTACCAGGGGCGGCTGCGCCCGGCCTCGCACTACTCCATGGGCTGGCTGCCGCTGCTGGCACGGCCGGCCGCCCGGGTCCCCCGGCTGGTCAACGCGCTCACCTCCTCCCGGCTGGCCCCGGCCCTCAAATGGCTCGGCGGTATCGCCGCCCAACGGGAGGTCCCGCGCTTCGCCGACCAGACCTTCCTGAGCTGGTTCCGCCGCCGTACCCCGCAGGGCGACGGCCGGCGCGGCCCGGTCATGCTGTGGGCCGACTCCTTCAACAACCACTTCAGCCCCGAGGTCCTCACCGCGGGCGTGGCCGTCCTGGAGCACGCCGGTTTCCGAGTGCAGGTCCCCGACGGCACCCAGTGCTGCGGACTCACCTGGATCACCACCGGGCAGCTCGGCGTCGCCCGCCGTATCGCCCGGCGTACCACCGCCGCACTACGGCCGGCCGTGCGCGCCGGCGTCCCCGTCGTCGGACTGGAGCCGAGCTGCACGGCGGCCCTCCGGAGCGACCTCCCCGAACTCCTCGACGGCGACGAGGACGCCCGGGCCCTCGGCCGGTCCGCCCGCACCCTCGCCGAACTCCTCATCCACCAGGCCCCCGACTGGCAGCCCCCGCAGGTGGCGGCCCACTCGATCAGCCAGACCCACTGCCATCAGCACGCCACCTCCGGCTTCAGTGCCGACAGCACGCTGCTCGCCCGTATGGGCATCGACAACACCACACTCGATTCCGGATGCTGCGGTCTGGCCGGCAACTTCGGTTTCGAGCGCGGCCATTACGAGGTCTCGGTGGCCGCGGGTGAACAGGTGCTGCTCCCCGCGGTGCGCGCGGCCGCCGCCGACACCCGGATCCTGGCCGATGGCTTCAGCTGCCGCACCCAGATCGCCCAGCAGACCCCGCGCCACGGCACCCACCTCGCCCAGCTCCTCGCCCACGCGCTGCCCCCGTCCGACACCTCCGGCCGGCCCGCCTCGCCCGCCCTTCCTCCCGATGAGGAACACGCCCGTGACTGATGCACTCTCTCTCGTCGACGAGTGGGGCCCCGAGAAGATCGTCGTAGTCTCCCACCGGCGCACCGGCATGAAGGGCGTCCTGGTGATCGACAACACCGCCCGCGGCATCGGCAAGGGCGGCACCCGTATGAGCCCCGGCGTCACCGTCGACGAGGTGTCCCGCCTGGCCCGGGTCATGACGTGGAAGTGGGCCGCCGTCGATCTCTTCTACGGCGGCGCCAAGGCCGGCATCGTCGCCGACCCCGGCTCCCGCGACAAGGAGGCGGTGCTGCGGGCCTTTGCCCGTGCGCTGTCCAACGAGGTGCCCCACGAGTATGTGATGGGACTCGACATGGGGCTGACGGAGGATGACGCCGCGATCATCCAGGACGAGCTGGGCGACCGCGGGGCCGCCGTCGGCACCCCCGCGCATCTCGGCGGGGTGGCCTACGACCGGCTCGGGGTCACCGGCTACGGGGTTGCCGAGGCCGCCGACGCCGCGGCACAGCACCGGGGCCTGTCGCTGGCCGGCTCCCGGGTCGCGGTGCAGGGCTTCGGTGCGGTCGGCAGCGCCGCCGCCCGGCGCTTCGCCGAACTCGGTGCCACCGTCGTAGCGGTGTCCACCGCCCATGGAGCGCTGCACGACCCCGGCGGTCTCGACGTCGACGCCCTGCTGACGGCGCGTGCGGAACACGGCGACCACTTCGTCACCCGCCACCCCACGGGCACCGCGCTCGCCACCGGCAGCGAACTCACCGTGGACTGCGACCTCGTGGTACCCGCCGCGCTCCAGGACGTCATCACCCACACGACCGCCCAGGACATCAAGGCGCAACTCGTGGTGGAGGGCGCCAATCTGCCCACCTCCGTGCAGGCCCGGACCCTCCTGGCCGAGCGCGGGATCACCGTGGTCCCCGACTTCGTGGCCAACGCCGGCGGCGTGGTCGCAGCCGCCTTCGCCATGGACGCCCGCTACTCCGGGTTCCCGCCCGACACTGCCGGCATCTTCCAGACGGTCTCGACGAAGCTGCGTGCCAACACGGTGACCGTCCTGGACGAGGCCCGGCAGCAGGAGGTCACCCCGCACGCCGCCGGTCGCCGGCTGGCCGAAGAGCGGGTGCGTGCCGCCATGGAGAGCAAGGGCCGCCTCCCACGCAACTGACCGCGGCCCGCACTACCGGCCGCCGTGGGTCACGGCTCACACGACTCGTCGTTCTTGACGACGAGGAGCGTGACCTTCCGGTCCTGCAACGGGGTGCCCGCCTCCGGGTCCTGCGCGCAGACCTTCCAGCTCGCGGGCCACAGCACATGGCGCCCCGCACCCCGCCCGTCCCTGAGCTGGACCGAGGGGTCGTAGTGGAGAGCCTGATAAGCGGCGACCAGTCCCCGGCCGGCGACCTGAGGCATCAGCTCCGGGCCGTCGGCATGAGCCGGCACGGCCGGGACGAGGCAGAACAGGGCAAGGACCGAGGCAGTGACGATTCTCTTCACCACCTGGGAACGATCACCGACGGCAACGGTCACCGCGGACCGGCGATCGGCGCCCGCGCACCGCCTCCCGGCCACGCACCGCCTCCCGCTCCGGCCCGCTCCGGCCCGCCCCGCTACCCCCGCGACCCCGACCGTGCGAGCCGGAAACCCAGGTCGTCGACCCGAAAGGTGGGATGGCTCTTGCGGCGGCACGATGCCCGGCAGCCCCGGGGCCAGTCGTCCGCGCCACCGCCGCGGAAGACCCGGTACGGGCCGTAGACCTGGGGGTCATAGACGTCCCAGCACCACTCCCACACATTGCCGATCATGTCGTAGAGGCCCCAGGCATTCGGCGCCTTGGTGGCGACCTCGTGCAGCTCACCGCCGGAATTCCCGCGGTACCAGGCGATGTCGTCCAGCTCGCCGTACCGGACGCCGGAGGTGCCGGCCCGGCAGGCGTACTCCCACTCCGCCTCGGTCGGAAGGCGATAGCCACCGGCTTCCGCGTCGCAGACCACGTCCTGGGCGTCGGGATCCTGGCCCATCGAGTAGCAGGGTTCCAGCCCCTCGGCCTGGGAGAGGAGGTTGCAGAACCGCAGGGCGTCCGGCCAGGAGACCTCGGTCACCGGCGTCCGCGGCCCCGCCGTGCTCACGGGCACCGCACCGCACACCGCCTGGTAGAGCGCACGGGTCACGGGATACGGCGCCAGCCGGAAGGCTCCGACCTCGACCCGCCAGTTCGTCTTCGTGCCCTCGTCCCGCAGGACGATCTCCCCGGCCGGAATCTCGGTCAGGCGCTCGACGCCGGCCTCGCTGAGCGACGGTTCACGACTCATCGCACTTGCCGCACGGACACACCATGCGATTCCACGAGGCTTTCGGATGTCATGCCGTGATCGTAGGCCAACGCCGAAGACGTCTCCTGCGAATTGTCCCTCTGCCAGGATCGTCGCCATGACGCCCGAACTGCCCGAACACTGCACGCATGCCGTCGAATTACTGCCGGACAGGGTCATCAAGCGGTTTCGGGGGACGGATCGCGAGGGTGGTCCGCGCGAGTGGCGGGCGCTGACGCTGCTGGCCGCTCATGCTCCCGGGCTGGCGCCCGAGCCATGGGGTTGCGCTCCGGCCCTTGCCGCGCCCGTGGTGGTGATGTCGCGGCTGGCCGGTGTGCCGATGCGTGGGCGTGCCTTGTCCGACGTACAGGTCGCCGCCCTGGCGGCAGCCCTGCGGAGGCTCCACGCCGCGGTGCCCGCCGAGGTGCTGAGAGCGGTCCCGCCCCGGCCGGACCACGCAGCGGAACTCGTCGCCAGGATCCGTCGTTGGACGCCCACGATGCGACCGCACGTCAGCGGGCAGGTGGCACAGGCCATGGATGCCGGGGTGGCCTGGTTGGCGTCGGCGCATCTCGACCGGCCCGGCACGCCGGGAATGCCACCGGTTTTCGGAGCCGGGGACGGCAATCTCGCCAACTTCCTCTGGGACGGCTCGACCGTCCGGATCGTCGACTTCGAGGACTCGGGCCGAAGCGACCGGTTCTTCGAGCTGGCGGAGATCACCGAGCATGTGGCGAGCTGGGCGGAGCACCCCCTCGACGTCTCCTCGTTCCTCGACCAATTCGACCTCACCCGGGCGGACTTGGGCCGGTTGCGGGACCGTCGCCGTCTGCTTGCCCTCGTCTGGCTGTTCCTGCTGCTGTTCGACGCCAGGGCCGGTAATCGACGGAATCCGGTGGACGCGGTGGAGCGGCAGGGTCAGCGGCTGCTGGATCTCCTCGGCTGAGTCGCGGCCGTCAGGAGAGGGGCCGACACAGCAGGGCGTCGGGGCTGCCCTGGTGCGCAGGCTGTAGCGGCGAGGGGTGGACGAGCCCGAGCCCTGCCCAGCGCAGCTGATCCCCCATCAATCGACCTGACTTCAGGGCGACTTGCAACCCTCATGGCACGTCAGACGTTCAAGCCGCTCCACGGGTGGCCGGCGATGACGCCGAGGCCGCCGTGCGGGCCGCCGTACGCCTCCCGGGACACCCACTCCGACCGGCCCCGCGGCGCCACCACGCCCCCGGACGGGCGAGCGCCGACCGACGACCGCCCGAATGCGGCGGCACCGCCGGGCGCCGCCCCGGGCCGTGCACCCGTGAGACCACCCCGTGAGCACGTAAAGTGATTTTTCTATCACGCACCGTGCGCACCCGGCGCTCGGTGGCACCGGAGAAAGGGACATGCATGCGCGCTCGCCTTCTCGCCACGGCTGCCGTCGTGGCGCTCACCAGCACTCTTCTCGCCGCCGCACCCGCACCGGCGAGCCCCTCCGCCGTCGCCGGGCCGCCCGGCGAGCCGGCCGCCACCGGCCGTCGCGCCGGAAACACCGAGGTTCCCGTCGAGGGCGGCACGGCCCGCTTCGACGCTCCCCCCACTCTCCTGGCCGCCCTCAAGGACCACGGTGTGGCGATCGCGGACGTCGATGCCGACGGAAAGATCAGCCAGCACCACTCCACCGATGCCGGAGTGAGCCTGGACATCGAGGGCGGTGCGGTCACCAACAGCGGCGGAAAGGTCGGCGGTGAGCTCCGGTTCGCCGAGGCGGGTCTCGCGCTGCTCAACAGCAGAACCGGCAAGGCCGTCAAGATCTCCGACTTCGTGGGCGACCTGTCCCAGGGCACCCTGCGGGCCGGCCTGGACCGCGGCGCGGACGTCATCCTGGGCACCTTCACCCGGCTCGCCGCCAATGCGTCCATCGACACCGATGCCGCGATGCTGCGGATGAACACCAGCATCACCGTCACCGCGGTCGCCGCCGCCAAGCTCAATGCCGCGCTCGGCACCAAGATCTTCACCACCGGCGGACCGCTGCTGCACGCCCGCCTCGACGCGCGCCTCGACCCGTCGGTCGACCTCCGCACCGCCCTCAACCTGAGCCGCCGCCCGGCGCGACGCCAGGCGTAGGGGCGGGCCGGCGGGAGGCCGCCGCACCCTCCGCGGCCGCTCGTCGATGAACAAGGCGGGAACTCAAGCACAAGCTCAGGTGCTGACACCAACGCCCGCCCCGGCCCCGGTCGTACGGCCGAGCGGCTTGGCGCCGGGACGCAGGTGGTCAGAGAGGCTGGAGCCGGGTGCGCAGGAGGCAGAATTCGTTGCCTTCCGGGTCGGCCAGGACGTGCCAGTTCTCGGTGCCGGTCTGGCCGACGTCGACGGGCCTGGCGCCGAGCGCGAGCAGCCGCTCCAGCTCGGCGTCCTGGTCGCGGTCGGTGGCGTTGACGTCGATGTGCAGCGGGAGCTTGCCGGTCCGTGGGTCGCTGCTGGGGCTGAGGACGAGGGTGGGCTGCGGGCCGCCGAAGCCGGCGTCGGGCGGGCCGATCTCGATGCTTCCGTCGTCCTCCCGGCCGAGTTCGACGTAGCCGAGGACCTCGCTCCAGAATGCGGCGAGCCGGTCGGGGTCTGCGCAGTCGAGGACCAGCTCACTGATGCGGCATGCCATGCCCGTGAGTGTAGGTGGACGACCCGAGACGCCGGGCATCCCGGCCGACCCGGCAGCGGACCGTACCGACGGGCAATGGGTGCGCCGCGTTCCGGGCAAGTTCAGCTAGCGGTCACGCACGTCACCCAAACTCTGGAACGAGACATTCCGTTTGGTGACACCGCCGTGGTCAGGCATGCCGGCCACGGCACGGAGGGCCTGATGGCCGGTATCGAAACCCACATCCCCACCAACCGTCGTCGCTTCCTTCTCAGCTCCGGTGCCGCCGTCGCCGGAGCCAGTGCCGCATGGGCACTGCCGAGCCAGCGCAGCAGCAGCGCGGCTCCGAGCGCGCCGCCTCTCCCCCGCACGTCGCCGGCCGGTCCGGCCGGGCGGCGGGCGGCCCCGTACGGGGTCACGACACTGGACACCGCGGCGCACCTCACCGGCAGCGGCAGCTACCGCCGCCTCGGCTCCGGCCCCGGATGGCCGCTGGTGGTCCGCGGCGACCTCGCCTCCGCCGGGACCGGGCGCCAGGACCGGCGGACCGCCCTGGCCTGCTTCGTCCAGTTCACCGATCTCCATGTGGCCGACGTCCAGAGCCCGTTGCGCACCGAATATCTGCGCGCCGGCTCGCCGGGGTCGTGGCGCGCGCAGGAGGCACTGTCGGTGGCCGGCGCCGTGTCGCTGGTGGAGCAGGCCAACGCGCTGGGCGGCGGACCCCACACCGGCCGGCGGCCGGCCTTCGTCATGTCCACGGGTGACAACATCGACAACCACTCCATGATCGAGCTGGAGTGGTTCCTGACCCTCATGAGCGGCGGCCGTATCACGCCCAACACCGGTGACCCGGCGGCCTACGAAGGTGTACAGAACTGCGGCCTCCCGCTGTACTGGCATCCGGCCGACGGCCTGCGCGACCAGGACAAGAAGCGGGGGCTGCCGTCGATACCCGGCTATCTCGACGCCGCGATCCGCCCCGTCACCAGTCCCGGCCTGCGGATTCCCTGGTACTCGACGCCCGGCAACCACGACGATCTGCCGGGTGGCTGTCTGGCCCCGCAGGACCCGGAGCTGACGGACTACATCACGGGGGCACGCAAGCTGTTCTCCGTACCGGATTCCGATGTGGCCGCGTTCGCCAAGGTGCTGGACAGCGGCGACGACCCCAAGAGCACCGTGCTCAAGGAGATCCTCGGACGCAACGCCGCCAGGGCCCGGACCGTGACGGCGGACGAGCGGCGCCGCATGTTCACCCCGCACGAGTATCTGCGGGCGCATCTGAACCCGGCGTTCGCCGGCGCGGGACCGGTCGGGCACGGCTACACCGACGACCACCTCAACGACGACCAGACGTATTACTCCTTCACGGTCGCGGACGGTGTCCTCGGCATCAGCATCGACACCACCTACCGCAGCGGCCACTATGAAGGGTCGCTGGGCACCGGCCAACTCCAGTGGCTGGAGCGGACCTTGGCCGCCCACAGCTCCCGTCATTACGACGCGGACGGCCGACTGGTGCGCAATGCCGGCGCCGACGACGCGCACATCCTGGTCTTCAGCCACCACCACAGCCCGAGCATGACCCGGCGCCCCGATGCGGCGCGCGCGGAAGAGAAGCGGCACGACGGTGCGGAGCTCATCGCCCTGCTGAGCCGGTTCCCCAACGTGGTGGCGTGGATCAACGGCCACAGCCACGTCAACCGCATCACGCCGCACGCCCACCCGACGGCCGCCCGCTCCTTCTGGGAGGTCAACACCGCCTCGCACGTGGACTATCCGCAGCACGCCCGGATCCTCGAACTGGTCGACAACCACGACGGCACGCTGTCGCTGTTCACCACCCTCATCGAGTCGGCCGCTCCGCACCGCACGGACTTCGACGACCTCTCGGCGGTCGGCCTCGCCTCCCTCTACCGCGAGCTGTCCTACAACGCTCCCGGCCTGGCCGCCGGCATGAGCGGCGGCGTCCATGAAATGGCAGGCCGGCCGGCGGACCGCAACACCGAACTCCTCGTCCACCGGGCATGACGGGGCGGGCGGCGCTCCCGCCCGCCTTACGCACCGCGACGGCCGGAATGGATCGTCCGGGGGACCCCGACGACGCGCCGCGCCCCGGCACCGGGGGTGAGCAGTACCTTCAGGAGGAACATAAGGGCAGATATACGTCAGAACAACACCATTGGTGGAGCCTGCATGTCACCCTCCGTCACGCACCGGACGGCCCGACGGCGCATTGCCGGCACCCTGAGCGTTGTGCTGGCCGTCGGCGTCGTCGTCACCGGCCTCGTCCAGGCAGCGCCGTCCACCACCCCCCGCCGTCTCGATCCGCGCATCGCCGCGGTCATGCGGAAGCCGGACTACCGCCATGCCCAATGGGGTCTGTTCCAACAGAACCCGGCCGGCGGCGAGGTGACGCAGTCCCGCTACGCCGACCAGTTCTTCATCCCCGGGTCGACGGCCAAGCTGTTCAGCGTCAGCGGCACCTGGCGCACCCTGGGCAGCGACCACCGCTTCGTCACGCCGGTCCACGCCGTCGGGCGGCGCCTGGGCAGCACCCTCAAGGGCAACCTGGACCTGGTCGCGCAGGGCGACCTGACGCTCGGCGGCCGCACCCGCAAGGACGGCACCGTCGCCTTCACCACCATCGACCACACCTACGCCGACGACGTCCCGGGGGCCACCCTCACCCCGGAGAACCCGCTGGCCGGTATCGACCAGCTGGCCCGGCAGGTACGCGCCTCGGGCATCCGGCGGGTCGACGGCAACGTGGTCATCGATGCCCGGCTGTTCCGTCCGGACCCGGTGCTCGACCCGACCCCCACGCCGCTGATCATCAATGACAACCTCATCGATCTGCTGACCTCCCCCGGCGCCGGCGCGGGCGCCCCGGCCGGCCTCGACTGGCGGCCGAAGGTCGCGCCGTACCACGTCACCTCGGCCGTCCGCACCGTCGCGGCGGGCCAACCGACCGACATCGACGTGACCAGCTCCCCCGACGGCACCCGCATCCGGCTGTCAGGAACCATCGCCGCCGGCTCCGCCCCCGTCCTGCGGGTCTCCGGCATCAAGGACCCGAACGCCTTCGGCCGGACGGCCCTGATCGAGGCACTGCAGCGCGCCGGCGTCCAGGTCCGGGCGAAGCCGGTGGGCCCCAACCCTGCCGGCCAGTTGCCGCGCTCCTACCAGGGCGCGCCCGCGGTGGCCCGGTACACCTCCCCGCCGTACGCCCAATACGCCAAGCTGATCCTCAAGGTGAGCCACAATCTCGGGGCCAACCTCGGGGTGTGCCTGATGGCGACGACCACGGGAAGCTCCAACTGCGAGGAGGGCTTCCCGGTGCTCGCCGCCTTCCTGGACCGTGCGCACGTGGACCGCAGGGCCGTACAGCTCGCCGACGGCCGGGGCGGCAACCCGGCCGACCGCACCACACCACGCGCCCTGGCGCAGATCCTGACGTACTGGCAGCACACCCCCGAAGCGCAGCGCTTCCGCACCTCGCTGCCGGTACTGGGCGTCGACGGGACCTTGGCGGACTCCTGCCGGCACTGCCCCTCACGCGGCAAGGTCTTCGCCAAGACGGGCACCGCCGCGGGCGGCGACGCGCTCAACGACCGGCTGGCGGTGGGCGCCGAAACCGCGGCCGGCTATCTGGAGACCCGCAAGGGCCACTTCGACGTGTTCTTCGACGGGGTGAACGGGGCCTCGACCCCCCATGCCGACATCAACGGCGTCCTGGCCATCGGCAACGACGTCGCCGCCATCGCCGCCTACCTCCAGCAGCAGGCCGCCGGCGGCGGGCACCGCTCTTAATTGGCATCCTGGATACCACTTCTATAGAGTACGGGTGTGCGACTGACCAAGAGCACCGACATCGCCCTCCGTATTGCCATGCGCCTGGCGGTGCTCGGCGACGAGGACGCCGCGCCCACCACCCGCGAGGTGGCGAGCGCCGTCGAGGTGCCGTACACCCACGCCGCCAAGGTGGTGAGCAAGCTGACGCACCTCGGCGCCGTCGAGGCTCGGCGCGGGCGCGGCGGAGGGCTGACGCTCACGACCGCGGGGCGTACGGGGTCGCTGGGACGGCTGGTGCGCGAACTGGAGGGGGTGGACGACGTCGTGGGGTGCGAGGACGAGCCGCCGTGCCCGCTGCGCGGCGGCTGCCGGCTGCGCGGTGCGCTGCGGGCGGCACAGGAAGCGTTCTACGCCTCGCTCGACCCGCTCTCCATCGCCGATCTGATCGAGAGCCCGACCGGCCCGATCCTGCTCAGCCTGGCTCCCCGCCCCGCGACCTGAGTGCGATCGGCAACCCGAGCCCGTCACCGGGGACGAGTCCACCTCCAGGACCGCGCTTCCCCTTGGCCAAAAATGCGCATCCAAGATGCAAGTTTCAGTTCCTTCCTCCTCCCTCCCCTCTCCTCCTTTTCGAGAATCGGAGCAGTCGATGCTGTCGAGCGAGTCCGCCAGGACCGTCACCGCCACCCTCCCCGCCGTGAACGGGGCCATCGATGAGATCACGGCGCTCTTCTACGAGAAGCTCTTCACCGCGCACCCCGAGCTGCTGCGCGACCTCTTCAACCGCGGCAACCAGGCCAACGGCAGCCAGCGGCAGGCCCTTGCGGGGTCGATCGCCGCGTTCGCGAGCCATCTCGTCGCGCACCCGGACAGCCGGCCGGACACCATGCTGGCGCGGATCGCACACAAGCATGCCTCGCTCGGGGTGCGCGAGGACCAGTACCCGATCGTGCGGGAGCACCTTTTCGCGGCCATCGCCGAGGTGCTCGGCGATGCGGTGACCGATGACGTGGTGCGCGCCTGGGACGAGGTGTACTGGCTGATGGCCCATGCCCTGGTCGCCATCGAGAAGCGGCTCGGCGCCGAGGCGGGCGTCCAGGACGGCAAGGTGTGGCGGCCGTATCGAGTGGCCGGCCGCATCCAGGAGACCGACGCGATCGCGACCTTCCTCCTGCAGCCGGCCGACGGCGCGCCCGTCCCGCCGTCCCGCCCCGGCCAGTACGTGTCCGTACAGGTCCAACTCCCCGACGGCGCACGACAGATACGCCAGTACAGCCTGTCCGGACAGCCGGACGGCGGGCTGCAGATCTCCGTGAAGCGGGTAGCGGCCGGGCGCCGGGCCGGGGCCCCGTCCGAGGACCCCGCGGGCGAGGTCTCCGGACATCTGCACGCACACGTCCACGGCGGCGAAATCCTGTATGTGAGCCCGCCGTTCGGCGAGGTGGTGCTCTCCGAGGACGGCGCGGGCCCGCTGCTCTTCGCCTCGGCGGGCATCGGTTGTACGCCGATGATCGGCATGCTGTCGCATCTCGCCGCCGCGGGCTCCCGGCGCCGCATCATCACCGCCCACGCCGACCGGTCGCCCGCCACCCACCCGTTCCGCACGGATCTTTGCCGGCTCACCGACAAGCTCCCCCACGCCACGGCGGAACTCTGGTACGAGGAGGGGCTCCAGGGCAGGGAGGGGCTCCAGGACGGCGAAGGGCTCCGGTGTGACCGGGACGAGACGGAGCAGGGGACGGCCGAGGCGGTGACCGTGCGCACCGGTCTGATGGATCTGACGCAACTCGCCCTTCCGGCCGGCACCACCGCGTATCTCTGCGGGCCGGTGCCGTTCATGAAGGCGGTGCGTACCCAACTGCTGGCCTCGGGAGTGCCCGCCGCGCAGATCCACTATGAGGTCTTCGGTCCGGACCTCGGTCTGGGCTGATATCCGTTGCCGGCCGCCGCCCGAGGGGCCGGTGCGGCTCCGGTCGCTGTCCATGTGAGCGGCGGGCCTAGGGGGTGTCTCTTCGATCTCCGTGGATCAGCCTGCGGCGTCTGGTGCCGTGCATCGCAAGGCGGAGCATCTCCCGCGGACTGGGTGTCCGTGGGTGATGCGACAACGCCGCGAGGCGCGGTGCCTGGGGGCACCTCCCAGCGTTAGCTGGGGGAGCGCCGCAGGCCCACGGAGATCGGAGAGACACCCCCTAGACGCGCCCCGTGCCGCTGCCGTCCCGCCGTGTTCGAACGCTGCTCGTCAGCGCGGGAGTCCCACGAAGGTTCGCATCTGTCCTTCGTCCGCGTGGAGTCCCGGCGCGTCGTTTGGCCAGCCCCCGAGCCTCCGACACCGTGAAGTCGTGCGTCCTCTCCTTCTTCGTCTTGCCGCGGCGACCGCCGTCCTCCTTGCCGCCACCGGGTGCGTCTCCCTCCCGGCCGGTGGATCCGGGCACGGGCCCGGTACCGCTCCGGGCGGCCGTACAGTCGCTCCGGCCCGGCCCTCACCGCTGCTGATGCCCACCGAGAAGTCCACGCGGGAACGGCTGGTGGATGTGGCCTCCGCACGGCACAAGCCCGGACGGCAGCGGAAGGTGCCCAAGAAAGCTGCCCCCCGAGGGCACGCTGCGGCGGTCAACGGGCTGGAGCGGCGCAAGGGACGGGCCATGCCGCATCACCCGCGTTCCGCTCCGCCCAGGGCGCGTACGCGTACCCAGCCCGTTCGCACCGTGCCACGGCAGCGGCACCACGCGGGTGCGCAGACGCGGGCGCTCCCGCGGCCGGCGCGGCGCGGGGCGACGGTCGACCCGGGTGTGGTGTGCCGGATGGCGTCCGGCCGGGTCCGCGCGGACCTGGTGCAGCTGTGCCACCGGACGTACGGGCGCTGAGCGCGCCGGGCCCGCCTCGCCGTCCGCGACGGGGCCGCCGGCGCTCGTGCGTCACCCCAGCCGGATCTCCGTCCCGGCCGACTGCTCCCGGGCGGCCGCGACGACCAGCGCCGCGGCCGCGGCGTCCTGTACGGCCACACCGACGGACTTGTAGAGGGTGATCTGGTCCGGTGAAGTGCGGCCCGCTTTCCGGCCGGTGAGGAGTTCGCCCAGCTCGGCGTGTACGTGTGCTTCGGTGATGAGGCCCGCGCGGAGCGGGAGCAGCAGATCGTTGCTGCCCGCGGGGAAGGGAGCCAGTGCCGCCTGCCGGGATTCGACGCACACCAGCGCCTCCGCGATCGTGGCGTCGTCGATCTCGCGGCCGTCCGGGTTGAAGCCCACCGAGGTCACATGGACGCCCGGCGAGAGCCAGGAACGGCGGACCACGGGGTCGACGGCATGGGTGGTCGCGGCGGCGATGTCCGCGCCGTCGAGCGCCTCGGCGTAGTCGGCGAACGCCGCGGCGGGGACCTGGAGTTCGGCCGACAGCAGGTCGGCCAGCGCGGCCGCCTTCGCCCGGTCGCGGCCCGCCACCCGGATCTGCCGGATCGGGCGGACCCGGCACATCGCCGCGGCGTGCGATCGGGCCTGGGCGCCGGTGCCCAGGAGTGCCAGCACCGAGGCGTCGTCACGGGCCAGCAGGCGGGCCGAGAGCGCCGAACCCGCGGCGGTCCGGGCCGCGGTGATCGCCGTACCGTCCAGCAGTGCGGCGGGCTCTCCGGTGTGCGGATCGAAGGCGACGATCAGCGCCTGATGGGTCGGCAGAGGGGTGCCGCCGTTGTGCGGGAAGACGGAGACCAGCTTGGTCATGAGCATCTCGGCCGACGGGACATGGCCCGGCATCGCTGCCAGGAAGCCGTCCCGTTCGGGTACCCGCACGGCAACCCGGTCCGGGGCCGCGGCACGGCCCGCGCTGAGGTCCGTCATCGCCGACGCCAGGGCATCGATCAGCGCATCGATGTCGAGCAGCGCCTCGACCTGCGCACGTCCGAGAACCAGCATGCCTCTCACCCTCCCGATCACCGCGTACCGGCCGGCGTCACGCCTGGCCAGGATGCCGACCGTAGCGCCCATGACTCCGACTGCGCCGGGTCACCGTTCGCGACCCTGTGCAACCCCCTCACTCGTGTCCGATCTGGGGTACGTTTCCTTTATGCCGCTTTTATGCGAGCCGGGTGCCTGGCGGACCGAGAGGGACGGAAGCCGGAAGGCAGGAACGGTCCCCGCACACGGAGTCGCGGGCGGTTCGGACGCCGACGAATCCTGGGCCAAGCCGCACGGATCGCTGCGGCAGTGCCCCGAGCGTCCCTTCGCGAGCCCCAGGGGCTCAACAGGAGGTGTAGATCCATGCGAGCAAAGCAGCTGAGGCGCTCCTTGGCGGTCGCCGCGGCCGGTGCCATGCTGGCCGGCGGAGCGGCCGTGGGGACCGCGGGCACGGCCGCCGCTGCGGCTCCCGCCGCGCCGGCCACGGCCAGCCAGACCGTGCACGCCAAGTGCACCTGGCACTCGGGTTATTGGACCAAGCGTTGGTACAACGGGCGCTGGGAGTACAGGTGGCACGGCGGCTGGTACGACGGTCACCACCGCTGGCACCACGGGTACTGGAGCAAGTACTGGCACCCCGGCCACTGGGAGAGGCAGTGGCACAAGGGCTGGTACAGCTGCAGGCACTGAGCCCGCTGGACACAGCTGAGCCCCGGTGCGGTTCCCTGATGAGGGAGCCGCACCTTGCTGTTTCGGCATGATATTGCCGCTCCGTCCGGCCATCGGGTCCCAGGCCGCCCTCGGCCGGGCATCTCCTCTCTCCTTGAACCGGCTGTGCGCCGGGCGAATTTCAGCTGCCGGGCTGCCGGGTCCGGTCCTCCCGGCACGCCGCGGAAGAGGTGTACGAGCGGCGAATCCGTTTGCCCCGCGGGGACGACGCATTGCGGGCGCAGGAGCGGGCACGCGAGGACAGCGAGGCGCCGTCGCAGGGACGTGTGAGGCATGCGGCCGATCCGGCGCCTCGACGCATCGCCTGTGGACCGCGTTCGACCGCGGAGAATGGAGGAACCCATGGACTGGCGCCATCAGGCGGTATGCCGCGAGGAGGACCCGGAGCTGTTCTTTCCCGTCGGCAACACCGGCCCCGCGCTGCTGCAGATCGAGGAGGCCAAGGCCGTGTGCCGCCGCTGCCCGGTGATGGGACAGTGCCTGCAGTGGGCGCTGCAGTCCCGTCAGGAGTCCGGCGTCTGCGGCGGGATGAGCGAGGAAGAGCGGCGCGCCATGCGGCGCCGGGCCGCACGGAACCGGGCGCGTAGTGCCGCCGCTTAGGGGCATAGGCGCCGGGGCCCGTACCGCGGACCGCACGCCGGTCCCGCGTTCCCGGATCAGTCAGGGGCGGTGGCGGTGCACGATCCGCCGCCGCCCCTCCGTCGCGGTCGTACGTGGGCGGGGCCGCGGCGCCCCGCGTCGGTGAGCCGTGGCCGGGCGGCGGGGCCTGGGTCCCGTCGGGCATGGCGTCGTGGGTACCGGATTTCCCGGCCCGGCGCCGGTACGCTTTTGTCACCCCCGGACGGTGACCCGGCGCGTGCGGCGACGGGCCCCCGGGGCGAGGGACCGGAAGGACGTCACCATGACCACGGATGCACACCCCGGTCCGCTGCGCATCCTGGTGCTCGGCGCCGCGCTGCGCGCCGCATCGACCAATGCCAAGCTGGCTTCGCTGGTGGCCCGCATGCTGACCGAGGCCGGCGCCGACGTCGATCTGGCCTCGATGCGGGAATTCGACATGCCGCTGTACGACGGTGATGCGGAGGCCGCACACGGAGTGCCGGACGGGGCGCTCGCGCTGCGCGACCGGCTCGAACGCTGCGACGCCTTCGTCCTCGCCTCCCCCGAGTACAACGCCTCCGTTCCGGGGGTGGTGAAGAATGCGATCGACTGGGTCTCCCGCGTCCGGCCGCAGCCGTTCAAGACCAAGCACGCACTGCTGGTTTCCGCCTCGCCGTCCTTGGTCGGCGGCAACCGGGGGTTGTGGGCACTGAGAGTTCCGCTGGAGCATCTCGGCACCCGGGTCTACCCCGATATGTTCAGCCTCGCCGGGGCGCACGAGGCGTTCACCGACGACGGGCAGCTGACCGACCCCGCGCTCCAGCAGCGCCTGGAGGAGACCGTCACGGCCTTCCTCCACCTCGTCGAGGCCGATGCGCGCTACGTCTGTCTGCAGCGGCGCTGGTACGAGTTCCTCGGCGACCGCACCGGGGCCCCGGTCACCCAGCGGGCCGAGGACTGAGCCGGTTCCCCTCAGAGTGCCGGTGGCGCGCGCCCGCACCTCGTGCGCCCCACCCCGTGATGGGGCGCACGTGTGCGGTCGTCAGCGGTCCGCGGCCGCGTCGGAGTCCGCGGCGGCGGCCGCGCTCGCGGCGTCGTCCACCAGCTTCTGCATCTCCGCCGCGCTGGTGGGCGCCGGGGAGGCGGGCGACGATGCCGCAGGGGAAGCGTCGCCCTCGGCGCGTACCCCGTTGCCGCATCCGGCGACGAGCAGGCCGCACGCCAGGGTGGTCACCACGAGCACCGCGAACTGTCCGGTGCGGGTCACGACGAGGCCGTGTTGTGCTGCGTACGGCACCAGGCGGCGACCTTGGCGAGGTCCTTCTGCCGCTGCTGGAGCGTGGGGACCAGGGACTTGCGGTGGGCGAGCTTGTGGCTGAGGAAGGTCTCGATCTCGTTGTGTCCGGCGGCCTTCGCGTGCGCCACCCGCTTCTCCAACCGGGCGACGGAACCGCGGACTTCGGCGTTGCCCTGGAGTCGGTGCAGGGCCTTCGTGAGGCGCTTGTCGATCCTGGGGGCGCGCTTGCACAGCGACTTCGCGCCGTCGCCCGTGGGGCTCTTGGCGGACCGGGAGGGCGCCGGGGTGCTGCCGGTCGCGGCGGCGGTGCCTGCGATGCCGAGCAGGGCCGTACAGGCAGCCACCGAGGTGATGACCAGGTTGCGGGTACGCATGGAGTCCTCCTCACGGGAAAGCGGGCGCGGTGCCCGTCCGTGCGGAGAAATTAGGGACGTTCCTTGTGGAAACCTTGTGGCCGGCCCCGGTCCGCGGGGTCGGCCGGCCGGTCCAGGTCCGCTGGGTCGGCCAGCCAGTCACGGTGCGCGGGAAGCGCCGGTTGCCGGGGGTGGCCGGACCACTCGGCGGGGAACGTGACCTGGAAGCGGGCTCCTTGCCCGCCGGGGCCGTCCAGGACCCGTAGCTCCGCCCGGTGCAGGGCGGCCTGTTGGGCAACCAGGGTGAGCCCGAGGCCGGAGCCGGGGCTGTCCGGACGTCGGTGGAAGCGCCGGAAAACCTCCTCCCGCCGCTGCGGCGGTACGCCCGGGCCGCGGTCGTCGACGCGGAGGACGATGCCGGGCGAGGTGCCCTCGTCGGCGGGGCGCAGGGAGAGGGCGGCATACGCCCCGGGGCCGGCGGACCGGCCGTGGACCAGCGCGTTGGTCAGGAGGTTGTCGAGCATCGACCGCAGACCGGGCCGCCAGCCGTGGAGGGTCAGCCCCGGGCTGCTGTCGACCACCACCTCGGCCGCGGGATGCCTGCGCCGCAGATCGGCGGCGGCTTCGTCGGCGAGCTCGGCCAGATCGATGACTTCAAAGGATTCCGCCTCGACCAGATCGCCCTGGGCCAGTGCCCGCAGCATCACCAACAGGCCCAACAGGCGGGCGTGTTCGTGCCGCAGGTCGTGCACGGTCTCGGCCCGGTCGGCGGCGTCGAGGTCCCAGAACGCCTCCAGGATGTCGAGGTTGGTCTGCATGCTCATCAGGGGCGTGCGCAGTTCGTGGGAGGCGGCGGCGGAGAACGAGCGGGCCGAGGCCAGTGCCTCGACGGTGCGGGCGGCCTGCTCGTCGTAGCGGGTCAGAAAGGTCTGCAGCGTCCGGGCAAGGTCGTCGACCTCGGTGATCCCGGTCGGGGTGTGCTCCAGCCGGGCGGCGCCGGTGTGCGGGTCGAGGCCGCCGGCCGTCTGCTGGAGCCGGCGCAGCGGCCGGGCCGCGCGGGCCGCGAGCAGCCAGCCGATGCCGCCGGCGAGCGGAGCGGCCAGCAGGGCCACCGTGAGCACCCTGCGGCGCACCAGCCCGAGCTGCGCCTCGCGTGCCGTGTCCGGGGAGAACAGCCACAGCATGCCGCGCGCCTCGGGTCCGCCGCCGTTCACCGGTACGGCGAGCACCCGCCAGCTCTGCCCCTGCGACCGCACGGTCGACGGACGGGTGCCTGCTTCGGGCAGCGGCACCGGCCTGGTGGGCTGCGGGCCGTCCATGACGGTGCCGCCCGGGCCGGTCAGCCGCACTCCGACGTCCAGGGCGGAGGTGAACAGCTTGCGCTGGCGGGCCTGCTCGGCGCGCGGCCGGTCGTGCGAGGTGGCGCGCAGCACGCCGCGGGCCGCCACCGCCACGCTCTGCGCACGTGCGCCGAGACGCTGATCGGCCTGGGCGCGCAGGTCCTTGCTCACCAGCGTCACCAGGACCCAGCCGGACGCCACCAGCAAGAGCGGCACCACCGTCCCGGCCACCAGCGCGATCCGGGTGGACAGCCTCATTGTGCCGCCCCGCTCTCGTCGTCACGCAGGACGAACCCGACACCGCGCACCGTGTGCACGATCCGGCTCCGTCCGCCCGCTTCCAGCTTGCGGCGCAGATAGCTGATGAAGGTGTCGACGGCGTCGGTGCGGACCTCGACGTCATAACCCCAGACGCGCTCCAGGAGCTGGTCCCGGCTCAGCACCAGCCCGGCGTTCCGGGCCAGCACCTCCAGCAGGGCGAACTCCCGCCGGGTCAGCGTCAGTTCCCGGTCGTCGAGCCGCGCGCGGTGGGCCGCCGGATCGAGCACCAGGGCGCCGAGGTGTACGGCATCGGTGGCGGCGGGCGGGCGGCGGCGCAGCAGGGCGTGCAGCCGCAGCACCAGCTCGTCCAGGGCGAACGGCTTGACGAGGTAGTCGTCCCCGCCGGCCTGGAGCCCGGCCACCCGGTCGGCGACCTCGTCGAGCGCGGACAGCATCAGCACCGGTATGTCGTTGCCGCTCTCCCGCAGCCGCCGGCAGACCGTGATGCCGTCGAGATCCGGCATCGAGATGTCGAGGACCATGACGTCGGGCGGCGACTGCGCCAGCCGCTCCAGCGCGGCTCTGCCGCCCTCCGCCAGCCCCACGGTGAAGCCGTTCAGCCGCAGCCCGCGGCCGAGCGACCGCCGGATCGCCGCGTCATCGTCCACCAACAGGACCCGTCCGGTACTGGTTTGTCCGTACATGCACCCCTCCGCGGTGACGGCAGCCTGCCGAAATCATGCGGCATGGGCTCCGCGCCGCCACAGGGGGATGGGCCTTGACCTGCGCCGCTCGGTACGCCGGCGATGTCCGGCCGGGCGCGGCCCGCCGCCCTACAGCAGTTCTGGCGCCGCCCTACAACAGATGCTCGATCCTGATCGGCAGCTCCCGTGCCCGGTATCCGGTCGCGTGGAAGACGGCGTTGGCGATGGCCGCCGCGGCGCCGACCATGCCGACCTCGCCGAGCCCCTTGACGCCCAGCGGATTGACGACCGGGTCCGGCACCTCCACGAACTCGACGGCGACGTCGGGAGCGTCGGCATTGACCGGCAGGAGGTACTCGCCCAGGCCGGCGTTGGCCCAGCGGCCGTCGCGGGTGTCGGTCACGGCGCCCTCCAGCAGCGCCTGGCCGATGCCCCAGAGCATCCCGCCCATGGCCTGGCTGCGGGCGGTCTTGGCGTTGAGGACCCGGCCGGGGGCGAAGACGCCGACCATGCGGCGCACCCGGACCACCCCGAGGTCGCGGTCGACGGCGACCTCGGCGAACTGGGCGCCGAAGGTGGCGAGCCCGTACGGCACATCGGGCGCGGGCGGACTCCAGCTGCCGAGCGCCTCCATGTCGGTCATGAAGTGACGCTCCATCAGCTGGGGGTAGGTCTCGCCGGTACCGGAGTCGTCCCGCAGCTCCATCCGCCCCTGGCGGACGACGACGGCCGCGGGGTCGGACCCGTGCAGCGGGGAGGCGGGGTCGAGGACGGCCTGCGCGATCAGCTGGTCGCGCAGTGTGGTGACCGCGGTGTGCACCGCGGCGCTGATCATGCCGGCGCCCGCCGAACCGACCGTGGCGGCGACGTTCGGCAGATCGGTGTCGCCGTACTCGAAACGGACTTGGCTGAGCGGGACACCGAGGCCGTCGGCCGCGACCTGGGTCATCGCGGTGGCCGCTCCGGTGCCGAACTCCTGCGTCCCGGCCTGTACGACGGCGGAGCCGTCGGCGTAGAGACGGGCCCGGGCGCGTTGCGGCTGCATGGGGAAGAACACCGGGTATCCGGCGGTGGCCATGCCCTTGCCGATCAGCCAGTTGCCGTCCCGCTCGGAGCGGGGTTCGGGGTTGCGGGACTGCCAGTCGAAGCGGGCCGCGCCGCGGCGGTAGCACTCCTGCGCGCCGTCGCTCGACCAGGGGTGACCGGTGTTGGGGTCGGCGTGGGCGTGGTTGCGCAGCCGCAGCTGTACCGGGTCGACGCCGATGCGGTGGGCGAGTTCGTCCATCGTGCATTCCAGGGCGAACATCCCCGTCGTCTCACCGGGGCCGCGGGTGAAGGTGGGCGTCATGGTGTTGCTGCGGATCAGCCGGTACACGCCCTCGTAGTGGGGGCAGGCGTACGCCTGCGCGGCGATACTGAGCGAGGGTTCGGCCCACTCGTCGAACGGCGACGTCAGCGACAGCTTGTGGTGGCGCAGCGCGGTGAGCCGGCCGTCGTCCGTCGCCCCCAGTTCGATGCGTTGTTCCTGCTCTTCGCGGTGGCCGCAGGAGGTGGCCATCTGCTCCCGGGTGAGCGCCAGTTTGACCGGGCGCCGCACCCATCGTGCGGCCATGGCCGCCAGGGTCACATGCGGCCAGATCATGGCCTTGCAGCCGAATCCGCCGCCGACGAACGAGGCCCGTACCCGCACCTTCGACGGGGGGATGCCCAGCAGCGCCGCGACGGTGCGCTGGCTGGCCACGATGCCCTGGGTGGCGTCATAGAGGGTGAGCCGGTCGCCGTCCCAGACCGCCGTGGTGGCCGAGGGTTCGATGGGGTGGTGGTGGTTGGCGGCGAAGTGGTAGGTGACGTCCAGGCGTTGGGCCGCCGCCGCGAAGCCGGCCTTGATGTCCCCGCGCACGCTGCGGGCGGGGACGAACCCCGCGAAGATCGCCTCGGGTTCGTAGGCCTGGTCCCTGCCCTCTTCGAGGGTGGTGACGGAGGCGCTGGGCGCGTAGTCGACATGGATCTGCCGGGCCGCGAAATGGACGCGTTCGTACGAATCGGCGATCACCATGGCCACCGGCTGGCCGAAGTAGTGCACGACCTCGTCCTGCATCGGGAAGAAGCTCTCCCCGGGGGCGGCATGGCCGGCCAGGGACGGCAGCAGCTGCGGTGGGGCGGCGACCTTCGGCAGGTTCCGGTGCGTCAGCACGGCGAGCACACCGTCGGCGTCCTCCGCGGCACCGGTGTTGATGCCGATGATCCGCCCGCTGGCCGTACGGGCGCCGACGAGGGCCGCGTAGGCGGTGCCGGGCGGGGTGAATTCCGCTGCGTAGCGGCCGCTTCCGGTGACTTTGGCGGGACCGTCGACGCGGTCGAGGGGTCGGCCGACGGCTTCGAGGGTGCTGCCCGTGGTCATGCCGGCTCACCTCGCAGGGCGGCGGCGGTCCGCAAGGCGCGGACGACGGTGCGCCGGGCGAGCTCGGCCTTGAAGGCGTTCATCGGGCGGGTGACGGCGGGGGCCAGCTCCGCGTCCGCGGCCCGCGCGAAGGCGTCCTCGTCGGCGGGCTGTCCCAGCAGCATCTCCTCGGCCCGGTGCGCCCGCCACGGCTTGGTCGCGACCCCGCCCAGCGCGAGCCGGACCCCACGGATCACCCCGTCCTCCAGCGCCAGCGCCACCGCGGCCGAGGCGAGCGCGAACTCGTAGGACTCCCGGTCGCGCACCTTGAGGTAGCGCGACCGCCTCGCCATGGGGAGCGCCGGCACCTCGATCGCGGTGATCAGTTCGCCGGGGGTGAGCGGGTGTTCCCGCTCGGGTGTGTCCTCCGGGAGCAGGAAGAAGTCGTCGACCGGGATGGTGCGGGCTCCCTTGACGCCCTCCACCTGCACCACGGCATCGAGCGCGACGAGCGCGACCGCCATGTCGGAGGGGTGGGTGGCGATGCAGTGCTCGCTGGTGCCGAGGATCGCATGGCCGCGATGGACGCCCTCGAGCGCCGAACAGCCGCTGCCGGGAACGCGCTTGTTGCAGGCGGACTCGGGGTCGCGGTAGTACGAGCACCGCACCCGCTGCATCAGATTTCCGCCCATGGACGCCATGTGCCGCAGCTGGGCGGAGGCTCCCAGCAGGAGCGACTGGGACAGCATCGGGTACCGCTCCACGACACCTGGCGCCTCGGCCACCTCGCTCATCCGGGCCAGCGCCCCGATGACCAGTCCCCCGTCGGCCCGGTCCTCGATACCGGCCAGCGGCAGCCGGTTGATGTCCACCAGCCGGTTCGGACGCAGCACGTCCAGCCGGAGCAGGTCGACTTCCGTGGTGCCGCCCGCGAGGAAGGAACTGCCGGGGTCATTCGTCACCGCCGCGACCGCACCGGGGACGTCCGTCGCACGGGTGTAGCTGATGGCACGCACATCACTGTCCTGTCTTCCGGTCCCGCACCTCACGTATGGCGGAGCGGATATGGGGATAGGCCGCGCACCGGCAGATGTTGCCGCTCATCCACTCGGCGATCTCGCGGTCGGTCTCGGCGTGCCCTTCGTTCAGCAGCGCGACGGCGGACATGATCTGGCCCGGGGTGCAGTACCCGCACTGCAGGGCGTCGTGCTCGAGGAACGCGCGCTGCATCGGGTGCAGCTCATCGCCCTCGGCGAGGCCCTCGATGGTGGTCACGTCCCGGCCTTCACAGGTGATGGCCAGCGTCAGACAGGCCAGCACTCTGCGCCCGTCCACCCATACCGTGCACGCCCCGCAGGTTCCCTGGTCACAGCCCTTTTTGGTACCGGTCAGTGCCATGTGCTCACGCAGCGCGTCCAGCAGACTCACCCGTGGTTCCAGGTGCAGAACACGCGAGACGCCGTTGACGACGAGGTCCATCTGCACGCCGTCGGGCCCGCGGATCTCCATGACGGAAGGCTTGGCGACGGATAGGGACGCGCCTTTGTCTGCCACGACACTCACCTCGGAGTCGATGCCGTACGTCGAGCGTCCGTCCGGTCGTCGGGGCGCGCAACCGGACGGGTGAGGTGCTCGGGACCAGGTCGCGGATGCCCCGACGGGCCCGGGCCGTGACCCGTACGGGATAATGCGGGGCATGCGGATCTCAGCCAGAGCGGACTATGCCGTGCGTGCCGCGCTGCACCTCGCTGCCGCCCGGGACGCGGGGCCGCTCAAGGCAGAGGCCATCGCCCACGCCCAGGACATTCCGCACAAGTTCCTCGAAGGCATCCTGAACGACATGCGCCGGGGCGGGCTGGTGCACAGCCAGCGCGGCGGCAACGGCGGCTACCGGCTGGCCAAACCGGCGGAGGCGATCAGCATCGCGGACGTCATCCGTGTCGTGGACGGGCCGCTGGTGTCGGTACGCGGCGTCCGCCCGCCGGAGTTGTCCTACACCGGCCCCGCCGAATCCCTGCTGCCGCTGTGGATCGCGCTGCGGGCCAACGTCCGGCAGATCCTCGACGGGGTGTCGCTGGCCGATGTCGCCTCGGCCGAGCTGCCGTCCCAGGTGTCCGCCCTGACGGAGGACCCGGCGTCCTGGGAGAACCCGTAGGGGCTGCTCCAGCACACCAGGAACGGTCTCGTATCCCAAGACCGGGTTGTCCGCCCCTTGAACGCCCCTTGATCCGCGCCTAGTCCGCACAGCATGCTTTCCCTATCAATTCAGTGGGAAAACTAGGGAAGGGGACTGGGTGTGCAGTGTGCACACAGCACGGTGTTCCGTCTCTGCGGCCGGCGGCGCAGTCTGTCCGCCCGCACCCGCCCCACCCGACACACCCGACACACCCGACAGGACGGTGCACCGCGCCATGCCGAACAAGTCCGCAGCACGGGCCGGCTCCGCGCCGGCCGACCGGCTCGTCGACGAAGCGCTCCGGCCGCGACTCACCCGGGAGGTCGCGGACGATCTGGCGGTGGACGCTCTGCTGCGCGACCGGGCGGGCAAGCCCCCGTTCGACGAGGCCGCGCGGCTGCGCGAGGCGGGGATGCCCGCGCTGCTGACGCCGCCCGGCCCGGACCGTCGGGGCACCGACTGGCGCACCGCCTGCGGGGTCATCCGGGAGATCGCGGCGGCTGACAGCTCCATCGGCGAACTGCTGGGCCGGCACTATGCGCTGTCGTGGAGTGCCCGCTTCTTCAGCACCCCGGAGCGGGCCGACGCGCTGGAACGCCGGGCGGTGGCGGAGCAGTGGCTGTGGGGCGGGAGCACGGACGTCCCGGGCGCCGAGGCGGCGACGGAGGACGGCCTCACGCTCACCCCGGCCGACGGCGGATACGTACTCAGCGGAGGCACGACCCTCGCCGCGGGTGTGCAGGTCGCAGACCGGCTGGTGCTCGGCGGGGTGGGGACCGACACCGGTGACTCGCTGATCGTGTGTCTCGACCCGGAGCGTCCCGGGGTGACGGCCGACGCCGAGCACGACCGCCTCGGCCAGCGGCTCGCCGGAGCCGGCAGCCTCAGCTTCGACGGCGTCCTCGTCCCCGCGGACGAGGTGCTCGGCACCGTCCCCCGCGATGAGCACGCCGTCTCCCCGTTCGCCACGCTCGCCCCGCTGGTGCTCCGGCTCGCCCTGGTCCACGTCAGCCTGGGCACCGCCGAAGGCGCACTTGCCGAGGCGCGGGACAGCAACCGGGCGGCACCGGGCCGTTGGCCGGTGACGGGGCCGGACGAGAGCGCGTACCCGGACCGCCCCGGTGTGGATCCGTATCTCCTGCTCGCGTACGGGGAGCTGGTGACGGCGGCTCATACTGCGGCGGCGGTGGTCGAGTCGGCGACCGAGGCGCTGGCGCGGGGGCTGCTCGCCGGGTCCGCGCTCGGTGTCGACGAGCGGGCCGATATCGCGGTCCTGGTGGCCGCGGCCGAGGCCACCACCGGCCGCTCCGCGATGCAGATCACCACGCGCATCCTGGAACTCACCCAGGGCTCCGGTTCCGCCGCCGACCCCCTCGGCTTCGACCGGTTCTGGCGCAATGCCCGCATCCTGACGGCGCAGGCCTCCCCCGCCCACCGGCTCCGCGATATCGGTGACCACTATCTGAACGGCACGCACCCGCCCTTGACGCTGCGCGCCTGACCGCTTCGGCCCGCGGGGTCGCGTACTGCCGGGCGGGCGCGCGGCCGGTGCGGTGGTCACGACGGGCGGTGCGGTGGCGGGGTAATTCGCCGGGGCCCTCGGCGCAGCTTCGAACGGATCGGCACCGGGGGCTGCTACATCTCGTCTGTACACCCCGGAACGGGGGAGCTCCGTCGGTCCTGTGAGGTGGCGCCTTGTCAGAAAGCAGCAGTGTTCCGGTACGGCCGGGCAGACGGGCGGAATTCCTCCAGCGGATGCTGTTCGGCGCCGTATACGGGTCGGTGCTCGCCAGCGCCCTGGCAGGCGCCCTGAGCCACGAAGGCATGGACCCCGGGTACGACGCGGCGTGGGTGACGCTGTCCGCGGTGGCGGCGGCCGCGGCGCACGGCTATGCCCACTCCATCGCGCACCGGGCCGAGGACGACACCCACGCCACCGCGAGCGCGGTGCGTTCGATGCTCACCGAATGGCCGCTGGTGACCGCGATGCTGCCGACGATCGCCGCCCTGCTCGGCGCCTATGCGACGTGGTGGACCGAGGCGGGCGCGGTCGAGGTCGCCCTGACCATCAACATGGTGGCGCTGTTCGGCTGTGGCGTATGGGCGGCCCGGGTGGCGCGCCGGGGGTGGTGGGCGTCGCTTCGGGTCGGTGGCGTGGACGTGCTGATCGGGTTGTTCATCGTGATCGCCAACAGCCTGAGCAAGTAGCCGGAAGGCGGCAGGGGCCGGACCGGATCGCGGTCCTTCGGTGCACGTGCCGCCTCCGGGATCAGAGCGCGGTTTTCACCGCCAGCCAGCCGGCGATGGCCTGGGCGATGGGCTGGTCGGTCTCCAGCTGGACGAAGCCGAACTGGCCGCCCTGGTTGCATTCCAGGAACCACCAGGCTCCCTCGGGGTCCTCGGCGAAGTCAAAGGCTCCATAGGCAAGTTGGGCGGCATTCATATACGCGAGCACTGCTCGATGGACGGCGTCCGGAACCTCGACGGCCTCCCAGGTGCCGTGGTGGGTGAAGCGGCTGTCCACTTCCTCGGGGTCGGCCTTCTTGCGAGCGGCGAAGAGCTGATCCTCGATACACGTCAGCCGGATATCGGCCTCCTTGGGGACATGCCGCTGGAGCAGGGTCGGGCCGGCCGCCACCCCGGAGAAGTCCGTGTCCGGGCTGATGCGCGTGGTGGGCAGCACCATCGGCGGGTCGCCGGGGTGCTTTCCGCTGACCGACTTCACCACGAGGTCCCGGTGGGTGGCGGCGAACTGACGGGCGGCGGACGGAAAGGAGGTGAGCAGTGTGGGGGGTACGAGGAAGCCGCTTCGATGGGCGATATGGAGCTGCCACGGCTTGTAGCGGGCCTGCGCGGCCGCGGTGGGGTGGTTCATCCAGCGCGCGTGGGTGCAACTGAGCATGCCGTACAGCGCCTGCTCGGCCTCGGCCGTGATCCAGGCGGACTGTTCCGCGGAGCGCGCTCCGGGGACGCCGGGCCGGCGGACCCATACCGAGCGCAGGCTGTTCAGGCTCACCATGCGTTCGCCCGACTTCAGATATCCGTGGAAGTCGTTGTCGGCGTACTCCGCCGACAGGGAGACCCGCCCGGGCAGATCGGCGGGGTCGAGGCGGACGAGCGGAACCCCGAGCTCGTGCAGCGTCGCGACCACGATATCCGCGGTCAGATCTTCCTCGCAGGTAAGGACCAGGACGGTCATCGGTGCTCAGTCGTCGAAGTGGGTCTTGGAACCGGCGGTGGAAGCGGTGGTGCCGGTGGCCAGCAGCACGGCCCGGCTGCAGGTGGCCGGGCGTCCGTCCGGCAGGACGTTGAGTTGCCGCGTGGCGTCGTAGCTGTACGGGGTGCTGGTGGCCGACTTCACCGCCGGGCGGGCGTAACTCAACGCAAACGGTCGCATGCCATCTCCTTCAAAAAACGGTTTCCGAGCCTTAGGCGCGGGGCAGGGGTGGAAAGCCCCGCCTTATGACTCTGCACGGAAGACGCGACAATCTGGCCGTTTAGTTGCCTCTTTTGCTCGTTTCCAGCGTTCCCCTTGACTGAAAAGCGGCTAACGCGTACTCCCTGTCTTCCTTATGTGTCGCCGAGTAGGCATCTGGACCGAGGCACACACGAAAGCCCCGCCCGGTCGGGCGGGGCTGATGGGTCGTCAGTGACCGGTGGGCTACCCCGGTCCCGTCCCGTCGACCGCGTCCCGCACCGGTGTGCCGTCCAGGAGGGCGGCGACCAGGTCCACGGTCAACCGGTGCCAGTGGCGGGCGCCGCGGAGCATGGTGTGTCCGCCGCGCGGCATGGCGACCGTATGGACCCGGGCCCCGGCCCGCCGGGCGCGGTCGGCGAAGTGCCAGGAGGCCTCCGCGTCGGTGATCCGGTCGCGTACGTCGTGCAGCAGCACCAGGGTCCGGTCCCGCAGATGGGCGACGGGCTCGCCGGGCGGGCACCACGGCGCAAGCGCGACCACGCCCCGCACCGCACGGTGCCCGCCGGTGAGCAGGGCGGCCCGGCCGCCCATGGAGTGGCCGACCAGCACCACCGGTACGTCCGGGGCGTACCCGGCCAGTTCGTCGAGGGCCGCGCGGGCGTCCTGAGCGGCATCCGCCTGCGGCCCGTTCCATCCCCGGCAGCGGTAGCGCACGGAGGCCAGCAGCACCTCCTGCCCACGTGGGGTGCGGGAGAGCGCGCAGCCGAAGGGCCGCATCCGCAGCGCGGGGAGGTTGAGTCGGGTCGGCGGGGTGTGGTCGTCGGGCCGTCCGCCGTGCAGCAGCAGCACCGCTGCCTGCGGGGTGTCCGGGCGGTGGTGTACCACCAGCGGCCGGTGCGGTTCCTGCCCGCCCGTGGGATCCGTGGGCCGTTCCGGGCCTGTCGTCATGGGCGGAGGTCCTCTCGCAGCACCGCGAAGGCGGCCCCGGCCGCCGCCGCACAGTTGACGGCGAGGGCCGCCCAGGGGAGTCCGGTCATCCCCAGCCTCCCGGCACGTACCAGTCGTACGGCGTGGGCGGCATGGCGGCCTCTCCTTCCGGAGTGGGGCGGACGGCGAGGATCTGGTCGACGCCCATCCGGCGCTCGCGGAACGCCAGTCCGCTGCCGGCCAGGTACAGCCGCCACACCCGGGCGGTCATCGGCGCTCTCCGTCCGTCGTCGCCGGGGTGGCGCGGGTCAGGAGCAGCTGGCGTACGTCGAGGTAGCCGGCCCGGAAACCGGCTTCGGAGTAGGCCAGATAGAACTCCCACATCCGGCGGAAGATTGGGTCGAAGCCCAACTCCGCGACCTCGGCGGACCGTTCGGTGAAGCGCTCGCGCCACAGCCGCAGCGTCTCGGCGTAGTGGCCGCCGTATCCGTCGTTCTGCCGTACCCGGAGCCCGGCCGTCGCCGCGCACTGCTCGATGGCCTCGACGGAGGGGACGAGTCCGCCGGGGAAGATGTATTTGTGGATCCAGGTGTAGGTGGTGCGGGTGGCGCGCATCCGTGCATGCGGCATGGTGATGGCCTGGAGTGCGATCCGGCCGCCCGGTGCCACCAGGCGTGCGAGCGCGTCGAAGTAGACGGGCCAGTAGTCCGCGCCGACCGCCTCGATCATCTCCACGCTCACCACGGCGTCGTGGACCCCGGTCACCTGCCGGTAGTCACACAGCTCGACCGAGACCCGGTCCGCGTACCCGGCCCGGGCGATCCGCGCGACGGCCAGGTCGCGCTGCTCCCGTGACAGGGTCACGGAGACGACGCGGGCGCCGCGGGCGGCGGCGCGCAGGGCCAGCTCTCCCCAGCCGGTGCCGATCTCCAGCAGCCGGGTGCTTGCGCCGACGCCGGCCAGGTCCAGCAGCCGGTCGATCTTGCGGTGCTGGGCGTCGGGCAGTTCGCTCCATTCGGCGGGACCCTTCCGGAAGACGGCCGAGGAGTAGCTCATGGTCCGGTCGAGGAAGAGCGAGAAGAGGTCGTTCGACAGGTCGTAGTGCCGGTGGATGTTCTGCCGGGCGCCCTCCAGGGTGTTGCGCTGCCCGCTCGGCCGGCGCCGCGCCCAGGCGCCCCGGAGCCGCTGGAGCGGGCGGGGCACCAGCGAGGTCAGGTGGCCGGCGAGCACGGTCAGCACGCCGACCAGGTCGTCCGCGTCCCACTCCCCCGCCATATAGGACTCGCCGAAGCCGATCAGCCCGTCGGTGCCGAGCCGGCGGAAGAACACCTCCGGGTCGTGCACCCGCAGCAGGGGACCCTCGGCGCCGGTGACGGGTGCGGCACCGCACGCGACCCGCAACGGCAGGGCGGCCAGCGCCCGTTGGACGATCCATCGGGTCGCGGCCGTACGGAGGGCCGAGGCGTGTGGGCTGCGCGCCACGTCCGGCCACGCTGCCGCGTCCACCTGCGTCGAAGCCGTCGCGACAGCGGCCACCGGGGCGACGGGGGCACGGGTTCCGGTGCGGTCCGAGACGGATGCGTTCACTTCATGCCCTCCTGAAGACGGTGGCGGGGCCGGGGCTGGACGGGCAGCCGTCGTAGGAACAGCCGGACGCCGTGCCGGCGGATCGCGGCCGAGACCGCGGCGGTCGACCAGGGGTGGCGCAGCGCCGCGGCCAGCAGCTGCCGGGCGGTGGCCGGCCGCCGGGTGCCGCGTACGGTCGCGGTGAACGGCGTGGTGTCGCCCCGTCGCAGCTGGACGGTCAGATCGAGCCGGCCGGCGGGTTCGGGCAGGCGCATCCGGTAGGCGCCGTCGACGGGGAAGAACGGCGAGACGTAGAACTCCTTGGTGGCCGCCGCCCGGCCCTGGGCGTCGGTGCGCAGCAGATAGCAGTACCGCTCGCCGTAGGTGTTGTGCACCTCTGCCACGACGCAGACCTGTGCGCCGTGCCGGTCGTGGCACCAGTACAGGGTCAGGGGATTGAAGACATGGCCCAGGACCCGGGCGTGCGCGAGCATCAGCACCTGCCCGCCGTCGAGTTCCACTCCACGGCTCGTCAGGAACCGTTCCAGCCCTGCCCGGAGGGACGGCGCGGTGCCGCCGAAGTGGTCGCGGGGGTCGAACCGGGCGAGCGGGCGCAGGGCGGCGGGGAGCCGGGGCGGACGGTCGAGGTCGATCAGCCACAGATAGGTCCGGTGGCGCAGGGCGTGGTGCATCGGGGCGGTGCGGGTGTGGGAGACCACGCACGCGTAGAGCGCCGGAGTGCGCACGGCGGTGCCGGGGGCGGCCGGGGCGGCCGTAGGGGAGGTCACCAGCGCACCCCCAGCGCCGCGGCCGCCTGGACGCCGGAGCGGCAGCCGTCCTCGTGGAAGCCCCAGCCGTGGTAGGCCCCGGCGAACGCGGTGACCGCCGTGTTCAGCTGCGGCAGTTGCTGCTGGGCGGCGACCGACTCCGGGGTGTACTGGGGGTGTTCGTAGACCATGCGCGCCAGGACCCGGTGGTCCGCCACGCGGTCGCCGGGGTTGAGGGTGACCACGAAGTCCTCCGGGGTGTCCAGTCGTTGCAGACGGTTCAGGTGGTAGCTGACCTGCACCTCGTCGGCCGGCGTGGTACAGGAGGCCAGCAGGTAGTTCCAGGAGGCCCGGGCGCCGCGGGCACGGGGCAGCAGCGAGGTGTCGCCGTGCAGCAGGGTGGTGTTGCGCGAGTAGGGGAACGCGCCGAGCAGCCGCCGCTCGTCCTCGGTGGGCACGGCGAGCATCCGCAGTGTCTGGTCGGGGTGAGCGGCCAGCACCACCGCGTCATGGGGGTGTTCGGTGCCGTCCTCGGTGACGATCCGGGCATGGTCGGGCGCGCGGTGGACGGCCCGGACCGGAGTGCCGGTGTGCACCGCGGTGAGCTGCTTGCCGATCCGGCTGACGTACTCCACCGAGCCGCCGGTCACCGTCTTCCACTGCGGGGAGCCGCCGACCGACAGCAGGCCGTGGTGCTCCAGGAAGCGGAAGAGATAGACGGCCGGATACTGCACGGCGGTCGCGGGCGGGCAGGACCACACCGCGGAGACCAGCGGCATGACGAAGTGGGCGACGAAGTACCGCGAGAAGCGGTGCGCGGTGAGGAACCGGCCGAGGGTCAGGGCGTCGCCGGGGTCCAGGGCGAGCGTGGTGCGCGCCGCGCGGTGGAACGCCCGGATCTCGGTCAGCATCCGCAGATAGCGGCCCCGCAGGACGTTGCGCGGTCGGGCGAACACCCCGGCCGGCCCGCGGGCACCGGCGTACTCCAGGCCGCAGCCCTCGCACCGTACGGACATGCTCATCTCGGAGTCCTGGGTGCGCACCCCGAGTTCGCGGAACAGCCGCAGCAGCAGCGGATAGGTGCGGTCGTTGTGGACGATGAACCCGGTGTCGACCCGTACCGTCCGCCCGTCGCCCGACGGCCGGTCGAGGGTGTGGGCGTGGCCGCCGAGCCGGTCCGCCGCCTCGTACAGGGCCACTTCGCACCCGCCTTGCTGTAGCACATAGGCGGCGGTGAGCCCCGCGACCCCGCCGCCCACCACCGCTATCCGTCGACGCTCCACAGCCGGCCGCCTCCTCCTGTCGGGGCGGGGCCGCTTCCTTGCTGCGGCACCCCGCTCACCAGGGGATTCGGAGCCGGTGGCGGTGCGGATTGGTCTCGACGCACACGATCTTGCCGAGCGGATGTGGGCGGTACGAGGCCGGCCCCGCCGCGGCAGGTGCGGCGGGGCCGGGCCGTCGGCCGGGGGCGGACGGCCGGTGGTGCGCGGCGGTCACACGCCGAGCAGGGCCAGCGGCGAGCTGGTGGGCCGGCTGGAGCCGCCCGGCGGTTCTGCCGTGACGCCGACGCCGTCCGCGCCCTGTGGTCCGCCGGTCAGCAGCAACGTGCCGCTGGAGCGGCCGGTTTCGACGAGTCCGGCGGGCACCATCTGGCCGTTGCGGCTGTACCAGAGTTCGTACACCCGCTGACCGGACAGCGCCGGCAGGCCGTGGTACAGGAACGCGGTCCGCCCCAGCCGTTTGGAGGCCACCACGGTCCCGCTGCCGCCGCCCTTGAGCGCCGTGGTGTGGAAGGTGGCGTCCGGTGCGGTCATCAACGCGCTCACCACGGCGGCCTGTTGCTCGGCGCGGACGTTACGGTCCCGCTGCTCCTGGGCGTCGTGCCGGGCCTGGACGGCGTACCCGCCGGCGACCGCGGCACCCACCAGACAGGCGGCGGCCGCCAGGTAGGGCAGCCGGTTCCGGAACCGCCGGCGCATCGGCACCACGGTCGTCCCCTGTTCCGCCGGCGGCAGCTGCCGGACCGTGGGGAGGGCGGCCATCACTCGCGTACGCAGGGCGGCCGGGGGGACCTCGGCGACCGCCAGGGCGAGCCGGGCCGCGGTCTCCTGGAGCTCCCGTACTTCCTGGGCGCAGGCCGCGCACCGGTCGAGGTGACGGGCGAACTCCGCGGCCTCCCGGCCGGTCAGCGCGCCCAGGGCGTAGGCGCCGGTCAGGGTGTGCAGTTCGACGGTGCTCATGCCGATACCCCCAGGCAGTCGCGGAGCCGGATCAGCCCGTCCCGCAGCCGTGTCTTGACCGTCCCCAGTGCCGTGCCGAGCAGGTCGGCGGTCTCCCGGTAGGTGTACCCGCGGTAGTAGGCGAGCGTCACCGACTCCCGCTGGAGCTCGGTCAGTTGTCCCAGGCAGCGCCGCACCTGCTCGCGCTCCAGCCGTCGTTCGACCTGCTCGCTGACCTCGTCGAACGCCGTGGTGTAGCCATGTACCCCGGCCCGGTGGTCGCGGTCCGCCGCCGCCTGGACCGAGCGCACCCGGTCCACCGCGCGGCGGTGCGTCAGCGTCATGATCCAGGCCATCGCGCTGCCCTGCCGCGGGTCGAAGCGGGCCGCGGTCCGCCACACCTCGATGAGCACCTCCTGCGCGACCTCCTCGGACTGGGCCGGGTCCCGCACGACCCGGCGCACCAGGCCCAGCACGGTGCCGGCCACCGCCGTGTAGAGACTCTCGAACGCCTGCTGGTCGCCGCGGGAGACGCGGTCGAGCAGGGACTCCAGCGCACCGGCATGCGGCGCTGGGGAGCGGTCGCCGCGGCGGGCTGCGACGGGCATGGACACCTCCGGACTGTGACGTGGTCACAGGTGATTCGGCGCCGGGTGACACCTGGATTGGTGGGGAGAGGATTCTTGCCGATGGCCCGTCGGTCTCCGCGCCCGCCCCCGTCTTTCGCCGCGGGGCACCGGTCTGCGGAGCCCCGCGCGGCCCGCCGGTCTGTGCGCACAGCGGCCGCGGCCGCGGCCCGACGCCCGGCCGGATCCGCCGGAATGCCCGCGCGTCGCAGGCCTCCCCCCGGCCGGGACCTGCGCAAGGATCACCGTCGGGGCACCGAGGCGGAGAGAGGACCGGGTGTGCGGGACGCGGATGCCGTCATCGTCGGCGCGGGAGCGGCCGGGCTCTCGCTCGCCCACCGGCTGTGCGCCCCCTCGACGGGCCCCGGGCCGCGGGTGGTTCTCGTCGAGGCACCGCCCGGCCCCCGCACCCCACCGGAGCGGACCTGGTGTTACTGGGAAGCGCCCGGCGGCGCGTTCGACGGCGCGCTGACCGCCTCGTGGGAACGGCTGCGTGTGCACGGGCCCGGCGGCGCGGCGACCGTGGGCAACCCCGCGCCCTTCCGGTACAAGATGCTGCGCTCGCGTGATTTCGAGGCCCTCGTCGGCGCCCGGCTCTCCGCTCGGGACACCGTCGTCCGGGTCGAGGCGACCGTGGAATCCGTACGGGACGTTCCCGAGGGAGCCGAGGTACGGGGACGCGACACGTCGGGGCGGCCGGTGCTGCTGCGGGCGCGCTGGGCCTTCGACTCCCGCCCGGCCGGCCGCCTCCCGCCGGCCCGCACCACGCTGCGGCAGCATTTCCGCGGGTGGTTCGTGCACACCCGGCGGCCGGCGTTCGATCCCGCGACGGCGGATCTGATGGATTTCCGCACCCCGCAGCCGGGCCATGGGCTGTCCTTCGGCTATGTGCTGCCGCTGAGCGACCGTGCCGCGCTGGTGGAGTACACGGAGTTCTCCCGCCGCATCGCGGACACCGCGGCCTACGAGCGGGCCTTGCGCCACTACACCGAACGGGTGCTGCGGCTGGGCGCGTTCCACGTCACGGCGACCGAACAGGGCGCGATCCCGATGACCGACGGCCACTTCCCGCGGCGGGCCGGCCGCGCGGTGTTCCGCATCGGGACGGCGGGCGGCGCGACCCGTCCGTCGACCGGATACACCTTTGCCGCCGTACAGCGACAGAGCGCGCTGATCGCGGCGGCCCTGCTGGCGGGCCGGGCCCCGGTCCCCCCGCCCGCGCACTCCCCCTGGCACCGGGCGCTGGATGCGGTGCTGCTGCGGGCACTGGACAGCGGCCGGGTGGACGGGGCCGAGTTCTTCACCGGGCTGTTCCGCACGGTGCCGACGGCGCGGCTGCTGCGGTTCCTCGACGGCCGCTCCCGGCTATGGGAGGACCTCACCATCGGGCTGCACACCCCCGTGCTGCCCATGCTCCGCACCGTCGCCGAGCTTCCGCTGCTGCCCCGCCGTGCCGCGCTCTGGTGACCCGCCCCGCTCCCCCGCCCACGGACGTCCGCAGCGCCACCGCCCCTCGTACCGACCCCCTGAGGAGGGCTCGTGACACCTCGACAGCGGCACGACGGGGCCGCACGGCGCGGACGGGACCGCCGGGCCCGCCGGGTGCCGGGGCCGGCGGGGCGGGACCGGGCCGCGCCCGACGGGCCGCGGGTGGCGGTGATCGGCGCCGGCCTCGCGGGCCTCGCCGCCACGACGGCGCTGGCCGAGCGGGGGGTACGGGTGACCCTGTACGAACGGGAGCGGAGCCTCGGCGGCCGGCTGGCGGGCTGGCCGGTGCGGCTCGCCGACGGCTCCCCGGCGACCATGAGCCGCGGATTCCATGCGTTCTTTCCGCAGTACTACAACCTGCGGGGGCTGCTGCGCCGGGTCGACCCGGGGCTGGACATGCTCCGGCGGCTGCCGGACTATCCGCTGCACCACCGCTCGGGCCTGCGGGACAGCTTCGCGCGGGTGCCGCGGACCCCGCCCTGGAGCGCGCTGGGCTTCGTGGCGCTCAGCCCCACCTTCGGCTGGCGGGATCTGCTGCGGATGAGCCCCGGTGCGGCGCTGCCGCTGCTCGACGTACGGGTGCCGCAGGTCTACGCGCAGTTGGACCGCGTCAGTGCCCGGGACTTCCTCGCCCGGATCCGGTTCCCCGAGGCCGCGCGGCATCTCGCGTTCGAGGTGTTCTCGCGGAGCTTCTTCGCCGATCCGGGCGAACTGTCGGCCGCGGAACTGGCGTTGATGTTCCATATCTACTTTCTCGGTTCCAGCGAGGGCCTGCTGTTCGATGTGCCCGGCGAGCCCTTCCCGCAGGCGCTGTGGGACCCCCTCGGCCAGTATCTGGCCGGGCACGGGGCGGTGCTGCGTACGGACACGGAGGTGGTGCGGGTCGAACCGGCGGCGGACGGCGGGCTGTACGTCGCCGAAGAGCGCGCGGAGAGCCGCTTCGATTCGGTGGTCCTGGCGCTGGACCCCGGCGGGCTGTACCGGCTCGTCGCCGCCTCGCCCCGGCTGGGAAATGCCGCCTGGCGGGCACGGATCGGGCGGCTGCGGACCGCACCGCCGTTTGTGGTCTCCCGGCTGTGGCTGGAGCGACGGGTCCGCGCCGACCGGCCCGGTTTCCTGGGTACCAGCGGTTTCGGCTCGCTGGACAACGTCAGCGTGCTGGAGCGCTGGGAGGGGGAGGCGGCCCGCTGGGCCGCCCGTACCGGCGGCTCGGTGCTCGAACTGCACGCCTACGCCATGGCCCCGGATGCCGACCGGGCACGCGAACAGCGCGCTCTGGTGAGCCAGTTGCACGCCGTCTACCCGGAGACCCGCGACACCCGGATCGTCGACGAGCGCCATGAGTGGCGCGCGGACTGTCCGCTGTTCCCAGTGGGCGGTTACGGTGACCGGCCCACCGTGCACACGCCCGACCCGCGGGTGGTGGTCGCGGGCGACGGGGTGCGCACCTCGTTCCCGGTGGCGCTGATGGAGCGGGCCGCGACGACCGGGTTCCTCGCCGCCAACGCGCTGCTGGCGCGCTGGGGCGTGCGCGGCCAGACCTTGTGGACCGTACCGGCGAAGGGGCGTTCGGCGGTGCTGCGGTGGGCGGCCCGGCAGACCGGACGGTGACCGGGGGGCGCCCGGCGCCCGTCGGCCCGGTGCCGTACGGCCTCAGCCCGGGTGGCGTCCGCTGCTGCGCAGTTCCCAGCGGCGCTCGGCGTAGGCCAGATCGTCCCGCCACAGCCGGGCCGCGGCGGCACGCATCAGCGGACGCAGGACCGGCGCGGCCGCGCGCGCCAGGGCGAATCCCGGGCGCCGGGACGTGGCGACGATCGCCTCGATGACGGCGGTGCGCGGGCGTCCCCGGTCGTCCGGGCCCAGCGGCGTGGCGTGGGTCTCCACCACCGAGCCCCGCCCTTCGCCGGCCACGATGTGCATCACCACGGTGCGCGGCTCGGGGGCGGTGAACAGCGCCGTGACCGGGACGACGGCCCGGCCGGCGACCTTGAAGGAGACCTCGACGGCGAGGCCTTCGGCCCGCTCCCCGTCGGCCGGGGGGCCGGCGACGGTGAGGTCGGCGAAGGAGTAGGGGTGGAACCACGCACCGTGCCAGGGGTCGAGGCGGTTGGCCACGACGTCCTCGGGTTCGCAGGAGCCGGTGGCGGTGTGGACGGCGGCGACGGCCCCGGCCAGCCGCGGCCGGGCGGGAATGACGGGCTCCGGAAGCGGGAGTTCGCCGCCCGCCTCGTCCAGCCGGACCCAGGCCAGCAGTCCGTCGTCATGGGCGGGGAACGGCTCCCAGCCGGAGAACGGGGCACCGTCCAGGGCGAGTCCGTGCCACCGGCAGCGGAGGATGCCGCCGTGCACGGGGCCGAGCGCGAGGGGGGCGCCCAGATGCGGGCAGGCGCCGGGACCGGCGACCAGGCAGCCGGCGGCGTCGCGCCAGGCGACGACCTCGACGCCGGCGACGGTACGGCCGAAAGCGCGGCCGGCGGCGATGTCGCGGGCCGCGCCGAGCACGAACCAGTTGCCGGAGGGGCGGGCCAGCGCGGTCTTGACGGCGTCGGCGATGACCGCGGGTTTGGCGTCACGCCAGGTGGGGCGCTGCTGTGCCCACGGCTGCGGACTGCGCCGCAGCCGGAGCGGGAGGCGGGGGCGGGGGCGGCGCGTCCGGCTCATGGGGCTTCCTCCGGCACGGGTACCGGCACCTGCCGCGGCCTGCCGGGCGGCACGACCGGCCGCCGGGCAGTGAGCCGGGCGGCGGCCACGCGGGCCAGACCGCCCGCGGCGGTGGCCGCCCGGCGCCTGCGGGTGACCACCGCGCGGCGGTGCAGGACGGCGTAGCCGTCGTCGCGCACGGCGTCGAGGATGGCGCCGTAGAGGACGAACGCGGTGCGGATGCACGGGCGGGCGGGCGGATCGAGCAGGGCGAGGCCGGGTGCCGCCTCGCGGTAGACCTCTCGGGTGAGGTCGGCGGCCGCCCTCAGGGCCGCGGTGATCCGCGGGTCCCGCGCGCCGGTGTCCCGGCTCCAGCGGAGCAGTCCGCGGTCCACGCCGTGTGCCGCGAGCAGCTCCGCGGGCAGATAGACCCGGCCCCGGTCGAGGTCCTCGCCGACGTCGCGCAGGAAGTTGGTGAGCTGGAAGGCGACGCCGAGGGCCGCGGCGTGCGGCGCCGCCTCCTCCTGCGGGACGACCGTGCCGAGCACCGGCAGCATCTGCAGCCCCAGCACCGCGGCCGAACCGTGCATATAGCGCCGCAGGTCGGCGTAGGTCGGGTAGTCCGTCACCGTCAGATCGCTGCGCATCGACGCCAGGAAGTCGAGGAAGTGGCGGTGGTCGATGCCGTACCGGGCGGCGGTGTGCACCACCGCGCGCACCACGGGTTCGGTGGTCGGGGCGCCGCGCAGGCCGTCCTCCAGGCACCGCTGCAGGGCGTCGAGCGCGGCAGCGCGGCCGGCGGTGGTGCGGCCGGCGCCGGGCTCGTCGACGAGGTCGTCGGCCCAGCGGGCGAAGCCGTACAGGGCGTGGACGGCGGGCCGCCGCGCCGCGGGCAGCAGCCGGGTGGCGAGGAAGTAGGTCTTGCCGTGCCGGGAGTTGAGCCGGCGGCAGTGGGCGTAGGCGGCGCGCAGGAGCGGGTCCGTGATGCCTGCGGCGTCCAGTTCGCGGTCGGTCATGCCGGGGTGCCTCTCAGCGCGGGGCGGGACGGGACGGCGGCGGAGCGGGGCGGCCGCGGTCCGGTGATGCGGGCCGCGGCGAGCTTGCCGGAGAGCACGACGGTGGGGATGCCGACGCCCGGGGTGGTACCGCAGCCCGCGAGCACGGCGTTCTCGGTGCCGCGCACGAGGTTGCGGGGGCGGAAGGGGCCCGTCTGCGCGACGGTGTGGGCGAGCGAGAACGGGGTTCCGGCGGCGAGCCCCTGCGCCGTCCAGTCGGCCGGGGTGACCAGGTGCTGCTCCTCGATGGCGGCGCCGATGCCGGTGAGTCCCCGGCGCTCCAGTACGGCGAGCAGGCTGTCGCGGTAGCGGGGGGCGAGGTCGTGCCAGGTGCGGGCGCCGGGGCCGGTCTCGGTGTTGGGGCAGGGCGCCAGGACGTAGTGCAAGTGGCGGCCCGGAGGGGCGAGTTGCGGGTCGGAGACGGTGGGGCGGGAGATCAGCAAGGAGGGGTCGCTCATCAGCCGGCCGGTGCGGGTGAGTTCGTCGAAGGTGCGCTCCCAGGCCGCGCCGAAGGAGAGGGTGTGGTGCGCCAGGTGCGGCCAGGTCCGGTCGGTGCCGGCATGCAGGATCACCGCGGACGGCGCGTGGCGCAGGCGCAGCGGGCGGTGCGGCCGCCGGCCGAGGAGACGGTGCACGACCGGCAGATCGGGGGTGAGCACCACCGCGTCACAGGGGATCCGCTCGTGCGCGGTGCGCACGGCCGTGATCCGGTCGCCGCTGCGCTCCAGCCCCGTCACCCCCTGTCCGTAGTGGAAGGCGGCGCCGGCGTCGGCGGCGGCATCGGCCATGGCCTGCGGCAGGGCGTGCATCCCGCCGCGGGGGAAGTACACCCCGGCGACGGTGTCCATGTACGCGATGACGGCGTAGGCGGCCAGGGCGCGCGCGGGCGGCACACCGGCGTACAGCGCCTGGAAGGAGAAGACCCGGCGCAGCCGCGGGTCGGGCAGGAAGCGGCGGATCCGGGCGTCGAGGCGGCCGAACCCCCCGAGGGCGGCGAGCCGCACCAGGTCCGGGTGCAGCAGCTGGCGCGGCGAGTCGAAGTTGGCGTCGATGAAGCGGTGCCGCTGGAGGGCGTACATCTGCTGGAGCCAGCGGCGCAGTAGGCGGTAGCCGTGGGCCGCCCCGGCGCCGGCGAACCGTTCGACCTCGGCCTCCATGGCCTCCGGGTCCGTGTGCACCGCCAGTTCGCTGCCGTCGGCGAATCGGGCGCGGTAGGCCGGGTGCAGGGCCCGCAGTTCCAGCCGGTCGGTGAGGCGTTCGCCGACCGCGGCGAACGCCTCGTCGAGGAGGTCCGGCATGGTCAGCACGGTCGGTCCGGTGTCGAGGTGGTAGCCGTTGCGCTCGATCCGCCCGGCCCGGCCACCGGGCCGCTCCGCGCGCTCGACGACCGTCACCCGACGCCCGGCGCCGAGCAGATGCAGCGCGGCGGACAGCCCGGAGAGCCCGGCACCGACCACCACCACGTGGTCGGTGCGGCCCGGGACGGCTCTCATGCGGCGCTCCCTTCGGTACGGCGGGTCGGACGGACCGGGCGGCGGGTCAGACCGACCGGAAGACGAGTGCGGCGTTCTGGCCGCCGAAGCCGAAGGACGTACTGGCGGCGGCGGACAGCGGCGTGCTGCGCGGGGCCTTGGCCACGATGTCCAGGTCGATGTCGAGGTCGGGGTCCTCGTGGTTGGCGGTGGGCGGGATGGTGGACTCCTGCAGGCTCATGACGGTGACCGCTGCTTCGATGGCGCCGGCCGCTCCGATGGCGTGGCCGAGGGCTCCCTTGAGGGAGGTGACGGCCGGGGGCGCGGGGAAGACGGCGTGCAGGGCCCTGGCCTCGGCCAGGTCGTTCAGGCGGGTTCCGGTGCCGTGCGCATTGACATGGTCGATGTCTCCGGGCGTCAGACCGGCGTCCGCCAGGGCCGCGGTGAGGGCCGCCGCGGCGCCCCGGCCTTCCGGGTCGGGGGCGGCGTAGTGGTAGGCGTCGCAGGTCGCGCCGTAGCCGGCCAGCTGTGCGCGCGGGCGGGCACCGCGGGCCCGGGCGTGGGCGGGGCGTTCCAGCACCAGGACGGCGGCGCCTTCGGAGAGGACGAAGCCGTCGCGGCCGGCGTCGAACGGGCGGCAGGCGCCCGCGGGGTCGGCCACCCGTGGGGAGAGGGCGCCCATGCGGTGGAAGCAGGCGGCGGGGATGGGGTGGCGGGCGGACTCCGCGCCGCCGGCCAGGACGATGTCGCAGGTCCCGGCGCGCAGCAGGTCGCGGGCGACGCCGAGGGCACTGCTGCCGGAGGCACAGGCGGTGGAGACCGCGAAGTTGGGGCCGGTGGCCGTCAGGTCGAGGGCGATTTCGGCGGCGGCCATGTTGGGCACGCTGCGGGTGACGGCGAGCGGCGAGATGTCCAGCGGGCGGCCGGCCGCGAGCTTCGCGAACTCGCCGACATAGCGCTCCATGCTGGCCGTTCCCGTCCCCATGACCACGCCGACGCGGGCGGCGTCCCAGTCGGCGGGGGCGAGGCCGGCGTCGGCGACGGCGTGCCGGGCGGCGAGGAGGGCCATGGCGACGAAGCGGTCCAGCCGCCAGGCGGCTTTCCGGCCGACCAGGCGCGCGGTGTCGAAGTCCGGCACCTGGCAGGAGATGTCCACCGGCAGTCCCGCCAGCCCCGGGTCCCGGGTGGCGGTGGACCGGCCGGTGAGCAGTCCCTCCCAGGTGGCCCGGGCGCCGATACCGGCCGGGCTGACGACGCCCAGGCCGGTGACGGCGACCTCGCGGCAGGGCCCGGGCATCAGCTGGTGCTGTTCGGTACGGCCGTCAGGGCCTGGTCGGCCTCGTTCCGTTCCATGAGCTCCGCCAGCCCGGCGATGGTCGTCCGCAGGGGCACCTCGTCCAGGGAGATGCCGGTGCGTTCCTGGAGCATCAGACCCATCTCGACCAGGGCGAGGGAATCCAGGCCCAGTTCCTCGAAGGTGCGCTCGGGGGTGACGTCGGCCGGGTCGAGGTCGAAGGTTTCGGTGAGGGTGGTGGTGATCAGCTCGGTACTGGTGGGCACGGAGGACTCCTTCGGTGGAGGGGGTGGTGCCGGCCGCGGGCCCCGGGCGCGGTGTCGTCCGGCCGCGGGACGCCGGTGGGAACAGCCCTCGCGCGTCCGTGCGCGGGAGCGCGGGCTCGCCGGGCCGTGCGGGTGCGGACGGGGGTGCGGCATCGCGGCTCCAGACAGGCGGGCGGCACCGGGGGCGGTGCGCAGTCGGTCGCGCGCCTTCCACTGTCGCCGACCGTGTCCTTCGGCACCGGGCATGAAGGCACCTCCGAACGAGTGACTTATCGCTCCGGGGCGCCGGGGGTTCGTCCCCGGTCCGCGGCCAGGGTGCGCGGAGCCGGCGGGGTGGCGCGGCGGGCGTCACGGGGGCGGGGCGGCCGGCCGAGCCAGCGGGCGGCCGCCGCGGCGGTGAGCAGGGTGACGGCTCCGGCGACGACGGCGGTGAGCGTCATCGCGTCGGTGAAGGCGCTGCGGGCGGCGGACAGCACGCCGGCGCGCAGCGGTGCGGGAAGGTGCCGCGCCTGTTCGGGGACGGACAGCATGCTGTGTTCGGCCGCCGCGGTCACCGGGGCGGGGGCGTGCAGACCGGTCAGCGACGTACTGAGCCGGGAGGTGAAGACGGCCGCGAGCAGGGAGCCCTGGACCGCGACGCCGAGGGCGGAGCCGACCTGGCGGGTGGCGTCGTTGATGGCCGATCCGAGTCCGGCCCGTTCGGTGGCGACCGAGCCCATCACCGATTCGGTGGCCGCTGCCGCGACCAGTCCCGCGCCGACGCCGGCGACCAGTTGGAAGACCGCACAGTGCGGGTAGCCGGAGTCGGGGGTGGTCGTCGCCAGGACGGCGAAGCCGGCCGTGACGAGGGTCAGGCCGGCGACGACGGGGATCCGGCCGCCCAGCCGGGTCCGCAGCGGCACGGCGCACACCGCGCCGAGGGCCAGTCCGCCCGGCAGCGGCAGCGTCCGCAGACCGGCCTGCCAGGGGCTGAAGCCCAGCACTCCCTGGAGATAGAGGGTCAGCACGAACAGCGCCCCGAACATGGCGAAGGACATCAACGCCAGGGCCGCTGCCGCCACTCCGATGCCCGGCACCCGCAGCAGGTACAGCGGCAGCATGGGGGCGGGCGTACGCAGCTGCCGGGCGACGAAGGCGGTCAGCAGCAGCGCGGCGGCGGCGAATCCGGTCAGGGCCGCCGGGCTGGTCCAGCCGCGGTGCGGGCTTTCGGTGATGGCCCACACCAGCGCCAGCAGCCCCGCGGCGGACAGCGCGGCACCGGGCACATCGAAGCCGGCGCGCTGCACCGTACGGGACTCGGGCACCAGCGCCAGGGCGAGGACGACGATGACGGCGGCCAGGGGCAGATTGATCCAGAAGGCGGCGCGCCAGGAGTAGTGCTCCACCAGCCAGCCCCCGATGACCGGACCGCACAGTCCCCCCATCCCGCCGACCGCGGCCCATGCGGCGATCGCCCGGCTGCGCAGCCGGGGTTCGGGAAACAGGTGGTGCAAGGCCGCCAGGGTGGCCGGCATCAGCAGCGCGGCCCCGGACCCCATGACACAGCGCGCGGCGATCACCTGCCACGGGTGCCCGGCCAGCGCGCCGCCCAGCGAGGCGCCGGCGCAGACGGTCACTCCGCAGACGAAGGAGCGCCGCCGGCCCCAGGCGTCGGTGAAGGCGCCCACCGCCAGCACCGTTCCGCCCAGGACCAGGGCGTAGCCGTCGACGATCCACTGCACCTGCGCGGTGGAGGTGTCGAGGTCGCCCTGGAGGTCGGGGACGGCGACATTGAGGACGGTCAGATCCAGGCCGAGCATGAACAGACCGAGGCACACCACGGCGGCGGCGCCCGCACGCCGGGCGGCTCCGGCCGGCCGAGTGGCCGTCATGCCGTCGCCACGGGGCGGTTGATGACGGTGCCGAGGACGTCGGTGAGGTGGCCGACCAGTTCCTTTGTCGCCGTGTGCAGATAGCTGTGCCCGCCGGGGAAGAGCTGTGCGGAGGCGGGGGTGGTGACCAGGTCGTTCCAGGCCTGGAGCGGCCGCAGACCGGTGACGGGGTCGTGCTCGCCGCCGTAGAGGGCCAGGGGCACCGGGAGCGGCGGTTCCGGGTGGTGCCGGTAGTGCAGGAGCAACAGCAGGTCGGCCAGCAGCGGGGTACAGGCCGCGGCCATCAGGCGGGCATCGGCGAGCAGTTGCTCGGGGATCGGGCCGACGAGTTCACGAAGGCCTGCCAGACCGGCCGTCAGGCGCGGCGGGAGGTCCGCGGTGTAGGCGTCGAGATGCGGCGCCGACAGGGAGGACACCGCCAGCAGCGCGGGCGGGCGGCCGTGGGTGCGCCGCAGATGGCGGGTCGCCTCGTAGGCCAGCAGCGCGCCCGCGCTGTGGCCGAAGACCGCGAACGGCCGGGGATCGGTCCAGTCGTCGAGCACCGCGGCGAGCCGGGCGCTCAGATACGCGGGATCGGTCAGCGACGGTTCCCCGGCGCGGGTGCCTCGGCCGGGCAGCGCCACGGAACACAGCTCGATCCAGGGCGGCAGCAGGGGCGCCCACCGCAGATAGCAGTCCGGGCCGGCCCCGGCGGGCGGGACGGCGTACAGACGCAGCGAGGCCTGCGGACGGGCGGCGAGCACGACGCGTTCCGGCACCGCCGTCGCCGCGGCCGGCACCGACGTCGACTCCTGTGTGAAACCGACACCCATGACTCACGCCCTTCGCCTCGCGCTCCACCGGTTGGCCGCTCCGGCCCCGCGCCGCGGGCCGCCCCGGCGGGACCGCGTGCGGCCGTGGTTTCCGGGCACCACGGCCCGCCGGCCGACGGGCCCAGGGGGCCCCGGACCGATGCCCACGCCGACCCTGCCCTCCCCCGCCCGCTCACTCCACACACCACGCAAGGCACCGGCCCCGTCTGACACCAACGGCGGCAGCCACCGCCGTGAGCGGGCCCCGGTGCCGGGGGCGCGGGGCACCTCGCACCGGGCTGCCGTGCACCGTCCGTTCAGCGGCCGCCGCCCCCTACCCCTAGTACTTCAGAGCCAGGCCGGAAGTGCGCTCCGCGGCGGGACGTGGACCAACCGGTGCGCTTCATAGCTTCCTCACGGAAGCCACGACCGGCTTCCGTGACGGAAGGACCGATCCTCATGGCGTCCCGCCCGCGCAGCGGCCGACTGCTGCGCACCCTGCTCGCCGCCCTCGTGGCCGCCTCGGTGGCCGTGCCCGTGTCCGGCGCGGCCCGCCCCGCGGCCGTCCCGGCGCCCGCGCCGGTGGCCCTCGCCCCGTTGCGGGTCGCCGGCCCCGGCGCGCTCGCCGAGCGGTATGCCGTCAACCGTGCCGGCATCCGCGCGGCGGCCCGGATGGCCGACGGTCACGGTGACCGGGCACGGGCCCGTGCGCTGCGCCGGATGGCCGGCCCGGCGCGGCAGTTCCTCTCCTTCGACGGCCGGGGCGGGGGCCGTACCGCCGAGGTCTTCGGCGATCTGGCGCGGGCCGAGCGGATCGCCGTCCTCGTGCCGGGCTCGGACACCAACCTCGACACCTATGCACGGTTCCAGGCCGGCGCGACGGCGCTCCGGCGGACGCTGGACGACCGGTCCGCCGTGGTCGCCTGGCTCGGGTACGAGACGCCGGGCACGGTGAGTCCCGAGGTGCTCACGCCCGGCCGCGCGGCATCGGCCGCCCCGCAACTCCGCTCTTTCCTCGGCGAGTTGGCGGCGCTGCGGCCCTCGGCCCGGATCTCCGTGCTGTGTCACTCCTACGGTTCGGTGGTCTGCGGCCGCGCCGCGCCGGGGCTGACGGTGGCCAACCTCGTGCTGTACGGCAGCCCCGGCGCCGGGGTCGACAGCGCTTCGGCTCTGCACACCCGGGCGACCGTATGGGCCGGCCGGGGGGAGGGCGACTGGATCGCCGAGGTGCCGCACGGTCAGCTGGACCTCCCGTTCACCACGCTCGGGCTGGGCGCCGATCCGGTCTCGGACGCCTTCGGGGCCCGGGTCTTCGCAGCGGGCACCGGCGGCCACAGCGACTATCTCGCGCCCGGCTCCGTCGCCCTGCGGAACATCGCCCGGATCGTCTCCGGCCGGGCCCCGTCCGGGGAGCACCGTGATGCGTGAGCTCGCCCGGCGGATCGCCGCCGCCACTCCGGACGGCCGGGACCGTGGCGTCGACGCCCTGCGGGCGCTCGCCATCCTGGGGGTGGTGCTCGGACACTGGCTGGTGACCGCCCTCGTCACCGACAGTGGCGCCGTGCACGGCGCCAGCCCGCTGCACGCCATGCCGCAACTCACCCCCGTCTCCTGGGTGTTCCAGACCCTGGCGGTCTTCTTTCTGGTCGGGGGCCGGGTGGCGGCGACGAGTCATGCCGCGGCCCGCGCCCGGGGCGAGAGGTACGGGCGGTGGCTCGGCGCCCGGACGGCCCGGCTGTTCCGGCCGGTGGCGGCCGTCGTGCTGCTCTGGTGCGTGGTGCTGGTCGCCCTGCTCGCCTCCGGGGCCGGTCTGGAGACCGTTCGCACCCTGGGCACACTGGCGTGGTCCCCGCTCTGGTTCCTGCTCGTCCTCATCGCGCTGACGGCGGCGACCCCGCTGGTCGCCGGGCTGCACCCGCTGTGGCCGCTGGCCGTCGTCCTCCATATCGACCTGCTCCGCTTCGGGTTGGGCGGTCCGGAGTGGCTCGGCTGGCTCAATGTGCCGGCGGGCTGGCTGGTTCCGTACTGCCTGGGCGCGGCCTGGGCACGCGGGCGGCTGGGCGGCCGGACGACCGGCTGGATGCTGCTGCTCGGCGGCGGCGCCGCCAGCGCCGGACTCGTCGGCTGGGCCGGGTATCCGGCCGCCATGGTCGGGGTGCCCGGCGCCGGGATATCCAATCTCAACCCGCCCACCCTCGCGGCCGTCACCTTCGGCCTGGCCCAGTGCGGGGCGGCCCTGCTGTTGCTCGGCCCGCTGCGGCGAATCCTCCAACGCCCCCTGGTCTGGGCGCCGGTGGCGCTGCTGAACCTGTCGGCGATGACCGTCTTCCTGTGGCACCAGACCGCGATGATGGCGGTCACCGCGCTCGGCCTGCTCGCGGGCCGGCCCCTCCCCGGCCTGCACACCGCCCCCGACGGTGCCTCGTGGGTGCTGGCCCGGCTGGCCTGGCTGCCGGTGTTCGGGGTGGCGCTGCTGGTGTGCGGGGCCGCGTTCCGCGCGTACGAGCAGGGCCGGGCGGGGCGGCGCGGCCGCGCCCGGGCCGTGCCGGAGCGGCGCCCCGCCCTGTCGGGGGCGGGGAGGCGTGTCTAGGGTGGTTCACATGATCACGGGGGGCGTGCAGGGCGGGGAACCGCGGTGGCGGACGGCGCTGTTGGCGGTGCCGCGTACGCTGCGCGACGATCTGTGGACGGCGGCGGCCGATCCGCTGCCGAGGTTGAGCAGGCCCCGCCTGCTGGCCCGGCTGCCGCATGCGGTGGTCGGGGTGCTCGCCTATGCGACAGGCATCCTCACCGCGGACTTCCTCATCCATGTCTACCGGCTGGTGCCGGGCCTGGCGCTGCTGCTCGCGCTGTGCCAGTCCGCCGCACTGCTCGCGGCCATGTTCCGTCCGATACCGGCCTGGTGGATGTCGACGGCCGCGATGGTCGGCGCGGCCGTCGCCGCTCGGAGCGACCTCCCCTGGGATGCGGGCTTCCCCTGGACCGAACCCGGCCTCCTCGCGCAGGCCGCGACGGCGTTCCTGCTGGCGCTGCGGGTACGCCCCCGGGTCGCGGCCGAGGCGCTGGGGATCAATGTCCTGGCCGGGCTGGGCTGCCTGATGTTCCTCGGCCGGGGTCAGCACGAAAACCTGACGCAGGCGGTTTCCCTCCTGATCATCGCGACGCTCCTGGGCGCCGCACTGCGCGGCCGCCGGGTGGCCCGTACCCAGCTCGTCGCGCAGGAGGAGCTCACCGCCGAGGAGCGGGCCCGGCGCACCCTGCTGGAGGAGCGCAACCGGATCGCCCGGGAGCTGCACGACGTGGTCGCCCACCACATGTCCGTGATCTCCATCCAGGCACAGGTCGCGCCGCATCTCGTCGAGGACCCCACCGACGAGCTGAAGGAGAACCTCGCGGGCATCCGCGCGAACGCCGTCGACGCGCTGACTGAACTCCGGCGGGTGCTGGGCGTGTTGCGCTCCGAGGACCCCTCGGCGGAGGGCGTGCGGCACGCCCCGCAGCCCACCCTCGGCCGGCTGGACGAGCTGATCGCCAATGTGACGGCGGCCGGACTCGCCGTCACCACCGAGACCACCGGCGAGCCGCACGCGCTGTCGCCGGGGGCCGAGCTGTCCGCGTTCCGCATCGTCCAGGAGGCGCTGAGCAACGCGATGCGGCACGCGCCCGGCGCGACGGTGCGGGTGCAGCTCGGATACGGTCCCGACGGCCTCACCCTCCGGATCACCAACACCGCGCCGGACGGGCCTGCCCCGCCCTCCCCCGGCTCCGGCCACGGACTGCTGGGCATGCGCGAACGCACGGCCATGCTCGGCGGCGAACTGGCCGCCGGCCGGACCCCGGACGGCGGCTACGAAGTGACCGCCCTGCTGCCCGCCCCTGCGAGAACACCGGCCGACGCCGGCGAGGACACCCCATGACGACCATCCGTGTGCTGATCGCCGACGACCAGATGATGGTCCGCCAGGGCTTCACCGTGCTGCTCAATGCCGAACCGGGCATCGAGGTCGTCGGCCAGGCCGTGGACGGCCTCGACGCCGTCGCCAAGACCGCCGAACTCGCCCCGGACGTCGTCCTGATGGACGTCCGGATGCCCCGGCTCGGCGGCATCGAGGCCACCCGCCGCCTCACCGAACCGGCCGGCGCCACCGTCAAGGTCCTCGTCCTGACCACCTTCGACCTCGACGAGTACGTGTACGAGGCGCTGCGCGCGGGCGCCTCCGGTTTTCTGCTCAAGGACGCCTCGGCGGCCGAACTCGCCCAGGCGGTACGGGTGGTGGCGGCCGGCGACGCCCTGCTCGCCCCGAACATCACCAAGCGCCTGATCGCCGAGTTCTCCCGGGTGACCAGCGCCCCGCGCACCCCGCTCAAGGACCGGGTCGGCGATCTGACGGAACGGGAGACCGAGGTCCTGTCCCTGATCGCCCAGGGCCTGTCGAACGGGGAGATCGCGGAGCGTCTGGTGGTGGCGGAACAGACGGTCAAGAGCCATGTGGGCCGCATCCTGGTCAAGTTGGGCCTGCGCGACCGGACGCAGGCCACCGTCTTCGCCTATGAGACGGGGCTGATCCGTCCGGCCGGATACTGAGCGGCCGGGCGGCGAGGCGCGGCCGCGGGAGCGCGCGCAGGGACGGGTGCGGCGGACCTCGGGTACCGGCATCGGATACCCGGCATCGTCCTCCGGTACCGGTCCCGTTCCGCCGCGCGGCGGAGCGGAACCCTCCCGGGGAGCGAGGTACGGCGCCGCGGCGGACGGAAGTGTGGAGTGCCACGGGGACCGGCTCCCCGCCGCACACCCGTTGTGCGCGCCGACCTCATCCGCAGGAGGATGTCATGCCTGGAATGCGCCGCCCGTTCGTCACGGCCGCCACCGCTCTCGCCGTCTGCACCGCGACCGCACTGACCCTGGGCACGACCGGCCCGGCCGCGGCCGCCGGAACCGCGCCACAGGCCACCCGGCACACCGCCGACGAACCGTCCCTGACCGGCTCCGCCCAGCTCCGGCGGAAGCCGGGCGACAACGTCCACTTCCGCGTCGACGCCCACGGGTTCGCGGACAAGGCGCACGGCACGTTCTTCGTCAGCCATCACTTCGGCAAGGTCTGGGGCGGACACTTCAAGGGCCGGATCGACTGTCTGGTGACCGGCGGCCCGGTGGCCGTCGCCACCGGCATCGTCACGGAGTCGCACTTCAAGGACGCACCGGGCCTGCCGCACATCGGGGACCTCAGGGGCAAGCGGTTCGGCTTCACCGTGCTGGACAACGGCAAGAAGGACCGGCTGGGTTACAGCTGGGCCGTGGACGGCCTGCCGAAGAACAGCGTCGGCAAGTGCCTGAGCTCGGCCCCCTTCGAGACCCTGGCGAAGGGGGACTACACGGTCCACCACTGGATGCCGCCGCGCGGGATGAAGTGAGCCGCTGCCCGACGGGCCGGGTGCTGCGTGCCGTGGCGCGCGGCACCCTTCGTGCGTCCGGCCCGGCCAGGGCCTTTCCGACCCTGACCCATCGGACAGGCCCTAAAGCTGGAAAGAGTCCGCCAAGGTGTCGATCTGCGCGGTGAGCAGTGTCGGCGCGCGATGCCCCATCCCGGCGTACTGACCCAACACCTCAAGGCCGACCGTGCCGTGCAGTTGTGACCAGGCCAGCACCGTACCGGCGAGCGCGGTGCCCGCCGCTTTGTCGTGCGCCGGCAGTCCGGTGTGCTGGGCCACCCAGTCGGCGACGCCGTCGTCCTTGCGCACCCACGCCTCCATCTCGGCGACGACCGGCCGTAGCGCCTCGGCGGGCTCACCAGCGGCGAACACCTTGAGGAACGGGCCCAGGACGGCCCGCGCGCGCTGCAGCGTGTCGGGCGGAGCCGCGTAACCGGGGAGTGGCGTTCCCTGGATCAGGAGATAGCGGTGCGGCTGCGCGACGGCCCAGCTCCGGTAGGCGCCGGCGAGGGCGTGCAGGGTGGCGCGCGCGTCCCCGGCCGCTGTCCCGCCGGCCTGTCCGATGGCCTGCGCCACGTCGTCGTAGGCGTCCCGGATCAGCTCGCCCAGCAGATCGTCCCGGCCGGCGAAGTAGCGGTAGAGCGCCGGCCCGGACAGGCCCATGTCCTTGGCGATCCGGGTGAGCGCCACGGCCTGGATGCCGCCCTCGGCGAGCTGCTGCAACGCGGCCGTCTTGATCTCCGCACGGTTCTGCTCGCGATAGCGCGCCCGGGGGCTTCGTACCTCGGCGGCCATGTTCTCCTCCTGCGTTGCGGGGCGGCGGACGGCCACGGGTGAGCGGTCCTCGCTCATCGTAGCCATCACTTCAGTTGCAATGACCATTCCCAGAAGTTATGGTCTCTAACAGAAGTGAGGGTGTGCGGCGAAAGCCTGCTGCACCGCCTCACCCACCGTTGATCCGCTCCAGCCCGCCGCCCCGTTAGAGAAGGAATCGCCATGTCTGTTGCAGCACGTCGTCTCCATGCCGTCCTGGGTGCCGGCCCGGCCGGCACCACGCTCGCCGCCGAGCTCGCCCGCCGGGGCCACGCCGTACGGCTGGTCAGCCGCTCGGCGCCGGACGCCACCCCCGACGGCGTGCAGGGCTGCGCCGCCGATGTGAGCACGCCCGCGGAGGCGCTGGCCGCCGTCGAGGGCGCCGATGTCGTGTACCACTGCGTGAACGTCGCCTATCACCTGCAGACCGAGGTCATGCCCCGGGTCCAGGACGCGGTGCTGGCCGCCGTCGAGACCACCGGCGCCCGGCTGGTCGTGCTGGACACGCTGTATCCGTACGGACAGACGCAGGGCGAGGTGATGACGGAGGAGACCCCCTGGCGGGCGACGAGCCGCAAGGGCGTGATGCGGGCGCAGCTGGACGAGGCGTACCTCGCCGCCCACCGTGCGGGGCGGGCCCGGGTCGTCCTGGGCCGGTCGGCCGACTTCGTCGGTCCCGGCGTGCTCAACTCGACGCTCGGCGGCGCGGTCTTCCCGGCCGCACTGACCGGCGGTGAGGCCCTCGCGCTGGGCGACATCGACCTCCCGCACAGCTACACGGCCATCCAGGACGTGGCGAAGGGACTGGCCACCCTCGGCGAAGACCCGGCAGGCGACGGCCGGGTGTGGCATCTGCCCACCGCGCCCGCCCGGACCACCCGCGAGATCCACTCGATGATCGAGGAGCGGGTGGGCAGCCCCCTGCAACGGGTGATCCTCACCGAGCCCCGCCCCTTCGGGCCGTTCGACGCGACCTTCATGGACGAGTACGCGGAGATGTTCTACCAGCACACCGAGCCGCAGATCGTGGACTCCTCGGCGTTCGAGCGCGCCTTCGGCCTCCGCCCGACGCCGCTGGAGGCGACCCTCGACGCCACACTCGACTGGTACCGCACGCTGGTGGCGGGCGCGCGGAACTGACCTGCCGCAACTGGCCGGTGACGTCCCTGGAGCGGCCGGCCCGCCGCACGCACACCGGGGGCCGACGCAGAAATGCGTCGGCCCCCGGCAACTGCGGCAGCGGTCAGGAGGCGCCGGGCGGCGTCGCCGACCAGGCGGTCACGGACAGGGCCGCACCGTCGACGTCCTTGTCGAACGCCAGGATGCTGTGCGCGTTGCCGCCCGACGGGGAGACCTGGAGGTACTTGGCCTTCGCGGACGGACCGGCGTGCGTCCAGACGAGGTCGGCGTAGGCGCTCTTGCCCGGCTTGAGCGTGACCCGGTGCGCGCCCGGGTCCTGGGCGAAGTAGGTGTCACCGCGGTGCACGGTGGTCTTCATGGCCGAGTGCCCGGCGCCCTCGAGCGCCAGCCCCGGGTACCCGGATATCGCGCAGGTGCTCTTGCCGGTGTTGGTCACCCGCAGGTAGGTGCCCTCGTGGTTCATCCCGGCCTGGTCCGAACCCGCGCTGGTGGTCGTGACCTTCAGCGCCCCCGGTCCGCACGAGCCGGCAGCCGCCGCGCCGGATCCGGCCGGACCCGCCGCGGCGGCGATTCCTGCACTCGCCCCCGCAGCCAGCACGACGGCGGCGGTGACGGTGACAGCAGTACGCAGACCACGGATGGTCATCAGTCATCAACTCCCTCTTCTCCGGCATCCGGAGAAATAGCGGTGCCCTCCCCACCGCCCGGTTGCGCGCGCTTCCGTCGCGCCGTCCGCGAAGGGCACCGGGCAGGGCGCCCCCCGGGACGACAGCGCCGGACCGTCGGGCCGGGCGGTGGGTTCTGCATTTTTTGTGCACCACCCACCCTGGGCGCCCCCGCTGATGATCCACTAACGCCTCACTAACACCGGAATTACCCAAAAAAACCGGTGAGGTCAGGGAGTGGGAGAAGGGTGCGGGGCGCGGGGCCGGCAGACGGTGCCGGGCGTGGTGCGGCCGGGGCGGGGACGAGGCGGCTGAAGGCGGTCCGAGCAGACGTGCGATGCTGGAGCACCGGGGATCATGGCAAGAAGTGGGAGCGTACGGCAGCGTGGTGGCAGCGATACGGCGGGCTGGGACGAACGTCTGGGACCGCTTCGCGGCATCCGATCCGGGGCTGCTGCGGCTGATGGCGGGACTGCGGACGGTCGGGGCCATCGTGCTCACCCTCCTCGTCCTCGCGCTGCTCGGCACCGGCGTCCCCTTGATGGTCGCGGGCTCCATGGTCGCCATGGTGTCCACCTTCGCGATCAGGGAGAAGGAGGTGCGCGGCCAGGCGATCACGCTGGCTCTCGGCCTGCCCGTCGCGCTCGCCGCCATGTCGCTGGGCGCGGTGCTGCACACCCTGGTCATCGCCGGCGATGTGTTCTTCGTGCTGCTGATCTTCGGTGCCGTCTACTCCCGGCGGTTCGGTGACCGCGGCACCGCACTCGGCCTGATCGGGTTCCAGGTCTACTTCATCTCGCTGTTCGTGCAGGCGAGCGTCCCCACCCTGCCCGTGCTGTATCTGACGCTGGCCGTCGCCATCGGGTCCAGCGCCCTCGTCCGGTTCGCCGTCGTGCCACAGACTCCCCAGCGCACCCTGGGCCGGCTCCGCGAGGCCTTCCGGGCCCGCCTCGCCCAACTGCTGGCGACCCAGAACGAGCTGTTGGACGTGGACCCCGAGGAGCTCGACAAGGTCCTGGACGACCTTCGGCGGCACACCGCCCGGCTGCACGAGGCGGCGCTGCTGATCCAGGGCCTCCTGGAGGAGGGCACGCGGGACGAGGCCGCGGCTGGCCTGGTGCAGCGCCGCGTGGCGGAGGCCGAGGTCGCCGCCGAGCGGCTGGGCATGCTGCTGCTCAACGCCCGCAGCGCCGGGCGCGCGGACACCCTCACCATGCATCTGCCGCATGCGCCCGTGCCGGCCACGGGCACCCGCATACGGACCGAGGACGACGCGATCCGCACCTTGCGCCGCGATCTGAACGCCCTCCTCGTGCTGGTCGCCCGGCCCGCGCCGGGCGGCCGCGGCACCGCACTCGCCCACGTACGGAACCGGCTGCTCGGCTACCGGGACGAGGACAACCTGCCGCTCGCCTCCCCCGCCGTCCAGGACGTCTTCCGCGGGCTCGGTGAGGCCGCGCGTTCCGTGCTGGGTCTGCGGCTGGCGCTGGACGGACCGCAGGACGAGTCGGACGACTCCCCGGCCACCACGCGCTCGCGCGAGGAGTTCGACGCCGAGGACCTCGCGATCGTCGTCGCCGAGGAGACCGAGGAGCCCACCGACGACCGCACCGGACTGCAACGGCCCACCACCCGGGCCGCGTTCCAGGTCGCGGTGGGCTCGACGCTGGCCATGATCGGGGGCGAGTTCCTGTCCAGCCAGCGATGGTACTGGGCGGTGCTGACCTGCTGGGTGGTCTTCCTCAACACCGCGTCCACGGGCGAGATCCTGGTCAAGGGCTACCGCCGGCTGGTGGGCACGGTCCTCGGCGTGGTCGCCGGTGTCGCGCTCGCCGGGCTGGTCGGCAACCACACCTGGACCGCGTTCGCGCTCGTACTGCTCTGCATCTTCGGGATGTTCTTCACCGCGCCGCTGTCCTACGCGCTGGTGTCCTTCTTCGTCACCGCGATGCTCGGACTGCTCTACACCCTGCTCAACACCTACAGCCTCGATGTGCTGGTGCTGCGCATCGAGGAGACCGCGCTGGGTGCCGCCTGCGGGATCATCGGCGCGGTGCTGGTGCTGCCGGTGCACACCGACCGCCGGACGGACGAGCTGCTGGGCACGGTGCTGGTCCGGCTGCGGGACGTGGTGTCCGCCGCGGTGGAACAGCTCAGCGGTGGGCCCGCCGTCGACCTGCTGGGCAAGGCGCGCGAGCTGGACGAGGCGCTGGACGAGCTGCGCGCTTCCATCCAGCCGCTGACCCACCCGATCACCCCGCTACGGGTACGGCGACGGACCGCCCGCTATCTGGTGGCCCTCCTGGAGACCTCCGCCTATCACGCCCGTTCCCTGGCGGCGACCGCGGAACTCGTCCCGTACAGCAAGACGATCGCGGCCGACCCGCGCCTGGAGCGGGCCGGCCGGCGGATCGCCTACAACATCGATCTGATCGTCGCGCGGGTGCTGGAGGAGAGCACCGAGGGCGAGGTCCAGTCCGGCGCCAGCATCGCCTCGATGCTGGAAACGGCCGGCTCCGGCGCGCTGCGGACGGGCACGGTCACCTTCCGCGTGCTGCGGCATCTCCAGCGCCTCGACGAGGGAGTGGTGGGTATCGCCCGCCCCCTCGACGTGCCGGTGGCCGGCCGCAGCGGCGGCAAGGCGACCTGACCTCGCCGGCCGTACACCGGAGCGGGCGCGACGAAGACCCTGAGCTGCGGCTGGGTGGGTTCAGTCGGTACCGCCCGCGCCGGCTCGGCACGCCGGGTGCCCCCAGCCCTCGTCGTTCTTGGAGATCGGCTCGCCCGCCGCATAGGAGCGGCCGCAGCGGCAGCGCCCGGGGAACTTGGCCTTGAGCGTGCGCACCGCCTTGCCCGCGCCGCGCCGCTGCGGTGCGGAGGCCGTCCGCGCCGTGGCGCCGGAAGTACTGCCACCGCCGCCGGCGGACCGCGCGGCAGCCGGGGCGGCCGGCGGCGGCGGTGAGCCGAGCTCGCTGCCGGCGGCCTCCTGCTCGGTCGCCGCCCGGCTCGCGGCCCGGTCGGCGAAGTCGTTCAGCGGGTCCCCGTCGACCTGGTGCGCGGGCACGTACCGGAACTCCACGGAGCGGCCCGTGAGCAGCGCGTCGATGCTGACGACCAGTTCCTGATTGGCGACCGGCTTGCCCGAGGACGTCTTCCAGCCCTTGCGCTTCCAGCCGGGCAGCCAGGTCGTGACGGCCTTCATCGCGTACTGGGAGTCCATCCGGATCTCCAGCGGTACGGCCGGATCGGTGGCGGTCAGCAGGCGTTCCAGGGCCGTGAGCTCGGCGACATTGTTGGTCGCGGTGCCCAGCGGCCCGGCCTCCCACCGCACGACGGTGTCCGCCCCATCGGCGATGACCCAGGCCCAGCCCGCGGGCCCGGGGTTTCCTTTCGACGCGCCGTCACATGCGGCACTCACGCGTTCAGCCATGAGCGCGATCATGCCAGGCGGCGGTGTGCCGGGGCGAAGCCGCCTCCGGACGCGTCCGGTGCCGCCCGCTCCCCGGCGCAGGCCCTGCGGGCGCACGCGGGGCGGGCCCGGGGCGCCGCGGAAGGGAACATGACAAGGTACCTCGGCCCCGAGCCCGCAAGGTCAGTTCCCGGCCGACTTCTCCGGGCGGAGTTCGCTGGGCCGCACGATGACGAAACCCTCGCCTTCGAGGCGGAGTTGGACGGCCTCCCCGGAGCCGCCGCGGAGCATCGAACCGAGGCTCTGCGAACGGTGCAGCCCCGTGTGCAAACTGCTGCTCCAGCCGACCACGGCATCGGTGTCGACGAAGACCGGGGAGTGCGGGGAGACGGGTATGACGATGGGGTTGCCCTCGCACATCACGCCCAGCTTGCCCTGGCCGCTGAAGACGGAGTTGAAGAGTCCGCCGCCGACCATGCCCGCGCCCTTGACGACCTTGATCTCGTAGGAGAGGGACGGGTCGAAGCACAGCACGTTGCGGCCGTTGACGGTGAGACCGTCGCCGGCGGCGAGGTCGATGATGAAGCAGTTGGCGGCCTCGTGCGCGAACCACACCTCGCCGCGGCCCCGTACGGCCATCAGCGCCAGCCCCTCGCCGGTGACCGCGCGCTTGAGGAACTTTCCGACCCCCTGCCCCTGCTTCTCGAATTGCAGCTCACCGCGGTAGGCGATCATCGCGCCCTGCCGCGCATAACACTCCCCGTCCAGCGCGTACTTGAGCGACTTGGCGTTCTGCTGCACCATGCCGGGCGCGCCGGCCTGCGTCGCCATGTTCTCGGCGGCGAAAAGATCACTGTTCATGACAGGAATGCTAGAGCGGCCCGTGGCCGGGTGTACGCGGGAATCCCCCCGACCGGCACCGGAGCCGCTGCGTCCGGTCCGGATTCCCAGCCCACGACATGACGGCTGAAACCGGATCAGGTCTTCCCCGACTTGTAAACAATCAGACACAAGAACACTCAAAATAGGTAAACCACAGCCGTCAGGCGCAACGTGCTCTAGCGTCACGTCCGACACGGGGCGGTTTGTCAGTGCCAGGGGGCGACGGCTGCGCCGGAACGTGAAGGGGACGACCAAGTGGGGGGCCATGGGGTTGTTCGAAGCTGCCGGATCACGGGTGCTGGAATCACCCGCCGGATCAGCCAAATTGGATCGAGCGCCGGAACACTACAGGGGAGGAAGGCACACACCCGCCGAACGACGGCTCTTACCGGTGGCGTTGGCCGTTGACGCAGTCGGTGCCATGCTGCCGGTCGCCGCGCTGGGTGCCGTCACGGGGCAGCCCCATCCGCTGCTCACCGCAACGCTGGCCGGTGCATCGTGGCTGGCCGTTGGGGCATCGAAGAATCGTTACGTCGGAGACGCGCTGGACGCCGGTGCGCTGCTGCCCGTCTTCCGGGACTGGCTGACCATGCTGGGGGTACTGGCCGTCGCCTGCGTGGGGACGCGGATCGATTTCTCTCTTGAGGTCTGTGTGCCGGCGCTGCTGCCGTGTCTCGCACTGGGCGTGGCCCGGCGCAAGATCGCACACCGGTATCTGCTGGCCATCCGGCGCCGTGCGCGGGCGCTGCGGCGGGTGCTGATCGTCGGGGAGGCAGGCGCAGTCGATGTGGTGCTCGCGGAGCTGGGGCACCGCACCGACCACGAATATGTCGTCGTCGGCAGCTGTCTGGTCGGGGAGGAAGCGACCGATTCGGCACTGCCCGTCTGCGACCGGCTCACGTCCGACGGTGACGGGCCCGAGGGGGCACTGGACGGGGAGCGGGTCCTGAGGTGCGCCGCCGAACTCGGCGCCGATCTCGTCTTCGTGGCGCCGGGCCGGCAGATGCCCGCGGCACGGGTGCGGCGGCTGGCCTGGGCGCTGCACGACGGGGGCCGGAATCTGGCCATACTCCCGGGCCTGATCGACGTCTCGCAGCACCGTGTCCGGCTCGCCAAGGCGGCGGGGCTGACGGTGATGCATATAGACCCGGCGGCGCGACGGGGGCTTCCGGTCCTGCTGAAACAGGCCACCGACCGGCTGGGGGCGTTACTGCTGCTGGTGCTGCTCTCCCCCGTCTTCGCGGCGGTGGCCGCGGCCATCAGGCTCAGTACCGCGGGCCCGGTGTTCTACTGGCAGATCCGGGTCGGCCAGGATCTGCGGCCGTTCCGGATGTGGAAGTTCCGCACCATGGTGGTCACCGCCGACCGGATGCGGGCCGCGCTGGAGTCGGCCAACGAGCACGACGGGGCGATGTTCAAGATGCGGCAGGACCCGCGGGTGACGCGGGTGGGGCGGCTGCTGCGCCGCTTCTCGCTGGACGAACTGCCGCAGCTCTTCAACGTCCTGGCCGGCCATATGTCTTTGGTCGGTCCACGGCCGCCGCTGCCCGAGGAGGTCGAACGGTACGACGGGACCGAGATCCGCCGGCTGTCGGTCAAGCCGGGCCTGACCGGTCTGTGGCAGGTCAGCGGGCGGTCGGACCTGTCCTGGGACGAGACCGTCGCATTGGATCTGAGCTATGTGGACAACTGGTCCTACTCCCGCGACATAGGGGTACTGATGCGTACCGTGCGGGCCGTCGTGGACGGGCGCGGTGCGTACTAGGAAGTGTCCACCACGTCCCGCCGGGCCCGCGACGCCTGGTCGCCGTGGGTCGCGGTGTGCGGCCGGTGTCTCGCCGAAGGGCGGGCGCCGGCCGCACACCGCGGGCCGGTCCGGCTTACGCCGTGGCCGGCTCCGCCTGCCACGCCTCGTAGGTCCGGGCGATGCCCTCGGCGAGCGGAATGGTGGGCGCCCAGCCCAGGGCGCGCATCCTGCTGATGTCGAGCAGCTTGCGCGGGGTGCCGTCGGGGCGGGAGGGGTCGAAGGCGATCCGTCCTTCGTAGCCCACAGCGGCGGCGACGCAGGAGGCGAGCTCGGCGATGGTCAGGTCCTCGCCGCAGCCGACGTTGACCGTGTCGTCACCGTCATAGCGGCGCAGCAGTACCTCGCAGGCGGCGGCCAGGTCGTCGACGTGCAGGAACTCCCGCAGGGGCGTTCCGGTGCCCCAGAGGGTGAGTTCGGGCCGGCCCTGCTGCTTCGCCTCGTGGAAGCGGCGGATGAGCGCCGGCAGCACATGCGAGGTTTCGAGGTCGAAATTGTCGCCGGGTCCGTAGAGGTTCGTCGGCATGGCGGAGATGAAAGAGGCACCGTATTGGCGGCGGTAGGACCGGATCTGCACCAGGCCGGCGATCTTGGCGATCGCATACGCCTCGTTGGTGGGCTCCAACGGCCCGCTCAGCAGGGCGTCTTCGGTGATGGGCTGGGTGGCGTGCTTGGGGTAGATGCAGCTCGATCCGAGGAACAGCAGGCGGCGCACCCCGGCGTGGTGGGCACCGGCGATGACGCTGAGCTGGATGCTGAGATTGTCCTCCAGGAACTGTACGGGCTGGGTGCTGTTGGCCATGATTCCGCCGACCTTGGCGGCCGCCAGCACGACGGCGTCGGGCCGGGCCGCGCGCAGCCAGGCCGCCGTGGCGTCGGCGTCGCGCAGGTCGAGTTCCGCACGGGGGCGGGTCAGTACGTCATAGCCCTGGGCGGTGAGCCGCCGGGCCACGGCGGATCCCACCAGACCTCGGTGGCCGGCGACGAAAACACGAGCAGGTGTGGGCAGCAAGTCATCCATGGGGCGGATTGTCGCAGTCAATCCGATACGCCCACCGGCTATTTCAGGAAATATCTGGCGCTTCTTGTGCTCGACCACCGGCCACGGTGCAGGTAGCGTCCACCGCCCGCGGTCTGTCGTCCGGCACGTGGGCAATCCATCGTTCGATCCCGATGCACAGTCACTTCTCGTGGGGGGAAGCCATGCCGAAAACCGCGGTCATCACCGGAATTACCGGTCAAGACGGTTCGTATCTCGCCGAATTGCTGCTGGGCAAGGGCTATGAAGTGCACGGGCTGATGAGACGCTCCTCGAGCTTCAACACCGAGCGCATCGACCACATCTACCAGGACCCGCACACCCCGGACCGCCGGCTGCTGCTGCACCACGTCGACCTGTCGGACGGGGTGGCGCTGGTGAATCTGCTGCGCGATGTGCAGCCCGACGAGGTCTACAACCTCGGGGCCCAGTCCCATGTCCGGGTCTCCTTCGACGCCCCGCTGTACACCGGCGATGTGACCGGTCTGGGCGCCCTGCGGCTGCTGGAGGCCATCCGTGCCAGCGGGGTCCGGACCCGGCTGTACCAGGCCTCGTCCTCGGAGATGTTCGGCGCCACACCGCCGCCGCAGAACGAGGCGACGCCCTTCCACCCGCGCAGTCCGTACGGCTGCGCCAAGGTCATGGCGTACTGGTCGACCGTCAACTACCGTGAGGCGTATGGCCTGTTCGGCGTCAACGGCATTCTCTTCAACCATGAGAGCCCACGACGGGGCGAGACCTTCGTCACCCGCAAGATCACTCGCGCGGTGGCCCGCATACAGGCCGGTCTGCAGAAGCATCTCTATCTGGGCAACCTCGATGCCGTCCGCGACTGGGGCTATGCCCCGGAGTACGTCGAGGCCATGTGGCTGATGCTCCAGCGTGACGAGCCCGACGACTACGTGGTCGCGACCGGTGTGGCCGCGACCGTACGGGACTTCCTGCAGGCCGCGTTCGAGACGGTGGGGCTCGACTGGGAGCGCAGTGTGCGCTTCGACCCGAAGTACGAGCGGCCCTCCGAAGTGGATGCGCTCATCGGTGACCCGTCCAAGGCGAAGAGCCTGCTGGACTGGTCGGCGAAGGTGCAGTACGACGAACTCGCCCGGATCATGGTCGAGTCGGACGTACGCCAGCTGGCGGACGAGCTGTCCGGCCACCGGGTGCGGGTGGACCGATGACCACTTCCACCACCGCCCGCCGGCTGCGCGGCTTCAGCGGCGCGGGCTACGACAAGGGCCGGGGGGTGCTGACCCAGGCCGCCTGGTTCGCCGTGCTCAACCTGGTGTTCATGAAGTGGTGGTTCCCGCCGCGGCTGCGGCCCCCGCTGCTGCGGGCCTTCGGCGCCCATGTCGGTCAGCGGGTCCTGATCCGGCACCGGGTACGGGTGCAGTGGCCGTGGAAGCTGACGATCGGCGATGACGTCTGGGTGGGCGAGGACGCCTGGCTGATCAATCTGGAGCCGATCAGCATCGCGGCCGACGTCTGTGTGTCGCAGGGCGCCGTGCTGTGCACGGGAAGCCACCAACGGCGTTCGCCCACCTTCGAGTTCGACAATGCGCCGATCAGTGTGGAGGAGGGCGCCTGGGTGGCCGCCCGTGCCGTGGTGCTGCGCGGCGTCACGGTGGGGAAGGGTGCGGTGGTCGGTGCCGGCGTGGTCGCCCACCGCGATGTGCCGCCCGGCGCGGTGTACACCACCGGGGGTGCCGGATGAGGATCACCCATGTCGTGACCCTGGTGAGCGACGACGGGGCCTACGGCGGTCCGGTGAGCGTGGCCACCGGGCAGCTGGGCGAACTCGCCTCCCGGGGGCACGAGGTGGAGCTGGTGTCCCTGTGGCGGGGCCGGGGCGCGCCGCCGCGCGCGGTGGACGGGGTCCCGCTCCGCGCCCGGCCCGCCCGCACCCTGGTGCCGGGGCAGGGGTTCCTGGGCCTGTTCCACCCGGGGCTGCTGCCGGTGCTCTGGCGCCGGGTGGGACGGACCGACGCCCTCCATCTGCATGCCGGGCGCGATCTGGTCTCGCTGGCCGCGCTTGCGGTGGCCGTGCTGCGCCGCCGGACGTTCGTGGTGCAGACGCACGGCATGGTCCAGCCCCGCGGTTCGGCGGTGGCCCGGCTCTTCGACCGGGTGTATGTACCGCTGCTGCGCCGGGCCCTGGCCGCGCTGGTGCTCACCGACGAGGAGGAGGCCGGGCTGCGGCAGGTGCTGGGGCCACGCGGCCCGCGGCTGGTCCGGCTCCCCAACGGGGTGCGTACCCGGCCGGCGGACGAGGAGCGCGACGGGGCGGATGTGCTGTTCCTGGCACGGTTGCAGACCCGTAAACGCCCGGAAGCCTTCGTCCGGATGGCGGCGCTGGTGCACCGCAAGCGGCCCGAGGTGTCCTTCACCCTGCACGGTTCGGACGAGGGCCGGCTCACGGAGGTCCGCCGGCTGATCGCCGAGGAGAAGCTCGATGAGGTGGTGACGTACGGCGGTGCCCTCGATCACGACGCCGCGGTGCGGCGCACCGCACGCGCCACCGTGTACGTCCTGCCCAGCGTCGACGAGCCGTTCCCGATGAGCGTGCTCGAGTCGCTGGCCGTGGGCACCCCGGTGGTCTGCACGGACAGCTGCGGGATCGCCGGCGTGCTGCGGCGGCGCGAGGCCGCGCTGGTGACCGACGGTTCGCCGGCGGAGCTGGCGGACGCGGTGCTGCGGCTGCTGGAGGACGGGCCGCTGCGGGAGCGCGTCACCCGCGCGGGCCGGACGGCCGTGGCGGAGGAGTTCTCGCTCGCGGCGGTCGCCGACCGGCTGGAGGAGTGGTACCCGCTGCTCGCCCGGCCCGGAGCCGGATGACGGCGGGCGGCGGGGGCCGGACCCCCGCCGCCCGCGGCTACCGGCCGGCCGTCGCCAGCCGCAGCAGCGCGGTGATCCGTTCCAGGCCGGCCCGGCTGCTGAGCCGCTGCTCGACGTACTGCGGACCGCGGGCGCCCAGCCGGGACGCCCCCTCGGGGTCGGCGGCGAGCGCACGGACCTCCGCCAGCAGCGCCTTGGGGTCCTCCGGTGCGATCACCGTGCCGGCCCCCGAGCGCAGCACCTCCTGGGCGGTGCCCCCTTCGGCGGCCACCGAGGCGATCACCGGCCGGCCGGTCATGAAGTACGAGGTCAGCTTGGACGGCAGACTCATGTCGAGCACGGAGGCCTTCTGGGTCACCGCGAGCACATCCGCGGCGGCGAGCACCTCGGGGAACTCCTCGGCGCCGGCCGGCGGCAGGAAGGTCAGCGCGGAGCTGCCCGCGGCGAGTTGTTGCAGGTGGGCGCGCTGATTGCCGTCACCCATGAGCACGAACCGGACCGGTGCCGCCTCCTGGTCGGCGAGCCGGGCGGCCTCGACCAGGACCTCCAGGCCCTGCTTGAGGCCCATGTTGCCGGCGTGCAGCACCACGGTCTCGTCCGCCTGCCACCCCAGCCGGGCCCGGGTTTCCGCCCGGTCGCCGCTGGGGCCCTTCACATGCGTCCAGTTGGGCACCACATGCACCCGTGCGCGCGGCACACCCATCGCCGTGACCCGGTCCACGAACGACTCGTGCACCACCCCGACGACATCGGCGCCGCGCAGGATCCGGGCCTCCAGCGCCCCTGCCACGGCGGCGGCCCGCCCCCCGCCCTGGATGCCGCTCTGTGCGGCGGCGGCCCCCATCAGGTCCTGGACGACCACGACATGGGGAACCCCGGCGCGCCGTGCCAGGCGGCCGCCCAGCACTCCCCCGGCCAGCGTGGGCATCTGACTGAGCACCACATCGGGCCGGACGCCACGCGGCGGCGCCGCGACGCCGTGCGCCAGAATGCTCGCCTCGAACACCGCCCGGCGCAGGGCGGTCTGACGTGGTGGCACGGTATGTCTGCGGCGGTGCACCGTCACCCCGCCACGGCGTTCCCGCATCCGCCACTGTCCCCGATACCCCTCCGCCACCCGCCAGGCCGGGTAGTGCGGCATGCCCGCGAGGACATGGGTGTCGGCTCCGGACGCGGCCAGATGCTCGGCTATCTGCGTCGAGTACGGCCCTATGCCGGTGTGTTCGGGTGCGTAGTTGGTCGAGACCACGAGCACACACCGGCCTGCGAACGAGTCTTCCACGACTGGCCCCCCTCTGAATGTGCCGTCATCGTAGGAGCCCGCCGGGGGCCGCGGGCTGTGAATTGGATTGCGATTGTGTCCCGAAGACGACCTTGCTTTCCGAAGTCGCTTAGATTGTGGTCGCTGGTGGGGAGTTGGGGGGAGGTGGGCCGATGATGCCCGGGAAGCGGGGCACCGCGCGGCCGGTACGCGGCATCGCCGCGCTCGGCTGCTGGGCGCTGCTGTTGGTGGTGCTGCTTCCGGTGCTGATCCTGCAGTCGCTGGACGCCCGGTTCGGCGCCGCGCTCGCGGTGCAGTGCGTGGTGGTGGTGCACACGGGTGCGGCGCTGGCCAGGGTGCTGACGGATGTCCGGGCCCGGGTGATCGGCTTCGGGTTCTGGCTCTTCGCGTATGTGTGGCTGGGGCTCGCGCCGTTGGCCATGCTCGCGACGGACGCGTATCCGCGGGGGTTCATGGTCGATGCGCAGTCCGCGTTCGTGACCACGCTCGTGGTGGAGTCGGGTCTGCTCGCCTACAGCGCCGGTTCCGCGGTGGCGTCGTGGCGGGCGTCGCGCGGCTCCACGGTCCTCGAACCGCTGCTCGCCCGGCGGCTGTCGCCGGCGCGGGTGCTGCTGCTGTGCGGTCTGGCGCTGCTGCTGGCCGTCGTGCTGATCCCCGGTCAGGGCGGTCTGTCGGCGTTCTTCCTGAGCCGGCAGGCCGCCAACGAGGCGGCGGCAGCGGCGGAACCGGCCGGGACGGCGGACCGGGCGATGGCGGCCTGGGCGCTGTCGGTGCCGGCGTTCTGGGCGCTGGTGGCGCTGGTGCACGTCCCGCGGTTCACCGCGGGCGACCGCACGCTGCGCGGATTACGGTGGCTGCTGCTGCCCCTGCTGATCGCGTTGAACGCCACCGTCAACAACCCCATCAGCCAGCCGCGTTTCTGGGCCGGGACGGTGCTGCTGGCGCTGGTCTTCAGCGCGTCCTGGCTGCGCGGGCCGCGGGCCTTCCGCCTCGGCGCGGCGGCCGTGGCGGCCGTGGTGCTGGTGGTCTTCCCATACAGCGACTACTTCCGCTACGACAAGCGGGAGCCGGTCAAAGTGGTCTCGCTCGCCGAGCAGTTCACTTCCAACGGCGACTACGACGCCTTCCAGCAGATCGAAACGGGGGTGGACTACGTCCGTACGCACGGCTTCACCCCGATGGCGGCGCTGGGCCCCCCGCTGTTCTTCGTGCCGCGCGCCGCGTGGCCCGGCAAGCCCGACGACGCGGGCATCCTGCTCGCCCGGCACGCGGGCTACACCTTCCAGAACCTCTCCGCGCCGCTGTGGATCGAGACGTACATGTGGGCGGGCTTCCCGTCGGTCATCGCCGTCTTCGGTCTGATCGGCGCGGTGGGACGGCGCATCGACGACCTCCGGCACCGGCTGCGACGCCGCCGCGGCACCCTCGCGGCGCTGCTGGTCCCGGCGTTCGGCTTCTACCAGCTGGTGTTGCTGCGCGGCAGTCTGATGGCCATCGTGGGGCCGCTGGCGCTGCTGGTGTGCATCCCGATTCTGATCACCCGTAAGGCGGGACGGCGAGCCCTGCCGCCGTCCGCGAGCGCACCCGCGCCCGGGGCGCAGCGCGACGCCTTGTCCCTCAGCACAGGAGGAGCACGTACGTGAGCGTCTTCGACGAGCCCGCGGAGGAGCCGGACCAGATCCGTGACCAGTTGCGCCAGCTCTTCCGGTATCGCGCTTTGCTGGTGCTCGGGCTGGTGCTGGGCATGCTCGGCGGGGCCGCCGTGTCCGTGCTCGGCGGCTCGACGTACACGGCGACCGGCGAGGTCGTGGTGCATGCGATCAGTACGGCGCCCTTCGAGGCCGGCGGTGTCTCGGCGGACAAGCAGATCAGCATGGGCACCGAGCGGCAGATCGCGCAGAGCGCCTCGGTCGCGGCCAAGGCGGCGAAGACGCTGGGGATCCATTCCGATCCGGCGGCGCTCCAGCGTGATCTGCGGGTGAGCAATCCGCCCGAGACACAGACCCTGATGTTCGAGTACAACGCGGACTCCGCGGACCGAGCCTCCGCATTCGTCAACGCCTTTGTGCAGGCGTATCTCGACTACCGGCAGGACGCCGCGTCCCAGCGGATAGACAAGACCGTCAGCAAGCTCGGCGACGAGCTGAAGCCCCTTCAGGATCAGCGCAAGGTGCTGGACCGGCGGATCGCGAATGCCGGTGCCGGGGCGGGACGGGCCACCGACGAGTCCGAGCGCAGCAATCTGGTGTCGGAGATAGCGGATCTGCAGGGGCGGATCTCCAGTCTGAAGTCCCTGGACACCACGCCCGGCGACATCGTCCGCAAGGGCGATCCGCCGGCCTTCCCGTCGAGCCCCGGGCTGGCCATGATGCTGCTGACCGGAGCGGTGGTCGGTCTGGTGCTGGGCATCCTGGCGGCCTGGGTGCGGTCGGTGCTGGAGCCGCGGGTCCGGTCGGTGGCGGATGTGCAGGACAATCTGCGGGCACCGGTGCTGGGCATCCTGCCGCGCCGGCAGGGTGGCACCGACGTACTGGAGGTCGGCCGGGCCGGCCGGGGCAACCGCGCGGAGGCCTACCGCACCATCGCCTTCCGGCTGGTGCACGACCAGCGCTTCGCCGGGCGGGGCAGCCTGCTGATCGTCGCTCCCCGGGAGAACGCCGATGCCGTGTCGGTCGCGGTCAACCTGGCCGGTGCGTTCGCCGAGATCGGCAACGACATCCTGCTGGTCGAGGCCGATCTGCGCACCCCCGACCTCGCCCGGCGGCTGCCGGTGCGCCCGGGCCACGGCCGGCCGGTGCCGGGCAGCTGGGCGGACGGCGAGCGGCTCGCGGTGGACGCGGGCGTCGACGGGCGCTTCGACCTGCTGCCCGGCCGGGAGGTGCCCAACCCGGCCCGGGCGCTGTCCGCTCCGGAGTTCGCCCGGCTGCTGAATGCACCGTCCGGCCCGAATGAGAACGTCGTGGTCGTCACCGGTCCGCTGCTCGCTCATGCGGACGGACTGGCCGTCGCCAAGCAGGCGGCCGGCGTGGTGGTGGTCTGCGATCTCAACGAGGTCCGCCGGGACGATCTGGACCGGGTGTGGGAGCTGATCACCGGAGCCGGCGGCCACATCCTGGGTGCCGTCCTGGACAAGGGCAGCCACGGGCCGTCGCTGCGCCGCCTCTCGGACGGCGGGCCGACCCATCGCAAACGCGGCCGGAGCCGTCCGCGTGCCGGCGTGGTGCCCCCGCCGCCGCTGCCCGGCCCGCCGCCCCGCACCGGCCCGGCGCCGGCCGCCGGTGCGCCCACCGACGCCGACACCACGTCGCTCCACAGGTGACGGCCGTCGGCCCGCCGGCGCCACCGGCCCCCGGGCGGACCGCTGCCGCCGGACGGAGTGTCGCCACCACGGCCCGCGGCAGCCTGTTCGGCCTGGCGGGCTCGGCCGCGAACGCCCTGTTCGGGTTCGTTCTCGTCGCCGTCGTCACCCATGGGCTCGGGGCCCGCGGCGCCGGCGCCGTCTTCACAGGTGTCGCCGCCTTCACCATCCTCAGCAACGCACTGAAGCTGGGGGCCGATACCGCCCTGGTCCGCTTCGTCTCGCGGGACCTGGAGCTCAGCGGGGGCGCCGGCGTGCCGGCCCTGCTGCGGACCGCGGTCTGGCCGACGCTGCTGGCGAGCAGCGCGGGGGCGGCGGTGCTGCTGTGCTCCCCCGGCCTGGCCGGCTGGCTGCTGCCCGATCTGGATCCGGGTCAAGCAGCCGCGCTGCTACGGCTGTTCGCGGTCTTCCTGCCGGTGACGACGGTGGCGCTGGTGCTGCTCGGGGCCACCCGGGGGTACGGCTCGGTGGTGCCGTTCGTGGGTGTGGAGCAGATCGGCAAACCGGCGCTGCGGGTCCTGCTGGCGGTGCCGCTGGTCCTGCTCGCACCGAGCGTGGCGGGACTGTCCGCGGCCTGGCTCGCGCCCGGGGTGCTGGGTGCGGTGGCGGCCTGGGTGTCGCTGCGCCGCTCCCGTCGTAGGCATCCCGGCACCGCCCAACCACCGTCGCAGACCCGGGAGTTCTGGTCCTTCGCCGGGCCGCGTGCGGTGTCCTCGGTCTTCGACATCACTGCGGTGTGGATCGGCGTGATCCTGCTGTCGGTGCTGGGCACCGGCACCGAGGCCGGTATCTATACGGCGATCGGGCGTCTGATCACCGCCGGGACGCTGCTCCAACTGGCGATCCGGCTGGCGGTGGCGCCCCAGATCAGCCGGCTGCTCGCGGGCGGCGACGAGGACGGAGCCCATCGGCTGCACCGGTTGTCGACCCGCTGGATCGCGCTCTTTTCCTGGCCGGTGTTCGTGATCCTGGCGGCGTTCCCGGGGACCGTGCTGTCGCTGTTCGGGCCGGGCTTCGCCGGCGGCGCGGCGGGGCTGCTGGCGCTGGCGGTGGCCTGCCTGGTCAACGTGGGTGTCGGCAATGCGCAGACGGTCATCCTGATGGCCGGTCGGAGTGTCTGGAATCTGGTGGTCGCCGGCGCCGCGTTCGTGGTCCAACTGGGCAGCGGTGTATGGCTGGTGCCGCGGTACGGGGTGCTGGGGGCGGCGGTTTCCTGGGGGCTGGCGATCGTGGTGGACAACGGTGCCTCGGCGCTGCTGGCCCGCTACCGGCTGGGCTTTCGCACCGTCGACCGGGGGTATGTGTGCGCCGCGGTGATCACCGTTGTTGCGGTGGCGCTCCCGGCGTTCGCCCTGCGGACGTTTTGCGGGGACCGCGTTCCCGGCGCCCTCTTGGGAATTGTTTTAGCCATTGGGGCTTTCGGCGCGGCCGTCTGGCGCTATCGTTTGCCGCTGGGGGTAGGAGAGTTCTTCGGCGCGCTGCGCAAGCGCGGTTCGGAAAACTCGCGATGAACACCGGGACCATTTCCGCACAGAACGCGTCTGGTCCCCACTTCCTATCCTGACAATTCCAATCGCGCCATGCTTCCAGGGGGGACCTGTGCGCCCAAGAAACAAATCAGCCCATCTCTTGCTCGCCGCCGCGCTGCTGGGAACCGCGTCGGCCGCGCTTGCCGCCGGGCCCGCTCAGGCCACCGGCGAGACCACCCTGACCGCCGATCCGCTGAGCACCTGGCAGACCGACGGCATCGTGTGGTCCATGGCCTATGCCAAGGGGATCGTCTACGTGGGCGGCACCTTCAGCCACATCCGGCCGCCGGGCGCCGCCCCGGGAACCCATGATCTCGCCCGTACCAACTTCGCGGCGTTCGACGCCAAGACGGGTGCCCCGCTGCCGTGCGCCCCGGCGTTCACCGGCGGGACGGGCACGGTCCGGGCCATGAAGGCCTCGCCCGACGGCTCGATGATCTACATCGGGGGCTCGTTCGGGAAGGCCGGAGGGGTGGGACGGTCCAACACGGCCACCCTCAACACCGCCGACTGCTCCATCGGTGCGGACTGGAAACCGACGGTCAGCTCGACCGTACGGGCCATCGACGTGACTCCCGACTCGGTGTACATCGGCGGCGGGTTCGGCACGGTCCAGGGGCAGACCCGCGAACGGGTCGCCGCGCTGCGGCCGAACGGCACGCTGCTGCCGTTCAAGGCCACGATCCGCGGTTCGTCGGTCGGCAACGACCCGACGCCGGCGGTCAACGCCCTCACGGTCGTGCCCAAGCTCAACAAGGTCATCATCGGTGGCCGGTTCACCTCGGTGAACGGCAGCCTGTTCGGCGTGCACGCGCTGGCCGGGCTCGATGCCACCACCGGCAGGGTCGTCGACTCCTTCACCGGCTGGATCCCCAACCGCTCGGCGGTCAAGGCGCTCGCCAACGACGGCACCAACTTCTATGTGGGCGCCGAGGGCACCGGCGGCGGGGTCTTCGACGGCCGGATCGCCGGCCGGCTGTCGGACGGCGCGCAGATCTGGAAGGACACCTGCCTGGGTGCCACCCAGACCGTGCTGCCGTACAAGGGCGTCCTCTACAGCGGCTCGCATGCGCACGACTGCTCCAACACCCCGGGCGGATTCCCCGACATCAACAACCGCCAGCACTTCCTGGCGCAGTCGATCTCGGACAAGACGATCCTGCCGTGGTTCCCGGACACCAATGACGGGATCGGCGAGCAGATCGGCCCGCGGACGATGACCATGGCGGACGGCATCCTGTGGGCGGGCGGCGAGTTCACCACCGTCAACGATGCCCCGCAGCAGGGCCTGACCCGGTTCGCGGCCGGCCCGGACACGGGGGCGCCGCAGGTGCCGCTGCTCAGCGGCGCCAGCGGGTCCCGGGGGAAGATCACGCTGAAGTGGAAGGCCTCGTGGGACCGGGACAACGGCGTCCTGACCTACAAGATCTACCGTGACGGGGTGTATCTCACCTCGGTCAGCCAGGACTCGCGGTACTGGAACCGGCCCGACATGAGCTACACGGACACCGTGGAGCCGGGGGCTCGGCACCGTTACTCGATCGAGGTCACCGACGGCACCAATGTCTCGGGGCGCAACGGCCCGGTCTATGTGACGGCGAGCAACTGACCGTCTGCGAAGTGGGGGGTAAATGACACACCGAGTAGGTTATGCGCCCGGGGTCTACGACCTTTTCCACGTCGGGCACCTGAACATTCTCCGGCACGCCAAAAGCCAGTGCGACTATCTGGTGGCCGGTGTGGTCTCGGACGAAATGGCGGCCCAGGCCAAGGGAAAGGCACCGGTTATTCCGCTCACCGAGCGGCTGGAGATCGTACGCAGTGTCCGGTTCGTGGACGCGGCGTTCGTCGAGACGGTGCCGGACAAATTGGAGACCTGGCAGCAGGTGCGGTTCGACGTCATTTTCAAGGGCGACGACTGGCGGGGCACGGCCAAGGGCGACAAGCTCGAACGGGACTTCGCGACGGTCGGGGTCGATGTGATCTATTTCCCCTACACCGTACACACGTCAAGTTCCCTGTTGCGCAAGGTACTTGACGGCCTCGCGGATTCCGCGTGACTGACGCGTCGGCCCGGTGCATCGTCCGGGCCGGCGCAGCAGGCGGGCCGCCCGAGGGGTCGTCCGTCCCCGTCCGTCAGCGGCCGGGGGCGGACAATTCGCGGTACCACTTGACCAGGAACGCCGCCATGAAGAGCACATGGGCGGCGAGCAGCGCGCAGTACAGCGCCACGAACACGTCCCGGCTGCCGAACAGCAGGAACACCGCGCAGAAGACGCCGTAGTCGACCGGCAGCAGGGCGACGGAGCGCAGCGTGGAGGCGGGTGCCGCGGGTGCCGGTCCGCCCGCTTGGTTCCTGAGCCGTTCGGCGCGCTTGAGCTGTTCGGTGAGAATGCCGCCGAAGAAGACCAGCACCGCGGTGAACTGGAAGGCGATGGGGAGGAACAGATACCGAGGGTCGGAGAATCCGAAGTAACGGTAGAACGAGAGGAGTACGGCCATGTGGAGGGCCAGCATCTTCGCACAGTCGACCACATGGTCCAGCCACTCCCCCGCGGCACTTCCGGTTCCGGTCAGCCGGGCGAGCTGTCCGTCGGCGGAATCGAGCGCGAATCCGATGACCAGCGCCGCGAAAATGCCGAGGGCCGCGGCGGGCGAGGGGCGCAGCATCGCAATCATGACCACGCCGACGAAGGTGAAAACGCCGCTGATCATGGTGACTTGATTCGGCGTCAGTTTCATACTGTAGCCCGCGGCGGCCAGTATCCGGCCGGCCGGCCGGTTCACATAGCGCGAGTACAGGGACACCCCCTTCGCGGATTTCTGGGCCGCAGACAGCTGTCTGATCGCATATCCGAACTGGCTCATATCCCCCACCTGGTGAATGGACCCCCGAAGGAGCAACATCATGGCAGGCAGGACCTCTCCGTCAACCGGTGGCGCCACCCGCCGGACATTGCTGGCGGGTACGGCCGCCGCATTGGCCGGCGCCCTCTCCGGGTGCGATGCGGCGCCGCCTGCCGGCCGGCAGACCTCCGACGACGCCAAGGCTCCCGTGGTCACCGGCCACAAGCCCAAGGGCAGGGACGTCGTCGATGTGGTGGCGGACTGCGGCGCCAAGGGTGACGGACGCACCGACGACAGCCGGGCGTTCGCCCGTGCGTACTCCTACGCGGCCGGCCGGGTGTGGGACCACATCGGACGGACGGTGATCGACATACCGGCCGGCACCTACCTCATCCGGGCGCCCAACGCGCTGCTCAACGCCCAGCGGGGAAAGCTCAAGGCGAACGGCTTACGGTTCCGCGGGGCCGGCAAGCGCATGACTCAGCTGATCTTCGCGCCGCAACGGGCCGAGGACGCCTATCTGTGCCGCAACGAGGACAGCTGGGCCAATGTGATGTTCGAGCAGCTCGGCTTCGCCTGCGGCACCCCCGGCGCCTCGTTCTTCTACTCGTACTCGACCGGTCAGGCGCAGGACTACCGCTTCACCGAATGCGAGTGGACCGGCGAGTGGACCTACGGGGTCGCGCTCGACGGCAGCAACACCAACTCGGAGATGCGCTGGGACGCCTGCCGGGTGGGCGGCGCGTACCGCAAGGCGTTCCTGTACTCCGGGCTGTCGCAGAACTCGCTGAGCCGCAAGCAGCAGGACCAGTTCCTCAACTACTGGTTCAACGACATGAAGGTCGAGTACTCCTGGGGCAACTTCCTGGAGTTCCCCTACGGCGGCTCCATCACCTGCCGCGGCGGCTCCTACATCGTCACCGGCAGCCGCCCCGAGCACTCCCCCGACTACGGACGCACCAGCACGTTCTTCCGCTTCCCGCGCGGCCCGCACCACGATTCCGTCCAGCGCTTCCATGCCGAGGACATCCGCTTCGAGGTGCGCACCCCGGACACCGTCGTGATCGACTGCGCCTGGGACAGCGGAACGGTGCACTTCAACGACTGCGACGACACCGCGATCGCCTTCAAGTCCTTCGCCCAGGACAGCCGCCCCCATCGCTACCGCATCGGCGGGCAGGGCCCACTGGTGCGCTACGACTCGTGCCAGCTGTCCGGGCAGCACTCCTACGAGCCGGACGGCACCGGCGGAGCGGGTCCCCGGGCGCGCTACGACATGTGCCGCCTGCGCAATCACTCCCAGCAGGACTTCATCGCCGGCTCGGGCGACCGGGTGCGCTTCGTCGACTGCGTGGGGCCCTGAGCCTTCCGGGGCGGGCGGGGTCCGGCACGAAGACCCCGCGCCCGACCCGCCCCGGAACACCCCGACCCGCCCTGGAACGCCCCGAATCGGCCCCCGGCGCGCCCGGCGCCCCGATTGCCGACGGTGATCAACGGCACACGTACTGGCCAGTAGCGTAGGCGTCGTGCGGGCCTAGAGTGAGGCCCGAATGGCGCCGCCGGGCACCCGGTGGCGGCCCCGTCCTGTGAGCCGACCAGGGAGACTGCATGCGCTCTCCGAAGGATTTCTTCCGCCCGCTGGCCGTCGGGGCGCCGACACCGGTACGCGAGGTACCGTTCCGGCCGTCCCGGATGATCCACTTCTTCGACCCGGGCAACGAGAAGATGGCCGCGAAGGTGCCGACCATCGCGCCCACCGTGGACGTACTGCTGGGCAACCTGGAGGACGCGGTCGCCGCCGACCGCAAGGAAGCGGCCCGGTCGGGCCTGGTGAAGATCGCCAAGGCCACGGACTTCGGCGACACCCAGCTGTGGACCCGGATCAACAGCCTGGACTCGCCGTGGGCGCTGGACGACCTGCTGACGCTGGTCACCGAGATCGGCGACAAGTTGGACGTCATCATGGTGCCGAAGGTGGAGGGCGCCGAGGACATCCACTACGTCGACCGGCTGCTCGCCCAGCTGGAGGCGAAGGCGCAGGTCCGGCGGCCGATCCTGGTGCACGCCATCCTGGAGACCGCGACCGGGGTCGCCAATGTCGAGGAGATCGCCGGCGCCAGCCCCCGGATGCAGGGCATTTCGCTCGGCCCCGCCGACCTGGCCGCCAGCCGCCGGATGAAGACCACCCGGGTGGGCGGCGGACACCCCGGCTATCTGGTCCGCGAGGACCCGCACGGTACGGACGGCGCCGCCCCGCGGGCCACCTTCCAGCAGGACCTTTGGCACTACACCCTGGCGCGCATGGTCGACGCCTGTGCGGCGCACGGCATCCTGCCGTACTACGGTCCGTTCGGTGACATCAAGGACACCACGGCCTGCGAGGACCAGTTCCGCAACGCCTTCCTGCTCGGCTGTGTCGGCGCCTGGAGCCTGCACCCGGTGCAGATCGGCATCGCCAAGAAGGTCTTCTCGCCCGCACCCGCCGATGTCGCCTGGGCCCGCAAGGTCATCGAGGCCATGGGCGACGGCACCGGCGCGGTGATGATCGACGGCAAGATGCAGGACGACGCGACGTACAAGCAGTGCCAGGTGGTCGTCGAGCTCGCGGAGGCCCTCGCGGCCCGCGACCCCGAACTGCGTGACGCCTACGCGGCGGCCGAGTCCCGGCAGAACGAGGAGTAATACCGATGTCCGACGCGATCCTGCGACCGCGCCGCTCCGTGCTCTACATGCCCGGTGCCAATGAACGCGCCCTGGAGAAGGCCAAGTCCCTCCCCGCCGATGCGCTCATCCTCGACCTGGAGGACGCCGTCGCCCCCGACGCGAAGGCCGAGGCCCGCAAGCGGGTGGCGGCCGCCGCGGCCTCGGGGGAGTACGGCTTCCGCGAGCTGACGATCCGGGTCAACGCACCGGGCACCGCCTGGCATGACGACGATCTGTGGGCCGCCGCCGAGGCCGGTCCGGACGCGGTGGTCGTGCCCAAGGTGGAGTCCGCCGACACCGTGCGCGCCGTCGAGCGTGCACTGGAGGCCGCCGGTGCTCCGGACCGTACGGCCATCTGGGCCATGGTCGAGACGCCGCGCGCGATGCTGGACGCCCGTGCGGTGGCCGCCGCGAGCGAACGGCTCACCGTCCTGGTGATGGGCACCAACGACCTGGCCAAGGAGCTGCACGCCGAGCACGTCCCCGGCCGGGCTCCGCTGCTGACCGGGCTGTCGCTGGCACTGTTGGCGGCGCGGGAGAGCGGCAAGGTGATCCTGGACGGCGTCTACAACGATGTGAAGGACGCCGAGGGCTTCGAGGCCGAGTGTGTGCAGGGGCGGCAGTTCGGTTTCGACGGGAAGACGCTCATCCACCCGTCGCAGGTCGCACCGTGCAACCAGGTGTTCGCCCCGTCGCCGGAGCAGGTCACCCGCGCGCAGCGGATCATCGACGCGTTCGAGGAGGCCACCCGCGAGGGACGCGGGGTGGTCACCGTCGACGGCCGGCTGATCGAGAACCTGCATGTCGAGGACGCCCGCCGGATCCTCGCCCTCGCGGCGGCGGTCGCCGGTCGCGCATAGCCTCCTCCTTCTGATCCGACAGTTCGTCAGATGCTGTCGGTGGCAGGTCAGTTGGAGGTGCCCGGGGAGGGGGAAGGGCCGGGGGCCGGCGCTGTGGTGACGCCGCCCCGGCCCTTCCGGTCCCGATCCTCCGGGCAGGCCCTGAGGGCCGTCACGGTGAATCCTCTCATCGGACAGGGTGAATACCGGTGACGGAGGTTGCTCGGCCCTGGTGGTTCGGGGCATCCGGGATAGCAAGATCCCCGGGTACCAACCATGAGGTGCAGGAGCACACAGTGAAGAACACGGCACGCGTCCACACCGTGATCGCAGGAGCCTGCGGTCTGCTCCTGGCCGCCGGCGGGGCTCCGGCCTGGGCCGGGTCCGGCGGCGACGGGGTCTCCAACAGCAACACCGTCGCCCGCTTCGACGCCAAGTTCCACTGCGGCCACCGGGCCAGATTCTGTATCAACGGGCCGGTGCTGAGCGGGAACCCCAGAAAGGCGCAGAACGTGCATGTCTACGGCACGGTCAGCAACAGCGGCAGCCCCACCAACACCAACGCCAACACCAACTCCGACACGGGCGGTACGACCGGTACGGCGACGAAGAGCGGCAACAACCAGCAGCACCTCGGCAGCGACGGAGAACAGAAGCTGTGACCGCACGCTGAACCCCCACGGTCTCCGCGTCCTGCGGGGCTCGTGGGGGCAGCCGTCGCAACGGCGCGCGCCCGGCGGACACCGCCGGGCGCGCGTGCGGCCGCTCCGGACGGTACGGTCCGCCGGCGCCGTATCCGGGTCAGCGGTGGAAGAGGCCGCCGAGGCTCCCGATGACCCGCTGCACGTTGTTGTTGCTGCCCGTCGCGGCGCCCGCGACGGCGTCGGCGCTGTTGGTGGACCCGTTGGTGTTGGAGAGATTGCCGCTGTTGTTCGGGTTCCCGTGGTTGATGAAGTTGCCGCTGTGCAGGCTGTTGCCGCTGTTTACGGGCCCGTTGACACAGGCGTGGGGCGAGGCGAACACCGGCGACCTGAAGTGGATCTGGCCGAGGCGGTTGTTGCAGACCACCCCGTTGACCGTGCCGGTGACGGTGCCGAGATCGGCGTCCGCCAGGGCCGAGAGCAGTGAGTCACCCGGGATGGTCGCGGCGTGCGCCGCCCCGCCACCGAACATCATCAGCCCGCATGCCCCGACGATGGTCCCTGCCTGCACGATTCTTCTCACGTCGCTCCTCGCCTCCGCGTCCGTCCGGTGCCAGACGTATCGTGCTGCCGTCGGCGCCTGGGAACGTCGTTCAACCCGCGGGAACAAAACGCCCGCAGCCCACAATCAGCCGGGTGGCCCAACACGTCGCGCGGCTGTCCGCGCGGATCCGGGGGACCGCCTCCGGCCGCCCGGTGCGCCCGTCAGGTGACGCTGTGCGGATGGCAGGCCGTCGCCGAGCGGGGCGGCCAGGTCTGCGGGGCGAGGATGCCCAGGACATAGGCGCGCGCGACGAGAGCGGGTCGGGTCGGGGCGTCCAGCAGGTCCCGCAGCCGGCTGAGGTGGTAGTCGACGGTCTGCCGGGAGAGATGCAGGAAGGTGGCGATCTCCGCGTTGCTGTGGCCGGCGGCCAGCAGGGACAGCAGGCGTACCTGAGTGGCCGTCAGCGGAGGGCGGGCGTCGTGCGCGATGCCCTGGTGGGTGACGACCGCCCAGACGCTTCTGGCCCGGTCCGCGCTCCAGCCCACCGACGTGAGATGCAGCCGGGCGCGGCGCTGGCGGCCACGGGCGTCCACGAACAGGGCGGAGGTCTGGATCCGTCGGCTGCGGCGCGCGATCAGGTCGTGCCAGCTGCGCCGCAGCCCGGTTAATTCCGGGGCGGGCGCCAGCACCGTGTGTGCCCGGCGGCCGACGAGGTCCGAGAGCCGGGTCTGCAGCAGTTCGGCGGCCGCCGCGCTGGCCTGCCGGATGCGTCCGCCCGCCGATATCAGGGCGCAGGGCAGTCCGCTGTGGTCGCGCAGCGCATGCAGATTCTCCTCGGCCTCGCGGCGCTGGTGCAGGGCGCGGGTGTAGTCGCTGATGTCGATGTAGATGCCGGCGACACAGGTCTGGCCGCCTTCCAGGACGGGGAAGCGGTGGCCCGCCGCGTGCCCGCTGCCGCCGTCGAAGCGGTGGTAGGTGAGGGTGTGCCGCACCGGTTTGCCGCGGGCGAGCACCTCCCGGTCCAGGGCGAGGACCTGCGCCGCGTCGTCGGGGCCGTCGACGTCGGTGACGGACCTGCCGATGATGTGTTCAGGGGTGGTGCCGTACACATGGGCGTAGGCGTGGTTGGTCCAGAGGTAGCGCCCGTTCGCGTCCCGGATGAAGGCCGCGGCGGGCGCGAGGTCGGCGAAGGCGTCGTAGCGGCGGGGGTCGGCCGTACGCGGACCGACCTCCACCGCCAGCCCGCGGGAGCGGCCCTGCCGGGGCACGCCGAGGGGCCAGTTCACATCGAAGAGGCGGCCGTCGAACTGGGCCTGCCAATGGCTTGTTCCCGGGGGTGCGGCGGGCTCGGGGAGCTCTTTGCGCACGGTGTCGAGAAAGCGCTGGGCCGTGCTGGTGTCGTCGAAGGCCCCACCGCCGCTGTCGATCACCCGTAATTCGCGGTCGGCTTCCCACCAGGACACCGGCAGGTTTTCGAGCAGCGACTTCAGACTGGTCTCGTCCACGACGGGCCCCTCTGCAAGGAAGAGTTCAACGGATTCGCACGGCGCGTCATCGCCATGCGTATCCCTCGGCGTTGTGTGGCATGCCTGGTTCTCGGCCGATCTCGCGGCGGCCGGGCAACGGTGTGCCACATGGGCCGCCCTACGGCATCACGGAACCTTCACGGCGAACCGACCATATCCGCAACTCTGGCGTTTGCCTGAGCGGTTGCGGCCCGATCCGGGGAAGCAGGTCCCGCACGGCTGCTTCGCTTGGAGTCGGCGTGCGGACGACGTGGTCCGGGCGCCTCCAGTCGCCGATGGTTCCTGCCCGTATGCAGATGAAGAGGAGTCGGATTCCAGTGAGCAAGGTGCTGTTCGTATATGCCAAGGGTGGACCGCCCTTGGGGTATGCCCTGTCACGGGTCGCCGCACGGTCGGCAGTGCACCTGCTGGCGCTCAGCGCGCTCCCGCCCACCATGGCCGCGTCCGTGGACCGGCTGTGCGACTCGTTGCTGAGCCCCTCCGAAGCGGAGCGGCGCGATCTGGTGTCCCTGATCGTCTCCCGGGCCCAGGCCGTCGGCGCCGATGCGGTCGTCACGTTCTCCGAGTACGCGGTCGTCGCGGTCGCCGAGGCCTGCGAGAAGCTCGGCCTCGCCGGGGCGGGCACCTCCTGTGCCCTGGCCCGCGACAAGCGGATGATGCGGCGTACCTGGGAGGAGCGGGGCATATCCCAGCCCCGGTTCCGGCCCGTCGCCACGGAGCGGGATCTGCAGGACGCAGCCGGCGCGCTGCGCTTCCCGCTGCTGCTGAAGGCCGCCTGGAGCGCCGGTTCCACCGCGCACCGCACCCTGCGCGCGCCCGACGAGGTGCCGGCGGCCTGGGAGCGGGCACGGGAAGTGATGGCCGAATCGGCGCAGTTGGGGTATGCCGAGCTCCATGTCGCCGGTGCCGGAGCGGACTTCCTCGTCGAGGAGATCGTGCCGGGCACCGCGGCGGACTGGTTCGACCAGGAGGGCTGGGGCGACTACGTCAGTGTCGAGGGCGTCGTCGTGGACGGCGACTTCCGCCCGGTCTGTCTCAGCGGGCGGATGCCGACGGTGGAGCCGTTCACCGAGCGCGCCGGGATCACCCCCGCGGCGCTGCCGGACGACGCCCAGCGGCGCATCGTGGACCTGGCCCGCGAGGCCGTCGACGCGCTGGGGCTGCACACCTGCGGGACGCACACCGAGATCAAGCTCGGGGCGGACGGGCAGATGTGGGTGATCGAGACCGCGGCCCGGTTCGGCGGGGCGATGACCGTGCCGCAGATCGAGGAGGTCTTCGGCCTGGACCTCATCGGGATGCTCACCGACCACCTCCTGGGGCGTCCCGTCTCCTGGCCCGCCGAGGTCCGCACCCCGCAGGAGGCGCGCGGCGCGGCCGGCTCGCTGGTCGTCCTGGCCGTCGACGGCGCCGGCGAGGCCTGGCCGGACCAGCGGGTCTGGGACTTCCCGACGGTGCGGGACGCCGTGCCGCTGAGCGTCGGCAGCCATCTGTCCGTGGTCGCCGAGAACTCGCTGCCGGACGGGGCCCCGGTGCCGGTGTACGACCCGGCCGCGGGCGCCAACACCATGGCGGCGCTGTGTCTGCTGTCCGCCACCGACCCGGAGACCGTGCTCCGCGACTTCCGGACCCTGGTGGACGCCCTGCCGAAGGTCCTGCCCACGGACGGCATCATGGAGGCGCAGTCATGACCACCACTCTCCTGCCCTCGGGCGCCCCGGGGCCCGTCACCGACCGCACCGTCATCGGTGAGAACCTCTCGCTGCCGCTGTTCCGCACCCTCTCCGGCGTCCTGGCCGGCCACCCCTACCTCAAGGTCGTGGTGGACCGTACCGAGAACACCTGGCATCTGCTCGACACCGCCGTCCACCCCTTCCACGTCAACTACATCGCCACCCGGGTGCTCGGGATGGACCTGGCGGACCTGGACTCCGGGCTGGACGCCTTCAACGCCTCGGTCTACATGGACCCGGAGCGACGGTTTCTGCTGGGCGTGCTCTCCCTGCACACCGACGAGGACACCGAGGGCCGGGATCGGCCGTTCCTCGTGCTGGAGACGACCGAGGCCGACACCATGAACGGCCTGCTGCTGGAGGAGTTCTACACCTTCGTCCGCCACCGGGTGGACGGCCGGCTGCCGCTGCTGCTGAAGCCGGCGAACCACGGGCAGGAGCACGAACTCGCCGCGATCAGCGACGTACGGGTGCCCCGGATCCTGGGGCACGAGCTCTTCGGCAACCGCACCCGTACGCCGCTCAACCCCGGCGAGGCCGTCGGCCGGCTGCGCTACTTCCGGACCCCGGAGGAGTACGCGGCCGTGGCCGGCGACCTCGGCTGGTCCGACATCGTGGCCATGCCCTGTCTGCCGGACGACGTCCCGCGGGTGGCGGGCTTCCTGAACACCGCGCCAGGTACCCCGCTGTCGCACACCAATGTGCTGGCCTCCGGCTGGGGCATCCCCAACGCGATCGTCCGCGACCTGGACCGCCTCGTCGAGAAGGACGGTCTGGACGGGGCCTGGATCCGCTACCGGGTGCAGGACGACGAGATCAGTCTCGTCCCGCTGGCGCACGCCCCGGCCCTGGACGCCCCGACCTGGCACCAGCAGCGCATCCGGATGGAACCGCCGCTCCTGGAGGACGTCCCCGCGCTGGCCCTGCACCGGCTGCGCCGCGCCGACCACGACCGGTACGGCACCAAGGCCGCCAACCTCGGCGAGCTCCATCACGTCCTCGACAGCCGCAGCGCCGACCTCACCGCCTTCTACGGGCAGCCGCGGCCGCCGCGCGCCCACCTCTACGGCCACCTCGCGGCCCGCCTCGGCGTCCCCGGGGCGACCGTGGACGATGAACTGCGGGCGGCGGCGGCCGACTTCGTGAGCCAGGTGATCGCGGCACCGCAGGGGATCGCCCTCCCCTTCGCCCTCCAGCACCGCTTTCTGACGTCCTCGCCGGCCGTGCAACAGGGCCTTGGCAAGCTCAAGATGGCCCTCGAACTCGACGCCGTCGATGTGCTGGACTCGCTCTGCCTGCATCTGCAGCACCTCATCCGCAACACCCCCATGCCCGAGGACGTGACCCGGCAGATCACCCTGGCGCTGCCCGACGGTCCCGCCGCCGGCAGCCGGCTGGTGGTCCGCTCGTCCTCCAACGCCGAGGACCTGCCCGGGTTCTCCGCGGCCGGGGTCTATGACTCGATCACCACCGTCCACGGGGCGGAGGAACTCCTCGACGCGGTACGGCAGGTGTGGGCCTCGCTGCTGTCGCCGCGCAGCGTGCGGCTGCGCCACCAGGCGGGCATCTCTCTCGACGACACCTATATGGGCGTGATCATCCAGCAGTACGTGCCGGCGGACCTCGGCGGTGTCCTGGTGACCTGCAACCCGACCCGGCGCGAGGACTTCCGCAACGTCTACCTCAACTGCTCCCCCGGCTCGCCGGAGACGGTCGTCGACGGCACGACGCTGCCGCTGCAGTACCTGTACAACACGGTCGAGGGCGGCGGCCGCACCGTCGCGCTGGGCTCGACCGGCCGGGACCTGCCCGACGGCACCCGGGACCGGCTGGCACAGCTGGCCCTGGCGGGACGGCTGCTCCAGTCCCACTTCAGCGACACCGATGTGGACCATCCGCTGGACATCGAGTGGCTGATGACCGATCAGGGGGACTTCCGCCTGGTCCAGATCCGCCCCTACGCCCTGTGACCGGCTACTTCACCGGTCTGCGCGGTGCCCGTGGGCCGCGGGCCGGCCGTCCGTCCCTGACCCCGCGGGCCCGCCGGATCATCGGGCTCAACAACGGCTTCCAGCTGCTGTTCAACCTGTTGTGGTGGATGCCGGTCTTCTACGCCTACCAGCGCGAGGCGGGCCTGAGCGACGGGCAGATCTTCGGCATCCAGAGCATCTACTACGTCGCGTTCTGCCTCTTCGAGATCCCGACCGGGATGGTGGCCGACCGGATCGGGGCCCGCAACTGTCTGCGGGCCGGTGCGGTCGTGATGACCGCGGCGAACCTGGCCCCGGTCCTCTCCCCCAGCTACACCGGATTCCTGGTGCACTTCCTGGCGATCGCGGCCGGCCGCTCGCTGACCTCCGGCGCCGCCAGCGCCTATCTGTACGACGGCCTGGCGGCCGAGGGTGCCGGGGAGCACTATCTGAAGGCCGAGGGGCAGGCGCGGGCCCTGGGGCTGGCGGCGAAGGTGCTGTGCTGGCCGCTGGTCGGTCCGCTGATGGCCCTGGCGCATCCCGCGCCGTACGTCCTCAGTGCGGCGAGCGCGGCGGGGTCGCTGGTCTGCGCCGTGGTACTGCCGCGGCAGGCCACGGCGCGTACGGGCGGCCGGGCCCGTGCCAAGGGGACACCGCGCGACGGGCTCGCCTTCCTGCGCGATGCCACCAAGGCGCTGCGCTGTGTGTGGGCCACCCCGTGGCTCGGCCTGCTCATGCTCCAGGGTGTCGCCGTCTTCACGCTCTCCCGTATCTGCCAGGTCAATCTCTTCCAGCCGATACTGCTGGACCACGGCATCCCGGAGAGCTCGCACGGCGGGGTGCTGGCCGCGATGACCGTCGCGGAGGCGGTCGCCTCGGCCCGTCCGCAGTGGCTGGGTTCGCGGCTGTCGCCGGTGGCCTGGGTGTCGCTGCTCAGCCTCGCGATGGCGGCGGCGCTCGCGGGCAGCACCCTCGGCGGGCCCTGGACCGTGATGGCGCTGCTGTGCGTGTTCGCCGCGGTCACCGGGTTCGCCTATCCGCTCCAGCGCAAGCTGGTCAACGACGCGATCCCGGCGGGTGCACCGCGGGCCACGCTGCTGTCGGTGGAGAGCATCGTGGACCGGGCGGTGTGCGCGCTGGCGGCGGTGGCCGCGGGGGCGTACCTCTCGGCGGGCCGGCTGGATGCGCTGCTGTGGCACAGCGCGCTGGTGACCGGCGTGGTGATGGTCGTCCTCCAGCTGATCCTGCGGCGCGCCCCGGGACGGCGGCGCAACCCGCCGGACGCGGAGTCGGCGCCGGAGCTGGTCACCACAGCAGGAAACCCCTGACCGGCACCGTCATACTGGGGACGTGCCGGGTACGGAGGCCGGGCGGTACGGCGAAGGCCTGTTCCGCCCGGAGGAGACCGGCGAGGCCGGTCGCATCGATCTGGGGGCGCTCGCCTATGACGAGGTGAGCGCCGCCCGGTTGACGGCGCTCGGGGCCGGCCCCGGCTGGCACTGCCTGGACGTCGGCGCGGGAACCGGCACCCTCGCCCGGTGGCTGCTGGAGTCGGCCGGTGTCGAGTCGGTCCTCGCGGTGGACCGCGACACCCGGTTCCTCGCCGCCGGGGACACACCGGGGCTGTCGGCACTGACCGCCGACATCACCGCGCCGGACTTCGATCCCGGCCGCTTCCAGCTGGTCCATGCGCGGTTCGTACTGATGCATCTGCGCTGCTGGCGCCGCATGGTCGCCACGTTGGCGTCCCTGGTCGCGCCCGATGGTGTGCTGGTGCTGAGCGACGCCGCGGACCTGACGAGCGCGGACGCGCCGGCCACTCCGTACACCATGGTGATGCGCGCGATGTGGCAGGCGCTCCGGGAGACCATCGGCACGGACATCTCCTGGGTGCCGGACTACCCCTACCTCCTGAAGGAGGAGGGGCTGTCCCGGGTGGGCGCGGAGTTGCACGCTCCCCCGCTGGTGCCGGGTAGTCCCCTCAGCCGCTTCTGGGCCGACACCTGGGACCGGGCACGGGACGCCATGCTGGCGACGGGGCGGGTGGACGAGGCACAGATCGAGCGGGCCCGGCACGAACTGGCCTCGCCCGAGGGCGCCGCCCTCTCCCCCGGGATGCTCACCGCGTGGGGGTGGCGGACCGACCGAGCCGCCCCGGACCGGCATGGCTGACCCGGACCGGCATGGCTGACCGGGTCGGCATGGCTGACCGGGCCGGAGCGCTTCCGGGAGCCGTCCACGAGCTGCGGAGCCCTGCCGGTCGGGGCGCCGTCGGTGCCGGGCCCTGCGGTGGCTTCAGCCGGCCTCGGGGAGTTGTTGGGTGGCGCAGTGGATACCGCCGCCGCCCTCGCCGAGGTGGTCGAGCGGCAGTTGGACCACCTTCCGCCCCGGGTAGAGGTCCCGGACGGTGGCCGCGGCCCTGCTGTCGGCCTTCTTGTCGCCGTAACAGGGCATGATGACGGCGCCGTTGGCCACGTAGTAGTTCACATAGCAGGCCAGGAACCCGTCCCCGTGGCGGCCGATGTGCAACGGCTCGGGCAGCTCGACGACCTCCAGCCGCTTCCCCCGGGCGTCGACGGACCCCTCGATGACCGTGCGGGCCTGTTCGTAGGCGGCGGTGAAGGCGGTCCGCGGGGCGCCGGCGGCCGGTGTGCTCATGACGACGACGCCCGGTTCGGCGAACCGGGCCAGCGCGTCGATGTGATAGTCGGTGATGTCCTTGCCCTTGACGCCCTTCACCCAGATCACCCTGGTGACGCCGAACAGGTCCTTGAGCGCCCGCTCGATGCCCGCGCGGGACCTGCCGCGGTTGCGGTTGTCGTTGACCAGGGAACTCCCGGTCGCCAGCAGGGTGCCCCGGCCATCGGTCTCCAGCGCTCCGCCCTCGGCGGTGATCGGCGCCTTGATCCTGGTGATGCCCGCATGGTCGAGGAGCGCGCGGGCGACATGCCGGTCCCGGCCGTGCTCCTGCTTGTTGCCCCAGCCGTTGAAGTTGAGGTCGACGCCGGCGACCCCGTCGGGTCCGAGGACGAAGACCGGTCCGCTGTCGCGCATCCACAGGTCGTCCACCGGGATCGGGAGCACCTCCACCCCGGACCCGCACGCCCGCCGGGCCGCCGGCACGTCCCGCTCGTTGGCCAGCAGGGTCACCGGCTCGAACTCGGCGATGGCCCGTGCGATACGGGCGATGTCGTCGCGGACACCGGCCGCGGCCGGCCCCCAGATCCGCCGGGTGGGCCAGGCCATGTACGTCGCGGCGTGCGGATGGGTCTCCTCGGGCAGCCGCCGACGGCCGGCTGTCCGCGCGGCCGCGGTGACCGCGTGGTCCGTACGGGGTGCCGACCGGGCGCCGTCCTGGCTGCCGCAGGCGGTCAGCGCGCCGCCGAGCGCGGCGGCGGCCGCTGTTTGCAGGGTCTGACGTCGTGATATCTGCACGATGAGCCTCCTGACTGAAATTTTAGTCAAACTCAGCGTAAGGCATGATCGGACCCGAGCCACAGTGGATTTCTCGTACCCGGGAGCCTTCGATGCCGGACCGCCCCACCCAGATCCTCGAAGCCGCCGCCCGGCTGATCGCCCGGCGCGGTGTGCGCGGGCTGCGCGTCGAGGAGGTTTCCGCGGAGGCCGGCGTCTCGACCGCGCTGATCTACTACCACTTCAAGGGCCGCGCCGGACTGCTGCGGCGCACGCTGGAGTTCATCAACCGGCGCGCGGTCCGCTACACCGACGCCGCCCTGGACGCCTCCGACGCCCCGCTCGCCCAGCTCACCGAGATGCTGCTGCTGGAGTTCCAGGACGTTCCCCAGGTCAGGGAGAACAGCGCGGCCTGGGGTGAGCTGCGGGCGACCGCCGTCTTCGACCCGGATTTGCGGGAGTTGCTGGCCGACGCGACCCGCGAGTGGACCGACGACCTCGCCGATCTGATCCGCCGGGCCCAGGCCGCCGGCACGGCCGCCCCGGGAGCCGACCCGCAGGCGGCGGCCGAGCGGCTCTCCGCGCTGGTCGAGGGGTTGAGCGAGCGCTGGCTGAGCGGCACCACCACGCTGGAGCGCGCCCATGCGCTGGTGCGCGGCGCCGTCGCGGCGGAGCTCGGGCCGGCCTGACCCGCCCGACGCCGTCGAAGCTCGGGCCGGCCCGAGCCGCCTGCGTCGGGCCTCACATCAGGCGGTTGCCGCGTCGGACGCCATAGCGGATGAACCGACTGCTTCGGTCAATAAGCGGACATCGGCGACGGTTTTCGGTCGGATTTCGACAGGTCACTCTCTGTATGCGACCCCTCCGGTGCGCCCGGCGAGCGCGACAAGATCGCACCTCACGATGGGTGCGATTCAGAAAGGTCATCCGGTCGACGCCAGGATCTGATGAAGAATTTTCTGTCTTGGTAGCGAGTTCGTAAAGAAATGCGACCGAAAGTGTGCATCGGGTTTTGACCCCTGATCGACCGTTCAGCCATGGTCCTTCGCATGTCCGCCATACCCCGACCCGCGGCCAGCGGTCCGCTGCGCATCCGCGACTTCCGTCTTCTGCTCGCCGGCGCCGCGGCCGGACAGCTCGGCGCCCAGGTCACCCTGGTCGCCCTGCCGCTCGTCGCGGTGCTGCAGCTCAACGCCCCCGCCTTCCAGGTGGGGTTGCTCACGGCCGCCGAGACCGCCGCATTCCTGCTGGTCGGGCTGCCGGCAGGAGCGTGGGTCGACCGGATGCGCAAGCTGCCGCTGATGATCCGGGCCGATGTGGTGCGCGCCGTGGCGATGGCCAGCATCCCGCTGGCCGGCGTCGCCGGTGTGCTGACGATGGCGCAGCTCTACCTCGTCGCCCTGGTCACCGGCGTGGCCACGGTGTTCTTCGACGTGGCCCACCAGAGCTACCTGCCCCAGCTGCTGCCCAAGGACCAACTGGTCTCGGGCAACGGGGCGCTGGAGACGATCCGCTCCACGGCACAGGTGGCGGGCCCCGGGCTCGGCGGCGGTCTCGTCCAGCTGCTCGGGGCCGCCCTGGCCATCGCCGCCGACGCGGCCGGCTATGCGCTCTCCGCGCTGTTCCTGTGGGCCATCCGGCAGCCCGAGGACCGCCCCCGGCCCGTACCGGGTGCCTCGCTGCGCAAGGACATCGGCGAGGGGCTGCGGTTCGTCTTCGGGCACTCCCTGCTGCGGGTGATCGCGTTCACCACCGGGCTGGGAAACTTCTTCACCGCCACGCTGATGGCCACCCAGTCCGTCTTCCTGGTCCGGGTGCTCGGGCTGGCGCCCGGGGTGGTCGGTCTGGTGCTGTCCGCCTCCGCGCTGGGCGGGCTGGCCGGCGCGCTGTGCGCGGGCCGGCTCGCCGCCCGGCTCGGCCAGGCCCGGCTCATCTGGCTGTCCGCGCTGGTCACCGGCCCGTTCGCGGTGCTGTGGCCGCTGTCCGGGCGGGGTGCGGGAGCCGTGCTCTTCGCGATCGGCTCCGGCGTGGTCTTCTTCGGCGCCGTGGTCTACAACGTCGCGCAGGTGAGCTTCCGTCAGGCCCTGTGCCCGCCCCGGCTGCTCGGCCGGATGAACGCCACCCTGCGGTTCCTGATGTGGGGCACCCTGCCGCTCGGGGCCCTGGCCGGCGGTGCGCTGGCCGATGCCTTCGGCGCCCGTACGGCGCTGGCGTGGTGTGCGGCCGGCTTCCTGGCCGTCCCGCTGCCGCTGCTGCTCTCCCCGCTGCGCCGGATGCGGGACCTGCCCGCCACCGGACCGGACGAGGACACCGCCCGTCCCGGCTCCGCGGACGCGCCCGAAGCCGCCTCGCTCGGCTGACCGCCGACGCCGGCTCGCTCTCTCCCCCTCCCCCCTTGCACGGCCGTTCCACCCGCATCGCGCTCCCGCGATGCGCGTCCGCCACGACACAGAGGATCACGGTGCCCAGCATCACGAGCCAGTATCTGGCCCGCTTCCGGCGACTCGACACCGGGGAGGGGGCTCCCGTTCTGCTGCCCGTCACAGGTGCCCAGCGTCGCTTTGCGCTGGTGCGTGCCATGGACCCCGCCGGGCGGCCGGATCTCGTGCCGATGTTCTTCGCCTTCCCGCGCGGCACGGTGGACCCGGAGCGCCTCGCGGCGGCCGCGAACCGTCTCGCCGCGCTGCACCCCGTGCTGCGGTCGCTGCCCACCGTGGTGCGCGGCACCCCCGCGCTGCGTCTGGAGCAGCCGCGGATCCCCGTGGTCCGGCTCGCGTGTGCGCCCGGCGAGGATGCGGCCACCGTGCTGCGGCGCGCCCTTGAAGGGTGGAGCGCACCGGGCGCACCGCTGCGGCTGTTCCTGGTGCCGGACGGCCCGGAAGGCACCGAGGAGGTGCTCGCCGTGGTCCTGGACCATCTCGCCTGCGACGGGCAGTCGTTGGCCCGGCTGGCCGGAGAGCTCGGCGCCGCCTACGAGCAGGGCACCGGTGCCGAGGGCCCCTCGCCCGCCGAGGCCGCGGCCGAACTGACCGCCTACCGGGACGCCGTTCTGCTCCAGCTCGCCGCGGAGGAGCGCGCGGGCTCGCCGGAGGCGATGGCGTACTGGGGCGAACGGCTGCGCGCGGTGCGCGAACAGTCCCCGGCGCCGCAGTCGGCGCCGCTGCCCGCCGGCACGCTGCCGAGCGGCTCGGCCGCCGTGCGGCTGCCCGCATCCGCCGACGGGGTGCCGTTCCCCGCACTGCTCGACGCCTGCCGGGCGGCCGCGACGGCCCTGTACGGAAGCGGCCATGTGGTACCGGTCGGCTATCCGTGGGGCGGCCGGCCGCCCGGCGCCGCGCCGGTGCTGGGCTGCTTCCTGAACACCGTGGTCTTCCCCACCGCGACCGGGCAGCAGCCGGGCGCGAGTGCGACGGCCGATGCCTGGTGGGACGACCTGGACCAGGCCGCCACCCCCTTCGACGCCGTGGTGCACGCCGCCCGGGCGGCCGGCTCCGGCTGGAGCGGCCGGCTCGACGGCCTGCTCACCGTGGACGACTCCCGGCGCCATCCCCCGCTGTGCCTGGGCGGAGTGACGGGCCGTGAGATCCATATCGACGGCAGAGCGGTACGCGGCCCGTTCGCGGTCTCCGTCACCCAGGGAGCCGAGCTGCGGCTGCGCATGGTGTGGGACCGCGCGATCCTCCCCGATCCCACCGCCGAGCAGGCCTTCGCGGCACTCGCCGACGCACTGCGGAGTCCGGCCCCGACGGCCGGCTGATCCGCCCCGGGGCCCCGCCCCTCCTTCGCCACCCCACTCCGCCGGACCCGTCGCGCAACCCGCGGCCCGATCCGCGCACACAGGCCGGGCCCGACCAAGCCCCGGCCGGAGAACACCGACCCGACAACCTCAGGGATCGCCCATGCTTCCGCTCTCCTCCTCGCAGGAGATCGTCTGGCTGCACGAGCAGGTGCAACCGGGCAGCCGCGCCTACAACTTCACCGCCGCCCTCGATCTGTGGGGCACGCTCGACGCCGAAGCGCTGCGCCGCGGTCTTGCCGCCACACTCGACCGGCACGCCGGGCTGCGGCTGGAACTCGTCGCCGTCGCCGGGGCGATGCCGGGTCAGCGGGTCGCCGAGAGCTGTGCCCCGCGGCTGCGTACGGTGGACCTGAGCGGGGCGGCGGACCCGGAGACCGCCTTCCAGGAGCTGCTGCGCACCGAGGCGGAGACCCCGCTCGACACCTACGAGGCACCGCTGCTGCGCTGGACGCTGGTCCGGCTGGGGGACGACCGGCACCGGCTCATCCACGTCGAACACCATCTGATCCACGACGGGCACTCGTTCGCGATCCTGCTGCGGGACGTGTTCACCGTCTACCGGGGCCACGTCCTGGGCGAGCCGGTGCAGCTGCCGCCCGCGTCCTCGTACGCCGACCACGTCCGTGCCCGGTCCGCCGACGAGGTGAGCGCGGAGCGGCGCGACGGGCTGGAGTTCTGGACCGGTGAACTGCGCGAGCTGTCCTATGACATGCCGCTGCCCGGTCTGACCCGGCCGGGCTCCCGGCGCCGCCACCACGGCGGGCAGCTGCGGCAGTCGATCGGTGCGGATCTGGCCGAGCGGCTGCGGGCGCACGCCCGTGACCGTGGTCTGACGCCGTTCGCCACGCTCCTCGGGCTCTTCGCCGAGCTGCTGCGCCGGCACAGCGGCCGTGCCCAGATGGTGGTGGGCACCGCGGTCGGCAACCGCCCGCGCGGTTTCGAGGACGCGGTGGGCATGTTCGTCAACACCATCCCGCTCCCGCTCCGGCTGGACCCGGCCGCCCCGGCCGAGGAGTCCATGGACGAGGTGACCGACACCCTCTTCCGTGCGCTGCCGCACCAGGAGGTGCCGATCCAGGAGCTGACCCGCGCGCTCGGCCTGCACACCTCGGGCGCCGACAACCCCCTGTTCAGCGTCATGTTCAGCGCGCACGACGCCGAGCTGCCGGAGATCGAGGTCCCCGGCCTGGACATCACCCTGTTCGAGGGCTTCAACACCGGCACCACCCGGTTCGACCTGGACGTGGTGCTGCTGCCGGACGACCGGCGCGGCGTCGGTCCCCGGCACGGTGCGCCGGGGATGACGCTGGTGTGGGACTACGACGCCGACATGTTCGGCGAGGACGTGGCGAAGCTGCTCGCCGGACGGTTCCTGGGGCTGCTGCGGGCGTATCTCGACGCGCCCGGGACGGCCCTCGCGGACCTGGCGCTGCCGCCCGTACCGCCGGCCCTTCCGGCACCCGCGCCGCAGATGTCGGCGCACGACCCGCTGGACCCCTCCGCCGCCCATGACCCGTCCCTGCCCGCGCTGTTGACCGGCGCCCGCCGGCTCACGTACGGCGACCTCGACGAGCGGGTGACCTCGCTCGCGGAGCGGATGCGGGCGGCCGGAGTGACCGCAGGGCAGCCGGTGGCCTCGGTGCTGCCGCGCGGCGCCGACTCCGTCGTGACGCTGCTGGCCTGTCTGCGGACCCGGGCGGTGTACTGCCCGCTGTCGCCGTCCGACCCGCCGGCCCGGCTGGAGCTGCTGCTGAGCCGGCTGGCTCCGGCGCTGGTCCTGACCTCGGCCCAGGCCCCGGTCACCGTGCCGGACGGCCTGCCGACGGCCACGGTCGACGCCGAGGTGCTGCCGACGGCCCGTGCGGCGGAGGTGGTGCCCGGTGCCGCGTACCTCATTCACACTTCCGGTTCGACCGGCATACCCAAGCCCGTCGCCGTGGGCCGGGCGGCGCTGGAGAACCATCTGACCGGAGCGGCCGGGCGGTTCGGGCTGGCGTCGGGCGACCGGGTGCTGCTCTTCGCCCAGCCGTCGTTCGACGTGGCACTCGAAGAGGTGCTGCCGACGCTGTACGCCGGGGCGTGTCTGGTCGCCCCCGACCGTGAGGTACCGACCGGCGCCGAGCTGGCCGCCCTCCTGGTCGCCGCCCGGGTCACCGTCGCCAATCTGCCGACCAGTTACTTCCTCGCCACCCGCGAGGAGCTGCGCCCCGCCCTGCGCGAGGGCCAGTGGGCGCCGCGGCTGCTGGTGCTCGGCGGGGAACGGCTCCCGGCGGATGTGCTGCGCGCGTTCCTGGCGGACACCGACAGCACCGTGTTCAACGTCTACGGCGTCACGGAAGCTGCCATCAGCTCCACCGTCCACGAGATCACCCGGGAGGGCCTCGTCGACGGGGCGGAGATCCCGCTGGGCACCGAACTGCCCGGCGAGCGGATCCATGTCCTGGACGCCCACCACCGGCCGCTGCCCGACGGCGCGGTCGGTGAACTGGCCATCGCCGGCGCGGGGTTGGCCGAGGGGTACGTCGGCAACCCCGAGGCCACCGCCGCGCGGTTCGTCCCCGTCGAGGCCCTCGGCGGCGAGCGGGTCTACCTCACCGGTGACCTCGGCTACCGCGGCCGCGACGGGCTGCTGTACTTCCTGGGCCGCCGGGACCACCAGATCAAGCTGCGGGGTTACCGCATCGAGCTAGAGGAGGTCGAGGCGGCCGCCTCTGCCGTGCTCGGCGGCCGGTCCTGCGCCGTGGTGCTGGACCGCGAGGCCGCGGGCGGGCCCCGGCTGGTCGGCTTCCTGGAGAGCGCCGACGAGCGTGCCCCGTGGGACGAGCAGGCGCTGCACACGGAGCTGAGCAGCCGGCTGCCGAGCGCCCTGGTACCGGGGCGCTGGGCCGTGCTGGACACCATGCCGAGGCTGGCGGGCGGCAAACCGGACCGCACCGCGCTCACCCGCCGGGCCTCCGCGCTGGAGCCGGCCGCGCCCGCCGTGGCGAGCGACGGCGGGCAACCTCAGGTGCCGGCCGATCCGTTGACGGCACTGCTGGCCGAGGGCTGGTTCGCGGCGCTGGGCCACCACCGCTTCGACGAGTCCTCGGACTTCTTCCGGGCCGGCGGCCATTCGCTGCTCGCCGCGGAGCTGGCCGCCTGGCTCGAACCGCGGCTGGGCAAGCGGCCGCCGCTGCGGCTGCTCTTCCAGAACCCGGTGCTGGCCGACCAGGCCCGTGCGCTGCGCGCCGTCGGCACCGCCGCCGTCCCCGCTTCCGCCGCTTCGACCCCCGTGACGGAGTCCCGATGACCCAGCCGATGACCGCCCCGGCCACCGCCCCGCACACCCCGGACGGCCGGCCGCTCAGCATCGCCCGCGGCTCCGCGCCCGCCACCGGGGCCGACATGGGGGTGCTCGCCCGCTTCGAGGAGTGGGCCCGGCGCACCCCGCAGGCGCCCGCGGTGGTCGACGGGCCGCACCGCTGGACGTACGGACAGATCGGCGCCGCCGCCGACGAGGTCGCGGCCGCGCTGCGCGACCGGGTACGGCCCGGGGACCTGGTCGGCGTCTGCCTCGACCGTTCGGCCGCCCTCGTGGTGACCGCCGTCGCGCTCGCCCGGCTCGGTGCCGTGTATCTGCCGCTCGGCCCCCGGCCCGGTGAGCGCCGTACCGCCGCCGTCACCGACGACCTGAACGTCGTCGCTCTGATCGGCGACCCCGCCTTCCTGCCGCCCCGGCACCGGTCGGCCGAGCTGCGGGACCTGGCGCTGCCCGACACGGGCGCCAATGCGGCCGCCCGGGTCGTGGCGGCCTTCGCCGCGCCCTCCGGGCCGGCCCGTTCCGGGCCCCCCGAGGCGTTCTACGCCGTGCTGACCTCCGGCTCCACCGGCCGTCCCAAGGCGGTGGCGGTCGGCGAGCCGGCGCTCGGCACGCTCCTGGACTGGTACCGCACCACGACCGGTCTCGTCCCCGGGGACCGGCATTCCCTGCTGATCGGCGTCGCGTTCGACCCCCATCTGATGGAGCTGTGGGCCGGGCTGACCTCCGGGGCGGCGCTGGTCCCCGCTCCGGACGAGGTCCGCTGGGACCCGATGGTGCTGGCCGACTGGTGGCGCGAGGCCGGGGTGACGGTGGGTGTCGCGGCCACCCCGATGGCCGAGCCGCTGCTGGAGCGGCCCTGGCCCGCGGGCCTGAAGCTGCGTCATCTGATGGTGGGCGGTGACCGGATGCACCGCCGGCCCGGCGCGGATGTGACCGCCACCGTCCACAATGCCTACGGGCCGGCCGAGGCCACCGTGGCCTCCACCGTGTACACCATGCAGGGCACCGACCCCGGGGCGGGCACGGATTCCGCGCCGCCGATCGGGCGCCCCCTCCCGGGCGTGACCGTGGTCGTCACCGACGCCGACGGCCGGCCGGTCCCGCAGGGCACGGAGGGCGAACTCCGCCTCGGCGGCAGCGGTCTGGCACTGGGCTATCTGGATCCCGAACTGACCGCGCGCCGCTTCACCGCGGTGCCCGAGAGCCTCGATCTGCCGGGCGTGGAGCGGTTGTACCGCACCGGGGACCGGGTGCGGATGGTCGACGGCGGGCAGCTGGAGTTCCTCGGCCGGCTGGACGACCAGGTCAAGATCAGCGGTGTCCGGATCGAACCGGCGGAGGTGGCGGCCGCGTTCGAGCAGGACCCGGCGGTCCTGAGCGCCGTCGTCACCGCGCCGCGTACCGCCGACGGCCGCACCCGGCTGGTGGCGTACGTCCGGCCGGCCGCCGGTGCCGCCCCCACGGCGGAGTCCCTGCTGCCCGCCCTGCGGGCCTGGCTGCCCGAACAGGCCGTGCCCTCGGACGTACGGATCGTGGACGCCTTCCCCCTGGACGCCAACGGCAAGGTGGACCGCGCCGAGCTGACCCGGCAGGCGGCGGCCGACGCCCGTCCGGACACCGGCGCCGCCCCCGCCGCACCGGACGCCGGCGCCACCCCCGGCGAACAGCTTCTGCTGATCGCCGTGCGCGATCTGCTGGCCCGTCCCGAGACCTCGCTGACGGACAACTTCACCGAGGCCGGCGGCACGTCGATCATCGCCGCCCGGCTGCTGACCGTCATCGAGAAGGAGAGCGGGGTACGGCTGCGCGCCCCCGAACTGCTCCGCCAGCCGGACCTGCGCGCGGTGGCGCGGCTCATCGACGAGCGCCGCGCCCGGCAGCAGGCGGCGGGAGCCTGAGATGACCGCCCGCACCCCGTACTCCCCCGACGCCCCGAAGGAGGGCCCCGTGCTCACCGAAGGCACCCTGCCGCACGAGCGCACCCCGTCCGGTGACCGCACCGGGACCGTCCCGGCGGCCGGCCGGCCCGCGCCCGCGGCCGGACTGGCGGCCCTGGTGGCCTGGCACGCCGAACGGACCCCGCACGCCCTGGCCGTGGCGGACGGCGACAGCACGCTGACCTATGCGCAGCTCGTCGCGTCGGCCCGGGCGCTCGCCGCCCATCTGCACGAGCACGGCGTGCGCCCCGGTGACACCGTGGCGCTGCTGCTGCCCCGCTCCGCCCGCACCGTGGTCGCCCAGCTCGCGCTGTGGTGGGCGGGCGCCGGGTGCGTTCCGCTCGATCCGGCCCATCCGCGGGCCCGTTCGGAGGCGCTGACCGCCGACGCGGGTGCCACGCTGACCGTCGGTGACCGCAAGCTCCTGGAGTCCGCGGCGCCCGCCGGTGCCACCCTGGTGCTGCCCGGTGAACCGCTGCTCGGCGGCGATGCCCTCGCCGCGGCCGAACTCGGTCCGGACGCCACGGCGTTCACCATGTTCACCTCGGGCTCCACCGGCCGCCCCAAGGGCGTGGCCGTCCCGCACCGCGCGATCGCCGAACTGGTCCTGGATCCGGCGTACCTCACCCTCACCGCCCGCGACCGGGTGCTCTTCCACTCGCCGATGACCTTCGACGCCTCGACCTTCGAGGTGTGGGGCGCGCTGGCCAACGGCGCCGCCGTGGTGGTCTGCACCACCGAACGGCCGTCGCTGGAGGACCTGGCGCGGCACGTGGAGCGCCACGGCGTCACCGTCGCCTTCTTCACCACCGCGCTGTTCCACCAGCTGGCCGGCCGGCGCTCCCGGATCTTCTCGCTGCTGCGGTCGGTGATCGTGGGCGGCGAGGCGCTGTCCGCGCACCACGCCGGCGAGGTACTGCGGGCCTTCCCCTGGCTGGAACTGGTCAACGGCTACGGCCCGACGGAGGCGGCGACGTTCACCACGGCGCACCGCGTCACCGACGCCGACTGCCACGGCCAGATTCCCATCGGCCGGCCGATCGCCGGGGCGAGGGTGCATGTGCTCGACGACGCCGGTCGGCCGGTCGTGGACGGTGCCCGCGGGGAGCTGTGGATCGGCGGCAGCCGGCTGGCCCGGGGCTACACCGGGCAGCCGGAGCTGACCGCCGAGCGCTTTTGCGACCTGCCCGAGTGGGGACGGTGCTACCGCACCGGCGACCTCGTCTCGCTGCGGCCGGACGGCATCCTCGACTTCCACGGGCGCACCGACGACCAGGTGAAGATCCGCGGCTTCCGGATCGAGCCGGGCGAGATCGAACACGCCCTGCGGGAGCGGCCGGAGGTGGCGGACGCGGCCGTCACCGTGCACCACCCCTCGCCCGACGACGCCCGGCTGGCCGCGTTCGTGGTGGCCGCGCCCGGCCCGGTGCCGCGCCCCGGCGCCCTGCGCGAGGCGCTCACCGCCGTCCTGCCGGCCCATCTGGTCCCGGACGACATCCAGCTCGTCGAGGCGCTGCCGCTCACCCCCTCCGGCAAGGTCGACCGGCGCGCGCTGACGGATCTCGTCGCCGACGGCGGGGCCGAGGCCCCGGCCGGGCCGCTGAGTCCGCTGGAGCAGGCCGTCGCCGAGATCTGGAGCCGGTCGCTGGGCCGTGAAGTCGCCCGCGCGGACGCCGACTTCCTCGCGCTGGGCGGTCATTCCCTGCTCGCGCTGGCCGTCACCGACGACCTCCGCGAGGACCTCGGCGTGGAGCTGACGCTCGCCGACTTCTTCGCCGCCCCAACGGTGGCGGGGCATGCCGCGCTGGTCGAGCGCGCGCTGCTCGCCGCCCACAGCGATCTGCACCCCGGCGCCCCGGAGGACACCGATGGCCACTGATTCCCCCACCGCTGCGGCGCTCCAGGAGGAGCTGCTGCGCCGGGCGCGCTCCCGCACCGCCCGCCCCGCTCCCGCCGACGAGGCCGTCCACCAGGGTCCGACGCCGCTCTCGCATGCCCAGCGCCGGATGTGGCTGATGGACCGGCTCGGCCGGGACCGCGCCTCGTACGGCGTGCCCTTCGCCACCCGGCTGCGCGGCCCGCTCGATCTGGACGCGCTGGCCGCCGCGCTGACCGCACTGGTACGCCGCCACGAGATTCTGCGGACCCGCTACGGGCAGCAGGACGGTGAGCCGTACCAGGAGGTGCTGCCGGCACCGGAAGCGCTCGCGCTGCACGTCGTGGCGACGGACGAGGCGGGCGCGCCCGCGCTGCTGGCCGAGGAGGCGCACCGCCCGTTCGACCTCGCCGCCGGCCCGGTCCCGCGCGCCCTGGTCCTGCGACACGGGCCGCAGGACCACACCGTCATGCTGACGTTCCATCACATCTCCATCGACGGACCGTCGTTGGAGACGGTGGCCGGGGAACTGAGCGTGCTCTACGCGGCCGCTGCCGAGGGCTCGGCCGCCGGTCTGCCGTCGCCGCCCCCGCAGTACGCGGACTTCGCCCGGCGCGAGCAGGCGGCCGCCGGCCGGCTGGCACAGGGGCTGAGCCACTGGGCCGAGCGCCTCGACGGCGCCTCCCCCCTGCCGCTGCCGCGCCCCGCGCAGCCGGCCGCCGACACCGGCGCCCGGCCGGCCGGCACCCGCACCGTCCCGCTCGACCCTCAGGTGCCGGCCGCCCTGCGCGCACTCGGCCAGGACCACCGGGCCACCCTGTTCACCGTGGCACTCGCCGGGGCCTTCGCCGCCCTGCACCGCTTCACCGGCCGGGACGACCTGGTGATCGGCGTGGCCGGCACGCACCGGCAGGGCGCGGACATGCGCGGCCTGGTCGGGCTCTGCGTCAACACCCTCCCGGTCCGCGTGAACACCGCCGGCGACCCGTCCTTCACCGCGCTCGTGGCACGTGTACGGGACGCGCTGCTCGACGCCCAGCAGGGCCGCGAGGTGCCCTTCGACCTCATCCTGGAACGGCTCGGCGCCACCGCACGCGACGCCGACGGGACCCCGCTGGTCCGGGTGACCGCGGATGTCCTGGGCGCACCCACCACCCTGCAACTGCCGGGCATCGAGGGCGAGTACGTCGAGGTCAGCGCCGGGGAAGCCAAGTTCGACCTGTCCTTCGGCCTGGTGGACGGCGCCGAGCCGGCCGGCCTCGTCCAGTACAGCCGGACCGCGCTGGACGAGGAGGCCGCGGCCGCTCTCGGCACGCACTACGCCGCCCTGCTCACCGCGGTCGCCGCCGACCCGGGCCTGCGGCTGTCCCGGCTGCCCGGTGAGCCGCCGGCGCGCCGTGGCGAGGCCGGCGGGCATCCGGCCGAGGCGCTGCTGCGGGCGCACCCCGAGGTGGCCGAGGCCGTGGTGGTCGAACCGGCGGGCGGCCCGCTGCTGGCGTACGCCGTGTTGCGGGAGATCGGCGGCCCCGCACCGGCCGTGCTGCGCTCCCACCTGCGCGCGGCACTGGCCCGGGACTTGGTGCCCGCCGCGGTGACCCTGCTGGATGCCATGCCGCGTACGGCCGCCGGCACGGTCCAGGTGTCCCGGCTGCCGGGCATGCCGTCGGCTCCCGCGCCGGAAGGCGAGCGCGCCGAGGCCGTGACCGAGGGCTTCGCCGCGCTGCTGGGTCAGGCGCCCGGTCCGGACGACGACTTCTTCCTGCTCGGCGGCCACTCGCTGATCGCCGTGCAGCTCGCCGAACGGCTGCGTCAGGCGCTGAAGTTGCCGCTGACCGGCCTGGACATCCTCCAGGCCCGTACCCCGCGCGCGGTCACCGCCCTGCTGGACGCGCGCGAGGCGGAGCGTGCCGCCGCGCCCACGGCCGCCCCCTCCCGCCCGCGGCGCGCCCGCGAGGGCACGGTCCTGGTCACCGGTGGCACCGGCGGGGTCGGCGCGTTCGTGCTGCGCGAACTGGCCGCCCGGGGACGCCCGGTGCTGGCGCTGGCCCGTCCCGAATCCGCGCACCTGGTCGCCGCGCAGGGGGTGGACGTCATCGAGGGCGATCTCACCGACCTGGACGGTCTGCGCAAGGCCGTGGACAGCGCCGATGCGGTGATCCACGCGGCTTGCACCTTCACCCGGCCCGAGGTCGATGTGACGGCGATGGCGGCGATGATCGGCGCCTGGTCGCGCGGCCCGTTCGTCTTCGTCAGCAGCGTGGACGCCTATGGGCATCCCGAGGGCGAGTGGGTGGCGGAGGAATCCGCCCCGCGCGGGCCGCTGAGCGGGTACGGCCAGGCGAAGGCCGACTGCGAGGGGCTGCTGCTGCGGGCCGCCGGGGCCGAGGGCCGGGGCGGGGCGAGCGCCGTCCGCTCCCCTCTGGTGTGGGGAGCGCACCAGCGGCTGCGGGACCAATTGCGCTGGGGCGCCACCGGTCTGCTCTACCAAGCCGCGCGGGAGGGCCGGCCGATCGCCCTGCCGCGGCCGGGCACCGGCGGCCACGCCTGGTACGGCGCGGCCTGGGTGCACGCCGCGGCGCTGGCCCGGGCCGTGGTCTCCTGCCTGGACGCCCCCGTGCACGGTGTCGCCAACGCCGTCAGCGGACATCTCGCCTGGCGGGACCTCGCCACCGAACTGACCGCACTGCTCCGCAGCGGCAGCGAGATCCGTGACACCGACGAGGTCCACCCGGACCTGGACCACCGCTGGCACTACCACGCCGCGCGGCTGGCCCCGTCCCTGGTCGCGCAGCCGGGCGAGGACTGGCGTGCCGTGCTGGCCGCCATGGTCGGCCCCGAGGAGGACTGAGCCGCCGCGACGGCACCGGTCCGCCGGGCCGTACCGCCGCACCGCGCCGCGGGTGACAGCCGTGCTGTCACCCGCGGCGTTGCCGTTTCCGCGGCCGCCCGCACCGAACGAATCCGCGCGCACCACCGGCCGCACGGTGTGCAGCGAAACCGCCGGAGCCCGCAGTAGCCGGTGCTCACATAGCGCTCACTATTGACATAGCAATCACTATCTCTACTGTGGAAGACATGAGCCCGGATGCCGACCACACCCCGAAGCGCCGCCCGACGAGAGCGGAGACCAAGGCCCGCACCCGGCGGCTGCTGCTCGACGCGGCGGCGCGGACGTATGCCCGTAAGGGGTTCGCCGGTGCCTCCGTCGAGGAGATCGCCGAGGCGGCGGGATTCTCCATCGGGGCGGTGTACTCGAACTTCGGCAGCAAGGAGCGGCTCTTCGTGGAGCTGCTCAAGGAGCGCGCGAGCGAGCAGGTGTCCCGGGCGACCCGGATCGTGGCCGACGCACAGGCCGGCGACGATCCGGTGCCGGCGCTCGGCCGGCTGCTGGCGAACGCCGCCGACAAGGACCCCGACTTCGCTCCGCTCCAGGCCGAATTCTGGCTCTACGCGGTGCGCAACCCCCCACTCATGGAGACGCTGGCCGAGGAGCTGCGCGGTCCCCGGGCCGAGCTGGAAAGCCTCATGGGCAAGGCGCTGGAGCACATCGGGGCGCCCGCGGCCGTGCCCGCCGACGCGGTGGCCACGATCGCGATGGCGCTCTTCCAGGGGCTGCTGCGCCAGCGGCGGATCGACCCGGCCAGCGTGCCGGACGAGTTGCTGGGCCAGGCGATGCAGTGGCTGTTCGCCGGTATCGCGGCGAGCGGCCCCGCCACCGGCGCCCAGGGCCCCGACAGCACGGACGACCCCGCGGCCACGGACGCCCCCCAAGCCGCCGACCGGCCCGAGGAGAACCGATGACCCACGTCGACACCACGGCTGCCCTGCCGTCACTTCAGGACCTGCTCGACCCGCGGAACCAGGCCGACCCCTACCCCCTCTACTCCCGCTGGCGGGCGCAGGCGCCGTTCGCGCGACTCGACGATCGGCTGATGGTGCTCACCCGGTACGAGGACTGCGCCGCGGTCCTGCGCGACGGGCGGTTCGGGCACCCGGAGGCCGACGATCCCCGGTTCGCCGGCCGTCGCCCGTCCCTTGAGGTGCTGGTCGATGACGACGGCCGTCCCGTACGCGGCTTCCTGGGTCTGAACCCGCCCGACCACACCCGGATGCGGGCCCTGGTCTCCCAGGCCTTCACCCGGCGACGGGTCGAGCGTCTCGCACCGCGGATCGAGGAGCTCACCGCTGAGCTGTTCACGGCCATGGAGCGCACGCAAGGACCCGTCGACCTCATCGAGGGCCTGGCCACTCCCCTGCCGGTGGCGGTGATCAGCGAACTGCTCGGCGTTCCCACGGAGGACCGCCACCGGATGCTGACCTGGTCCCATGCGGTCGCGCGCGCCCTCGTCCCGGACTTCCTGCTGCCGCCCGGTGCCGCCGAACAGGAAGCGCAGGCGCGGCGCGAGTTCACCGACTATCTGCGCGAACTCGTCGTCGAGCGCCGCCGCGCACCGGGCGACGACCTGCTCTCGGCCCTGGTCACCGTGCACGACGACGGCGACGTGCTGAGCGAGAACGAGCTGCTGGCCACCTGCACCCTGCTGCTGATCGCCGGTCATGAAACCACCGTCAACTTGATCGGCAACGGGACCCTCGCCCTGCTGCGCCACCCCGACCAGTTGGCGCGGCTGCGCAGTGACCCGGCCCTGACCGACAACGCGGTCGAGGAGCTGCTGCGCTATGACTCGCCGGTCCAGCTCACCGTCCGTTTCGCCCTGGAGGATGCCGAGGTCGCCGGGGTCCCGGTCCCCGCGGGCAGCACACTTCTGTTGCTGATCGGTGCGGCGAACCGCGACCCCGCGGCGTACGAGCACCCCGAGCGGCTGGACATCGGCCGCACGCCCCTGCGGCATCTCGCCTTCGGCCAGGGCATCCACTTCTGTCTGGGCGCTCCGCTCGCCCGCCTCGAAACACAGATCGCCCTGCGAATGCTGCTGGCGCGCGCTCCCCAGGTGCGACTGGCCGGCGAGCCCGAGTGGAAGGACCACATCACGCTGCGGGGGCTGAGCCGACTCCCGCTCTCGCTCGGCTGACGCGCTCCACCCGACCGACGCACGGGGATGCGGTGTCACCAGCACCGCCACCCGCGCCCTGACCAGTGATCCGGTGTCACAAGCACCGCCACCCGCGCCCTCGTACGAGTGACCCTCGGAGGCCCCTTGCCCACGCCCGCGCGCCGCCCTCCGCACGGCCCGGCCGGAACCGGCGCCACCATCCCGCCCAGCGGCACCGCTGCGGCGTCCGACGCCCCCGCCCCGAGCCCCGGGAAGGGGAGCATCGCCGGGCTCTACCTCGTCGCCGGGCTCGTCATGGGCGGCGTCTGGGCCTGGAACCACGACTCACCGCTGTGGGAACACGCCGTGAAGCTGCTGGTCCTCCTGTTCGTCGCCGCACCGCTGCTGCACCTCGCACGCAGCCGCCGCGCCGCCCGGCGTCCGGCACACCGCCACCGGCTGTCGTTCGTCCGGCTGGCCACCGCGAAGATCGCCCTGGTCGTCCTCGCGCTCGGCGCCAGTTGGCTGCTGGAGGACTCGATGCCACACCCCGACCTGATCGTCGCGGCGGGGCTGGCCGCCGTCATCACCCTCCTCGGACCGCTCCTGCACCGCTGTTTGCTGGTGCGGTCGCCCGCCGCCGTTCCCTGACAGGAGCGGCGCACCGCGGCTCCCCCCGGATGCGGCCCCCGGCCGAACGAGTTCGGTGCGCCGGGGAAAATGCCGCCCGTCGGCCTGCCCCCGCCGATTCCTCCGCTCGGCTTGCGACCATGGTCGCGCTGCCGGGGCCGGGACCCGCCGGGTGTGCGACCGCCGCCGGAGCGCGACGGATCGGTCGACCGGTACCGGCAGCCGCGGACCGTCCGCGCGCAGACCTCCGTCGCCGCAAAGGAGCCCTGTATGAACGCCAGCACGGACCTGCTCGTCGATGCCTTCGGCCGGATCCGGGAGGTCGTCGAAGACGTGGTCACCGGGCTCGACCCCGACGAACTCAGCACCCGCCCCGAGGACGACGCCAACTCCATCGGCTGGCTGGTCTGGCACCTCACCAGGATCCAGGACGACCACCTCGCCGGAGTGGCCGGCACCGAGCAGATCTGGACGTCGGACGGCTGGTACGACCGCTTCGGGCTCCCCTTCGCCGCCGACGACACCGGCTTCGCCCACTCCACCAAGGACGTCGCCGCCGTACGGGATCTGAGCGGGGAGTTGTTGACGGGCTATCACGGCGCGGTGCACGACAACACGGTGCAGTACCTCGCCGGGATCGACGACAAGGACATGAAGCGGGTCGTGGACCGCGCCTGGAACCCGCCCGTCACCCTGGGAGTCCGTCTGATCAGCGTGATCGCCGACGATCTGCAGCACGCCGGCCAGGCCGCCTACGTCCGCAGCCTGCTCGGCCGCTGAGGAGCCGGGCGGGCGGCCCGGACCGGGCACGCGTCACCGCCCGGGCGGGCGTCTCTCATGTGCGGTGCGGCAGACGGTGCAGCTCCACCGCGGTGAGCCGGCCCGTGGCGATCTCCGCGGTCAGGTAGGTGCAGTACGGCTGCCGGCGGCGGTCGGTCGGCGAGCCCGGGTTCAGCAGGCGCAGCCGCTCGCCGGCCATGGTGTCCCAGGGGATGTGACTGTGGCCGAAGACCAGGACGTCGAGGCCGGGGAACCGTTCGGCGCACCGGCGCTCCCGCCCCTGCGCCGGGCCCGTTTCATGCACCACGCCCAGCTGTACTCCGGCCAGTTCGGCGAAGGCCACCTCGGGCAGCCGGGAGCGCAGTTCGGGGCCGTCGTTGTTGCCGTACACCCCGATCAGCCGGGCGGCGCGCTCCTCCAGCAGGTCCAGGGTCGCGGTATCGACCCAGTCACCGGCATGCACCACGACATCCGCGCGCGGCACTTCGTCGAGCAGCTGCGGCGGCAGCGTCTTGGCGCGGGTGGGGAGATGGGTGTCGGAGACGATCAGCAGGCGCACGGGGCTCTCCTCGGCAGGGCTCGTGGAGACGGCAGAGCGGTCAGTGTTCCTGGGCGGTCGGCCGCACCATGATCTCATTGATCGCCACATGCGCCGGCTGGGTGACCATGAAGGCGAGGGAGCGGGCGATGTCCTCGGCCCGCAGCCAGCGCTCCGGCGGCAGACCGTGGGCCGACGCGGCCTGGCCGCCGCGCGTCATCTCCGTCCGGGTCATGCCCGGCTCGACGAGCCCGACCCGGACCTGACGTCCGGTCACCTCCCGGCGCAGCGCCTCGCTGAACGAGCAGAGGGCATGCTTGGTGGCCGAGTAGACGCTGTTGTCCTTGCGGGGCACCCGGCCCGCGACCGAGCTGACGTTCACCAGGTCGGCCACGCCGCGCGGCCCCGCACTCGCCGCGTGCAGCAGATGCGGGAGCGCGGCTCGGGACATCCGCAGCACCGCTCTGACGTTGAGGTTGATCATCCGGTCCCAGTCCTCGGGATCGCTCTCCGCCACCGGGCCGCGCACGCCGAAGCCCGCGTTGTTGACCACGATGTCCAACCGCCCGAAGTGCGCCACGGCCTGCTCGACCGCCTCGGCCGGCTGCGCCGCGTCGCGGAGGTCGGCGGTCACGGCCAGGGACGTACTGCCCTGCGCGCCGAGGGACCGGGTGAGCTCCTCCAGCCGCTCGGTACGGCGGGCGACCAGGGCGACGGAGCAGCCTTCCCGGGCGAGCGCCAGTGCGGTGGCCGCACCGATGCCGCTGGAGGCGCCGGTCACCAGGGCCACGGTGCCCGACAGCGGCCGTTGGCCGGCGCCGCCGGCCGGCGCGGAGGCGTTCCGGCGCGCGGCCGGGGGGTGCTCGCTCTCTCCGGTGCCCATCGTGCGCTCGCTCCTCCTGCTCGTTCCCTCCGACCTCCGGCGGGCCGTATCCCGGTCCGGTGACCAGTACCCCGCCGGGAGTCCGATTCCCCTCCCCCTCCGCCATCTGCCCTGCCCCGGCAGCGACCGGAATTCGGCCACGCCACTGCGCTGTGCGGTCCGCCTGACGGTCCAGCGGGTATCACCTCCGGGAACCCCCCTTTGGCTCCCGGGAGCTGCTCATGAGGCACACCCACCCCCTGCCCGGCGACATCGGACTCACCCAAATATCCGGCATCACAGGCCGGTTGATCCGCTTCGGACAATGGATCAACGGAGACGGCTTCGCCGACTACGAACACGCCTTTCTGGTCCTGCCCGACGACCAGCTACTGGAGGCCGAACCGGGCGGGGCCCGCATCGTGCCGCTCGACACCTACGACGGTGCCGACGTGCGCTATGTGTGCCCGGAGCGGCTCACCGAGCGTCAGCGCGCCGCGATCTGCGCCGCGGCCACCCGCTACACCGGGGTGCCGTACAGCTTCCTCGACTATCTGGCGATCGCCGCGCACCGCTTCCGTCTGCCCCTGCCGGGGCTGCGCCGCTATGTCGCCAGCACCCGGCACATGATCTGCTCCCAGCTCGTCGACCAGTGCCATGAGGACGCCGGCGTACATCTCTTCGCCGACGGCCGCTGGCCGGGCTATGTGACGCCGATGGCGCTGTACAACCTGCTGGCCGACTGACCGGCCGTCCCCCTGCGGCGGCCCCTCGCGTCAACGCCGCACGATTCCTCGCGCAACGCAGCGAATACCATGGTCGTCGGCAGCACACATCGCTACGGACCGCGCGAGGGGTCGAGGGGGACGGGAAATGCAGCGGCAACCCGTACTCGTCTATGACGGCGACTGTGCCTTTTGCACGTCCGCGGTCCGATTCGCGGAACGATGGCTGCGTCCGCGCTGTACCGCCACGCCCTGGCAGTTCGCCGATCTCGCACGGCTGGGTGTCACGCCCCGGAGCGCGGAGCGCGAGGTGTTGTGGGTGACGCCGGCCGGAGCGGTGCACGGTGGCGCCCAGGCCGTCGCGAAGCTGCTGCTGAGCGCGTCCGGCGGGTGGCCGCTCGTGGGGGCGCTGCTCACTCTCCCGCCGGTGCGCTGGATGGCCCACGGCCTGTACCGGCTGATCGCCCGCAACCGTCATCGGCTGCCGGGCGGCACGGCGGCCTGTGCGCTGCCCTCCTCCCGCGCCTCCCGCTAGCGGGCCGAGCAGGACACGGCCGTACGGGACGGGTCGGGTGTGCGGAGGGCACGGCGCCCGGTGGCTGTCCGCCATCGGGCGCTCCCGGTGCAGGGTCGGATCAGGTGCCGGGCTTACGGCCGTAGACGTAGACGTCGTCACCGTTCTTCAGCAGCGACCAGTACTTCTTGGCGTCGCCGGTGCGCATATTGACGCAGCCGTGCGAGCCGGGTGCCGACCAGACGCTGCCGCTGATGGCGTGGAATGCCTGGCCGCCGTCGAAGAACTGGCTGTAGGGCATGGCCACGTGATAGATCGTCGAATAGTGGTGCAGGTTGCGCCAGTAGATCTTCTTGGCGCCGGTGCGGGTCTCGTAACCGTCGCGACCACTGCGGACCGGCACCGGCCCGTACACCAGCTTCGAGCCGTCCTGGACCCAGCTGAGCTGGCGGGTCAGGTCGACGCAGGCTATCCGCCCCTTGTTGGTGGGGCACTTCTGTGCCTTGTTCGGGTTGTTCCCGGCCGCCTGCTGCTGCGCGACCAGGCTCATCACCCCCCAGGTGACGGGGCCCGCGTAGCCGATGTTCGGGGTGATGCCGTGGCTGGTCTGGAAGGCACGGATCGCCCGGCAGTCCGCGGCCGACTGCCGGCCGTCCACCGGAAGCCCGAGGAACTTCTCGGCCTGCTTCTGGTAGGGACCGCGGGCCGCGGTGCACGAGGACGCGGTGGCGGCCTGGGCCGTGGAGCCGAAGGCCACCGTCAGCGGAACGGTCAGCGCCGTGAAGGCGAGCGCGGCGCCCACCCGGCGACCGGCAGCGGACCGCCGCATGCGCAGGTTCAGTCGTCTTTTCATGCCCCGTAGGACTGTTTGCCCGACCCGTCGGTTGCAGGCGTGACCGACCCGAAATATCTGCTGTTGCCACCCTGCGCTCCGGCCGGCAGGTACGGGCCGCGCCGTCGACCTCGACCCGGGAGACTGCCGGGCTCCAGGAGGTGGTACCGCCGGCGGACGGGAGGGCGTCCCGTCCGCCGGGGGCCGGCTCACTCAGAGCACCGCGGCGGTCTCCTGGCGCGCGTAGCTGAACCCCTCGTCGTCGAAGTAGAAGACGACGGCCTTCACCTTGTCGCCCTTGTCGAAGGACGAACCGACCTCCACCCGGAGGTTCACCTGCACCGTGTGGTCGGCGTAGTCGCAGATGAGCTTGTCCTTCTTGATCGTCCCGGCGGCTTCCGAGCCATTGTGGACGGTCGAGGCATTGAACACGTTGGCGACCAGCTGATGGTTCATGCCGGGGTCGCAGGAGTAGGTGACCTTCATCTGCAGGCCCGGGGCACGCAGGGCGACCTTGTTGATCGCAATGAGGTTGGCCTTGGCGGACGCGGCCGGCGCGGTCGCGAGCGCACCGGCCCCGACCAGGACGGTCAGGGCCGCGGTACCGGCGAGACGATGCCGGAGACGGGATGACTTCATCGGGTTTCCTTCCCCCCTGCGCAGCCACCCTGGTCCGAGACGACGGAGAAATATCCGCCTGTGCGGGCGACTGCGACAGATATTCGTTTTGGCTCGGGATCATACGTGATCTTCCGCGGCCGAACCGAATAGTTATTCGGACGGCGCCGACCGACTCCGGCCCCCGGGGAGCCACGCCGGACACACCCACTGATGACCCTCCGCAAGAAGTCGGCCACTTAATGTGCTCATGGCGGCTCTTCGTGGCGCCCGCGAAGAGCCGCCGCTCAGGCTCCGCCAGGAGCACCTCGTCCGGAAGGAATGCCCATGATCCCCAAAGCCCTGCGCGCGGAGTACGAGCAGCGCTTCGCCACGTACGACACCGACGGCGACGGCTATCTGACCGCCCAGGACTTCACCGCGCGGGCCCGCGTGCTGGCGGACGCGGTGGGTGAGCCGGCGGACTCGGCCAAGGCGCAGGCGCTGCAGGCGGGGATGCGCCACACCTTCGAGCAGCTCGCCGACCTGGCCGACGTGGACCGTACGGGACGCCTGAGCCAGGAGCAGTTCATCAAGGCGTTCTCCCGCGCCGGCATGTCGGGAGCCATCGGCTCCGTCGTGGGCCCGTCGATCGCCGCGACCATCGCGCTGGCCGACACCGACGGGGACGGCGTGGTCAGCCGGGAGGACTTCGCCGCGCTGCACCGGGCGGCGGGGTACTCGGCCACCCAGGCCGACGCGGCGTTCACGGCACTGGACCGCGAAGGTGAGGGCCGGCTGATGGTCGAGGCCTGGCAGGCCGCCGTCAGCGAGTAGCCGTCGGCGACGGCGCCGGCGCACGGCCGCGCCGCCGGGGAGAGCGGCACTGCGCCCCTCACGTCCGGAAGGTCGCCGCGAGGTACGACACCAGCTCCGGACCGCTCACCTGCGAAGAGCGCAGCCCCAGGTAGCCGTCGGGGCGGATGACGAACCCCGCGCCGCCGGCTGCTCCGTAGCTCTGCCGGAACTCGTCCAGCGCATCCCGGACGACGGGCAGCAGCAGGCCGTCCGTCGCGGTGTGCGGGGCCACGATCACCCAGGCGTCCAGCTGCCCGTGCGCCGCGCTCCGCGCCGACGCCACCAGCTCGCCGTACGGCAACAGTTGCTCCGGGTGGTCCGCATAGAGCAGCACGGTGTGCTCCTGGCCGCGCAGGAGGTCGAACAGCCGGGACGGGAAGGCGGTGAGGTCGAAGCGGAGACCGCCGCAGTCCGGTGCCCGGTCCCCGGGTGCGGGGCCCTGGTGCGGCGGCCGGTCCGGCGCGACGATCGGGCTGCCCCGGTAGTTGACGAGCAGCTGGGCCTCGCGCCGGATCACCGTCGACGGGTCGTCCGGATCCGCCTGGACGCCCTCAGCGGCGTGCCGCACCGTCCGCTGCACCACCTCCTCGCCCACGGGGCGGCGTTCCGCGTCGTAGCTCCGCAAGAGCTGTGCACTCGCCGTCGACCGCACCGCCATGGCCACCTTCCAGGCGAGGTTGCAGGCGTCCTGGATACCGGTGTTCATGCCCTGTGCGCCCGTGGGCGGATGGATGTGGGCGGCGTCCCCCGCGAGGAACACCCGGTGCGCGCCGTAGTGGTCCACCAGGCGGTGGCTGATCCGGAAGACCGAGGACCAGCGGAGCCGGGAGGCGGTGGCGGGCTGCGGGGCGAGCCGGTCCAGGACCGCCTGGAGGTGTTCCAGACCGGGGGCGGGGCCGCCGCCCTCCAGGCCGTGCAACACGCCCTCGTCACCGGGGAGTTGAGCCCGGGAGAGTTCGGGCGGGACGAGCATGGACATCCGGTAGCGGTTGCGGCCGGGCAGCGGAATGCACACCAGCAGGTCGTCGGTGTGCCCGTCGCGCTGGTGCATGGACCGGACCGCGTAGCCGGGCGGCAGTTCCCAGTCGACCTCGACGTCCCCCAGCATGTACTCCTCGGGGAGAGCGGCACCCTCGAAGCCGAACCCGAGAACCTTGCGGACGATGCTGTGGGCGCCGTCGCACCCGAGGAGGTAGCCGGCGCCGATCCGCTCCCGGGCGCCGGAGGGCAGCGCGAGTTCGGCCCGGACCTCGTCCGCGTCCTGCTCGAAGCCCACCAGCTCGGTGCCGCGTTCGACCCGGCCGCCGCCGCGCACGAGCACTTCCTCCAGGATCCGCTCGGTGTCGTTCTGCGGTAGCGCGGCGAAGCGGTACGGCACCTCCGGCGGCAGCGTCAGTTCTATCCGCGCCTGCTGGGCGCCGTTGACGTAGAGCAACTGTCCCCGCAGCGGCACCGCGGCCGCCAGGACCTCCCGGACCACCCCCATCCGGTCCCAGATCTCCAGCGTCCTGGGCTGGATGCCGACCGCCTTGGCGTACGGCTGCCGCGCGGGGAGCCTGTCGACGATGCGGCACCCGATCCCTCGGCGCCGCAGTTCGCAGGCCGCCGTCAGGCCGACCGGCCCGGCCCCCACGACCAGCACCTCCACGTCGGCCACTGCTGCCTCCCCTGCTGCCTCCTGTGTGCAGACACACTTCTTTCCAATGGACCACAGGGTGGGTCGCCTGTCCATTTCGTGGCGGTTTAAAGACATACGCCCTTTTGTTGGGAGCCCCGCCAGGTGCAGATACAGGTGGAGGCGTTTCCTGCGGCCGGCCGCCGCGTTTCAGGGTGCGGCCGGCCCCTGCACCTCGCCGTACCGGCCGACACGGGCCGTTGCACCGTGCCGACACGGGTCGTTGCACCGCGCCGGCGCCCGTGCGCGGTGCATGCGGACCTGCGCAGCGCATGCAACACGTGCGCCGGATGCGCTCGGCGGACACCCCGGGGCCGGGCAGGTGATCGCGGGGCTCGTGGGTGTCATGCGCCTCGGGCAAGAACGGTGCGCCCCTGCCGGTCTGATCAGGTGCGCCGTGTGCAGGCACGGTCGCGGACGGACGGCAAGGGTGCAGGGCGGAAGGCGATGGCGCTACCGCGCGCTCTGCCGGGCGGAAGTCGGGGCATGGTTGTCTCTTCCCCGTCAAATTCACGGCGCCGTACGGAAATGCGGTTCGAGCATCGTTCGAACACGCCCACCGTTAAGGCGCCGGGTTTTCTGAAATGCCGCCAGGCAACTGCGCGGCGGGCGACGGGAGTACCCGCATGGAATTTCGTCAGGCATCGGAATCGACCGCCCGGAATGAATTTCGGGGCCAGCGGATCCGGGGCATCACGGCGGCGGCCGTCCTGTTGGCGGCCGGTGTGCTGAACCTCGCGTCCGGAGCGCCGGCCGAGGCCCGGGGAGGCGCCTGGGACCGTCTCGCCGGGTGCGAGAGCGGAGGGAACTGGCGTATCGACACGGGGAACGGCTTCTCCGGAGGGCTGCAGCTCGCCCACTCCACCTGGCACTCGTTCGGCGGCGGCGCCTATGCGTCACGGGCGGCGCGGGCGAGTCGGGCGCAGCAGATCCAGGTCGCGGAACGGGTGCTGGCCCGTCAGGGCTGGGGCGCCTGGCCGGCCTGCTCGGCCTCGCTAGGACTCAACTCGGCCACCCGGCACAGCGCGCCGCGCTCCACCACCGCGCACGCCGCCCCGCAGCGGCACGCCGGTGCGCCGGCCCGCGGCCGGGTACGGCATCCGCAGCTCCATGAGAAGCGCCACAAAGACGGAAGTCATCGGAGTACCGGCAGGTCGCTCGTCGTCAATACCGGGGACACGGTGAGCGGCCTCGCGTATGCGCACGGATGCGACTGGCGCGAATTCTACCGGCTGAACCGAAAGGTGATCGGGGCGAATCCGCACCTCATTTTCCCCGGCATGCGACTGGTCCTGCCGCGTTCCGCGGGGCACTGAGCACGGTCCGCAATCCCCGGCATTTCCCGGCCTGTTGAGGGAAATCCGTTGATGCTCCGCCTTTGCACGGCACGGTGGCTCGTCCGTCACGGACGAGCCACCGTCAGGCGCTCTCGCCGTGCGGGGAATCCCACTGGAAACGGTCCGGCTCCCCCGCCGGCCAGCCAGGGCATTCCGGCTGCCGGCGTCCTAGGAGGCCGCGGCCTTGTCGCCGACACGCGTCATGCAGAGGTTCAAGGTCTCGTAGTGGCCGTCGAGTTGCCGGTAGCGGGTCTCTCCGGGCCCGCATTCGGCGTGCGGTTCACGCCTCACGACCTTGTACTTCGCCGCGGGCTCGGCACAGCCGACCGTCCGGAGAATCGGCTCTTCGTCCGTGCCGCCGGTCTGCCGCAGGCAGTCGCCCACCTGAGCCGTACCGGCGCTGTGCGGATCGACCTTGGGGCCCTTGCGGCTCTCGGCGTTGTACTCGTCCTGGTGCAGCGCCACCCAGGTGGCCACCCCGCCGAAGATCACAAGGACGAGGAGCGCACGGACGATGCCGGGTATCCGCACCTGCCGCGGCGGCCGGCCGCCGGGAGGCCCGGGTACGGGGCCGCCGGGCAGCTGACCGCCGGGGTAGCCGCCCTGCTGCGGCATCCCGGGCCCGCCGTACGGAGCCTGCGCCGGCTGCCCGTAGGGGACTTGTCCCGGCGGGCCGTACGGGGAGGGGCCCGGCTGTCCGTAAGGGGCCTGGCCCGGCTGTCCGTAAGGGCCGTAACCGCCCTGCGGTGGGGAGGGCATGGACACAGGAGCAAGTCCTTTCGTGTGGGCGCAACCGAGCATGCGCCCAGCGCTCCGATCCGATGTTGATCACCGCAGGCTAATCGGTTGGGCCACCGTCCCCAACACCGGCCCATGGGGCGGACACCGGGCTCCGTCCCGCCCGGAAGCGGTACGCCGGCACCCGGACGCGGCAGGCCGGCTCGGACGGCCCGGCTCAGGCCTGCCCGGCTCAGACGTGCCGGCTCAAGCGTGCCCGGCTCAAGCGCGCCGCCGGACTCGGTACCGGTAGCGCGCCTGGCCGGTGCTGAACGGACGGAGCCGTTCCGGGGTCAGGCGGTTGCGTAGACGGCGCTTGCGAACTCCGCGATCTGTTTGTCGCTGAGGTTCTTGGCGAGATCGGCCTCGGTGATCATTCCCACCAGTTGGTGGCCGCCCTTGACATCGATCACCGGCAGGCGCTTGATGTGCTGCTGCTCCATGGTCTTCAGCACCTCGCTGGCGTCCGCGTCGGCGTCGATCCAGTGCAGCCGTCCGCCCATCGAACCGGCCTGTACCGTCGCCGGGTCGATCCCTTCGGCACAACACGAGACGACGATGTCACGATCGGTGATCAACCCGGTCAGCTTGTTGTTGTCACCGCAGATGGGCAGGCAGCCGACGTCCAGATCGCGCATCATCTTCGCCGCGTCCTTCAAGGACTCGTGTGCCCCCACGCAGTGTGCTCCGCCGGACATGATGTCCCGCGCCCGCAGCTTGCTGGCCATGATTCCTCCTGCCTCAGGAGTGTGGTTCGCCTTGCCTTCGATCACATCACGGATGGTCCGTCGTCGCTTCCCGGGAGCGGGCCGAGCGCGGGCCGGGCGCGGGCCCGGGAACGGCCCGGGATGCTTGTGCCGCGGCGGGGAGGGGCTCAGTCGCCGTCCGGCCGGCAGAAGAGCGGGGTGCCCCACCGCCCCTCCCCTCGGCCCCCGCACATTTCGGGTCTCAACTACCGGCGCGCACAAGCTGTTCTCCTGGCGCGACTGCCGTACCCGGGCCGGGCCTCCGGCGTAGTGTCGAACGCTGTGACGTCGAATCCCTTCTTTGCGCCGAGCGATCTGCCCTACGAGCTGCCGCCCTTCGCGCGGATCCGTAACGAGCACTTTCTGCCCGCCTTCCTGCGCGGCATGGACGAGCAACTGGCCGAGGTGGCGGCGATCAGCGCCGGTGCCGGGCCGGCGACCTTCGAGAACACCGTCGAGGCGCTGGAGCGCAGCGGAGCGGTGCTGGACCGGGTGAGCCGGGTGTTCTTCAACAAGGCGGCCTGCGACACCGATGACGAGATCCAGGCGCTCGAAGCCGAGATCACCCCCCGGCTGGCCGCCCATGACGATGCGCTGCTGCTCGACCCCGCACTGTTCGCCCGGCTCGACGCGCTCCAGGAGCGGCGCGAGCAGCTCGGGCTGGACGCGGAACAGCAGATGCTGCTGGAACGCCATCACACCCGCCGGGTCCGCGCCGGTGCGCGCCTCGCCCCGGAACAGCAGCAGCGGCTGCGCGAGCTCAACGCCGAAATCGCCGCCCGGTCCACCGAGTTCGGGCAGAACCTGCGCACCGCCGATGCGGCCGCCGCGCTGGTGCTGGACCGCGCCGAGGAGCTGGCCGGGCTGTCCGCGGACCAGATCGCGGCCGCCGCCCGGAACGCCCAAGCGCTCGGGCACGAGGGCAAGTTCGTGCTCAGCCTGAAGAACTTCTCGAACCAGCCGGAGCTCGCCGCGCTCGACGATCCCGCCCTGCGCGAGCGCCTGCTGGCCGCCTCCCTGGGGCGCGGGATCGACAGCAACGGCCCCATCGCCGTCACCCTGGCCAGGCTGCGCGCCGAGCGCGCCGCCCTGCTCGGCTACCCCAGCCACGCCGCCTGGGAGGTCGCGGACCGGACCGCCGGCACCACCGAGGCCGTCGAGGATCTGCTCGGCCGACTGGTCGCCCCCGCCGTCGCCAACGCCGAGCGGGAGGGCGCGGCCCTGGCCGAGGCGGCCGGAGTTGCCGAGATCGGCGCAGCGGACTGGCAGTATTACTCCGAGCGGGTGCGCCGGGAGCGCTTCGACCTCGACGCGGCGGCGCTGCGGCCGTACCTGGAGCTGGAGACCGTGCTGCACGACGGTGTCTTTCATGCCGCCGGGCTGGTCTACGGGATCGGCTTCACCCCGCGCCCCGATCTGGTGCCGCACCATCCGGACGCCCGCGTCTACGAGGTGCACGACGCCGACGGCAGTCAACTGGGCCTGTACATCGGCGACTTCCACGCCCGCGAGTCCAAGCGGGGCGGCGCCTGGATGGACGCGCTGGTGTCGCAGTCCCGTCTGCTCGGCCACAAGCCGGTGGTGGTCAACCATCTCAATGTCGCGAAACCGCCGGCGGGCGAACCGGTGCTGCTGACGTGGAGTGAGGTCCACACGCTGTTCCACGAGTTCGGGCATGCGCTGCACGGTCTGTTCTCGGACGTCCGCTACCCGCTGCTGTCGGGCACCCAGGTGCCGCGCGACTTCGTCGAGTTCCCGTCCCAGGTCAATGAGGTGTGGGCGGACTGGCCGGAGGTTTTGGCGCATTACGCCCGACACCACGTCACCGGCGAGCCGATGCCGCCCGAACTGCCTGCCCGGCTGCGCGAGGCGGAGACCTTCGGTGCGGGGTTCCGGATGGTGGAGCATCAGGCGGCCGCGGTGATCGACTGGGCCTGGCACAGCCTCTCCGCCGACCAGGTGCCGGAGGAAGGCGCCGCCGAGGCCTTCGAGACGGCAGCCCTGCAGCGCTACGGGCTCGCGATGGCCGCGATCCCGCCGCGTTACCGCACCGGCTACTTCGCCCATGTCTTCCACGGCGGCTACGCGGCCGGGTACTACGGCTACCGCTGGGCGGAAGTCCTGGACGCCGACACCGTGCGCTGGTTCCGGGAGAACGGGAAGACGGTGCGCGAGAGCGGGGAGATCTTCCGCCGGGAGCTGCTGAGCAAGGGCGGCAGCGTCGATGCGATGGGGGCGTTTCGCGCGGTGGTCGGCCGGGATGCGCAGATCGAGCCGCTGCTGGCGCGGCACGGGCTGGAGGGCTGAGCGTCCCGGCCGCGGGCCTTGGGACCGCGGGCCGTTGGCGCACGGCCGACGGCCCCTCCGCGGATACGGCAGGCGGCCGCCCTCAGCCCGCCACGAAGCGGTGCTGCGGCTCCCCCTGGAGACGGCCCGGCGGCAGCTTGCGGCCGTACGCGACCAACAGCAGGTCCTGGGCGGTGCCGTAGAGCGGGGCGCCGGTGCCCAGGGACCAGTCGAGGTCCTCGGCGCACAGGGCGATGCCGCCGAGGTCGGCTCCGAAGAACCGAGCGGTCCTGGGGGTGATCTGCTCCAGGAGGAAGCGTATGCGGGCGGCGGGCACCTGGCGGTCGAGGCCGAGGGGGACGGTGAAGTCCAGGCCGTGGACCACGTCGTGCCCGAGCGCCGACGCCAGGCCGCCGACCGGCGGGGTCCAGGGGTGCGTCGCATTGTCCCGGAGGAAGCCGGCGAGCTCCCCGGTCGACGCGCCAGCGGCGTCCCTTCGGGCGCACCGGTCGGTCATCCGGTGGAGGCGGCCGCCCGATCGGACCAGTTCGGCGACCGTCCTGGGGAGCGAGTAGCGGAACCCCAACGACATATGGGCCGCCAGCTCCCGTACCCGCCACCCCGCGCACAGCGTCGGTGCCTGCCACTGTCCGGCCGACAGGCCGTCCAGCACGTCCGCCAGTTCCCGTCGTTCGGCCGCGATCTCCGCCTTGATGTCCATCGGCGCATCCCCTCTCCAATGTCCTCCGGTCTCAAGGATCTTGGAGCGTTGGCCATAAGTCCAAGAGCTGCTGTTTCTGCTCACTAGAATGATCAGTTATGGAACTTCGACAGCTGCGGTACTTCGTCACGGTGGTGGAGGAGGCCAACTTCACCCGGGCCGCGGCCCGTCTGCATCTGGCGCAGCCCGGGGTGAGCGCCCAGATACGGCAGCTCGAACGGGAGCTGGGGCAGCCGCTCCTCGACCGCGGCAGCCGGGCGGTGACCGTAACGGAGGTGGGGCGGGCCGTGCTTCCCTTTGCGCGGGCCGCGCTCGCCGCCGCCGAGGGGATCCGGCAGAGCGTGGACGAGTTCAGCGGGCTGCTGCGGGGGCGGGTCCGGGTCGGCCTGGTCTCGGGCGCGAGCACCCGCCGATTCGATATGGCGTCGCTGCTGGCCGATTTCCACGACGCCCATCCGCAGGTCGAGATCTCCCTCACGGAGGACACCTCGGAGCGGATGCTCGACGCGCTGCACCGCGGGGAACTCGACCTCGCCGTGACCGGCCTCGTGGCGGAGGAACCCCCGCCGGGGATCTCCGTACGGCTCGTGGTCGACGAGCCGCTGGTCGCCGCCGTCGCGGCCGACGATCCCCTGCTCAGCACGTACCCGGCCGGTGGGAGCATCCCGCTGGCCGCGCTCCGCGACCGCCCGTTGATCAGCCTGCCGCGCGGTACCGGCCTGCGCGGGGTGCTCGAACGCGCCTGCGCGGAGGCCGGGTTCCGGCCCCGTATCGCCTTCGAGGCGGCCGCTCCGCCGGTGCTGGAGCGGCTCGCCGCCCGGGGCCTCGGCGTGGCCGTCATCCCGCCGCCGGCGGACGGGGCCGCGGCCGGGCTGCGGACGCTGGCGCTCGCCGCACCGCAGCCGCGCGGCCGGGTCGCCCTGACCTGGCGGACGGACGGGCCCGCCGCCCCCGCGGCCAGGGCCCTGCTGGCGCGGCTGCGCAGCACGCTGCCCGTCCCGGGGGCCGACGCGGCGCCACCGGAGGAGGCCCGGGAGCCGTCCGCGGCGCCGCGTCCGCGCCGCCGGGAGCCGTCCGGAGCCCGCGAGCGTCCGGCCGGCTGATGCCCTCGGCAGGCCGCGGACGGCTCACCAGGCCGCGGGGGCGTAGTCCTTCAGGAAGCAGCCGAACAGGTCCTCACCGAGCTCGCCGCGGACGATCGGGTCGTAGACCCGGGCGGCGCCGTCGACCAGGTCGAGCGGGGCGTGGAAGCCCTCGTCCGCCAGGCGCATCTTGTCGGGGTGCGGGCGCTCGTCGGTGATCCAGCCGGTGTCGACGGCGGTCATGAGGATGCCGTCGGTCTCCAGCATCTCCCTGGCGCTGGTGCGGGTGAGCATGTTCAGCGCCGCCTTGGCCATATTGGTGTGCGGATGCCCGGCGCCCTTGTAGCCGCGGCTGAACTGGCCTTCCATCGCCGAGACGTTGACCACGTACTTACGGCGCGCGGGGGCCGCCGCCATCGCCGGGCGCAGCCTGCTCACCAGCAGGAAGGGCGCGGTCATATTGCACAGCTGGACTTCCAGCAGCTCGACCGGGTCGACCTCGTCCACCTTCTGGATCCAGCTGTTGGTCGCATGCAGATCGGGGACCAGCCCGCCGGCGTCGATCGCGGTGCCCGCCTCGATCCGGGCGGGCGAGGCGGAACCGGTGGTCAGGGCGAGCGCGGTGATGTCCTCGGCGGTCAGGGCGCCGGAGCCGGCCGTGGCGGCGGGGAGGGCGGCGGGGGCACCGCTGCCGAAGTGCCCGAGGACGACCGAGGCGGGCAGTTCCCCGGCGGGCAGCGGCGCGGATTCGGCGGCGATCAACTGTCCGTAGGCGTCGGGCGACCGGCGGACGGTCTGGGCGGCGTTGTTGATCAGGATGTCGAGCGGGCCTTCGGCGCTCACCGCATCGGCGAGCGCGAGGACCTGCGCCGGGTCCCGGAGGTCGATCCCGACGATCTTCAGCCGGTGCAGCCACTCCGCGCTGTCCGGCATCGCCTTGAAGCGGCGGATGGCGTCGTTCGGGAAGCGGGTGGTGACGGTGGTGTGGGCGCCGTCGCGCAGCAGCCGCAGCGCGATGTACATGCCGATCTTCGCCCGGCCGCCGGTGAGCAGCGCGCGCCGGCCGGTGAGGTCGGTGCGGGCGTCGCGGCGGGCCCGGTTCTCCTTGGCGCAGGGCGGGCAGAGCTGGTGGTAGAAGGCATCGACCTGGACGTAGCGGCTCTTGCAGGTGTAGCAGGACCGGGGCCGCTCCAGGATTCCGGCGATCTCGCTCGTCACGGAGCTGCTGAGGGCCAGCCCCTGCGTCTCGTCGTCGATCCGGTCGGGGGCGCCGGTGGCGGTGGCCGCGGTCACCGCCCGGTCGTTGGCGGTCTTGGCCGCCCGGCGCTCGTGCCGGCGCCGCTGCTTCACCTTGCGGTAGATCCCGGCGGTGGCGCGCCGTATGGCGATGGCGTCGGGGTGGTCGATGGGCAGCGCGTCGAGCTCCTCCAGCACGCTGAGGCAGACCGCCATCCGTTCCGCGTCGATACCCGCGCCCTCGGCCATGCCTGTTTCGGTCACCGTCATCGCCGCTGCCGTTTCCCCTGGGATCGTGTGTTCTATTCAAGCTTCGGCGGAACTGTACGTAGGCGGGGGCCGCGGCGCCAAACCCGGTGGGTGGGAAAGCGGTGGTCGGAGGGCTCCTGGCGTCGGCGACGGACGCGGTGGGCGACGCCGCGCCGGCCGGCTCCCGCGCGCTGGGTGCCGACGAGAACCGCCCGGCCCGGTCATGGCCGACGGGCCCGGCGCGCGTCCGCACCGGGCCCGTCGGCTCCGCCTCACTCGCCGGCGGCCGTCACGTCACCGGGTCATGGCCCAGCTCGATGTCGCACTCGCCGTGCCCGGCGGCCCCCACGGACAGCGGGGTCGCCACCGGCGGGTAGCCGCTGGCGATCAGGGTGTAGTCGCCGCTGTCGAGATCGGTGAAGACGTACTCACCGTCCCGGCCGCTGGTGGCGGTGCCCACGACATTGCCCGCCGGGTCCAGCAGGGTCACCCGGGCATCGTCCACCGGACTGCCGTGTGCCGTGCGGACGGTGCCCCGGACCTGGGCGCCGAGCGTCAGCCGGACCTCGTACCAGTTGCGGGCGCCGGAAGCGACCTCTACCTGGAGCGCGGACGGGCGGTGGTGCGCGGCGCTGACGGCCAGGGTGTAGCTGCCCGGGCTCAGTTCACCGAAGGCGAAGCCGCCGTCCTGGCCGGCCACACCCGACGCCACGACCTCGCCGCGGACGTCGGTGACCACGACGAGCGCGCCGGGCACCGGGTCGTCGTCCTTCTCCGCACGGACCTCGCCCGACAGGCCCGCGGCACCGCTGAGGGTCAGATCGAACGACACCGGCTCCGCGCCCACCACGACGGTCGCGGCCTGCGGCTGACGAGCCCCCGCGGAGCCGATCAGTACGTAGGTGCCGGCACCCGTCGTGGGCAGGGAGTAGCCGCCGTCCGCCCCGGTCGAGGTACGGCCGAGCTGCCGGCCGCCGACACTGATCAGGGTGACCGCGGCCCGGTCCACCGGCCGGCCGTCGCCGTCCCGCACCGTGCCCCGGATCGCGGGACCGGTCGCGCCGGTCACGGAGCCGGCGGGCGGTGCGACGAGGGCCGGTACGGGCTCGTCCGCCGGGACCTCGGCCGGTGCGGCACGTTCGTCCGGAGCAGGCGAACCAGCGGCGTCAGCCTCGTTCGCGGCACCCTCCGCGTCGTCGGCGACACCGTCCGCCGCGCCCCCGGCGGACTGCGCCGCCGCGTCCGCCTCCGCCTGGGCCCGCGCCTGCAGGCCGGACAGCTGCCGCAGCGGCATCTCCTTGATGAACCACATCAGCACGAAGGCCAGTGCGACGACGACCGCGCCCATGAGGAACACGGTGTGCATCGACTCCGCGAAGCCGCGCTTGAACGGCTCCGCCAGCCGCGGGTCGAGGTGCTGAATGAACGACGAATCGCTCAGCACGCCCGAGGAGTTGCCGTTGCCGGGGTGCTTGAGCATGTCCAGCACGGGCTTGTTGGCGGGGTCGCGCAGCACCGCGGGATCGTGCAGTGCGGCTTGGAACCGCTCGGTGGACACGGCGTCCTTGAACGCCCCGGAAATCTTCTCGCCGACCGTGCTGAACAGCACCGACAGGAAGATCGCGGTGCCAACGGTGGCGCCCATCTGCCGGAAGAACGTGGCCGACGAGGTCGCCACGCCCATGTCCCGCGGCGGCACCGCGTTCTGTACGGACAGCACCAGGGTCTGCATACAGCCGCCCAGGCCGAGGCCGAAGACCAGCATGTAGATCATGGTCTCCCACAGCGGGGTGTCCCACTGGACGCGGAAGTGGAAGAGCAGCATCGACGCGAACATCAGCGCGGTGCCGATGATCGGGAAGATCTTGTAGCGGCCGGTCTTGCCGGTGATCTGGCCGGACGCGACCGAAGCGATCAACATGCCCGCCATCAGCGGCAGCATCTCCAGACCCGACTTGGTGGGGCTGGCACCCTTCACGATCTGGAGGTACTGCGGGATCATCAGCAATCCGCCGAACATCCCCATACCGATCAGCACGGACATCAGGCTGGTCTTGCTGAAGGTGCCGTTGCGGAACAGCCGCATCGGGATGAGGGCGTCGTCCCCGATCCGCCGCTCGACCAGGATCCAGGCGATGATGCCGACCACGCCGATGGCATAGCAGGCGATCGACCGGGACGAGTCCCAGCCCCACTCCCGACCCTGCTCCGCGACGAGCAGCAGCGGCACGACACCGAGCGAGATGGTGACCGCGCCCCACCAGTCGATGCGGTGATCGCGCCTGGTGTGCGGGATGTTGAGGACCTTGGCGACCACGAACAGCGCGATGATGCCGATCGGTACGTTGACCAGGAAGACCCAGCGCCAGCCGGTGAGGCCGAGCAGCTGGTCCTGGCCCGCCAGGGCCCCGCCGATCAGCGGCCCGGCCACACTGGAGGTGGCGAAGGTGCCGAGCATGTAGCCCTGGTACCGGGCCCGTTCCCGGGGCGGGACGATGTCACCGAGGATCGCCAGCGCCAGCGACATCAGACCGCCGGCGCCCAGGCCCTGTACGGCCCGGAACGCGGCGAGTTCGGTCATCGAGGTGGAGAAGGTGCACAGCACCGAGCCCGCGACGAAGATCGTGATCGCGGCCAGGTAGTAGGGCTTGCGGCCGTGCAGGTCGGACAGCTTGCCGTACAGCGGGGTGGCGATCGTCGAGGTGATCAGATAGGCGGTGGTCGCCCAGGCCTGCTGGCTGAGGCCGTGCAGATCGTCGGCGATGGTCCGGATCGAGGTGCTGACGATGGTCTGGTCGAGGGCGGCCAGGAACATCCCCAGCATCAAGCCGCTGAGGATGGTGAGGATCTGACGGTGACTCAGGAAGCCTGGGGCGGGTATCGCCTCGGCTCCCGCCTCGGGCGGAGAGGTGGCTGTGCTCATGTACGTATGTCTCCCTGCTCCACGGCGGCGCCCTGGTCTCCCCCGGGACCCAGCCGTGTGTGTTGTCGTTCTGCCATGTCCTCGTTGAGGCGGCCCAGCAGCCGGATCAGATCGGCCCGGTCCTGGGGCGACCACGGTTCGAGCAGCTCAGCCAGTTCGGCGTCGCGCTGACGGCGGTACTGCGCGAAAGCGGCACGCCCGGCCTCCGTCGCGGCCAGCAGCGACCCACGACGGTCCTCCGGATCGGGGCGACGGGTGACCAGGCCCCGTTCGACCAGCGAACGCACCTGACGGCTGACGGTCGACAGGTCGAGGAAGGCGTCGGCGGCCAGGTCGGTCGCCCGCTGATCCCCGCCGACCACCAGCCTGGCCAGCAGCACCCGGTCGGCCGCACCGCCGTCCGTCTTGGCGCGCTGCTTCCATGCCGCCATCAACCGGGAGAAGCGGACGATCTCCGTCCCCAGCCCGGCGGCAGCGTCCTCCAGCCTCGACGAGGCGGTGACCTGCGCGGCAGCCCGGTCGCAGGCATGGACCGTGCCCTTACTCATCGTCGTGATCCTTCGCGGTGATGCCGTCGGCCGGCTGAATACATTGCTTGTATCCAGCAAGCATAGCGTCCGAATCCGGCCACGTCGCACCCCACCGGCCATCCGGGGAATTCCCAAGGGCGTTCCAGCCCGCTGGGTGCGTACGGCTATGCCGAGTGCGGGCGCGAACTGCTCGGCCAGGCACCGGACCTGGCACCGTCGTCGTGGCCCTCGGGTCCGGTGGCACGACGGCCGGGCTGGTGGACACCCCCGGGCCAGGGAAGGTGCTGACGCACCGTGCTGCCGCACTCCGGCGGGCTGCCCGGTCTGTTCGGCCATTCCGCCGCCGTCGCCCGGGCGCAGGACGCACTCACGGTCCTGTCGCCGTAGCGCCGGCGGGCCCGGCTGCCACCGTCACCGCGGCGCCACCAGGGGCGTTCCGGCCGGCGGTATCAGATCTCGGGGAAGGTGTCGGGGACGCCGAGCGTCCCCGCGACGGCCCGCCAGATGGCTGTCTGGGCGGCAGCGAGGTCGATCCTGGGGTCGCCCAGCATCAGCCGGATGCCGAACCCGTCACTCAGCGCGAGCAGCAGCGAGCTGGTCGCGTCGACGTCGCAGTCGCGGAATTCGCCCGCCGCGATGCCCCGCCGGATGGCCTGGACGAGCCAGGTGTGCAGCTGGTCGTAGAGATCGACGGCGAGCTGCTGGGCGGTCTCGTCGCGCAGGGCCCTGACCCACAGTTCCTGCCACAGCCGCCAGTCCTGCCGCAGCTCCGGGTCCGTGGGCAGCATGTTGTGCAGGATGCGGGCCAGGACCACGGAGGCCGCCACGGTGTCGGCGTCCCGTTCGAGATCGGTGCCGGTCTGCCCGAAGGAATAGGTCATCGCCTCGGCGAAGAGCCGCTCGCGGTTCTCGAAGTGGTAGTGGAGCAGGGCCGTCGACACCCCGGCGTGTTCCGCGACCATCCGCATCCGGATCTTCTCGAAGCCGACCTCGGCGATCACTTCGCACGCGGCGGCAAGAATCCGTTCCCGCGTTTCGAGAGTGCGTCCAGCCTTGGCCACGTGAGTGCTCCCCGGGTCGTGTCGAAATCCTCCACGGGCGCGGCGGGCCCGTCCCGTGCCATCTTCCCGCATCCCCTTTCCCGGTCGTCCGCGGCCGGTACGCACCGGTGGCGGCGCGACGGCGGCCTCGAAGCCGGGGTCGGGCACGCAGATCACGGCCGATTTCGGCCGGGGCAGGCGGCGGAGTGCGGGCGGGGCACGGGGCGGCCGGCGACGCGGGGGACGGCCACGGTGAGCGGGGCGGCGGGCGCCGCGCAGGCCGGGCAGGGGGCGTCGAGGTGGGACCGGACGAGGTGGGGAAAGGCCCGCAGGAGGCTGCCGGCCGTACGCGCCGCGGCGTCCAGCAGCCCGCAGGCACCGCGGCCGGGCCGTGCGGTGGCCCGGCGGTGCAGCCGGGAGACGAGGCCGGGGGCGGCCGTCCCGGTCGTCAGCGAGCCGACGTCGTCGCGGATCGAGCCGGTGCCCGTGGCGCAACTGCCGCACTGCCGTGCGCTCTCGGCGGCGAGATGGGCGACGGCCGCGGAGGCGAGGGAGACTGGGCACTCCTCGGGGGCGAGGAAGCGGATCGCCCCGCAGCCCAGGGCCGCGCCCGCGGCCGCGAGGGTGTCGGCGCCCAGCGCGAGGTCGAGGAAGTGGGGCCCGATCAGCCCGCCGAACAGCCCGCCCATCAGGACGCCGGCCGGCTCGGGGGTGCCCTGGGCGCGGGCCAGGGTCCGCAGGGTGCAGCCGTAGGGCACCTCGGCGAGCAGCGGATCGGCGCCGCCCCCGGCGAGGGTCACCAGCGTGCTGCGCGCGGTGTGGCGGCCACCGTCCGGCCGGGCGGCGATCAGCGCGATACGGGCCAGGGTCTCGACATTGGCGACGAGGGTGGGGCTACCGCCAACGCCCTCCTCGTGCGAGCGGGGCGGTTCGGCGGTGGGGAGGGCGGGTCCGCCGTTGATCCGCCGGACCACCGCGGACTCCTCCCCCGCCACATACGTGTGCCGGGTCTCGACAACCTCCACCGGCAGCCGCGGCGGCCGCTCGGCGAGCGCGCGGCGCACCCGTTCGCCCGCTGCGGCGTCGGAGAGGTACACATAGCCGCGCCGCGCACCGGTGATCTCCGCGGCCCGCAGCAGCCCGTCCAGGACCAGGTGCGGCCGGGCCCGCAGCAGCCAGCGGTCCTTGACCGAACCGGGCTCGCCCTCCTCGCCGTTGGCCACGACGACGGGGCGGTCTCCGGCGTCACGGACGGCGCGCAGTCCGGCGGCGGTGAGGCAGTCGGCGCCGCCGCGGCCGCGCAGACCGGCGGCGTCGATGCCGGCGAGGAGCTCGGCCGCCGAGGTCGTCCCGCGGTAGCCGCCGGCGGCGTCGTACGCCTCGGCGTCCTCGGCCACACCCGGGGCGGCGCCGAGCACCCCGGGGGTCCCCCGGGGTGTCAGCGAGTCGATCCGGGTCATCCTCGGTCTCCGTCCGGTGGGGCGGTGCGCAGGGTGCGTACCGCGCTTTCCAGGGCTCGGCGGTCGGCGGCTGTCCGGCCGTACCCGGTTCCGGGCAGGCCGATCAGCATGCGGTGGTGGTCGAGTACGACCTCGGCCGCCCGGAGTGCGGCCCGCCGGTCACCGGGGCGGGCGCCGCCGGCGACGGCCGTCACCAGGCCGGTCACCTCGGCGAGATAGCGCAGCCAGCGCTGCTGGGTGCCGTGCAGGATCAGCCGCTCGACGCGGTGCCGCTCGGCCTGCGCCGCTTCGGCGGGGGTGTGGGCCAGGTCCCGTACGGCGGTGCGCAGGGCCGCGACGGTGGTGGGCAGTTCCCGCTCCGGTTCGGGGGTGAGTCCGAGCCAGACCAGGCTCCGACGACGGCTCATGCGTGCCTCCGGGGCGAGGGGGTGTCTCTTCGGTCTCCGTGGATCAGCCTGCGGCTCCCCCAGCTAACGCTGGGAGGTGCCCCCAGGTGCCGTGCATCGCAAGGCGGAGCGTCTCCCGCGGACTGGGTGTCCGTGGGTGATGCGACAACGCCGCGAGGCGCGGTGCCAGGCGTCGCAGGCCCACGGAGATCGGAGAGACACCCCCTAGGAGTATCCGGCCGCGTCCGAGCCCCCTGCGACGGAGCACCAGCGCGGCACCTCCACTACACTAACTAATCAGTTAGTCAGGACACAACTCCTGGCTTCGCTGATCCCCTGCCGGTGAGCCGACGACCGGCCGATGAGTCAGCACGGATCCCGGCAGGCCGGTACGGGCCCTGCGCGGCGCCCGCCACCGCCCGACCCGTCCGTGCGGCACGGAGGAGTGATTCGATGCGCCCTGAAGTCACCACCCCGGTCCCGGAACAGGACCTCCCCGGGCAGGCGCTGCCCGCCCGCTACTACACCGACCCGACTCTGGTCGCCGCCGAGACACGGCACATCTTCGCCAGGTCCTGGCAGCTCGTGTGCCATGAATCCGACCTCCCCGGCCCCGGCGCGCGGCTCGCCGCCACCGTCGCCGACCGCGAGGTGCTGGTCGTACGCACCGCAGACGGCGCCCTCGCCGGACACCTCAATGTGTGCCGGCACCGCGGCACCCGCCTGGTCAGCGCGCCCGAACCGTCCGGGAAGGCCATCCGGTGCCCCTATCACGGCTGGACGTACAAGCTCGACGGGCGGCTGGTCGGCGCGCCCGAGGCCCGCCAGATCCCCTGTCTGGACAAGCCGGCGCTCGGTCTCTTCCCGGTCCGGGTCGAGTCGTTCCTCGGGTTCGTCTTCGCCAACCTCGACCCGGACGCGGTGCCGCTGGCGCAGCAGTGCGCCCAACTGGCCGCGGCCGTCGGCCACTACGCGGGCGCCGACCTGGTACCGGTGGGCCGCGGCCGCATCCACGATCTGGCCGGCGCCGAGGTGCAGCAGGCCAACTGGAAGGTCACGGTCGACAATTACCTGGAGGGCTATCACATCCCGGTCGCCCACCCCGGACTGATGCGCCTGCTCGACTACCGGCGCTACACCTGCGAGACCACCGAGGCGTATGCGCTCTTCACCTCACCGCTGCGGGACAAGCCGTCCTCGAACCGGGTCGAGCGGCTCTACCAGCGGCTCGCCTCCCCCATGCCCGGGCTGACCGAGGCGGACCGGCGGGTCTGGCGGTACGCGGTGATCTACCCCAACACGCTCATCGACTTCTACCCCGACCACGTACTTGCCTGGACCGCCCTCCCGACGGCGGTCGACCGGGTCGCCGTCCCCGGCGCCTTCTACACCCGCCGCGGGGCCGGCGCCCGCACCCGGCTCGCCCGACGGCTCAACATCCACCTCGGCCGGCTCACCGATGACGAAGACGTCGCCTTGGTGGCCCAGGTGCAAAAGGGCCTCGGCACGCCGGGCTTCGAGCCGGGTCCGCTGTCCCGCCGGGAGGCCGCGGTCGGCTGGTTCGCCGACCGGATACGCGCCGACCTCGGGGGCGCGGCGCGCTGATCCCAGGTCACGGCGGTCCGGCTTCGGCGGCGGTCCCGCCGGGGGGCGCGGGGGCGGTACCCGGTGCGCCCGTCAGGTCCCGGGCCAGGGCGACGCGGGAGAGCAGCACCGCGCCCCACAGCACCAGGGCGACACCCAGGGCCTCGGGCACCAGCCACCAGCCGGCCCGTACCCGCTCGTCGTAGAGGGTGACGCCCAGCGACAGGCTCACCAGTGCGTCCCCGAGGGTGAGCACCGGCTGCGAGGCGGTGAGCGGGCCCGATTGCATGGCGTTCTCCAGGAGGAAGATGGCCATGATCCCGACCGCGGCGAAGCCGTAGGTCTGCCATGCGGTGAAGAACGCGCCGGGGCCGCCGGCCTGCCAGGTGTGCGTCGCGTCCTTCATCAGGGCCGCGGTGAGTGCGTAGGAGACGGCCGTGGCCCCGGCGAAGCAGGCCGCCCGCACGCCACCCGCACCGCGGCGGAGCGCGGCGCCGACGGCCGTGGCGATCACCGCGGCGCAGACCACGAGGGCGGGCACCCAACGGACGAACGGAGCGTGGTCGGTGCCGATGGTGGGCGCGGCGGCGGCGAGGGCGGAGCCGAGTCCGACGACCAGCAGCGCCACCCCCACCCAGCCACTGCGGGAGATCCGGCCGCCGAGGAGGACCCGCCCGATGAGCAGCGCGAGCGGCAGTTCCAGGACGAAGAGCGGCTGCACCACCGACAGCGCCCCCTGCGACAGTGCCAGCGCCTGGAAGCACGCCGCGGCGACGACCGCGAGCATCCCGCCGAGCCAGACGGCACGGTGCAGCAGATCGACGAGCAGTCCCAGCCGCAGTCCGGCGGACAGCGGGACGGTACGGGCCGCGCGCCGCTGCAGCACCGTGGCCAGTGCGTTGCTGGCCGCCGCGAGCAGCGCGAACAGCACGGACGGCCATGTGGACACGCGCCCACCTCCTCGTCGGCACCCGGGCACCGGGCGGGTCCCGCGCCGGTCGTCGGGCGGGGCGGGGGGCGCCGTGGTGGGATGCGACGCTATCGGCCGGCCGGCGCGGGCCGCCCGGCGACACGGGCGCCGGACGGCCGCATTCGCCGATCCGGACGGCTGCGTCCGGGGCACCGGGGGCCGCGTCCCAGGCTCCGGAGGGCTGTATCGGGGGCGCCCGTCCGGCCTGATCCGGGGTGCCCGTCCGGCCGCGTCCGAGGTGCCGTCCAGCCGCGTCCGGGGTGGCAGATCTTGCCCCGAGCAGCGTCGAAAGCGCAGGTCACAGCCCTCGGCGGGAGGGTGGCAGGTGGCGCAATGTTGCGGCAACACCATTGGCCGGATCCCGTCGGTATGGTCCACCGCATGCCAGCCGAACGCACCCGCCAGCACACCACACCGGTGGCGGCCGCCCGCCGTCGCCGGCTCCGCGCGGACCGCGCCCGGCAGCTCGCCGACCTGCTGCGCCATCAGGTGCTCGCGGGCCGCTTCCCCGACGGCGTACTGCCGCACGAGGAGGTGATCGGCGCGGATTACGGCGCGTCGCGCAACACCGTGCGCCAGGCCCTGGACCTGCTGCGTGCCGAACAGCTCGTGGAACGCCAGCCGGGTGTGGGCACGGTCGTGGTGTGCCGCAAGTACCCGCATGCCCTCGACCGGTTGAGGGGTCTCGCCGAGACCCTGCACGCGCACGGCAGGGTCACCAATGAGGTACGCACCATCAGCCCGGTCGCCGCACCGGCCCCGGTGGCGGACCGGCTGCGGATCCCGCCGCGCGGCGAGGTGCTGTACGTGGAGCGGCTGCGCAGGCTGGACGGTCTGCCGCTGTCGCTGGACCTCACCTATGTCCCGATGGACCTCGGTCTGTCGCTGCTCGACGCCGACCTGGAGAACAACGACGTGTTCCGGCTGCTCGAAGAGGCCGCCGGACAGCCGCTGGGCACCGCCGAGATCAGCCTGGAGGCCGTCAACGCCGATGCCCACTCGGCGGCCGTGCTGGAGGCTCCCCGCGGCACCGCCCTGCTGATGCTCGAACGGCTCACCCATCTCGCCGACGGCTCCCCCGTCGACCTGGAGTTCATCCGCTTCCGCGGGGACCGCCTCACCATGCGGGGCCTGTTGCGCCGCACGCTCTGAGCCCCGCCGCCCGCTCCTCCCCTCCCCTCTTTTCCTCATCCGCTCCCGCCCCTGCCCGGAGACCGCCATGCCTCTTGTGCCCCAACGCGGCGATGTGCCCGTGACCATCGACGAGTCCCGGTGCATCGACGGCTGCACGCTGTGCGTCGACATGTGCCCGCTGGACTCGCTCGCCATCGATCCGGCGAGCAACAAGGCCTATATGCACGTCGACGAGTGCTGGTACTGCGGCCCGTGCGCCGCGCGCTGTCCCACCGGTGCGGTCACGGTCAACATGCCCTATCTGCTGCGATGAGAGGCTTCCGGCCATGAGCTCCCGACTCCCGGGCTCCCCGTCCACTCCGTTCCCCGTCTCCTCCCCCGCCGGGTCCGCTCCCGCTTCCGCCGCCCGGCGTCCGGCCGGCCGCCGGGTGCTGGTGGCGGCGCTGTCGTCCACCCTGCTGACGGTCTCGCTCGGCGGCTGCGGCAGCCCCGCGGACGCCTCGGACGACAAGACGGTCACCGTGACCGTCGGCTATCAGTCCAAGACCATCAACACCGTCACCGCTGGAACCCTGCTCCGCTCGCTGGGCTCCTTCGAACGCGCGCTGCGCGCCCAGGGCAGGCGGGACGGCAGGACGTACAAGGTGCGGTGGCAGGACTACGCGACCGGTGCGCCGATCACCGCGCAGATGGTCGCGGGGAAGGTCGACATCGGCTCGATGGGCGACTTTCCGCTGCTCATCAACGCCGCCCGCGGCACACAGCTGCACGCCCCGACCCGCCTGGTCTCCGTCACCGGCTACAACCTGCGCGGCGCGCTCAACACCATTGTCACCAGGCCCGGTTCGGCGCTGCGCTCGCTTACGGACCTGCGCGGCAAGAACGTCTCCAGCAGCGTCGGCTCGGCCTCCGACGGCACGCTCGTCCGGGCGCTGCAGCGGGCCGGGATCGACCCGGAGCGGGGCATCCACAAGCTCAACCAGCAGCCGGCCGTGGGGGCTTCGGCGCTGCGGTCGGGCGGCGCGGACGCGCTCTCCCAGTTCGTGGCCTGGCCGGGGCTGCTCGCCTTCCAGGGCAAGGCGCAGACGCTCTACGACGGGGGCGCGCTCGGCCTGCCCACATTCCACGGCGTGACCGTGCGGAACGCCTTCGCCGAAGGCCACCCGGCACTGGTCCGGGCGTTCCTGACCGCGCAGCGGGACGCGACGCGCTATCTGCGGGCCCATCCGGTCGACGCCGCCCGAAAGGTCGCCTCGGCCACCGGGCTGCCGCCCGAGGTGGTCTACCTCTACAACGGCTCCGGCGGCATCGCCACCTTCGATCCCACCCTCAAGCCGCAGCTGCTCGCCGCGCTGAAGAAGGACGTCCCAGTGCTGCGCGCGGCGAGGCTGACCGGGCCGGTCGATGTGGACTCCTTCGTCGACGACCGCTACCTCAGGCAGAGTTACGGCAGCGGCTACGCCAAGGCCGTGCGCGGCACCGCCCACCCGTCGCCGGACGAGGTGTGGCTGCGCGGCGAGGACCGTACCCACTCCTTCGCCGGGCCGGCCGCGCTGCTGCGGTTCGTCGCCGCCCACCACGGCACGGTGCGGGCCGCGTACACGGCCGATACGACGACCGGCAGCCGCTGGTTCGCCGACAAGTCGGTCTGGGTGCACGATGGGGCCCGGCTGCTGCCCTTCACCGCCCGGGCCACCGCCGACGCCTGGACGCGCCGGCACCGCGGGGCCCGCACCGTCGGCTACGCCGCCGCGCTGGAGCTGGCCCGGTGAGCGCGCCCGCCGGCACGGCCGGCGCCGCCCTGCGGACGGGCCCGCGTCCGGCGCCCTGGACCCGGCACGCCCGGCGTACGGCAGCGGTCCTCTCGGCGCTCGCCCTGTGGCAGCTGCTCGCGCAGTTCCGGGTGCAGCTGTGGCTGCGGTTCTCCCAGTTCCCGACGGTCACCGAGACGGCCCGGGAGTTCGCCCGCCGGCTCGGCACCGGCGCCTACTGGCAGGACGTGTCCGAGAGCCTGACCCGGATCGTCGGCGGCTTCGCCCTCGCGGCCGTCCTGGGCGTCGCCGTCGGCACCGCCCTCGCCCGCTCCGCCCTGGTCTTCGATCTGCTCGGCCCGCTGCTCGAAGTGCTGCGCCCGATACCGGCGATCGCGCTGGTGCCGGTGGCGATCCTGCTGTTCCCCAGCAATGAACAGGGCATCGTCTTCATCACGTTCGCCGCGGCGTTCTTCCCCATAACGGTCTCCACCCGGCATGCGGTGCGGGCACTGACGCCGGTCTGGGAGGAAGCCGTCCGCACCATGGGCGCGGGCCGGTGGCGGGTGCTGTGGTCGGTGGTGCTGCCGGGGGCGCTGCCCGGCATCCTCGGCGGGCTGTCGGTCGGCGTCGGGGTCTCGTGGATCTGTGTGATCTCCGCAGAGATGATCTCCGGTGAGTACGGCGTGGGCTATCGCACCTGGCAGGACTACACCGTCCTCGACTATCCGGGGGTCTTCGTCGGGATGGCCACCATCGGCCTGCTCGGCCGGCTCACCTCCACGGGGGTGGAGCTGCTGGGGCGGCGCCTGACCCGGTGGCTGCCGCGGACGGCGGACGGCCCGGGCCCGCCCGCGGGCGGGCGGGTGCGGTGGCGGCGGGCCCGCGCACTGTCGGGGGGATCCTCATGACCGACACCGAGATCAGCCCGGCGGCCCCGGCGCAGAGCACTGCCCCGGGTCTCCGGCTGACCCTCACCGGTGCCGCGCTCGGCCGGCCCGGCGCCCCCGTGCTGCACGGCCTGGACCTCGACGTCGCCGCGGGCGAGATCCTCACCGTCGTCGGCCCGTCCGGCTGCGGCAAATCCACCCTGCTGCGCACGCTGGCCGGTCTGCTGCCGCTGCTCGATGGCCGGCTGAGCCAGGACGGCGAGCCCGTCGAGGGCCCCGCCGCGGACCGTGCGCTGGTCTTCCAGGAGGATGCGCTGCTGCCCTGGCGCACCCTGCGGGCCAATGTGGAACTCCCGCTGGCGATCCGGGGCGTGGCCCGGGCGCAGCGCCGTGCACGGGCCGACGACTGGGTGGCCCGGGTCGGCCTCACCGAGCACGCCACCCGCCTGCCGCACCAGGTCTCCGGCGGCCAGCGGCAGCGCGCCCAGCTGGCGCGCGCGCTGGCCGGGCAGCCGCGCGCGGTGCTGATGGACGAACCCTTCGGCGCGCTCGATGCGCAGACCCGGGCCGGAATGCAGCAGTTGCTGGTGACGGCGCTGAGCGGGACCCGGGCCACCGTCGTCTTCGTCACCCATGACGTGGACGAGGCGCTGTTCCTGGGGGACCGGGTCGTGCTGCTGGGCACCGGCCGGGTGCTGGACGTCCCGCGGCCACGGGTGCGCGAGGCGCACGCCGAGCCGGCGACGGCCGCCCTGCGCCGCGAGGTCCTGGCCTCCCTCGACGGCCGGATCGAGGCCCGCCTGGGCGTCCGGCGCACGGCGTGAACCCGCCCCCGACCCTGTGACCGGTCACGTCGTCCGACGTGACCGGCGACCGAAAGGCACCGTCATGCAGACCACGGAAGCCATGGAGATCCCCTCCCCCGACACCGCCGAGGAACTGTCCTGCGACGTCCTCGTCGTCGGCGGCGGCACCGCCGGGACCATGGCGGCCCTCACCGCCGCCGAACACGGCGCATCCGTCCTGCTGCTGGAGAAGGCGCACGTCCGGCACTCCGGTGCGCTCGCCATGGGCATGGACGGGGTCAACAACGCCGTCATCCCGGGCCGTGCGGAGCCCGATGACTACGTCGCCGAGATCACCCGCGCCAACGACGGCATCGTCGACCAGTCCACCGTCCGCCGGACCGCGACCCGCGGCTTCGCGATGGTGCAGCGGCTGGAGTCGTACGGCGTGAAGTTCGAGAAGGACGAACACGGCGCGTACGCGGTCCGGCGGGTGCACCGCTCCGGGTCGTACGTGCTGCCGATGCCGGAGGGCAAGGATGTCAAGAAGGTCCTCTACCGGCAGTTGCGGCGGCGCGAGATGCGCGAGCGGATCCGCATCGAGAACCGCATCATGCCGGTGCGGGTGCTCACGTCCGGCGGCCGGGCGGTCGGCGCGGCCGGCTTCCACACCCGTACGGGACGGTTCGTCACGGTCCGCGCCGGGGCGGTGATCCTCGCCACCGGCGCCTGCGGCCGCCTCGGCCTGCCCGCCTCCGGCTATCTCTACGGCACCTACGAGAACCCCACCAACGCCGGCGACGGCTACGCCATGGCCTACCACGCGGGCGCCGAACTCACCGGCATCGAATGCTTCCAGATCAACCCGCTGATCAAGGACTACAACGGCCCGGCCTGCGCCTACGTCGCCAACCCGTTCGGCGGCTACCAGGTCAACCGGCACGGTGCGCGGTTCGTGGAATCCGACTACTGGTCGGGGCAGATGATGGCGGAGTTCGCGGCCGAGGTCGCCTCCGCGCGCGGACCGGTCTACCTGAAACTCAGTCACCTCCCGGAGGAGTCCGTCGCCGCCCTGGAGACGATCCTGCACACCACCGAGCGCCCCACCCGCGGTACGTTCCACGCCGGGCGCGGCCACGACTACCGCACCCACGACGTGGAGATGCACATCTCCGAGATCGGCCTGTGCGGCGGGCATTCGGCGTCGGGCGTGCGCGTCGACGACCGGGCCCGCACGACCGTGCCGGGGCTGTATGCGGCCGGTGACCTGGCCTGCGTCCCGCACAACTACATGATCGGAGCGTTCGTCTTCGGTGATCTGGCGGGCGAGGACGCCGCGCAATACCGCGCGTACGAGGGCGCGTTGCCCGACGACCAGGTGCGCGCCGCCCATGAGCTGATCTACCGGCCGCTGCGCTCTCCCGACGGCCCGCCGCAGCCCCAGGTCGAGTACAAGCTCCGCCGCTTCGTCAACGACTACGTCGCCCCGCCCAAGAGCGGTGCCCGTCTGTCGCTGGCCGTCGAGCACTTCACCCGGATGCACGCCGATATCGCCGCCATGGGTGCCCGTACCCCGCACGAGCTGATGCGCTGCGCGGAGGTCACCTTCATCCGCGACTGCGCCGAGATGGCCGCCCGGTCGTCACTGGCCCGTACCGAGTCCCGCTGGGGCCTCTACCACGCGCGCACCGACCACCCCAAGAGCAATGACCGCGACTGGCTGCACCACCTCGACCTGCGCAAATCGGCCACGGGAGCAATGGAGTTCACCGCCCGCCCGGTGGCGCCGTACCTCGTCCCGGTCGACGAGTACGCACCCGTGGGCGGCGCCTCCCGCTTCCTCGGCGAGGTCCATCCGGAGCAGGTCGCGACGGCGGGGCGGCGGGACACTCCCCCGGTGGGGTCTCCCGGGACGGGTGCTGCCGCGGCGACGGACGGCGGCAGGGCCGGGGCCCCCGGCACCGGGGACGGGACCAGCACCGGGACTCCCCCCTCCCCCCGCATCCTCGAACTCCTCGCCCTCACCGAGGACCAGCCGGACCTCCCGGCGCTGCGCCCCTACCTGGCCGATGCCGACCCGGCCGTCCGCCGGGCCGCGGTCGACGCGCTCACCGAGAGCGTCCCGCCCGGCACCGGTCAGGCCCTCGCCGCCGCCCTCGCCGATCCCGCCCCGGCCGTCCGGGCCGCGGCCGGCGCCTCCCTGCGCGAACTGATCGAGGTCCTCCCCGCGGAAGCCGGACTGCGCGCGCCGCTGGCCGCCGCCGTGCACGGGCCCGACGCCGTCGTCCGCTCGGCTGCCGTGGAGGTGCTGCGCGCGCTCGGCCTCGGCGACCGGGCCCTGTTCGCCACCGCCCTCACCGACCCGGCCGTGGACGTACGCCTCCAGGCCGTCCGTGCCCTGGTCTCCGTCGACGCCGTGCACGACCTGCTACGGGCCGCCGAGGACGGCTCCCGTGAGGTGCGGGTGGCCGCCGCACAGGGCCTCGGTACGGTCGGCCGCCCCGAGGAGCTGGCGGCGTTCCTGCCCGACGACGACCCCCTCGTCCGCGCCGCGGCGCTCGCGGCGCTGGCCACGGCCGGCTGCCCGCCGCCGTACGATGCGGCGGCCGCCACGGCGCTCGGCGATCCGGCCTGGCAGGTCCGGGCCGGTGCCGCCACCGCCCTCACGGCCGCCGGCTCCGCAACCGCCGTGGCCGCCCTCTCCGCCGCGCTGGGCGACCCGCACGCGGATGTGCGCAAGGCCGCGGTGCTCGCGCTGCGCGCCCACGCCGGCCGCGCGGACGCCCGCCGGGCCCTGGCCTCGGTCGCCGACGACCCGGACGCCGATGTCCGGGCATACGCCCGCCCGGCAGCAACGGGGTGACACACGTTCGGGCCGTCCGGGTGGCCGGGCGGGGCCGGGGGACGAAGGCTGAGGGCCATCAGCGCACCGAACGGGATACCGGCCGCCGGCCGGACACCGCCGGCCCCGAGCACCGCCGAGCGCCCGGGGCGGCCGGCACGGCGGGCGCCCACGCGTCAGGAAGGGCTGATCAGGAACCCCTATGCCCCGTCCCTCGCCGCAGTGGCCCCGCTATGTGGAGTTCGCGCCGACCGTCCTGGTCGCCGCGGGACTCCTCTGGGACGTGTTCTCGCCCGCGGACTACTGGGGCGACCCGATGCTCATCGCGGCGAGCGTGACGGCCGGTGCGCTGCTCTCGCTGCGGCACACCCTGGCGATCGGTGCCGTCATCATCGTCGGTGTCTTCGCGCTGACGGTGAAGGACGGCACCGCCGACAACTCCGTGGGCCATCTGGAGCTCGTCAACACCGTCTTCGCCGCGCTCATGGGCGTCGGCGTCAACCGGGTGATCGCCCGTCACGGACGCCATCTGGACGTGGTCCGCACGGTGGCGGAGGCCGCCCAGCGCGCCGTGCTGCCCGCGCCCCCGCAACGCATCGGCCCGCTGACCATCGCGGCCCGGTACCAGGCCGCACAGAGCGAGGCCCGGATCGGCGGGGACGCCTACGCCGTCCAGCGGACCCCGTTCGGCGTCCGGCTGCTGATCGCCGACGTACGCGGCAAGGGACTGGGGGCGGTGAGCGCGGTGTCCGTGCTGCTGGGTGCGTTCCGCGAGGCGGCCGAGCAGGAACCGGACCTGACGACGGTGGCCGATCGGATGGAGCACGCCCTGCTGCGGGAGAGCGAGCAGACCTCCGAGGAGGACCGTCTGGAGGGCTTCATCACGGCCCTGATCTGCGAAGTCCTCCCGGGCGGCAGCGGCCTGCGGCTGCTGGACTGCGGCCATCCGGCGCCCTACCTCTGCCATGGCGGTGCGGTACGCGCCCTGGAGTCCCGCGATCCGGGTCTCCCGCTGGGCATCGGGACACTGGGCGCGGCCCGGACCGCACCGGTCGACTGGCCGTTCCCGGCGGGCAGCACGCTGCTGCTGATCACCGACGGGGTGACCGAGGCCCGCAACGAGGCCGGCACGTTCTACGACCCGGCGGTCCAGCTGGCGGGCCGCGGCCCGTTCCGCGGCCCCGAGGAGTTGATCGACGTGCTGGTACGGGAGGTCGAGCGGTGGACCGGCGGGCCGCGCGACGACGATATGGCGGTCCTGGCGGTCGGCCGGCAGGGAGACGGCCGCCGGAAGCTCCGGTCCGGTGGAAACGGCACCGACCGCTGACGGGAGGCGGGATGGCGGACCCGCGGCTGCCCGATCGCTGCGCCACGCCGCGCCCCTGACGGTGCGTTGCTGCTTTCCGTGGCCTTTTCGGAATTCCCTCGTGTGCTACCGGAAATTCTTGATGCGGGATGAGATGATCAGTAAGAGCATCAGCATCCGCACCGAGCGATTCCTCGCTCCCGCGCAGATCGGAGTTGATGTGTCCAACAACAGATCAACCCTGCTGAGTCAGCGCGCCGCTGTCATTTTCCTCCTCGGCGCCCTCACCGCTGTCGGCGCCGGTGTGCTCACCTTTTGCAATGGCGGCACTCCGGCTTCCGCGACTCTCGTCGGCGGCGCGGCCTTCGGCGCCGCCGTCACCTTCTTCCATACGGTCATCGACTGACATTCGCCGGCGCATTCCCGGCCGCCGGTCCGGGGGCGGCGCACCGCCGCCCGGACTCCCGGTACGACTCCGGCCCGCCCGGTCTCCGCGCGGACGGTCCGGAGCCGAGGCCCTTCCACGGTCGCCGGAGCTGCCCGCAGGCCGGGCACGGACGGTGACCGATGCGCGCGCACAGCAACCGGAGACAGGTGAAGGCCGAGCCGGCCGCCACGGGCTGGAGCGGTCCCCGGCCGCCGCGGCGGCCCGGGCGCCGGTGCGCTGGATTCCGGTCGCCCACGGGCCCCCGCCTGGTTCCGGTGCACCAAGCGGAATCCGTGCTGCCGCATGCGGTGCGCTGCCGGACCTCAGGTGCCAAACTTGAGTCACCGCGCCCGGCCGCCAGCCGGGGCCCTTGTCGCCGAGGGGACCATTATGACCTGGGCATCTTGGACCACTGTCGGGATCCACGCCCTACCCGGCGCGGTTCGCACCGCGGAGATCGGCGTGATCAACGGCGACCTGACCATCCATACGACCTGGTCGGAGAACCTGGCCCACGTGGCGGTGCAGTACACCGGCGCCACGGACTGGTACACCATGGAGGGCAGCCCCGTCCCGTGCGATTCCGAGGAAGCCAGCCGCGCCTTCCACCAGGCCGTCGTCGAAGCCGCCCGCGGCGGCGAACGGGCCGAGGCTTCCCTGGAGGAACTCTTCCAGCGGTGACCGGGATGCGTCCGTGACGGCCCCGCCGGCCTCCCTGCGCCGGTTCTCGCCATCCGGTCGCGCCACGCCCTGGCGAGCCTGACGAGCCCCGGCAGCATTTCCGTGAGAACGTCCGGATGCCTTCGCCCCGGCTCCGTGACTGCCGCGCACCGTAGAACAGCCGCCATGGGGCATCAAGCCGGGCCGCCCTCCGGATGTCAGTGCCGCGTGCTACCCCTACGTGCATGACGGATGCGACGTATGACGAACTGCTGGGAACCATCGACGAGTTCGCCGGAAAGCTGGACCCTCGGGAACGGTTGGCCCGCCTGTACGACCTGATGGCTCCCTTGCTCGACCGCGTGGAGCGAGAGGACGAGGAGCTGAGCGACGACCCCGCCATGTCGACCCCGGACGCGGTGCGTGAGCTGCGCAAGGCTGCCGCGGGAGAGCCGGTCGACATCGACGCGGTGCATGAGCAGTTGACCGAGGTGGCTCTGTGCTATTCCGAGGACCAGGATCCGGAGCGGCACATCGTCTCCCAGTCGGCCTACGCGGCGGCGGCCTGGCTGCGGCTGCTGGCGGGGCGGAAGCCGCGTACCACGGCATACCTCGAGGGCGACGACGAGGAGCTGGTCCCGCCGTTTGCCCCTTCGGCGTTCACGGGGATCGTCGACCTGCTGGCCTGGACCCGGTCGGAGCAGATGTATTTTCACTGGGAGGACGCCCTCGCTCATCCCGAGTGCTGCGATCTTCCGGCCGCGATGGGCGAGCTTCGGGCGATGCATGTGGAGATAACTCCGCAGCGAAGTAACTCCCGTTTGCCGTAGCGGAGTTGGGCTACGGCCCGCTGCCATGAATGACAGGCGGCCGACAGCCGCCGCCTGTCACCCCGCAGTTCACTCCGATCACGAAGCAACCCTTTCCCGCCTTCTGATGTCTCCCTCAAGGGAGCACAGTTGGTCATCTTGCGGCTACTTAAAGCTGATCAATTGTCAAATTTCATCCATAAATCTCGCATTCTGATCATTTCTCTTTACATGCCCATGCCAGGCATACCAGGGTTTGCGCGGGGCCCCACGGCCCCCGTGGTGCACAACAGCACCGCGCGTACGGGCGGTTGGCACGGCCGGCCGCCCCCACAGCGCTAAGGACCCATAGCTGTGCGTAGACCCCACATACGCAGAACCCGTCTGGCGATCGCCGTCGCCGTGACGACGGCCGCGACGCTCACCGCGGGAGTGGCGGGCACCGCCGCCGCGACCACCGATGCCGCACCGGCGGCTGCCTCTTCCACGACTCCCTCCCTCCAGAAGGCCGTCGACGCCGCCCGTACCGCCGCCTTTGCGCATGCCGCGGCCACCGGCGTCGGCAAGAAAGACACCCTCGAAGCCACCGACACCCTCGTCGACCCGGACGGCAGGCAGCATGTCCGCTTCGTCCGGACCCACCGCGGGCTTCCGGTGCTCGGCGGCGATCTCGTCATCCACCTGACCGCCAAGTCGGCGTACGAGGGCGTGACCCGGGCCTACCGCCACCAGGTCGACGTGCCCGACACGGACCCGAAGCTGTCGGCCGGCGAGGCGCAGACGAAGGCCGCCGCCGTGGCCAAGGGCCAGGCCGGGGAAGCCCAACTGGTCGTGGACGCCCGGGACGACCGGACCACGCTCGCCTACCAGGTGCAGGTGGACGAGAGCCGTACCGCCGAGGCCGACGGCGCCCGTACCGTCATCCTCGACGCGGCCACCGGGGCGGTGCTCAGCAACGTCCAGGCCAATGACTCCTTCCTGTCGCCCGCCCTGCAGAAGAAGCTGCGCGCACGGGGCGAGCGGCTCGCCCCCGCGACCGGACTGGCCGCCCCCGAGACGCCCGTCACCGGCGAGGCGGCGGCGACCGCCGGCTACCCGGCCGCGGCCAAGGGCACCGGTTCGTCGCTCTTCGTCGGCAAGGTGCAGCTGTCCACCACCCGGACCGCGAAGAAGTCCTTCACCCTCAAGGACTCCACCCGCGGCAACACCGAGACCCGGGACGCCGGCAACAAGGCGCCGGAGAAGTTCTCCAGCGGCAAGGCGTTCACCAGCACCACCAACCGCTGGGGCAACGGCACCACGAGCAGCCGGGCCACCGCCGCCGTGGACGCCCAGTACGGCATCACCAGCACCCTCGACTTCTACAAGAAGACGTTCGGCCGCAAGGGCATCAAGAACGACGGCCGCGGGGCGCACGCCCTGGTGCACTTCGGCAACAAGGTCGGCAACGCCTACTGGTCCTCCGAGTGCGGCTGCATGCTCTACGGCGACGGTGACGGCAGGACGTTCACCAAGCCCCTGGTCGTCCTGGACGTCACGGGCCATGAGCTCACGCACGGCGTGGTCGACGCGACCGCCAAGTTCCGGCCCACCCGCGTCGACGAGGAGGGGAACCAGTACGGCGAGCCCGGCGCGCTCAACGAGTCGATGGCGGACATCTTCGGCAGCGCGGTCGAGTTCTCGACCAACAACCCGAAGAACCCGCCGAACTACCTGATGGGCGAGAAGCTCGGCCTCCAGCAGAAGTTCCTGCGCCGCCTGGACAAGCCCTCCCTGGACAAGCTGGAGGGCACCGTCGACTACTGGTCGAAGGCGGCCTACGACACTGAGGTGCACGCCGGTTCCGGTATCTCCTCGCACGCCTTCTACCTGCTGGCCGAGGGCAGCGGGAAGAAGACCATCGGCGGTGTCGCCTACGACTCCCCCACCATCGACGGCTCCAAGGTGACCGGCATCGGGCGGACCAAGGCGACGGCGATCTTCTACCGGGCGCTCACCCGGTACATGGTCTCCACGACCGACTTCCATGACGCCCGGGCCGCGACCCTGCATGCGGCCAAGGACCTGTACGGCGCCACCAGCACCGAGTACAAGACGGTGGACAAGGCCTGGGCCGCCGTGAACGTGACGGCGGCCAACGCGCCCTCCGCCACGCACTGATCCTTCCGGACCGAGCACGGCACGGTGCCCCCGCCCCCCGCGGGGGCACCTCCGTGTCCGGCCCCGGGTCCCTCCAGTGGGCCTCGACGGCGCGGCCGGCCGAAGCCTACGTTTGAGCCCATGATCACTGATCGCGCGGGCGGGAGACGGCGGCTCGGCTACCCGGTGGCGGCGGGCGTGTTCGCCATCGGCATGGCCGGCACGACGCTTCCCACCCCGTTGTACGGGCTCTACCGTGCACAGCTCGGGTTCTCCGAGCTGATGGTGACCGTGGTCTTCGCGGTGTACGCGCTCGGTGTGATCACGGTGCTGCTGCTCGCGGGCAATGTCTCCGACGAGGTGGGCCGGCGCCCGGTGTTGCTGGCCGCGCTGGGGCTTTCCGCGGCGAGCGCGCTGTGCTTCATCTTCGAGGGCGGGCTGCCGATGCTGCTGCTCGGACGGGTGCTGTCCGGCTTCGCCGCCGGGTTGTTCAGCGGAGCCGCCACCGCGGCGGTGCTGGAACTCGCGGGGCCCGGCCAGGAAGCGCAGGCCGGGTTCGCCGCGACCGCCGCGAACATGGGCGGCCTCGGCTGCGGCCCGTTGCTCTCCGGCCTGCTGGCCCAGTACGCACCCTGGCCGCTGCTGCTGCCGTTCCTGGTACATCTCGCCCTGGTGGCCGTCGCCGCCGTGGTGACCTGCCTGCTCCCGGAGACCGTCGCGCATCCGCACCGCCCCCGGACGCTGCGGCCCCAGGGCCTGGAGCTACCGCCCGAAGTGCGGGGCGTCTTCGCCCCCTCGGCCGTTGCCGCGTTCGCCGGCTTTTCCCTGCTGGGGCTGTTCACCGCGGTCGCGCCGAGCTTCGTCGGCCAGACCCTGGGCGAGCACAACCTGGCCGTCACCGGATTGATCGTCTTCACGGTGTTCCTGGGCTCCACCGCCGGGCAGTCCCTGACGGAACGGATCGGTACCCGCCGGGCCCTCCCCCTCGGCTGCCTGGTGCTGGTGGTGGGCCTCTTGCTGGTGGCCACCTCACTGGCCGTGACCTCGCTGCCGGTACTGGTCGTCGGTGCGGTGTGCGGCGGCATCGGCCAGGGCCTGGCGTTCCGCGCCGGTCTGACCGCGGTGGGCCGGGCCGCACCGGCCGCGCACCGCGGCGGCACCATCTCGGCCTTCTTCCTCGTCGCCTATCTCGGCATCTCGCTGCCGGTCGTCGGCGTCGGCGCGCTCACCCTCGCACTCGGTCTGCGCGGCGCCGGCCTGACCTTCTCCGCCTGCGTCATCGTGGTCACGGTGGCCGTCGGGCTCTACGTCCTGCGGCGGCCGCCGGCGGGTGACGACTGACCGTCCGCCGAGGGGGCCGGCCTCCTCGCCGGTCGCGATCCCGGCGTCCCCGGCCTGGGACGCCGGGGCAGGGCGCGGGCCCGTCCAGCGCACCCCGGGGACCGCCAGGCGGCCCGGGCCACACCGCCGCCGGACACCTCGCACGGCCGGCCGCCACCCGTATGGCGTGCCGCCTTCACCCGCCTGCCCCTGTGGGCACGCCCTTCCGGCGGAGGCCGGAAACCCTGGGATCCGGCAGTCCCTCGATCCAGCAGCCTCCACGTGGAGTCGGAGAAGTGAGATGCGCATGGCCACAGCTTCCGCCCCTGGCGCCCTGAGCCCGTTCCGGCGCGGGTGTGTCCTCTCCGTGGCCCTCCTCGCGATGTGGTGCGCCGCCGGTCCGGCCGCCGCCCTTGTCCCCCGCGCCCCGGTACGGGTACCGGCCACCGGTCAACGGCCCACCGGCGCCCGTGCGTTCACCGGCGCGGCCGCCGCGCGACCTGCCCTTGCGGAGACGGCGGCCACCAAGCCGCTGGTCTTCATGGGCCTGGGCACGATGGCCGGTCTGACCGTGCTCGCGGGCGCGGAGCTCGTCGCGAGCGCGCGTCGGCGCCGGGACTCCGCGCCGCCGACGGACCGCTGCTGACCGCCCCGCACCCCTTCCGGCCCCCGCGGCCCAGGTCGCGTACACCGGTGAACGGCAGGAAAGGACCGACCCCAGCATGGCGACCCTCACCACCACCGACGGCACGGAGATCTTCTACAAGGACTGGGGAGAGGGCCGCCCCGTCGTGTTCAGCCACGGATGGCCGCTCAACGCCGACGCCTGGGACGACCAGCTGCACCTGGTCGCCACCCACGGGTTCCGTGCGATCGCCCACGACCGCCGTGGTCACGGCCGCTCCGGCCAGCCGTGGCAGGGCAACGACATGGACACCTACGCGGACGACCTGGCGCAGCTGATGGACGCGCTGGACCTGCGGGAGGCGGTGCTGGTCGGGCACTCCACCGGTGGCGGTGAGGTGGCCCGCTACATCGGCCGTCATGGCACCGGCCGGGTCGCCAAGGTGGTCCTGCTCAGTGCCGTACCGCCGCTGATGCTCAAGACCGAAGCCAACCCGGAGGGGCTGCCGCGTACGGTCTTCGACGGGATCCGCGCCGGTGTGGCCGGCGACCGGTCGCAGTTCTACAAGGATCTCAGCGAGACCTTCTACGGTGCCAACCGGCACGGTTCCGCCGTCTCCCAGGGGGTCCGCGAGGCGTTCTGGCTCTGGAGCATGCAGGTGGGGGTGAAGGGGGCGTACGACTGCGTCAAGGAGTTCTCGGAGACCGACTTCACCGAGGACCTCAGGCGGTTCGATGTCCCCACCCTGATCATTCACGGCGATGACGACCAGATCGTGCCGTTCATGGCCTCCGGCAAGAAGTCGGCGAAGCTGGTGAAGGGCGCCACGCTGAAGGTCTACCCGGGGGCGCCGCACGGGCTGTTCGCGGTCGGCTCGTACAAGGACGACCTGCACGCCGATCTGCTGGCGTTCCTCAACAGCTGAGCATCCGGAGCGGCCGCAGGTGCTCCATCGGCTTGCCTGGAACTGCACGTTGCCGGACGGCGCCCGGCCGCGCACAGACGCCGGCGCCGGCCACACGATCTGAGGTCGTGTCGGCCGGCGCCGGGTGTCAGCTTTGATTACCTCCGGTAGCCGTCGCCACCGTCAAAGCCCCAGCCGCTCCTCTCGCAGCCTTCGCTGAAGACCGGGCCGACGCGCTCCAGCACGCCCGCCGAGAGCCAGCAGGCGGCGTGGTGGCCGTGGCCCCGGTGGTGCTTGTAGTGGTGGTGGTTGTTGCAGGCCAGGGCGGCGCTCGCACCGCCCATGACGATGGTGGTGGCCAGGGCGCTGGCTGCGATCGCGGCGCGGATGCGCATGTTTGCTCCTCGGGAGGATCAAAGGGGTATATCGACCTTTTCAGGATCACCTTCGCATAACCTCCCAAAACCTGACACAACCCGAATTGCGCGAGTCGGAGTAACCGGTGGATTTGGGTGCGTTCGAGACTTCCCCGGCCACGGCGTCCGCCGGCCGGTTCGGTTCAGCGGGCCTACCCGCTCAACTGCCTTCGATCGGCGGCTTGTTGAGGTACAGGCAGCTGTCGGCTGCACCGCTCCGGGGCGAGCGTCCGGTCACGGCGGGCCGCTCGCCCCGAATTGATGATCCGTCAGTCGCCGAATCGGCTCAGATGTCTTCCGTCAGTCGCCTGATCGGCTCAGACTCTCCGGGGTCCGTGCCGTCGCGCGGCGCACCGGGCCGGGGCCCGGGCGCAGGCCCAGCGTCACCAGCGCCACGGCCACGGCGAGGAAGCCGGACAGCACCGCGAAGCCGGTCACGCTGGATCCTGTGGCGTCGGTCAGCCAGCCGACCAGATAGGGGCCCGCGAAGCCACCGAGGTTGCCCAGGGCGTTGATCAGGCCCATCGCGACGGCCACCACCTCGATGCGCAGCAGTTGCCCGGGGATCGCCCAGAACGGTCCGTAGGGCGCATAGACCGCTGCCGCGGTCACACACAGCAGCAGCATCCGGGGCAGGGCGCCGTCCACGGCCTGCCCCAGCAGCAGTGCGACGATGCCCACGACGAGCGGGACGGCCACCGCCTGGCGCCGGTTGCCGGTGCGGTCGGACCAGGCGGCGTTGGCGATCATCACGACCAGGGCGACCGTGAACGGGATCGCGGTGAGCAGCCCGACCTCGGTGGACGAACCGCCGTGCGTCAGTTCCTTGATGACGGCGGGCAGCCACAGGTTGAAGCCGTAGAAGCCGGTGATCCAGAAGAAGTAGACGCCGATGAGGACGAGGACCGGCCGCTGCCGGACCGCCTCGAGGTACGAGCCGCTGCCGGCCGGCGGTTTGGCGGCCTCGTCCGCGGCGAGCGAGCGCTCCACATGGTCGGCCTCCGCACGCGAGATCCACCGGGCCTGCGCCGGCCGGTCGGCGACCGCGAACCACCAGACCACCGCCCACACCAGGGGCGGAACGCCCTGGAGTACCAGCACCCAGCGCCAGCCGACATGGTCGAGCATCCACCCCGACAGCGGCGCCATGAGGACCGAGGAGAGCGGCAGACAGGCCATCCACAGGGCGTTGGCGCGGGCCCGCTCCCGCAGCGGGAACCACGAGGCGAGCAGGATGAGGACGGCGGGCCAGACGCCGCCCTCGAAGAAGCCCAGCACGAAACGGGCCGCATAGAACTGGGCCTTGGTCTGCACGAGGCCGGACAGCGAGGCGGCCAGCCCCCACGCCACCATGAGCAGCACGACCGTTTTCCGGGCGCTCCAGCGCTGCGCGAGGATCGCGGCCGGGATCTGCAGGAAGACATAGCCGACGAAGAAGACGCCGCCGACCAGCCCCTTGTCGGCGTTGGACAGCTCCAGATCGCCGTGCATGTAGGGGAGGATGACGGAGACGTTGTTCCGGTCGAGATACGCCAGCATGTACATGATCGCGGCGACCGGGATGACATACGCCCAGCGCTTGGCGGGGATCGCGGGCGCGGTGGGCTGCGGGAGCGCGTCGGGGCGGTCGGCCGTCACCGGGCCGCCGCCGTTCCGTACGCGGCGCGGATCCGGTCGGTGAAGCGGCTGAAGCCGGCGGCGGCGCGGAAGGCCGCGGCCATCGTGCCGTGCGCGGCGCGGCCGCTGCCCGCGATGTCGAAGGCGGTGCCGTGGTCGACGGAGGTGCGCAGGATCGGCAGGCCCACCGTGACGGACACGGTGCCGTCGAAGTCGACGGTCTTGGCGGGGATGTGGCCCTGGTCGTGGAAGTGGGACAGCACACCGTCGAAGCGGCCTTCGAGGCCCTGGTGGAAGACCGAGTCGGCGGGGATCGGCCCCACCACGCCGAGCCCCTCGGCGGCCGCCTGCTCCACCGCCGGGCGCAGCACGGTGATCTCCTCGTCGCCGAAGTGGCCGCCCTCGCCACCGTGCGGGTTGATCGCGGCGACCGCGAGCCGGGGGGCGTCATGGCCGAAGACGCGCAGTGCGGTGGCCGCGTGCCGGATGCTCGCCGCGACCCGCTCCTCGGTGATCTGGTCGAGCGCCGCGCGCAGTGCGAGATGCCGGGTGGTGAAGAAGATCTTGAGGCCGCGGACCACGAACATGGTGTCGAAGTGCGCGGCGCCGGTGAGCTCACCGAGCATCTCGGTGTGGCCGAGGTGCCGCGAACCGGCCGCCCAGATGGCCTCCTTGTTGATCGGGGAGGTGACGAGGGCGTCGACCTCGCCGGACAGCGCGGCGCGGGTGGCGGCCTCGATCGCGGCCACGGCGGAACGGCCGGCCACCGCGTCGACCCTGCCCCAGGGGAGGTCGCCGGGGGCGATACCGAGGTCGAGCACCTCGATGGTGCCGGGCTCGAACCGCGCCTCGGCGGGCGCGGCGACCGCACGGACCTCGACATCCAGCCCGCAGACGGCCACCGCTCGGCGCAATACGGCGGCATCACCGACCGCGAGTCCGCGGCCGACCGCGGTGGTGGCCGGGTCGGCGAGGGTACGGGCGGTGATCTCGGGGCCGATCCCGACCGGATCGCCGAGGGTGACGGCGAGAAGCGGCAACGGGCCGTCGGGGGCCGGCCGGGGGGCTGCCGCCCCGTCCGGGCCCGTCTGCTGAGGGTGCGTCATCAAGCTGCCTTTCGGGGTGCCGTGCGCGTACGAGGGGCTTGGTGGGTGTGCGGTGGGGTGGTCATCCCGCGCCGACGGTGGGACCGAGGGGGTGCCGGCTGCAGGCCGCGCGCAGATGTTCCAGACAGTCACAGGCGGCGTCGGGGCCGCCGATCAGGCCGCCCTTCGTGGCGAAGCGCAGCCCGTCGTGGGGCCCGCCCACCAGATGTCCGGCGATGGCCAGCGGCAGCACCTCGGTCTCGATGGCGAAGCCGTCGGCGCCCAGCTCCGCGGTGACGGCCGCGGCGACATCGCCGCCCGAGGCGTACAGGCCGCCGGGGCGCAGTTCGGCGACCGCACGGCGGGCGACCTCGGCGAGAGCCCGCAGGATGCGCCCGGCGGTGCCGGGATCGAGCACCGCGGCGGATCCGGTGGGTGCGGACGGCGGTTCGGGGGCGAGCCGGACGCCGAGCACCGTGGCGCCCTCCCCCGCTGCCGCGCGCAGCGCCGCCAGCGTCCGGTCGGGGTCCGGGGCGGTGGGGTCGAGCGTGGTCCAGCGGGCGCCGAGCGCGGTTTCGGTGCGGGCGAGCTGGGTGTGGGTGCGGTCCGTGACGCTCCCGACGACCGCGAGGATGCGGGCGGGCGCGCCGGCTTCGGGCCGCAGGCCGAGTTCGGCGGCGAGCGCCGCGCCGAACGGTCCCGAGTCCAGCGCGACCCAGCGGACGGAGTCCTCGGCGGCGAGCCGGGCGGCGGCCACCGCGACCGTCCGCAGATGGGCGTTCTCGGTGGCGTCACAGACCACGATCTCGGCCGGGCTCTCCCGTAACGCCGCGGCCACCGCGTCCGGGCCGCGCTCGACGACGTCCAGCGCCACCTCGTCCGCGGTGCGCCCGCTCTGTGCGCCCAGCACCGCCGCGACCCGGGAATGCTGCACGGGATCGAACGGGTCGCGGGCCACGGCCGTGCGGGTCAGCGGTACGCCGTCGACGAGATGGAGGCCGCCCACCGTGGTCCGGCCGGCGTCGGGGAAGGCGGGGACGGCCAGCGTCCGGACCCGGGCCGACGGCTCGCGGGCGGCGAGGGCGTCCAGCACCGCGTCGAGTTCGCTGCCGGGGTTGCCGCGCAGGGTGGTGTCGACGCGCTTGACGATCAGGGGTGCCCCGCCCGCCGTCTCGACGGCGGTCCGCACGGCCGCGTAGGCGCGGGCGGGGGGCCAGTGCCGGGAGGCGGTGTTGACGACAAGGACGTCCACCCGGTGCGCATAGCGCTCGACTTGGGCGAGCGCGCCGACGGTGACGGCCCGCAGGCCCAGTCGCGCATAGCGCGCACCGGTCGCATTGCTGCCGGTGAGGTCGTCTCCGATGACGAGTACCTGGGCCACGAGGTCTCCTCCCGTCGGCTCCGGTGCCGCGGCGTCGACCCCGAAGTGACCGAACCGCGCATTTTTGATTGCGCAGTTCACGCAACTCAGAGTGGCTACTCGCCGAACGGGCTGTCAAGAGGTGTGTACGGCGCTCCCGTCGGCGGGCCTCCCGGTGCCGTCCGTGACCGGGTGCACCCGCCATCCCCCGTCCGAGAACGCGGCCAGCTCCCGCTCCGTCCCCCCGGAGATCAGCCCCGTACCCGCCGGCATCTCCGCCCAGTACGGAAAGCCCCCTCCCCCGCGGAGCTTGGAGTGGTCGGCGAGCACCCAGGCGGACCGGGCGCACCCGGCCATGGTCTCCTTCAGCGCGGCCTGTTCGGGGTCGGGGCAGTTGATGCCGCGGCGGGGGTCGAGTCCGTCGACGCCGAGGAAGGCGATGTCCGGGGTGAGCCGGCGCAGCGCCTGTTCGGTCCGGGTGCCCAGCAGGGACTCGTTGGGGCGCCGCAGCCGGCCGCCGAGCACCACGACTTCCACCTCGGCGTCGGCCAGTTCGACCAGCGTGGACAGGCCGTTGGTGACGACGGTGAGGTCGCCGCGGCCGCGCAGTTCGTGTGCCAGCCGGGCGACGGTGGTGCCCGCGTCGAGGAGCACGACGTCGCCGCTGCGCACCAGCCCGGCCGCGGCGCGGGCGATGGCGTCCTTCTCGCCCCGCTGTGCACGCTCCTTGTCGTGCCGGGAGCGCTCCACCGCCCGGTGGTCGACCGCGCCGCCGTACGTCCGCGTGATACGGCCGAGCGCGGCCAGCGTGGCGAGATCGCGGCGGACGGTGGACAGCGAGACATCGAATTCCGCGGCGAGATCGTGCACGCTGATGTCCCCGGCACCGAGGAGTTGCACCATCCGCTCGCGCCGCTGCCGGGTGGCCGAGCGTTCCCCACTGGTCACGTCGCTGCCCGCCTCCGCCTGCCGTCGACCACGCGGCGCCCTGGAGGGGCGCCGGCACTCAAGTTGCGTGTTTCGCGCAATTCGAGGTTAGCAGTCGGGCAGACAGCGGCGGGCAGCCTCGGGTGGTCAGGCGAGTACCTTCGCCTTGGCCTTCTGGAACTCCTCCTCGGTGATGTCCCCGTGGTTCTTCAGTTCGGCGAGCTTCGCCAGGGAATCCGCGTGCCGCGCCGTCTCGTCACCGGTCGCGACGGTGTCCCGCAGGTAGGTCTGCAGTTGCTTTTGCTGCCGTTCCGCCTGCGCGAACTCCCGCTCGCTCATTCCGTGGCCGCGCGCGATCACATAGATGAAGACGCCCAGGAAGGGCAGCAGAATCACCAGGACGAGCCAGCCTGTCTTGGCCCAGTTGTTGATGTCACGGCTCCGGAAGATGTCGCCGATGATCCTGAACAGCAGGATCAGCCACATGACCCACAGGAAGATCAGGCACATCGTCCAGAATGCGTTGAGCAGCGGGTAATCCATCACGGCCTCCTCGTGACGCAGAGACCCCCGAGCTCCCTCACCTCAAGCATCGTCGAGGTCGAGGTCCACCGCTACCAGATCGATGCCGGCCAGTGCCTGTTCCGTCCAGATGACCTTGCCGCTGGTGGTGTACCGGGTGCCCCAGCGTTCGGCCAATTGGGCGACGAGGAAGAGGCCGCGGCCACCCTCGTCCGTGGTGGCGGCCTGCCGCAGATGCGGTGAGGTGCTGCTGCGGTCGGAGACCTCACAGATCAGGGAGGTGTCGCGGATCAGCCGTACGCGGATGGGGCCGGCCGCGTACCGGATGGAGTTGGTGACCAGCTCGCTGAGGATCAGCTCGGCGGTGAACGCCGCGTCCGCCAAGCCCCATTCGATCAGCTTGCGCACGGCCGTGGCGCGTATGTGGGCCACCGCCGAGGGGTCCGGCGGCACGTCCCACTCGGCGACGTGCGCGGCATCCAGCACCTGGGTGCGGGCGACGAGAAGGGCGATGTCATCGCTGGGGCGCTCCGGCAACAGCGCGCTCAGCGCCGCCTCACAGGTCTCCTCCGGCGTCCGGCCGGGGTGGTCGGACAGCGTACGGCTCAGCAGCGCCATGCCCTCGTCGAGGTCGCGGTTGCGGTCCTCGACGAGCCCGTCGGTGAACAGCACCAGACGGCTCGCCTCGGGCAGTTGCTGCTGCCAGGTCTCGAAGGGCAGTCCGCCGAGTCCGAGCGGCGGGCCGCCGGGCACGTCGGCGATCTCGGCGGTGCCGTCGGGCCGCAGCAGCACGGGCTGGACGTGCCCGGCGCGCGCCATGGTGCAGTTCCCGGACGCCGGGTCGTAGATGGCGTAGAGGCAGGTGGCTCCGGTGACCGAGCCCTCGGCGCCCTCGTCCTGATCGATACGGGTGACGAGTTCGTCGAGGTGCCAGAGGATTTCGTCGGGCGGCAGGTCCAGATTGGCGAAGTTGTGGACCGCGGTCCGCAGCCGTCCCATGGTGGCCGCGGCATGCAGTCCGTGCCCCACGACGTCCCCGACGACCAGCGCCACCCGGGCGCCGGGCAGCGGGATGATGTCGAACCAGTCGCCGCCGACGCCGCCGAGCCCGCCGCGCCCGGCCTGGGCGGGCAGATAACGGTAGGCCGCCTCGACGGCGTTCTGTTCCGGCAGGGCGCGCGGCAGCAGGCTGCGCTGCAGGGTGACGGCCATGGTGTGTTCGCGGGTGTAGCGGCGGGCGTTGTCGATGCTCACCGCGGCGCGGGCGACCAGCTCCTCGGCGACCGACAGGTCCTCGTCCTCGAACGGCTCGGGCACGTTGGAGCGCCAGAAGATGGCGACGCCCAGGATGACGCCGCGGGCCCGCAACGGCACCGCGATCCTGGAGTGGATGCCGTGCTGGACGATCTTTCTGGCCCGGTCGGGGCTCTGCAGATGCCAGCCGGTGAACGCCGTCAGGTCCGCTTCCAGCGCCGCCTGCCCGCTCAGCAGGCTGGCACCGAGGGCGGTGGCCGGCTCGAAGCGGATCAGCCGGCCGACGGGGTAGAGGCCGCTCTCGACCGGGGCGCCGCTGAGGGCCGTGCGGCGCATCTCGACGATCGCGTTGGTGGGGGCGGTCGGCTCCTCGCCGATCAGCACGTCCTCGGCCAGATCGACGGTGACGATATCGGCGAAGCGGGCGGCGCCGAACTCCGCGAGCTCCTCGCAGGTGCGCACCACGTCGAGGGTGGTGCCGATCTCCGTGCCGGCGTCGTAGAGCAGCTTGAGGCGGCCGCGAGCCACATCGGCGCGGCCGGTGAGGGCCCGCAGCTCGGTGGTGTCCCGCAGCGTCGTGACGCTGCCCGGTGGTCCGCCGGCCTGGTCCGTCGAGCGCTGGTTGACGGCCAGCAGGCGGTCGCCGACCGGGTGGACCTCGTCGGTGACGACCCGGCCGGAGGCCAGCAGATGGGCGGTGGCGGGGTCGAGTCCGAGCTCGGCGACCGGCCGTCCTTCGACCTCGGACGGCAGGTCGAGCAGCCGGCGCGCCTCGTCGTTGGCGAGCAGCAGACGGCCGTCCCCGCCCACGATGATCACGCCCTCGCGTACGGCGTGCAGAACCGCGTCGTGGTGCTCGTACATCCGGGTCATCTCGGCCGGGCCGAGGCCGTGGGTCTGCCGCCGCAGGCGCCTGCTGACCAGTGCCGTACCGCCGGTGGCGACGAGGAGGACGCCGGCCGCGGCACCGAACAGCAGCGGGAACTGGTTGTCGACGACGCCGCTGACACGTTTGACGGTGATACCGGCCGAGACCAGCCCGATGACCTTGCCGTTACGTCCGAAGACCGGTACGACGGCCTGTACCAGGGGCCCGATGGTGCCGGTGATCCGCTCGGTGACGACGCCGCCGGCCAGTGCCGGTTTGATCGTGCCGACGAACTTCTTGCCGATGCGGTTGGGGATGGGGTGCGTGTAGCGGATGCCCTGCGTGTTCATCACGACGATGAAGTCGACCTCGGAGCGTTTGCGCGCGGCTTCCGTCCGGGGCTGCAGTATCAAGGTCGGATCGGCGCTCTTCAGCGCGGTTTCGATGCCCGGCGCATTCGCGAAGGCCTCGGCGACCGCAACCGACCTGTTGCGGGCCTCGCGGTCTCCGTCGGCCCGCGATTGCAGCACGAGAGCTGCGATGGCGGCGGCGACGAGCAACACCACGATCGCCACCTGCAGGAGAAAGACCTGACCTGCGACAGTTCGCATCCTGAGAACCGAACGCGGGCGGCCGTAGCGTCCGGCCATGTCCTCTTTCTACACCTCCCGCATACGGTGGGCGAGCCGCGCGATGCGGAGCGCAGCAGCAGCGAGCGCCCGCGCTGCTACCGGGCGGCCTCACGGGCTGTCAGAGGATCGTCCCGTGATCCCGGTCCGGGCGCCAGAGGGCGGAAAGTCTCCCCGGTAGGTTTTACTGGTACGCATATGCGAACCTCTTCGACGAAGAGGACATACGCGGCGTCCGCAGTGCGCCGCCGCACACGGAACAAATCACCCAGAGTCCGAACGGTTCATGTAACTCTTCCCACAGGCCCGGACGCTTGCCTGATCGGGGTCGGGCGCCCCTGCGCCTCCGGCGTAAGCACAATATGCCTGGTCAGCCCGGCTCGCCAGACGAACGGGTCCGCCCTTGGGGTGGCGCCGAGGTCACCCCTGCCGTAAGAGGGGACGGCGGGACGGTATGAGACGTTCGTGGGCATGCATGTTCCCGAGGAGATCCGTGCCGAGGCGGCCGCACTCATCGACCACCACGCGCTCGGGCTGTGGAAGCCGAATGACGCCGACCGGCGAGCCGCCGTGGCGCTCTACCGCTTCCTCGAAACCGGTCTGCCGCTCACGGGCGAGCAGATCCGGTCCGCCCTGGCGCACACGGAGCCGTCGGCCGGGCTGCACGAGCGGCTGCTGAAGCTGCTGCAGGAGACCGCCGGGCTGCTCGACGACGCACCGGCGGCCGACAGCTCCGCCGGGCGGGACGCCGTCGACCACGTATGCCTTCTGCTGGACGCGCTCGCGCTCTCCGCGCACTCCGGCCAGTAAAGAAGAAGGCCCGCCCGGGCAGGTGCTCCGGGCGGGCGGTTCTGGGGCCGTCAGGGCCCTATTCGGACAGCGGGGCGGCGGGCACCGTCTCGACGGGAGCCTGCTCGTCCTCGGGGACCGAGATCACCCAGTGCGTCTCCTGGCGGGGGCGCAGGTAGCACACCCAGTACAGGGCGGCGGCCGCCACGATCGCGCCGGTGATCACCAGGCTCTTGGTGCTCTGCTGGTAGAGCACCCACGCCAGCACCACGATCAGCAGCGCCGGGATCGCCGGCCACAGCGGCATCCGCCAGGCCAGCCGGTGCTTGTGCTCACCGCGGCGCGAGACCAGGGCGCCCAGGGCGACGAAGACGTACATCGCGGCGACGGCCACGCCGGTGACCTCGCTCAGGGTGTCGAGGTTGACGAAGCACAGGGCCGCTCCGGGCACGCCGACCGCGAGGGTGGCCGCCCAGGGGGAGCCGAAGCGCCGGCCGACGTGCGAGAAGATGCGGTTGACGGTGGTCGGCCAGGCGGCGTCGCGCGCCGAGGAGAAGACCACCCGGGAGTTCTGGATCACCATCACGATCGCCGCATTGATGATCGCCAGAGCGATGCAGAGGCTGACGAAGGTGCCGACGCCCGAGTTGCTCCAGTCCTGCACCATGCCGGCGACGTCACCGGCGCCGAGGGTCTTCAGGTCGGGGGCGCCCAGGGTGATGGCGATGACCGGGATCAGGACGACGGCCGCGCCGATGGCGAGGGTCCACAGCACGGTGCGGGAGACGTTGCGGCGGGGGTTGTCCATCTCCTCGGCCAGGTACACGGCGGTGGAGAAGCCCTGCAGGATGAAGAGCGCGGTGGCCAGTCCGGCGACGATGAGGCCTCCGGTGACCGCGCTGCTGTGTCCGTTCCCGGCGTCGATGACGGGGTGGACGAGGACGGACGCGGACCGCTGGGTGTGGGTGAAGCCGAGGAAGGCGACGACCGCACAGGCGACGACCTCCAGCACCAGGAAGATGCCGGTGATCCAGGCGTTGGCGCGCAGGTCGAGCAGGCCCATGGCGGTGGCCAGCAGCATCACGGCGGCTGCGGTCCACTGCGGATCCAGGTGCACGATCGGGGCCAGATAGTCGGCGGTGCCCAGGGCGATGATGGGCGGCACGATCATGACGACGATCAGCGAAAGGATGAAAACCAGCCATCCGGCGAGCCGGCCCATGAGCGTGCCGACCATGGCGTACTCACCGCCGGAGCTCGGTATCAGCGTGCCGAGCTCCGAGTAGGTGAAGGCCACGCCGATACACAGCAGAGCCGCGACCGCGATGGTCAGCGCGGTGCCCGTGCCCAGGGTCGCGAAGGAGTCCGGAACGATCACGAAGAGCGAGGACGCCGGGGTCAGGCAGGACAGCGTGAGCAGGGTGCCACCGACCACGCCGATCGACCGGGTGAGTTTGGGGGTGCTCGCGGCGTCCCCCTCCGTCGCACCACGGATGGTCCGCTCAGGCTCTGCGGAGGCAACAGGCGTGTAGGGCATATCGGTATCCGTATCCCATCGGTGCTGGCGGCAAGAGAGGTGGCACCTGCAGGAGGGGCGCCACAAAGCGGTCTGAACCCGGACATCCCCAGGTCCGCTTTGGTGACCGAATAAAACCCCCGCCGACGACTCCCGTCAAGACCTTGTTAAAGGTGTGAGACAACGAAATCCGCAGCATCGCCGGGCGCTTGGAACGCTTATCAATGATCCGTCTAGAGAATTCAAGCGGATTTCGCGGTTGAGCGGGGCGATGCGGAGCGCCCACGGGTGCCGCCGAATCCGTCGTGGCTCCCGCGAATCCGCGCCCGTACCGTCACTCCTTGTGCGCCTGCACGCGGGCGATCAGCAACGCGACGTCGTCGTGGTCGTGCTCGTCGCGCAGGGAGGCCAGCAGGCGGTCGCAGAGCTCGTCCAGATCCTCCTGGGGCTCCGACAGCAGCTCCAGCAGAGTGTCCAGCCGGGCGTCTATCGGCTGGTCGCGGGTTTCGATCAGCCCGTCGGTATAGAGCACCAGCTGATCGCCCGCGCGGAGCGGGACCGTGGTCTGCTCGAAGGGAACGCCACCGACGCCGAGTGGCGCGCCGGTGGGCAGATCCAGCAGCTCGGGCGGCCGGTCCGGCCGCACCACGACCGGTGGCAGATGCCCGGCGACGGCGACCCGGCACACGCTGCTGTGCGGGTCGTACACGGCGTACAGGCAGGTCGCGAAGGCCGGGTCGAGACCGCCGGCGATGTGGTCGAGATGGCGCAGCACCTCGTCCGGATCGAGGTCGAGGTCGGCCAGGGCGCGGGCGGTGGTGCGCAGCTGGCCCATGGTGGCGGCGGCGTTGATGCCGCTGCCCATGACGTCGCCGACGACCAGCGCGGTCTTGTCCCCGGCCACGGGTATCGCGTCGAACCAGTCGCCGCCGACCTCGCTGGCCGCCTGGGCCGGCTGGTAGCGGTAGGCGATCTCCATGGCTGTGGGCTGCGGTGGCCGGTGGTTCATCAGATGGCGCTGGAGGGTGAGCGCGGTGCGGCGTTCGCTCTGGTAGGACCGCGCGTTGTCGATGCAGACCGCCGCCCGGGCGGCCAGCTCGACGGCGAGCACCGCATCGTCCTCGTCGAACGGCTCCTGATTGCGCACGCGGTAGAGCGACAGCGCACCGAGGACCTCACCACGGGCGATCAGCGGTACGGCCAGATAGGAGTGCAGCCCCGCCTTGTTCAGGACGGCGGCCCCTTGCGGGTCCGCGGCGATGTGCGGCAGGTCCTCCTCGCCCACCTGGGCGACGAGGACCGGGCGGGCTTCGGTCACACACCGGGTGATCAGCCGGTCCGCCTCATAGGAGGCGATCTGGCCCGTGGGGTCGGCGGCACGGACGGCCTCGGTGTGGTAGGCCGTGGAGACGGCGAGCGCGCGGAAGCGGGCCGGGCCGCCGCGGGACAGCGAGGTCGGGCGCCGGCCGTCCAGGACGGCGTCGAGGACGTCGACCGCGGCCATGTCCGCCAGTTCGGGGACGATGACGTCGGCCAGTTCGTGTGCGGTCTGGTCGACGTCGAGGGTGGTGCCGACGGTGGCGGAGGCGTCGGCGATGACGGCCAGCCGCCGGCGGGCGCGGGCGGCCTCGGTGGCGGCCCGGTGCTGCTCGGTGACGTCGACGACCGAGGTGGCCAGCCCCAGCACCCGGCCGTGGGCGTCCTCCAGCCGGTAGTAGGACACCGACCAGGCCTTGTCGGCATGGGGGTCGGAGGCGGTGCGGCCGACGGTGAACTGGTCGAGCATCGGCCGGCCGGTGTCGAGGACCTCGCGCATGCCGGCCACGATGGTGTCGGTGTTCAGGAAGGACAGCGCCTCGCGGACGTCGCGGCCGATGTGCTGGTCGGCGGGCAGCTCGTTGATGCGCTCCAGTGCGGGGTTGACCATGACGAAGCGCAGCGAGGTGTCCAGGACCGCCAGGCCGATCGGCGACTGGGCCACGAGGCGTACGGACAGCGCCAGATCGCGCTCCACCCGCCGCAGCACGGCCTGGTCGGTGGCGATGCCCAGGGCGTAGGACTCGCCGCGCTCGTCCAGCAGCCGCATGTTGCGGAATTCGACGAGCCGGGTGCTGCCGTCCTTGTGCTGGACCGGGAAGACCCCTGCCCAGCTCTCGCCGCCCGCCATGACCTCGGTGAACAGGCTCAGCACCAGATCGAAGTGCTCCGGTCCGACCAGCAGCTGTGCCGCGGGTCGGCCGAGCGCTTCCTCGGCGCTCCAGCCGAACAGCGCCTCGGCCTGCGGGCTCCACAGGGTGATCCGTCCGTCCGCGTCCAGCATCACGGCGGCCACGCCGAGCAGGTCCAGCAGGCCGCCTGGCTGCCCCGGTGCGGCCCCTACGCGGGCGGCACCCTCGGGGAACGCGTCGGTCGCACCCATCCAGGCACTCCTTCCGCCGGTCGTCGCGGACCGACAGCCGTGGCGCTCTCCGTACATCGGCCGATTCTCACAGTGCTTCCGTTGCTCTCCATCATCTCTCGACACGGGACGGACCTGCAGACAGAGCGGGATCCGCAGGGCAGCCGCGACCCGTGCGCGAGGGAGCATTATCCGACGCCGTTCCCAGGTGGGCGACCGTGTTGGCGATATTCGAAGCGATGTTTCCGGCCGGGTTTGGGAGCGGTGATACGGGCGCCGGGCGCATGGCGTACGGCGGCGGCCCGTGCGGGCGGGGCGCGGCACCGTTCCGACTTGGAGTTGTTGATCTACAGCGACTAAGCTGGACCTCTTGGTTGCCTCCAGCAACTAAATTCGCGAGACCGCATACCGGCGCAGAGGACTGCGCCCGCCGGCGTCAGGAGGAAGCCCGACATCATGCCCAGCGCCCCGACATTCCGCACATACGTGGAGGAGAACCTCGATGCCCTTAGCGCCGACCCGACGCGCGAAGCCCTGGTCCACCAAGGCCGCCGCGTCACCGCAGGGGAGTTCCGCGCACTCGTCCACCGCCTGGCACGCGCCCTGCGCGCCCGCGGCGTCGACCGCGCAGCGACCGTCACGCTGCTGAGCGGCAACCTCCCGGAGACCCTCGCCGCCCGCTACGCGGCCAATCTGCTCGGCGCCCGGGTCAACTTCCTCTACAACAAGCTGTCCGCCGAGTCCCAGGCCGCCATCGTCCGCGATGTCGAGACCCGCGCCCTGATCGTCGACCCGCGCCTTGCCGAACGGGCCGCCGAGCTCACCGGGCTGGCGCCGGTGCCGGACGTCCTCGTGCTCGGTCCGGCCAAGGTGGGCGCGGATCTGCTGGAGCTGGCGGCCGGCGAGTCCGACGAGCCGTTCGCGAGCCGCGCCCGGCCGGACGATGTGTGCACCATCCGCCACACCGGCGGCACCACCGGCCACCCCAAGGGCATCTGCACCACCTTCACGCAGGCCCGCTGGTTCCACGGAGTGCACCCGCTGCAGCCGGAGTTCGCGCCCCGGCAGCTGGTCTGCACCACCCTCGCGCACGCCGCGGGCGTGATGGCCGACCGCACCCTGCACGCGGGCGGCACGGTCGTCCTGCTCGACGACTTCGACCCCGCGACCGCGCTCGCCGCCATCGAACGCGAGCGCATCACCGACCTGTTCCTGTTGCCGCCGCTGCTCTATCAGCTGATGGACCATCCGGACGCGCAGCACACCGACACCTCCAGCCTGCGGCTGCTGACGTACGGCGGCTGCCAGGCGTCCCCCGCCCGGATAGCCGACGCGGTACGGGCGTTCGGGCCGGTACTGGTGCAGGGCTACGGGCAGAACGAGGCCGGCGGCATCAGCGTGCTCACCCAGGACGACCACGACCCCGAGCGCCCCGACCGGCTGCGCTCCGCGGGCAGGGCGCTGCCGGGCGTCGAGGTGGCGATTCGCGACGAGTCGGGCCGTGACCTGCCGGCCGGTGAGCACGGCGAGGTCTGTGTGCGCTCCGACATGATCATGCAGGGGTACTGGAAGCAGCCCGAGCTGACCGCCGAGGTACTGCGGGACGGCTGGCTGCACACCGGGGACATCGGCTTCCTCGACGACGAGGGGTACCTGACCATCGTCGACCGGCTCAAGGACATGATCGTCGTGGTCGGCGGCCATGTGTACACCACGGAGCTGGAGGACCTGCTGAACTCGCACCCGCAGGTACTCCAGAGCGCCGTGTTCGGGGTCCGTGACGCCGACCGCATGGAGCGGGTGCACGCCGCGGTCGTCCGGGCGCCGGGCAGCAGCGTCGACGCCGCGCAGCTGTGCGCGATGGTGCGGACGGAGCGCGGCGTGATGTACGAGCCCGCGCGGGTCACGTTCGTCGATGCGCTGCCGCTGACCGATGCCGGCAAGCCGGACAAGAAGGAACTGCGCCGGCAGGCCGAGCAGGAGGCCGGCACCGCCGGATGACCACGATGACGGGCCGCCGCGGCTGATGCCGCGACGGCCCGTCGGTTCTGCTGCCGGTCAGTGTCAGAGGATGCCGAACAGACCGAACGGGAAGCCGAACAGGCCGAAGAAGCCGAAGGGGCCGCCACGGCCGAAGCGGCCGAAACCCTCACGGCCAAAGTCGCCGCGACCCTCGAAACCGCGGTGGTGCCCGTGGTGACGGTGGTGACGGCCATGGTGGTCATTCTGGGGCGCGGCCTGAGCCAAGCCGGCGAGCGGGACGACGGCGGCAGCGGCGATCGCCGCGGCAGCCACGGAGCGGCCTATGAACTTGCGCATTGCGTTTCTCCTGTTTGGCAGGAAATCGGACATTCGATGAATACCGCGTACCGCCGAAAACCCCGCAGACACGGCGAACAGCCACTCCAACGGCCCCGGGAATTGCTCCAGTCGCGGTAACGAACGGGGCGGGTGATCCGGCGGCCGCACCGGTCAGAGCCGGACGATGACGAGGGCCGCATCATCGGTGGCGCCGTGGGGCGGCAGCAGCTCCGCCAGCAGCGCGTCGGCCAGCGTCTCGGCGTCGGCGCCGCGGTGCCGGGTGAGCGCCGCCGCCAGCCGTGCCAGCCCGACATCGATGTCCTCGTGGCGGCGCTCGATCAGTCCGTCGGTGTACAGGACCAGCACGGCGCCGTCGGCGAAGGCGACGTCCGCCTCGGGGCGGGCCACATGCTCGGGACGCGCCCCCAGCGGCGGGTCGGTCGCCTGGTCCAGCAGTTCCACCCGGCCGTCCGGGTGCAGCAGGGCCGGCGGCGGGTGGCCGGCGCTGCTGTAGGCGAGGGTGTGCGTGGTCCAGTCGACGATCGCCTGCACCGCGGTGGTCGACTCGGCACCGTCCACCGACCGGGCGTAGATGCCGAGCACCTCCAGCGCCTGGGCCGGGCCCCGGGTGACCAGGGTGGCGGCGCTCAGCGCGCTGCGCAGCTGGCCCATGACGCAGGCGGCGTCCAGTCCGTGGCCGACGACATCGCCGACGGCCACCGCCATCCGGTCGCCGGGCAGTTCGGCCAGGTCGTACCAGTCGCCGCAGACATTGAGCGCGCCGACCGCCGGGCGGTAGCGCACCGCCGCCCGGTGCCCCATGACCCGGGGCGCGGGCAGCATCGCGTCCTGGAGGGCGAGCACCACCTCCCGCTCCCGCGCGTGGGAGCGCCGCAGCCGGTCGTTGACCTCCTGGAGTTCCTTGGCGCGGCTGTAGAGCTCGGCCTCCATCCGCTCCCGGTCACCGCCGTGGTTCCGGGCGCCGGCCCGGACGATCTCGGTGACCTCCTCGACCCGGTGCACGATCAGCTGCACCTGCCCGTCGGGGCCGAGCACCGGCGCATTGACCGGGCTCCAGTACCGCTCCTCGAACACGCCGGGCCGGCCGGGCGCCTCGACGTCATAGCGCTGCAGCCCCATGGTGTCGCGGCTGCCGGTGGCCAGCACCCGCTCCAGGGACGCCCGGAGATTGCGCTCCCCGGACGCGTCGGAGGTGTCGGGATTCTCGGGGAAGACGTCGAAGAGGCGGCGGCCGATCAGCTCGTGGCGTTCCCGGCCGGCCCGCTGAAGGAGGGCCTCGTTCGCGTCGACGATCACGAACTGCGGGGTGAGCAGCAGCACTCCGCCCGGCAGCGCCTGGAACACCGCCGCGTAGTCGATCGCGGAGCTGCTCATGTGCGGCCCGCACCGGACGGCGGGGCCTGGGGCAGCCGGGTCCCCGGGTGCAGGTGGGCGCAGAGGAACGCCACGGCCAGCGCGGCGGCCATCCCGTAGAAGACCGCCCGGTTGCCCTCGGCGAAGTCCATCCGTACCGCCTCCAGCACCTCCGGCGGCAGCCGCGACGAGCTGCCCTCGCCGGCCGGCGGCCGGCCGCCCTGGGCGGAGAGGGAATCGGTGAGGCCGTGGGCCAGTTCGCGGGAGGTGGCGGTGGACAGCCCGCGGTCCTTGAGGCTCGCGACGATCCGGTCGGTGGTGACGTTGGCCAGCACCGTGCCCAGGACGGCCAGACCCAGGCCGGCGGCGTAGTTGCGGACGGTCTGAGTGACGCCGGTGACCTCGCCGTAGGACGTGCCGATCGCCCGGCTCACGGCGTCGGTCGAGGCCGGCGCGAGCAGCAGTCCGATGCCGGCGCCGGCCAGCACGATGTACGGCCACTGGGCGCTCAGCGACAGGTCCGTCATCTCGTGCGCCCACAGCGCGAAGCCCACGGCGCCCAGCGCGGTGCCGAGCCGGATCGCCGGCCGGGCGCCGCGCCGGTCGAGGATCCGGCCGCCGAGCTGCGCGGCGACGCCGAAGCCCGCGAAGAAGACCAGGAGATAGCGGCCCGCCTCGTTCGGCGACGAGCCGAGGGCGACCTGTGCGTAGACCGAGGCGAAGAAGAACACCGGGACGAACGCCAGCATCGCGAAGAACAGCACGGTGATATCGGCGACGAAGGCGCGGTCGCCGAACACCCGCAGGCTGATCAGCGGGTGACGGGTGCGCAGTTCGAGGCGGACGAAGACGGCCAGCACCAGCAGCCCGCCGACGATGCACGCCCAGGTGGCCGCACTGGCCCAGCCCCAGGTGGCAGCCTGCTGCAGACCCAGCACGCCCAGGACCGTACCGGTGGCGAGCAGCAGCGCACCGCGCCGGTCCAGGCTCCCGCGGCGCCGCTCGTCGGGGAGGTGCGCCGGCAGTGTCAGGACGACGGCGACGACCGCGACCGGCACATTGACCCAGAAGACGGCCCGCCAGGTCCAGGTGGTGAGCCAGCCGCCGAGGACCGGCCCGATGGCGGTCAGTGCGCCGGAGAGCCCGAGGAACAGGGCCGGGGCCCGGCCCCGGCGTTCGGCCGGAAAGACCATGACCACCACGGCGAGCGCCGCCGGGAATATGAGGGCCGCGCCGATGCCCTGGACGGCCCGGCACACGATCAGCCAGGTCTGCGCGGCGTCCCCCGCCGGCACCGCGCCGCACAGCGCGGCGGCGAGGATGAAGACCCCGGTGCCCAGGAACATGATGCGGCGGTGGCCGAGCAGATCAGCCAGCCGCCCGCCCAGCGCGAAGCATGCCGCCAGGGCGAGCAGATAGGCGTTGACGACCCATCGGATGCCGGAGGCGGACAGGCCCAGCTCCTCGGTGAGCTGCGGCGCCGCGATGGACACCATCGTCTGGTCGATGAAGGTCATCGACACCGCGAAGAGCATGGCGGCGAGCGAGAGCGTCTCGTGCACCGCTCCCGCCCCGGCCGTCCGCTGTGCCTCCGGCACGCGCCGGCGGTTCGTCTCCGGTGCGTTCCTGTCGTGGGCCACGTGCGAAATGTTCCCGTCCGGGCCGGGTGGGCGCACGCCGGGCGACGGGGGCCGCCCGCCCGCCGGCAGTCGAACGGGGAGGCCGGTCCGGTCCTGTGGCAGCCGTGGCGGGTGCCGCCGTTCGGGTCAGCCCGCCGACCGCCGCCCGGTGCGGCAGGGCCGCCGGCCGCCGGGGCCGGTGTCCGCCCGGCACCCGCCGGCCCGGCCCTGCCCCGCCCGCACCTCTAACGGGTCCGGCTCTCCCCCCACCCTCACTTCTTACGGGCCCGGCTCGGCTGCACCCTGGACGGCTCCCCCGGCATCTTCGGATGGTCGGGCGGATAGGGCATGTCCCCCAGCCCGGCGTCCGCCTCCTGCCGGTCCGCGAGTTCCAGGACGGATTCCAGGCCGAAGGCGTGGTCCGCCATGTCGGCGTGCACATCGCCGAGTTCCGCGAACCGCGGTGGCACCGTACGCAGATCGAAGTCCTCGGGTGTGGCGTCGGACAGCTCGTCCCAGTGCAGCGGGGTGGAGACGGTCGCCCGCGGCCGGGCGCGCAGCGAGTAGGCGGAGGCGATGGTCCGGTCCCGGGCCATCTGGTTGTAGTCGACGAAGACCTTCGCGCCGCGTTCCTCCTTCCACCAGGCCGAGGTCACCCGGTCCGGCATCCGGCGCTCCAGCTCCCGGGCCACGGTGATGGCGGCGCGTCTGACCTCGGTGAACGTCCAGCGGGGCCGGAGCGGCACATAGACGTGCACCCCGCGGCCACCGGACGTCTTGGGCCAGCCGCGCAGCCCGTGCTCCGCCAGCAGCTCCCGCAGGACGTGCGCGACCCGGACGGCGTCGGTGAAGTCGGTGCCGGGCTGCGGGTCGAGGTCGATCCGCAGTTCGTCGGGGTGCTCGGTGTCGGCCCGGCGGACCGGCCACGGATGGAACGTCAGACAGCCCAGATTGGCCGCCCAGACCACGGCCGCGGGCTCGGTGGGGCACACCTCGTCGGCGAACCGTCCGCTGGGAAAGGCGATACGGGCGGTGGGCAGCCAGTCGGGCAGTCCCTTGGGCGCCCGCTTCTGGTAGAAGAACTCGCCCTCCACGCCGTCGGGAAAGCGCTGCATGGTGGTGGGCCGGTCGCGCAGGCCCCGCAGCACCCCGTCGGCGACGGCGAGGTAGTACTGCGCGACGTCCAGCTTGGTGAAGCCGCGCTCCGGGTAATACGTCTTGTCGGGGTTCGACACGCGCACCGTGCGCCCCGCGACATCCAGCTCGACAGCTCCGCCTCCGGCCATGACTCCACGTTAGGTTCCGGGCGGCGGCGCCGCGCGCCGGGAGAGCGGCGGCCGGCCCGCATCCGGCGCGCGGGAAGCGGCCCCAGCCTTCAGGATCGGGACATGGACCTGCCCGTGATGCCCCCGGTCTCCCCGATGCTCGCGAAGCTGGTGACCGACATTCCCGCCGGCATGCAGTACGAGGCGAAGTGGGACGGCTTCCGCGTCATCGTCTTCCGCGACGGCGACGAGGTCGAGATCGCCAGCCGCACCACGAAATCGCTCACCCGTTACTTCCCCGAAGTGGTCACGGCGGCCCGGGCCGAGCTGCCGCGGCGCTGTGTCCTCGACGGCGAGATCGTCATCGCCCATGACGGCCGGCTGCACTTCGAGGAGCTGCTGGAGCGCATCCACCCGGCCGACTCCCGGGTCCGTACGCTCGCCGAGCGGACCCCCGCCTCGCTCGTCGCCTTCGACCTGCTGGCCCTGGATTCCGCCGCGCTGGTGCACGAGCCGCAGACGGCGCGCCGGGAAGCTCTGGTCGAGGCGCTGCGGCCGGCGCGTGCTCCGGTGTACACCGCGCCCGCCACCACGGATCAGGAGCTGGCGCGCCGATGGTTCACCCAGTTCGAGGGCGCGGGGCTGGACGGGGTGGTCGCCAAACCGCTCGATCTGCCGTACCGGCCCGGCGACCGTGCCATGTTCAAGATCAAACATGCCCGGACCGCGGACTGTGTCGTCGCGGGGTACCGGCTGCACAAGAGCGGTCCGGTGGTCGGCTCCCTGTTGCTCGGCCTGTACGACGACGCCGGGCAGTTGCAGCACGTCGGGGTGTCCGCCTCGTTCCCCATGGCGAAACGGCGCGCGCTGGTCGAGGAGCTGGCGCCGCTGCGGATGGACGAGGTCGCGGAGCACCCGTGGGGCGAGTGGACCGATGAGGCGGCGCATGCCGCGCGCCGGATGCCCGGTGGGCCCAGCCGCTGGAGCGGCGGCAAGGATCTGTCGTGGGTGCCGCTGCGCCCGGAGCGGGTCTGCGAGGTCGCCTACGACCACATGGAGGGCAGCAGATTCCGTCATACCGCCCAGTTCCGCCGCTGGCGCCCGGACCGTACGCCGGAGAGCTGCGGCTACGACCAGCTGGAGGAGCCTGTCCATTACGACCTGGGGGAGCTGCTGCAGGGCTGACCGCGTCAGCGGGCTCGTACGCTCCCGAGGGTCAGCCCCTCAGCGGTCACGCTCCGGGGGCCAGCGGCGCCGGGGCTCCCCCGGGGCGAGGCGCTCGACCACCTCCGACAGCTCCCGGCAGGCCTGCTCGATCTTGCGGCGGATGCTGTTCTGCTCGGCGATGATCGCCGACAGCAGCAGCGCGGTGAGCGCCGCGGACATATTGAGGGCCTGGAGGTTGATCATCGCCTCCAGCAGGCTCTGCCCCCGGAACGGTCCCCTGCGGCCGTGCGCCGCCGCGATGGCCAGTACGGACACCAGCAGCACGATCGGGGCCGCCCCCGCCAGCTGGAAACGCAGCGCCGCCCACACGATCAGCGGAAAGACCAGGAACAGCAGCGAGAGCTCGCTGGAGACCGCCACGAGCGAGACCAGGACCGAGACGGTCAGTAGCGTCGCCGCCTCGGCCCACCGGTGGCCGGGCACGTCCCAGTGCCGCCGGGGCAGCGCGCGGAACGCGAGGATGAGCGGGGTGACGACGAGGATGCCCATCGCATCGCCCGACCACCACGCGACCCAGGTCTTCCAGAAGCCGCCGGCCGGCAGCGCCCCGCTGAGGAAGAGCGTCCCGGTGCCGATCGTCGCGCTGATCAGCATCCCGGCGAACGCGCCGAGGGCGACCAGAGCCACCCCGTCGCGCAGCCGGTCGAGTTCGATGCGGAAGCCCACCCTGCGGAGCATCCAGTAGGCACACACCGGGGCCAGGGTGTTCCCCGCCATGATCCCGATGACGGAGACCTGCAGATCGCTGATCGAAGCGACGACGAGGAGGGTGCCGAGCGCGATGCCGGGCCACGTCCGCAGGCCCAGGAGGAGCAGACAGCTCAGCGAAATGCCCGTGGGCGGCCACAACGGCGTGACCTGGGCACCGGCGACCACCACCTGCTCCAGCAGGCCGATCCGTGCGGTCGCGTAGTAGACGCCGGCGAGCGCGAGGATCGTCAGGGCTGCCGGCGCGAGACGGCGGAGTTCCTCGGTGCGCACCACAGCAGCCATCAGACAACGCCGGCGGACGGGCGCCGGCCACGACACGCACGCCCGGTCCGCGCTTCACCCGGCTCTGGGCGCCGCCGCGTCGAAGCGCAGCACGAGCACCGCGGAGTCGTCGGTGTGCCCGGTGAACTCGGCCACGCTCATCGCCGCGTCGGCCACCGTCGCCGGATCACCGCCGGCGTTCGCGCTGACCAGCCTGGTCACCTGCGCCAGCCCGGCTTCTATCGGGAACGACGGCCCCTCGACGACCCCGTCGGTGAGCAGGACGAACGCTCCCGCCGTGGCGAACCGCCGGTGGCTCACCGGATATTTCTCCCCCGCGACGATGCCGAGCGGCAGGCCCCCCGGGTCCTCGGCGAGGCCGTGCCGGCCGTCGGTGGTGGCCCAGATGCCGGGCACATGACCGGCCCGGGCGCTGGACAGCTCCCAGGCGACCGGGTCGAAGCGGACGAAGGTGCAGGTCGCGAAGAGCCCGCAGTCGACCGAGAGCAGCAGGTCGTTGGCCCGCCGCAGCACCTCCCCCGGGTCCGGGGCATGGACGGCGACGGCGCGCAGCCCGAAGCGGATCTGCCCCATGAAGGCGGCCGCCTCCACGTCATGGCCCTGCACATCACCGATGCAGAAGGCGAGCGTCCCGTCGGGCAGCGGGAAGCCGTCGTACCAGTCGCCCCCGATGTCCAGTCCGTGCCGGGCGGGTGCGTAGGTCGCGGCGGCACGCAGGCCCGGTATCGCAGGCAGGACGGTCGGCAGCATCTCGTGCTGCAGGGCCTCGGCCAGCTCCACCCGGGCCCGCTGGGTCTCGGCGCCTTCGCGCGCCTGGGCGGTCAGCCGGCCGAGCGTGGTCAGCAGATCGTCGGCGCTCGCGGACCGCGGGGGACGACGCCGAAGCATGGACCGCTCCAAGGTGCGTCGGTGAAGGAGCCGCCGCGGGGCCACGCTCCGTGCCCTGCCCCGCGTGGGCCGCCTGACCTGGCTTCATGGGGACTCCTGTGGAGCCCGCCTCTCCCGATTCATCTTATTTCTGCGGTGTGACTTCCGCTTGACGACCATCCGGGGGCCGCTTGCGGCTGGGGGCCGCAAGCGACGGCGGGCGTGGCAGCGAGCCGTCCCGGTGCACGGCGGCGGGGTCCGTCACCCTCCGCGTCCGGGGAAGCACGGCGCGCGGGCCCGGCAGCGCACGCAGCCCACCGGCCTCCGCGCCCGGCCGGACCCGCCCCGCCGTCCCTCCCGCGGCCCGACTTGAACGGTCAGTTAGGCGGCAGCCGCCGAGCTGAGCGCCTGCAGATGCCGGACGCCGGACCGTACGGCCCAGAAGAAGACCGCGAGCGCGAGGGCCGCCACGGTGATCGAGTCGTACGGGGCCGGCAGCCGGCCGGAGCCCTCGAAGGTGCCCAGCCAGGAGAGCACCGTGAGGGCGACGAGGTAGACCACCAGCCAGGCGCCGGTGCGGAGTTCGGCACCCAGCGGACGGCTCGGGCCGGCGCCGTCGGCCTCCAGGGCGGCCTGGTCGGTACGGGCGCCGGGGCGGCGCATCGCCAGGAAGATCAGCAGGCCGCCGAGGACGAGAGGCAGCGCGAGACGCAGATCCTGCCAGCCCGACCAGTAGACGAACTCGCTGGACACCACGAAGCTGACCGGCGCGATCCAGCGCAGCCCCGGGACCCAGCCGGCGGTACGGCCGCCCGGCTCGGCGCGGAACACGGCGACCGCGACCGCGGAGGCGGCGTAGATCAGCAGGTACATGTCGCCCATCACGCTGACGATGTCCTGCCAGCCGCCGAACGGAAGCAGAAAGACGACGATGACGATGAGGTTGACCACCAGCGCCCGGCGCGGGATGCCGAACCGCTCGTTGACCTTCATGAAGTACCGGGGAATGGTGCCGTTCTTGGCGAGCGCGTAGGTGTGCCGGGCGTCGATCGCCACGCCCACGTACGCCGAGCCGCCGGGCGAGACCACCGCGTCCGCGTAGAGCAGGCTGGACAGCCAGTGCAGATTGAGGATCAGGGCGAGCTGGCCGAACGGCGAGTCGAAGGAGACCCCCTGCCAGCCGTGGCCGAGCAGGTTCTCGGGGACGGTGAAGAGGAACGCCAGCTGCAGGGCCAGGTACATCAGGACGGCGAGGCCGATCCCGGTGAGGACGGCGACGGGAATGGTCCGGCGGGGGTTGCGGGTCTCGCCCGAGAAGTCCAGCGGCGCCTGGAATCCGTTGACGGAGTAGACGATGCCGCCGCCGGCCAGCGCCGTCAGACAGGCGACATAGCCGTACGGCGCGAATCCGCCGTGGTCCGTCAGCCGGCCGGAGTGCCAGCCGGAGGCGATCAGCGCGATCACGGTGACCACCGGGACGACGATCTTGAACACCGAGACCAGGTTGTTGAGCGTGGCGAACATCCGCACCGCGAACCAGTTCAGCGCGGTCAGCAGGACGCTGAGCCCGGCGGCCAGGGCCAGCCCGGAGACGGTGAGGGTGTGGCCGTTGTAGATGCCGGGGAGGTAGTGCGCGGCGTACTGCATGATCGCGCTGATCTCGGCCGCGGTGCCGCCCACGGACAGCAGCGTCGACCATCCGATGACGGTGCCGACGAGCCGGCCGCTGGCGAACAGCGGCCAGCGGACCGTGCCGCCGCCCTCCGGCCGGGATGCGCCGAGCTCGATCATCACCAGGGCGACCAGGGCGCACAGCACGCCGGCACCCACCCAGGACAGCAGCGCGGCGGGTCCTGCCGTCTGTGCCGCATACATGGCGGCGAACAGCCAGCCGGAGCCGACGATATTGGAGAAGCCGATGCCCGTCAGCCCCCAGAAGCCCAGGTCACGACGCAATCGGCGCTCCTGCACCTGCACTTCTGGCGCGCCGGCGCCCTCGCCCCCCGCTGATACCTGACGCTCCGTCACGGAAACGGCCTCCTCGATTCACTGTTGCGGCTCGCCGGACCCTACTCGACGTGCGGCGATGGCAAATTTCCCGCTCCATCGGCGGACACCTCGTCCACACAGCGCACCGCCACGGCCCCGGAGCGTGCAGCGCCGGGCCGGGCGGCGGAGATCCGGACGCACCGGCGCGCGGGACGGCACGACAGTGCAGGGCACAGGCGAAACAAAGAATTCATACGGCGGGCAGCAAGGGGAGGTCCGCGGCGGCCGTCATCACTCGACCTGATCCGCCGGGACGCCGCAGGCCGCGTGTGCACGGACGGGCCGGCACACCGGACCGGCCGTCACCGGCTCCGGCGCACCGGGGCTCAACGGCCGCCCCCACCGTCGTGATCCGTACGCATGTTTTACCGTGGCCGGGTAGATGTCGCCGGGGGAAGCCGCATCGGCACACGGGGATGCCGGCTCTGCCGTAACTGCCGTATAGAGGCGAGGAGCTGACGTATGACGCTGCCGTGGCGGGAGAACGAGGACTGGCGGCGCCGGTACCCGCAGCCGGGGCCCGACTGGACGCAGGGCATGCCGCAGGGGCCGACGGATCCGCTGACGCCCATGGGGCGGGTCGACCAGTACGGCCGGATGGGGAGCGCGCTGCGCGCCGGCTCGCTGTCGGACTGGCAGCGGAAGGTGATCGTCGGCTTCGCCGTCGGCGCGGCCGTGGTCACCGTGGTGTCGGTCCTGCTGGCCCTGTTCGGCTGACCGTCCGCCGTACGGACCGGGAGCAGGCCCTGGACGGACCGGAAACAGGTGGCCGGCTCGCCGGGAACACCCGCCGGGGCGCCCCCGCGCCCGCAGGCGGTCAGCAGCTCCAGCAGCCCGACCAGCAGGCGGACCGGTGGGCGTGCAGGCGCCGTCCGTGGAGCGGGACGGGGGCAGGTGCCCCGGCCTCGCCGGGCGCGGCGAGGGCGCGCAGCGCGGCGATCTGGGCGCACAGCACGACGCTGAGGGCGGCGATTTCTTCCGGCTCGGCGTGGCCCTTCTCGATGCGCAGCCAGGACTCGGGCGGCTCGTCGGGCACCGGGCACCCGTCGACGGGCGAGGGGACGTCGGCGGGCGGGGCGTCGGCGGCGGGCGGGGTGTCGTCGGCCGTGCGCTCGCCGGCAGCCGTGTCCTCGGTGCGGCGGGTGCGCTCGACGGCGGGGGTGCCCGCCCCGGCCGTGGCCGGGCCCGCGCCGGTGGGTGCGTGCTCCACGAGGGGGGCGGCAGCGCCGTTGCGGGGGCTCGCGTCGGTGGAAACGACCGTGCCGACGGGTCCGGCCTCGCCGATGACGGTGCTCGCGTCGGTGGATGTGCTCATGTGGGGGTCCGTGGGCTAGGTGGCGGTGCGTGGCGCATGACGGGCCGCCCCGGCGTCGCGCTGTGCCGCGTACGGACAGGTCACCGTCCCGACGCTACGAGCGTCCCCGGATGGTGTCGCGCGGGAGGCGCTCTGCCTGCGCCATTCGGACGACCCCGCCGCTGTCCCAGGCGTGATATCCGGCCCCGGCACCGTGTTGCTCCCGGCCCCCGCACCCCGGGCGACGAGCATCGCGCCCAGGTATGTGCAGGCGCGCGGCTGCCGGATGACGCAGTCAGGATGGCGGGACGATGAGACGTGACCAGGCCGACGACGAATGTGCTCCTACGCGGGACGAGGGGCGCCGGGGCTTTCTGAAGTGTGCGGCGGGGATGGCAGGCGCGGCGGCCGCCGTGGGACTCGGCGGGGAGGCCGTCGCCGTCCCGGCGTCCCGGACGGCGGCCGGGCTGCGTGCGGACGGGCAACTGCCCGACCAGATCCCCTTCCACGGCCGCTATCAGTCCGGCATCGTGACACCGCAGCAGCTCTTCGCCGGGTTCGTCGGCTTCGATGTGCTGGCCGAGAACCGGGAAGGCCTGACCGAGCTGTTCCAGCGGCTCACCAAGCGGTCGCGCATCCTGACGGCAGGGGTGAAGCCGCAGGACGAGCAGGTCGCCAAGGAAGCGCCGACGCCGGACTCGCTGACCATCACCCTCGGGGTCGGCGCCTCGCTGTTCGACGACCGGTTCGGGCTCTCCGGGCACAAGCCCCGGCACCTCAAGGCCATGCCGGCCTTCCCCGACGACCGGCTGGAGCCGCCCCGCTGCCACGGTGACCTGTCCCTGCAGATCTGCGCCCAGCACCCCGACGCGATCGTCCACGTCCTGCGCGATCTGGCACGGGAGACGGAGGGGCTGCTGCGGCCCCGCTGGCGCACGGACGCCTTCCTCAACCCCTCGCGGCCCTCGGGCTCGCCCCGCACCTTCATCGGATTCAAGGACGGGATCGTCAATCCGGACACCGGATCGGCCCGGGAGATGGACCGGCTGATGTGGGTGACCCCGCCGTGCGGCGAGCCGGAGTGGGCCCTGGGCGGCAGCTATCAGGTGCTGCGCCTGATCCGCTTTCACATCGAGAAGTGGGACAAGCTGCCGGTGGACCGCCAGGAGCGGATCTTCGGCCGGCGCAAGGCGAGCGGTGCCCCCCTCGACGGCGAGCACGAAACGGATTCCCCGCGGTTCCACGACGACCCGCACGGGACGAAGATCCCGCTCAACTCGCACATCCGGCTGGCCAACCCCCGCACCGAGAAGACCGACGACTCCCGCTTCCTGCGCCGTAGTTACAACTACGACGCCGGTTTCGACCGGAGCGGGAAGATGGACCTCGGACTGGTCTTCTGCGGCTACCAGCAGGACCCGGAGCGGCAGTTCGCGACGGTGCAGCGGCGGCTCCAGCACGAGCCGCTGTCCGAGTTCGTCACGCCCCTCGGCGGCGGCTACTTCTTCATCCTGCCCGGGGTACGGGACGCCGACGACTGGTTCGGCTCCCGGCTGCTGGAGAAGGTCTGAGCACAGCGCTGGCGGTGCCCCGGCGCCTGTGACGCCGGGGCACCGCCACCGGGCGAGGGGCCCGTCAGCAGATCCGCGGCAGCTGCTCCCCCAGCGGCAGATCGACCACCCGGGTGCCGCCCAGCGGGGTGCGGGCGACGACCATGCCGGGGTGGGTCTCGACGGTCTCGCCGATGACCGCGGCGCCGGCGCCCAGCGGGTGCGCGCGCATCGCGTCCAGTACGGCATCGGCATGGGCGCGGGGGACGAACGCCACGAGCTTGCCCTCGTTGGCGACGTACATCGGGTCCAGGCCGAGGATCGCGCAGGCATTGGCGACGGCCGGCGGGACGGGGACGGCGCGTTCCTCGATGACGATGCCGGTGCAGGACGCGGTGGCGATCTCGCACAGGGCCGCGGCCAGTCCGCCTCGGGTGGGGTCGCGCAGCACATGCAGATCGGGGGTGACGGCGAGCATGCTCTCGACGAGGCCGCCGAGTGCCGCGCAGTCGCTCTCGATCTCGACGCCGAATTCCAGGCCCTCCCGCACGCTCATGATCGCCACACCGTGCAGGCCGATGTCGCCGCTGACGATCACCACGTCGCCGGGGACGACGCGCTGCGGCCGCAGGTCGACGCCCGCCGGGATCAGCCCGATGCCGGCGGTGTTGAGATAGACCCCGTCACCGTGGCCGGCCTCGACGACCTTGGTGTCACCGGTGGCCACCTCGACGCCGGCCGCCCGCGCGGCCGCGCCCATGGCATCGGCGACCCCGGCGACCACCGGCATCTCGACGCCTTCCTCCAGAATGAAGCCGCAGGAGAGGTAGGCGGCCCTGGCGCCGCTCATGGCAAGGTCGTTGACGGTGCCGTTGACGGCGAGATCGCCGATGCAGCCGCCCGGGAAGAAGAGCGGCCGCACGACGTAGGAGTCGGTGGAGAACGCCAGGCGTACGCCGCCGAGGGAGACCGCCGCGGAGTCGCCGAGCTGGGCGAGGATCTCGCCGCCGAAGGCCGGGGCGAAGATCTGCTGGACGAGTTCGGCGGACAGTGCGCCGCCCCCGCCGTGCCCCATGACGATCCGGGGCTGGTCGCGGACCGGAGCGGGGCAGGTCCAGCCGGAGATGTCGACGGTGGGCAGGCCGCGGTCGGCCGGGGTGGGGGCGCCGTGGGCGGATCGGGTGGTGTCAGGCAACGGGGCTCGCCTCCTGCGGGGTGGGCGGGGTGCCGAGTCGGCGGTAGAGGTAGTAGGCGGCGCAGGCGCCCTCGCTGGAGACCATGGTGGCGCCGAGCGGGGTGCGCGGGGTGCAGGTGGTGCCGAAGGCCTCGCACTCGTGCGGCTTGATCAGCCCCTGGAGGACCTCCCCGCTGCGGCAGGCGGCGGGTTCGCGGGTGGTGAGGCCTTCGACGGAGAAGCGGTACTCGGCGTCGTAGTCGCGGTAGCGCTCCGACAGCCGCCAGCCGCTGGCCGGGATGGTGCCGATACCGCGCCAGGCGCGGTCGGTGACCTCGAAGACATCGGCGAGCATGGCCTGGGCCGCCGGGTTGCCCTCGGGGCGTACGGCGCGCGGATAGGCGTTGTCGACGGTGTGTTCGCCGCGCTCCAGCTGGCGCACGGTGCGGCGGATGCCCTCCAGGATGTCCAGCGGTTCGAAGCCGGTCACCACGATCGGCACCCGGAACCGTTCGGCCAGCTCCGGGTACTCCCGGATGCCCATCACGCTGCACACGTGGCCGGCGGCCAGGAAGGCCTGCACCCGGCAGCTGGGCGACTGCATGATGGCCTCGATGGCGGGCGGCACCCGGACGTGCGAGACCAGCAGGCTGAAGTTGGGGATGCCGAGCTTGCGGGCCTGATGGACCGTCATGGCGTTGGGGGGTGCGGTGGTCTCGAAGCCGATCCCGAAGAACACCACCTGGCGGTGCGGATTCTGCTGGGCGATCTTGAGGGCGTCGAGCGGGGAGTAGACGACTCGTACGTCCCCGCCGCGGCTGCGCACCTGGAACAGGTCGCGGTCGCTGCCGGGGACCCGGAGCATGTCGCCGAAGGAGCAGAAGATCACGTCGGGGCGGGCGGCGATCTCCAGCGCCTTGTCGATGACCTCCAGCGGCGTCACACACACCGGGCACCCCGGGCCGTGGATCAACTCGACGTTTTCCGGCAGCAGTTGGTCGATGCCATGGCGGATGATGGTGTGGGTCTGGCCGCCGCAGACCTCCATCAGGGCCCAGGGCCGGGTCACCGTGGCCCGGATCTCGTCGAGCAGCCGGCGGGCCAGCCCGGGGTCCTGGAACTCGTCGAGGTACTTCACCGGATCGCCTCCGTCGCCCCGTCACCGGGGGCCGCGGCCGGTGCGCCACCGGCTCCCGCGACCGCCCCGTCATCTGCCCCGGAAGCGACAGCCGCCTCCCAGGGATCGCCGAACTCCTCCTGCAGCAGGCCCAGTTCCTCGAACAGGGCGAGCGTCTGCCGAGCGGATTCCTCGTCCAGGCGCTGCAGCGCGAAACCGACATGGACGATGGCGTACTCGCCGACCTGCAGATCGGGGACGTACTCCAGGCACACCTCCTTGACCACCCCGCCGAAATCGACGGTGGCCATACGGGTGCCGTCCCGTTCCTCGATGTCCAATACCTTGCCGGGTACCGCCAGGCACATGGGTCCTCTCCCTCCTCGTCGTGGGTGCGTTGCGTCTGCCTCGTCGGGCCACCGCTCAGGGCACGCCCACCCCGCCGAACGCCGGTACCGCGCGGGCGGCCACGACGATCTGGCCGAGCGCCAGTCCTCCGTCGTTGGGCGGGACGCGGCGGTGGCGCAGGACGGTGAACCCGTCCTGCCGCAGGAGGCGGGCGGTTGCCTCGGCCAGCAGGGTGTTGGCGAAGACGCCGCCGGTCAGCGCCACGGTCGTCAGGCCGGCGCGCTGCCGGGCCAGCGCGCAGCAGCGCCGGACGAGATCGGCGACCGCGGTGTGGAAGCGGGCCGCGATCAGCGCCGGGGCGGTGCCCGCCCTGAGGTCCTCGACGATGGCGGTGAGCACCGGGGCCGGGTCGGCGACGGTGTCGGCGCCCGCCTGGCCCGTCGGTGCGGTGTGCAGCGCGAAGGTGTAGCCGGGGCCGTGGTCCTCGCCCGCGGTCAGCGCCGCCGCTTCGAGCGCGACGGCGGCCTGGGCCTCGTATCCGGCGTGGTGGCAGACCCCGGCCAGCGAGGAGACGGCGTCGAAGAGCCGGCCCATGCTGGAGGTGGGCACACAGTTGAGGTGGCGTTCCAACTGCCGTGCCAGCAGCGGCCGTTCCTCGGGCGGGCAGGCCGCCACCGGCGGCAGATCGGCGGCCCAGTCGAGGCCGGCGGCGCGCAGATGGGCCAGGGCCATCCGGTAGGGGCGCCGTACGGTGGTGTCGCCGCCGGGCAGCGGGACGTAGGCGAGCTGTCCGAAGCGGCGGTATCCGTCGTAGTCGGCGAGCAGGATCTCGCCGCCCCACACGGCGTGGTCGTCGCCGTAGCCGGTGCCGTCGAAGGCCACCCCGATGACCGGCTGCCGGTCGCCGAGGCCGTGTTCGGCCATGGCCGCTGCGATATGGGCGTGGTGGTGCTGGACGCGCACCAGCGCCCGGCCGTCGGTGTGGCGCTCGGCCCAGCGGCCGGAGCGGTAGCCGGGATGCCGGTCGGCGGCGAGGAGTTGCGGACGCACGCCGGTGACCGTCTCCAGATGCGCCTCGGCCTTCTCGAAGGCGAGCTGGGTCGCCAGGTCGTCCATGTCGCCGATGTGCGCGGACAGCCAGGCGCGGCGCCCCTCGGCGAGGCAGAGCACGTTCTTGAGGTCGCCGCCGGCCGCCAGCGCGGGCCGCACCGGTACCGGGAGCGGGACGGGGAACGGCGCATAGCCGCGCGAGCGGCGGACGAACAGCGGCTCCCCGTCGCTGATGCGGACCACGGAGTCGTCGCACGGGACATGGATCGGCCGGTCGTGGAGGAGCCAGGCGTCCGCCAGCTGCGCCAGGCGCGCCACGGCCTCGTCGTCGTCCGTGACGATCGGTTCGCCCGCGATGTTGCCGCTGGTCATGACGAGCAGCCGGGGGCCCGGCGGGTCACCGGGCAGGCCGAGCAGCAGATGGTGCAGCGGGGTGTACGGCAGCATGACGCCCAGGTCGGGGCTGCCGGGGGCGACGGCGGCCGACAGCGCGGGCGCGTCGGGGGGCGGCGCGGGGTGCGGGGCGCGGCGCAGCAGGACGATGGGGCGTACCGGCCCGGTGAGCAGCGCGCGTTCCTCGTCCCGCATCCGCACCAGGTGCTCGATGTCGGTAAGTTGACGGGCCATCAGGGCGAAGGGTTTGTCGCCACGGGACTTGCGGCGGCGCAGCGTGGTGACCGCGGTGTCGTCGGAGGCGTCGCAGACGAGGTGGTAGCCGCCGAGGCCCTTGACGGCCACGGTGGCGCCGTCGGCGAGCAGCCGGCGGGTCTCGGCGACCGGGTCGGGGCCGGTCGCCGGGCGCGGGGGGCGGGTGCGGTCGGCCGGGTCGGCGGTCAGCAGCCGCAGCCGGGGGCCGCAGTCGTGGCAGGCGATGGGCTGGGCGTGGAAGCGACGGTCGGCCGGGTCCGCGTACTCCCGCGCACAGCGGGCGCACATCGGGAACCGGTCCATGGTCGTCAGGGCACGGTCGTAGGGGACCGCGGTGACGATGGTGAAGCGCGGCCCGCAGTGCGTGCACGTGAGGAAGGGGTGCCGGTAGCGGCGGTCGGCCGGGTCGGTCAGCTCGGCGAGGCAGGCGTCGCAGGTGGCGGCGTCCGGGGAGACCAGGGTGCGCGAGGGGCCGTCGGCACGGGAGGGGAGGATACGGAATCCGGTGTCGCCGGCCACCGCGAGGTCCTCGCCGTCGACGGCCTCCACCACGGCCAGCGGGGGCGCCTCGGCGCCGAGCCGTTCCCCGAAGCGGGCGAGCGCGGCGGGGGCGCCCTCGACCTCGGCGACCACGCCGTCGCCGGTGTTGGTGACATGGCCCGTCAGGCCCAGTTCCGTGGCGAGGGTGTGGACGAACGGGCGGAAGCCGACGCCCTGGACGACGCCGCGCACGGTGATCCGGCGGCGGCCGGCGGCTGTCGCGGGGGCCGTGGCGAGGGCCCCGCCGGCCTGCCCCGTGGTCATGAGCGGCTCGACGCCACGGTGTCGGAGCCGGTCGGGTGCGGATGGCCGCCGTGTGCCGGCGGGGCGTGGGTGTGCCCCCCGTCGGGGGCGTCCCCCGCTCGGCCGTCCTCGACGTCGTGCACATGGTGGGACTTACGGGTCATGACCGGGATGTGCACCGGCGCTCCGTCGCGCGCGGCCAGCGCCCGGTCCAGCAGCACCCCGTCGCCGGTGCCGCCGCGGGCCGAGGTGAGGACGACCTCGACGCCGGGGTTGATGCGTTCGACATTGGCGCGGAACTCCGCCTCGTCGAAGGCGACCGCATCGGCGATGTCCGTCTTGGTGACCACGACCAGATGGGCGAGGCCGAAGGCGGTGGGGTACTTCAGCGGCTTGTCCTCGCCCTCGGTGACCGACGCCAGCACGACGCGCAGCGTCTCGCCCAGGTCGTAGGAGGCCGGGCAGACCAGATTCCCGACGTTCTCGATGAACAGCAGCCGGGTGTCGGCGGGCAGCCAGCCGTGCAGGTGCCCGCCCAGCATCTCCGCTTCGAGGTGGCACAGCCCGTCGGTGAGCACCTGTTTGACGGGGACCTGGGAGCGGGCCAGGCGCACCGCGTCGTTCTCGGTCGCGAGGTCGGCGGTGAGCGCGGCGACCGGGATCTTCCGGCTGCGGGCGAGGGTGAGTTCCCGCTCCAGGAGGGCGGTCTTGCCGCTTCCGGGGCTGGAGAGCAGATTGACGAGCGCGGTGCCACGGGCGGCGAGGTCCTCGCGCAGGGTGTGGGCGCAGGCGTCGTTCTTGGCAAGGACCGCCTGTTGCAGGTCGACGACACGGCACATGGTTCAGCGCTCCTCGTGAGTCGGTACGTGTAGCGGGGCGTCGTTCCAGCACACACTGACGATCTGCAGTTCCCGGCCGGAGAGCAGCTCGGCGCTCGCCCCGCCGCAGCCCGGACAGCTCAGCTGTGGGGGCATGCCCACCGGCCAGGCCTCGGCGCAGGAGCCGCAGCGGGCACGCGCCGCAACGGGCTCGGTGACCAGTTCCGCGCCCTCCAGCACGGTTCCGGCGCAGGCGAGGGAAAAGGAGAAGGCCAGCGCATCGGAGACCACGCCGGCCAGTTCGCCGACCTGGAGCCGGACGCTGTGGACCGTGCCGGCCCCGTCCGGCCGGGCCGCGCTTGCGACCTGGTCCACGACCGCAAGCGCGATGGACATCTCGTGCATCGGTCCCTCTCTGGTGCGGGGACGACCGGGTGCCGCTCGGCTTCATTAGACGGCGCGTCCAAAGGCCCGCCGGGGTGCCTCGCCGGGGCGGCCCGGCGGCGTACACCGTTCGGTGCAGCGCCGCCCGGTCACATGGCGCGGATCCGCAGATAGCGCTTGAGATCGGGCAGCAGGGACTTCAGGACGGCGGCGAGCGCGGCGGCGAGCACTCCGCTCACGGCGAGCTTCAGCATGATGGCGAGTTCCTCTCACTGGTGTGTGGTCCGGCGGCCGACGGTGTCGGCTCCGCCGCGCCGACGAGCTGCAGGATGAGCCCCACGGCCTCGTCGACCGCGGCGGCGACCGGTTCGCTGAGCCCGATGCCTTCGGCGACATCGGCGGGTTCGCAGCCGACGACCAGTACGCGGTCCGGGCGCCGGCTTTCGGTGCCCGCGCTGAGCGTGTCGAGCAGCGCGAGCACGGTGTCGGGGGTCATGTGGTGGCCGTCGAGCGTGGTGGCCTGCGGGCGGGCGGTGGCCGGGTCGGTGGCGTCGAGGAGGTGGACGGTGCCGGGTTCCTCGCCGCGCGCAGTGGCGTCCACCAGGAGCACCGTGTGGTAGCCGTCGAGCATCTGGTAGGCGAGGTGCACGCCCCGGACGCCGACGTCGACGACCTCGACGCCCTCGGGGAGTTCGTGCTCACCGAGCCGGCGGACGGCCTCGACGCCGAAGCCGTCGTCGCCGAGGAAGATGTTGCCGACGCCGGCGATCAGCGTCTTCCCGGGCGGCTTGCCGGCCGGCGCCCCGGCGGTCATGCCGCGGCCCCGCTGCGCTCGTCGGGCCGGCCCGCGCCCCGCGGGTGCCCGTGGACAGTTCGCTTGCCGTGCGCGCTCACGCGTCCTCCAGGGGAGCGATTTCGTCGGGTTGGAAGTACAGGAAGCGGCCCTGCTCCCGCCGGATGTCGACGCCCGGGTCGCCCTCCACGGTCACCGCGAGATGCACCCCGCCGTCGACGTCATGCAGCACGGCTTCGACCTGGGCGGTGCGGCCCTGGAGGAAGAGGTCCTGGGCGTCGGTGCGCCGCCGGCCGGGCCGCAGCAGCACCCGGCTGCCGGCGCCGACCGACCGCCCGTCGACGGTGACCCGGTCGCGTACGGGATCGACGCTGCGGTCACTCTCCGGGTCCCACCAGGGGGTGTCCGGGCCAAGGCCCGGCACCTCGGGCGCGAGGGCGTCGGGCGCGGCCGGTCCGGGGCCGGTGACCTCGCGCAACGCCCGTACGGCGCCGTGCAGTCGCTCCAGCACCTCGGGGGGCATGGTGTCGGCGAGTTCGATGACCTCGGCGGCGCGCGGGTCGGTGCCGCGGGCCTCGCGCTTCTCCTGGTCGGTGAGGGCCGCGGTGCGCAGGGCGAGGATTTCGTCGATCTCCAGGGCGTCGTAGAGGGCGCCGGGGCTCTCGGGGGCGATGGCCGGGTGGTCCTCCAGGATGATCGGGGCGGACAGCAGCACATCGCCGCGGCCGTCGGCGCCGGCCAGTACCGGCCAGGCGTGCTCGTTGCGGCAGGCGTCGACGGCGGCCCGGGCCCACTCCGGCGGGTCGGTCATGGACAGGAACGACCCCGCGCTCAGGCCGAGCAGGAGATGGGCGCCGACCAGGCAGTGCGGCAGCGCCGCGGTGCGGTCGGCGCCGGCGTCGTCCGGTTCCCAGCCGCTGGTGTTCTCGACGGTCGCGGTCAGCCGCAGCGTCGCGTAGGGGCCGTCGATCGCGCGCGCGGTCAGCCGCACCCGGCCGTCGAGCCGCGCACAGCGGCGCACCAGCCGGCCGACGAGCCGTCCTTCGGCGTCGTGTACCTGCTCGGTCTCCTCCCGCGCGGGCCGGGTGAAGGGCACGGTGACGCCCTCGCCGGTCAGCTTGGAGACATCGGCCTCGATCGTGACGCGCTCCTCGGCGCCCTCGTCCCAGGGAACGAGCACCCGGTCGGGCAGTTCGAGTTCCTCGACGGTCTCGAACCCGCCGTCCGGGCACAGGCGTTGGACGGTGCGCCGCTGTGCGTGCAGAAACCGCAGCTCGGCCGAGAGCCGGGCGCCGGACCGGGGCTCCATGAGGCACTCGGTGCGCTGGAAGGAGTGCTCGGCGCTGTCCGTTCCCCAGGCCGGCGGTACGAGGACGCCGAACTGCCAGCGGAGCCGGTTCTTGGCGGCGGACGCGCGGTACGGGTAGAGGACGTAGCCCTCGAACAGCACGGCGTCCGCCACCTGGCGGGCGGTGGCGAAGGGGTCCGCCGTCTCGTCGGGCAGGACGCCGGTCGTCATGTCGCGGTCCTCTCGCTGACGGAAGGGGCCCGGGCGGCGCCGCGCAGCAACCGGGCGTCCGGTGTGGGCGGCTCGGTGCCCCCGGCCGATTCCAGCAGCGACTCGACGGCCGCCTGCCAGGACGGAAGGGCGTGGCGGGAGCGGTAGGCGAGCAGTGCGTCGAGGGTTTCGCGGGGCAGCCGGAGCCAGCCGCAGCCGGGGAAGTGCGCCTCGGTCATCTCCTGCCATACGGCCACCGGCATCCGCACGGCCGCTTCCTTGTCCCAGGACACCGGCTGGACCTGGAAGCCGCCGGCCCCGGCGAACACCGTGCCGGAGAACAGCAGCAGCAGCGGCACCTCGCCCTCGTGCAGCGCACGGAAGTAGCGGCCGGCCGCGACCTCCAGGTCGTAGCTGCACGGGACGGCGAGATCCACCTCGGTCTCACCGGTGAAGCCGGGGACGACCTGGGAGACCTGGGCGAACTGCAGCGGGTGCAGGGTGCTGCCCCAGCGGGACCGCTCCCCGAAGAGGTCGGACAGCGCCTCGGCCTCGTCGTCCCGGTAGCCGCGCCGGGCCGGTTCGATGCGGATCTGGCAGCGCAGCGCGATGGCGTGCACCCGGGTCGCCTCGTCGGCGGTCAGGCGCAGGCGGAAGAGGAGGGTGGGCGCGGCGGCGTAGCGGTCCGCCCGTACGCCGGTGCACTCGAACGACAGCTCCGTCACGGCCGGTCCTCCTCCTTCTCCTTCGGTTCGCGGGCCCGGCGGGCGACCTTGGCGAAGAAGTCGGTGAGTGCGGCGCGCGCCTCGGCGCCGCCGTCGAAGCCCTGCCACAACAGCCGCATCCGGCCGACGAGTTCGTAGCAGACGTCGACGGGCACCAGATAGCAGTCGATGCGGCCCTCGAAGCGGCGCAGCAGCAGCGCCTCCACATCGGGTTCGAGGAGAGCGGAGAGCCGGCTGGCGCCGAGCACGGTCTGCCAGGTCGACGGGTCGAGTTCGCTCTCGGTGGCACCGGCCGGGCTGGGGTAGAGCGCGACCAGCCGGTCCAGGTCGGCGTTGTGCAGGAAGAAGGCGACACCGACGGGGATCTGGAGCAGGTCCCAGGCCGCGTCGTCGAGGGTGTGGCCGGGGTCGACGAGATAGCGGGCGGGGACGGTGCGGAACTGTCCGCCGCCGGATCCCGGCCGGTCGAAGAGCAGCGCGCAGGGGGTGCAGGCGCAGGCCAGTGCCCGGCGCTTGGTGTCGACCAGATGGCGGTGGTTGTGCTCGGCGAGCACCACGCCGCACAGTTCGCAGCGTTCCGGGGCCGGCGGCGTCGGTGCGCGGAAGCGGCGCAGGCCGCGGTGGGCGGCCTGCGGCCCCAGGCGGGTGGGGGCCGTCCCTGGGCCGTTCACGGGGCGCCGGCGCCGGTCGGGGGCCGGCGGGAGATCTGCAGCAGCGCTGGTTCGGGCGTGGCGCCCGCCGTCTCCCACTGCACGGAGTTCACTTCGGGTGCGTAGCAGGCGACGGCGGCCTCGACGGCCTGGTGGGCCTGATCGGCCGTGCTGGGGCAGCCGCAGCCGCCGGAGTCGCCCGCCCGCAGGCGCAGCACCCCGGTGTCCGCGTCGAACTCGGCCACCTCGGCGGCGTGCTGACGGCGGACGCTGTCCAGGGCCCGGCCGATGCGGGCCGCGGTGTCCTCGGGGTGCAGATCGTGCAGCACCAGCAGGCTGGTGACCAGTTCGTCGCGCAGCAGCGCCGGCCGCGGGCCGTCGTCGCCGGTGCCCACGTGGTGCATGATCCGGGCGAGTCCGGCGCCGTAGAAGTCCATCAGGACACTGACCAACTCCTCGGCGGCGGCGCTGACTTCGCGGTCGCCGCGCTGTGCGAGCCGGTCCAGGACGTCCTCGATGCGCCGGCCGGTCGCCTCGGCGTTCGGCGTGCTGCCGTGGGATGCGGTGCCCTGGGGCACCCCGGCCTGCGGTGCGGCGGCCGGCGCCGTGGTGGCCCGGGCGGTCATCCGGACAGCCCGCTCAGACCGGTGGGCACATGCATCTTCTGGACGGCCTTGCCGTCGCCGACGTACATGTGGACGCCGCAGGGCAGACAGGGGTCGAAGCTGCGCACCGTGCGCATGATGTCGATGCCCTTGAAGTTCTCCGGGGAGTTCTCCTCGAAGATCGGGGTGTTCTGGACGGCGTCCTCGTACGGGCCGGGGGTGCCGTAGCTGTCGCGGGTGGAGGCGTTCCACGGGGTCGGCGGATAGGGGTGGTAGTTGGCGATCTTCCCGTCCCGGATGACCATGTGGTGCGAGAGGACGCCGCGGACCGCCTCGGTGAAGCCGCAGCCGATGGACTCGTCGGGGACCTCGAACTTCTCCCAGGTCTGGTGGCGTCCGGCGCGGACCTCGTTGAGTCCCTGCTCCGCGAAGTGCAGCGCCATGGCCGCCGAGTACGCCTGGAAGTAGGTACGGGCCCGGTTGCGCTCCAGCGCATTGCTCCACTTCGGGATCTTCCACTCGAAGCGCGTCTCTGGCTTGGTCATGGAGCGGGGCAGGTCGATGACGACGCTCTGGCCGGTGGCCTTGACGTAGGGGGTGTCGACGAGCCCGGACAGCGCGGTGGACCACAGCCGGGCGATCGGGCCGCCGCCGGTGTCCAGCGCCAGATGCTCCTTGCCGTCGAACCAGCGCGGCGACATCACCCAGCTGTACTTGTCGGCGAAGTCCCGCTTCTGCGGGGCCGGGATGGTGTGCTGGTTCCACGGGTGGCGCGGGTCGACGGGGTTGCCGAGCGGGTCATGGGTGACGAACTGCTCCTGGCCTTCCCAGTCCTGGTAGTAGGAGCTGCCCAGCAGGATGCGGATGCCGAGGTTGATCTCGGTGAGGTCGTTGGTGACCAGCTTGCCGTCCACGATGACGCCGGGGGTGACGAACATCTTCCGTCCCCAGTCCGTCATGTTGCGGTAGGTGAAGTCGCAGTACTCCGGGTCGTTGAGCGCGCCCCAGCAGCCCAGCAGCACCCGCCGCCGGCCGACCTCCTCGTAGCCGGGCAGCGCCTCGTAGAAGAAGTCGAACAGGTCGTCGTGGAGCGGGACGACGCGCTTCATGAACTCGACGTAGCGCATCAGCCGGCTCATGTAGTCGGTGAAGAGCTGGACGCTGGCCACGGTGCCGACGCCGCCCGGGTAGAGCGTGGAGGGGTGCACATGGCGGCCCTCCATGAGGCAGAACATCTCCCGGGTGTAGCGGCTGACCTGGAGGGCCTCGCGGTAGAACTCGCCCTCGAGCGGGTTGAGGGAGCTCATGATGTCGGCGATGGTGCGGTAGCCGTGGTCGGCCGCGTGGGGGGCCTCGGTGCGCTGGGCGAGGTCCCAGACGCCGGGGTTGGTCTCGCGGACCATCTTCTCGCAGTAGTCGACCCCGACCAGGTTCTCCTGGAAGATGTTGTGGTCGAACATGTACTCGGCGGACTCGCCGAGGTTGATGATCCACTCCCCCAGGTGCGGGGGCTTCACCCCGTAGGCCATGTTCTGTGCGTACACCGAGCACGTGGCGTGGTTGTCGCCGCAGATGCCGCAGATCCGGCTGGTGATGAAGTGGGCGTCGCGCGGGTCCTTGCCCCGCATGAAGACGCTGTAGCCGCGGAAGACGGACGAGGTGCTGTAGCACTCCGCCACCCGCTTCTGCTTGAAGTCGATTTTGGTGTGGATGCCGAGGCTGCCCACGATCCGGGTGATCGGATCCCAGGACATCTCCGTCAGACCGCTGCCGTCACCGGCCGTCTTTGTCGTCGGTGCCATCGTGTGTGCCGTGCCCTTCTCTGCGCGCGGAAATGGGGGGTCGGACGGAGAGTCCGGGGTGTCCGGACGGCTATGGGGGTGCGCTCACCACGGTTGCCGGTAACCGGTGGTCAGCTGGTCGCCGCGATGCCGCCACTTGGGCTCGCTGTCGACGGTCTTGGCCGTGATGCCGCGCAGCCGGCGGACGATGCTGCCGTACGCGGCGCTCGCGGTGCTGGAGACCTTGGCGCCGGGCGGCTCGTCCATGAACGGCATGAAGTTGTCGGGGAAGCCGGGCATGGTGCAGGCGATACAGATACCGCCGACGTTCGGACAGCCGCCGATGCCGTCCATCCAGCCCCGCTTGGGCACGTTGCATTTGACCACGGGACCCCAGCATCCGAGCTTCACCGAGCACTTGGGCGAGTCGTAGGTGGTCGCGAACTGGCCCTGCTCGTAGTAACCAGCCCGGTCACAGCCCTCGTGCACGGTGCTGCCGAAGAGCCAGGTCGGCCGCAGCTGGTCGTCCAGCGGGATCATCGGCGCCGCTCCGGCCGCCTGGTAGAGCAGATAGGTCAGCGTCTCCGAGAAGTTGTCCGGCTTGATCGGGCAGCCGGGCACGCACACGATCGGGATCCCTGCCTTGGACGTCCAGTCCCAGCCGAGGTAGTCGGGCACCCCCATGGCTCCGGTCGGGTTGCCGGCCATCGCATGGATACCGCCGTACGTGGCACAGGTGCCGATCGCGACCACGGCCAGGGCCTTGGGCGCCAGGCGGTCGATCCACTCACTGGTGGTGATCGGCTGGCCGGTCTCGGGGTTGTCACCGAAACCGCACCAGTAGCCCTCCGGCTTGATCGACTCGTTGGGGATGGACCCCTCGATGACCAGCACAAAAGGGTCGATCTCGCCGCGCTCGCCCTTGAAGAACCACTCGATGAAGGTGTCCGCGCCCTGGACCGGGCCGGATTCGAAGTCGATCAGTGGCCAGTGGACGGCGACCTTGGGAAGTCCCGGCAGCGCGCGGAGCGCGATCTCCTCGATACTCGGCTGGGTCGCGGCGGTGAGCGCCACGGAGTCACCATCGCAGCTCAGGCCGGCATTGATCCACAGAACATGGATCGGGGATTCGTCCTCGGCGGACGGCTTTCCTTTGGCATCGGCCTTGGTGGCCGTACGCGAAGCTGCAGACATGGGAATGTCTCCTAGGCAGATATGCAACGAAAGCACTCATTCAAGGCTTTCATCCACCTTGGTAACACCGATCCCGAGAGCCGGGGCGATCGCCAGGGGCCGTTGCGGTGATGTGCCACCCGACCGTCGGATCGGACCGTCGGGTCGGATGGGGCTGGCCGCTCGGCGAGGGGCGCCGGCGCCGGGGCGCCGTGGAAGCCGCTGACGCCGCCGTCCACTGCACGGCAGCACGCCCCCGGCGGGTCGTTCGGTCGCCGGGGGCGTGCTGTCGTGCGGTGGACGGCGGCGTGCTCTTGTGCAGTGGCGGTGCGCGCGGACGGCTACGGTCCGGGGGCCGGTCGGGGTCGGTCCGCCGTCCGGGGGTCGGCCCGGGGGGGCGGTCGGCCCGGGGGGCGGTCCGGGGGTCGGCCCGCGGTCCCTGTCCGGTCGTCAGCCCAGGGCCCCGGGCTGCACGGCCGTCACGTCGAACCGGCCGCCGCATACCCGCAGGCCGCCACTGCCCGTGGTCATCGACTCCTTGGAGCCGGGCGGGTAGACGTAGACGATCTGCGACTTGCCCCAGCACGGGGTGTCCGAGACGCCCTCGTTGAGGGTGTGCAGCACGGCATGTGCGCTCTGCCCCGGCTGGAGCCGGACGACGCCGCCGCTGCCGCCCGCGCGGGTGGCGGGCTTGCCGACCGCCGAGCCGTCCCGGTTGATCAGCGACACGCCGGGGAAACCGCGCAGCGAACAGGCCTTCTTGCCCTTGTTCGTGAAGACGAGGGAGTAGTGGATGTTGCCCGCACCGATGTCGGCGGGGCCCAGGCGCAGCGACATGGCGGCGGCGGTGCAGCGGTCCGATGCCGACATCGCGGAGCTGTGGGACTGGGTGGTGCCCGGGACCGAGCCCTTCGGTGTCACGCTGGGTGCCGACGAGGACCGGTGACCGCCCGGCGCGGAGGACTGCGGCTTGGCGCCGGGCGAGTGTCCGCTGCCGGACGCCTGCGAGCCGCTGCCGGCGTCGCTGGACGTGGCGGGGGAGGCGGCCGACGAGGGGTGGGATGCGGCATCGGTCCCGCCCTTGCAGGCGGTGAGCCCGAGCGCAGCGACGGCGATCAGCGATCCTGCGGCGACACGGCGGCCGCGGCCGGGCTTCTTGATGGTGAGCGACATGAGTGTCCCCCTCGTCTGGTAGGTGCGAGCGGTCGTAGAAGGTGTGCGGTCCGTCCGTTGCCCTTTCCAGCGTGGCCCCGGTCACTGCTGGTCCGCTAACGAGGCACTAACACACCGCTAACGACCGTGTACGCTCGGCACGCCGATGACTCCGGCAACCGGTGTGACCAGCCGGGATTCCGGGCGTGCCGCTCAGACTCGCAGAAAATCCCCGAGTTGCGGACAGGGCACCACCGGGTTCGGCCGTTCCGCGGAACGGGTTCCTCCGCCTCACTCCTCCCGACCGACCCACCGACCCCGAGGGCTCGGCCGGTGGCCGGTTTTGCTACGCCCCCTGTCCCTGGTCGGCCCCCATGTTCGGCGGATCGGGCCCCGGATTGCCGTAGAAGCCGCACTCACCCCGCCAGGGACGGGCTACGCCCGCCCCCGGGGCCAGTGAGCCGGCGCGCGACCGCGCATCGTCCGGGGCCCAATCAGCGGGCCAGGAGGGCGCGGGCGGCGCCGCGCCGGCGTCGACCCGGGTGCCCGCCGGGGAGCCGGACGGTGGGTGCGTCAGCCGGTAGAAGCGTCAGCCGGTGGTCGCCGGGGGCTGGGCGAGCTCCAGGTCGAGGAGCGCGTCGGCGCCGCCGGTGAGGGATATCGGGGCGGCGTGCGGCGGATATCCGACTGCGGTGAGGGTGTAGTGACTGCCGCTCAGCTCGGTGAAGGCGAAGACGCCGTCCGGGCCGGTGACGGTGTGCCCGGCGACGGTGCCGTCCTCCACGAGGGTCACGGCGGCGTCGGCGAGTGGCCGCCCGCCCGGACCCCGCACCGTGCCGCGGACCGTTGCGGCCGGCTGCAGTCGGGCGTCCAGCCGTTCCGCCTCGCCGCCGGACATCTCCCATGCACGGGCCTGCGGCCGGTGCCCCGGTGCGCTGAGGACCAGGGTGTACGCGCCGGGCGGCAGCTGGGCGACCTCCCAGCGCCCGTCGGCACCGGAGGCCGTACAGGCCACCACATCGCCCCTGGTGTCGGTGACGACGACGCTCCCGCCGTCCAGCGGGGTGCCCTCCGGGCCGCCGAACAGGGTGCCGTGCAGCCGGGCGTAGCCGCTGAGTATCAGGTCGACCCGGGTCGAGGCGTCCGCGCCGCGGAGGGTGACAGAGGCCGCATGCGGGGCGTGGCCGGGCGCGGCGGCGGTCAGGACATAGGAGCCGGCCGCGGGAGCAGCGAGCGCATAGCGCCCGTCGGCGCCGGCCGTGGTGACGCCGGCCTGGCGACCCTGACGATCTATCAGGGTGATGCTCGCACCCGGGACCGGGGCACCAGAGGCGTCCGCCACCCGGCCGCGGAATCCGGCCTCGTGGTCGATCACGCGGTCGGTCACGCGGTCGGTCCGAACGGCTGCGAACCGACCGGCTGTCTCCGCCCCTTCGGCCGGTGCGGCAACCGCGGGCAGTGCGCCCGCCGCCGGTGCACTGCCCGCGCTGCCCGTGGCCTGCGGGCCCCGCGAGCCGTGCACAGCGGCGTGCTGCTCCGCGTCCTCCGTACCATCCGGGCTCTGCGCAACCAGGGCCGGACGACGGGACGCCTTCGGCTGCGACGGCAGGAAGGACGCCAGGGCGAGGCCGGCGAGGACCACGGCCGTGGCGATCAGGAAGGAGACCCGGAAGCCGGCCATCGTGGGCACCGTGACACCTCCGGCGCGCATGGACATGTGGGCCAGCACCATGCCGATGACCGCGCTGGACACCGAGGTGCCGATCGAACGCATCAGGGTGTTCAGGCCGTTGGCCGCGCCGGTCTCCGACGGGTCGACGGCGCCGATGATCAGGGCGGGCAGCGAGGAGTACGCCAGGCCGATGCCGGCGCCGAGGACCACCGCGATGATGACGGTCTGCCAGGCGGCGGCCATCAGGCCCATACCGGCGCCGTACCCGATCGCGATGACCAGCATGCCCAGCATCAGGGATGCCTTGGGGCCGCGCCGGGCGGCGATCCGCGCATACAGCGGGGCGACGCACATCATCGTCAGGCCCAGCGGTGCCATGCACAGCCCGGCCACCACCATCGACTGGCCGAGGCCGTAGCCGGTCGACGTGGGCAGCTGGAGCAGTTGCGGCAGCACCAGGGAGACCGCGTAGAACGCCACACCGACCGTGATCGAGGCGAGGTTGGTCAGCAGCACCGCACGCCGGGCGGTGGTCCGCAGATCGACCAGCGGATCGGGCCGGCGCAGCTCCAGCACGCCCCACAGCACCAGGATCAGGGCCGCGAGGCCGAACAGACCGAGGGTGGTGGGTGAACCCCAGCCCCAGTCGCTGCCCTTGGTGATGGGCAGCAGCAGGGCCACCAGACCGGCCGACAGCCCGAGGGCACCGGCCACGTCGAAGCGCCCCTGGGCACGTACCGCGGTCTCCGGTACGACGAGGAGGGCGAGCAGCATCGACAGCACGCCGAGCCCGGCGGCGCCGAAGAACAGGGTGTGCCAGTCGGCGTGTTGGGCGACCAGGGCCGCGACCGGCAGCGCCAGCCCGCCGCCGACGCCGATCGAGGAGCTCATCAACCCCATGGCCGCACCGAGCCGTTCACGCGGCAGCTCGTCGCGCATGATGCCGATGCCGAGGGGAATGGCGCCCATGGCGAAGCCCTGGAGCGCCCGGCCCACGATCATGGTGACCAGGTCGTCGGTGAATCCGCAGACCAGCGAGCCGACGACCATGATGGCGAGGCTGGTCAGCAGCATCCGCCGCTTGCCGTTCAGGTCGCCGAGGCGTCCCATGATCGGCGTCGCGACGGCACCGGCGAGGAGGGTGGCGGTCAGCACCCACGTGGCGTTGCCGGGTGCCGTGTGGAGCAGCACCGGCAGGTCCTTGATGACCGGCACGAGCAGCGTCTGCATCACCGCGACGACGATGCCGGCGAAGGCCAGCACCGGAACGATGCCACCGCTGGGCCTACGGTGCCCGCCCTCGGCCGGGTCGTGGACCAGGGGCGCTGCGGCCATGGCCGCCGCCCCTCCGGCTGGCTGGTCGGTCGTCGTCCGGGTCATGCGCAGGGCCTCCAGGGCGGCGGAGAGGAGTGTGGTGTCGTCAGGGGTGGCAGAGCGGGGATGAGCAGCACGCGAACCCAGTGAACCGCACCCCACTGACAATCCCGCTCGGAAGCGATCGCGTGCATCGCGCCCTCACTCACGGGCCACCGCCCACTGGTGCACCCGTCAACAGCGAGAGGCGCCGCGGTTCTTCCGCGACGCCTCCACTCCGGCCCACACTCCACTGACCTGCACACTTCGCGCACGACTCGTCCACATGCCGGCGTTGCACACCGACTACGCGGTATTTTTCAGCCGCCCTGAATGCCCTGGGTATCCGAACTGCCCGACACCTTCCGGCGAACCCGGCCCGCCCGCCCCGGCTTCAACTCACCGCAACATCGACCCCGGTGGGCGCCCGGCCCGTGCGCTGCAGCGCGGCATCGAGCTCGGCGCCGCGCTCCGGGTCCAGTTTGAGCTTGGCGAGCACGGCGGGCACCGCGATGCTGGGGAGGGTGTGCTCGAAGAACACCGTCAGACGGTGGCTGAGGTCCGCCTGATTGGACAGCGCGTTCGACATCAGCTGCAGGCCGGCGAACGCCCCGACGAAGAGCTCGGCGGTCTCGGACACCACGACGCTCTCCAGTACCTCGCCGCGATCCCTCGCCTGGTTCAGCAGATCCTCGACGAACCGCGTCCAGGCGATCATCCCCTGCTTGCGATCCAGGTGGTTGGAGCCCTGCTCGACGGCCAGCCGGGCCGCTCCGCGCTGGATCGGGTCGCTGCGCAGCCGGTACGCGAGCACCTGCCCCGCGTCGACGAACTCCTGCAGTTTGATCTTCTGCGGCTCCACGGCGATGTCCGTCACATGCTCATCGAGCACGGCGAGGGCGAGCTGTTCCTTGGAGGCGAAGTGGAAATACAAGGCGCCCTTCGTCACGCCGGCGCGCTCAAGGACCTCGGCGATGGTCGCACGGTCGTAGCCGAGGTCGTCGAAGACCGAAGCGGCTGCCTCCAGGATCAGTCGCCGGGTCCGAATAGCGCGGTCCTGTTGTGCCACAGGACGCCTCCTGTCTCTTGAAGTTTTCCCGTTCTGCATCAGTTAGCTACCGCTCAAGTCGCCGCTGAGCCAGCTACTTACTCCGATTCGTCGCCCGGCATTGAAAATAAAACCGGATGGTACGTATCTTAACAGCGCCGGACCTCATCCCATCTGAGACGCCTGGGGGCAGTCATGAGCGACACGATGCACGTCAGCGGCGCTGTTCAGCCCAGGGCTCCACATCAGGCGCCGCTGAACCGCGATCAGGCCGCTTCGGGAGACCACCGAGACCCCTGCGTCCCCCGGGAATTCGTACACCGCCCACTCGTCGACGACATTCTGGTCACCTCATGGCGTCGGCGGGACGCCTCCCATTTCTCGCTGACCGCCCAGTGGCCGCACGACCACGGGTATTTCACGCCGGTTCACGGCCGCCACCACCTCATTCTCACCGGCGAGACCATCCGCCAGGCAGGGCTGCTGCTGTGCCACACCGAGCTCGGCGTGCCGGTCGGGCACCATTTCATCCTCGGCGACCTGGTGTACACAACTCACCCCGAGGACCTGACGGTTGGCCATGGGCCGACTCATCTGACGGTCGATGTCCGTTGCAGCCGGATGCGCTTCCGGTCCGGCACGCTCACCAGTGGTCACTTCGACATGACCATCCGCAGGGCGGGGCGGACCGTCGCGACGGGCCACTCCGACGTCACCGTCACCTCGCCGGCCGTCTACCGCCGGATCCGCGGCGCTCGGCTGACCGCCCGCCGCGTCCTCGAACCGCTCCCCGCGCCCCTCCCGCACGAGCTGACCGGCAGCGCCCATGACAGCGATGTCCTGCTCTCCCCCACCGGCCGGCCGGACCGCTGGCAGCTGCGCATCGCACCCGGCCATGCGGCGATGGTCAACCCCGCCAACGACCACATCCCGGGAATGCTGCTGCTCGACGCCGCGCAGCAGGCCGCCCGCGCGCTGACCGCGCCCCAGGCCTTGGTCCCGTACGCCTTCGGCACGGAATTCCGCCGTTACGCGGAACACGGCACCCCCTGCATCATCGAGGCACGGCGCGTCCCGTCCGCGCTCCCCTGCACCACGACGATCCAGGTCACCGGCTCACAGGACGGCGAGCCGGTCTTCGTCTCCACCCTGACGGCGCTGGACGCGCGCCCCTGAGCCCACCGCTCGCGGACGCGTCCTGGCATCGCCCCGACGGCCCCCAACACCCCGCACGTCACCGGACGTCGTGCCGTGCGGGGCACTCGCAGACCCGGCCGACCGCCGGGCACCCGGCAGCCACCCGCAGGACCCCCGTTCACGTCGTGGCGCGCAGCATGCCCACCTCAGGTACCAGAAAGGCCTTCAGATCATGGGTGACCTCAAGGGAAAGACCGCACTGGTGACGGGAGCCAGCCGGGGCATCGGCCGGGCCATCGCCCAGCGCCTCGCCGAGGACGGTGCCCTGATCGCCGTCCACTACGGCAGCAATGACGCCGCGGCCAAGGAAACGGTCGAGGGCATCACGAGCGCGGGCGGCCGGGCCTTCATGATCGGAGCGGAACTGGGGGTTCCCGGTGATGCCGAAGCCCTCTTCGCCGCCTTCGACGCCGAACTCGCCGCCTTCGGTGCGGAACCAGGCCTCGATATCCTCGTCAACAACGCGGCGCTCAACTTCCCCGGACGCATAGACGAGGTGACCTACGAGGAGTTCGACCGCACCATCGCGGTCAACATCAGGGCCCCGTTCTTCCTCGTCCAGCACGGTCTGCGCCGGATGCGGGACGGAGGACGCATCATCAACGTCTCGTCGGCGGTGACGAGCACGGCGCTCCCGTCGCAGATCGCCTACAGCGTGTCCAAGGGCGGGGTGGACACCCTCACGCTCACCCTCGCCAAGGATCTCGGCGCGCGCGGGATCACGGTGAACGCCCTCGCCCCCGGATGGGTCGAGACCGATGTGACCGCGGCGCGGCGGGCCACGCCCGAGGGGCGGGCTGCGCTGGCGGCCTATTCGGTGTTCAACCGCATCGGCCGGCCCGGGGACATCGCGGACGTCGCCGCGTTCCTGGCCTCGGACGACTCCCGCTGGATCACCGGCCAGCGCATCGACGTCACCGGCGGCTCGATGCTCTGACCCTGCCGGGGACCGCCCTCGGCCCAGCCGCAAGGCCATGGCGTCGTCAGGCGTCCTCAAACGTCGTCAGGCGTCAGGCGTCGTGGAAGACCAGGCCCAGGGAGTGCCGGTGGCCCGAGCGGACGGTGCTCACACCGTGGCGTACGTGGCCGGCCGACCAGCCGCGGGCCGAGCGGACGGGGCGGTCGCGGGTCGTGAAGATCAGGCCGTGGCCCGGCGGCAGGACGGTGGTGGTGCCGCGGGACTGCGCGCGCGGCCGCTGCTCGACGAGGAGGAACTCGCCCCCGGTGTAGTCGGTGCCCTGCTCGTCCAGGCCGATGACGACCTGGAGCGGGAAGACCATCTCCCCGAAGAGGTCGCGGTGCAGCGCGTTCCAGTCACCCGCCCCGTAACGCAGCAGGATCTGGGCGGACTTGCGCTGCCCGGCGTCGTGGCACAGGGCGAGCCACTCCTCCAGGGTGTCCGGCCAGGGCGCCGGCCGGCCGAGCTTGTCCGCCCAGTCCCGGGCGATCGTCAGCAGGTGCGGATAGAACGCCTCGCGCAGGGCCCGGACGGGTTCGGGCGGCGGGTCGGCGAAGTAGCGGTACTGGCCCGAGCCGAAGCGGTGCCGCGCCATGTCGATGGTCGAGCGGAAGCGCCGGTCCTCGTCGTAGCAGGCGATGAGGGCGCGGCAGTCGGCCGGATCGAGCAGGCGTGGGGTCAATGCGCAGCCCAGTTCGTTGAGTTCGCCGGTCAGGGCCGGCCAGTCGGCGGCCGCGACGCGCCGGGCGAGCCCGGTGGGGCGGGCTCGGCGCTCGGGGGTCGTGAGGGTCATGAGGTCCTCCAAGAGGGCGTCGGGGCGGCTCACGGGGCGCGCAGACGTGGCCGGCAGGCCCCGCAGGCGCCCCCTACGGGCACGCTCCGCCGCCACGGCGGATACGGCGCCCCGTGCGGGCGACGGGCTCAGGCGGCGTCCGGGGCGACGCCCTCGACGCCGAGGAGCTTCCGCTTGCGCGCGGGCCCGGCCGCGTAACCGGAGAGGGAGCCGTCCGCGGCGATCACACGGTGACAGGGCCGGACGATGAGCAGCGGGTTCGCGCCGATCGCCGTTCCGACGGCGCGCACCGCACCGCGCGCCGCACCGATGTCGGCGGCGATCCTCCCGTACGTGGTCGTGGTGCCGTACGGAACCGCCTCCAGGGCCTTCCACACCCGCTGCTGGAAGTCCGTGCCCCGGCTGAGGAATTCGACGCTGAAGCGGGTCAGTGTCCCGTCGAAGTACGCGCGCAGCTGCTGGACGATCGCGGCGAAGGCGTCGGCGTCGGACGTCCAGCCGTCCTGGACGGTGGCACCGCCCTTCTGGCCGGGCAGGGACAGCGAAGCGAGCGCGGTGCCGCCCGGTGCGGTGGCAGATTCCTCGCCCACCAAGAGAAGTTCGCCCAACGGGCTGTCGAGGGTGGTGTAGAGCGTCATGGTCCTGTGCTTTCCGTAGTGGGTGGGCGGACGTCGGCCGGCTCCGTGGTCGGCACGTTCCAGAAGTGGTGCATCGCGTACGAGCGCCAGGGACGCCAGCCGTGGGCGTGCGCCGCCAGAGCGGCGGTCGGGGCCCCGGCCCGGCGCATTCCGGCCCGTACGGCCACGTCGCCGCTCAGCAGGACATCGGGGTCCCCGAGGGCGCGCATCCGGATGTAGCCGGCGGTCCACGGGCCGATGCCGCGCAGACCGAGCAGCGCGTGCTCCGCCTGGTCACGGTCGGCTCCGGCGTCCAGGGGGACCGTGCCGTCGGCGAGTGCGGCGCCGAGGGTGCGCAGGGTCGCCCTCCGCGACGCGGGCATGCCGAGTTCCGCGAGCGAGGCCTGTGCCAGGTCATCGGCACGGGGGAAGAGGTGGGTGAGCGGACCGACCGGTTCCGGCAGCGGTTCTCCGTACGCGGCAACCAGCGCGCCACCGAGGGTGCGGCCGGCCGCGAGCGAGACCTGCTGACCGAGCACGGCGCGGACGGCGAGCTCGTGCGGGTCGGGTGCGCCCGGCGCCCGCAGACCGGGGCGCTGTGCCACCAGCCGGGCCAGAACGGGGTCTTCGCCGAGCCGCTCGGCCACCGCATACGGGTCGGCGTCCAGATCGAAGAGGCGGCGCACCCGCTGGCTCGCGGTGGTGAGATCGCGCAGCTCGGTGAGGCGCAGCCGGCAGTTCAGCCAGCCGTCCCCGGTCGCCTCGTCGACCTCGGCGATGCCGGTTCCGTTCGGCAGCCGCAGGGTGCGCCGGTAGGTCCGGGCGCCGACCTCACCGCTGATGTCCTCGATACCGGTGAGCGCGCGCCGCTGGAGATGGTCGAAGAGCTGCCGCGCCCCATACGGGCCGCGGAAGGCCAGCCGCAACGGCAGCACTCCCCTGGTGGCATCCGGCGCCACCGGGCCGAATCGGGCCGTGCTGCCGGGGCGCGCGGCGCGCAGCTCGCTCGGGGTGAGCGCGTAGATCTCCTTGATCGTGTCGTTGAACTGGCGCACGCTGGCGAAGCCCGCCGCGAAGGCGATCTCGGCTGCCTGCAGGCCGGTGGTCTGTAGCAGAATCCGGGCGGTGTGGGCGCGCTGCGCCCGCGCCAGCGCCACCGGGCCGGCGCCCAGCTCGGCGTTCAGCTGCCGCTGGACCTGCCGGGCGCTGTAGCCGAGCCGGGCCGCGAGCCCGCGGACGCCTTCCCGGTCCACCACCCCCTCGCCGATCAGCCGCATGGCCCGCCCGACGACATCGGCGCGGGCATTCCACTCCGCGGAGCCGGGGACCGCATCGGGGCGGCAGCGCCGGCAGGCGCGGAAGCCGGAGCCCTGGGCGGCGGCAGAGGTCGGGAAGAAGGTGACGTTCCGGCGCCGGGGCGTGGTGGCGGGGCAGCTCGGCCGGCAGTAGATCCCGGTCGTGGACACCGCGAAGAAGAAGGCGCCGTCGAATCTGGCGTCCCTGCTGCGCACCGCCTCGTACCTGCTGTCCTCGTTGCTCACGGAGTCCACTGTGCAGCAGGTCAGGCCGGGGCGCTGGCGGAAATCGGACGGCGCGTTCGGGGGCGGCCGACGGGGCGGGGAAGTATCGGCGGGGCCTCGGGCCGCCCCATGGAGAAGCTGGTGCGGCCGCGCCGTGGAGGAGCCGGGCCGCCGCTTGCGGAAGACCTGGCAGCGTTCTCCTCAAGGGACGGACGTCCGTCACGGACAGGACACCGTCACGGACGGCACACCGTCACAGACAGGACGGCTGGGGACCCCGGACAACTCCGGTGACTCGACGCCGCGTTATGACGCCACCACCGCAAGGACCACCAGGAAGAGGACCAGGGCGAAGGTCTCCCAGCGCATCGCCCGCCGCAGCACCCCCCAGTCCGAGGCGCCACTCGACGACCGGCTGGGCTGCCATGCAGGGCCGCTGTCGCAACTGTCGCCGCCGTAGCCGCCGTCCCCGTTGCTCCCGTTGTCCCCACCGTCACTCATGTCGCGCTCCCGCTCTCCTGCCCTCACCGCACGGGCCGATCAGCCCGTCGCCCGCCGCCCGGCAGCGTATGTCATACGGCCAGGGGTGGCGGGGTGCGGCATACGGCAGCACGACCACGGTGGAGGCGTGCCCGGGACGACGAGCACCCGACACGGCGACGCACGCAGGACGAGGTGAATCGCCCGGCACGGCGACCTGCCGAGCGCGATGGCCTCATCGGCGACCGGCACCTTCAGGCCGGCGGCATCGGCCAGTCATCCAGCGAGCCGCCGCGCCATTCGACGAGGCGCGGGTCATCGAGGGCGATGTCCTCGGCCGGGCCGGCGACGCCCGCACGGCGGAGAAACTCGGCGACATCGCCGCGGCCGTGGGCCAGACCGACGATCTGCCCACGCACGGTCACCCGCCGGCCACCGGACGGCGTCGGGGGGTGCACGATGACAGGCGGATGCTCGGTCATGCCTCCAGCGTGCGCCGGGCTCCGCGCTCGCGCATTTCGACGACCGCCGGGGGCGTCACTCACCGTCGGGGATGTCGGTCGGCGTGGGGACACCGGTCGCCACGGGGTGCGTCAGTCGTCGTCAGGGTGTAAGTCCTCGTCACCACGGGCCGCGCGAGGGGCGGCCCGCGGCGGCGACGCTCCAGAGAGGAGCAAGAGGAAGCCCCGGCCAGACGGGGGGAACTGGCCGGGGCGGTTCGGTGTGGGGCGCTACCTCAGCACCCACACCCAATTGAACGGTAAACAGAGCATGGCCGTTCCGTGGAGGTGACGTGATGGCTATCACGTCGGCAGACACGCCCCGTTGCCGCCGACCGACCAGCAGACCGGCCGACCGCCCTATCGGACCCCGCGTCAGACCTTGAGCGGCTTGATCGCAGTGGGAGCATGACCGGGCTCGCTCGCGATCTCCTCCCACTCATTCACCTTGTCGATCTCCGCGGCCGCCATGGAGATATTGGTGATGCGCTCCAGGATGGCCTCGACGACGACCGGGACACGGTGTTCGGCGGCCAGCTTCTTGGCTTCCTCGAAGGCGGCGCCCAGTTGGCTCGGATCGGTGACCCGGATGGCCTTGCAGCCCAGGCCCTCGGCGACCTTGACGTGGTCCACGCCGTAGACGCCCAGCTCCGGCGAGTTGATGTTCTCGAACTCCAGGTTCACCTGGAAGTTGATGTCGAGGTTGCGCTGGGCCTGCCGGATCAGGCCCAAGTAGGCGTTGTTCACCAGGACGTGGATGTACGGGATCCGGTGCTGGGCACCGACGGCCAGCTCTTCGAGCATGAACTGGAAGTCGTAGTCACCGGAGAGCGCGACGACCGGCGCCTCCGGGTCGGCGGTGGCGACCCCCAGCGCGGCCGGGATGGTCCAGCCGAGCGGGCCGGCCTGGCCGCAGTTGATCCAGTGGCGGGGCTTGTAGACGTGCAGCAGCTGCGCGCCGGCGATCTGGGAAAGGCCGATGGTGGTGACGTAACGGGTCTCCGGGCCGAAGGCCTTGTTCATCTCCTCGTAGACGCGCTGCGGCTTCATCGGGACGGCGTCGAAGTGCGTACGGCGCTGCAGTTGGGCCTTGCGCTCCTGCGTGGACGCGGCCCAGTCGCTGCGGTCGGGCAGCTTGCCGGCGGCCTTGAGCTCCTTGGCCACCTCGACGAACAGCTCCAGGGCGGCCTTGGCGTCCGAGGCGATGCCGTAGTCCGGAGCGAAGATCATGCCGATCTGCGTCGGCTCGATGTCGACATGGACGAACTTGCGGCCCCGGGTGTAGACGTCCAGCTTGCCGGTGTGGCGATTGGCCCAGCGATTGCCGATGCCCAGGACGAAGTCGGATTCCAGGAAGTTCGCATTGCCGTAGCGGTGCGAGGTCTGCAGGCCGACCATGCCGGCGTTCAGCTCGTGATCGTCGGCGAGGATGCCCCAGCCCATCAGGGTGGGGACGACCGGGGTGCCGGTCAGCTCGGCGAACTCGACCAGCAGCTCGGAGGCGTCGGCGTTGATGATGCCGCCACCGGCGACGATCAGCGGACGCTCGGACTCCAGCAGGAACTGGAGCGCCTTCTCGATCTGCGGGCGGGTCGCGGCCGGCTTGAAGGCCGGCAGCGGCTCGTACGTCTCGGGATCGAAGTCGATCTCGGTCAGCTGGACATCGATCGGCAGGTCGATCAGGACCGGGCCGGGGCGTCCGGAGCGCATCAGGTGGAAGGCCTGCTGGAAGACGCCGGGGACCTGGGCGGCCTCCATCACCGTCGTCGCCGCCTTGGTGACCGGCTTGGCGATCGAGGCGATGTCGACGGCCTGGAAGTCCTCCTTCTGGATCACCGCGGTCGGGGCCTGGCCGGTGATGCACAGGATCGGGATCGAGTCGCCGATTGCGGAGTAGAGACCGGTGATCATGTCCGTCCCGGCCGGGCCGGAGGTGCCGATACAGACGCCGATGTTGCCCGGGTGGGTCCGGGTGTAGCCCTCGGCCATGTGCGAGGCGCCCTCGACGTGCCGCGCGAGCGTGTGGTCGATCCCGCCGGCACCCTTGAGCGCCGCGTAGAAGGGGTTGATCGCGGCACCCGGCACGCCGAAGGCGTGGCGCACGCCCTCCCGCTTGAGGATCTCCACCGCGGCACGGGCGGCTGTCATTCGAGGCATCGCGTACTCCTGCATCGGCCTGTCACGGGCACGCTCCAGCGAAGGGCCGGAGGTTCTTAATTCCGCATCATGGAATTAATGTTTTGCTTTATGGAAGGAACGTAGAGCGGGGCGTTCCGCCCGTCAAGAGGTACGTCCCTGGTGAGCGACGCGCACGGATCGAGCCCTGGGAACGCAAAAGCCGCGTACGGGTGGGTTCCCGATACGCGGCTGGGTGTTTGACGAGGGCGCGGCCACTCAGGGGCCGCCGCCTGCCGCCGAGCCCTCATCGGCTCCAGGCGCACACCGAAGCGCCGTCGGCACTCTCGACATCACCTCGATGTCAAGAGCGCCGACGGCGCAGGAGATTGACGACTAGTCAGCGAATCGGCACCCCCGACAGCGTCCGGGCGATCACCAGCCGCTGGATCTCGCTCGTGCCCTCGAAAATGGTGTAGATGGCGGCGTCACGGTGCATCCGCTCGACCGGGTACTCGCGGGTGAAGCCGTTGCCGCCGAGGATCTGTACGGCCTGTGCGGTGACCTTCTTGGCGACCTCGCTGGCGAAGAGCTTGGACATCGAGCCCTCCGCGGAGGTGAAGGGCTTGCCGGTCACGGCCATCCAGGAGGCGCGCCAGACCAGCAGCCTGGCCGCGTCGATCTGGGTGCGCATATCGGCGAGCTGGAAGGCCACGCCCTGGTTGTCGATGATCGGGCGGCCGAACTGGGAGCGGGTCGTGGCGTACGTCAGGGCCTCCTCGTAGGCCGCGCGGGCGGTGCCGACCGCCATCGCGCCGACGGCCGGGCGGGAGGCCTCGAAGGTGGCCATCGCGGCGTTCTTCACGCGCTCGCCGTCGCTCTTGGCGCGCTCGCGGGCACGGGCGAGGCGCTCGTCGAGCTTCTCCTTGCCGCCGAGGAGGCAGTGGCCGGGGACGCGGACGTTCTCCAGGACGACCTCGGCGGTGTGCGAGGCGCGGATGCCGTGCTTCTTGAACTTCTGGCCCTGGGAGAGGCCGGGGGTGTTCGGGGGGACGAGGAAGGAGGCGTGCCCCTTGGAGCCCAGCTCGGGGTCGACGACCGCGACGACGACATGGATGTTGGCGATGCCACCGTTGGTGGCCCAGGTCTTGGTGCCGTTGAGCACCCACTCGTCCTTGGCCTCGTCGTAGACCGCGCGGGTACGCATCGCGGCGACGTCCGAGCCGGCGTCCGGTTCCGACGAGCAGAAGGCGGCGACCTTGACGTCGTTCACGTCGCCGTACATCTGCGGGACCCAGGTGCCGATCTGCTCCTCGGTGCCGTTCGCGAGCACACCGACGGCCGCGAGTCCGGTGCCCACGATCGACAGGCCGATACCGGCGTCACCCCAGAAGAGCTCTTCCATGGTCATGGGGATGCCGAGGCCCGTGGGGTCGAAGAACTGCTGGGCGTAGAAGTCCAGCGAGTACAGCCCGATCTTGGCGGCTTCCTGGATGACGGGCCAGGGCGTCTCCTCGCGCTCGTCCCACTCGGCGGCGGCGGGGCGCATGACGTCCGCAGCGAAGCCGTGAATCCAGTCACGGACTTCCTTCTGCTCGTCGTTGAGCTCCATGGTGAACTCGGCCATGTCCCCTCCAGTGCTGCAGGCCGTACGATGTTACTAGCGGTAACACGAAGTGTGTTACTCGCCAGTAAGGGATGTCAACTCCCCTGAGGACGAATTCGCCGCGGAGAACGGGTGTTACGTTGCGCCAGCGCCACGGATTCACAAGGGTGGGGAGCACGACCATGGAACGTACACAGCGCAGCGGCCGCCAGCAGTCGGCGACCGAGCGCAGGCGGCGGGAGCTGCTGGAGGCCGCCGAGCGCATTGTGCTGCGCGACGGCCCGGACGCCTCGATGAACGCCATCGCCGCCGAGGCCGGTATCACCAAGCCGATCCTCTACCGGCACTTCGGGGACAAGGGCGGGCTGTACCGCGCGCTCGCCCTGCGGCACACGGATGCCCTGCTGGCCAACCTGGCCACCGCGCTGGACGCACCCGTCCTGCGCCGGGACCGCGTCGAGGCCACCCTCGACGCCTACCTGCTCGCGATCGAGAGCCAGCCGCAGGTGTACCGCTTTCTGATGCACCCGTCCGACGAGGAAGCGGGGCCGGAGAACGGTTTCGACGTGGGACGGCACTCCGCGCCGCTGCTGCGCCGGCTCGGCGAGGAGCTGGCCAAGGTGATCACCGACCGGCTGGACCTGGGGCCGGGCGGCGAGCTGACGGCACGCGTCTGGGGGCACGGCATCGTCGGCATGATGCACGGCGCCGGCGACTGGTGGCTGCGCGAACGCCCGTGCTCACGCGAGGAGTTGGTCAAGCAGCTGGCCGATCTCCTCTGGGGGCAGCTGGCCGCGGTCAAGGACCGCGAGGACGGTCCCGGCTTCTGAGCACCGGCCCGTCCGGGGGCGGACCGCCGGTCGCTCAGCGGCCGGACGCCCCCGCCGCCGCGGCCCACGGGGCCCTGGCCGCCGCCCGCAGTGCCCGGCGGCGGCGCAGCCCGGTGAGGTGGTCGACGTACAGGCCACCGTCGAGGTGGTCGCACTCGTGCTGCAGACAGCGGGCGAAGAAGCCGGTGCCGGTCACCGTCCTGGGCTCGCCGGTGCCGCTGAACCCGGTCACGACGGCGTGGTCGTGGCGCGGAGTGCCGGCCTCGATGCCGGGGAGCGACAGACAGCCCTCGGGACCGCGGAAGACCGGGCCGTCGGCCTCGACGAGCCGGGGATTGACGAGATGGCCGAGATGCCGGCGGTCCTCGTCGTCGGGACAGTCGTATACGAACACCCGCAGCGGAACGCCGATCTGGTTGGCGGCCAGGCCGACGCCCTGCGCGGCGTACATCGTCGCGAACATGTCCTCGACCAGCCGTTCCAGCGCACCGTCGAATGCGGTGACCTCCCGGCAGGGCTCGGTCAGGGCCGGGTCGCCGAGCAGGCGCAGGGGGTGGACACGTCCGGAACTGCCCTGGATGGTGCGGGAACGCATGGGGGTAAGGGTACGGCCCGGTCCGCGCCCGGTTGTCGCCGCATGGGTGGCGGGATTCGGGCCCGCCGCCGGATCTCGATAGGCTGATCCCCGACCGAAGCCCCGGCCGGTCATCGGCTGCGGAGGAGCGTTCCACGGGCAGCCGCACGGCAGGCGGGCGCCGGATGCAAGGAGGATCAAGGACGATGGCAGGCAACACGGAGCCGCTGTCGCCGCGGGCCAAGCTGGCCGTGACGGCAGGCAAGGCCGCGGCGGCGGTTTCGCGCGCGGCGGGCCGCGGCAGCGGATCGGTGATCGGTGGCCGGGTGGCACTCAAGCTCGACCCCGACCTGCTCGCGCGGCTGGCCCGGCACTTGGACGTCATCCTGGTGTCGGCGACCAACGGCAAGACGACCACGACGCGCTTGATCGCGGAGGCGCTGCGGGCCAGCGGCCCGGTGGTCTCCAACGCGCTCGGCGCCAACATGCCGGCGGGCATCACCTCCGCCCTGGCAGGCGGCTCGGACGCCAAGTACGGCGTCATCGAGGTGGACGAGAAGTACCTCGCGGGTGTCGCGCGCGACACGACGCCGAAGGCCATAGCGCTGCTGAACCTCTCGCGCGACCAGCTCGACCGCGCCGCGGAGACCCGGATGCTGGCCGAGCACTGGCGAGAGGGCCTGGCCGGCTCCAAGGCGCTGATCATCGCCAACGCGGACGACCCGCTGATCGTGTGGGCGGCCTCGTCGTCCGCGAACGTGGTGTGGGTCGCGGCCGGGCAGGAGTGGAAGGACGACGCCTGGTCCTGCCCCTCGTGCGGTGGCGTGATGCAGCGGCCGGGCGAGGACTGGTTCTGCGCCGAGTGCGGCTTCCGCCGTCCCACGCCCAGCTGGGCGCTCTCCGGCGAGCACGTCCTCGACCCGCACGGCAGCGCCTGGCCGATCAAGCTCCAGCTGCCGGGGCGCGCCAACCGCGCGAACGCCACCACCTCCGCCGCGGTCGCCGCCGCCTTCGGGGTGCCGCCGCAGGTGGCCCTGGAGCGGATGTTCTCGGTGCAGGCCGTGGCCGGCCGCTACGACGTGGTCACCTTCATGGAGCGCGAGCTGCGGCTGCTGCTGGCGAAGAACCCGGCCGGCTGGCTGGAGACGTTCTCGCTGATCGACCCGCCGCCGACCCCGGTGATCATGTCGGTGAACGCGCGGGGCGCCGACGGCACGGACACCTCCTGGCTGTGGGACGTCGACTACACCCGGCTTGCCGGGCACCCGATCTTCGTGCTGGGCGACCGCAAGCTGGACCTCGCGGTGCGCCTGGAGGTCGCGGGACTCGACTTCCAGGTGTGCGAGAGCCTCGACGAGGCGGTGCGGACGGCGCCGCCCGGACGGATCGAGGTCATCGCCAACTACACGGCCTTCCAGGACCTGCGCCGCCGCGTGGGCAACTGAGTGCGGTCCACCGACGCTACGGACAAGGACGAGCGAGCATGAGTGACAACAGCCTGCGCCTGGTGTGGATCTACCCGGACCTGCTGAGCACGTACGGCGACCAGGGCAACGCCCTGGTGGTGGAGCGGCGGGCGCGCCAGCGCGGTCTGGACGTACAGCGCCTGGACGTACGCTCCGACCAGCAGATCCCCACCTCCGGCGACATCTATCTGATCGGCGGCGGTGAGGACCGGCCGCAGCGGCTGGCCTCGGAGCGGCTGATCCGTGACGGCGGACTGAACCGCGCGGTCTCCAACGGCGCGATCGTCTTCTCGGTCTGCGCCGGCTACCAGATCCTGGGCCATGAGTTCATCAATGACCTCGGGGAGCGGCAGCAGGGCGTGGGGCTGCTGGACGTGGTGAGCACCCGCGGCGAGGCGGAGCGCTGCGTCGGCGACGTACTCGCGGACATCGACCCGCAGTTGGGGCTGCCCCCGCTGACCGGCTTCGAGAACCACCAGGGCGTCACGCATCTGGGCAAGACGGCCCGGCCGTTCGCCAAGGTGCGGTTCGGCAAGGGCAACGGCGTCGGCGACGGCTACGAGGGCGCGTACAACGACACCGTCTTCGGCACGTACATGCACGGTCCGGTGATGGCCCGCAATCCGCACATCGCCGACCTGCTGATCAAGCTGGCGCTGGACGTCAATGCGCTGCCTCCGGTGGAGGACCGCTGGTACGAGGCGCTGCGCCAGGAGCGGATCGCGGCGGCGACCCAGCCCGCTTGATACCGGTTGACGGCAAGTTCAGGCATTTCGCCCGCCCGTAACGTTTGTCGGAATTGATCCCTTTTCGAACGCCCGCAGTCCCGCACTGCGGGCGTTCGTGTGCCCGACGGCCCCGCGCTTGTAGGGTGAGCGGGATCCAACCGGACGACGGGGTCCGGGCCTCCGGTTGAGTTGCAGAGGGTTTTTCGAGCAATGCGTATTGGTGTCCTCACCTCCGGCGGCGACTGCCCCGGCCTGAACGCCGTCATCCGGTCCGTCGTCCACCGCGCCACCGCTGATCACGGCGATGAGGTGATCGGCTTCCGCGATGGCTGGAAGGGCTTGCTGGAGTGCGATTACCGCAAGCTCGACCTCGATGCCGTCGGCGGCATCCTGGCGCGCGGCGGAACCATCCTCGGGTCCTCCCGGGTCCAGCCCGCCCATCTGCGCGACGGCGTGGAGCGCGCCCGCGGCCACGTCGCCGAACTGGGCCTGGACGCGATCATCCCGATCGGCGGCGAGGGCACGCTGAAGGCGGCGCGGCTGCTGTCGGACGCCGGGCTGCCGATCGTCGGCGTACCGAAGACGATCGACAACGACATCGCGGTCACGGACGTGACGTTCGGCTTCGACACCGCGGTGGGTGTCGCCACCGAGGCGCTGGACCGGCTCAAGACCACCGCGGAGTCCCATCAGCGGGTGATGATCGTCGAGGTGATGGGGCGGCACACCGGCTGGATCGCGCTGCACTCGGGGATGGCGGCCGGTGCGCACGCCATCGTGGTGCCGGAGCGGCCCTTCGACATCGACGAGCTCACCGCGCGGGTGGCCGAGCGGTTCGAGGCCGGCAAGAAGTTCGCGATCGTGGTGGTCGCCGAGGGAGCCAAGCCGCGCGAGGGCAGCATGTCCTTCGACGTCGGCGGCAAGGACATGTACGGCCACGAGCGGTTCGCCGGCGTCGCCCGGCAGCTCTCCGTGGAGCTGGAGGACCGCCTCGGCAAGGAGGCCCGCCCGGTCATCCTCGGCCATGTGCAGCGCGGCGGTACCCCCACCGCGTACGACCGGGTGCTCGCCACCCGCTTCGGCTGGCACGCCGTCGAGGCGGCGCACCGCGGCGACTTCGGGATGATGACCGCGCTGCGCGGCACGGACATCACGCTGGTGCCGCTGGCCGAGGCGGTCGAGACGCTCAAGACGGTGCCCGTGGAGCGCTATGACGAGGCCGAGTGCGTGCTGTGAGCACCGCACCGGACCCGACCTAGTCACCGCACCGGAGCGGACCTGGTCCCGGTCCGCACCAACCCGTCGTACGAACCGCCCCCGGCCGCTGTTCCGGCCGGGGGCGGTTCTAGTCTTGTGGGCCGGAGTATCGGTACGAATCAGGAGCGAGCGGATGGATCACAGCGGGCACGGCATGGACGGCATGAACATGGATCTGCCGCCGTTCACGCTGGGGCGGGGCCTGGAGTTCGGTGGTGATCCGTTCTTTCTCGTCGGCTGCCTGCTGGGACTGGCCCTCTACGGCTGGGCGGTGCTCCGGCTGCGGCGGCGGGGTGACGCCTGGCCGGTGGGCCGGACCATCGCCTGGGCGCTGGGCGTCGTGACGGTGGCGCTGGTGATGTGCACCAAGCTGAACGACTACGGCATGGCGATGTTCAGCGTGCACATGGTCCAGCACATGGTCGTCAGCATGCTCTCGCCGATCCTGCTGCTGCTCGGGGCGCCGGTAACGCTGGCGCTGCGGGCGCTGCCGGCCGCCGGGCGGGGCCGCAAGGGCCCGCGCGAGCTGCTGGTGGCGCTGCTGCACAGCCGCTACATGCGGATCATCACGCACCCCGCGTTCACCATCCCGCTCTTCATCGCGAGCCTCTACGCGCTCTACTTCTCCCCGCTGTTCGACTTCCTGATGGAATCGCGGGCCGGGCACATCGGGATGATGGTGCACTTCCTCGCGGTCGGCCTGGTGTTCTTCTGGCCGATCATGGGGGTCGACCCGGGCCCGCACCGGCCGGGCTACGTCATGCGGATGCTGGAGCTGTTCGCGGGCATGCCGTTCCACGCGTTCTTCGGCATCGCGCTGATGATGGCCTCGGAGCCGATGGTCGACACCTTCGTGCACCCGCCGGCCTCGCTCGGGATCGAGGCCCTGGCGGACCAGACGGCCGCCGGCGGCATCGCCTGGGCCTTCAGCGAGATCCCGTCCGTCGTGGTGCTGATCGCCCTGGTCTACCAGTGGTACAAGTCCGAGGCGCGGCAGTCGCAGCGCGCGGACCGGGCCGCCGACCGCAACGGCGACAAGGATCTGGCCGACTACAACGCCTATCTCGCCTCGCTCCACGCACGGGGGCGATAACGGGGGGTCGGCGCGTAGCGCCGTCTTCTGGGGGTGGAGGTCGGGCGACGGGCGGGCGGGTCGCCACTCTGGCGATATGGGCCGCGGCCGGGGACGATGGTCCCATGGCCGCGGCCCGTGGCATTGGCGCCCGGGCCGCCCTGAGGAGGTTGCGGGTATGCCCGGATCTGCTAAGACGATGGCCGTGTGCACGGTGGGCGGACTGGTGGTGGCGACCGCCTACACCGTGGCGTTGGGCGCCAATGGCTGGCTCTGGTTCTCCTGGGTGGTGCTGGCGCTGGTGACGATCGGAGTGGTGGCCGCGCGACCGGTCTGAGCGCCCCCGCCCGGAGCGGGGTACGGCGCGTGCGGGGCCCGGCTCAGAAGCGGAAGACGGGCCCGGTGGCGGAGTCCATCGTGCAGGCGTTGGGGAACTCCTTGCGCCAGTTCACCGGGGTGCCGCGCCAGCTGCCGGTCGCGCTGACGGTGACCGGGTCGAACTCGCGGGTGCAGCTGTGCGGCTCACCGGGCAGTGCGTCCATGTCCCCGCGCGCCCAGGTCAGCGCGTCGCAGGCGGCGAGCGCATGCGGATGGCGCCGGTAGGTGTCGGGGCAGCTCAGCCGTACCCCGCGGACCCAGGTGTTGCCGGATCCGGACACGGTGAGCTGCAGGCCCTGGTCGACGGGCGGCTCATCGGCGCCGGCCGAGCCGGCGCCGAGCGCGCCGAGCAGGGCCGTGGAGAGGGCGGCGAGCACGGCGGTACGGGCGGATCGGCGTCCACGGCTCACGGGCATCGAGGTCTCCTGGCAACGTCGGTGGGATCGGATGCGGGAGCCCGACAGGGACGCGCGGCGCCCAGCGGCCCCAGGCCACCTCGCCGGGCGCCGGTGGACAAGCGGCCACGCCGTGAGGTCGCCCGGACGGGCCTTCGATCCACGCCCTGGGGAACAGGGTGGCCGGCAACGGAGGAGGCGGCTCCGTTGCCGGCCACCGGACCGGGATTACCCCACGCGCTCGATCTTGGCGCGCCGGATCAGGTTCTTCCCCTCCTCACGTACCTGCTCGAAGGCCGCGTTGTTCAGCAGCGCACAACTGCCCGAGGTGGACGTCACGGAGACGGTCGTCGACTTGTTGTTGTCCAGGTTCGTCACCTTCAGCTTGGTACCGGTGGGGAACTGGTTGCTGGACGCCGCCGGAGCGCCGCCCTCGCCGGAGAGGGTCACTGTCGAGCCGGGGCAGACCACGTCGCCGTCGGCCGACGAGTTGCCCGCGGCAGGCGGGGCCGCGGAGGCGGTGGAGTCGCCCGATCCGGACTGCTGCTCCGCCGAACCGGGCGGCGCCGCCGAGGACGCGGGCGGGGCGTCCCCGGCGGGTGCCTGCTTCGCCGGCGGCGCGCCCGCGGCATCACCCCCGCCCCCGTCCCCGGAGCAGCCGGCGGCTTTCTGCTTGACCTGGATCTCCTTGATCACGGCTTGCCGGTTGGCGATGCGGGCCGCCGACTGGGCGTCCGGGTTGGCCTGCTGGTCGGCGATGAACTTCTGGTTGTTGCTCAGGGCCGTGGCCAGCCCGTCGCAGGCCACCGATGCCTGACTGGTGCCCGTGGTGGCGATGGCGATGCCACCGACCAGCGCCGCGGCACTGACGCAGACAATGATCTTCTGACGCCGGCCGACTGTTCTCTTTCGGGACATCTCTGAACTCCTGTCCTCGGCCTGGAACCGTGGGTTCAGGCGCGGTTGCCGGACAGTACGACGCGCCAACCCGGCCTGGTTCAGTACGAGTTGAAAGTTGTCCGTGGATGCCAAAGGGGATTCCCGGCGGGCAGGTATCTCTGCGAGGGTGCGGGGTTTTGGGTCCGCCGGCGCGGGTTTTCGGACAGCCGCAACACACCGGCGAACATGGCGAGCGGGGTGCGCGTGCGCCTGACACACCCGACCGTGTGGCCGCCGGTCGCCTGGCGGAGGACAGCATCGATCCGGCCGAAGGTGGTTACCAGCGGCGTTTTGTGCCCATAAACTCACTGGCCGTTCCGGCGCCCCTCGTGACCTGGAACGGCATCACCGCCACGGCCACCCGACGCAAGAGGGAGCTGCTCCGTGCTCTACCAGGTGCTGAAGTACCTCCTCCTCGGACCGCTGCTGCGGCTGGTGTTCCGGCCACGGATCGAGGGTCTTGAGCACATCCCGGAAGAGGGCGCGGCGATCATCGCGGGCAATCACCTGTCGTTCGCCGACCACTTCGTGATGCCGGCGATCGTGCCGCGCCGGGTGACCTTTCTGGCCAAGGCGGAGTACTTCACCGGGCCCGGTCTCAAGGGGCGGCTGACCGCGGCGTTCTTCCGCGGCGTCGGGCAGATCCCGGTGGACCGTTCCGGGGGCCGCGCCTCGCGGGCGGCGCTCTCCGCGGGGCTCTCCGTCCTGCGCAAGGGCCACCTCCTGGGGATCTACCCGGAGGGCACCCGCTCGCACGACGGGCGGCTCTACAAGGGGCGTACCGGTGTCGCCTCGATGGCCATCACCGCGGGCGTACCGGTGGTGCCGTGCGCGATGATCGGCACCTTCGAGGCGCAGCCGACGGGCCGGCGACTGCCGCGCGCGATGCGGATCACCATCCGTTTCGGCGCGCCGCTGGACTTCTCGCGGTACGCGGGCATGGAGGACGAACGCTTCATTCTGCGCGCCGTCACCGACGAGATCATGTACGAGATCCTCTCGCTGTCCGGCCAGGAGTACGTCGACCGGTACGCGGGCGAGGCCAAGGCCGAGGCCCAGGCGCAGGCGCGCGCACAGGGGCGACGGGGACAGGCGAAGGGGACGGGGAAGGGCAAAGGCAAGGGCAAGGGGCGGGCGGCCTGATCGGCGGCCGTCCGGCCCCCGCCCCGTGGACCGTTGCGCCGGGGGCGAACGTGCGGCGACCGCCGCCCCCTCCTCCGTAGGGTCCCCGTATGACCTCAGGCAGCGCAGTGGTGATCGGGGCGAGCGGACAGATCGGGCGCGTGGCGGTGCGGGCCCTGGCGCGGGACGGCTGGGCGGTGACGGCCGCGTCCCGGCGCGGCGGGCGGGATGAATCCTGGCCCGCGGAGGTCCGTTCGGTGGCGGTGGACCGGGAGGACGACGCGGCGCTGGCCGGGCTGATCGGCGAGGGCTGTGACGTGCTCCTCGATTGTGTGGCCTACGGTGCCGCGCACGCCCGGCAGTTGGCCGGCCTGGCGGACCGGATCGGTTCGGCCGTGGTGATCTCCAGTGGCGCGGTGTACAAGGACGACCGGGGACGCGGTTTCGCCACCATGGGCGAGCCCGACGGCTTCCCGGCCTATCCGGTGCCCCTCCCCGAGACCCAGCCGACCGTGCCGCCCGGCGACGCGGACTACGGCACCCGCAAGATCGCCCTGGAGCGGGCACTGCTGGCGCAGGGCGACCGGCTGCCGGTGACGCTGCTGCGGGCCGGGGCGATTCACGGTCCGTACAGCCCGCTGCCGCGCGAGCTGTACTTCGTCAAGCGGGTGCTGGACGGGCGGCGGGTGCGGGTGCTCGCCTACGGCGGCAGCAGCCGTTTCCATCCGGTGCATGTGGCCAACCTCGCCGAGCTGGTCCGGCTGGCGGCCCGCCGGCCGGGTTCGCGGGTGCTCAATGCCGGCGATCCGCAGGCCCCGACGGTCGCCGAGATCTCCGCGGCGGTGGACGCGGCGATGGGGGCGCCGCCGAGCGAGATCGTCGGGCCGGCCGGTGCCCCGCCGTCGACCGGGGTCGGCAAGACACCGTGGACGACACCGCACCCCATCGTCTACGACATGACGGCGGCGGAGCGGGAGTTGGGCTATCGGGCGGTGACGACGTACGAGGAGTCGCTGCCGGAGACGGTGGCGTGGCTGGCCGACCAGGTCAAGGGGCGGGACTGGTGGGACGCGTTCCCGCTGATGGCCGGCCACTACCCGGACGAGGAACTGTTCGGCTATGCGGCCGAGGACCGCTGGCTGGCCGGCCGCGGCGGGCAGCGCTGAGGGCGCCCGCGGACCGGCCGGGCGCGCCGATATCCGCGGGCGGGGCAGGTGGCCCGCGCCTACGTTGATCGCCGTGAGGAATCGGATACGGGGGTACCGACAGGGGCGGCCGGGAAGATCCCGGCCGCCCCTTTTCTGCCGTGCCGGATCAGGGTGCGGACAGAAGGTCGGCGACACTCTTGGCAGCGGCCTTGGCCGTCGCGTTGCCCGGCTGGGGCGTGGCGTGCGGAGCGCAGGTCACGTCCTTGGGGTCGGTCTTCCCCTCCAGGAAGTACGCGTCGACCCGCTTGTTGATGCAGGGGTTGACCTGGCCGGTGACGCCGTGCGATCCGGCGTCCCGCTCGGTGATCAGGCGGGAGCCCTTGAAGCGGCGGTGCAGGTCCACGGCGCCGCCGTACGGCGTGGCCGCGTCACGGACGCTCTGCACGATCAGCACGCTCGGCAGGCCCTTGCCCGTCTTGACGTCGACCGGGCGCTGCTGCTTGACCGGCCAGGTGGCGCAGGGCAGGTTCATCCACGCGTTGGACCAGGTCATGAACGGTGCCTTGGCGTGGATGCGGGTGTTGTCGCGGTCCCACGTGCGCCAGTCGGTGGGCCACTTGGTGTCGGTGCACTCGACGGCCGTGTAGACGGCGTTGCCGTTCTCCGAGGCGATGTTGCCCGCGGTGTCCTTGAGGTTCGGACCGGCGTTCTCGACCAGCGGCTTGCTGTCACCGGAGAGGTACGCGCTCCAGACCTCGGCCACCGTGGCCCACATGGAGTCGTAGTACGGCGCGTTCTGGAAGAAGCCGGTGAGCTCGGCGGGGCCGACGACGCCGCCGATCGGGTTCTTCTTGGCGGTCGCCCGCAGCTTGTCCCACGCCGCCTGGACCTTCTGGGGGGTGTCCCCGATGTGGTAGGCGGCGTCGTTCTTGGCGACCCACTTCTTCCAGTCGCCCCAGCGGGTCTCGAAGGCGATGTCCTGGTCGAGGTTGGCCTGGTACCAGATCTTCTCGCGGGAGGGATCGACGACGCTGTCGACGAGCATCCGGCGGACATGGCCCGGGAAGAGCGTCCCGTACACGGCGCCCAGGTAGGTGCCGTAGGAGACGCCCAGGTAGTTGAGCTTCTTCTCACCGAGCGCGGCACGGATGACGTCCATGTCGCGGGCGGTGTTCGACGTCGTCATGTACGGCAGCAGGCCGTGGCTGCGCTCGGCACAGCCCTCGGCGTACTCCTTGGCGAGCTTGCGCTGGGCGCGCTTGTCCGCCTCGCTGTCCGGCACCGGGTCGGCCTTGGGCGCCTTGACGAACTCCTGCGGGTCCATGCAGGAGATCGGCGCGGAGTGCCCCACGCCCCGGGGGTCGAAGCCCACGAAGTCGTACGCCTTGGCGGTCTTGGCCCAGAGCGGGTTCTTGGTGGTGATGCGGTTCGGGAACTTCATGCCCGATCCGCCGGGGCCGCCGGGGTTGTACACGAGGGAGCCCTGGCGCTCCTTCTTGCTGCCGGTGCTGACGGCCCGGTCGACGGCGATCTTGATGGTGCGGCCGTTGGGCTTGGCGTAGTCGACGGGGACCACGACATAGCCGCACTGGATGGGTGACTTGAGGCCCCAGTCGGCGGGGCACTCCTGCCAGTGGATGCCCTTCTTGGCGGCGCGCGCGGCGGCGGTCTGTACGCCGTGCGCCTCGGCCGAGCCACTCGGGTGCCGCTCACCCGCGGTGGCGGGCGTGGCAGATATCGCTCCGGCGAGGAGCGCTCCGGTCACCAGGGTGCCGGCGGCGCCGAGCGCTGCTGATTTTCTCACGTGGTCAATTCCCCCTGCATGGTGCGCCACTCGTGGCGGCGTTGATCACAGGCTTACAGAGGGATCCTGACGGGTGGCGTGCCCGGTTGAACAGGTTGGACCCGCAATTCTTTACCAAGCTGTAGGTATCCGGCCGCTCCGGCTCCGGTTCGCCGGGGGCGCACGGGAGCCGTTTCGGCCGCGCACACCTCCCCCGCCGGGCTCCCCCGGCGCCCCCGGCAGCGGGTCTCCTGCGCCAAGATCCACCGGCGAGTGGCTGGGACATCACCGTCGAACGGCTGGGGCATCGCAGGGGAACCCCGCCATTCAGGCCAGGATCGTCGGCGAAGGACGACCGCCCTTCGCCGCTCCCGCTGTACCACCGGAGCCGTCAACTTGGGGGGAATACCGCGCAATTGACCGAGCGAGAGCAGTGCAGGGACCAGGGTGGGTGTCCGCGGCGAGGCCTCAACGCCCCTGTTCACCTGGCCGGTTGATGGCCGGCGCGTGGACCGTCGGAGGGGGCGCGGAGGGGCGAGAATACGTCAATTGCCGTAGACCTGCCCGTGAGGCATGTGCCAGACGCACCCCTTCAGTAACCTTCCGTGAAGGCTCTCCCACTCACCGCCACGGGAGGCCTTCGGCGTTTTCGCGCCCCACGACCGAATCGTCCCGAAGGAGATCCGAAGTGCCGGGTATCGATCAGGTGTTGTTCCGAGCCATGGGGATCCCGGGCGTGCTCGGCGCCGGACTGATCGACTGGACCAGTGGTCTGACACTCGGCACGGCGGGGCAGGCGCCGCACGGCGACCACGACGCGGCCGCCGCCGACACCGCCGATGTGGTGCAGGCCGTCACGCGCAACGCCACCTTCGACACCGCGGGCACCGGCGGTCCGGCTCTGGAGGACCTCATCATCACGGCCGCGGGCAGCTACCACCTCATCCGCTTCGTGCACACGGCCTTCGACAGCCAGACCTATCTCTACCTCTGGCTGGACCGCTCCCAGGCCAATCTCGCCGTCGCCCGGCTCCGGCTGCGCGATCTGGCGGCGGAGCTGGTCGCGTCCTGACGGCGCGCTCCGCCACCTCGTACGAACGGTAAGGGAACCACCATGGGCCTGCCCATATCTCCTCCCCCGCCCGCTCCGGCCGGGCTGCTCGACCGGTTCGCCGCCGAACGCGTCACCGGCGCCCTCTCCGGTCCGCACGGCTGCTTCTACTTCCTCGACGGTGCGGTGTACTGCATAGAGAGCACCGCCGCTCCCGGGCTCGGCAGCCGCCTCACCGCGGCCGGCAAGGTCCCGCCGCAGGGCTGGGAGTACGCCGCCGAAGCGGCCGGGGAGCGGCGATCCGGCGGCCGATTCCTGGTCGAAGAGGGCTGGTTGACCCAGGGCGAGCTGGAGATCTGCCATCTCGCCGCCCTGCTCGATGCGGCGTTCTTCGCCCTGCCGCTGCTGCCCGGGGCCACCTCCTTCACCCCCGGAACCGCGCACTGGCTGGGTGTCATACGCCCGGTCAGCACCGCCGCCCTCCAGCAGGCGACGGCCCGCCGCCGGGCGCTGCTCGACCGGCTCCAGCCCTGGGCGGCGGCCGACACGTCGCCCGTCATACCCGTCGGCACCCGCATACCGGCCGCCACCACCCGCCGCCAGCGGCGGCTGCTCGACCGTGCCGACGGCCGGCACACCCCGTACGAACTGGCCCGTGTGCTGGGGGAGTCGGCGTTTGCGACGCTGCTCGACATCCGCCTGCTCGCCGCGGCCGGCCTGGTCCAGGTCCCCCCGCCCCCGGCCCCGCTCCCCCGGCGACGCCCCGGCGCCTGCCTGGACGGGTCGCCGGCCCCCGCTGCCGCCGGCCACACCGCGCCCGTCCGGCCGCTGCCGCTTCCGGACGTCTTCGACACGGCCGACCCGACCATCGCCCTCCTCGTCCGCCTGCGTACGGCGCTGGAGGAAGAACTGTGAGCTCTGCTGCGCGAAGCCGGTGCACCCCATGAGGCGCGTCATCAGAGGGCGCGTCAGGAAAAGGAGACTGATGACGATCGAACCCCGGATACGGGAGGAATTGCACACGTTGCGCGATCAAGTACGCCATTTCCAGGGCGGGATGGTGGCGAGCGTGGACGGCATGGTCATCGCCCATGATCTGCCGGACATCGAACCGGACGGCCTGGCCGCGCTCACCGCCGCGGCGATCGGGGTCGCCAAGCGCCTCACCGAGGCGACCGGGCAGGGCGACTTCGAGGAATCCCTGACCCGCGGCGCCGACGGCTATATCGCGGCCTATTCGGCCGGACGCCGCGCGGTGCTCACGGCCGTGGCGAGCCCGGACACCAATGTGGGGCGGCTCCATCTGCAGGCCAGGAAGGCCGCGGAACGCATCGGCGCCCTCGTGGACACCCCGCCCCGCCGATAAGCCCCCACACACCGGCACCCCGCAGTACCCCCGCACACCGGCAATACCATCAAGAAATCGAAAGGTCTGACCCTTCATGGCTCAAATGGAATCCGCCCTCTCCGACGCGATGTCGTCCATCGAGGGCGCCGTCGGCGTCGCCCTGGTCGACTACACCAGCGGGATGGCACTGGCCGCGCTGGGCGACAACCAGGTACTGGACCTCAATGTCGCGGCGGCCGGCAACACCGATGTCGTACGCGCCAAGATGCGCACCATGGAGATGCTGGAACTCCAGGGCTCCATCGAGGACATACTCATCACCCTCACCGCGCAGTACCACATCATCCGCCCGGTGACCGGGAAGAGCGGCCAGGGCCTCTTCCTCTACCTGGTGCTGGACCGCAAGCGCGCGAACCTCGCGCTGGCCCGCCACCGCCTCGCCAAGGTCGAGGCCGACCTGGAGGTCTGACGAGGGCGCCGCCGTCACCCGGCGGCGGCGCTCCGCACGGCCTCGTCCAGGAGGCGGCGCAGCCGCAGCGCGTCCGGGGCGACGGCCGTGGCCAGGGCCGCCGGGCCGGCGAGCGGTGCGAGCACCCCCTGGCCCTCGTCCGCCGCGGGCCGCTCGCCCGCCGCGCCGCCGAGCAACCGCACGTCCGCCGGCCGGTCGTCAAAGTCCGGTGTGACCACCAGGAGTTGGCCGACCGCCCGGTGTCCTCCCAGGACGGCGGAACCGTCCCAGCCGAGGACGCCGGGCCCGTAGGCCGTCTCCTGGTCGAGCAGCGTCCGGCCGGCCCGGCGGACGGTGAGTCGGCTGCGCAGGGCACCGGTCTCCTCGCCGCTGCGTCCCAGGACCTGCTCCTCGCGGAGTACCAGACGGGCGGTGGGGGCGAGTTCGACGGTGGTGGTCATCCGCAGGTCGCTGCCCGCCGCGGAGATCAGTGGTTCCGGCAGCCAGTCGAGCCGTGCGCCGTCGCCCACCGTCAACCGTACGTCGTAGTGGGCGGGTTCCCCGGTGCGGCCGGGCAGCGCGACGGTTGCGGCGGCGGCCGTGAGGTGCAGCGCGGCGCCCGCCTCGACGGTGGCGTCGAGCCCCAGCCGGTCGCCGCCGAGCGGGGCGCTCATCGCGCCCACCACGCAGACCCGGGCCTGCCGGCCGGGCGCGCCGACGCGGCGCAACGCGAACGGGCCGTCGCCGTCGAGAACGGGCAGCCGGGTGACAGCTCCCCCACTCTCGACCGCGCTCGACCGGGAGGTACCCCCCTCGTCGAGCCGCGCGAGGATGCGGGCGGTGGCACGCAGTCCGGCGGCCGACGGGGCGGGCGTCCCCTCGGGCCGGGCCGGTGTGTGCAGTGCGAGGGTCATGCGCGGCCCGCGGTCCAGTCGGCCAGCCGCCCGCGGACCCAGTCGGAGACCGGCTGCACGCCGTTCTCGGACGTCAGCGCGGTGAAGGCGACCGGCAGCTCGCCGCGCTGCGCCTTCGCGTCGCGGGCCATGCCCGCCAGATCCACACCGACGTACGGCGCGAGGTCGGTCTTGTTGATGACGAGCAGATCGGAGGTGGTGACGCCGGGGCCGCCCTTGCGGGGGATGTCATCGCCGCCGGCCACGTCGATGACGAAGATCTGGGCATCGACCAGGCCCTTGGAGAAGGTGGCCGTCAGATTGTCCCCGCCGGACTCGACCAGGACCAGGTCGAGGGGTCCGACCGCGTCCTCCAGGTCCTCCACCGCCTCCAGGTTGGCGGAGATGTCGTCGCGGATGGCGGTGTGCGGACAGGCGCCGGTCTCGACGGCGGAGATCCGCTCGGCGGGCAGCACGGCCTCCCGCAGCAGGAACTCGGCGTCCTCGCGGGTGTAGATGTCGTTGGTGACCACGGCGAGGGACAGTTCGTCGCGCAGCGCACGGCAGAGCGCGGCGACGGTGGCGGTCTTGCCGGTGCCGACCGGCCCGCCGAGACCGATGCGCAGTGCGCGCCGGGTTCCGTCGGGGCGCTTCGGCCCGGCGGCGCTGTAGGTGTGCCGCTCGGGGAAGGTTTCCTTGTGGTCGAGGTGCATGGTCACTCCGTGGTTCGTACGGCCAGGGCCGCTCGGGTCCGGCGGGGGCCGGCGGGGTCAGGACGCGAAGAGTCGTACCGGCCAGGCCGCGTGCTGCTGAGCGGTGATGTCGAGCAGCGGCGCGGAGGCCGCGGGCAGCGCATCGGTCCCTTCGGCGAGAACGCGCTCCGCGGCGTCGGCGCCCTGCTGGGCGACCCGGTCGACGTCGGCAGCGAGGCGGGCGAGTACGGCGGTGGCGTCGAAGGGGTCCAGGCTCAGCAGCCGGACGGCCGCGCCGGCCGGACCGCTGATGCTCTCGTAGGCCACGGCGTGCGCGGCGTCCAGCGGCGCCAGGCCCGCGGACCGGGCGGCCAGGCCCAGCACGACGGGCTGGTGCGCCCCGCGCGGACGGGCCGCGGCGAGCGCGTCGAGCGCGGCGCTCGGCCAGGTCGCGCGGGCGGCCCGCATCATCTGCCGGCCGAGCCGCCGGGCGACCTGCCGCAGCGCCGGTACGGGCGTCCGGGCGTCGGCGGCGTCGTCCAGGAGGAGCGGGTCGTGACCGGCGGCGGCCGCGGCGGCGAGGCCGGCGGCGACCAGGCCGGCGGTGTGCAGCCGGCCCCGGCAGAAGGTCTCCAGGGTGGCGGCGTCCGTGATGCGCCCCGCGGTGACGGCCGGTTCGGCGCCGCCCGAGTGGGCGTGCCCGCCGGCGGGGAACCGGCCGTCGGCGAGGACGAGCAGTGCGGCGCGGCTCATCGGTGGTCCGGGTCGTTCATCGGGATGTTCCCTCGGCGTCCCATCAGAAGAGGAAGTACCGCTGGGCCATGGGGAGTTCGGCGGCGGGGGCGGGTTCGACCACCTCGCCGTCGATGGTCACCGTGAAGGTGTCGGGGTCGACCTGGACCCGCGGCAGGGCGTCGTTGTTGCGCATGTCGGCCTTGGTGACGCGGCGGGTGGAGCGGATCGCCTCGTAGCGCTTCGCCAGCGGCAGGCGCTCGGGGAGCGCGTCGTCGAGGGCCTGCGGGGAGACGAAGTTGACCGAGTTGCTGCCGGGCGCCTTGCCGGTGGCGCCGAACATCGGGCGGGGCAGCACCGGCTGCGGCGTCGGGATGGACGCATTGGCGTCGCCCATCTGCGCATACGCGATCTGACCGCCCTTGATGACCAGCTGCGGCTTGACGCCGAAGAACGCCGGGTCCCACAGGACGAGGTCGGCGAGCTTGCCGTCCTCGACGGAGCCGACGACATGGTCGATGCCCTGGGCGAGCGCGGCGTTGATGGTGTACTTCGCGACATAGCGGCGGGCGCGGTGGTTGTCCGCACCGCCGTCGCCGGGCAGGCTGCCCCGGCGCCGCTTCATGACGTGCGCGGTCTGCCAGGTACGCAGCACGACCTCGCCGATCCGGCCCATGGCCTGGGCGTCGGAGGACATGATCGAGATGGCGCCGAGGTCGTGCAGGATGTCCTCGGCGGCGATGGTGGAGGGCCGGATCCGGGATTCCGCGAAGGCCAGGTCCTCGGGGACGGCGGGGTTGAGGTGGTGGCAGACCATCAGCATGTCGAGGTGTTCCTCGACGGTGTTGACGGTGTGCGGCCGCGTGGGGTTGGTGGACGCGGGCAGCACGTTCGGCTCGGAGACCATCGCGATCATGTCGGGGGCGTGTCCGCCGCCGGCGCCTTCGACATGGAAGGCGTGGATCGAGCGGCCGGCGATGGCCGCGAGGGTGTCGCCGAGGAAGCCGGCCTCGTTGAGGGTGTCGGTGTGGATCGCGAGCTGGGCGCCGCTCTCCTCGCAGACGTTCAGACAGGCGTCGAGGACGGCCGGGGTCGCGCCCCAGTCCTCGTGGATTTTGAAGCCGAGGATGCCGGCCCGCAGCTGGTCGCGCATCGAGGCGAGGGAGGTGGTGTTGCCCTTGCCGAGCAGTCCGACATTGACCGGCAAGGAGTCCATCGCCTCGAACATCCGGGCCACATGCCAGGCGCCGGGGGTGATGGTGGTGGCCTTGCTGCCTTCGGCGGGGCCGGTACCGCCGCCGATCATTGTCGTGACACCGGAGGCGAGGGCCTCGTCCGCCTGCTGGGGGCAGATGAAGTGGACGTGGGTGTCGATGGCGCCGGCCGTCAGGATCTTGCCGTTGCCGGCGATGATCTCGGTCTCGGGTCCGATGACCAGGTCGGGGTGGACGCCGTCCATGGTGTCGGGGTTGCCGGCCTTGCCCAGGGCGGTGATCCGCCCGTCGCGGATACCGACGTCGGCCTTGACGATGCCCCAGTGGTCCAGCACGACCGCGCCGGTGATCACGGTGTCGGGGGTGCCCTCGGCGCGGGTGGCCCGTGACTGCCCCATCGATTCGCGGATCACCTTGCCGCCACCGAAGACGGCCTCGTCACCGGCCCGGCCGGGCCCGCCCGAGCGGTCCTCGGTGATCTCGATGACCAGGTCGGTGTCGGCGAGCCGGATCCGGTCGCCGGCGGTGGGGCCGAAGAGGTCGGCGTACGCCTGACGGGTCAGCTCAGCCATCGAGAGTGCCTCCGGTCTCGCCGCGCAGCCCTTCGACGATCCGCTTGCCCCCGATGGGGATGAGCTCGACCTCGGTCGGGATGCCGGGCTCGAAGCGCACGGCGGAGCCGGCCGCGACGTTCAGTCGCTTGCCGTGCGCGGCCGCGCGGTCGAAGTCCAGGCCGGGATTGGCCTCGGCGAAGTGGTAGTGGGAGCCGACCTGCACGGGGCGGTCGGCGGCGTTGAGGACGGTCATACGCGTACGGGGGAGGCCTTCGTTGAGGCGTACCGGCTCGTCGGCGTGGAGGATCTGTCCCGGGATCATCTTCGGCTCTCCCGCCGTCAGTTGATGGGTTCGTGGACGGTGACGAGCTTGGTGCCGTCGGGGAAGGTGGCTTCGACCTGCACGTCGTGGATCATCTCGGGGACGCCCTCCATGACCTCGTCGCGGGTGAGCACCTTGCGGCCGGAGGACATGAGCTCGGCGACCGTACGGCCGTCCCGGGCGCCTTCGAGGATGTGCACGGTCAGCAAGGCGATCGACTCGGGGTGGTTCAGCTTCACTCCCCGCGAGCGGCGCTTTTCGGCCACATCGGCCGCCACATGAATCATCAGGCGTTCCTGCTCATGCGGGGTCAGTTGCATACGTTCCACCTCACGGTCTTCCTGCCCGGACACATTCACCCAGGTCACAGGCGTGGGCACACCTGTGACGATAGGTGTACCACCCAGCAATTAAAGGAGGAGCAAACCGACTTCCAGCACTTGGCCATCAAGAGCCCCACGCCAGGAGAGTAGTTCGGCGGGATTTCGTCGGCGTTACAGCCAGGGACGCGTCGGCGCCTTTTCATGCGGCCGACGTAACGCCGCCGCAGCACGGCGCCGCCACCGCCCCGCCGGGGCGAGCGCACCCCCTCGGCCCCCTCGCACTCGCCCTGCCGCGCACGGCATCGAGTGGCGAAATCCACACCTTACAGACCGCGCCCGACCACGGAACAGATGGTTCCCACGCACCACGAACCGCCATCAAACGCACCTAACGGACACACCCCGCTCGGCGAACACGCCTGTCCGATATGCGCTCTTGACGGTTGGCAAAGTGATCGCAATTCTCATGTGCGCGTCAAAACGCTCCGCACCATCCCCCCACACCTGGAGCTCATACCGTGAAAAATTCGGCACGAATACGCCGGGCCGCGCTGGCCACGGGCGCCGCGACCGCCCTGGCCGCCACCCTCTTCACCGCGGCCGGCGCCTACGCCGACCCCGCCCCGGCCGAGGCCCCGGACATCGACGTCAAGGCCGTCAAGGGCGACCTGGACCAGCTGCAGTCGATCGCCGACGCCAACGGCGGCAACCGCGCCCACGGCAAGGCCGGCTACAAGGCGTCCATCGACTACGTCAAGGGCAAGCTGGACAAGGCCGGATTCACCACCAAGGTCGAGGAGTTCGACAACGGCGGCGCCAAGGGCTACAACCTCGTCGCCGACTGGAAGGGTGGCGACGAGAGCAAGACCGTGATGGCCGGCGCCCATCTGGACTCGGTCCCCGCCGGCCCCGGCATCAACGACAACGGCTCCGGCTCGGCGGGCATCCTCGAGGTCGCCCTCGCGGTCGCCAAGTCGAACCTCAAGCCCACCAAGCACCTCCGCTTCGCCTGGTTCGGCGACGAGGAGGATGGCATGGTCGGCTCCAAGGCCTATGTCGACAAGCTCGGCGCCGACAAGTCGAAGATCGACTCGTATCTGAACTTCGACATGATCGGCTCGCCCAACCCGGGCTACTTCGTCTACGACGACGACACCCGCCTGGAGAAGGTCTTCAAGGACTGGTTCGCCACCAAGAACATCGCCACCGAGAAGGAGACCGAGGGCGACGGGCGCTCCGACCACGCCTCCTTCAAGGACGCCGGCATCCCGGTCGGCGGCCTGTTCTCCGGCGCCGACTACATCAAGACCGAGAAGCAGGCGAAGGCCTGGGGCGGCACGGCGGGCAAGGCGTTCGACGCCTGCTACCACCAGTCCTGCGACACCTCGAAGAACCTGGACGACAAGGCGCTGGACAACAACACCGACGCCATCGCCCACGCGATCTGGGAGCTCAGCTCCTGAGCCACCCGCACCATCCCGCGGTCGGCTCCGGCCGACCCCTCAGTGCCCGCGACCCGGCCGCCGATCCCCGGCGGCCGGGTCGCGGTGTTCTGCGGCGATCCCGAACCTCCGCCGTTCGCCCGGAGCAGACGGGAGCTGCCGTACGGCCGAGACCGTACTGATCACCTGCTCCTCCTCCGCGTCCTCCTCGCGCCGCCCCAGCTCTTCGAGAAGCTGCAGGTCAGCGGCGGATACCAGGGCCACCAGCGGCTTGCCGTGGCGGGTGACGACCACCCGCTCGCCGCCGTAGACGACTCGGTTGATCAGATCCGCCAGCTCCGCCCGGGCTTGCGTCACCGGAATTTCGTAGGCCATGTTCCTAGCCTATGTAATGTCCACCTGGTTCGCCGTGGTCCGTGACGACAGCGAATATCCAGGTCAGAGGTTCTCGCGTGCTCTGGTCGGTGCACTCGGCCCGCACGCTGCGGATGAACCGCTCGGCGTGGGCGTTCACCCTCGGTGCCTGTGGCGCGGTCCTGAGGATCTCGATGTTGTCGGCGGTTCGGAATCACCGGGGAATCGCGAAGGGCCACAGTGGACCGCGGGCGATAGCCGGTCGATTACCCGAGAATTCTCTGGAGATTGTTAAGGTTTGAGCCGTCCAAGAATTCGATACTCCTACGGACCGCTGGTGTACGACGGCACCATTACCGGCCCAGCCCGCCACAGCTCCGGTGCGGGCCCTGGCACGAAGCGAGGCGTTCATGGGATTCCCGCGCGGGCGCCACCTCCGTGAACGCCTCTTGTGCCGCCCGCGCGTTCACCCGCCGGCCGGGCCGGACCCCGCTCCCGGTCCCGGCGCACCGCCCGGCGGGACGTCCGGCACCGGGCCGAGCCCGGCCAGGCTCCCGTCCAGCCAGGCTGCCACCAGCTCCACCCGCGAGCGTCGGCCGGTGCGCTGGAACAGCCGGGCCAGCCGTTGTTCGACCGTCTTCTCACTGCACGCCAGACGGGCCGCGATCTGCCGGTTGGTGCCGCCTTCGCCCACCATGCGGATCAGCTGCATGTCCGCCTCGCTCAGGCCCTCGCGGGCCGAACGGCCCCTGGGCAGCGGCACGTTGCGGCGTTGCGCCGACCTGCCGAGCCGGGCTCGCCCGGGACGCCCCACCGACAGCACGTGCATGTGCCGCGCCGCCTCGGCCAGCCACGGCTGGGGATCGTCGCCGACGTCGGCGAGGATCTGGCAGCAGTACAGCATCATGTGCCGGTCGCCCCGCCGCTCGGCCGAGCGGTAGGCGTCGTGCGCGCCGTCCGCGTCGCCGTCCAGCACCCCGCGGCCGACGAGCAGCGCCTCCCGGGTCATGGCCGTGTCCGCCTCCGCGTGCAGTGCCGCGAGCTGCTCCAGGGCCTGCCGCGCCTGCCGCGGCCGGGTCTCCTCGGCGAACTCCAGGATGCGCATCAGCACCCTCTCGGTCCCGGCGAGCAGGCCGCTGTCGCGCGCCCGCCGCACGTCGTGCCATGCCTCCTCCAGCGCCGCGTCCTGCTGTCCCGACCAGTACCGCACCCCCAGCCGGGCGCGGGCCACCAACGGGTGGACGACCGTGCCGGGAATGAGGTCGAGCCACTCGCGGGCGCGGACGAGGTCACCGCGGAAGCAGTGGATCTCGGCCGCCAGCGCCCGGGCCAACTGGCCGCCCGGCCCGCCGGGGGCCCCGCTGCGCCGCTCGATGCCGCGGGCTGCCGACAGGGCGTCGTCCCAGCGCCCGGCCAGGTAGTCGCGGACCATGGCGTGGTAGCGGCCGGCGGCGCTGTGGCCCGCGCGTACGTAGCGTTCGCCCAGCACGGATTCGAGGGCGCCCGCCAGGTCGCCGTAGGCCGCGGCGTCACGCAGCCGCCCGATGGCCGCCTCGCAGCCCTCCTCCCGCTGGAGGCCGTGGACGGCCCTCGCCAGCTCCTCGTGGCCGCCCACGGCGGCGGCCAGCGTCCGCAGCTCGGCCCAGGACGGCAGCGGACCGTACCCATCGTGCAGCCGGCCGCTGTCCGGGGCGGGTTCCGCGGACGAGGGCCAGGGGGTGAGCGGGCCGATCCCGTACCGGCCGCCGAGCGCGGCCAGCATCGCCGCCCGTGGCATCCGCGCGAACACCTCCCGGGCCGCGGCGCCGTAGGGCGACCGGTGCTCGTGCAGTGCGGACAGCCCCCAGGCGTGCGTGGCGAACTCCAGCCCGCCGCCGTCGGTGGGGCCGGGGTCCCGCAGGCTGGTGAGGATCGGCTCGCCCAGCCCGAGGACGTGGGCGTGGTCGCCGCACCACAGTCCCAGTTCGGCGGCCTCGCGCAACACGCCCAGCGTCGCGGGGTAGTTGGGCGGCAGACGGCGCAGCACGGACAGGTAGGCCCGCGCCCCCCGCGGGTGGTAGGACCGGGCATCCTTGGCGGCGGCCGCCAGCAGCAACGGCACCGCCACGCCGTCGTTCAGCGCGGGACCCGCGGCCGCGACGTGGTCGGCCAGCAGCGGATGGCAGGCGCCCGTGGCGGCGGGGCCCAGCCGCTCGGCGACCGTCCGCACGACGGCGGCGTGCATCGAGCGGACGTCGCGGCGGGGCGGCAGCGTCCGCAGCGCCGCCGCCAGCGCGGGGACGGCGAAGGCAAGCCGGCCGTCCCCGTCGATGGTCAACGCCCGCTCCCGCACCAGCCGGTCCACCGTCCGGCCGAGGTCCGCGGCGAGCACCGCGCACGCCGGGATCAGGCGGTGCAGGTCCTCCAGCCGCAGTTCCGCGCGGTGCAGGAGGCCGGCCAGGGCGACGGCGGCGTCCGTGCCGTCGGCGGCGACCCGGCGCAGCGGTTCCGCGTCCACGGTGAGCCGCAGGTCGTCCTCCGTCCCGGCCAGGCAGGCACGGCCGTCGAGGTCGACGAGGCCGTCGTCCTCGTCCAGCGCGGTGAGCACCGACAGCACGGCCGCGGGGCTGCCGGCCAGGGGGCCGAGGGAACGCCGCACCGCCGCGAGCAGCGCGGGTTCGGCGGGACGGCCGAGGCGCTGTCCGACGAGCTCGCCGACGTCCTCCGGCCGCAGCGGCGGCAGGTCGAGCACCCGGTCGGCCGCCGTCGCCAGGTCGGGCGCGCCTGCCGGGCCCCGGGGCACCGGGCGCCCGGCCATCACCACCGGCAGGCCCGCGGGCCGGAACACGCGCAGCATCAGCTGGAGCGCGGACGCGGTCGGCGGGTGCATGCGCTCGACGCCGTCGAGGACGAGGGCGAACGGCACGTCGCACGCCGCGTCCGCGAGGGTCTCGCCCAGCGTGGACAGTAGTGTCAGTTCGCCGCCGTCACCGGAACGCGACTGCGCCCGGCGCACGGCGGTGATGTGGGCCGGGAGCCGGGCGTGCCGGATCTCGGCGAGCACGCCGCAGACGGCGTCGGCAAGGGTGGCGGCACCGGTCGGCCCGGTGGCGGTCTCCCAGGACAACCGCAGCACCTTGCCCCCCTCCTGGACCACCGCGTACCGCGCCTCGTCCAGCACGGCGGTCTTGCCCGCTCCGGCCTCGCCGGTCACGAGCAGGGTCCGCGCCGTACCGGCCGGACGCAGGGCGTCGGCGACAACGCCGACTTGGTGGTCCCTGCCGACGAGAGATGCACGGCGTTCCACTGGACTCCTCACTCGCTTTCGGCCCACGTCGACCGGGGCCCTCCCGCTGATCGTGACGTCGTCGTGGGAGACGGCCATAATGCAGGCTCCGACGGGACCGGCGCACCGGTCCCGTCGCGCGTACACAGGCGGAATGCCCGCCGGTGACACGGCGTTGAGGAGGTTCCGTGGACAGTGGCCGGGGGGCGGACACCGGGGTGGTGCGCGGTGCCACGGCGACGTGGACGGATGGCGCGAGCGGGCAACTGGTGGGTCGTGAGCAGGAGTTGGCAGAGTTGGAGCGCTGCCTGGACGACCCGGACGGTCCCGGCCTGGTGCTCGTCCACGGAGAACGGGGAGCGGGGCGCAGCGCGTTCGCGCATGCGGCCGCCGAACGGCTGGCTGCGCGGGATCATGTGGTCCTGCCGTTGGTCTGCGTGCGCGGGGACCAGGACCGTCCGCTCCTGCTGGCGCTGCGGGTGGTCACCGCCGTGCGGGAGCACCGGTCGGTCACCGGGAGGCAGCCCGCGGCCGGCCGGGCGAACCTGGAGGCCGAGGTGCTGCCCGCCGCGGAGAGGGGCGATCGGGCGGCGCTCGCCGACGCACTGCTGTTCGCGCTGACGCATGCGGCGCCCGTGGCCGTGGTGGTGGACGACGCGCAGTACGCCGACGCGGCATCCCTCGGCGTACTGGGAGCCGTCGCCGCCCGGTGCCCCCCGGAGGTCCGGCTGGTGATCACGTCGGTACGGCACACCGGCGGGGCCGGTGACGCCGCGTCCGGCCGTCGGGAGGACCAGGCCGTCGGACTGCCGGCGGCAGCGGGCACGGCGCGGACGATCGCCCTGCCGCGCCTGACCCGGCCGCAGCTCGCCGACATGGTGGCGCGGCGGTCGCAGGCGGCGCCCGACCCGGCCCTGGTGGCGCGTGTCCTCGGGCTGACCCGCGGGATTCCCGCAGCCGCCGACGCGCTGCTCACCGAGTGGTCGCGGCGGGACGCGGTGCGCATCGCCGACGGGCACGCCTTCCTCGCGGCGAGCGCGCCGGTGCCGGTACTGCCCGATGAGGACCGGTTCATGAGGGCGCTGCACGAGCTCGGCGAACCGTGCCGGACGACGGCGGCGGCACTGAGCGTCCTGTGGCCGCTCGGCCGGACGGCGGTGGCGCTGGTGGCCAGGTCCACCGGGCTGTCCGACCAGGAGGTCGGCGACGGCGTGCGCCGCCTGATCGCCGCGGGCCTCCTCGACGAACTGCCCGGCGAGGACGGCGGCGGCCCCCGGGGCTGGGTGTTCCGGTCACCGCTGATGGAGCACGCCACCCGGGAACGGCTCGGGCCCCTGGAACGCGCCCGGATGTCCGCCGCCGCGGTGGAGGCTCTCTGGGCGGCTCGGGACGGCACGGCCGCAGCGACGTCCCCGGGGCGTCCGGCCGTGCTCCTTGAGGAGGCGGACACCGTGACGTACCTGCCCGAGCGGATGGCCGACGCGGGCGTGCTGATCGACCGCGAGCGCGCGGCGGCGGAACTCACCGCCGCCGCCGAGGCGTTGCACCCCGACCCCGAGGACCGCGGCATGCTGCGGTGGTTCCGGGCGGCGCTGCGCCTGATCGAGGAACCGGCGGCCCGCGAACTGGCGTTGCTGCGGTGTGTGAAGGCCGCCTGGGTCGTGGGCGACCACCCGGTGGCGGGCCAGGCGGCGGAGACGATTCTGCGCGACCCCTCCGACGTCGTCAGCGGCCCGGATCTGCACGAGCTCGCCGCCCTCCAGGTCGTCGCGGTCACCTCCGTGAAGGACTGGCCGCAGTTGTCCCGGATGGGGGCGGCCGAGTGGTGGGACCGTCTGCCGCTGCCCCCGGAGGCCGCATTGCCGGCGCGGGCCCTGGCGTTGTGCATGAGCGGGCGGTGGCCGGAGGGTCTGGACCTGCTCTCGCGGACGGAGCCGGTGTGGCGCCCGGACCCGCACATCCGGCTGATACCCGAGCTGCTGCAGGCCGCCGGGAACCTGGTGCAGGGCCGGACCGACATGCTCGCCCGGGCCCTGGAGACACCGCCGGACCCCGGCCTCCCCCCGGAGGCGCTGTACTCGATAGCAGCCGGGTACACCCTCCAGTTGCTCGGCAACGCGGACCTGTGCGGCGCCATGGACCTGTTGAAGGACCGCGGGATGCCGCCCGAGGCGCTTCCCCCCACCAGCCACTTCCTCCTGCTCCACCTCCAGGGCCGGTGGGACGACGCGCTGGCGCTGGCGCGCGGCATGGTCGCGAAGGATCAGGCGTTCATCGCGCCGCCCCAGCACCATCTGTTCACCGCGGGGACGGCCGCCATCCTGCTGGCCAGGGGCAAGCCGACCGGCGCCGCCCGTCTGATCGCCGGTGAGCGCGGGACCCACGAGGGTCATGTGGAGATCTTCCTGGACGTCGCCGAGGCCGCGGTGCTGCGGACCATGGGCCGTCCCGACGCGGCCGACCGCATCTTGCGGCGCGGGCTGCGGGAGGCCGACGCGCGCGGCTATGTCTACGGAACCGACGAGCTGGCCGCTGCCCTCGCCATGCTCCGGGCGGAGGACGGCCGGGCCGATGCGGCGGCGGGCTGTCTGCGGCGCCTGGAGGAACTCGCCGGGCGTACCGGCAGCGGACGCACCCGGCTGCTGTACCTGCTGGCATCGGCGCGGGTGCGCCAGCAGGGCTCCGGCGCCGCGCGCGAGCTGCTGCACGAGGCGGTGGAGCTGGCCCGCTCGCGGTGCCAGCCGTTCGAGACCGCGGTCACGCTGGCGGCGGCGGCCGGGGACGCGGGCCCCCCGGAGCTGCTGCACGAGGCGTACGAACTGTACGGGGAGACGGGCTCGTTGCTGAGCCGCTTCCACACCCGGGCCGCGATGCGCGAGGCCGGGCTGACCGTCCCCGGCCGCAGACAGGCCGCCGCCGAGAACGAGCAGCTGCTGGCCACCCTGGTCACCGAGGGGCTCGCGAACCGCCAGATCGCCACCGTGCTGCGGCTCAGCCAGGACGCCGTCGCCAATCGCCTGTCACGGCTGTTCGCACGCACCGGTCTTCGGTCTCGTACCGAGATCGTTTCGGCCATGCTCACCGGCAACCCCCTGACCGCTCCGGACCTCTGAACGTCCCGCCGCGCGCCCGTCCCTCCCCCAGGGCAGGCCGGGGCGGAGCGAGGCCCGGGGAGTCCCGGCGGGGAAATCCCTTTCCGCGGAACTCTCCTGGGCCGCCGGCGGACTTCTCCTGAACGGTGGGGGTCTCCTCGGATCGTTGCGACAGGTTTCCCTGTCATTAAGCGATCGAGGCGTGCGGAAAGCCGGTGAGCAAAATGTGCGTGGCATGATCATCTACCTCATGGGCGATTACCGATGGGGAGGCGAAATGCCTGAGCAGATACTCACCGGCACCGTGCGTGTGGCGGTCCACTCACCCGACCCCGTGGTCCACGCGGGACTTGTCAGCTCCCTCAAGCACGACCGCCGCGTCCAGGAAGTCCCACCGGAGAGAAGCCACGAGGCCGACGCCGTCGTCGCGGCCTTCGACACCGTCGACGCCACCGCACTGGACCGGCTGCGCGCCCTGTCCGACAGGCCCGACACGCGCTTCCTCCTCGTCGCCGGACGACACTGGCGAGCAGACGTCTCCGCGGCGATCGACCGGGGAGTGCGCGCCGTGCTGTGGCGTGACACGTTCACTCCCTCCGCCTTCGTGCGCACCCTGCTCACCGTCGCGGACGGCGGCGGCAGCTTCCCGCCCACGCTGCAGGGCGCGCTGATGGAACAGGTCCGGTGGACCCACCGGGAGGTCCTTGCGCCGCGCGGCCTCACCGCCTCAGGCGTCAGCCCCCGCGAACTCGATGTCCTCCGCCTGGTCTCGGAGGGAAAAGAACTCGCCGAGATCGCAGCCAAGTTGTGCTATTCGGAGCGCACCGTGAAGTACATCCTCCACGGCCTGATGAAGCGATTACAGCTGCGCAACCGCTCGCACGCCGTCTCCTACGCCATCCGCGCCGGCCTCATCTGATCAACGGCACGACACGTGCCGGTCCGGCCTGACACAACCTGCGGCGGAAGGCAACGGCGCCCGGATCGCTCACCATGGCAGCGCGTTGCCGCCTGCGGTGCCCCGGGGTATGCACAGGCCTGTTCAAAAGGGCAAAGGCCCTCCGGAATGCTGGACTCCGGACCGGGCGTCCCTGCAATGTGAAGGAGCGTGATCTACCAAGCAGACCGTCCGGTTGATGCCGGATCCAAGGAAAAGTCAGCGTCATCCACAGGAATTTGGCGCCCCACCGTGCGTCCGCTTCCACCGCCGCTGTCTCACCCGCGGAAGATTCTCGCCACCGACCGGCCTTCTTCGCTGCGTGCCGCCTTCTGCGCCACAGCACGCACGCCTTTGCGGCCCGGCCAATGGCCGAGCGGAGCCTCTCGTCGTGGTGATGCCCTCCGCGGTCGACCGGCCGTCGGGAACGAGAGTAGCCAGGGTCAGAGGGAAATGAGGTGGAAGTGAACTTCCGTATACTGGGCTCTCTTCAGGCAGGCGTGGACGGCGCGGTGATCCCGCTCGGCGGAGTGATCAAACGCCGGCTGCTCGCCTACCTTTTACTGAACGCCAACCGGGTCGTGGCCACACACAAGCTGCTCGACGTCCTGTGGCCGGACGAAACACCCCGCACCGCACGCAAGATGATCGGCAACGCCGTCCGAGGCCTGCGGCTCGATCTGGCCCACGGGGCCACGGACACGCGTGCGGCCATACTGACGCGTGCTCCCGGATACCAGTTGCGGGTCGACCCCGACACCGTGGATCTGTTCCTGTTCCGCCGGCACGTAGAACGAGGACGCACCGAAGCCCGCGGCGGCGATCATGCCGCCGCGGCGTGCACGCTGCGGGGGGCGCTCGACCTGTGGGGAGGTGCGGCACTCGCCGACCTGGCGGACGGCGACTTGAACTGGCCCGAACTGGACGGTCTGGAGAGTGAGCGACTGGGTGCCCTGGAGGACTATTTCGAAGCCGGACTGGCGATCGGCCACCACCACGAGATTCTGGGCGAGCTGCAGAAGGCCGTCGCCGAGGACCCGCTGCGTGAGCGGCTGAGCGGCCAGCTGATGGTGGCGCTCTACCGGTGCGGTCGGCAGACCGACGCGCTGTCGGTGTTCCGGCGCGTCCGGACCGAACTCGTGGAGCGGTTCGGACTGGAGCCGTCGCGGGAGCTGCGTCGCCTGGAACGCTCCGTCCTCGAACACGCCCCCGACCTGGAGGTGCCGGCCGCGCCGGCAGCGGAGCACCCCAAGGCGCCCGAGCGGCCAACGGGGCCGGCCCTCGTCGAACAGCAGGCGACGCGTCGGCCGGACGCGCCCGACGCCCGTGATGCCTCGTCCGTGAGCCGCGTACCGTCGCGGGTGGGCAGGGACTTCAGGCGCGATCACCGTGTGGCGCCCGACCGCGTGGACGACGGCGATCGGCAGGGTACGGGCCACCGGTCGGCGCCCCGTCGCACACGCGTGAGCGTCGTCCTGGTGTGGGTGCGGCACGACCTGTCCGACGACCACGATGTGTACGGCGTGCAGAAGGTCATGGCGGACATCGAGGCGGTACTGCGGCAGCAATCCACGCAGCACGGGGGGACCATGGGACCGGTGACGGCACCGGTGTTCTCCGCCGTGTTCGGAGTCGACAGCCCTCGCCGGGACGACGCCACGCGTGCCGTGCGGACGGCCTTCGCCCTCCGGGACCGGATCGATGACAGCCGGCCGCGTACCAACCCGTCCTTCATCCGTGTGCACGTCGCTGTGGTCACCGGTGATGCCTGCTTGTCGTACCTGCCGGCGCACAGCGGCGTCCCGACAGTCACGGGGGACGTGGTGGACCGGGGCATCCGGCTGCTGGCGATGGCGCCCCGAGGGCAGGTGCGGGTGTGTGAGATCACGCGCCAGGCGACGGAATCGCACATCTCGTACCACCTGGGCCCCGAGCCGCCGGATGGCTGGGAAGCGCTCCGCATCCGGACCGGCGCAGGTCATGGCCTGCAGGATGTGCGTCCACCGGAGCCGTCCGAGCCACCGGACGGACCGGGCCTGCCGCAGCTCACGGCTCGATCTCCCTGAAGAGGTGCCTCGAAGCGGCGGCGCACCTGACGTGCTCTTGGTCACGGTGGGCCGCCGACGCGTCACCTCGTGGTTTTCCCCGGGCCCGGGCGGGCCTCTCAACCAGGCAGTGGGACAGCGGAGAGCCGCTCGGCGACGAAGCCGGTGACATCGGCGACGTTCTCGCTGATGAAGAAGTGACCACCGGGGAACACCCGCAGTGCGAAGGCGCCAGTGGTGTGCTCCTGCCAGGCGGCTGCCTCATCCCGGGAGGTACGGGGGTCGTCGGCGCCGGTCAGAACGGTGACCGGGCAGCGGACGGGCGGTTCCGACACGAACCGGTAGGCGCCCAAGGCTTGGTAGTCGGCGCGCAGCGGCTCCATGATCATTTCAAGCATCTCGTCGTCTCCCAGCAGCCGGGGATCCGTGCCACTCAGCTCCCGGATCTCGGCGAGCAGGCTCTCGTTGCTGCTCAGGTCGACGTTCTCGTCCCGATGGCGGGACGGAGCGCGCCGCCCGGACAGGAAGAGCGCCACCGGTGAGGTGTTGAGTTCCCGCTCGAACCTCCGTGTCACCTCGAATGCCAGGAGTGCCCCCATGCTGTGGCCGAAGAACGCCATCGGGCGGTCCGCGAGTTGCCGCAGCCGGTCGAACAGGAGGTCCGCCAGGACGTGCAGATCGGTCACACAAGCCTCATCGCGCCGGTCTTGACGCCCCGGATACTGCAGGGCGAGCGCGTTGAACCGGTCCGACAGGGAGGTACAGAAGGGCCGGTAATAGCTGGCGGAACCACCTGCATGGGGAAAGTGGACGAGATGGAGCGCCTCGGCGGGGCCCGGTAGATAGCTGCGGATCCATCGGTCCGACTCGGTGGCTGTTTCTGAACTCAACTCATTACACCTTCCGCCGCTGTGGTGAAGTTGCGCCTTGCGTTGAAGTATTCAGAGAATCGCAGTCGCCTTCTGCCGATTCAACCCCCGCCCCGCGGAGCTTTTTAAGTCAGGGGCCATAGGGGGTGGTTAGGGGATTGTCCTGCTGCTGCGGACCGGTGAACCCTTCTTGCGGAACCCGCAGCGTCAGTGGAGAGAACGGATGGTCATGACAGGTGAAGGTCGGTCGGACCAGCTGGTGACCGCGCTCCGGAAGGTCACGCGGGACCTGCGCGATACCCGGCGACGGCTTCAGGTGGAAGAGGACAGGAACGGCGAGCCCATTGCCATCGTGGGAATGAGCTGCCGTTTCCCTGGTCATGTGGACTCCCCGGAAGCGCTCTGGGAGTTGGTGTCGGCAGGGAGGGTAGCGAGCGGCTCGTTTCCTGTGGACCGGGGCTGGGATCTGGACGCGCTCTTCAGCGAGGCGGCGGACGGAAAAGCAGCGTCGTATGTTCGCGAGGGCGGATTTCTCTACGACGCCGGATGGTTCGATGCCTCGTTCTTCGGGATATCTCCGCGCGAAGCCGTGACAATCGATCCCCAGCAGCGACAGCTGCTGGAAGTCGCCTGGGAAGCCTTGGAAAGGGCCCGGATTTCTCCACAGGCCTTGCGCGGCAGCGACGTCGGCGTCTTTGCCGGGGCCATGAACCAGGACTACGCCGTCCGACTGCACGAGTCCATCGAGGATTTCGAGGGTTTCCTGACAACTGGCAACACCGGCAGCGTGGTCTCCGGTCGACTGTCCTACACCCTCGGTCTGGTCGGCCCGGCCGTAACCGTCGACACCGCCTGTTCCTCGTCGCTCGTGACCATGCACCTGGCGGCCCGGTCGCTGCGCAGTCGGGAATGCTCGCTGGCCCTTGCCGGCGGGGTGACGGTGATGTCGATGCCCACGACATTCACGGAGTTCTGCAGGCAACGCAATCTTGCCCCCGACGGCCGGGCCAAGTCCTTCGCCGCCGCTGCGGACGGCACCGCGTGGGCCGAGGGCGTCGGCGTACTCGTGCTGGAGCGGTTGTCCGACGCCGAACGCAACGGCCATCCCGTCCTCGCGTTGATACGTGGATCGGCGGTGAACCAGGACGGGGCCTCCAACGGCCTGTCCGCCCCGAACGGGCCCTCCCAGGAGCGAGTCATCTGGCAGGCCTTGCGCGACGCCCGGCTGACGGCCGATGAGGTCGACGCGGTGGAGGGCCATGCGACGGGGACGCGGCTGGGTGATCCGATCGAGGCGCAGGCGTTGTTGGCGACGTACGGCCAGGGCCGGTCCGCCGATCGGCCTTTGTGGCTGGGGTCGTTGAAGTCGAACATCGGACATGCACAGGCTGCCGCGGGTGTCGGCGGCGTGATCAAGATGGTGATGGCGTTGCGGCACGGGGTGCTGCCGCAGACGCTGCATGTGGATGCGCCGACGCCGAAGGTGGACTGGTCGGCGGGTGAGGTGCGGTTGCTGACACAGCGGCGGGAGTGGCCGCGTGCGGGCCGGCCGCGCCGGGCCGGTGTGTCCTCCTTCGGGGTCAGCGGCACCAATGCCCACCTCATCCTCGAAGAAGCCCCACAAGCTCCTCCACACGACACTGCCAGGGACCGCACGGACACCGGCGGCGGCGCAACGCTGCCGTTGGTCCTCTCGGCCCGTACCGCCGCCGCCGTCCGGGAGCAGGCCCGCAGGCTGCACAGCCACCTGACCGACCACCCCGAGCTCGCACCCGCTCAGGTCGCCGGCTCGCTGGTGACGACCCGGAGCACGTTCGACCAACGGGCCGTCGTCCTCGGCACGGACCGGGCCGAACTGCTGGACGGACTGGACAGTGTCGCCCAAGGCGTTCCGGACGCACGGACGGTCACCGGTTCCGCCGTCGGCGGCCGAGAGGTGGTCTTCGTCTTCCCCGGTCAAGGAGGCCAGTGGGCAGGCATGGCCCTGGAGCTGATGGAGGAGTTCCCGGTCTTCGCCGAGACCCTGCACTCCTGCGCCGACGCCCTCGCCGACCACGTCGACTGGTCCCTGCTGGACGTCCTGCGCGAGGCTGAGGGGGCGCCGGGCCTGGACCGGGTCGATGTGATCCAGCCAGTGCTGTTCTCGGTCACGGTCGCCCTCGCCGACCTGTGGCGTTCCCTGGGCATCGAGCCTTCGGCCGTGGTGGGCAGTTCCCTGGGTGAGATCGCGGCCGCCTACACGGCCGGCACGCTGTCGCTCGCCGACGCGACCAAGGTGGCGGTGCTGCGCAGCCGAGCCCTGCTGGAACTGTCCGGACGCAGCGGCATGGTGTCCGTTCCTCTCGGGCGAGTGCAGGTCGAGGAGTTGCTCGCCGCCTGGCCGGACCGGCTGTTCGTCGCCGGGGTCAACAGCCCGTCCATCAGCGTGGTCTCCGGCGACAACGAGGCGGTGGACGAACTGCTGGCGGTCTGTGCCGAGCGGGGCGTACGTGCCCGGCGCGTCGCCACCGACTGCGCCTCCCACTACCCCGCCGTCGAAGCCCTCGAAGAGCGGCTGCTGACGGACCTGGCGGACGTGGCGCCGACGCCGGCGCGCATCGCCTTCCTGTCGACGGTCTCCGGGGAGTCACCGGAGACCGAAACGGTCCCGGACGCCGCGTACTGGTACCGCAACACCCGCCGGACCGTCGAGTTCGGGCCGGCCATCCAGCGGCTCGCCGCCACCGGGAGCAAGGTCTACATCGAGATCAGCCCCCACCCGGTGCTACAGGTGGCGCTGTCCGAGATCGTGGAGGGAGAGAGCCGGGAGGCAGCCGTTCTCAGCACCTTGCGACGCAAAACGAGCGACCGGCGGGCCTTCCTCACCTCCCTGGCCAAGGCATACGTCAGCGGCGTCACCGTCGACTGGGCGGCGCTGCCGGACCTGGCCGGCGCTGCGCACGTCGACCTGCCCACGTACGCCTTTCAGCGCGAGCGCTACTGGCCCCGTCCGGCGGCCGCTGCGAACGGCGGCCGTGGACCGGGGGCGGGCGCCCCCGCGACCGTCGGCCAAGGGACGGTGGACGCCCACTTCTGGGAGGCCGTGGAGAACGGGGACCTGGGCAGCCTCGGTCCGGACGTACGGTTCGACCACGAGACCCCGCTCAAGGACGTCCTCCCGGAGCTGGCCTCCTGGCACCGCCAGGGGCTCGAACAGGCCAGAGTGGACGGCTGGCGGTACGTCGAGAAGTGGCGACCGCTCGACGTACCCACCACAGGGCCGCACGGCAGGTGGCTGCTGGTCCACCCGGGCGGCACGGAGTCCGACGCCACCACGGAATGGGTGCGGGACGGCCTGCTGGAGGCGGGTTGCTCGGTCGACGACCTCCTGGTCGACACGACGGACACCGACACCGCGGCGGTCACCGAGCGCCTGAAGCAGGCCTGCGCGGGCGGCGGGCCGGAGCCGGTCGGAGTGGTGTCCCTGCTGGCCTTCGACGGGCGGCACGACACCGCGTGTCCCTCGGTGCCCCGAGGCACGGCGGCGACCCTCGCGCTCGTCCGGGCGCTCGGCGCCGCCGGGATCACGGCGCCCCTGTGGTGCCTGACGCAGGGCGCGGTCACCACCGGAACCAGCGACCGGCCCGGTGCTGTCGAACAGGCCCAGATCTGGGGCCTGGGCAGGGTGGTCGCGCTGGAACACCCCGACCGCTGGGGCGGACTCGTCGACCTGCCGAGCACCCTCGACCCGCACGTACGAACCCAGCTGTGCGCGGCCTTGGGCAGCGCGCACACGGGCGAAGACCAACTGGCGCTGCGCCCGGTCGGCATCCTCGGACGCCGACTCGTCCCGGACGGCGGCGATCGCGCGGCCGCTCGGACCGCCCCCTGGCGGCCGGCCGGAACCGTCCTCATCACCGGCGGTACCGGCGCTCTGGGCGCCCACGTCGCCCGCTGGGCCGCCGCCCAGGGAGTCGGCCATATTCTGCTGACCAGCCGACGCGGGGCCGACGCGCCCGGCGTGGCCGAGCTCAGGGCCGATCTGGAGGCGTCGGGCGCCGGCGTGACCGTCGCCGCCTGCGATGTCGCCGACCGCCAGGCCGTACAAGAACTACTCGACGGCATTCCGGACCGGCATCCGCTGACGGCGGTTTTCCACGCTGCCGGAGTACTCGACGACGGCATGACCGCCGACCTGGACACCGAACGCCTGGAAACCGTCCTGGCGCCGAAGACCGAGGGCGCCCGGCTGCTGGACGAACTCACCCGCGACACCGAACTGTCGGCGTTCGTGCTGTTCTCCGGCTTCGCCGCCACCGTGGGCAGCAGCGGCCAGGCCGGTTACGCCGCCGCGAACGCTCACCTCGACGCCCTGGCCCAGCGGCGTCGGGCCGACGGACTGCCCGCCACCTCGATCGCCTGGGGGCCGTGGACCGGAGGCGGTCTCGTGGACGAGGGCATCGAGGAGCGCCTGCTGCGACGCGGCCTCACCGCCATGGAACCCCGTCTGGCCGTCCTGGGGCTGTCCGCGCTGCTTTCCGACGGCCCCGACGGCCCCGCGAACGTGGCGCTCGTCGATGTCGACTGGCGGCGGTTCCTGTCCTCGTTCACCGCCTCCCGGCCGAGCCCCCTGCTGAGGGAACTGACCCAGCCCTCGCAGGCGGACCCCGGCGCGACCGACGGGCGCGACGCCACACCCGGCGGCGGGGCCGGCCCCACGCTGGCCGAACGGCTGCCGGGCCTCACCGGCGCGGAGCGGGACCGGCTCCTGCTCACGACGGTCCGTGCCCAGGTGGCCGGCACGCTCGGGTATCCCGGGCCCGACGCCGTGTCCCCACGGCAGCAGTTCAAGGAACTCGGTATCGATTCCCTCACCGCCCTCGAACTGCGCAACGGGCTGCAGGCCGTGGCCGGAGTCGCTCTCCCGGCCACGCTGGTCTTCGACCATCCGACACCGGAGGCGGTCGCCGGCCATCTGAGCCGGACCCTCCTCGGTGACGGGGCACACACGTCGTCCTCCCTCTTCACCGAGATCGAACGCCTCGGCTCCGCGCTCGGCTCCGCCGACCTGGACGAAGCGGAACGGAACCTCGTCGCGACCCGACTGCGCTCGCTGGCCTCCCGATGGGACGTCGGCCCGTCGAGCGGCGCCGAAGACGTCGCGCAGACGCTGGCGGACGCCGACCAGGCCGAGGTCCTCGCCTTCATCGACCGAGAGCTCGGCCTCTCGTAGCCAGGAACCGTCGTCGGCCCATATTCCAGAGATGAGCAGGACATGCGATCCGAAGAACAATTGCTGGACTACCTGAAGCGCGTGACCGCGGACCTGCACGACACCCGGGTGCGGCTTCAGGCGACCGAGGAGGCGTCCCGCGAGCCGGTCGCGATCGTCGGGATGGGGTGCCGATACCCGGGCGGCGTGTTCTCGCCGGAGGATCTGTGGCAGTTGGTCGCCGAAGGACGCGACGTCATCGGAGATCTGCCCACCGACCGTTCCTGGAACCTTGACACCCTCTACGACCCCGATCCGACGGCACCCGGTACCACGTACGCCCGCGGCGGTGGGTTCGTCGACACCGCCACCCATTTCGACGCGGGGTTCTTCGGGATTTCACCGCGGGAAGCCGCCGCGATGGACCCGCAGCAGCGGCTGGTCCTGGAGACGGGCTGGGAGGCGTTGGAGCGCGCCGGAATCCCCCCGGCGTCGCTCGGCGGGAGCGACACCGGTGTCTATATCGGTACGGGCATGCAGGACCACATCATCCACCTCCAGAAGTCCCGGCAGGAGGCCGAGGGATTCGTCGGCACCGGTAACGCCATCTCGGTGGTGTCCGGCCGGCTCGCCTACACCCTCGGTCTCGAAGGCCCCGCCGTCAGCGTGGACACGGCCTGCTCGTCCTCACTGGTGGCGCTGCACCTCGCGGTCCAGGCACTGCGCGCCGGAGAGTGCTCGCTGGCCCTGGCCGGAGGGGCGACGGTCATCAACACCCCGGTGATGTTCGTGGAGTTCAGCCGCCAGCGCGGACTGTCCCCGGACGGCAGGTGCCGGTCCTTCGCGGCGGACGCGGACGGCACCGGCTGGTCGGAGGGCGTGGGTGTCCTCGTACTGGAGAGGCTGTCGGACGCGCGGCGTCACGGGCACCAGGTGCTCGCCGTCGTCCGTGGGTCGGCGGTCAACCAGGACGGCGCCTCGAACGGTCTGACGGCGCCGAACGGACCGTCGCAGCAACGGGTGATCCGGCGGGCACTGACTGCGGCCCGGCTGACGGCCGATGAGGTCGATGCGGTGGAGGCGCACGGTACGGGAACGCGGCTGGGTGATCCGATCGAGGCGCAGGCGTTGTTGGCGACGTACGGCCAGGGCCGGCCCGCCGATCGGCCTTTGTGGCTGGGGTCGTTGAAGTCGAACATCGGGCACGCGCAGGCTGCCGCGGGTGTCGGTGGTGTGATCAAGACGGTGATGGCGTTGCGGCACGGGGTGCTGCCGAAGACGCTGCATGTGGATGCGCCGACGCCGGAGGTGGACTGGTCGGCGGGCGAGGTGCGGCTGCTGACGGAGCGACGGGACTGGCCGCGTGCGGGCCGGCCGCGCCGGGCAGGCGTGTCCGCCTTCGGGATCAGCGGCACCAACGCCCACCTCATCCTCGAAGAAGCCCCGGAAGAAGCCCCGGAAGAGGCTCCCCAAGATGCGGCTGACCGAGCGCCCCGCCTCCGGGGCATGCCGTGGGTGGTGTCCGGCCGGGGCAGGCAGGCGCTGCGGGCTCAGGCGGCCCGATTGCGGCACTGGGCCGCGGGACACCCGGACGTGGCGCCGGAACAGGTGGGCCTGGCCCTGGCCACGCGGCGGTCGGTGTTCGAGCACACGGCGGTGATCACCGGCGCCGGCCATGACGACATGCTGAGCGGGCTGTCGGCCCTGAGCGAGGGCCGGCCGGCGCCGGGCGTACGCCTGGAGACGGCGGCCGGGGGCGGTCTCGCCTTCGCGTTCACCGGGCAGGGAGCCCAGCGCCCGGGCATGGGACGCGGCCTGTACGAGACCTTTCCCGCGTACGCCGAGGCGTTCGACGAGGCGTGCGCGGCACTGGACCCGCACCTGGAGCGCCCGTTGGCGTCGGTGGTCTTCGCTGACGATCCCGCCGCCGCCGAGGCGCTGAAGACGACGGCGTACGCACAGCCGGCCCTGTTCGCCGTGGAGACGGCGCTGTTCCGCCTGATGCAGTCGATCGGCGTCCACCCGGATCTGCTGATCGGGCATTCCGTGGGCGAGCTGTCCGCTGCGCACGCGGCCGGGGTGCTCTCCCTTCAGGACGCGGCACGGCTGGTGGCGGCCCGTGGGCGGCTGATGCAATCCCTGCCCGAGGACGGACGGATGCTCGCGATCCAGGCGTCGGAGGACGAGGTGCTGCCGTTGGTCGCCGAGCTGTCGGAGAAGGCCGGTGGCTTGGCGGTGGCCGCGGTGAACGGTCCCGAGTCGGTGGTGGTCTCGGGCCGCACCGAGGCCGTGCACGAGCTGGAGAAGGCGTTCGCCGGGCGTGGCCGCCGCGCCCGGTACCTCGACGTGAGCCACGCGTTCCACTCCCCGCTCATGGATCCGGTTCTGGACGAGTTCGCCCGGATCGCGGCGTCGGTCACCTTCCGGCCGGCGACGATCCCCGTCGTCTCCAACGTGACCGGGGACCTGGCCGGCGACGACCGGCTCGCGGACCCCGCCTCTTGGGCGGACCACATCCGCGCCACGGTCCGGTTCGCCGACGGAGTACGGGCGTTGGCCCGCGAGCAGGTGGACACCGTGGTCGAACTGGGCCCGGACGCCGCACTCACGGCGCTCGGCGGCGAGATCCTCGACCAGGACACCGCCGCTTTCGTGCCCACCCTCAGCCGCAAGCACGACGAGACGTCCACGTTCCTGACGGCGCTGGCCCGGCTGCACGCCCGTGGCATCCCCGTCCGCTGGACCGCCGCGACCACGCCGGTCGAATCGCCGGACCTGCCCACCTACGCCTTCCAGCGGGAGCGCCACTGGCTGGACGGCGTGGCGGAGACCGATGTCGCGGGCACGGGCCTGACCGGCATCGGCCATCCGCTCCTGCCGGCGGAGACCGCGCTACCGGGCACGGACGGTGTCGTCCTCACCGGCAGCCTGTCGCTGCGGGACCATGCCTGGCTCGCCGACCACGCCGTGCTGGGCGTGGTGCTGGTGCCCGGCGCGGGGCTGCTGGACATGGCCCTGACCGCCGCCGAGCACGCGGGCTGCACCCAGGTCGAGGAGCTCACGCTGGAGAGCCCGCTGATCCTCCCCGAACAGGGAGCCCGCTCCGTGCAGGTCCTGGTCGGCGCGGCCCAGGACTCCGGGCAGCGCGCGATCACGATCCACTCGCGGCCGCAGGACGGCGACCCGCACGCTGATTGGACGCGCCACGCCACCGGGCTGCTCGCCACAGGCCCGCAGGAGGAGCCGGCCACCTCTTCGGAAGCCTGGCCGCCGACCGGGGCCGTCCCCGTCCCCGTCGACGACCTCTACCTCCGCCTGACCGAGGGAGGCGTCGACTACGGACCGTCGTTCCGGGGACTGCGGGCCGCATGGCGGCTCGGCGAGGACTTCTACGCCGACATCGACCTTCCCCTCCTGTCCGACGCGGAGCGGTTCACCCTGCACCCCGCGCTCCTGGACGCCGCCCTGCATTCCCTTGCCCTGCCCGGCGCGATCCTGCACACGGGCCAGGCACACCTGCCGTTCTCCTGGAGCGGGGTACGGCTGCACGCCTCGGGGGCCGACGCGCTGCGCGTACGGGTCCGGGGCACGGGACCGAGCAGCGTCAGCCTGGAGCTGGCCGACGGTACGGGCCGGCCCGTGGCGACCGTCGGTGAACTCGCCCTCCGTCCGGTGTCCCAGGAGCAGTTGCGGACCCCCGGCGCCGACGCCACCTCTCTGTACACGGTGGAGTGGCCCGTGAAGGAGCTGCCCGAGGGCGCGGACGGCTCCGCGGCGCGGACCTGGGCGCTGATCGCAGCCGCCGAGTCCGACGGGTACGAGGTCAAGGGCGTCGAGCTGAGCCACTGCACGAGTCTCCCGGCGCTCGCCGCCGCCCTCGACGCCACGGACGCACCCGTGCCCGAAGCGGTCCTCGTCCCCTGCTTCCTCCCCCACTCCCCCGGCTGCCCGCCGGACGACTCCGCCGACCTCGTCGAGCGGGCGCACGACTACGCCGCGACCGTCCTCGATCTCGTGCGCACATGGCTGGGGGATGCGCGTTTCGAGGCTTCCCGACTCCTCCTGCTCACCCGAGGCGCGGTCACGCCCGATGCCGGCCACCATCCCCTCAGCGACGCAGTGGGCAGTCTCGCCTGGGGGCTCGTCCGGACCGTGCAGAACGAGCATCCCGGGCGGGTCCTGGTGGCAGACCTCGACGACGATCCGGCGTCCTGGTCCGTGCTGCCCGGTGTACTCGCCCACCAGGAACCCCAGGTGGCCGTGCGCCGTGGTGTCGCCCACGTGCCCCGCCTCACCCCGGCCCGCGCCGCCGCGGAGCGGCCCGCCCCCTTCGACAGCATGGGAACCGTGCTGGTCACCGGCGGTACGGGAGGACTGGGCAGTCTGCTGGCCCGTCATCTCGTGGTCGAGCACGGTGTGCGGCATCTGCTGCTGACCAGCCGACGTGGTCCCCAGGCGCCCGGAGCCGCTGAACTCGCCGCCGAACTCACCGAGTTGGGAGCGCAGGTGACGGTCGCCGCGTGCGACATGGCCGACTCCGCCGCCGTCGAGGAACTCCTCGGCTCGCTCCCCGCCGACCATCCGCTCACCGCGGTGATCCACACGGCCGGCGTCCTGGACGACGGTCTCGTCGAGGATCTGACACCGGAGCGGCTGAACACGGTACTGCGTCCGAAGGCCGACGCCGCCGTCGTCCTGGACCGACTGACACGTCACCTGGATCTGGCCGCGTTCGTGCTCTACTCCTCCGTCGGAGGCACCTTCGGCGGTCCGGGTCAGGGCAACTACGCTGCCGCGAACGCCTTCCTGGACGCGGTCGCCCAGCGCCGCCGCGCCGAGGGGCTCCCCGGGCTCTCGCTGGGCTGGGGGCTGTGGAGCGACACCACCGGCATGGCCGCCGAGATCGGCACCACGCACGTCGACCGCCTGAACCGCTCCGGACTGGTGACGATGTCCCCCGCCGAGGGGCTGGCGTTGTTCGACGCGGCGATCAGCGGGGAGTACGGCCCCGTGGTCCTGCCCGTCCGTCTCGACCTGCCGGCACTCAAGGCCCGCGCCACCTCAGGAGCGTTGCCGTCGGTGCTCGCCGACGTGGTCCGCACACCCGCGGGTCCGGCCCGCGCGGCGAAGAGCGGCACGGTGTCCGGGGCCGCGCTGCGGACGAGCCTGTCGGAGCTGTCGGAGGACGAGCGCCGCCGGATGCTGCTGGACGTCGTACGCGAGAACGTGGCAGCCGTGCTGGGCCACCATCAGGACGGGACGGTCGACGACGAGCAGCCGTTCAAGGACCTCGGGCTCGACTCCCTCACCGCTGTGGAGCTGCGCAACCGCCTCGCCTCCGCCACCGGTCTCACCCTCCCGGCGACCCTCCTGTTCGATCTGCCCTCGCCGTCGGCGCTCGCCCACCATCTGCTCACCCGCATGGGGGCGCAGGAGAGCAAGTCCCCGGTGGCCGAGGCCGTCGATCACCTCACGGCGCTGCTCACCACCCATGACGTGGGGGACCTGGAACGCGGCCGGGTCACCGCCCGACTGCGCTCCCTGCTGTGGCGGCTCGACGACGGCGGGGCGGAGAGTACGGACGACGCCGCGGACCAGGCGGAGACGGACGACGACATCTTCGCGCTCGCCGATCGGGAGCTGGGTCTGGCGTGAGCCCGGCTCCGCGTCCTTCGAGCCCGGCCGCCCTCCGGCTTCCCACCGAAACCACAAGGAGCCCCCCGTGTCCACCGATCCCACCGCGTCCGAGGCACCCGGTCCCTCCCGCGAGTCCGCCGGGTCCACCCCGTCCCCGCAACCGACCGAGGAGAAGTACCGCGACTACCTCAAGCGCGTGACCGCCGATCTGCGGCAGACCAAGCAGCGTCTGCGGACCGAGCGTGAACAGGCCGCCGAACCCCTCGCGATCGTCGGCATGGGGTGCCGTTTCCCCGGGGGCGTGCAGTCGCCCCAGGACCTGTGGGAGCTGGTGGCCGCCGAGGTCGACGCCATCGGCCCGCTGCCCGCCGACCGGGGCTGGCCGCTGGACACCCTTTACGATCCCGACCCGGACCGCCCCGGCAAGAGCTACGTCATGGAGAGCGGGATTCTGCACGACGCCGCCGGATTCGACGCCGAGTTCTTCGGGATCTCACCGCGCGAGGCACGGGCGATGGACCCGCAGCACCGGCTGCTGCTCGAAACCTCCTGGGAGGCACTCGAACACGCGGGAATACCGCCGACCTCGCTACGGGGCAGCACCACCGGCGTGTACGTCGGGCTGTCGCCCTTCGGCTACGGACCCCAGTCGGCGGAGGTCCCCGCCGACGCGGAGGGTCACGTCGTGACGGGCGGTGCGCCGGCCGTCGCCTCGGGACGGATCTCGTACCTCTTCGGTCTCGAAGGACCGGCGATGACCGTCGACACCGCCTGCTCGGCGGGGCTGGTCGCCCTCCATCTGGCCGGTGAGTCGCTGCGCCGGGACGAGTGCGACCTCGCTCTGGTCGCCGGGGCGGCCGTGATCGCCACCCCGATGGTCTTCACGGAGTTCAGCAAGCAGCGAGCGCTGGCCCGGGACGGCCGGTGCAAGGCGTTCTCGGCCGACGCGGACGGCACCAGCTGGTCGGAGGGGTGCGGTGTGCTCGTCGTGGAGCGGCTTTCCGCCGCCCGCCGCAACGGCCACCAGGTACTGGCCGTCGTCCGGGGCTCGGCCCTCAACCAGGACGGGGCGTCGAACGGCCTGACGGCACCGAACGGCCCGTCGCAGCAGCGGGTGATCGAGGCCGCGCTCACCGCCGCCAGGGTCGCCGCCGACCAGGTGGACATGGTGGAGGCGCACGGCACCGGCACCCCGCTCGGCGACCCCATCGAGGCGCAGGCACTGCTCGCGACGTACGGCCAGGGCCGCGGCGCCGACCGCCCGCTGCGGCTCGGCTCGCTGAAGTCCAACATCGGCCACACCCAGGCCGCCGCCGGCATCGCCGGGGTCATCAAGACCGTCCTCGCGCTGCGGAACGGGGTCATGCCCAAGACCCTGCACGTGGACCGGCCGACCACCCAGGTCGACTGGTCGGCCGGCCGTGTCGAACTGCTCCGCGAGGCGCTGACCTGGCCGGAGGTCGACCGGCCCCGCCGGGCCGCGGTGTCCGCGTTCGGTGTGAGCGGCACCAACGCGCACGTCATCCTCGAATACGACGCTCGCCCCGCCGAGCCCGACACCGACACCGGCACCGGCACCGGCACCGGCACCGGCACCGAAGCAGAATCCACCGCACCGCCCGCGTCGCCGGGGCCCGTCCCCGTCGTCCTGTCGGCCAGGACGTCCGCCGGTCTCGCCGCACAGGCGGCCAGGCTCCGCCGGCACCTGCTGGCCACGCCCGACGCGGAGCCGGCCGACGTCGCCTGGTCGCTTGCCATGACCCGCGCGCACCTGCACCACCGGGCCGCGGTGGTGGCCCCGGACCGTACGGCTCTGCTGGCCGACCTGCAGTGCCTGGCGGACGGACTCGACCTGCCGCGGAACGTCGTCACCGGCACGGTGACGGCGAGCCGGAAGGTGGCCCTGATGTTCCCCGGCCAGGGCTCGCAGTGGCCGGGCATGGCCCGCGAACTGCTCGCGTCCTCCCCGGTGTTCGCCGAGTCGCTGCACGAGTGCGCCCGGGTGATCGACGAGATGGTCGACTGGTCGCTGATCGGCGTCGTGACCGGCGCCGACGAACAGCGCCTGGACGAGGTGGACGTCCTGCAGCCCGCGTTGTTCGCGGTCATGGTCTCCCTGGCGAAACTCTGGCGTTCCTACGGCATCGACGTGCACGGCGTCGTCGGCCACTCCCAGGGGGAGATCGCGGCCGCGTACATTTCGGGCGCACTGTCGCTGGCCGACGCCGCACGGATCGTGGTCACCCGGTCCAGGCTCCTGATCAAGGTCGCCGGCCGCGGTGGCGCCCTGGCGGTCGGGCTCTCCGCACAGGCCGCCACGGACCGGATCACGCCGTGGAACGGAAAGCTGTCCATCGCCGCCGTCAACGGGGCGGATTCGGTCGTCGTCTCGGGCGAGGCCGGGGCGTTGCGCGATTTCCAGGAAAGCTGCCAGGCCGACCGGGTGTGGTCCCGGCGCGTCGACGTCGCGGGCATCGCCGCGCACTCGGCCGAGATCGAGTCGGTACGCGACGAACTCGTCGCCGCCCTCCAGGGGATCGAACCGCGCGAGGCGGCCGTGCCCTTCTACTCGACGGTCACCGGCACCCGGCTCACGGGCCGGGAGCTGGACCCGGAGTACTGGTACCGGAACCTGCGGGAGACCGTACGGTTCCTGGACATCACCGAAGCGATGGTGGCCGACGGGTTCGGCTTCTTCGTCGAGGCCAGCCCGCACCCGCAGTTGACGGTCGGCACGAACCAGACGCTCAAGGCCGCCGAGTCCGACGGCACGGTCCTCGGCTCGCTGCGCCGCGACTCGGGCGGTCCGGAGCAGATGCTGCTCTCCTTGGCGGAGGGTTACGTTCACGGCCTCCCGGTGGACTGGACCCGCGTCCTGGAGCCGGGCGAGCGGGTGCCGTTGCCGACGTACGCCTTCCAGCACGAGCACTACTGGCTCACCGCCGCGGACACCGTCGGCGCCGTGACAGAGACCGACGCCCGGTTCTGGGACGCCGTGGAGCGCGAGGACCTGGAGCAGCTGGCCGACGAACTCGGCACGGACGCGGGCATGGCCGAGGTCTTGCCCGCGCTCGCCCGCTGGCGGCGCGAGGGGCGTCGCCGGTCGCGCCTGGACTCCTTGCGCTACCGGATCGCCTGGCGGGCCGTCACCGAACCGCCGTCCGCGGCCAAGGTCCCGGGCCGTTGGCTGCTGGTGGGCGACGACGACCGGACCAAGGAGCTGGCGCGGCTGTACGAGGCGGCCGAGGTGCTGTCCCCGGCCGGCGCGGACCGTGCCGAACTCGTCGAACGGCTCGGCGGGGCGGGCCCGTTCGACGCCGTGGCCTACGTCGGCCGGGACGCCGAACGGCTGCTCGTACTCGTCCAGGCCCTCGGCGACACGGACGTCACCGCACCCCTGTGGTGTCTGACGACGGGCGCGGTCAGCACCGGCCCGTCCGACCCGCCGGCCGACCCCCACGGTGCGGCCCTCTGGGGACTCGGCCGGGTCGTCGCGCTGGAACGGCCGGACCGCTGGGGCGGCCTGGTGGACCTGCCCGACTCGCTGGACGACCGGAGCGCCGGACTGCTCGCCGGGGTGCTGGTGACCGCCGGCGATGAGGACCAGCTCGCCGTCCGGTCGAACGGCGTCTGGGCCCGGCGGCTGGCCCACGCCGCCACCGCCACGTCGCCGGGCGAGTGGAAGCCGTCCGGCACCGTGCTCGTCACGGGCGGGACGGGTGCCATCGGATCGGCGGTGGCCCGCTGGCTCGCCGAGCAGGGCGGCTGCTCGCTGGTCCTGCTCTCCCGCCGTGGCCCGGACGCCCCCGGCGCGGCGGAGCTCGCGGCCGAACTGGCGGACACGGGCACGCCGGTCCGGATCATCGCCGCCGATGTCGCCGACCGCGCTGCCATGGAGCGCGTGCTGGGCGACGTCACCGAGGAGTTCGGGCCGTTGCGGTCGGTGTTCCACGCCGCGGGTGTCCCGCAGAGCACCCCGCTGGAGGACATGACGGCCGACGAGTTCCAGGAGGTCGTCGCGGCCAAGGTCGACGGGGCCCGGGTGCTCGACGAGCTCCTCGGCGACACCGAGCTGGACGCGTTCGTCGTGTTCTCCTCGATCGCCGCGGTCTGGGGCAGCTCCCGCAGCGGCGCCTACGCCGCCGGCAACGCCTTTCTGGACGCCCTCGTCGAGCAACGCCGCGCCCGCGCCGCGGCCGGCACCTCGGTCGCCTGGGGATTCTGGGGCGACGGTGGCATGGTGGACGCCGAAACGGCCCCGCTGCTGCGTCGCATCGGCCTCGTCCCGGTGAGCCCGCAGGACGGCATCGCCTCGCTCCACCTCGCCCTCGCGAACGACGACGTGGCGGTGACGGTGGCCGAGGTCGACTGGGAGCCGTTCGCCGCCACCTACACCGCGGCCCGGCCCCGCCCGCTGATCGAGGACCTGGCGGAGGTGCGGCAGGCCGCCCTGCGCGGTGCGGCCGGGCCGCAGGTGGAGTCCGTACCGGCAGAGGTCTTCCGCCGCGAGATGCGGGCTATGGGACCGGCGGAACGGCTGACGGCGATGACCGACCTCGTGCGCACCGAGGCGGCGGCGCAGCTGGGGTGGAGCGACGCCGAGCGGATCGAACCCCACCGCGCCTTCCGGGACCTCGGTCTGGACTCCCTGGCCTCGGTCGGCCTGCGCAAGCGGCTGGACGGCAAAACGGGGCTCAGGACTCCGGTGACCCTCGCGTTCGACCACCCGACGCCCGCCGAGGCCGCCGCCTTCCTGCTCACACTCCTGCTGCCGGAGGGTGCCGACGGCGACCCGGCGGTGAGCGCCGAGAGCGAACTCGACCGTCTGGAGGCGGCTCTCGCCGGCTGGGACGCGGGATCGGTCGGCCGGGCCCGGATCACCATGCGCCTGTCGAGCATCCTCGCCCGCTGGAAGGAGACCGGGCCGTCCGCCGACGAGGACGCCGCGGACGCGGATCTCGCCGACGCCTCCGACGACGACATGCTCGACGCCCTCGGCCGCGAGTTCGGCATCTCCTGACGCGCCGTCTCCCGGCCCGACATCCGTGTGTCCCGAACAGGCACCGTCACGAAAGGCTTTCCCCGTGCCCCAAGAAGAGAGCGCGTCCGCCGACGGACGGATGCGGCATTTCCTCACCGAGCTCACCGCGGAGCTGCGCCAGGCCAAGAAGCGGATCAGCGCGTACGAGGCCGAGGAGAACGAGCCGGTCGCCATCGTCGGGATGGGCTGCCGGCTGCCCGGCGGCGCGAGCAACCCGGCCGAACTGTGGGAACTGGTCTCCAGCGGCACGGACGCCATCGGAGCCTTTCCCACCGACCGCGGCTGGGACATCGAGCGGCTCTACGACCCGCTGGGCGAACAGCCCGGCACCACCCGGGTCCTGGAGGGCGGCTTCGTGTACAACGCGAGCGGCTTCGACGCGGGGTTCTTCGGCATCTCACCGCGTGAAGCGGTCGGCATGGACCCGCAGCAACGGCTCCTGCTGGAAACGACCTGGGAGGCGCTCGAGGACGCCGGGATCCTCCCCGCCGACCTCCGCGGCAGCCGCACCTCGGTCCATGTCGGCGCCGGCACCCAGGGCTACGGCTGGAACATGTACGCCGACGACCGGGACACCGACACCGAGGACCACAGCATCATCGGCGTCACCACCTCCCTCGTCTCCGGGCGCATCGCTTACACCCTCGGCCTGGAGGGAGCGGCGCTGACCATCGACACGGCCTGCTCGTCCTCGCTGGTGGCGCTGCACCTCGCCTGCCAGTCGCTACGCCGTGGCGAGAGCGACCTGGCACTGGCCGGCGGGGTGACGGTGATGGCGGCACCGAGCGTGTTCGTCGAGTTCACCAAGCAGGGCGGCCTGGCCGCCGACGGCCGGTGCAAGTCCTTCTCCGACGACGCCGACGGTACCGGCTGGGCCGAGGGTTCCGGCGTCCTCGTCCTGGAGCGGCTCTCCGACGCCCGCCGCAACGGCCATCAGGTCCTTGCCGTGATCCGTGGCTCCGCCGTCAACCAGGACGGTGCATCCAACGGCCTGACCGCCCCGAACGGTCCTTCCCAGCAGCGCGTCATCCTCGACGCCCTGGCAAGCGCGCGACTGGAACCGCGGGACATCGACGCCGTGGAGGCGCACGGAACCGGCACGACGCTGGGTGACCCGATCGAGGCCCAGGCACTGCTGGCGACCTATGGCCGGGACCGGGATCCCGCCAAGCCGCTCTGGCTGGGCTCGCTGAAGTCGAACATCGGGCACAGCCAGTCCGCGTCGGGCGTGCTGGGCGTCATCAAGACGGTGCAGGCCATGCGGCACACCACCCTGCCGCCGACCCTCCACGCGGCGACCCCGACCACAGCGGTGGACTGGAGCGCGGGAGCCGTCCGGCTGCTGACCGAGTCCCGTCCGTGGCAGAGCGAGGGGCGCCCGCGCCGGGCCGGGGTCTCCTCCTTCGGGATCAGCGGCACCAACGCGCACGTCATCCTCGAAGAGACCGAAGCCGCACCCGAGGCGCACGAGCCTGCCCCGGAAGGTCCGGTCCCGCTGCTGCTCTCCGGCCGCTCGGAGCAGGCGGTGCGGGACCAGGCGGAGGCGCTGCGCGCCCACCTGCTGCGCCGCCCCGCGGACGAACTGAGCGATGTGGCCAGGTCGTTGGCCACCACGCGGACCGTGTTCGCACACCGCGCCGTCGTCGTCGGCGAGACCCGGGAAGCCCTGCTCGACGCGCTGCCGTCCGTGACCCCGGTGCTCTCGGGCCCCGGGCGGGTGGCGGGCCTGTTCTCCGGTCAGGGTGCGCAGCGGCCGGGGATGGGGCGTGAGTTGGCGAGGCGTTTCCCGGTGTTCGCCGGGGTGCTGGACGAGGTGTGCGCGGTGGTCGACCCGTTGTTGGGGCGGTCGTTGCGGGAGGTGATGTGGTCGGAGCCTGCGGAGGTGTTGGAGCGGACGGAGTTCGCGCAGCCGGCGTTGTTCGCGTTCGAGGTGGCGATGGCTCGCCTGTGGCAGTCGTGGGGCGTGCAGTTCTCGGTACTGGCTGGGCATTCGGTGGGGGAGATCGCCGCCGCGTGTGTGTCGGGGGTCCTGTCGTTGCCGGACGCGGCGCGGATGGCGGTGGCACGGGGCCGGTTGATGCAGGCGCTGCCGGAGGGCGGAGCCATGGTCGCGATCGCCGCGAGCGACGTCGAGGTCGAACTCCTCACCTCGGGGGAGCCCGCGGCCACGATCGCCGCGGTCAACGGCCCGGAGGCGGTCGTGGTCTCCGGTGCCGAGGCAGCCGTCCTGCGGATCGCGGACTACTGGCGCGAACAGGGCCGCCGTACCTCCCGGCTGAGGGTGAGCCACGCCTTCCACTCGCCGCTCATGGAGCCGATGCTCGACGACTTCGCGGCGGTCCTCGGCGAGCTGACCTTCCACCAGCCGTCCCTCCCCGTCAGCCCGTCGGCCGACACCTCGCGGCCCTTCGCCTCCGCGGAGTACTGGCTCGACCACGCCCGCCACGCCGTCCGCTTCGCCGACGCGATCCAGGAGATGCCCGCGGTCGACCTCTTTCTCGAACTGGGACCGGACACCGCACTGACCCCTCTGCTGGACGGGGACCGCCCCGCGGTGGTCACCGCCCGCCGGGACAGGCCCGAGGTGCTCACCCTCCTCCAGGCCGCGGGCCGGGCACACGCCCACGGTGTGGCGCTGGATTGGCCGGCCCTGCTGGGCGCCGGACGGCGGGTGCCGCTGCCCACGTACCCCTTCCAGCGCCAGACGTACTGGCTCGGCGGCACGGCCTCCCCCACCGCCTCGAACGGCGCCCGTTCGGGAGCCCGCAACAGCCAGGAAGAGCGATTCTGGGCAGCCGTCGCGCAGGAGGACGAGCAGACGCTCACCAGCCTGGGCGCACCGGCCGAACTCGCCCCGGCTCTCCCGGCGCTGGCCCGGTGGCACCGTGCGGCCCGGTGGCAGAGCACGCTCGACTCGTGGCGCTACCGGATCGTCTGGCAGCCCATGGCCGAGCCCCGGTCCGTCGCACAGGTTCCGGGTACCTGGCTGGTGGTGGTGCAGTCGGGCGACGACGCCGGGGAGACCACCGCGGCGCTGCGCGTCCTGACGCGGATCCTCGCCGACACGGTGCTCGTGGAAACCGGGACCGACCGCGCGGAAGCAAAGGCAGCGCTGGTCGACGCCCTGGCCGACGCGCCCATGCTGGCCGGAGTGGTCAGTCTGATCCAGCACCCGGACGCGCTCCTGACCCTCCTGCAGGCACTCGGCGACGCGGGGACGGGCGCCCGGCTGTGGTGCCTGACCCAGGGCGGGGTGGGCACGAGCGACGGCGAAGCGCCGCGCAGCGCCCACGCGGGGGCGTGCTGGGGACTCGGTCTGGTCGCCGGCCTCGAACACCCCGACCGCTGGGGCGGTCTGCTCGACCTGCCGGCCCGGCTCGGCGAGCGTGCCACCGGCCGGCTCGCCGGCATCCTCGCGGGCGACGTGGTCGAGGATCAGGTGGCGTTGCGGGACAGCGGCGTGCTGCTGCGCCGGCTGGTGCCGGCTCCCGCCCTGCCCGCGGCCCGTGCCTGGAACCCGTCCGGCACCGTGCTGATCACCGGCGGCACCGGCTCACTCGGCGCGCACGTGGCCCGCTGGCTCGCCGAGCGCGCCAAGTGCTCCTTCGTCCTGCTCTCCCGCAGCGGGCCCGACGCACCCGGGGCCGCCGAACTCGTCGATGAGCTGGAGAGAGCCGGCGCCCGGGTCAGCGTCGTCGCGGCCGACGTCGCGGACCACGCGCGGATGTCCTCCCTGGCGGCCGAACTCGCAGCCAGGGGCGAACCGGTGCGCGCGGTCTTCCACGCCGCAGGCGTCGGCCAGAACACCGCGCTCATGGACATGAGTCTGGAGGAGTTCCGGACCGTCTACTCCGCCAAGATCACCGGCGCCACAGTGCTCGACGAGGTGTTCGACGATGCGGAGATCGACCTGTTCGTCCTCTTCTCGTCCGTCTCCGGGGTGTGGGGCAGCGGTCGCTACGCCGGCTATGCCGCGGGCAACGCCTACCTCGATGCCCTCGCCCAGATGCGCCGCGCCCGCGGGCTGGCCGCGACGTCCGTCGCGTGGGGAGTGTGGGCCGACTCCCACATGGTCACCCCCGAGGCCGAACAGCAGTACCGGCGACGCGGCTTGATACCGATGCCCGCGTCCGAGGCGATCGCCTCGCTGGAACGGGTTCTCGACGCCGACGAGCTCACGGCAGTCGTGGCCGACATGGACTGGGACCTCTTCATGACCGGCTACGGCGCGGCTCGTCGGCGCCCGCTGCTGGAGGAGCTGCCGCAGGTGCGGGCGCGGCGTCCGCAGGAGACGACCACCTCCGCCGCAGACCGGAACGACCTGCGGGGCAGGCTCGCCGGGCTCTCGCCGGCCGAGCGGGGGACCCTCCTGGACGACTTGGTGCGCGCCACTCTCACCGAGGTGCTCGGGCACACCGACCCGTCCGCCATCGCTCTGGACCAGCCCCTGGTGGAACTCGGCTTCGACTCGCTCTCCGCCGTGCAGGTGCGCAACAAGCTGGGCCTCGCCACCGGGCTCTCGCTGCCCGCGATGCTCGTCTTCGACCACCCCACGGTGACCGCCGTACGCGACTTCCTGGCTGCCGAGCTCGACGGCGCGGGCCACGACCGGACGGCACAGAAGACGGGTGAGGGGCACGAGGACCTGGTGTCCGGCGCTGACGAGTCCTTCGCCGCCATTTACCGCAAGGTCGCGCTGCGGGGTCGTATGGAGGAGGTCGAAGACCTACTCGGCAGCGCGTCAGGCCTGCGTGCGCGCTTCTCCGATGCTTCCGAGGCTCCGGACGGCACTCGCTTCGTACGGCTCGCCACCGGCGGGCAGGGGCCCGCTGTCATCAGTTTCCCGCCGTTCGCACCGGTGGAGCAGACCCTGCAGTTCGTCCGCCTGGCCAGCTTCTTCCGTGACCGACGGGATCTGAGCATGGTGACCGTGCCGGGCTTCCTGAAAGGCGAACCGCTGGCCGAGAGCGTCGAGGTGCTCATCGACGTCCTGGCCGAGTCGGCCATTCACTGCGCGGCCGGCTCGCCCTTCGCACTGCTGGGGTACTCGTCGAGCGGCTGGCTCGCGCACTGCGTCACGGCCCGTATGGAAGCTCTCGGCACCCCGGCCCAGGGGCTGGTGCTGCTCGACACCTACCTCCCCGACGGTATGTCGGTGGCACTGCGCCAGGCGATGACGTACGAGGTGAACGAGCGGCGGTCGCGGTTCACCAAGCTGAACTTCACGACGATCACCGCACTCGGTACCTACCGCAGGATGTTCCGCGGCTGGGCGCCGCAGCCGGTCTCCACGCCGACGCTGTTCATCCGGCCCGAGGAGTGCATCCCCGGCGATCCCGGGCTCCCGCCGCTCACCGGGGAGTGGCGCACGCACTGGCCGCTGCCGCACACCGACGCGACGGTCCCGGGCGACCACTGCACGATCGTCGCGGAGAACGCCGACGCCACCGCGGCCCTGGTCCACGACTGGCTGGACGCCCTCTGACCGGCTCCCTGCCTCCGGTCCGGTCCCGTCGCCCTCGCATGGACGACGGGACCGGCTTCCTGCGGCGCACTGATCCACAGACCGCAAAACAGGGCCGCGGGCACGGGAGTTGTTGCGGAGGAGAGCGAGCCCCGGAGGGCGGGTGAGCTGTGCGGGAGCGCCTGGGCGGCCACGGTGCGGATAGCCGCCTCGGAAAGGAAAAGGGAGAAAGGCTAGGGGAAGCTAGGGGTTATCTCCGCCACGACCCGGTCCGTACTGTTTGGCGCCAGGCAGGGAACCCGGAGGTCAAGGCCTATGTCTCCGTCACTCGTTCACCAATGCCCGTCCCGTGCACAGGTGGTGGCGTAAAGGGACCACGGTCCGATACCGCCACCGAAGCCGCCTTCTCCGGTCTGCCGCCGAAGCGGCGCGGGCCCCTCTCGCCACGGCCGGGATCGCTGCCGGGCCACTGACGTAGGTCTTGGCGGCGATGTTGACCCCGGACCCTCCTCAGCGGCGAGGCCCGTCACCGAGGACACCCGCACTCGCCCACACCGGCCGCCCATGAAACGACTCGAAGGACTCAACGGCATGGCTAAGCGCTTCTCCACCATCGCGGTGATAGGTCTCGGGACCACCGGGTCGGTGCTCGCGAGCATGGCCGCCCGCAGCGGCCGCCGGGTGATCGCCGTCGACACCGACGCCTCCGCTCTGGACCTGGCCGGTGCCCGGCTGACCGACACCGGACCGGGCACGATCGACCTCACCACGCGCTCGGCCGACATCGTGTCGGCGGACCTGGTGATCGAAGCGGTACCCGAGCGGATGAAGACCAAGTGCGAGGTGCTCAGTCACGCGCACCACGCGTGCGCCCCGGGCGCGGTGTTCGCGACGACGACCAGCGGACTGGCGGTGACCGACATCGCCTTCGGCTCGGGGCGGCCATGTCGCACGGTGGGGCTGCACCTGTTCCCACAGGGGCCGATGGACCCGGCGACCGCCGTGGAGGTCGTGGGTACGCCCCTGACGGACGGGTCCGTACTCACGGACGTCCAAGCACTGATTCGAGACCTCGGGCAGGTCCCGGTGTCGGTGCCCGATCGCGCGGGCTTCGTCGGCGGGGCCCTGACCATGGCCTATCTCAACGACGCCGCGACGATGTACGAACAGCGCTACGCCTCGCGCGACGGCATCGACACCGCCATGAGGCTGGGCTGCGGGCTTCCGCGGGGGCCGCTGGCCCACCTGGACGCGATCGGGCTGGATGTCGCGCGTGACACGTTGGACGCGCTGCACGAACGCACCGGTGACCGCCGGTTCCTGCCCGCCCCCGTACTGACGCACATGGTCGCCGCCGGCCTGCTCGGGCTGAAGGCCGGGCGTGGCTTCTACCACTACGGTGCCCCGGACGCCGACGGAGCCGCGGACACCAGCGACGAGCTGCCGACGGCCCGCCCCGCACGGCGTATCGGTGTAGTGGGTTCGGGGACGATGGCCACCGGCATCGCGCAAGCCTGCGCACGGGCGGGGTACCCGACGACTCTCGTGGCGCGCAGCGAGGTCCGCGCCAAAGAGGCGCTCGCCACCGTGGAGAACTCGCTGAACCGGGCGGTGCAGCGGGGCAGACTGACACCGGAGCAGCTCACCTCGTCGATGGAGTCGCTGACCGGTGTGTCCCGCCTGGAGGCGGTCGCCGGATGCGATCTCGTGGTCGAGGCGGTCGTGGAGGACATCGACGTCAAGCGGACGGTGTTCCGGGAACTCGACGCCGTATGCGGGGCGCAGACCGTGCTGGCGACCTCCACATCGAGTCTGCCGGTCATCGAATGTGCCATGGCGACCGGTCGGCCCGAGGCCGTGGTCGGGATGCACTTCTTCAATCCGGCACCGGTGATGAAACTCGTGGAAGTGGTGCGGACCGCGCTGACCTCGCGCGAGACACTCGGCGTGGCGCACGCGACCGCCACCGCGCTCGGCAAGCGTCCCGTGGGCTGTTTGGACCGGAGCGGGTTCATCGTGAACGCGTTGCTGTTCCCGTATCTGAACAGTGCGGTGGCCCTGCTCGACGAGGGGGTCCTCACCGCCGAGGGCATCGACACGGTGATGGCCCTGGGGCAGGGCCATCCCATGGGCCCGCTCCAGCTGCTGGACGTGATCGGTCTGGATGTGTCCGTGGCCATCCTGCGCACGCTGCACACCACGTTCCGGGAGCAACGCCTCCTGCCCTCGCGCCCTCTTGAACAGCTCGTGGCGGCCGGCCACCTGGGCCGCAAGCGGGGCAAGGGACTGCGGAACCACGAGCTCTGAGCCGGTTCGCACTTCGCGTCCGTTGGCGACACCAGTGAAACACCGTACTTGTGGAGGAAACATCATGCGGGACATCGTGAGCGCTGCCCTGTCGGACGATGCGGTCGGTGCGGATTTCGCCGCGTTGCCGGTTCCGCAGTCCTACCGCGGTGCCGTAGTCCTGCGGGACGAGTCGGAGATGTTCCAGGGTATGGCGACCGCCGACAAGGAACCCACGAAGTCCCTCAGCGTGCGCGAGGTGCCGACTCCCGAGCCCGCTCCGGGCGAGGCCCTCATCGCGGTGATGGCCAGCTCCATCAACTACAACACCGTGTGGACCTCCCTCTTCGAGCCGATGCCGACCTTCGGTTTCCTGCAGCGGTACGCGCGGTCCAACGAACCTGGCGCGGAGCGACACGATCAGCCCTACCACGTGGTGGGTTCCGACCTGGCGGGCATCGTGCTGCGTACCGGGCCCGGCGTGCACCGCTGGAAGCCGGGCGACCGGGTCGTGGCGCACTGCCTGTCCGTCGACCTGCAGTCCCCGGACGGGCACGACGACACCATGCTCGACCCGGAGCAGCGCATCTGGGGGTTCGAGACCAACTTCGGCGGGCTCGCCGAGCTGTCCCTCGTCAAGTCCAACCAGCTCATGCCGATGCCCAAGCACCTCACGTGGGAGGAGGCCGCTGCCTCCGGGCTGGTCAACTCCACCGCCTACCGGCAACTCGTCTCGCGCAACGGTGGGCAAATGAAGCAGGGCGACGTGGTTCTCGTCTGGGGCGCGGCGGGCGGCCTCGGCTCGTACGCCACGCAGCTCGCCCTCAACGGCGGCGCGACTCCGGTGTGCGTCGTGTCCGGAGAGCGCAAGGCCCAACTCGTCCGGTCCCTGGGCGCCGAGCTCGTGATCGACCGGGCGAAGGAGGGGTACCGGTTCTGGAAGGACGAATCCACCCCCGACCCCAAGGAGTGGAAGCGCCTGGGCTCCCACATCCGGGAGCTGACAGGGGGTGAGGACTCGGACATCGTCTTCGAGCACCCCGGCCGGGAGACCTTCGCCGCCAGCGTGTACGTGGCGCGGCGCGGCGGCACCGTGGTCACCTGCGCCTCGACCTCCGGATTCCGGCACGAGTACGACAACCGCTATCTGTGGATGTCGCTCAAGCGCATCGTCGGCAGCCACTTCGCCAACTACCGGGAGGCCTGGGCGGCCAACCGCCTCATCGGCCGGGGGATGATCCATCCGACCCTGTCCACGGTGTACCCACTGTCCGACGTCGGCATCGCCACGCAGGCCGTGCACCGCAATCAGCACGCCGGCAAGGTCGGAGTGCTGGGCCTGGCGCCCGCGGAGGGGCTCGGCGTCCAGGACGAGGCGCTGCGGGAGCGCCACCTGGCAGCTATCAACCGCTTCCGCAGCCATGGCAGTTGAGGCCGGACCCGGGCTGCCCGCCGCGCATGACGAGAAGGAGACAGAGATGGCGTTTGCGCGTGTGCACCTCGACGAATCGAAGTGCGTCACCTCGGGGCAGTGCGTCCTGACCGCCCCCGAGGTGTTCGATCAGCGGGAGACGGACGGTGTCGGCGTCGTGCTGACCGACTCCCCCGCCCCGGAACTGCGCGACAAGGTGCAGGAGGCCGCGGCCGGCTGCCCCGCGGCGGCGATCCGACTGCTGCACCAGCCCCCCGGACGGGTGGCCGGCGGCTGATTGAGGGGGCATAGGGGGGTGTCCGACAACGCCGCGGGCAGGCACGTTGGTCGAGGTGACCTCACCACATGCCGACGTGACCGCCGCTCCGCACCGCTGCCGGGGTGGCGGAGGACGGCCGCGAGCGGATTCCTGAACCACCCTCGTCGTGGCCCGAGTTCCGGTTTCCGACAGACATACTCACTCACCGAGTACGGAGCATAAAGACATTGGCAGCCAACAGTTCTCTACCAGCCGAGCCGCTCACCGACGAGATCCCGCTCTCCCTGTGGGGACGGAACGATCTACGGGTCCTGCCATGGGAACGCGATCCGGTCGACCTGGGCTTCCACTCCTATACGTATCTGGTCGGATCCGACTCGGACATGTATGTCGCCAAGTGCGTGCCCGCCGCCCAGGGGCCGAAATTCACCAGCGGCCTCACGGTCGCCCTGGTGGTCGAGGAGCACGGCATCCCAGCCGGCGGGCCACTGCCGACCGCCCGGGGCGAGATCACCGCCTACCACGGTGAATGGTGCTGGGCATTGCTGCGTCACCTCGACGGCGGGCGGGCCGACGAGAACGATCCCGTGCACATGCGCCGGGCCGGCGAGACGCTGGGAGCCATCCATACCGCACTGGTCGGCACCCCTCCTCCGCCGGACATCCTGAGCTGGGACCACCTGGACGTCATGATGGTCGACGAGGCGCCGTTCCTCGAGGACAAGCCATGGATCCAGCAGGCCATATGCGAGGCGTACGAGACGGTGGCCGGCAACGTCACGGTGGGCCTGCTGCACGCCGATGCCAGCATGAACACGTTCCGGGTGAAGCCCGATTCGATGGGGCTCTTCGACTGGGGCGAAGTCATGTACGGCCCCCTCCTCTTCGATGTCGCCACCGCCCTCAGCTATCTGGACAGGTCCGTGGACGTCGGCCCGCTGCTGCGGGGATACATGGCGAAGTCCCCGGTGTCCCCGTCGGAACTTCCCCACCTCGGAGCCCTCCTGAAGTTCCGTGCGGCCGCGGAGGCCTGGATCTACGCCCGACGCGAGTGGGTGGGCAATGACATCGGGAACATCGGCGATCTCAGCAATGCGAACCTCCTCGACCGGGCACGGAAGAACCTCGCGTCGGCCGAGCAGGACGGCGAGCGTTTCCTGCGCCAGTACGAGTGAGTACCCCAGCGTCCGGACCGACAACTCCTCATTGCCTACGCTAGGAGACGGAACACCCATGTCACAGCTCTCGTCCGAACTCCCCGCCTTCCCCATGCCCAAGGCGAAGGGCTGCCCCTTGGACCCGCCCCCCGAATACGCTCAGTTGCGGTCGGACCGGCCGGTCGCGAAAGCGAGGCTGTGGGACGGCAAGGAAGTGTGGCTGATCACCGGGTATGACGAGATCCGCTCGATCTTCACCGACCCGCGCATCAGTGTCGACAACACGCAGCCCGGTTATCCCTGGCTGAGTGAGCAAGCGCGGACCGTCGTGCTGACCGGCGGCGTGAAGCCGGTGGGCCGGATGGACCCGCCCGAGCACACCGCCATGCGGCGCATGCTGGGCCAGGGCTTCCTGGTCAAGAAGATCCAGAACATGCGCGGTGACGTGGAGGCCCTCGTCAACGAGCTCATCGACGACATTCTCGCGGGTCCTCGGCCGACGGACCTGGTGCCGTCGTTGGCCATGCCGGTGCCGTCCACCGCACTGGGATGGGTGCTGGGTGTCCCCCCGGCCGACAAGCGCCTCATCAGCCTGGTTCCCCGGCTGTTCGACGAGGACTCCGGGCTGGAGGGCGCCATGGAGGCACGCGCCGAACTGTTCGCGTACATCGACGAGTTGATCACGCACCGGGAGAACGAACCGGGCGACGACATCATCAGCCACCTGGTCGGCTACTACCAGAAGGGGGAGCTGTCGCGCGTCTCCGTGCTCACCCAGTCGGTCACGCTGATCGCGGCGGCACTCGACACCACCAGGAGCATGATCACCAACGGGATCCTGGCCCTGCTGCAGCATCCCGAGCAGGCGGCGGCACTGATCGAGGACCCGGACCTCGTACCGGCGGCGGTCGAGGAACTCCTGCGCTACACGGTCGTCACGGAGTTCTCGTCCAAGCGCGTGGCCGCCGCGGACATCGAGATCGCGGGCGAGACCATCAAGGCGGGCGACGGCATCATCTGCCTGATCAGTGCGGGCAACCGGGACGAGAAGGTCTTCACCGATCCCGACACCCTGGACGTCCGGCGGGACGCCAAACAGCACTTGGGCTTCGGGGCCGGCATCCACACCTGCATCGGGAAACAACTGGCCCGCATGGAGCTGGAAGTGGTCTACGGAACCCTGTTCCGCCGGATCCCCGAGCTGCGGCTGGCGGTCCCCTTCGACCAGCTGGTCTTCCGCAACACGTTCGACGTGCAGGGCGTCCGGGCGCTTCCCGTCACGTGGTGAGGCACGGCTGTTGACGGTGGTCCCCGAAGCATCGCACCTCCGCGCGCTTCGTCCGCTGTCGCTCCTCGGCAGGGCGCACCCGAGCGCCCTGCCGGTCGCGTTGATGTTCCCCTCTCGGGCCGCACGCGTTGGTGTCCCGGTCCGTACGCGTTCCTGCGTGGCCGGGGCGCCGGCCGGACCGCGGCCCTGATGAGTCGACCGAGGACTACCGTCATGATGGAAAAGACCATTCCTGCCAGGTCCATGTCCCGGGCCTGGATAGGCCGATACTCCCTGGCATGGCTCGGGCTGTGGATGGCCTACCTGGTGCCGCAGCAGTTCGCCATGCCCGACCAGCTGGCCCGGGTCGACCCGGCCGGCCGGATCACCGACTTCGGCGTCATCAACGCCGTGTGCGGCATCGTCGCCCTGTTCACGCTGCCGCTGTTCGGGACGCTGTGCGACCGGACCCGATCCCGGTTCGGCCGCCGGCGGCTCTGGGTCGCCGGCGGCGCGACGCTGTTCGCGGGCGGCCTGGTCGCCACCGGCCTGCAATCCGGCTGGACCGGGATCGGCCTGTCCTGGCTGGCGTGTTCGATCGGCTTCTGCATGGCCACGGTCGGCTTCACCGCGCTGGTCGCCGACCAGGTCCCCGAGGCTCAGCGCGGCACCGTCTCCAGCGCGATGTTCGGACCGCAGACGGTCGGCGTGGTGCTCGGCCTGTTCTGCCTGACCGCGATCCCCGGCGACCTGCCGCGCTACCTGCTGCTCGCGGCGGGCGTGCTCGTGCTGGCCGCGCCGTTCGTCCTCAAGCACCGCGACACCACAACGACCCGGTCCGACGGTGGTGTCGGCCTCCGCGAGTTCGTGGCCAGCGTTCGGGACAACCCCGCGTTCGCCTGGACCTTCGGCACCCGGGTGCTGATGAATCTGGCCAACGCGCTGGCCACCAGCTACCAGCTGTACTTCATCACCGACGTGCTGCGGGTGGCTCACCCCGAGCAGGTGCTTCTGCTGCTGACCCTGGTCTACCTGGGGTGGACGCTGGTCTCGGTCTACTTCTGCGGGGTGCTGTCCGACCGGCTCGGCCGGCGCCGGGCGTTCGTGGCCTGCGGCGCGATCGGCCAGGCGCTGGGCTGCGCGGTCGTCGCGATCGCGCCGGGCATGGGCACCGCGCTGGCGGCGACGTCACTGTTCGGTGTCGGCGTCGGCGCCTACCTGGCCGTCGACCAGGCGATCATCACCGCGGTGCTGCCGGCGGCCGAGAACCGCGCCCGGGACCTGGGCATCATGAACATCGGCCTGTTCGGACCGCAGACCCTGGGGCCGCTGCTGGCCGGCCTGGTCATCGGCGCGCTGGGCGGATACCAGGTCCTGTTCGCACTGGCCGGGGTCACCAGCCTCGTCAGCGGCGTGCTGATCTACCGCGTGTCCTCGGTACGTTGAGCGCGCCGTCCGCAGCGGACGCCGGGGCACGGGGGGTGAGCGCGATGCGGGTTGTCGTTCTCGGGGTGACCACCGGTCTCGGCGGCCGGCTCGCGTCCTCCCTGCTGGCCGGCGGGGACATGCCGGTCGGGCTGGTCCTGCGGGACAGCGACGCCGAGCGCATGCGGGCCGCCCGCATCGAACCGTTCGTGCTCGACACCGACGGATCCGACCTCGACGTGCAACTGAAGCGGGCCTTCCGCGGCGCGGACGCCGTCGTGCTGGCGGCCGGTACCGGCACCGGCCCGGGTTCGCTCGGCGCGGCGGTGTCCTCGCCGGCGGCTCAATTGTGCGCCGCGGTCGAGGACTGCGGCGTCCGCCGGTTCGTCATGGTGAGTGCGCATCTGCCCGGCGCCCGGGACCGCGCCGCCCTCGGCGACCAGCTCGATGCCTACCTGGCCGAGAAGCGCGCCGCCGAACAGGTGGTGCGCGAGCAGGACCTGGACTGGTGCGTGCTGCGCCCTGGCATGCTGACCGACGATCCCCCGCTGGGGACCGTGCGGGCCCGGCCCGACGGCGTCCCGACGGTCGGCGACGAACTCTCCCGCGGCGACTGCGCCGAGGCGATCCGTACCGTGCTGACGCAGGGAATCACGGGTGTGTGGCACGCCACGACCGGGGCGACACCCATCGAGCACGCGTTTCGCGCTTGATTTCGCTTTCCTGCTCCCCGGGGCCCGCGAGAGAAAGTCACCCTGCTGCCCCGGGGAGTTGTTCACCGGTCTTCCACCCGGCTCACGCGGAGAACGGCTACTGGTCATGCTCCAGCCGGAAATTCGCCGCCGTGGCCAGAAAGAGATCGTTGGATTCCCGGGCGCCCACAGTGACCCGGACCCCGTCCTCGGCAAGCACCCGTACCCCGATACCTGCACGGGCACAGACGCCGGCGAATTCCGCACTGCGCCCGCGGAGCGGGAGCCAGAGGAAGTTGGCCTGGGAGCATGAGACCGGCCAGCCCTGCTCGATGAGGGCGTCCTCCATCCGGTGCCGCTCGGCAATGACCAGGTCGACCCGCTTCATGACGTCGTCCGATGCGGCCAGGGAAGCGATTGCCGCCTCCTGCCCGATCTGGCTGACCCCATAGGTCGCCATTGTGCGCAGCGCCGCTGCGACGGCTTCCGGGGCGATGGCGAAGCCGATCCTCAATCCAGCCAGGCCGAATGCCTTGGAGAAGGTCCGCACCACGGCGACATTGGGGTATTCGCGGCATACGGTGATGCCGTCCGCCGCGTCCTTGTCGGACACGAACTCGGCGTAGGCCTCATCCAGGACAACGAGCACGTCCTCGGGAACGCGGGCGAGGAAATCCACCAATTCGTCGCGGCCCACCGTCCTGCCGGTGGGGTTGTTGGGGGTGCAGAGGAAAATCAGCCGAGTCCGTGCGGTGACACGCTCCGCCATGGCGTCGAGGTCGTGGTACCCCTCGTCGGTCAACGGAACCGCGACCGGGGTCGCGCCGCAGATGGCCTTGGTGATGACGGGGTAGGCCTCGAATGACCGCCAGGCGTACATCACTTCGTCCCCTGGGGCGGCCATCGCCTGGATGAGCGACTGGATCACGCCCACCGATCCCGCGCCGGCTGCGAATCGGGTGGGCGGCAGGTCAAACCTGTGTGCCAGTGCGGCTATCAGTCGTGCGCAGCCGATATCCGGGTAGCGGTTGAACCGCCTGGTAGCCGCGATCGCCGCGTCCAGGACGCCGGGCAGCGGATCGTAGGGGTTCTCGTTCGCCGCCAGCAGGTGCGTGAATTCCGCAGTGGGCGCGCCGCCCGACCGGCTCGCCGCGTGCACGGCAATGGAGTGCAGTTCTGGACGCGGCCGTGGTCCTGGCATATCAGAACACACACCTTCCCTGAGATCGAATGGAGTGGAAGACACGTAAGGGGACGCTGAGCCAAGGGAATGGCGTTGAGGATTCCGCTCGCTTCCGCACAGGGTGGAATGGGCACGTGGCCGGCGGCGTCCGGTGCTGACGGCCCGTTCGCTTTCACCCCCGCCGTCCCGGCAGCGGTATCGCCAGACCTTGTCAACAAGCTGCCGGTCGGCTCCGTTGCCGGGCAACCCCCTATGCCCCCCTCACGTCACGTACTGCCGCCACGTTTTCCGGCCCGCGCCGGAATTCGCTCCGCGGCACGCCTGATTTCCTGGCAGCGCATTACCGACCGGTGAATCAGCACCCCGCAGCCCCGCGCACCGCATTCGGGGGTGATAGGGGTGTTGCGGCCAGGCGCCTCTTGCTTGGGTTGTTCGGTATGACAGCAGGAATGCAGCGCGTCGTCGTCGTGGGTGTGGGCCGCCAGGAGGAATTCGGCGTCGCTTCGGTGTCGTCGACGCTCTGGGCCGCGATCGAGGACGCCCACGTGGTTCCGTCCGCCCGCAGCCGTGTGGTGGTTCTGCTCGCACGGACGGACGAGAAGGACCAGCCGGACTGGGACGACGTCCCCGGTGTGAGCGTGCGTGCTCCGCGGGACTCCGGCTCGATCTTCGCGACGGCCGAGACGTGTCTGCGCGCGGATCGCCCCGCGCTGGTCGTCGTCCACGACGAGACCGGCGGCGTGGCGGTGGCGCTGGCTCTGGAGACGGCCGGTGCCGAGCACTACGGCCCGCTCTGCGACGACGCCGAGGAGCGCGCGGCGCAGCTGCGCGCGCTCAGGCCCCGGGACCGCACGAGCGCCCCGGATGCCACGACTGCCGGCACCGTCCCGCTGCTGCTGTCCGGCCGTACCGAGGCCGGTCTGCGCGCCCATGCCGGCCGTCTGGCGGCTCACCTCCAGGAGCGTACGGACATCTCCGTGGCCGACGCCGCCTTCACCCAGGCCACGGCACGCACGCTCTGGCCGCACCGGGCGATGGTCGCCGTGGCCGACCGGGATGCCGTCGTCTCAGCTCTTCGCGCGGTGGCCGAGGGCCGGGCGGGCGACGCGGCGGTTCGGGCCGGGAGCGGTGGACCACAGTCCGCGGTGTTCGTCTTCCCGGGCCAGGGCGCCCAGTGGGTGGGGATGGCGCGCGAACTCGCCGCGACGACCCCGGTCTTCCGCGACAAACTGGCCGAATGTGCACGGGAGTTGCGCCCGTTCGTGGACTTCGAGCTCGACGACGTGCTCTCCGGGGCCCTCCCGCTGGAGCGGGTCGAGGTGATCCAGCCGGCCCTGTTCGCCGTCATGGTCTCGCTCGCGGAGCTGTGGCGGTCGAACGGCGTCACGCCCGCGGCGGTCGTGGGCCACAGTTTCGGCGAGATCGCGGCGGTGACCGCCGCCGGAGCGCTCACCGTGGCGGACGGCGCGCGGCTGGTCGCCGCCGTCAGCAAGGCGCTGGCGCGGCTCCAGGGCAACGGGGAGATGGTCGCCGTGGCGCTCCCCGCCGAGCAGGTCACCGCGCTGGTCGCCGAGTGGGATCTGGACCTGGACATCGCGGTCGTCAACGGCCCCGGCTCCACGGTCGTCGCGGGCACCACCGAGTCCGCGACGGCCTTGTTGGAGCGGCTGCGCGCCCGGGACGTGCGGGCCACACTGCTGCCCATCGGGATCGCCGGGCACTCGTGGCGCATGGAGCCCGCCCACGAGTACCTCGTGCAGGAGGCCGCTGCGGTACGGCCGCGCGTCACCGGGATACCCGTGTACACGTCCACCACGACCGATCCGCTCGACACCGGCGACCTGGATGCCGAGCACTGGTTCCGCAGCCTTCGCGAGCCCGCCCGGTTCCAGCAGGTCATCGAGGAACTGCTCGGCCAGGGCCACCGGGTGTTCGTGGAGATGAGCCCGCACCCGGTGCTCACCCTGCCGATCGAGGAGACCGCCGCGCACCTCGGCCGCGACGTCGTCGTCCTCGACACGATGCGTCGTGACGACGCGGGCCACGACCGCTACCTGCGCGCCCTGGCCGAGGCGCACCTGCACGGCGTCGCCCCCGACTGGAGCACCGTCCTGCCCGTCGCCCGCCGCGTCTCGCTGCCTCCCTACCGGCTCGACCTGGACACGGCGGACGCCACCGGCAGCGGCGGCACCGGGCCCGGCACCGGACTGCGTGAGCGACTGCTCGGGTGCGCCCCGGCACAACGCGTCGACGAGGCCCTCCGCCTCGTGACGGACGCCGTGGCCGCGCACATCGAGCCGATGGCGCGGGCCATCGGCACGGACGAGGCGTTCTGGTCGCTGGGGGTGGACTCCGCGGGTGCCCTGCGGGTCCGCAACCGGCTGGTCGAGGTGACCGGGCTGCGGCTGCCCGTGACGGTCTTGTTCGACCACCCCACTCCGCGCGCGCTGGCGGAGGAACTGGTGCGCGCGGTGCTCGGCGGCGACGCACCGGCCCCGGCCCCGGCCCCGGCCGCGACGACGACGGCGCCGGCCGACCCCGACGAGCCGCTCGCCATCGTCGGCATGGCCTGCCGGTTCCCCGGCGGGGTCAGGTCCCCGGACGAGTTGTGGCAGCTGGTGCACGAAGGGCGGGACGCGGTCGCGGCCTTCCCGGCCGACCGCGGCTGGGACCTCACCGCGCTGTACGACGCCGACGCCTCGCAGCCGGGCACCTCGTATCAGCGCGAAGCCGCTCTGCTCGACGGCGTGGCCGAGTTCGACGCCGCCTTCTTCGGCATCTCCTCGCGTGAGGCACGGGCGATGGACCCGCAGCAGCGGCTGCTGCTGGAGACGTCGTGGGAAGCGCTGGAGCGCGGCGGGATCGACAGTGCGACCCTGCGCGGCAGCCGGACCGGTGTCTTCACCGGCGTCATGAGCCTGCCGTACGGCCGGCCGCTGCACCAGGCACGGCCCGACCTGGAGGGCTATGTGATGACGGGTACCACCTCCAGCGTGGTCTCCGGCCGGCTGTCCTACGTCCTGGGCCTGGAAGGTCCCGCCCTCACCCTCGACACGGCCTGCTCCTCCTCCTTGGTGGCGCTGCACCTGGCGGGTCAGTCGCTGCGCCGCGGCGAGAGCGACCTGGCGCTGGTGGGCGGGGCGACGGTGATGGCCGAGGCCGGACTGTTCATCGAGTTCAGCAGGCTCCGCGCGCTCGCGCCCGACGGCCGTTCCAAACCGTTCTCCGCCGATGCCGACGGCTTCGGCATGGCCGAGGGCGTGGCCGTGCTGGTGGTGGAGCGGCTGTCCGACGCGCGGCGACTGGGCCATGACGTGCTGGCGGTGGTCAGGGGGAGCGCCGTCAACCAGGACGGCGCCTCCAACGGCCTCACCGCGCCCAGCGGCCCCGCCCAGCAGCGGGTGATCCGGGCCGCGCTGGACAGTGCCGGCTTGCGCGCCGCGGACATCGACGTGGTGGAGGCGCACGGCACCGGGACGCGGCTGGGCGACCCCATCGAGGCACAGGCGCTGATCGCGACGTACGGGAGCGATCGCCCCGCCGAACGTCCGTTGTACGTCGGTTCCTTGAAGTCGAACATCGGGCACGCGCAGGCGGCGGCCGGGGTGGCCGGGGTGGTGAAGATGGTGCAGGCGCTGCAGCACGGTGTGATGCCGCGCAGCCTGTACGCGGACCATCCGACGACGGAGGTGGAGTGGTCGTCGGAGACGGTCGAGCTGCTGGCCGAGGAGCGCGCGTGGGATCGTGCCGACGGTCGCCCGCGCCGGGCCGGTGTGTCCGCCTTCGGGATCAGCGGGACGAACGCGCACATCATCCTGGAGGAGTGCGCGCCGCAGACTCCTGTGACCTCCCGGGGCGCGGAGTCCGGCGTCCCCTGGGCGGACGTGGCGATGCCGCTGGTGCTCTCCGGCAAGACTCCGGACGCCGTACGCGAGCAGGCGCGGGCGCTGCGGGAGCACCTCGCGTCGCACCCGGAGCTGCCGCTGGCGCACGTCGCCCGGGAGCTGGCCACGCGCCGTACGGCGTTCGAGCACCGCGCCGTGGTCACGGGCGACCGGGAGGAGGTCCGGGCCGGTCTCGGCGACGTCTCCCCGGTGCTCGCCGGGTCCGGCAGGGTGGCGGCCGTGTTCTCCGGCCAGGGCGCGCAGCGCGCGGGGATGGGCCGGCAACTGGCCGCGGACTTCCCGGTGTTCGACGAGGCGTTGACGGAGGTGTGCGGCCACCTCGACCCGATGCTCGGACGTGGACTGCGGGAAGTGATGTGGTCCGACGATCCGGAACTACTGGGCCGGACGGAGTTCGCACAGCCCGCGCTGTTCGCGTTCGAGTGGGCGCTGGCCCGGCTGTGGCAGTCCTGGGGCGTGTCGTTCACGGCTGTCGTGGGTCACTCGGTGGGCGAGATCGCCGCCGCCGTGGTCGCCGGGGTGCTGACGGTGCCGGACGCGGCGCGGCTGGTGGTGGCCCGCGGCCGGCTGATGCAGTCCCTGCCCGGCGGGGGCGCCATGCTCGCCGTCGCCGCGGGCGAGGACGAGGTGGCGGCCACACTGGGCGATTCCGCGCTCGTCGGAATCGCCGCGGTCAACGGGCCCGAGGCGGTCGTCGTCTCCGGTGCCCGCGACGAGGTGGCACGCGTGGGCAAGGTCTGGCGCGCACGCGGCCGACGTGTCGCCGAGCTCCGGGTGAGCCACGCCTTCCACTCACCGCTCATGGAGCCGATCCTCGACGAGTTCCGCTCGGTGGTGGAGGAGCTGCGCTTCCGGCCGCCGACCGTCCCGCTCCGTGCCACCGCCGACACCACCTGCCCCGTCGACACCGCCGCCTACTGGGTCGACCACGTGCACAACGCCGTACGGTTCGGCGACGCCGTAGGGCAGCTCGCCGAGGCCGACATCCTGATCGAGGTCGGCCCGGACGCCGCCCTGGCCCCGCTGATCGAGACCGGTCACACCGTCCTGGCCAGCACCCGGCGCGACCGGTCCGAGACGCACACCGTCCTCACCTCGCTGGGCCGGGCCCATGCCCATGGCGCCGACGTCGACTGGGCCGCGCTCCTGCCGCCCGCTCCCCGTGCCGACCTGCCCACGTACGCCTTCCAGCGGCAGCGCTACTGGGACTCCGCGTCGGACGCCACCGCCGGTGCCGCGGGAGCGGATCCGCAGCCGCACCCGATGCTCACCTCGCGCACGGATCTGCCGGGTGACGGCGGCCTGCTGCTGTCCGGCAGGCTGGCACCCGGCAGCGATCCGTGGCTGTCGCATCACGTCGTCATGGGCACGGTGCTGCTGCCCGGCACGGGCTTCGTCGAGCTCGCGCTCGAAGCGGCCCGCGCGGCCGGCGCCGGGTCGGTCGACGAACTCGTCCTGCGCGCGCCGATGGTGTTCGCCGAGGGCAAGCCCCGCGACCTCCAGGTGTGGGTGGGGCCGGGCCAGGACGCCGAGCGTGAACTGCAGATCCGTACCAGGGAGACCGGCGGCGACTGGACGCTGCACGCCACCGGTCTCCTCGCGGCGCGGACCGCCGACACCGCAGGCTTCCGCGACGGCGACTGGACCGGCGGGGTCTGGCCCCCGGCCGGTGCGCGGCAGCTTGTCGGCCGCTCGTTCTACGAGGAGCTCGCGGCCCGTGGCTACGAGTACGGCCCGGCTTTCCGGGGCACCAAGGCCCTCTGGGAGCGTGCCGGCGACCTCTTCGCGGAGGTCATGCTCCCCGCGCGGCAGCCGCGCGGGTTCGGTATCCACCCCGCACTGCTGGACGCCGCCCTGCATGCCCTGCCGATCACCGGCAGCCTCTACGAGGCCGGCGAGGTCCGGCTGCCGTTCTCCTTCAACAGCGTGTCCCTGTTCTCCTCGGATGCCCGGCGGCTGCGGGTGCGAATCCGGGCGGACGCCGACTCCGCCGCCGTGTGGATCGCGGACGACGCCGGGTCCCCCGTCCTCGCCATGGAGGGCCTCATCCTGCGCTCCATCGAGCGCGCACAGCTGGAAGCGGCGGGGGCGACCGGCCGCACCGGGTGGTTCTCAGAGACGTGGCGGCAACTGGGGCGGGCCGCCACGGCCGACCGGGTGCCCGGGAACTGGCTCCTGCTCGGCGAGGTGCCCCCGGCGCTCGGCTCCCTCTTCGAAGACCCGCTCACCGCCGCTTCCTGGGACCGCTCGACCGCGCCGGACGGGGTGCTCGTCGGCGCCGGAGCCGCGGAGGATCTGCTCGCCGCCCTGCACGAGGTCGCCGGGCACCCGACCGGCCCGGTCTGGTGCGTCACGAGCCGCGCCGTCGGAGTGGGGACGGTCGACGACCCCACCGCCGACGTGCGGGCGGCGGGTGTCTGGGGGCTCGGCCGGGTGGCCGGACTGGAACTGCCCGACCGCTGGGGCGGACTGGTGGATCTGCCCGAGCGGATCGACGACGCGACGCGGCGGGCGCTGGCCGGGATCCTCACCGACGACGGCGCCGACGACCAGGACGACGAGGACCAACTCGCCGTTCGCGACGGACAGCTGTGGGCTCGTAGGCTCGTGACCACGCCCGCGCCGCAGGCCGGTACCTGGACGCCCAAGGGCACCGTGCTGATCACCGGCGGGACCGGCGGTCTCGGCGGGCACGTCGCCCGCCGGATCGCCGAGCAGGGCAGCGCCGACCGTATTCTCCTCCTCTCCCGTCAGGGCTCGGCGGCCCCAGGCGCCACCGAACTGCTGGAGGGCATCCGCGCGTTCGGCGCCACGGCGGAGGCCGTCGCCGTCGATGTGACGGATCGTGCCGCGATGAGCGGCCTGATTGACGCCCTGGCAGCGGAGGGAGCCCCGGTACGCACCGTGGTCCATGCCGCGGGCGTGGTCCGGGACGTGCGGATCGCGGAGACCGGGGCCGAGGAGCTGGCGGCCCAGATGGCGGCCAAGGTCGAGGGTGCCCTGCTGCTCGACGAACTACTGCCGGACCTCGACGACTTCGTCCTGTTCTCCTCCATCTCCGGCGTCTGGGGCGCCGCGGGCCAGGCCGGGTACGCCGCCGGCAACGCCTGCCTCGACGCACTCGCCCGGCGCCGCCGCGAGCAGGGCAAGCGCGCGGTCTCCGTCGCCTGGGGGCCGTGGGCGGGCGGCGGCATGCTGACCGAGCACGACGAACGGGAACTGCGCAAGCGTGGTCTGACCCCGCTCCTGGTGCCCGCCGCCCTCCAGGCCATGGAGCAGGCCATCATGTCGGACCGCACGGGGGACCCGGTGGTGGCCGACATCACCTGGTCGCGCTTCCTGCCCGCGTTCACCGCCTCCCGGCCCAGTCCGTTGCTCGGCTCGTTCGAGGAGAAGGCCGCCCCCGAGCACCAGGCACCGTCGGACGGCCGGCGTCCCGAGGGTGAGACGCAGGGCCTCACACAGCGGCTCGCCGCACTGCCGGACGCCGAGCGGCTCCCCGCCCTGACCGAGGTCGTGCAGACCCATGTGGCGGCACTCATCGGCGAGTCCGGACCCGAGCGGGTCAGTCCCGACCGTGCGCTCAAGGAGATCGGGTTCGACTCCCTGATGTCCGTGGAACTGCGCAACAGGTTCGCCGGTCTCATCGGCGTCAAGCTGCCCGCCACGCTGGTCTTCGACCATCCGACGCCGAACGCGCTGGCGCGGCATCTTCTGGGGCACCTCGATTTCGGCGCGGCCGGCGCCGCACCGGCCGACCGGCCGCTGCTGGAGGTGGTCGAGGACCTCCAGAACCGGGTCCTGTCGCCGCTCACCGATGCCGCCACCCGCCAGGCCCTGGCCGGCCGTCTCACCGAGCTGCTGGACCGGCTGGCCGCACTCGACGCCCGGCCGGTCGCCGAGGCGGACGGGCTCGCCTCGGCCAGCGCCGCCGAGCTGATGCAGTTCATCGACACCGAGTTGGGGGACATCTGACGCCGGGCGGCCCCGCCGGCCCCGGGCGGGGCCGCCACCGATCCTCTGCCACCACTCCTGTTCCCGTCGCGCCCTGTTCCGGGCGGACAGCCGCGAAGCCGATAGGTGCTAGACATGACAACTGACGACAGCCAGCTCGTCGCATACCTGCGCAAAGTCACCACCGATCTGCAGAAGACCCGACTGCGGCTGCGGGACGCCGAGACGAAGCACCACGAGCCGATCGCGATCGTGGGCATCGGTTGCCGCTACCCGGACGGGGTGCACGGCGCCGATGACCTGTGGCGGCTCGTCACGGAGGGGCGCGACGCCATCAGCGGCTTCCCGCAGGACCGCGGCTGGGACGTGGCCGGCCTCTACGACCCCGACCCGGACGCCGTCGGGAAGTCGTACACCCGCGAAGGCGGCTTCCTCAGCGACATCGACCTCTTCGACGCCGACTTCTTCGGACTCAGCCCACGAGAAGCGCTGGCCATGGACCCGCAACAGCGGCTGCTCCTGGAGACGTCCTGGGAGGCGCTGGAGAGCGCGGGCATCCGCCCCGCCACCCTGCGCGGCAGCCGCACGGGCGTGTTCACGGGTGTCATGCACCACGACTACGGCAGCCGTTTCACCACGGCCCCCGACGGGTTCGAGGGCTACGTCCACATGGGCAGCGCGGGCAGCATGGCCGTCGGCAGGGTCGCCTACCACTTCGGCCTGGAGGGTCCCGCCGTCACCGTCGACACGGCGTGCTCGTCCTCGCTCGTCTCCCTGCACCTGGCATGCCAGTCGCTCCGTGCGGGCGAGTGCGATCTGGCGCTGGCCGGCGGGGTCGCGATCATGGCCGGCCCCACCTTCTTCGTCGAGTACAGCCGTCAGCGGGTGCTGTCCACCGACGGCCGTTGCCACTCCTTCGCCGACGACGGGGACGGAACCGGCTGGTCCGAGGGTGTGGGCGTGCTGGCCGTGGAGCGTCTGTCGGACGCGCGGCGGCTGGGACACGAGGTCCTGGCGGTGGTGCGGGGCAGCGCGGTCAACCAGGACGGTGCCTCGAACGGGATGACGGCGCCGAGCGGCCCCGCCCAGCAGCGCGTCATCGACGCGGCTCTGCGCAATGCCCGTCTGAGCGCGGACGAGATCGATGCGGTGGAGGCGCACGGGACGGGAACGCGGCTGGGCGACCCCATCGAGGCACAGGCCTTGATGGCGACGTACGGCCGGGGTCGTTCGGCACAACGGCCGCTGTGGCTCGGTTCGTTGAAGTCCAACATCGGGCACACCCAGGCGGCCGCGGGCGTCGGTGGCGTGATCAAGATGGTGCAGGCGCTGCGGCACGGCGTCCTTCCGCGGAGCCTGTATGCGGAGCGTCCGTCGACGGAGGTCGACTGGTCCGCCGGGACGGTCGCGCTGCTGGCGCGGGAGCGGGCGTGGGAGCGGGTCGGGGACCGCCCGCGGCGGGCCGGGGTGTCCTCCTTCGGGATGAGCGGCACCAACGCGCATGTGATCGTGGAGGAGTTCGTCCCCGAGCCCGCCGGGGAGAGTGCGGCAAAGCCCTCGGCCCCGTGGGATCGGACCTCGGTACCGCTGGTGCTGTCGGGCAGGACGCCGGGGGCGGTGCGGGCACAGGCGGCGGCGCTGCGGGAGCACCTGGCGGCCCGGCCGGAGCTGTCCCTCGTGCGGGCGGCGCGGGAGTCGGCGGTGCACCGGACGGCGTTCGAGCACCGCGCGGTGGTCACGGGTGACCGCGACACCGTGCTGGCCGGGCTGGGTGAGGTCACTCCCGTGGCCGCCGGCGGCGGCCGGGTGGCGGCTGTCTTCTCCGGCCAAGGCGCTCAGCACGTCGGGATGGGCCGTCAACTGGCGCAGGACTTCCCGGTGTTCGCCGGGGTGCTGGACGAGGTGTGCGCGGTGGTCGATCCCCTGTTGGGGCGGTCGCTGCGGGAGGTGATGTGGTCGGGGCCCGCCGAGCAGCTGGAGCGGACCGAGTTCGCACAGCCCGCCCTGTTCGCTTTCGAGGTGGCGATGGCGCGCCAGTGGCAGTCCTGGGGCGTGGAGTTCTCCGTGCTCGCGGGGCACTCCGTGGGAGAGATCGCCGCCGCGGTGGTGTCCGGGGCACTGTCCCTGGACGACGCCGCCCGGTTGGCCGTGGCGCGCGGCCGGCTGATGCAGCGGTTGCCGGAGGGCGGAGCGATGCTGGCCGTCGCCGCGGGCGAGGAGGAGGTCGCCGCGACGCTGGGCGACCCGGCGCTCGTGGGCATCGCCGCGGTCAACGGCCCGGAGGCGGTGGTCGTCTCCGGTGCCCGTGCGGAGGTCGAGCGGGTCGCCGGGACATGGCGCGAGCGTGGTCGGCGCACGAGCCGGCTACGGGTCAGCCACGCGTTCCACTCGCCGTTGATGGAGCCGGTGCTGGACGAGCTGCGTGCGGTGGCGGACGAGCTGGACCGGAGGGAGCCGACGCTGCCGGTGAGCGCGTCGGCCGAGACCACGCATCCGTTCGCCACCGCGGCCTACTGGGTCGACCACGCCCGTCGGGCGGTGCGGTTCCACGACGCGGTCACGGGCCTCGCGGAGGCGGACGTCGTCATCGAGATCGGCCCCGACACGGTCCTGGCACCGCTGATCGACAGCGGTCATACGGTGCTGCCGAGTTGCCGCCGTGAGCGGAGCGAGACCCTGACGCTGCTGACCGCGCTCGGCGAGGCCCACGCGCACGGCGTCGACGTCGACTGGACGGCCCTCTTCCCGGCCGCTCCCCGTGCCGACCTGCCCCCCTACCCCTTCCAGCACCGGCGCTACTGGCTCGCGCCCCCCGCCCTGACGGGTGACGGTACCGACGCGCTGGACCACCCCCTGCTGTCCGGCATCGTGGAACTGCCGGGCCAGGGCGGCGTGGTGCTCAGCGGCAGGATCGCGCCCGACCGGGACCCCTGGCTCGCCGACCACGCGGTCTCCGGTGCCGTGCTCTTCCCCGGCACCGGCTTCCTGGAACTCGCCCTGCGGGCCGCCCATCAGGTGGGATGCCGCCAGGTCGCCGACCTCGTCGTCCAGACCCCGCTCGTGCTGCCCGCCGCGGGCGCCGACATCCAGGTCTGGGTCGAACCGCCGGGAGAGCCGGAGCGCGCGCTGGTCATCCGGGGCCGGAGCGGCGACGGCGACTGGGTGGAGTACGCCACGGGACGGCTCGCGGAAGAGCCCCCCGAGCCCTCCCCTCAGGGGAATCCTCCCGCCGACGCCGAGTGGGCGGTGGGCCAGTGGCCGCCGCGGGGCGCCGAGGAGATGCCGGTCGAGGAGCTCTACGACACCCTCGCCGCCCGTGGCTACGGCTACGGCCCGGTCTTCCGCGGCCTGCGGGCGCTGTGGCGCTCCGGCGACGAGCTGTACGCCGAGGTCGCCCTCCCCGAGGGGGCCCACGACGGCCGCTACGGCTGCCATCCCGCGCTGTTGGACGCCGCCCTGCACCCGCTGGCAGCCGCCGACGACTCCGGTCAGCAGGTCCGGCTGCCGTTCGCCTTCGGCCGGGCCACCGTGCACTCCCCCGGCGCCCGCGAAGTGCGCGTACGTCTGAGGACCGGCACCGAGACCCTTCGCCTGGACGCGGCCACCAGCGCCGGGGACCCGGTCCTCACTCTCGGGGAACTGGTGCTGCGGGCGGCCGACACCACCCTGCCGACGGCACGGGCGGACGAACACCTCCACCGCCTCGGTTACGAGGTCACCTGGCGGCTGCTGCCCGACCCGCCGCGCGCCGACCGGCTCCCCGGCACCTGGATCGTCCTCGCGCCACCGGCGACGGACGTCTCCTGGACCCGCGACCTGGCCGCGCACACGCTCGCCGTCGACCTCGACGCCACCTTGGACCGCCCCGGTCTCGCAGCACGGCTGATCGACGTCACACACACCGCCACCGACCCGGACGGTGTGCTGCTCTTCGCCGCCCACCCGGACATCCTCGTCACCGTGCTGCAGGCGCTCACCGACGCCGGTGTGGACGCCCCGGTGTGGTGCCTGACCCATGAGTCCGACGACGCGCTCGACACGGCCGCCGTGTGGGGCGCGGGCCGGGCGGCAGCCCTGGAACTCCCGGACCGCTGGGGCGGCCTGGTCGATCTGCCCCCGGCCGGTGTACGGCCCCAGCTCGACTGCCTGGCCGGGCTGCTCTCCGCGGACACCGGCGAGGACCACCTTCGCCTGCGGCCCGACGGGGTGTCCGTACGCCGCCTGGTCAAGCCGGACCGGCCGGTCCAACCGCCCGCCGACTGGACGCCGTCCGGCACCGTGGTGATCACCGGGGGCACCGGTGCGCTGGGCGGTCATGTCGCGCGCTGGGTCGCGGGGCTGGGCGGCTGCTCCCTCCTGCTCGTCTCCCGCCGGGGTCCGAAGGCGCCCGGCGCGCGGGAACTGCTGGCCGAGCTGGCCGCCACCGGCACTCCGGTACGGATCGTCGCCGCCGATGTCACCGACCGGTCCGCCATGGCCGAGCTGGTGCGCGAGGCGGCGGAGTCGGGCGCCCCCGTCCGCGCGGTGTTCCACGCGGCGGGCGTCGCCGACGAGACACCGCTGCTGGAGACCACCCCCGACCGGTTCCACGCCGTCCTGGAGGGCAAGGCGGGCGGTGCCCGGGTCCTCGACGAGGTGCTCGGCGAAGCCGACTTGGACGCCTTCGTCGTCTTCTCCTCCGTCTCCGGCGTCTGGGGAGGTGCGGGGCAGAGCGCGTACGGGGCGGGCAACGCCGTGCTGGACGCGCTGGCCGCCCGGCGCCGGGCACGCGGTCTGGCCGGCACGGCGCTCGCCTGGGGCCCCTGGTCGGGCGGCGGCATGGTCGACGCCGACCTGGAGCGACGGCTGCGACGGCAGGGCCTCACCCCGCTCCGGGTCGACGACGCCATGGCGGCGCTGTCGACGGCGGTGTCCCTCGGCGCGAACCGGGTCCTGGCCGACGTGGCGTGGCCACGATTCCTGCCGCTGTTCACCGCCGCCCGGCCCGCCCCGCTCTTCACGGCGCTGCGTCCCGCGCCGCGCCGCACGACGGCGTCCAGCGCGACGGCCGCGCCCGGATCGACGGCCGAGAAGCTGGCCGCCCTTCCGGCCGCGGACCGCGGCAAGGCACTGTCCGACCTCGTACGGACCGAGATCGCCTCGGCGGTCGGGCACCACCACATGAGCGCGGTCGACGCGGAGCGCCCGCTGGGCGAGTTCGGTTTCGACTCCCTCATGTCCGTGCGACTGCGCAACCGGCTCTCGGCCGCGACCGGTGTCCGTCTGCCGGCGACACTGGTCTTCGACCATCCGACCGCCGGCGCGCTCGCCCGGCACCTGGAGAGCGCGCTGGCCACCGAGCCGTCGCCACGCCCCCGGCAGCCCGCCACGCCCGGGACGGCCGTCGCCGACGAACCCGTCGCCATCGTCGGGATGGCCTGCCGCTACCCGGGTGGCGTCGCGTCCCCCGAGGATCTGTGGCAGCTCGTCGCGCAGGGCCGGGACGCCGTCACCGGGTTCCCCACCGACCGGGGGTGGGACCTGGCGAGCCTCCACCACCCGGACCGCTCCCGGGCCGGTACCACCTACGCCGGCGAGGGTGGATTCCTAGACGACCCCGCCGGGTTCGACGCGGACTTCTTCGGTATCTCGCCCCGTGAGGCGCTGGCCATGGACCCGCAGCAGCGGCTGCTCCTGGAGGCGTCCTGGGCAGCCGTGGAGCACGCGGGGATCGCACCCGGCACACTGCGCGGCAGCCGTACCGGTGTGTTCGTCGGCACCATGTACAACGACTACCTGTCGCGTCTGAGCAGCACGCCGGCGAGCCTTGAGGGGATCATCGGCATAGCCAACAGCAACAGCGTGATGTCGGGGCGGATCTCCTACCTTCTCGGGCTGCAGGGCCCGGCGGTCACGCTCGACACCGCCTGCTCGTCCTCGCTGGTCGCCCTGCACCTCGCCTGCCAGGCGCTGCGCCGGGGCGAGTGTGATCTCGCGCTGGCGGGCGGAGCCACCGTGATGGCGTCACCGCACATCTTCGTCGAGTTCAGCCGGCAGGGCGGCCTGGCCGCGGACGGCCGGTGCAAGTCGTTCTCCGCCGACGCGGACGGCACCGGCTGGTCGGAGGGCGCAGGCCTGCTCGTCGTGGAACGGCTGTCCGACGCGCGCCGGTCGGGACACGAGGTCCTCGCCGTGGTCCATGGCTCCGCCGTGAACCAGGACGGTACGTCCAACGGCCTGACCGCCCCGAGCGGTCCCGCCCAGCAGCGTGTCGTGGAGGCCGCGCTCGCGCAGGCGGGTATCGCGGCCGCCGAGGTCGACGCCGTCGAGGCGCACGGCACCGGCACCCGGCTGGGCGACCCGATCGAGGCCCAGGCCCTGATCGCGACCTACGGCCGGGAGCGCGCGGTGGAGCGGCCGCTGTACCTCGGGTCGCTGAAGTCGAACATCGGCCACGCACAGGCGGCGGCCGGGGTCGGCGGTGTGATCAAGATGGTGCAGGCGCTGCGGCACGAACTGCTGCCCCGCACGCTGCACGCCGAATCGCCGTCACCCGAGGTGGACTGGTCGTCGAAGGCCGTGCGGCTCCTCACCGAGGAACGCCCCTGGCCCCGGGGCGACCGGCCGCGCCGGGCCGGCGTGTCGTCGTTCGGTATCAGCGGCACGAACGCGCACATCGTGCTGGCCGAGGGCGATCCCCTCGACGGCGAGCCCGCCGCGGAAGCACCTGTGCACGGCACGTCCGCGCAGAGCGGCACTCCCGTGGACACGCCGGACTCCGCCGCGGCCCGGACCCCGCTGCCGTACGTGCTCACCGCCCGCAGCGCGGCCGGACTCCCGGCACAGGCCCGCGCCCTGCACTCCCACCTGCTCGGCCACCCGGGGCTCGAACCGGTCGATGTGGCCCGGTCGTTGGTCACCACCCGATCGCTTCACGACCATCGGGCGGTCCTGGTGGCCGAGGACCGGCAGGAGCTGCTCGACGCGCTCGCCGCACTCGCGGACCCGGCCGCGGCGACGCCGAGCCGGGCGGTATCCACGGGAACGGCCGGCCCCGGGCGGGTGGCGGGCCTCTTCTCCGGTCAGGGCGCACAGCGGCCGGGGATGGGGCGTGAGTTGGCGAGGCGTTTCCCGGTGTTCGCCGGGGTGCTGGACGAGGTGTGCGCGGTGGTCGACCCGTTGTTGGGGCGGTCGTTGCGGGAGGTGATGTGGTCGGAGCCTGCGGAGGTGCTGGAGCGGACGGAGTTCGCGCAGCCGGCGTTGTTCGCGTTCGAGGTGGCGATGGCCCGCCTGTGGCAGTCGTGGGGCGTGCAGTTCTCCGCGCTCGCGGGGCATTCGGTGGGGGAGATCGCCGCCGCGTGTGTGTCGGGGGTCCTGTCGTTGCCGGACGCGGCACGGATGGCGGTGGCACGGGGCCGGTTGATGCAGGCACTGCCGGAGGGCGGGGCCATGGTCGCGATCGCCGCAGGTGAGGATGAGGTGGCCGCCGGCCTCGCGGACGTACCCGACGTGGCGATCGCCGCCGTCAACGGCCCCGAAGCCGTCGTCGTCTCCGGGACGGAGGCCGATGTGCTGCGGATCGCCGACCACTGGCGTGAACAGGGCCGCCCTACCTCCCGGCTGAGGGTGAGCCACGCCTTCCACTCGCCGCTCATGGAGCCGATGCTCGACGACTTCGCGGCGGTCCTCGGCGAGCTGACCTTCCACCAGCCGTCCCTCCCCGTCAGCCCGTCGGCCGACACCTCGCGGCCCTTCGCCTCCGCGGAGTACTGGCTCGACCACGCCCGCCACGCCGTCCGCTTCGCCGACGCCCTCGGCGCCCTGGACGACGCCGACGTGCTCGTCGAACTCGGCCCGGACGCCGCACTGGCGCCCCTGGCAGGGCCGGACAAGCCGGCCCTCCCCTCCGCGCGACGCGATCACCCCGAGGTACGCACCGTGGTCACGGCGCTCGGCTCCGCGCACGCCCACGGCGTATCCGTCGACTGGACGGCGGCGCTCGGGGCGGGCAGGCAGGTCAGGCTCCCCACTTACGCCTTCCAGCACGAACGCTACTGGCTGGACGACGACACCACGGCGGACCGGGGCACCGGCTCCGTGGGCGACCCGACGCAGGCACGCTTCTGGCAAGTGGTCGAGGACCAGGACCTCGACGGCCTGACCCGCACCCTCGGTCTCGATGCGGAGACGCCCCTGCGGGCCGCGCTGCCGGTGCTGCACGACTGGCACCGCACCAGCACCACGCTCGCCCGGGCCGCCGGCTGGCGCTACCGCGTCGCCTGGGACCGGTTGCCCACGGACGCCCCGACCGTCGCGCTCGACGGCACCTGGTGGATCGTCGTCCCGGGGGATGCAGCCGACACCACGACGGCCGACGCCGTGCGGCAGGCACTCGCGGCCGCAGGTGCGAACCCCCGTATCCTCACCGTCGACCCGCACGGCACGGACCGCGCGGCGCTGGCCAAGGAACTCCAGGAACGTGCCGCGGCCGACGGCACGGTGGCGGGGACGGTGTCCCTGCTGGCGGAGTCCGGCGGCGAGGACACCGGGCACCGCGGCGTCGCGGCCGGGGCCCTGGCCACCCTGGTGCTCCTGCAGGCCCTGCACGACGCGGACATCTCGACCCGTCTGTGGACGCTGACGCGGGGCGCGGTACGCAGCGACCCGGAGGACGCCGCACCGGACCCCTGGCAGGCCCAGGTCTGGGGCCTGGGTCGCGTCGCCGCCCTCGAACACCCGGCGCTGTGGGGCGGTCTGATCGATCTCCCCGCCGAAGGGGAGCCGGCCGGCTTGGCCGCCGTCCTTTCCGGGACCGCCGGGGAGGACCAGGTGGCGCTGCGCGGGGACGGCGCACGCGCACGTCGCCTCGCCCCTGCCGACACGCACGACGCCCCGGGGGCCGACGCCCATGCATCCGGTGCGTACCGGTGGACGGACGGGGCGGTACTGATCACCGGCGGTACCGGAGCACTCGGTGCGCACACCGCCCGCATGCTCGCCTCGCGGGGGGCGTCCCGGCTGGTCCTCGTCAGCCGTCGCGGTCCCGCCGCTCCCGGCGCCGAGGCGCTGCGCGCCGAACTGGAGGCGCTCGGCGCGACGGTCGACCTGACGGCCTGTGACGTGACCGACCGCGACGCCGTCGGCCGGCTGGCCGAGGGCCTCGCCGCCGCCGGCACCCCCGTCCGCGCGGTGGTGCACGCGGCGGGTGTCGCCGCCGAGCAGCCGCTGACGGAACTGGCCGGGGACGGCTTCTCGGCGGTGACCGACGCGAAGGTCACCGCCGCGGAGATCCTCGACGACGTGCTGGGGGACGACCTGGCGGCGTTCGTCGTCTACTCCTCCATCGCCGGCACCTGGGGCAGCGCGGGCAACGGCTCGTACGCCGCCGCCAACGCCCACCTGGACGCACTGGTCGAGCGGCGTCGCGCACGCGGCGCCGTCGGCACGGCCGTCGCGTGGGGACCCTGGAGCGGGGGCGGCATGGCGGACGACCGCTTCCAGGAGGAGATGCTGCGCCGCGGAGTCCGCGCCCTCTCCCCCGAAGGTGCCACCGCCGCCCTCGCTCAGGCCCTGGAGCACGACGACACCACGGTCACGGTCGTCGATGTCGACTGGGACCGCTTCGCCCACGTCTTCGCCAGCAACCGCCCCAGCCCGCTGCTCGGGCACCTGACGGAGCCCGCCGCCGCTGCCGATGAGGCGCCCGCCCGGACGGAACTGGCCGAGCGTCTCGCGGCCCTGGATGCCGAGGCGCGGCGCGGCGCGGTGCTGGATCTGGTGCGCGCGGAGGTCGCGGGGGTGCTGGGGCATGCCACGTCGCAGGCCGTCGCCGTGGACCGCGCCTTCACCGACATGGGGTTCGACTCCCTCATGGCCGTCGAACTGCGCACCCGGCTCGGCGTGGTCAGCGGCCTCGCGCTGCCGACCACCCTCGTCTTCGACCACCCGAGTCCCGCTGAGGTCGCCGACTTCCTCTGCGCACGGTTCGAACCCGATCGGGACGCCCTCACCCACGAGATCCTGGAGAAGCTCGACTGGCTGGAGAACACCCTGCTGGACGCCGCGCACAGCCAGGGCGCCCGCGCACGGTTCGGCTCCCGGCTCGATGCCCTGCTCGCCCGACTCGACCGTACGACGGCCCCGCCCGAGAGCCGGCTGTCGGACCCGGCCGCGGACGCCATCGAATCGGCGACCGCCGAAGAACTGCTCGCATTCGTCGAGGAGCATTTCGACTAGTTCCCCGGCCCCGCATATGGCGGGCCAACCCCCGTAGCTTTAGGGGCCGTTAGGGGATAGTGAATCGATCCGATACTGGAGAACATTCATCAAGAGGATTTGCGAAATGTCTAGGAGTGAACAGATCCCATGCATCTTCTCGTCAAGGGAATTCAGCACCGGATTTCCAGCGAAATCCTCGTACCGAACTCCAAATATCATGCACACCGTGCGCTGATCCTCGCCTCGCTCGCGGACGGGGAGAGCCGGATCCACGGCCTGTCCGACGCCCGGCACGTCGAGTACACCGTGCGGCTGCTGCGCCGCCTCGGCGTACAGATCGTCCGCGAGGGCGACACCTTCGTGGTGCGGGGGCTCGGCGGCCACTACCGGCCGGTCCAGGACACCGTCTCGGCCGGCAGCTCCGGCACCACCCTCTATTTCATGACCGGGCTCGCGTCCCTGTCGAACCGCGCGGTCACGATCACCGGGCAGAAATACTTCCGTAACCGCCCCGTGGGCCCGCTGCTGCGCGCGCTGGAACAGATGGGTGTACGCCTGGAGTCGGCGAATGACTGCCCGCCCGTCCAGGTCCGCAGCCATCGACCCACGGGCGGCGAGGTGACCATTCCGGGCACCTTGTCCCAGTGGATATCCGGACTGCTGCTGCTCGCGCCGTTCGCCACCGGCCCCACCACCATCACCGTGTCGGACACCCTCAACGAACGCACCTATCTGGAGCTGACCGTCGCGATGATGCGGCAGTTCGGCCTGGAAGTGACCGTGGCGCCCGACTGGCGGCGCTTTGACGTGGCGCCGCATCAGAGCGTGCGGCCCACCGAGCTGACGTTGCCCCCCGACATCGGTTCCGCGGCCTTCGGCATCGCCACCGCCGCGCTCCACCCCTCCGACGTACTCCTGCGCGGTATGCCGAGCCTGACCGGGGGCCCGGCCGACCACCCCGAGTTCCACTTCCTCGACATCGCACGCTCGATGGGCGTCCCCATGGAACTGGACCCGGTGGCCGGCGGTGTCCGGATCCAGCAGGACGCCCCCCTGCTGAAGGCCGTCGACGTCGACTGCCGCGACATGCCGGACATGCTTCCCGTCCTTTCCACCCTCGCCACCTTCGCGCACGGCGAGTCGGTGTTCCGCAACGTCGCGCACACGCGGCTGAAGGAGTCCGACCGGGCCGGCGTGATGGTCCAGCTCAACTCCATGGGCGCCGAGCTGGAGTTGTCCGACGACACCCTGCGGGTGACCGGGGTGGACTCTCTGGTCGGCGCGGAGCTGTCCTCGTACAACGACCACCGGGTGCTGATGTCGCTGGCCGTCGCCTCCTCCCGCGCCCGGGGCCACTCCACGCTGTCGTACCCGCACGCCTACCGCATCTCGTATCCGGGCTTCCTCGACATGATGAACAGCGTCGGCGTGCCGACCTCCGTGGAGAAGGGCCCCGCACGCTCCGCCAGGAGCCGTGCCCGCCAGCCCGTCCGGGAACCCGTGCGGTCTGTCGCGGATCCGGACCACGCCTGCGAGGTCACCCTGCCGGAGTGGCTGGCCCGGCACGCCGCGTCCCGCCCCGGTGACACCGCCCTCGTGGACGTGCGCCCGGACGGCGACTCCGTCGTCACCTGGAGCGACCTGGCCGGCCGGGTGGACAAGGCCGCCGCGCTGCTGCTCGAACTCGGTGTGCGGCCGGGCGAGAACGTGGCGTACCAGCTGCCCAACCGCCTGGAGTTCGTGGTGCTGTCGCTGGCGGCGCTGCGGATCGGCGCCGTCTGCTGCCCGGTCATCCCGTTCTTCCGGGAACGCGAACTCGGCTTCGTCCTGCGCCGCTCGCTCGCCCGCGTCCTGGTCGTCATGGACGAGTACCGGTCCCGGCACCCCGCGCAGGAGGCACTCGCCCTCGCCGCCACCGGTGGCCCGGACACGGCGCACCTGGAGCATGTCGTGGTGCTGGCCCGGTCGGGCGGCGGCAGCCGACCGCCACAGCCGCCCCCGGGCGGCGTCCGCCTGCACGACTGGGAGAGCGCCCTGCGGACGACGACGGTCGACCGGGCGGCCCTCGACGCGATCCGTCCGACGCCCGGGGCGACGGCGCAGCTGCTGTTCACCTCGGGCACCACCGGCGAGCCCAAGGGGGTCATGCAGTCGTCCTCGAACCTGGTCCGGGCCGTGTCGATGGAGATCCGGCATCTCGGCCTCGGTCCCGAGGACGCCGTCTGGGTGCCCTCTCCGCTCGCCCACCAGACCGGGTTCCTGTACGGGATGACGCTGGCGACCGTGCTGGGTGTGCCCCAGATCCTGCAGTCCGACTGGGACGCGCGGCGCGCCCTGGTCTCGCTGAACACGCACCGGGCGACGTTCGTCCAGGCCGCCACGCCGTTCCTGGCCGATCTGGTGAAGGCGGTCGAGGAGATCGGCGAGGCGCCCCGGCATCTGCGGATCTTCGTGGCCACCGGCGCCACCGTGCCCCGCTCGCTGGCCGAGCACGCGAGCGAGGTGTTGGGCACGATGGTGTGCGGCGCGTTCGGCACCACCGAAACCTGCCTCGGCGCGCTGTCGAGGCCGACCGACACACCGGAGCGGCGCTGGGGCACCGACGGGCGCGTCCTGGACGGCGTACGGCTGCGGGTCACCGACGATCGGGGCGCGGTGCTGGCGCCGGGCGCCGAGGGCAACTTCGAGATCCTCTCGCGGACGACCTTCGAGGGCTATCTCGACCGCCCCGACCTGACCGCGGAGGCCTTCACCCCGGACGGCTGGTTCCGCACCGGCGACCTCGCGGTGCTCGACGAGTCGGGCTACGTCCGTATCACCGGCCGGGTCAAGGACGTGATCAACCGCGGCGGCGAGAAGATCCCTGTCGGCGAGATGGAGCAGCTGCTGTTCCGCCACCCCGCCGTCGACGACGTGGCCATCGTGGCCATGCCCGACGAGCGTCTCGGCGAGCGCGCCTGCGCGTTCGTGGTGCTCAAGGACGGCGCGCTGCTCGGCTTCGAGGAGATGTGCCGCTACCTGGACGGGCACCAGGCAGCCAAGCAGTACTGGCCGGAACGGCTCCAGCTCGTCCCGGATCTCCCGCGCAACCCGATCGGCAAGGTCCAGAAGTTCGAACTGCGAGCCAGGGCGCGCCACCTGCGCCCCCACATGCAGTGACAGGAGAAGACGGAGTGCGAAAGATGATGGACGAGCAGCAGTTCGGACAAGTCCGTGACATGGTCGAGCGGTGGGTGGAGGGCCCGGGCGAGCGCTGGGCCGAACGCATCGAGGAGACCGGCGAGGTGCCCGAGGCGGTGTGGAGCGAGCTCAACGAGCTCGGGTTCCTGCGGCTCGCCGCCCCGGTGGAGTACGGCGGCCAGGGCCTCGGGTTCACCCAGTGGATGGAGCTGATGGAGATCTTCTCCCGCTCCCACGGTTCCCTGCGCATGATCGTGCACGTCGTCAACGGCATCTGGCGGTCGATGGACGGTCACGCCTGCGACGAACAGCGCAAGCGGTTCGTGGCGCCGTCCGTCCTGGGCGAGATCAAGATCGCGTTCGCGCTGACCGAGCCGGGCAACGGCACCGGGGCGGACATCACGACCTCGGTGGTCCGCGAGGGCGACACCTACTACCTTTCGGGCCGCAAGCACCTGATCACGTTCGGGATGCGCTGTGACTACTACCTCCTGGCGGCGCGCGTCGCGGGCTCCGCGGGCCACGAGGGCACCGTCGCCCTGCTGGTGCCGCGCAACGCGCCCGGAGTGAGCGCCGAGGACACCTCCCGCACGATGGGCGTCACCGGCACCGACCACGCCTCGATCGTCTTCGACCGCACCCCCGTGCCCGTGGACCACCGGCTCGGCGAGGAGGGCCAGGGGCTGGAGGTGTTCCTCGGGGGGTTCCTCACCCCGTCGCGGATCTCCGTCGCGATGAGCTGCGTCGGCCTCGCCCAGCGCGCCCAGCAGCTCGCCGTCGACTACGCCCGCTCCCGGGTGACCTTCGGCAAGTCGCTGACGGAGCGTCAGGCCATTCAGTTCATGCTCGCCGAGAACGCGGCGGACATCGAGGCGGCCCGACAGCTCGTGCTGCACGCCGCACGCCGCTTCGAGGAGGGCGCCGACGACGCGTCCATGCAGTCCTCGATGGCCAAGATGCACGCGGTGACGATGCTGACCACCGTCACCGACAAGGCGCTGCAGGTCCACGGCGGGCTCGGCTACTGGAAGTCCCAGAAGATCGAGCGCGTCTACCGCGACGCCCGCGCCCAGCGCTTCGAGGAGGGCCCCAACGAGGTGCAGAAAGCCGTGGTCTTCCGCGAACTGCTGCGGCAGGCCCGGACCGTCACCGCGGGAGGCGCGCGATGAACGACATCCGACACGACGACGCGGCCGGCGGCAGCAAGATCTCCCTCATCACGGGCGCCTCACGCGGCATCGGACGCGCCCTCGCCCTCACTCTGGCCCGCCAGGGCGGCACCGTGGTCGTCAACTACAAGAAGAACGCCGAACTGGCCGAGAAGACCGTCGCCGACATCGAGGAGGCCGGCGGCCGGGGCATCGCCGTGCAGGCCGACGTCGAGACGACGGAAGGCGTCACGGCACTGTTCGACGAGGTCGGACAGCGCTACGGACGCCTGGACCACTTCGTCTCCAACGCCGCCGCCAGCGCCTTCAAGAACATCCTCGACCTGGGCGAGCACCACTTGGACCGCTCCTACGCCATGAACCTGCGCCCCTTCGTGCTCGGCGCCCAGCAGGCGGTCAAGCTCATGGACGACGGCGGCCGGATCGTCGCGCTGTCGTCGTACGGATCGGTCCGCGCCTACCCGACGTACGCCGCGCTCGGCGGGATGAAGGCGGCGATCGAGGCGTGGGTGCGGTACATGGCGGTCGAGTTCGCGCCGTACGGCATCAACGTCAACGCGGTGAACGGCGGCCTGATCGATTCCGACTCGCTCGCCTACTTCTACGGCATCGAGGGCATGCCCGACATGCGCGGCGTCCTGGACCGCATCCCCGCCGGGCGGCCCGGCACGGTGCAGGAGATGGCCGACACCGTCGCCTTCCTGCTGGGTGAGGGGGCCGGCTACCTCACGGGCCAGACCCTGGTCGTCGACGGGGGCCTGAGCGTCGTCGCCCCGCCGTTCTTCGCGGACGCCGGCGAGGCACTGCGTCTGCCGCCCCGCCCGACACGGGAATCCTGAGAGACGAGGGGCGTGCGACGTGTACGACCATGTCTTCCGGGCCGGCGCCATCGGCACCATGAGGCTTCCGCATCGCATCGTCATGGGCGCCATGCACCTCAATCTGGAGACCGGGGACGATGACGGCGCGGCCCTGGCCGCGTTCTACGCCGAGCGCGCGGCCGCGGGCGCGGCGCTCATCGTCACCGGAGGCGTGGCGGTCAACGCCGTGGGCGCGGGCGGCCCGGGGTACGGGGTGATCGGCGACTCCCGGGACAGGGCGGCCCTCTCGGCGGCGGTGCGTGCGGTGCACGAGCACGGTGGACGGATCGCTCTGCAGCTCTTTCACGCCGGGCGGTACGCTCGGCCCGGCGCCCGCGAGGGAGCCGGGCATCCCGTCGCCCCGTCGCCGGTGCACAGCGCCTTCGCCCGCTGCACCCCCCGGGTGATGTCCCCCCGGGACATCACCACCACGATCGACGACTTCGCCGAGGGAGCGCGCGCCGCACGCGCCCTCGGATTCGATGCCGTGGAGGTGATGGGCTCCGAGGGCTATCTGATCAACCAGTTCACGGCACCGCTGACCAACCTGCGCGACGACGCGTGGGGCGGTGACGCCGAACGGCGGCGCCGGTTTCCGCTGGAGGTGCTGCACGCGGTCCGCGCGGCCGTGGGCCGGGGCTTCCCGGTGCTCTTCCGCATCTCCGGGAACGACCTGATGGCCGGGGGCACTCCGCCGGGCGAGGTGACCGCGCTCACGGTGGCGCTCGCCGGGGCCGGGGCCGACGCGCTCTCCGTCGGCGTGGGCTGGCACGAGTCACCGGTGCCCACCGTGCAGTCCGAGGTCCCCGCCGGTACCTGGGCGGCCTGCGCCAAGGCACTCAAACGCACGCTGCTGGCCGCCGGCCACACGGATGTCGCGGTGATCGCCGCCAACCGCTTCCCGCACCTCGCGCAGGCCGACGAAGCCCTGTCCGGTGGTGAGGTGGACTTCGTGGCCATGGCGCGGCCGTTCCTGGCCGACCCTCAGCTCGTCGCCAAGTCGGCCGCCGGCCACCCCGACCGGGTAAATGCCTGCATCGCCTGCAACGAGGCGTGCATCGACCGCTCCTTCGGCACCGAAAGGGTCTCCTGCCTCGTCAACCCCAGAGCCGGACACGAAAGGCAGTTCCCCCCGCCGCAGCCGGCCCGCCACCGCAGTGGGCCGTTCGGCCGCTACGCCGTGATCGGCGCGGGCATCGCCGGACTGGAGGCCGCCCGCACGCTGGCCGGCCTCGGCCACCGTGTCGAGGTGTACGAAGCCGCGGCCCACGCCGGCGGTCAGTTCCGGCTGGCCTCCCAGGTGCCGGGAAAGGCGGAATTCGCCGGGACCATCCACCACCACGTACGGGAACTGCGGGATGCCGGTGTGCCGTTGCACCTGGGCCGTCGCATCGGCGGTGCGGACGTCCCGGAGCTGCGGTCGTTCGACGGTGTGGTGCTGGCCACCGGTGTGCTCCCCGCCGGGTTGTCCCTCTCCGGCGCGGAGCTGCCCCATGTCCGCAACTACGCGCAGGCGTTCGCCGATCCCGAAGCGCTCGGCGGCCGGATCGTCATCATCGGCGGGGGCGGCATCGCCATCGATCTGGCGCACACCCTGACCACCGACCCGGATGCCGAGGTGACGCCGGAGGAGTTCCTGGCCCGACACGCCGTGGCCGGGAGCACTCCGCACTCCGGGAGGGAACCCGCCGTCCGTGACGCGCCGCGCGAGGTGACGCTGCTGCGGCGTGGCCGGCGGATCGGGGCGGGCATCGGCCCCAGCACCCGCTGGGTCGTCATGCGGAATCTGAGGGCCGCCGGTGTACGGATGCTCACCGGCGTGACCTACCGGGAGATCACACCCACCGGCGTCCTCCTCACCGACGCGGAAGGCACAGAGCGCTCCCTGGACGCCGACCATGTCGTGCTCGCCGTTGGCCAGGTCCCGGTGGACGAGCTGGCCCCGCTGCTGCGCGAGGCGGGTGTCCCCGTCGTCACCGCGGGCGGCGCCGCGGGAACGGACGGGCTCAACGCCGTACGGGCCACAGCGGAAGGCCTGCGCGCGGCGCACCGGATATCCCGCGTCGCCGTGGGGTGAGAACGTGCGGGAGTGGGGCACGCGAACGGAGCGGACTCCGCTCCCCCACACTCCCGGACGGGTCGGACTCAGCCGCTCTGTTCGAGGGCCATGAACCCGGTGGAGAACTTGTCCAGCAGGTCCTCGCGATGCTGCACGCGGAGCTTGCGGTAGATGCGCGTCAGGTGCTGCTCCACCGTGCTGGCGGTGATGAACAGTTTCCCGGAGATCTCCCGATTCGTGTGTCCCAGGATCGCCAGGACCGCCACGCGCCGTTCGGCGGAACTCAGTTCGGCGAGCTCCGGGTGGTGGCAGACCGGCTGCATGTCCCGTCCGGGCCCATGGGCGTCCGCGGTGACAAGCGCGAGCAATCGGCCCGCCTCGCACTGCTCGGCCATGCGCCGGGCCCGCTTCGACGTGGTCCGGGCGAGGTTCAGTCGCGAGGTCTCCCGGTAGGCGGCGGCGAGTTCGGTCAGCGTGTAGGCGAGCTGCAGCCTGCTGCCATCGCGTTCCAGTGTGTCCGCGGAGTTCTTCAGCAGGGAGAGCCGCCGGGCGTCGTCCTCGGTGGTCTTGGCGAGGAGGCGCAGCGTGGTCCCGTGGACGGACGTCTCCTCCTTGGGCAGCTGTTGCAGCTGTTGCCGAAGAGCGTCCCGGGCACCCGCCACGTCCCCGAGGGCCAGATACGCCTCCGCCATCCCGCAGCGCCAGGGCACCATCAGATGGGTCTGGCTGGCGCGCGCGGGCGTCTCGATCCACAGGGAGGCACTCATGTCCCTGCACGACTCGAAGTCGGCCAGCGCCGCGTGCAGCCGATCGGTCGCCAGGTGATACCTGCCGCGAGCGTAGACGTACTTCAGACCGCCACATCCCTGGTACGCCGCCGGGGGAATGGGCCGGTCGAGTACCTCCGCGGCCTCCTGCGTCCTGCCCATCTCCGTCAGGGTCTGGACCAGCAGCGCGGCGATACTGGCGATCGGCGCACCCCATTCGTGCCAGGGCTTGCGCGCGAGCGCTTTCTGGATCCACCGGTACGCGGAGCCGAGGTCACCGAGCTCCAACGAGATCTTCGCCTGCACGACCGACACCAGGGCCTCCCACAGCGGCGACGGATGCGCTTCGAGCGCCTCCGACAGCTGGGTGAACCACGGCCGCGCGGCGCGCAGTGAGCCCAGGCTCTCCAGCACGGTGTAGGCGAACAACAGGGTTTCCACCGCCGAGGACTGGACCCGGATGCCCTGGAGTATCTGCTCGGCCCAGAAGATCGCCTGGGCCCGGTCTCCCTCATTGGCCGGGGCATGGATCTTGCGCAGACCGGTGAGCAGAGAATGCACGTCGGCACCCGGCCCATAACGCTCGTCGGCCTCACTCGACGAGGACAATTCCAGCGTCGCCCAGTCCATCGGCATGCCGCTCCACAGGCTGTAGAGCGCTTCCGCGAGACCGACCTCGGCCGGATAGGGGGACCGCGGAGCCTTCTCACGCATCAGGGGCATCAGCTCTGCGGCCAGCTCCGTCAGACCGTGCCACAGTGCCGCTCGCACCAGGAACGCCAGGTCCGTGGCGTTCAGGACACCGCGGAAGGCAGCGCGGCCCAGCGTCGGCAGCAGGGAGGCCACCAGCCCGGGGTCGGTCAGCCAGGTGGTGCGCAGCAGCATCATCTCCACGGCGGAGCGCTCTTCGGGGCCGACGGCGGAGCCCTTGGCCAGCTTGAGCAGCCTGCCGGCCACGTCCGTACTGCCACTCTTCAGGGCCTGGGTGACCAGGCCCAGGACGAGTGGCAGATCCCATGGCGCGCCGATCATCCCCACCGCGGTGAGATGCTCCACGACCTGTGTCAGGGGCGCGCTGTCCTCGAAAAGCACATGTGCTGCCCGCAGATGCAGCTCTCCGCGCGCGGTGAAGCTCTCGTCCTGGAGCAGCGCCCGGCGCATGTCGGGCCGCAGGCAGTCGCCGGCCAGCATGCCGAGGTCGTTGAGCGCGCCGAAGATCCTGCTGGCCCTGGTGATGCCGATCCCGAGCAGTCGGGCCAACCGTGGCAGGGAGGCGAAGTCGCCGAGGACGGCCACCGCGTGGGCGCCGCTGAGCATGCCGGGCATGTCCGTGTCGCTGATCATGCCCCGGACGCAGTCGTGGAAGGCCGTGTCGACGGTCAGTTCCTTCGGCATCGGATCGGCCGACGTGAGCCACGTCCGCAGCAGAGCGTCGACGAGGAGCAGGTTGCCGCCGGTCAGGTCATGGAGGTCATCGGCCACGCGGTTCACTGCCGAGCACGGGAAGGACCCGCGGAATTGCGGGAGGTGCTCGGTGAGGGACCGGGCGATCTGCTTGCGTCCCAGGAGCCGCATCCGGACCAGGCTGGTGTACGGCAGTCGCAGGATGTCCGTGCGCAGGTCGTCGCAGAACGAGAGGGCGCATCCTGTTCGCTCGGCCATGGCCAGCCGGATGGGCGTCCCCTTCAGCCGTCGCGCCACGAAGCGCAGGAACAACTGCGAGGGGCCGTCGACGTAGTTGATGTCGTCGACGACTATGAGCAGGGGACGTCTCGCCGCGATCTTCAACAGTCGGGCGTACACCCACTCAAAGGTCAGGTCGGACGGGGTCCGTGGACCATCCGCGACGGACGACGAGGGGCCGGCGCCGTTCGGCTGGTCCCCGCCCTCCTCGGCCGCGTCCAACTGGTCCAGGATCTGCTGCAGGACCCCGAACGGGGAACCGTACTCGTTCAGCCAGCCCGTCGCCCACAGGCTCAGCGCTCCGGAGTCTGCTTCCGATGCGCAGATCCGGTTGAGCGTGGTGGTCTTCCCTACGCACTTCGGCCCACGAAGGAAGAGGAGTCCCCCATTTTTGTGCCAGTTCTTGAACTCCGGGGCCGCATGGTTCGACAGGACTAATTCAAGGATGTCGCTCACGGGGGTCCTCTCGCAAGACACAACTGCAAGTCAGCAGCGCACTATTGGCTTGGATGCGCGTGATGATGTATGCGCATCGAGGAATGAACATCCGACATTGACGACGGACCGTATCAACCGACCTGTCGCCCCTGGAATGCCTCAATGGCTGGATACCGAGGTCGAGTTCGGAAATGTCGCCCCCCCGAGCCGTCAACCTGTGGTTCGTACTCTGCCGTTCGCCGCCCTCCACCCGGTCGGACACCACCCGGTGCCCGCACCTGTGACCCTTGCCGACCCGCGCCGGCACACGGCTCACGGACGGAGCGTCACGGGCGTCGGAGGCGTCCGGCCGACATGGCGCCTACGGTGCGAGGAGGTGGCGGCACCCCGCCCCGCTCCTGCGCCCTTCGACTCCCCCTCGCGGACCCGGCCGTCGGCACCTCCAGGTCCGGGAGCGTGTGCGAGGATGGCGCGTTCCGGACGACGCGGCTCCCCCGACGGCTCCGGTCCGAACCGCTCCACCAGTTCGCCCGAGGTGCCCGAAAACTGACAGCACGTCGGTCCGCCGGCCGCACCGGTGGAGCGCCGGCATCAGCCGACCGCTCAGCCGCTCACCCAGCGGGCACTCGGCGACGACAGGTGAGCAGCCGGCGTTCTCTCAGACCACCGAGCGGCGACATCGCCCCGTCCACGCCTGTCTGAGAAGTGCCCTGTACGCGTAAGTGCACGTCAACCTCATTTCTCTCTTCCCCCGCCTTTCATCGTTCCTGACGGCCGGTCGGCCGCGGAGACCTCACCACGCAAGCGGTGGCGAGAATTCACCGCGGGTGCGGCGGTGACGGGAACGGAGCCACGCTGAGCCCAGTGTCAGCACGCCCACTCTCCATCCCCCTCTGCTCATCGCTACGGATTCGGCTGGAATTCTGGAGATCTGCGTCGCCACGGAGGACTCGGAAAGAAAGGATGTCCGGATACTGGCGGCATCCGAACTTCTGTGGATGACTGACTTCCTCGGATCCGGAATGGACCGGACGGACGGTTCGGCGGATCTCGCTCTGTCACATTGCATGGACGCCCGGTCCGGAGTCCAGCTTCCCAGAAGATCTTTGCCCTTTTGAACATGCCGGCGCTCCCCGCGAGGGAGAGGCACGGCAGGCGGCAGCGGACGACCGTAGTGTCGCCCCGCGGGCCTGAGCGGCGAGCGACCGGGCGGCCGGAAGGCCCGCACCAGGGCGGCGGCCAGGACCCGGGTATGACCGGGAAATTCCTACGTCGCAACAAGGAAGACCTCACCGAAGACTAACCCACCCCCCTCCATGCCGAGTTGGACCGGATGGGGACCTACGGACGGCAGATCCAGACAGGCCGGCAGGCCGAAGAGCGCCTGCGCTCCCACCATGAAACCACTCGGCGGAGCCTACGGAAGGCACACCCCCACTCATTTCGAAGGCCCGGTTTACTCACCCCTAATATTTAGGTTTCCCCCCTATTTCCCCGCACCACCCCCCTGTTTTCGCCAGCGCGCGAGGTGCGCCATTCGCGGGCTGATTATAGTCAAGTCAGCCTGTACCGGTGTTCCCCATCAGGCATTCCGGGAGCAGGGCTGATTCATGGCACTTCGGGATGTTCTTCGAGGCGAGTGCCGGCTGGTTAACCGTCGAGGCCGCTCCGCCCGTTTCTCTGCATTCCCTACGTTCCCTTCCCGACACTCTGGAGGCTGTGGTGGGTAGCTCCGTCACGCAGACACGCAATCCCGCCAGGCAGCAGCCCGAATGGGCCGACCCCTTCCAGGCGGAGCGGGTACGGACGATCCTCGCCGAGCGGCCTCCTCTGGTGAGGGCTGAGGACGTCCGCGGACTCGGTGACCAGTTGGCGGGGGTGGCGCGAGGAGAGGCTCACGTCCTCCAGGCCGGTGACTGCGCGGAGCACCCCGACGAATGCACGGCGGGACATGTCTCGCGCAAGTCCGCCCTGCTTCACCTGCTCGGCGACACCCTGCAGGCCGCGACCGGCAAACCGGTTGTGCGCGTGGGGCGCATCGCCGGCCAGTTCGCCAAGCCCCGCTCGCACCCGGTCGAACCGGTCGATGGTGTCGACCTGCCCGTCTATCGCGGACACATGGTCAACGCCCCCACTCGCGACCTCGCCGCCCGCCGCCACGACCCCCTGCGGATGCTGATGGCCTACCGGGCGGCTCACGACGTCATGGAGCATCTCGGCTGGCGCGGCCCCGCCGGCGACTCACACCACCCCGGTACCGGTACCTCCCTTCCGACCTGGACCAGCCACGAAGCACTTGTCCTGGACTACGAATTCCCCCTGGTCCGTGACCTGGACGACGGACAACGTCTCCTCGGCTCCACCCATTGGCCCTGGATCGGCAAGCGCACCCATCAGCTCGACGGTGCCCATATCGACCTGATCTCCGAGGTGCTCAACCCCGTTGCGGTGAAGGTCGGTCCCACGACCACCCCGGCCGACCTCACCGCGCTGTGTGCCCGCCTCGACCCACAGCGCCGTCCGGGCCGCCTCACGCTCATCGCCCGCATGGGGGCCGATGCGGCACGCTCCTGCCTCGCCCCGCTCGTCCGGACCGTCCACCGTGCCGGCCACCCGGTGATCTGGCTGTGCGACCCCATGCACGGCAACACCGTCACCGCCCCCGACGGCCACAAGACCCGCTTGCTGCCCACCATGGCGGAGGAAGTGCAGGCCTTCTGCCGGGCCGTCACCTTCGCCGGTGGCATCGCCGGCGGACTCCACCTGGAGGCCACACCCGACGACGTCACCGAATGCGCCCCCGACTTCCGCGCCCTCGACTCCCCCACCGTCAGCCGTACCACGCTGTGCGACCCGCGCCTCAACCCTGAACAGGCCGTCTCACTCGTCTCCCGGTGGCGCCAAGACCCGTGAACACGTACGGCGGGCAAGGCCTTCACCTTGCCGAGCCCCCGGGACCGTAGGTGCCGCTCGGTCGTGAGCAGTGGTTTCCGCGGAACGCTGGAATCCGCGTCTGATGCGCGATCGCGCGGGTTGGTCGGCGATCGGAAGGCTGCTGTGTCGGCGGCGCGGAAGCCCAGGCGTGCGGATGGGCGTGCGACGGCGAGTCCTTCATACCCCGCTGATCCCACGGCGGTGCCCTGCTCGGCGAAAGCGAGGCGGGGGCGATGTCGGCGGCGGTCACGGCCGAGGCTCCGTCTGCGGTGGGTCGGGCATGCCCGGGGCCGCCGTGACGGGGCGTCTGGTTTCCTTCGCACGAACGGCCGTGACGAACCGAAGCCCTCAGCATCGGCGGATCGCCCGCTTTACGCGCGGAGCCGAGGTCGACCGCCCGCTTGTGCACCGTCCACGTCGCCCACCCGGACGACCGGGCCGGTTCAGCGTGCGGGAACGCTCACCAACGCACCGGCAGACTGCGTACACCCCGGACTCTGATGCCCGGCAGCCAGTCGAGACCGGCCGGATCGACGTCGAGCGCCAGGTCGGGACAGCGGCGCAGCAGGGTCAGGATCGCGACCCGGCTCTCCATCCGTGCCAGCCCGGCACCCAGGCAGAAGTGGATGCCGTGGCCGAAGGCGACGTGGCCACTGCGGGTGCCGGTCCTACCGCGGTGGATGTCGAACGTGTCGGGTCGCTCGAACTGCGCAGGGTCACGCCCCGCCGCCGCGATGCTGACCAGAACCGTCTCCCCTGGCGGGATCTTCGTGGCGCCGTAGCTGACGGCCTCAAGGGTGAACCGCTTGGTCGACGTCTCCACCGGGCCGTCGTAGCGCAGCATCTCCTCGACCGCCTGGTCGATCAGTCCCTCCGGGTCGGTACGCAGCGCCGCCAGTTGTTCGGGGTGTGCCAGGAGCGCGCGTACGCCGTTGGTGATCAGGTTGGCCGTGGTCTCGTGGCCCGCAACGATCAGGATGAACACCATCGAGTGCAGCTCGGCGGCCGACAGGCGGTCGTTGTCCTCCGCGGTTGTCCGCAACAGCGAGGAGATCAGGTCGCCGGTGGGCGTAGAGCGGCGCTTGTCCTCGATCATGTTCTTCAGGTAGTCCGTCAGGGCCATCCCGGCCTGCGCGAATCCCCGGCTCTTCCACCAGGCGATGGTGTCCGGTTCGGCCGGCACCAGAACCCGCTCCGTCCAGCCGCGGAAGTCCTCCCGGTCGGCGAACGGGACCCCGAGCAGTTCGCAGAGCACGGTGATCGGCAGCGGGGACCCCAGCGACGGGACCAGGTCGGCTCGCCGCCGCCCGGCCACCATCTCGTCGAGGAGACCGTCGGTGATCTCCTGGACGCGCGGGCGCATCGCCTCCACCCGGCGCGCGGTGAACTCCCGCGAGACGAGCCGTCGCAGCCGCGTATGGTCCGGCGGATCGGTGATCAGGACGTGCCGCTCGTCCTCGCTCGGCGGTTCGAGGGACTTGGCCAGACGTGGATCGGCCAGGGCCGCCCGGGCCTCGTCGTGGCCGACGATCAGCCAGAACCGGTCCCCGTCGGCCAAGACGATCTCGTGCACCGGCCCGGCCTCGCGCAGCCGGGCGTAGTAGGGGTACGGATCGGTGAAGAAACCGGGGCCGTACGCGCTCAGGTCGACGGTCACCATACGGAGGACGCCGTCTCTTCGTGCTCGGGGCGACCGGCCGGATGTTCCAGGCCGGTGAGGTAGTCGAGGCCGGCCAGCGGCTGGTCGGTGAAGAACCGCAGCACCAGGTCGGCCCAGTCGGCATTGCGTTCCAGGAAGGACACGTGGCAGGTCTCGCGAATGGTCGTGAACGCCGCGCCGTCGATGTCGGCGGCCATCCTCCGCGCCAGGTCGGGGGGAGCGAGGTCGTCGTGCTCCCCGGTCACGCACAGGGCGGGTATCCCGGAGATCCGGCCCGGTAGCGTCGCCGGATGGTCGACCAACCGCTGGGCGACGGCGAGGTACCGCACCATTTCAGCCTCCGACGCCGTGCTCAGATGGTCGAGCAGAGCGCGCCGGACGGCCTCCCGATTGCGTACGGTCCGGGTCGGGTCCCCGTTCACGCACAGTTCCACCATCGTGCGGCCGAATTCGTCCGCCCGGCGCAGCCCCAGCCAGTGTTCGAGTTCGGCGGCCCCGCGACGTGCGGTGTCGCCCCACGCCGCGCCGGTGAGCATCAGCCGCGCGAGCCGCTCCGGGTACTCCTGGGCGAACCGGTGCGTGGGCGCGGCGCCCAGGCTGACGCCGAGCAGATTGATGCGGGGCAGATCCAGTTCGTCGAGCAGATAGGCCAGCGCGCCGGCGTCGAAGTCGTACCCGACGGTCCGCGGCACCGGATCGGGCGAGTACGAGCCCGGCGGCTCCATGCAGATGACGGTGGCCGAGTCGTGCCAGTACTTGTCGTAGCGATGGTAGCTGCGGATGTTCTGGAACGCCCCGCACAAGACGACTATCGGCTCGGTGACCGGTGTCGGGCACTCAACGATCCGGCAGGCGAATTCGTAGCCCTGGTACGAGAATTGCCTGACCTCTTCGGCCGCAAAGCTGTCGGCCATGGTTGCGTTCTCCGATCCGCCGGTGGCCCGGCACGGTGAGGGAATTGCCGGCCCGCGGGCGGGTCCACGCCAACCTGCTCGACCGTCTTCCGGGCGTACGTCGGCAGGTGGACCAACGGATGCCGGTCGGCCAGTGGAATACGGGGTGATGGGGGGCGAGGCCGGATCATGCGGTGACTTCTTCGACAGTTTCGGCCGACGGTGCGCGCGGTTTGCGGCCGAATACGGTCAGCACCAGTGCGACGACGACGAGCGCCGCACCGGCGGCGACGGGCAGCGCAGGCCCGGAGAAGTCGAGCAGCACCCCGGTCAGTGCCGCACTCAGCGCGCCGCCGCCCGCGGTTGCCGTCGCCATCCAGCCGAACGCCTCCGCCCTGCGGTCCTCCGGGGACGCCTCGGCGATCTGCTCGTAGGTGGCCGCCAGAGTCGGCGCGATGGCCGTCCCGCCGAGGAACAGCACCACGACGACCAGCCAGAGGGGCACCGTGCCCAGAACCGGCGGGAGCAGGACAGCGAGAGCGGCCATCCCGACAGCCATCCCGGCCACCCGCAGCGCCCGGGGCAGTTCCCGGGCAAAGGTGCTCAGTGCGAACCCGCCGGCCAGCGAGCCGGCCGTCCAACAGGCGGTCAGCACCCCGGCCAAGGCGGGACGGCCGATGTTCTGCGTCCAGGCCACCACCGACAGGTTGACGGCGAAGATCGCGGCCGTGACCAGCATCGAGATGGCGACCACCCGGACGAAGGGCCCCTCGGTCAGCAGGGACCGCTGGGCGAGCCGCTCGCCGCGCTGCGGCAACGGCTCACCGCCCACGCCGGCGCGGCCGAGCGCGGCGGCGAAGACGAGGGCCGAGACCAGGGCCAGCAGCCCCGTGACACCGACCGCCCAATACGGCCCGGCGACGGCGATGACCAGGGAGGCGAGCAGCGGCCCGGTGGTGGTGATCACCTCCGACGCGGTCGCCTCAGCCGTGTAGAGCGTGGAGGTCAGCTCCGAGCCGACGATCTTGGGCCACACCGCCCGGCTGATCTGTGACACCGGCACGGCACTGAGCCCGGTCACCAGCGCGACGACCACGACCACCGGCCACCATGACGCGGGCGCCCTCGCCGCGAGCGTCACGATCACGGCCAAGCCCGTCGTGTAGCCGACGCCCGTGATCACCAGCAGCCGGACGGTCGAACCGCGGTCCGCCGCCCGTCCGCGCAGGGGCCCGGCCGCGCCCTGTCCCAGGGTCAGTGCGCAGCCGACCAGGCCGACGACGACGTACGAGTTGCTCCAGCGCACCAGCATCAGCGACAGCGCGATCGGTAGAGCCGACACGTTGAGCCGGCCCAGCATCGACCAGAGGAACAGCTGGGGCAGACCGGGAACCCTCATCAGGTCCTTGACGCCGCTCATCGGTTGAGCCACGTGGAGTCCTTCCTGGAGGGTCAACGTGGGGGCCCCTGACTCAACCAGAGCCAGCGACGGGGCCAAAACCCCTACGAGCCCCTAGTAGGGCTTGGTCGGGTTGGTGTGGCGGCGGCGTGTCTTCTTGATCGGTGGTGTCGTCGATCGGGTGTGCTGGGTGGGGAGTTGGCCGCAGTCCGGTGTGATCTGGAGGACTTCGCGGCGGAGATGTTCGAGCCGTTCGGGCGGGTGGATCAGCGCCGGTGGGGTGCGGTCTATCTGCGGGGGCTGCTGCTGGGGGTGCCTGTTCACCGGGACCGTGCATCTGGACCAAGTCCGGCTGGAGGGCACCTGCTCCTTCAACCAGGTCCCGTCCGGCACGCACTGGCGTCGCTGGCACCCTGTGCGGTTCACCCAGCGCCGCACCCTCGCTGAAGAGCACCACTGGCGCGCGAGCCAACCGACAGCAGTCCGGGGCTGGAACGTGTCGGTGTTCGGCGCCGGACACGAGCTTCCCTGCGGAGTGGGACGGGGAAACCCGGCGAGCAATTCGATGTCCTCGCCCAGCTCGTACGCGCGGACGCCCCTTCGTGCGTCGGCGGTTCTCCCGGGAGCGTTCCTGCCGGCGTACGTGTCCGGACAGACGGCCAGCCGGACGCACGCACGGACCGCCGGGGCCGCGGGCCACAGCGTAGACCCGCCCGGTGGCGGGCAGAGTTCGACGAGGTCATGGCTCGATTGCGGGCAGGTTCAGACGGGTTGAGCCCCGGGCTGCGTCACGTGCGGACCTGCTCGGGCTGCTGTCGGGCGTCGAGCGGAGAAGTTGCCGGCAATGGGCCGAGCAGGCGGGCGTTGCAGCACTTCGAGGAGGTGCTGCAGAAACTGACGGAGCGGGAGGGATGTCAGGCACGGGCGCTGGAGCGGCTAGTTTGTGTGCAGGACTGGTACTCAGGCTCGTGGTGGCAGGGGTACACGGGGGACGAGAGGTCGGGAAGAGTGTCGCTGCGCGAAGGTGATCCAGCCGAGATCGGTGGTTATCCACTTGAGGCCCGGCTCGGCTCGGGTGGCATGGGCACGGTCTTTCTGGCCCGTACGAGTTCAGGGCGACCTGTCGCGATCAAACTGATCCACCCGCAGTTCGCGGCGGACGACGAGTTCCGCACCCGCTTCCGGCAGGAGGTGGCGGCGGCGAGGCGGGTGAGCGGCGCGTTCACCGCCGCCGTGGTCGACGCTGCCCCTGAGGCCGAGCAGCCGTGGATGGCGACGAGCTATATCCAGGGGCACACGCTCTCCCGGCGCATCGCCACGAAGGGCCCGCTGAGCGGAGCGGAGCTGAGGAGGCTCGGCATCGGGCTGGCGGAGGCGCTGCGGGACATCCACCGGGTGGGGGTCGTCCACCGTGACCTGAAGCCCTCGAACGTCGTGCTCTCACCCGAGGGCCCACGCGTCATCGACTTCGGCATTTCGCGCGCCGTGGACCAGCAGACGCTGACGGTGACAGGGCGGGTCATCGGTACGCCGCCCTTCATGTCCCCGGAGCAGTTGCAGGCGCCGCGTGATGTGGGACCGCGGTCCGATGTCTTCTCGCTGGGGACGCTGCTGGCGTACGCGGCGACGGGCCACGGGCCCTTCGACGCGGAGAGCCCATACATCGTTGCGTATCAGGTGGTGCACGGGGTGCCGTCGCTGGAGGACGTGCCGGTGGCCTTGCGCACGGTCGTCGAGTTGTGCCTGGCCAAGGAGCCCGATGCGCGCCCCTCGGCGGACGAACTCCTCGTGCTGTTACGGGACCTGCCGGCCGACCTCGGCCAGACCGACGCGAGGGAAGTTGGTGCGGGCCGCACCCGCGACATGATCACCCAGCATCACTTCGCGGCGCCGGCCACCCCGGCGCCGACTGCCCCGACCGCCACCCCGGCCGGTCCCGGTACGGGGAGCGTCGACACCTCCCTCGGCCGCCGACCGCGTGGCCGATGGCGTCCCGCGCTCGCGGCTGCGGTCGCGGTCACGGTGGCAGCGATCGGTGGAGGAGTCGCGGCACTGACGGCGGGCGGCTTTGGGGGGAACAGCGGCGGCGACCAGGGCAACAGCCTTGCGGCCCCGGTTGCCGCACTTCCGGACGGCTTCAAGCCGTGGCACCGGACCGTGCCGGGCGGTCGCGAGGACCTACCCGACGAGCTGCGTTGCGTCGCGCACGGCGACGCGCTGTTCTGCGGGGGCGGCGGTGTTGTCGCGGCCCGTATCAGGGCCAAGGACGGCTCGCGGGTGTGGACGGCGAAGAGCCCCGGCGTCCCCGTCAATGGCATGTACCTGGTGGGCGCCACCGACGACACGGTGCTCGGTTACCGCTTCGCCGCCCAGGGCGCCCCGCAGGACCCTCGCAGCGAGGTGGTGGCCATCGACGCGAACAGCGGCCGGGAGCTGTGGTCCGTGCCGTCCGGCGCCCAGTCGACGGCCGTCACGGGTCGGACTCAGGACGCCATTGTGATCGGCTCCGACGTCGTGACGGTCGACGCTTCCCACTCCCGCTTCGAGGCCCGCAATGCGCACAGCGGTCAGGTCACATGGAGGTCGCCATTCCCTGCGGGTAAGCAGTGCGCTCCCGTCCCGGTGGGCCCCCAGCTCGTCGCGATGTGCGCGACGGATGCGGAGGTGGATGCCTTGGCGGTGCGCCACCCCACCCTGTACCCGGTCGACCGCGCCTCGGGGACACTGGGCAGGCCCATCACGGTCAACGGCCCCGCCGTGCCGATGGGCGTCGCCAACGGCAGGCTCGTACTCCTGCACGTGCACATGGGGGGAACGGAGCTGGACCGCTTCAACGGGGTGGCACGGGTCGACCCGGCCTCGCAGAAGGTCACGTACTCCCGCCTGGCCACGACGTACACGGGGACGCCCGGCATGGCGGGCAGCACCGTCTACGTGAGCGGGCAGACCGGTCTCGTCACGGCACTCGACCCCGCGACCGGCCGGAAGAAGTGGTCGCGGCAGACTGGCGTGGAGGGCGCGTCGGGTCCTGTCGCGGGAGCCGACGCACTGTATTTCAGCTCGGCCACCGGACGGGTGGTCGCGCTGTCGCCGCACGATGGCAAACCCCTGTGGACAACAGATCCGCAGGCCGATGGGTTGACGGGCGAGCAGGGCGCAACCCCGCGGGTGACTCTTTCGGGGCGTGCGGTGATCGTGGCCGCGGCCAAGAACACTCTCTTCGCTTTCGACGCGCAGAAGCCGCCAAAGTCGGGCTGACCCCGGTGGCTGGACCGCGGCTGCCACATCGCCAGGCAGTACCGCGGGGACCTCCGCCGCTGGCACCACGTACCAAGATCCGGGCCAGGTGCGGACCAACTCGGCTTCAGATCGGGCATTTTGACCCGTTGCAGCACCACTATGAGCGCTGTACCACCAGCAGACGAAGAATCTGTTGGTGAGCTACTCGGCGAAGAAGCTGGGGTTCTTCTAGACGCAAAGAAAGGGCGCCTGACCAGGGCAGATGCCCGGCAGGCGCCCTTGTCGGGATGCACCTGGGCCGCCAGACGAAATTTGGCCTTACTCCCGGTTCCTCCCACCCCTGGCCCACGTCTGACCAGCTCTTCCGGGGCATTTCCGGGCCAACTCCGCCCTCAGGGACCCGCTGGCGCGTCCTCGCACTCGTCCCACCGCTGCATGGAGTCCTCGATCAGGCGGTTCGCATGATGGCGTGCTTCGGCGAGGAACTTGGCGTAGTAGCGGAAAAGAACCTGGATGCTCTGCCCGGCCCTACGCGCGCACTCGGCCGGGTCGACCCCGGAGGCCAGCCAAAAGGAGATGCCCGCATGACGCAGGTCGTAAGGCCGCTGCACCAGTTCAAGGGCAAGCTCATCGAGGGTGAGCGCGGCCTCACGTGCTCGGCGCCACGTTATGCCGTACGCCGAGGCATCGATGTAGTTCCCCGCCGCGTTACGAAACACGCGTCCATCCGGTGCCACGCCAAAGCGTTCTAGGTGTTCGCGGAGCATGCGGACGAGGACAGGCGGAATCGGGACCGGTCGTGTGGCCTTGGCCGCACGTCGCTTCAAGGAGTGGATCTCATGAACGGCGCCGTTGTCGGTCCACTCCTTTCCCGCTGTCACGACACCGCCCTTGAGGTTCAGCAGGCCCCAGCCAGCGGCAGGAAGGCGGCACTGGGACTTCTGCAGGTAAATGACTTCGGCGGGGCGCATCGCCGCGTAGTACATGCAGCCGAAGAAGGCATACAGATGTGGGCCTCGACCAGAGAGCGCGTTGACTGCGGCGAGCAGCCGGGCGACCTGGGCAGGGTTCGGAACGCATTCCGGATCGACTTCGTCGGCAACCGCGGGAGGAGTCCAGCGCAGTCCGGCAAGTGGGTTTTGCCCGAAGTAACCTCGCTCGACGGCAACACCGAACACTTCGTTGATGGCCGCCTTCTTCCACTTCACGGTCTTCGCCGCTGCGGCGCTCCCGTCGACCTTGCGGCACAAAGCATCAAGCCCTCGGCGCAGTACGTCGGGCTCCTCGAGCTCGCTGACCGGTAGGGAGTGCCGTTCCAGCCAGTCCAGTGCCGCCTTCCATTCCTCCCGCGGATCGGAGTTCCACGCCTTCTTGTTGAAGGCCCACGAATAGAGGGCACGGCGCAGTACTCGCGGCGGCCTGTAACCGGCTCCCGGGTCCACGAGGGCCGGCGTAATAGTGGCCAGAGCATCGGCGAGTGTCCGGCGAGTATTTCCAGGGGTGCGGTCCCAACGCTGCTCGATGTACTCGCGCGCTAGGACATACCACGTGGTCCGCTGCTTCAGAGCACGCAGCTCGGATGCCGGCAGGCCGGTCCGGGTATCAAACGGCTCACCGTCGCGAGCCGCTGTCATCAACTTGGCGCGTCGGCTCTCTGCAAGCCCCTTAGTGAGGAAGGACTCAGACTTTTCTCGGCCGTTGACCGTCCAGCGTATTTCAAATCCCTTGCGGCGGTCTTGACGCTCGCGTATTTCCCAGAAGCGAACCTTGTAGCTCATCGCCATGCAGGCGTATCCCTTTCACACGCTTCCCACCACGCGTCCAAGTCGGCGCGGCGACAGCGTAGTTCTCCATTGGGCAACTTGATCATCCGTGGCGCCATACCTCGGGCCCGAAGGCGATAGAACGCGGACGGGCTCATACGGATCTCTGCAAGAACCTCGGCAAGTTTGAGCGCAGGGGGGCGTGGCATCGAAGTCTTTCTCAAGTGACGTGTGAAGAACGCGTCAAGCGCAGCGGTCAGCAGCCCCTCGCGCCCCTTCACGTGGGACGGACAGGCACCCCGTCCTTGACAAGCGAGGAAACACCTACCGCGTCCGCTACGGCTCCACCACCAAGCACAGCCGCTGCGAACACCACAATGTTCTTCACGATCGCCGGTTTGGCCAACCGGCGATCGTGGTCTATGTTCCGCTTGCATCTCGCTGGGAGGTTCCTCGACCGCCAGCCACGGCACCAAACGGTAGGACCTCAATTGCTCGATCCCCTTCTGGCCTGCGACCAGTAGCTCTTACTCGCAGAGGTACTGGAGCCTCGCGGCAACAAAACGCCCGACCGACCGGTTCTGCCATCACACGGCTTACCGATCCGGTTTGCCTGGCCGCAAGGCAAGAACGCGGTGGTCGAGGCGGTACCCCCGCTGCGCCAAGTCCTGTCCGAAAATGCCAGTCGCGCAGACGCACAAACAGACAGCCGACGAGAGCGCCTGTAGTTGGATTGGATGGTCACGGCCCACGCGTTACCTACGCCCAGGTTGAAGAGAGTCGCTGCGGTAGCTGGACGGATCGGAGCGCGTGCATCGGCAGAAGAGAATCCTCATCGGGTCACCCGGTAAGCCGCTCACCGGCCTTATGTTTCCGAGGTGTTGTACGTTGACATAGCCCCGGAGAGGGTTCCAGTCTTTCGAGATTCTTTCGCGTCTGCCGTGGGCGGAATACCAACACGGAACCGGATGTGGGCAGCACAATCCACCGTAGCGGAGCCGCGGACCGGACTCAGAGCGCCGCCCGCCTCGTCCCAGTTGGCTGCGGCTCTTGACGCCAGGCCGCTGTACGTCATCGCTCTCCTCCGATCGCGGGGATGGGCGAAGTTGGCCGCGTTCTCGAGTGCCGGCGCGGCGCGCTCCAACGGGCTGTTCAAAGCAGATCCCGTCAACTGGTATTGGTCCGGCCCGTCGGCGCCTGGACGGCGCGCTCCTCCGCGCTGGAGGCTGAGTCATCACGACCCATCAGCACGCTCACGAGCGCACGAGGGAACTACCGGATGGGGCGACCGAAGGCCCTACATCACCGCTGGGTGGGCTGCCGCTCGTGGCGCAGGATCGTGTGCACGACGGAGTCGCGCCACTGCCCGCCCTTCTGAATGTGCTCGCGGATCGTGTAATCCTCTCGCATGCCAGCCGTGATCATCGTCTTGGCAGACGCGGAGTTGTGCGGGGCTCGGGCGCCCCAGATTCGGTGCAGCTTCAGCTCGTCGAAGCCTACTTCGAGCAAGAGCTGCACAGTTTCGGCTCCGTAGCCAACCCCCCAGGTCTCCGGACGCAGGGCGAAGCCGATCGTGGCGGCCTGATGCTGGTGCGGGTCGAGGGCGAGGCGAGCGAACCCGATCAGTCCGGCCGTGTCCCGTTCGATGACGGCCAGCGCGTACTCGTCTCGCGGAGTCGCCGTGGCTGCGGCGATCGACCGAGCGACGATCAGCCCGACTTGGTCACGCGAGCGCGGCTCGAAAGACAGGTGCTCGGTCGCTTCCGCGCTGCCGTAGATCGCGTGAACCGCATCCACGTCGTCGACAGTGAGCTCACGGAGCTCCAGACGTGGGCCGCGACGACTGATCGGGTACATGGTTGTGGACTCTACCGGTGCTCAGCTCGGCAGAGCAGGGCGCGCGGGCCGGTACATCTCGATCTCCGCGCGCAGGTCGCGGGCTACGGCCGCGTCGTGGACAGGGCCACGGTACAAGGCAGCGCGGACGCGGTCGGTCGAGACGACGATGCCGTTGTTGCGGTGGCTGGGCGCAAGCTCCAGGACGGGACGGACGGCTTCGGCAGCACCGTCCAGGTCGTCGCCGTACAGACGCACCAGGGCAAGATTGCACTGGGCTCCGGCCTGGTCTCCGAATGCCCAGTTCGGATCGGAAGGGTCGCTGAATCCATCGACGGCTTCCTGAGCGGCACGGGCGACACGGGCATCCCCGTGACCAAGCAGGACGTCAGCCTCGACGGCGTAGTACCGCTGCTTGATCTCCGGGTAGGTGAAGAGACCGCCAAGCGCGTCCAGTTCGTCTGGCACGACCTGTTCGCGCAGGGCGAGGGCCCGCTGGTTGGCCGTGCGGACGGTGTCTTCGACGCCGAGCAAGGCGGCGGCGCGGGCTTGGAGTCCGTACAGCCACGGGGTCACGGTGCCCCGCAGAGCCTCCGCTGCTGCTGCGCCCTGCTGGGCGTAGTGAAGTGCGTCTTCGGGGCGATTGGCCCAGTAGGCGATGAGGGACTTCAGGCCGTCGGCCAGGGCTGTGAGGCCGGTGTGCTCGGCCTGGCGGGCGAGGAAGCTCGCGGTGCGAGCCTGCATCATGGCAGCCTTGGGGTCGCCGATGTCGTGGGAGCCCTTGGCCATCATGAAGCTCAGCACGCCGGCCATGAACAGCAAGTCACGGGCCTGGGAGGGCCTGGCTCGGCCGCTTTCCAGGAGCCGGAAGGCTTCCTCCTGGCTTTGTGCCAGGTCGTCCCAGATTTCCGACAGCGGGACCTTGGGGTATGCCTCCGCGAGCCGGGACACCTCGTCACCGAGGAATCCGAGGGTGTCCTCGCCTACCAGCTCGCGTTCCGCCCCCATGGCGAAATCCATTGCACGCCTTGCAGCCATTACGCCCGTCCTTCTCATATCGCGCAGATCCACGCCGGTTTCGGCATGGGTAGCGGCCGTACCAAACTGCGAGGCCGGTTCCTGGGGCCCCGGGTCTTCTGGCACCGGTGTCCACAACTGCTTGATGGTGTGGCCGAGCAGGTGCACCAGGACTCGTCGCGCATCGACATTGGGTTGGCGATCGCCGTAGTACCACCCTTGGAAGGTCCGCTTGGCCGGCTCCAGCCTCGCCAGGGATTCAGGGCCCTCACGCTCTGCAACTTCCCGCGCTGCCTGCTGGAAACGAGGCAGGAACACGTCGTAGTCGTGCCACTCGCGCTCGTCGAGCAGGTGCCGGAGCAGTGTGCGCATGGTGCTCCCCTTCTCCCTGACGTTCAGTACGTCACCACCGCTGACGGTAGAGCGCCGTCTGGTTCAACCTGCCCCGGATCGACGGTACTTAGCGAAGCCGGCACTGATCTGGCGAATGAGCGGCGAAAGTCCGGCGACCGGCGTTCCGATCCGGCGAAAGTCCGGCGTCGAAATGGGGCTAGGTATGACCAGGTTCCGCTTGCCAGGCTCGTAACGCTCCTCGCTGAGAGTGCACAAGCGGCCACCGAGGTGGCATCTGCACTGCTCCGGCAGGCATCAGGAGGAGACTCCCCCACCCTGTCCACCTGGGAGGCACACAATGAGCCCCGCCACAGCCGTCGCGCGGGCCGCTGCAGACACACTGCCGCAGTCCTCGACCTCGCGTTCCTTCGAGGTGTCCTTCGCCCCAGCTCCGGCCTGCGTCGCCTGCATGCGCCGCATCACCGCCGCCTTCCTGGATTTGTGGAACGTGCCCGGGCCGCTGGCCGAGAACATCGTGCTCGCCGTCTCCGAGCTGGTCACTAACGCCGTCGAGCACGGCAAAGGAGGTGTCGGGCTGCGGGTCCGGTACCCCGACAACGAGCTGCGCATCGAGGTCACCGACGGCAACCCGACACCGGCCAAGATGCGCCGCGCCGCCGACAACGACGCGTCGGGCCGCGGCCTGCTCCTCGTCACCGTCCTCGCGCACGAGTGGGGCGTCAGCGACGGCGGCACGACGACGTGGTGCGTCTTCCGTGCCCCCGCTGGGAGGTCATGATGGTCGCTTTCGGCATCGCAGCCACCACCGAGTTGCGGGGGCGACCGGTTTCCAAAAGGGACGTGGGGAAGCGCAGACTTGCCCATTTCCTCTCCCGCTCCCTCGCTGACGAGGGTATCCCCGACGACTTGATCGCCACCCTTGAAGAAATCCTCAGCGGCCGACCTGGCGTCGCCACCCCGGCCCGGCAGGTCGACGGCCTCTTAGTCAAGCTCGGCTTGCCTGCACCACGCCGACGGCCACCTGAGGTCGCTCCACTGAGCCCGGAGGATGCGGCGCGGATCGCCGACCGGTTCCGCCGGTCCACGCGCCTGCTTATGCAGGTCGCCCCGCACCGCGTCGCGTTCTACCCCACTGAGGAGCTGCGCCTCCTGATCGCCTTGCGCAACGAACGGCCGTCTCCAGGCGAGGCGCTGTCGCACCTGCGTCGATACGCCCTCGCGATCGTGGCTCTGCTCGACCTGATGGGAGACGACGAGGAATGACGACTCTGCTGGAGGTCATCACGGCCGCGGTGCACGGGGATGAGCATCAGATGGTGCGCGAGGATGCCCGGCAGGTGATTCTCGCGGCGCGCGAATGCCTGGATGGTGTCGACACCGCGCTCTATGCCAGCGTTCATGTGCCGGCAGTGGAGGCGATGATCGCCAATCTCCTGCCGATCTGCACAGGACGCGCCGGGCAATCCTCATCGGCTCTGGCCGCAGTCGAACATGCCCGCGTTCTCATCGATGGCACCCACGTCAGCAAGAGCTACCCGGCACGACAGCGGCTGCGCGTCCTCCTCCACTCTGCGCACCGCCTCCTGACGATCAGCCAGGCCAAGCCCCGTCGCCTTCGGTGGAGGCGACGCCTCAACTCCTCCTGGCGCCGGTGGATGGCCGGCAGCCGCGAGGGACCAGACCGGCACCCCCACCCCAGGTGCCCGGGGCTGCTGGCCAGCCTGCCACGACCTGCCCTGAAGTGGGTCGGCCGGAAGCGACAGCCCAGCTCACCCCGACGGCGTAACCAGACCCCCGATCCCGGAGTTCTCCCATGTGCCAGCATCAGCCCCCGTGCCCGTCAGCCGACGCCACTGATCGGGACGCCGCGCACCTGGTGGCGCACCACCCGGAGCAGGGCTGGTTTGTTAACTGCACCTTCTGGCACTCGTTGGGCGAGACGACATTCGTCTGCTCAAGGAGGCCCGCGTGACGGGGAGCCTGCACCACCAGCTGATCGAGGGGCGGACCGACGTGCCTCGGATCGGCTCGGTGATCCAGCTGGAGACTCAGCACCCGCCGTACATGGTGATGGACGAGGCTGGGGATCCTGTCGATCCGGTAGTGCCCTACCTGCGGGATCTATCGCTCAGCGACAACAGCCCCTGACGGGGAGAAGTTACGCATACGACCTGCTGCGGTGGTTTCGCATCCTTTGGTTCCTCGGCGTCCCGTGGGAGAAAGCGGTGGAGGCGGAGGTAGCCGCCATAGTGGGATGGCTGCGCACGGCAGCGAATCCTCAGCGCCGCCGGAGCAACCCGGCTTCGCCCCCGCCTGGCTCAGTCAACCCACGCACCGGCAAGCGGTACCTTCAGGTTGGCTACCAGCCCACCACGATCAACCATTCAGCAGCTTCTACGACTTCCACCAGGAGCACGGCCGCGGACCGGTTCTCAACCCGGTGCCGCAGTCCGCCGCCCGCAGGCAGGCTCTTGCCCATCACAGTCCGGATGAGCCGGGCGGCCCTTCCGCCGCGCCCGGCTGAGGCAGCGGGTGCCCAAGGGCGACCCGCGGGCGATCCCGGACGCAATGTGGGACGAATTCTTTGCGGCGATGAACCACGACCGAGACAGGGCCGCTGTGCTGCTCTATGTCTCCAGCGGGGCCCGCGCCGCCGAGCTGCTTGGGATCACGCCGGAGGACATCGACTGGCAAGGGCAGATCGTCTACGTCACCTCCAAGGGCACCAAGCTGCGCGAGCCGATCCCCGTCAGCTCACAGTCCCTGGTGGTGCTTGCCGCCTATCTCGACTCGGCCGGGCTGCCGCCGGCCCATGATCCGGTGTTCCGGGCCCGGTGTGGGCCGGAGAAGCCGCTCAGCTACTGGGCGATGCGCCGTGTCATCCAGCGGGCCAACGCCAATCTGAAGACCAACTGGGCATTACATGACCTGCGGCATACGGCAGCCGAGCGCATGGCCAACGACCCGAACCTGACACTGGTCGAAGTGCGAGCCGTGCTCCGCCACAGCGACCTTGCCACCACCGGGCGCTATCTGCGGGCCCGTGTCGAGGACCTCTTCGATGCCCTGCAAGCCCACTACAACCGGCCGCGCGTCCGACCGAGCATCGCCCCGGGCTACGACCCCGAGGACTTCAAGGTGGTGTTCGGTGGCTGACATCTCGACGGCTCAGGACACCTACACCAGCCGCAACCGGCGCACGAACTACCGCGAGGAGCCGTTCATCCCGGCTCCCGCCTCCCGCTTCGACACCTCGATCAAGGCCGCCCCGGCGCCTCCGCCCAAGGTCCACCCGGGGCCGTTCGGCGACCTGTCCCGGGCCCCGATCACGGAGGTCTGCCGATTGGTGAAGCGGGACGTCCGGCCGTCGAACTGCCCCCGCCGTCTGCGAGGGCTGGAGCGGCTGCTCGGGCACCTCCAGCAGCATGCCGGCGACACCTGGCAGCAGCGATGGAAGGCCGCCGGCTTCGACGCCGACCATGCCCCGTCCGTCACGGGCTTGCGAGCCAACAGATTCCAGGACTACCCGAGCCCCTTCCGCAAGATCCATAACGATCGCTATCTGGACGAGTTCTTCGAGACGGTCGAGGCGGCCAAGCACTTCCGGGACGTCCACAAGTCCAAGGCGAGGTTCGATGTCGTGGCCGCGCTGACCACGCAGGGTATTGCCCTGAAGGACCTGACGCCTTCGGCCCTGCTGCACTACTCGGTGGAGTGCCGGCGCTTGGGCGTCGTCCCCAGCTCCACCGGACGCACTGGCCGGTTCGCCGCCCTCGGGGCCTGGCAGGTGCTGCACGCCATGGAGCACTTCCCGCTGGGGACGCCGCCAACGTTGCGCGCGTTCATCTACACCGGCCAGCGAACCGTCACCCAGCTTGTCGACCGCTATTCGATCAGCCACCAAGGCGTCCGCCAGCTCCTGATCGACTACCTCACCCGGCGGCAGCCGGAGATGGACTACGTCTCACTCGAAGCGCTGTCCCGCCGCCTGGCGAGCCAGTTCTGGGCGAAGATCGAGAAGATCAACCCAGGCCAGCAAGACTTCGTGATCGGCCCGGACCTTTACGACCAGTGGCGGGCTGAGATCCAGGTCTGGGACAAGCATCGGACCAAGCAGCGCATGGACACCTCCGGCATCCTCCTCGCGGTCCGTTCGTTCTACATGGACCTGCACACCTGGTCGATCGGCGAGCCCGAGCAGGCCGTGAAAACCTGCCTGCAAAACCGACAGCGCCTCGGCGGCGTAGGCAGCCGTGTCGGGCAGGAACATGGAGCTGGCGTAGGTGGGCACCCGGTCGCGCGCAGGTCCGAGCAGCTTGTACACCGGTAGTCCAGCCTGCTTGCCAACGATGTCCCAGCAGGCGTTGTCGTAGGGCCCGTAGGCGTAGATCGGGACGTGGTTCCATTTGCGGTTGAACTTGCGGAACTCCTGCCAGTTGCGTTCCCGGTCGAATGGGTCGCGTCCGAGGAAGAACGGCTTCACGGTGGGGAGCACGGCGCCGTTAGCGACGGCATTCAAGCCGCCGAAGCCGAAGGATGTGCCCATGAAGCCGTCGTGCGTACGCAGTGTCACCACGAGGAAGTCCGGTGTGGATCCACCGGGAAGCGTCGCGGCGAGGACCGGGTCCGCAGCGTCAGCACGGCAGGCGCGGATCTCGATGTGCTTGATCTGGGGCATGGCGCTCCAATAGCAGCACGGCCGGCCACGGCGGTCTGGCAGGCCGGGATCGGCGAGGTGACGCCCACGCCGGCCCATTGAAGAGGATACGAAATATAGAACCTCCGACTTCATGTACGATTTTAGCGGAGGCTTCCGCAGCGTCAAGGCCGCCGCCGTGGGAAACCCGATGCGTCCTGCCGAGAAGGGCATTGTCACCGCCGGCTTTCTTGCCGACCGGCACGGAGGGATGCCGGCGCAGGGCGCGGCAGGTGCCAGCAGCCGGCCTGCATTCAGGTGCGCTGCCCGGCGCCGCGCAGGCGGATGCGGCCGGGGTGCCGCAGGCTTCGCAGTGTGCCGGAGGCAGTCTCGGCCGGGGCGCTCAGGGCGGTGGCACGGTCGACGAACTCGCCGTCGAATGCGCCGCCTTCGAAACGGTTGGCGACTTTGTCCCGCTCAGCCTCCGCGAGGTCGGGGAGTTCATGCTCCAGCGCGGTGTGACCGTCTCCTCCGAGACAGTGCGGCTGCGGTGTCTGAAGTTCGGGCAGAGCTACGCCAACGCGCTACGCCGCCGGCAGCCCGGGCCTGGCGGCACGTGGCACCCGGACGAGGTCGGCAGGGCCGGTGGACAAGCAGCGAGCCGGGCACCGCGGCCATCCGCCTGCATGCTTCCACCGCATCGCGGCCACGCGATCTGCTCAAGATATTGACACCAAGTGTCGTGCATGTAACATCCGGCATCAAACACGATCCGCGGAGGATACACCGTGGGAAAGCGAAGCAGCACTGCGTTAACGCGTCATGAACTGGTTGGTGCAGGCTCCGGCAGCCCTGACGGGCTTGGTTACCGCCTTGGCAGCCCCGTAGCGCATCGACGAGCCCAGTAGAACCTCTGGGTCGACCTCGGAGCCCTTGTCTCCGGCACCCCGCCGCTCAACCCCGGCAGGAGCGATGGCCAAGCTGCCGCTCTACGCCCCAACGTGGCCCTCGCAGGTCTGATCGCCACGATCTCCGTATCTCCCTTCTCTCAGCGCCCTGGTCAAGAGTCTGCTCGAAGCGCCCTCAAGGGCCGATCACGAGCGCGATTCTGTGCGGCGGCATCACCGGCCTTGTGTATCGAATGTCCGTGCGGGGCGCAGCTGCCCCGCACAGCGGTCCACGGTGGCGGGATCGTCGCCACCCACCTGTGTATGGCGGTCCCGAACACCACGTCCTGCGAGTCCTTCACCCTGGCCAATCCCGTGCAGCGAGAAGCGGCCGTCGACTCTTGGGGTCTCGTTCCACGCGTGCACGGCACCGGGATCGGCCACGAGGGACGCGGGAACGCGTCGGTGCTCCCCCCCCCCGCCGGACGCGGACGCTTCATCGCCTGAGCCATTGCATGCACCACCCCGCACACCCGCTCCACAATTCAGCAGCACAGGAGAGTGATCCACATGACAAGACGCAAGGTTCCGCGGGCTCGCCGGGCGATAGCCCGGCTGTCCGCGGTACTGATCGGGCTGACGGCATGCTGGGGTCTGCAACCCACCCCGGCGACCGCGGCTGTGCAGGCGACGTACTACGCCTCACCCAACGGCAGCGGCACGACCTGTACGCAGGCGGCCCCCTGCACCCTGGCGCAGGCGAAATCGACTGTCCGGTCGCTGACAGCGGCCATGACCGGAGACCTCGTCGTCGAGTTGGCGGGCGGGACCTACGACCTCAGCTCCACCCTCACCTTCGATGCATCCGACTCGGGCAAGAACGGCTACGACGTCATCTACCGGGCGAAGGCAGGCCAGAACGTCGTACTCAGCGGCGGCACCGCCATCACCGGGTGGAGCGAGACCGACGCCACCAAGCACATCTACACGGCCGCTATGCCGGCCGCCCTCACCAACACCCGGCAGCTCTGGGTCAACGGCCAGCGCGCCGACCTCGCCAGCGCAGCGGCCAGCTCCGTCTTCGGCGCGATGACGAATGACACAACAAATAAGGTATTCACCTTCACCGGTAACGGGACCGACAGCTGGGCACACCCCGAAACGGCCAACCTCGTTTACTCGGGAGTCGGCAATCCGTGGAGGCATTCGGTCTGCCCGATTGAATCGATCTCCAACAAGACTGTCGCCGCGAAGAAGCCCTGCCAAGACAACGCGTACAATGGCAGTAACTGGGGCGCCCTCGGTTTGCCCACGGCCGTGGAGAACCACAAAGAGCTGCTGAGCTCGAAGGGCCAGTTCGCCATCGACCCGGTCGCCCGCGAGATCTACTACATCCCGCGCGACGGTCAGAACATGACCACCGCCACGGCCGTCGCAGGCAAGCTGGACACCCTCGTGAACCTGGCAGGGACCCCGACCAGCCCTGTGCAGCACATCCAGTTCACCGGCCTCGGTTTCAAGTACGCCACCTGGCTCCTGGACAACTATGGCCTGGTGGACGCGCAGGCCAACGTGCGCTTCACGAACAACGCGGCGGACAGGACGTCTACGAGTACGACGTTCGGCAAGGATAACGTTGGCTTGCTCCCGGCGAACGTCACCTGCCACTCCTGCGAAAACGTCACGTTCGGCGGGAACACCTTTGAGCACCTCGGCGGCAGTGGGCTCGGCTTTGACGGGGGCGGCAAGAACAACTCGGTGACCGGCAATGTGATCACCGATGTTTCAGGCAATGGCGTCCAGATCGGGGCCGGCGACATCTACAAGCAACCCGCCGCGATCGAATCCGACTACACGGTGAAGAACAACTACGTCCACAACGTGGCCAACGAATACATCAGCGGCGTCGGCATCCTGGCCACGTGGGTAAAAGGCACCCACATCGAGCACAACGACGTCTTCAACGTCCCCTACACCGGCATCTCCCTGGGCTGGGGCTGGGGCATTTACCCTGCGACCAGCACCATGGTCGACAACCACGTCGACAACAACCACATCCACAACGTGCAGACCTCAGCGATGAGGGACGGCGGCGCGATCTATGTCCTGGGGACTCAGGGGTCGTCCCCGCGCTCGACCATGAACGGCAACTACGTCGAGCAGGACTCCCAAGACTTCGCCTCGCTGTACCTGGACAACGGATCCAGCTACTGGGACGTGAAGAACAACGTCGTCGGCGGCTACACACCGCACTGGGCTTTTGTCCAGAACGGAGCTCCAGCCGCGCATGACAACGACGTGCAGAACAATTACGCCGGCTCTGACGCAGGGCGCTCCCACAACTCGACCGTGCCGGACAACCAGAGCACCCCGCCGGGCAACAACACCGTCGGCCTGACGACCTGGCCGACAGCGGCACTGAACATCATCTCCAACGCCGGACTCGAGCCCGCGTACGTCGGGCTCCTGAACGGTCTGGTACAGACGAACCTCGCGTACAAGACGACGGCCACCTCCTCCACCGACTACTCATCCGGCTATTCGGCCTCCAAGGCGAATGATGAGAGCGCCGGAACCCTGTGGAGCTCGACCTCCGTTGACGCCAATGCCTATTGGCAGACCGACCTCGGCGCCTCACACACCCTGTCGGTCGTGCAGATCCTCTTCCGCCAGGACTACGACTACGCGACCCATCGGCAGAACTTCGAAGTCTGGGTGTCGAACAACAGTGACATGTCGGGGAAGACCGTTGCATGCACCGTCGGCGGGACACCACTGGCCCACAGGAGCACCTACAACTGCCCGGTGTCCGCAGGGTCCTGGCGGTACGTCAGAGTGGCCAAGACCGACGGAACGTCGTTTGCCCTGGGGGAGGTAAGGGTGTTCGGCGCAGAGAACAACGTCGCCCAGGGCAAGACGGCGACGGCCTTTTCGACGTGGTCGCCCAGCTTCCCGGCATCCAGCGCCGTCGACGGCAACTCCGGCACCATCTTCGCCAGCCAAAACGGCGCGACCCAGTGGTGGCAGGTAGACCTGTCGCAGCAGTACACCCTGTCGCAGGCACAGATCGTCTTCCGCCAGGACGCCTACGACTACCCAACCGAGCGGCAGAACTTCGAAGTCTGGGTGTCGAACAACAGTGACATGTCGGGGAAGACCGTTGCATGCACCGTCGGCGGGACATCGCTACCCTACAAGAGCACCTACAGTTGCGCGCTGCCCGCAGGGCCCTGGAGGTACGTCAAAGTGACCAAGACCGACGCCACCGCGCTTGTCATGGCGGAGGTGAGGCTGTTCGGTCACTGAGCCGCCGCAGCGGCTGAGCGGGCGCAGGATGCTTCGTTGGCGACGACGAAGCATCCTGCGCCCACGCCCGGCGACGCGCGGCAGTCCCGGCGTCAAGCGGTCCGCCGAAACCGTCGACACCGAGCGCCAGGCGCCGCTGACCAAGTGCGGCGGTCAGCGGCACCGCGACGGTACCGGCGCCGCCGGATACGCAGCCAAGGCCGAGACCGTGCGGTTCGCCTGTCAGTACGGCGCCGACGGCCTCGAAGATCCTGGAAAGGGCCGCCTCACCCTGCGGATTGGCGTACTCCTCCCGCGCCAACCGCGCCTACACGCGCAGACGCAAAATCAAGGCGGTGATCCCGGAGAAGACCCACCAGGCCGCCAACCGCAAGAAGAAGGCGCCCGATCAGCCACGACGCCATGCTCTACAAAGCCCGCAACACCGTCGCGCGGCCATCGACAAGTTCCAGGAATGGCAGAGGCTGGCCACGCGCTACGACAAGACACCCGAGAGCTACGCCGCAGGACTGCACCTGCGCGGATCCATCCTGCGGCTGCGCAGCCTGCCAACACCCCGTGATCCGGACTCAGCTTGACGTTTATCCTCGGCGGGCTTGGTGTTCCTTGATCGACTCGGATCGTTTGACGGTCTTGCAGACGTCGTGGCGCTTGGCCCGGTGCTTGTTCTTCGAGCCGGGAGGCCGTCCCGGGCCCGGCTTGGGCGGTTTCGGTGCGGTGCCGGACGGGCCGCCGCCGCACGGACGTTGCGAAATCCCCGGCGGACGCGTGCGGGAGTGAGGCGGCAGGGCTTGGCGGGTCGCTCCCAGGGACGGCGAAGGTCCTCGGCGAGGGGGCGGGCCAGGCGGAGCTGAGTGTGGGCGGCGACGATGAGCCAGGTCCACAGATCGGCGCTGTCGGCGTGGCGGACCTTCGGGGCAGTCCAGCCGAGCGTCTGCTTCAGGAGCCTGAAGGTGTGCTCAAGATCGAATCTGCGGAGGAACGACTGCCACCAGCGTTCCACGTCCACCGGCGTCGCGGCGGTGGCTGAGCACCACAGCCAGAGCGGTTTCGGGTCGCGGTCGCCCGGCAGACGCTCGACCTTCAGACGCGCCAACGTGCTGTGCAGGACGGGCAGTTCCTTCTCGGCGTGGTCCAGCCATGGGCCGCGGTGGGTGAGTCTGGGATGCATCCGGTCCCAGGCCATCGCTCGGCCTTGCCATAGCGAGTGGTGTCCGTGCCGGTGGTGACGTCGGGCTGGTGCCAGCTGTCGGGCTTGGCGAAGGTGAGGACGCCGCCGTGCCGGCGGGGCCGCCCGCCCTTCGGGCCGGAACGCGCGGGGCCTGCGTCGCGGAGCATGACCCGGTCCGGGCGCGGGCGCCCGACCAGCACGACCGGCAGGTCGGCCAGGACGTGGGAGAGGTAGGTGACGTCGTAGCCGGCGTCCATGACGATCAGGATCTCGGGATCTCCTGGCTCCCACGCTCCAGGGGCAGTGGGGGGCTCCCGCCACGGTCATGTGCCCCTGCGGGTACCAATGGCCACTCGCACCCCGCCATAGCTCGGCTCGGCCGAGGCGTGGCTTTGAGGCGCCGTAGGCGTAGTCGCGCCTGGCTAATGGATATGCGGAGTCCGTCCCAGCCAGAAGGCGGCGACCGATGGCTGCTCGATACCGCTGGTGGACCCGTCGTGGGGCAGGAACTCGGTCGGCGCGATGTAGCCCTCGCCTGGCTTGAGGCGGATGCGTAGGCAGCGCAGAGGGCGGCCTTCAGCGACGTACCGGCGGATGTCCTCGGTGTGGGGGTAGTGGCGCTGAACGTCGGCGCCGAGGTCTTGGCAGATCTGTTGGATGTCTCTGTCGGCGAGCAGGAGGTAGCGCGGGCCGGGGCCGAGGTTGAGGCAGAGGCGTCGGCGGCTCTCGTGGCGCCGGGAGTACGGGAGCCGCTCGAATTGGTCGACGTGCATGCCGATGCGGAGGCCGTTGGCGGAGTCCTGTGTGGTGGTGTCCGAGTCCGCAGGGCTGGCAGTGCAGCCCAGGAGTTCGGTGGGCCAGCCGCGGGGCAGCGAGTCGAGGCGGGCGGCGGCGTCCATGCGGCCGTCCTCGTCGTCCGTGGCGAAATGTGGAAGGGGCCGATGTATCAGCTCGATCTGGACGCTGTCCGGGGTGGCGTCGTCGGCTTGTAGGCATTCGGCATCGTCGCGGGTGAGGGGCTGCCAGGGCCCGTGTGGGACGACGGATCCGTCGTCGTATCCCTCCTCGTCGCTGGTCAGCCGGACGGAGGCGACCCAGCACCGGCCGACGAGTTTCTCGGACTCACTGAACGCGAGCCGTATACCCATAACCGCCCCTTTGGTTGCTTCTATTCCGGGATGTTCTCTCCGTAGGTGACATTCAGCTCGGCTGCAAGGGCCTCGGCGAGCTGGAGCGTCTGGGCGTGGTCGATGACGACCTTCTGGAGTGAGGAGAGGCCACGGAGCTGTGAGAGGTCGTTGCCCCGGAGGTCGAGGCCGCCGTATTTACCGCCGTCGAACTCGGTCAGCCGAAGGTCGCAGTCGTCGATCAGGGCGGTACGCAGATCGGCGGCGACGAACGTGGTCTCGCGCAGCGAGCACTTGGAGAAGATTACGGATCCGGCGGCCTTGATACGGGTGAAGGTGCTGTAGTCGAGCTTGCAGTTCTCGAACAGGACGTTGTCGAGCGTGACCTCTTCGAGTACAGCGCCCATCAGCTTGCAGTCGCGGAAGACGGCACGGGAGACCTTGCTGTCGGACCACTGCAGGGAGGAAAGGTCGCAGCCGGAGATTTCGACGGAGTCCACGCGGAGCTTGTCGAAGCGGGTGCGTTGGGTCTTGAGCCCGGTGATCCGGCCGTGCATCAGGTGAGTGTCGGCAAGGTCGAGGTCACGCAGCTCGGCGTCGGCGTAGTTGAACTCTGCCACCCGTCCGCGGCCCCCCTCCAGCGAGGTGACGTTGGAGAGGTAGAGGCCCGGCTCGTTCAGGGCGGGAAGCGTGACGCTCGTGCGGCGGATCCTGCGGGTGTCCATCAACAGCCTTTCAGCGCGGTCGTTCGGTCGCCGCCGCTGCTGGCACGCCGGGGAAGGGCGCACCAGCAGCGGCACGGCTTACCTCTTGTTCCAGTTATCCCAGGTTGGGCGGTTATCAAACGGTGCCGGACTCTTCGCCCAGTTATCCCATGTAGGTCGGTTGTCCCATGTTGCTTCAACGACCCTCTGGGGTTGGGCGTCCTGCGTGGCTGTCAACTCCATCACGATGGGGGCGTCGGAGGTGGCGAGTCTTTCCAGGAACGTCATGCAGTTGCCTCCTTCGTTGCGAGGGTGGACAGGGCCGTGACCAGGGCCTGCCGTGAGGTCCGGCAGTAGTTGGTTTCGGTGGTGGTGAGGCTGCCGTTTTCGAAAAAGCGGTTGGAAGCCTGAGCGCCGCGGCAGAAGTCGAAGAATTCGCATTCGGCCTGGCAGCGGTCCAGGCCGGTGAGGAAGTCGCGCACGTAGCGCAGCCGGCAGGCGCCGCGGAGGATCTCGGTCAGGGGCTGGTCGAGGATGCTGCCGGCCACGAAGTTGCCGTATTCGGGCGCCTGGGCGTCCGCGAGTTCGGGTGAGAGCAAGACCACGTCACCCTTCCAGGAGATGGTGGGGGTGGGGTCGAGGCGGCGCTGGTCCCAGTCGGCCCTCTGCCCGGTGCGGATCAGCTGGAGGTACTCGGCCAGACGCTCGACTTCCCGCACGGTGAAGGTGCCGCCATGCTCCCGGGTCCAGGCGAGGGTACGGCGCCAGAAATCCTCGGCCTGGACGGGGGTGGGGGCCTCCCGGTCGGTGTTGACTCCTTCGATCTCCTCGATGTTGAAGCCCACCGAGTGGCACCCCAGGGTGGCCAGGAACTCCAGCAGCTCCTCCGGCATCGTGATGCCGTCGGTGCCGACCACGGAGATCACGGAAAAGGGGATGCCGTGCTCGCGCAGGTGCTTGATGCCGCGCAACGTCCGGTCGAAGGCCGGCTTGCCCCGAAGGTCGACGCGGGCGCTGTTCACGACGGCCGGGCCGTCGATGCTCACCCCGACGCGGACGTCGTATGCGGCCAGAAGGTCGCACCAGGTATCGGTGAGGAGCGTCGCGTTGGTCTGCACATAGTGGTGGATTCGCCCCTCGCGGCGCAGCGCCTCGAACGGCGCGAGCAGGGCGGCGAACTTCTGCTGCCCCACTGCGAGCGGTTCGCCGCCGTGCCAGACGATGCCGATCGGGTGATCGATGTCCTCGAACTGGGCCACCTGCTGCGCCAAGGCGTCGGCTACCTCCTCGGGCATCTGGTGTGTGAGTTTGCGGAAGGGCAGGTAGCAGTACCGGCAGTCCAGGTTGCACCAGGTCGTGGGCTGCACCACGACGGTGTGTGGGGAGGCGAAACGCTGCTGGTACCGGGAACGCCACTGGAGCGAATGAGAGAGCATCGTGGTCCTCTCTGCAACGGACAGGGGCATCGCCACCCCGGCGCAAAGGGCCGGCGAGCGGGATGCGACCACCATCCAGCCCACCGTGACGTGCGGACGATGACATCTCGCTGTCACTGCCGATGACATGTCATCGGCCGCGCAATGACACTGATCAGAAGTCGCCGTATTTGCATGTGAGTTCAAGCAGAGCCCGTGGGCTATCGTGGCGGACGTGTCTCGCTCGATTCTGATCCACGACGGCCGCACCTCCCGCGATGTCGGTCTGGTGTACATCTGCTCGGGCTACCTCGTCGAGCAGGGCAAAGTCCTGCTCGTGCACCACAACCGCTTCGACAAATGGGTGCCGCCCGGCGGCCATATCGAGCCCGGCGAGTCCTTCGCCGGTACGGCGGTGCGTGAGTTCAAGGAGGAGACGGGGCTGTTGGTGGAGGCGATCTCCAGCCAGCCGGAGATCCACCCCGCGGATGGGAACGCCACCCCCGAGCCTGTGCCGTTCTACGTCGACGTGGAACGCGAAGGGTTCGCCACCCCCGCGCTGGTCCAGTTCTTCTTCATCCAGCGCCAGCCCGGCACCCAGGGGCAGGCAGTCGAAGCGCAGCTCGAAGAGGTGCACGGGGCCGCGTGGTTCGGCCTGGAGGACCTGGATGACCTCAAGACCTTCGACCAGGTCCGCTCCCTGGCTCGGTTCGCGCTGCTCAACTACCCGGTGGTCAGCGAACGTGCCGAGTAGACGGCTGCTCTATCGACCCGCGAGCCGGTAGCCGCCGGCGCCGTCCACCGTGGCGGCGAGCAGCAGCCGGATCGGAGCACTCCCGAAAGCGGCGGACACCGCGTGGTTCAGTCGCTGGACGTACTTGGGAACCGAGGACGGGGCAACGTAGAGCGCTCCCGCGATCCGCTCGGTCGACAGCCAGCCGTCGGGAGCCTCGTACACGATCTTGACCAGGTCGAAGAGGCGCTCAGACACCTCGCACTCCACCGTTCCCTCGCTGGAGCGGGCTTTGGCAAGGATCATCCGGCCCGAACCGAGTGCCACGCTCTCGACGACCACTTCGGCCGAAGCGTCGCTGGCCCCCTCTGGGGTGCTGTCGTCGAAGCCCATACGGGTCAGGTGGCGCAGTGCTTCCTCGTAGGCCGACACCGTGTAGTACGCGGCCCGGATGGTGGCACGCTTGCCGGAGGCTCCCGGCTCGTTCCATAGTCCGGCCTGCGGATCCCACAGGTCATTCATCAACTCCCACGCCTTGGCGAGCCGGGGGTCACCTGGATTGGCGCCGGCCCGGATGGTGGCCTGCGTGCACAGCGCGTAGGCCATGTGTTCCCATGCGGTGCCCTGCACGTCCTTGTCGTCCTCGACGAAGATCTCCCAGCGGTGACGGTTGCGCAGCAGCCACAGACCCGCGTCGGCTACCACCTCGCGCAGCCGCTTCACCTGCCCCGCGCCATGTACGCCTCCGGTCTCCCGCGGGTCGTCCCGGTAGGCGGGCGCGCCGTCGGGCCCTGTTCCCGAACAGACGGCTGACAGGGCGAGCAGGCACAGCGCAGTCTTGCTGGGGCTCGGATCTGTATCGACGTACGTGCGCCACCCCCATGCCCCGCTGGAGCGCCGGTGGTAGAGCAAGCCGCGGACACCGTGCTCGATCAGCGGCTCAACGCGCTTCAGCAGGCTGCTGGTCTCCACCCCGCCGGGCAGGAGGAGTCGGGGACCCAGGTCGTGGAGCGTACCTCTGAGCTGAGCGAGCCCGTGAACGGTGAGGGCGGTCTGGTGCAGCGAGGTGTCGTCAAGCCCCAGCACTTCCGGCCAGCCGTGGTCGACATGGTGATCCTCAAGCCATCCGACACACCAGGCCGCGACTTCTGCGACACCGGCGCGGTGGAAGAACCGCGGGTGGGACAGCAGTCCGGCCAGACCGAAGGCGATGAACCGGGTGTGCTCACCACGGCCGCCCTTGTGACGGGGCTGACAATGCTCCGAGATGGCGCAGGTCAGGAAATCGAGCGCCCGACGTGCCGGCTGGCCGGCGATACCAGCGGCGCGCAGGATCGGCAGAACCTCGCTGGTATTGACGATCGACGAGACCGACGTGAGCGTTAGGCCCCATCCCCCGTCGTAGCCCTGGTTTTGCAGAAGTGTCCGGGCAGCCTGGCCCGCTCTTCCCTCGAATGCCGCGAGCCCCACACGCGCCGACTTCATGGTCCCCCTCCGCCGTCGGATACGGATCGCCCGGCCGAATTTACCCAACTCACCTGCCAGGGAAGCACGTTCGAGGGGTCGCCTTAAGGGCGCCCGCCAAGCGCCCCACCGAGAGCCTCGCCATGGGCCTCCTGGTCACCGGCGGCGGGACGCCGGACGCCGAGGCGCTCAGCTCATCAGCGTCAGTACGTCACCGGGGTCAGTACATCACCGTGATCCGCCGGGCCGGCCCGTCCATTCGCACCGTGCCGCCGTAGCGGATCACCACCTGGGGATCGGTGTGGCCCAGGTCCACGTCGAAGACCGCCATCGTCTGCGGGGCGTACGCCGCCAACGCGCGCAGGACCGCCTCGCGCTGCTCGACGACGTAACGGCGCTTGGCCTCCGGGCCGTTCGGCCGGTCGAAGGACCAAGCCTTGGCGCGCCCCATCAGCAGGGCGGGGAAGCGGGCGAGCAGCCCGCGCTCGCCCATGCTGCGCAGGATGTGGAAGACCTCCTCCGCCGCGGGCAGCTCCTCCGAGGTCTCCAGGAACAGGACGCCGCCGTCGTACGCGGCCGGGTCGCGTTCAACCTCGCGGTCGGCCATCAGCAGCCAGGACAGGATTTCGATGTTGCCGCCCCAGGAGGGGCCCTCGACGACCCGCTCGGGCCGGTGCCAGATCCACCCGTCGGCGGGCTCCGAGTCCCGCTCGACGCGGAAAGTCTCGGGGTCCCCGCCCAGTCGCGGTCCGTGTCCCCGAAGCGCTCGGCGGCCCGGAGCTCGTAGGGGCCGGACGTGAACAGTGCCGCGCGCACCGAATCCGCGGACATCGGGTGGAGGGCGTAGGGGCGGCCGAGCTCGGTCATCAGGCAGGCTCCGTGATAGCCGACCAGGCCGAGATTGCGCAGGAACATCAGCAGGTTGGTGTTATCACTGGTCCCGAAGAACGGCTTGGGGTGGGCGCGGATCAACTCCCGGTCCAGCAGCGGCAGCACGGTGATCTGATCGCTACCGCCGATGCTGGCCATCACCGCCTTGACGGTCGGATCGGCGAACGCCGCGTGGATGTCGTCGGCCCGCTCCTGGGGCGTGGACCCCATCCGCCGCGTGGCCGGATACTCCACGGGCTCCAGCCCGAAGTCCTCCCGCAGCCGCCGGAGCCCCAGCTCGTAGGGAAGCGGAAGCACTCCCGGCAGACCGGACGACGGCGAGATCACCGCGATCCGGTCACCGGGCACGGGCTTGGGCGGATACACAGACGTCTTCATACACAGGAGGCTAAGGCGCCAACTTGGCTTCCCTCACCTGCATTTCACCACGTCGTGATCCAATTAAGGCGCTCTCGCCGTCTCCCACCTGGCAGAGGTGAACGCCGACCTCGCCCTCTCACCCTGCCGTCGAACGAGTGGGCCCACCGAGAGGGAGGCGTGACCGAAACCTCAGACAGCGATCGTCAGCTCCACGCCAGCATCAGTGGCGCATGTGGTGACTGCCGACAGATCCGCTATCACCACGTCGGCATCAAGGGCACTGGCGGCGTGGGTCGTTGTGACAGCCACCGTTGCCATCCCCGCCGCACGCGCAGACGCAAGTCCCACCGGGGCATCTTCGAATGCCACGCAGCGCTTGGGATCGACACCCAGGCGCTGCGCCGCGAGAAGAAATGGCTCCGGGTCGGGCTTGTGATGGGTGATGTCATCCACCGTAACGACGTGAACCGCGCGCACTCCTGCGGCTGCTAGGCGCGCGTCGGCGACCCTGCGCGTGCCGGAAGTAACCACCGCCCAGCGGTCTACTGGCAACGACGCCAATAGCTCCCGTGAACCGGGGACGGGGACAACCCCTCCGGCGATGGCGTCGTCGACCTCCGCCTGTTCGAGAAGAGCCACTGCCGAAGCCACTTCTTCGGCCGGCAGAAGGTCGGCCACGATGGCTGCGGCTGGCCTGCCGTGGGGCTGGACCTCCATGATCTCCGCGATTGTGAGGCCATGAGCGTCCGCCCATTGCGACCAGCAACGGAAAACCGACTTCATAGACGAAACGAGCGTTTCGTCACTGTCAAACAAGAGCGCATCGGCCGAAAACTTCATGGTGCTTGAAGATACCGCGCCACTCATCCCCCCTCGACACCGCCAACTAGCCCAACAGGGCACTCCTCCCACATCGGACTTTAGAGCGGCAAATCCACCACAGGGGCAAGTAGATGACGCGTAAACCAAGTGAGGCGTGGAGCACATTTTCAGCCACCGGGATGACCCGCGACGGGCCGCGGATTCACCAACTCCCCCCAGAAGAGCGGCAGTCCAACCCCGGACTGCTCGCGACGCAGCAGGGATCCCAGCGGGTGCGTTCACTCGCGTGCTCTATGATCATCCACGCATCCCGAGGCGGAATGCTGCATTCCGCTTTCGACTTCAAGGCGAACAGGGAGTTCAACCTTGGAAGCCCAGGGGTTGCGTTGCTCTAGTCCGTCGAAAGGTGCAGTGATGGGTCCCTTGCGCCGGACCAGCGAGATGCGTCTGCTGCGCAAGCGATGCGAACGTCAGCTGGCTGACCTGCCCATCCCCTCCCCTTTCAGCCTCACGGGCCTCGTTGCCGAGATCGAAGCGGCGCGCGGATGTCAGATCCACCTCGTTCCCGTGTCGGATGCACACGGAGATATGCGGACGGCTTGCGGGCTGCGCGTCACCGTAGAGCGTTTGAACTCGACATTCATCCTCTACAGGCCACGCCCCACCCCCAACCAGACTGAGCACGTCATCATCCACGAGATTGCTCACCTCTGGTTCGGCCATGGCAAATCCCTGACCCCGGAAGAGGAAAATCAGCTCCTCCCTCCTCTATTCCAAGCGTTCCTCGCCGACGTGCGAGGGGACAGTCCGGTGGTCCAAGCGCGAGCGCACTACGAAAGCCACGAGGAACGCCAGGCAGAGTTTTCCGCCTCCCTCATCAAGCGCCTGGCGCGACGGCAAGCAGCACCTGGCACCGATCTCATCAGCGTGATGGAGGCCAGCCTCACGCACCCGATAGCACCGCCGCGTAGGCGCCTGCCGTAGGGGGCTTCCTTGGATTCCCTGATCCTCGCCGTTTCCGTTGCGATGACTGCAGTAGCGCTATGGCGTCTGCCTGGTGCCCGCTATGGCGATCCCCTCCGACGCACATTGTGGGGCTGCAGTGCCGGCTTTGCCGTCACACTATGGATCCGATTCCCTCCGATCAAGGAGGCATTGGGGCAAGTTGGCATAGTCGACTTCGATGCCCTGGTGAAGTATCTGGTATCGATCGCAGCTTGCCTGTCTATGCTCAACTACTCCGTTACCAGCTATCTACTCGTGCTTGCTGGGGACGATGCCCCGAGGCATATCGCCATCTCGCGGAAGGTAGCCCGAATCGCACGGCGCTCGATTCCCGCTGTCGTTCCCGTGATGATCTTGCTGTTTTTCCTCGCCGTTGACCGGAGGCACACCAGTAGCGACTTCGCTGCCGACCACGCCGGCGAGTGGGGGGCTGCGGCCTTCATGGCGTGCTACTACCTCTACCTTGGCGCGTCCGCTTGGACCGTCGCGTACCAGTGGACGCACGTCAGCCGCAGTGCCGACTCCCTCGTGTTGCGCACCGGATTGGCGCTGGGCGCTGCCTCAACCTGGCTCTACACCCTGTACGCGGTGCTACGCCTGACGTACATGTGGATCGCGATGCTCGCACCCACCCCTGCCAACGTCGACCACATCGTTGAAAACCTGGGCAGCGCATTTAACGTGTTGGCGGCAACTCTGTTCGCTCTTGGGGCCAGCCTGCCCACCACCCATGTCGCAGCCGATCGTTGGCGCACATGGCGCTCCCTGTGGCGAATGCATTCCCTTCGGTGCGACTTGACTAAAGCGTTCCCCGAGGTCACCTTTCAGCCTGCTGGTACCCGCCTTCGGGAGATGACCCGTTGGTCTCCCCCGCTGGATGTGCGACAGGACGGGTGGATCCAGGAAATCGGCGACGCCGTCGACCTCTTGCGCCATCACGCGACACCCGAACTCTGGCCAGCCGCGGAAGAGGCTGCACGCAGGCATCGTGACGCTGAACCGGCCGCGGAGGCTCACTGGATCAAAGCCGCGCTCACCTCAGCCACCCGCGGCTGTCGCTCCAAGGTGCCGGCAGAGCCCCTGCCGGAAAAGCCTTTCGGCACCGCCAGCGGCGAGGCTGCCTGGCTCCATCGAGTACAGGCCGTCTACGCCAGGATCCGCCCGCACGAGACGGAAGAGCTGGTTGCCGAGGCCGGCCTGCCCTGCTGGCGTCAGCTGGGCAGGTGCGAGGCTCACTCGCCCTAACCAGCATCAGGAGCTACACCGTCAGCTGGCCGGGATTCGATCGGGCAGGGGTAGCCGCCAGGGCCAGCAGCCAGCCGAAGCCATCATCGTCCAGGACGATCTTGCAGGTCTTCGTTTCAGGCGATCCGGGGGTCAGGCTGCGGCCGTTGTTTGGACACCTGAGCCCAGTCGGCTCCAGCGCCGACCAACGAGCTTAACGCTCGCCTTCTTCGGGGCGGTGTGCGTTCTCGTGGCGTACAAGGACCTCGCTGAGCGTCGCCAACATGGCGGCCGAGACTCCCTTGCTGGCGCCGCGGGCGGCCACGCTGACGCCGTCACTGCGCATGAGGCTCAGGAATTCCAGCCGGTCCAGAATCTGCCGTTCGACCTCTTCCCCAGGCGCGAAGTACCACGGCTGGACGTTGAATGCCGCCCCCAGCCCCGCGAGCAGGCTGTCGGACGGCAGGCCGGCCTGAACTTCAGCGGACCCCCGACTATCGGTCCGCAGTGCCTCGATACCCGCCGCGTCCACGGCAGCGAAGCCTGCTGCGGCATTGACAGCGTCCGCGATTTCACCGTCCGATAGCGGCTTCCGCTGAAGCAAGGCCGTGATCTTCTCACCGAGGCTCTGAGGCGGCCGATCTTCTGGGTTGGGGGCGCTGGATTTACCGAAGGACCTCTCCTGCGCCTTCTCCAGCTCTTCACGGCTCACCCCGTAGAGGTCAGCAAGGGGCTCGACATAGTCGGCGTTAAGCGGCCGTGTTCCTGCTTCAGCATTGGACAGGGGAAGACGACTGATGCCGAGGGCCCGCGCCGCCTCTGCCTGGGTGAATCCGGCATCGCAGCGCAGATCCTTCAGATCCGGCGGCCCGAGCCGTGGGAAGAGCACATCAAGGTCTTGCCCCAAAGCCTCGGCAAGGGCCGGCAAGCGCTCGGGGGAGGGTGCGGTGTCGGACCGTTCCCAGCCACCGATCGCATCCTTGCTCACATCGAGTAGCCGCGCCAGCTCGGGGCGCTGAAATCCCGCGGTTCGCCGTGCCGCCAGCACGCGCCGGCCATCGAATTGGCGAACCGACACTGCACTCTCCTGACTCTGGATCGCGGCCATCGACGGGCACAGCCTACCCGCGCTTGATGCACAAGCCCACCTAGCGTAGGTTTTGTGCATCGCGGCAGGTGGGGGCTGCTCTGGCATCCGTCTTGGCGCTTTTCTCCTCAGCCTACTGGCTGATCGCACCCGCCGGCCGGACCGAGCCCATCGACCATGAACGGAAGAGCGCACGCATGCATTCCGCTTCCCCTGCTCACTCTCTGCAACTAGTACAGAGATTAAGAGCCAACTCTGGATCTTGACGCAGGTCCGTGCCATGTTCGTTGTCCCCGGGCGGCCCGCCCGGCGGTGCGAAGGTGAGGAGCACGGCAGGTACCGACAGACGTCGTAGGTCCGCATACAGCGGCGGCGCCCGAGAGCGGGAACTCCCGGACGCCGGACGCTTAACGGCATAGCCCGCCCCGGCAAGGGCGGAGATTGCCCACCATCACCACGCTGATCCCATTCCACCGGGCGCTTCAGCGTGGCAACACGCAAGGGATTGTTGCATGCCTCCTGCCCTGCGCAAAAGGCCATCCGGCCTCGCCCGCGCGGCATCCACCTTCGCCTCGGCGCCACTTTGCTGCGCAGCGGAGCACACCACCACGGATTCGGCCAGCCGCCGGTCCCGCGTCATGAGCGGGAGCGGCCGATGAGCAGCGAAGCCCGCGAGTGGGTGTGGGAGAACAGCTCCAGCAAGGGAGCTGGGCGCCTGGTCATGCTGTCGATCGCCGACCGAGTGACCGACGAGCAGTGCATCGCCTGGGCCTCCTTGACGAGCCTGGAGGAGCGCGCCAATGCCTCACGGTCCACGGTCCGCGACGCCCTCGACCGGCTGCTCGCCAGCGGTGAGCTGGAACAGCTGGACGACCTCGTCGGCCCCCAGCGCAGCACGGTCTACCGCCTGCCCCTCGCCGCGAAGGCGATAGCGCAGGCCACGAGGGAGCAGGCCAGCGACGACGCGTCGATGGACGAGCCCGAGGCCGAGCCGACGCTGCGGATCTCGCCCCTGAGGCGGTACGGAATCCGCCCCCGCGAGGTACCGGAATCCCCCGGCACGGTCCGGAATCCGGCAGGTCCGGAATCCGGTACCTCGCGACGGAAACCGGCACATCGGCGTGCCGGAAACCGGCACAGCGGTGTACCGGAATCCGGTCCCCAGAACCGTAGTGAACCGAAGGTGAACCGTAGGTACAGCAGTAGGGGTACCGCCGTCACCCCGGCCAGCGAGTGGCAGGTCGACCCAGACACCCACACCTGGGCCCGCCAGCAAGGCCACCTCGACCGCCTCGGCCAGGAGGGCCTCGCCGCCGCCGACGCGAAGTGGCGTGCCCACCGCGCCGACTTCAAGCCCCGGTCGGCGGGTGCCTGGGCTGCCGACTGGCGCTCCTGGATCGCCAGAGAGCGCGCCCCAGGCGGCCCGCAGCTCTACGCCGCGCCCGGCAGCGGCCCCGCCCAGCCGAGCGGGATGACCCGCGCCGAAGCCCACACCGCAGCCCTGCTCGCCGCCCTCGACGAGCCGACCGGATCGGAGTAGCCATGGACCGCCGCGAACTCGCCGCCCTGCTGGCCTACATCGGCCGACTCGACCCCCGCACCATCCGCACCGACAAGGGCGAGGCCCGCGACCAGATCGCCACGTGGCACGAGCTGCTCGGCGACGTGCCGATGACCACGCCCCACGGCTGGGATGCCCGCGCCGCCGCCCGGCAGCACATCAGGGTCTCGCCCTACCAGGTCCTGCCTGCGGACATCGCCCGCCCGTGGGAGAGCTACCGGCGCGACCGGCTGGCCCGGCACACCGACCCAACGCCGGGGGCTGATCCTGACGACCAGGCGGCCTGGACCGCCGAGCTGGTCGGCACCCGGCGCGCGGTGGCGGCCGGCAGCGCTCAGCCCGCGCAGTACCGGGCAATCACCAGCAGCCAGCTCGCTCCCGAGCTGAAGGCACGGCTGCGGAACAACGGCTCCTGCATACCGCCAGAGGTCCGAGTCGCGCTCGCGCCCTACCGGCCCGCTCGTGCGGCGCGCGAGGCGGCGGTCGCCCAGGGCCAGCCCGATGCCCTCGGCGTCATGTGCGAGTGGTGCCGGGCCCAGATCGGCGAGCCATGCCGTCGCCGCCGGGTCGCCCCCGACGGCGGCGCGCGCGGAACCGCACCACGAGTCACCCCCCACCCTGGTCGTCTCGACCTCGCCGCCGCCCGGCAGGCCCAGGAGACCGAGCAGGGCCAGCCCGCCCTGGCGTGACCGACCGCGTCGGTGCACCCCATCCGGTGCCCCAACGTGACACCACCATCACCCGGCTGCGGCGCACGCCCTGCGCCGCAGCCGGCCCCCGACACCGCGTCCATCCGCCCCCCGGCACCCGACCGGCCGACGCGGCAGCACATCGGAGCCTCCCTTGCGCCACATCACCACCCACGACGCGCCGGCCACCGGCCTGCGCGGCATAGGCGACACCAGCTGGCACACCCGCGGAGCGTGCCACGGCATGGACGTCGAGGACGCCGACGCCGTTTTCTTCCCGCTCCCCCGGGACCACGAAGCCATCGCCGAGGCGAAGGAACTCTGCGGCTGGTGCCCGGTACGCCGCGACTGCCTCAACTACGCCCTGGAGAACGACCTCAAGGAGGGCGTATGGGGCGGGCTGACCGAAGCCGAGCGGCGCCCCTGGCATGACGGACTGCCTCAACGCCTCGACTACAGCCGCGTGATCGCCTTCTTCAACGGACGCGACGTGCACCTGACCGAGTCCGAGCGCCAGGTCGTCATCAACCACGCCTACGTCCGGGGCTGGCACACCGACCGGCTCGCCGCCGCCCTGCAGATCGGCCACAAGCACGCCCGTGACCTACTGCGACAGGCAGCCCTCAAGGTCTTCGACCGCGACCGAAACCTCGGCGTGCCCCGCCGCAAGAAGAAGCGGACGCCAAGCACCCGGACGACCAGGCGGCCCATTTACCCACCAAACCCGCCACGAAGCAGCCCGTGTCCGGCCCAGTGACCTCGCCCTCGACGGGCGCCCCTCTCGGAAAGGCGGCATGACCCTGACCCTCGGCATCGCCCAGGACCCATCCCTCCTCCTCGCCATCGGCATCCCCGTCGCCGCCATCGCCCTAGCCCTGACGGGCTGGGCAGCCCGCCGCCGGAAAGCACGTACGCCGAATCGTTTCGGCAGCCCGGCAGCCGTCAGGGTCGCCGCTCTCGCTGCGGTCGGCTGCACCGCCTACTCTGCCGACACGAGCTGGCGATTCGCCGCCGACTTCTTGGACATGGCCGGCGTCGGCGAGCGAATCGGCATGTTTGCGGCAGGTGAACTCGCTCTGTTCGCCACCGCATTGATGGCCCGGCAGAATCTGGCGGTCCAGGGGGCACCCGGGCTGCCCGGGACACTGGTCTGGGTCATCACCGGCGTGCAGGTGGTCCCTGCCTATGCCGAGAGCGGCCCCATCGGCGGTACGGTCCGCGCCTTCGTCGGCCCGATCATGGCGGCGATGCTCTGGCATCAGGCGATGGGGATCGAACTGCGTCTGCGCACCCCAGGCGCCGCCTCCCACGGTCTACTCGCCGTCCTGGGGCGGGAGGCACGCGAACGGCTGCTGTCCCGCCTTGGCATCGCCGCGCGAGATCGCGACGCTGCGCAGATCACCGCAGACCGCGCCACGGCACGCGCCGTCGCCCTCGTCGTCCGCCTCGCCGAACGCACCCCCAAGCAGCAGCAAGGCTGGCGAGGCCGAGGACTCACGCGGCGGCTGTCGAAGGCAATCGGACGGACAGGAGTCGGCACCGACCCCCGCCAGCGCGCCGAGCTACTCGACCAGCTCGCCGCCCGCCGGCACGCACTCGCGCTCGCCACGGTCCCGCTGCCCTCCCCCTGGTCCCCGCTCCACGACCAAAAACCCGCCGTCACGGTCCCCTCACCGAAGGTCCAGCGCACCACGGTCCCCACCGGCAGCCAGCCCAGTGACACCGTATCGATCGGTGACCGGGGACCACGCGGGGACCGCGCCCACCGGGGACCGGGGACCGGGGACCGGGGACCACACGGGGACCGGGGACCACACGGGGACCGGGGACCAAGTCGGGACCGGGGACCACGCCGGGACCGCGCCCACCAGGGACCGGGAACCGGGGACCAACACCGGGACCGGAGACCAGGCCGGGACCGGGGACCACACCGGGACCGCGCCCACCAGGGACCCGGGACCGGGGACCAACACCGGGACCGGAGACCAGGCCGGGACCGGGGACCACACCGGGACCGCGCCCACCAGGGACCCGGGACCGGGGACCAACACCGGGACCGGAGACCAGGGACACAAGGTGCCCCTCCGGCGGAAGCCGACCCCCAGGACCACAACCCGTGGTAGCCGGTCCCGCAGTCCGCAGACGCAGCGTCCTCCGCGCGGGCCGGAGCAAACCGTGGAGCAACTCGTCCAGCAGCTCCGCCCCCACGTCCCGCCCCTGCTCGACCGGGACGGCAACGAGACCGTAACCCGGGTCCAGCTGCGGGAGATCCTCCGGCGCGAGGGCCTCGTGGGTGGCCGGAATGACCGACTGAGCCTCGTCCTGCAGCAACTGCGCAGCGAGACGAGCACGACGACAAGGAGCACCACCCGATGAAGACCTGCCCCCGATTCGCTGCCCTCGGCGATGAGTACGAGCGGGAGATCGGGTTCCTGAACGCTCACTCAATGCGCCATGCCGGACGGCCGGCGGCCAAGTCCAGCGCGAAGCATGCGGCATCGGCGAAGGAGCGGATGGCCCGGGCTCTCAGCGGCCACGTCGAGCGCTGCCCCGAGTGCGGCTGAACCTTCAAAGCAGCAGCTCAAAGCCCTGGACGGCTAAGGGTGGCCCGGCTCCACGCCGGGCCACCGCCCCTTTCCACAAAGGAGATCGCCATGACACACGCAACCGCTCCCGAACAGTTCGAAGACCGCTTGGTCCGGGCGTTCCTGCACACCTTCCTGCGGTACGGACTGATCCATTCCGCAGTCGACGGTCCCGAAGGGCAGTGGTTCGTCCAGATCGGCCCCGATCACCAGATCCATCACCTGACCGACACGGAGGATGCCTTCGACTTCGTCCTCGAAATCCTGGAGATCGTCGACGCCACACAGGGCGGTGAACAGTGACGAACCCGAACCAGTCCCCCTCGCCCCCGGAACCGTCTCGGGACCTTAACTCGGTCTCGGGGGGAGCAAGTTATCCCCCAAGACCGTCTTCCCCGTCGGGGAAGACGGCCTCGGGGCAACCCGCCCCCAAGGTGGCGGGACCGGACCAGCACCGGGGGGCGCAGGTCCGGGCGGCAGCGACCGAGGGCGGATCGCAGCCGCAGGAGCAGCCGTCGCGACGCAAGCGCCGCGACGCCACGAAGGCCGTGCGCAAACGCCCGCCGAAGTCCGGCGACGACAAGCGCGTGCACGTGATCTATGTCCGTCTCAATGACACCGAGAAGACGGTGCTCAGCGCTGCCGCCACCGCGACGCGAACTAGCCTGCCCGCCTTTCTCGCCCGGAGCGGTCTCGCCGCCGCGCACGACCTCGACAACACGGCTGCCGCCATCGCTGGCCATCGCGAGCTGGTCGCTGAACTGTTCGCCGCGCGCCGGCATCTCGGCCAGGTTGGCAACAACCTCCATCAGACCGCGAAGGCACTCAACTCAGCCGCCTGGCCTGCCGAACTCGATGCCGTCCTCGCAGCCACCCACCGCGCCGTGCAGCGCGTCCAGGATGCGACCGATCAGCTCCTCCAGCAGAACTGAGACCGCAACCCATGATCCCCAGGAAGCACAAGCGCGGGAAGCGCACCATCGGAATCCTCTATTACCTGTACGGGCCCGGCAAGTTCGAGGAGCACATCGACCCGCACCTGGTGGCCTCCTGGGACCACTGCGCACCCGACCCCGGCCGGGATGACACTGCCACCCTCAAGCAGCTCCAACAGCTCCTGGACCAGCCGGTCGAGAACCTCGACCAGGCGGAACGACCGGAGCGGCACGTGTGGCACCTGTCCGTCCGCAACGGTCCCGACGACCGGATCCTGAGTGAAGAGGAGTGGGGGGACGTAGCCCGCCGTATGGTCGCTGCCGCGGGCATCGATCCCCCCCGAGGAGGGGGCTGGGTGCCGGTGGGTGGCCGTCCGGCACGCCGACGAGCACATCCACATCGTCGCCACCGTCGTACGCGAGGACGGCTACCGCCCCGACATCAACAACGACGCCAGGCGCGTCCAGGACGAAGCCCGACGCCTGGAAGCCGAGTTGGGCCTGCGCCGTCTCAACACGGGCGACGGCACCGCAGCGAAGCGCCCCACCAGCGCAGAGCGTCACAAGGCCGAGCGGCAGGGCCGCGAGCGCACCGCGCGGGAGGAGCTGCGCGAGACGCTGCGCCGCGCGGTCGCCGGCGCGGCGAGCGAGACAGAGTTCTTCGACCGGCTGGCCGCCGCCGGCCTTCTGATCCGCAAGCGCGTAGCCCCCTCCGGCGACCTGCTCGGCTACAAGGTCGCCCTGCCCGACGACCTCAACAAGGACGGCGAGCCCGTGTTCTACCCCGGCGCGCGCCTCGCCCCCGACCTGTCCCTGCCACGAATCCGGGAACGCTGGTCCGCCGACCACCCCGACGAGGCTCCCTTGCCGGATACTTCTGGCCGCGCGGCCCCGGACAAGCCCTCTGCCGCGCGTCGCCGGACCGCATCGGCCGCCTGGACAGCGATCACGAGCGTCGAGCACGGCGACGATGCGGTCGCCGCAGCGCACATCGCGGCGACCGGCGAGGTACTGGACGCGCTCGCGAAGACCTCCGCCGCCCACACACGCCGTGAACTGCGCGACGCCGCCTTCGCGTTCGAACGAGCCTCCCGCTCTCACATCCGTGCCGAACGCGGGCACGACCGGGCGCTGCGGCAAGCTGCCCGCGACCTCGTCCACGGTGGCCCCGCCCTCGGCCGTGGCGAGGACGGCGCCACGACCGCGATGGCGATCGACATGCTGGTCTTCCTCATCACCGCCGCCATGCACTGGCACGCCAAGAAGGGCCACGCTCAGCAGGCCGAAGCCGCCCGCCAGGCCGCCGAGCACCTGCGTGCCGCCTACCAGGCCGCCGCTGCCCACCCCCTTGGCACGCTCTACCAGCGCGGCAGGCGCCTGGGCAGCCCTCTGGTGCAGCGACAGACGTCCGCGCTGCGCGAAGCGCTGCCGGAGCTGGCGGAACAGATCCTGGCCGAGCCCGGCTGGTACGCGCTCGCTGCCACCCTCGCCGACGCCGAAGCCGCCGGCCACGACCCGGCAAGCCTCCTCGCCGACGCCGCCGGACGACGGGAACTCGACACCGCAGACTCCGTCGCGGACGTACTCGTGTGGCGGCTGCGGCGGACTGCGGACCTGCCCGCCGACACCAGTGACACGGCGAACGACGCGCACACGGGGCACTCGCTAAACCCGGCAGGACAGCGGACACCGGGACGGCCCGGGCCCCGGCGCGGATGACCGTGACTGTGGACTTTGTGAATTGAAGCAGGTCAGGAATCTGAGGCACGATCATGAAGCGAGCAGGACACGACAAGGGAGGACGCCCACGTGTTTCACCGGATACGCCGCCGCCGTGCGGAGACACACGAGATGCGGCGCCTGCATGACCAGTCATGGGCGCAGCTGGAGGGCCTGGTGCCCCCGGAGCCCGAACAAATGCCGGCCGAACCACAGCCCTCCGAGCCGGCGTCGGTCGTGGACGACTTCCTCCCGCCGGAGCTGCGCATCCCGAGCCACAACCAGCTCGACGGCCGGATGATGCCCTGGGCCCAGCCGATCGTCCTCGACGACGAGATGATCACCTGCGCCGAGTGCAGTGCGTACCGGGACTGGCTCATCCTCTCCACCCGCGACCAGATCTGGCTGCGCTGCCGCCAGGGGCACCAGCAGCAGGAAACGCGACTCGACACGGCCTGGTACAACCGCCATGCTGGCCCCGCGGACGCGACACATGCGACGTTCGAGGACTGCCTGCGGCACCTCGGCCACTGACCCCCACTCCTACGACCCGGGCCCACGAGCCCGTACTGACCACCGTCACCTAGCACAAGGGGTCAGTTCCACCATGCGCGTTCGCATCGTCGCCGCCCTCGGCGTCACCGCCGCTGCTCTCCTCGCACTGCCCGCCTGCTCGGCCAACAGCACCGGGGCCAAGCCGACCGCTCCCTCCCCGCCCGCGGAGGTCAGCCGGCCCATGCTGGACATGGTGCGCCGTTGCCGTCGACCGCGCTGAAGACACGTCTGCTCGACGAAAGCGAGCTCGGTAGCGGCTACGCCCGCCAGCCCGAGCGTCCCACCCAGCACGACGACGTCTCCGTTCTCGGCTGTCCCGCCTTGAACGACATGAGCGGTGCTGCGGCCATGGGCGGCTCGCTCGACTTCCCGCACAAGGCGAAGGCCACCTTCACCTTCACAGCCAGCAGCAACTCGGAGATCTCCGAGAGCTGTACAGCGACACCTCGGGGAAGCTCTCGACCGGCACCGGCCGGATCTTCGACACCATGACCGGCTGCCCGCAGTACCAGGTCCTCGTCGGCAGCACCAAGGTCGACGTGACGACACAGAGGATGACCGCGCCCCAGCTCGGTGACGAGCGCTGGAGTCAGCTCATCACCCTTTCCGCCGATGGGCGCGACACCGTGGTGAAGCAGACCACGATCCGTGACGGCATCGTGCTGGTCATCGTCTCCGGTTCGCCAGCCCTCGTCGACCAGCACGTCGACGAGGCCCTCGCCAAGGCGGCAGCAACCCGCTGAAGTGCCGTATGCCGGAGCCCCCGACCGTCTGGTCGGGGGCACCGGCGTGTCATCAGGCACCTGGACGGTCATGCCGTCGCCCCGATGGCCTGGCCCGGGTCAGTGCTCCCGAAAAACTCGCAAGCCTGGCCCTCTCTCAAGGTGGCCGGGCTTGCGAGCGTCTGACCGGGTAGTGAGCGGACAGCGTGGGGGTCTGTGATGCGGGCGGGGTCCGTGGGCGCCATTCCCACGTGGGGGCTCAAGGCCCGGGGTTGGTTTCGGGCGTACCACGGTCCGCTCGCCTCTCTCGCTCTGGCCGAGAGCGGGGGCCTGAACCGCCGCGGGAAAATGCTGTGTTGAAACGGGGACGGCACGCCGTCCCCGTCTCAGCTGGCCGGGGCACGCAGGAGCCGCTCGCGCGTGCTCTCGGGCAGGACTCGGCGCAGGACTGGTGCGGTCGAGCTGAGGCCGTTGGCGAACACGGCGACAAGGTCGTGCGGCTGAAGGACGCGGCCCACAGGATGGGTGCGCCCAGCACGGGCTCGGCCCACGCCTGCCACCCGGCCGGCCTCGCCTCGTCGGTCTGAGCCGTCAGGGCGCGCGGGTCGGCGTCCTGGATGAGAGGTGGCATCTCGCCGAAGCTGAGGTGCGAGGCGAAGGTCGGGTCGATCGCTCCCGCGTGGGGCTGGTCGATGTCGCGGAGCCAGCCGTGTGCGGTGACCGCATCGAGGACCAACTCGACGCTGCCGAGCGGGACATCGGGCTGATCGCCGGCATCGAGCGCGATGAGGAAGTCGGCGAGGACTTCCCCCGGGACGTCGGGGGTGAAGTAGGCGGTCCACTGCGCGAGCGGGCTGCTCGCGTCCGGGCGAGCGGAGATCTGCCAGGCGATCGGCAGCTCCCCCAGGTGGAATGGCTCGTCTGCCAGAACCCATTGGGCCCAGCGGAGAGTGTCGGGGCTGATGTGCAGGACGGTGCTGCGCAGGACCTGGCGGTCTTCCTGTGCCTCGTCCGGCTCCTGCCGTCCGCGGACGATCGTCAGGCTCGTCCAGCCGAGGCCGGCGAGCGTGTCGGCGACGGTGTCGTAGAGACGCCCGTCGTCACCGGCCAGGTGCCGGGGGCCGACCCAGTACGCGGGCTGAGCCTTGTTCGGGGTGGACGGGTCGAGCGGAAACTCGGGGTGCAGGTGCGCCTCCGAAGGCTAGGTGCGGGGTTCTACTTGCCGCCGCCCGCAGTGCGGCGGGAGCGGCGTGGGGGCGGCTGGACGGGAGACTGCCAGGCCAGCTCAACGGCGACATCAGGTGGCAGATGGCCGAGCTGTGTGTCCGCGTCCCGCCCTTCAGCGATGTAGACGACGGGCCGTCCGGTCTCGTCCACGGCCTGGATGACCTGCGCGAGTCGGTGCGCCATCGGGAAGAACGGGTTCATCGCCTGCCGCACCGGAGCGCTCCGATCGCAGGCGGACAAGAGGTCGATGAGGTCTCCGACGGTCATCTCCGTGTGGCTCACGGGCAGCCTCCTTGGTTGAGTGATCGCGATGGGTGGCAGCCTGTGCTGCCGCCGGGATTCGGAGAGCAGCCTTCGGTGTAGGACTTCGACTCGGCCCTGCGGTGTTAGAGGCGCCGGGAAGTCTCCAGCGCGCGGGCCACGGCGGCGGCGACGATGTCGGCCGGCGTCTCGCGGTCGAAGGACACCTCGTAGCCGCGGGCATTCGCGTTTCCGGTGACGGCGAGCTTCCATCCCTCGCCTTCCCGGCCGAGACGGCCGTTGGGGTACCAGCCAAGGTAGAAGCGGCCGTCTGCGCTCGCCAGGTGCACGTCGCCACGGTCGTCCACGACGAAGTGGAAATCGTCAGCGGCGAAGAGGTCCATCACCTCGCTGGGCTGGCCCGGGCCGAGCGACCATTCACGGAGCCGCAGAGCATCGCTCGTGGTGGAGAATCCGGGGCGGCTCGCAGGCGCCACAGTCACGGCATCACCTCTCTGACCTGGGGCTTTTCCGGAAGGTTGTCTACGTTGACATGCCCCCGCACACGTTGGCCAGTCTTTCCGTGATCTTTCCTGTCTGCCCCCGGCGAACTGAGAAATGGGGGCTCGCTGTGGGATCTCCACACTGGCTTACAGCCTCAGCGCCCACTTCAAATGCGATCCGAAACGACCTTGAGACCCGCTGTTCAGTGCGTCCACTCATTCGGGGCGGCTTGGGGACTTGCCCATCCCCAGGGGTGCGAGCCATTGAGGGTGGCCCCAGGCCGTCCGGCGGGGTAGAAGCCGGTGATGCGATAGCGAAGGTGGTTGTACTGGACGTTGAAGCCCATAACCCACCGCTCGGCCAGGTCGTCCACGACGATCAGTCTTGGGTCGGTGCGTGCGGTGGGCCGGTGCAGCGGCATGGCCACCGGTACCGGGCATTCACCGATCCGGGACTCGGCGTGGAAAGCCCTGGCTGTCAGCATGTGCCCCACGAGCACGCCGGTCGGGTGGTACTCGGCTGGCACATGCTGGAGGAGACCGTCCAGCTCGATGACCACGGAACGGTGGTGCCTGCCCACCTGTCCGTGGGGTGGCTCCGAGGTCATCAGGCCACCGTCAGGTTTCCAGCGAGCGGGATGTCGTAGCGCATCCAGGAACGCATGGCCGCCGCGGTATGAGCCCGGCCGGTACCCAGAGCCCGGTGTCCGTCAAAGGCCCAGCCCGTCACTTCCAGGAAGCTGCCGCGGCCTGTGCTGAGGCTGACCGCCCGTCCTGAACCGCCAGATCACGCCCTCGAACTGGTGAGGTGCGGGCTTACCCCAGGGGATAACGAAAACTGTGGATATCCGGGCAGCTTTCATTGCACAGGACTTGACTGGCGGAACTCCCGGGTCCACGCTCGGTCAATCGTACATGAAGTCGGAGGTCTGATACCCGTGACCGCCCATGGCTTGCGAGCGTAGCGCTCGCCTCGCCTGGTCCCTCTTGGCCGGACGTGGTGAGCGCTGCAGGAGGATCACGACGTAGATCACTCGCCACATGCGCGATTGGCATCACGGCATTTGATTTCCTCTGGTTCCTGCGTGGCTTGAGCTCCGCCTCATCCCGCAGCCTTCTGTCCTGTCAGTGTTTGGCAGCAAAGGATCGACGAAAATGGCCCGAAGACTTTCACTCTGCCGGCGAGGGCTTGCCCTGGCGACCACGCTAGCGGTGTCGGTAGCAGCGTCCGTGGTGTTCCACACAGCCGTGGCGAACGCCGCGGTCCAGGAAACGCTTTACGTCTCCCCGTCAGGAAGCGGTACTGCCTGCTCATCTTCCAGCCCGTGCGCGATCGCACAAGCCAAGACGAACGTCCGGGCATTGACCTCGGGCATGACCGGCGACATCGTCGTGAATCTCAGCGGCGGTACGTATGACCTGTCCGCTCCCCTTTCGTTCGGGAAGGACGACTCCGGGAAAAACGGGTTCAACGTCAGGTGGCAGGCCGCTTCCGGCGCTCATGTGGTGCTGAGCGGGGCGAAGACTGTGACCGGATGGACCGAGTCCGACTCAACCAAGCACATCTGGAAGGCGCAGGTGGCGTCGGGGGTGAATACGCGCCAGATATACGTCAATGGTCAGAGGGCAACTCTCGCGCGTGGCGGGTACCATCCGCAAGGGTTCACGCAGACAGCCACCGGTTACACCACAACTACCGCCGCGTCCATGGCCGGGTGGAAAAACCCGAGTCAGATCGAGTTCAGTTACCATGCCAGGTGGACGTATTCCCGATGCCCGGTGGCGTCGGTCTCGGGTACGGCGGTCACCATGGCGCAGCCTTGTTGGAAGAACCAGACCAACTTGCCCTTCCTGAACGATGTGACGCCCTACTGGGTCGAGAACGCGTACGAGTTGCTCGACGATTCGGGTGAGTGGTATCTCGACCGAACCGGCACCGTCGATGGCAGCCAGAAGGAAACCCTGTACTACAAGCCGAAGCCGGGCGAGAGCATGACCGGCTCGAACGCCGTCACCGTCACCTACCCTGCCGTGCAACAACTGCTCAATGTGGCGGGAAGCGACGCGGCAAACGAAGTGCACAACCTGCAATTCGTGGGGCTGACCTTCGCCGATTCCACGTGGACCACCCCGTTCGTGCCGGCAGCGAACGGTGATGTGGACGGCTTCGTCGAGCAACAGGCAAACTTCACCATCACTGGCTTGTTGGGATCGCAGTACCGCTACTCCGACTACACCCAAACCCCCGCAGCCGTGGACATCACGTATGCCCATCACATCCTGTTCCAGGGAAACACCATCACCCGCGTCGGTGATGCGGGGCTCAACGTCGGACACAGCTCACACGACGTCACGATCCTGGGAAACAAGATCTACGACGTCTCCGCAAGCGGCGTCCAGGTCGGCGGGATAAGCAAGCAGGATCAGCGTCCCAGCTCCGCGACGGTCATCGACGATGCAGCGTCCGGAATCACGTACAACGGATCATCGTGGGCAGCGCAGCAGGGGATCTCCGACCAGCACAGCGGTACCCAGTACGCGGCAACCGCCAATGGGGATTCGTTCAGTTACACCTTCACGGGCACCGGAATTGACTTCATCTCCACCATGGCGTCCAACCGGGGAAAATTCACCTACCAGATCGACAGCGGAACCAAGCAGGAGGGTACCTGCCATGGCGGTTCCACGGCGAAGCCGCAGAACTGTGCCAGCATTCGTGGTCTCTCCAACGCCAGCCACACCCTCACCGTCACCAAGACCGACGGAGACTACCTCAGCCTCGATGCGCTCAAATACTACGGCGACGACGCATCGGTTTACGCGATCACCGTGCAGGACAACTACATTCACAACATCGCGGAGGAGTTCCAGGGCGGAGTCCCGATCTTCGGCGGCTTCGTCAACGGTCTTGACATCGCGCACAACGAAGTGAGCGACATCCCCTACAGCGGCATCTCCGTGGGCTGGGGATGGACGTACTTGGACAACGGGGGCATTGGTGACGGCACTGGGTCGGCGACCGGACCAGGCACAAAATCGACGACCGTGCAGCTGACCACCCCAACCGTCGCCGGCAATAACCGGATCAGGAATAACTACGTACACCACTACGAACTTGCCGGCCATGACGGCGGCGCGTCCTACACTCTGGGCTCTCAGCCGAACTCGGTCCAGGAAAACAACTACTACGCCGACGCTCCCGAGGCCGCGCCTGGCTCGGTAGCCGCGATAGCCCACGACAACGGCACACAGGGCTACACCGACAAAAACAACGTGCTGCACAGAAGCATCCAATGGCTCGCCATCAACGAAGACCCCAGCGCCGCCTCACGCAACAACACGGTAACCGGCAACTGGTCGAACGCCAACGGTGCGCCCTGTCAACAGGGTCTTGTCAACGACGTCTGCGACAGCACCAACAACACCACCATCGTCGGGGACGCGTGGCCCAGCGCTGCACAGGACGTGATCAAGGCTGCCGGACTCGAAACCGACGTTACCGACAGTCTCGGGGTCCCCCACAACTGGGCCACCGAGCTCCACGGTCCCGACTCCACCACGGACCTGGCCCTCAAGGCGACCGCATCGTCGAGCAGCAATTACAACTCGTCGACCCTCGTGGACGACAACTCCAGCGCGGTAACCTACGCCGGGTCATGGGTCGAACAGCCGTACACCGGCCTCTACGGCGGTAAGCAGCGCGTCACCACGGCGAACAACGACTCATTCACCTACACGTTCACTGGCTTTGGGATCGACTTCATCTCCACCATGGCCACCAATCGAGGCAGCTTCACATACACCATCGACGGCAAACAAGAGCTCTCGGGCACTTGCTACGCCGCTACCGAAGCCAACCAGAAGGCTTGCGCGAGCATCCGCGGATTGGCCTACGGATCGCACACGATCAAAGTCACCAAGACCGGAGGGCAATACCTGACCCTCGACGCGCTCAACGTCATCGGACACGACGCCTCGAATGCCATCGACGCCAACAGCCAGACACGATGGGCAGCTGCTAACAGCGACACCATGCCAACGCTGACGTTGACGTTCGACCAGGCCATCACCACCAACCGCATCGTGCTCCGCGAAGCACAGCAATACGGTGGCGCCATCCAGACGTACAAGATCGAATCCTGGGACGGCTCAGCCTGGAAAGAGATCGCCACCGACGCCTACCCCGGAGTCGTACGAACACTGCGGTTCCCCGCAGAGACGACGACAAAGCTCAAACTCACCGTAACGACCCGCTCCAGCACTCCAACCGTGCAGGGGTTCGAGGTCTACAACGACTGAGTAATTGTCCAGAGCTTTGGATCAGGCGGGCCATGCCGGGCAGTGCCAGGCGTGGCCCGCCTGATCCATGAGGAAGGGCCTGGCGTGGGGGTGCCTGAAGGTGGCACTCGCCGACGGCCCGCTAACGAGCTCGTGCATGGTTGGCGGTGAGGCATCGAGGGCTTCGGTGGGGCTCTGTGTTCACACCTGCTGAGCCGAGGTCAGGTCCGTAGTCTGCTGGTGGGACAGCAGGCCGGCGACGGCCTGGATGGTGTCGCTCATGTGCTCGCGACGGCCGAGGTGGCGGGCCAATGCCCGCCAGTTCTTCAGGTGCGCGATGCCGTGCTCGTCCCGGATGCGTCGCGAGGAGTGTGCCTTGCGCTGTCGTTCGTACATCTCCTCGTACCAGCCAGGCGCGTTCTTCTTGAACTTGCGGTGCGGCGGTGTCACCACGCGCCCGCCGGTCTGCGCGCCCAGACCCTGGTAGCCGGCATCGGCGAGGATCTCCACCGCGGGCCCGTCGGCCAAGAGCTTGACCAGCCCTAACTGGCGAGCGTGCGTGATGTCCGCGCAACTTCCGGGCTTGGTCGGGCTGCAGAACAGCACACGGCCGTCCTCGTCCGTGACCACCATGGTCTTGACCGCGTTCTGCTTGCTCTTGCCGGAGATGAACTTGTCCCGGTCCTTGCGTCCCACGGCCGGCCGCCGGACCCGGATCTCGGAGCCGTCGATGATGCCCGTTCCGCCACTTGCGCCGAGATGGTCGACGACCTCGGCCAGCGTCCGCAGCCGGATGCCGGGGGTGACGGTGCACCCCCGCTCGGCGAGCAGGGGCCGCACCTCGCCGACGGCCCGGGTGACGGTGGAGCGGTCCACGCCGAACCAGCAGGCCAGCACGTCGTGAGTGGTCCCATGGCGGAGATGGACGAGCGTGACCAGGAGCCGGTCGACGAACACCAGCCGGTGCTTCGCACCGGCGCCCACGGCCCGCTTCCGTGTCCGGGACACAAGCTTGGCCTGGTGACGTTCATGCCACAACGGGCCCACCTCGGCGACGAGTTCAGCGATCACATCGGCCGACAGGCGCGTGATCCTCCGATCGCTGATGATCCCTGCCCTAGTCGCGTTCCCAATCACACATCCATGATCAACGATCGAGAGTCGACACCGCACCGCCAACCATGCACGAGCTCGTTAGGCTCCACAGAAGGAAAGCCCTTCTGGCCTGCGGAAACGCAGGCCAGAAGGGCTCTTTTGTTGCTTCTGGTGGGCACGAGGTGGGCACATCTCTTCGATTACGGTCTTCCGCATGGCCTACATCGAGACCAAGGAACGCAAGGACGGGGACTCCCTACGTCGTCCGCTGGCGTGCAGGTGGAGCCCGGACCGGAAAGCGGGAGTCAGAGCCCTTCGATGATCTGACCTCGGCTGAGCGGTTCCGTGACCTCGTGAAGGGCCAAGGCGAGCACTGGCCGCCGGGCTGGATCAAGGGTCACGCTTTTGTTGCGGACCGGCGCCGCCAGGAGACGATGTTCGAGCCCTTCGCGCTTGCCTACGTGGACCGGCTCACCGGTATCCAGGGCGACACCCGCAGTAAGTACAAGAAGGAAATACGCGAGAACATGGCGCCCTGGTTCGGGCCGTACTCCGTGGAGGACGGCGAGGGCAGCATCGTCCGGACGATGGTGCAGGACTGGGTGAACGACCTGGAGGCCGGACGACTCGCCCCGCTCGACCCCCGCGACCGGAAGCCCCGTACGAAGTACGCGCCGAAGACCGTCCAGAACAAGCACGGCCTCCTTTCCGCGATCTTGCAGTCTGCTGTCGATGCGGAACCGTCGCTGCGTGCGTCCAACCCGTGTGCCAAGACGCGACTCCCCCGGCTCGACGCTGCTGAAGACGAGGTGGAGACAGTCTTCCTCGAACGCGAGGAATGGGCCTGGATTCACGAGTGCCTCAAGGACGACGCCAAGGAACTCGGCGAGACCATCGCGGAGACAGGCTTCCGCTGGGGCGAGGCCACCGCGCTCCAGCCCCGCGACCTCCGCCACCGGAACGGCAGGCCCGCTATCCGCGTCCAGAGAGCCTGTAAGAAGGACGAGGACGGCAAGTCCATTCTCGGCCCGCGCAAGACTTGGAAGTCCCGCCGGACGGTCGTCATCACCCACAAGCTGGACTGGATGCTCCGGCGCCGCGCTAAGGGCTTGGCTCCGGACGCCCTCCTGTTCACCGGACCGGAGGGCGGCAAGTGGGACCCCGGCACCTTCCGCCGGCTTCGCCGGGTGCCCGCGATCAAGCTGGCCGCGGAGAAGTACGGGCTCATCAAGCGACCGCGCATCCATGACCTTCGCCACTCCCACGCGTCGTGGCTCATCGCTGCAAAGGTGCCCCTGCCCGCCATCCAGGGGCGGCTTGGCCACGAGTCCATCACCACCACCGTGGACCGGTACGGCCACCTCCTGGACGCGCTGGACGACGAGGTCATGGCCGCCGTCGAATGGGCCATGGACCCGACCGCCCCGCTGCCTGGCTTCCTTGAGCGCTCCGGACTCGCGTCCGCGACGGACGGCCTCCCTCACATGCCTCGCCAGCACTCCGGCCTGGCCCAACAGACCTGGAAGGACGCAAGCGACATGGCGCAAGACGGTACGGAGTACGACATCGCGCCGGTCATCGTCGTCACGCTGGATGGCCGCGAGGCGCCCTTCGCTGACCGCCAGCACGTCCAAGACGTCGCTGACCAGTGGAACGACGACCACGCGGATGCGATCGAAGCCATGCGCGCGAATGGCTGCCCCGAGGACAAGATCACCAGACGCGGCGCCATCGGCCCCGATGAACGCGAGCGATGGACTGGGGGCGGGGGCGTCTGGACCCGCATGCCAGACCGCGAATTCGTACACTCCGCCCTGGCTTCGTACGGCCCTGACGGTGACCTCAACTACGAACCGCTTCCCGTGACCAGCCGATGGACGTGGGAGTTCGAGCCTGACGGCTTCACCATGCGGGGCGCCGAGTTCCGCACTGAGTTCCGGCCCGACGGGAGCACCGAGGCCCACGCTCGTGGGATCAACAAGCTCGCCGTGAAGAGGGCGTTCGAGCAGGCCCGGATGGACGCTCTGAAGGTCTGCTCGCAGAACCCGAACCTCGACTCAGCGGACGCCACGGCATGACGGGGCTGTCGTAGGCTGAAGCCGACATCACGAAGCCGATGTATGGGTCAGGCCCGCTCCTCCCGAGGAGCGGGCCTTTCTCATGGCGCAGCCGATCAGGTGGGCGGATGCCGGTCAGTCGAGCCGCATAGCGCTCGGGCCTGGCGGCGCAGACTTGGTCGGAACCTCAGTGGTACCGGTAGGCCGTCGCGCGGAGTTTGTTCCTGAGAGCGGCGGCCACAGTCTCAGCCTGACTGTCCAGGCCGACGCGAGGCCCGCCGGGGCAGATTGAGGGTGCTTCATGCCTATATGCGCGTCATGCCAGAATTCAGTTCATGGACGCGAACGAATGGAAGAGGAGCATCACTGGCGGCCACTGCCCGTCGTGACTTCGACAAGCAGGGCCTCCTGGCGCTCGGCGAGACTTCAACGCCTTCCGAATCGCCACCAGGCCCTGTTCTCACGAATGAACCACTCCCATGGTCATCCGATCAGGACCCTTGTTCGATCCCCAAGCTCGGTGATCGGTCTGAATACGGCTTCTGCGAATCAGGCGGGGTGTACCCGTGATCCGGCAAGGAGGCCAACCGCATTTCAGGGTTGGTAGACCGTGCCGCGGGGCGGGGTCTTCAGCGTAAGGAGGTAGGTGTCGATGGCCAGTGCAGGGGACGACTGGCGATTTTGATAGAGCCAGTGGCCACCGGTGTCGAGGACGGCGAGCCTTCCCTTGGGAAATGAGCGTGCCATGCGGTGTGCGCCGACGAGTGGAGTCGCGATGTCGTACTTGGCGTTGACCACCAGCACCGGCGGGAGCGGGCCCTTCTTCTGGCCCGGCTGCGGCTTGGGAGCGGTCGGCCATCCCTGGCAGCCGAGGATCATGTCCAGTGCCTGGGCGTTGTAGCGGGCCTGCGGGTGGGCGGATTTGGCTTGCTGGAGCAGGGCGCGGTAGTGGGCGTAGTCTCGCAGGCGGAAGTCGAAGTCGCGGCAGAGCACCGGGCGCCAGGCAATCTCAGGGGTGGGGTCTCTGACGATGCCTTTCGATGTCCCCCTGCCGCTGCGCAATGCGGCCAGGCTCTGGGCGGTGCCCTGCGGGTTCCACGACCCCAGGGAGTCGTAGAGGAAGGCGGCCAGCTGGTCAGCAGTGATCTTCTTTCGCGTGGGGCCTTGCGGACCGGGTTCAACCAGCGTGCCGTTGTCGGCGCGGGCGAAGAGCTGACGGATAACGGCCTTCACGTCCTTGCCCTTCAGGGCACACGAGGCGTCCTTGGTGCACCAGTCCGCCAGTCGCTGCACCACGCCCTCAACGGCAGCGGTTCCGTCCATGAGGGAGCGCTTGGCGTCAGGGCGTGCGGGGTCCATGGCGCTGTCGAGGGCCAGCGCCCGGAGCCTTTGGGGGAAGAGGCTGGCGTAGCGCTGGCCGATGAGCGTGCCGTAGGAGTGGCCAAGGAAGCTGATCTTCTGCTCGCCGAGGGCTGCGCGGATCGTGTCCATATCGCGGGCAACGCTTTCGGCGTCCATGTGGTCGACCAGCGGGCCGGTGTGCTGACGGCAGCTGTCCGCGAGCTGCTTGTTCATCTCGCGCATGCGCTGGAATTCCGCGGCGTTCTTCGGGCGGGTGGGGATGCTCGCGGCGAGCTGCTTGTCGCACCGCAGCTGTCCGCTGTGGCCGATACCGCGCGGGTCGAAGCCGATGATGTCGAAGCGCTCCCTGATGCTCTTTTTGTAGCCGTCGATCGGGGAATCGGCGTAATAGGCATCGTCGAGACCCGTGTTTCCGGGGCCTCCTGGGTTGGAGAGCAGCACTCCGATGCGATTGCTGGGGTTGGTGGCCTTCTGGCGAGCCACCGCGATCTTCATCGTCGGTCCGTCCGGGTTGGCCCAGTTGACCGGAACCCGCACGGTGCCGCACTCCGTGCGCTTGCTCGGAATGGGAAACGGCGGGTTTGGCTTTGGACAGTCGCTCCAGCGGACCGCCTGCGCCGAGCTTGCCTTCGGGGTGGGCTCCGGGCCGGCCCAGGCGTGCTGCGGGACCAGGAGCGACGTGACGAGAAATCCAGCCACCGACCCGGCAGCGACGCCGGCCGAATGTCTCTTGACCAAGGATGCCGCGGGAGCCACCGCGCGTGCTCCAGCACGATCATTCGAATGCTTCATGGCGCCATGATTATTCCCCCACATGAGGATATCTTGATATTTTCATCACTGAGAGGTAACAGTGCAGCCGGGGTCCGGTCTGCGCGGATGCAACGGCGGGGGCCTCGGTCGGGCCGGCGTGGTGGGCGCGCTCGGGGGGCCTCATGGCTGGATCAGTGCAAGTGCGTGGCAGGCGTAGGGCGAGTGCGGTCGTTCCGGAGAAGATTGCGCATAGCCCGTCTTGAAGTTGTAGGTCTGAGGTTCCCCCGTTGTACGGGAGGTGCTGATCAGCTGGTTCAGGGTGGATTGACAGGGTTTCATCTTCGCTTGTTCGGCCGTCGCATGGTCGGTGTAGTGCTGCTCGTCGAACTCGATCGGGCTGAGGAAGCCGAGCGGCTCCTGGATGCCAGCTGCAATCCGCTCGGCCCGGTCCGAAGTGCGGGAGCACGTCTGGAAGTTGGCCGGGCCTCGTCTCAACGTCACCCTCGGCCACAAGGCGATCTACCCCGAAGAAGCGATCCTGGCCCACCGGGCCTTCCTTGCCCGCCGCTGTCCGCCCCTCCCGCGTCGTACACCGCGGCGGCCGAAGATGGGTAGCGGGTTCGGCGGATAGGGCTGGTCCTGGGAAGCGACGACACCCGCCCCGCCCTTCCAGCTCTGCAGCAGTAAATGCGTACACCTCACCCCGGCGGCCGGTATGGCCCGCCGCAGGTCGCGATGATCACCGCAGAGGCTCCGCCGCAGTAAATCCGGCATTTACTGCGGGCGCACCCTAACGGGCCGTCAGTGGACCCAAGTCCGATAAACGACCAGGGAAGGGGACGGAGGAGATACGCGAGAATAGGGCCACTTCGTGACGCTCAGTTAGTTCTCGCTGCGCTGTGTGGCGACACGCTGGGTGGTTGTCCGGGGTTCGGAACGTCCAGTTCTGTCGGGGTTAGGGTGCGAACGTTCGAATGATGCCAGTTCAGTCCGCTGAGGAGAGTGCTAACGAGCTCGTGCATGGTTGGCGGTGAGGCATCGAGGGCTTCGGTGGGGCTCTGTGTTCACACCTGCTGAGCCGAGGTCAGGTCCGTAGTCTGCTGGTGGGACAGCAGGCCGGCGACGGCCTGGATGGTGTCGCTCATGTGCTCGCGACGGCCGAGGTGGCGGGCCAATGCCCGCCAGTTCTTCAGGTGCGCGATGCCGTGCTCGTCCCGGATGCGTCGCGAGGAGTGTGCCTTGCGCTGTCGTTCGTACATCTCCTCATACCAGCCAGGCGCGTTCTTCTTGAACTTACGGTGCGTTGGTGTCACCACGCATCCGCGGTCTGCGCGCCCAACCCCTGGTAGCCGGCATCAGCGAGGATCTCCTCAATGCTGACTTTCCTGACGTTGTGGCAGGCGAACCTGATGGCTCCCGCGATAGGGGTGGGCGTAGTAGGTGTTCCCGACGACCGTGCTGTCGGTGAAGGGCAGGCACAGCTCGGCGAAGAACTGGCGGGCTTGGAGTGACATGAGCGGCTTCCGCTAGGAGTGGCGCAGGGCCTATCGACGGGGGCCGGGCAGGGCAGGGCGGCTGGTGGTACTCCAGCGCGGGACGCTGGGAGCGGGGAGTACAGCCGGGCCGCGAGAGGCGGCCCGTTGAATGTCGAGTGGGGTGGGGGCCGGGGGGCTCGGAGGAAGGGTGGGGGTGAGCTGGGCCAGGCCCTCGACGTAGCTGTGGGTGTCCTGTCGCCATCGGGGCAGCGGGGCCGGGTCGGAGACACAGTCGGTGACGACTTTGAGCAGGGCGACAGGGGCGTCGGTGCTGGCGGTGGCGTACCAGGCGGGGCGATCGAGGAAGTGCCGGCCCACAGCCGCCATCGGGCGTCGCGGGTGGTCAGCTCGGCTTCCGGGTCGAGGTGTCCGGTGGTGAACTCCAGCCCGGCAAGCCCGTCGGCCGACTGGACCGCGAAGACGCCCCACCGGGGAGTGGTCGACCTCCCAGCCACGGTTGATGAGCGGTGCTCCGCCGAGTTCCACGAGGGCCTCGGCGACGCGGCCGACCCGCACATCGCCCGACGCCTGCGCTACCTCGCCGACGAGCGCCTGGGCGTCATCAGGAGCGACCTCTCCCACACACGCAACGACCTCGCCGACCGCCACGTCCCGCATCCCGGCCGCAGCATCTGCACCGAGCAGGTCCCCGCCAACGAGCGAGAGCGCTCCGCCGTGTGCGCCTGCCCGCCCCCGCCGCGCACCGTTCCGGCTCCGCCTCCCCCGCCCGTTGCCGCCGCGATGCGCCGCTGACCCACCCGCCCAAGGACACCATGCACGACCACGAAAACTCCGAGCGTCTCGCCTCGTTCGCTGACGTCCTCGCCAGCGAACTCCCTGACAGCTGGACCAGCGCCTATCTCCCGCCCGAGCGCAAGGATGACCTCGCCGAACTGGTTGACCGGATCTGGGACCTGGACCTCGTCGCCGAGGCCCTCGCCCATCACCCGCTCCAGCAGGCGGCCGTCCTGGCCCGGTCGGACGGTGCCAGGCTCGCTGTCCTCCACCGTCACGACGAGCGCGACGGTTTCCTCATCGCCGCCGTCGCCCCCCACGACCTGCCCGACGAGGCATACCGCGGCGTCAGCGAGCCGGCCGTCCAGGGCAGCGAGTCCAACGGACCAGTGGACAGCGTCACCCCGGTGGCTACGAAGAACGCCGGTACCAGCACCCGGCCGATCCGGCTGAGCGTAGCCACCATCGAGGGCCACGGACAGTCCACGTCGTCCTTCGGGATCATCATGCCGACCATGAACGCTCCGAAGATGGCAGTCAGGCCAGCCCTGTGCGCCTGAGTGCCTGCCACCACGGTGGCGACGGCGAGCAGCACGGTCGCCGCGCGCGGGCTCCGGGCGCACGCCTGCCCGACCACCGGGGCCGACAGTAACCTGTACCCCGCAAAGGCCACCACCGCTCCGACCAGGGTCACCGCGAAGGTCGCGCTGACCCCGCCGACGCCGCCCGCAGCCAGGCCCAGCGCCACGATCAACAGCAGCCAGGCCAGGGTGTCGATGACCATGGCGGACATCATGGTGAGCTCGCCGGAACGGCCGAGGTCCTCCTCGCGCTCCTCGACGATGCGGGCGAGCACGGGCACCGCGGTCACGCTCATCGCCACAGCCAGCAGCACCAGCAACGCGGACCACGGCGCGCTGCCGCGCAGCTCCGCCGGGCCGAGCCAGAGCAGCCACCCGGCGAAGGCCAGCCCGGTGAGCAGAGGCAGCACGAACAGCCCCGCCGTCACCCGGGCCACCGCGCGGCTGCGCAGCCCGGTCGATCCATGCTCCAACCGGTAGACGATGCCGACCAGGAACAGCAGGAGCCCCGCATTGCCCATCTGACCCAGCAGGCCCATGATGTCCTCAGGCAGCAGTGCCTGGAAGGTCTGCCGGCCCACCAAGGCCACCAAGACGGGACCGAGGAGCAGACTCACCAGAATCTCCCCGACCACCGAGGGCAGACGCAGCAGCCTGGCCCCCCTGCGTCCGGCCGCGGCGATCAGGAACACGACGCCGAGCAGCGCGATCAGGTGCACCCCGGACAGCCCCAGATCGATCATCGTCTCTTTGCTCCCCGGACTCGTCTAGCGGAACTGCGCGAAGTACTCGTACTGGGTGGGCAAGGACCGTTCCAGGTTCCTGGCCTGCTCGGCCACCAGGCCGAACTCCCGCTGGGCCGAGGACGCGTCGAACAGTTCCAGGGCGGGCGGGGGCTTGAGCGGGATACCGCCCAGCCCGAGGAGCATGCACACATACGAGTAGGGCTCGAACCCGTGGTAGTGCGGGTAGACCGACTCGGAGTCCGGCATTCTCGTCTGCCACTGCTGGATCCGCTCGGCGAGCGAATCCGGGATCTTGCGCGTCTTGGTGTCACGCCAGTAGTCGTTGTCCGCCCGTGCCGCGGCGTAGTAGTGCAGCACGAGGAACTCGCGGACGCCGTCCATGCAGCGGTTGACGACCTGGTTGTAGGAATCGCGCAGACGCTCGTCCCAGTTGGCGTCCGGGAAGTGCTTGACCAGTTGCTCGATCGCCTGCTGGATGAAGAAGATGCCCGTGGACTCCAACGGCTCGACGAAACCACTGGACAGGCCGACGGCAACGCAGTTGTGCACCCAGGACCGGCGGCTGCGGCCGATCCGCATGCGGATGTGGTTGGCCTCCAGGTTCTCCGCCGCCGGGCCGACAAACTCGCGAAGCGTGCGCTCGGCCTTCTCCGGGGTGGTGTAGTCGCTGGCGTAGACATAGCCGGTGCCGATACGTCCGAGCAGCGGGATGGTCCAGATCCAGCCCGCCTCCTGAGCGGTGGCCGTGGTACACGGGCGCAGACCGTCGCGCTCCATGTCCACCGGCACCCGCAGCGCCACGGCGCTGTCATTGGGGAGGGTGTCCTGGTAGGACTCGAACGGCTCGCCCAGCGTTTTGCCGATCAGCAGACCTTTGAAGCCGGTGCAGTCGACGAACAGGTCACCCTCCAGGTCACCTTGCTCGCGGGTGGTGACGTGGGTGATCCAGCCACGCTCGTCCTGGACGACATCGACGACGTCGTCCACCACGTGATTGACCCCGCGCTCCACCCCGTAGTCACGCAGGAAGTCGGCCAGCAGGGCGGCGTCGAAATGGTAGGCGTAGGGGAATTGGGTGTTCTGCTCTGCCAGTGTGGTGCGATAGAGATCCTTCTCGGAGATTCCCTTCTCGAACAGCGAGCCGTCGAGATGGCGGGGCGACTTCTCGTTGTCGCACAGCGTCCCGATGAGGAAGCAGTCCTTGTCGAAGCGGTCAGCGTCCGGGTTGCGCAGCCACCAGTCGGTGAGGCTGAAACCGTCGACCACTCGCTGCCGCTCGAAGGGATGGTAGAAGTGGTGCCCTTGCTCCCGCCAGTTCTCGAATCGGATGCCGAGTTTGTAGGTGGCGTTGCAGGCGGGCATCCAACTGCTTTCGGACAGACCCAAGTAATCGAAGAAGTGCCGCACTGTACTGAACGTCGCCTCGCCGACACCGATCGTGCTGATCCTCGCCGATTCGACCACCGTTATCGAAATTCGATCGCCGAATGCGGCGATCAAGTACGATGCCGTCATCCACCCCGATGTGCCACCGCCTACGACCACAATGCTTTGCAGCATCAAACCCTCCAAGAGCAGACTCTCCATTGACCCGTGCGACATGAACGTCGCATGCGGATATCGTGATGGCCGGATTTCCCAACTCCCCGGAATGCTAGTTAAATTGGGCTCCTTTCGGATGCTCCGACCTGCAAACCACGCGCACGCGCAGGCTCGGGCAGCCGTCCGGGGTGGCGAGTGGGGTCATGCCCACGTGCCCGGCGATGGCATTGAGGGATGCGCGCCTCTCGGTCGAGGCGCTGACGGGAGGTGGGACGGCAGCGAGGAGGGTCCTCTTGCCGTCGGATTGACGGGGTCGTGTGGCCGGAACTCCACGCGCCGGAACGCGCCTGAGCGCACGCCAACGAGCGATGCACCTCGAAGAAGCCGCGCACCTCGTCGAGAATGACGTCGAGGCTGCGGGTCTTGCGCCTGTCGGGAGCGGTGAAGGTGCTGCCGTGCAGGGGCTGAACCGTACAGAGGCTCGCGGGATGCTCTGGATCTCAATGCTTCGGCGCAACTGGGCGAGGACGTCTGCCGCGCGCGGTGACCACGGCATAGCCGGGTGAATGATGTCTCACACTGGCCGAGGCCTCTACGGGCTTCTCCGCCGCGTCCCAGGTCGCTCGCACCCAGCTACGACGGCCTGGTTGGCTGCCTTCAGCCGCCCGCTACGCACCTGGTTCGAAGACTGGCCACTCTTGGTGTCAGCCGCCGTAGAGAGTGGGCAGATCGACCAGGAGGAGGTCGTCTCGGCGTTCGGCCAGGTCCACCAGGTCAGGGTAGAAGCCGTGCAGTGAGTACAGAACCAGAGTGGTGGCAGCGGTGTCGTACCCCTGATCTGCGAGCAGGGCACGGATACGTTCCAGGCGCTCCAGGTCACCGGTCCCACGGCGGGCGGCCGTCGCCTTGGCCTCGCCCAGCAGCGCAATCCTCGCGCTAGGGGCCTGCGGGCGCTCGCCGGCGGCCAGGGCGATGACATCGACCTCGTGCTTGGTCCGGGCAGCCTGGTCGGCGACCTCGGTGGTGCCGACCGGGCCGGGCAGTCCACCGGGCAACAGGGTGTGGGCGTAACGACGAGTGAAGTCGCGGGCCAGGTCCTCGAAGTGCGGCCCGAGGATCTTGGAGTTGAAGGTCGGAGCGGCCTGTTGCCACACCTGCTCGGCGAAGCCCTGTTCCACGGCAGCGGCCTGCGGGAGGGTGATGAGCTGGTTAAAGCGGATGACGGGGTCGGCGAGCGTGATGACGGGGTGCCTGGAGCGGAGGATGTCCTGTTCCCTCCGGATGTAGCCGGTGGATTCCAGCACTCCGAGCGGGTGAGCGACGGCGTTGCGCGGGCGCTCCAGGGCGGCACCGATCCTGCTGGGGGTGGTGGCGCTGCGCGATCGCGGTGAGGATGTCGCAGTACAGGGTGTGCTGCGTGATCCTCGGGTCCTCACGCAGCAAGTACTCGGTCTCGATACGTGAGTACACCGCCCGCCCCGGGTCCAGCAGCGTCCGGGTGAGCCAGGTGTCGAAGCCGTCGTCCGGATGCGGCCGGGCAGCCACCAGCCGGTAGCCGGGGGCGCCGCCCAAGACCGCGTGCACCTTCAGCGCGGTCAGCGGGTCGGCGATCTGCCAGAAGGCCCGGCTGTCCCGATAGTCGAAGGCACTCAGCCGTAGATCGACAACGGCACGCCCTGGCTCCCAGATGGCTCCCAACCACTCCCAGCGGGAAGGAAGAGGCCGGAGCGTGAACAGAACCTGTCTCATGGCTCGTTTGCCGATGCGTCGGACGCCTCGCCCGGGTCCAGCACATGCGTGCTGGCCCCTGGCCGCCTTGTGGGCCTCTGCCTTTGGGTAGAGGCAGGTCGTCCGCAAGGCGTACAGAACTTCCGTGCGGGATCCCCCAATAATCGGCGCTATGTCGTCCAGTGCTCCACCTATCGCCGAGAACCGCCCGTCTCGTAGCCCCTTCGTGGGGCCCGGGGAGCGAGGGTGGGGGTTGTGGCGGGCTGCGGGTGAGGCGGTCTTGGCCGGGGTGCTGGTGCTGCTCACCTACACGGGTGAGTCGGCGATCGACAGGCTGAGGGACGGGGCGGCGGCCCTGGGGCTCATCGGCATCGCGCTGGTGCTGGTGCGGCGCCGGTTCCCGGCGGCCGGTGTGGTGGGGCTCGCGGCGCTGATGGGGGTTGTGCCCTCCGTGGCGCTGCTGACCGCGGTGGCCGCGTACACCGCGACGCGGCAGGTGGAGAGGCCACGGCGGCGGGCCGGGCTGTTGCTCGGTGCGGCTGCTTTGGCGGTGGCCGCCTGCGCGGCGTCCGCGCCCGTGCTGGAGCTGGGGAGCAGGTCGTTCGGTCTGGCGCTGGGTGCGGTGCTCGCCACCACCACGGTCATCGTGCCCGGGTTGGCGGGCACTGCCGCGGGGCAGCAGGACCGGCTGCTGCGGGCGTTGCGGGAGCGCGCCGCCGCGGCAGAGGAGGCGCGGCGGCTGGCGGACAGCGAGTCTCGCGTGCGGGAGCGGTCGCGTATCGCTGCGGAGATGCACGATCTGGTCGGGCATCGGCTCAGCCTGGTCTCGCTGTATGCGGGTGGGCTGGAGGCGGCGCTGTGGAAGGACGCGCCGGAGTTGCGGGACGAGGCCACTGTGGTGGCCCGTGCCGCCCGTGACGCGATGCAGGAGCTGCGGCAGGTGCTTGGGGTCCTGGGCCCGGTGGGGCGGGATACCGGCACTGACGCGCTGACGGAGGCGACGGGTACGCGTGCGGATATCGAGGCACTGATCGAGGAGACGCGCGGCGTTGGCATTCCCGTCGAGTTGGTCTGGGAGGGGCCGGAACTCGATGCGCGGTCGGCCCAGGTGCGGCGGGCGGTCCACCGGGTGGTGCGCGAGTCGCTGACCAACGTTCACCGGTACGCGGCCGGGGCCCATGTGACCGTCGCCGTCCGCCACACCGGTGAGCGGGTGGAGGTGCGAGTGCGCAACGGCGTGCCGCCCGTGCCGCCCGCCGCCGCGACCGGACTCGGCACCGGGCGCGGCCTGACCGGACTGCGGGAGCGGGTGGGGTTGCTCGGCGGCGACTTGGAGGCGGGGCGGACGCCTGGCGGCGGGTTCGCCGTGGCGGCCGATATCCCCGCCGACCCCGGGCCCGGCGTGGAGACGGCGGACGCGGCGTCGTACGAGAAGGGGCCGATCGCTGCCGACCTCGGGCCGGGCAGCGGGCTCTCCGCCTTCCAGCGGCGGCTCGCCGGCGCCGTCACCGGGTTGCTCGGCCTGGCGGGGGTGGGCGTGATGATGCTGTTCGGGGTCATTCTGGTGGACCGGTCGCAGCACGGTCCCAGGTACCGGAGCCCGGAAAAGCCCCGGGTGGGGATGGCGCGGGAGCAGGTGGTGGGGAACGTGGCGCCCGATGACAGCGCGTCCCGCGCGGCCGCCGCGGGGCGCGAGCCGCCGCGGCCGGGCTCCGCCACGGACTGCATCTATCCGTACCCGGGCAGGGAGCCGAAGGGCGAGCGGCTGGAGCTTGTCCGTTACTGCTTCCGCTCCGACGTTTTGATCGCGATCGATCGTTTCACCGTCCCTGTGGTGACGGAAAAGGTGACCGGACCGTCCCGTGGGAGTAGGACGCATGACTGATCAGGCTGACTCCGCGGGCTCCGGGCCGGGTTCCGTGATCCGGGTGCTGCTCGTGGATGACGAGGAGATGATCCGGCATGGCGTCCGGCTGGTCCTCCGGCACGCCGAGGGCATCGAGGTGGTGGGCGAGGCAGTCAACGGTGCCGAGGCAGTCCGGCTCGCCGCCGAGCTCCGGCCCGATGTGTTGCTCCTCGACATCCGTATGCCCGTACTCGACGGGTTGGCGGCTGTCGAGCCGCTGGCCGCCCTCGACCCCGCGCCACAGGTCGTCATGCTCACCACCTTCGGGGACGAGGAGAACGTGATCGGGGCCCTGCGGGCGGGTGCCACCGGCTTTCTGCTCAAGGACGAGGGGCGGCAGGAGTTGATCCGCGCGGTGCGGGCGGCGGCCATGGGGGACGCGGTGCTCTCGCCCGGCGTCACCGGGGCCGTTGTCCGGCGGATGCTGAGTGGTGGGGCCGGCGCCGTGGCCGCTGCCTCGGACGGCAGGGTGGCGGGGCTGACGGACCGGGAGCAGGAGGTGCTGGTCATGCTGGGGGAGGGGCTGTCGAACCTGGAGATCGGCAGGCGACTCGGCATCGGTGTGGGGACCGTCAAGACCCATGTCCGGTCGGTCCTGGGGAAGACGGGGTGCGGCAGCCGGGTGCAGGCGGCGCTGTTGGCGCACCAGGCCGGGCTGATGGGGTAAGCCCCGGGCCGGGGCGTCGGGTCTCTCTTCGGGTAGAGGGGCCATGGCCCGCTGGGACGACACGGCAACGGCGGGTAGCCCTCAGGTATGCGGCGCATTCCCGACCTGAGGGCGACGGATTCGGGGGTGCAGCGCGGCCACGATGGACGGAAGTTCCGCACCCCTTCCAGGAGAGTCCCATGTCGCAGCCTGCCACCCTGTCCCCCTCCTTGGGCGTTGCCGCCCGTGCGACGGAGCTGACCAAGATCTATGGCGAGGGCGAGACCCGCGTGGTCGCCCTCGACTCGGTCTCCGTGGAGTTCGGACGCGGCCGATTCACCGCGATCATGGGGCCGTCCGGATCCGGGAAGTCGACGCTGATGCACTGCATGGCGGGGCTCGACACGATCTCCGGCGGCTCGGCCCGGATCGGTGACACGGAGTTGTCCGGCCTGGGCGACGGGCAACTGACCAGGCTGCGTCGGGAGAAGATCGGCTTCGTCTTCCAGTCGTTCAACCTGCTGCCCACGCTGGATGCCCTGGAGAACATCACGCTGCCGCTGGACATCGCCGGCCGCAAGCCCGACCAGGAGTGGCTGGATCTGATCGTGGGGACCGTCGGCCTGTCCGGGCGGCTGCGACACCGCCCGTCGCAGCTGTCCGGCGGTCAGCAGCAGAGGGTCGCCGTGGCCCGTGCGCTGGCCGGGCGCCCGGAGATCGTCTTCGCGGACGAGCCGACCGGCAACCTCGACTCCGGTTCCGGCGCGGAGCTCCTGGGCTTTCTGCGGGATTCCGTACGCGAGCTGGGGCAGACGGTCGTGATGGTCACCCATGACCCGGTGGCCGCCTCCTACGCGGACCGGGTGGTCTTCCTCGCCGACGGGCGGCTCATCGACGATCTGTCCGCCCCCACCTCCGAGGGCGTGCTGGACCGCATGCGGAGCTTCGACGCCCAGGAGCGGACGAGCTGACGCGTCCCGGCACGGCTTCCACCCCCATCCTGCTCCCCTGTCCCGGCCGTGTACCTCCAGAACGGACTCCGACCATGCTGCGTAACGCCCTGCGTAACGTCCTTGCGCACAAAGCCCGATTGATCATGACCGCGCTCGCGGTCCTGCTCGGTGTCGCCTTCGTCTCCGGCACCCTCGTCTTCGGCGACACCGTCACGAACGCCTACCGCAGCGCCGCTGCCACGAACCTCAGGGACGTGGCCGTCTCCGTACGGGCGGTGGACGACTCCGGGCCCGGCGGCGCGGACCGCCAGCGGACCACCGTCCTCGACGCCACGCTGGCGCGGAAGATCCGCGCGTTGCCCGGCGTCGCCGCAGCGCGCCCCACGGTCAACGGCCAGGCCACCTTGGCCGCCAAGGACGGCCGTCCGGTCAACGCCGACAACAACTGGCAGAACCTCGCTATCAATTACCAGCCCGGCAAGGACGGCAAGGACAGCCGGTTCCCGCTGAAGGAAGGCCGCGGCCCCGTCGCCGAGGGCGAACTGGCGCTGGATGCCAAGACCGCCGAGAAGGCCGGCTACCGGATAGGCGACACCGTCCGCTTCGCCACCAACGGGCCCACCCTGACCAAGAAGCTGGTCGGCATCGTCTCCACCGACGACCCACGGGTCACCGCCGGCGCCACCCTCGCCCTCTTCGACACCCCGACCGCACAGAAGCTGTACCTCCACCCCGGCCAATTCGACGAGATCGCCATCGCGGCCAACCCCGGAACCGACGAGCGGGCACTGACCGACCAGGTGCGCACGCTGCTCCCCACGAAGGGCGCCCAGGCCACCAGCGGCGCCGACCTGGCCGCCGAGCTGTCCGGACAGATCACGCAGGACAACAGTGCCTTCGCCAAGATGCTGACGGTCTTCGCCGGCATCGCGCTGTTCGTCGGCGCGTTCATCATCGCCAACACCTTCACCATGCTCATCGCCCAGCGCAGCCGCGAGATCGCACTGATGCGGGCCGTGGGCGCTTCGCGCCGCCAGGTCGTACGCTCCGTCCTCATCGAGGCGACCCTGCTCGGCCTCGTAGCCTCCGTCGGCGGATTCGCGCTCGGCCTGGGCATCGCCACCGCCATGGTCCCGCTGCTCAACACGACCGGTGCCGCACTGCCCGACGGGCCGCTGGTCATCTCGCCCGCGACCGTTGCCTCTTCGCTCGCGGTCGGCGTCCTTGTCACGGTCCTGGCCGCCTGGCTGCCGTCCCGCAAGGCCGCGAAGATCGCCCCCGTCGAGGTGCTCAGCAGCGTCGATCAGGCGCCGCCCGCACGTGCCCTGCTTATCCGCAACGTGCTCGGCACCCTGCTCACCGGGGCCGGGGTACTGGTGATGCTCTACGTCTCCACGCAGACCGACTTCAATTCTCTCGTACAGATCGCGATGCTCGGTTCCGGGCTGACCATGAGTGGCATGATCGTGTTGGCCCCGCTGCTGTCCCGGCCGCTGATCGCCCTGGCCGGCAAGGTCACCACCCGCCTCTTCGGCGTCAGCGGCAAGCTGGCCAGACAGAACGCGCTGCGGAACCCGCGCCGCACCGCCGCCACCGCCTCGGCCCTGATGATCGGGCTCGCTCTGATCACCGGTCTGACCGTCGCCGGACACTCCATGCAGCAGGCCACGTACAAGGCTCTGGGCAGCCTAGCCGTCGACTACGTGATCTCGAACCGCTCCGATCGTGGTCTCGACGTGGACACGGCCGACAAGGTCACGCGGGTGCCCGGGGTCGCCGCCGCCGTTCCCATCACCTCGGCAAGGCTCGATACCAAGGGCGGGCACGTCCTGATCACCGGCACGGAGCCGAAGGCGTTCGGCAGAGCCGCGCAGCTCGACTTCCGTGCCGGCTCGCCGCACGCCATCGGCCCCGGGAAGATCGCGGTCTCCGACGCGTTCGCCGAGAAGGCCGGCCTCAAAGCCGGCGACACCATCGACGCCGGCACGGACGCCGGCAGGGCCGAGAAGAAGAGACTGACGGTCGTCGGCATCTACGCCAACACCAGCGCCGCGGGCGGGGCAGTGGGCACGCTTGCCGACGTCCTCCCGTACTCCGGCACCAAGAAGCTCGGCAAGGTGCTGGTCAAGGCCGAGCCCGGCAAGGCGGTCGGCCTTGAGCGGACGATCCGCGCCGCGCTCGGCGACAGCCCCCTGCTGAACGTCCAAAGCCAGGAGCAGCTCATCAAGTCGTATAGCGGGCAGCTCACCGCGGCCCTCAACATGCTGTACGGGCTGTTGGGCATGGCCGTCGTGATCGCGGTCATCGGCGTCGTCAACACCCTGGCCATGTCGGTCTTCGAGCGCACCCGCGAGATCGGGATGCTGCGGGCCATCGGCCTCGACCGCTCCGGCATCAGGCAGATGATCCGGCTTGAGTCGGTAGTGATCTCACTGTTCGGCGCGGTGCTCGGGATCGGCGCGGGCATCTTCCTGGCCTGGGCTGGAGGCAGCCTGCTGACTTCGTCGATGAAGGAGTACGAGATGGCGCTGCCGTGGGGGAGGCTGGGGATCTTCCTGGTGCTGGCCCTGGCGATCGGCGTGCTGGCGGCGATCTGGCCGGCCCGCCGGGCAGCCCGCCTGAACATGCTGCGCTCGATCCAGACGACCTGAGCGACGAGGTGGGTACCCCGAGACCAGGGCCGCTCCGGGGTACCCCGCCCGACCTGAGGGCGGCATGTACGGGGTGCGCCGGGTCCACGATGAGGTGCGCTGTACGAGATGCTCATCGGGGCGGTGACGGCCCTGCTCCTGCTGCGCGGCACCGGGCCCAGCAGGACAAGGACCGCGAGGAGTGGGGCAGCGCGTGGGTGGAGAGCGGACGCGTCTGCACCAAGGAGAACGGCGAGATGCTCCACCCCGCCAACGTCACCCGCCGCTTCATCGAGCCGTGCGAGGAGATCGGCCTCCCGCCGATCCGGCTCCATGATCTGCGTCACGGTGCAGCAACTCCCGCGCACGCGGCGGAGGCCGACCTCAAGGACATCCAGGAGATGCTCGGCCACTCCTCGATCGCGATCACGGCAGATACCTACACGAGCTTGCTGCCGGAGACCGACCGGGCAATCGCCGAAGCCGCCGCCCGCCTCGTCCCCCGCGCACGCCCGATGGAGCCGACCACCGAGACCGTGACGGACCTCGAAGCGAATGAAGAACCCGGAACCGAACCCGAAGCCGTGACAAAAGGTGCCGGAAAATCCGTGGCTGAGCACGGCTCTGGTGCCCCATCAGCTCACGCACCGCGCACGCAAACGCCCCGGACTAGGAGGACGCTGACTCTGTCGGGGATCTTGAGGGTGCCCGGCGGGCGGGGCAGCATGATCAACGGGCATGCTCGGCTCTGTTCAAGAACCGATGCAGTTGTCGAGGTGCCCATTGTCGCTCCACGCCCGTGCTGGTGAGCAAGTCCCTTCTCTGACCGTGCAGATGGCGTGAGCGAGCAGCCCGGGCGGTACAACGGCGATGTGGGTGAGAGACCACCTGGGCGGGCTGCGGCGGGACGAGGACTTCGCCGACTGGTAGCCGCGCGACGGCCGCCCGGGGCTCTCACCCGCCCAGCTGGCCACCGTCTGCGTGCTGCAGTTCCTGCTCGGTCTGTCGGACCGGCAGGCTACCGAGGCGGTTCGCTGCCGCATCGATTTCAAGTACGCGCTGGCCATGGAACTGGGCGATCCCGGCTTCCACCACAGTGTGCTGGCCGACTTCCGCGAGCGTCTCACCGAGGGCGGCCGAGCCGACCGTCTCCTCAACCTCGCGCTCGCTCGCCTGAAGGAGGCCGGTCTCGTCCGCGAGCGCACCACCCAGCGCACGGACTCCACCCATGTCCTGGCCGCGGTGCACGACCTGACCCGGCTGGAACTGGTCACCGAGCCGTCCGCGCCGCGCTGGAAGAGCTGGCCGGCACAGCTCCGCACCTGCTTGCCGCCTGTCGGACGAGGAGAGGGGCGCTACTACGGCCGTCCGGTCCGTCTGGGCAAGAACCCCACCCGCCCCAAGACCAGGATCCTCGCCACAGGCGGCGACGCCGTCCGACTGCTGGAGCACGTCGGGGAGCATGGGGCGGATCGCCTGTCCGGTCCCCGGGGCCAGGCCCTTCTGCAGATTATGGTGCAGAACCACTACCGCGACGGGGCCGGCAGCCTGCGCTGGCGCACCGCCGAGGACGGGGGCTGCCGCCCTCGGCCATCGCAGTCGTCTCGCCCTATGACCCGACGGTCCGCTACGCGCGCCGCGGACGTGTCACCCGTTGGAAAGGGTTCGTCGCACATCTCACCGAGACCTGTGATCCCGATGGCGTCAACGTGATCACAGATGTGGCCACCACCGGCGCCACCAACTACGAGGCGAAGGCTCTGCCCGGGATCCACACCCGGCTGAAGCAGCGCGGGCTGCTGCCCGCCGAGCATCTGGTCGACGGTGGATACACCTCCCTGGTCCATCTGAACAGGCAGCCCGCGAACACCAGGTCACGGTCACCGGACCGCTGCCGGTCAACTCCACCCGCCACCGTCTGCGGAGCCCCTGGCCCCATGCTCGATCGGGGCGTTGTGGTCTTCCTCCGGCCAGAGCCCAAGCACTGCGTACGCAGCAGCTGTCACGATCCCCACCAGCCCTGGAGCCGAAATGGCCGCCCGGGTGGCTCGGGCGGTCAGTGCGTGCAGATGTACGAGATGAGGGTCACCATCGGAGTCATCGGTGAGCAGTCCGTATCGATGGAGCTGCCTCAGCACCGCCTGCGTGTCATCCACAGTCACCGTCAGACGGGGGTCGGATGTCTCTGGACGGTGTTCGGTCAATTACGTGGCAAGGACCGTGGTGCCCCATAGCCACCTGGGGTGGCCAGCAGGATCGAGGAACGCAGCGAGGCGGAGTGCCGGGACGGCAAGTCCGACAGGATGGGACGAGTTGGCAACGCTGAGCGAAAGCAACAAGGCTGCGGCTACTGGCCGGCCGTATCCCTCGGTGTCCGCCTGACGTGCCAGCAGCAGGTCCAGCCGAGATTCCTGGTCGATCACTCGGCGCAGCTATTCCGTGCGGACACAGCCTCATTGACGACGTAGGCAGCAGCATTGGGGTAGCGCCCAGGGAAGTCGCCCGAGCTCTTCAATAAACGGGACCACCTGCTCATCCATCAAGGTGGCCGCATCTTCAGCAGTAAGGCGATCCTGTAGATGGGCCAGAGCTTCGGGCTGGGTGAAGGTGTCGACATGCACGACAGATCGATTGCCGCCGGACGGCGCGGAGTCCCGGCGTCGGGGCGTGGAGAGTACCCGCCCACTCTCCGGATTCGAAGCCATGTACTACCGTCCGTTGAACACCCCGACCGCCGCCTGAATCACACAACCCGGCCTCTACGAGACTCGGCGCAGCTCAAATGGGTTATTGGACGTCTGGGGTCTGCTTCGCGGACCGCAACCGCCGCGCTACAAGTCCCCACGCATCGACATCCGTTCCCGATGAAGCACGTAGCGGATGCGTAGTTCTACGCTTTCACAAGCGGGCCCGCCGCGGCGATCGTTGTGCCCGGCCGATATGCGTCTGCCCAGGGACCTGGCCGTTTGTCCTCCAACCTCAATGCGCGCGCCGCATGGCAAAGCCAGGGGAAGGGGGCCAGTCGGTTGATCCGTCTTCTGGGCGACCAAGGCGAGTTGATGAGGTTGCCTTGGCGCCAGTCAGCACGTCGGCCTCAGAGCAAGACACACGAAGGGAAAACACACCATGATCGTTCAGCCGCGATCACCCAGGGCATGGCGACGCGGGAGTGCCGCACTCGTCACGCTGGCCCTTGTGTCACTCGCCGTCGGGGCATCACCACTCGCCACAGGAACGGCGTACGCGGATGGTGAGACCGCCACCTCGCGCCTGTCTATTTCGCCGTCCGAGCCGCAGGCCGCCGGCGGGCCGATGGAATTGGCCTTTTTTACGGAAATGACCGAATTGCGCGTCCTCGACAAGGCGGTGCCCCATAACTGGAGCTTGCTGCCGAACCGCGACGGAAGTTTCGCGATCCGCTCGGAGTACAACGGGGAGTGCGTCGATGTCAACAACGACGACAACCTTACGCGGTCCTCCTGCGACACGAGCAACGGCAAGCAGAACTGGTACCTGCAGGGGAATGGCGGCGACGGATACCGGATCCGGAACGTCACCAACAACAAGTGCATGGACGTCCGCGAGCTACAGAGCCCCGTCATCGGCAAGGTCGGGCTCGGGGACTGCGGTCAGGGGAATAAGAAGCAGATCTGGCACTTGAGCCCGGCCCAGCCCGGCGGCACCGGTCCGACCGTCGCCGATCTGGCCGCCGAGTACGCCCTGAAGCAGTGCAGCAGCCAGTCCAACATCGTCAAGTCATGCGACTACAAGGTCGAAAGTGACAGCACGGCAACGATCGCGCCCTATAAGAGCGTCAGCGACAAGGTCTTCAACTACAGCACCACCCCGGCAAATCGGGCGATCGCCTGGTCGCAGACCATTTCCGAGACGGACATGGTGGGTGGATCCATCACCATCAGCTCCGAACAGGGGTTCGACGTCAAGATGGTCGCTGTCAAGGTCAGTCAAGCCATCAGTGCCCACTACAGCCACTCCTGGCAGCAGTCGTCCACGGTGAGCGACACGAACACGATCACCGTGAACCCAAATCAGTACAGTTGGGCGATCCGGGGCCAGCTGATGAAGACGGTCACGGGCAAGTGGACGTTCACCAACGACCTGGGCGAGAAGTGGTCGGGCGACGGCACGGCAACCGTTCCGGCCGTAAAGGGCACCGACGACAAGGATAGCGCTCTTCTGCTCTGCACGAGCGACAACAAAAAGCCGGAGTGCGTCGCCACCCGTGTGTGAAGGGAAGTCCGTCGTACCAGTGACATGACGGTGGCACCCCGTCCGGAGGTGTCCCGGCCCGTACATACGGGCCGGGACACCGTCCTGCCGTCTCGGCGCCCAACCCGTTCGAGGTGTCCTTCACCGATCCGTGGCCGGTGCGCTGCCCCGGCAGCCGGGCGGAGCCCGCGACCGGTGGCTCGAACACCGGGCGCGGTTTCACCGCGTTCCGCGAGGATTCACCCACGCGGTGATCAGATTCGCCGCCACCGGCGGGTTCCGGTCGCGACTGGCCTGCGCGCGAAAGCCATGGCGACCCTGGGCCGGCAGCCGCCAAGACGACTCCCGCGGTCATCGTCCCGGTTGGCTCGCCTCTTCGCAGGAATCGTTCCATAGCCGGGACTCCTTCAAGGCCCAAGTGGCCGCCTGGGTACGGGAGGTGAAGCCGAGCTTGGCGAGCATGCGTTGGACGTGGCCTTCCGCGGTGCGTGGGGAGATCACCAGTTTGGCGGCGATCTGCCGGTCGGTAAGTCCTTGCGCGAGCAACTCGACCACTTGTCGTTCCCGCCTGGTCAGCGGGGTGTGCGCGGGTTCGGATGTCCCGTTGCTCGCCGCGATGACGACACTGCCGTCGAGCGCGTAGTCGTATGCCTGGCTGCGGGTGAGTTCGATACCGGCCCGTACGGCCTCGTCATAGGCGGTGCCGCCGAGAGCGTTCCGCAGTCGGTTTTCGCATTCGGTGTGGTGGTGCAGCAGGTGGCCGAGCCCGGGAAGTGCGGCTCCGACCGACTGCCAGGCCGTCTGGGCCGCGCCGAGCAGGGTGGCGGCGTGTTCGCTGTTTCCTTCCTGCGCTGTGGCCCAGGCCAGCATCTCCAGGCACTGGGCAGAGCCGAGGAGGTCGCAGCCGGAACGAGTCAGACGCAGGCCGTCCCGAAGCCGCGTGATCGCTTCCAGGTTTTCCCCGTGGAGCCAGTGTTGGAAGCCCAGGAGCCACAGTGCGTAGGAGCGCGCCAGTATCGCGTCGTGGGTTTCGCACAAAGCGAGGCACTGCTGTGCCATCGTGGCGGCGCGCGGGTCGCGGGTGAGGCAGTGGGTGAGCGCGAGGAGGAACAGCGCGGTCCACTGGGCCCACAGGTCCCCGGTGGCGCGGTGACGGTCGAGGGCTTCCTCCAGCAAGGAGGCGGCCGCGGGGAAGTCGTTCTCGAAGAGGGCTGCCAGTCCGCCGAACTCCACGGCGTGGGCCAGGGATTCCGCATCGCCCAGTCCGCTGGCCAGGGCCTGGCACTCGGCCAGCCGGTCTCTGCCCACCACGGTGTCGCCCCGTAGGAAGGCGAGCCAGCCATCCATCCACAAAGCCTTCACCCTGGCGGTGCTGGGCCCGGTTTCCAGGGTGAGGGCCTGGCCGAGCCAGTGGCGCGCCTCGTCCATGCCACCGGCGATGAGGCCATGGCTCCACAAGGAGGAGGCAAGCTGCAGTCCGGTGTGGCTCTCCTGGGGAGCGGTGAGACAGAACTCCAAGGCCGCGCGGATGTTGGCGCGTTCCCGGCGCAGCGTTGCGAGCCAGGCGTCCTGGCGTGCGCTGAACCAGTCGGACTCCGCGCGGGCGACCAACTGCTGGTAGTAGTCGCGGTGGCGGCGACGTACGACTGTCTCCTCACCCGCCTGGTGCAGGCGTGCGCAGCCGTACTGGCGGATCGTCTCCAACATGTGGTACCGCACCGTGCCTTGACCGCCGTTCCGGATGAGGACCGACTTGTCGACCAACTGCGACACCACATCGAGGATCTGCCGACGGTCGAGTTCGTCGCCCACGCAGACCGCTTCGGCGGCTTCCAAGTCGAACGCGCCGCCGAACGCGGACAACCGGGCCCATCCACATTGTTCTTGCGGGGTGCACAGGTCGTAGCTCCAGTCGATCGCGGCGCGCAGCGTCTGCTGGCGTGGCGGTGCGACGCGGCAGCCGCGGTCCAGCAGGCCGAAGCGGTCGTTCAGGTAGGAGAGGATCTGCCGAGGGGTCAGCACCCTCAGCCGGGCCGCGGCCAGCTCGATGGCGAGCGGCATGCCGTCCAGGCGGTGGCAGATACCGGCAACCGCCAGGCGATCCTCCTCGGTGAGCGTGAACCCGCCGACCACGGCTGAAGCTCGCTCAACGAACAACTGCACCGCGTAGTACCGCGCCATGGAGGCCAGCGGCGGTGGGCACTGCGGGTCCGGTGCCGACAGTGGCGGTACCGTCAGCAGGCACTCGCCCTCGACTCCGAGTGCCTGTCGGCTGGTCGCCACCACCTGCAGGTCAGGTGCTGCGGCCAGCAACGCCCTCGTCAACGCGGCACACGCATCAAGTAGATGCTCGCAGTTGTCCAGGACCAACAGCGACCGGCTGTCCGCGAGGTGAGCGATCAGTGCGGCCATGGGCGGCAGGGTCGACGTACGGCCGATGCACAGCGCGGTCAGGACCGTCCGCGCGAGGAGCGCGCCGTCCTCGAGCGGGCTCAGGTCCACAACCCACGTTCCGTCCGGGAAGGAACGCTGAACCTCGGAGGCAAGCCGTAGGGCCAGACGGGATTTGCCGAGCCCGCCCGCACCGGTCAACGTCAACAGCCGCGTCCGCGTGAGTGACTGCCGTGCCTCCGACAACTCGCGCCGCCGCCCGACGAAGCTCGTCACTTCCGAGGGGAGATTGCCGAAATGTCGCTTCGAGCCCGCCACTATCTCAGTCCCGCCTTCCACGCGGGGCACCGGCGGGCGCGGGTTCGGAGGTGATCCGGCGGCCGGCGCCGCCTGGATACACGGACAGGCGTGTGATGAGCGCCAGGCTCGCGTAATGGGAATGACGGATCGGGTCGCTTCTGTTCCGGGGACTGGTGACCAGAACAGCGGTGCAGGGCATGGCGTATCCAATGAGGCGTACGCCGAGGAGGGAGGCTGCCTCGCAGGACGTAGCCGCGGCCCTCGTTGCCGGGGGCGGTGCCGTCGGCGAGCAGCACCAGCGCGGTGCGGGCATGGTCGGCGACTACCCGCAGCCGGACATCGGCTCGGTGGTCGGCGCCGTAGCGCGTCCCGGTCAATCGAGGCACGCTACCTGTCCGTCGATGTACGGCAGCCAGTCTTGGCAACGAGTTCCCCCACCACAAGCACCGCGTCCTCGATGTCGCCCTTCGGAAACCGCAGCGCTGCCAACGCTGCCCCTAGCACGGCCCGGGCCGTGCTGACCGCGGTGCGCTCACCCTCCTCCCAGCGAAACAGGACGCCACTCTGACAACGTTCAGACCTGGTGTTCATCGCGAACCACCGCGCAGTGCGCGCTGCCTTGCAAAGTACGACGGTGCCGGTCGCACTCCAGTCGTAGGCACACCCGTACGTCGCTGAACACGCATGCTTTGGAGCACAACCACGGACAGGAGCAAGGCACCTGTGAGCGGCAGGGACAGGATCATTGCGAGCCTCCAGTGATCACGACGCTGTTCCGGCCCCACCGCACCGTCCGCTCGCGTAAGAGCGGAGCCGTCCTTCTCCGAAGCGGTCGACATTGTCTCCGGAGCCCGCTGGGGCCTGGGCGGGCTAAAGCCGTCCTTAAGCGCCGTTCCGGTTCAGCAACGGCGACTTCTACACCTACTGGCGCTTCCACATCGCCAGCGAGCAACGATGGGCCTGTCAAGTGCCGGGCCAGGGCGAATACTTGCTCGGTGCCTGAGCAGCACCTCCTGTGGGGCGATCCTTGCCCAACCCGCGTAGCCGTCAACGTATGTTCATATGGCAGGCGATACATCCGTCATCTGACGGAAAAAGCGACTTTGTGGTTCTCGGTCAGGCGTCTGACGTTGGTTCACGCGACGATTCGCGACTTCTGGGACTCGGCGTGGGCTTCGCGCAGCGGCGGTAACCCGGCGCCGAGTGAAGACGTTTGCCGTTGCACCAGAATTCGATGGAGCGGGCGATGCCCTGCCGGGCTGCCATTCGGGTCAAGCCCGTTTACCCGTCATACGCGTTCGTTCCGCCCTCGGCGAGCCCCGGCCGCCGGCCGGACTGCGGGGTGGGCCCGCCCTGTCCCCGCTGTGATCCGCATCGTTGCCTCACGGCGCTCGCAAAGGCGGGATACCTCAGTGCGTCGCAGAGATGCCCATACGGGCCGCGATCTCGGGGTTGGGGTGGCCGGCCGCGACATGGTCGGCGACGACGCATTCGGTGTTCGTCAGTGCCTCCCAGCCATTTCGGGCGCTGCCGGAGGGTCGTCGCACGGTCTGACGCACGGCTACGGCACGCAGGCGGGAGGTGGCGCGGACCGAGTCCCAGGCAGCGTCCAGGCGGTTATAGATCGTCAGCGCCCTTTCCAGCAGGTCGCGTGCCTCGCCAGGCATGTGACGTTGTGCCAGCAGGTGCGCTGCGTCGGTGTAGGAGTGTGCTTCGTTCAGCGGCCGTGGTGCGGAGCGGTAGCAGAGGGCTGCTTCCAGGAGCAGGTAAGGGCCTTGGGTCGGTAGCCCTTGGCGTCGGAAAGCATCGCCGAGGTGGTAGTGGTCGGCGCGCTGCTGGGCGGCGCAGGCGTAGCGTTGTGCATTGGTGGCGTCGCCGTGGGCCAGGACGAGGCGGGGTGGCATCGGCTTCCACCCGCTGCTGTGTTTCCTCGCGACCACCGGCGAGGCCGCGTCGGGGCGGCTGCGGCCCGGGAATTCCGGAGCCAACACTGCCGCCGATCACATTGCGGTGCTCGACCAGGCGCTCGCGCAGACCCCGACGCTCACCGGCACGGCACCGACACCCTGGTCCGCGCCGACAGTGCCGGATCCACGAAAGCCTTCCTCGCCCACGTGCACGACCTGCGGAAACGAGGAATTCGTACGTTCTTCTCGGTCGGATACGCAATTCCCGAGCCGGTCCGCTGAGCTGTCCGGGCCATGCCCGACCGCCTCTGGCATCCCGCCCTGGACCAGAACGGGACCCTGCGAGAGGGAGCCGAGGTGGCCGAGCTGACTGGCATGGTCGATCTGGGCGGCCATCCGACCGGCACCCGCATCATTGCGCGCCGGGAGCGGCCGCACCCCGGAGCCCAGCTGTCCCTGTTCGACCAAGACGAGGGCCTGCGCCATCAGGTGTTCCTCACCGAGTGGGACGTTGGCCGTGCAGGTCGGTCACGTCGCTACCGGCGTCCAGCGCTTGAGCCTGAGCGTTGCTGATCCTGGTGGTTGCGGCGGATGACTTCGGCGGCGAGTTCGACGCGTGAGGCCATTCCCAGCTTTTGGAGAATGTTTGAGACGTGGGTACTGATGGTGCGTCGTGAGACGCACATCCGGGCGGCGATCTCGGGGTTGGAGTGGCCGTCGGAAACGTGATGGGCGACGGCACGTTCGGTGCCGGTGAGAGCCTCCCAGCCGTGGCGGACGGTGTTGCGCGACCGCCGTGTGCCCCAGTGGACGTCCGCGGCGCGCAGCCGGGTGGTGGCGCGGGTCGCGTCCCAGCTGGCGTCCAGACGGTTGTAGATCTCCAGGGCTTGGCCGAGCAGGGCGCGGGCCTGGGCCGGCTGCCGGCTGCCGGCCAGGAGTTGTGCCGCGTCGGTGAGGGCGTGTGCCTCGCTCAGTGGCCGGGGCGCCTCGTGGTAGCAGCGAGCTGCTTCCACCAGCAGGTCCGGGTCCTGGCCGAGCAGCCCTTGGCAAAGGTAGGCATCGCCGAGGTGGTACGCCCCTCGGCTCTGGTCGGCTCGGGCCCGCGCAGCGGCGGCGTAGCGGCGTGCGTTTGCCGTGTCTTCCTGATCTAGGGCGAGACGGACGAGGTCGGGTGTCAGGAAGCTGAGGATGTGGCGGCTGGGGAGGGAGCCATTGCCGTGATCGAAGGCATGGCCAAGCCGGCAGTAGGCGTACTCGGTATCGCCTAGGGCTTCGTGCGCGAGGGCATCGGCGCACAGAGGCAAGTATTCGTAGAACCAGCCGAGCGTTCCGCTGTCGAATGCTGCGGATATTGCGGTCAGGTGAGCCGTGGCATCGGTTCTCTGCCCGCGGTGCACGGCGATTTGGGCTGCCACCGCTCGCAGGGCCCGGCTCATGGCGAAGTGTTCACCCGGATCGAGTCCGGCCTCGACTTCGGCGAGGGCATCGTCCCAGCGGCCGGTATGGAAGGCCAGGAGGGCACCGGTGAGGTGGTACCAAGGCAGGAATATCCCTCCGGTCCGCTCCGCCGCGTCGTGGACAGCCATAAGGGTGCGCTGCGCATCGGGACTGCGGTCGAGCTCGATATAGCTGTTGGCCAGAGAGAGTTGTAGCTCGATCCCCTGTGTGGGACGGCATGGCTGCGAGGTGAACCGGGTTGCCTGCCGGGCCAACTCCAGCGCTTCGTCTCCGGGTGCTTCGAGGAACTGTTTGGCGGCCAGGACGTGCAGGGCATCGGCCAGAGCCGGGCCGTCGCCGTCCGCTGCGCGCCGCGCGGACTCCGCAACCTCCCCAGCCTCCCGCAACTTGCCCAGGGACAACAGGCACACCGCACTGAAGGCCTGAAACCGGGTCGCCTCGGTCACCGGAACGCCCTTGCTGCCGGACGCGGCTCGGGCTTCGGCCAGCGCCAGATCAGGCCGGCCGCGGGTGAACGCGGCCTGCACAATGATCCAGCGCAGGGGCCCCTCCCCCTCAGGGATATCCGCCTTGAGCAATGCACATCTTGCGGTTTCCTCGGCATCTGCAAGATGACCCAAGGAGAGCTGGGCGAGGGCACGGTGCAGGTGGAGCCTGGCCTGAAGTGGTTTGTCGGGGTCGGCCAGCGCCAGGGCCGTGTCGATCAACTGGATTGCCACAGCAGGAGCCCGTGCGGTGAGTGAGGCAGCGGATTCCACCAGCCAGGAGCCCAGGAAGGCACCGGCCACCGGTGCGGCGGCGAGCAGGTGCTCGGCAACGTGCTCGGGTGCTGCCCCGGCCCCGTCAAGGGACTGTGCCGCCCTCAGGTGCAGCAAGGCGCGGGTCGAGCCCGGCACGGCGTCGTACAGGGCATGCCGGACCAGGTCATGGCGGAAGACCAGTCGGTCACCGACATCGCGCAGAACGCCGAAGGCTTCAGCTTCGGTGACGATCCTGAGCAGTTCGTGTGTCGGCCTGCCCAGGACCGTAGCGAGATCGGTGACCGTGCAGCTGCCTCGTAGCACAGCGGCGACGCGGAGCGCCTGCAGTACATCGTCCCGAAGGTAGCTCAGCCGGTGGGTGATCACCTTCGTCAGCGGCGGCAGGGGGAAGTCGGCGGTGGACTCCGCTGTCTCGTCGTGTACCTCGATCGCTCCCTCGCGCTGCAGGGCAGCGGCCAATTCCGTGATGTACAACGGGTTTCCCCCCGTTCGGCCGGCCATGGCCCGTAGCCGCGGACCGGGCACACCGCCGCACAACCCCCTCAGCAGGGCCGTCACGGAGGGCGGGCTCAGCGGCGCCAGCTCCAGCACGGTGGGGCGCCCCAGACTCACGCCGCGTGCGAGCCGGTTGGCCTCGCTGTTCAAGCCCGACTGGTAGGCCCCGACCAGGAGGAGCGGCATCTGGTGCACCGAGCGCATCAGCCTGTGCACCACATGCAGGCTTGCTGTGTCCGCACACTGCAGGTCATCGAGGAAGAGCGCCACGGGCTGGTTCGCACACAAGTCATCGATCAGGCTCAACAGCGCTTCGACACAGGCGAAGTCCGCCTCGACAACCCCGCCAGCCATCGCACCCGGCATTCCGCGCCGTCCGCGACCCTGAAGGGTTTCGGCGACACTCCGTCGGCGGTCATCGGCTGACGTCCCGTCCACCCCCAGGCAAGCAGCGATCGCGGCGAAGGGCCGCTGCCGCGCCTCCTCCTGCGCTGCCCCGCTCAGCGTCCGCATTCCCAGCCGCTCCGTGTTCTCCGCAGCCACCTCCAGCAGGGCGGTTTTGCCCAGCCCTGCCTCACCGATGACGAACGCCGACTGCCCCGTTCCTGCCACTGCCAAGGCCGCCAGCCTGCTCAGTTCCGTCGTCTCGGCCGCACGGCCGACAAGACATCTCGCGCCAAGTTCCATGCCCTTGCCCTTGCCCTTGCCCTTGCCCTTGCCCTAGCCCTTGCCCTAGCCCTTGCCCTTGCCCTTGCCCTAGCCCTTGCCCTAGCCCTTGCCCTTGCCGTCTGATCCTTGAGGAGAAGTGAAGCCACCACGGCCCGACCAGCTCGATCCGCTGGCATCAGTGCGCAACAAGCGCGATCGTGGGAGGCCGAGGGCTGCCCCTGGGTGGGTTCGGCCATCACGTCGACGCAAGATCTTCTCACTCCATGCCACCAGCCTCGGTTGGTTACGTAATGAGTTCTGGATGACCGCATCATGGGCGCGTAACAATCTTGCTCGTCATGCGCCGACGGCCCGCCCTGCCCCGATCGACGGGGCTTCGCCCGTTCTTGGCGCCCTCTTTTAACGCCCGGATATGGGAGCCATAGACCGCCACCCGGGCGAAGTCGAGGGCGTTCGTCCTGCGGAGTTCGGCGAGTAACGATCACTGCACCTTCAGTCCGTACCGCGTCAGCACATGCCGGTACCACTGGTCGGGAACGAGGTCGTTCATTGAACGGTCCCGTTCGGAACTCCTCCGTGACGCCCAGCCGTGGCGCACGTCAGCCTCGTTCAGCGGCCGACGTACACCACGGCGGACATGACGAGGAGCCGATCTCCTTCAACCGGTCGACATAGTTCTGCGGTATGCGGCCGGTGCGGTCGGGCCCACGTTGAGCAGGTAGAGACCGTTGCCGGCGTTGGCCTTGTGGACGTTGTCGACAATGTCGTTCGCGGGCCGCGGGTCACCGGTCGAGGTGGTGTTGAACCACGTGCTTTTCGTGTCCAACGTGTCGCTGGCATCGACGGGGCTGGAGTTGGTGGCAGGGGGCATGCCGTCGACCGGGACCGCATAGACGAGGACGTCCGACGTCTGGAGCGATTTGCGGTGGTCGTTATTGGCGACCACGGTGTGCGGTGGGTCCTTCCGGATCATGTCCCGAACGGGCTGGTAGGGGATCTTGTCGTACGGACCTTTCAGCCCCTGCTCGACCCGCTCGACATCCAGGAAGACGCCGCCCGGGCCGGGCCGACAACCTCCGCACGCAGATCGAGGAACTGCAGGGCCGGCTGGGGGGAGGCCGCGCCCCCTCTCGAACACCTCGCGATCCCGCAAGACCATCACCGCTCGCACGGACGAGCCCCCGGCTCAGACCTCCGCGCCCGACCTGCCCGAGCACCCGGACTCCCCCGTTATCTTCTCCACAGCCCCGCAACGGTGCTCCCGGCCTCCGGGCCCGGCATGACTTCTCCCCCCTGTTGAACCACATGATCTGGGGGGTGGTGTCACCGGGCCCTGGGGCACCGGTAGACCGCTGATAAGGGCAGGACCGCCGCAGTGTCGGCAGGCTCTTCATAACGTGGATGCCGGAGATCGGTGCCGCAGGTGAGGCCGGGTGGGCAGAACCTCTCGCTGGAGGAATGCACGTGACCGAGCTCGACCACGTGAACATCTTCGTGGGCCTGGACGTCGGCAAGGGTGAACACCACGCCACCGCCCTGACGCCGGCCGGGAAGAAGGCCTTCGACAAGCGGCTGCCCAACAGCGAACCGAAGCTGCGAGACTTGTTCACCAAGCTCCAGGCCAAGCACGGGACCGTACTCGTCGTGGTCGACCAGCCCGCTTCCATCGGGGCCCTGCCCCTGGCCGTGGCCCGTGACACCGGATGCCGCGTCGCCTACCTGCCCGGCCTGACGATGCGGCGGATCGCCGACCTCTACCCCGGCGAGGCCAAGACGGACGCCCGCGACGCCGCGATCATCGCCGACGCCGCCCGCACCATGCCCCACACCCTGCGCGACCTCGCGCCAACCGACGAGGCCGTCGCCGAGCTGGAGATGATCGTCGGCTTCGACGACGACCTCGCAGGGGAGGCGACCCGCATCAGCAACCGGATGCGCGGCCTGCTGACCCAGATCCATCCCTCGCTGGAACGGGTCCTGGGCCCCAGGCTGGACCATCCCGCGGTCCTGACCATGCTCGAACGCTTCGGATCCCCAGCCGAGTTGAGGAAGGCCGGACGCCGCCGGCTGATCAGCCTCGCCCGCCCGAAGGCCCCACGCATGGCCGAACGCCTGGTCGGCGACATCTTCACCGCCCTGGACGAGCAGACCGTCATCGTCCCCGGCACCGACGCGGCCGCCCTGATCATCCCGAGCCTGGCCGGCTCCCTGAGGGCCGTCCTCGACCAGCGCAAGCTCATCGAGAAGCGGATCGAGGAGCTGCTGGAGGCCCACCCTCTTTCCAAGGTCCTGATCTCGATGCCCGGCATCGGGGTCAGGACCGGAGCCCGCACCCTGATCGACGTCGGCGACGGCAGCACCTTTCCCACCGCCGCCCACCTGGCCGCATACGCCGGACTTGCCCCCGTGACCAGAAGTTCCGGTTCCTCGATCCGCGGTGAACATCCGGCCCGGCGAGGCAACAAACAGCTCAAGAGAGCCTTCTTCCTCGCCGCGTTCGCGTCCCTGGCAGATCCCGCTTCCAGGGCTACTACGACAGGAGATCGCCCAGGGAAAGCACCACACCCAAGCCATCCTCTGCCTCGCTAGACGACGCGTCGACGTCCTCTTCGCGATGCTGCACCTTCTACGAGTCACGACCAGCCATCCCAGCTTGACCAAACCCATAAGGGCACCCCCCCGCGTCCTCACCGTCTTCAACAAGGCCACCGGCCTCCTCCAGGCCCCTGACGTCTGTGAAGCTCTCGTCCACGAGCTGCTGCCGAAGAACATCGAAGGCGCCCGCGCCAAGCTGAAACGCCTCGTCAAGCTCGATATCCTCACCGAGGTCGACGCCAGGAGCTTCACCAGGAAGCACTAGGCAGTTTTGTTGGATCAGTCCGTCGTTGGCCTGGGTATGCCGTCAACTGATGTCCAGTGGGCGCGAATCGAGCCATTGCTCTCGGACCGGACGCCGAAGCGGGGTGGACGCTTCCGTGATCACCGGGAGGTGACCGACGCGATCGCCTTCAATGTCCAGACCGGACGCAGTGGGTGCATCTGCCGGAGAAGGACGGCAACTGGCGAGGCGTCGACAACCGGGTGCGGATGTGGGCCCTGGACGGCACGTGGGAGCGAGTTTTCACCGCACTGATGACTCAGGCGGACGCCGAACACGTGCGCGAGGCAATCGCACGACGCGACGGGGGCATTGAACCCCGGGACCTCAACCGCGTACACCTGCGACAAGCAGGGCCTCCTGGCGTGCGGCGAGACTTCAACACCTTCCGAACCGCCACCAGGCCCTGTTCTCACGAATGAACCACTCCCACGTCATCCGATGGTCCCGCAGCACGTCTGGGCCGAGCCCTGTTTAACGGCAGGGGGGGTCACAGTGCAGCCGGGGTCTGGTCTGTGCGAACGCAACGGGGGCCTCGGCCGGGCCGGTGTGGTGGGCCCCGGCTCGGCGGGCCTCATGGCTGGATCAGTGCACGGTGCGTCGCAGGCGTAGGGCGAGTGCTGTCGTTCCGGCGACAATTGAGCCTCGTCCATCTTGAAGTTGTAGGTCATGGGGCTGGCGTGGGTCGTGGCTGGGGTGCTCGCGCTGGTTTTGGTCGTGATCGGTAGCGGGCCGACGCTGGATCTCGGCGTTCGTCAGCACGAGGAGGGCACGCAGGAGCGTGGCCACATGGTGGGCGTTCATGCGGATTTTGGTGAGCACCCGCCGGTTCTTCAAGTCGGCGAAGCGGTGCTCGTTCGCCGCTCGCTCAGCTGACCAGCCAGTTCGCCTACTTCTGGGCGGCAGTGAGGGGAGGGCTGGCCCCACGGGGCCGCCAACCCGGCCGTGACGGCACGGGTCGGGCGGGCGCTGCTTCGAAGGTCAGCTGGGCAGTGCTGTTGCCGGCTGCGATGAGCGGGCTGGCCGTGCTGTCCCGTGCATCGCCGTATCAGTCGGGCAGCGCGGGTGCCACGGCCTCGGTCTGCTAGGGGATGCAGGCCGTCAGGTTGCTTATCTCAACTGCCGGTTGGTTCTTCACGGCCCGGCGGCACATGGCCCGGTCGTCGATGCAGGATGCCTCGCCGGCGACGGCGAGGCATCCTGGGTTGGTCAGCCGCTGCGACGGTTCAACGCCCCAGCACCCGTACTTCCGCGAGGGTAAGTGTGTCGGCGTCGGTCTTGACCACCGCGACGTACTGCCAAGGCCCAGCTGGCAGCTGACAGCTGTACGTGCTCGCGTAGGGCAGTGGTGTCGCACCGACGGTGCATGCAACGGTGTGCCCTTGGGACATGTCGTGGGTGTTCGACACCCAGACCTGGAAGTTCTTCCGCTCGGTCGTGTAGTCATAGCCGTCGTTCCGGAAGACGATCTCTGCCCGCGACAGGGTGTACTGCTTCGGAAGGGAAGTCTCCCACCACTGAGTGCCGCCGGTAGTACTGGCGAAACTGGTACTGGGGTTGTCGTCGACAGCCTTGGACGCCGGGAAGGCGCTTGACCACTCCGATTTGGCCTCCGCAGTCTGGCCGTAGGCGACGTTCCAATTCCCTTGCAGGCTCCCGATCTCCTTGAGCCGGTCCACATAGTTCTGCGGGATGGCGCCCGTCTTGTCCGGGCCGACGTTCAGCTGGTACAGGGAGTTACCGTCCTTGAGCCTTTTGAGCTTGGTAAGGATGTCTCCGGCGCTGCGGGGATCGCCGGTTGCGGTGGTGTGGAACCAGGTGCTCTTCGAGTCGAGGGTGTCACTGCCGTCGGTGGGGTTGGTGTTGGTCGCCGGTGGCAAACCATCTATGTTGTTGGCGACTTCATAGACGACGACGTCCGACGTCGTGAGTGATTTCTGGTGGTCGTTGTTGGCTACAACGGTGTTGGGCGAGAGCTCGCGGATATAGTCCCGGACGGGCTGGTAGGGGATCGTGGAGTAGGGCACTTTCCAGCCCCAGCCGTCGAACCACAGGTAGTCGATCTGCCCGTAGTTCGTAAGCAGTTCCTTCAGCTGGTTCTTGACCAATTGCTCGTCGTTGCCGTTCTTCTGGTCCCAGATGGAGAAGTACAGACCCACCTTGAGACCGTTGGCGCGCATCGCATCGACGTACTCACGGACGATGTCACCATTGCCGCCCTTGTACGGGCTGGCGGCAATGTCGTGGGTGGAGTAGGCCGTGGGCCACAGCGCGAACCCATCGTGATGCTTGACGGTGAGAGTCCCGTACGTCATCCCGGCGGACTTGATGGCTTTGGCCCACTGGTCGACGTTCAGGTTGGTCGGGTTGAAATCGCTGGGCGAGGCGTTGGGACTGGCCACCTGCACGTTCTGGTAGGTAGACATGTTGTAGTGAATGAACGCCCCGAACGGGTTATCCGTCACCCACTTCTGCGCAGGCGACGGGTCAGCGGCTTGCACCGTGGCGCCGCCTGAGATGCCGGCCAAAGTCAGACACAGTGTCAGGCAGGCGACCGCGTAGGTTCTCAACAATCGGATCACTTCAAACCTCCTCGCATGAAGGTGTTTCCTATATGATTCAGAACCCTGCGGGAGAGTCAAGAAGGATGACACGTCCAAATCAAACCGCTCTCGCAGTCGACTGCGGGAGTTGATGCCGCCGATCATGCGGCACGCCGAACCCGTCGCCACCGTGAAAACAGACGATATCTCCTACATGCAGGCTCTTGCCCGCCGAGCGCACGCGGGTGCATCGAACCGCCCGCACCCGCCCGCAAGCCGGAGATGTCGGCGCGGGCTTAACTGGCCCCTCCTGCAGATCATATGTGATCTACGGGCTGCGGCGGCGTCACTGCGGTGCCCAGCTCCCCAGTAGCGGGAGGCATGGGCGACTACGCGACTGTCATCGATGAGGGGCGTTTAGGGCGTCACGGTCTGGCTGCGATAACAGATGAGGGCCGTGGGGGGGGTGATGGCGGCGCATGCGGGAAGTACTCGGCCTTGCATTCGTAACGGCGATGCAGGCATCGGCAGCCGGCCGCCACGGCCATCCGTTCCTCGATCCGGCGGTAGCGACCCATTCGCTCCCCGGACGCAAGGCTCTGCACTTTCGTCGGCGAACGGCGCCTGCAGCGGGTAATCCCGCTCTCGCGCATGACCCGCTCCACTCGCTTGCGGCTAATGACATGACCGGCCCGCCGTGCGGCAGACACCCACGGCGCCCATGGCCCCGGCAAGAAGGCGGTGCCGAAGGGGCGAAGAGCGAGCTGACCTGGCGACGGGTGCGCCTGCCACAGTTTCCTATATGCATGCGGGATCGAGGGCGCTCAACCAGGCAGGCCATGACCGGTCGAACCATTACCCTCCGGAGCAGTGAGCGTACGCGGCGCGACTGGAAGCCTGCCCTACAGGGCGCCAGCGGGCCACAGGGAGGGGAACTAGCTCGGCACTTTGCCCGGCCAAAGGCCTTGAACGCGAGGTCCGTTCATGGTTGCAGCGGAAACCGGCGGACTTCGTGTCAGCCAAGAGTATTGACGGGACGGCTCGAGTAGCACACTATCGCGGCAACCATTTCCTATTTGATTTGGAGGTGAGGGGGTTGCGTCTCCGGACCAGATCTCTCCTGCCGGGCGTCGTCGCCGTCGCGGTGCTGGCCGCGGGTTCGGCAGCTTGCACGACCAAGAACTCGGATGAGTCAGGCGGGAATACCCGCGCGGCCGCGCGGCCGGGCAGCGGCACGGCTGTGCTCAAGGACGGGTCGGCCACCAAGGTCGCGCTCGTGCCGGGCGGCGCGCACCCTTACTTCCAGCCTTGGAAGACCGCGGGCGCCAAGGCAAAGAAGACGTACCGGCTCGGGGACGTGACGTTCGACGAGACGGCGGAGTGGGACCAGCAGAAGCAGAACAACCTGCTGTCCACGCTCGCCGCGCGCGGCTACAACGCGTTCGGCGTCTTCGGCGTCTCGCCGACTGACATCAACACCACGTTCGCGGACCTGAAGTCGCAGGGCTTCGCCGTGGCCTCACTCGGCTCCTGCCCGGCGGGCAAGAAGAATGCGGCCGACTTCTGCCTCTCCACGGACGTCGAACTCGCCGCGTACAAGGCGGCCAAAGCCGCCATCGACGCGATGGGCGGCAAAGGCAAGATCGTCCACTTGACGGGCAACAATGTGGACGCCAACACCCAGCTGCGGATCAAGGGCGTCGCCAGAGCCGTGAAGGAGTCGGGCGGCAAGGTGCAGCTGCTGCAGACCGTCACCGACATCGACAAGGACCTGCAGACCGCGCAGCGGGCGGTGTCCGACCTGCTGGCGGCCAAGGGCAATCAGATCCAGGGCATTGTTACCACCGCCTACAACCCGGCCGTCGCCGCCGCCGACGCGGTCAGAAGCTCCGGTTCGCGGGCGAAGGTCGTCGCCATCGACGACGACGCCAAGATCCTCAGCTCGATCAAGCAGGGCACGGTCACTGCCACCGTCGTGCAGAACCCGGTGGGGCAGGCCGAGGTCGGAGCGTGGGCACTCGCGCTGCTGCAGACAAAGCAGTGCACCATGCACACGCCCGGGCAGTCCATCGACTCCGGCTCGTTCGTCGTCACCAAGGAGAACATCGCGAGCTACGACAGCGCGAGGCAGCGGAAGACCGATCGGCTGAAGGAGCAGTTCGCTGAGAAAGTCCTGACGTGCCGCTGACCCCTGCCGTCCCCGCACCATAGAAAACGGACATCACGAGATGAGCATCATCACGACCGCCACGGCCAAGCTGGCCGACATAGCCGTGGAGACGGACCGCACCGACGCGGTGCAGTCCTTCGTCAAGCAGGAGACGGTACTCGTCGACATCACGACGGCGGACGGCAGCGCGGGGACCGGCTACGCCTACACCATCGGCACCGGCGGAACCTCCGTACTGGCCCTGTTGCGGGACCACCTGCTGCCCCTCCTCATCGGGCAGGACGCGCGCAATGTCGAAGCGCTGTGGCAGCGGCTGTTTGCCCTGACCCGTGCGACCACTACTGGAGCCATCACTTCGCTCGCGCTCGCCGCCGTCGACACCGCACTGTGGGACATGCGCTGCAAGCGCGCGGGCGAGCCGCTGTGGCGGCTGGCCGGCGGCCACCGCCAGGAAGTTCCGGTCTACGACACCGAGGGCGGCTGGCTCCACCTGACCACCGACGAACTGGTGAAGGGCGCGCTCCAGGCCCAGGAGGCCGGATGGGCCGGTGTCAAGATCAAGGTGGGCAAGCCGCATGCCGCCGAGGACGCGGAGCGCCTACGGGCCGTACGAGAGGCTGTCGGCCCCTCGCTGCACATCATGACGGACGCCAACCAGTCGCAGACGATGTCGTCGGCTCTCCAGCTGGCAGCCGCGCTGGAGCCCTACGATCCTTACTGGATCGAGGAGCCCCTGCCGGCGGACGACATCAGCGGCCATGCCCGGCTGGCGAATGCGACTCGGATTCCCGTCGCTGTCGGCGAGTCCATGTACTCCCTCATACAATTTCGCAACTACCTCGAAGCGGGCGCCGCTTCCATCGTGCAGGTCGACGTCGCCCGCGTCGGCGGGATCACGCCCTGGCTCAAGGTCGCGCACACGGCGGAGAGCCACAACGTGATGGTGTGCCCGCACTTCCTGATGGAACTGCATGTCAGCCTCGCCGCCGCGGTGCCCAACGGCAGGTACGTCGAGCACATCCCACAGCTGCGCGCCGTCACCCGCAGTCAGTTGATCGTCCGCGAGGGGCTGGCCGTGGCGCCTGACGCTCCGGGGATCGGCATCGACTGGGACGTGGACGCCATCGACAACCGGAGGGTGTCATGAAAGCACCCGTCAACGCGCCGGACAGTGACATCGGCACTGCCGGGGCCACCTCGTCGCGTCCCGTGCACCGGCTGCCGTTCTGGGTCAATCAGCGGCTTGGCCTGCTCGTGCTCGTCGTCGGCCTCGGTGCCCTGTTCGGCGTGCTGCAGCCGTCGTTCCTCAACGAGCGGCTCGTGCTGTTCCCGCTGCTGCGGGACATCTCGACGCTGACGGTGGTGGCGCTCGCCCAGATGGTCGTCCTCTCCGTGGGGCACATGAACCTGGCCGTCGGACGGATGGCCGCCTTCGGTGCTCTGTTCGCGGGATTCGGATACGACCGGCTGAGCCTGCCTCTGCCACTGGGCCTGCTGCTGTGTCTGGTCGCCGGAGCCGCCATCGGCGCGCTGACCGGCTGGATCATCACCCGCACAGGGGTGAGTTCCTTCGTCGTGACCCTGGCGATGGACTTCGCGCTGCTGGGACTCGTCTCGCTGCTCTACTCGGCCCTGACCGAGAACGCTGCCTTCACCGCCAAGCCGTCAGGGCTCGCGGAACTGCGCTCGTACTCGCTGGCCGACTTCTGCGTCGGCCCCGTGTGCGGATCCCCGGTCGTACCGCAGCTGGCACAGTTCACTGTCCTGGCACTGCTCGGCCTGGGTTTCCTGTACGCCTGCACCCGCGTCGGCCGGGAACTGCTGCTCACCGGGGCGAACCCCGCGGCAGCGGAGCTGTCCGGCATTCCCACCGGCCGCCGCACCATCCTGGCGCACACGCTCTCGGGGCTGCTCGCCGCGCTCGCCGGATTCATGGCCGCCGTCAGCACCGGCACGTTCCGTGCCTCCATCGGGGACGACTTCATGCTGCCCTCGTTCCTCGGCTCAGTGCTCGGCGGCACCCTGCTCACCGGCGGCGTCGTGTCCGTACTGGGAGCTCTGCTGGGCACGTCCCTGGTCGGCGTCATCCGCAAGGGGCTCGATCTGCTCGATGTCGGTCTCGAAAGCCTGAACATCTACCTCGGATGCGTACTCCTGCTGGCCCTCTCGGCCGACCGCGTGCGCACCCTCCTGTCCTATCGCAAGGTGGTGCGCTCCATATGATCACAGTCCGGGATCGGGGAGCCCGGGGCATCGCGGTCCTGCGCCGCTTCTCCCGCTCCACGACGATGACGCTGCTGTGCGTGGTGCTCGCCGGTTACGTCGCCCTGGGTGTGGCCTCCTCTGGCTCGTTCTTCGAGGGCTCATCGGTGCGTATCTTCCTGCAGTACCTGGCCACCCCCGTTCTCATCGGGCTGGCGCAGATGGTCGCGCTGTGCGTCGGACAGCTCAACCTCGCGGTCGGCGCGCTCGGCGGCTTCATCGCGTGCCTGATGGGCGTCCTCATGGCAGACCATGGCGTGCCCGCCGGGGTCGCGGTGGCAGCCGGTGTGCTGACGGCGACAGCTGTCGGCCTGGTGACGGGCCTGTTCATCGTGGCGACGAAGATGAACGGCTTCATCGTCACACTCGGGACGATGACGATCCTCCTGGGAGCGCAGTACCGGCTGGCCGGCACGCGCACCGTCGACGGCTACTCCCCCGGCCTGAGGGACCTCGGCAGGGCGGCCCCGCTGAACGTCCCACTGGTGTTCGTCACGGCCCTGGCCGCTGCGGCCCTGCTTGCCGCTTTCCTGTACCGCAGCACCGCCGGCCGGCGGCTCCTGGCGGCAGGCGGCAACCCGCTGGCGGCCAGGCTGTCGGGCATCTCCACCGACCGGCAGATCGTGCTCGCCCACACCCTGTCGGGGCTCTTGATCGGTGTGGCCGCCCTGACCGCAACGGCGTCACTGCCCGGAGTCAACCGCAGTGTCGGCGGCGACTGGCTGCTGCCCAGCTTTGCGGCTCCCATCATCGGCGGCGTCGCGCTCACCGGGGGTTCGGTCGCTGTGCTCGGCACGGTGCTGGCAGCCTTCGTGATGCGGCTCATCGACGCCGCACGCGCGCAGTTCTCGCTCGACCCGAGCTGGGTGAACTTCCTCATCGGCCTGGTCGTGCTCGGCACGGTGGTCGGCAGCCGGATCCACCGGACCCACCTGGAGAAGAAGGGCAGTTCGCCCGGCTGCACACCGCCCGCTCCACCGGAGAGTGACGCGCAGGCGGCTGCCGTCCTGCCGCACATGGGAGGTTCCCGATGAACAACGTCCTTCTCGACTGCCAGGACATCGTCAAGGTCTTTCCCGGAGTACGGGCCCTGGACGGCGTCGGACTGCACCTCACCGCTGGGTCCGTCCATGCGCTGCTCGGCGAGAACGGCGCAGGAAAGTCCACCCTCATCAAGGTCCTGACCGGGGTGCACACCCCCAACAGTGGCCGTCTCACCTGGTGCGGCGACGAGGTGCACCTGCGCTCGCCGCTGGAAGCCACCCGCACCGGCATCGGTGTCGTCCACCAAGAGCGCAACCTGGTTCCGGGCTTCTCTGTGGCCGAGAACATCACGTTGCAGAGCCCTCCCTCGCACCGCGGTCTCATCAACCGCTCGGCGATGACCGCCCCCACTCTGACGTGCCTCGGTGAGCTGGGCCTGGACATCAACCCGGACCAGCCGGTTTGTGAACTATCCGTGGCGCAACAGCAGTTGGTGGAGATCGCGAAGGCCCTGTACACCGATAGCCGAGTTCTGCTTCTCGACGAGCCGACCGCCTCCCTCTCCCCGCAGGAGGCGGAGCGCCTGTTCGAGGTGGTCCGGCGGCTGAAGGCCCGAGGAACGTGCGTCGTCTTCGTCAGTCACAAGCTGGAGGAGGTGTTCGCCATCTGCGACACCGTCACCGTGCTGCGCGACGGCAAGTCCGTGCTCGAGTCCTCGCCGCTCGCCGAATACACCCAGGATGACGTGGTCAGCCTCATGGTGGGCCGCGCTCACTCGGCGACCGAGATGCGTCCGCGGGAGGTGGACACATCCGCGGCGCCGGTGCTCTCGTTGGACGGAATCTCCACCGCCGCTGGGCACCGGGACATCAGCCTGGACGTACGGCCCGGCGAGATCGTTGGTCTGTACGGGCTGGTCGGCGCAGGGCGCAGCGAACTGGTTAAAGCCATGCTCGGCCTCGACCGCGTCACCGGCGGCGAGATCCGTGTGCACGGCAAGCCGGCGCGTATCACCTCTCCCCGGCAGGCATTGCACGGCTTCGGCATCGGTTATCTGACCGAGAACCGTAAGGAGGAAGGTGTCTTCCTGGAGCAGCCCATCGTCCGGAACATCACGGTGACGGTGTGGAAGACGCTGGCGAAGGCGCTCGGCTTTGTCTCCTCGCGCGAGGAGCGGGACGTGTCGCACGACCTCGTCGAACGTCTCGGCATCCGCATTTCCGGGCTCGGACAGAACGCCGGTGAGCTGTCCGGCGGCAACCAGCAAAAGGTGAGCCTGGCGAAGTGGCTGGCGGCCGACACACGGCTGCTCATCGTCGATGAGCCGACGGTCGGTGTCGATGTGCGCACCAAGCACGCCTTCCACGAACTCATCTGGGAGCTGGCCCGCGACGGCCTGCCCATTCTGCTGATCAGCAGCGACCTCCCGGAAATGATCACGCTCGCGGACCGGGTGATCGTGATGGCGGACCACCGGATCCGTGGTGAGGTCGTCAACGATCGTGACTACGTGAGGATGAGTGGGAGGGTCATTCGGATTATTCATGATCGGGCGGTGTCGGTGGTGGGGGCGGAGGTGGTGGAGGCGTGACGCGGGTGGCGCAGGTCATCGGGGTTCGTCCGGAGATGTGTGTGGGCCTCAACTATCGGGATCACGCGGCGGAAACCGGGGTTGAGGTGCCGCCGCGGCCGGTGGTGTTCATGAAGGACCCGTCCACTGTGGTTGGTCCGTACGACACTGTTTTGATTCCGCGGGGCTCGGCCAAGACCGACTGGGAGGTTGACCGGCGCGCGCTCGGCGGCTCAAGTCCGCGACGCTGGTGCACAGATGGATCGTGCGATCCCCGACGTGATGTGGGAGGCGCTGCGGTGGGAGGGCCTGCTGCCGCGGCACGTGCCCGTACCGAAAGGGAGGTAGTCATGCGCATCGCACTGTTCATCACCTGCTTGGCCGACACACTGTACCCACAGACCGGCAGATGATGTTCGGCTCCGACTGGCCTGTATGCACCCTGGCCGCGAGCTGCACCGACGTCGTCACATACACCCAAGCCCTCACCACCACACTCAGCAAGACCGAACAGTCCGCACTGTGGTCCACCGCCGCCGCCCGCATCTACCGAATGCCAACAGACCAACCCACACCGTGACCACTCACCCACCACACACCAGCACACCCCCAGCCGAACCGACATGGGAAACCGCACGGGGCGGCAGATGTACGGCAGCGCAAACCTCCCGCTCCTCCGCCACCGCACACCCTGCCTCTCGCACGGCACCACCGGAAGTGCGACAGAGCCGAACGAATTACAGCCTCGTTGTTCCAGGGTGGCCTTCGGGTACGTCCTGTGCGCACTCGGCCCAGATGACCTTGCCGTCGGTGGTGTAGCGGGTGCCCCAGGACTGCGCGAGCTGTGCGACGAGGAACAGGCCGCGGCCGCCCTCGTCGGTGGAAGCCGCCTGCCGCATGCGTGGCGCGGTACTGCTGGTGTCGGAGACCTCGCAGATCAGGGTGCGATCGTGGATCAGCCGTACCCGGATGGGTTCCGCACCGTAGCGGATCGCGTTGGTGACCAATTCGCTGAGCAAGAGTTCCACGGCGAACGCGACCCCGTCCAGCCCCCACTGGCTCAAGCGCCGCATGGCGGCGGCGCGGACGTCGGAGACGCGGGCCGGGTCGGCGGACAGCTCCCAGGAGGCGATCCGGTCGGGCGGCAGGGCATGGGTGCGGGCGACGAGGAGGGCGATGTCGTCGCCGGGGTGCTCGGGCGCGACCGCGTGCATGACCGCGTCGCAAGTGTCCTCGGGTGTGGCGCCGGGGTGTGCCAGCGCGTCGCGCAGACGGTCGAGGGCCTCGTCGACGTCGCGGTCGCGGTCCTCGATGAGACCGTCGGTGTAGAGGATCAGCTGGCTGTGTTCGGGGAGTTGGACCTCGGCCGTTTCGAAGGGCAAGCCGCCCAGGCCCAGAGGGGGGCCGGCGGGCAGCTCGGGGAATGTCACGGTGCCGTCGGGGAAGACCAGCGCGGGCGGAGGGTGGCCTGCGCGAGCCATCGTGCATTGTCGCGAGGTCGGGTCATAGATGGCGTACAGGCAGGTGGCGCCGACCATACTGGCACTACCGACGCCGACGTTGTCGCCACCCTCCTCCCGGTCCAGGCGCACCAGGAGATTGTCCAGGTGGGTGAGGAGCTCGTCAGGGGCGAGCTCCAGTTCGGCGAAGTTTCGTGCGGCGGTACGCAGCCGGCCCATGGTGGCCGCGGCGTGCAGTCCATGACCGACGACGTCGCCGACGAGGAGGGCGACGCGGGTGCCGGAGAGCGGGATGACGTCGAACCAGTCACCGCCTACTCCGGATTCGGCGGGCAGATAGCGATGGGCGACCTCGACGGCGCCCTGCTCGGGGATGCCGCGCGGGAGCAGGCTGCGCTGCAGGGACAGGGCCAGGGTGTGCTCGCGGGTGTAGCGGCGGGCGTTGTCGATGCACAGGGCGGCGCGGGCGGCGAGTTCCTGGGCCAGCGAGCGGTCGTCGTCCCCGAACGGCGCAGGGTCCTGCGAACGGTAGAAGCTGACGATACCCAGGACGACTTCACGGGCCAGCAGAGGGACCGCGATGAGGGAGTGGAGGTTGCAGGCGAGGAGTCGCTCCGCGTGCTCGGGGTCTTGCGCGATCCAGCCGGCGGCAGACCTCAGATCCGGTTCCAGCACTGCCTGCCCGCTGGCCAGGCACCGCATGTGTGGCGTGGTCGGGCGCAGGTCCAGCTGCTCGCCGACCGGGTAGAAGGGGTAGTTCTCGCGGATTCCGTGCACCACCGTACGGTGGAGATCGCTGCCGGGGGCGATGGACTCCTCGCCACGCAGCACGGCCTCGGGCAGATCGATGGTGACGAAGTCGGCCAGCCGCGGGACCGCTGTCTCGGCCAGCTCCCAGGCGGTGCGGCTCACGTCCAGAGTCGTGCCGATACGGGTGCTGGCCTCGGCCAGCAGCTCCAGGCGGCGTCGTGCCGCGACGGCGTACTTCCCCACCTCCGGCTCGCCCACCAGCACCAGCCTGCTGACCATGCCGTTGGCCGAGTCACCGTTGCCCCGCGCACCAGGGTTACCGGACATTGCGTCGCCTCGGCTGGGTGCTACGCCAGGCAGGGGACCACGCGGCGGGGCGGGAGGTGCCAGGAGCTTGCGTGGCTCGTCGGCGAGGTACGGGACGGCGAGGCCCTGCTGGGACCAGTCGTAGGGAAGAAGCACCTCGATGACGACGCCCTCCACCTTGGATGGGCTCGTCACCGAACGGCTCAAGAGGGTGAGCCGCCGTCCACCAGACACAGGCACCTCGACGGCAGCCTTCTGACCCAAGGAGATAAGATCGGCGGCCTTCTCCACGAGGATCACGTGATCACTCCGGTCCACTCCGTAATGGCCCAGATCCTCCATCCCGATCAGGTGGCCTCCGACGACCACCTCGCCGGTCTGCGCGCGCGCCCTGGCCTCGAGGTACGCCTGTAGCAGGGCGCGCTCGCGCGCCGCGCTCTGCTCCAGCAGCCGACGCTCGACGGCTTCGGCTGCCTTGCGAATCAGGGCCCCGATCGGCATGTGCGTGGCGGTCCGCGAAAAGCAGCCGGCGAGGACACCCTCAATATGGCCACTGAGGGGGTTGCGAATAGGTATGCCCGCGCAGACACTCGACTGATAGCACTCGGCGAAGTGCTCAGCACCATAGACGTGGCAGAGGCGCCTTTCCTCGAGCGCGAGACTGATGGCGTTGGTTCCAGCGAACCGCTCGGCAAACACGAAGCCTGGCGTGCTGTGGATCGGAGGAAGTTCTCGGGCCATCGCCGCTTCGCCGAAGCGGCGTAGAAGCACCGCACCGCGTTCATCGGTAAGGCCCACTCGTGCGCTGCTACCCGAGAGTGCAGATTGTAGTCGATCGAGCACGGGCTCGGCTGCGCGAACGAGGCGGCTGTCCACCTCGAGTCCCTGCCAGTAAGGAGGATCCGATCGGTCTGGTGAGAGCCCCATCAGCCGACAGCGCTCCCATGACGTCAGGATGGGACTTCTCACACCCTCTTCGACCTGGTCTCCCTGCAGGAAATGCTCACGAGCGCGCCTGATGCTGAAATTCGCCCCGTGTGTCTCCGACCAGAACATTTAATTCACCGAGCCTGTCACGGTCAGCACACCGCTGCCCCTCACCGGCGGCGCCGGTTGGGCGAATCCTATAACTCTATTCGCGTGTAGGGGCTGGTCGCGGCGAGTATCACGCTGACCATATGGATCCACGGCTCTCAGTTTAGCTTGTTCGCATAGGTCTGAACTCAAACGATTTACCGAACGTGATCGCCCACAAGGGCATTCCGGGGACGTCAAACCGACCTTCGTTTGATTCTGCGCTCCGACCAAAGAGCAGCCTGACCAGCACGAAGGCCCTCAGGAAGAGCCTGCTGCATCATGGCGCCCAGCGGGAGCCGTTACGTTACGTTGCGTAAAACCGCACCCCGCCCCTGGGGCTCGGCAATCTGCGTGGTGGCTGCGTCGGGCTCGCCCCCAGATCTCCGGCCGGGCAAAGCGAAACTCCTTGCTGTGTTTGTGCGGGCGACCGACCGGGGGCGGCGGTTCCGAAACCTCCGGCGGTTCTGAGCCTGGTGAGCCGGGAGGGCTCGGCAGGCTTCTGCGGTCGGCGATGTGGATGCGGTCGGCCTCGCACGAATACCGCGAGGCCGCACAAGGCGGCACCACCGAGTGGATCGGTGCTGCCGCCTTGTTCCCGTAAGGACGGATTGCGTCCGCGGTCGTCAGATCATGCGCTTGCCGGTGGCGAGGTTGCCCTTTCCGTCGCCGGTGTAGAGGTAGGGGAGGTTGTTGTACCAGCGGCCGAGCAGGTCGGCCTTGCCGTCGCCGTTGAAGTCGCCGCGCAGGACGGTCTTCATGGCGTCCCAGGACGGGTCGTTCCACAGCTTGACGGACTTGCCCAGCGGGCCGGAGCCGCTGCCGAGGTAGCGGCGGAAGCTGCCGTCCTCCCACACAGCGGCGACGTCGGTACGGCCGTCGTTGTTGAAGTCCCCGGTGACGAGGTGCTTCATCGAGCCCCAGCTGTTGTCGTGCCAGAGGCTGCGGCTGGTGCCGTTGAGGGTGCCGTCGGGGCGGGTGGGGTAGGAGTGGATGCTGCCGTTGCCCCAGATGGTGAGCAGGCCGTCGCGCTGGGTCCCGTCGATCTTCATCGGGACGATCTTGCGCATGGTGGTCCAGGAGTTGTCGTGCCACATCTTCCGGCCCGGGCCCAGGGCGCCCCGGTCGTTGCTGGTGTAGAGGTGGATGGAGCCGTCGTACCAGATCGCTGCGATGTCGCCGCGGCCGTCGCCGTTGAAGTCACCGGCCACGATGTGCTTCATGGTGGCCCAGCTGTTGTCGTGCCAGAGCTTGCGGCCGTACCCCAGGGTTCCGTCGGTCTTGCTGTAGTAGACGTGCAGGGAGCCGTCCTTGGCGATGGTCACGACGTCGGTGCGGCCGTCGCCGTTGAAGTCCGTCGAGGCTATGCGCTCGGTCATGCCCGCGAAGGCGGGGCGTTGCGGCTTGGGCTGGGGATCGGGTCCGGGCTGCCCGGGGTTGTGAGCGTGCATGCGCTGAGCGACTCGCTTGCGCAGATCGGGCAGCTTGTCGTAGAGGTGCTCGCCGGGGCAGACGGTGTTGAAGACATCGCGGTGGCCCGAGATGACGTCGAGGGATACCTTTTTCCCCTTCGGATAGCGATTGCCGTTGCCGCCACCGGACGTCAAGGTGGCCTTACCTTTGGGGTCCAGGCCGTACTGGGCACCCTTCCAGGCCAGGAGCGTGGCCAGACCGTCCATCATCGGTTCGCTGGGCTGGGGATTGGGGCCGCTGCCTTCGACGTTCGACTCGAAGTTTCCGAGGGTGGCGACGCCCAGAGTGTCCCGGTTGAAGCCCAGGGCGTGCCCGGCCATGATCGCCTTCGGGTCGGAGGTGGGCGACGCGTCGGTGCTTCCCTTGCGGCCCTCCCAGACGCGGCCGAAGCGGTCCACGACGAAGTTGTACGGGAAGTCGCCGTACCCCAGGTTCCTGATGGCGTTGGTGTAGATCGCGCGCAGCACGCCGGGAACGTCGTCGCGGCTGTACTGGTTGCCGTTCACCGTGTGGTGGATGAACATCGCCTTCACGGTGTCCATGCGCTTGTACCCGGAATCGGCCAGGGACTCGTCCGCGCCCCAGTCGGCCCGGGAGTGGACCTCGGGCCGCAGGCGGTCGGCACCGCCCGCCGACCACGCCGCAGGCTTGATGCGCGTCTGCTGCGGGGCGGTGCCCTCGGCCTTCTTGTCGGGATTGATGAGTGACAGCCGCAGACCGGCCGGCAGCTCCCCCTTGGGAGTGGTCATCCGCAGCTGTACGCCGTCGGCGGTGTCGGAGAAGAAGACAGGGCTTCCGGCACGCGTGGCCTCGTCGTCCGTCATCTGGTCGCCGCCGAGCGGGATTTCCTGCCACTGGCTCCAGGATCCGCCACGGTGGAAGCGGGCGAGGGCACGCGCATCGTGGTCGAGAGGGGTGCCCTTCTCCCAGCTGAGGGCGATCACCCGGAACGGCTCCGTGGAATTCTTCCGCAGCGTGATCTCCTGGTTGGCCTTCGAAGGCTGGGTGTTCGGCTCGGGCGTCTCCTTGGTGTCCGTAATCGGAACGTTCGTCAGCTCCGTGACGGGTGCGGCGTCAGCGGCCGGGGCCAGAAAGTCGGTCCGGGCGGGAGTTTCGACCGTCAGGACGGCGGTGGTCAGCGCTCCGCCCAGCAACAGGGCGGTGAGCGCTTGCGCGGTACGCGCTTTTGACATGGCTACCCCTTCGGTATGGACGCTCAGAAATAGGCAGAAATACCCCGGGGTTTAGTCAAGCCTGAACGGACGCCACGCCCAAGTGAAAGTCCCGGTAATAGCTGAAACAACTTGCCAAAAGCATTAGGCGGTTAAGTCAGACTGATGACTGCCGTTGTGTCTGGTATGCAGAGAGGGCGTTCAGAGGTGCTCTGTGCAGAGCACCTCAACGGGCCTGCCAGGAGGGCTGGTTCCTGGAGCTGGTCGACCCACTGCACGCGGTCCATGTCTCGCGGTCCTGGATGGGCCGCGGCGTTTTCCTGTAGGGCGCGTCGACTGGTTCTGTCTGGACAGTCAGGAGTAGTGGCCAGCCGTCCACTTCGTGGGGGTGTGGCGTTTTCGATGCGAGCGCCGCCGACATCGAACGGGACGGGGTGCGTGGCGCGCATAGGCTGCCGGAGCTGGGTTGAGCGGGTGCTGCTCGCCTGCAGCCTGTGGGACGGCGCCTTTGCCGCTGCGGGTGCGGCAGGCGATGCCGGCTGACACATCGCAGGCGGCGCAGTCGAACTATTCGACGGCGGCGGCAGGTTCGGCGAGCCCAGGCATCTTGCAGCAGGGCCATACAGCGCAGGGCCCGGGGGAGATCCGTGCCCTCTCACCGCCCCTATGGCAGCCTCGCGCAGACGCCGACGACTTCCTGAGGCAGTGGCAGATCAGGGAGTGCTCTTGGCTTGTCACTCCGAGGCGTAGTTCAACTTCCGTGAGTTTTCTGCGGAGTCCACCCTCCTGGTGACCGTGTGTGGTCGCGGGGGGCGTATCGGCTCCAGATCTCGTCAGTCTCGCCGAGGAGTCGGGTGGTGGCGTTGTGGTGGTAGCCAGGGCATCTGCGGCAACAGGGGCGGACATCTCAAGGACTTGCTGACGGATCGCTTCGGTCGGGGCGGCGGCCGTGGGAATGCCGAGGCCGTTGAGCTGGCCGGAGAATGCGCCTGGGGGTAAGAGCCGGCCGGCGCGTCGGCCGGGGAGGAGCCAGCGGGAGTCTCGGTGGGTCGCGGTGTTCATGTTGTCGCCGTTGTCGATTGCGGTGCACGGCGCGGGCATGGGCGAGGCAGGTTCGCCCAGACGCAGCAGGACCTGGTCGTTGTCGTGGACAACATCGTCGATGGTCAGGTGGACGACTCGGCTGCAAGGTTGCGCGTAGAGCAGGACGATGACTGCGGCAAACGGCTCCGCAGCGGCAGGCCGTCGTCGGTGAGAAGCCGGCCGAGAAGGCTCGCGCTCCTTTTGGGACAGCGGGGCTGCTCGGCGGGCCTGCGGGGGCGACAGCCCGAAGGCGCCGGGTGAGTTTGGTGGTCTGGCACCACAGCAGGAAGCTCCAGTCGGGGTTCCGGTTGCGCTCCTTGCGTTCGACGTGCCAGCGGTCAATGTCGGTCTGATGGCATGTGGTGAGGTCAGGTAGTGACCACTGAGCCAGCTCAGGAACGCTGTCGCGTGTTTGATCTGGCCCGTGGCGCATTTCCGGCTGCCGGGTGTGAGGGGTCTGCGGTCGGCAGCGGTCCGGAACCTCGGTATGCAAACCCGACCGGGGGACGCTCGCGCCGAACGGTGATCCGCGTGCTGTCCGGGCGGTCGGCAGGGTGGACCATGCGGGTCACTACTGCCACTTCGGCGCGGATGAGGGGCGGGATAGCCGTGGACGTGGAAGCCGGAATCCGGGCCAGGGCCGCGTCCAGGACCGTGATGAGATCGGCGGTGGTCTGCTGGGGACGGCCGAGGAGGGCCGCCGGTCTGCGAAGGCCGAGTCGGCGCGGGTGCCACACACGCCACTGGAGGGGGAGATGAAACGGCTGTGACCCTCCTGGGTATTGCCCGTTCCAGCTTCGGCCGCCAGAGCCGCCAAGAGTCGGGCGGCACTTACAGCGTTGCCAGGATCACGATCGAACTCCACGAGAACGGCGAGCACATCAACCACAAGTGCACCCCGCCCGCGTCATGCGCACGAGCGGCCTGGCGGGCGTGCGACTGTCTCGCAGGCACCACACGACCATTGCGGGCCCGGCCACCACGAAGGCCTCGTGACCTCATCGGACGGAACGCCACCGCCGACACGGAACGACCAGAGCAGCTTGGCGGCGATTCCCCCGGGAAACCGTCGATCCACCACGGTTGCAGTTCCCAGCACACCAGCTCCTCTGCCGTGGGCCGGTGGAAGCGGCCGGCCACAGCAAGGACTTGGCCACAGTGCCGCTGCACTGCTGAATCCCATCAGTCCTAGTTCTACGTAAGATGACGGATGTAGTGCCCCCTACGACGTCTTAGGGTCAGAGAAGTCCCTGCGGTAAACCAGAGGGACGGAACTGGATGGCGGACGGGCCACATGTCACGAGCAGTCGCCTCGGTAAGTCTCTCTTCTCGACGGGCTCGGGGCGCAGCCGCGACACAAGGCCCACCCGTTCCCCGCCTCATCACCAGAGGAGAACGGAAGAATGCGTACACGGCTGTCCCCAACGGGGCGCATGGCCTCCATCCGGCAATCGCACTCCTCGCGCTGCCGTTTGCAGCATTCGGGGCACAATGTCACCATCGGCCGCGTACGTGGAGTCGGCCGATTTGCACCCCATAGCGCCTCGGAGCGATGCATCCCTTGCGATGACCCGTTATTAGTCCTGAGCTTCGAAGGCCGATACGTAGTCATGCTCACGCCTCGTGAAGGCGCAGGCCATGAGACAGCTCAGGGCCGATTGCAGGGACCTTCGACAGGATCCGCAGCATTGGTTACGACAGTCGCATGGCGAAGGTTGCGCTGGACAGCATTATGGGAGGCATTAGGGAGCCGAGACGGACTCCAGGTGAGTCCCGACCTTGAGTGGTTGCGTCCAGGCTCCGTCCCGAGGAACGACGTGTAGAAGACCGTTTTCAACGAGGCCGAGCGATACGGCGCCGACTTCTGGGACGTCAATCGGGCAGGAGGGCCAGGTCGACCGGCCCCCACACCACATGATCTCGTGCAGTGGCACACCATTGGCGACGATGCCCCGACAAACCTGCGGGCTGTCACGGAAAACTGTCAGCCTGCCAGACCTCAAGGAGAACCCAAAGTGGCCGAGCTCTTCTACGACGACGACACCGATCTGTCCATCATCCAGAACCGCAAGGTCGCGGTCATCGGCTACGGCAGCCAGGGCCACGCCCACGCGCTGTCGCTGCGGGACTCGGGCGTCGATGTGCGCGTCGGTCTGCACGAGGGCTCCAAGTCCAAGGCCAAGGCCGAGGAGCAGGGCCTGCGCGTGGTCACGCCGGCCGAGGCGGCGGCCGAGGCCGACGTCATCATGATCCTGGTGCCGGACCCGATCCAGGCGAAGGTCTACGAGGAGTCCATCAAGGACCACCTCAAGGACGGCGACGCGCTGTTCTTCGCCCACGGCTTCAACGTCCGCTTCGGCTTCATCAAGGCCCCGGCCAACGTCGACGTGTGCATGGTCGCCCCCAAGGGCCCGGGCCACCTCGTCCGCCGCCAGTACGAAGAGGGCCGCGGCGTGCCGTGCATCGCGGCCGTCGAGCAGGACGCGTCCGGCAAGGCCTTCGCGCTGGCGCTCTCGTACGCCAAGGGCATCGGCGGCACCCGCGCCGGCGTCATCAAGACCACCTTCACCGAGGAGACCGAGACCGACCTGTTCGGTGAGCAGGCCGTGCTCGCCGGTGGCGCCTCGGCGCTGGTCAAGGCCGGCTTCGAGACCCTGGTCGAGGCGGGCTACCAGCCGGAGATCGCGTACTTCGAGTGCCTCCACGAGCTGAAGCTGATCGTGGACCTCATGTACGAGGGCGGCCTGGAGAAGATGCGCTGGTCGGTCTCCGAGACCGCCGAGTGGGGCGACTACGTCACCGGCCCCCGCATCATCACCGACCAGACCAAGGCCGAGATGAAGAAGATCCTCACGGAAATCCAGGATGGGACCTTCGCCCTCAATTGGATGAGGGAATACCACTCAGGTCTGGCGAAGTACAACGAGTACAAGAAGGCCGACGAGGACCACCTGCTGGAGACCACCGGCAAGAAGCTCCGCAAGCTCATGGCCTGGGTCGAAGGAGGTGCCTGATCTCTCGCGTGCCCCGGTACAGCCGGGGAGGCTCAGGCGCCACGCTGTCGGGTGCGGGATCAATCGCTTCACACGGCACCGGGACAGGCCACTGAGCACGACCAGCTCGCCGTCCGCTACTAGCCTGCGCGTTTCGGGTTCGGCGGGGTCCGGATCCTGACCGGGAAAGCGAAAGTGCGTTCTGGGCTGGGATGATGAGGCTTGTCTAGGGCCTCTGTCATCACAGCGGGAAGATTAACCAACGGCATCCCACTCACTCGGGGGCCGGCCGACGCCCATCGCGTCACCGACGGCCACTCCCACCCAGATATCGCCACCCGCACTTATTCCTCACGACGCACCGTCAGCACCCACGTCTCCCGCATTCTCCGCAGGCTAGCCGAGATGTCGCCGTTGATCTCCAGTCCGGTGGTGTTGGAGCGAAGAATCGACAACTCGCGTAATGAGTCATCAAGGTATGTCCCTTCTCTTAAGGTGCCGATGCATTGGGGTGAGGTATGGAGGACTTGGTGGGCCGTGAGGTTGAGGTGGGGGTGTTGGAGGCGGCGGTGGCGTCGGTGGTGTCGGGTGGGGGACGGGCGGTGTTTGTGGTGGGTGAGGCGGGTGTGGGTAAGACGGCTGTTTTGGGGGTGGCGGCGGCTGCAGCAGAGTGTGCGGGGTTTCGGGTGCTGCGTGCGGCGGGGCAGGAGTTGGAGCAACGGATTCCGTTCGGGTTGATGTCGGCGTGTCTGGGGGTGGATGCGGGGTCGGCTGAGGTGTCCGGGGGTGCGGTTGCTGCGGTTTTGCGTGGGGACGGCCGGTACGGGCTGCCGGGTGCGGTGGGTACATCGGCCGGGACGGTGGACTTCGCTGTTGCGGAGGCGATGCTTGCTCTGGTTGATGAGCTGTGTGCTCAGGGGCCGTTGGCACTGCTTGTCGATGATCTCCAGTGGGCCGATGCGGCGAGTCTCGTGGTGTTGCGGCGGCTGGTGGGCGGGGTGCAGCAGCTGCCGCTGTTGATTGTCGGGACCTACCGGCCGGAACCTGAGGTCAGGGATGTCGTTCGGTTGTCCCAGAGTGCTGGGCTGCATGAGCGGACTGTGCTGGAGCTGGCGCCGCTGAGCCCGTCGGCGGTCTTGGCGCTGCTGGCTGACGTGTGTGGTGCCAGGCCCGGTCCGCTGCTGCGGCGGATGGCGGAGCAGGCGGCGGGAAACCCGTTGTATGTCAGAGAGTTGGCCGCCGCTCTGGTGCGGGAGAAGGCGATCGAGACGTGCGGCGGGATCGTGGAGCTGACCGTCGACAGTCGGGTGCCACCGCTGACCACACTGATCACGCACCGGCTGCGCTACCTGCGCGAGGAGGTGCTGCAGGCGCTGCGCGTCGCTTCGGTTCTGGGAGCCGGCTGCACGGTCGCCGACCTCGCGGCGGTCCTGGACCGGCCGGCACATGAACTGCTCGGCATCGTCGCGGAGGCCGAAGCGGCCGGAATCCTGCAGGAGGTCGGTGACCGGCTGCTCTTCCGCCACGACCTGATTCGGCGCGCCCTCTACGACGCCGTGCCGGGTTCGATCCGCGCCATGCTGCATCTGAGGACGGCGCGGGCCCTGGCAACAGCTGGGGCAGCACCCGAACGGGTCGCCGAGCATCTACTCGTTGCGGCACCGGCGGCCACAGAGTTCCTGACCGCCTGGCTTGTGGAATCTGCGGCACACCTCACCATCCGGGCACCCGCCATGGCTCTCCACCTCATCGACCAAGCGCTGGCGTTGGCCGACCCCCACGATCCACGCCACGACCACCTCCAATGGCACCGCGCTATCGCCCAGCTCTCGTGCGGCCACCTCGCCGAGGCGGAAGAGACCGCCCGACGCGCCCTGACCAGAAACCACGACCCAGACTGGGAATGCCCCCTTCGCTGGATCATCGTCCACGCCGCATTCACCCGCGGACGACCCGACCTCGCGCTCATCGAGACCCGTCTGGCGTGCAGCGGCCAGGACATACCCGCCACCGAGGAGATCCGGTTCCAGGCCTTCAGCGCACTGTGCCTGTTCGCACTGGGCAAGCTCCCTCAGGCCGAGGAGATCGCGGCGGCCACCCGGCAAAGGGCCGAAGCCGAAAACGACGACCCCGCCCTGGCCCACGCCCTGCACATCCTGGCCGCCAAACGCTTCCTCGAAGCGCCCGGCCCCCAGGCCCTCGAACTGGCCCAGCAAGCAACCCGGCTCACACCACAAACCCTCCACCCCGCACAAGGCACCTGGCTGCAACTCACCCTGGCCAACGGCTACATCGAGCTCGACCGCCAACACGACGCCCACCACACCCTCGCCGCCACCCGCAGGGCAGCCGAGCACACCGGAAGCATCCTGCTGCCCTGGTACCACCTCTCCTGCGCCCTCCTCGCCTACAACACCGGCCGCTGGGACGACGCCCTCGCCGAAATCGAGGCCGGGCTCGAACCCGGCGAGCACTTCGCCATGAGCCGAGCACTGCGGGCAATCGCGGCAATCATCGCCCTCCACCGTGGCCAGCCCACCACCGCCTCAACCCACCTGACCGCCGCGGCCGCAGCCACCGACACCCAAACGATCGCCTGGTTCTACGAATACCTGCCTCTGTGCGCCGACATCCTCGCCGACGAAGCTCACGAGAATCCACAACGCGCCTACACCCGGCTCGCAGCCGCATTCGACCACGGCGTCGGCCACCTGTCCGGCCAATCGACCCTCTGCTTCCTCACACCCGACCTCGTCCGCCTAGCCCTGGCCCACGGCGACACCACCAACGCCCACCGCTACACCTGCGCCGCCCAGGCACGTGCCGATCACAGCAACGGGCCCTACCATCTCGGCGACGCCTACCGATGCCAAGGGCTACTGACCAAAGACCCCGATCTTCTCCTCGAAGCAGCCCACTGCTACCACCACGCACCACGCCCCCTGAACGAGGCACACGCCTACACCGACGCAGCCGAACTACTCGCACAGCGCCACATGCCCCGCCAAGCAAACACCCTCCTGGACAAAGCACTGACCATCTACACCCAACTCGACGCCGCCTGGGACGCCACCCACGCCACCTCCCGTCTCCGCTCCGTCGCCACACACCACACCACCCGACGACCACGAGGCGCCTCCAGCCACGGCTGGCAAGCACTCACACACACCGAACGCGTCGTCGCCCACCACATCGCAGCCGGCCACTCGAACCCCGAAATTGCTGCCCGCATGGGCATCTCACGACGCACCGTCAGCACGCACGTATCCCACATCCTGAAAAAACTGAAAATGACCTCACGCGTCGAAATCGCCACCGACCTCATCCGACGACGAGACCACACCCCCCACACTGACCTGCCTCCACACTGACCAGCCCCCACGCGCAACACCACATCACACGACCAATGGGCGCGGTTCTTCTAGAAGTGGCTGGTCGTGGGGCCGGTGTGAGGGCTGGGTCGTCGTGCTCGTGCCGGTCGTGAGCGGCTGCCGGGGGTACATCGTCTGTCAGTGGGCGGCCTCTCGGTTCCTGACGGCGAGCAGAGCCCCCGCACGAGCATGGCCGCCCTCCAGATCCGCGAAGCCCCGACATCCCGCTTGAGCGGAAGCGACGTAAGATCCGCTTCGCTCAGCTTGACGCGGCCTTCGCTGTAGACGAATCCGTGGCCGTCAGTGAACAGCCGGATGACCACGGCCCGGTCGAAGAAGCCGTGGCCGCTGCATCTATTTCCGAGTCGAGCCACTCCAGCACACTGGGCCAGCTTGAGAAACGCATCCGGTTGAGACACCCCATGCGGGAATTGAAGGCAAGTGCCTCGTGGACCGTGGCGTATTGCTCAGCCAACGTAGTCGTCTTTTTTCTCATGATGCCGAGCCTCTGCTGCCCGTGTGCTGACACCCAGGCCAACGTTCTCCTGTGCCGTCCCCTGCCGGGTTCGCATGCCCGGACGCCTACCGCTGATTGCCGCCAGTTCCAGCAGGCGGTCTGCGCGGGCCAGCCGGTCTCACCGACGATGAACGCGGGCTGCCCCGGACCCGCCCCAGCGGATACCGCCAGCCTGGCCAGTTCCGCCGTCGCAGCTTCACGGTCGACCACACGGCCGGCGGCATCTTCATGCTGTCACGCCTATGCACGTGTCCTTGAAGAAGCTGGCGGTTCTGCCGTCGTGCTGCGCCAAGTCGATCCAGGGCGCCTGTGGTCAGGGGTGGGGGTAGACGGTGCCGGGGGGCGGAGTCTTGAGCGTGCGGAGGTAAGTGTCGATCGCCTGGGCCGGGCGGGGCGACTGACACTTGCGATAGAGCCAGTGGTCCACTGCGTCGAGGACGGCGAGCCGGCTCTGCGGGAACGCGCGTGCCATGCGCTGTGCGCCCGGCAGCGGGGTCGCCGGATCGTTCTTGGCGTTCACCAGCAAAACCGGCGGGAGCTTGCCCTTGGCCTGGGCCGGCTGGGGCTTGGGGGCGGCCGGCCAGCCCTGGCAGCCGAGGATCATCTCCAGGGCCTGAGCGTTGTAGCGGGAGTGCGGATTGGCGGACGTGGCTTGCCGGCGCAGATCACGGTAGTGGGCGTAGTCACGGAGACGGAAGTCGTAGTCCCGGCACATCACGGTGCGCCAGGCGAGAACCCGGGCGTCATCGGTCCAGGTGATCCTGCCCTTGCCGCTGTGCAGGGCGGCCAATTGGTCGGCGGTGGGCGCTGGGTTCCACTTTTGCATGGACGCGGTGAGCCGGCCGGCCAGTTGGTCGACGGTGACCTTCTTTCGCGTGGGGCCATGCGCGCCCGGCTCGAACAGCCTGCCCGCCTCGGCACGCGCGAACAAGGAACGCACGACGGCCTTTGCGTCCTGACGTTTCAGGGCGCACTGAGTGTGCTGCTTGCACCAGGCCGCGAGCCGCTGTACTGCGGCTTCGAGGGCTGCGGAGCCCTCCTTGAGGTAACGATCGGCGTCCGGCGAGGAGGGGTCCATTGCGCTGTCGAGGGCCAGCGCCCGTAGGTGCTGCGGGAAGAGACGGGCGTATCGCTGCCCGATCAGTGTGCCGTAGGAGTGACCGAGGAAGCTGATCTTCTTCTCGCCGAGGGCGGCACGGATCGCGTCCATATCGCGGGCGACGCTTTCGCTGTCCATGTGGTCGGTGATCGGACCGCTGCGCTGGCGACAGCTGTCTGCGAGCTCCTTGTTGAGGGCGCGCAGTTGTTGGAACTCGGTGGCATTCTGGGGGCGGGTGGGGATCTTCGAGGCGAGCTTCTCGTCGCACCGGAGCTGTCCGCTGCGGCCGATGCCGCGCGGGTCGAAGCCGATGATGTCGAAGCGTTGCCGGATGTCCTTGCTGTAGCCCTCGACCGGGTTGTCGGCGTAGGAGGCGTCCTCCAGGCCGGAGTCGCCGGGGCCGCCCGGGTTCGAGAAAAGTGCACCGATGCGCTTCTTGGGGTCGGTGGCCTTCTGGCGGGCCACAGCGAGCTGCATCTTCGGCCCGTCCGGCTTTGCCCAGTCGACGGGGACCTGCACTGTCCCGCACTCGGCACGCTTGCTCGGGTTGGGGTAGGGCGGATCGGCCTTGGGGCAGGCGGACCAACGGATCGCCTGTACAGGGGACGTGGCCGTCCGCGTGCCGGGGCTCGCCCATGCGCCCTGCGGAGCCAGGAGAGAGGTGGCGAGGCAGATAGCTCCGGCAGTGGCCGTGCGGGACGCCCTGCGAGGCAAGGGCGTCCGGACGTTCGGGTACCCCTGCGGTCCCGAGGCGGATTCGGAAAGGGACGTCGTATCAGTCATGGCGCCTACCGTAGAGGCGCCGCATGATGGTCCTTCCATCGCCGCATGATGGAGACGTAACAAAGGAATCCTGCAAAGGATGGAGCCTTGCTCCGCGACGTGGCCCCCTTGGCAGTTGGATCGTTTCGGTCCGGGGAGAGAAGTCCAGGTGGGACGTCCGTCGAAGCCAGTGCCGCGCCTCGGCACGTCGGCGCACGTTCGTGACGGTCGCGAAGTAGACCGGGGCCAATCACCAGACCCCTGCGGAGTTGGGTGCGTGCGGCCGACGCCGAGAAGGTGGTGCTTGAATCGGCGTTGAACGCCGAGGAGCGGGCTGAGCTCGCGCGGCTGCGCAAGGCGACCGCGAGTGGCAGGTCGAAGGAGGAGATCCTGCGCCGGACCGAGGCGAGGGTGCTGCCGAGCCGGCGTATTGCGCTCGGAAGATGAAGTGAGGACCCACCGCTGGGACTTCGTTTCCGCCCACGCCGACGAGTTCGGTGTCCAGCGGTGCCAGGTCCTGGGCGTGGCTGGCTCGGGGTACTACGCCTGGCGAGCCGGAGCGCGGGCGAGCGCCGATCGCGCCGCGGGCGAGGCTGCGCCGGGGGGCGAACTCCGCGAGCTCCACGGCCGGACGCAGAGCGCACGTGCCGTGGGCGCATGGCGAACTGCGGGCCCAGGGACGGGTGGTCGACAGAAAACGGATGGCCCGCCTGATGCGCGAACACGGCATCATCGGCCGTCACCTGTGCAACCGCTGCCGCACCACCATTCGGGACAGGACACGCCCCCCGCACCCGACCTGACCGGACGTGACTCCAGCGCGAGCAGACCCGGCGTCCGGTGGCCGGCGAGCTGCGTATCTGCCAGTCGGCGGGGCGTGGATGCGGGCTGCCTGACCGGCGACTTCCGTGGTTTCCTGCCCCGCCCCTGGGCTGCCGTCAGCACGACCCGCCGGAGCCTGCGGACGGGGCGCAGGGCCTTGAGGAGGTCCCGGTCCGGAGAAGTGCGGGTCTGCGGGTCGGACCGGGGCTGCGCTCAGCGAGTGACCAAGGCAGCGACATCCCCGCGAAGAGCCGGAAGCGCGTTGTACAGCGTGCCGCCAGGGCATTCCGTTGCCAGCCAGTCGCGATGGCCACTGATCAGCGGGACGCCCTTTTTAGCGCCGTCGACCGGATTCGTGAAGGTGATGTTCGCCTCGGGGTTGAATTTGTGCGCCTTGGCCAGCCTCGCCAGCAAGCCGACAAGGGCCCGGCGGGCCGCGTCCGTCGGCTGCTGCTCGTTGAACGTGCCGAGCAGAGCGATCCCAAGATTACCCGAGTTATACCCCTTGGTATGGAAAGCGGTGACCACATTGCCGTTCTTGTCGTGAGCCGGGATGCCGTCCTCTCCCGACCAACGTCCCTCATAGACCCGGCCGGCTTCGTCGATGAGGAAGTGGTACCCGATGTCGCCGAAGTCCTCGAAGTCCGGGGAGGCGTGCTGCTCGTAGATGGCGCGTACCGTGGCCGCTGGATCAGGGTCGTTGTTCGGCGTGACGGTGTGATGCACGGTCAGAGCCTGCGCCGGAAAATACTTCGGCGGTGAGGATTCGGTGCCGTTCTTGTAGAAGCGCTTCTTCTCGTCCGCTCCCCAGGCTGCGCGGGAGAGGTACTTCAGCCCCCACATCTGGGGCAGTTCAGCAGGAAGGGCAACCTCCCGCACCGGCCCGTCCTTTGCGTCGATCGCGATCAAGCGCGCGCGCTCTGCACCGTCGGGCAGGGATACCTCATATCCAAAGGCCCCGCCCGCCGGGACGAGTACGGCGGCTGCTTTGGCGGAGTCGCTCAGCTCGGCGCCGTCCACTCCACACGCGCAGCCGGCAATCAAGTTGTGCCAGGTGTCGATGGCTCCGTCCTCCTGGTGGAACCGGATGGATGCCCCCCGCTTGGACCCGCTCCAGGTGAGTCCGAGGTACTGGATGGGGAACTCCGCCCTCTGCACCCCCGCGCTGGTAGCGGCGGCCGTCGCCCGCGTCTCGGGAACGCTCTCGGTGCGCCCCGGTGAGCCGGCGGAATCCCCGGAGGGCTCCGGCGAAGACGATGTGGCCGCCGAAACCACCGGCGCGAGCACCGCAGCTGCGGCTGTGGCCCCAAGTCCGCCCACCACCGCCCGGCGAGGGACACGGGAAGGACCACGATGGGAGGACGGGGAAGAGGTCGAGGAAAACGTCGAGGACGGATCGGACACGGCACTGCTCCATGGTTGCGTAGGGGGAGGGATTCGGCGTCACTGAGCCGGCCGGGAACGCGTTCAGATCCTCGGCCGCTCACTCTGAGATCGACGCACTTGAGTGAGAGGCGGGGCCGGCCCGCGCATTCGTATGGGGGCGTGGCACCGAACGGTCTTCAGGGGCACAAAGATGGATTGATGAGCCGTCAATTTATGAGGGGCTGATGTTGTCCTTCAGGTCTTGATCTGGACCGCTGCCCAGGAGTTGTCTCTGCGCACGCCGGGAACGTCGCCGACGGTCGCAGAGGTCTGGGAAGCGAAGGTGATACCAGCCTCGGTTCACGGGCATGGGCGGGCGGTGATCACACTCGGTGCGGCCGTCGGGGGCGGGCTCTGAAGGGCAGTCGTGGCTCGGATGAGGTGAACGGTCCGGTTCTGCGCAGTGGGACTTTCTGCATGGTCCGATACGGCAGTGAGCACCGCCCACGCGAGTGTGAGCGAGAGCGCGATGAATGCCGCGAACGGGCGTAGCGAATAATGCGGAACTGCGTCGTCAGCAAGCATTGCTTTCTTTCTTCGGCGGGCCGTGCGCTGCGGGGTCGGTGCAGAGGGGTGGACATTCACCGGCTCACCCCGCCGTGTGAGCCGTCATGGGACTCTCAACGTAGGGCCGAGCAAAGGGAAATACATCCGTCAAGCGACGTATCACTGGGCCGGTTCTGCTGGGACGGACATCCAAGATCCATGGGGTCATCGCAGCTTCGGGGCCCTTGCGCCAGGTGACTGTCACGGCCCCGGCCCGGCCCCGTCCGGCGGACAGAACCTGTTCGCACAGGCTCATCGGGCGGGTGCGGTAGCAAGGCAGCGGCCTGGGCCCGAGCCCGCCATAGGACGGCTCATACGGTTCAGCCGCTTGGGCACAGTCGGTCAACTCGCCCTTGAGCTGCAGTGCATTGCCCAGGCCCCGGTCCGACGGGTGCCGGAATTCCGCGTTCGCGCCGTAGCCGGCATCCGCGACCAGCGCCGCGGCCCGCAGCCCAACGGCCGCGAGCTGTCAGGACCCGCTCGACGATGAGGCTGCACTGGGTGAAGAACGTCTGGGCCCGCATCCAGAAGGCGGTGGCGGTCTCCTTAGGTCGCCGTCACCAGCGGGGCCAGGTCAGCGCGTGTTCGAAGTGGTGTCACTGGTGGCCGGTGCGGGCAGCGTCCATGAGGCGCCGCACCTCTGGCACGGTGAGAGGGAGCAAGGTGGGGTCACCGCTTCTTCGGCCCCCTTTCGATGCCGCTGTGGCCATGGCGGCGAGGAAGGCATGGGCAAGCATGGCCAGGGCGATGTGCTGGTACCAGCCCGGGTAGCGGCGACTGCGTACTGATCCAGCTCGCATTCGCTCTTGGCGGCCTGGAAGCACTCCTCGTTCGTCCAGCGAACCCCGGCGATCCGCACCAGTGTCTCGACGGTGGTGCCGCTGGGCGCGTAGGCGAGCCAGTAGGCGATCTCGTCGGGTCTGGCCAGACTGCCGCGGGCCAGCACCCACCGCTGGTGGGTGGGGTGGTCGCCGTCGAAGTCGGCGATGGCCGGCAGGCGGGCGGCAGCCCAGTCGTAGACGCGCGGGCCCTTCGCCCCGTCGCCGTACGAGATCCGCTCCCATGCCTCCTCGGGCGCTTGGGCGATGGCGAAGTCGATGCGGCCCACTGCGTGAACCTGCTGGGATTTCGGCACGGCCAGGACGTAGCCGACGTCGGCCGCTTCCAGGGCACGGCGCATGCGCCACTCCTGGCCGTAGACGCAGTCGCCCGTCACCCAGGCGATCGGGAGGTGGGAGGCCAGGGCCACAGGATCATCGCGCGAGCCAGCTCACCCTTGGTCGCGAACCCCCGGCTGGCGGGAACCTTTGCCGACCGGCACCGCTCGGCGTCATTCGTCCAGGACTTCGGCGGATACAGCTCCCGGCCTACCAGGGCACGACCCTTGACCGAGGCATAGGCGGCGAAGACCCCGATCTGGCAGCTCTCGGTGCGGCCGGCGGTGCCGGAGTACTGCCGCTGGACACCGGCCGACGTGGTGCCCTTCTTGAGGAAGCCGGTGTCATCGACGACCAGCACACCGTCCGGGGAGCCCAGCCGCTCGGCAACGTACTCCTGGACGTCGTCCCTGACCCCGTCGGCCAGCGGCATGAGGCGAGCAACCGCTGCAGCCCGTCCGGTGTCCAGTGACCGGCGTACTCGGGAGGCTGCCCGCCGTTCTTCCTGCCGACCGGCCCCAGCAGCCCCCAAACGCAGTCCCGCATCCGCCGTCGCGGCTCCGCACGGCAGAACCTTCCGCCCACCGCACCAACAAACGACCCCAGCCTACCCGGCCTTGGATCAACGCCCCACCAAGTGAGCGCACCTGAACTCGGCTACCCGCACAAGAACGCCCTCGCACCACCGCCCCGGAACGCGCACTACCAAAAAGATCCGGCAGATGACCGATGTATGACGCCTGCACGCGGACATACGCTCTGGCAGCGCAGCGAGGTGAGCGGCTGAATGGGCTGGGCTCTCGCCAGAAGCACAAGACGGGCGATTCGATCCTTCTTCGTTTTTCCGGATAAGTCGCCGCGGGTAGAGCAGTCGCTGTCTATCCGGAGAAGGGAAGGAGTAGGCCGTTCGGAAGGTGAACGCAAGAACCACGCTCGTTGAGTGACCATCATCGCGCCCAGAAGACTGATTGTGCACTGTGGACACGTCATATGAGGCCGTCGCCCAAGCACTGTGGAACGGTTCCAATAGGCAAGAGGTTGTCAAGGCATGAATTTCGAAGTTGTTGAATACCGCCGACCCAGCGTGAGGGCTGCAGTCGCCACAGTGGCTCTAATAACGGCGGTGGCTGGACAGATTTGCGGTTCGAGCGACGCGGCTGCCGGTGCACCTTCCTCTCGGCAGGCGGGAGAGGAGACTTCTCCGCACGTGCGGGCGGTCGGCAAGGTGAACCTCAACGGACGCTTCCCGATGTTCGTCATTCCAAGCAGCGATGGCCGTTACCTCTACGCGGACACCTTCAATGCCAATGACGATTTCAAAGGAGAGGTGGCAGTCATCGATGCGGTTACACACAAAGTCGTGCAGACCATACCCGTCGGCCGCTACCCCCAAGGTATGACGCTCGACCGGGAAAGCAACAGATTGTTCGTGGCCAATTCCTTCGACCACACAGTGTCCGTCATCGACGTCTCCGGGGGGAAGCGGCGCGTCGTCCGTACCATCGCTGCCGGCGGCATCACGCCTGTCGGTATCGCGGTGAGCCGACAGGGGGAAAAGACGAATGTCCTCATTGCCAATCAGGGCAGCCAAAAGGACAAGGTAGGTGGCAGTGTTTCAACCTTCAGTCTGCACGGCGACCGTGCTACGCGCGCCTCGACCGTGCTGCGGGTTCCACCGATGTCTTCGGTGAGCATGATCGCGGCGGGGCCCGACGGCCGGATCTGGGCAGGCAGTGGGAACTTTGACCACCACCTATTCGAAATTGATCCGAAGACCGGTGACGTCGTCCGTACGATCACCGCCCCCGATAACTTTGAACCCACTCAGTGGGGCATGGCCTTCACCCGAGGTGGCCACGAGGCGTGGGCAGCCGGCACCTACAGCATCGCTCGGATCAACCTCGACCAGGGCACCTTCACCCAGACAAAGCCGCAGCTGGACGATATGGCTATGGACGCAGTCATCACCCGTGACAGAAAGTACGCCCTGGTCTCCACCCTGTCCCACGGAATGCAAATCATCAACACCCAGGATGGGCGCCCCAACGGAAGCGTCGACATGGGTCCGGGAACCACAGACCTGGAACTCAGCAAGGACGGGCAGACGCTGTACAGCACCAGGTCCGGCGACGACAACCTATGGATCTCTACCGTCCACGATGCAATGGCCCGGCGGTCAAATCCAGTTACGTAAAGCGGCGACCAAGCCCCAAGAGCGGCACGGTACGTAATCGGCGGGACTGCGGCGGTCGCGGCTGCGTGCAGCCAATGAGCCGTTTCCATCCTCAGTCTGAGCTCAAGCAACTGCTGCTCTCGCTGCTTCTCGTAGCGCCCCTGGCCGGGGTCAGCTCGCTGGTGGCTGTGGTCACCGGCTACGCGGCCGAGGTCTGTGCGACCCTGCTGCGCTCGCGGGGGACCGGTCTGGCCGCTGCGATGACCAAGGCAGGCCGAGTACTCATCCTGGCCCTCATCGTTGCCGCAGCCACCGTTCCGCCCTCATTGCGACAACTGCGCTGATCGGCGCGATCCCACTGCTGCTGGCGGCGGTGGTGTACGCCTGGATGGGTCCAGAGACCAGGCGGCGCTCACTTGAGGAGATCAGCCAGGACCTGTCGTTCCCCGAGCCGCAGGGCAACGAGAAGACAGGCTCACCGGCCGCACGGTGAGGGACGGCGGTGCGGGATCCGGGAGCTCCTGGCGGGTGTTGCCCAAGGGCACGCCCCCAGAGCACTACCCGGCGCCCCCAACTACGTCATCCCTCTACGTCCGCCCACAACCTGAGATGTTCAGCGGGTATGGCCGGCACCGCCGGGAAGGCGAGCACGGCATCGAACGCCTCGGGGGCCGGGTGTTCAGGGAGGAGCTCTGGGGCCGGATCCCGTTGAGAAGTGGTGCCCGCTGGGCGCCGCACGGTGTGTGGCGCAGGTGGGTCACGGTAATCCGGTCGATGAGGTGGGCGTCGGTGAGGGCGGCCTGGACGCTTCCGGTGGCAGGCTGAAGGTGGGCTTCGGCAAGGGTGAAGCCGACCGCGGCACTGATCAGGGTATATCTCCGGCACCTGGCCGGCGGTGTGGACGAATACCGTGCGGTAGTCCTGGCGGAGCTTCGCTGCAGGTGCTGGCCCACGGGCATGGGCAGCGAGGTAGGCCGCCGTCGAACTCCATCTCGGTCTTATGACGGGGCGTAGGACATCTCCCGGAGCCTGGTGGCGATGTGTGTGCGGACACACGCTGCAGGCATCGCTGATATCGCTGGGGCCGATGGAGGTTTCCGCTGATCTTCCCGCGTCACGCGGTGCGGGAGTCACGCAACGCGAAGGCAGCGAGGCGGTCAGGCGTCGAGAATGCGTCCGGGCCACCGCAGATGCCGACGAGGAACTCGGCGCCGAGAAACGCGCGGCTGCCGGGCATCGACTGGACTACCTCGGCGAGTTCGTGCTCGCGGAACCGGCCCTCGATGAGCTTGTCGGTTTCGCTGATCTTCTCGTTGAGGGGCATCACCTCCATGGGCAGAGCCAGAGCCATCTTCGGGATGGCGGCGTCTCAGCTGGCAACACCCATGACAGCGAAGGGCTGAAGCCGATGGTTGAGGGCTCACCAAGCGGGACACGACGCTCACCGCGGCCGGTATTTCAAGCCTCAGCGATTGCACGCCGACAAGGCGTATGACTGGCTCGACCTGCGCAAATGGCTACGGGGTAAGAGGATTCGAGTGCGGATCGCCCGCAAGGGCATCGAGTCCAGCGAACGGTTGGGACGGCGTAGATGGGTGATCGAGCGCACCATGTCGTGGCTGTCGGGTTACCGCAGACTCAGCCCCCGCTATGAACGCGATCACTGGAACAACCTGGGGTTTCTCGGACTCGCCGCCGCCATCTGCTGCTACAAGCGATACGTCCGCCTCACCACAAGATTAGTGCGGCAGGCCGGGAACAGCTTCAGCTCCACCATGGCCTCGTCACCGGGACGCACTGGGTTCAGGTCGCGGCGCATGCGGGCCTGATCAGCGATGACAAGAGCGTCACGGGCATCGGTATTGCCCTCGCCGCGATAGCTGCCGGAGGCTCGGTTGACCACGCGGCCAGGGGTATAGAGCAGGTGCTGGCCGTGGTTGACGAGCACGGCGATCAACAGAGCCGCACCGCCATCGGCCAGGTCGACCGCCCAGGTGACCTCATCTCCCAGAGCCAGGACATCGGCGAAGAGTTGCAGAAGCTCGGGCTCGTCGTTGGCCACCCGGCGGGACAGAGTTTGGCACCTTCGGCGTCGAGGACCACGCAGTGGTGATGCGTCTTTCCGGCGTCAACACCGGCCCATTTCCGGCTCATCGTGCTCCCGAGCATCGTCGTGACAGCGCGACCCTGCAGACAACCTCGCCGACGTTGTACTACTCAGCGGTCTGCTCGCACATCCCAATCAGTTTCTTGCGGCGTCGCCAGCAGATGCGGGACTTCCCTGGCGGCCGGAGACCGGCGGGGGGTCTCAGTCTTTTGGGTGTGCGCGGTCCTGGTTCTGTCGGCGGGTGACCTCGGCTGCGATTTCGACGCGGGAGGCCATCCGCAGCTTGTGCAGGATGTGGGATACGTGTGTGCTGACGGTGCGTCGTGAGATCCCCATTCGGGCGTTGATCTCGGGGTTGGAGTGGCCGGCTGCGACGTGGTCGGCGACGATACGTTCGGTGTTCGTCAGTGCCTCCCAGCCGTGTTGGGCGCTGCCTCGCGGTCGGCGCGTGGTCTGGCGCATGGTGACGGCACGGAGGCGGGAGGTGGCGTGGGCCGCGTCCCAGGCGGCGTCCAGGCGGATGTAGATCATCAGCGCCTTGTCCAGCAGCGTGTTTGCCTCGCGGGGCATGTCACGCTGCGCCAGCAGCTCGGCTGCATCGGTGTTGGAGTGTGCCTCGTTCAGCGGTCGTTGTGCATGCTGGTAGCAGCGGGCTGCTTCCAGGAGCAGGTCAGGGACTTGGGTCAGGAGGCCTTGGCATCGGTAGGCGTCGCCGAGGTGGTGTGGGCCGCCGCTGTGGTCGGCTCGTTCCTGGGCGGCGCGGGTGTAGCGGTGTGCGTTGGCGGTGTCGCCGTGGGCCAGGGCGAGGCGGACGAGGTCGGGGGTCAGAAAGCAGAGGATCGACTGGCCGGGCAGGTGGCCGACGCCGTGGTCGAATGCGCGCGCAAGGGGCATGCCCAGCTGGGGTCATGGGTTCTGGTGGCGGAAGGCCAGCGGTCACCGACCTCCCACTCGCCACAGCGGATAGATCACGAAGTCGCACTGGAGTACTAGTACTCCAGCAGGATTTCGCTGTCTGACCTGCGTCTTTGGCTGGGTGGCGGGAGTGTAGCGGGACTTCGTTCGTGCGGGGGCGGTCTCACGGAGGCCGCCCCTCGATCGTGCGACACCGCCGCAGGTAGTGACAACGGCGGGCGACTGCTTGGTGTCGGCGGCGCCAGTTCGACCAGCTCAGCGTGTGGCGTCGTCCTCGGTGTCCGCGCAGGTGCGGGGGCCGGGCACGACAAGCTGCCAGGAGTCGCCGAACCTCCGCCACTGTGAGTTCGATGGCCCCGGCCGTCCCACCCGTTCCGCCCCCTTTTCCCGGGCCTGGTGTGCCGTGGCGGCCAGGAAGGCGTGCGCGAGCATGGCCAGAGTGATGTGCCGATACCAGCCCACGTAGCGGCGGACTTCGTATTGGTCCAGGCCGCATTCGTTCTTCGCGGCCTGGAAGCATTCCTCGATCGCCCAGCGTGCCCCGGCGACCCGCACCAGTTCCTGGACGCTGACCTGAAGAGGTGCGTAGGCGAGGTAGTAGGCGATCTCGTCGGGCTTGCTGATGCTGCGCCGTGCCAGTGCCCACCGCATCCGGTGAGGGACCTCGCCCTGATAGTCGAACTCGGCGACGGCCGGCAGCCGCACCGCGGCCCAGTGGTAGATGCGGGGCCCCTTCGCGCCGTCGCCGCATGAGATCTTCTCCCACGCTTCGTTCGGGGCCTGCGCGAACAGGCCCTCGATCCGTGAACAGCCCACGCTGAACTGGGACTTGGGGACAGCCAGCACGTAGCCGACGCCCGACTGCTCCAGCATCCGGCGGAATCGGTTGTCCTGCCCATAGGCGGAATCCGCGGTGACCCAGGTGATGGGCAGCGGTGAGGCGAGGGCCCGCAGCACCATGTGCCGGGCCAGCTGGCCCTTGGTGGCGAACTCCCGCTCGTCGGGGACCCTTGCGGTGCGGCAGCGTTCTGGGTCCTCGGTCCAGGACTTCGGGAGGTAGAGCTCGCGGTCGACCAGGGCCCGGCCGCGCGTGGAGGCGTAGGCGGCGAAGACGCCGATCTGGCAGTTCTCGGTCCGGCCGGCGGTTCCGGAGTACTGGCGCTGGACCCCGGCCGAGATGGTGCCCTTCTTAATGAACCCGGTGTCATCGACGATCAGGACGCCGCCGGGCTCGCCGAGCTTGTCGGAGACGTATTCCTGCAGGTCGTCGCGGATGTCATCGGGCTCCCACTTCGCTCCGGCGAGCAGGTGCTGCAGGCCGTCGGGCGTGCGGTGGCCGGCCTGTTCGGCCAGCTGCCAGCTGTTCTTGCGGGCCACCGGGGCGAGTAGCCCGCGTACATAGTCACGCATGCGGCGGCGGAGCTCGACTCGGCCGAAGCGGTGCCCGATCGTCAGGAAGAGATCGTCCAGTTCGAGGTCCCACTGCGCGGCGGCAAACTCGGTGATCACCTTGGGAGGCTGCCCCGCCGTTGTCACTACCTGCGGCGGTGTCGCACGATCGAGGGGCGGCCTCCGTGAGACCGCCCCCGCACGAACGAAGTCCCGCTACACTCCCGCCACCCAGCCAAAGACGCAGGTCAGACAGCGAAATCCTGCTGGAGTACTAGCGGCTAGTTCTCCGCCTGTTTGTTGAAGTATGTCTATTGCCGGTGTTCCGCGGAGAGCAATGACCTCGCGGTGGGCTGCGCCGCAGCAGCGGAGTTTGCTGGTGACGGTCACCACCCGGGCGCCGCGCCGGCCCTCTTCAGCAGGCGGCGGAAGAAGCGCCTGGCTGCGGTCTTGTCCCGCCGGTCCTGCACGACGAGGATGTCCAGCACCGTCCCGTCCTGGTCGATGGCCCGACATGGATGCTCCAGCCCGCGGTTGATCTTGATTAAGGCCTCGGCCGGGGGCTTACGGCGGCGCAGCGCGTTGGCGTAGCCCTGCCCGAGCTTGAGACACCACCGCCGAACTGTCGCGCAGGAGACTGTCCAACGCTTCACCGCCACCTTCCATGCCGCCAAGGACGCCTATCGGTTCCTGCTGCCCGCTCGCCCCACTGATTCGTAACGTGCACAGCCGCGTACGGCTCGCCCTCACTCAGCAAGTCGCCGACCGCTTCGAAGGCGGCGCATTCGAAGCGGTCGGCGACCGTGCCACCGCCCTGAGCGCCGCCGCCGAGGCTGCCTCCGACACACCTGCGAAGCCTGCGGCGCCCCGCCGTACCCGTCTGCGGCGCGCCGGGCAGCGCACCTGGATGCAGGCCGGCTATCGGGATCTGCCGTGCCCTGCACCGGCCCTCCGCCCGGTCGGCAGCGAAGTCGGCGGTGACGATCCCCTTCCTCGGCAGGTCGCACCGGGTTTTCCACTGCAGCGACCTTGACGCCGCGCAAGCCCCTGGGCAACACTCGCGGCCAAATCGTGCATGAAGCCGGAGGTCTCATGCTTCGTACCCTCAGGATGCCGAGTGTGGGCGTCGCCTCGCTGATCACCGCCTGCCTGACGGTCGTGTCCGGCGGCGCTGCCCACGCCACCACAGTCGCGCTGTAGCTAGTGCCGCGTCAGTCAAGGTTTGCCCGGCAGCGAGGCGTCCTGGTGCGTGCGATCGCAAGGCGGCCGGAAGCCCTCGTAGTGGGCCCACTCGGGTTTACGGCCAACGCGGCGAGCGCGTGTGCCAGGCGGCGAGCGGCGCGAACCTTGGCTGACGCGGCACTAGGGACGTAAAACGAGAGGAACAGGCAAGTGCAGACACCGTTGAGTTGGGTCGCCAGGAGCGGGACCTTGGCACTGTGTTGCTCACTGCTGACTGCGTGTGGAGGCGCGGGCGGCAGTAAGGGGAGCGGCAGCGAGCAGCTCGACCTGACCAAGAACGTCACTCTGATCGTGCAGCAGCAGACCAGTGACGAATCGATGTTCGCCTACATCGGAGAGAAGTTCGAGAAGAAGTACCCGAACGTCGAGGTCAAGTTCCAGACGGTCAACCAGAAGCAGAAGGTCGGCTCGAATCTCGCGGTGATCGGCTCGAGCGTCCCGCCGGACGTCGCCATGATCCCGCTGAACTCCGAGGTCTACACCCAGCTGACCAACGATCACATGCTCGTCCCTATCTCCGACGTCTGGGATGAGGCGCGCCTGAAGGACCGTTACAGCGCCCCGGTGGCTGCCTCCATGCAGACCGACGACGGTCCGACGACAGTCGTCTACTCGCAGTTGATATACAACGTGCTGTGGATCAACCCGATCCTGTTCCAGAGGGCTGGTGTCAAGATTCCGACAGACCACCGGATCAAGTCGGTCGACGATTTGATCAGGATGGCGAAGACATTCCGCAAGGCCCACATCGCGCCGCTGCAGGTGGGTGGAGGCTCGGAGTTCGAAGCGAGCTGGATGCTTGACGCGTTCTTGCCGACAGTCGCCACCAAGGACCAGATGGCGAACCTGCTCACGAACCACAACACGAAGGTCGACGTCACGACGCCGTACGACAAAGGCCCGTTCGTCGACGCGGTCAAGGCAGTCGAGAAACTCGGGAAGGGCCGCGTCTTCCAGGACGGCTACCTAGCGCAGGATGCTGCAACCGCGCTGGCGCCCTTCGTGGCCGGTGACGCGGCAATGGCCCTCTACGGCAACTTCGCAGTCCCGGAGTTCCAGAAAAACAAGAAGATGGACTTCACTCCCGACTGGCTGCTCCTCCCGCCGGCCGGCCACCAGTCCAAGGTCGTCCAGACCCAGTACTTCGGGGACGGCCTGGGCATCCCGGCCAAGTCGGACGACATCGCGTGGGCCAAGGAGTTCGTCAAGTTCGCGATGAGCGACGAGATGCAGAAGGACGCTGTCGTCGGTGTGGGCAAGCTCCTCCCCTCTGTCACGTCCCTCCCCGCCGATCAGCTGCACGTCGACGCCTGGTCGAAGAGCCTGCTCGCTGACATCGCGGCGAACGGCTCGGCCCCGGGGTGGACCTCAGTCGTTCCCGGTGGCTTCGGTCAGCAGTTCGTGGATCCGCTCATCCAGCAGATGCTGAAGGGTGACCTGACGCCGGAGGAGGTTGTGGAGAAGCAGCAGGACAAGCTCACCGACTTCCGCAAGAAGAGTTGAGGTTGAACGTGACCGACCACAAAGGAGCGGCCCTACTCAGAGGGGCCGCCTCCTGGACCGCAGACAAGGAGAGGCGGCCATCTCGAAGCCCGGGTCAGCCACCAGCGCGCGCCACTCGTCGATTCCGCCGGGAACTGGTGGCGCCGAGGCGAAGACGCGCCGCTCCTCCCGATCCAGCAGGGACTGGACCATGGGGTCGATGTCGTCGTTCCCCGAACAGCGAGAGCCGCCAAGGAACCTGTGTGTTCTGTCATGTCGTCAGTGGAACAGGTGGCACTGACGAAACGTCACAAAGAGGCCTAGTCAATAATGATGGGCGGTCAAATGAATGAAAGAAGCCCCGCGGGCCTGCAGAAACGCTGGAGAGTCGGCACACGAAAACGCACAGCTGTGTGCAACCCCCCGCGCGCACTGACCACTGCGCGGCGGGCATGAACACCGAGCCACAAACCCGGCGGCGCCTCACCGCTAACCTGCACGAGCCCGGTAGCCGCAGGGTTCCTGTCGTCCGTGAAGCCAACATCGAGCCTACCCATGTCGGCTCGGCACCAGCCGGCCACTCGAGCGGACGGGTAGGGGTCAGATAGGCGGTGATTGCTTTGAAGCGAAGCGACACGAAGAGCAGAGCGCAGCAGCCGTGAAACGAGTGCCTGCTCGCGCCTGCCGAGGCTGGCCGGCAGATCACTACGGCCGCCTGCGATCCCAATAACAAGGCACAGCAGTGGAAATACGACAGTGCCTCCCGTGTTGTACAGAACCCTTCCACGGAGTGGGTAATGGCCATGGGTACGGGCGGCTCGGGCGACGCAACCGTCCCAGTTATTGCTGAACCACGCGACACTTCCGATACAACCCAAACCGTCCGATTCGGGGAACTCCCCCTGTAATGTCGGCGGGGGATGCTCTTGGAGTGCAAGGGCATCCCCTGCTTCCGGGCCCGCGCGTTGACGGTGCCTCACTTCGCGTGAGGGCTATCGGGATGGCGGTGGTGTTGATGGCGAACGCGGTGAGCCGCCACCATGGGCATTGATGAATCGCAACTGCGCGCCGGGGTGCGGGCGTTCCTTGCGGACGTTCAGCTGCATCCCCTGCGGCCAGCCCTTGAGGACATCGCCGGTAAGTTCGCCGACCCAGGCCGCGTCGCGGATCTCGCCTCCCGGCTCGATGGCCACCGTCCACGCGGCGGGCGGGACCTTGAGGACAGCTTCGTGGATGGCGCCGGTGATGGTCAAACCCGACCGAGTGCGACGGCGACCTGCCCCGCTTCGCGAGCCAGGCTGTGAACTCATTTGTTCCGCCACCGGAGTCGGTACGAAATCAGCGTCGGACGTCCACGCCGGTGCTCCTTCGGCAGCTGGGCAGGGCGAGTTGGGCCGTGGTGATCTGGTTGGCGGCGGTGGTACCGCCTGCGTTGCCCGGCCTCAGCAAGCCCGCCGCAGGCTTTCCGCTCCCACCGCTTTCGTGATCGACAAACGCCAACAGCGGATGCCGGCCGAAGGCCTTCTTCCAGGTCACGGTGGCATCCTGCTTCTCGGAGTGTGCCAGCACGGTTTCCCGCCTCATCGACACCCTCGCCGCAGCTGGGTTGGAGGCAACCGTCCCGACCACGATCGGCTCGGCCCGCAACATCCCGGCGCCAGGCACTGACTGCCAGTAGGCGCTCGCTATCCAGTACCGCAGAGCAGAACCGCAGTAAGCGACCCAAGCAATGTGCAGGCATGTTTACCCCCTCGGGGAACGAGCGCCGCACCTCAGCAGCGACCCTGAGGGCCAGCCGGGTCTTGTCCAGACCGCCCACACCGGTCAACGTGAGCAGCCTGGTACGGGCGAGCAACCGCCGCGCTTCGGACACCGCCCACCGACGCCCGACGAAGCTCGTCACCTCCGAGGGCAGGTTCCCACCTCACCTTCCGGCCCGGTCCCGTCCCGGAAGAGACGCCGCCCGCCTGGTCGGCGGAGGAGCGGCGATCGCTGCCCTGAATGGTCCTTGTGCATAGCGGCGTTCTCACCTCCCAGTTCGCTTGCCCTCTGCGGTGTCGATCTCGGTCATGTCCCCCCACCACAAGATGTCGGGAGCGATCGTGTCGGAGCGGCCCATCGGCCAGCTTCGCGCGTCTGACCTCGCGGTTCTTCGTCCGCTTGGGGCAGAGGCGCCACTTGTAGAACCACGGCTGGGATACGCGCATGGCCCGGCAGGCCACCGTATGCGGGGTATTGTGCTCGGTCCTCAAGGCGCTGATCACCCTGACGAGCGTCGCCGGGTCCGCAATGGCTACTTCGCCACAGGGCCATGCAGCGAAGGATATCTGCCAGGCCCTCGGTCACGACGTGCTGCCGAAGAACGTCGAAGGCACCCGGGCCAAGCTGAAGCGCCTGGTCAAACTCGGCATCCTCACCGAAGCCGACACCGGCAACTTCGCCAGGAAGCAGTAGCCGAAGCTGCGGCCAGCACCCCTGCCCCAGCCACTACTTGGAAACGGGCATCGCCTGACGAACCGCCCACTTAAAGCCACACTCGACACCCCTGGGCGAGCCAACCCTACGAATGGCTCGCTCAACCCGGTCAAGAAGGTAGGACGGTCTTAGCCTTGGACATGGGCCTTCGCGGTGTCACCCGGCCCGACCTGCACCTGCGCTCCCTCGACTCCGTCGTCCGACTCCTTCTGGCCGGCTCGAACGAGTCGGAGCAGAAGAGCAGACTCACCACCCTCGTGGCATCCAACGGCTCCTACTACGCCTCGGGAAGCAGCAACCACGTCACCCTCGACCTACCGGAGACCTACCGCTCTGCCGAGGAGCGCCTCAGCAACGGGCAGCTGGTGTGCAGCCTGGCCCACGCCCAGGCTATCCTCCACCCCCAAGCTCCGTCCCGACGACGTCCAGGTCACCCTCCGCTCCCAGGGCGAGTTCCGCAGGGCCTGCGGCAGCAGGCCCTGGACGGCACCGCGCCGGAGAGTCCGATGGGCCTTGTCCGTCACCCCACCGCAGCTGCACCTTTGTTGGCGGCGCCTCAAGAAACGCCCATCGTGATCGCCTTACGCGATGTGACTGGCGGCGAATATACGTCAACTAACCGATGTGTATCGATTTTCTCCTCCTTACATTTGCAGGCGCCGGGTTCAACCGCCAAGCGTCCGAACTGCAAGTTCCCGTAGTTGCGGGTAGCTGTCTCACGCGAGCGTGGCAGTCGCTACGGCAGTGGCCGGTCAGCATGAGGGAAGGTCAAGTATGCGTCGTAGTATGTCTTTCGCGGTCCGCAGGATTCCGCTTCGACTGAGCGAAGAGCGCACTGATGACTTCAGCTGAGGGTTCAGAAGCCGTTGCCGGTACGGGCCTTGCCGCCGCCTCCGAAGGACCGTGCACGGCTAGCACGCTGGATAAAGCCACCGTTCTGGAGAAGCTACGGTCGGCCAGGGGGCGGCAACTCGACCAGCTTGCCATGAATGGTGCACAGCGAGGCGGTGGGACGACTCCGTAGCCATGCAGGTGATCGTCGAGGTACTGCGCCTGGAGCCGGGCGATGTGGACGGCGAAGCCACCCGCAAATTCCTGGCCACGGTCGGCTTCCCTTGAAGCCTGGCTTCGCATTCCAAGGTTCGAACTTGGGTTCAGCACAGCAAAGCGTCGCCCCTGAACCGTAGAAGTAGCTCAGGGGGACTTTCCCGGTCTGATATCGGCACATGTCGTGGCGATTGACATGCCGTCACTGGCTGTGAAGAGCAGCTGCCTAAGACGTCGTCTCGATGGCGCTCCGACCGGGGAGCGCCAGGTACTATCTCACTGAAAGTTGGTTTTCATGATGCGGGCAATACTTCGTGCAGGCCTGACAGGAGCTGCCGTCGCCAGCATGTCTTTGGCTGCTGGGGCGGCTTACGCCACTCCGGCCGGCCCAGGTGTCACCAGCAAGCTGATATACCAGAAAACGGACGGCAATACGGACTACATCGTGCGGGAGATCACGATCCCTCCCGGCCAGAGCACCGGCTGGCACTATCACGACGGGACCTTGTACGGCGTCGTCGAACAGGGCACCCTGAGCCGTTTCGACGCCACGTGCCAGCAGAACGGGACCTTCAAGTCCGGCAGCACTGTGACCGAGCGCCCTGGGGCCAACCACGTACACATCGGCCGCAACCTCGGCAAAGCACCCCTCACTCTGGTGGTGCTCTACGTCCTGCCTCACGGTGCACCGCTGAGGCAGGATGCAACCAACCCTCCTTGCGACTCCCAGTAATTGTCTATCGGCTTCCCAGAGAGTGCCCTGAAGAGGGCCTTCTCTGGGGCGCGGGGCGCATGCCGAACGGGCACCCACCACGCAGGTTGCGATGGTTCTCGGCACTGGTTCAAGAGCAGTGCTGATGAGTGGCGGTGGACCAGTCATCGCAAGATCTATTTGGCTCGGACCGGTGGGGGCGGTACCGCCGGTTCGAGAGTGTCCGTGACCGTGCATCAACTCCGGCCCCGTCGCTGGCGGGCCTCGACGCCGGCAAATACGTCGAGGCGCCGCGACCAGGCAGGAACGTCAGGGTCTCCCTGCTCAGCAGCGGATACGCTCCGACCCACTTCGGCCGCCCTGGACGACTCAGTCGGATTGCAGTTCCGATTGAGGGCGTCAACTTGCCGGTGGTACAAGCCTCGAAGCCGAGGTGTCTCCAGTCCCACCGGCAGCAGATTTCGGTGAACTGAGCGGACGGGCTCGCTTGCGGCCATGCATGCCCCGGCCGCGCTCTCGTGAAAGGGCATTTCGCGGGGAGACCTGCCAGCGCACCGGTGGCTGACAGCCCGTCCCGAAGGTTGGCGTATTCCACACTCGTGCTGCGATCCAAGTCCGTGAATTTCACCATGAGACGACCGCCGATCTTCCGAGCGGGCAATAGTAATTCCGGGACGGTTGCCAGGGCGGTCGAGGCGACCCTCTCTCATCGTTGCCTATTTTCACCATGCGATCAGTTGTCACGGCACTGATTCACGTGATCGAGTTCAACATGCCTCAGAACATGCAGCGGCCCCGGCGGAAAGCACAGATTCCGCCGGGGCCGGGATCCCCCAGGTCCTGGGGGAATGAACCGTGGGGGCTGGGTGAGTGCTGGAAGTCCGGACCTCCCATCGGCACTTCCTTCACCGGGGATATTTCTACCACTCCCTTTGGCTGAAGGATAGTGGATTTGGCGCAAATCATTAATCCTATGGATAGGGAGAGCTGAGGCGGGCCTGTCAGGAGCTGGCTTCCCTGGCAACGCGGAACGAGGATTCGGAGGGTAAGGCCGGGTCAGACGTCCGCCGAAGCGCATGGATGTGTGCTTAGCCTTGGTCTTGCATGAGGGTCCGTCAGCTTGCTGACGGACCTTTCTACTTGTTCGGGGTGGTTTTCTGGAGGGCGGACGTGCTTGTGGACCCACAGTCGCGTCGGGTGGGCGCCGGGTTTCACTGGCTCCGGTGGGGTGGTGCTGCTCGCAGGGACAGGAACGCGCTGGTCAGCCGGGGGTTCGGGAGGCGTGGAGCCGGTCCGGGGCGCCGGTGATCACATCCGTCCAAGGCCAGTGCTTCGCGAGGCGGAGGATGCGGCGTCGGCCGGTGGTGACCAGCTGGGCAGCGGGGAGAACAGCCGTAGCCGCATGCGGCGGGGCTCCCACAGGCGGGCGGCCCCGGTCAGGGCGAGCAGGGGCATCCAGGCCAGCAGGGTCAGGGCGATCTGGACGCTCTCCAGCCAGATCTGGTTCTGCGCGGCGTCGTGGAGGGGCAGGTTGCGCAGGTCGGTGGCGCGGGCGGCACGGATGCGGTCCTCGGCCCGGGCCCGCTGCCGGTGGCGCAGTTCGAGGGTGGCGATCGCCTCGCCCGCCGTGTTGGTGACGAAGGAGGTCAACCGCATGCCGTCGGCGTCGGCGAAGCGCAACTGGGCCCCAGAGTACGGGCGTTCCTTGCGGACGATCAGCCGCAGTCCTCTCGGCCAGCCTGTCAGACAGTCACCGGCGAGTTCGGCGGCCCAGGCCCCGTCGCGGATCTCGCCGTCCGGCGTCCACGCGGAAGCGGGTACCTTCAAAACGGCCTGGTGGATGGCGTCGGTGATGGTCATGCCGACCGAGTACGACAGCCACCTTCCGCGCTGGGCGAGCCAGGCGACAAACTCGTGGGTGCCGCCGCCGGAGTCGCAGCGGATCAGCGTCTGACGGCCGCGCTGCAACCGCCTCGGCAGCTGGGCCAGGGCTTGCTTGGTGGCCTCGATGTGGTCAGCGGCGGTGTTGGGACCCGCGTTGCCGGGCCGCAGCAGGCCCACGACTGACTCGCCGGACCCGCCCCGGCCGTGGTCGACGAACCCCATCAGCGGGTGGTGCCCGAACGTCTTCTTCCAGGTGGCAGCGGCGTCCTGCTTCTCGGAGTGCGCCAGGACGAGGACGCCGTCGATGCACAATCGCGTGCCCGTCCGCGTCCGGTGCCGCGTCACCGGCCAACCGCCCTACGTGTTCGCGCACTTCGGCACGGGCGGTGCGCAGCACGGCCAGGACCGCTGCTCGCCCGACGCCAGCTTGCTGACCAGCCGGGAGACCGTGGGGTCGGAGGCCACCGGCCCAAAGAGGGCGGCTCGGCCCGCAGCAGGCCCACATGGCCAGGCAGTCCGCGCCCAGGGCCACCGCGATCGCGACATCCAACAGGATCTTGCCCGGATCGTGCACCGGTCGCGGTTTGCGCCACGGTGCAAGCGCTGCCGATATCGCTGCATCCAGACCGGTCTTACGGACCGTCCTGGCTGTCCACTCCGGTGACCAGGACGGCGCCCGTGCGCGGGCATGACCGGCCTCCATTCGGTACCGAAGTCCACCAGTTCTCTAAAAATGTAGGTCGGATGACGGATATAAAGGTTCATGGCGCATCGTAGATTGGTGCCATCTTCACGCGGAATCTTCAGACAACGCGGCGCAGGGCGAAAGGGCCCCCGGTTCACACACGGTGAGCCCGTAACTTCCTGCTGCACGCCGTCGCGCGGAGAGCGATACGCCGGATCCGAGTCAAAGTACCCACGAGTGAAAGGGAAAACGCTGTGGTTTTCGCCCGCAAGCATCCGCTCCATCTCGCCCCGCGGCCCCGCCGGGCCATCGCACTGTTCGTGATGCCCGTTGCGGCACTCGCAGTCATCACGTTGCCATCAGCTGCCCACGCGGACGGTGTTGGTTACATAACGCCCAAGAGTGACACGTCGAAGTCGCTCAGCGGAGACATGACGCTCAAGCCGAAGCAGGACGGCAACCCAGACCAGCAGTTCGCGGTCAAGGAGACTTTCACCGACGCGGGCCGCGGATACGACATCTTCGCCCACAGGGGGACCGGACAGTGTCTTAGGCGGGGTAGCGGGCCCAGTGTTGAGCTGGGAAGGTGTGACCTTCCCAATTCGGGCTGGCACATGCGGGACACGTCAGATGGATACATGGAGCTGGTGAACGACTATGCACCCCATGGGGAGGAATGCTTGATTCCGAATGGAGACAAGCTTATTCTCAAGGCAGGGGCGTGCGGTACTGACGAGGCGAAATTCCTTAAATAGCGTCTGACGGGCCGCCGGTTGTGGTGGATTCTGGGGGCGTTGCCACACGTGATCGCTGATGTGTGGTGGTGAGTAGCTCAGGCAGACGCTCGGCTGGGTTTCCCAGCCGAGCGTTTTGCGTGGGCGGCTGTTGAGTTCGGCGGGGACGGTGCGGTGTACCCCGGGGCATCGTTCAGCCCAGCCCCTTGATCTGGTTGCCGTTCGCCAGCTGCCCCGTCAGCTCCGTCCGGTCGCCTGCCTTCGCCGGGGCCGCCAGCAGCCGCCCGGCTACCTGGCCGGGGACCCCGCCGGTCGCCGTGATCGAGGTGACCTGGCTGCTGCCGGCCGCGCACCACGTGCCGGCCGGGGACTTCCACAGGACCCCGGCCAACGCCCGTGGCGCTCGCGGTCCGCAGGCCGTAACTCCCTCGGCACGCGCCGTGACCGAGCCCGTCGCATAGGGCGCACCGTTCGGCGCCGGGGTCTGGAGCTGGGCAATCGTCCGGCTGCCTGACCCCGCGCCAGGTCTCGGCGCGGGTGCATAGCCAGGCCGCGAGGCCGACGCCGGTGGGCAGCGGCTGCCGGGCGAACTCTCAGGCGTTGACCGTGCGGACGCCCTGGCCGCGCACCGCGGCCAGCTGGCAGGCCGTACGGGCCCAGGCCGCCTTTGCTTGCCTGCCGGTCACCTCGCCCGGCCTGCGCGGTTGCCGTACGTCAGACGGGCTGGGTCAGCTCACTGAGATCGGTCAGCAGCCGGCTGCAGGCCTGGAGCGCTGCCAGGTCGTGCACTTCTCCGCGGGCCGCGCAGTGGGCACCGGATCGGTCACCCGCCCGCGCCGATCGCCAGCGGCTGGTCCGCTGCGTCCGGTTTGACCAGATCGAGCACCCGCGCCGACTTCAGCCAAGGGGCGTTCAGATAGCGCACATTGCGCTGCGTGCGGCTCACGACCACCGCACTCGCCGAACCCGCCGCCGCGCCGTCCGTACGCGCGAAGTCCGGTGCGGCGCCTGTGCCCTCGCTCTGCCCCTCGCCGTCGGCAGCTTCTGCAGAGCGCACCACCCGCAGCCCGTCGTGGAAGAGCACCACCACGGCGTGGTCGACCACCCCCGCGAACAGCAGCTGGACAGGACCGGCCGCCGGGTCGGCCGGGGTGCCGGGGTCGCCGAGACCGGCACCCTCGGCCCCGGCCTGGCCTACACGGCCAGCGCCCGCCGCAGCAGCACCCTGTCGTGGATCCGGTCGCCGCGGGCGGGCCAGGTGGCGAAGTCCTGCCGGGCGGCCTGCTTCCAGGCGGTCGCGGAGGTCACCGTCAGCTTTCCGGGGTCCAGGGCCGCCTCGGCGGCGCCGTTGCGCGCATACGGCGGGGCGGCGGCACCGTCCGGGCCCCAGCCGTCGCCCGGCATCCCCAGCAGCGCCCCGCACACCAGCACGGCCGCACCCGCCGCCAGCACCGCCCGGCCGTGCTGCCGCCGCCGGATCAGATCCGTCGGCCGGGCCTGAAGTACACAGGGGTCCAACTCCGACGACTCCAGCACCGACCGGTCCTGGCTGCCGGCCGGCGTCGCGGCCCGCTCCGCTTCGTCCGGCGCCTCCCGGGCGTGCGCCACCCCGCCCGCCTCCAGCACCCGGCGCGTCTCTGGCGCGCTCAGGCGCTCCAGATCGCGCGGCACGAACAGCGCGACCGACCCCACCTCCACGGCGAGCAGAAGCCCTAGCCTTGATCTTGCATGAGGGCCGGTCGCAAGCTGACGGGTCCTCATGCACGATCAAGGCCAACCGGACGTGTCGTCCCAAGGCAGTGCGCGGCTGTCAGTGCCCACTTCGGACCGATCAGGGCTCTTAACACGGGCCGACTGCTCCGATGCAGACGGTAGAACTCGACCCTTGTGGCCGTTGGCGTCGGCGACCTGCTTCGACACCGCGGTGCGCGACGTCCTGGTGGGCCTGCGCTGTCGCGGTGGTCGCCGTACGAGCGATCACCGAGCGCAGAACCCTTCTCTGGGTTAGGCGAAGCGGGCGAAAGCCCGGCCTGGATATCTCAAGAGGGCTGACGCGTGGCGGCCGGGCCCGGTGTCCGCGGAGACGGGGTGGTCAGATCCCGGTGACTTCCTGGATCCAGTCCCGGTTCATGGCACCGGTGCTGTCAGTGCTCCAGACAGTGGGACCACCTGCGAACCAGGTGCTGCGGTCGCCTTCTGTGTAGATGGTTCCACCGCTGACGAGGCCGATGAGCGTCAGAGCGCCATTGCCGTGTGAGCGGAAGACAGGCCCGCCTGAGTCGCCTACGAATGCGGCTCCGCCGTCGTCAGACGTCGATCCGACCATGCCGTAGCTGCCGTCGGGGCCGTACGAGGTGATTTTCTCTTCGGCGACTTCCAACCCCGCGCTGCCGTAGCCCATGGCATACACGGTGTCGCCGGGTCTGGCGGGCTGGTCGGTGCTGGCGGCCAGGGGAATGTATCCGTCGCCGATGGTGCCCCAGATCCTTGCCCCGTCCAGAGGCGAGGCGAGGTGGAGAAGTGCCATGTCGCCGACCGGAGCGCTGTACTGCTGGTCGACTCGGACGCTTTTCCCGTCACCCCGGTCGATGCTGTACCCCGGCGTTTCCTCTAGACAGCGTTTGACTGTCAGCACCCAGTTCGCGCTGATCAGTGCTCCCGAGAACATGTAGCCGACATCTGCTCCGATGTAGACAACGGTGCTCGCCACCGTCTGCGCGCCGACGCCGCCTTGGAGCGCGTGCGCCGTACTGGTGGAGGCCGCCAGGGCAGGGGCGGTTTCGGCCGATGCCAGCGCAGACCTTCGCGCTGCTCGTCTCGTCCTTCGTACTCCGGGAATCATGGGCTGTTCTCTCCCCTGGTCTTTCCGTTCGGTGGGTCGAGCGGAAAGGGCGGATTGCTAGAAGCTACATCCCGAGCAAAACCAGCACATCCTCATATGTGTGGAGCATGTCAGCAAATACTGACTCTGGATCATTTTGTGATCGACCGCGTGGGGTCACCACGTCTGCGGAAAGTCAGGAATGACATGGGCCACGGGAAAGGGGGCCCCGGCCAGCACTGGGTTCTGGCGGCAGTGATGGACTGACTTTATGTAGTGAGTCCGTCGGGATGATTGCCTGAGCATACGGCCACGTGCAGGCCTGATGGCATCCGTCATCTGACGGAACTTTTCTCGGGGTGCGCTGCGGGTGGAGGTGTGAGGGGATTCTGCGCAGGTGGCTGGACTGGGATTCTGCCGACCGTCGAATCCGCGGACGGCCGCTGTTCGCCGAGACTCGGCGGTGAACCTGGAGTGCAGGTAGCCATACTGGTGACAAGCTCGTGCATGGCTGGCGTCGGTGTGTCGGGGCTGTGGTTCGCTGATCATGGTCTGCGTGCTGGGGAACCGGGTCCGTGCCGCGATCATCAGAAGCCGCCGGATCACGAGCCCGTCGCCGGGTGTAAGAGCTGAAGTCGCCACCGCAGTGGGTTCGTTGGGGCAATGAGCCGCACCCGGGCGGCGCCCGCCGCGCGGCCGCGCCAGTGGGTCGTGGGCGCCGGGGCTAAACACGGGCTTGGCTTCGTCGACCGCTACCTGACGCCCCTCGCCATCTCCACCTCGCGGCGTCACGCACGACGGGCTGCTGGGTTCGGCGTCGGCTGCTCCACGACCACACACGCGATCGGCGAAGTGCGGCCTTGCTGGACCAGCCGGGCTGCGCCGTCGCGCTCAGAGAACGCCTGTACACCCTCGGTAAGGTCATCGAGTACCTGGGCGCCGGCGAGCAGACTCAGGCGCCGGGATCCGGGGGCAGGGCGCAGAACGGCAGCTGTCTGCCGGCCGCCGCCGGCCCCTGGCCCCCGGGGCCGTCCACCAGGCCACCGGCGATGGCGATCGTCCCTCTCGTGCTACTGATCGCCGTCTACGCCGGGCTGGCCCGGGTGGGCATGGGCGCGGCACCCTGCGGAGGGCATGTAGCTTTTCGGGGCAGACTCGCAGCGCCCCTGAAGCACGTCCCACCTGGGTAAACTGTTGCTGCCCCGACAAGCCGCGAACAGTAGTAGGAGACCGGATGCCGCAGCACGACACGTCCGCGCCCGGGGCGCCGCGGGACAGGAACGGACGGGACCTGCCTCCCGCCCGTCAGGCCCTGTCGGACAGCGTCTACGAGAACATCAAGGCCATGGTCATGGACCATGAGATCACCCCCGGCGCACGCGTCAGCATCGAGGCCCTGGCCCGCTCCCTCAACGTCTCGCCGACCCCCATCCGAGAGGCGCTGGCCAGACTGGAGTCCGACGGCCTGGTGGTGAAGAGGACGCTCTCGGGGTACCGCACCACTGAGCTGCTGACCCGCCAGGGGCTCGAGGAACTCTTCGAAATGCGGCAGCTGCTGGAACCGAGGGCAGCTGCTCTCGCTGCGGTCAACGCCAGTGAGGATCAGCTCGATGGCATCGAGCGGATCGTCGAAGAGATGCAGTCCCACCCGGGGCCTGCTGGGCGCTACGCGGCCTACCGCGACTTTGCCGCCCTCGATCAGCGCTTCCATGATGCGATCGCACGGGCATCCCAGCGGCCACTGCTCGCGGACGCGGTGGAGCGGCTCCACTCCCATCTGCACATCTTCAGGCTCAGCAGCGTCCTCGGCGCCGATGACCCGACCCTCGCGGAGCACGAGCGCGTGGTTCGCGCAATATTGCGCCGCAATCCCGACCGCGCGGCCGAGGCGATGGCGGAGCACCTCAGCCACAGCCTCCAGCGCCAGCTCAGCCGGGATGAGGAGCCCTGACCGTGCAGCTCTTCGCGCCCGCTCGGTCAGGGCGGGGCCGTGCCGGCCTGTGGACGGTCAGCCGTCACCGCAGTGGTTGGTCCGCCGGCATTCGGTAGACCCGGGCCGCGGTGCCGGACCATACGGCCGACTGCTCGGTTTCGCCGAGTGCAGAGGTGAGAGCCTGGGTGTACGCGACGACGTCGGTGTAGGTTGCGGCGAGGGTGCATACGGGCCAGTCGGAGCCGAACATCAGGCGGTGGGGGCCGAATGCCTCCAGTGCCGTGTCTGTGTAGGGGCGCAGGTCGTCGAGGGTCCATGATGCCCAGTCGGCTTCGGTGGCCATTCCGGAGAGTTTGCATACGGTGTTGGGCAGGGCGGCGAGGTGCTGGAGTTCGGTGGTCCAGGGCTGGATCGTGTGCGATGCGATGGGTGGTTTGCCCAAGTGGTCGAGGATGAAGGTGAGTTGCGGCACGGTGGCGGCTGCTTGGGTGGCGGCGGGCAGTTGGTGGGGGAGCGCCAGAACGTCGTAGGTGAGGCCTGCGGCCGCCACGGCGCGCAATCCGCGCAGCACGTCCGGCCGGGTGAGCCATCGCGGGTCGGGTTCGCTTTGTACCTGGTGGCGGATGCCGCGCAGGAACTCTCCTCCGGGAAGGGCGCGTAGGCGGGCGAGTTCGTCGCTGATGGCGGGTGAGGTGAGGTCGGTCCATCCGACGACCGCACCGATGAGGTCGGTGCCGGCGGCCAGGGACAAGAGCTCCGGGGTCTCTTCGGGCACGGCCATGGTCTGGACGAGGACGCTTGCGGTGATGCCGGCCGGCCGGGCTTGGATCTCGTAGTCCTTGAGGGTGAACGAGCGTTGCAGTGGGGTGAGTTGGGGGCCGGTGATCCATTCCTGGGCGCGTACGTCCAGGTCCCAGAGGTGGTGGTGTGCGTCGATGATGTGCATGTGTGGCCTCACTGGGTGGTGGGGGCCGCGGTCGCCGTGTCCTGGCCCTCGGGTTCGACGATGATGATGTCCAGGGTGCGGGGTCCGTGGACTCCTTCCACACGCTGCAGTTCGATGTCGCTGGTGGCGGATGGTCCGGAGACGAGGGTCAGTGGGCGGCGCGGGTCGGTCCGGCGCAGGGCCTGGGGCACGTCCCCGGCGATCTGGTCGGCCCGTACGAGGCAGAGGTGGTAGTCGGGCAGCAGGGTGAGTGCCCGGCGGCCCTGCCCGGGGCCTGCGTCCAGGATGAGGGTTCCGGTGACGGCGATGGCCAGTGCGCACGTGGTCACCACCCCGCTTGCCGTGTCGAGTTCGTGGAATCCCAGCGGTGGGTCGTCGCAGAGCCGCTGCCATGTGCCTGGCGAAGGCAGCCATTGTTCGGGGAAGCCGTCCGGAACGACGACGCGTGTGAGCGCGTGCCGCTCGAATGCCGCCGTGACCGCGGCGCGTGCGTCGTGGGTCCGGGTCACCGTGGCGTGGTAGTCCGCGGCGCGTTGTATGAAGAGCCCGGTGACGTCGGGGCCCGCGTGGCTGTCGTGGTAGGCACGGGGCACGGCCTCGGTGTCTGGCGCCTCGGTGTCCGGTACGTCGCTTAGGGCCTCCCGGATGCGTCCCAGTACTGTTTCCCTGCTGCTCATCGCTCCTCCTGCTGCCGGTGCGTGCGGCGCCACCAGGCGCGGAATGTTTCGCGGGCAGGGACTGGGGCGTCGCGCGTGCGTGACCAGTGGGCGAGTGGGCCGGGCAGGTTCCCAAGGACGCCCCGCCGGGACAGCAGCCGGCCGCCGAGCGCACCGGCCCACTGTGCTGCGGTCAGGGTGCGTGGGCTGGCGAGGGTGGCCGCGGCGGCTTTCATGAGCAGTGCCTCGGCAGTGGGCACCGGGCCCCGTTTGCCCTCGACGGCTCGTGCTCGCAGATGTACCAGCACCTCGGGAATGTCGATCTTGACCGGGCAGGCGTCATAACAGGCGCCGCAGAGGGTGGAGGCGAAGGGCAGCGATGGCGCGTGCTCGATCCCGGCGAGCTGTGGGGTGAGCACCGCGCCGATCGGGCCGGGGTAGACCGAGGCGTAGCTGTGGCCGCCGGTGCGCTCGTAGACCGGGCAGACGTTCAGGCAGGCGGAGCAGCGGATGCAAGCGAGTGCCTGGCGTCCGACTGTGTCGCGCAGAGTAGCGGTCCGGCCGTTGTCGAGCAGCACGAGGTGGAAGTCCTGTGGCCCGTCGCCGGCGGTGGTCCCCGTCCACAAGGAGGTGTAGGGATTCATCCGTTCGCCGGTGGACGAACGCGGCAGAAGCTGGAGGAAGATCTCCAGGTCGGCGAAGGAAGGGAGCACCTTCTCGATGCCCATGACGGTGATCAGTGTCTCGGGGAGCGTGAGGCACATACGGCCGTTGCCTTCGGACTCGACCACGGCGACCGTGCCCGTGTCGGCGGCGGCGAAGTTCGCGCCGCTGACGGCGACCTTGACCCGCAGGAACTTCTCGCGGAGGTGGAGGCGCGCGGCCTCGGCGAGGGCGGCCGGGTCATCGGTCAGTCCTTCGGGCGCGGGCCTGCCCCAGGCGGCCATGGAGTCACGGAACAGGTCCCTGATTTCGGAACGGTTCTTGTGGATTGCCGGGACGAGGATGTGGGAGGGACGGTCGTCGCCGAGCTGCACGATCAGTTCGGCCAGGTCGGTCTCGTAGGCTCGGATACCGGCTGTGGCCAGGGCCTGGTTGAGGCCGGTCTCCTGGGTCGCCATGGACTTGACCTTGACCACTTCGCGCTCGCCGGTGGCCGCCACCAGCGAGGTCACGATCCGGTTCGCCTCGGCGGCGTCGGCTGCCCAGTGGACAGTGCCGCCCGCAGTGGTGACGGCGGCCTCCAGACGGATCAGGTGGGCATCCAGGTGGCGCAGCGCGGAACGTTTGACGGCGGCCGCGCAGGTGCGCAGTTCCTCCCAGTCGGACAGCTCCGCGGTGAGCGCCTCGCGTTTGGCGCGGATGGTACGGGTGGCGCCTCGTAGGTTGGCGCGCAGGCGGCCGTCGGCGACAGCGGTGCGGGCCGCCTCGGGGAAGGAGGGGGTACCGAGCCAGACGAGGCCGTCCTCGGTGGCGCTCATCGTGCGTCTGCTGTGGTCGCGGCGAGGATTTCGGCGAGGTGCATGCTGCCGATGCCCGTACGCAGCCGGTTCAGGCTGCCGGAGATGTGCATCAGACAGGAGTTGTCCCCGGCCGTCAGCACCTCGGCGCCGGTGGACTGCACGCAGTGCACCTTGTCGGCGAGCATGGCCGTCGAAACATCGGGGTTCTTCAGGGCGAAGGTCCCCCCGAAGCCGCAGCAGCCGTCGGCCTCGGGCAGCTCAACGAGGTCGATTCCCTCCACAGCACGCAGCAGCCGCAGTGGTTTGTCGCCCACCCGCAGCATGCGCAGGGAGTGACAGGTGGGGTGGTACGTCACGCGGTGCGGGAAGTACGCGCCGACATCGGTGACGCCGAGCACGTCGACCAGCAGCTCGCACAGTTCGTGCACCCGCGGCGCCACCATCTCCACCGCGGCCTGCAGCTTCGCGTCGCCGTACTGCCCGGCGATCGTGCGGTGGTGCTCGCGGATCATGCCAGCGCAGGAACCGGAGGGGGTGACCACGTGCTCGTAGCCGGCGAAGACCTCGGCGAAACGGCGCACCATCGACAGGGCCTCGGGCCGGTACCCGGTGTTGAAGTGCATCTGGCCACAGCAGGCCTGGTCCCCGGGGAACTCCACCGTGTGCCCCAGCCGTTCGAGGAGGCGGACCACCGCCCTGCCGGTCTGTGGGTACAGCGTGTCGGCCAAGCAGGTGATGAACAGTGCGATGCGCATGACTACCTCCCTTTCGGTACGGGCACGTGCCGCGGCAGCAGGCCTTCCCACCGCAGCGCCTCCCACATCACGTCGGGGATCGCGCGATCCATCTGTGCACCAGCGTCGCGGACTTGAGCCGCCGAGCGCGCGCCGGTCAGGACACAGGCGACAGCCGGGTGCCCGAAGGGGAAGCGCAGCGCGGCGCCGCGCAGGGGCACCCCGTGCCCCTCGGTGACCATCCGCATGCGCAGCGCACGGCTCACCAGGGATTTCGGAGCGGCGAGGTAGTCGAATGTGGCGTCGTTCTTGGGGTCGGCCAGCAGGCCGGAGTTGAACACGCCTCCCACGATCACACTCTTGCCGCGCGCCGCGGCGGCCGGCAGCAGCGCTGTCAGCGCCGTCTGCTCCAGCAGGGTGTAGCGGCCGGCGCACAGCACGGCGTCGACATCTGTGTCCTCAAGGAAGCGGGTCAGCATGCGGCTGTGGTTCATGCCCGCGCCGATCGCGCCGACCACGCCCTGGGAGCGCAGTTCCTCCAGCGCGGGATACGCCTCCCTGAACGCCTGCTCCTCGTGGTCGTCGGGGTCATGCAGCAGCACGAGGTCGACGCGGTCGAGGCCAAGGCGGGTCAGGCTCTCCTCCAGCGAGCGGCACACACCGTCGGCACTGAAGTCCCACCGCCTGCGGTGGGTCGCAGGCACGGCGAATCCGTGGGCGAGATCATCCCCGTAATCCCCCTCGTGCCCGCCGCCTTCCGTGGGTACGAGCAACCGCCCGACCTTGGTCGAGACCGTGTACGACTGACGGGGCTTGGTGCGCAGCACGGCGCCGAGTCTGCGCTCCGACAGCCCCAGACCGTAGTGCGGGGCGGTGTCGAAGTACCGGATGCCCGCGCCCCAGGCCGCCTCCACCGCAGCGGCGGCCTCGTCCTCCCCGACAGGGGAGAACAGGCCGGCGATGGCAGCGGCACCGAACCCCAGAGTCGTGACGGCGACGTCACTGCGCCCCAGCGTGCGGCGCGGAAGCACCGTTTCGTGATCAGTGCTGCGCACAGCCCTCACCTCCCGCCGGCCGCAGACGCAGCCCCTGCATCCCGCCGTCCACCGCAAGGGCAGCGCCGGTGACCGACGCAGCCGCCGGCGAGGCCAAATAGACGATGGCAGCGGCCACTTCGCCGGCCGAAACCAGACGACCCAAGGGCTGGCGGGCATTGAGCGCGGCGCGCTCCGCCGCCGGATCCGCGGCCTGGTCCAACAGGCGCCCCACCCACGGCGTGTCCGCCGTTCCCGGGTTCACGCAGTTGACCCGGATACCCTCGCGTACATGGTCCGCAGCCATGGCCAGCGTCAGCGACTGCACCGCGCCCTTGCTCGCGCTGTACAGCGCCCGCTGAGGCAGACCCGCCGTGGCGGCGATCGAGCACACATTGACGACGGCAGCGTGCAAGGAGGCCCTGAGGTACGGCAGCGCCGCCCGGGTCGTACGCACCACACCCATGACGTTCACATCCAAGACATGCTGCCACTGGTCATCGCCACCGTCCTCAACGCTGCCCACGGCCCCGATACCCGCGTTGTTGACCACAATGTCCAGGCCCGAAAGATCCAAGACCGCCGCATCCACCGCGATCCGCACCATGTCGTCATCCGACACATCCGCGTAGTAGCCACGCAACGGCTCCACCACCCCCGACAAGTCGAGGTCAAGGACAGCCACCTCCGCACCACGGGCAGCCAGCAGCCTCGCCGTGGCCAGCCCTATCCCCGAAGCCCCACCGGTGACCAGAGCCTTGAGCCCGGACAGTTCCCCCCTCGGCGCGCATGCGCCGACCCCAGCGTCACAGTCGTCGTACCCGTTCATGTCCGCCGTCTCCTTCATGCCGGTTCGAAGGTCTGCCGTTGTGTGCCGAGACCGTCGATGACGAGTTCGGTGACGTCACCGGCCCGCAGGTAGGGCGAATCCGGCAGGCCCAGAGCGACTCCCGCAGGGGTGCCGGTGTTGATGACGTCGCCGGGCTCCAGCACCATGTACTGGCTCAGATACCAGACGAGGTACGCGACATCGAAGATCATGTCCCTGGTCGTGCCGTCCTGCCGCCGCACACCATTGACCGACAGCCGCAGACCCAGCGCCTGCGGATCGGGCACCTCATCCGCGGTCACCAGCCAGGGCCCCAGCGGATTGAACGTCTCACACGACTTGCCCAGATCCCACTGCGCCGAGAGCTCCAGCTGAAAGGCACGCTCCGACACATCGTTGCTGATCGCATATCCGCCGATCACCTCCGCCGCGTCCGAGGGGTCGGCGAGATAACGTGCACGCCGGCCCACCACCACCGCCAGTTCCACCTCCCAGTCGGTCTTGGCCGAGCCCCGCGGAATCAAAACAGTGTCGTACGGACCAACCACAGTGGACGGGTCCTTCATGAACACCACCGGCCGCGGCGGCACCTCAACCCCGGTTTCCGCCGCGTGATCCCGATAGTTGAGGCCCACACACACCACCTTGCCCGGACGCGCCACCGGCGCGCCGATGCGCATCCCCTCCCCGTCCAACAGCGGCAATTCACCACAACCGAGGGCAGCTCGTACCCGCTCCACACCACCACTCGCCAGGAAGGGCCCGTCGATGTCACGGGTCAGCCTGGACAGGTCGTAGGTGCGTCCGCCACTGTCGAGGACTGCGGGGCGCTCGTTGCCGAAGCCGCCAAGGCGCAGCAATTTCACGTGATTCCCTTTCACTTCTCGCTGTTGCACTGATCATTCGTGTAGGGGTGGGCCCAGGTTCAATGCCGCTACCTGTAGCCGCGAGTCGCAGGAGGGACAGCGGCCTACTCCATGAGGAACACCTGCTCCATCGCGGCCCACCACTCACCCGCCGCCGCCTCCGGCACCGGTTGCTGGCAAGGGCCGGTCAGATTCCACCAGGCCTGCGTCGCCTCGTCCGAAGCCATAAGGGCCATATCCGCAGCCAGATCATCGCCGTGATACTCGAAATAACTGAACAACCGGTCGCCGAGCAGATGGATCGAATAGTTCGCGATATGGCAGTCACGCAACCGGTCCACCACCGCCTGCGGCACCTCACGGTGCAACGCACGGTACTCATCAAGCATCCCCGGACGAACCCCGATGACCTGCGCCACCCGAATCATGCCTCCACCACCCCCGCCCCCACCACCGACACCGCCCGATTATGAATAATCCGAATGACCCTCCCACTCATCCTCACGTAGTCACGATCGTTGACGACCTCACCACGGATCGCGATCCTCATCGTCGGCTCCTCTGGGTGGCGGCGCGTTGCGCCCACGGTGGGTGTCATGCGGACGGCAGGACGGTCTCGACTGCAGCCGGGGCGCCGGTTGCGGCCCACTGGTCCTCGTACCCCATGCCCGGGCCGGTGGGCGCGTGGACCAGGCCTTTCTCATCCACCTCGGGCGTCCGGCGGACAGGGTTGGAGTCGACGAGGTACTCGTAGTAGGTGGTGTTCGGGATCGCCATGCACAGGTGGGTATTGGGCAGCCCGCCTCCGTGGACCTCGGCCCGCAGGTGGAAGGAGTCCGCAAGGTGGGCAATGCGCAGGGACCCTGTGATGCCGCCCCGGAAGTACGTGCCGGTGCGTACTGCGGAGGCAGAGCCGGAGGCGATGAAGTCGGCGGTGTTCATATGGACTCCGTCGCTCGTCTCACCGACGAGCAGCGGGACGCCGACGCGTTCGGCGAGTCTGCGGTAGGCCGTGACACTGAACTCCCGCATCGGTTCCTCGTACCACAAGTAGTCGTATTCCGTGAGGACTTGACCGAGCCGGATGGCGTCGAGCAGGTCGAAACCGGCAGAGCCGTCGTACATCAGCGCCACATCGGGGCCGACGTGCTCACGCAGCGCCCGGCACAGCTCGACGTCGCGGTTCACATCGCCCCAGGCATGCAGTTTGATCGCGTGGAACCCCAGCTCCAGACACTGGTCGGCGACATCGAGGTACTCAGCGATGCTGGAGAACGTGACGGTGGAGGCGTAGGCGGGAATGGCATCCCGGAACCCGCCGATCAGCTGATGGACCGGCAGTCCCGCGGCCTTCCCGGCGATGTCCCACAAGGCAACGTCGACCACGCCCTGGACGTAGATGGGGAATTCCTCAATGCGGTCGAGCTCCCACATCCGGTGCCACAGCCACTCGCGGCCCAGCGGATCCGCACCGACGAATTCGCTGCGGAGGCGCCGGTTGACGATGTCCTTGAGGATGGGGCCGCGTCGGCAGTACGCATAGCCGCTCAGCCCCTGATCAGTTGTCACGATGAGCCAGCCAGCTGTATGGGGGCCGTCGGAGCCGGGCAGGCCATTGCGCCAACGGAAGGCCGGCGAGTTGCCGGGCTCCTCGACAAGGACGACCTCGACAGACGTGATACGCACAGATTCCTCCGGAAAAGAGTGGGGGATGTGACCGGCCGGAGCGGCCGACGGTGCTGCTCGCGCAGTCCGGGGTCAGCTCTTGACGGAGCCGGCCAGGATGCCGCGGACCAGGTAGCGCTGGCAGAGAAGGAAGATGACCGCGATCGGCAGGACCACGATCACACCGGCGAGGGCGACTTCGGGCCGAGTGATGGGCAGTTGGCTCCCCCCGATGGCGGGGTTCAGTGCGGGGGTACCGGAGATGACCGCGCCCAGTCCGACAGGCAGGTTGAACTTCTCCTGCTCGCTGAGCATCACGTAGGGAAGGAAGTAGTTGTTCCAGTTCGCCACGAAACCGAAGAAGGCGATCAGCCCGACCAAGGGTTTGGCGAGCGGCAGCGCGATGCTCCAGAACAGCCTGATCTCCGTGGCGCCGTCGAGGCGGGCGGACTCCATCAGCTCCCTCGGCAGGCTGGTGGAGAAGTAGATGAAGGCGAGGTAGACGCCGAAGGGGTAGAAGGCCCCGGGGAGGATCACCGACAGGGCCGTGTTGGTGAGGTGTACCGCATTGATCTCCAGGAACATCGGCAGGACAAGCGCGGTGGGCGGGATGATCATGGCGATCAGGGTCAACACGAGGATCAGGCGCCGCCCCAGGACTCGAGTGGTGGCCAGCGCATATCCGGCCAGCACGGATGTGGCGAGAGTGATCACAAGGGATCCCGCCGAGTAGAGCACCGAGTTCACCAGCCACTGGTAGATCACGCCGGAGTCATAGGCGATCAGATGGTGCCAGGCAGTGGCGACCTGGCCGAGTGAGCCGAAGCTGAGCGGGTGGTCTCCGACCAGTTGGGCATCGGTTTTGGTGGGGGCGAGCAGCAGCCACAGCAGGGGGATGAGGCAGTAGACGGCGAAGCCCAGCAGGATGACGCAGCGCAGTGTGCGTCCCGTAGTCCAGCGCTCGGAGCGGCTGCGCCGACGGCGGCCTTCGGCATGTTCGGCGGAGGCGGTGGTCATCGGTCCATTTCCGTACTGAAGAAGTCGGTGCGAAAGATCAGGAGGAGCGCGGCCAGGGTGGATATGGCGAGAAGGATCACGGAAACGGTCGCGGCACCTCCGAAGTCGCCCGACTGGAAAGCCAGCGTGTAGCCGAACTGGTTGAGCGACCACCACGGGCTGCCTGCGCTGCGCGTGATCTGGTAGATGAGCTGTGGCTCGACGAAGATCTGCACGCCTGCGGCAAAGGACAGGATCACCATGTAGAGGACATACTTTGTGACCATTGGCAGCTTGATGAGCAGAGCCCGGCGCACGGGACCGCAGCCGTCCAGCGCCGCAGCCTCCAGTACCTCGTCGGGAATGTTCTGCAGCGCGCCGTACATGATGACGATCCACTGGCCCACCCCGGTGGTGAATGCCATGATCGCGAAGATGAGCGTGAGATTGCCGCTCTGGAAGACCTCGGCGTCACCGGTCAGCCCCATCGCCTTCAGCATCGGGGCGAAGGGGCTGAGGCTGGGTTGGAGCATGCAGTACCACAGCAGGACGCTGGCCGAGCCCGTCACTGCACCGGGCAGGAAGTAGACCAGGCGCATAGCCCCGGTGACGCGGCTGACACGATCGTGCAGGAGCAGCGCGAAGAACAGGACGCCGATCACCATGGGCGGCAGCCACAGCAGAAGGAAAATGCCGACGTGCGTGAGCGCGGGCAGGAACCGGAAGTCGGCGAAGACGTTCTGATAGTTGCCCGTGCCCAAACCGCTGCCTGCGCTGGCTGCATTGTCGACGACAAACGAGTCGTAGATCGCGTAGCCCGTGGGGAGGAGTCCGAAGACCAGCAGGAGCACGAGGTACGGGGCCAGGAACCACCATCCGTGGGCGTCGGACCGGCGCCGTCGCGGCGCCATCGCGGCCAGCCTGTTTGCCACGGTCTCTCCTTTCATTCGGTGCGCAGGCCCGGGCGCCCGTGCGTCCGGGCCGACAACTGCTTGCGGTGCACGACCGCCGGGCGACCATGGGTCAGTTGACGGTGTAGCCCGTTGACTGCGCGAGCTGACTGAGCTGGGTCTGCAGCTCCGCCATTCCGTCGGCGAGCTTTCCGCCGGCGCGGACCTTGGCCACGAGGGTCGACGTGATGGCGGCATCGACCTCGTACACGGTGGGCTTTTCCGCGGGATTGATCAGGTCGGCCTGCTTCTGCAGCACGGGGAAGGGGTTGGTTGCATAGAAGGTGTCACTCGCGTGCTTGGCGCCCCAGGCCTTCGCTGCGGGGCCGTAGGCCGGGTAGGTAGGCGCATTTGCCTGGTACTCGTTGGCGGTGGCCATCCACTGGGCGACGGCAGCGGCACCCTTCTTGTTGGCCGAGCGCTTGGAGACCACGTAGATGCCGCCGCCGGTGGCACCCGAGTAGTTCTTCGACTCCCCCTGCCACTTCGGGTAGGGGGCCGCCGCGATCTTGCCGTTGGGGGTTGCGAAGGATGCCTTGGGCTTGAAGAGGAAGTCTCCGTACCAGGAGGCGCCCGGCATCATGAGGATCTTCCCCTTCTTGCTGAGCTTGATCATCTCAGGGTCGAAGGGCCCGTTGCGGGAGACGGCGCCCGACTTGATCAGCGGGTCCAGCAGTTCGGTGACCCGAGTGCACTTGGGGTCCTTGGTATTGATGTGCACAGCGCTCGGACCGGTGACGGTCTGCAGCGGGCAGCCGCTGGAATACAAGAAGTCGTAGTACACGAATTGGCCCCCGGCCGAGCCGATGATGGTGCCGGGGTGGTCCTTGGCGACGCGCCGTCCCAGGGCTGCATACTCCTGCCAGGTAGTGGGGATCTCATAGCCCCACCGGTCCATGAGCGGCTTGTTGTACCAGAGAACGGACTGCGCCAGGTCGTTCTTGAGACAGACCAGCTTGCCGTCGATCTTGCAGGTGTCGTTGGCGCTCCCGAAGCCCCGCTGCACGCTCGCGGGGACCAGGTGGTCCAGAGGCTCGGCGAAGTCGAAGAGCTTGCTGCTGAGCGATGCGGCATGGGTGGGCAGTGGACTGAAGACGACGTCCGGGTGGCCCTTGCCCGTGCGGTTGAACAGCTGGATCTTGGTCAGGAGCGCGCTGGTGTCGTACGTCTCGATCTTCATCTTGACGTTCGGGTGGGCCTTCTTGAACTGCTCGAAGCCGGCCTGGCGGGTGGCGTCGGTCCACACCAGTAGGGGGCGGTTCGGGTCGCCCTCTCCGGACGAGGCGCACGCCGAGAGGACCATTGCAGCGGAAGCGAGAAAAGCGGGAGCTAGGACGCGCCAGCGTCGTGACGCAATACCGGGGATCACGGACACTCCTTCAGTCACAGTCGGTCTATGCGAGCACCGTGCTGAAAACATCATGTACGATTCCGCTTAGATTGCAGACGAGTGCAGCCACTGTCAAGGGATCTGTGAACGAATGTTTGACGGCGCAGTTGCAGCAGAAGCGGGAGGGAGAGGGCAGTGACGGACGAGACAAACCCAGTGGCCACGCATCAGGCCAAAGGCGTCGGCCGGGCCGAGAAGATTTGGCAGCCGCCGGCACGCAACGTACTGGCCGACGACATTTATGAGGTGATCAAGGAAGGTTTGCTCGCCAACCGCTTCGCTCCCGGCGAGCGACTCAACCTTGACCAGATCGCTCGCGAGCTCAAGGTCTCCAATACGCCGGTCCGCCAGGCCCTCGCGCGTCTCACGTCGGAGGGGCTGGTGACCAACGAGCCGTACCGCGGCTTCAGGGCATCCATGCTCCTCGACTTCCGCGGCATTGAGGAGCTCTATGAATACCGGCTGTTTGTCGAACCGCCCACCGCAGCCAACGCCGCCCGGCGGAACGACCAGGAAGGCGTCGCCGATCTGGCTTCGACCTGCGATCCGTCGGCCGCCCCCGCAGACCAGTCAGGGGATGACGCGCGCGACACCAAGGCCCAGCGGGACATCAACTTCCACCTCGGGCTGGCAAGGATCTCCGGCAACCGCGTCGTGATCGACCATCTGGAACGCACATACACCCGCATGCGGCTCTACAACTTGTACGGCCGTCCCGATGCCGCCGCCCAGACGGGAGAGGAACACCAGCTCATTGTGGACGCGATACGCCGGGGCGATCCGGACGCCGCAGCCACAGCCATGCGGGACCACCTCACGAGCGCGTTGGCTCGGCTGCGTCAGGCATTGGTCGAGTAGAGCCGGGGAACCGTCTGCGGACCCGTGATTGCCGGGGTTGACGGAGCTGTCCTGCGTCACAGATCACGACCGCGGTCTGAGGATCGTCCAGCGTGAAGAGGGCAGCCCTGCCCGCAGCGGCTGAGCACACGCAGGATGCTTCGTCGGCGACGACGAAGCATCCTGCGTGTGCTCAGCCGCTGCGGCGGCTCAGTGGCCGAACACCCTCACCTCCCCCAGGACTAGCGGCTTTCCGTCTGTCTTGACCACTGCGACGTATCTCCAGGACCCTGCGGGCAGCACGCAGCTATAGGAGCACTGATATGGCAGCGGTGTCCCGCCGACGGTGCATGCAATGGTCTTGCCTAGCGACATGTCCTGGCTGGCCGACACCCAGACTCGGAAGTTCTGGCGCTCGGTCGGGTAGTCGTAGGCGTCCTGGCGGAAGAGGATCTGCACGCTCGACAGGGTGTGTGCGGCCCCGAGGTCGGTCTCCCAATAGGCATTGGCGTCAGAGGAGCTCGAGGCCCATAGGGTGCCGGCATTCTCATCATTCGCGTTGGCGCCCGGAAAGCTGGTCGAGTATGTGGTGGAGACGAATGCCGTCTTGTTGTACGCAAGATTCGTCTGTGCCTGACCGTTCAGGAGCCCGACGTACGCGGGCTCGAGTCCGGCGTTGGAGATGATGTTCAGTGCCGCTGTCGGCCAGGTCGTCAGGCCGACGGTGTTGTTGCCCGGCGGGGTGCTCTGGTTGTCCGGCACGGTCGAGTTGTGGGAGCGCCCTGCGTCAGAGCCGGCGTAATTGTTCTGCACGTCGTTGTCATGCGCGGCTGGAGCTCCGTTCTGGACAAAAGCCCAGTGCGGTGTGTAGCCGCCGACGACGTTGTTCTTCACGTCCCAGTAGCTGGATCCGTTGTCCAGGTACAGCGAAGCGAAGTCTTGGGAGTCCTGCTCGACGTAGTTGCCCCAGGCGCGCGGGAGGTACTGATCAGCTGGCCAGGAGGGGCGACGGGGTTTCACATTCGTTCGTCCGGTCGTTGCCTGGTCGGCGCGGCGGGGAACTCACGAGGCGATGAAAACAGGCATCAATCGATTGACCAATGTGGGTTCGACCCCATGCGCAGCAATCCGGCAGTGGTCGAGCATAGAAGACATGTACGAGCCGTTGACCTGGGGGCGAGATCAGGCACATACTGCGAAACAATCGATTGACCTATTGGTGTGATGACGAAGGGCGGGCTTGCTGCCCGTAGGAGGACCATGTCCGCGACGCAACAACCCCTACGACTGCTGGGGCGCGCATTCGACGGCTTTGACCGCGCGCTTGGTCGCCAGCTTTCCCAAGTGGCCGCCGGGCTGGCCGAGCACCGGCTGCCCGACATCCTGGATCTCCAAGAGCAGGTCGTGGTCGGCGACGCCGCGACGAGCGGGGAGGCCGATCTGCTGTTGGTGGTCACCGACTGGCTTCCTGCCCTGATCGCGGACGGCAAGGTGCTGCCGTTGGACCAGTTCTTCGCGCAGGCGCCGCCGGCCGGCTGGCCGGACGTCTGGCATCCGGCGCTGCGCGAGCTGCAGCGCGGACCGGACGGGTGGACCTACGGCGTGCCCTACCACGTCGGGCCGATGATGCTGCTGTACCGGGCGGACCTGTACGACGACCCGGCGGAGCGGGCGGGCTTCGCTCAGCGGTTCGGCTATCCGCTGGCGGCGCCCGACACGTGGGAGCAGTACCTGGATCAGGCACGCTGGTTTACCCGGCCGGAGCATGGGCTCTACGGCACGATCGCCGCGGGCTATCCAGATGAGCACAACACTGTGTACGACTTCCTCACCCAACTGTGGAGCCGCGGCGCCGAACTCACCGACAATCATGGCCGGTTGTCCCTGGACAGCCCCCAGGCCCTGGAGTCCGCTGGGTTCTTGTACGACCTGTGGCACACGCACCAGGTTGTCGACCCGGCCGCCGCGGAGTGGGACAGCGTATCCAGCGGGGTCCATTTCGCCGCCGGGCAGGCCGCGATGATGGTCAACTGGAGTGGCTTCGCGGCACTGTCAGCCGACCCGGCAAGCCCCACCCACGGCCGAGTCCGCTGCGCCCCCGTCCCGCGCGCGGACGTTCCCGGCGGCAGCCGGGTCGCCCTCAACAGCTACTGGGTACTGGCCGTCGCCGCGGGCTCCCGCCGCCCAGAGGCCGCGTACAACCTTCTTCGTGCCCTCACCTCCCCCGAGATGGACCGGATCACCGCGGAGGAGGGCGCCACCGCAACCCGCCGCGACTCCTGGGCGGACCCCGCGGTGGCCCGACTGGCGCCGTACTACGCGCAGTTCGAGGAAGCGCACGAACACACCCGCCCTCTTCCACGCGATCCGCGCTGGCCGCGCATCTCGCAGATCCTCAACGCCATGGTCGGATCTCTCGTCACGCGCAGCTCCCAGCCCGGGGACGCGGTCGCCGCCGCGGACCATCGACTGCGCGCGTTGGAATGAGCGGCGTGGAGTTCGCGGTGGCGCTCCCGGCGGTATGAGGACGGCGAGCGCGCCGCGCTCCTCACCTCAGCGCGCTACCGGGGCCGCGCATAACGGCGCTGGCCCACCACCCACGGGAGGGCAGCCCACCGGAAGACTGAGGGCTGTGCGGCGAGGGGGCGGCGGCGAGCCGCCCCCTGGTCAGTCGTCTGTGCGCGGCGGGGCGGTCGATGCGCGGACCACGATCTCGACGGGGTCGGTGACGACTTGCGCGATCGGGTCTGCCGGACCGCAGGTAGCCATCAGGCGGACCGCACGGGCGCCCAGTTCGCCCAGGGGCATGCGGACCGTGGTCAGGGCCGGCACGAGGTGGTCGGCGAGGTTCATGTCGTGCATGGCGATCACCGACATGTCGTCCGGCACGGCCACGTGGGCGAGGTGCAGTGCGTGCAGCACGCCCACAGCGGAGGCGACGTTGGAGACGTACACCGCGGTAGGACGCTGGGGTGCGGTGAGGAGCTCGTTCATCGCCGCACGTCCCCCGGCGGGAGTGTAGTCCGCGTGGATGATCAGCCAGGGGTCCACCGTGAGGCCGGCCCGGCTCATGGCCTCGGTGTATCCCATCCGGCGGCGGTGCGCGGTATCGGCGGCCTCCGGTCCGGCGATGTGCGCGATGCGCCGATGGCCCAATGCCACCAGGTGTTCAACGGCCAGTCGGCTGCCGTGCGCGTCATCCAGCACGACATACCGGTCCGTACCCCCCAGGCGACGGTTCACCTGCAGCCAAGGGACCCCCAGCGCCCGCAGCTGCTCCATGTCGCGGCCGGACTCCTCACCCGCCAACAGCAGTCCGTCGACGCGCCCTTGCCCGAACAGTTCCACGTAGTGCTCGACGCTCTGGCGCACGCCCTCCGAACTGGCGGTCATCAGCCCGTACCCCAGGTTACCGGCTTCGGTCTCGGCGCCCTTGATGATCTCGGCGTAGACAGGGTTGGCGAAGTCGGGGATAAGCAACCCGATCATGTACGACCGGGCTGTACGCAGGCTGCGCGCCGCTGCGTTGCGCCGGTAACCGAGCTTCTCGATCGTTTCCAGCACCCGCTTGCGGGTGTCGGGCCTGATGCTCAGCCGCGGGTCGTCGTTGATCACCCGGGAAACCACGGACCGGTCCACTCCGGCGAGCAGGGCGACGTCATTCAGCGTGACCTTGCCCCTGCCCGGTGTGCCGCGCTTTGCCCCCTCCGGGACGGCTCGTTTACCGGTCTGCGCTGGTTTCGATGTCATCGCGATCATCTTCCCATAGGCATGCTGCGGCCGGAGTCCATTGAGGAGTACAGCCGGTCGACCAGGCGAATCGTGCCCAGATTGTCCCGGGCCGAGGGATACGGTTCGCCGTCCTCGGCGATCGCGCGGAGTAGCGAGGCCATGGGGCCGAGGAAGGCATCGGGAATCCACCGGTGGGTCACCGGGTAGGCCAGCCATCCGTCCGTCGGCAAGGCCCGGCTGTTGACCTCGACAGTGTCGGGCCGGCCGTTGGGGTAGTCGTAGAGCAGGCCAAGTGTGCCCCGGATGCTGCCGTGGGAGCCGTCGATGCGGAAGAGCGCCTGTGGGTCGCCGGCGCGGTTCTCGTGCGTTGCGTGGACCAGGGCGCGGGCGTGGCCCGGGAAGACCAGGGTGCTGATGGTGCGGGTCTCGCCGGTGGCGACCTGGCCGGGAGTGCGACCGCCGGCGCAGAAGACGGTCTCGGGGTCGCCGAGCACCGAGCGTACGGCGTCGAGGTAGTGGATCGAGTGGTACATGATCTCCAGGCGCTCGCTGCGGACGAGCCAGGGCCACGGGGTCCAGTCGGTGGCGATGTCCACGGTAAAGGTCATGGCTGTGGGTTCGCCGATCCACCCTGCATGCACCATGGCGCGGGCGGCGGCGATGCCCTCGTCGTAGCGCAGTTGCTGGTTCACCGCGATTTTCAGGCCGATCCGGTCCGCGACCGCGACCAGCTTCTCGCCGGTCGCCTCTTCCAGCACGAAAGGCTTCTGGCACAGCAGGTGTTTGCCTGCCTCCAGGGCGCGCAGCGCGATCTCCGACTGGGCCTGGGGCGCTACGGCGATGTCCACCACGCGTACGTCGGGGTCGGCCAGCAGTTCGTCCAGCGACTCGTAGACGGTCGGCACCCCGTGCCGTTCCGCCACCTCGCGTGCGCGGTCGGTGTTGAGATCGAGAAGTCCGCGGACCTCCAGACCGGCCGAGCGGTATGCGGGCAGATGGGCAACGTCGACGATGGCGCCGGCGCCGACGATGGCGATGGGGAGCCGGTGCTCTGGCGCGACGGAGATGTCACATGCAGCGGCGATGGGGGCCAGTACGTCGAGCATGAGGGGCGGGGTCCTTCCTGGTCGGGCGAGGGCACAGATCGGGGTACGGCTTAGCTGCGGCTGCTGCAGCCCGTGGCGCCCTGCGCACCCCGATGTGCGGGGGGCTGTACTAGCTCCAGGACAATGGCGTCGGGGTCCTCGAAGTAACAGGTCCAGCCGCCCTCGTTTACGCCGGAGGTGATGGCGTTGGGCGGGGAGAAGAAGCGCACGCCAAAGCGTTCGAGTGTGCGGTGCAGTGCGTGGATGTCGTCGACGGTCAGGGCCATGTGGGCCGCGCCGGGGTGGCAGATCTGCGGATCCTGCCGGGTTCCGGTGGGACTCAGGTACTGCACCAGTTCGAGGTCGTGGGTTGAATGGCTGGGAGCCCGGCCCGGGACGGCCAGCTGGCCGATCCGAAGGTGCGCGTCGGGGTATCCCACCAGACGGCTGGTGTAGTCGCCGCGTTGCTCTTGGACATGGACGAGTTCGAAGCCCAACAGACGGGTGTAGAAGTCCACGGAACGGTCGAGATCCGCGACCGTGAAGCTGAAGTGCCATACGCCGTGCAGCATGTCTTGTGTCCTTTGCCTGGGTGCTAGTTCATCTCCAGGCCGCCGCAGACGTTCAGCGCCTGGCCGGTGATGTATGAGGACTGTGCAGAGAGCAGGAACGCGACCGCGTCCGCGACCTCCTGCGGGGTCTGGATGCGTCCCAGCGGGATCTTTGCCGCCTGCTGCGCGAAGGACTCCTCTGGAGTGATGCCGCTGATCTGCGCTTTCTGCTGATGGATGGCCCGGGTCATCTCCGTGTCCACGACACCGGGGCAGACGGTGTTGACACGGACGTTGTGCTCGGCCAGGGACAGGGCCGCCGAGCGGACCAGGCTGATGACCCCCGCTTTGCTGGCCGCGTAGTCGGCGCAGGTGGCCCGCGGGCCACGGCCAGCCGCGGAGGACACGGCGACCAAGGCGCCTCCGCCGTGTGCTGACGCTCGCCTGGCAACCTTCTGCACCAGCACGAACATGCCCTTCAGGTTCACGGCCATAGTCCTGTCCCAGTGCTCGGCCGGCAGGTCCAGGAACGGGTGGTTGCGCACGATGCCGTGCGCGCCCACGGCCAGTGTGACCGGACCGAGGTCCTGTTCTGCTTGGTCCAGAGCCTGCTCGACCGCGGCGGGATCGGTCACGTCAACCTGGTAGCTGTGCGCGTGTCCGCCCGCGGCGGCGATTGTCCTGGCAGTCAGGGCTGCGTTCGCGGTGGAGATGTCCAGTAGGGCGACGCCTGCGCCTTCTTTGGCGAGCAACTGCGCACAGGCCCTGCCAATCCCGCCGCCTGCTCCGGTGATAGCCGCCGTCTGTCCTTCGAAGCGTCCCATCGTCTGCTCCCTTTCGCCGCGGGGCCGGTCCCGTTCAGTCACGGTGGCGCCACTCGGCCAGAGCCGCGTCGACCGTTGTCCGCGGATTGCCCACGTAGTCCTCCGGCGCCAATGCGCGCAGCGCTTCGGCCGTCTCGGCGGGCACGATGCCGCCCAGTACCGACCGCAGGCTCTCGCCTGTCGTCCGGCAGCGGCGCGCCGCGTCGTACACGAGATCATGCGCCTGCTCCCGCCCGAGCCGAGGAGCCAGCGTAATCATGTACGCCTCGGCCATCACCAGCCCGGAGTCGGCATCGAGATTGGCCCGCATCGAGTCGGGGAAGACCTCTAGCCCTGACGCTATCTTGTACGCCGTGGCCAGCGCCCCAGCCGCGAGAGCAATGAGCTGGGGCAGGACCTGCCACTCCGCCTGCCACTCGCCGGCCGCCCGCTCGTGCCCCGCCTCCATGATCCGGTAGAGCGCGGAGCTGAGCGCGCCGCTGGTGGTGGCCATGCCGATGACAGCCTCGGAGTCGATCGGATTGGCCTTCTGCGGCATGGTCGAGGACGCCCCGCGCAGGTGGCCGGCTGCCTCGGAGACTTCCGCGATCTCCGTCCTCGACAGGTCGATCACTTCCCGCGCGAAACGTGCGCACGTCGCGCTGAGCATGGCGCACACCGCCCCGAACTCGGCCAGCCGGTCCCGAGCCACATGCCAGGGGATGTCGGTGGCCCGCAGTTCCAGCAGTTGCGCGACCCGCTGACGCACCTTCACGGCCTGTTCCCCGTAGGCGGCGGACGTGCCACCCGCGCCGAACAGCGAGACCGTGGCGATGTCCTCCCGCGCCCAGGCGAGCCGCTTGCTGTCGCGGGTCAGCTCGCCGAGGTACCCCGCCATTTTGGCGCCGAACGTGGTCGGCACCGCCTGCAGGGCATGGGTGCGGCCCGCGATCACCGTGTCCACATGTGTGGCGGCCAGGTCGGCGAGGACGTCGCCGAACGCGGCGAGCAGCTGCTCCAGCCGTACCGCGGCAGCGGAGAACTGCACAGCCAGGCCGGTGTCCATGATGTCCTGCGTGGTCGCCCCGTAGTGCACTCGGCCGCGGTGCTCCTGTGGCAGGACCTCGTCCAACTGCCGCACCAGCGGGAGGATCGGATAGCCGACGTTGCGGGTCTCCCGCCACAGCCGGACCGGATCGATCGACGCAGGGGTGGCAGCGGCAGCGATGGCCGCCGCGGTCTTCCGGGCGATCACCCCCGCCTCTCCCTGGGCCGTGGCCAGGGCGGCTTCGACCCGAACCCACGAAGAGATGAGCTCCTGCTCGGACAGGATGGCAGCCATAGCATCGTCCCCATACAGGCCGACGAGCATCTCAAAACGCTTCGGAATCATCGTCCCCGTCTCATACGGCTACACAGGCATGCCGATCCAGGCATGTCTTAACAAGTGAATCAATCGTTTGTCTAACCTAGGCGAGGAAGGCTGCGTCGACAAGAGCACGATCCGGCGAATCGCCCATCGGGTCTGCTCAGAGCAATCCCTTGTTCAAGCCTATTGGCCTGGTCTACGATTGAGGCAATCGATTGACTCTAATGGAGAGGCAGTGAAGCGCAATGTGTGAACGGCTCATGGCCGACCTGAGGGCGATGTGGCGAATCCGCGCCTTTGAGGAAAGGGCGCAGGCTCTTTGCGGAACTGGGGACATCCGCGGTTCGGTCCACCTGTGCATCGGGCAGGAGGCCGGACCGGTCGGCGCCTGCGGCGCTCTTGAGGGGAGTGATGCCCTGTTCGCCACCTACCGCGGGCACGGCTGGGCCATTGCTCGCGGCACGCCCTTGCGTCCGCTGATGGCCGAGCTTCTCGGCCGTTCCACCGGCGTCAACGGAGGCCGCGGCGGCTCCGCGTACCTGAGCGCCCCGGAGTACGGCTTCCACGGCGAGAACTCGATCGTGGGCGCGGGCGCGCCGATCGCCGTGGGTGCCGCCCTCGCAGGACGTCACGACGGTACCCATCGAATCGCCCTCACTGTGTTCGGCGACGGTGCGATGAACCAGGGCTCCGTGCACGAGGCCATGAACTTCGCCGCCGCCACCTGCCTGCCCGTCCTGTTCATCTGCGAGAACAACCGCTGGTCGGAGCTGACACCGATCAAGGACGCGGTGGGCAGCGACACCCTCGCCGACCGCCCGAGGGCACTGGGCATGACCTCCGTGCGCATCGACGGCAACGACCCGGATCTGGTCCGGCGGACGATTGGCGACCTGGCCGCGGCAGCCCGCACGGGCGGCGGCCCGGCCTTCGTCGAACTCGCCACGCAGCGACTGGTCGGTCACTACGTCGGCGACCCCCAGCAGTACCGCACCCGCGAGGAACTGGCCGCCGACCGGGAGCAGGAGCCGATCGCACGGGCTGTGCGGGAGTTGACCGCGGCGGGTGTCGCGGCCGAGGAGATCGCGGCAGTGGAGAAGAACGCCCGCGAGGAGGTCGAGCGGGCCGCGCATGCTGCGCTCGCCGACCCGCAGGCTGACAGCGACCGTGCGAGGGAGCACGTCTATGCCTGAGACAACCATCAAGGTCAACTACTCCGGTGCCGTCAACGCGGCACTGCAGCGCGTCCTGGCCGAGGTGCCCGAGACCCTGCTGTACGGCGAGGACGTGGCCAAGCCCGGCGGAGTGCACGGTGTGACCCGCGGACTGTGGAAGCAGTTCGGCGACCGCGTCTTCGACACACCCATCAGTGAGTCAGCGATCCTCGGCTCGGCCGTCGGCGCTGCGATGATGGGCCGCCGGCCGATCGTCGAGATCATGTGGGCGGACTTCTTCCTTGTCGCCCTCGACCAGATGATCAACCAGGCCGCTAACGTTCGCTACGTCTCCCAAGGCAAGCTCACCGCGCCCCTCGTCGTACGAACTCAGCAGGGCAACTCACCCGGTGCATGCGCCCAGCATTCCCAGAACCTTGAAGCGCTCTTTCTGCACACCCCCGGACTGCGGGTGGCCATGCCCTCCACCCCGCAGGACGCGTACGACATCATGGTCTCCGCGGTGCACTGCGACGATCCGGTCATTGTCTTCGACAACCGCACGCTGTACTTCGGCGAGAAACAGGAAATCGTCACCGGCCGCCCGCCTGCCCCCATCGGCGGCAGCATGCTGCGACGCTCGGGGCAGGCGGCGACGGTAGTCACATGGGGTGCTATCACGCACCGGGTCTTGGAGGCCGCAGACCAACTCGCCGCACAGGGAACACCCGTGGCCGTTATCGAGACCCCATGGCTCAACCCCTTCGACACCGACACCGTCATCGAGTCCGTCGAGCGCACCGGCGGCCGGCTGGCCGTGGTGCACGAAGCCAACACCACCGCCGGCTTCGGCGCCGAAGTCATCACCCGTGTCGCCGAAGCGGGAGTGCTCCGTGGGCGCCCGGCCAGGATCGGCGTGCCTGACGCACGCATGCCGGCCGCCCCCGCTCTGGCATCGGCCCTCATCCCCGATGCCGGGCGCATCATCGAACGGCTCGCCCGCCTCACGGCCGACAGGTGACCGGTCAGGCCTGCACATCCACAGAATGATCAACGGCGTGATGCTACCTCTTCGGTCTCAGGAGTGATCTTGCACGCAGGCGAAGCCGTGGGAGGTCGGCGACGAGCTGTGGGCGGTGATACACCGCCGTCTTCGCAGGTACGGCAGCGCTGCGGACCGTGCGGTTGCAGCCAGGTCTCGATCCCTTTCGCTACCGTGCGACGGATGGCCGCGGGCGTCTGATGTCCGGCCAGCAGCATGACCCAACCCTGGTTCGCAGCTCCAGGCCCCTCCCACGCGGGAAGGACCTCCAGCATTTGTGCGCGGAGCCGGTGAGCTGGTGGGCGTGGCCGAAGACCAAGTTCACGCGGCGGGTGGTCAGGGTGCGCAGGTCGACGGCGGTCTTGTCACCGGGCCGCAGCGGGCCCAGGTCGCGACGGACGCGCGCCGGCGATGACGGACCTGTCTTCCCCTCCCCCGGTAGGTGCCCGAGGCCAGTGCATCCAAGGCCCGTCAGGTCGGCAACGGGCTGGTCATGACTGACCAGCATGCCGATCGGCAGAGCAGCCACCGTGGTGGAGGTCGACGGCCCATAGCGCATCGTGGGAGATGTCCAGGCCATCGCCGATCAGGACCAGGAGCTGTGACTCGTCGTTGTGGGCCCGGCGGGACAGCAGCCTCTCGCCCGGCGTGTTGATCACCACGCAGGGGTGACGCGGTTTGCGGATGTCCACCTCGGCCCAGGTCTCGGGCACGTTCCCTACCGCCAGCTCGTCGTGCATCGATCCCGCAGACAACCTCGTCGGCGTTGCCCTACAGAAGCGACCGAGACGCAGTTCCCAATGGGCGGTCGAGTTGTCGCGTGGCCCAGGGCGGTCAAGCCCCTTGAGCCATTACACGGTCTTAGACCGACCGGCAAATGGATCACTTGAGGCGGCGTGTGGTGGGCCGACCCGTCCCAGCGATAGCGGCTTGTTGCTCGGCGAATCAGCATACGGAGTGTGACGAGGGCGGCGGCGAGGTAGAGGTGGAAGTCCACGACGCTGCCGCTCTTCTCTGTGCAGCGCCGCAGCTTGCCGTAGTCGTTCATCCACGAGTGCGTACGCTCGACCACCCAGCGTTTGCCAGCCTGGATCGGGGCCGGCACACCCTTGCGCGCGATCTCCGCCGTGAATCCCAACTCCGTTATCAATCCACGGGACTTGACACTGTCGTAGCCACAGTCGAGGTTGACGTTGACCGTCGTTGGCATCTCACCGACCTGAGCTTTCGCCGCATCCAGGGTGGGGTCGAGCAGGGGTGAGTCGTGCCGGTTGGCCCCGTCGGAGACGATCCCGAGCGGGACACCGCAGGCATCGGAGGCGACCGATCGCTTCAGCCCCTGCTTGCCCCGGTCGACTGGTGAGCGTCCTGCCTTGTCGCCACCGGACGGAGCCTTGGTGATGCAACCGTCCACTGAGATCGCGCTCAGCCCGAGGCCGATCATCTGGTCGTACGCGTCAAGCGCCAGTGCGTGAATCTTCTCGGATATCCCCAGCTCGGCCCACTCTTTGACCCGGCGTCTGATCGTGCGGTCGGAACAGCCGGGCGAGGAGATGCGCTCGTATCCGGAGCCGTGGACCAGTGCCTGGATGACATGGTCGAACACGACGCGGTCCGGTATGCGCCGCCGATGGCAGCCGAGCGGATGGCCGGGATCGAACTCGGCCCGACCGGGCAGCAGAGCCCTGAACTGGTCCCAGGCGGGTTCCAGCAGGCATGATGGCAGCGCGGGCACAGTCGTCCTTCGCGGTCACAGAGCGTAGAGAACTCAATGATCACGTGGGCCTGTGCCCATTCTGCTACCACCCCCTCATCACGAGCGCTCTCCATCACCTACTGCCGGTCGGTCTAAGAAGTCATCTCATTTGGTGAGTCTGCGGTAGCAGATCAAGGCGCAGGCGATGCTCGTGAAGGCGAGGAAGCTCTCAGAGCCCTCATGTTCACCGAGTCGATCGCGCAGCGGGACCAGTCCAACTCACCACGGGAGCCGAGCTCGTCCAGGACCAGGCGGTGGAGCTTGGCCCACAACTCATCCGGCACCAGCCGCTCAACGATCCCCACCACGGCCCATAGCCTTCCGAGCCAGCCACATGAGATGACTTCTAAAGTTGATGTCTCGCAAGCGATGCCAACGACTCTGGTGACGCTTCGCCACCACCGATTACGGGGCAGATCCGTTGATGAGACGCTCCTCCTTCCAGACCGAACTCCCGGCCTGGAAGGAGGAGCACACCACCCACCGCAAGGTCCGTGCTCGCGTCGAGCACGTTTTCGCCCGCATGAAGACCTGGATGATTCTGCGCGACTGCCGCCTCAAGGGCGACGGCGTCCATCACGCGATGCTTGGCATCGCCCGCCTGCACAACCTCACCCTCGCGGTCAACTCAAGTCTGGGCAGACCCCTCGGTCGTTACGTGGTTGCGTGCCAGCCGATTGAGTAGATGTTCTTGTACATGTTGTTGGTGGCGGTAGGAACCTTTGCCCCGAAGTTCTTCCCAAGACCTGAGAAGAGAGATTCCGGGGAGGAGCCGATCGACTTGTCCCCGGGGATGATGATAGGGAGCATGCTGACCACGTAGTTGTAGGCGTCCTTCCAGGTGAAGGTGTTCTTGACTCCGTTCGTGGTGTCGTTCCAGCAGTCTGTTCCGGGGTATGCATCCATTGCGACGGCGGCGTTGGACGAGCGGGCAGTGGTCCAGGCGAAGCTGTTGCACAGGTTGCCGTTGGTGTGGACGGTCAGATCGGCATTCCAGCCAGCGATTGTGGTGGCGCCCATCGCGGCCCATTTGCCAGAACCCTCCATTTGGAGAACCGGGGTGACTGTGCCGACTAGGTACCCATTCGGTGGGTTCACCTCGATGCACTGCCCGGCGGTGACAGTGCCGGATTGATAGTGCCCGTCAGTGTCGACTCCTGCCTTATCGGTGGTGGTGTAGTCGAACACGAAGTAGGCGGTGAATGCGCCCCAGTTGCACATGTGAACGGAGTTGGCCGATTCCGCCATGACAGAGAGCGGGATCGAATCAACGTTAGCGTTCTCTACGGCTTTTCCTTCCTGTACCGGGAAGAAGTTCCATGTCAGATCCGCAGACGCCTCATTGGCCTTGTCGCCGGTGGTGAGTGCGTCATGTTCATCTTGGCCATCGGAACAGCTCCCGAACTGTGGTGCCCAGGAACCCACCTCGGGCTCCTGTGATCGGACAGCTTTAAGGCATCCGTTCGGTCCCCTCAGCGGCCTGACGAAGTAGCCTCCGGGGCGCAGGCCCGGGGTCAGGTAGAACACTTGTGAGGAATCGTCGCACGGGGTCCATGTTGTCGGACCGCTGAGGGCGTGGTCCGCGGGAAGAGCGAGGCAGTTGTTGGTAACTGTGTTTCTGATGCGAAAGTATCCGGAGCCCATGTCCATGGCGTCGTCCAGCGCCACCTCATTCCCGGGAGCCGATCCACGGTCGAGTGCGGCTTGTGCCTTCTCCAGCGGCTTGTCTGCCGGTAGGCCGGCCTGCATGATCGTCGGCGTCCGCTGGTCGAACTTGCCAACTGTGAACGAGGTCCTGGCGATCTCAGTGAAACCGTCCGGTGGCGAGGTGAATTGGTTCAGCGTTGCGTAGTAGCGTCCGCCTGCCGACATCACGAAGGACCTCGTGCCGCTGGTGTTACCCATCATTGCTTCAGTGATTCTTTGATCTGTTCCGGGAGTCGACCCGACCTTGTAGATCGCGAGCGAAACTTGATCGCTGGGAGATGTGAAGGTCAACTTCACGGTTGCTCCCAATTCATAGGTGCTCGCATCCGCTCGCAAGCTGGGCGAGGCATCATCGGCGTGAGCTGGCAACGGGCCGAGCACCAGGGTGACGATCGCTGCACAGAGCACAGCCGTGAGCGCCGCCAGGGACCGTCTTCGCGAGCGATAGTTGAAACCAGGTCTACGTGACATTAGCTGTTCCCTCCATGTCGAAGGCGCTAGATGCGCGTTGGAGGCAGGCAACATGACGAGACCGGCATGCTGGCCAACGATTCGTGAACTACGCCTGAATAGCCCGTCTAGGACCAATACTGGTGACTTGGTACCGTGTTGTGCTGGTCGTTGGGTGTGGTGCGCCAAGGCCAGGGCAGGTGAAGTCGTCGGGTGAGCGGTTGTCGGACCTGATCGCTCTGGGTGTGCTGACGCGGGTGTTTCCGCCCGAGCTGGTGGATGAGGTGGTCGCCGAATGCGGGCGTGTGGAACAGCGGTCCCGCCTCTTGCCGGCCCCGGGCGGTGATCTACTCCGCGCTCGCGATGTGTCTGTTCTCCGGGCAGGGCTATGAGGAGGCTGCCCGGCTGCTGACGCACGGCCTGGAGCGGGTGCGGCGGTGGGAGAAGTCGTGGCGGGTGAACCGTTCCGACTTCTCTGCCGCTCAGTTGTGAGACAGCAGGGAAGGACGGGGTCATGCCCAAGAAGATTGACTCAACGCTTCGGAGCCAGGCTGTGCGGCTGGTGACGGAGCATCGTTCGGAGTACTCCTCCGAGCGTGCCGTCCACGTCCAGGTCGCCGAGTCCCTCGGTGTCTCGCGGGAATCGGTGCGGCGGTGGGTCAGCCGGCATGAGATCGACAGCGGCCAGGCCGCGGGCGTGAGCACGGGCGAGCGCGAGGAACTGCGCAGGCTGCGGGCGGAGAACAAGCGGCTGCGCGAGGTGAACGAGGTCCTGAAGTCCGCGACGATTTTCTTCGCGGGGGAACTCGACCCCCGAAACCGCTGATCGTGGCCTTCGTCGATCAGATGAAGGCCGTCGGTCACACCGTCGAGTCGATCCTCACCGCGCTGAACACCGCGGGGCTGAAGATCGCGGCACGAACCTTGCGAGCCTGGTGCGCCCTAGCCGCGGGCACGAACAGGCCCGCGGCCCGGACCGTCAGTGACGCCCACGTCGAGGACGCCGTCCGGTCACTGGCCTTCACCACCAACGCGGCCGGGCAGCGTGTGCTGGCTCCGGAAGGGCTCTATGGGCGGCGCAAGATGCCGGCCCTGATCCGCCGGACCCTGCTGCCCGAGGCCGGGTTCTGCGCCGTCGACCGTGCGATGCGCTCGCTCGGCCTGGCCGGCGTCGTCCGCGGGAAGAGACCGAGAACCACGATCCCGAACCCGGCCGATACCCGAGCCCCGGACCTGCTGGACAGGGACTTCACCGCTCCGGCTCCGGACCAGAAGTGGATCACCGACTTCACCTACGTCCGCATCTACCAGTCGTTCACCTACGTGGCGTTCATCGTGGACTGCTTCTCTCAGAAGATCGTCAGCTGGCATGCCTCCATCAGGAAGGACGTGGAGCTGGTCGACGTGCCGCTGCGGATGGCGCTGTGGCGCCGCGGCCACGAAGGAGACCCCGTCCCGAGAGGCCAGTTGATCCATCACAGCGATGCCGGGTCGCAATATACGAGCGTGCACTTCACCGAGCACCTGCACATCGAGGGCATCAGGCCCTCGATCGGGAGCGTCGGGGACGCGTACGACAACGCGCTGATGGAGACGATCAACGGTCTCTACAAGTCCGAGTGCATCCGCACCAAGGTCTTCCACGACGGTCCCTGGAGAACCGTCTCCGACGTCGAGTACGCCACCGCCGCGTGGGTCGAGTGGTACAACAACCGCCGTCTGCACTCCACTCTGGGCATGATCAGCCCCACCGAGTACGAGGCAGCACACTACGCTGACACAGAGACACGAGCCGACTGATCACCGGCCAACAAACCACCGGCAGGAAAGTCGGAACGGTTCACTCGGCGGAGGGTCAGGAACGTTGCCGTCCTTCGGCGTACCACGCCAGATGCACTCGGCACACAACGAAAACACGGGGAATCGATGGTCGGCCGTTCGGGAAACCACGCCCAGAAGGGCGGCATGGGCGCCGAACAGCAGCGGGTGGACGACGAGGTCCTACGCCGTCCACCCGCCCGCCGACTGAAGTGATCCACGATGCGCACTCACCTCCCGAACGTCGCCCTACGCCGAACACTCACCCCGGCGCTGACCACATTCAGTGACACCACGCTGAAGCTGGCAGCCGCTAACCGTGGGCACCCCGAACAGCTCATGGAGCGGACAGTCAGGCGCGGGCATGCACCCGGCATAAGACCGACCGGCAGTAGGTGATTGAGTTCTCTACGCTCTGTGACCGCGAAGGACGACTGTGCCCGCGCTGCCATCATGCCTGCTGGAACCCGGCTGGGACCAGTTCAGGGCTCTGCTGCCCGGTCGGGCCGAGTTCGATCCCGGCCATCCGCTCGGCTGCCATCGGCGGCGCATACCGGACCGCGTCGTGTTCGACCATGTCATCCAGGCACTGGTCCACGGCTCCGGATACGAGCGCATCTCCTCGCCCGGCTGTTCCGACCGCACGATCAGACGCCGGGTCAAAGAGTGGGCCGAGCTGGGGATATCCGAGAAGATTCACGCACTGGCGCTTGACGCGTACGACCAGATGATCGGCCTCGGGCTGAGCGCGATCTCAGTGGACGGTTGCATCACCAAGGCTCCGTCCGGTGGCGACAAGGCAGGACGCTCACCAGTCGACCGGGGCAAGCAGGGGCTGAAGCGATCGGTCGCCTCCGATGCCTGCGGTGTCCCGCTCGGGATCGTCTCCGACGGGGCCAACCGGCACGACTCACCCCTGCTCGACCCCACCCTGGATGCGGCGAAAGCTCAGGTCGGTGAGATGCCAACGACGGTCAACGTCAACCTCGACTGTGGCTACGACAGTGTCAAGTCCCGTGGATTGATAACGGAGTTGGGATTCACGGCGGAGATCGCGCGCAAGGGTGTGCCGGCCCCGATCCAGGCTGGCAAACGCTGGGTGGTCGAGCGTACGCACTCGTGGATGAACGACTACGGCAAGCTGCGGCGCTGCACAGAGAAGAGCGGCAGCGTCGTGGACTTCCACCTCTACCTCGCCGCCGCCCTCGTCACACTCCGTATGCTGATTCGCCGAGCAACAAGCCGCTATCGCTGGGACGGGTCGGCCCACCACACGCCGCCTCAAGTGATCCATTTGCCGGTCGGTCTAAGCCATTGCCAGGGGCTCCGGGACCAGCGATCTTACGAATGACCAGTTCACCTAGAGCCTCGCGACCGTCATCAGCATGCCCCAGCTGAGCTGCCCTCGCGGCGGGAGCCGACTCCGGCCGCGAGGCGAGCTCCCCCGGAGATGGGCCCTGGTCTGTACCGCTCGCAGCGTGCGCCATGGTGCCAAAGCCTGCGAATCGCCCGCCAACTGCACGGCCCCGGCCTGGCTGCCCCCACCTCCACGCAGAGACGCGGGGAGGACAAAGAGGGCCTTGCCTTCAGCGCCGCCACTTCGGCTGGACCGGATCGTCACGCTGGTCGATTCTCCGCCCAAGAGAAATCACAGTTAGACAACCGTTTGACCATCTAGCTTCGAAGAGGCGCAGAATTCGCTGCACGCACTCATTGCACCTGGCAGGAATCGTCCCTATGGTCATGGCCAGCCTAAGTCAATCGATTGCCTGGCGCGACGCCGCGTGGGAACACTCCCCACACCCCGACGCGGCGAATTCTCCGATACCAGTACGCGCGTCGACCCCACCCGCGCATCAGCCCAGACAGGACGAACAATGAACGCAGTGAGAAGTGGGCGCAGAGTCCAGGTGGCGACCCTTGGCGTGGCTCTGCTGATGGCGGCCACCGCAGCATGCACCGTGGAGTCCACGACGCCCGAGGCGAAGGGGGCGACCGCTGGCGGGAAGGGTGGGTCGTACACGTTCGGCCTGGCCAACCAGCAGGAATCGGTGACCTTCCCGGCCGCGATCGCGAAGGGCGCCAAGGACAAAGCCGCAAAGCTCGGAGTGAAGCTGATCGACCTGGACTCCCAGGGCGACGCGGCGAAGCAGGCCAGCCAGGTTCAGGACCTGGTGGCGCAGAAGGTCAACGCGATCTTGCTGGTCCCGCTTTCGCCGGGCCCTGCGCAGGCGCTGGTGGACCAGGCAAGCGGCGCGGGGATTCCTATCGGCACCGTGCACGGGTACGCGGGTGCCGACCGCAGCGTGGACAATCCCTACTCGAAGCTGGCGTTCGTCCTGGACGAGAACGAGGAGGCCGCGGGTGCCACCGCGGGACAGCTCGCGCTCAAGGCGCTGCCCGGCGGCGGCAAGGTCGCGGTCATCACCGGGGCGCCCGGCTTCGTGGAGAACAAGACGCGTGTTACCAAGTTCAAAGCGGCTTTGAAGAGCACCGGAAAGGGCAAGTACCCCATCGTCGCCAACCAGCCGGGCAACTGGACCAAGCAGGACGGCCGGTCCGCCTGTCAGAACATCCTGGCATCCGCCCCGGGTGTGGGCTTGTTCTACGCCATCTCCGACGACATGGCCGTCGGCTGCGCCGCAGCGGTGAAGTCGGCCGGCTCGCACGCCAAGATTGTCAGCATCGGCGGCTCCAAGAGTGGCATCGCCGCGATCAAGTCGGGCGATCTGTACGGGACGGTCTGCTACAAGCCGTACGACGAGGGCGCCATCGCGGTGCAGATGATGCACGCCGTGGTGACGGGCAAGCTCACCGGCCCCCCGAAGACGAGGTTCTACGATACTCCCGGGATCACCGCCGCCAACGCCTCCAGCTGCACTCCGCAGTGGTGAGATCCATGAGCGGCCCCGTACCAGGGACTTCCACCGGCGATCGGCCGAGCACGGTACCGGTCCTCTCGGTCGCCGACGTGCACAAGATCTACGCGAGTGGCACGCACGCCTTGCGGGGGGTGTCCCTCGACATCCTGCCCGGCTCTGTGCACGGCCTGATCGGAGCCAACGGTGCCGGGAAGTCGACTCTCATCAAGATTCTCTCCGGGGTGCAGACCGCGTCAGCCGGGACCGTCGCCTGGCGCGGCGAGCCCGCTGCCTGGACGAGCCCCTCACAGGCGCTGTCCGCGGGCATGGCCGCCGTGCACCAGCACACCCCGCTGGTCGACACGCTGACCGTGCTCGACAACGTCTTCCTCGGCTGTCGGGAAACCGTCCGCTGGGACGCGGACCGGCGCTCGGCGCAGCTCGCACGGTTGTGTGAGCGGATCGGTTACGGCCTCGACCCCTCGGAATCCGTCAGTCGACTGTCCATGGGTGCCCGACAGATGGTCGCCATCCTGCAGGCGCTGGCACGCGATCCGGCCGTCATGCTCCTCGACGAGCCGACCGCAGCCCTCTCCCCCACCGAGCGCGAGGTGCTGTTCCGGACGATCCGGCGGCTGCGGAGCCAGGGAACCACCTTTGTGTACGTCTCACACTTCCTCGACGAAATCCTTGACCTCACCGACCACCTCACGGTGCTGCGGGACGGCAAGGTGGTGGTTGACTCCGCCACGTCGGACACCGACAAGGAACAGCTGGTCACAGCCATCGTCGGGGAACGTCTGGCCCGGATCGAGGAACATCCGCCCCCTGCACGCTCGATCGGTGGCCGCCCGCTGCTGACCGTGGAGAACCTGTCCTCCCCGGGGCGGTTCGGGCCGGTGACCCTCACCGCGAAGCCTGGCGAAGTGGTGGGCGTGGCGGGATTGCTCGGCAGCGGCCGGTCCGAACTCCTGCGGGCGATTTTCGGCGCGGACCCGGCCGCGGTCGGCAGTGTCGCTGTGGATGGACGCAATGTGCCTCTCGGCTCGCCGCACATCGCGGTCAGGCGAGGGCTCGCCCTGGTACCGGAGGACCGCACACGTCAGGGGCTGCTGCCCCACTGGGAGATCTGGCGCAACATCTCGCTGCCCTATCTACGCGTCTGGTCCCGTCACCGGGCCCTGGTGAACGGTCCGCAGGAGAAGGAACTGGCCCGGCAGGCCGTTGCGGATCTCGGCATCGCCGCCACCTCCATCGATGTTCCGGTCGGCGAACTCAGCGGCGGCAATGCCCAGAAGGTGGTGTTCGCCAAGTGGCTGTACGGCCCTGCGCGCGTCTTCCTGCTGGACGAGCCGTCCGCTGGCGTCGACGTCGGGGGCAAGGCCGACATCATCCAGTTGATCCGCGGGCTCGCCGACGTGGGGCACGCAGTTCTGATGGTCGACTCCGAACTCGAGGAACTGCTGGGCGCCTGCGATCGGGTGCTGGTGATGCGGCGCGGTCAGTTGATCGCTGAGCGCGACACGGCTGACACCGACCTTCACGAACTCACCGCCCTCGCCAGTGGTTTGTAGAGCGAATGGCATGCAGAAAGGCACGAGGAACATGATTTTCGACACGGCCATTGGTGGCCTCGACCGGCCACGCCAGGGCACCGCGGAGTGGCGCCGCGCGCTGTCACTGCGCTCGGCGGGGGTGGTCTACGCCTTGGTGGTGCTGGTGGGTGTGCTGGCCGTCACCTCGGCGTTTCAGGGTCGTCCCCCCTATCTCAGCGACACCAACGTCAGCAACATCCTTGACCAGTCCGCACTCATCGGCATCCTCGCGGTCTTCATGACGATCACGCTGATCACCGGTAATTTCGACCTCTCGGTCGCCTCCACCGCCGCCCTGTCCGGCACGGTCGCGCTCAAACTGGTCGACGCGCACGGCGTCGTCGTCGCACTGATCGCCGCGCTCCTTGTCGGCACCCTGGTCGGTCTGGTCAACGCGGTCCTGGTGCAGAAGGTCGGCGTTAACGCCTTCATCGTCACCCTTGGGACGCTGACCGCGGTGCGCGGCGTCGTTCAGGCGATCCTCAACGGACAGAGCATCACAGCCACGGACACCGGGTTCCACACCTTCACCACTGCGCATCTGGCCGTAGATCGGACGGTGGCGTTCGCCGCTGGAGCGGTCCTGCTGGCGGTGGGGACGCTGGTCTTCGTCCGAGGCAGGCGCGGCCTGTCGCGGACCTGGATCGAGCCCATGCTCGCCGGGCTGGGCATCGTGCTGGTGGCGGCGGCCAGTCCCGCTCTGCTCCACCAGTCCGTCCCTGTGTGGATCATGCTCGTACTGGCCCTGCTGGCCGGCGCCGTGCTCCGCTACACGGTGATCGGCCGGAACCTGTACGCGGTCGGCGGCAATGCAGAAGCGGCACGACTGTCCGGCATCAACGTCGACCGGTACAAGATGGGGGCATTCGCGCTCAACGGCACCGTGGCCGCACTGGTGGGAGTGCTCTACGCGGGCCGGTTCAACTCCGTCGACCCGACCGTGTTGACCGGTGGCGAGCTCACCGTTATCGCCGCCGCGGTCCTCGGCGGCACTTCGCTGTTCGGCGGGTCGGGATACGTGTCCAAGTCGGTGGTCGGCACACTGATTCTCTTCACCTTGAGCAATGGCTTCAACGTTCTCAACATCGGGTCCAACTACCAGAATGTGGTGCAGGGTTCGGTACTGGTCGCGGCAGCGGCCCTGTACACGGCGTCCAGCCCGCGCGGACGCTCCTTCCTGCGCTCCAGCGGGCTAATACGGAGAAGCAAGCACCGAAAGCCGCTGACGGATACAGGACCCTCATCCCTGATCTTGGACGCTCGCGACACTGGATCTTGAGCCTCTGAGAGCGGACATGTTGTGGTGATGCGTTCGGACGGGCCGCGAAGTGTTTCGCCGGGAAGGCGGCGCGTGGTGAACCGCTTTCAGACCCGCGGATCAACGGACCGATCCGCGACCACCGCGCATCTGTCAACGGCACACCCAGAGCAACGAACAGATGATCCGCACGAGAGAGCCTGGACGGAGCGGTGGACGCCGCACTTCAGCTTCCTCTGTGTGCGTTCGGCGGACCACCGCTCGACCAGGTTCAGCCAGGACGAGCTCGTGGGCGTGAAGTGCAGGTGGAAGCGTGGGGTGTGCCAGCGGCCACTTCTTGAACTCGGGCGTCTTGTGGGTTGCGTAGTTGTAGAGGATCAGGTGCACGCCGAGGTAGGAGGCAGGGGCCTCCTTGTCGAGCTTGGCCAGGAACTTCTTGAACTCGATGGCCCGGTGCCGGCGGTGTAGGGAGCCGGTGGGTCACGTCGCGCAGAAGCCGGACGACAAGCGTCGCGAACAGTCGGATCTCGTTGCAGTGAGCGGGATCAGCCCGTCTGGGGCGGGATGGCGGGCGTGTTCGTCGGTGACTGTGCAGGACGTCAGTGCCTCGTCGACGGTCGTGAACCCGGTTGGGCAGCTCGATGGCGAGGTCGTACCACCACACGCCCGAGGGATCCCGGCTCCCACACCGACCACCATCGCCGTCAGGTGCTGACCGTCCGGAAGCGTGACGTCGGCCAACGGGGCAGCGTCGGGCGGCGCGATGCGCTTGAATGCCTCCGCAAACGTCCGGCTCCACCACCCCACATCACATCTACAACTGCCCCGGGTCACATTGACGGCTCCCCGGTCTGCGTGCAGGGTGCAGGGTGCAGGAGAGCGTGTCGGAATCATCGGTCACCTGGATCAGGGCCGTCGTCACGTAGTGGCTCCTTGAGGGATGTGGGGATCCTCGGACGAGGTGCAGGGCTTCAGATACGGCCGTCGTAGGCGTGGCGCGGCAGCCTGCAGGAGATGACGCTGAACACGGATGCGGCGAGGGCCTGTTCGACGGCCGCGGCCAGTTCCTCGCGGGAAGTGGCGTCGAATCCGAGGCCGCCAAGCGAGCGGCCCACGGCGGCGAAGTCGGTACCGAGGAAGTCGACGCCGAGGTTCGGCTGTCCGTTGGCGCGTTGCTTGATCTCGATCAGGGACAGTGATTGGTCGGCGAAGACGAACACGATGACCGGGGTTTTGGCATCGCGTGCCGTGGCCAGTTCGCCCAGTGTCATCTCCAGGCACGCGTCCCCCGTGAACACCGCCACGGGACGCGAGGGGTCGGCGAGTTTGGCCCCGATGCCCAGTGGCAGGGAGCTGCCCATGGTGCACAGTCCTGACGACTGCATGAGCGATCGCGGTTCGAAGCAGGTCCAGGTCTGGCTGAGCAGGATGCGGTGTGCTCCGCTGTCGACCGAGGCAATGGTGTCAGGCGGGAGCATACGGCGGGCGATATCGACGACGGCGGCTGGTCCCCACGGTTCGTCGAGGCGGTAGATGACGGCGAGCTGGTGCTTGACGCGGGCCGTCTCATCGGGCCGCCACGTCGAGGATTTGTCCAGTCCGTCGCGCAAAACCTTGAGGCCGCTTCGGATATCGCCGACGAAACTGTGCGAGGCCTGGTGCATGTAGTGGGTGTTGCGGCAGGCGGAGAGCTCGATCACGCGGTGCCGTTCGTCCCACACATTGCGCCACCCCGCGCGCATCTCGATGGGGTCGTACCCGGCCAGCAGGATCAGATCCGCGTTCCGGACGACGGGCAGCAGCACCTCATCGGCGCGCGGGGACAGGCCTGCGCCGCCGAGGACCAGCTCGTGGCGTTCGTCCACGATCCCCTTGGCCTTGTAGGTGGTGATCAGCGGGATGCCGAACTCGTCGACCAGGCAACGGATCTCATCCTCCGCGTGGTGGTGCAGTGCCTCAACGCCGGCGATGAGCACCGGTCGGCTGGCCTCTGCCAGCCACTGCCGGGCCTGCATGAGATCGTCCGAAGCCGCCGGCGCGCTTGCGGCGGGCGGAGTGCGGCGGGTTCCCGTCGCACGCGTTGCTTGCTGCGTGGCGACGGAGATCGGCACGTCGATGTGCACGGGACCGGGCGGATCGTCGATCGCGATCGCGATCGCCTTGTCGATCAGCGCCTCGGCCGCCGCGGGGGTCATGCGCAGCGATGCCTTGGTGATCGGCTTCATCAGCGCCGCGTGGTCGAAAACCTGGTGGCTATAGGTGGCGGCCTCGTCCTCGTCGACGCAGCCGGTGATGAACAGCATCGGCACGCGATCCTGCCAGGCGTTGGCCACGACGTTGGTCGCGTTCGCGACCCCGGGACCGAGCGTGGCGATCAGAACTCCGGGGGCGCCGCTGCGGTGGAACACGCCCTCGGCCATGAACCCACCCGAGTTCTCGTGTTTGACCAGCGTGAACTTGACACCTGCCTGGTGAATTCCCCGCATGAGGGCGAGAACCTCGCCGCCGGGAATGCCGAACGCGTGCCGGCAGCCTGCTTCGTGCAGCCGTCGACCGATGACCTGTGCGACTGTGGGAGACGCCATTACTGGGCCTTGTCAGGTGAGGGCTCGGGCTTGCGGAGGTAGCCATTGCGCGTTTGGGGCAGCTTCATCCCCAACACTGAACTGGCGAGCTGAGTGCGCAGAATCTGCGCGGTACCGCCTGCGATGGTGAACATGCGCGCGTCGCGGACGTGCCGCTCGAGCGGGAGGTCGCTGCCGTAACCAGAGGAACCGTGGATCTGCAGCGCGTCATTGGTGACCTTGCAGGCCATCTCGGCCGCAAAGATCTTGGCTTGTGCCGCCGCCGCCATGTCCGGGAAGTCCCCTTGGCCGCCGCACGCGGCCGCCCGCAGCAGGTGCCGCGCCGCGGCTATCTGTGTGGTCATGTCGGCCAACATCCACTGCAAGCCCTGGAACTCGGCGATCGGCCGGCCGAACTGATGGCGGTGCTTCGCGTAGGCGACGGCCTCCTCGAAAGCTCCCTGCGCGATGCCCAGCGCCACCGTCCCCGCGCCTACGCGCTGTGCGTTGTAGGCCCGCATCAGTTGAGCGAAGCCGCGCACCAACCCGCCTGGCGGTACGACCAGCATCGACTTGTGAATCATCAGGTCATGGAATTCCAGGTGGGTTTCCGGAATGCCCCGCACGCCCATCGCGCGGGTACGTTTGGTCACCACGAGTTCGCTCGGTGAGTCCTCGCCTTCGCGCAGGCAGATGAAGGCGCCGATACCCTGCTCCACACCATCGTCGACAACGCGGGCGAAGATCAGGTGCAGGCGGGAGACCCCGCCACCGGTGATCCAGTATTTCTCGCCGTTGAGGTAGTAGTGCTCGCCGTGCCGGTCGGCGCGGGTGGTCATCTCGCTGGCGGCGCTTCCTGCTCCCGGTTCCGAGATGCAGATCGCGGGTTTGTCGCCGGCCAGCACGGCAGCGGCGGCGAGACGGCGCTGTTCCTCCGTGCCGTAGCGCATGATCGCGCTGATCGCACCCAAGTTCGCTTCGACCGTGATGCGACCCATGGTGGCGCATGCCTTGGCGATTTCCTCGATGACCAGCACCGTGTCGAGGTAGCTCAACCCACGCCCGCCCAGGCTGACGGGAATGGTCATGCCCATGAACCCGGCTTCGCGCAGCTTGGCCACGTTGTCCCAGGGGTAGGCCTCCGTGCGGTCGGTTTCCGCCGCCGTCGGCGCGAACTCCAGCCTTGCAAGCTCACGTGCCTGAGCCTGCAAGGCCATCTGCTCGAAAGTTAGCTCGTACATGACTCACCTTTGTGGGCAGTGGTCGACGGCCCGGACCGAAGCCAGTCGTCGAGGACCTGGTCGCGGTGTTCGTTCAAGCGCGGCGGCACCCGCCGGTATGTGGGCGGCGTGGCAGACATCCGCAGTGGGTTGGCCAACAGCGTGATCTCGCGGGCGTCGGCCCAGTCACACGGCATGCGCACCTCGGCACCACGGGCCACCACATGCGGATCGGCGAAGACCTCGGCCAGGTCGTTGACCGGACCGCACGGCACGCCCACAGCTTGAAGCGCGTCCAGCCAGTGGCTGCGAGGTCGTGCTTGTAGTCGCTGCGCGATGCGTGCGCACAGCTCCTCGCGGTGCGCCACACGCGCAGGATTGGTGGCAAAGCGGCTGTCGGTGGCAAGTTCGTCCGCGCCGGCGACCGTGCAGAATCGAGCGAACTGCGAGTCGTTGCCCACTGCGAGGATCATCTGCGCGTCGCTGGTGTCGAACACCTGGTACGGCACGATGTTGGGGTGTCCATTGCCCAGGCGCCCGGGCACTGTGCGGGTCAGCAGGTAGTTGGTGCCCGCGTTGGCCAGCCACGCGATCTGCGTGTCCATCAGCGAGATGTCGATGTACTGCCCGGCACCGCCGGCCTGCCGGTGATGCAGGGCGGCCAGAATGCCTGCGACCGCATACATGCCCGTCATCACGTCCGCGATGCCGACGCCGGTCTTCATCGGTTCACCGTCCGGCTCACCCGTCACGCTCATGATCCCGCCCATGCCCTGGATCAGGAAGTCGTAGCCGGTCCGGTCCGCGTAGGGCCCCGTCTGCCCGAAACCGGTGATCGAGCAGTAGATCAGGCGCGGATGCCGCCGCCGAAGCTGGTCATAGGCCAACCCATAGCGCGCGAGGCTGCCCGGTTTGTGGTTTTCCACCAGCACATCGGCGCGCGCGACGAGTTCGAGCACCAGCTCGCGTCCCGCTGGACTGGCCAGGTCGATGGCGATCGAGCGCTTGTTGCGGTTGGCGCACAGGTAGTAGGCGCTTTCCGCGGTGGGCCGACCGTCCACGCCGGACACATAGGGCGGGCCCCACCGGCGGGTGTCGTCCCCTTCGCCAGGCTTCTCGACTTTCACCACGTCCGCTCCGAGGTCCCCGAGCAACTGGGTCGCGGTCGGGCCGGCAAGGATCCGGGAAAGGTCCAGAACCCGTACTCCGGCGAGAGCCTCGGGCGGCAAGCCGTTCATGACAGCCGCTCCAGCGCGGTGGCCAGCCGGTCGGCGGCCAGGTGCAGCCTGTCATCCGAGGTCGCATACGACAGCCGCATGAAGCCGGGCATACCGAAGCCGGAACCGGGGACGACGGCCACACCTTCGTCGAGCAGGTACGAAGCGAACGCGACGTCGTCGGTGATCAACCGGCCGTCCGGCGCGGTGCGCCCGAGAAACGCTCGCACGTCGGGGAACAGATAGAAGGCGCCCTGCGGGCGGGGCGCACGCAGCCCAGGAAACCCGGCGAACCGCTCGAGCAGCAGATCGCGGCGGTGCTGGAAGACCTGACAACGGCGACGTACCTCGTCCTGCGGCCCGTCGAGCGCGGCTGCCGCTGCGGCCTGCGACACCGAGGAGGTATGCGAGTTGATCTGCATTTGGATCTTGGTCATCGCCTCGACCAGGGCACGCGGCCCGCACGCGTAGCCGACGCGCCAACCGGTCATCGCATACGCTTTCGAAACCCCGTTGACGGTCAGGATGCGGTGGCGCAGATCGGGTGCGATCTCAGCCAGTGTCGCGAAGCGCGTGCCGTCGAAGAGGATGTGCTCATAGATTTCGTCACTCAGGATCAGGAAGTCTCGGTGATGGCTGCGGCGTACCACCTCGGCGAAGGCGAGCAACTGCTCGGCGGTGTAAGCGGTGCCGGATGGATTGCTCGGCGAGTTCAGCACCAGCCACTTCGTTCGCGTGGTGATCGCGTCCGCCAGCGCCTGCGGCTGTACTGCGTAGCCGGTATCCGGTGAGGTCTCCAGTGGCCTCAGCACGCCGCCGTTCATGCCGACGCTGTCGGCATAGGACGCCCAATAGGGCGCCGGGATCAGGACCTCATCACCGGGGTTGAGGGTGGCCAGGAACGCCTGGTAGACGACCTGTTTGGCTCCGCAGCCCACGGTGACGTCGGCAGCGGTGCACGGGATGCCGTTGTGGCCCTGGAACTTGCGGACGATCGCCTCCCGCAAAGTCACCGAACCGTTGATCGGGGTGTACCGGGTCTGGCCCGCGGCGATCGCCCGGACCGCGGCCTCGCCGACATGCTCGCGTGTGGGGAAATCCGACTCACCGAGCGTCATGTCGACTACGTTGCGGCCCCCACGTACCGCCTGCCGGGTCTGCTCCGCCATCACCTGGATCGGTGACGGCCGCAGCTTGCTGAGCGTGGTGGAGAACATGACCGACAGGACTCCTTTGTGCTCCGCCGAGCCCCGTTGTGGACTGACAACTCGCAGCCTAGGATTCAGTTTCCTCATCAACAATTGAAGTTGAGTTCAACATGAAGGATCCCGGCGCGTTCCCGACGCTCAAGCAACTGAACCTGTTCCTGGCCCTGGTCACCTCCGACACCATTGCGAGCGCCGGGACCAGTCTCGGCATGACCCCGTCAGCCACCAGTCACGCGCTGCGGGCACTCGAAGCCACTCTCGGGACGGCAGTCGTCGACCGCAACGCACCTGGTGTCGAGCTGACCTACGCCGGGCAGCAGATCCTCCCCCACGTCCGCGACGTCTTCGCGGCGCTGCAGTTGATCCAGACCACCGCAGCCGCCAGCGCGGGCCTGAAAGCCGGCCTGCTGCGGATCGGCTCGTTCGGCGCCAGCTCCTCGCTCACCCTGCTCCCACCTCTGCTCGCCGGGTTCCGGAAGCGCTACCCGGGAGTCGAGGTGTACGTGGCCGAGAAGACCGACCTCGAAATCGAGCAGGACCTGACCGAGCGGCGCATCGAGATCGGCGTGGTCACCCTGCCGAAACCGCAGTTCGACACCCTGCCGCTGGCCGTCGACGAGATGGTCGCGGTCGTCCCGGAGCGGCACGAGCTCGCCGACACCGACCCCGTCGACCTGCGTGACCTGGGGCAGCATCCCGTCATCCTCACCCACGCCGGCTCCCAGGAGCTGATCGCCCGCATGTTCACCCGCGCGGACATCCAGCCGAAGGTGACGCACGAACTGCAGCAGCTGATCTCACTCCTCGAGTTCGTGGCTCAGGGGCACGGCGTCTCGATCGTGGCGTCGCTTGCTCTTCCCGACCACTATGACGGCGTCGTCTATCGCAGGATCACCCCACGCGCGTCACGACGAGTCGGCCTGGCATGTCTCAACGAGGGACGGCTCTCCCCTGCGGCGGCGGCGCTGTGGCGTCAGGCTCGAACCATGCACACTCTCCCGGAGTGAGCACCGCCGGTTCACCGTCGAGATCAGCGCCCCGAGCGAGACCAACCCGGCAAGTAGCGTCGACAGCGCACCCAGCAGGGGCCCACGACGGCTGGTCCTCACAGCACGGAACCGCACCGCGCACAGAAACCGGTTCCAGCGGTCGCGATCATGTCCGTCTCGCCGCACTCAGCGGACAAGCTGAGGGCTCAGCCGGCGATCAGGACGTTGAAGGTGGGTCATCGAGCGCACCATGTCCTGGCTCACCCGCTGCCCCCGGCTCAACCACCAGGGGTGGCACCGGTGTCTTCCTGTCTGCGCATTCAGGAATTAGGTGGGTCGGACGGCGTCATGGACGGCCGAACGCGACTCTCAGTCCATGGAGGCAGATACGCGCTTCAAAGGATTGAAGGAGTGGACGTGTCGGTGAAGAAGCTTGACCTCGGTCTCGTGTCGGAGCGCACGTCGGCATACGAGGAGTGGACCGAGGGGGCGATGTGTGCGCAGACCGACCCCGAGCGGTTCTTCCCTGAATTGGGTGGCACCGCGGCGGACGCGAGAAAGATCTGCAGCCGGTGCGAGGTCAAGGCGGCATGCCTGGAGTACGCGCTGAAGAACAACGAGCCCTACGGGGTCTGGGGAGGACTCACCCGGCAAGAGCGTCGCCGTATGAAGCGCAGTTCTTGATCCGCCGACTGTCACAGCGGCCCGCTGTCATGTCGCAACCGCGCGGAGCCTTCCGCGTCATTTCTGGCCCTCCCGAGACTCAGGACTTACAAAGCCTCCTGCGTTTCGGAGGGGCTGGAATTGCCGTGCGGGGAGGACCAGGAGTCCATGAGCGACCTGAAGAGATCCGGCTGGGGTGGGGCGGGGGACGGCCGAGCCGTTCGGGGCAGCTGGCGCACCACCCGTGCCAGGGCACCAGCGACCGGGGCTGCGGTCGAGCCGGAGACCGTACGGCTGATTCGACTCGGCCGGGACCCGTTTCCGCACACCCTGTCCACCGGCGTTCCGGCTGCACCCGCACTCGCACCCCGCAAGGCCGAACTGGTTCGCCGCGCCAGGCTCGGGGAATGCCGCGCCGTTCACAGACTCTGCAGGTGGGCTTTGCGTCCGGCCAGGAGAATCATCGAGCGTTACCTCGGTCCGGCAGAGCGGGATGGTGCGGAGGAGCTGCTCTTCGGCTCCTGCCGGAGAGCCGTCCAGGTGCTGCAGCAGTCCCCCGAGGACGACCGGACCCTCGACTTCGAGCGAGAGGTGAGGATCGCCGTCAGGGTGGCCGCCGGCTGCCATGTGCTGCGCCGGGAGGTCTCGGGAGACGACAGGAGTACCGAGGAGACGCTTATCGCTTACGACGTCCTGGCCTCCCTCCCTGCGCACCACGCCGACGTCCTGTGGGCGATTGGGGTCGAGGGCGAACCGACGACGCGATACCCGCCCGGCCTGCTACAGACCAGCCGTGATGCCCTCGTCGACGCCTATCTGTGGCGGGCGCTGCGCCGCACCGGGACCGTGGAGTCACGAGGGGATCACCTGTCATATCTGACGGCCGCCTCATACGTGCGGTTCGAACTGACAGCTGGCCGGAGGGCCGACGTCCGCGCCCATCTGCAAAGGTGCACGCTGTGCCGGTTGCTGGTTGCGGAGGTCGCGGTCCCGGGCGCCAGTCTGCCGTCACAGCTCACCAGGGCGGTGACGACAGGCGGGCGAGCACCGGGACCGGGCTGGGCACGACGGGCATCGGTGGGTCGGCGGGCCGCACCGCCCACCGCCTGAGCCGACCGCGGCACCGGCCATGACGCTGGCGCGGACGATGCTGTCTGGCTGACAGGTCAGATGGGCCCGGTCCGCGCCCTGGCCCGGTCGCGCCGGTGGCTTTTGTGGGCGGAAACAAAGATGATCACGGCGAGGACGAGAGCCATCGCGATGGCGAAACCGACGAGAAGAAAATCAGCGGTGTGATAGCGGGGTGGCGGTATCACGTGGGTGAAGCCATTGGGGGCGGCTGCGGAGGGGGCTGCGGAGGCCGGTATCGCATGTGTGGGCGTCATGAAGCGGCTCTGTACTGGGCCTTGGACATGACCTCCGACGCGGAGGACGACGTTCCGGGCTGGGTCCGCGGGCCCCTGCCGGGCACTTCGGGCTGCGGCCGACGGAAGCCAGCAGGAGGCCCGGCCGGCGGCGGGTTGGGCACCGCGCCCGGGTTTCGCACGATTGCCATGGCGAGGGTGAGGGTGGCTGCGCGAACGCAGACCGCGCAGCCGCGCGCATAGACCGGGTGGACCTGGCACGGACTCCACGTCTGCCGGAGAGCGCGAAGTACATGCTCCCGGTCGTGCTTCCAGACAGGGTCGACGTTCTCGCTCAGATAGCCCCGCTCAATGGCTGCGATGACCGCGAGTGCCCGGTTCTTGACCCCGAAGGCCGCGTAGATGGCTCGCAGGTGCGACTGCACAGTGGCGCAGCTGATACTCAGTGCATCGGCGATCTGGTTCGCCGTGGCACCGCTCAGCATGTACCGCAGAACCTCCTCCTGCCGCGGGGTGAGCACGCGAGGCGGCGGTGGTGACGCGGGTGGCAGCGTGGGCATCGTCATGGCTGGGACCTCTCCCGTAGGGGGCAGGGCTGGTGCCGCTGTCAAAGACGGCACCTGGACAGAGACACCAGCCCCGCCCCTATGACGCCATCACGGACCAATGGCTTTGTAGTTCTCCTTCTTCTTGTCCACGAACGACTCAGACCTGGGCGTTCGCGGAGGCCTCTCATCGTTCTGTCCGGGCGAAATTCTCACTACGGCGTCCAGTTCTTGACTGGGCCCGGGACAGGTTGGCTGAGGCGGAGGGGCTGGCCTCGCGTTTCTCATCAACGTCTCCGATCGGGCACCGCGCTGGACACGTTGATGAGAAACGGACAGGTCACATGAGTCCCTACAGGCTTGCCTCCTTGTCAGGGACGGCCGAAGAAGGTGGGATAGTAACTGGACATGTACGAAATACGGATCTTCTTCCCTGGTCGGGGCGCCTCCACATAGCTTTCGTTGCCCAGGTAGACAGCCACGTGGTGGACGCCCGACTGCCGTCCGTTGGACGACCAGAAGAGCAGGTCACCGCGGCGGAGGCTGCTCCGCGAGATCTTCGTGACCGCTCCGTACTGGTCGGAGGCCACGCGCGGCAGGAGGATCCCGGCGCGCCGGTACGCCTGCTGTACCAGGCCGGAGCAGTCGTAGCCGACGGGGCCGTCGCCGCCCCAGATGTAGGGCTTGCCGAGCTGGGCGAGGGCGTAGTCCACAGCTCGTTCGACACCGGAGCTGCGGCTGGTGCGGGTGGGTGCCGTCTTCGGCTCCGAGGAGGTGGACGGGGAGCCGGCGGTATGCCTGCGCTGCAGGTAGATGTCGTAATGACTCGTCCAACGCCATTCCCCCTTGGACTTGAACCAGTACCTGGTCCCGTCCCACCCCTCGTGCTGCGGCGCCAGCCACGTCTGCTTGGCCGGAGCCTGCCGGGTGCGCTGGAGGTAGATGCTGTAGTGGCTCGTCCATCGCCACTCACCCTTGGACTTGAACCAGTACCTGGCCCCGTCCCATCCCGCCTTGCTCGGGGCCGGCATGGCCTCGGCCGAGGGAGCGGTGGCCACCCCCAGGCCCACCACGCCCGTGGCGAGGGCGAGCACCACACCGGCCGCCCGCCTACCACGGGCGCCGCCCTGGCGACTGTGCAGCGGTTGCTCGGTTCCCGCGGCCATGTCCAGGACACCGAGCTGCGTGGTGCAGTACTCGCAGTCGTCACCTCCCTCAACGGCACCTATTTCGACGAACTCTGTCGGTCCGGCCATTGGCTTCCCCATTCCTTGAGGTTCGCGCTCGGGGTGAGCAGCGAAAGCACGAGCAGGCGCAGGAACGAAGGGTCCTGGCCTGCGGACTGTTGCTCGTCGGCGCCTTCCTTGGCCCTGATCTGCTCAAGGGCAGCCCAGGCGACATCGACGGCGTCACTGATGACAGTGCTGCGCAGTTCGGCGTTGAGCTCGGCCTGCTGCAGTCTGCGGATGCTCTCGGCGACCTTCGTGTCGTAACCGAGGGAAAGCTGTTGGACGGAGTAGATCTCCAGGCCCAGCGAAGCCATCTCGGCGACCAGGGCGCGGGTCATTTCCTCGCCGAACCACTTCCCGTCCCGCAGCGTCGGACCGGGTGCGCCGAACCGGTCGCACGGCAGTGTCGCGGCGACTTCGCACACCGTTGCCGCCGCCTGTTCGCGAAGGAACTCCTCGTGGTCACTGACCGCGAAGGTGGCCCGGGCGGTGTCTTTTACCCGCCAGACAAATAGCAGGCTGACGACCACCGGATGACCGACGCGGTCCACAGCGGCCATGGAATCGCCCCGGAAGTGACGCAGCCGTACGTCCACACGGTGCCGCCTGAGGAAGGGGTTCACCCACAGCAGGCCTGCCCTGCGAACCGTGCCCCGGTATCGCCCCCACCGGGACAGCACGACGGCGAAACCTGCCCGGTTGCCCATCAGGCCACTCACCGCGAACAGCAGGAGAACGCCGAGACAGATGAGGGGTACCGGGGCCGGCTCGGGCAGGTTCACCCGACGCGGGAGGTAGGGGAGCCTCCCCGCGATCACGGCGATGGCGGCACCGCACAGCAGCACCCACAGCAGGGCGATCCAGCCGGGCAGGACCAGACGCGGGCGGTACTCACGTATGTCCGTGACGAGCCGCGGTGTCCGCCGCCGTACCTCGCCGGGTGTCGCTGGTTCGGGAGAGAGGTCAGAGCCGGGATCCGGTATCGGCAGGAGATCGGCAGGGAACTCAAGCGTGCTCTCGTTTTGTGTGGCCAACTCCTCGGGCTGATCCGGAACTTTGAATGGCGTGTTCCCCAGACGCTCAACGAAGAGGGGGAACTCATCGTCGGGCGGCATCGAATTCACGAGCGGCCCTACACGTTCGTCCTTCAACCGCGGCTTCCTCTTCACCATGTCAGCCGGCCGCATTGACCGGACCTGGGTTGATGAGGCCCCAACTGGCGCTGCATGACGCAGGGAAATCACGATTCTATGTGACGTACGACACAAGAAGTGTGGGGCGATCACCCCACGAGTGGGATTCCGCAGCTCAACCCCCCTCCACGGGAGCCCGGGTACGCCCACCCACCAGGCATCACCCCATCAATCTCATGGAGGCCGAAACTGGAGGTTATTGACGCTATAACTTACGGCTTTCTAACGTGTCACCACCCATTTCAGCCAAGGGTGCCTCGTTCCGGTAGCAGTCCCCCATCTCACCGCATGTAGAGGTCTCATGAGCGACAGACCTGCCACTCCCCAACCGTCCACCGAGGCCAGCGACGCCACACTGATCGCCTCGGTGCGTGTCGGCGACAGCGCGGCATACGAGGTGTTGTACTCGCGGCACCACAAGGCTGCCGCCGCCTGTGCCCGACGCTTCGCCACTCGCGAGGCAGACGTCGACGATTTGGTCGCCGAGGCCTTCGCCAACGTTCTGGACGTGCTGCGCAAGGGGGCTGGCCCCACCGAGTTCTTCCGCGCCTACCTACTGCGCACGATCCAGCACTGCGCTTTCCGTAGTGCCAGGGAGCAACAACGAACAGTACTCACGGATGTGTGGCACTCCAACGAGTTTGCCGAACCCGTGAGGGATGCCGCGACCGAGGCATTCGACAGCCGGGCGGTCGGCGAGGCCTTCAGATCCCTGCCCGAGCGCTGGCAGGCAGTGCTGTGGCACACCGAAGTGGAGGGCGAGGCGCCGACGGTCATCGGGGGCCTGCTGGGACTCCGACCGAACAGCGTCTCGGCACTGGCCTACCGTGCGCGTGAGGGCCTGCGCATCGCCTATATCCAGGCCCACATCACCACCATGACGGACGAGGCATGCCGCAAACACGCCGCCAAGCTGGGCGCCTACACGCGGGGCAAGCTGAGCCCGACGGAGACCGCCCTCGTGCAGGAACATCTGGACAACTGCGAGCACTGCCAAGGCCTTTACCTCGAACTGGCCGATGTCTCGTCCTCGATCCGCACGGCCGTCGTCCCGCTGTTCCTCGGCCCTGCCGCGGCCACCTATCTGCTGCGCACCCCGAGGCACGTCGCCCAGGCGCGCCATACTCGTATCCTCCACGAGGCCAAGTGGACGAGCGGCAAGGCCCTGATCGGAACGGCCACAGCCGGCGTCGTGCTGGGCGCCGGCGCCCTGGCCCTGACGCTCTCCGGAACCCACCACACCGCCGGCCACCACACGTATGCCGGAACGGTCGAACAGCCCTGGGCGCCTGGCAAGGAGCCATCGCCCTCGACGTCCCCCCGCGCGCCCTCCGTCAGCCCGACGCTGCCCCGGCAGCGTCCTGTGGCCGACGCACCAGCCGCCACGGTGGCGGAGTCGCCCGGCACCACACCAGCTCCCGGAGAGCCGACGAGCCCGAGTGCCTGGCTCGCGCGGCACGGCATTCGGTTGCCTTCCCGCGTCGATTGGGCTGCTGGGGCGCCGACCACCGACGCGGCAGACCACCCCACCGTGGGACCTACCGCCGTGGGACCGACCGTCGGGCCTGCACCGTCGGACGCGCCCGAATCCGCCTCACCCGTGCCGTCCACGTTGATGTCGTCCGAGACCGCGAATCCGAGGGCGACGCCGTCCCCTTCCAAGCCCGCGACCCCGCATGAGACTCGGACCCCGTCCGAGTCGGCATCGCCCACCGCACCCACGGCACCGAGGCCCACCCCGCCGGGCGGGGGCCGGACTGCTCCCCCCCTCCCCTCGACGGCAGTCCCCCCGGTCATCTGTTGGGTGTTCGAGCTGGACGGCCTCGACCTCACCATCGGAACGCGCTGCTCGACGACCACACCAATCCCCGTAGGTGGACCACTTCTTGAGGTCCGCCCGTCAGTGACAGCTGACCGAGGCCGCCCTCTCCCGGTTCGCCCCCTGCCGACCAGGGCTCCCAGTCCTTGTGAACCATCAGCCGTACCGGCCCCCACGAGGCCGCCCGGAACGACCAAACGGTAGTCACCACTGGGCGGCTCCGGACGGCCGAAGACCGAGGTACCGACCGATGACGAGGGCAGGGCGTAGATCCGCCGGGCGCTCGGAGCCTTGATCACCCCAGGCACTACTCCCGGTGACGTTCCGGAGGAACGACAGGCCCGCCGTTTCCATCACGCCGGGATCTTGGGTCCGCCACCATCGCGACCGGCTCCCTTCGAGCCGCCCCCGCGCACGCCCAACAGCACCAGGGTCGGGTTCGCCTCCTCCATGCCTCTCCGCGGGCGGACGCCGTCTGCCCAGACATACTCCTCGGCCCTCGACCATAGGCTTCATACCGTCGCTGTCAGCGGTGCTCCCAGCCGAGACGCCGACGACCAGGAGCAGTCCGTCCGCGTCCGAAGGATGTGCATCTTGGAACCGACTTGCCCCGGTGCACGTGGCTCAGATCTGTAGGTTCGCTGTGACCAGACAGAGGAACTTCCCGCCGCCCGGCAGGAATAGGTGATAGCGCTGACGTACTTGCTGTTCGGCGCTTCTGCGGTGGTTCCTCGGTTCAGGTCCGGGGCCTTCGCGGAAGCCGGGCCGGGGGTGGTGGTGCGGTGTCTGCGGCGCAGCCGCGGGCCTGCCAGGACTGCTGGAGAGAGACCCGTTGCACATTGCTCAGTCCTTCCCCTGTTCAATGAGCTGCTTGGTAGCCCAGGCGATCCGCGCTGCGGCAGTCCCGTTGCCATACGGGCAGGGCTCATTGGCCAGGCGGGCGACAAGTTTTCGGTGACGGGACAGGATTCCCGCGACCGCAGGAACGATCTGGTGCGGCGCAACCAGGCGGGCGAAGCCCGCCTCCATCGACTCGGCTCGTTCGGTCAAGGTGCGGACGACAACCAGCGGCCGCTTCAGAACGGTCACTTCCTCAGCTACGCCACCGGAGTCTGAGACCAGAACGGCGGCGTGCACGGCCAGCGACAGGAATTCGCGCGAGCTCACCGGATCGATGACCAATATCCGGGAAAGCACATCCTTGCAATCGGCCCTCTGCACCGCGTGCCTGGTACGCGGGTGCATCGGGAACAGCACCGGCATCCGGTCCACCAGACTGGCGAGGGCCTCGATGAGGGCACGCAGCGTCCGAGGATCATCGGTGTTTTCCGGGTGGTGGATGGTTGCCAGAATGTAGGCGTCCGGGTGCATTCCGTACCGACGCAGGAAGCCCAGCCGGTCCTCCCTGCTGGGCAGCTGCGACTCGACCGCCTCGACGATGGTGTTGCCGGTCAGTATGACGCGGTTGTTGGGTATCCCCTCGAGTGCCAGGTTGGCGTGGTTGTGCGGCGTCGCAGCACAGCACAGGTCAGCCAGGTGGTCGGTGATGACCCGGTTGTGCTCCTCGGGCGTTGTCCGGTCGTAAGACCGTAGGCCCGCGTCGATGTGGACCAGCGGTACCCCCACAGCATTGGCCGCGAGGGCACCGGCGGCGGCGGTGTTCGTGTCGCCCTGCACCACCACGGCCGAAGGCGCCAAGGCTGCGAACACCCGGCCCAGCTCGACAGTCAAGTAACCGAGGCAGTCGGCGCGGGTCATACCGCCCGCCTCGAGCCTCACCTCCGGCGTGGGCAGGCCGAGCTCGCGCCAGAACCGGCCGGACATGGACTCGTCGAAGTGCTGGCCGGTGTCGATCACCAGGGCGCTGCCGTCACCGAGCAGAGCATTCACCTCGCCGATGACCGGGGCCAGCTTGATGATCTCCGGGCGGGTACCGACGACGACCGCCACCCGATGCCGGTCGGGGACGCGGCGCCCTACCCCCGTCTCAGCTTGCCGCGGGGGCGGGATCTGAGGCCAGTTCATACGTCGCCCCGCGAAGCACGCCGTCGCCACCCAGTGATGCCGACGGCCAGGCTCACGGCTCCGAAAGCGCCAACCGCGACGGAGGAGTCGATCGGCGATCCCCCCAGGGTCTCGTCGACGCTGGTCGTCACGGGCGAGCCGTTTTTCGATGTGTCCTGCTCGGTCAGCGGCCCCGTCCCACGTGCGGTGCTGGTCAATGTACTGTCGGCTGTGCCCGACTCTGTTGCCTGCACTCCGATGGTCGCCGTACTGCCGACGGTACTGCCACAGGAGACCGGGGCCACCGCTGCCTGCGAAGCACCGTCCGTGCCGTCCCAGCTCCAGTCGAAGGTGAACTGAGCGCCACTCGTTGCCAGGTTCGAAACGCAACGCGACAACGTCTCGGGGCTGAGAGACTCGCTTGAGTCCGCCCAGGCACTACCGCCGTCATTCGATTTCCAGCCGCCGGTGTGGTCCCAGGCCGAGGTGGAGCTGAGTGACTGTTCGCAGCTCGGAGTGGCCGCGGAAGCGGTGGTCGCCCCTACGCCGCTCAGCGCGAGCCCGCTCAAGGAAAACAGCGCCGATGCGAAGCCGCGAACCACCTTTCCTGCTGTCCACGGCCGCGTCTCCATTTCCCTGCTTCTCTCGTCGCGTCCCCCACGTCTGCCGGTCCCGACAACATGGGGCTGTGATGTCAACATCCGGTCCTCGTTCTTTGTGAACACTGGCGAAACGAACCAGGCGATACAAGAGCCAGGTTGGGGTCTCGTCTCTACAGACGATCGAGGCGTTCTGCGATTGCACGCGGAGACCAACGCAGTTGTTCGCAGCAGGAGCCGGAGTTGCGCGCGCATGCAGAATCACGGCAGCCGTCCCCGTCGGACCAGCCTCCGAGAGTCAAACTCCCTAGACGAGCGGCCGCCTGGAGATCAAACGAGCCTGTGTGACTCTCCTCACATGAATGGCGTACGGCGTAAGCGATCTGGCCCCACGGTCTCTCGATTGCACACACCGCACTGCTGCGGCGGTCTACGCAGGAGGTACAGGCAACGATGGGGGCATTCCGCCAACGAAGTTGCGACAACTGGGTGCTGGCGACCGATAGAGAACTGGTGGAGGCCACCCGACAAGGGAAGATGGATGCCTATGCTGAGCTGTGGATTCGTTACGAGAATGCCGCCCTCAAACTGTGTCATAGCCTCACCCAAAGCAACGTTGACGACATCGTGTCCGAATCTTTCGCTCGGATCCTGCACCACCTGCGCGCAGGCAAGGGCCCGCACACCAACTTCCGGGCTTACCTGTTCACCACTGTCCGCACCCTGATCATCGACGCCAGCCGGGCAAGGTCCGCCGATGCGGTTCTGATCGGTGATCCAGAACGGCTTGATGCGCTGGCTGGGGCGACGAGGACACATGAGCCCTGCGACGTGGCTGACGTGGCCAAGTCTTCCTGGGACTCATTGGACGCGCTCGATCGATCCGTCGTCTGGGCAAGTGCGGTCCAGGGCTACAGCACGTCCGAGATCGGCGTGAAGCTCGGCATCCCGACACCCAAGGCCTCCGTCTGGCTTCACCGCGCCCGCAAACGGCTGCGCACCGCCTTCCTCACCGCCCATATCCCTGCAACCGATGACCCGGTGTGTGCGGCCTACCGGCGCCGCTTCGCCCCCTACCTCCAGGGCAAGTGCTCCAAACCACGCCGGACTGAACTCGCCGGCCACGTTGCGGCGTGCTCGCCATGCGCTGACGCCTTCGCGGCCGCGCGCCACGTCTACGTCCGGATGGCTCTGGCCAAGCCACGACGGGCCGGGACCCATCGAAGAGACGGACAGATCGATGGCGTCCCGGAAAGGCCGTTGGGCTGATGGGCTCCGTGGTGCTTCAGCCGCCTCCGGGCAAGTGCCTCGCGCTCACCCTGGAAGGCCGCATCGACGAGCCGACGAAATCCGCGTCATAGCGGCGGCACACCGGCCTCTCACTGCCCAGCCGTCAGCGCAAGCTCCCCGGCCTCCCCACGTTACCCCGGCTCTGTCATTCCTTCTCGCCCGTGGAGGGTCTTCGTGACCGTCACCAAGTCGCCATATGCCGACGCTCGTACGGCAACCGTCCGTCCAGGCCGCCCCCTGTCAGGGGTCATACGTGTCGACGGCTCGAAGACCGCGACGCTCATCCTGCTCGCTACAGCCGCCTCCACCCGCCGTGCCGTGAAGCTGGACAACGTGCCCGCCGACGAGGACACACTGGCAATGCTCGCCCTGATCAAAAGCTGCGGCTACCGTATCGCGCGGCCGGTCACCGGCCCAGAGACGGTGGTGATGCTGCCCGCCCCCGGCCGATCGTCGGCACCTGATATCGCACAAGCATCGCGGTTCCGCTCCTCGTACTACCTCCTCCCCGTACTACTGGCCTCCAGCGGCCAGGCAGCCTTGCCCTGGCCACCGGGCGCCGGGATCGGCGACCGCCGTATGGAGTTGCACTTCGGCGTCTACAAGGCGTTCGGTGACACGGTGGTGGTCAATGAGTACGGCTACCGAGTGCGCGCGACCGACAACAACCGCGATGAAGTTCAGATTCGTCTGCCGCGCCGATCCCGTAGCGCAAGCGTCGCAGCCATCGCTCGGGCCGTGATGAGCCAGACTCCTCTGCAACTCCGCAACCCCAACCTCAGTTCAGAGATCATCAGTCTCCTCAAATGCCTCAGCAGTTGTGGATGGAGGGTGGGGTTCAGCAAAGACGTGGTGACCGTCGGCCCACCATCGCACGGTCAAGACTGCGCACTTCCTTGGACAGTTCCGGGCGACAAGCCGGCGGCCGGGGCGCTGGCCTGTGCAGTCGCAGCCACTGGCGGGGTCGCTCGTGTAGAAGGCATCCGCGGTCGAGACCTCGCACCCGTAGTGGACGCCCTGAGGCAGCTCGGCATCCCCATCACCGAGGAGCCCGATGCCATCGCCGTCCACGCGGACCAGGTTCGTCCGACCAACCGTCCGTTGTGGGCCGTGGCTTCACTGGATCCCTATCGCTTGGATTCGGACCTCGAACCCGCGCTCATCGCTGTCGCCCTGGGCATGCCGGGTACACACACGTTCGCTGACGCCATCAACCCGAGGCGCCATGCCAAAGTGCTGTGTCAACTCACCAGGCTAGGTGCCCAGTTCGACGCCATCTCGTCCTCCCAGTGCCGCCTGACCGGACCGCAGCGGTTGACCGGCGGCATCGTGCAGGCGACCGACGACTTCGGCACCGGGTCCGCCCTCCTCGTCGCCGGCTTGACGGCCCGCGGCACCACGACCATCACCGGCTTGATCCGGCAATCGCACGCCGGCTTGCCGGCCGCGCTCCGCCACCTCGGTGCCGACATCACCGAGGTTCCGCGATGACACATCGCCACGTTCAACGGATCCTCACTGCTACCGATCTCCTTGCAGGCCTAAACCGAAGATGGACGGGCCGAGCCTCTCCCGGTCCGCTCCCAGTGACGTACCCGTTCAGCCGCCCAGAACGTGGCATGACAAGGTCATCTCATAGGTGACCAGAAGTTACGGGCCACATCCTCACCACCGTAGCCAGCCTCGCACCGACGTCGTCCCGTTCTTTCTGCTGAAATGCTGTGCCGCTAGCCGTCCGGCCCAAGTCAAGGACAGCCGTACCGGACGAGTCCCGCCGGTAGCGGGCGAGGTCGCACGCTCTCCCAAGACTGTTACACGCTCATGAGCGCCTGAAGTACAGCTCGTGCTCTGCGGCCGCCACCATCGACCGACAAGGAGGTGCGGAGCCGGCCAATTCGCCGGGAGACCCGCACCGCGGACGAACGGGAAAACGGGAACCCATATGAGCTTGCGACCAAGTTCACCTCTTCTCCTTGCGGCCGCAGCCGCAGCACTGTGCATGGCACTGACTGCCTGCGAAGCCGGAAGCGCAGGCTCCACGGGAGACGGCTCGGCCGCGGCAGGCGGTAGCGCGAAACCCACCCCGCTGTCGAGCATGTCCGCCCAGGGCCGGCAGGACAAGCTGCGCGTCATGGAGGACGCGGTCGCCGCGTGTATGCGCAAGCAGGGCTTCCGGTACGTGCCGGCCGTTCCACCGCAGTCGGATGAGACCAAGACGCCGTCGACCTACGCCGAGATGAAGGCGTACCGCAAGAAGTACGGCTTCGGCTACTTCGCCGCCTACGTGTACCCCAACGATCCGCATCTCGACGGTGCGTCCAGCACGTACACGGATCCCAACCAGGCCATCGTCGCCAAGCTCACGCCAGGCCAGAAGAAGGCCTATGACAAGGCGCTCCACGGGAACGAGAGCGAGAAGAAGGGCAACGGGGACCCCAACTCGTGCAATGCCCGGGGAGAAAAGGCGGCCGGGATCACGCGGCCCCCGGCCGGCAACGACGACCAGATCAACGCCCTGCATGAGCGTCAGCGGCAGGAGTTCAACACCGATCCCCAGCTGGTCGCCGCTGCGCAGACCTACGCCTCCTGCCTGCGCGGCAAGGGCTACATCGTGGCCGGCACCAATCCCAGCGCCGTCGAGAATACCGTGGAGGGGCCCTTCGCCCAGAAGCGAGTGCAGATGACCGACTCCTTCAGCCGGAAATTGGGCGCGGACACCGCCCGGCCGCTGATGAACAACGAGATCAAGGCAGCCCTGGACGATCTGGAATGCGGCAAGAAGTACTTCCCGCGGGCCCAAGCCCTGCAGAAGAGGCAGTCCGCCGCAATGGCCGACATCCCGGGGACGAAGGAGTACGCCGAGAAGCGCGGGCTGCAGTAGCCATGGCGACGACAAAGCAGGTACTGCTCTGCGTGGTCTCGGGTGTCGTGGTGATGGGTGTGGTGGGCTGGGCGGTGGGCAGCCAGGTGCAGTCCCCCGCGGACGCCGCCGCGGCTCACCGGCCGCCCGCCGCCTCGCTGATCACCGCCAGCGTGGAGAAGCGCATGCTGACCAGCACCGTGGTCACCCAGGGGACGGTCAGCTATGCCGCCGCCCGCCCGCTCAATTTCGCTGGAACGGTGGAGCCGTCCCGGGGAGCCGCCTCCGTCACACAGCCGCTGGTGACCAAGGTGGCGGTGAAGGCGGGCAGCAAGATCACCGAAGGTTCGGTGCTGCTGGAGGTGAGCGGTCGCCCGGTACTGGTGCTCAAGGGCGGTGTCCCGATGTACCGCACACTGGCTCGCGGAGCCACCGGCGACGACGTCAGGCAACTGCAGCAGGGGCTCACGGACATCGGTTTCCCTACTCCGGTGACCGGCACCTACGACGCGTCGACCGAACAGGCCGTGTCCCGCTGGTACGCGAGCCGCCACTACGCTCCCGCCACAGCGCCCCCCGAGCAGCCCGACTCCCCTGAAAGCAGCCAGCCGCCTTCCCCCACTGCTCCGGCCCGAACCGCCGCAAGACCCGCAGCCCCGGCCGGAGTGACCGTACCCTCAGGCGAGCTCATCTTCCTTCGGGACCTCCCGGCCCGGCTCACCAACCTGTCCGCTTCGGTCGGAGCGCCGGCCACCGGAAAGATCGGCTCGGTCTCCGGCTCCGCGCTGCAAATCCAGGGGCAGGTGATGGCCTCCGACGCCCAGCTGTTCAAAGCAGGAGCCACGGCCACCGTGCAGACCCCGGACGGCAAGCAGTTTCCCGCCTCTGTAACGGCCCTGGGCAGCGGCCGGACAGCCGGCACCAGCGGCGGGAGAGGATCTGCGGGGTCAGGGGGCGCGCCCCGCGATGCGGGCAGCAATACGTCCGGGGGCGACGGCACGCCGGCGACTACATCGATCCGGGTGGCGGTGCGGAATCCGCATGCACTTGCGCCCTACAACGGCCAGGCCGTCAAGGTCACAGTCCAGGTCGGCTCCACTAAGGGTAAGGCGCTGGTCGTTCCGGTCTCGGCGCTCTCCACCAAGGCCGACGGCAGGGCCTGGGTACGCGTCGCCCACGGCAATGGGAAAACCACCGATGTGGCGGTCACTCCCGGGCTGTCGGTGGCAGGCGAGGTGCAGGTGACCCCTGCGCAGGGTGGCGCCCTGAACTCCGGTGACCAGGTCGTCATCGGCACCCGCCAGGGGGGCGGTTCGTGATCGCGCCCCCGGCGACTGACGCCCCCCGCGAGGTGATCAGGCTGGAAGGAGTCAGCCGTACCTTCCCCTCCGAGCCGCCGGTCCACGCGCTGCGCGAGGTCGACCTCACGGTCCGTTCGGGTGACTACGTCGCCGTGGTCGGGCCCTCCGGCTCCGGCAAGTCAACCCTGCTCAACACGCTCGGCCTGCTCGACCGCCCGACCAGCGGCAGCTACCGGCTGGACGGCGTGGAGACCAACGCCCTGGGGGACGTGGACAGAACGTGGCTGCGCGGCAGCCGGATCGGATTCGTCTTCCAGTCCTTCCACCTGCTGGACCACCGCACCGTCGAGGAGAACGTCATGCTCGGCGAGGTCTATCGACGAGCGGACCGGGCCACCCGCAGACGGCGCGCGGTCGAGACGCTGCAGCGGGTCGGGGTGGATCACCGGGTCGGTTTTCGCCCCGATCGGCTGTCCGGCGGCGAACGCCAACGGGTGGCCATCGCCCGGGCGTTGCTGGGCGGTCCCTCGCTGCTGCTGTGCGACGAACCCACCGGCAACCTCGACACCGCCTCCACCTCCTCCGTTCTGGACCTGTTCGACGAATTGCAGGACCAGGGCACCACACTGCTGGTCATCACCCACGACAACCTGGTGAGCCGACGGGCCCGGCGGCGGGTGAGGATCCAGGACGGCCTTCTCACCGAGACCGACGAGTTCATCGAAGCCGCCGAGACAACACTCGTCCTCCCGACCGGAGACAGCCGATGACCGCTCTGCGCGCCCGCAAGCGGCGCCCGCGATCCAAGCGACCGGTCATGCACTGGCGCGACCTGGTGACCGAGGTGCTGGCGGGGGTACTGGCCCGCCCGGTCCGCTCGACGCTGACGACACTGGGCACGGTGCTCGGCATCACCACCCTGGTCATCACGCTCGGTGTCGGCGCCACCGCCGGCAACCAGATCAGTGGCAAGTTCACCGCGGCCGAGGCGACCCGGCTCACCGCCACCATTCCCGAAACGGCTCAGCCACGCGACCCCACCGCACCACCCGTGGTGTCCTGGGACGCCCTGCCGCAGCTCACCAGGTTGAACGGCGTCGTCACCGCCGCTGCGGTGGCCCAGCCCTCGAACATGTCCAACACATCGGTGCGCTCGAACAACCTGATCGACCCGCTGGGCGACAGCGCGCAGACCCTGCCGGTGGTGGCGGCGAGGGGGGCTCTGCCGGCAGCCGCCCAAGCCCGCGTGCGGCAGGGCCGGTTCTTCGACGAGGGCGACGACCAGCGAGCCGAACGGGTCGCGGTGCTCGGCGAGCAGGCCGCACGACAGCTGGGCATCTACCGGCTCGACAGCCTGCCGGCCGTCTTCATCGGCAACGACGCCTTTCTCGTGATCGGCATCCTGGGGGACATTCAGCGGCCCGACGCCGCGACACTCGCGTCCTCTGTCATCCTGCCCCCCAAGACAGCCGCGCAGCGTTTCGGGATCTCGCGGGTCACTTCCGTGCTCGTCACCACCCGGCTCGGTGCCGCGCCGCTGATAGCCCGGCAGGCCCCCCTGGCCCTTTCACCCGGTAGCTCGGAGAAGGTACGGGTGCTGGCCCCGCCCAACCCAGCGACGCTGCGAGCGGGAGTGGAGCACGATGTCAACGGCTTGTTCCTGATCCTGGGGCTGGTGTCACTCGTGGTCGGCGCCATCGGCATCGCGAACGTCACCCTGGTGACGGTGATGGAACGGGTCGGCGAGATCGGCCTGCGCCGGTCACTGGGAGCCTCCCGGCGGCACATCGCCGCCCAGTTCCTGGCCGAGTCAACAATGATCGGCCTGATCGGCGGGATCATCGGGGCAAGCCTCGGCATCGTAGCGGTCGTCGGCGTCTCTCTCGTCCAGGACTGGACACCCGTGCTGGATATGCGACTGGCCCTCGGAGCACCGGTGTCCGGAGCACTGGTCGGCCTGGTGGCAGGTTTGCACCCGTCGCTCCGGGCTGCGCGGATGGAGCCGGCGGAGGCGCTACGCGCCGGTACATGAGAGCGGGCCCCCGCCCGATCATGAGCAGGTGGGGGCAGAGTGACCGTTGCGTAACACTTATTCCCAGCCGATCAGTTTGAGCCAAATCCACGTGATACTTCCGCCATGGCAAGGGTGCTACTCATCGAGGACAACCCGTCGATGCGCGAGGGCCTCGTCCTCGCGCTGCACCGATTGGGCCACGCTGTACACGCCACGGCATCGGGCGAGGAGGGCCTGTCGGTGCTTCCAGATTTCCGGCCCGATGCCGTTGTGCTCGACCTGATGCTTCCGGGAATGCACGGCCACGAGGTCTGCCATCGGATCAGGGCCTTCTCGCAGGCCGCCATCGTCATGTCCACCGCCTGCGGGCAGGACCAGGACATCGTGCTGGGACTGGAGGCCGGCGCGGACGACTACGTGGTGAAGCCGGTCACGGCCCGCGTGCTCGACGCACGCCTCCGAGCGGTGCTGCGCCGGGTGGACTCGACGACCAGCGTCACGCCACCGTCGGTGGAGATTCACGGGCAGTTGAAGATCGACCGGGCAGGATGCCGCGTCTGGCTCGACGAACAACCCGTCGACCTCGCCTACATGGAACTGCGCCTCCTGCTCGAACTGTCGGCGGCCCCCGGCCGGGTCTTCAGTTTCCAGCAGTTGCTCGAGTCCGTCTGGGAACACCGTGACTACGGAGACCCACGGCTGGTGATCGCGTGTGTGTCCAGGCTGCGCAAACGGATCGAGGACCCCTCCGGTGGACAGCGGTACATCCACACCGTCCGAGGCGTCGGTTACCGGTTCGGCCTGCGGTGAGGCGCCCCCTACGCACTCTTCCGTCCAGTCTGCGGCTACGCCTGATCCTGGCATTCGTGCTGGTCACGGCGGCAAGCACGCTGGCCACCACCGTCTTCACCCTCCGTGAGGCGCGGGCGACCGTCCTGCAGGACGCTCAGGAAACCGTGGCCAAGCAGTTCCGGGAGCAGGTGGACTCCGCCGCGTCCGAACTCCCCTTCCCACCGGATCAGCATGGGCTCGACCAGTTCGCCGCGCACGTCGCGGCCGGCAGCGCACACGACTGGCGCGTCCTGGCACGGTACGACGGCCTCACGGCCAGCGCGCCCACCGACCCATCGTCTCTGATCAGCAACGAGCTCAAGGACGCCACGGCCGCTGCGCACGGCGGCTACCAGCGAGTTGTCCATGATGGCGAACCGCTGCTCACGGTCGGCCTCAGCGTGAATTACGCCGGTACATCCGCCACCCCCTCGGGGCTCCGGGCCTACCTGGTCACCTCCCTCAATACGCAACAGCAGACCCTCGACGCCCTGTGGTTGTCCGCGCAGCGCGGCGTCGTGCCGGGAGTACTGCTGGCGCTGCTTCTCGCACTGCTCCTCTCCAGGGGCGTCCTGCGTCCCGTTCGCGACCTCAATGAGGCCGCCCAGCAACTTGGTGCGGGGCGACTGAACGTCCGCCTCGCCGTGTCCGGCGCCCACGAACTCGCGGATCTCTCCCGCACGTTCAACAGCACGGCGGCTGCCCTGGAGACCACCGTCAGCGAACTGCGACGGATGGAGGAGAACGCCCGCCGCTTCGCCGCCGACGTCTCCCACGAGCTGCGCAACCCGCTGGCGGCGATGTCGGTCGTCACCGACGTCCTCGTCGATGACATGCCCGACCTCCTGCCGGACAGCGCCACCGCGGTACGCCTGATCATCGATCAGACCACCAATCTGGCCCGACTGGTGGAAGACCTCATGGAGATCTCCCGGTTCGACGCCGGTACCGCCAACCTCCAGCTGGAGGACGTCGACGTCACCGAACTCGTCCTCAAGGCGCTCAGCCGGCGCAGCTGGCTGGACCGCGTAACCGCAGACCTCCAGGACGGGGTGCGAGCCCGTCTCGACGCCCGCAGAGTCGACGTGGTGATCGCCAACCTCGTCGGCAACGCCCTACGTCACGGCGCGTCTCCAATCCGCATCCGCACCGAGGCCACGACCGACCGCGTGCTGTTCGAGGTGAGCGATCACGGTCCAGGGCTGCCTCCTGAGGTCCTGCCGCATGTCTTCGAACGCTTCTACAAGGCCGACTCCGCCCGCGCACCCTCCGAAGGAAGCGGCCTGGGGCTGTCGATCAGTGCCGAGAACATACGCCTGCACGGTGGAGCGATCACGGCGGAAAACGGTGTGGACGCGGGAGCATCCTTCCGGTTCACCCTGCCTCTGCGCCCGTCGGCCGAGAGCGAGGAGACACTATGACACCCCGCTGCTTCCTCCTCCTGCTGCCGGTTGTCGCCATCGCCGCCTCGGGATGTGCCATCCGCCCCAGCGGAGTCATGCCGCTGGACAGACCGGCGACCGGGATCAAGACCACCGCCAGCCTGTATTTCCTGGGCCCGGCCGGGCCCACCCCTGTGGTACGGCAGGTCGCAGGCCCGACGACCGCCGAAGCCGCGGTCAACACCCTGTTCGCCGGCCCCACCCCCAGTGAGCAGGCCCGCGGACTCAGCACCGAGGTGCCGATCTCGCCCGGACTCGTGCACGCCACGGCCGGCACCGGCAAGGTGGACGTGTTACTGCCCGTGGACGTGAGCGCGCTCTCGCCGCACGCCGTCAGCCAGATAGTCTGCACTGCCGTCAGCGCTCAGCGGTCCACCGACCCCACCCCCGTCAACATCGGGATCACCATCCGTGGTGGCAGCGAGTTCCTCGGCCCCCTCTATTGCGCCGGATCCCGGCCGCACGCCACCTCCAGCCTGCCAGGGTCAAGCTCACCCGGAGGCTGATCACCTCCGGCTACGGCCAAGATGGCGCGCCTGACGGGCAGATGTCGCCCTTGCAGGCGGGCGGATGGTTCAGGTCTTGCCTGCACCGGTGGCGGAGGGGGCTGCGGCGACCGCGTCGTCGACGACTGCCTGCGGGACGGTTTGCGGGGGGCGGCCCTGTTTGATGTGGTCGACGACGGGGGCGATGGCGTCGTACATACGCCGAGCCAGCGGCTCGTCGTCGTTGTCACCGTCGAAGTCGAAGCCGCCGTGGGCGTCGTGGTCAAGCTTGCGCAGGTACTCCACCAGCTGCGGGCCGGTGAGCGTGACCTGGATCAGGCCGCGTTTTCCTCGGTCGCCGCCGAGCTTGACCGGATTGACCTTGTCGAACTTGTCTGAGCGCACCGTGTCACGGCCGCTGTCGCGCGGGTGCGGTCCCACATGTCCTTGGTGCAGGTGACCTTGAACTCAGCCAGGCCAGCGGCTTTGTCCAGCCGCTTTTGGTGCTCAGACGGGGAATCGGTGGCGCAGCCCGAGGACCGCCAGCGCTACGGCGACCAGGGCCGCGCGGCGAGGGCTCATGGAATTCAGCACGACCGCATCCTGGGCGACCACACCAACGGGGCGGCGGTGTTTCGTCGTTCTCGGCCGGATCTGACCACCGATGGCCGGTGACGTATCGCTCGATGGTGTCAGCGAGCACCCCCGGACGCCCTGTGACGCTGAAGCGTGCGCCTTGCGGCGGCTTCGCGGCGGGCGCGACGTACTGCAGCGCCCTTGGCCATGTACAGCGATCCTCCGAGGGGATCCGGGCCACGATGTCCGCCGACGACCGCGATGGGCGGTTCATGGCGGCGCATCATCCGCTCGTGTGCAGGGCGTCGACGACCGCCATGCGGCGCACCCGGCGGGCGGACAGGACCGAGGCCGCGGCCTTGGCCCGCTGCCAGCGGTTGGTCGACAGGAGGTTGTCCAGGACGGCATGACCGATCGCACCCACCAGGGTGACCTCACCGGGGAGGATCCCGGTGGCGGTGGTGACCTGGTCGCGGGCCGTCTCATGGGCAACGGTGAAGCTGATCCGGTCCGGTTCCAGACACGGTCGGCTGGCGGCAGCGTCTGCGGTGACCTGCACGAGTGCCTCGTAGACGGCCAGCACGGCGTACACCTCCTGGTCGACCCCTCCGGGCGGCGCGAGCGCAGGATGCGGCCGTCCAGCATCGTGGCCTTGATCGAGAAGTACGCGGTCTCGGCCTGCCTTCTCTCGTGGTACAGCGCGACCAGTTCGCCGGCGGCGTAGCGGGTGTGGTCGGTGAGGCTGGTGACCAAGCGCCACTGCTCGCGGCGGACGGTGCCGTCCTGGTAGTTCACGGTGATCCATACTTCGACGATTCGCACCGTCAGCGTGCCCATGCCGAAGGTCGACGGGTAGGAGCCGTCCGGCAACCGCTTGGTGATCAGAGGGATGCGCCGGGCCCCGGACCGGCACAGGAAAACCGCCCCGGTGGAGCGGAGCTGATGCAGCAGGGCCAGCCGTCGAAGCCGGTGTCCAACAGTACGAGCATCCCGCGGGTCAGCCGGTCGAGCATCCGCTCGGCATACGTGGTCTCCCCTGCGCTCTCCGGACCGAAAGCGGTGGCGCTGCGACACTGCCGGCCCTCCACCCGGCTGCGCAGATTCCGAGTCCGCTGCAGAACATTTGACGTGCTCATTGATCTTCCACAGCTGCGACAGTGCATTGCGTCATCCGGTCACGTCATTCGACGCGGCGTTTATGCCAAGGCTCGGCCATGTCGCCCGGGCACCCAAGCAGTACGGCACTCCCCCGCCCTTCCCCCCTCCGCAACGACGCATTCCGGCACACGCGCTGCCTGGCGTACGCCTGCGGTCTCACGGCCTCTTGCACGCCCAGGACACCGCGACCGCGCAAGAATTGAGGTCCAAGAATGCACAACCAGAACAATGCGACGGAGCGCACTCCCTGGCCTCGGGTACATCTGCGCCCGTGAAGGCCACGGCCCTCGTCTGCCTCGTAACGTCCCCGCCCTCTGCTGCACTTCGGCCACCGCACCCGCATCGTCACCGCTGCCCTCCCTACGCCGTCGAGAACGGCGAGCCGGAACACAGCAAGACCGCGTCGAACACCACGCACCAGGCTCATCCCGAACGCAGCAAACCTCGCCGGAACCAACCGACGGGGTTCCTCACCTCTCACCTGCTATCACACGCGTCTCACCAACAGCATCGACGCACCTGGACCACAAGGACCTGACCTGAGAGAACGCTCCTGATCTAGACCACCTGGACGGCAAAAGACGCTTCCGACAACCTGCGCCAGGTGGGACCGTCAGCTCGGAGCGGGCGGCTGCAGCCAATCCAACAGAGCCGCAGCCCCAAGGTCTGCATCAGCCAAGATTCGGACCATTCCCGGGCCATCGGTCCCGGCAAAGTCCCCACCGCTGCCATATTCGCAGGTCAGCGAGCTGCTTGCGCTGTACCACCAGCAGACGAAGAACCTGCTGGGCTCTCCACACATGTGGCCGAGCACGACCGCTTGGCACCACGAAATTCCCGGCAACCTGCCACACCTGCGTTGCCAGCAGACCATCTGACCAGCGCCGCATAAGCGACTGACGACCCATCAGGACTAGCGTCAAATGAGCGCCACGAGCGTCATTTCAGCGTCAAGATATCGCCCGTAACGCCCACATCACACGGCCCGTTCGGCGGGATCCGCAGGGCGGCGCCCTTGGATACCCGCGGCCGGCCCATCTCGTCGATCGAGCACTCGACGACCCGCCCGGTCATCCGAAGGGTCTCCACCTTGTGCCGCAGTTCGAGGAACAGCTTGTGAGATATCCGCCCTCAGCGAACAGGAAAACAGCCTCTGACCTGGGACTTGTAGCTGATCACCAGGATGTGCTCCCATTCTCACGGGATGTACGTCCTGTACATTTTTCACAAAGAGAGAGGAGCAGACATGCTGCCGCCGACGGCCCGCCATGTCCTTCCGGAGTTCACCGAGCGCACCTCCCAGGGCACGCGCACCATGGACCCTTACTCCAAGCTGCTCAGCGAGCGCATCATCTTCCTGGGCACCCCGGTCGACGACGCCTCCGCCAACGACGTGATGGCACAGCTCATCCACCTCGAACACGCCGCGCCCGAGCAGGACATCTCGCTCTACATCAACTCCCCCGGCGGCTCGTTCACCGCGATGACCGCCATTTACGACACGATGAACTTCGTGTCGTGCGACGTGCAGACCGTCTGCCTGGGACAGGCCGCCTCCGCCGCCGCGGTGCTGCTGGCCGCCGGCACCCCCGGAAAGCGGCTGGCGCTGCCCGGCGCCCGGGTACTGATCCATCAGCCGTCCCTCCATGAGCCGATCCAGGGCCAGGCCACCGATCTGCAGATCCAGGCGGAGGAACTGCTGCGCACCCGCGAGATGTTGGAGGAGATGCTCGCGCGGCACACCGGACAACCCCGCGAGCGGATCGCCGCCGACATCGAGCGCGACAAGATCTTCGACGCCCACGCCGCCCAGGAGTACGGCCTGATCGACGGCCTCACCCGGCACCGCAAGCAGTCGGCCCCTCCCCTCAGTGCGCGGTGATCCGGATGCTGCCCCCCGAACTCCCGCCGCTGCCCGCCCTCACACGTGCCGAGGGTGAGTTGATCGACCGCTATCTGGAGGTGCTCGATCTGCTGGGCCGTATCAACCCGGCCCGTGGCGGGGGCACCTACAGCGGACTGCGTGCCGCCCAGGCACTGGTCGGCAAGGCCGCCGGACTGCGGGACGCACTGACGCTGATGCACCACCGCGGCGAGAGCGAACTGCACCGCGACACGCTGGCCCGGGCGTTGCGCGTGCTGGACGGCGAACGGCGGGCCGGGCTCGTGGCCGTGCCGCCGCCCGCGGAGCGCTGACGCGACACGCGGTACGGCTGCCCATACGGCGTAGCGCGCACGCCCGTCGCGAACCACCCCCGAATTGCCGGTTCACCCGGATTTTCTCGGGTCCCGGATGTTTCGCTCCTGGTCCGGGGCGTGCGACAGCCGGGACCCTGACACCCGAGGGAACAAAACCCACCATTCAGGCCAAATGTGACCCATCTCACATACGGCATTTTCAGCTCGGACTTTGGGCGGCGGGTGCGTGAGGATCCCTTCGACGACAAGACCCCGCCACAGCGACGGGGCGGTCCGGACGGGCGCCTAATCCCGCCGCCGTCCGGATGTCCGGTCGACGCTTTTGGATCGGCGGGAGCGGAGGACCCGAGCAGGACGGGGTCCACGGCCTTCACGGGCCGGCGGACTCCTTGGGGTGAAGCCGTACGCACGGCCGGGCATCTTCGCCTGCCCGAACCCGACAGGTCTTCCTTCGCAGGCGGCTGACGAAGGGTTTGCGCATGACTGTGCGCATGCATACGCCGAATCTGCTGGCGCGCACCGGCACCGTCGCCGCTCTGACGCTGGTCACGCTCGGCGGGACGACCATCACCCCAGGAGCCACCGGGGGCGCCGAAGCCGCCTCCGTGTCCGCACACGCGCTGCGGGTCGCCGCCTCCAAGAGGGGCTCCCCCTACCAGTACGGCGCCCAAGGGCCGGACGCCTTCGACTGTTCCGGGCTGACGCTGTACTCGTTCCTGCGCGCCGGCCGGGCCCTGCCCCGAACCGCCGCCGCGCAGTACAGCCGGACCCGGCACGTCACGGCCGACTCCCGGCGGCGCGGCGACCTGGTCTTCTTCCATTCGGCCAACGGCATTTACCACGTGGGCATCTACGCCGGGGACGGCAGGATGTGGCATGCGCCCAAGGCCGGGAGCACGGTGCGGCTGGAACGGATCTGGAGCCCCGGGGTCTGGTACGGGCGGGTGCGCTGACCCGGCGCGCTCGTCGTACAACCCGTCAATTACCGGCGGTCGTAAGCGCTTTGCCCGGGTTGCCTGGCAACGGGGCCGACCGCTGACCGCCGGGGTGGGCGGGCGGTTTCCGCCTGCGCACCGACCGGTGACGGTGCTGCCGCGCCGACGGCGGTGCCGCTCATCGGGCAAGCGCCACTTCGAGCCCCCGGGTTCAGTCGGTCGGCGCCGTGGCCAGGATCGTGCCGACCGCCGTGTCGATCTGGTCGTCCGTCAGGTCCGCGCGGGCGGTCAGCCGCAGCCGGGAGATCCCGTCGGGTACGGACGGGGGCCGGAAGCAGCCGACGACGAGGCCGGCCGCGCGGCAGTCGGCGGCCCAGCCGACCGCCGCCTCCGGCGAGGGGGCGCGTACCGAGACCACCGCGGCGTCCGGCCGCACCGCGACCAGGCCCGCCGCGGTGAGCCGGTCGTGCAGCCTCCGTGCGACCTGCCCGGCCCGGGCGGCGCGCTGGGGTTCACGGCCCAGCAGCCGCAGCGCGGCGAGCGCACCGCCGGCCGCCGCCGGGGCGAGACCGGTGTCGAAGATGAACGACCGGGCGGTGTTGACCAGGTGCTCGATGACCCGGGCCGGGCCGAGCACCGCACCGCCCTGGGAGCCCAGCGACTTGGAGAGCGTCACGGTGGTCACCACATCGCCGTCGCCGGCGAGCCCGGCCGCCCACAGTGCGCCGCGGCCGCCCTCCCCGAGGACGCCCAGGCCGTGTGCGTCATCGACGAGCAGTGCGGCGCCCCGCGTCCGGCAGACCTCGGCGAGGGCGGGGAGCGGGGCGGCGTCGCCGTCGACCGAGAACACCGAGTCGGTCACGGCGAGCGCCCGGCCGTCATGACCGTTCAGCGCGGCGCGTACGGCCTCGGGATCGGCGTGCGGGACCACTTGGGTGCGGGCCCGGGAGAGCCGGCAGCCGTCGATGAGGGAGGCGTGGTTGCCCGCGTCGGAGACGACCAGGGTGCCGGCGGCGGTGAGCGCGGTGACCGCGGCCAGATTGGCGGTATATCCGGACGACAGCACCAAAGCGGCATCGAAGCCGCAGAAGGCGGCGAGTTCCGACTCCAGCCGGGCGTGCAGTTCGGTGCTGCCGGTCACCAGCCGGGAGCCGGTGGCGCCCGCGCCCCAGCGGTGTGCGGCCGCGGCCGCGCCACGGGTGACCTCGGGGTGCCGGGCGAGTCCGAGGTAGTCATTGCCGGCCAGGTCGAGCAGCGGGTGGTCGGCCGGGCGGGGACGCAGGGTGCGGACCAGTCCGGCGCGCCGGCGCTCGTCGTGGGCCTCATCCAGCCAGTCGAAGGCGGCGCCGTGGGCCGGCCGGCGGGGCTCGGCGGGAGCCGCCGGCGAGCCGTCGCGGAGCAGCGTGGGGGCGGAGTCCTGCGGCATCGGCGTCCTTCGTCGGTGGGCCTCGATTGTGGGCTGTCGCTAGACGTTAGCGGTCGTTCCGCAGGCCCACAGTGTGGCGATACACACACCTGCATCCTGGGTCGTTGTGGGAATCCTCCTTGGCCGGGGACGGTGCCGTACGCCAGGATCAACGCCATGGACCTGCTGAACACACTGGTGGACAAGGGACTGCGGCGCGAGTTGCCGACCCGCGAAGAGGCGCTGGCCGTACTGGCGACCTCCGATGACGAACTGCTCGATGTCGTGGCCGCGGCCGGAAAGGTGCGCCGCCAGTGGTTCGGGCGGCGGGTCAAACTCAACTATCTCGTCAACCTCAAGTCGGGCCTGTGCCCCGAGGACTGCTCGTACTGTTCCCAGCGGCTGGGGTCGAAGGCGGAGATCCTCAAGTACACCTGGCTCAAGCCGGACGACGCCTCCAAGGCGGCCGCGGCGGGGGTCGCCGGCGGGGCCAAGCGGGTCTGCCTGGTGGCCAGCGGCCGCGGTCCCACGGACAGGGACGTGGACCGCGTCTCGGAGACGATCTCCGCCATCAAGGAGCAGAACGAGGGGATCGAGGTGTGCGCCTGCCTCGGTCTGCTCTCCGAGGGCCAGGCCGACCGGCTGCACGCGGCGGGCGCCGATGCGTACAACCACAACCTCAACACCTCGGAAGCCACATACGGCGACATCTGCACCACGCACGACTTCTCGGACCGGGTCTCCACCGTCCAGCAGGCCCAGGCGGCCGGTATGTCCGCCTGTTCCGGGCTGATCGCCGGTATGGGGGAGAGCGACGCCGATCTCGTCGATGTGGTCTTCGCGCTGCGCGAGCTGGACCCCGACTCCGTCCCCGTGAACTTCCTGATCCCGTTCGAGGGCACCCCGCTCGGCAAGGAGTGGAACCTCACCCCGCAGCGCGCGCTGCGCATTCTGGCGATGGTGCGGTTCGTCTGCCCGGACATCGAAGTACGGCTGGCCGGCGGCCGCGAGGTGCATCTGCGCAGCATGCAGCCGCTGGCGCTGCACCTGGTCAACTCCATCTTCCTCGGCGACTATCTGACCAGCGAGGGCCAGGCCGGCAAGGACGATCTGGCGATGATCGCGGACGCCGGTTTCGAGGTCGAGGGCACGGACACCACGACGCTGCCCGAGCACCGCCGCCCGGGCTGCGGCGGGGCGGACACCGCGGAGTCCGGCTGCGCGGAGTCCGGCTGCGCGTCCGGCGACGGGGCGCCCGCCGCCACGATCCCCGCGCCGCCCGAGGAGACCCGCCGCGACTTGGTCTCGGTGCGCCGACGGGGCGCCGGTACGGAGCTGCCGCCCAATGCCTGAGCCGCTCTCCCCCCGCGAACTGCTGGCGCTCGACCGGCAGCACGTGTGGCATCCGTACGGGCCGATGCCCGGCCGGGCCGCACCGCTGCTGGTGGAGTCGGCGTCCGGGGTCCGGCTCCGGCTGGCCGAACCGGTCGAGGGCCAGGACGAGTTGGTGGACGGCATGTCGTCGTGGTGGTCGGCGGTGCACGGCTACAACCACCCGGTGCTCAACGACGCCGCGCACGGCCAGCTGGGGCGGATGAGCCATGTGATGTTCGGCGGGCTCACCCATGAGCCCGCGGTGCGGCTGGCGAAGCGGCTGGTCGACATCACCCCGGAGCCGCTGGAGCATGTCTTCCTCGCGGACTCCGGTTCGGTGTCGGTCGAGGTCGCGGTGAAGATGTGCCTGCAGTACTGGCGCTCGCTCGGCAAGCCGCGCAAACAGCGGCTGTTGACCTGGCGGGGCGGCTACCACGGCGACACCTGGCAGCCGATGTCGGTGTGCGATCCGGACGGCGGGATGCATGAGCTGTGGCAGGGGGTGCTGCCGCGGCAGATCTTCGCGGACGCGCCGCCGGCCGGCTTCGATGCCGCGCCGGACGAGGCGTATGCGGCGCAGCTGCGCGAGCTGATCGGCCGGCACGCCGAGGAACTGGCGGCGGTGATCGTGGAGCCGGTGGTCCAGGGCGCCGGCGGGATGTCGTTCCACTCCCCCGGGTATCTGCGGGTGCTGCGGGAGGCCTGCGATGCGCATGACGTGCTGCTCGTCTTCGATGAGATCGCGACCGGCTTCGGCCGTACGGGGGCGCTCTTCGCCGCCGAACACGCCGGGGTCGCACCGGATGTGATGTGTCTCGGCAAGGCGCTGACCGGCGGATATCTGACCCTGGCGGCGACGCTGTGCACGGCGGCCGTCGCGGACGGCATCTCCCGCGGTGCCCTGCCGGTGCTGGCGCACGGCCCGACCTTCATGGGCAATCCGCTCGCCGCGGCCGTCGCCGAGGCCTCGATCGACCTGCTGCTGTCCCAGGACTGGGCGCGGGAGGTCAAGCGGATCGAGGCCGGGCTGTGGGAGGGGCTGGCCCCGGCCCGGAGCCACGCCGGGGTCCGCGAGGTACGGGTCCTGGGCGCGATCGGTGTCGTGCAACTCGACCACGAGGTGGACATGGCCGCCGCGACCCGGGCGGCGGTCCGGGAGGGCGTGTGGCTGCGCCCGTTCCGGGATCTGATCTACACCATGCCGCCCTACATCACCGGCGACGACGATCTGGCGCGCATCTGCGCCGCGGTCTGCGCGGCGGCCCGCGAGGGCTGACCCGCGGTCGGCGGTGGCCGGCGGACCGGGGCGTCCAGCCGGCCACCGTCCGTCCACCGCCGGCACGCCACCGCCGTCGCGGCGCACCTCGACACTCTTCACCAGGAACCATTCGCGGTCCTCCCCTGGGGACGGTCCGCGCGGAGTCGGAGGCACACCATGTCAGTGCTGTTCGTGACGGGTACCGGCACGGAGATCGGCAAGACCGTGACCACCGCCGCGATCGCCGCGGCGGCGCTCGCCCGGGGTCGTTCGGTGGCCGTGCTCAAACCGGCCCAGACCGGTGTCACGGCACACGAGACGGGCGATGCGGCGGAGGTCGAGCGACTGGCCGGCCCGGTCACCACCCTGGAACTCGCCCGCTTTCCGGACCCGTTGGCGCCCGCGACGGCCGCACTGCGGGCCGGTCTGCCGCCGGTGCTCCCCCAGGACATCGCCGAGGCCGCCGCGAAGCTGGCGGCCTCGCACGACCTGGTGCTGGTCGAGGGCGCGGGCGGGCTGCTCGTCCGCTTCGACGCGGACGGCCATACCCTCGCCGACGCCGCGCGGCTGGCGAAGGCTCCGGTGCTGGTGGTCGCCCAGGCGGGCCTGGGCACCCTCAACGCCACCGCGCTGACCGCTTTGGCGCTGCGCTCGTACGGTCTCGACTCCCCCGGCGTCGTCATCGGCAGCTGGCCGGCCACACCCGACCTGGCGGCCCGCTGCAATCTGACGGACCTCCCGGACGCCGCCGGCGCCCCGCTCCTCGGCCTGATCCCGGAGCACTCCGGCGCCCTCGCCCCGGACGCCTTCCGCGCCGCGGCTCCCGGCTGGCTGGCCCCGGCGCTCGGCGGATCGGACGCGTTCCGGATCCCCTCGTGACGGCCGCCCCGATCCCCTCGTGACAGCCGCGGAGCGGGAAGAACTGCCCGGCGGGGCACGGCGCCCTCGGCCCGTACGGATGTGCGCACCGCGGACCGGGTGACTCCCGGGGACTCCTTGTCCGCCCGTTTGGGGAGACTGACGGCAGGAGCGGGCATCGCCGGCGAAGGGGTCCGTCATGTGGCAGCGCAGGAGAGTTCCGCACGGCACCGTGCACCACCCGGTGTTCGCCCGCTTCTACGCGAGCTGCTGTGGTCCGGCCGCGGACGCGCGGGCGGGGGTGGCCACGCTCCGCAAGGAACTGCTGGCGGGCGCCACCGGCCGGGTCATCGAGGTCGGCGCCGGCACCGGGCTGAACTTTGCGCACTATCCGGCGACGGTCTCGGAGGTGGTGGCGATCGAGCCGGAGCCCACGCTGCGCGAGGTGGCCCGGTCGGCGGCGGCGCGTGCGGAGGTGCCGGTGGATCTGGTGCCGGGGGTGGCGGAGGCGCTGCCGGTCAAGAGCGAGGCGTTCGATACGGCGGTGGCGTCGCTGGTGCTGTGTTCGGTGCACGAGGTGCCACGGGCGCTGGCAGAGCTGCGGCGGGTGTTGCGTCCGGGCGGTGAGCTGCGGTTCTTCGAGCACGGACGGGCCGCGGGGCGAGGGCTGGCAGCAGTGCAGTGGTCGCTGGACCGGACGGTCTGGCCGCTGCTGATGGGCGGCTGCCACACCGGTCGGGACCCGCTCGGCGAGGTCCGGGCCGCCGGGTTCGAGGTGGTGCGGGTGCGTCGGCTGAAGGTGCCGGAGCGCGGGCCCACGCTGCCGACCTCGCCGGCGGTGCTGGGCCTGGCGAGGCGGCCCGCCGACTGAGCGGCCGCGTGGCCAGGGCGTCAGCGGCCAGGGCCGTCGGACGGTGCCGGTCAGACGGTCCAGGTGCGCAGCGCGTCCGCGATGGCGCAGACGTCGGCCGTACCGTCCTTGACGAGGCGGGCGAGGTCGCGGACCTGCTCCGGGGAGGTGGCGATCTTCAGGCCGCTGGCGACGAGATAGCCGTACGCGACAGCGGTCGCGAACATCGCATTCGAGCCCTCCAACGCCGGTACGCGGAGCAGGAGTTGGAGCAGCGCCGCGGCACGGTCCTGGGGGTCGGTGTAGACGGGCACACCGAATATCTCGGCTTCATGGCGGCTGACGGCGGCCACCAGGGCGCCCCAGTCGGTGACCTGAGGGTCTCCGGGGGTGTGCTGTTCGGCGATCAGTAGGAGCCAGGCGAGGTCGATACGCAGTGTCACGTCGTGCCCGGCAGTCCTTCGCGCGGGACGGGGGGCGTGGCGTCCGGCGCCTCGCGTGGTTCCCGGCCGAATTCCTCGGCGAAGACACGCTCGTACTGCTTCATGAAGTCGGAGGCTGCTTCCACGAAGGTCTGGCCGATCTCGCCGGCGTCCTTCAGGACGAGTTCCTCGATGTAGCGGTTCATGCTCACCCCCCGCTGCAGAGCGCGCTCCCGCGCCGCTTCGGCAGTGGCCTCGTCCACCCGGACGTTCAGCTGTGTCTTCGCCACCCCTCCAAGCTAGCGCGCAGGTGCTAGCAGCGGCAAGGAGGGGTGCGGCGGCGGGCCGGGGCGGAAATCGGGGGCCGGCCGCGGTGCAGCACACCGGTCCGCGGCGCCCCGCGCCAGGAAAACGCTTCGACGCCGCGCTCCCCCCAGTGATGGGATCCGACCATGAATCATCTTCAGGTCCGGGCCGGGACACCGGCCGATCTCGATGCCGTACTGGCCTTCTGGAAGGACGCCGCGGAGGGGACCAGCATCAGCGATGACAGCGACGGGGTGGCGCGGTTGGTGGCCCGCGACCCCGAGTCGCTCCTGCTGGCCGAACGGGACGGCGTCCTGGTGGGCACGGTGATCGCCGGCTTCGACGGCTGGCGCTGCCATCTCTACCGGCTGGCCGTGCACCCCGGGTGCCGTAGGCAGGGGATCGGCGGCACGCTGCTGGCGGCCGCCGAGGAGCGGTTCCGCGCGCTGGGCGGGCGGCGCGGTGACGCGATGGTGCTGGACCGCAACGAGTCGGCACACCACGCCTGGCACGCGGCGGGGTACGCCCCCGAGCCGCAGTGGAGCCGCTGGGTCAAGCACCTCGACGACTGAACGCACCCGCCGACGCACGAGGAGGGCCCGCACCCGGGGGCCCGCACCCGGGCGGGCTCCCCCCTCCCTCACGACTTTGCTGATCCTTTACCATGGAGGCTCACCGACCCCGGCGAAAGGTGTGTGAGCGTCCAGCCATGGGCGAACCTCCCAGTTGTCGAGCTACCTCCCGACATAGCGCGAACCTCCCGATCCTGCTCGATCATGGGACGGAGGTGACTCGATGACCGACCTGCTCTCTCTGGGCGTGGCGCTCCTCCTGACCCTGGCCTGCGGAGTCTTCGTCGCGGCGGAGTTCTCACTGACGACCGTCGAGCGCAGCGACCTCGAACGCGCCGTCGAGCGCGGCGAGCGGGGCGCGGACAGTGCCCTGAAGGCCGCCCGCAGCCTCACCTTCCAGCTCTCCGGGGCCCAGCTCGGTATCACCGTCACCGGCCTGGTCATCGGCATGCTGTCCAAACAGGCCATCGCCACCTTGCTGGCCGGACCGCTGGACGCGATGGGCCTGCCGCGCTCGGCGGCGGACTCGCTGGCCCTGGTCCTCGGCACGGCGATCTCCACGGTCGTCCTGATGGTCGTCGGCGAGCTGGTCCCGAAGAACTGGGCCATCTCCAGCCCACTGCCCATCGCGAAGCGGGTCGCCACCGCTCAGCGCGGCTTCAGCGCCCTGTTCCGGCCGCTGATCCGGCACCTCAACAACGCCGCGAACCGCACGGTCCGCAGGATGGGCCTGGAGCCCGCAGAGGAGCTGGCCTCGGCGCGCGGCCCGCAGGAGTTGGTGGCGCTGGCCCGGCACTCCGCCAAGGAGGGCGCGCTGGAGGCCGACACCGCCGAGCTGTTCGTCCGTACCCTCAATCTCGCCGAGCTGACCGCGGAGAACGTCATGACCCCGCGGGTGCAGGTGATGGCGCTGGACGTGCAGTCCACCGCGGAGGACGTGGCCAACGCGACCCGGGCGAGCGGGCTGTCCCGCTTCCCGGTCTACCGCGGCAGCCTGGACAGCGTCGTCGGGGTGGCGCACATCAAGGACGTGCTGACCATCGCGGCCGAACGCCGCCCCCGCCATCCGGTCTCCGAGCTGGTGCGCGAGCCGCTGCTCGTCCCCACGACACTGACCGTGGACCGGCTGCTCGACCGGCTCTCCGGCAAGCGCACGATGGCCGTGGTCATCGACGAGTACGGCGGCACGGCCGGCGTGGTGACGCTGGAGGACATCGTCGAGGAGGTCGTCGGCGAGGTCCGCGACGAGCACGATCCGATGGAGACGCCCGATCTGGCGCCGGCCGGTGCCGACGCCGAGGGCCGCCCGCTCTACCAGGCCGACGGCGCCGCCCGCACCGACCAGCTGGAGCGGATCGGCCTGTGGCTACCGGAGGGACCGTACGAGACCCTCGCCGGTCTGATCGCCAGTGAGCTGGGCCGGATACCCGTGGCCGGTGACCGCCTGGAGGTGGCCGGCTGGTCGATGGATGTGCTCGACGCCACCGGCCATCGCGCCGCACGGGTGCTGCTGCACGCCCCGCTGCCCGGCAGCACCGACGAGCGCGGGACGGAGGCCGGCCGATGACCGCGCTGCAGTTGTTCGTGGGCCTGCTGACGCTGGTCGTCAACGCCTTCTTCGTGGGCGCCGAGTTCGCGCTGATCTCGGTGCGCCGCAGCCAGATCCAGCCGTTCGCCGAGCGCGGGGACCGCCGGGCGGCCAGCGTGCTGTGGGGTCTGCAGCACGTCTCGGCCCTGATGGCGGCCGCCCAGCTGGGCATCACCCTGTGCACGCTGGTGCTGGGTGTGGTCGCCGAGCCGGCCATCGCCCACCTCCTGGAGCCGGTGTTCCACGCGGTCGGGCTCCCGTCCGCGCTGAACCAGCCGATCGCGTTCGTGATCGCGCTGTCGCTTGCCACCTATCTGCACATGCTCTTCGGCGAGATGGTGCCGAAGAACGTCGCCCTGGCCGAACCGGTGCGCAGTGCGCTGCTGCTGGGGCCGCCGCTGGTCGCGCTCACCCGGGCGCTGCGCCCGGCCATCTTTGCGATCAACGCGCTCGCCAACGGTCTGCTCGCGCTGTTGCGGGTGGAGACCAGGGACGAGGTGGCCGCGACGTTCTCGCACGCCCAGCTCGCGAAGATGGTCGAGGACTCCCGGGCCGCCGGCCTGCTCGACGAGCGGGCGCAGGAGCGGCTGCGGGACGCGTTGGAGCTGGGCCGCCGCCCGGTGCGGGACGTGGTGCTGCCGGCCGACAAGGTCGTCTCCGCGCGGATGGGGATCACCCCCGAGGAGCTGGAGCAACTGGCCGCCGATTCCGGCTTCTCCCGCTTCCCCGTCGTCGACGACACCCGCCGCATCCTCGGCTATCTGCACGTCAAGGACGCCCTGGACGCCACCCCCCGGCGGCTGCCCTTCCCGGTGTCGGCGCTGCGCCCGATCGCCCGCGTCAAGGCGGCGACGCCGCTGGACGACGTGCTGACGGCGATGCGCGGATCACGTACGCATCTGGCCGCGGTGATCGGCGACGAGGGGCGGCTGGCCGGGCTGGTGACGATGGAGGACGTGCTCCGGGAGCTGGTGCTGCAACGGCCCGCGGCCTGACGGGAGGGGGCGTCTCATACACCGCGGGCGCCGGACCACCCCCGGGGACCGGGCCATACCGCCCGGTATGGCGGGCGGTAGGATCACCGCACCATGGAGATGAATGCCCGTTACACCAGTTTCGTCGCGGTCGGCGACAGCTTCACCGAAGGCATGTCGGACGGCCTGCCGGACGGCTCGTACCGCGGCTGGGCCGATCTGCTCGCCGCCCGGCTGGCGGCCTCCTCACCCGGCTTCCGCTACGCCAATCTCGCGGTGCGCGGCAAGCTCATCGGGCAGATCGCCGACGAGCAGTGCGGGCCGGCCGCCGCCATGGGCGCCGACCTGGTGACGCTGGTGGGCGGACTCAATGACGTCCTGCGGCCGCGCTGCGAGGTGGCACAGGTCTGCGCGCGGTTCGAGGAGGCCGCGGCACTGCTGGCGAGGGGCGGCGGACAACTGGTGCTGATGCGCAGCCCGGGCCGACAGGGACCCGTACTGGAGCGCTTCCGGCCGCGCATGGAGCAGTTGTTCGCGCACCTCGACGAGGTGGCCGCGCGGCACGGCGCGGTGGTCGTGGACCTGTATGCCTCACGGGCGCTGTCCGATCCGCGGCTGTGGGCCGACGACCGGCTGCATCTGAACGCCGAGGGGCACCGCCGGGTGGCGGAGGCCGTGTGGCAGGCGATCGGGCTGCCGGCCGGGGCGGACTGGGACGCCCCCCTGCCGGCCGCCGCACCGCCGGGCTGGGGCGCCCGGCGCGCGGCGGATCTGCGGTTCGCGCGGGAGCATCTGGTGCCGTGGATAGGCCGGCGGGTCACCGGCCGGTCCTCGGGCGACGGCCGGCCGGCCAAGCGGCCCGAGCTGTTGCCGTACGAGGGCTGAATCGCCCCGGCCGGCACCCGCCCGTCGGCTTGGAGGAAAGCACAGCCGGGACCGGGGCGCCGACCTGCGTAAACCGCCAGTAGACTCTGACCACGTGACTGCTGTGTCTGCGAAGCCTCGCATCCCCAATGTCCTGGCCGGCCGCTACGCCTCCGCGGAGCTGGCCGTGCTGTGGTCCCCCGAGTACAAGGTCAAGCTGGAGCGGAAGCTGTGGCTCGCCGTGCTGCGTGCGCAGAAGGACCTGGGGGTGGAGGTCCCCGAGCAGGCGCTCGCCGACTACGAGCGCGTCCTGGAGACCGTCGACCTGGCCTCCATCGCCGAACGCGAAAAGGTCACCCGGCACGACGTCAAGGCGCGCATCGAGGAGTTCAACGCCCTCGCCGGCCATGAGCAGGTCCACAAGGGCATGACCTCCCGGGACCTGACCGAGAACGTCGAGCAGCTCCAGGTACGGCTGTCGCTGGAGCTGATGCGGGACCGTACGGTCGCCGTGCTGGCGCGCCTGGCCTCGCTGGCCGGGCAGCACGCCGAGCTGGTGATGGCCGGCCGCTCGCACAATGTCGCCGCCCAGTCCACGACGCTCGGCAAGCGCTTCGCGACCGCGGCGGACGAACTGCTGGTGGCGTACGGCCGGCTGACCGACCTGCTCTCCCGCTACCCGCTGCGCGGCATCAAGGGCCCGGTCGGCACCGCCCAGGACATGCTCGACCTGCTGGGCGGGGGCCCTGAAGGAGCGGCGAAGCTCGCCGACCTGGAGCAGCGGATCGCCGCACACCTCGGCTTCGGGCAGGCCTTCACCTCCGTCGGCCAGGTCTACCCGCGCTCGCTGGACTACGACGTGGTCACCGCGCTGGTGCAGCTGGCCGCCGCCCCCTCGTCGCTCGCCAAGACGATCCGGCTGATGGCCGGGCACGAGCTGGTGACCGAGGGCTTCAAGCCCGGCCAGGTCGGCTCCTCGGCGATGCCGCACAAGATGAACACCCGCTCCTGCGAGCGCGTCAACGGCCTGATGGTGATCCTGCGCGGCTATGCCTCGATGGCCGGTGAGCTCTCCGGCGACCAGTGGAACGAGGGCGATGTGTCCTGCTCCGTGGTGCGCCGGGTCGCGCTGCCGGACTCTTTCTTCGCGCTCGACGGTCTGCTGGAGACCTTCCTGACCGTGCTCGACGAGTTCGGGGCCTTCCCCGCCGTCGTCGCCCGCGAGCTGGACCGCTATCTGCCCTTCCTCGCCACGACGAAGGTGCTGATGGCGTCCGTGCGGGCCGGTGTGGGCCGCGAGGAGGCGCACGAGGCGATCAAGGAGAACGCGGTCGCGTCGGCGCTGGCCATGCGGGAGCAGGGCGTCGAGCGCAACGAGCTGCTCGACAAGCTGGCCGCGGACACTCGGATCCCGCTGGACAAGGCCCAGTTGGACGCCCTGATGGCGGACAAGCTCTCCTTCACCGGCGCCGCGGCCGACCAGGTGACGTCCGTCGTCGCCCGGATCGAGGAGATCGCCAAGCAGCACCCGGAGGCCGCCGCGTACACCCCCGGCTCCATCCTCTGACGCGACTGCCGTGCGCTTCACCCCCGAAGAGCTGGAAGCCGCTCGCGACCGCCTCGTCCCGGACGTGGCCGCGAGCGGCTTGCGCGTGCTCTTCTGCGGGATCAACCCCGGGCTGATGACGGCGGCCACCGGCCACCACTTCGCCCGCCCCGGCAACCGCTTCTGGCCCGCCCTGCACGCCGCCGGCTTCACCCCGCGCCGACTGCGGCCCGACGAGCAGGAGGAACTGCTCGCGCACGGCCTGGGCATCACCAATGTCGTGGCCCGGGCGACCGCCAGGGCGGACGAACTGAGCGCGGAGGAGTACCGCGAGGGCGGCCGGCTGCTGGCCGCGAAGGTGGCCCGGCTGCGGCCCCGCTGGCTCGCGGTCGCCGGGGTCACCGCCTATCGCCTCGCGTTCGACGACAAGCGGGCCGCGATCGGGCCGCAGCAGCGCACGCTGGGCGACACCCGCATCTGGGCGCTGCCCAACCCGAGCGGGCTGAACGCCCATTGGACGCCGACGGCGCTGGCGGAGGAGTTCGGACGGCTGCGCGCCGCGGCGTTCGCGGCGGACGACGACGGCTGAAACACCGGGCGCGGCGCCGGGCCGAGGGTTTTGGGGCGCCGGGTGCGCGGACAGCGATGCCCCCCGTGCCGGCGGCACCGCCCGCTCGGCCGCTGTTCCGCACCGCGTCATCCGATAGCCGTGTACATGCCGCGGTGACGGTTCTACGCTGTCGCCGCCCGCGCACCCCCTCCCCTCCCGTACGGAGGCTCCCGTGCCTGCTCCGTCCCCCTCGGCTGCCCCCAGTTGCCCCTCGTCCCCAGCCTCCGCCCCCTTCCCCCTTAACCCCCGCATCCGCCGCATCCGCCGCTCGCGCCGACACGGTGCCGGTGCGCTCGCCGGGGCGTTCGGCCTCGCCACCGCCGGCCTCGGCCTCGGCATCCGGGCAAGCTGACGTGTATCTCACCGAGCGGCCGTCGGCTGCCGCTGCCACCACTCCGCCGGATGACCAGCGGCCCGCTCCTGGCCGGCGCCGCCTGGCCGCCCTGCCCTCCACCGTGCTCGTCCTGGGCGCCGTGAGCCTGATCACCGATGTCTCCTCGGAGATGATCACGGCCGTTCTCCCGCTCTACCTGGTTGCCGAACTCGGGCTCTCCCCCTTGGGTTTCGGTGTGCTGGACGGGGTCTACAACGGGGTGAGCGCGCTGGTCCGGCTGGTGGGCGGCCGGTTGTCGGACCGGGGCGCGGGCGGTGGTCACAAGACCGTGGCCGCGGTGGGGTACGGGCTCTCCGCCCTCTGCAAGCCGTTGTTGCTGATGGTGCACTCGCTGCCGTGGATCGGTGCGGTGCTGGCGGTGGACCGCACCGGCAAGGGGCTGCGGACCGCGCCACGGGACGCGATGATCTCGCTGGCGGCCGAACCTGCCGCCCGCGGGCGGGCGTTCGGGGTGCACCGGGCGATGGACACAGCGGGTGCACTGTGTGGTCCGCTGGTGGCGTTCCTGCTGCTGAGGGCGGCCGCGGAGGGCTATGACGCGGTGTTCACGGTCAGCTTCTGCATCGCCGTACTGGGCGTGGTCGTGCTCCTGCTCTTCGTCCCGGGCCGCGCCCGGGACGCCGCTCGGCGGACCGCCGAACGGGCCCCGGCTCAGCCGCCGATGCCGGTGCGCGCGCTCCTGGGACGGCCGGAGGTACGCCGGCTGACGGGGTGTGCGGTGCTGCTGGGACTGACCACCATCAGCGACTCCTTCCTCTATCTGACGCTCCAACGGCGGCTGGATCTGCCGGCGGGGTGGTTTCCGCTGCTCCCGCTGGGCACGGCGGCGGCGTTCCTGCTGCTGGCCGTTCCCCTGGGGGCGATCGCCGACCGGCTCGGCCGCCGGAGGCTCTTCCTGGCCGGGCATCTGGCACTGCTGGGCGCCTACGGTCTGCTCGTCGCGCCGCTCACCGGCGGCCCGCTGCTGGTCTGTGCCGTGCTCGTGCTGCACGGTGCCTTCTACGCGGCTACCGACGGAGTGCTGGCGGCCGCGACCGCCGACACGGTGCCGGAGGAGGTCCGCGGCAGCGGTCTGGCCCTGGTGCAGACCGGCCAGACGGCCGCGCGCTTCGTCTGCTCGCTCGCCTTCGGCGCCGCCTGGACCGCCTGGGGCGACCGCACCGCCGTCCTGGCGGCGGCCCTCGGCCTCGCCCTCGCCGCGGCCTTCAGCGCCCGCCTGCTGCGTCGCGCCGCTCCGGCGTGAGCCGGCCCGGGGTGAGCCGACCCGGCGTGAGCCGACCCGGCGTGAGCCGACCCGGCGGGTGACGCGCCGGTCGGCACCCGTCGGACGCACCCCTGCACCCCTGCACCCCACCTACGCCACCCGCTCCTCCCCCACCGCCACCAGCAGCTGGAAGGGGAGTTCGCGCTCGCCCTGCCCCACTCCTACACCTATCCACCGGCCCGCCACCCGCCAGCCATGCACCCGCGGGACGTAACCGCAGAGCGTGTCCAGTGGCGGACGGACCGGGAGGCCCTGCGCGAGGCGCTCCAAATGCGGGGTGAGGTCCAGGACTTCGGGCGGGCCCCACCGTAAGGACAGCGCCTGCACCAGCGCCGTCAGATCGTCCTCGAACTCCTCCTCGGCCTCCGCCACCTCGGCGGGGTCCGCGTCCCAGAAATCCTGGCTGGCCCGTAGACCGGCTATGTGAAAGCCCGGGCCGCTCTCGACCGAGCCGGACCGGAGCGGCTCGGCCGGGAACGCCCGCAGCCGCAGTCGGTCGATGGCGGTCAGCTGCTCGTCCATGGTCATGCCGTCAGTAAACCTGCCGGGTCTGACAATTGACCCACCCGGTGCGGGCACGGGATGCGGGAGGCGCCGCGTGCGGGTCCGTGGCCCCTCTCCCCGGCCGCCGGCCGCGCCTCTCTCAGGGCTCGCCGCGCACCCTCTGACCGGCTACGATCCGCCACACGGCAAGCGAGGGAGATGGACGTGGGGCGGCTCACCGGCGGGGATCCGTCCCTGCTGCGACGGATCAACTCCACAGTGGTGCTGCATGCGCTGCGGGCCGCGGACTCCCCCACGCTCACCGATCTGGTCCAGGTCACGGGCCTGTCCCGGCCCACGGTCGAGGGCGTCGTCGAGGGACTCGTCGAAGCCGGTTTGGTGGCCGAGGCGGCCGCCGGGGAGGGTGCGCGCCGGCAGGGACGGCCCGCCCGGCGGTTCCGGTTCCGTACGGAGGCCGGTCATCTGCTGGGGATCGAGATCGGCCCGCACCGCATCGCGGCACTGCTGTCCGATCTGAGCGGGCGGGTGCTGGACGGCGCGCAACGGCCCGTGGCGGAGACCGCACCGGCCGAGGAGCGGCTGGAGCGGGTCCGTGCCGTAGTGGCCGAGCTGCTGCGCCGCTCGGGCGTGCCCCGCAGTGCGCTGCGCGCCGTCGGCGTGGCCGGCCCCGGCATCGTGGAGGCGGACGGCACCGTACGCCTGAGCACCGCCCTGCCGGGCTGGACGGGTCTGCGGCTCGGTGAGCGGCTGCGGAGGTCCTTCCGCTGCCCGGTGCTGGTCGAGAACGATGCGAACGCCGCCGCGGTGGCCGAGCACTGGCAGGGCGCGGCGACCGGCTCCGATGACATCGTTTTCGTGCTGGCGGGGCTCAGCCCGGGAGCCGGTTCGCTGATCGGCGGACGGCTGCACCGTGGCTTCGGCGGGGCCGCCGGAGAAATCGGCGCGCTGCATCTGCTCGGCCGCGAGGCAACACCGGAGAAGCTGCTGTCGACGACCGGAGAGCCGCTGCACCCCCTCGACGAGGCACAGGTCGCGGCGGTCTTCGCGGCGGCGCGGGAGGGCGCGCCGCGGGCCCGGGAAGCGGTGGACCGCTTCCTGGCGCGGCTGGTGCACGACGTCGCGGCCCTGGTGCTGGCGCTCGACCCGGAGCTGGTGGTGATCGGCGGCTGGGCAGCGGGGCTGGACGGCGTACTGGAGCCGCTGCGCGGGGAGTTGGCGCGCTACTGCCTGCGCCCGCCGCAGGTCGTCCTGTCACAGCTGGGCGAGACGGCCATCACCACCGGGGCGCTGCGGCTCGCGCTCGACCATGTGGAGGGCGAACTCTTCGCGGTGGAGGGAGCGGTGACGAGCCGCCGGCGATGATCCTGGCCGCCCAGCGGCTCAACCCGCCAACAGGCTGACCGGGTCGCTCTCCCCGAAGGTCAGCCGGCAGGTGTCCGCCCGGTAGGTGGCGACCGCAACGGCCGTCGTGCGCCCTGCGGAGACATAGCGGGTGGTGACCACCAGGACGGGCGCGCCCGGCAGCCGGTCCAGCTGCTTGGCGTCCTCCGCACGCGCCGAACCGAGTTCGACGGTGCGGTCGCGGCCCTCCAGCTCCAGGGTCTGCAGCTCGCGCAGGACCGTACGGGCACGGGCCTGGGCGCCCGGTGAGACGGCCGCCGTACAGCCGGGGACCACGGAGGCCGGGACGTACAGCAGCTCGGTGGCGACGGGCTGGCCGTGCGTGACCCGGCTGCGGCGCACGAGGTGCACCCGGTCGCCGGGGGCCGTCTCCAGCAGATTGGCCACCGCGGCGGGCACGTGGTCGGTCTCGACGGCATCGACCGGCTGCCAGTCGTCATCGGCGACGCCGGGCCAGGTGTGACGGGCGGGGCCGACGGGGACGCCGACCCGTGGCGGTGCGACCGTGGTGCCCACACCGCGGCGGCGCTGCAGTCTGCCTTCCAGCTCCAACTGTTCGAGGGCCTGCCGCAGGGTGGCCCGTGCGACACCGAACCGGGCCGCCAGATCCCGCTCGTTGGGCAGAATCTCGCCGACCGCGAACTCCGAGTCCAGCGCCTCGCTCAGCACGGTCTTGAGGTGCCAGTACTTCGGCTCCGGCACCGTTTCGAGTTGCCTGGTCCCCACCGTTGTCCTCCACACCGGCCGTCACCCCGTGGGGTAGTGCCCCCATGGCCCCCGGGCCCGCACACACGGCCGGCGAGGCCGGCCCGTCTGCGTGCCCGTTGATGAGCGCTTCTTTATGAAAGGTTGTTGCAGTATCCCGACGATATGACCGCCCCCACCCTTGGTCAAGACCAATCCCCCCGCACCGTCCGGTTCCTGCGCCCCCGATTCCGCGCGGTTCAGCGGGATTACGGCACACCTCCCCGAGCGGTGCGCTCTCCCGTTACTCGCCCCGACTGCCCCATACCGCTCAGTAGCCTCAGCTGGCATCGTGTCAGTGCACACCCCGCAACACCGCACGTACCGCACCCCCCGAGGAGTTCCCATGGCCGCCCCGGTCTCCTTCGCCCGCATCACGCCCGCGGACCGGCCGTCGTTCACGGTCGCGTACGAACGCAAGGGCGCGGGCGAACCGATCGTGCTGCTGCACGGCATCGGTCACCACCTCCAGGCCTGGCACCCGGTGTCGGACATCCTGGCCGCGTCCCACGAGGTCATCTCGCTCGATCTGCCGGGCTTCGGCGCCTCCCCCGCGCTGCCGGGTGACGCCACGTACGACCTGGACACGGTCCTCCCGCTGCTCACCGCGGCGTTCACGGAGCTCGGCGCCGACCGCCCGCACGTGGTCGGGAACTCGCTGGGCGGGCTGCTGGCACTGGAGTTGGGCCGCCGGCGGGCCGTCCGGTCGGTCACCGCGCTGTCGCCCGCGGGATTTTGGACCAGGGCCGAGCGGCGTTACGCCTTCGGTGTGCTGCGCGGCATGTATGCGGGCGCACAGGCGCTGCCGGAGCCGATGGTGGAGACGCTGGCCCGGTCCGCCCTCGGCCGTGCGTCGCTGACCGGCACCATCTACGCCCACCCGGGCCGCCGTTCGGCCGATGCCGTGGTGGCGGAGACCCGGGCGCTGCGCGACGCGGCCGGATTCGCCGCGACCCTGGCGGCCGGCCGGGGAGTGCGGTTCACCGACGACGTGCCGGACGTCCCGGTGACGATCGGCTGGGGCAGCCGGGACCGGCTGCTGCTCCCCCGCCAGGGCGTGCGCGCCAAGCACACGATTCCGGGCGCCCGGCTGGTACGGCTGCCGGGCTGCGGACATGTGCCGATGAACGACGATCCGGCGCTGGTGGCACGGGTCGTCCTCGACACCGTTCGGTAGGGGAGGGCGACGGCCGGTCGAAGGCGGAGGGGCGCCATGGTGAGACGCAGCGCCGCACGCGGGACGGGGCTGACCACCCTGACATGGCTATGAGTTGGACCAGTCCCGCGACGACAGCACCAGCCGGTATCCGTCCGGGTCCTCCAGGGTGACGCCCCACTCGTCCCAGTAGGGGTTGTAGGCGGCGACCCGCTTGCCCCCGCTGCGCTCCAGCCGGGCGACGAGCTCGGCCGGCACCGCTTCGCCCAGATAGACCACCAGCAGGTCGTCCGCCGTCGGGGACGGCTGGAGCGTGCCGGACGGGTCGAGGGTCAGCTCCAGGTGCCAGTGGGCGTCCGGCCAGCCGAGCATCAGCAGGGCGTGCTCGCCCGCCTCGGATGTGTGCCGGAAGAGCTCGGTCAGGCCCAGGCCCTGCTTCCAGAAGCGTTCGGCCGCGGCCAGGTCGCGGGACGGGCGGGCGATGCGAACGTGGGCGGAGCCGTCGGCGGGCATACGGGGGTCACCTTTCTCGGGGCCGCCGGGCGGCGGCGCGTAGCAGGAACGTATGGGCCGTGGTGGCATCCTGGCGATCGGCCGATGGTCTTGCGACCATGGCCCGGGTCCGGTGGGACCAAGGGCCCGGGACCCGTTCGGGCGAACGGGCACCGCACCGGGAACGGGCCGCTGTTCACCGTCCGTTCGACAACGGGGCACCGGACAGCGATACGAACGGGGCGGCAGGGAAAACCGGTCGAGGCATGGAGGTTCGGTATGGCGCAGGAATCCGGCGGCGGCTTCGGACGGCGGTCGCTGCTGCGGGGCGCGGCGGTGGGTTCGGCCGCGCTGGCGCTGCCCACGCTCTCGTGTGCCGCACCGGCGCAGGCCCGCAGCGGACGGCCGGGCGCCGGGTGGGGCGTCCAGGTCGGCGATGTGACCACGTCCTCGGGACTCGTCTGGGTGCGGTCCGACCGGCCGGCCCGGATGGTGGTGCAGACCGCGGCGACCGAGTCGTTCCGCAACGCCCGGTCCTGGACCGGTCCGGTGCTCGGGGCGGGCACGGACTTCACCGGCGTCACCTCGCTGCACGGCCTGCCGGCCGGCGAGCAGATCCACTACCGGGTGCTGCTCGCCGACCCGGACGATCCCCGGCGCACCGGCGAGCCGGTGGCCGGAACCTTCCGTACGGCCCCGGAAGGCCGGCACACGGACGTCCGCTTCCACTGGTCGGGCGACCTCGCCGGCCAGGGCTGGGGCATCAACCCCGACCACGGCGGCTACCGCATCTACGAGGACATGCGGCGCCGGAACCCGGACTTCTTCCTGTGCAGCGGCGACAACATCTACGCGGACAACCCGATCACCGACAAGGTGACCCTGCCGGACGGCCGGATCTGGCGGAACGTGACGACCGAGGAGAAGGCGAAGGTCGCCGAGACGCTCGCGGAGTTCCGCGGCGCCTTCCGCTACAACCTGCTGGACGACAATCTGCGCCGCTTCAATGCGCAGGTGCCGACGATCACGCAGTGGGACGACCACGAGGTGCACAACAACTGGTACCCGGGGCAGCTGCTCGACGACGACCGGTACACGGAGAAGGACGCGGACGTGCTCTCCGCACGGTCGCTGCGCGCCTTCAGCGAGTATTTCCCGATCCGTACGCTGCGGCCCGACGGGCACGGCCGGGTCTACCGGGTGGTGCACCACGGCCCGCTGCTCGACGTTTTCGTCCTGGACATGCGCCGCTACCGGGACGCCAATTCGCCGGGCCGGCAGACCGACGACACGCAGGGCATCCTGGGGGCCGCGCAGCTGCGCTGGCTCAAGCGGGAGCTCTCCCGCTCGCAGGCGGTGTGGAAGGTGATCGCCTCCGACATGCCGCTGGGCCTGGTCGTCCCGGACGGCAAGACCAACTTCGAGGCGGTGGCACAGGGCGACCCGGGCGCACCGCTGGGACGCGAGCTCCAGCTCGCCGAGCTGCTGCGGCACATCAAGCACGACCGGATCACCGGCACCCTCTGGCTCACCACGGACGTCCACTACACCTCGGCGCAGCACTACGCGCCGGAGCGGGCCGCGTTCAAGGACTTCGAGCCCTTCTGGGAGTTCGTGTCGGGGCCGCTGAACGCGGGCGGATTCCAGCCGGTGAAGCTCGACGGAACCTTCGGGCCCGAGCAGCCGTTCCTCAAGGCGCCGGACCGTGCCAACACCTCCCCTGCGGAGAGTCCGCAGAACTTCGGCGAGATCGATATCGACGGCGGAAGCGGGGAGCTGACGGTGCGGTTGCGACAGGAAGGCGGCCGGATGTTGTTCAGCAAGACACTCCAACCGGGACGGGTGGGACAGTAAAGGCCAATGTGTCGATTGCGTCTTTTACCCGTCGGACACAATGTGTTGGTGATCAGGCAACACCTGTCCGCCAGGCTTGTCTGTATGACTGAAGCATCCTCTGCCCGTTCCGCCCGCCGCCCGCACTGGCGGCGGGACCTCGTCGAGCTAGCCGCCATGTTCACCGCCGTGGCGGTGGCCGACGCCGTCGCCAACACCGTCGCGCACGGCCCGTCGGGCCCCGTGCTGCTGTGCTCCTCCGCGGTGGCACTGCTGGCCACGGCCGTCTTCCACGTGTGGTGGTCACGACGCCACGAAAACGCCCCGCCGCCGACCGATACCGGCGCCACGGCGCCCTCCCCCGCCGGCCCGGCCGCCCGTGCCGCCGGCCAGGAGACGACGCTGTGGCGGATGCGGACCACGGTCCGGGACGAGCCGGGCAGCCTGGCCGCCCTGTGCACGGCGCTGGCCGGGCAGCGGGTGGACATCCTCAGCCTGCAGACCCACCCGCTGTCCGACGGCACGGTCGACGAGTTCCTGCTGCGCGCGCCCGGTTCGCTGCAGCCCGATGAGCTGACCCGTACGGTGGCCGGCGCGGGCGGTGCGCACAGCTGGCTGGAGCGGGCCGACGCCCACGACCTCGTCGACGGCCCGACCCGCATGCTGGGCATGGCGACCCGTACGGCGCTGGATTCCGCCGAACTCCCGCTGGCGCTGCGCCAGTTGCTGGGCCGCTGCACGATCCATTCGGTGCCCGCGCGCTCGCTGCGCGGCCGGCCGCTCGCCGAGCAGGTGCCCACCGAGGGCGTGCTGGAGGAACACCGCATGAAGTTCCGCGACCCCTCCGGGGGCTCGCTCACCATCGAAAGGCCGCAGTTGCCGTTCACCCCCACCGAGTTCGCCCGGGTGCGCGCGCTGGTCGACCTGGACGCCAGGCTCGGCCAGCGGGTGCCGCCGCGGCGTGATGTGCTGACGCTGCCCGAGGGCAACGAGATCACCATCCGCCGCGCCGACACCTCCGACCTGGCCGCGGCCCGCGAGATGCACGACCGCTGCTCTCCGCAGACCCTCGGCCTGCGCTACCACGGCCCGGTCGGCGACGCGGACCGCTACCTCGGCCATCTGCTCAGCCCGCGGTTCGGCCGCACCCTGGCCGTGGAGACCGCGTCCGGCCGGCTGGTGGCGCTCGGCCATCTGCTGTGGGACGGCGACGAGACCGAGATCGCCCTGCTGGTCGAGGACGCCTGGCAGCAGCGCGGCATCGGCGCCGAACTCCTGCGCCGGCTGGCGGGGATGGCGGCCGAGACCGGCTGCGAGAGCGTGTACGCGATCACCCAGGCCTCCAACACCGGCATGGTGGCGGCGATGCGCGGCCTCGGGCTGCCCCTCGACTACCAGATCGAGGAAGGCACGCTGGTGATCACCGCCCGGCCGGCGGGCCTGCCCGCCCGGCGCGAGTCCCGCGAGACCGTACGGATCCAGGACGCCACGGGTCGCCGCTGAGCACGACACCCGCGGCGCCGACGCCGTGGACACGCGTGAGCCGGCCGGGAGCAGCGACCCCCGGCCGGCCACGGCGTCATCATCGGCATGAGCCATTGGCCGATTGATGGTGACGCGGCGGGCCATCCGTACGAGGATGGCCCGTATGCCCCACACCACTACCTCCCAGGGCGGCCCGCTGCCCCGCCAGGTCGCCGACGCGTATGTCGACGCCTTCGTGGACCTGGACCCGATCACCGGCACCTTCCTCGGGATCCCCGAGAGCTCCGGCAGACTCCCCGATTTTTCGCCGACGGGCCAGGAGGCGCTGGCCCAGCTCGCCCGTACGACGCTGGAGAAGCTCACCGAGGCCGAGGCCCGGCCGGGCGCGGAGCTCCCCGCCGAGCAGGTCTGCGCGCGGCTGCTGCGCGAGCGGCTGACCGCCCAGCTGGCGGTCCACGAAGCCGGCGAGGGCCTGCGCACCGTCAGCAACCTCAGCTCGCCGCTGCACAGCGTCCGTGAGGTCTTCACGGTCACCCCCACCGAGACCGACGAGGACTGGGGGGCGATCGCGCAGCGGTTGCGGGCCGTGCCGGCCGCGCTGGAGGGCTACCGCGCCGCCCTGGACGCCGGCCGCAAGCGCGGTCTGCCGGCCGGACCGCTTCAGGTCACCACGGTCATCGGCCAGTTGGACGAGTGGATCGGCACGGACCGCAGCTGGTTCGCCGAGTTCACCGACCCGGGTCCGACGTCGCTGCGCGACGAGCTGGCCGAGGCCGCCGAGCTGGCGACCGGCGCGCTGGTGGAGCTGCGCGAGTGGTTCCGGGACAGCTACCTTCCGGCCATTGAGGGCGCGCCGGACGTGGTGGGCCGGGAGCGCTACGGTCGGCTCGCCCGCTACTACAACGGCGCCGACGTCGACGCGGACGAGGCGTATGCGTACGGCTGGTCCGAATTCCACCGGCTGCTGGCCGAGATGGAGACCGAGGCCGAGCGGGTGCTGCCCGGTGCGAAGACCCCGTGGGAGGCGCTGGCCTGGTGCGATGAGCACGGCGAGGCCATCGAGGGCGTCGAGGAGACCCGGCAGTGGCTCCAGTCGCTGATGGACGAGGCCATCGACGCGCTCGACGGCACCCACTTCGAACTCGCCGAACGCGTACGCCGGGTGGAGTCGCGGATCGCGCCGGCCGGCAGCGCCGCCGCCCCGTACTACACCCCGCCGTCGCTGGACTTCTCCCGCCCCGGCCGCACCTGGCTGCCGCCGATGGGCGAGACCCGCTTCCCGGCGTACGACCTGGTCTCCACCTGGTACCACGAGGGGGTGCCCGGCCATCACCTCCAGCTGGCGCAGTGGGTCCATGTCGCCGACCGGCTCTCGCGGTACCAGACGACCGTGGGCATCGTCAGCGCCAATGCCGAGGGCTGGGCGCTGTACGCCGAGCGGCTCATGGACGAGCTGGGCTTCCTGACCAACGCCGAACGGCGCCTGGGCTATCTGGACGCACAGATGATGCGGGCCATCCGGGTCATCATCGACATCGGGATGCATCTGGAACTGGAGATCCCGGCGGACTCCCCCTTCCACCCCGGCGAGCGCTGGACCCCGCAGCTGGCGCACGAGTTCCTGGCGAGCCACTGCAGCCGGCCGGCCGACTTCGTCGAGAGCGAGATCATCCGCTATCAGGGCATGGCCGGCCAGGCGATCGGCTACAAGCTCGGCGAGCGGGTGTGGCTGGAGGGCCGCGAGGCGGCCCGCGCCCGGCACGGCGCGGACTTCGACCTCAAGGCCTGGCACATGGCCGCGCTGTCCCAGGGCTCCCTGGGGCTGGACGACCTGCGCAGCGAGCTGTCGGCGCTCTGACGCCGGCCCCGGACACGGCGGCCGGCCGGGACGCCCGGTGTGCCGATCGGCCCGCCGCCGTCCGTAGGGTCTGCTGACATGACAGTGGACCCTGCGGCCGGCCCGCCGCTGCTTCTGTTCTCCGGCGCCCCCCGCCACGCCCGGTCGGGGGCGGCTCCCGGCGGGCGGCTAGGGGCGGATCCCCGCTTCGCGCCCGAGGCAGCCGCGGCGCTGTCGGCCGGGGCCGGGTGCGCGGTGCTCGACCACGAGGCGCTGCTTGCCGGGGACGCCGAAGGGGCGCTGGCCGGGGTTCCCCGGGGGGCCGGACCGGTCTGGTACCGCGGCTGGGCGCTGCCGCCCGAGCGGTATGCCGCGCTCGCCGGGGCGCTCGCCGCACACGGCGGCCGGCTGCTGACCTCCCCCGCCGCCTACCGCACCGCCCGGGAACTCCCAGGCTGGTACGAAGCGTTCCGCGCGCTGACGCCGCGCAGCGTCTGGCTTCCGTGCGCCGCCGGCCGTACCCCGGAGCCGGCCGCGTTGGCCCGGCTCGCCGCCTCGCTGGGCGAACCGGGCCAGCCGTGCCCGCTGATCGTCACGGGCCGGTTCACGAGCAGCAAGCACGAAGGAGAGGAAGCCGTCCAGGTCCCCGACGCGGCCGACGCGGAGCTGCTGTCCTCGATCGTCGGCCGCTTCCTCGCCCGCCAGGGGGAGTTCCTGACCGGGGGTGTGGTGCTGCGCGCCGTCGAGTCCTTCGATGCGATGGGTGCGGCACGGGTGTGGTGGGTCGACGGTGAACCGGTGCTGACCGGTCCGCATCCCGACACTCCGGGGCTGCGGCCCGTCCCGGATCTCGCCTCGGTGGCGCCTGCGGTGCGGGCGCTGGGCGCACGCTTCGTCACCACGGATCTGGCGCGGCGGGCGGACGGGGTATGGCGGGTGGTGCAGGTCGGCGACGGCCAGGTCAGCGGCCTGCCCGCGGGGGTGGACCACCGGCCGCTGTTCGAGGCGCTGGTGACCGCGGGCGCCGGGTACCCGCTGGCGCTCACGGCCGGCCGGGTGGCGCTGCGCGCCCTGCTGCCGTCCACCGCCGCACGGGTCGCGGACGGCGAGTCCGCCGGGTTCGACTGGATCGACGGCACCCCGGCCGAGACCACCTCCGGCGGCGCCGGCATCGCCGTACGGGCCGCCGCGGCCGGCCACTACCGGCCCGGCTGGGGCGTCTTCGTGCTGACCGATGCGGTCGCCGGCACGGCGCTCGGCAGCATCGGCTTCCACAGCCCGCCGGACGACGAGGGCTTCGTGGAGATCGGCTATGACCTCTCCCCGTCCGCGCGCGGCGCCGGGTGGGCGACCGAGTCCGTACGGCTGCTGGCCCGGTGGGCGGCCACCCACCCGGAGGTACGGACGGTGTGCGCCCTGACCGAGCCGGAGAACCTGCCCTCGCAGCGCGTACTGGAACGGGCCGGCTTCCGCTTCGTCGGGGAGCGCGAGGGGCTGCGTGTCTACGAGGCCGGTGTGGCGCCGGGGGACGCGGCCGGCGCCACGGACGAGGAACGGGTCAACGCCGGAAGCCGCCCTCGGAGTTGATGACCTGCCCGGTGATCCAGCCCGCCTCGTCGGTCGCGAGCCAGGCGATCAACCGGGCCGGGTCGTCGGGTGCGCCCCACTGCCCGCCGGGGAAGCACCGGGCGACCCGGTCGCGCAGCTCTCCGACCGCGTAACCGGTGTCCACGGGACCCGGGTTGACGGTGTTCACGGTCACCCCGGCGGCGGCGAAGGTGCTGGCGAGGCTGCGGGTCGCCGAGGCCAGCGCCCCCTTGGCGAGGCCGTAGGCGAGCTCTTCTGGCATGCCGTCCCCCAGGTCCTGGCCCGAGGTCATCAGCACGATCCGCCCGCCCGGCAGCCCCGCGGCGCGCCGGCGCGCATAGGCCTGGGCGAGGAGGATCACCGAGCGGGTGTCGACCGCCCAGTGGGCGTCGAGCATGGCCGCGTCGAGGGTGTCCAGGGGGCCGTCGCTGCCGCTGAGCGCATGGTTGGCGACGAGGATGTCCAGCCGGCCGCCGAGCGCCTCGACCGCGCGGTCGAGGAGCCGGGCGGGGGCGTCCGGCCGGGCCAGATCGGCCGGCCCGTGGGCCACCACCGCGCCGGGCGCGGCCACCTCACGTACTCCGTCGGCGACCGCCTCCGGGCCGCCCGGGTCCGCTCCCCAGGGCTGTCCGGCGTCGTGCGGCACGTGGTGGTGCAGATAGACACCGGCGCCGTAGGCGGCCAGCCGCCGGGCGACGGCGTAGCCGATACCGCTGCGCCGGCTGGCTCCGGTGACCAGCGCGGTCCGGCCGAGGAGCGGCAGCGGGTCGCGGTGGGGTGTGCCGGCGGCGGGCCGGTTGCTGGCGTAGGTCATGGCGGACCAGCCTGGTGGGCGCCCCGGGCCGCCGTCACCCGGTTTTCCGTGCGGCGGCCACCGGGACCGCCGACGGCGGCCCCGGCACGGTCCGGGCGGCGGGCTCAGCCGGGTAGCCGGTGCCGGACGGTCGAGCCCGACCGAGCCTTGACGACTTCCAGCTGGGCGGGGATCCGCGCCTTGAGGTCGGCGACATGGCTGACGATGCCGACGCTGCGGTCGCGTTCGCGCAGCGAGTCCAGCACGTCCAGCACCTCGTCCAGGGTCTGTTCGTCCAGGCTGCCGAACCCCTCGTCGATGAAGAGGGTGTCCAGCCGGACGCCGCCCGCCTCATCGGTGACGACGTCCGCGAGGCCGAGCGCCAGCGCGAGCGAGGCGAAGAAGGTCTCGCCGCCGGAGAGGCTGGCGGTGTCCCGTTCGTGGCCGGTCCAGGAGTCGATGACATGCAGCCCGAGGCCGGACCGCCGGGCGCCGCCGGCCCGCTCGTCGGAGTGGACGAGGGTGTAGCGGCCGGCGGACATCCGCTGGAGCCGGGCGCTGGCGGCGGCCGCGACCTGTTCGAGCCGGGCGGCGAGGACGTAGGACTCCAGGCGCATCCGCCGGGCGTTCTCGGCGGAGGTGCCGGAGGCGAGGGCGGCGAGCCGGGCGATGCGGTCGTGGTCGGCGCGCAGCGGGGCCAGTTGGCGGGCGTCGTCCTCGGCACGGGCGGAGAGCCGGTCGAGCGCGGCGCAGCGCTCCTGTGCCGCGGCGAGGGTGGCCGAGGCGGTACGCAGCCGGGCCGCCGCGTCCTGGTGCGCACCCTGCGCGGCGGCCGGGTCCGCGGGCGGCAGCGCCGCGGCGGCGCGGGCCTGCGGATCGGCCAACTCCGCCTCCACGGCGGCGGATTCGGCCTGCCAGTCGTCGAGCCGCTGCTGCAGCGCCCGCCATTCGCCGTCCCTCAGCAGCGCCTGCGCGGCGGCCTCGGCGGTGTCGAATCCGGCACCGGAGGCGGCGTCGGCGAGCCCGGCCCCGGCCTCTTCGAGCCGCCGGGCGCAGGACTCCGCCGTACGGGACGCCTGCGCCGCCTCGGTGAGCAGGGTCACCTGCCGCTCCAGCCTGGCCGCCCGGTCGGCCACGCTCGGGCTGTCGCCCCGCGCCCGGGCGAGCTCCTCCTCCAGGGCGGCTCGCTCGCGGTCCAGCGCCTCGCGGTGGGAAGTACGGGCGGCGGCCCGGCGCTCGGCCTGCTGCTGCTCGGCACGGCGCCGCTCGTATTCGCGCTCGGCGTGCCCCCGTGCCTCACGGGCGGCGTGCAGTCCGGCGCCGAGCGCATGGGCACGGGCATACTCGGCGCGCAACTCCTGGACCTGCGCGGCGAGTTCGGCGGCCGAGGCGTCCCCTGCCGCGGCGGCCGAGGCGGCCAGTGCCTCCTTGGCCGACTGGTACTCGGTCTCCGTCTGCCGGCGGGTCTTCTCGGCCTGCCGGTGGGCCTCCTGCGCGGCCTCTTCGGTCGCCCGGTCGACATGGCCCGCACGGGCCCGCGCCGGGTCGGGGTGCTCGGTCGCCCCGCACACCGCGCAGGCATCGCCGTCGCGCAGCCCGGCCGCGAGCTCGGCGGCGATCCCGCGCAGCCGCTGTTCCTTGAGCTTCAGCCATTGTTCGTGGGCGGCCGTGGAACGCTCCCGCGCGGCGAGCAACTCCCCTTCCGCCGTGCGCACTTCGTCGCTGAGCCGGTCGCGCCGACGGGCCGCCTCCGCGCGCTCGACGGCCGGTGCGATCCGGGCGCCGAGCTGTTCGGCCCGGGTGGCGGCCTCCTGTGCCGCCTCGATGCGCTGCTGATGGGCGCGCTGGGTCTCGTCCCATGCGGCGAGCCACTCGGCGGCGTCCAGCAGCGTCTGCTCATCGGCGCGCGCCTCGCGGTCGAGGGCGGCCCGCTCCCGCGCGATGTCGGCGGCCCGCCGCTCGGCCCGCCGGGCCGCGGTGAGCGACCCGAGGTCTTCCCGCAACGCCCGCTCCCGCGCCGCGAGTTGCTCCCCCGGGGCGTCGGCGAGGCCGACGGGCAGCGGACGCCGGCACTCCCGCTCGGCGCGCCGGGCGGTGTCGAGCTCACGCCGGGCGGCGTCACGCAGGGCGAGCGCGGGGGCGACCTCCGCCGCCGCGCGGGCCCGCTCCAGCCGGCCGCGGGTGTGTTCCCGCTCCTCGGCGTGGGCTTCGAGCCGGTCGGCCCGCCGCCGGGCGTCGGCGTACCGCTGCTGGAGCCGGTCCCGCTCGCGGGCCACCGTCCACTGCTCGGCCGCCGCCCGCTCCGCGGCCTCGGCGGCCGCCACCGCGCTGCGGGCGACCGTCAGCCGCTCCCGTGCGCTCACCCGGGCCACGGCCGCCCGCACCAGCACCGTCTCCACGAATCCCGGTTCGCCCGGGCCCGGTACTGCCGGATCGTCCGCGGCGGAGGCCTGGGCCGCTCCCCGTCCGCCGGGCTCCACCGCTCCGCCCTGTCCCGGCACCGTCGCCGTGACCGCCGGGCGTGCCATGACCGCCGCCGGGGCCCGGCCGCGCCCGCCGGCCGCCGCGCTGCCGCGCCCACGGGCCGGTGTGCGCGCTGCCGGCTGCCCGTCCCGGTCCGGCGCCGGGACCGACGGGTCGGTGAGGTCGGCGCTCTCACCGGCCGCCTGCGCCATCCTGTGCGCCAGGGCCAGCAGCCGTTCGTCGCCCGCCAGGACCGTGTCCGCGGCGGTCTTTCGGCGCGCGTTCAACTGCTCTTCGAGCGCCGCGAACCGCCGGGTGTCGAAGAGCCGCCCCAGCAGCCGCGCGCGGGCCTCCGCGTCGGCCCGCAGAAAGCGCGCGAAGTCGCCCTGCGGCAGCAGCACCACCTGGCAGAACTGCTCCTTGCTCATCCCGAGCAGCTGGCCGATCTCCTCACCGATCTCCTGGTGGGAGCGGCTCAGCGCCTTCCAGTGGCCGTCCGGGCCGGGCCCGTCGCCGCCCGCAGCTCCCCCGGCGCCGGGCTCGGCCGGCACGAATTCCCGCAGCCGGCTCTGCGCCTTCTCCTTCGTCGTACCGCTGCCCCGCTTCTTGGGGCGGGGCTGCTCGGGCAGCCGGGTGATCTCCAACCGCCGTCCGGCGACGGTCAGTTCGAGGACGACCTCGGTGGGTGTCAGCGGGTCCGCCAGATCGCTGCGCAGCGCCTGACCGCTCTGCCGCGCTCCGGGCACCGACCCGTACAGCGCGAAGCACACCGCGTCCAGGACCGAGGTCTTGCCCGCGCCGGTCGGCCCGTGCAGCAGGAAGAGGCCCTCGCCCGCGAGCCGGTCGAAGTCGATGGTCTGGGCGGCGCCGAACGGTCCGAAGGCGGTGAGCGAGAGCCGGTGCAGCCTCATCGCGCCACCTCGGCCGCCATCTCGGCGGTGCGGACCTCGTCGATCGCCGACTGCAGCTCGGCCCGCTCCTGCGCATCGGCCGCGCGGCCGGCCCGTACGTGTGCCACGAAGTCCTCGGCGATCTCCTGGTCGCTGCGGCCGCGCAGCCGCTGTGCGTACGAGGCCGGCGAGTGGCCGGGCACCTCGTCGGGGTCGAAGACGAGGCTGACGAGGTGCGGGAAGCGTTTGGTGAGCCGGGCCATGGGCTCGTGCGGGCGGGCGGTGTCGGTGAGCGTCGCCTCGACCCAGGAGTCCTCGTGCCGCGCCTGCGCCGGGTCGTCCAGCAGCGCTTCCAGCGTTCCCCGGAGCCGGGCCAGCGGCCGCGGTACGGGGCAGTCCACCCGCTCGGCCTGTACGGAGCCCGCCGCATCGAGCTCGATGAGCCAGGTGGACTTGCGGTGCCCGGCCTCGGAGAAGGAGTAGGCGAGCGGCGATCCGGAGTAGCGGACCCGCTCGGTGAGAGTCTGACAGCCGTGCAGATGCCCGAGGGCGGCGTAGTCCACCCCGTCGAACACGGCCGCCGGGACGGACGCGACCCCGCCGACGGTGATGTCCCGCTCGCTGTCGCTCACCGCGCCGCCGGTGACGAAGGCATGCGCCAGCACCACCGAGCGCGTCCCCGCGGGCCGTCCGGCGAGGTCGGCCCGTACCCGGTCCATCGCCGCGCCCAGCACCTCGGCATGGTCGGCCCGCCGGGCGCCGAGGGTGTCCCGCACCATGGCGGGTTCGAGGTACGGCAGCCCGTACAGCGCCACCGGGCCGTGCGCGTCGTCGAGCAGCACCGGCGTGCCACAGCCCGCCGGGTCGGTCCGCAGATGGATGCCGGCCCGTTCCATCAGTCCGGAGCCGACGCCCAGCCGGCGGGCGGAGTCGTGATTACCGGAGATCATCACGGTCGGGACCCCGAGACCGGCGAGCCGGTGCAGCGCCTCGTCGAACAGCTCGACGGCGGCGAGCGGCGGCACCGCACGGTCGTAGATGTCACCGGCGACCAGCACCGCATCGACCCCCCGGGCGCGCACCGTCTCGACGAGATGATCGAGGAAGGCCCGCTGCGCGGAGAGCAGATTCACCCGGTGAAAGGACCGCCCCAAATGCCAGTCGGAGGTGTGCAGAAATCTCAACTATCCGCTCCGGCCTGCATGTTGTCCTTCCGTGGGTGCCCTCCGTGGGCGGTGGGTCGCACCAGGTCAGCACAAGTCTACGAGCCGGCACGGCCCACGTTGGTCACGACAAGCACCCCGGCGGTTACGGACCTCGTTCGCGTACCCGCCCCTGGCATGACATGACAGCACATGTCAGATGTGCTCCGAATTACGGCATGCCCGGCCCGCGAGAGACCTCTGGGTGTTAAAGGGTTCCCGGCCCCGGCGCTATTTCGAGGTGTGGCTCGTTTTCAATGTGCTTGTCTTCCTCTCGGAAGAGATCTTCGAGTGCTTCACGGAATCCGCGTTCGAACTCTTCCAAGGTCGGACCGCCGATGTCAGGGCCGATTTCCGGACCTTCGTATTGGTCGAAATCACCCCGCTTTCCGCGGGCCGCCCCGACACCTTCGAAATAGGCCTGTAGGTACGGCTCATCCAAGGGTGCCGGCGCCTCAGGTTGACCTTCCGGGTGATTCCAGCCGAAGTAGAACCCTTCGGCAAACCAGTCCGCAACGGTTTTGGGAGACTGGTTCGGGTCTCCCACGATGATGACTTCGGGAAGCGTGATGGTGTTGCCGTCATTCTGCTCAGTCATGGTGAATACCTTTCACGGGACGCTGTCGAAACGGCGTCGCACTTCCCTGAAGGGGCTTGCGAGTGACCGACACACCGTCAAGCCAGCACCTAAAGGCTGTCGACTCATGTGGAGCTGTCTCCGGAGCTGCCTGATGGTTGAAATCGGCACTGCCAGAGGTGCGATAACCCACTTCAGAATCACGCTGACGAGAGATGATCGCAACCCAATGTCTCGCGTCCCTGACTTCACGCGGTCAAGGAGCGTGAGAGCGAAATGGCGTGGTGCGAAAGGTAGTAGTTGCTTTCGGGTGACTGGATCGCCGCTCCCTCACATGACCAGCAATGACCGATCGCCAACGACCGATCGCTCCCGGCGTGCCGAGCCCCGAGGGAGCCGCGGAGGCCGCCGGTACCTATGTGACGCTCCCGAACCGGTTCGCCCAGGCGAGCGGCTGCCGCGCCCTGTTCCGGCGACGCTGTCACCGTGACCGTGTCCGCCCTCTGGCGGGGCCGTCCTCCGAGGCTCTTCCGGGGCCGAACAGCGCACGCCGCGTCACCTGATCGAAGCGCACGTCCCGCGTCGGACCACCACACGTGACGCTCGCGGCTAGCGTGCCCCGTGATCACGAGCACCGTTCTTCCCGGGTCACGTCTGCGGTTCCCTCTCTCCGCGCACTCCCCGGCCCACCGGGGGAGAAGGCCGTACCAGATGGACAGAAGGGGCCCTGCATGCCGATGAAGCTCACGTATCCGGGCGTCTACATCGACGAGGTCAAAAGCTCCGTCAGGACGATCACGGGCGTGCCCACGTCGGTCGCCGCGTTCGTGGGCTACGCGCCCCGGGGCCCGGTCGACCGGCCCGTGCACGTCACGAGCTGGGCCGACTACGAGACCGTGTACGGCGGACTCCAGATGAACAGCCCCATGAGCTACGCCGTCTACCAGTTCTTTCTCAACGGCGGCAGCGACGCGGAGATCGTCCGGGTGGTGAAGGCGGACCCGAAGCAGCTGAACACGGTCCGCGTGCCGCTCCCCGGCTCGCAGCGGCGGCAACTGCCCAGTGCCTCCTCCCCGCCGCCGGCGAGGAGTACGGGCCGGAGCAAGCCCGCCGCGGAAGGGGAGGCCGAGAATTCGCCCGCGGGCGAGGAGGGCGGAGAGGCCGGCACCCCGGCGGCCGACGCCCCCGCCGCCAAGCCGGCCGCCGCCAAGCCGGCCTCCGCCGGGCAGCCCTTCGAGCTCCTTGCCGCCTCGCCGGGCCGCTGGGCAGAGCGCCTTGAGGTGAAGGTCGACTACGACGTGGCGAAGCCCGAAAAGGACGGCGCGGGGGCAGCCCCGTCCTCCGCCAAGCCGGTGTTCAACCTCATCATCAAGGACAACGGCAACGGCCTGACGGAGACCTACCGCAACGTCACCACCGACCCGGACAGCCCCCGCAGTCTCGATCACCAGCTGGCCTCCTCCCAGCTCGTCCGGCTCGACCCGGACGAGGCCAACCGCCTCGCGGATGTGCTGCCCTCGGAGACGACAGGCCAGGCCCGGCCCTTGGGAGGCGACGCCGACGACCGCCCGTCGTCGGTCGCCGACTACACGGGCAGCGAAGCGCAGAAGACGGGCGTCCATCAGCTGCTGAAGACCGACATCTTCAACGTGCTCTGCCTGCCCGACTGCGAGTGGCTCCAGCAGAACAACCAAAACCTCACTGATCTGCTGACGCAGTCGGCAGCGTTGTGCGCCGATCGCCGTGCCGTCTTCCTGGTCGACCCCCCGGCCGCGTGGACGGCTCCCGAGAACGGTGACCCGGTGTCGGTCACCCAGCTGGTCGACCGGGTGAAGAGCACTCCGGTGCTGGAGGGCGACCTGGCGAAGAACGCCGCGGTGTACTTCCCCCGCGTCCTCGCGCCGGACCCGCTCCGCGGCGGGGCGCTGCGGCCGTTCCCGCCCTCGGGCGTCATGGCCGGCGTCCTCGCCCGTACCGACGTACAGCGCGGCGTGTGGAAGGCGCCGGCGGGTACGGACGCCTCCCTCAACGGTGTCGTCGACCTCGAAGTGCCGCTGACCGACGGGAACATCGGGGAGCTCAATCCGGTCGGGGTCAACTGCCTGCGACGGCTGCCGGCCGCCGGCCCCGTCGCGTGGGGAGCGCGGACCTTGCGCGGGGCCGACCGGCTCGCCGACGAATGGAAGTACCTCCCCGTGCGGCGCCTGGCGCTGTTCGTCGAGGAGAGCCTGTTCCGCGGCACCCAGTGGGTGGTGTTCGAGCCCAACGACGAGCCGCTGTGGGCGTCGGTCCGGCTCAACATCGGTGCCTTCATGAACACCCTGTTCCGCGCCGGAGCGTTCCAGGGCCGCACGCCCCAGGAGGCGTACCTGGTCAAGTGCGACAAAGAGAACAACCCGCAGAACGACATCGACCGCGGCATCGTGAACATCCAGGTCGGCTTCGCTCCCCTCAAACCGTCGGAGTTCGTGATCGTGCACATTCAGCAGCTCGCCGGGCAGATTCAGGTCTAGGAGGACGGCCGATGGCAGAGGTGACACGCCGGGACCCGTTCAAGAACTTCCGGTTCCGGGTGAAGTTCAGCGGCGCCACCGAGTACATCGCGGGAATCAGCCGGGTCAGCGGGCTGAAGCGGACAACCGAGGTGATCCGGCACCGGAACGGGGGTGACCCCGGAACCAGCCGCAAGCTTCCCGGCCGCACCGAGTACGAGCCGATCACCCTGGAGCGCGGCTGCACGGTGGACACGGCCTTCGAGGAGTGGGCGAACCGGGCCTGGAGCCTGCGCAATTCCTCGGGCGGCCTGGAGACGTCGCTGAAGGACTTCCGTCGGGACCTCGTCATCGACGTCTTCGACGAGAGCGGTAAGCAGGTGCTGTCCTACTCCGTGCACGAATGCTGGGTCTCGGAGTATCAGAGCCTGCCCGAACTGGACGCCGCCGCCAACGGGGTCGCCTTCGAGCACATCAAGGTGGAGCACCACGGCTGGGTGCGGGAGCACACCAACCCGCCGCAGGAACCGCAGTTCACCGACACCGCGGGGTGACGCGGGTGCCGGGGGAACTGACGGAGGAACGCGTCCTTGAGGTGTGGGAGCACGGGCTCCGGCAGCCGCCGACCACGCGGGCACCGCTCCTGGCCACCCTCGCGGCAGCCACCGGAGCGGACGTCACCCGCCTGTCGGTGGCCGCGCTCAACGCCCTCCTGCTGGACCTGCGTTCCGAGGCCTTCGGCGACACCCTCCCCTGTACGTCCGACTGTCCGGGCTGCGGCGAGAGCCTGGACGTCACGGTCAGCACGCGGGAACTGCGGCCCCCGGGGGCGGAGGCGGGTGGTGTGCCGGCCGAAGCCGGGACGGCGAGGCTGGTGGCGCAGGGGCTCGACGTCACGTACCGCGCCCTGACGGGCGGTGATCTGCTGGCCGTCGACCCGGACGGTCCGGACGCCCTCCACGCCCTGCTGCGCCGCTGCGTGGTGAGTGTCAGCCCGGCACAGGACCCGGTGCCCGACACGGTGCTGGAGGAGGTGGGACAGCGGCTGGCCGACCTCGACCCCGGCGCGGACACCACGGTCGCTCTGGCGTGTCCGCGGTGCCACCACCAGTGGACGGCGGCCCTCGATATCGCCGAGCACCTGTGGGCCGACATCGACGGCTGCGCGCGCCGCCTGTTGTACGAGGTCCATGCGCTGGCGCGGGCGTACGGCTGGTCGGAGGCCGATGTGCTGTCGGTGAGTCCGGTACGGCGGCAGTTCTATCTGGAGGTCGCCGCGCGATGACCGACTTCGTCGCCCGGTTGCTGCGGGAGCCGGGACCGAGGCTGCGGCCCCTGCCGCCCCACGTCTTCGATCCGTCCGCCCCACGCCTGCGCGGTGACACGCCCCGCGGGAGGCGTCGGCCCGGCGCCGCGACCGCCCCGACGACTACGGCCCCGGATCCGGGCACCGTAGCCCCCGCCCGCCACTCCGCAACGGGCTCACCCGGTCAGGAGGAGCAGGCGCCGAGTGCCGCGGCCGGGGAGGGGCGGGGCCGGTCAGCCGCCCGGACGAGGGAGGGGGGCGATGGCCGTACGGCGACCGGGGAGACGAGCCAGGCACCGGACCATGGGCAGGCGCCGGACCACCGGCAGGCAGCAGCCCGCCGTGGCGGCGAGGGGCACGGCCGGGCCGTCAGCGGCCCGCTGCGGGACGGCGGCCCGGCTGACTCCGGCGGACCTGTTCCGCCGTCGGCCGCGGCCGTACGCCCGCCGGTCGGCCAGGCTTTGACGCACCCCGTCCGGCCTTCGAACGACTCCGCTGCCGGCCGCCTCGGTCGGCGGCCGGATGGCCGCGGGCACCGCGCCGAGCGGGATGCGCAGAGCGGTCCGCAGGGGCGGCCGGCGGCAGGCGAACCGGTCGAGGACGCGGCGGCTCCGGAAGCCGTCGTCGCTCCGGCGATGCCCGCGGTGTCCTCTTCGTCTCCGGCTGGCCCGGATTCCGGACCGTTCCGCGCCGCCGCGCCGTCCCCCGCCACCGCGTCGTCCTCGACGGCATCCACGGCATCCACGGCATCCACGGCATCGAAGTCTCCGACGTCCCCGGCTCCCGGCCTGACCGGCGCGGACAACGAGCCCTCGGCGGGTCCCGGAATCCGGCGTTCGGCCCGCACGGCACACGCCCGACACGAATCGCCGGACACCGACCAGTCCCCCGTCACCCCCGCGGGACGCCCCAGGCCCGGCACCACGCCTCCCACTCCCGCGGACCTCCGACCGGGCGGCCGCAGCCCGCACGCGGCCGCCGCCGCTTCGCCACCGCATGCGGCCACCCCATCGAGCGGTGACGGTGATCTCCCGGGACGCGGGTCGGCGGCCGCAGCCCACCGGCCCACCGCCGCCGAGCCGCCCGCGGTGCCCGCGGCCCCCCGGCGACCCGCCGCCACGTCCGATCCCCGCACCCCCTCCGGGCGGCCGCTTGCGCCCCCGCAGGCCGGTGCCGCCTCCCTCCGTCCCCGGTGGCCCGCGCCCCCAGCCCGACCGGCTGCCACACCAACCGGCACCACCGACCCGCCCCGCCCGCCGAATCGGCTCGCGCCCCCGCACGCCGACCTCGCCCCGCCCCCGCCCACGCCCACGGACCCGCCCTCGTCCGTCGCGCGGCCAGTCACGGAACGGCCAGTCACGGAACGGCCAGTCGCAGAACGGCCGGTGGACACCGGAGCGCCCGAAACGGTCGTACGGATCACCATCGACCGGGTCGACGTGCGTACCGTCGCCCCGTCGAGCGCGGAGCGGCCCGGCCCCCGGCGGCTGCCCCGTCTGAGCCTCGACGCGTACCTCTCGGGGAGGCGGTCGTGAGCGACTGCCGGTCCGTGGCGGCGGTGACGGAGACCCTGCGTGCGCTGCTCCAGGACGCCGTGAGCGGTACGGTTCCCGGCGCCGTGGTGACGGCCGACGCACCCCGCGAGGCTGCCGACGAGCCGACCGCTGCCGAGCTGAACGTGTTCCTCTACCGGACGAGCGTCGACGGCGCCTGGCGGAACACCGACCCGGTGGGTGCCCGGCCCGGTGAGACCCGCCGCCCGCCGCTGCCCCTGGTCCTGCACTATCTGCTCAGCTGCCGCGCGCCCGCCGACGCCGCGGCCGCCGTCCCTCAACTCCTGCTCGGCGCGGCCATGTCGGCCCTGCACGACCGGCCCGTCCTGCCGCCCGACGCGTTGAGGGCAGCGGCCGGTTTCAGCGACCTGCACCAGCAGCCGGAACCGGTGCGGATCACGCCGGCCGTCATGAGCACCGAGGAGCTGACGCGGCTGTGGCGGGCGCTGGGCATCGGCGGCCGGCTCACGGTCGCCTATGAGGCGCGGATCGTTCTGATCGACAGCACGGTGCCGGGCCGGACCCCGCTGCCCGTGCTGCGCCGCGGGGAACTCGACCGTGGCCCCGAGGCCGCCGCGTCGGTCGCGGCTCCCTGGCCCGTCCTCCATGCCGTCCGCCCGACGGTCGCCGCCCCGAACACCGAACTGGAGCTGACCTGTAGTGGCCTCGACGCCGCAGCGGTGAGCGTCCGCCTGACGCACCCCGTGCTCGGCGGGCCCGTGGAGTTGCCGGCGCGGGTGACCGGTGCCGGGACCGTACGTGCCGTGCTCGGCAAGGATCACGGCGCGGGCCGCTGGTGGGTCGTCCTGGTCCTCACCGCCGCCGACGGCAGCCAATGCACCGCCGGCACCCGGACGGTGGACGTCGCCCCGCGCCTCACCGGCCGGCTGCCGTTGGCCACCGCTCGGGACGCCGGCGGCGCGGTGGAACTCATGGTGGAGTGCGCGCCCCGGGTCCATCCCGGGCAGCGCGTCGAGCTGCTGGTGGGCGATCTGCCCGTGCGCGCCGAGCTCTTCACCGAGCCCACCGGGACGCTGCGGTTCCGGATGGCCCGGGGCGCACCCGGGCGGCACGCGCTCCGCTTGCGCGTCGACGGGGTGGACAGCCCGCTCGTCGACGCCTTGGCCGAGCGGTTCGACGCGGACACGGCGGTGGTGATCACATGACCGCGCCCCGCGTCGAGCTGCGCATCCGGCGGCTGGTGCTGCACACCGCGCACGGTCCGGCGCAGGCCTCGGCGGTGCGGGCGGCCCTGGAGGCGGAACTCGCCGAGCTGATCTCGCATACGCCCGTGGACGGGCCGCGCGACCGGCAGGTCCACCGCGCCACCGCGTGGGCCGAGGCCGACCCCGCCGCCCTGGGCCGCCGCATCGCCCGCGCCGTCCACCATGCCCTGTACTCCGGCGAGTCGGGAGATCCGCGACGGGCACCGGGAGAGCCGGGACGGAGACCGGGAGAGCCGCGTCGGCAACCGGGAGAGCCGCGATGAGGACACGACCGACAGCAGGTGATCGAGCAGCATGACCACCCCCGCGCCGCACCGCGGCGGCTTCGTCTTCCTCGACCCCGAGCGGGGACAGGTACTGCGGGTCGTGCCCTTCCAGTACAACCCCGACCAGCTCACCCGCACACTGCGGCCGCAGGGCATCGGTGACGACCCCGGGGACCGGCTGGAGGCGCTGCGGCTGCACGGCCCGCCCCGGGAGACCTTCCACGTCGACGCGGAATTCGACGCGGCCGACCAGTGGGCCTCCACGGCCGGTCCCGAACCACCCGCGGACATCGGCCTGTTCGGGGCGCTGTCGGCCCTGGAGCTGGCGATCTGCCCCACGAGCGAGCAGCTCACGCAGCAGCACGAGCTGGCCTCCCGGGGCCTGCTGGAGATCGCGCCGGTGGAGGCCCCGCTGCCGGTGCTGGTGCTCGGCCCGCGCCGGGTCCTGCCGGTGCGGATCATGGACGTCGCCGTGACCGAGGAGGCCTACGACGGGCAGTTGAACCCGGTCCGGGCCCGGGTGTCGCTGACGGTGCGGGTGCTCACCGTCGACGATGTCGGTTTCGCCCACAAGGCGGGCGGGCTGTACCTGCGCTATCAGCAGGGCAGAGAGCGGTTCGCGGCACTGGTCGGCTACGGCCCCGGAGCGGTCGGCTACCCGGGCGGGTGAGCGGCGCGCGATGACCCCGAGGAGGACAACATGTTCGAGCCCAGCAGCAGGTACTACGGGATTCCCACGACGGTGCACACCCTCCCGGACGGCCGGCGGGTCAGCCACCTGCGGCGCCGATTCCTGCCGCAGCCCGAGGAGCTGGCGGCCGTCGGCGTGCACGTCGTGGCGGCCGGGGACCGGCTCGACCGGATCGCGGCCCGGCACTACGGCGACCCGGAACAGTTCTGGCGGATCGCCGACGCCGGCCGGGCTTTGTGGCCGGCGTCGTTGACGGCGGTGCCGGGCCGGCGGTTGCGCCTCACCCTGCCCGCCGGCGTACCGGGAGGCCGCGCCTCCGACGGGGCCGGGCGGCCATGACCTCCCGTCTGCATCTGATGCTGCTCACCGGTGACGCGGTGCCCGAGCCCGCCCCCGCCGCGCTCATGGACGCCCTCCACCATGTGCGGGTCACGTCCGCCTCCGGCGTGACGAACGGCTTCCAGCTGACCTTGGCCTTGAGCCCCCGGTCTCCACTGCGGCAGGCGGTGATGCCCGGCGGAGCACTCGGGGTGAAGAAGCGCGTCGTCGTGGCCGTGGTCCTCGCGGGCCGCTGCCAGGTGCTCATGGACGGGGTGATCACCCGTCAGGAGGTACACGCGGGGCAGGCGCCCGGTTCGTCGTTCCTCACGGTCACCGGCGAGGACCTGTCGCTGCTGATGGACCTTCAGCACGTACGGCGCGCCTATCCGGGGCTGCCGCCCCACCTGCGGGCGGTGACGGTGTGCGCCCGCTACGCGCAGTACGGGATCACCCCGCTGGCCGTGCCACCGCTCCTCACCGACCGGCCCGACCCGGCGGTGGCGATCCCCGTGCAGGTGGCGACCGACCTGGCTTACCTCCGCGCGACGGCCGCCGACGTGGGACACGTCTTCCACCTCGAACCGGGGCCCGAGCCGGGCCTCAGCACCGCCTACTGGGGCCCGCAGAAACGCCAGGGTGACGCGCAGCCGGCCCTCACCACGGACTGCGGCGCCGCGGACAACGTCGAGGAGCTGAGCTTCGCCTTCGACGGTCTGGCCGCCACGCGGTACGGCACCCACCATGTGGACCCCGGCTCGCGGGACATCTCGGAGGTCGTCCCGCCCGAACCACAGGTGCTGCGCCGGAATCTGGCCGCGCAGCCGGCCCCGGCCCTGTGCGAACGGCCGCTGACCGGCCAGACCGGGCGGTCCCTCACCCGGGCCCGACTGGCCGGGCTGGGCCGGGAGGTGTCCGGCGACCCGGTCACCGCCCAGGGAACGCTGGACGTGCTGCGCTACGGCCATGTGCTCAGCGCCCACCACCTCGTGGGCGTGCGCGGGGCCGGGCCCTCCTACGACGGGAGCTACCTCGTGCGCAGTGTCGCCCACGACCTCACCAGGAGCACGTACCGGCAGCACTTCACCCTGGCGCGCGAGGGCCTGGTCTCCGATACCCAGGTGGTGAGCCCATGACCGTGGAGACGATGCGGCAGTGGCAGGGCCTGTACCAGGGCGTCGTGGTCTCCGCCGTGGACGAGTCAAGGGCGGGGCTGCTGCAGGTCCGGGTCCCGGAGGTGCTCGGTGCGGACGTCTGCGTGTGGGCCGCTCCGCTGACCCCGCTGGCCGGGGCGGACTGCGGCATGTACGTGGTGCCGCCGACCGGGGCGGGGGTGTGGGTGCAGTTCCTCGACGGGGACCCCGACCGGCCGGTGTGGGTGGGTTTCTGGCGGGGCGGGCCCGGGGATGTGCCGTCGGCCGCCCGGTCGGCGGATCCGGGCACGCCGCAGATCGTCCTCGCCACTCCGTCCCAGAGCGCCCTGGTCATCAGCGACCAGCGGGGGCCCGCGGGCGGGATCAGGCTGCAACTGGACGGCGAGAACGGGCCGTTCATCCACCTCAGCAACATGTCCATCGAGATTTCCTGCGGCGGGCCCGAAGGAGCCAGCATCAAGCTCGCGGGCAACCAGGTCATCATCAACGGCGGCGCTCTGATGGTGCAGTGAGGAAGAGCGAGGAAACCGATGCCCGGACTGCTGCTTCACTACGGCGCCACGATGATGTGCGCCCATCCCCCCGGCAACGTCACCATCCCGGCGCCGTCCCAGCAGCGGGTGCTGGTGGGCTCGTTGCCCGTCGCGACCGCCGCCGACACGTTTCTGGTGGCCGGTTGCTCGTTCCCGGCCACGTCGCTGGGGGCTCCGCCCTGTACCAGCGTCACCTGGCTCCAGGCCTCAAGCCGGGTCTTCGTGCAGGGCGTGCCCGTCCTGCTCCACCCGACGCCGGCGCCGAGCCTGGCCCCGGCGCTGGGCGTCGGCACGCCGCCGCCCAACCCTCCGATGGTGATGGCCCTGCAGTACAGGGTCTCGGGGATGTGACCGCATGGACATCGGCTTCCCGTACCGCGTCGACAGCCGCGGCCGCACCGCACACGTCGAGCACGGCGGACACGTACGCGACATGGTCGAGCAGGTGCTCTTCACCACCCCCGGGGAGCGGGTCAACCGCCCCGACTTCGGCTGCGGGCTGCTCGACCTGGTCTTCGCCGGGAACAGCCCGGAACTGGCGGCGACCGTGGAGATGACGGCCCAGTCCGCGCTCCAGCGCTGGCTCGGCGACCTGCTCACGGTGGAGTCCCTGACGGTCAGCAGCGAGGACTCCGCCCTGGTCGTGCACGTCACCTACGCCCTGACGGCTACCGGGGAGCGCGGCAGCCTGACGGTCCGCGAAGGGACGCCGGCATGACCGTCACGAGCGAGCCCGGCAACCCGGGCGGCGGGGACCGCGGCGGCGCGACGGCGTACGAGGAGGTCGCCGGGATCGAGCAGGTGCACGTGGACGCCGGGCGGCGCACGCTGACCGTCACCTTCTCCGGCACGCTCCCGGCCCGCCTGGACCGCCACAGCTTCCGGGTCGAGGGCGGGCAGCGGGTCACCGAGATCCGCGTCCTGCGCGTCGTACGGCACACCTCGGCGGAGGCGGGCGGCAGTCCGGCGAACCGTCTGACGTTGACGCTGGACCGGCCGGGAGACGAGTCCACCTACCGGCTGCGCGCCCTCGGCAGCGGCTTCCGTCGCGGCCGCGACCGGGCCGCTTTCCGCTTCCACCCCACCGACCGCGCGCCGGCCCCCGCCCCGTCCGCCCCCGAGCCGGCGCCTCGCCCCTCCGCCTGGCCCGCCCCGGCCATCGACTATCTGGCCAAGGACTTCGCGAGCTTCCGGCGCCTGCTGCTGGAACGGCTGGCGCTCACGCTGCCGAAGTGGACCGAGCGGCGGGCGCCCGATGTCTGGGTCACCCTGGTGGAACTCCTGGCCTACGTCGGGGACCACCTCAGCTACCAGCAGGACGCCGTGGCCACCGAGGCCTACCTCGACACCGCGCGGCTGCGTACCTCGGTGCGGCGCCACGCCCGCCTCGTCGGCTACCCCATGCACGAGGGCTGCGCGGCCCGTGCGGTCGTCTGCGTACAGACCGACGCCGCGGTGCCGGTGCGGACCGCCGACCTCGCCTTCACGGCGTTCCCGGTGGACGGGACCCCGGAGACGGTCGGGCCGGTGCTGCCCCTGGACCTGCTGGTCACCGGCCGGCACCCGGTGTACCGGCCGATGGAGCGCCGGGAGATGGTGCTGCGCCCGGAGCACAACCGCATCCCGCTGGTCCCGGACAGCCGGACGGAGGCCCACCTGCCGGCCGGTGCGACCCGCGCCGGCCTGCTGGACGGTGACGGCACGGAACGCGCCCTGCGGTTGGTCCCCGGTGACCTGCTCGTCCTGGAGGAGGTGGCCGGTTCCGGACCCGACGACGGCGCCGGCCCCGGTCCCGCCCGGCGGCAGGCCGTCCGGCTCACCCGCGTCACACCGGACGTCGACCCGGCCACCGGCACGCTGCTCGTCGACGTGGAGTGGGCCGACGAGGACGCGCTCACCTTTCCGCTGCGCGTCGGCCCGGCCGACGGCCCCGGCCGCCCGCGCCCCACCGCCGTTGCCTGCGGCAACGCCCTCCTGGTCGAGCAGGGCATCGAGAACACCTGGCTGTCCGGCGGTGGCGGGGAGGAAATCATCCAAGTCCCCGGGCCGGCCGAGGGGCACGCCGCCCCGGCGCCCGGCGACGCCGTCGGGCCGGATGCCGCCGTATCGTCCCGCGACGCCGACGGCAGACCGCGCACGGCCGCGGCCGTGCGCCGTGCCCGCCCCTTCGTGACGACCCTGAGCGGCCGCCACGTCACCTGGTCGCCGCCCCATCCCCGGCCCGCGGATCTCGCCGCCGCACAGGCCCGGCAGCTGACGGGCCTGGCCACCCGGGCCCGGAACCGGCTGCGCGATCTCCACCAATCGGTGACGGCGCTGTCCGACGAGGACCGGGATTTTCTCGACGTCCTGTTCGGGGAGCGGCAGTTGCGCGGCCTGTCCGACGACGACGATCCCGGCAGGGTCCTCGGCCGACTGCTGTCCCGTTTCGACGAGTTGCTCGAACCGAAGCTGCGCCGCCTGGAGGCCCTGGACCGGCGCGCCCGGTCCGGATATGTGCTCGACCCCGAGGACACCGGCTGGGAACTGGCCCAGACCTGGGGCCGGGCCGCCGCATGGGCGGTCCACCCGGACAATCCCGCCCTGCACGGCTCGGTCCGCGGCGCCCTGCGGCCCGACCCCCGCGAGGCCGTGCCCGCGCTGCGCCTGCACCCACCGAAGGACGGGGTCGACGGGGACGACGCCGGGCTGCCCTGGACGCCCCGGCGGGACCTCCTCGCGAGCGGACCGTGCGACCGTCATGTGGTCGGCGAGACCGACGACGACGGAGTGCTCGCGCTCCGTTTCGGCGACGGCCGCAGCGGAGCCGCGCCCCGCCCGGGTACGCGGCTGTGCGCCGAGTACCGCATCGGCAACGGGCAGGAGGGCAACATCGGTGCGGAGGCCGTCAACCGGATCGCCTCCCGGGTCCCCGGTGCCCTGGAACACGTCACCGCGGTGCGCAACCCGTTGCCCGCCACCGGCGGAACCGACCCGGAACCGGTCGCCGAGGCGCGGCTTGCCGCCCCCCGCGAACCGTTCCGCGGGCTGCTGCGCGCCGTCACCGCGGAGGACTACGCCACCCTGGCGGCGGCCCGCTCCGACGTGCAGCGGGCCGCCGCCACGCTGCGCTGGAACGGAAGTTGGTACGAGGCCGAGGTGGCCGTGGACCCCCTCGGAGCCCCCGATCCGTCGCCCCGCCTCCTGGAGGAGGTGCGCGCCTCCCTGCACCGCTTCCGCCGCATCGGGCACGACGTGGTGACGCGTCCCGCCGTACAGGTGCCGCTCGACGTCGCCCTCGACGTGCTGGTCGGCCCGCACTGCATCGCCGATCACGTGCGCGCGGAGCTGCTGCGCCGGCTGCTGCCGGGGCGCGGGCCCGACGGCGGCCCGGGATTCTTCGATCCCGACGCGCTGACGTTCGGCACCCCGGTCCGGGCCGGCGCCCTGATCGCCCTGTGCATGAGCGTGCCCGGTGTCCGCAACGCCGAAGTGACCCGGCTGCGCCGGCTCCAGGCGCCGGGCGAGGGCGTGGCGGCCGGGGTGGACGTGCCGCCGACGGGTGAGCTGAGACTGCGCCCGCTGGAGATCGTCCGGCTCGACGCCGACGCCGCCCACCCGGAGAACGGGCGCCTCGTGCTGCGTGTGAGAGGAGGACGATGACCGGCTCCCCCGAGGGCCACGGCCCCCGTACCGACGGCAGGGACCCCCGTCCCGCTCCGGTGTGGAACCGGCCCGGGCTGCCCGCGCTGCGGTACCGCGTGGGCACGTACGAAACGTTCCTCGACGCGATGCTCGCCCGGCTGCCCCGGGCGGGGAACACCGCCCTGGCCGGACTCACCACCCGTGAACCGGACGACCCCTCCCTCGCCTTGCTGGACGCCTTCGCCGTCCTCGCCGACGTGCTGACCTTCTATCAGGAACGGATCGCCGACGAGGGCTACCTGCGCACCGCCACCGAGCAGGCCTCGCTCGTGCGGCTGGGACGCCTGGTCGGCCACCGGCGGCGGCCCTCCCTCGCCGCGTCCACCCACCTCGCCTACACCCTCGAAGCGGGCGCCCGCACGGTCGTCCCGGCGGGATCGCGGGTCACCAGCCGGCCGGCCCCCGGCGGCCTGCCGCAGACCTACGAGACCAGCGAGGACCTCGTCGCCCGCGCGGAATGGAACCGGCTTCCCGTACGCACCACCCGGCCGCCGTCCCTGACCGCCGACGTCGCCGCCCGCATGCCGTCCCTCGACATCGCCGGGGTCCAGCACACCCTGCGCCCCGGCGACCGGCTGCTGTTCACGTACGACGACCCGCGCCTGAACCTGACCCGCCTGGTGGACAGCGCCCGGCCCGACCCCGCGCACGGGCGGACCACCGTGCTGCTGAAGGTGCCCGACGCGCCCCGGCAGCTGCGCAACGCGGTCGAGGCGCTGCGCGAGGACGGGGAGGAGGCCGCGGCCCGGCTGCCGTCGGGAGGGCCGCTGGAGGACCTGCTCCAGCTCATGCGGGAAGTACGGCACCGGGCCAGGGAGTTGCGCGACCCGGACGCCCTGGCCGCTTCGCTCGACCGCAAGCTCCGCGCGCTGCGGGAGTGGCCGGCCGGTGCGCCCCGGCCTCCCGAGGCCGAGGCGCTGATCGAGCGGGCGGCCGTCCGGATCGCCACGATCAAGGCCGCCGCCCGGCAGATCGCCGAGCCAACGGCCGGCGCCGCCCCGGCTCCGCCCGACGGCTCGGCCGAGCGTGCGGCCCTGCTGCAGGACCACGCCGGCGCCGGCCGGCACATCCTGCATGCCCTCGATCCCCTGCTGCACGCCATCGGGCGGCACCCCGCCCCCGCGGGTGGGGCCGCAGGCGTGGCCGACGTCCTCGGCGCAGGGTCCGACGCGCTCCCCCGGCTGCTGGCCGACGGCGGCACCGACGTGACCGCTTCCCTGGGCCGCGCGCTCGGCGTCGTCTCGGTGTCGACCGCCCCGCCGCCCGGCGTGTGGTGCTTCCGCGTGAAGGCCACGCCGATGGGCGCCACCCTTCCCGACGACGCGCGGGTGCGGCGGCTGCTGCACGCGGCCGCGCCGCACGCGGCGGAGGCGGCCGAGCAGCTCTCCGGTGACGTGCTGCTGCTCGACTCCGTCTACGACGAGATCCTGCCGGGCAGTTGGATCGCCGTCCGGTGGGCGGACGACTCCCCCACCCGCGTGCTGAAGGTCACCGAGGTCGCCCAACTCGCCGTCGCCGACGAGCAGTACGCCCTGCGCGTGACCCGGCTGCGCCTGGACCGGCCCTGGACCGACGACACCGGGGACATCACGGCCCGCCGCGCCACCACGGTGTGGGCCGCCGGTCAGCCGCTGGTCCCGGCGCCCTCGCCCGACCCGTCCGCCGTTGCGGGCGACACGATCCGGCTCGACGGGGTCCACGAGGGGCTGACGCCCGGCCGGCCGCTGATCGTGGCCGGGGAACGCACCGACATCGCGGTCGAGGACGCCTCGGCGGGCGGCCGGAGCACGGGGGTGCCGGGCGCCGAACTCGCGGTGCTCGTGGGCGTGCGGCACGGCTTCGACGGAACGCCCTTCGACGACCGCGTCAGCACGACGCTCCTGCTGGACGCGCCGCTGACGCACGCCTACCGGCGCGACACGCTCGTCGTCCACGGCAACGTGGTCCCGGCGACGGCCGGGGAGACGTGCGAGGAGGTCCTCGGCAGCGGAGACGCCGGCCGGGCCGGCCAGGTCTTCCCGTTGCGGCGGGGCCCGCTGGCCTGGATGCCGTCGGCGACGCCCGACGGGGGCCGGGAGGCGCTCACCGTCCGGGTCGACGACGTGGTGTGGCGGGCGTCCGCCGACCTCGCCGACGAGGGGCCGGCCGCCCGGGCGTACCAGCTGCGCGCGGGCGTGGACGGCGCGGCGGCCGTCGAGTTCGGCGACGGCCGGCGGGGCGCGCGACTGCCCACCGGCAGGGAGAATGTGACGGCCCGCTACCGGGTCGGGGGCGGCAGCGCGGGAAATGTCGCGGCCGGGCAGATCAACCAGCTGGTCGACCGGCCGTTGGGGGTCAACGGAGTCACCAACCCGCTGCCCGCCGCCGGTGGCGCGGACGCCGACGGGCCCGACGAGCTGCGGCGGCCGATCCTCGTGCGGCCGGCCGCGCTCGACCGGTTGGTGTCCGTACGCGACCACGAGGACTTCGCCCGGGCGTTCGCCGGGGTCGACAAGGCCGTGGCGCGCCGGTGCGCGGCCGACTCCCGCCCCGTCGTGCACGTCACCATCGCCGCCGCCACGCCGGACGCCACCTCGCCGGAGGCCGCCGCACCGCTGCTGACGGCCCTGCGCACGGCCATGGCCCGGTACGGTGACCCCGCTCTGGCGGTTCGGGTCGAGCACTGCGAACGGGTGCGGCTGGTGCTGGCGCTCGGTGTCCGTACGGCACCCGGGCACCGCCCGGACAAGGTGGAGCAGCGGGTCCGGGACGCGCTGGCGGCCGCCCTGGGCTTCGCGGCGGCGGAACTGGCCGAACCGGCCTTCCTCAGCACCGCCGTGGCCGCCGCGCAGGCGGCGCCCGGCGTCGACTTCGTCACCGTGGACGCCTTCGGAGGGTTTCCGGAGAGCGCCGAGGCATCCGAGATCGTCCGGTTCGCCGGCCGTCCCTCGGTGGCTACCTACGTCCCGGCCCTTCCTGCCGGGTACCGCGCGGTGCGTGACGCGCCACCGGAGGCCGCGCGAACCGTGCTGCGGCCCGCCCAACTCGCGCTGCTGGACCCGGCCGTACCCGAGACCCTGGTCCTGCGGAGGATCCCATGACACCCGACGAGTGGTACGAGCTGCTGCCCGCGCTGCACCGCAGACTCGACGCGGAGGGCGGCCGCCGCCTGTACGCGCTGCTGGACGTCATCGCCGAGCAGGCAGATGTCGTCCAGGCGGACATCGAGCGCCTCTACGACAACTGGTTCATCGAGACGTGTGACGACTGGGCTGTCTTCTACCTCGGCGAACTCATCGGCTACCAGGCGCTGCCGGGAGCCACCGCCGTTCCCCGGCGCGACGTCGCGGAGACCGTGATCAACCGCCGCCGCAAGGGCACGCTCGCCCTGTTGGAGGACTTGGCGGCAAGCGTGGCGGACTGGCCCGCGCGCGCCGTCGAATACCGCCGGCTGCTCAGCATCACCCAGCCGGTGCGCCGCTATGCGTCGAACAGCCGGGTCGACCGGCGCCGACTCGGCTACGGCGGGCTGGTGGACGTGCGCCGGGTCGACGCCCTGGACCGCCTGGGCGGCCCCTTCGACGAACTGGCGCACACGGTGGAGGTGGCAGGCACCGGGTCCGGTCGGCGTCCGGGCAGGTACGGCCTCGGCGGGGTCGGGCTGCACGTGTGGCGGTCGCGGACGTACGCGGTGACCCGGGCCCCGGCGTTCTGCCTGGATGCGGACCGGGGCTGTTACGCCTTCCACGTACTGGGAATCGACACCCACCTGGTCACCAGGCCCGTGCCCGAGCCCTCGCCATGCCACACCGCGGACGAGACCAACGTGCCGGCGCCGATCCGGCGCCGGGCGCTGGCCGAGCGACTCTGCGACTACTACGGGCCGGGCAAGAGCCTGTGCCTGTGGACCGGACCGGAGGCGCACCGCGAGCCGGTGGCGCTGGACCGGATCGTGGCCGCCGACCTGTCGGACTGGCACTACCGCCCCGGAGCAGGCCAGGCTGCCGTCGATCCCGTCCTCGGCCGTCTCGTCCTGCCGCCCGGTGACAGTCCGGACGGCCGGGTGTGGGTGAGCTACCACCACTCCTTCGTCGGTGATCTCGGCGGCGGCGAGTACGCCCGGCCGGACTCCGCCCCGACCGGTGCGGAGGTCCACTACCGGGTCGGCCCGGGGCGGGACCACGGGACGATCGGCGAGGCGCTCGCACGCTGGCGCGCGGAGAAACGCGCCCACCCCGGCAAGGCCGCAGCGGTCGTCGAGGTCTTCGGCAACGGCGTCACCGAGGATCTGACGGACGTCCTCCTCGACCGGGGTGATCGCCTCACCCTCCGGGCCATGGACGGGGCCCGCCCGGTCATCAGGCTGGGCACCCCGTTCCATGACGAGACACGGAACCTGCGGATCACGGGCACCGGCAGTGGTCCCGGCACCGCCCCCCTGCCGCGGATCGTCCTGGACGGCTTCCTGGTCACCGGCGGAGGCGTCCAGGTCCAAGGGCCCGTGGGACGGCTCCTCGTGCGGCACTGCACTCTCGTTCCCGGCCGTCAACTCGGTCCGGGGTGCGTCCCGTTGGCGTCCGGGATGCCGAGCCTGGAGATCGTCGGCAGCCCCGTCCGTACCGAGGTGCACCGCAGCATCCTCGGCACGATCGCGGTGGCGGGCCCGGACGGCACGGCCGAACCGAACCCCGTCGTGCTGTACGACAGCGTGCTGGACGCGACCCACCGGGACGTGGCGGCGCTGCGGGGCGCCGACGACGGCCCCGCCGCGGTCCGCCTCACGGCGTGCCGGACCACGGTCATCGGAACGGTGCACGTTCAGGCGGTGGAGGTGCTGGACAACTGCCTGCTGGACGGGCAGGTCCGGGTCGCCCGCACGGCCGAGGGCGCGGTGCGGTTCTGCTGGCTGCCGCCCGGCTCCCGCACACCGGCCCGGTCGCACTGCCAGCCCGAGCAGTCCGGTGACCCCGCGCGCGTGGTCCTGCGCTTCGCCGGCCGACGGTACGGAATGCCGCACTACGTCGAGCTCGCGGACGACTGCGCCGAGGAGATCCGCCGGGGAGCCGACGACGGATCCGAACCCGGCGCGCTGCACCACCTCTTCCGGTCCCAGCGGGAGGACAACCTGCGCACCCGCCTGGCCGAATACACCCCTGCGGGGTGCGACGCGGCACTGTTCTTCGCCACCTGATCCGCTTATCTCCCTCCGCTATCTCCCTCCTCTCTCGGAGCCCACCATGCACGGCGACTTCTCACGCGTCACCTTCGACCCCGCCCAGCGGTTCTCGGCGGTCCTGGCTCAGCAGGGCCGGGTCCAGCTCGACGCCGACATCAACGAACAGGCGGCCATCCTCCAGTACTTCCTGCGCACCCTGGTCGTGGATCTGCTGGGCCCCGCCACGTACCCGCCGGACGAGGACGAGGATCGCCCCGGCGGGTTCGGCGTGGACGCCTTCGACGGGAAGAACTTCACGCTGGGCTCCGGCCGGATGTACGTCGACGGCATCCTGTGCGAGTGCGACGGCGCCGAATACTTGAGCCAACCCCACCACCACCTCGACCCCGACCGCGACGGCGACCGGCTGCCGCAGCAGCCCTTCCTGGCGTACCTGCGGGTGTGGGAGCGGCTGGTCACCGCCGTGGAGGCGCCCCGCATCCGGGAGGTCGCCCTCGGGCCGCACAGTCCGGACACGACCGCGCGGACCCGGGTGATGTGGCAGGTGTGCTGGCTTCCGCTGGAGGAGAACGAGTACATGCCCGACATGAAAACCGGCACCCGCTATCTGCGGGACCGCATCAGCAGGATGTTCGAGCCCCGCGGGCTGCTCGCGGCCCGGGCCCGGCGCCCGGAGGACGACGCCTCCCCCAGCCACCTCTCGCCGTCCTCCGGCTACCGGGGGCCCGAGAACCAGCTGTACCGGGTGGAGGTGCATCAGGGCGGGACCGCGGAGACCGCGACCTTCAAGTGGTCCCGGGAGAACGGCTCGGTCACCTTGCCGATCAGAGCGGTGCACGGCCCCTCGGTGGAGCTGGAAACGCTGGGGCGCGACGACAAGCTCGGCATCGAGGTCGGGGCCCGGGTAGAGCTCGTCGACGATGCGTCCGTGTACCGGGGCGCGTCGGACCGGCTCGACGAGAGGGCTCCGCGGTTGTACACCGTCCAGGAGATCGACCACGCGGCGTACCGGGTGGTGCTGGACGCCGACCCGGCCGATGACCCGCACCACCCCACGGGTGGACGGGTGCCCGGACTCCACCCGTTCCTGCGGCGCTGGGACCACGGCGGGACCGAGTGGACGAGCGGCGACGACGCCGGGGGCGAACCGACACCGCGCACCCTGAAGGAGGGCGAGTGGCTGCGGCTGGAGGCCGGGATCGAGATCCGCTTCGAACCGAGTACCGAGCGGCCCCGCACCTATCGACGCGGCGCCTACTGGCTGATCCCGGCGAGGGTGCTCTCGGGTGGCGTGGAGTGGCCCACCGACCAGGACGGGCAGCCACGATCGCGGCCCCCGCGCGGCGTCGCCTACCACTACGCACCGCTCGCGGTGGTGCAGCCCTTCGCGGCGGGCGACTACCAGATGGTGGATCTGCGGGTGCCCCTTCCGCGTCGCCGCTAGTCGGCGCGGCTCATCCCTGCGACATCATGACGATGACGAAGATCATGAAGCCGATGAAGATCAGAACGAAGATGACGACCACGGCCACCGGCGTGGTCTTCGCGCTGACCTCGGCGCCGGTCGTCAGGTTGAGCAGCTCTTTGACGCGGAGCGTGCCGCGCTTGACCCGGCCCGTCGCCCGCACCCGGTCGCCGTCGCCCACGGAGCCCTCGAAGGAATACCCCCGCATCTCCACGGGCACCAGACCCACCGGGGCGCCCGTCGCGTCCTGCACCTCGATCCGGAAGGTGCACACGACGGTGGTACTGACGCCCCTGTTCTCCGTGCCGCCCTGCATCTCCGTCCGCAGCTGTACCCCCCGCGCCACGCCCTCGACGGTCCCGGGCCACGATTCCCCCGCTCTGTACTCGACATAGCGTTCGGGGGGACGTGGTGGTTCATGGGGGACGGGGCCCGGGGCTGTCCATGTCTCGGGCGGCGGCTTCGGGGGCGGGGGCGGTTCGGGGGGCGGTTCTTCGTAGCCAGGCCTGAGCAGCTCGCAGCGGCTGCACCGAATGTTGTCGCCCGGTTCCTGACTGTTGCAGTTTTCGCACGTCCACGTGTCGTCTTTTTTCATACCCACGTCACGCCGGCGGATCGCCGCTCTCCGGTCGCAGGGCGACCTGTTGCCACTCAGGTCTCTTTCCCCCATCATCACGCCGGTTGGCCCACGTCGCTACAGGAACGCCGTGCCGTCGGGGGCCGGCCCGGCGGTCGACCACGCGGTCGGCCGCGACTTCGACGCCTTGAGCAGAAGGGCCGGTTGACGCGCAGGACGCGTACCGACCACACCGCCCCACGGCCGCAGCACATCGTGTCTGCGGCGCCCCCGCTGCGTTGGACAGGAACCGCCCACCCTCGGACAATTGACAGTGTCGGCGAGCAGCGACTCGGCGGCGCCTGTTCCGTCGGCTGGGTAGACCCGCGCCGCGTGAGGAGGCGCCATGACCATCCGTATCGCCACCTTCAACACCGAGAACCTCTTCCGGCGGCCCCGTGTTTTCGCCTTGGCCGACGAGGAGAAGCGCCGCAAGACCCTGGAGGACTTCGCGACCCTGGTCTCCCTCCTCGATCACGCGACGTACACGACCGCGGACAAGAAGGCCATCGCCGCGATACTCAAGAAGTACGACGTCCCCAACAACCAGTCGAAGACGCGGCCGTTCTTGGTGAACGAGACCCGCGGAGGCGCCAAACTCTTCTCCGTCAAGCAAGGCGGCACCCTGGAGATCGTCGCCGATGGGCGGGCAAAGTGGGTCGGTTGGGCCGAGCTCATCCCAGATGACATCAACCGTGACTCCGTCCAGAACACCGGCCGGGTGATCGCCGAGGTCGACGCCGATGTGCTGCTCACGGTCGAGGTCGAGGACCGGCTCACCCTGGAGCGCTTCAACGAGCAGGTGCTGACCGATCAGATGGGCCCGAAGAAGCGGTACCCGTTCAACATGCTGATCGACGGCAACGACAGCCGCGGCATCGACGTCGGACTGTTCAGCCGCCGTCCCATCACCGCCATTCGGTCGCACATCTTCGATCCCGACCCCAAGACCGGCCGGCCCGTCTTCAGCCGGGACTGCCCGGAGTTCGAGATCGAGCTCGAAGGCGGCAAGCGGCTGTGGATCCTGGGCAACCACTTCAAGAGCAAGGGGTTCGGCAACCCCACCGACAGCGCCAACAGACGAAAGGCGCAGGCCAAGCGGGTCGCACAGATCTACGAGGAGGCCCGCAAGCGCTCCGCGCACGTCGTGGTCGCCGGAGATCTCAACGACACCCCGGACAGCGTGCCGCTGCAGACGCTCCTGGACACGGGCCTGCAGGACGCGATGTCGCACAGCAGCTACACGGGAGAGCCCGGCACGTATGAGACGGGCCAGTCGCTCAAGCAGAAGATCGACTACCTGATGTTCTCGCCGGGCCTGTTCAAGCGGGTGCAGGCGGTGGACGTCGAGCGGCGCGGTGTGTTCGCACCGCACACGTTCAAGTCGTTCCCGACCGTGACCGGGAAGGACACCGAGGCATCCGACCACGGTGCGCTGTACGCGGATCTCGACATCTGAGCCCGTACCGGGCAACGGGCATCGCACGTAAGGCAGTTGGCGGTGCCCGGCGCACCGCGCGGCTCCCCGTTGGAGGGGACTCGGACCGGCGGCCGCCGCGGACGGGCCGGCGAGACGCCGACGTCGCTCCTGCCGAGACCTCTCTCCTACGGGTCGAGAAGGGCCGGGCCGGCCCCGAGGAACTCGCCGCGCTCACCGCGCTCCTGATGGCCCGCGCCGCGGCCCGGCCCGAGCCGGCCCCGTCCCGCCGCCGCTCCACGGCCGGCTGGCGCCGACTGGAGCGCACCCCTGGCTTCCGGGCGCCGCACAGCTGGCAGGTCTGACATCGAGGCGCCGCAACGGATCGAAGGAGCGGGGACTCGACCCCGCGGGCAGCTCAGCCCACGGCCCCGACCGATCCTCCCCCCACGCCCCGGCCACCCTCCTCGCCCCCGGGCCGCACCGTGTCCGAACCCACCCCGCCCAGATACTCCGCACTGATCCGCTTCGGTCCGAAGGGCCACTCCTTCTCGTGCCGGGCCCAGGCCAGGAAGGCCACCACGCCCGCGCCCACCCAGGCCAGCGACCACTCGATGGGGTGTCTGCCGGGCGAGTTGCGGTCCGCGTAGCCGTAGATGACCAGCCAGCCGAGCAGTGCGACGACGCTCGGCAGCGGATGGAGCCATATCCGATAGGGCCGGCGGAGCCCCGGCTGGCGGCGGCGCAGCACGGTCACCGCGGCGACCTGGGCCAGCGCCTGCACGAGCACCATGACGGTGGTCAGCAGCTGGATGATGGTGGCCAGGTCCGTGTGCCGGCCGAGCAGAAAGCCCGCGGCCATCACCCCGCCCATGGTGAGCAGGCCCAGCACCGGGAAGCGGTGCCGGGGGTGGAGCGTGCCGTACGGGCGGAAGAAGACCCGGTCGCGGGCGGCGTCGTAGGGGACCCGGGAGCCGCCGAGGAGTCCGGTGAAGACGGAGGCGACGGCGGTGAGGAGGATGAGCACCGTGACGGCGTCGGCGGCGCCCCTGCCCCAGGCCTTCTCCAGCACGGCGGAGGCGACGGACGAGGACGCGGTGCTGTGCGGGTCGAGCATGTCCTTCCAGTCGATGACTCCGAGGGTGCCGATCTGCAGCAGCAGATAGATCGCCATGATGCCGAGGATCGACTGGATGATGGCGCGCGGAATGGTACGGCCGGGCCGTCTGATCTCGGCGCCCATATAGGCGACGGTGTTGTAGCCGAGGTAGTCGTAGATGCCGATCGTCAGGCCGGCCGCGAAGCCGGTCCAGAAGTGACTGGCCGTCAGCTCGAAGGCGTGCGCGGGATAGGTGAAGGCCCGCTCCGGGCTGAAGTGGGTGAAGGCGGCGGCGATGACCAGGACGACCGAGGCGATCATCACCGTCCACAGGACGACGGTGAGCCGGGCGATGTTCTCCACCCGCCGCCACAGCAGCACGACGACGCCGACGGTGACGGCGAGTCCGACGAGGTCACCTTGCCCCGGGCTCATCTTTGGCCACAGATAGCCGAGGTACTGGACGAAGCCGATCACGCCCGTGGACATCCCGAGGGGGATGAAGAGCATGGCCGTCCAGACGAACAGAAACGGCATCAGCTTGCCGGTGCGGTACTGGAAGGCCTGCCGCAGATAGACATAGCTGCCGCCGGCACCGGGCAGCGAGGCTCCCAGCTCGGCCCAGATCAGCCCGTCGGCGAGCGCCAGCACCGCGCCCGCGAGGAACCCGGTCACGGCCTGCGGCCCACCGAAGGCCGCGACCATCAGCGGGATGGTCACGAACGGTCCGATGCCGCACATCTGGCTCATGTTGAGGGCGGTGGCCTGGAACAGGCCGATACGCCGGACGAATCCCACCCGCTCATCGAGGAGTTCGGCCATGCGGCAGACCTTTCTCTCGCCGGCGCGCACGCCGGTCGGTGGTCCCTTCTCGCCGGGCCACAGGCTGACACGATCGCCGCACCGGCGCATTGGCCCGGACGGAACTTTCCGGCGCGGTCCGCGCACTCCCCCCGCCATCCCGGCCCGGCGCTCGACGGCGGCCCCAGTGCCGAGCCCGGCCGCCTCCCGCCCACCGCACCGCTCCGGCCCGTCAGACCTCCCCGTACGCCTCGCCGCCGAGCTCCAGCCGCGCCGTGCCGGCGGTGGTGTCCGCGAGCCAGGCGCGGAAGGCCGCCAGATCCGCCTCCGGCACCCCGACCTCGATGCGTACCTCCGCCCCGTACGTCACCTCGCGCACCGCCCGGCCCGTCGTGCGCAGATCGTTCTCCACCCGGCCCGCCCGCTGGTGGTCGACGGTGATCGTCACCAGCCGGAAACGCTGCCGGGTGACCGTCCCCAGCGCGTCCAGCGCCTCGCCGACGACGCCTCCGTAGGCGCGAATCAGGCCGCCGGCGCCGAGCTTGACGCCGCCGAAGTAGCGGGTGACGACAGCGACCACGTAACGGACCTCGCGGCGCACCAGCATCTGCAGCATGGGTACGCCCGCGGTGCCGCCCGGCTCCCCGTCGTCGCTGGCCTTCTGGATGCTGCCGTCGGCGCCCAGGACGTAGGCGAAGCAGTGGTGGCGGGCGGTGGGGTGCTCCTTGCGGATGCGCGCGATGAAGTCCTGGGCCTCGGCCTCGGTCGCCACGGGCGCGAGCGCACAGAGGAAGCGGGACTTGTTGATCTCGATCTCATGGACGCCCTCGTGCGCGAGCGTGCGGTACTGCTCCTGCATCGGACCAGCCTATGCGGCCGCTGTGACCTGCGGACACCGGCCGGTCGGCGGTCCGCGCCGCGCGGGGGTGTCCGCCGTAAGGGCGCGCGGGTCCGCCGGACGGGCGCAGACCGCACGGCCAGGCGGCGTACCCACCCCGTCCGCACGGTGCGTCGGGGAGACGTCCGCGCCGCACCGTGGGCACTGTGAAGCCAGTGCGAGAGCCTCGTGTTTCCGGGGCCCCGCTCGTACACGTAGGAACGGCGGGTTGGCGGAGGGCGGCATGGAAGAAAGCACACAGGCGGCGATGACGGCGGGCGTTCCCGTGACAGGCCAGGAGATGCCCGAGCCCCCGCCGGAGGTCATCGAGGCGGCACGCAATGCGCCCGATCACTGGTTGGCCATGGTCGATCTGACCTGGCAGGGAGAGGGGCCACCGCCCCTGTGGTCGCTGATCGGGCAGTGGCGCTCGGGCCCGACGGGGGAGATCGAGGAGTGGCGGGACAACCCCGAGTACCGGCCGTCACCGCAGATGCTGGACTGGCCGGAGCCGACCGATGCGGTCGACTGCGCCGTGCAGCTCGCCGCGACCGGCTACGGCCCGGGGCAGGACGTCTCCGAGGCGCTGGCACGCGCGGAGGTCTCCGTGCTGGTCACCGCGACCGGTTCACCGCTGGCCGCCGCCTCTCCCGAGGGCACTCCGGTGATCCCGGTCTACACCTCGCAGAGCTATCTCGAATCGGTGGGCCGGCTGCTCTACGACCGCCGGCCGGTGGCCGCACTCGTCGAGCAGCTGCCGCCGGGTCATGCGCTGTACCTCAACCCGACCGGCCCGGTGAGCATGCTGGTGGACACCGAGGAGCTGCGCGCGGCGCTGGCCGGGGCGTCCGGCACGGCGGACGAGGCGCGCACGCCGGCCACGCCCTCGCGCCCAGGAATCGGAGCCGGTGGGGCCGAGCCGGTGAGCGGCGGCCGGGCGATCGGCAAGCCGGCCCGTGCGGCGAACGGCAGCACCGTGGTCGGTGCCGGGATGGCCAGTAGTGGAGTGGCCCGCGGCGCGAACTGAACCGCCGGCCCACAGGACCCGCCCCGCCCGTCTTCCCCTTCGGGCGGGGCGTCTGCCGTACGGACGGCGCGGACGCCCGTCCGGTCCGCGATCCGGCGTCCTTCGCAACGGGAATCTCCGGGCGGCGCCGTCCGTTGAGCGCACAGGACCCTTCCATCCGCAGGAGGCAGTGCGTGTACGGCGACCCCACCACGATCCGCAGGATCCTCACCGAGCTCGGCGACACCTGGGCCGTCGTGGGCCTGTCCAGCAACGAACAGCGCGCGGCGCACGGCGTCGCACAGGTGCTGCAGCGCTACGGCAAGCGGATCGTGCCGGTGCACCCGAAGGCCGAGACCGTCCATGGCGAGCAGGGCTACGCCTCGCTCTCCGCGATCCCGTTCCCGGTCGATGTGGTCGATGTCTTCGTCAACAGCGAGCTGGCGGGCGGCATAGCCGACGAGGCGGTGGCGCTCGGCGCGAAGGCCGTCTGGTTCCAGCTCGGGGTGGTCGACGAGGCGGCCTGGAACCGCGTGCACGACTCCGGGCTCGACATGGTGATGGACCGCTGTCCGGCGATCGAGCTGCCCCGCCTGGGCTGAGGGGCCGCCCTGCGCCGCACCGTTGTGCCGACGAGGCGCTGGACGGGCCGGAGTACTTGTATGTGTCGCTGGACATCGACGTGTTGGACCCGGCCTTCGCCCGGCCCACCCACGCCCGGCCCCCACAGATAGCGCCACCTGCGCACCCGGCAGGCCGAGGGGGACCGGCCCCGCCGGCGTCCCGACCTCATGCGATACCGAAGTACGTCTTGATCCCGCCGAGCATGAGCTGGATCCCGATCGTGGCGACGAACAGCCCGCCGAACCGCGTCATCAGGGCCGCGCGCTGCGGAGACAGGTTCACCCTGTTGGCCAGGAACAGGTGCCCCACCGGAATCAGCGCCACGGTGATGCCCACCGCGATGAGCGCCGCGATCGGGCCGGACCAGCCGCTGCCGGCCGAGGCGATCGTGATGACAGCGGTGATGGCGCCCGGCCCCGCCATGAAGGGAATGGCGTAAGGCACCACGATCGAGTCCTCGGCCGACTTCGGCTCGGGCACCTCGTGCGCCGGGGCACCGCCCTGAGCCCGCGAGGGTTCCCCGCCGAGGAGCATTTCGAATCCCATCAGGCCGAGCACCAGACCGCCGGCGAACCCGAACGCCCCCAGATTGATGCCGACCAGATCGAGCAACTCCTTGCCCACCAGGGCCGCCACGCCCAGCGTCACCCCGATCGTCGCCATGATCCGGCCGACGTACTCACGCCGCCGCTCCGGCTCGTTCTCCGTGAGCAGGCGGAAGAAGATGCCCCGCATGAACGGATCCACCAGCAGGACCAGCGAGATCGTGGCCTGAACCGTGAGCTCAACAGTGCTCATGCGTCTCCCGCAGGGTACGGAGCAGCCGTCGCCGTCTGCACCGCATCCGCGGTGCGTGCCGTCCTCCTCATCCTCCCGCCGACGAAGCCCGCTCGCTACCTGACTGCGACAGCGGGCCCTGCGTGCGTGGCGGTGCAGTCGTGGGCAGCGGCAAGGCGGGAACCCGAGCGCAAGGGCGGCGGGTCCCGGCGGACGCCCGTCAGGCGGTGCCCAGCCCCTCCAGGAGCGTGGCGCCGGGGAGTTCGGCCAGTGCCTTGCCGGGCAGGATGAGCTTGCCGCGGCGGCTGCCGCTGCCGATCAGGGCGTACGGGGTATCGGCGACGGCGGTGTCCACCAGGAGCGGCCAGTCGGCGGGCAGGCCGAGGGGGGTGATCCCGCCGTATTCCATCCCGCTGTCGCCGACAGCCTTGTCCATCGGTGCGAACGACGCCTTGCGGGCGCCCAGTTGACGGCGCACCACACCATTGACGTCGACGCGGGTGTGCGAGAGGACGACGCAGGCGGCCAGGGTGGTCTCCCCACCGCGCTTGCCGGCCACCACCACACAGTTCGCCGACTGCTCCAGCAGCCAGGGGCCGTAGCGCTCGACGAGCAGCGCGGTGTCCGCGATGGCCGGGTCGGTGTCGACGTAGCGCACCTCCTCGACCGGCACGGAACCGCGCCAGTTCCGCAGCGCGGTGGCCACCGGCCCGACCAGCAGGTCCAGGCACTCGACGGCGGGCCGGACCTCGTCAAAAGCATCCATCGGCACGGGCATACGCGCCAAGCTAACAGTCGTGCCCGCCGGACGGCGGACCGTCTCAGCGAGCGAGCGGGATGATCACCGACATCGTCATCTCGATCGGCTCGTCGCCGTCATTGCGGTACGCATGCGGGACCTTGGCCTCGAACGACGCCGCGGATCCGGCGGGCACCCGGTGCTCCACGCCGTCCACGACCAGCGTCAGGGTGCCGCTGCGGACCTGCAGCAGTTCGACGGTGCCGGGCGGGTGCGGATCGGAGGCGCTGCGGTCACCGGGCATCAGCCGCCAGTCCCACAGTTCGAAGGGTCCGGGCGCCTCGGAACCCACCAGGAGCGTGGTGTGGCTGCCGGCCTCGGTGGACCAGAGCCGGACCGCCTCGTCCGCGGCCACGATGCGCACCTGCGGGCCCTGCTCGTAATCGAGGAGCGTGGTGATGCTGACGCCGAGCGCGTCGGCGATCTTGACGGTGGTTCCCACGCTCGGGTTCGTACGGGCCTGCTCGATCTGGATGATCATGCCGCGGCTGACGCCGGCACGGGCCGCCAGCGCATCGAGGGTGAAGCCGCGCTCGGCGCGCCAGTGCTTGAGGTTGCGGGCGAGCGACTGGGTGAGCTGGTCGAGATCCGTCACGGGTCCGTCCAAGTCGGGGGCGAATATATTCGATGCCGCAGTTCAGTTTCTTGTACTACGGTGTGGTGTACTTCAGCGTCCGGTTCACTGTACTGCGAGGTTTCACCATGACAGCGGTCTTCGCCCTGGCCACCAGCCTTCTGTGGGGGCTCGCCGACTTCGGCGGCGGACTGCTCACCCGACGGCTGCAGGCGCTGACCGTCGTCGTGGTCTCGCAGACCCTGGCCGCCCTCGTACTGGGTGCCATCGTGGTGGCCACCGGCGGCTGGCGGGAGGCCGGACCGCAGCTGTGGTTCGCGGTCGGGGCGGGCGTCGTGGGGCCCGCCGCCATGCTCTGCTTCTACCGTGCCCTGGCGCTCGGCCCGATGGGCGTGGTCTCCCCGCTCGCCTCGATCGGCACCGTGTTGGTACCGCTCGGCGTCGGGATCGTGGCGGGCGAGCGGCCGGGCCTGCTGCAGACCGCCGGCATGGTGGTGGCCGTGGTCGGCGTGCTGCTGGCCGGCGGCCCGCGGATCAGCGGCGCGTCGGTGGCCCGCCAGACGATCGTGCTGACGCTGGTCTCGGCGCTCGGCTTCGGCGCGGTGATGGCGCTGATCTCCGAGGCGTCCACGACCGTGACCGGGCTCTTCCTGGCTCTGTTCGTCCAGCGGGTGTGCAATGTCGCCGTCGGTGGCGCCGCCCTGTACGCCTCGGTGCGGCGCGGCACCCCGGCGCTGCCCGACGGCGGACTGGCCGCCCTGCGTGGCTCGCTGCCCGCCCTCGCCTTCGTCGGGATCGCCGATGTCGCCGCCAACGGCACCTATGCGATCGCCGCCCAGAACGGTCCGGTCACCATGGCGGCGGTGCTCGCCTCCCTCTACCCCGTCGTCACCGCGCTCGCCGCACTCGGCGTCCTGAAGGAGCGGCTGCAGGCCATCCAGACCGCCGGCGCCTCACTCGCGCTGGTCGGGACGGTGCTGCTCGCCTCCGGCAGCTGACCGGGACGGGGGACGGCGGCGGCGCGAGCGCGTCTGACGACCGGTCAGGACGCCTCGTACGCCTCCCCGGCCTCCTCCGTCTGCCATGCGCTCAGCGCGCGCAGCTGCTCGGGGGTGACGTCCTCGGGGATCGGCACCGGCGCCGGCGTGCGCAGCGGCGGCTGCCAGCCCTCCTGCGGGTCCCAGCGGCGGACGATCTTGGCGGGTGCGCCGGCGACCACCGCATGGTCGGGGACCTCACCGCGGACCACGGCGCCGGCCGCGACCACCACGTTCCGGCCCAGCCGCGCGCCGGGCAGGATCACCGCCCCGGTACCGATCCAGCTGCCGGAGCCGATGGTGACCGGGTCGCTGCGCGGCCACTGCTTGCCGATCGGCACCTCGGGGTCGTCGTAGCTGTGGTTGGTGGTGGTGACGTACACACCGGGGCCGAAGAAGCAGTCGTCGCCGATCGTGAGCCGGACATCGGCGATCACATGGCTTCCCCTCCCGAGCACCACGCCGTTGCCCAGCGTGAGGATCGGGTCCGGGCCGAGATCGAGGTCCGGCATCATGCCTGCCGTCAGCGTCACGTCCTGGGCGATGATGCAGTGCTCGCCGAGCTCGATCCAGGGGGCACCGAAGACCGTGCCCTGCGGGAAGGCGAGCCGGGTGCCGGCGCCGATCCGGCGGAAGCGGTACGGACCGGGGCGCCCGGCGGTCACGGCCGCGGCCTCCCTCACCCAGCGCGCGCCGCGGTGCACGGCACGCGACACGGCCCGGCGCCGCCAGGCCGCGACGGATGAGAACACGTTCTGGTTTATCGGCACCCGCACACCGTACTCAGCCCGCCGGGACACCGGCCGCGCGACGGGCTGTGATCTTCGCCCCACCCGTGGCCGTCCCCGCCGGCCACCGCCGCGGTCGTCTACGGTGCTGGGGGCGCGGCGCAGCACGGCAAGGAGAGCGAAGGATGACGGGACGAGCCTTGATTTCAGCGGTGGGCGGCAAGGAGCCGAAGGTCGATCAGGCGGCGTTCACCGCCCCGACGTCCGTCGTGCTCGGCGAGGTCTCCATGGCGGCCGGCTCCAGCGTCTGGTACCACGCGGTGCTGCGGGCCGACTGCGGCCCGATCGTGCTCGGCGCCGACAGCAACATCCAGGACAACTGCACGGTGCATGTCGATCCCGGCTTCCCGGTCACCGTCGGCGCACGGGTCTCGGTCGGCCACAACGCGGTGCTGCACGGCTGCACCGTCGAGGACGACGTCCTGATCGGCATGGGCGCCACGGTCCTCAACGGGGCGCACATCGGCGCGGGCTCGCTGGTCGCCGCGCAGGCGCTGGTCCCCCAGGGCATGCAGGTGCCGCCCGGCTCCCTGGTCGCCGGGGTGCCGGCGAAGGTCAAGCGGGAGCTGACCGCCGAGGAGCGCGAACTCATCACGGTCAACGCCACGATGTACGGGGAGCTGGCGGCCCGGCACCGGGAGGACGTGCCGGACGCCGAGGTCTGAGCCCGGCCGCCGCCCGAGCGGCACAGGGTGCGGTCCGACGAGGTCCGGGGCAGCCTGGTCCGGGACGGCACCCGTGCCCGCGCCGCCTCCCCTGGCGCCACGTCAGCCGAGCCGTTCCGATCCGGCGGCCGCCAGCACCGACGTCAGCATCTCCGCGTCGAAAAGGGTGGCGTCCGCCAGGCGGTGGGCGCCCGCGTAGGCGTTCATCATCACCTTGGCCGTCCGCAGGGCCGCAGGTGACCTGCGGACCAGCGGTCTGGTCCACCGTGCGATCACCTCGTCCAGTTCGTCCTCCGGAACTGCCTTGTGGAGGAGGGCGAGCTCTGCCGCCTTCGCCGCGTCGAAGCTCTCCCCGGTCAGGATCAACTCGCGGATTCTGGCGGCGCCCGACTCGTTCAGCAGTCGGGGCAGCACGCCTCCCCAGGCGGGGGGCATGCCCAGCGCGAGCTCCGGCAGCCGGAAGCGGCAGCTGTGCGCACCGGCTCGCAGATCACAGAACACCGCGAGCGCGATCCCCGCGCCGATCACCCGCCCGTGCAGCCGGGCGATGGTGACCGTGCTGGTGGACGCCAGCGCTTCACACACCCGCCGTGCCTTGTTCCCCATGACACGAAGGGCCGCTCCGGAGCGATCCGCGGCGAGGGACTCCGCGAACTCCTGGCGATCTCCGCCCAGGCAGAAATCCGCTCCCGCGCCGGAGAGGATCAGCACCCGTATCTCGGGCCGGTCGTTCAACGCCCCCAGTACGGTGAGGAGTTCGTCGAGCATCGGCTCACAGAGCGCATTACCGGTCTCGGGGCTGTTCAACTGGACGTGGAGCAGGGGGCCCTGGTGGGTGACAGCAAGGGTCTTGAAGTTATCGATCACAGAACTCTTCCTACTCGGCGCTGTCAGGACTCGACGACGGGCAGCGTCATGAGCCGTCGGAAGGCCACCCGCGGCGCCCAGTCGGGCGTACGGCTCAACTCCAGGGCGGGGAACCGATTGAGCACGCCGGTCAGCAGAGTCGTCGCTTCCAGCCGGGCCAGCGCGGCACCGAGGCAGTAGTGGATGCCGCCGCTGAAGCTGAGATGGCTGGCCTTGCGGCGGACGTCGAAGACCGCGGGATCGACGTGGTGGGCGGGATCGTGGTTGGCGGCGCCGACCATGAGGTGCACCATCTGGTCCTTCTCCACGGGCACGCCCGCGAGCGTGGTGTCCTCGCCCGCGATCCGGCTCACCACATGCGTCGGGGAGTCGTAGCGCAGCACCTCTTCGACGGCCCCCGGTATGTATTCGGGGTACGCACGCAACCACCCCATCTGACGGGGGTGCTCGGCGATCAGCCACACCATGGTGGACAGCAGGTTCGAGGTGGTCTCCAACGCCGCCAGAACCACGAACAGAGCGAGTCGGTAGACGGACTCGTCCGCGGCGTCCTGATGCGGTTCGAGTTCGTCCCAGGTCCTTATCCACGACGAGATCGGGTCATCGCCGGGCGCACGGCGGCGTTGCCGCACCAAGGCGATGAAGTAGTCCCGCAGATTCCGGGTTGCGGCGTCGGACTGCGCGAGCTGACTCGCCGAGGGCAGCAATTCCTGGGCGAATACCTGATCGTGGGTGAGTGACCGCAGCAGCGGGTAATCCGCGGTCGGCAGACCGAGCCACTCCCCTATCGTCATCACCGGCAATTCTTCGCTGACGAGGGCACTGAAATCGGCCTCACCGTCCTTCAGACTTTCCGCGAGCCGGTCGAGCAACTCTTCGGTGCTGCGCTCGACCGAATTCTTGATGCCGTCCAGGGACTTACGGTCGAACATATTGCCCACCGACCGCCTGGCCCGCGTGTGGTGCGGCGGATTGAGCCCGGGCAGTGTGCTGGCCATTTGCTGCGAAGACGGGGCCATCCAGCGAGTCGCCGCTCCCTGTCTGGCCCGCCAGCCGCTGTCCGGCACCAGCCATGACCTGTTGCGCAACACGTGATCACACAGTCCGAAAGAGGTCACCAGATGGCCGCCCCAAGGTGCCGGAACAATATCTCCCATCGATCGGAGTTCTGCGTAGTGTGGCAATGGATTCGCTTGGCCGTCCGGTGTGCGCAGGCGAGAAAAAAGCCTTGCCACGGAGCGTCGGTCGACGGACGGAACCATGCGCGGGGCAACCATGGCGGATTCCACTGACAGAACTCCTTCATTCAATGCGTCAGGTCAGAATGACCAACCCTGACTACCCCCGCGATTGAACGTTTACGCGCCACCGAAAGCGAAAATCTGTCGCGAACGTCACACCTTCCACCAGGAGAGGAACGAGCTCCACCACTTACCCCGTTGGGCCCCGTTCCCGGCCTGTGCAGGGGTTTTTTCCGCCGTTTGGCCACCCGTCGCCGAGGAAATGGAGGCAGGCCGCTCGGGGCGTACCGGGGTGAAACGGGCGGGCAGCACGTCCAGCGCCCGGTGGAACGGGCCCGGCCGCCAGGTCAGGCTTTCCACCGGCAGGGCCAGATCGATGTCCGGCAGGGTGTTGAGCAGTTTCTCGATGGCCAGGACGGCCACCAGCAGGGCGGGGTCCTTGGCGGGGCAGGCGTGCGGCCCCGCCCCCCAGGCGAGATGCGCCCGCTTGCTGAATATCTGACGGCCCGTCGAGAGCGTCGGGTCGGTGTTGGCGGCCGCGAAGCTGATGACCACCGGATCGCCGGCCGACAGCTTGGCTCCCCCGAGCTCCACGTCACGCACGGGGTAGTGCACGCCGTAGTTGGCTATCGGAGCGCTGTTCCACAGCACATCGTTGATGGCATCGTCGACCAGCAGTCCGGCCGTGTGCTCATCGCCCGCGTACTTCTCATCCGTCAGCAGCAGCCGCAGCGCGCTGGCGATGATGTTCTGCGTGGGCTCGGTGCCCGCCGCAATGAGGGTGACGAGCTGATGGACCATCTCCTCGTCGGAGAGCCCGGACGGGTGCGCCATCAGCCATGAGGTGATGTCCTCGCCCGGCGAGCGCCGCTTGAGCGCCACCAGTTCCAGCAGCGCTTCGGTGAGGACCTCGTTCGCCTTCTCGGCGTCCACCCCGTCAAATATGCCGGATATGCCGAAGACCAGGCGGTCTCCGATCTCGGCGGGGCAGCCGAAGAGGTCGTTGAAGACCAGCAGCGGCAGCAACTGGGCGTAGTCGGCGACCAGCTCCACTCGGCCGCGGCTGCTGAACTGGCTGATGAGGTACGCGGCGACGCGGTCGACGTGACGGCTCAGCCGGTGGGTGTCCACCCGGGCCAGACTCGCGGTGACCGACTGGCGCAGCCTCAGGTGCTCGGCGCCGTCGGAGAACAGGCAATTCGGCCGGTGCATCATCATCGGCAGCACGGGGCTGTCCAGCGGGACACGCCCCTCGTTCAGCGCGCGCCAGCGGCGGGAGTCCCGCGCGAAGGTGTCCGGGTTCTGCAGGACGTGGAGCGCGGTGGCGTAGTCCGTGACGAGTTCGGCCTCCACACCGGGAGCCAGCTCGACGGGCGCGCTGGGGCCGTACTGCCGCAGCGTCTCGTAGAAGGCTTCCGGCGCGGCGGCGAATTCCGGTCCGTGCAGGGGCACCCTTTCGCCGCCGGCGTGCGCGGGGCAGCCGGGCGGCGGAGTCTGGAATTCCGAGTGAGATTGCATGCCTGAGCTCCTAGTTGACGCGGGACTGTAGATATCGGACGAGCGCGATCAGGGAATCCGCCGAGGAACGCTGGTCCCGTGCGTCACAGTGGACGACGGGCGTCTCAGGGAGAAGGTCCAGCGCCTCCCGGATCTCGTCGAGCGAATGGGAGGGAGTCCCGTCGAACCGGTTCACGGCGATGGCGTACGGGATTCCGTAGTGTTCCACCAGGTCCATGACAGGAAAGGACTCGTCGAGTCGCTGTGGGTCGACCAGGACCAGCGCACCCAGCGCCCCCCGCGTCATGTCTTCCCACACCTGAACGAACCGCTGCTGTCCGGGCGTTCCGAACAGATAAAGGACCAGTTTCTCGCTGAGCGTGAGGCGGCCGAAGTCCATGGCGACCGTGGTCGTGGTCTTGTCCGGTGCGCCCTTCGGGTCGTCAATTCCGGCACCCGCCTGGGTCATTACCTCTTCGGTCCGCAGCGGAGGAATCTCGGACATGGTGCCGATGAATGTCGTCTTGCCCACGGCGAAGTGTCCGACCACGAGGATCTTCGCCGCGGTCTGCACCGAATTGCGCAGGTACACGCCGTCATCCAAAGCGAGCCTGGAGCCCATTCAGCACCTCCTCAAGGATTTTCCGGTCGACAAGCTGAGCGCTAGGTATGGGCGCGCGGGAGTAGAGATGACCCTCCCGCGCGAGATCGGCCACCAGAATCTTGACGACACCCACCGGCAGCCGGGTGTGCCCGGCTATCTCGGCGACCGAGAGAAAACCTCCCGAACACAGCTCCAGCAGGCGGAGCTTCTCCGGATCGAGAGGTTTCGTCCGAGGCGGCTCCGCATGCACGGTGACCAAGGTGATCAGCGAGAACTCACTGCCGTCAAGAAGATCGCGGCCGTTGGTGATGACGTACGGCCGTACTAATTCTGCTGCTTCGTGTTCCAGCTCCGGCTCGTCGTCAGGTGTCATGACTGGATATCAGCCCTATCGCGAGGCGGGCTGGTCAGTGCCTTGCCGAGCTGCCCGACAAGCTGTTGCATACGGAACGAGATCTCCGCCATGTCGACATCGGGTGAGGCCGAAACGGCGAGATAGGCGCCTTCGCCGGCCGAGATGAGAAAGACCCAGCCATGGTCGAACTCCACCAGCGTCTGCCGCCATTGCGGCCGATTGACGGGCGCCCCGCCGTGGCAGAAATCGGCGACCGTACGGCTCAGCGACTGCATTCCGCTCATCGCGGCGGCGACGGTGTCGGCGTGATCCCGGCCGACGTCCTTCGAGCGGGCCATGAGCAGGCCGTCGGCGGAAACGAGAATGGCGTGCTGCGCTTCGGGCAATTCCAGAGCACTGTCAAGCATCCACGACAGATCGTAGTTCACTGAACCTCATGCCCTTCATTGCTTGCATTGGTGGAACGACGGCCGGACTGTGTGCCGCGCTGGAATGCGCCCATGGCGGACGCGGTCCTTGCGCTGTCGCGGGCCGGGGTTTCCGTACTCTCGGTCTGGGTCGGCACGATGGAAATCGCACCGCGTCGGCGACGCTTCGGCAGCCCGCCGGCGGTCGTCTCGGTGATCGGTTGAACAGGCGCCGGCTGTCCCGTGGGCGCCGGCCCCGGAGCCGGGTACGCGGGGGCCCTGGGAGCCGGAGCAGCGCCGCCAGGGGCCGGGTGACCAGGAGGATGCTCGGGCGGCAACGGGGCGGACGCGGCCACGGCAGGACTCTCCTCGGGCTCGTGCAGAGACGTCAGTAGATCGTCGGGGAGCAGGACGACCGCGCGCACGCCACCGTACGGAGAGGTGGAATCCACCGACACCGTGAATCCGTATCGGGCGGCGAGCACACCCATGACCGTGAAACCGAACTGCGGCGGGTTACCGAGGCTGGAGACGCTGGCGGAATTCTCGCTCGACAACAGCTGAGCGGCGCGCGCCTTCTCCTCCTCGTTCATGCCGACACCGGCGTCGTCGACGACGATGCAGACGCCCTTGGGCACCGGACGGATATTGATCTCGATCATCGTTTCCGGTGCCGAATAACTGGTGGCGTTGTCCAGCAATTCGGCAAGAACCAGCGCAACCGGTTCCACGGCGCGGCTCACGATGGCGAAGTTGCTCTGCGAGCGGATTTCGACGCGCGTGAAGTGGCGGATACGCCCCTTCGCGCTGCGGACCACATCGTAGAGCGAGGCATTGTGCCGCCGCCGGCCGAGCCAGCCGTCGCAGAGGACGGCGATGGACTGGGCGCGTCGCGCAAACTGCGAGTTCATATGGTCGATGTCGAGCAGATCCTGCAGGATCTTGTGCTCGCCATAGGTTTCCTGCAACTTGGAGATCGCCAGCTGCTGTTCGCTCGCCAGTCCCTGCAGGGTCCGCATGGCGGCCTTCAAGGTGGTCTTGGTGGCCTCTTCCGCCCGGTCCTTGGCCTCCTCCACCGCCTCCGTGTAGTGGTGTTCCAGATTGGTGTAGTGCTGCTTGAGTTCAGCCTTTTCTGCTCGAAGCTCCGATATCTTCTTTCTGCCGCGAATAATCGCGGTTGCGGCGACAGGTGTGCCAGCGATCAGTCCCCAGAGCGCTGGATCCTGGAAGTATTGCGTCATAAGACTCTCTTCGGACGACGGAGCCACCAGGTGACGTGTGCCTGGCTGCGACGGGTCTGCTCACTCGCGGTTCCAGACGTACGTGAACGGCCGCGCACAGTCGCCTGCCAGAAAGCCATCAAAGGGCCGGCTAATGGCATAATTCTCCCGGGGTGGCAGTTTTCATAGGCCAATGCGCGGAATTTCTTTCCTGCCTTAGCAGGTGGTCGACCCGTTGGCAAGTGCGATGATCTTAGCATCACGACAACGACCATCGTCCAACCGCTATCTGAACAGTTACTCATCTGAAGGCGATTCAACAAAGGCCCCCTTTGGGGCCGTTGGATGCTCTCAAGGGGTTCCGGAGCAGCTCGATCAGCCGCTTCCTGACGCTCCGCCAGCGCGCTGTCCTGCGACGTCGCGAACGCAACGACGGAAACGATCAGCAGGACTCAGCGGTGCGGGGCGTCGTGGACATATGTGATCTCGCCACCACGGACCCGGATGACGCGGACGGTCATCTCGCGGTCGGTCCCGCGCAGATAGTGGGCCGTGCACCGGGTTCGCGCCCCCTTGACGGCACGCAGATCCTGCACGCAGTCGACCGAGCGCGGCCCCTTGGGGATCACCGGAAGCGACAGATGACCCGAGATCGAGCGGGCCACCTCGTCGCGCGGGACGGTATCGGCCGTCCCCTTCACCTCGCTGGTCGCATCCCGGTCCCGCAGCCACTGGCTGCCGGCCGTGAGGCTCCCCGCCAGCAGAGCCGTACCGACCAGCGCCAGGCCGACCGCTCGCAGTGTGCGCACGACTCTCCTTCCCGGGGGTACACGCCGTCAGCCGGCCGCGGCACGGCCGGATCAGGGACAATTCTGGCCGCTTGCCGGGCGTCGGCAACATGAGTCCCCCGAGGTGCGGCCAGCCAGGCGACAGGCGTCAGGCGGACGGCACCGGGCCCTGCATCCGCTCGCTGATCCAGTGCAGCGATTCGGGCATCCGCTGGATGTAGGTGTGGGCGCTGTGCACGCCGTCCGGTATTTCGAAGAGGGTGGAGTGGATCGGTCCGCCGGTGTGGTCCGCGATGAAGCGCTTCACGTCCGGTACCGCCGCCTCCTTGCCGCCGAGCTCGAACGCCAGATAGACGTCCGGGCCCTTGTGTGCGGCCAGTTGCCGTGCGAGGTGGCGTGGATCGTTGTCCCGCATCTCGGCCGGATGCCCCTGCCACATCGGTGAATCCGGCGCCGTGTCAGGCCCGTTGACGATGGCCGCCTTGAACTTCTGCGGCTCCTTCAGGACGGCCTTCAGGGCGGCGAAGCCACCGGACGAGGAGCCCATGAAGGCCCAGCCGTCACGGCTGTCGTACGTACGGAAGTTGGCCCGGGCGAAGTCCGGCACGTCCTGGGTGAGCCAGCTGCCCATCTTCGGCTGCCCCGGGATGTCGCTGCCGTCGTAGTACTTCGTGCCCGGATTGAGCACCGGCATCACCAGGATGAACGGCAGCGTCTTGCCCTGCCGCGACCACTCCGCGATCCGCTCCTCCAGCGAAAAGGGCTCCCCCGCCCAGTAGTTGAACGGATAGCCGTAGGACCCGGGCAGCGCGATCAGCACGGGGAAGCCGCTCCGGGCGTACCGGGGCCGGTGGTACTCGGGCGGCACCCAGGCCCAGATGTCGCCGGTGAAGCCGGACTTGCGGCCGTGCCATGTCGTCCGCACGACCTGGGTGCCGTCGTTCCCGGTCGTCCGGAAGGGAGTGAAGGAGGAGCGCGGTCCGCGCGGCGGCACCGTCCGGGGCCGGCCGTTGTTGGCGTCCGCGGTGCGGGCCCGCAGCCGGGGCACGTGGGAGGCGTCGACAAGGTCCCGCTCGGTGCCGCAGCCGGCCAGCAGCACCAGGGCCACCACGCTCACCGCCGCACGGACACGCAGGCACTTCATCGGGGCGTTCTCCTTGGCTGCTCAGTCCGGCCGAGGGGCACCACGCTGCCAGCACGGCACCGGTCGAAGGGCACCACTCTAAGATCGTCCGGAGCCCGCCCGGCGCCGCCTTCGGCCGCCCTGACCTGGCGGTCCGCGGTCCTGGGACCTCAAGAGGGCGCCCCGGTACGTCAATTGGGCCGCCCGGCTTTCCCCCGTTCGATAGGCCTTTGGCGTGTTTACCGGACGGTCGGTTCTGGCATCGTGGGTTCCCAGTTCGCAAGGGTGCGGCGCTGTGCCGATGTGGGGGATGACCGATGACCACGTGGGCCGACCGCCGGCCACTGCCCGGCGTAGTGGGACGCACGGTGGAGCATGAGCAGTTGTCCGGACTGCTGGACCACGCCCGGCTGGTGACGCTCACCGGCGCCGCGGGGGTCGGCAAGAGCGTGCTGGCCCGCGCCGTCCTGGAGGAACACACCGCCCGGTACGACGGCGCGGTCCTCCGGGTCGGCTGCTGGGACGGCCCGGCCGGGGGCGGACCGGCCGAGGCACTGCTCCGCGCGGCCGGACCGTCCTACGTCGCCGGCAAGGACACCCCACGGCCTCCCGCCGGTCCCCTCGCCCACCCCGGCGCCGGCGCACCACCCGGCGGGGCCCACCGGTCGGATGCCACCACGGACCACCTCGCGGCGCTCACCGCCTACTGCCGGCAACGCCGGGCGATCGTGCTGCTGGACGACTGCGACCCCCAGCTCGATGCGTGCGCACGGCTCGTCCGGCGGCTGTGGCGGGCCGACCCGGCGCTCCGGATCGTGGCGACCGCGCGGTGCCCGCTGGGGCTGGCCGAGGAGCGGGTCGTCGAGATCGCGCCGCTCCCGGTGACGCTGGGCGAGGGGATCGCCGGACCGGCCGTCGAGCTGCTCGCCGCCCGGACCGGGAGCGCCGCGCCGGAACTCCTGGTCGCGGTGTGCCAGGCGCTGGAGGGCTCGCCGCTGGCGATCGCCCTGGCCGCGCAGCAACTGGACCGGATGTCGCTGCCGCAGCTCGCGGCGCAGGTGGGCACGGACGGTCCGCTGTTCTACGCGGGGCCGGCGGCGACCGTGCGGCACACCTCGCTCTACGCCGCGCAGGCCGCGGGCTATGCCCTCTGTTCGCCCGTGGACCGGCAGGTGTGGGCGAGGCTCTCGGTGCTGCCCGGCGATTTCGATCCCTGGCTGGCCGGATGCGTCTGTGCCAGCAGTGACGTTCCTGCCGCCGCGGTCGAGGGCGCACTGGAACGGCTCCGTACGGCCTCGGTCGTCGAGTGCGTACGGGATGCGGGAGGGGTCCACGAGGACACCGGCGCCGCGCTGCCGCCGCGCTACCGACTTCCCCGCGCCGCCCGCGACTTCGGACGGACACAGCTGCGCGAGGCGGGCGAGGAGGCCGGGGCGCTCAGGCGATTCCGGCAGGCGTGTGCGGCGCTCGCGGCCGAGGCCCAGATCGCCTGGCAGGGCCCGGACCAGCAGCTCGCCGTGGGGCTGGTGGAGGACGAACGGGCCAACTTCGATGCGGCGCTGACCCGGCCGCCGCAGGACGCGGAGGATGCGCTCGGCGCGCTGGAGATCGCGGTGTCGCTGTGGTTCCACTGGGCGGCCTGCGGCTTCCGCCGTGAGGGGCGGGCGCATCTGGACCGGCTGCTGCTGCTCTCCCCCGACGACACCGCGCTGCGGGCCCGGGCCCTGTGGCTGTCCGGGTATCTGGCGGCGCAGGAGGACTCGCCCGCCGCCGGGGCACTGCTCGACCAGGCATGGACGGCGGCCGTGATGCATGCGGACAGCGACGGGCTGGCCCGGATCGCGCATGCGCACGGGGTGCTGGCGCTGTACCGCGGAGACCTCACGGCGGCCGTGGCCTGTCTGGAGGAGGCCTCCCGGCACCGTTCCCGGGATCCGTGGTTCGGCCCGGGGCCCGCCCACAGCGGGGCGCTGCTCGCCATCGCCCTCTCGTCGCTCGATGCCCGGCGGGCGAGGACGACGGCCCACCGGGCCTGGGAGGCCCGGCACTCCGACGGCGATTTCTGGCTCTACTCGACGGTCCTGTACGCACTGGCCATGACCGAACGCGCCCACGGGGAACCGGCGGCGGCCCTGCGGGCCTGCCGTAAGGCCCTGGCGGCCAAGAAGCTCGTCGGTGACCCGCTGTCCATCGCGGGGCCCGTACGCTGCTGGCCGGACTGCGGCGCCAACTGCGCGACAGGGCCGCACCGCCGGACCGGGACGGGCAGGAGCCGTGGTGGCAGCGCGGCGGCTCCGGCGTACGGTCACGGCCGTTCTTCTCACGGCTGCGGGCGCGGTCCTGAGCGGCGTGGAGGTACGGCGTACGACCGGCCCGGGGCGGTCGGTCACGCTGTGCGACCTGCCGGCCACGTTCGGGATGCGGGTGCGGCGGCCCGGTCGCATGCTGAGGGTATGAAGCGTGCCCCCGTGATCGTGCATCCGCCCTGTACAGGCGGGCGCCGTGTGACGCTCTACGGACAGGATCTGGGCCGCGCCCTGCGCCCCGGCGATGTGGCCGCGATACTGCGCCGGGCCGGTTTCGGCACCGCGAAGTTCGTCTGGGACGACACCGGCGTCTTCGAATGGCGCGACGGCGGGCCGGACGTCTGGCTGATGCCCTGACCCGCCACCACTGCGGCACCGGCCGGACAGGTCAGTCGAGTTGGGCCACCGAAGCGTCCATCCGCGCCGCTGGTCAGTCGGCCGTGGCGGCGACCGGGCTCTCCTTCGCCTCGCGGGCGGCGGCCGCCTTCTTCACCCGGCGCTTCATGACGAGGAACGAGCCGATGCCGAACAGCACCGCGGCGCCCAGGCCCCACCACGAGAAGCGCTTGAGCCAGGGCTCGGCGACGATGCCCACGCTGTAGACCAGCGCGGTCGTCCCGCCGGCCCAGATGATGCCGCCGAGGACGTTGGCGATCAGGAACTTCCAGTACGGCATCCGCAGGACGCCGGCGAGCGGGCCGGCGAAGATGCGCAGCAGCGCGATGAAGCGGCCGAAGAAGACCGCCCACATCCCCCACTTGTCGAACTTCGCCTCGGCCATGGCGACATGGTCGGGGCCGAAGTGCTTGGGGAACTTCCGGCCGGCCCAGTGCAACAGCGGCTGACCGCCCTTGCGGCCGATCAGATAGCCGGCGGAGTCACCGAGGATCGCGCCGGTCGATGCGCAGGCGCCCAGCACGAACGGGTTGATGTGATCCTGGGTCGCCGCGAGGATCGACGCGCTGACGAGGACGATCTCACCGGGCAGCGGAATGCCGAGGCTCTCCAGTCCGATGACCACCCCCACCAGGAGGTAGACGCTCACGGCCGGTACGGTCTCGAGCCACTCCTGGATGTGCAAAGCCGGTTCCTCCGCTGGTGTAGGGCCCCCGTGGGCCGTGGCCCGATGCCCCCGACACCGTGACCGCTCGATCCCCTGACACGCCTGGGCGCGCCCTCGGAAGCGTACTCGATCAGGTCACCCTGGGGCCGATTCGTCCCGCGGTGGGCGGCATCCTCCGCCTGCCCCGATCCGGCGCGAGATGCCCGCCCCGGTACGACGACGGCCCGCCGTGCGGTGACACGGCGGGCCATGGGGAGAACGCAGCTGTGAAGCGATTCACCCGGTGAAGCGGCTCACTTGTTGGGGCGCAGGGTCCACACGATGCTCATCTCGCCGGTCACCGCGCCGTCCTCGCGGGTGAGGGCGATGTTCACCGGGAATTCCGGGCGCCCGCCGGCGTCGAGCTCGGCGACCACCTCGGCGACCGGGCGGCCCAGCTCCGCGGTGGCGGTGACCGGTCCCATGGCGAGCTTCTTGTAGCCGATCTCGGCGCGCACCGCCAGCGGCACCGCGCGGCCGAGCTGGTCACCGAAGGCGGTCATCACGATCGCGCCGCTCGCGGACTCGGCGAGGGTGAACATCGCGCCGGCGTGCGGGCCGCCGACGTGGTTGTGGAAGTCGGACTGGTCGGGCATGCGGACGACGGCACGCTCGGCGGTGGTCTCGGTGAACTCGAGGTTCAGCGTGCGGACCATCGGCACGGAGGCCGCCATCATTTCGCCGATCGACGGCAGGGTCTCGGAGGACATGGGCAACATGTTACCTAGCAGTAGCTTAGGTGTGAAGGGCCCGCGCGGTCCGGGCGTCCCATCCGGCGACAATTCGGGTGCGGCCGACTCCCCGCCCGGTCTAGCGTGAGCGCCCATGTGGCCAGGACAACAACACTGCGCGTACGCATGGGTGAGGTACCCCGCCCGGGGCGGGCACCGGGCGCCGGCCTTCCCGCGCCGCCTGCCGGCCACCGCTGAACCCGCCCCGGGCATCCGGCCTTGGTGAGAGCCCGTCCCGTGTGGGCGGGACGCAACTATCTGCTGCTCACCGGCGCCACGGTGATCGCGAACCTCGGCAACTCCGGCGCACTGATCGCGACCGCCTTCGCAGTGCTCGCCGCCGGCGGCACCGCCACCGACGTCGGCCTGGTCGCGGCCGCCCGTACGGTCCCGCTGGTCCTCTTCCTGCTGATCGGCGGCGCGGTCGCCGACCGGCTCCCCCGGCATCGTGTGATGGTCGCCGCGAACGCCCTCAACTGTGTCTCCCAGGGCGTGTTCGCACTGCTCGTCCTGACCGGGGAACCGCGGCTGTGGCAGATGGCGCTGCTGGCCGCCCTCGGCGGCACCGGACAGGCCTTCTTCGAGCCGGCCTCCGAGGGCATGATGCTCGCCAGCGTCTCCGGGGAACAGGCGGGGCGCGCCTTCGCCGTGTTCCGGATGGGCGTGAACGGCGCGACCATCGGCGGTGCGGCGCTCGGCGGCGCCCTGGTCGCCGCGGTCGGCCCCGGCTGGGTGCTGGCCGTCGACTCCGCCTCGTTCGCGCTCGCGGCGGCACTGCGGGCCTTCCTCGACGTCAGCAAAGTTCCCCGGCGGGCGGCCGGCGGCGGGATGCTGCACGATCTGCGGGAGGGCTGGCGGGAGGTCGTCTCCCGGCCCTGGCTGTGGGCCGTGGTCCTGCAGTTCTCCCTCGTCAACGCGGTGGTCGCGGCCGCCGAGGCGGTCTACGGGCCGCTGGTCGCCGCACAGTATCTGGGCGGCCCCGAACCCTGGGGGCTGGCGCTGGCCGCCTTCGGTGCGGGTACCGCGGGCGGCGCCCTGGTGATGACCCGGCTCACACCGCATCGCCTCCTGCTGACCGGTTCGCTGTGTGTCTTCCCGCTTGCCCTCCCGTCCGCCGCGCTCGCCGTGCCGCTCCCCACGGCCGGGCTCACCGTGATCATGTTCGGTACCGGGGTCGCGATCGAGATCTTCGCGGTGACCTGGATGATGGCGCTGCACCAGGAGATTCCCGAGGACAAGTTCTCCCGGGTCTCGGCCTACGACTGGCTGGGGTCCGTGGCCATGGTCCCGGTGGCCACCGCGCTGGCCGGCCCCGTACAGGACCTCATCGGCAGGCGGGCCGCGCTGTGGGGCGCTTCGGCGCTGATCGTGCTGCTGACGGCGGGGGTGCTGTGCATTCCCGGCGTACGGCAGCTGACGCGGCGCCCGAAGACGGAGCCCGTAGCCGGGCGGGCGGACTCCCGTGCGGCCGGTGCGCCGGATCCGCAGACGTCGGGGACGCCGTGAGTCCCGGCTCCGGCCGGGCGCTCAGCCGACGCTGAACGCGCCGCCCGGGGGCACCGGGGACGCCACCGCCTCGGCATCGCCCACGGGTGCCGCGTCCGCGATCAGCCGCCGCACTGCCGCGCCGTGCTCGACCCGGGCCGGGAACACATCACCGGCCGCCCGCCGGGCCAGCGCGACGAGGGGGAGCGGGGCGCGCGAGGCAAGCAGCACGGCGTTGCCGAAGCGGCGGCCGCGCAGCACCGAGGGCTCCGCGATCAGCGCCAGATGCTCGAAGACCGTGGCGAAATTGGCGAGTTGGCCGCGCAGAAAGCCGAACGGCGCACTGTCCGCGAGGTTCGCCGCGTAGCAGCCGTCTTCCCGCAGCACCCGGGCGGCGGCCCGCGCATACTCGACCGAGGTGAGCTGCGCCGGCACCCGCGAGCCGCCGAAGACATCCGCCACGATCACATCGGCGCTGTCCTCCGGCGCCGCCTCCAGCGCCGTCCGGGCGTCGTCGGCATGCAGCGTGATGCCGCAGTTGCCGGGCAGCGGCAGATGCTCCGCCACCAGGGCGAGCAGTGCGCGGTCGGCCTCGACGACGTCCTGACGGGAGTGCGACCGGGTGGCGGCAAGATAGCGGGGCAGGGTCAGCGCCCCGCCCCCCAGGTGCAGCACGTCCAGCGGCTCCCCCGGGGCGGCCGCCTCGTCCAGGACGAACGCCAGCCGGCGCACATACTCGAATTCCAGATGCAGCGGGGCATCGAGGTCCACGTACGACTGCGGTGCACCGTCCACCGTGAGCAGCCAGGCCCGGGGACGGTCGACGTCGGGCAGCAGCTTGGCGGTGCCGCAGTCCACGGTCCGGGTGACGGGTATCGGCTCGGGTGCTTCGTCCACCGTCCCATTGTGCCGGTGCGGACCAGGGCGCTCCGGCCGGGCGGTCAGTCCGGCCAGACCTGCCGGATCTCCGCCACATGGGAGACGGCCTGCCGGCGCCCGGCGCGGGCCGCATCCGCGCGCCTGGTGGGGTCCAGGACATTGCGGCCGAACGCCGACCTGGCCGCGCGGTCAGGAGTGATCACGCACACCCGGGCACCGTCGCGCGCCAGTTGCGCGCCCTGCGCCCGCGGTCCGGCGATCGGCCCGCCGGAGGCCGCCATCGGCGCGACGACCACCACCCGGTCACAGCCGGCGGCCAGATCCGCGTTGGCGCTGGAGTGCACCCCGCCGTCGATCCAGCGCGTGCCGTCGATGGTGACCGGCGGATAGACACCGGGGACCGCGCAGCTCGCCCCCACCGCGTCGAGCAGCCGCACACCGCTGGTGTGGTCGAAGGCGGCCCGCTCCCCCGTGGCCGCGTTCACCGCCGTGATCATCAGCCGGCGGGCCGGCCAGTCGGCCAGGTCCAGCGTCCGGGCGATCACCGTGCGCTGGGCCTCCTCGGGGACGGTACGGGCCGCGAGAGCCAGCTTCCCCATCCGTACGCCGAAGGACGCGGTGTCCCGGGAGCGCAGCGCGATGGTCGCGAACCGGGCGAGCGCGGCCGGGCCCATCCGCTCCGCCGAGCGGGACTGGGGCACGACGAGCTGGCGCGCGTACATCTCCTCCAGGGGGAGCTGCCGGGAGGTGAGATGGGCGCCGACGATCGATCCGGCGGAGGTGCCGATGACGACGTCGGCGTCGGCGAGACCGATGCCCGCATCGGCGAGACCGGCCAGCACACCGATCTCCCAGCCGATTCCGGTGAGCCCTCCACCGCCCAGGACCAGCGCCGTTCCCGCCATCAGGTCACCCTCGTCATCCGTGTGCGCAGCCGTTCCTTCGGGCGTGCAGTGTCGCACTCCGCGTGCCCCCGGGACAGGGGCGGCTGTGTCCGGCACCCGTGACGGTGCCGGACACAGCCGCTGACCTGCGCTGCCTCACTCCTCGACGGTGCGCACCGTCCCCGCGCCGATGGTCCGTCCGCCCTCCCGGACGGCGAAGCCCAGGCCCGTCTCCAGCGGCACCTCACGGCCCAGTTCGACCGAGACCGTCACCGTCTCACCGGGGCGGGCGATGCCCCCCTCGCCGAGGTCGAGGTCGCCGACCACGTCCGCGGTGCGGAGGTAGAACTGCGGCCGGTAGCCGGTGGACAGCGGCGTACGGCGGCCGCCCTCCTCGGTGGAGAGCACATAGAGGTCGGCGGTGAAACGGCGCCGCGGGGTGACGCTGCCGGGCGCGGCGACCACGTGCCCGCGGCGCACCTGGTCGCGGTGGAGTCCGCGCAGCAGCAGGGCGACGTTGTCCCCGGCCTCGGCGGACGCCATGGGCTTGCCGAACGTCTCCAGCCCGGTGACGGTCGTCTCCGTCCCCGCGCCGAGCACCGCCACCCGGTCGCCGACCCGCACCGTGCCGCGCTCGACGGCTCCGGTGACGACCGTGCCGCGTCCGGTGATGGACAGGACGTTCTCCACCGGCAGCAGGAACGGCGCGTCCACATACCGCTCGGGCATCGGGACACAGGCGTCCACGGCGTCCAGCAGCGCATCGATCGCCGCCGTCCAGCGCGGGTCGCCCTCCAGGGCACGCAGCCCCGAGACCCGTACGACGGGTACGTGCTCCCCGTCGTAGCCGTGCGCGCTCAGCAGTTCGCGCACCTCCAGTTCCACCAGGTCGGTGAGCTCCGGGTCCCCGGCGTCGGCCTTGTTGAGGGCCACGACGAGGTGCCGGACGCCCACTTGCTTGGCGAGCAGCACATGTTCGGCGGTCTGCGGCATGATCCCGTCGAGCGCGGAGACGACGAGGATCGCCCCGTCGAGCTGCGCCGCGCCGGTGACCATGTTCTTGATGAAGTCGGCGTGCCCGGGCATGTCGACATGGGCGTAGTGCCGGGTGCCGGTCTCGTACTCGACGTGCGAGATGTTGATGGTGATACCGCGGGCGGCCTCCTCCGGGGCCCGGTCGATGCGGTTGAACGGTACGAACGTGCCGCTCCCCCGGTCGCTGAGGACCTTGGTGATGGCCGCGGTCAGCGTGGTCTTGCCGTGGTCGACATGGCCCATGGTGCCGATGTTCAGGTGCGGCTTGGTGCGCACGTATGCCGTCTTGGGCATGGTGTTCTTCCTCGCAACAATGCGGTGAGGACGGCGACTTGGCGCCGTGGGGACCCCTGAGGCCGGCCGACCCTCCCCCTGCGGGGTCCGCCGGACGATCCGGAGAGGGTCAGCTTCGTGCGCCGTCGGCCGCCACGGCCGCTGCGACGGCGGCGGCGGCGGCATCATCCGCTGCGGCGACGGCCGCGAGGAGTGCGAGGGCAGCCTTCGGCTCGTCCGCGACTGCGGACGGGAGCAGGAGGAAGGCGTGCCGGATCATGCGTCCTATGGTGCCGGGCGCCCGCACCGGCGTCGAACGAATTAACCGTCGGAGCCACGGCCGGGATCGGGACGACAGGACAGCCGTTATCCGTCGGTGCCACGGCCGGGATCGGGACGACAGGACAGCCCGAGCCGATCTCCGTCCGGTCCCGAAACGCGCAGGCCACGGGGCGGGATGCCCGCTCCCCCGCACCCGGTCGGTTACGCTCCCGTGGTGCTCCCACCCGCCGCCACGCCCGACGGCCTCGCCGCGCGCTGCACGCGTGTGCTGCTCTCCCCCTGGTCCCGGCTGGGCTTGCTGCTCGCCCTGCTGGCGGGGGCCGCGGCCGCCATGCTGCTCTGGCGGCCGCAGCAGCTGCTGACCGGCGACTGGGCCGCGCAGCTGTCCGGCCCGACCGCCCTGGTGGACTTCGCGCTGGCATACGGCGTGTGCACCGCCGCATTCGTCCCGCGCCCGGTACTCAACATCGCGGCCGGTGCCCTCTTCGGCTGCCGGGCCGGCCTTGCAGCCGCGCTCGTCGGTACGGTGCTGGGTGCCGGCCTGTCCTTCGGGCTCGGCCGGCTGCTCGGGCAGGACGCCCTGCGCCCGTTGTTGCGCAACCGCTGGCTGACGTCCGCCGACCGGCAGTTGAGCGAGCACGGCTTCCCCTCGATGCTGGCGATCCGGCTGTTCCCCGGCCTGCCGTTCTCGGCCACCAACTACTGCGCCGCGGTCTCCCGTACGGGCTGGTCCCCGTACCTCCTCGCGACGGCTCTCGGCAGCATCCCGAACACCGCGGCCTACGCCCTCGCCGGCGCACGCGCCTCGACGCCCACCTCACCGGCGTTCCTGCTCGCCATGGGCTTCCTCGCCGTCACCGCCCTGGGGGCGCTGGCGGTGGCGTGGTGCAAACGCAAGGCGCTGCGCGGAAGCTGACCGCGGACCGCGGACCGGGCCGCGGGCGCAAGCCGCGCGAGCCGCCATCCGGCAGGTGTGCCAGGTCCAGGACCCTTTGGCCATCCGGACATCTTCGGACGTTACGCTGCCCCCGATCGGCGATGATCCACATCCGCCGCCATTGCCCGCTTTTTCACATCTGGCGCAGGTCAGCGCCTGATCACCCTTGGATAGCGTATTTTCCATGACTTGGTTTGAATCATTCGTGCTCGGACTCGTCCAAGGGTTGACCGAGTTTCTTCCCATCTCGTCCAGCGCCCATCTCCGGCTGACCGCGGCGTTCGCCGGCTGGCACGACCCCGGCGCGGCGTTCACCGCCATCACCCAGATCGGCACCGAAGCGGCCGTCATCATCTACTTCCGCAAGGACATCGGGCGGATCATCTCGACCTGGGCCCGCTCCCTTTTCCAGCGCGAGCTGCGGCACGAGCACGACGCGCAGATGGGCTGGCTGGTCATCGTCGGCTCCATACCGATCGGCGTCCTGGGCATCACGCTCAAGGACGCCGTCGAGGGCCCGTTCCGCGATCTGCGGCTGATCGCCACCACCCTCATCGTGATGGGCGTGGTCCTGGGCATCGCCGACCGGCTGGCCGCCCGCGACGAGACCGGCGGCCGGCACCGCGCCGCCAAGCAGCGCAAGACCCTCACCGACCTCAGCGTCAAGGACGGTCTGCTGTACGGCGCCTGCCAGGCCATGGCTCTCGTCCCCGGCGTCTCCCGCTCCGGCGCGACGATCAGCGGCGGCCTGCTGATGGGCTACACCCGCGAATCCGCGGCCCGTTACTCCTTCCTCCTCGCCATTCCGGCCGTACTGGCCTCCGGCGTCTTCGAGCTCAAGGACGCCGGCGAGGGGCATGTCGCCTGGGGCCCCACCCTCTTCGCCACGGTCATCGCCTTCGTCGTCGGCTACGCCGTGATCGCCTGGTTCATGAAGTTCATCTCCCACAAGAGCTTCATGCCGTTCGTGGTCTACCGCATCCTGCTGGGCATAGCCCTGTTCGCCCTGGTCGCAGCCGGAGTGCTGACGCCGCATGCGGGGGAAACGGCGGGGTGAGGCCCTCGCGTTCCCGAGCTACCTGATGCCCTGGACACGGGCGTTGGCCAGGAGCGCCACCTTCCCCTCCAGCGCCCCCGCCCGCGCCTCGTCCGTCGCCATGGCTCCGGACCACTCCCTTCTCCCACGGGGAACCGGGCGAGGACCCGCCGCCCCGGGCACGGCCGGTGACGGCCTGCGAGGCGGCGTACGTACGTATCGCACATCATCGGGCGGTCAGGAACTGAGGTGGTATTGGGCCCAGGGCTGATGGGACGCCACGGAATCCTCGTGCGAGGGCGCGAGGGTTCCCCATGGGGCGAGGGTGTTGTCCCATTCGGAGGCGAGGGCGGCCATGTTGTCCGGGACGGACTCCGCGGTCGGCATCGTGCCCGTGTGCCAGGCGGATGCCATCGGGTGCGCCGAGTGCGCGGAATTCCAGGCGGCCGTCTGCTGTGCGGGAATGGTGTATTCGGTTTCATGGACCTCGCCGGGGCCGCGCCGATGGCGTCCCGCATGGGTCTCGACCGGCCCCGGATAAAACCGCCCCTGGGCGGAGAGCTGTTGGGCCCGGGTCACCAGGCGGGTGAGATCGAGCCCGAATTCGGCGGCGAGTTCACGCAAATCCACCCCGGTCTGCCAACTGCCGATGAGCACCGCATCCATCGCCGGCGACCAGCTCTGTTCCGCTGCCCCCGGGCCGCCGCTGTCGCGGGCCGGACCGGTGGGGCGCGTTCCGGCAGAGGAGTTCTGGTGGGGATATTCCGCGGCTGCCTCGGGCGCCGGCGGGGTCTCCTCGGACTCCCGCGGTGCTGCGGCAGGGGTCGCGGCCGCCAGCAGTTCTTCGGCGACGGCGCGGGCGTCGTCCTTGCCCACCGTACGCCGGGCGACGCGCACTTCCCGCTCGTTCAAACCGAACAGACCGGCCACCGCGCCGGCACTGCCCACCGTCACGGCAAACGCCGCCAGCACCCGTGACCGGTCGGCCTGCGCCTCGTCAAGTCTGGCCTGCGCCTCACGCACACGCTCGTCGCCCAGACAAAACGCCTCTGCCAGTACGGCGTTGCGGTCCCACAACTCTCTAGGATCCATACTCATTCAACGCCTCGCGCGCGCTGGTGTCCCGATGTAGCTAAATAAAACACCCCAAAGCACCCATCGAACCACCAGATGAAAATCACCTCGGGCGCGCGGCTCCGGGCCGCTCCCCGCCTCTCCTGATCTCATATGCCCTGGCCACGCGGTTGCGCTTCAGACGCCAGGTGGATTGTCAGTGCCGTGCGTTACTGTCTCGATCAGTCGCATTTCCATATGTCCGTGTGTTCATGGGGGGACCATGACTCGTATTTCCCGTAGTTCGTTCCGCGTCGTGGGGGCGTTGCTGACCGGCGCCGTGCTGTGCAGCACGGCGGCATGCTCGGCGTCCCCAGGGCCGTCCGCGCAGCGCTCGGCACCGGAGGGCTTCCACGCCACACCGGTCGCCGCGGTGCAGAAGGCCGTCAACAAGGGCGCCAAGCTCAACTCCGCGTCGTACCGCCTCTCCGGCAGCATCCCGGGCCAGGGGACCGTCGAGGGCAAGGTGTCGTTCAGCCTCCGCCCTCGGGCCGTCGATATGCGGATGCAGGCATCCAAGGGCAAGCAGGAGCACGAGTTCTCGGTGCGGCTCGTCGGGGACTCGGTCTATCTCGGCGGGGGCTCGGCCGCGGCCGCCGAGATGGACGGCAAGCACTGGATCAGGTTCGCCATGAAGGGCAAGGGGGCCGGCGGCTTCGGGGGGATGCAGCGGCAGGCCGACCAGGACCCGGCGGCGCAGGCGTCGTTGCTTCCGCAGTCCGATGACGTCGAGAAGGTCGGCGAGGAGACCGTCGACGGCGTGCGGACGACGCACTATGCGGGCGCGGTGGAGGTGGCGGATCTGCTCACGAAGCGGGCGCCCAAGAGCGGGTTGGACGCCGCGCGCCGCAAGAAGGTGGTGGAGCAGTACAGGCAGCTCGGGGTGCGGAAGCTGCACCTCGACATGTGGATCGGTCCCGATGACCGGACCGTGAAGTTCCGGGAGCGTGCGCAGACGGCCCAGGGCCCGCTGGACCTGACCATACGGTTCTCCGACGTCAACAAGCCGGTCACGGTCCAGGCGCCGCCGGCTTCGGACACGGTGGATCTGGAGCAGAAGCTGAAGGAGGGCGGCATACTGCCGCACTCCTCCTGACGGACGCCTCAGTGCGGCATGGGCTCATCGAGGTGCGGCAGGCCGATCGGGTTGGGGAAGGGGAGCACCTCCGCGGCGAGGATGCGGCGGACCACGGGTTCCAGCGAGTGCAGCATCGCCTCGGTCTGCGCCTCAGGCAGCGAGTGCAGCAGCCGGCCGGCCAGCCGGTCGGTGGCTGCCTCGATGCGCTCCCGTTCCGTCCTGCCGTGTTCGGTCGCGTCGCCGCGGGCGTCCACGAGATCACGGGCCCGCAGCCGGTCCGCGGCGGCGGCCCACTCCTCCTCGCTCCAGCCGCGGTCCTGCCGCATGGTGTCCCCGGGGACCCGACCGGCCGCCGCGGCCAGGACCAGGGCCTCGCATCCGTCGAGTCCCTCGTCGGCGAGTACGGCAAGGTGCGCATCGCCTCTGAACTCTCTTACGGCGGTGACCAGTTGCCACAGGCGCTCGACGGGATCGGCGTGGTCGCACAGCGCGCGGTTGGCGGCGAACAGCGGACGTGCGGTGCCCGGCGCCTCGTCGACGATCGTCTGGAGCGGGGGCAGCAGCTCGGCGGCGCGCTGCTCCAGTTCGGGGTCGATCCCGCGCAACGCCCGGGCCGCACGGCTGCCGCGCTCGTCGAGGACATGAGCCGGGCTGACGACGCTCCAGGCCGCGGGCAGCGCCCGGGCGACCATCCCCGGCGCGAACACCCCGAGGACGGCGGTGGCCGCGGCGGGTTCCAGGGCTCCCATGGGTGCCGTGCGTGCCGCGAAATACCCCATCCAGAAGCCCTTGAGGCCCAGGTCCTTGCCCATGTCGCGGCAGTGGTCGTCGAAGTAGCAGACCGCATGCAGCGGCTCGGTCAGCAGCCAAAGCGATCGTGCGTGCAGCTCCATGCCCGGCACGCTACCGCTGCCGGAGGTCCGACGCACCGCATGCGCCGCCCGTGCCACCCCCGTCGGACGAGCCCGGCCCGGGAGTGGCGGCCGGGCGGGATGACGCACCCGCCCCGTAGAGAGGATCAGCAGCATGACCACCCACGCACAGATCATCGATCTCGCCCTGGACCGGATAGTGACGGGCTATGTCTTTCCCCAGCGCGCCGTGGAGATCGACCAGGCGATCCGCGCCCGGCTGGCGTCCGGTGCGTATGACGGGCTGAGCGGTGCCGCGTTCTGCGCGGCGGTGACCGCGCATCTGCAGGAGGTCTGCCCGGACAAGCACCTCAGGCTGCTGTGGCAGGACGAGCCCCGGGTCACCGAGTCCGCCCAGGAGGACGCGGGCCGGGCGGCCTTCCTTGCGCTGATGCGGGCCGAGAACCATGGCATCCGCCGCTGCGAGCAGCTCGACGGCAATATCGGCTATCTGGACGTCCGGTGGATGGCCGACGCCGGGGAAGGTGCCCGCGCGATCGGTGCGGCCATGGAGCTGGTCGCGCACACCCGGGCCCTCCTTCTCGATCTGCGGGAGTGCCGGGGCGGCTCGCCCGCGGGTGCCGCGATGTGGTGCAGCTATTTCTTCCCCGACGATCAGGTGCACCTCAATGACTTCTACGAGCGCTCCACCGACTCCACCCGGCAGTACTGGACCCTCTCGCACCTGCCCGCGCCGCGCTATCTCTACCGTCCGGTGTACGTCCTCACCAGCACGACCACCTTCTCGGGCGGGGAGGACGTGGCGTACACCCTGCAGGCGTACGAGCGCGCGGAGGTGATCGGGGAGACGACCCGCGGCGGGGCGCACCCCACCGAGCGGTATCCGGTGACGGAGCACATCACGGTCACCGTGCCCACGGCCCGGACCACCAATGCCGTCACGGGCACCAACTGGGAGGGCGTCGGTGTGCAGCCGGATCGTGACGTGCCGGCCGACACGGCATTCGAGGTGGCGTATAAGGAAGCGCTGGGAGGGCCGGCGTAGGTCGTGATCCACGGGAGCGCGCACGGGTAGGGGTGGCCCTGCGCAACAGGCCGTGGTCGGCCGCAGGCCGTGGTCGGCCGGTGGAGGGGCGAAGCCCGGCGAGGCCCGGCGGCCGGTGGAGGCCCAGCGGCCGGTGGGGGCCCGGCGGCAGGTGAAGGCCCGCTGGCCAGTGGAAGCTCAGCGCCGGTGAAGGCCCGCCGGCCGGTGGAAGCTCAGCGCCGGTGGGGGGGGCGGCGGCCGGTGGCGTTCCGTCGTCAGCCGTCGGTGCGGCCGCCCGCTCCGAATCCGGACTGCCAGGCCCACAGGTGGGTGCAGTTGGGGCACTGCAGATGCAGCACACTGCCCTTGTTCGACAGGAGGTAGCGCCAGTGGTCGCCACAGGTGCGGCCGTCGAGGCAGGTGCCGCAGTCCTGGTGGTCCTGGCAGCCGGGGCACGGCACCCAGGCCCGGCGGCCGATATCAGCGGTGGGGTCGAGTGGCAGCATGCTCAGGCCCGTCCGGGGGCCGGTAGCACTCCCGCGGAGACCAGCATGTCGTAGGTGGCCTGCTGCTCCGCGTCCAGGTCCGAGTAGAGGAGCCGGTAGGCGTCGGCCTCGCCCTCCATCACCGCGAGGGGGTCCCAGGTGTCACCCAGCGCCGCGACGACTTCGGTGCGCCGCCGGGCCTCGTGTGCGGTGAGGTCGAACTCGACTATCTGGTGGTCCGAGGTGTTGCGGTCGATCATGGTGCGCGTCCCATGCCACTTGCGGGTGATTCGGACGTGTTTATCAAGCGGGGCGGCACTGAGGAAGCGTCAGTCGGAGCGCACCCTGGAATCGTCCGGAATGCGGAATGGTCGGTGGCGCAGTGTGTAGAAAGTGGCACGCAGAGCGATGCGACCGGCGGGCTGCAGAGTCGCCTCAGTGCCCGTCCGGCCGCCCGGCGCGCAGCGACCCGGCGGGCGGCGACCCGGCGGACAGGCGCCGCACCGCGACCGCGGCGGCATCGTCGCCCAGCCGGCCGTTGGTGTGCGCCAGCAGATCCGCGCGCAGTAGCCGCAGGACCTGCCGCGGGCTGCGGCCGCTCCAGGCGCCCGCGCGCTCGGCCAGCGGGTAGAACTCCCCCCTGCCGTCGCGGGCCTCGGTCACCCCGTCCGTGTAGAGCAGCAGCACATCACCGGCCTCGAAGGGGAACGTCTCGACTTCGTAGCCGGGGGCGCCGGCCAGGCCGCCGAGTCCGATCGGCAGCGCGGTCCGCTCCGAGTGCAGGGTGTGGGCCCGTCCGTCGCGCAGCAGCAGCGCGGGCGGGTGGCCGCAATTGATGGTGCGCAGCACGGGCCAGTGGTCGGGGGCGTCCAGCAGCAGAACGGTCGCGAAGGTCTCATCGGTGTCGAGGGCCGATCCGCCGGCGGGCTCGGGAGGGGGGTCCACGGCGGCGGGGACGGAGCGAGCGTGCGCGTCGCCTGCCTCACCGGTCGCCGGCGCGCCATCCGGCGCGTCGGCCCACTGGCTGCTGTCCCAGCGCACGGCGCCGTCGAGGTGAATGGCCAGCCTGGGCAGGGTGGCCTGACGGTGGGCGGCGGCCCGGAAGGCACCGAGGAGGAGGGCCGCGTGGCTGTAGGCGGGCGGCCCCTTGCCCCGGACGTCGCCGATGATCAACCGCGTACTGGTGGTGGTGCGCGCCGCCGCGAACAGATCGCCGCCCATCTCCGCCTCCTCCTCGGCCGCCAGGTAGAAGGAGGCGATCTCCAGGGGGCCACTACGGGCGGGCAGCGGTCTGAGCAGAACCTGCTGGGCGACGGCGGCCACCGAGCGGCTTTGCCTGAGGCGACGCTCGCCGCGGTCCCGGGCGACGGTGAAGACCACGACCAGTGCGGAGACGACGATCAGCGCGGCGATCTGGGTCTCAATATTCTCGGTGAACAGCACATGGCGCGCAGTACCGATGAACACCTGGGCGGCCACCGCCAGCGCACCGATCGCCGCCGTCAGCCCGGGCCCGGCGAAGGCCGCGGTGAGCGTGGGGGCCGCCACCAGCAGCGGCCCCAGGTGGATGTCGGGCGGCGCGAGGACATCGATCGTGCAGACCGCCACGATGAGCCCGATCGGGATCAGCACCAGGACGTGGCTGAGTTCCCGTCGTCCCTGTAGCTGCGGCAGCCGTTGGAAGGGCATGCCTCATGTTTGCACCCGGGAGAGCTAAATGCCCGGATAGTCCCTTCGGGGCGCCCCCGGAGGCCCCTCGGCCCCCTCAGCCCGCTCCCCCGCCAACCCGCTCGGCCCGCCCTCTCACCCCACTCCCGCAGCCCGCCCGTCGGCAGGGGCCTGCCCCGCAGGCCCCTCCACCCCCTCACTCCCCCCGCTCCCCCGCCTCCCGACGCATCGCCGCAACGAGCAGATCGAGCGCGCGCTCGACGGCCGAGCCCGCCATGAGCGGGAGATGCTCCCGTACGCGGTGCAGGCTCGGGTACTCATCCGCGGGCAGGCTGCCGTACTGCGCCTGCCAGGCCTGCTCGTCCGCCGCGCGCTGGGCGGGCGCCAGCCGCAGCACGCCGGCGTCCAGGGCCGCATGGCCGAGGGCGGTGTCCACGAGCGCGTGGTAGTGGCGGACGGCGGTGGCCTCGTCGAAGCCGGCCCGGAGCAGCAGGCCGATGCCCGTGTCGACCGCGCGCTGCTCATGGGGCCGGCCCGTGACCCGTACCGTGCTGAACACCGCGATCTGCGGATGGCGCAGCGCGGAACGGTAGGCGCGCAGGCCCAGTTCGCGCAGGTCGGCGGCCCAGTCGCCGCTGGATGCGAAACCGACCATGGACTCGCCGATGAGCCGGTCGGCCAGCGCCAGCAGCAGATCCTCGGTGTTGCGGAAGTAGCGGTAGACGGCGGAGGGATCGGCGCCGAGGGCCGCACCGAGTTTGCGCACGGTGAAGGCCTGCGCGCCCTGGGCGTCGATCAGTTCGCGGGCGGCGTCGACGATGAGATCGGCGGACAGGACCACCCCCGAACTGGTCGGCCGACGCCGCTTGCGCTCGGCCGGCACGCGCTCGCTCTCCGTCACGCCGGTCCCCTCCCTAGTGCTCCGTCGCCGGCCCCCGGGCCCCGTGCGGGCCAGTTAATCACCAGGTTACGTCAACACCGTTGACACAAGGATGAACGGACGGTTTCATCGGCGGACATACACGGACCGCCGCGGCGCCGTACCCCGCACCGCACCTCTCTTTCCACGACGCGGCCAGGCCCCGATCCCGGGCCCGGCCCGTGCCGCCCTGCCCCGCCACGCCTCCCGCACCTCCCCCTGGCCCGGCTCCAGTCCGGTCCGGGCAGCCGTCCAAGGAGTGAGTGCCATGCCTTCCCCCGTGCAGCAGGACCCCGGCCAGCCGAGAATGCGCCGCTCACTGGGGGTGAAGGACGGCGTGGCCATCGCCGCGTCGAGCACCGCCGCCACCACCAGCATCGGCATCGGGATGGGCTCGCTGGCCGCGTACGCCGGGCGCCAGACGCCCGCCCTGCTGCTGCTCGCCTTCCTCCCCATCCTCGGCATCGCCCTGTCGTACGCACGCCTCAATCGCACCGAGCCGAACTGCGGCAGCGGCTACACCTGGGTGGGCCGGTCCATCGGCCCCTGGCCCGGATTTCTGACCGGGTGGGTGGTGCTGATCGGTAACGTGATCTTCATGGCGTACACGGGGGCGGTGACCGGCTCCGTCGTGCTCCAGTTCCTCAACAAGCTCGGCCTGCACAGCGTGTGGGGGCTCCGGCTGGATCCGTCCTCGACCGGTATCAGCACCGCCGTCGGCCTGGTCGCGCTGGTCGTCGTCACGATCACCGCCATCACCGGCGTGCAGGCCGCGACCCGGCTCCAGATGTGGCTGCTGATCTTCGAGTACACGGTGCTGGTGGCCTTCTGCGGCTACGCCCTGTACACCGGCGACCAGCCGTTCTCGCTGTCCTGGCTCAACCCCTTCGACATCGGCTCACCGCAGGCGCTGGCCCAGGGGATGGTGATCGCGGTGTTCATCTACTGGGGCTGGGATGCCGCGTTCAGCGTCAACGAGGAGACCCGCAACGCCTCCGACGCGGCCCGCGGCGGACTGATCGCGCTGGTGGCGATGCTGGGGCTGTTCCTGATCGGTGCGCTCGCGTTCCAGCGGGTGATGAGCACGGGCGAACTCATGCACAACGGTCCGCAGGCACTGACCTTCCTCGGCAGCTCCCTGGCACCGGAACCCTGGGCCTCGCTGCCCCTGGCGGCCCTGATGTGCTCCGCCTTCGCCTCGCTCCAGTCGAGCGTGATCCCCACCGCCCGGGGCGCGTTGGCGATGGCCCGCGACCGGACGCTGGGCCCGGTGTGGCAGCGCCTGCATCCGCGCTACGGCTCGCCCGCCGTGGGCACCCTCGTAATCATGGCGCTCGCGGCGCTGCTGGCCGTGCTCGCGGTCGGCATCCCCAAGCTCAACGACATGATCCTCACCGCGGTCAACTCCATCGGCCTGACCGTGGCCCTCTACTACGGCCTGACCGCGCTCGCCTGCGCGGTGCGCTTCCGCAGCAGCCTGCGCGACGGAGCGGTGCGCGCGCTGCGGGACGTGGTCGTCCCGGCGGCGAGCGCGCTGACCCTCTTCGGGCTCGGTGCTTACCTCGTCTGGGACTACGCGACCATGAGCGACCACTTCGAGGCCAGCCCGGACAACGGCTGGTTCATGCTGCTGCTCCCCGCGCTGTTCCTCCTGCTGGGCCTGGCCACCGCCGCCTGGGCCAAGTGGGTGCGCCGCGCCCCGTACTTCCGCACCGGGCGGGGGACGGACGCCGACGCGCTCACCCTGCCGATGGACGGGGACGCCGGCGCCCCGCTGCCGCGCCCCGTGGAGAGCTGACCGCAGCGCCCGTGGAGAGCCCACCGCCCGCCCGGTCCCCGCCCCGGCCCCTGCGAAGACCGCACCACCCACCCCACATCACTGGAGCAGCAACCTCATGGATCTCAGCACCACCGCGCACCCCGAGCCCGGCCCGGACGCCTCCTCCCCCGGCTCCCCCGGCGACCACCGCGCCGACCTCGTCTTCCTCTCCGGCCCCGTGCACACCGTCGACTCCGCGCGGACCCGGGCGAGCGCGGTGGCGGTCCGCGGGGACCGGATCATCGCCGTCGGGCACGACGCGGCGGTGCGCGAGCTGATCGGTCCCGGCACGGAGGTCGTCGATCTGGGCGGCAAGCTGCTGATCCCCGGCTTCCAGGACGCCCATGTCCATCCGGTCGGCGGCGGGCTGGAGTTGGCGCTGTGCGATCTGAGTGCGGCGGAGACGGCCACCGCGTACCGCGCGCTGATCGGCGCGTATGCGGCGGCACATCCACAGGTTCCGTGGATCACGGGCGGCGGTTGGTCGCTGGAGGCGTTCCCCGGCGGGATGCCGACCCGGGAGTTTCTGGACGAGCTCGTCCGCGACCGCCCGGTGTTCCTCGTCAACCGTGATCACCACGGCGCCTGGGCCAACAGCTGCGCACTGGAGCGAGCCGGGATCACCGCCGGTACGCCGGACCCGGCCGACGGGCGCATCGAGCGGGACGCCGACGGCCGCCCTACGGGCATGCTGCAGGAGGGAGCCATGCGGCTGGTCGGCGATCTGGTGCCGGCACCGACGCTCGCCGAGCAGACCGCCGGCCTGCTCAGGGCGCAGCGTCTGCTGCACGGGTACGGGGTGACCGCCTGGCAGGACGCGATGCTGGGCCGCGCTCCGGGGTCGTCCGATGTCACTCCCGCCTACGTGGCCGCGCGCAGCGAGGGGAAGCTCACCGCGCGGGTGCGCGGGGCGCTGTGGTGGGAGCGGGACCGCGGAGTGGAGCAGATCCCCGAACTTCTCGCCCGACGGGAGGAGTTGACGGGCGGGCGACTCCAGGCGACCAGCGTCAAGATCATGCAGGACGGGATCGCCGAGAACCACACGGCCGCCATGCTCACCCCCTACCTCACCGCCTGCGGCTGCGCCTCCGACAACAGCGGCATCTCCTTCATCGACCCCGAGGAGCTGCGCACCTACGTCACCCGGCTGGACGCGGAAGGCTTCCAGGTGCACTTCCACGCCCTGGGCGATCGGGCGGTACGCGAGGCGCTGGACGCGGTCGAGGCGGCCCGGCGGACGAACGGCCGGACCGACACCCGGCCGCACCTCGCGCATCTCCAGGTGGTCCACCCCGACGACGTACCGCGCTTCCGCCGGCTCGGCGCGACCGCGAACATCCAGGCGCTCTGGGCGGCCCACGAACCGCAGATGGACGAGCTGACGATCCCCTTCCTGGGCGCCCAACGGGCCGCCTGGCAGTACCCGTTCGGCGATCTGCTGCGCTCGGGCGCCACTCTCGCGGCAGGCAGCGACTGGCCGGTCAGCTCCCCCGACCCGATCGCCGCCCTGCATGTCGCGGTCAACCGCCGGACCCCGGACGCCCCGGACTCGGCACCGGCCTTCCTGCCCGAACAGCGCATCGACCTGGGTGCGGCACTGGCCGCGTACACGGCCGGCAGCGCCTACGCCAACCACCTCGACGACACCGGCACCATCCGGCCGGGCATGCTGGCCGACCTGGCCGTCCTCGACCGCGACCCGTTCGACGGCCCCGAGGACGAGATCGCCGCGACCCGTGTGCTGCAGACGTTCGTCGGGGGCCGCCGGGTGTACGCGGCCGACGACGCCTGAGGCGGACGGCGCGGCCGGGGCCCCGCGCCCCGCCCGTGCGCCGCACACCGCCGCCCGCGCCGTACCCCCGGTGGACCGGCCCCGCGATCCCGTCGGGCCGGTCCACCGGGTGCGCCGTACCCCTACTCGATGACGAGCTCGACGTCGATGTTGCCGCGGGTGGCCTTGGAGTACGGGCAGAACTCGTGCGTCGCCTCGACCAGCTTCCGCCCGGTCTCGCCCGCGAGGGTCTCCGGCAGCTCCACCCGCATGACGACGCCGAGGCCGAAGCCGGTGCCGTCCTTGCCGATCGAGACCTCGGCGGTGACCGAGACGTCCTTGGTGTCGATCTTCATCTGGCGGCCGACATTGCTCATCGCGCTGGCGAAGCAGGCCGCATAGCCGGCGGCGAAGAGCTGCTCCGGGTTCGTGCCCGCGCCGTTGCCGCCCAGCTCGGGGGGCATGGCCAGGGCCAGGTCGATCCGGCCGTCGGAGCTGACGGCCCGTCCCTCACGGCCGTTGGCAGTGGCGACAGCGGTGTACAGCGCGTCCATCACGGTTCCCTTCGTGGCACGGCGGCCGCTTCCCGGCCGTCCGATGGGCACTACAGTCGCACACATCTAAATTGTGCGCAACTAAGTTGCGCGCAATTAAATGACTCGGCGAGCTAACCTGGACCCATGACCCCTACGACCAGACCTCCGGTGCCCGACGCCGAACTGCTCCGCCTCGACCACCAGCTCTGCTTCGCACTGCACGCCGCCTCGCGCGCCTTCGGTGGCGTCTACCGGGACGCGCTCAAGGGCCTGGGCCTGACCTACCCCCAGTACCTGGTCATGCTGGTCCTGTGGGAGCACGGCCCCCAGCCGGTCAAGGCCATCGGCGAGCAGCTCCGACTGGATTCCGGCACCCTCTCCCCGCTGCTCAAGCGGTTGGAGTCGGCCGGCCTGGTACGGCGCGAACGGAGCACCGAGGACGAGCGCTCGGTCACCATCCACCTCACGCCCGCCGGCGACGAGCTGCGCACCCAGGCCCTGCCGGTCCCGCGCCGAATGCTGGCCGCGACCGGCCTCACCATCGAGGAACTGCGCACGCTCCAGGGCCTGTTGGGGCGGGTGACCAGCGCCCTCGACGAGGCCTGAGCCCACCGTTCCCCCGAGTCCGCCGGCATCCGGCCCGTACCTCTCGACGGTCCGCGGCGTTACGTACGTAGGTGCTTTCCGCGGCATCCGCAAGGCGAGGCACGGACGCCTTGCCCACCCTGGTGCGCTCATCACCCCATTGAGCTACCAAGGTTGGGGAGTCATCAGGACAAAGGCGTATAAAGGGTGGTCAAACCAGCCGGAGCCGCCGGTGAAATCCCGCCCACGACGCGGTTGGCAGCATCGCCTACGACAAGGAGGAGCGCCACGTGAATGCGGCAGAAGTTGTCACCACCATGCTGGTCCAACGGTTCGGGGTCTCCTCGGGCGACATCACCGACGGGACTCCGCTGCGCAGCCTGCGGCTGGACTCCCTGGCACTGGAAGAGCTCCGCGTGCTCATCGAGGAGCGGCTGGACATCGACCTCGACGAGGTGACGCTGACCCCGCGGAACACCGTGGGCCAGCTGGTGGCGGCCGTCGACGGCAAAGTTCCGGCATGACGGGCCGCCAGGAGCCGTTCTCCGCGGCCGTAACAGGACTGGGACTGGTCACCGCGGCGGGCGTCGGCGCGAAGGCCACCTGGCACTCCGTCACCCAGGACACGGTGCCCACCGGCGTGGCGCGCCACGAGGAACTCGCCGATCTGCCCTGCGACTTCATGTACACCGTGACGGATCTGGACACCCTCGGGCTGCTGGGTGTGGCCACCCAGCGGCTGATGGACCGCTTCTCGCAGCTGGCGGTCATCGCCGCCCGGGAGGCCGTCTCCGATGCCGGACTCGACACGGAATCCTGGGACAGCAGCCGCGTCGCGGTGGTCATCGGCTCCGCGCACGGCGGGCTGCCGTTCTACGACCAGCAGCATGTGGCGATGGCCGGGCGCGGCGCCCGGCGGGTCTCGCCCAAGCTCGCCCCGCTGACCGTCGTCAACAGCGCCGCCAGCAGTGTCTGCACGGATCTCGGCGCCCACGGCCCCAGCCTGGGCGTGGCCACGGCCTGCTCCTCCGGCACCGTCGCGCTGGGCACCGCGCACCAGCTGCTGCGCGCCGGGGTCTGCGACATCGCCATCGCCGGCGGGGCGGAGTCGGTGCTGTCCCGGCTGCTGATCGCCAGCGCCTGCCAGATGAAGGCGGTCTCCACCCGCCGGGACGACCCGGCCGCGGCCTGCCGCCCCTTCGATGCGGGCCGGGACGGCTTCGTGGTCGGCGAGGGCGCCGGGCTCCTGGTGCTGGAGCGCCCCGAGCACGCCCGGGCCCGCCGGGCGCCCGTCCGCGCGCATATCCGCGGATACGGCGCGTCCAGCGACGCCTACGCCGCGGTGGCCCCGGACCCCGAGGGCAACGGCATCGAGCGGGCGCTGCGTACCGCGCTGGCGGACGCGGAGGTGCAGCCGGGCGACGTCGGGCACGTCAATGCGCACGGCACCTCGACGGTGGTCAATGACCGGATCGAGGCGGTCATGCTGCACCGGGTGCTCGGCGATCATCCCCTGGTCACCTCGACGAAGGCGATGACCGGACACGCCCTGGGCGCCGCCGGCGGCATCGAGACCGCGCTCACCGTGCTCGCCCTGGAGCAGCAGCTGGTGCCGCCGACCGCCAACCTCGACGTGCCGGATCCGCGGATCCCGATCGACATCGTGCGCAAGGAAGCCCGGCAGGCGGCCTTCGACTGTGCGGTCAAGACGTCGCTCGGCTTCGGCGGGCACAATGCCGCGCTGGTACTGACCCGCTAGGGCGGCTCTTTCGGATCCGCCCGGATCAGGCCGCGGCCCCGGGGTGATCCGAGACCCGCCCTGGACCGCCCATCGGCGCGCACGCTCCCGCCGGTGCCCCGAGAAGGAATCTGCCATGTCCGAGGAAATGATCCGCACCCTGTCGGTGTGCGGGCTGTCCTATTCCTACCGGCGGCTGCGGCAGCCGGAGCGGAGCACCGAGCCCGTGCTGGTGCTGGGCGGCGCACTGCAGGGGATGTTCGGCTGGGCGCAGATGGAAGACCATGTCGGGCCGGTGGCGGATGTGGTGACCGCCGACCTGCCGGGCATGGGGAACGCCGATCCGCTCCCCCCGGGGCCGAGCATCGATCTCGTCTGCGCGGCGATCGAGCGGATCATCGACGATCTGGACGTTCCGCGGGTCAATCTCTTCGGCTTCTCCTACGGCGCGGGCCTGGCGTACGGGTGCGCCCGGCGGTTCCCCGGGCGCATCGCACGGCTCGCCCTCGGCGGGGTTCCGGCCCATATCAGCGAGGCGCAGGTGGAGCTGTGGCGGCGGGCTTCCGACCACCTGGTGGACGGCGACACCGAGTCCTTCGCCACCCTCGTCACCGAGGGGCTGATGTGTCTCGACACCGGCCGGCACGTCGTCCACCGTGAGCTGGCGTACCGCTACGTCAGGCGCTCGATGCTGCACGCGGCCCGGAACTCCCGGCACACCGTCGAAGCGCTGAACCGCGGGCTCCTGGACCGCCCGGACTTCTCCGGCGGACTGGCCGGCATCCCCACCCTCGTCTTCAGTGGCGAGCACGACACGGTGACCTCCCCGGCCCGCCAGCGTGACTTCGCGGCCACCATCCCGGGCAGCCGCTTTCTGACGATTCCCGATGCCGATCACTGGGTGGTGCTCGAACGCCCGCAGGAGGTAGGGGACTTGGCCGCCCGGTTCTTCACCGATGGCCCGCTGAGCTCGGCACCCTGCCTCGCGCCGGTGGTGCGCAGGGAGCCGTCCGCGGCCGACCCGGCGTGTGCGTGATCCACGGAGCCGGGTAGATCCCCTTGAGGTTATATAACCTTCGAGGCATGCTGGGGCCATGCCCATACCGTTCGACGTGCTCGCCGAGCCGAGCCGGCGCAAGATCCTCGACCTGCTCCTGGAGCGACCGCGCCTGGTCGGCGAGCTCACGGAGCTGCTCGGGCTGAGCCAGCCCGGCACCTCCAAGCATCTGCGGGTGCTCCGCGAGGCCGGACTCGTCCGGGTCCGGCGGGACGCCCAGCGCCGGTGGTACGAGCTCCGACCCGAGCCCCTGGCGGAGCTGGACGCCTGGCTCGCCCACTACCGGCACCTGTGGGCCGGGAGCCTTGACGCCCTGGAACGGCACCTCGACGCCATGGAGGACGACCCCCGATGAACCCGCACTCCGACTCCCTCACCACCTCCGACGGCCGCACCGCGCTGCGCATGGAGCGCAGGCTCGCCCACCCGCCCGCGAAGGTCTGGTCGGCGATCACCGACCCGGCGCAGATCGGGCAGTGGTTCCCCTCCGAGGTCACCGTCGAACTCCGGCCCGGCGGTGCGATGACCTTCACCATGCCCGGCGTCAGCGGGATCGCCATGACCGGAACGGTCACCGATGCCGAGGAGCCCCGACTGTTCGCCTTCACCTGGGGCGAGGACCATCTGCGCTGGGAGATCGCCCCGGACGGGGAGGGCTCGCTGCTGACCTTGGTGCACACCTTCGGCGACCGCTTCGGCGGCGCCAGCTTCGCGTCCGGCTGGCATCTGTGTCTCACCGCACTGTCGCAGCTCCTGGACGGCACCTCGACCGCCGTGGAGCGCGATATGGGCGAGCTGCACGAGGCGTACGTCGAGCAGTTCGATCTCGGGCACGGCGTGATCGAGGACACCGCGGACGGCCCGCGGATCCGCTTCGAGCGTCAGCTCGTCAAGCCCGCCGAGACGGTCTGGGCCGCGCTGACCTCGGGCGAGGAGCCCGCGGCCGGTGCACCGGCGCCGGAGGGCTTCACCGCGGGGGAGGCGGCGGCCGGGCCCGTCACCGAGGTACAGGCCCCGTCGGTGCTCGCCTACCGCTGGCATCCGCAGGGCATGGTCCGCTGGGAGCTGGGCCGGGGCACCGGCCACGGCGCCCGTCTCGTCCTCACCCAGACCGGCCCGCGGGGTTTCGACACGGCCGCCGCGCTGGATGCCTGGCACGACCGCATCGAGCACCTCGCGGCGCGCCTGCTCGCCGACTGATATTCCGCATTTCCCCGCCCCCGCTTCGTCGCGCCCCCTGGGGATTCCCCGGGGGCGCGAGCGACAAGGCGCTCGGTGATCGATCCGGATCGCCGCTTCCCGCCGCTTCCCGCCGCGGAAATACCTCTTCCCCGTGTGAGCCAGGCAACTTTGCGGGGCTTCGGAGAAGCCTTTGACGTCCTTGCCGGGTGATGCACGGCACGCGACGTACGTCACGTACGAGCGCCCCTAGTCGCCGCCTTTCCCGGTATTACCGCATAGCGCCGTATTTATAAGGGACATCTCGCCCCATCTCACGAAGATAAGTAGTACAAAGCATCATTGCCACCATCCAGGGCCCGCGTTAACCATGTTCCGCGTAGCACCGAGAACGAGCCTGCGGACTCAGCCAGAACGGCGGACGCGGCCATGACCCTCGGTTCTCACGCGCCAACCGAAGGCCGCCTCCCCCGCCACCAAGCCCTGGAAGAGGTCACACCCGCATGCCCGGTTTCACCCTGCCCCGCACCGTCCGTACGACCCGCATCACCCGCGCCCACAAGATCTCCGCGGCAGTGGTGGCGTCCGCAAGCTGTGCCGCCGCCCTGGCGCTCACCGCGGCGCCGAGCAACGCCGAGACCACCGCCGCCCATGCGCCGGCCGCGGTGAAGCCGGTCAGCGCCAACGGCCTGCCGCTCACCGCGAAGGACCGGGCCGACGCCGGCAAGAAGGACCAGCAGCTCGCCTCGTCCCTCACCACCGGCCTCAAGGTCACCGCCGTCGCGAAGCAGGGCCACGCGGCCAAGCAGGCCGCCGACCGGTCCGCGGACCGCAAGGTCATCGCCGCGCCGAAGGCCGCCGCTCCCAAGGCCGCCCCCAAGGCCGCGCCGAAGGCCTCCCCCAAGCGCTACGCGAACAACCTCGACGGCTGGATCCGTGAGTCGCTCGACATCATGAAGTCCAAGCGCATACCGGGCTCGTACGAGGGCCTGCACCGCAACATCATGCGGGAGTCCAGCGGCAACCCGAACGCCGTCAACGACTGGGACATCAATGCCATCAACGGCATCCCGTCCAAGGGCCTGCTGCAGGTGATCCAGCCCACGTTCAACACGTACCACGTGTCGGGCACGCCCCATAAGCTCACCGACCCGGTCGCCAACATCACCGCCGCGGCCAACTACGCGGCGCACCGCTACGGCTCGATCGACAACGTCAACTCGGCCTACTGAGCCGACGGGACACGACCGTGCGGACGGTCGGAGCAGACTGAGACGGGTGCCGCCCAGGCGGCCCCAGGCATGGCAACGGCAGTGGCCCTGCCCGCAACTCGCGGGTGGGGCCATTGCCGTTGCCGCGGTGCGGGTGCGCCGCCCGTCAGTAGCGGTCCCGTTGCACCGGAGCGCCGAAGAGGACGTCGAGGACCTGCTCGGCCACGCGAAGTCCCTCCCGTTCCTTGGGGGTGAGATGACGGTGGCCATCGGCCGGCGCCGCGGCCGCGGGGCCGGCGGCGAGGAAGCCCGTGACGAGAAGACCGGTGAGAACGACGGCAAGACGACGGAGCATGAGCACTTCCCTACGGTGGGTGCGGACAGTGTGCGGTGTCACCCTCCGGGAGCGGAGGGCCCGTAGTCATGCGACAGCCCCGGAAGCTGCTGCGAACGGCCCAGCGGCACCGCCGTATCGCCGTATCCCAGGCTCACCAACGGCCGAGCGGACGCCGCCCCTCCCCCGCGTCGCGCGCCCGTGACGGCGGGCCACGACCCGGCCGTGAAGGGGCCGTGAATCGGCCGTGAGTCGGGCCACAATTACCGCCTTTTTCGGGCCCGGACACAGTGCCCCTCGCCACATTTACGGATTCCCGGTGCGCCGCGCAGGTCCCTCGCCCGGATAAATCGGCGGCCGCCGGCGGGTAAAGCGGTGCCGGAGAGCGGCAATTCCGGTGTGAGCCAGGCAACTTATAGCCGGGACTCCAGGGGTCTTTGCGGCCGCTCTCGGGTGACCCGACGCACGCGACGTATGTCACTTACGACTGTGCCTAGTCGATAGCGTGTGGCCAATCCGGGTCAACAGAGCCAGAAACGCTTATCACTTCGGGGATGCAGGTTTCTCTCACGAAGAGGAGTAGTACAGAGCACCATTGCCTCAATTCGGGACGGGCGTTAACCATGGATTCCGACGCGCTGAGAGCGAGTTTGCGATTCACGCCCCAAGGCGAACGCAGCGAAGACCTCCGGTTCGTCTCGCGCCGCCAAAAAGGCCGCCTCCCCGTCCCCGTACCTGGAAGAGGTCACTCTGCATGCCCAGCTTCACCCTGCCCCGCGCTGCCCGTATCACCCGCATCACCCGCACCCACAAGATCGCCGTGGCCGTTCTGGCCGCCGCGGGTGCCACCTCGGGCCTGGCCCTCACCTCGGCTCCGGACGCCGCTCAGGCCGCTTCTGAGCACGCCCCGGCCGCGGTCCAGACCGTCGATGCGAAGGGCCAGCCGGCGAAGGCCGACGACGCCAAGCCCAGCCGCGCGGTGACCGCCTCGGTCGCCGACCGCGTGAAGGTCAGCGGCGTCGCGAAGCAGCACAGCGCCCTGCAGGCCGCCAACCGCTCCACCGAGCGCAAGGCCGTCAAGCACTACCCGAACAACCTGGACGGCTGGATCCGCCAGTCCCTGGACATCATGAAGGCCAAGGGCATCCCGGGCTCCTACGAGGGCCTGCACCGCAACATCATGCGGGAGTCCAGCGGCGACCCGAACGCCGTCAACGGCTGGGACGTCAACGCCGTCAACGGCATACCGTCCAAGGGCCTGCTGCAGGTGATCCAGCCCACGTTCGACCAGTACCACGTGGCCGGCACCGCCAACAAGCTCACCGACCCGGTCGCCAACATCACCGCCGCGGCCAACTACGCGGCCGACCGCTACGGCTCGATCGACAACGTCGACTCGGCCTACTGAGCCGACGCGGCCGAAGAGCCGTCGCCCACGCACCGAGGCCGGACCGACCGGATGAGGCAACGGGTATGACGGACCCCACAAGCGAGCCGACAGGCTCTGCATAAGGCAGCTTGCGAAGCGGCGGAATGGCGCGTTCGCCGCTGCGCGGTGAAGCGGGTCCCGGCACAGCCGGGGCCCGCTTCGCTCTGTCCTCGGACACGTGCTCGGACGGGGGCCCGGCCGCTTCGGCCGCCAGACGGGTGAGATGCGGGGCCGGTCGGCGGACTGACGGCCTGTTGGGCCATGGCGTCAGGCGGTTCTGCGTATAAGTCTCTTATCGGCAGGATTCTGCTCAAAAGCTGCCGAACCTGACTCAACCGAAGGCCTTCGGAGGCATGCGATGCCCTTGCGCAGATCCGGTCCGGCCCGCCGTACTGTCCCTATTGCGGCCGGAACTCTTGTCTCTCTTCTCTCCGTGCTGCCCCTCGCGCTGTCCGGCGCCGCCACGGCGCAGGATGCCGGGAAGAGACCCGCCCACCCCGACCAGGACTGGATGGGGTCCACCATCGTGGCCCATGAGGGCACCCTCCGGGCCGCGGCCGGTGGCCTCGCACCACGGGCCTCGTCCAGAAGGGGCGTGTCCGGCGTCGACGTCTCCAGCCACAACCGCAAAGTCGGCTGGTCGGGACTGCGCAGGTCCGGGGTGCGGTTCGCCTACGTCAAGGCCACCGAGGGGACCAACTACACGAACCCGTACTTCGCGCAGCAGTACCGGGGCTCGTACAACTCCGGCATGATCCACGGCGCGTACCACTTCGCGCTGCCCGACCACTCCAGCGGCGGTTCCCAGGCGGAGTACTTCGCCGACCACGGCGGCGACTGGTCCCGGGACGGCAGGACGCTGCCCGGCGCCCTCGACATGGAGTACAACCCCTACGGCGCGACCTGCTACGGCAAGAGCCACAAGGGGATGGTCAACTGGATCCACGACTTCGTGCAGACCTACCGGGAGGAGACCGGCCGCTACCCGGTCATCTACACCTCCACCAACTGGTGGAAGCGGTGCACCGGCAACTCCGGCAAGTTCGGCAGGACGAATCCGCTGTGGATCCCGCGCTACGGCTCCTCCGTCGGCAAACTGCCCCACGGCTGGGGCTACCACAGCATCTGGCAGCACACCTCCTCCGGTCACCCGGTGGGCGACCGCAACCGCTTCAACGGTTCGTACGGCCGCCTCAAGGTCCTCGCCAACGGCCGCTGAGCCCGCACCCCCGCCACCCCCGGCCGGTCCCCGGCGCCCTCTCCGGCGCCGGGGACCGGCCTTTTGCCGTACCCCTTGCGCCCCTGCCGCCACAGCATTCACGGAAACCCCTTGTCCCAGCATCTCAACTCGGCCAGAAAAAAGGGAATTCAGGTCTGTGGTGCAACCATCCAGGACCGGTCGGTGTCCAACACTGCGCAACGACCAATGCACGGCACTGCACCCAACGGGGGTATTCACATGAAGCGTTCACGTGCCATCGCAGGATCGGCAATGCTGGCCGTGGCGGGAATCGCCACGATGGCGACGGCCACCACCGCAACCGCCGCGCCGAAGGCAGCCGCGTACAACGGAGCCTGCGGAAGCGGCTACAGAGTAGTGAATTCCGTACCGGTCACCGGAAAGGGGACCGTGTACCTGACGTACAGCGCAAAGACCGGAAAGAACTGTGTCGTCACGGTGCGGAACAAGGCCGGTAAGGCCGTGCAGATGTCCGCCTATGTCACGGCCACCAACGGCAGTTCCCCGTGGGTGTACGACAGCGGTAAGTACACCGCCTACGCCGGTCCCGTCTATCTGCCCGGTAAGGGCATCTGCGTGGACTGGGGCGGCTCGATCGAGTCGGTCGCGGTCAGCGTCTCCGGCTCCAACTGCGGCCGGTTCGCGGCCGGTGTGGTGACGCACCACTGAGTCACTCATGACAGCGGGTTCCCGGGCGACGCAGGCCCGGGGCCCGCTGTCGGCGTGTCCGAGGGGACGATCAGCACCCTTGTGGCGACCGGGAGTTCGGCCGACCCGACAGCAGCCTGTTCCTCGGCGGTCACTCCCGACGGGCCCGGTGTTCGGCCTCCGCGGTGGCGGCGATGTTGCGGGCCATGCCGCCGAACACCGCGGCGTGGAAGGGCGAGACGGACCACCAGTACGCATGGCCGGTCAGTCCGTGCGGGTGGAACAGGGCCCGCTGGCCGTAGCGCGTCCGGCCCTGGGCGTCGCGGCCGACGGTCAGCTCCAGCCAGGCCAGGCCGGGGAGCCGCATCTCGGCGCGCAGCCGCAGCAGGCGCCCCGGGTCGACCTCCTCGACGCGCCAGAAGTCGAGCGAGTCACCGACCCGCAGCCGGCGGGCGTCCCGTCTGCCCCTGCGCAGCCCCACCCCGCCGACCAGCCGGTCCAGCCAGCCGCGCACCGCCCAGGCGAGCGGGAAGGAGTACCAGCCGTTGTCGCCGCCGATGCCTTCGACCACCCGCCACAGCGCCTCGGGCGGCGCGTCCACGGTCCGCTCCCGCCGGTCGGTGTAGAGGCTGCCGCCGGCCCAGTCGGGGTCGGTGGGCAGGGGATCGCTCGGCGCGCCGGGCACCGCGGCGTTCGACCAGCGGGTGGCGACCTCGGCGTCCCGCACCCGGCGCAGCGCCAGTCGCAGCGCCTCGTCGAAGGCGATGGGGTGGCCCGGCGGGTCCGGGTCGGGGACGTACCGGGCGATGTCGTGCTCGCGGCAGACGACCTCGTACCGCAGCGATTCGGCCAGCGGACGGGCCAGGCCGGGCGGTACGGGCGTGACCAGGCCGATCCAGAGGCTGGACAGGCGCGGGGTGAGCATCGGCACCGGCAGGATCAGCCGTTCGGGTAGCTCGGCGACGTGTGCGTAGCGCTGCATCATGGCGCGGTAGGTGAGCACTTCGGGTCCGCCGATGTCGAAGGCCCGGCTGACGTCGTCGGGCAGGCGGGCACAGCCCACCAGGTAGCGCAGCACGTCGCGGACGGCGACCGGCTGGATACGGGTGCGCACCCAGCTGGGGGTGACCATGACCGGCAGCCGCTCGGTGAGATAGCGCAGCATCTCGAACGAGGCCGAGCCGGAGCCGATGATGACGGCGGCGCGCAGCACGGCGGTGGGGACGCCGGACGCCAGCAGGATGTCCGCGACCTCGGCGCGGGAGCGCAGATGGGGTGAGAGGTCCTGCTCGGGGATGCCCGCCGGGGCGAGGCCGCCGAGGTAGACGATCCGGCGCACTCCGGCGGCGCGGGCCTGCCGGGCGAAGATCTGGGCGGCCTTGCGGTCGGTGTCCTCGAACCGCGTACCGCTGCCCAGGGCGTGCACCAGGTAGTAGGCGATGTCGACGCCGTCCATGGCAGTGGCCACCGACTCGGCGTCGGTGACATCGCCGCGCAGCACCTCCGTCTGCGTCGCCCAGGGATGGTCGCGCAGCTTCTCGGGGGTCCTGGCCAGTGCGCGTACGGCGTACCCGGCCGTGAGCAGCTCGGGGATCAGACGGCCGCCGATGTAGCCGGTGGCACCGGTGACCAGGGCGCGCGGGCGCGTCCCGGGCCGCGCGGGGACCTCGCCTGTGCCGGACATCTGCACAGCCTCCTCCGGCGGGTAGCGGGTCGATGACCTGCGACGCCAAGTCTGTCACCGGTGCCGCTACGAGGCATCGTGGCACCGTCCGGGAGCGCCCTGCGGGGCCGCACGGTGCGGATGTGACGCGCGATCAGTCCGGCGCGGGAGCGGGGCGGGAGCGGGGCCGGGCCCCCGTCCGAGGGGAGGGTCGGCGGGACCGGCGGGGGAACACGATCCGGCTGCTTCTCCGCCCGTTCCCGATCGTGGCCCTGCTGCTGAGCGGGAGGGCGCCGGCGTGCGGCCGAACGGGGGGGACGCAGGCCCCGCCGGCCGCGGCCTATGCCCGCGGCCCGCCCGAGCGTGACCGGGCGTCCCGGCAGGTGTCCCGGCGTGGCTCGGGCCGCCGCTCACGCTCACGGCCGGCGCTCCGCCCGGCCCCCGGGCCACCGCCACACTCGTGGCCATGGCCCGGATCCTGGCAGCAGGGCGGCTCGGCGTCCGCGTCACGGCTCGGGTCCAGGCCCAGCATGTCCATCAACATCGACAGGTCGGCCGCGTTCCGCGCATGGCCGGCCAGTGCCTTCCTGGCGAGCCGTCGGTCCTCGTCACACGGCACGGCGCGCGGCGCGGCGTCTTCGGCACTGCGGTGTTCATCGCTCACCGCTGCATTCTCAGCCGGACCGCGGCGCCGTGCCCGTCGAGTGGGCCGACGGCAGTTCCGGGGAATTTCCGCGGGGACACTGCTCCACACGGGTGGGCGGGAGCCTCCGACGGGCAGCGGCGGCGCGGGACCCTCGCCGCTGCGCGCCACGGCAGGAGCCGTCCGCTTCCCGTGGCGATGCCGCTGCGCCCCCGGACACCGGCTCACCGCGGCGCCGGCGGCCCTCCGGCAGCCGGGAATTCACCGCCTCACCGGTGCCCTACCCCGGCAGCGGGCGCCCTGCCGGGCCCCCTGATGCAGATCCCCCGGGACAGGACGATGCTGGAGTCGTGGGGGATCGTGGTGAGGAGGACGACTCATGTCCATGATGGACAAGATCAAGAGCATGCTGAAGGGCCACGAAAGCCAGACCGACAAGGGCGTCGAAAAGGCCGGTGACATGGTCGACGACAAGACCCAGGGCAAGTACAAGGGCCAGGTCGACACGGGCCAGGAGAAGCTCAGGGACGAGTTCGGCGGCGGACCGGGCCAGGACCGGCCACCGCAGACCTGAGCGGCCCGCCCGGCGGCGGTCACCTTCCGCCGCTCCGCCGTACGCCGCACGGATGAGCACCGCGCCATCCGGCCGGCCCGCGCCCGGTGCCCCCGCGCCCACGGGGTGCCGGTGGACGGGGCCGATGGGGTGAGGCCGGCGCCGTAGCGCATGCGACGGTGCCCGCCCCGGGATCGGGAGCGGGCACCGAGGGGCGAGTCCGCGTATTACGCCAGCCGGATCTTCTCCGCCTGGGGGCCCTTGTGCCCCTGGGTGACCTCGAAGGTCACCTTCTGGCCCTCTTGCAGCTCGCGGAAGCCCGTGGCGTCGATGTTCGAGTAGTGCGCGAAGACGTCGGCACCGCCGCCGTCCTGGGCGATAAAGCCGAAGCCTTTCTCCGAGTTGAACCACTTCACCGTGCCGGAAGCCATGTCCGTCTCCTTCGTTCAATGGGCTTGAGTCGGCTTCCGCGTGCTGCGGAACCCGGAGGTGATCGCCCTGGTCCGGAGACGCGCTACACAGCAAGGACGCCCGTGAATGCGACACGGGCGTCCGGCACTTCGGAACCACGACAGCTGATCAGGACGCTACACCGAGCAACCCCCGGCAGGCCGCACAACCATGACGGACGCGTCGCCCTTCACCGGCCGAGGCCATCGCACGTCCTCCGTATCCCTGACCGATCGGACAGATGTACGACAGCCTGGCGGTGCGGGCGGCGGCTCAGCCGGACTCCCCGGCCTCCCCGCCCTCGCTCTCACTCGCGCCCGCGCCCGCGCCCGCGCCCGCGCTCAGCTTGCGCCGGCGCCACCACACCCCGGTACCGAGGCCCGCGACGGCGACGGCCCCGATGGCCGACAGCATCCACCAGTACCGACCCTGCCATCCGGCGTCCGTCTGCGGCCCGATCGCCGCCTTGTGCAGGGCGGGCTGCCGCTGATGGGCGGCATGCTCCGATCCGCCGTCGGCATCGCCGGGCGACCAGGCCGGGAGCGCGCCGACGGGCGTGGTGTGCCCGGCCGCCTCGAAGCCCCAGTCCAGCAGGGTGCGGGTTTCCTCGTAGACGGCGTTCGGGGCCCCGGACTGCGGGTTCATGAGGGTGACCAGCAGCGTCCGCCCGTCGCGCCGGGCCGCGGCGATCAGGGTGTTGCCGGCGTGGCTGGTGTAGCCGTTCTTCACCCCGATCAGCCCGTCGTACGGCCTGACGCCGTGTGAGCCGACCAGCAGCCGGTTGGTGTTCTGGATGCCGAACGAGTCCGGGCCGCCGTCCTGCGGAAGCTGTGCCTGCTTCGTCGCCGCGAAGTCGGCGAAGTCCGGGTTGTGCAGACCGGCCCGCCCGAAGAGCGTCAGGTCGTAGGCCGAGGAGACCTGGCCCGGCGTGTCGAACCCGTCGGCCGACTCCACCCGCGTGTCGCGGGCGCCGAGGCGGCGCGCGGTCTCCTGCATGTCGTCGATCGTCTTGTTCCAGCCGCCGTTCATGGCGGCCAGGGTGTGGACGGCATCGCTGCCCGAGCGCAGGAAGACGCCACGCCACAGGTCATCGACGTGGTAGGGCATGTCCTCCCTGAGGCCGGCGAGCGAACTCCCGGCCTCGATACCGGACAGGTCCGCCAGCGAGACGGTGTGCACCTCCCTCTGGGCGAACCTCGGCAGCACCGTCACGGCGAAGAGCGTCTTGAGGGTGCTGGCGGGCGGCAGGGGCCGGTGGGCGTTCTTGGCCGCCAGGACCTTGCCGCTCTCCATGTCCGTCACCATCCAGGACAGGGCGGAGACGTCCGGTGGCTCGGGCACGTCCGCCCGGGGCAGGAACTGCACGCCGCGCCGGTCCAGGCCGTTCTCGGCAACGGCCGGATCGACCAGGTGCGCTCCGGGCCGCAGGTCGTCGATGCCGTTGGGGCCATCGGCGGCTGCCTGGCCGGGCACGGCCCACAGGCCGGCGGCACAAAGGGTGGCGGTGGTGGCGACTCTGACGGGGACCCAACTCACGCGAGACATGTGGCCCACGCTAAAAACGACCCGGGCGCGCCGCCGTCTGGCATACGCCATCCGATGTGCGAGCGCCCCGACTGCCGTACGCGGCGGGCCGGGACCGGCGGGCCGACCACCGGTCCCGGCCCGCGCGGCCGGCTGCCGCTTACCAGATCTCGTCGACCCACTCCGGGTGGTCGATGAACGGGTTCCGGTTGTGCTGGTACTTGTCGAATATCACCTGGTTGCGGTGCTTCTCAAAGGCGTCCGGCGGGTCCTGCCTGCTCCACTGCTTCAGTACGGAGAGCTTGCCGATGTGCGGCTCGGTGCCGTTGCCGACCTTGTCGTTGGGCTCCAGGTCCGGGAAGCCGTCACCGCCGTCGTAACGGACGGCCATGTAGAGGATCATGCGGGCAACATCGCCCTTGACCGCGTCACGGGGCTCGAAGGAGTCGTCGTCGGTGTAGTTGCCCGGCGCCTCGGGGACCTCCGCACCGCCCTTGTCGAAGTCCTTGTCGCCGCGGGCGCTGTTGACGGAGACATTGGCCGGGCGCAGGTGGTGGAGGTCGGTGCCGGGGCCGGTGTCGGTACCGAAGTCGCCGTGGGACTTCGCCCAGACGTGTTCGCGGTTCCAGTCGTCCGGGCCGCCGCCGTTGGCGTTCTTGCTCGCCGACCGGCCGGAGTACAGCAGAATCACGTTCGCGCTGTTGGCCGGGTCCTGGTCGGTGTCCTTGAGCGCGTCCCAGACCGCGTCGTACGTCAGCTTTCCGGTCTGGGTGGTGCTGATGATCCGGTGCAGTGATTCCTTGAGCGCCGGGCCGGTCTTGCCGAGGGCGTCCTTGTAGTACGTGTCGTCATACGACGTGGTGTCATGCGACGCGGCGTCAAATGTCCTGAGGGAATGGGACGAGTGCGGAGCGATGGGTGCGGCAGCGACATGGTGGCGTGCGGGCACGGTGGCCGTCGCACTGGCCGGGATCTGTACGACCACCGCCGTCAGCACCGTTCCGGTGGCAAGCGCCAGTGCGGTACGGGCGCGACGGGTCACGCGAGTGGTATCCACGAAGGGTGTCCTCTCCCCGAATTGTGGCGCCGAGTCGCGAAATGTGGGGGCGCGACCCGCGCCGGCCGTTGGGAAACACGGCCGCAGGCAGCTTTCCATTGCCGGAATCACCACGGTGTGAACAGCTGGGGCGAGTCATGTGTCCACTGCGTGGCAATCACTGAATTCCCCCGAAAAACAGCACTACCGCCGATACCCCGTCAGGAAGGCAAGGACCACGTGAGGTTGGGCCTGGGGAACTCCGACGCCTGCTATCGGTGGGGCAGGGCCTCAGGTCATCCCGTCGCGGGGAAGGAAAAGCGCTGCCGGCGCCGGCGAGTTGGCGCCCCGCTCACCCTCCGACCGCCCGCATTCAGGAACCCGGTTTGTCCCACACCCACGCATAGCGCCACAGCAGATGGCGGCGGACGCGGCTGCCCGGCAGCATGTCCTGTGCCGCGCGCCGGATCTCACTCCACGTCATGTCGGGATCCTGCATCGGCAGGCCCGACGGTCCGGACTTGCCGAGGTTGCGGCGGGCGAGGAACAAGGAGGCGGGCAGGCCCGCCACGCCGATGAGCCAGTCCAGCGGCGTCCCGTTGTTCGCCAGGCCGATGACGACGAGGCGCCCGCCGGGCGCGAGCAGGTCGGCCATCCGGCGAACCGCGGCCGTGAAGTCCAGGTGATGGAGGACGGCCACGGCGGAGAGGAAGTCGTAGGGGCCGGGAAGAACGCCGTCCGCCGCCGTCATGAAGTCCGCCTCGACAAAGGTGGCATTCGGGGTCCGGGCCCCGGCCTCGCGAGCCAGCCGGATCATCGCCGACGAGCGGTCCACGCCGGTCACCTCGGGAATCCGCCGCGCGAGTTTGCGGACCAGCAGGCCGTCGCCGCATCCGATGTCCAGTGCCCGGGTGCAGCCGTCCGGCACGGCGTCCAGCACGAGCCGGTGATAGTGCACATTGTGATTCCAGTACGGGTTCGGCAGTTCTTCCGGGCTCGGCATGCGGCCACGCTAACGAAACAACCGGCGCACTTTGGCCTTATCGGGTGAACTCGCACCTCACCCGCAACCGGACGGGCACGGTCCGGCTTCCGAAGAACTGACAGCTTGTTCATCGAATGCCCCGAACCCCACCGATCCCCCGAATTCCCCGAATCCCCTCGAACCCTTCGGACCGTGAGTTGTGGAGGCCCCCATGTCGCAGTACCGCCCCACTCCCCCGCCGTACGGTGCCACGCCGGGCTATGTGCTCGCTCCCCCGCGCCCCGAGGAGCGTCTCGGTGCGCCGGCGAACCCGCAGGAGCGCCCGTCCGCGTACCGCGCAGACCCCGTTCTCCCGCCGCCCCGCCCGGAGGACCGGCTGCACTTCGAGCCGCTGCTCCCGCAGGAGCGGCCGCCGGCTCCGCCGCGCCCCGAGGAGCAGCGGCAGGGGCCGGTGGCGATGCCCGACCGCCGCCGGCAGGAGCTCCAGGCCGCGCTCACCGCGGCGGGCGTCGCTCCCGCCGACGGCGATCTGACGGCCCTGACGGAGATCGCGAGCCTCGGCGACACCACGGTCGCCGCCGTCATCGGCTGGCTCGGGGCCGCCGCCCGGGCGTCCTGGCCGCGGCCCCGAGCGGTGTGACGGAGCGCGCTGCCCGGTCAGCGCAGACCGGGCAGACTGCGCAGCTCAGCGACCTTCAGGACGCGGGCCAGCAGCACGAAGGCCAGCGCCATGGTGAGGCCGCCGGCGGCCAGGGCCGGCACAGAGGCCCAGCCCGCCGGGATGGACACACCGGAGCAGGCACCCGCCACGAGCCGGCCCAGCGCGGCGGCCGCGGCCGCGGAGAGGGCCAACTTGCCGTAGGTACGACACAGCCGCCGGCCGTCGAGGCGTCCGGCGAGCCGGCGGCGCAGCAGCACCACGGTGAGCAGCAGCCCGATTCCGTACGCGACGGCGTAGGCGGCGGCCATCCCGATGACCGCCCAGCGGGCGGGCAGCCAGAGGTGGCAGGCCGCGGCCAGGCCGATGTTGACGGCGGCGATGCACAGCGCCGTCCAGAACGGCGTACGGGTGTCCTCGAAGGCGTAGAAGCCGCGCAGCAGCAGGTACTGGGCGGAGTACGGGATCAGCCCGAGCCCGAAGGCCTGCAGCATCTGCCCTGCGGGCACGGCCGACGCCGCGTCCACGGCGCCGTGGGCGAACAGGAGTTGGTCGGTCTGCGGGCCGAGCGCGAGGAAGAAGAAGGCGGCCGGGACGATGAGGACCCCGCTGATCCGCAGCCCGTGGGAGAGATCGGCGCGCATGTCGTCCAGGCGGTGCTCGGCGACCGCCCGGCTCATCCGTGGCAGCAGCGCGGTCACCAACGAGACGGTGATGATCGACTGCGGCAGCACCCAGATGCTCTGGGCAAGGCTGTAGCCGGTATATCCGACGCCCCCGGTGGGGAGTTGCTGGTCCGCGGCGCCGGCGAAGTGGGTGACGACGGTCATCGCGGCCAGGTTGGCGAGCACCAGCAGCAGCGTCCACCGGGCGGCCGCGATGCTCTTGCGCAGACCGCTGCCGCGCCAGTCGAAGCGCGGCCGGAAGCGGAAGCCGGATGCGCGGACGAAGGGGATCAGGGCCAGGCCCTGGACGGCGATACCGCCCGTGGTGACGATGCCCAGGAAGTCGATCTGGCCCGGGGTGATGTCCTCGATGCGGTCCGGGCCGGCCAGCAGGCCGAGGTAGAGGCCGAACATCGTGATCAGCACGACGTTGTTGAGCACCGGTGTCCACATCATCGCGCCGAACTTGCTCCGGGCGTTGAGGACTTGGCCGAGGATGAAGAACAGGCCGTAGAAGAAGATCTGCGGCAGCAGAAAGCGGGCGAAGACCACGGTGAGCTCGAAGGCGGCGTGGTTCTTGGGGGTGTCGCTGGTGTAGACGGCGACGATCTGCGGCGCGGCCCAGACCGACAGCACGGTGCCGGCCGCGAGGACGCTCAGGACCAGGGTGACCAGGCGCTGTTCATAGGCGCGTCCGCCGTCCGGGTGCTCGGCCCTGGCCCGTACCAGCTGCGGCACCAGCACCGAATTGAGCGCGCCGCCGATCATCAGGGTGTAGATGCTCATCGGGATGACATTGGCCATGTTGTACGTGGTGGCGAGCAGTCCGGTGCCGAGTGCGCCCGCCTGGAGCATCGTGCGGATCATTCCGGTGGCCCGGGAGACCACGGTCCCCAGCGCCATCAGGAGCGAGGAGCGTCGCAGCCCGCCGTCCGCGCCCTCCCCCTTGTCCGCGGCGGGCCGGCCCCGCCCCGGCTGCGGCGTACGGCCTTCCCCGCCCCCCTCGCCGCCGGGCGCCGGCCCGTCGCCGGCTATCTCGTCGTCGGCCCGGCGGTCCGGCAGCCGCATCGCCAGCGTGTCGCGCGGGTTGTGTGGTGTGTGTGGTGTCCCCTCCAGCATTCCGCCAATCTACGGGGAATCACGGGCGGACCTGGACCGCCGGGGCGTCGCCCGCGCACGGGACGGCCGCGCGGCGGGCAGCGGGCGGGCGCGGTCCGGGTCGAGGAGCGGGGCGAGCAGATCGCCGTGGCGGGCGAGGCGCGGGGCGATCTCGCCGAAGAGGAAGGTGAGCTGCTGCGGGTCGGTGCAGTCGGCGATCTCGTCCCAGGTGACCGGGGCGGAGACGGTGGGGGTGTCGCGGGCCCGCAGGGTGTAGGCGGCCGCGGTGGTCTTGGCGGCGGCGTTCTGGGAGAAGTCGATGAAGACCTTGCCGGGGCGCAGCGTCTTGGTCATCTTGTGCACGACGAGTTCCGGGAGGGCCGCCGCGGCCTCGACGGCGAGGGCCTTGGCGTAGGCGGTGGTCCGCTCGGCCGGGGTGGGCTCGACGGGCACGACGAGGTGCAGGCCCTTGGCCCCGCTGGTCTTGGCGTGGACGTCCAGGCCGTCGGCTGCCAGCCGGTCGTGCAGCCACTGGGCCGCGGTGCAGCACTCCACGATGGTGGCCGGGGCCCCGGGATCGAGGTCGAAGACGAGCCGGTCGGCGATGCCCGGTGCCCGCCACGTCCACTGCGGGGTGTGCAGCTCGACGACCAGGTTCGCGGCCCAGACGAGCGAGGGCAGGTCCTGCAGCAGGACCTGGCGGGTGGGCCCGGACGTCGAATGGGGGACCTCGCACGTCTTCACCCAGGAGGGTGCGCCGGGCGGCACGTTCTTGGTGAAAAAGCGCTGGCCGTCCGGCCCGTCGGGATAGCGCAGAAAGGACAGCGGCCGGTCGCGGAGGTGGCTGAGCAGCGGATCTGCGGTGGTGGTGCAGTAGTGCAGCACCTCACCCTTGGTGGTGCCGGTCCCCGGATAGAGGACCTTGTCCAGGTTGGTCAGCGAGAGGCGCCGCCCCTCCACGACGGTGATCGGCGACATACCATGAGAATCCCACACAAGGGATGAATGATGCGTTCTATCTGGAATGGGTCCATATCGTTTGGCCTGGTCACCATCCCGGTGAAGACCTACAGCGCCACCGACCGCACCTCGTCGGTCTCCTTCGTGCGCATTCACGAGAAGGACGGTGCGCCGGTCCAGTACCGGAAGATCTGTGAGCTGGACGGCAACGAGGTCCCGAACGAGGAGGTCGGCAAGGGCTATCAGCCGCCCGGCGACGACACCATCGTGCCGATCACCGACGACGATCTGTCCCGGCTGCCGATGCCGACCGCCAAGACGCTGTCGATCCTGTCGTTCGTCGACCCCACCGAGATCGATCCGCTCCAGATGGACAAGTCCTACTACCTGGCGCCCAACGGAGCGTCCGCCGCCAAGCCGTACACGCTGCTGCGGGAGGCGCTGGAACACCACCGGAAGGTCGCGATCGGCAAGGTGGCGATGCGGGGGCGGGAGTCGCTGGCGATGCTGCGGGCGCACGACGGGGCGCTGGTGATGCATCAGCTGCTGTGGCCGGATCAGATCCGGCCCGCCACCGAGGTGGTGCCCGACGACGTCGAGATCCGCGAGAACGAGATGACGCTGGCCGAGACCCTGATGGACTCCCTCGGCGAGCTGGACCCCGCCGAACTCCACGACGACTACCGCGAGGCCGTCGAGGAGCTGGTCGCCGCCAAGCTGGAGGGCGAGGAGCCGGTCGCCCCCGCGGCCGCCGCGGCCGGCGCCCAGGTCATCGATCTGACGGCGGCCCTGGAGAAGAGCGTGCGGGCGGCGCAGGGCGGGGACACCGGCGCGGAGTCGGAGTCGGCGTCCGTGACCCCCCTGCGGGGACGCGCGAAGAAATCCGCAGCGAAGAGCACCGCCAAGAAGAGCGGTACGACGCAGCGGGCCTCGGCCCGGAAGACCGGCGCGGCCGGCACGAAGAAGGCCCCCGCGAAGAAGACGGCGGCGAAGAAGTCCGCGACCGCGCCGAAGGCCGCCGGCGGGCGGACGAAGGCGGCTTCGGCCACCGGAAAGTCCACGGCCTCCCGCGGCACCGCGGCCGCCACGTCCGGGAAGTCCGCGTCGAAGAGCACCGCCAAGAAAACCGCCGCCAAAAAGACCACGGCCAAGAAGACGGGCAAGCGGTCGTCGGCATAGGGCCGTCGGGCCGCCTCTCCCCTGGGCGCCCGTTCTAGAGTCGGGGTATGGCTTCAGACGAGGGGACCACCCGCATCGACAGCTGGATCTGGTCCGTACGGCTCACCAAGACGCGCTCGCTGGCCGCGGCGGCCTGTCGTGCGGGGCACGTACGGGTCAACGGTGAACGGGTGAAGCCGGCGCACGGTGTGCACAACGGCGACGAGGTGCGGCTGCGGCACGCGGGCCGGGAGCGGATCGTGGTGGTCTCGCGGCTGGTGCGCAAGCGGGTGGGCGCGGCCATCGCCGCGGAGTGCTACGTCGACAACTCGCCGCCGGCCCCGCCGCGCGAGGAGGTCCCGGTGATCGCGCTTCGCGACCGCGGCACCGGCCGCCCCACCAAGCGCGAGCGCCGCGAGATCGACCAGCTGCGCGGGCACTGAAGGGACCGGGTCCGCGGTTCAGCCGCCGGGCGGTTGCGGACCCCGCCCCTAGGCCGGCGGCAGCGCGTCGAGATAGACCCACTGGCCGGCCTCGCGGACGAAGCGGCTGTGCTCGTACTGGCTGTCCGCGTGGCCGTGCACGGTGTAGTGCGCGCGGAATTCCACGGTGCCTTCGGTGTGGAAGGCGCTGCCGCCGGTCGTGCCGAGGATGTCGAGTCCGGTCCACCGCTGCGCCGGGTCGAGGTCGAGGCCGCCCGGCCGGGTCGTCGGGTGCCAGGTGCGCAGCAGATATCCGGTGTCACCGACGGCGAAGGCGCTGTACCGCGAGCGCATCAGGCGCTCCGCGGTCGGGGCGGTGGCCCGTCCCTCGTGGAAGGCGGCGCAGCAGTCGCGGTAGGTCGCGGCGCGGCCACAGGGGCAGGGCGAGGCGGGGGCGACGGGGGCCGGGCGGCGGGGGGTGTTCTTCGGTTTCGGCACCCCACGATTGTGCCGGGTGGTCCGGAGCGGTCTGCGACACGCCGGGCATCCGCTGGAGCGGCCCACGTGGAAGCTGCGCCCATTTAGGGAATTTCAACGATAAATCACCCATTTGCAGCTTTTGGTGGCTTGATCCGTGCTGTGAGGCTGGAAGAACTCATGGTGACCGTCCCCACCACCCAGGAGAGAACCCCCCATGATTCTGTCCATTTCCGGCGTCGTCCTGCTCGGTGTCATCGTCTTCCTGTTCTTCCGCAAAGACGGCCTGAAGCTGTCCCACGCCCTGGTCTCCGCGCTCTTCGGGTTCTACCTCGCCAGCTCCGCCATCGCGCCCAGCATCAAGGCCGGCGGGGCGAGCCTGGCCAACCTCCTCGGGGGGATCAAGATCTAGCCCGTCCGGAACTCCCGTCCGGAGTTCTCGTCCGGCGCCACCCCACCGGTCCCACACCCCACCGGTCCCGCCCGAACGGGCCGCGCCTGCTCCCGTCCGGGCGGCTCCGCGTGCAGCACGCTCCCCGGCTCGCCGCCCACGCCGAGCCCTCACGACCACCGCACGAGCAACAGGAGAAGACGTGGCCCGGCGCCCCCTGCCCCGCATCCTGACCAGCGGCCAACCCCTCGCCCGCATGACCAACAGCGCCTCCCTCGCCCGCGGCCGCGAACTGGCGCGCACCGCCGCCGAGAGCGCCGCCGACGTGTTCCACCCGCTGATCATCATCGCCCGCGGGCTGCGCCGGCTGGGCGCGGCCGGCCGTGGACGCTGGATCGCGACCCCCAGGGAGCACCGCGGCCCGACGGCCTTCTTCGTCGGCGCGTGCGTACTGGTCGTGTGCCTGGTGCCGTACGGACCGCTGCTCGCCCTGATCACGCTGATGGGGGCGGGGGCCTGGGCGGGCCGGGAGCGCACACCGGTGGAGACCGGCCCCGGCGAGGCCGCGACCGAGCGGCTGCGGGCGCTGTACGAGGCGTTGGTGCCGTACCTCTGCGTCGACGGTGACCCCAGCCCCCTGTACACGCCGGACGGTGACTGGGAGCGGGCCTTCCCCGAGTACGCCTTCGACGACAGCGGGCGGCTCGAACGGCTGCAGCTGAAGTACCCGGCGTACTTCACCGACGGCGAGGACGGCGCCCGGGCCCGGATCGAGCAGGTGCTGTACGCCAAGGCCGGACGCGGCCGGGAGTACCACTTCGCCTGGGACGAGCTGACCAATCAGCTCACCCTGACCGCCCTGGGCCCGCTGCCCACCGACGTCGCCGCCCAGCGCTTCGTCACCTCGCCGGGCGAGCTGGTGCTCGGGTTCACCGACCCGGACTTCGTCCAGCGGACCCTGCCGGTCACCGGCGGGGAGGAGACGCGGGATGCGCCGCCGGTGGTCTGGCGTACCGGCCCGCGCTCCACCGAACCGCATCTGCTCGCCCTGGGGCAGCCGGGGACGGGCGCCACGACGCTGCTGCGCTCGCTCGCCCTCCAGGCGCTGCAGCACGGCGATGTGCTGGTCATCGACGGCGGCGGCACCGGCGAGTACGGGTGTCTGGCCGGGCGCCGTGGCGTGCTGGGCGTGGAGAGCGGGCTGGCGGGGGCGCTGGCGACGCTGGAGTGGGCCTCCCATGAGACCGAGCGTCGGCTGATCGCGGCGAACCGGGCGCGGCAGGCCGGCCGGCCCGCGCCGGACGACACCCGCCGACCGCTGTGGATCCTCGCGGACCGTCCCACCGCGCTGGCCCATATCGCGTCCGCGGAGGGCCGGGAGGATCCGCAGGAGTGGCTCCAGGTGCCGCTGCGGCACGGCCGGGCCGCCCATGTCACGGTGGTCGTGGCCGAGCATTTCGAGAGCGCCGAGCTGCTGAGCGAGCCGGTGCGGGCGCACACCAAGGCCCGGGTGGTGCTCGGCCCCGCCACGGCCGAAGAGGTACGGGCGGTGCTCGGGGCGCCGCCGCACACCACGCCGGTCGCGCAGGTGCCGCCGGGGCGCGGGTATGCGCGCCTGGGCAACGCTCCCGTGCTACGGCTCCAGGTGCCGGCCACCCCCGACCCGCTCGACGACGCCACCGGTCAGGCGCACCGCGAGGCCGTCCTGGCGCTGCTGCCGGAGCGTACGGTCCCGGCCGACGGAGCCGGTCCCGCCGAGCCGGTGGAGGCACCGCGGCCCGTGGACATCCGCAAGGCGGGAGACGCCCCCAAGAGGGGAGACGCGCGGAAGACGGTGGACGTCCGCACGGCGGGAGACGGCACGGCGGGAGACGTCCGCAAGCCGGTGGACATCCGCAAGGTGGACCGTCGGAAGGCCGGGGGCGCGGCCGCCGCGGAGCGGGCGGGCGGGCCCGCCGCGGCCGAGGGGGCGCCGCAGGAGGGGGAAGGCGGGTCCGCCGGCGAACCGGTGGGCGCGGCCGTCCGCGCGGCGCACGGCAAGGGCGGCGAACCCCGGGTGGTCAACGGGTCGGCGGACGCGTCCCGGCCGGAGGGCTGAGGCTCGGCCGACCGGCGGCCCCGTACGCGCCCGGCGGTCAGGCCACGAAGACGTGCCGGGACTCCGTCTCCACCGGCGCACCCGTCGCGACCAGCCGCGCAGCGCCGGCCAGCCGGACCGCGGCCTCGTCGGCGACGGCCCCGCTGACCGTGAACGGCAGCCGTACGAAGCCCTCGAAGGCACCGTCGACGCCGAAGCGCGGACCGGAGGGCACCCGCACCCCGAGCCGCTCCCCCGCCTCGGCGATCCTGGAACCGGAGAGTCCGCCGGTACGCGCCCACAGCGTGAGCCCGCCGCGGGGAACGCTGAACTCCCAGTCGGGGAGGTGCCGTTGCAGGGCTTCGACGATCGCCTGGCGATTCTCGCGGGCCTGTTCGCGACGGATCTCGACGGCCTGTTCCCAGCCGCCGTTCTTCAGGAGTGAGGCGATGGCGAGCTGTTCGAGGACCGGTGAGCCCAGGTCGGAGTAGGCGCGGGCGGCGACCAGACTGCGGATGATGTCGGGGGCGGCGCGCACCCAGCCGATCCGCATCCCGGCCCAGAACGCCTTGCTCGCCGAGCCGACGGTGATCACCGCACTGCCCGCGGGGTCGAAGGCGCAGACCGGGCGCGGCGGCTCGGGGTCCTCATCCAGCCCGAGTTCGGTCATGGTCTCGTCGACGACGAGCAGCGTCCCGGCCGACTTGGCGGCGTCGACCAGGCGGCGGCGCTGGTCGTCGGTGGCGAGGGTGCCGGTGGGGTTGTGGAAGTCGGCGACGACATAGGCCATCCGGGGCGCGGCATCGCGCATCACCTGGCGCCAGACGGGGATGTCCCAGCCGGCCAGCCGCTCCCCGAGGGCGACCGGGACGAGCCGGGCGCCGGCGTCCCGCATCAGCTGGAGGATGTTGGCGTACGACGGGGAGTCGACGGCCACCCGCTCGCCGGGGCTCGTACACAGCCGGCAGATCGCGGCCACCGCACCCATCGCGCCCGTGGTCACCATGATCTGTTCGGGCATGGTGGGGATACCGCGGGCGGTGTAGCGGTCGGCGAGGGCCTGGCGCAGGACCGGCAGACCGGCGGGGTAGTCGCCGTGGGTGTGGGCGTAGAGCGGAAGGTCGGCCATGGCGCCCTGGACGGCGCGGGTGAGCCAGGGCTCGGGGGCCGGGAGGGCGGCGCAGCCGAGGTCGATCATGGATCCGGCGGCCTCCGGGGGCAGCGGTTCCAGACCGCGGGTGGGCAGCGGATTGCCGGCCGGGACGGCGGTCCAACTGCCCGAGCCGCGCCGGGACTCCAGGAAGCCCTCGGCCCGCAGCGCTTCGTAGGCGGCGGCGACGGTGGTGCGGCTGACGCCGAAGGCCGCGGCCAGTTCGCGTTCGGCGGGCAGGCGGGCGGCGACCGGTATCCGGCCTTCCAGTACGAGCAGACGCACACCGTCGGCGAGGCTGCGGTAGGCGGGCAACCGGCGTCCGCCGACCGCGAGTTGCGCGTCGTACGGGTCCTGCGAGCGGAGCAGGCGGGCGAGTTGGGGCGCGCCTACCGCTGAAGTCCACTGAGCCATGAAGATCAGTCCACCTTCGCCGAATTGGCTCTACTTCCCGAGCCCGGACATGCCACATGGTGTCACGCGTCGGTCCAATCCTGCCAGGAGGGGGAAAAGTCGTGTCCATGATCAAGGAAGCCGGCCCGGGGAGGGCCCTGATGGCGCGCCGGTTGTTCCAGCTGTACACGGGACTGGCGCTGTACGGCGTGAGCATGGGACTGATGGTCCGCGCGGACCTGGGCCTGGAGCCCTGGAGCGTGCTCAACCAGGGCATATCCCGGCATACGGGACTGACGATCGGCACGGTCACCATCGTGTCCGGCGCGCTGATCCTGCTGCTGTGGATCCCGCTGCGCCAGCGTCCCGGGCTGGGCACGGTGTCCAACGTGGTGATCCTCGGGCTGGTGATGGACGCGACGATGGCCGTGACGCCGGAGCCGGCCTCGCTGGGTGCCCGTATCCCGCTGCTGGCGTTCGCCGTCGTCCTCAACGGCGCCGCGACCGGCCTCTACATCTCCGCCCGCTTCGGCCCGGGCCCGCGCGACGGACTGATGACCGGGCTGCACCGGCGCACCGGCCGCCCGGTACGGCTGGTGCGGACCTGCATCGAGGTGACGGTGCTCGCGGTCGGCTATCTGCTCGGCGGGTCCCTCGGGGTCGGCACCGTGATCTATGCGCTGGCCATCGGGCCCCTGGCGCAGTTCTTCCTCCGCAGCTTCGCGATCAAGGACCTGACCGGGGAGCCGTCCCCCGTGGTGGCCCGCGGAGGGACTTCATCCGAGCGCGCGATACTGCCGGAGTGACCTCAGCGATACGCCCACGCCACGCCTATCTCGACCACCCCGCGCCGCTGCCCTTCGCCCACCGGGGCGGGGCCGCCGACGGCCTGGAGAACACCGCCGCCGCCTTCCGGCGCGCGGTGGCCCTCGGCTACCGCTATCTGGAGACCGATGTGCACGCCACATCGGACGGGCACCTCGTCGCCTTCCACGACCCGACGCTCGACCGCGTCACCGACACCCGCGGCGCGATCGAAGCGCTCCCCTGGCGAGCGGTGCGCCGGGCCCGGGTCGCCGGCCGCGAACCGCTGCCGCTGTTCGAGGAGCTCCTGGAGGAGTTCCCCAACGCGCACTGGAACGTCGACCTCAAAGCGGAGGCCGCACTGCCGCCGCTGCTGGACCTGCTGCGCCGCACCAACGCCTGGGACCGGGTGTGCGTCGGTTCGTTCTCGGAGGCCCGGGTGGCACGGGCCCAGCGGCTGGCCGGCCGGCAGATGGCGAGCTCGCTCGGCACCCGCGGCGTGGCCGGCCTGCGCCTGCGCTCGTACGGCCGCGGAGTGCTGCCGCTCGACCGGCTGCTGGGCGCGGCGGTGCGGCGCAGCGCGGTCTGCGTACAGGTCCCCGAGCGGCAGTCCGGCATCCCGGTCGTCGATCCACTGTTCCTGCGCGCCGCACACGCACTGGGCATGCAGGTCCACGTCTGGACGGTCAATGACGCGGACCGGATGACCGCACTGCTCGACCTGGGCGTGGACGGGATCATGACCGATGACATCGAGACGCTGCGGACGGTACTGACCGAGCGGGGGTCCTGGGTCTGAACGGGGCGCTGGGCCCGAGCGGGGGCGCCGGTGGTACGACTGGACCAACGGCGCCTCTTCGAGGACCGTGGTGACCGTCTTCGCCGACGAGCGCGGTCGGCTGCTTCCTTCCGGCCGGGGCACCCGTGTGGTTCTTCGCGCCGGTCACCGGCACCGGTCCGACCCTCGGCTCGGTCTGTTCTGCCCTGCCGGCGAGGGTGCCGGTGAGCCGGACGATCACGGCGGCCGGAAATCCCGTGCCTGACCGGATTTAGTCCCAGGGCGTGCGGGGCGGTAGTGTACGCCTTTGGCTCACCAGGCGGACCGTTACTGCGCGCTCAACCATGTATGGCGCTGGGTGACATCTGCTGCCAGATGTGACAAACCGGGCAATGGTGGGTACAACAAGGGGCGGCACGAAGGAAGGCAGCGGCGCGCAGCGCCTCCATCATGGGCGGTGGTGGGCGACGGGTGGGCGCATCTCCCGATTGCGGGAATCTTCACCGCCGACCGGACGTTGACCGGATGACGACGACAGCGACACCTGTCCTGTGGGCGACAAGCCCGGGAGGCACGATTCATGAGTGAGCGAGCTCTCCGCGGCACGCGACTCGTGGTGACCAGCTACGAGACCGACCGCGGCATCGACCTGGCCCCGCGCCAGGCGGTGGAGTACGCATGCCAGAACGGACATCGATTCGAGATGCCGTTCTCGGTTGAGGCCGAGATTCCGCCGGAGTGGGAGTGCAAGGTATGCGGTGCACCCTCGCTTCTGGTGGATGGCGATGGCCCCGAGGAGAAGAAGGGTAAGCCCGCGCGTACGCACTGGGACATGCTCATGGAGCGGCGCACCCGCGAGGAGCTCGAGGAGGTGCTGGCCGAACGGCTGGCCGTCCTGCGCTCCGGCACCATGAACATTGCCGTGCATCCGCGCGACACCAACCGCAAGTCCGCCTGACGGCGGGATTGCACCGAGCAGCACACAAGGGCCGGGGTCACTGCACTGCGCAGTGACCCCGGCCCTTGTCCTGTTCGCGGCTCCCCCGCCGCCGGGCGCCGGGGCGCTCAGCCGGTCAGCGGCGGGTCCTGGCGGCGCGGGGACGGCGGATCGTCGTCGCGGATGACCTCGCCCTGCACGACCTTGCCGTCCGGCCGGTGCATCCGGGCCTGCTGGAAGGCGTCACCGAACGTACCCGGGGCGTACTGCGCCCGCCGGGACAGCAGCTTCTCGGTCCGGCGCTGGATCAGCTTCCCGGTCGGCGGGAACAGGCAGAGCAGTCCCAGCGCGTCGGACACCAGCCCCGGCACCATCAGCAGCAGTCCGCCGGCCATCGGGAGCGTGTTGCCGCTGCCCGATGTGGCGTTGCCGGACGACGCGGGGCCGCCGGGGGCCGACGGGTCGCCGCTGCCCTGCATGCTCTCGGTGAGCTTCTGCCAGGCGCGGCGGCCGGCCCGCTTGATCACATAGCCGCCGACGATCACTCCGGCGATCAGCAACAGCGCGACCGTCAGTCCGCTGGTGGCCCCGGCGACCACGGTCAGCAGCCAGATCTCCAGCACCACCCAGGCGGCGATGCCCAAGGGGAGGTACCGGCGGGCGCGCGAGCGCTGGGGTGGCCGGGGGCCCGGCGAGGGCGTGGCTCCGAACGTCATGCCTCAAGTGTGCCTGGCCCGTTCCGGCGCCCTCTGCGAGGGTCGCGGGGCGGAACAACTCCGCACGGTCCCGGCACGCCGGGCGGCATCAGCGGCCGCGGAGCTTGTCCACCCGGGAGCCGATCCCCCAGGCGGTGACCCGCCACAGCGCCTCGACGACGATGTCACGGCTCATCTTGCTGTCGCCCAGTTCCCGTTCGACGAAGGTGATCGGGACCTCGACGACGTGAAAGCCGGCCTGTACGGCGCGGCGGGCGAGGTCGACCTGGAAGCAGTAGCCCTGGGAGGCCACCTCGTCCAGGCCCAGGCCCTTGAGGGTCTCCGCGCGAAAGGCCCGGTAGCCGCCGGTGAGGTCGCGCAGCGGCAGATCCAGCGCCAGCCGGGAGTAGGTGCTGCCGCCGCGGGAGATGAGCTGGCGGTATTTGGGCCAGTTGACGGTGCGGCCGCCGGGCACCCAGCGCGAGCCGAGGACGAGATCGGCGCCCTTGAGCGCGGTGAGCAGGCGCGGCAGTTCCTCGGGCTGGTGCGAGCCGTCGGCGTCCATCTCGACCAGCACGCCGTAGCCGTTGTCGATGCCCCACCGGAAGCCCGCGAGGTAGGCGGCGCCGAGGCCTTCCTTGCCCTTGCGGTGCAGGACGTGGACGTGCGCGTCGTCGGCGGCCAGCTCATCGGCGAACTTGCCGGTGCCGTCTGGGCTGTTGTCGTCCGCGACCAGGACATGCGCCTCGGGCACGGCGGCCCGCACCCGCGAGACGATCGGCTTGATGTTCTCCGCCTCGTTGTAGGTCGGAATGATCACCAAGGTGGTGCCGAGCGGACCGTACTGCCGCTGACCGTCTGTCACTGCTGCCCCTTCTCGTCCTTCGTGCGACCGCGCCTGCCGCTGACCACCGCGGCGGCACAGGACAGAAGGCCCACGATAGCGAGCGCCCACTCAGGAGCGGCTCCAACGCGGTCGGCGAGCGTCGTTTCGTCGCGCAGCGGGATTCGCGCGGAGACCACGCCTTGGGTGAACTCGGGGATGCGGTGGGTGACCGTGCCGTCCGGAGCGACCACCGCGCTGATGCCGCTGGTGGCCGCGGTGACCACGGCCCGGCCGTGTTCGACGGCGCGCAGCTTGGACATCGCCAGCTGCTGCTCGGGTTGGCCGGTGCGGCCGTAGGTGGCGTTGTTGGTCTGGATGACCAGGGCGCGGGCACCGGCGTCGACGGTGTCGTGCACGATCTCGTCGTAGGCGACCTCGAAGCAGATGACGTCGCCGAGCCGGGCGGGGCCGAGCTGGAGCACCCCGGTGTGGTTGCCGGGGTAGAAGTCGCGGGGGACCCGCTGGAAGCGCGTGATGATCTTGCTGAGCTGCTCCCGGAACGGGACGTACTCGCCGAACGGCACCGGATGCTGCTTGGTGTAGGAGGCGCCCGGCCCCTTCTTCGGGTCCCAGACGATGCCCTCGTTGAACACGTACCCCTTCTTGGAGGGGTGGTCGACCAGGGCGCCGACGAGGACGGGCACGCCGATGGCCTTCACGGCCCGGTCGATCCGGTCGTAGGCCTGCGGGTACTGGAACGGGTCGAGGTCGGAGGAGTTCTCCGGCCAGATGACCAGGTCCGGCTTCTTGGCCCGGCCGGCCTTGATGTCCGCGGCGAGCTTCTCGGTGGCCGAGGCGTGGTTGTCGAGGATCTTCATCGGGCGGCCCAGGAAGTCCATACCGGCCTGCTGGACATTGCCCTGGACGATCGCGATGTCCGCGGTGTCGTCGGCCTTCGTGGGAACGGGGACGGCGAGGCCGGCCAGGGTGACCGCGGCGGCGAGCCCGAACGCCTCGAAGGCCGGCACGGCCCGGCGCAGGGTCCCGTTGCCGCGCAGCCCCCAGAGGGTGGCGGCGCAGCCGGCGATCAGCGCAGCGGCCAGCGCGACGGCGAAGGTCACCAGCGGGGCGCCACCGAGCGCGGCGAGCGGGGTGAACGGCGAGCCGGTGTGGGCGAACGCCAGCCGGCCCCAGGGGAACCCGCCGAACGGGAGCCGGTCGCGGGCCCACTCCTCGGCGACCCACAGGCAGGCGGTCCACAGCGGCCAGAGCGGCAGCCGCGACGTGACGGCGAGCGCGGCACCCAGCAGCGTCACGAAGAGCGTCTCGGCGATCGAGAGGCCCACCACCGCGTCCCAGCCGACGACATGCAGCCACTTCAGCAGGATCAGGAAGAACGGCAGCCCGAAAACGAAGCCCGTCCAGGCACCCTGTCGCGCGCTCCGGCCGCGGATCAGCAGCGACAGCGCGGCGACCGCCGCCAGGGACAGCGGCCACAGGTCGTACGGCGGGAAGGCGAGCCCGAGCGCGAGGCCGGAGACCACCGCGAGGCCGGTGCGCAGCGCCTCACGGCGGACCAGTGCGGCCAGCCGCCGGGCGCGCCGGGGCCGGGCGGTCACGGCGGTGGCGCCCAACTCGGCGGAGGGCACCGGGCCGTCGGGCGAGGTGCCGCTGACGGCTTCTTCGGTGGTATCGGAACCCGATGGCACGGTCGCGGGCCTTCCTGCAGGTCGTGCGGTAGTGAGCAGACCGTACATCGGGAGGCGCGGATCGCGGATGCGGGGTGCACAAAAGGTAAAAGAACGCCGCGGGCGGGCCGCGGCGTGGTGCGGATAGGGGCCCGGCACGCCCTTCGGGCCGACCTGGGACCCGCTGGCTGCGGGTCGACCGAGAGCCGTTGTCTACTGAGCGTCCGGGCCCCACCCGGGTCGCACCTGCCGATCGGGCGAGACGTTCCGTCGCCCCGTGCCGCTGGTGCTGGACCTGGCTCCCAGTGGTGGCGTGCCGAGTGGCACACCGCCCCATGGCCCAGCTGCGTTCGACGACTGCGCGGAGGTCTCCCGGTCGGACGTCCTGTGGTGGACTCGGCCGAACCTACCGGCCGCCGACCGTCTGCTGTCAACAGGTGCTCCGCCTGCGTCGTTTCGCGTCGCCCCAGGTCAGCCCCGAGCGCCCCCAGAAGAGCCAAGGAGCGCCAAGCACGGTCCGCGGCGGCACCTGCCCGCGCGATGTCACTCGTTCGGCGGCCCGAAGACCGTTCGCCCGCCGACGACCGTGGTCAGGCACACCGGGAGGTCGTTGCCGGGGGTGAGATCGGGCAGGCCGGGGGTGCCGGAGCGGGGGTCGGTCGACCAGCGTTCCACCCGCTCGTCGGGCGCCTGGACGATCAGCTCGCCGGTGCGCCAGACCGCGTAGTCGGCGGGCGCGCCGGGCACCAGGACGCCCGCGTCGTCACGGCCGACGGCGCGCCAACCGCCGCGGGTGTGGGCGGTGAACGCGGCGCGGGCGGAGATGCCGTGGGCACGGGTGCGGTGGAAGACGGCGGCGCGGACGGTGCCCCAGGGGTCGAGCGGGGTGACGGGGCTGTCGGACCCGAGGGCGAGCGGGACACCCGCCTTGAGCAGCGCGGCGTACGGGTTGAGGGTGCGGGCCCGGTCGGCGCCCAGGCGGGCGGCGTACATCCCGTCCTCGCCGCCCCAGGCCGCGTCGAAGGCGGGCTGGACGGAGGCGGTCAGAGCCAGCTCGGCGAAGCCGGCGATGGTGCGCTCGGTGAGCATCTCGGCGTGTTCGACGCGGTGCCGGGCGGCGCGGATCCGGCCCAGGCCGACGCGCTCGGCGGCGACCCGTACGCCGTCGACGACGCTGGTGAGGGCGGCGTCCCCGATGGCGTGGAAACCTGCCTGGAGCCCGGCCTCGGTGCAGGCGGCGACGTGGGCGGCGACGTCCTCGGCGTCCAGGTGCGCGACGCCGGTGTGGCCGGGGGAGTCCGCGTACGGGGCGTGGAGGTGGGCGGTGTGCGATCCGAGCGAGCCGTCGGCGAACAGATCGCCCGCGGCGCCGATCGCCCCGAGCTCGCGGATCCGCTGCGCATCCTTTGCGGATGCGACCACCTCGGCCCAGTAGCCGACCACCCGCGGGCCGGCCCCCTCCCGGGCGAGGGCGAGCAGCCCGGTGAAGTCGTCCTCGCCGGAGATGTCCGGGCCCGCGCACTCGTGCAGGGTGCCGATACCGAGCGCAGCGGCCCGGGCGAGCGCGGCGGTCTGGGCCTCGGTGCGCTGGGCGGGCGTGAGGGTGGCGTACGCGGCCTTGCGCACCGCGTGGTGGGCGTCGCCGGTCAGCGGGGCGTCGGCGCGGAATCCGGTCCGTTCGCGCACGCCGGGCACCAGGTCCAGCAGCGCCGTCGTCACGACCGCGGAGTGCACATCGACCCGGGTGAGATAGAGCGGGCGGCCGCCGGCGGCCTCGTCCAGCTCGGCGCGGGACGGCGGGCGGTCCTCCGGCCAGACAGCGGCGTCCCAGCCGTGCCCGAGCAGGACCCGGTCCGCGGGGCGGGCGTCGGCGTAGGCACGGATCCGGGCCAGCGCCTCGGGCAGGGTGGCGGCGCCGGACAGGTCGAGCCCGGTGAGCGCCAGCCCGGTCGCCGTGGTGTGCACATGTGCGTCCGTGAACGCCGGGGTGACCAGCGCACCGTCGAGCTGCACGACCTCGTCGACGCCGTCGGCGAAGGAGTCGGCCGCGCCCTCCTCGCCGACCCAGGCGATGCGGTCACCCTCCACGACCATGGCGGTGGCGAAGGGGTCCGCGGGGCTGTGCACCTCGCCACCGCGCAGCAGGACAGTGCGGGACCGGGCCGGGCGGGAAAAGTGCTGCTTGGCCGGGCGGGAAGGGGCCGGTTCGGGAACGTGCTCGCTCATACCGGACAGTTTGGCCCCTGCGCGGGGGCGGGCCGCGCGCGGGGGGCGATCAACGGTCAGATACGCGGCGGGCGGGCCTCGTAGGGCGTGGAGAGCACGACGGTGGTGCGGGTGGAGACGCCGGCCAGGGTGCGGATGCGGGTGAGCAGATGCTCCAGCTCCAGCGGGGTGGCCACCCGGACCTTGAGGATGTAGTTCTCGTCGCCGGCGACGCTGTGGCAGGCCTCCAGCTCGGGCACCTCGGCGAGGCGGTCGGCGATGTCGTCCGGCGCGCTGGGGTCGAAGGGTTTGACCGAGATGAAGGCCGTGAGCGGCAGGCCCACGGCTTCGGGGTCCACGATGGCGGCATAGCCCCGTATGACACCGCGCTGTTCCAGGCGGCGCACCCGCTGGTGCACCGCCGAGGTGGACAGGCCGGTGGCCTTGCCCAGGTCGGTGTAGCTCATCCGCCCGTCCTTGACGAGCAGCTCCACGATTTGTCGGTCCAACTCCTCCACCCGTTCAACCTACTGCGCGCGGGCGCAGATGCGCACCGCGCGCCGGCTCGTGGACACCCTCGCGCCGGGTTGTGTGACCAATGCCACATGGGTGAACCGGTGTCCGCCGGGTGCCCGCGATTATGCGCGCGGCATGAAGGGAATTGCTGGTGGTGGCCAGGACCGCCCGTCACAGGAAGTCAGCGATCCGATCGGCCCACCCGAGGGGGATGGACATCATGCGACGCCTTAAGCAGGACTCCGCTGCCGCGAACGCCGGCGCCCAGGAGGGCGAAAGTCTCGGCGCCGTGGGCGAGGACGACTCGTTCGACACCTATGAGATCTACCGTGTGACCTGCCCCGACTGCCGCCAGCCGATCGCGCTGCTGGCGGACGAGGACATCCTCCCGGAGCACGCCCGGTGCCCCTCGCCGTGGAACCCGTTCGGCCTGACGGTGTGCCAGGGCTCCGGCCGGGCGGCGTCCGAGGCCCCGGAGACCGAGGACACCCTGGACACCCCTCAGGAGCAGGACGCGGCCGTGCTGCTGACCCTGCCGGCCGGCCTGGACTGGCGCCGCCAGCCGTTCTCGCACGTCGGCGGCCCGGGCACCCGGCCGGTCCGGGTGCCGCGGATGCGTCCGCGCGCCTGAGTGCCCCTCCGCGCCCGTCCGTACGGGCGCTGCGGCCTCACCAGTAGCGGCCCTCGATCATCGCCTCCAGGGTGTCCCGGTGGAGGATCAGCGCATCGGCGTCGGCCGGAGCCGGCGCCTCGCCGAAGTGGATCCGGCGGTAGGCCACCCGCAGCATGACGATGGCGTGCCGCAGGGCCGCATAGAGGGTGTGGAATTCCATGTCGCGGGGCCGGTGCCCGGTGAGCCGGGCATAGCGGCTCTCGACGCGGTCACGGCACAGGAAGCCGGGCAGTCCCCGCTGTCCGCCGGCTTCGGCCAGGTCCTGGAAGAAGCGGTGGAGATAGATCATCCAGCCCAGGTCGAGTTCGCGCGGGCCCAAAGCCGCCATTTCCCAGTCGAGGACGGCGGCCGGCTCGAAGCCGTCGTAGACGATATTGCCGATCCTGGCGTCTCCCCAGCTCAGTACGGTCTCCCCGGGATCCGGCGGCCAGAGGTCGGCGAGCCGGGCGAAGCCCCGCTCGATCAGCGGGGAACGCGGCCGGCCGTCCACCACCCAGGCGTAGTAGGCACGTTGGGACTCGACGTGCCGGTGCAGTGCACTGCCGGTGCCCGGCGTGGCGAGGAAGCCGGCCGCGGCGAGCGGGACTTGGTCGTGCAGCCGGGCGAGCACCGAGACGCTGGCGGCCTCCAGCCGGTCGCGCTCGGCGCCGGTGGCGGCATGGAGCCAATTCCCCTCGTACGTATAGGGCATGACGTCCGGCGGGACCCGGCCGGCGGCGCGGGACATGACGAAGAACGGCGCGCCGAGGTGCGCCGGGTCCTCTTCGAGCCAGAGGGTGCGGGGCACCGGGACGTCCGTATGGGCGGCGACCAGGCGCATGGTGCGGTACTGCCGCGCCATGTCGTACCGCGGGAAGACGCAGTACGCGGCGGGGTCGGCGGCGAGGCGCAGCGCGCAGGCGGCCTCCGGCGGCTCGGGGTGGTCGATGTCGAAGAGCAGGGTCTCGCTGGACATCCCGTTGGCGTCCGGGACGGTCGCGGCCAGGGCGCGGGCGCCGGGGAGCCGGGTGCCGAGCCAGGCGGTGAGACGGCGGGTGAGCACCTCGGGGTCGCGGGTGGTGGTGCGGGGACGCGCCGCGGCCGGGGCGGCGGAGCGGTCGGTGTCCGAGGCCGCGGGAAGCGGGTGATCCGTCACCGTCCGGCCTCCCCCGCGACCGAGTCGTAGCCGGTGAAGCCACTCGGATCGTGCCGGCCGAAGCTGCCGTGTTCGAAGATGCCGTGACCGGTCCGGCCGTCCAGGGTGAAGCGGGCGGCGTGGTCGGTGACGCCGTATGCGGCGAGCGGGTGTGCGGCCGGGTCGGAGAGGTCGTAGCTGCGGCGGTCGGTCCAGCCGCGGCCGCGCCAGGTGCCGTGCTGCCAGTCGTCGGCGGGGAGGTAGCCGGCACCCACGGCAAGGGGCGAGGAGGTGAGGATCTCGGCGGTGAGTTCGCGGGGCGTGCGGTCGGGCCCGGTGAGGTGGAGGACGGCGCGTTCGGGGTGCCGGGTGCCGGGGCGGTAGCTGATGTCGGTGTGCGGCCAGCCGAGTTGGACGTCGCGGGCGCCGTCGCCGCGGACCGAGACCGCCTCGTTCAGGGTGCGGTGGCCGTCGGCGTCCTCCTGGACGATGACCATCACGAAGCAGTCGTCGAAGCGCACCGGGCACCAGATCCAGTGGAAGCCCTCGGGCCGCCATTCCTCGTCGGCCCGCCCGCCGTCCTCGCCCGGTATCGGGCGCACCCCCCAGCTGCGGTCGCGGGTGCCGGTCCACTCCCCCGCCGTGACGGCGAGCTCCTGCCCCGCGACGCGGATACGCCCGGTGCAGGTGCCGGCCTGGACGAACCGCCGGCCTTCGAGCGTCAGCCGGTCGCCTCGGTACTGGGTGTGGTGCGGCTCCCACGTGGCCGGGAACGCCGCGGACCAGGTCAGGTCGTACGCCAGGCCGTCCGGATCGTCGGGGTCCGCGGCGCAGGTCAACCGGAGGCGGGCGAGCGGCTCCTCGACGGTGATGGTGAGCGGGCCGACGGTGAGTGCGAGGCGGTCGTCGGTGAGCGCGTCGGAGGCCCGTACGGCGTGCAGCCGGTCGCCGAGGCGGAGGGTGGCGTAGGCGTCGATGACGCCGGTGTTGGGATAGACCCCGAGGCCGGCGATCAGCAGGGCGCGGCCGGAGTGGTCCATGACGTGGAAGATGCAGCGGTCGTAGGCGTTGCGGTCACCGGTGGCGACGTGCCGCATGGACAGCGGGACCTGGTGGATCGGGTACTCGTCGAGCGCGATCGGGCGGTCGGGCACGGTCTCCTCCTGGGCGCGCGCGGTCGGCGGACGCCGCAGGAACGTCCGGCCCCGCGGCGGGAGTTGACGGTACGTCAGCTACCGGCGGACGGCCAGGCCCCTGACGCGCGCGGGGCGGATCGCGCAGCACGGAGCGGGCCGAGGTCACCCCCGGCCCGCCCCCGCTCCCTCTCAGCGCGTTTCCGGCCCCGCGAGGTGGCGGGCGATGACCATCCGCTGGATCTGGTTGGTGCCCTCGACGATCTGCAGGACCTTGGCCTCGCGCATATAGCGCTCGGCCGGGAAGTCGAGGGTGTAGCCGTAGCCGCCGAGGAGCTGGACGGCGTCGGTGGTCACCCGCATCGCGGTGTCCGTGCAGAACAGCTTGGCCATCGCCGCTTCCTTGGAGAACGGCAGTCCGGCGTCGCGCAGCCGGGCGGCGGTGAGGTAGAGCGCGCGGCCGGCCTCGATCTGGGTGGCCATGTCGGCGAGCATGAAGCGCAGACCCTGGAAGTCGAGGATCGGGCGCCCGAATTGCTGGCGTTCGGCGGTGTACGCGAGCGCCTCGTCCAGCGCCGCCTGGGCGACGCCGATGGCACAGGCCGCGATGCCCAGCCGCCCGGAATCCAGGGCGGACAGCGCGATGGCGAAGCCCTGGCCCTCGTCCCCGAGGCGGCGGGCGTCGGGGATGCGGACGGCGTCGAAGTGCAGCTGGGCCGTCGGGGAGCCCTTCATGCCCATCTTGCGCTCGGGCGCCGCGGCGCTCAGGCCCTCGGCGTCGCCGGGGACCAGGAAGGCCGTGATGCCATGGGCGCCGCTGCCGCCGGTGCGGGCCAGCACGGTGTAGAAGTCGGCCACGCCGCCGTGGGTGGTCCAGGCCTTGGTGCCCTCCAGGGTCCAGATGTCCCCCTCGCGGGTGGCCCGGGTGGTCAGGGACGCGGCGTCGGAGCCCGAGGAGGGCTCGGAGAGGCAGTACGCACCGAGGAGGCCGCCGCCGAGCATGTCCGGAAGGTGTTCGGCGCGCTGCTCCTTGGTGCCGAATCCGGCGAGGGCATGACACGCGAGGGTGTGCACACTGACGCCGAGGCCGACGGTGAGCCGGGCGGCGGCGAGTTCCTCCACGACCTGGAGGTAGACCTCGTAGGGCTGGCCACCGCCGCCGAATTCCTCGTCGTAGGGCAGCGAGAGCAGACCGGATTCGGACAGCAGGGTGAAGGTCTCGCGCGGGAAGCGGCCGGCGTCCTCTTCCTCGCCCGCCGTGGGCCTGATCTCGCGCTCGGCAAGCTCGCGTACGAGTGTCAGCAGATCGCGGGCTTCCTCCGTGGGCAACCTGCGGTCCACCGGCCGGGGGCCGTACTCGGTCATGGCGGCGCTCTCCTCCCTGTCGGGCGCTGCGGCGACTCGCGCGCGGGGTGGGCGTGCGGTGCCGGTTTCCATAATGCCGGTCCGATGATCGCTTTCCGGGTCTCGGAAGGCGATGACCTGCGACTGTGGCGCTAGGAGTATGCCCGATCGGAGGCTCCGCGTCACGGGTTGATCATCACCGGCCGCGGGGATGGGGCCTCGTTCCCCGCGGCCGGGAAATTGGTCCGAACCATTGACGCACTGGTCTAGTCCTTCTACCTTTCCTGCAACGTTCAACGCGTTCATGCCAATTCGGAACGCAGGTCAGGTCAGGCACCATCCCTCGCCCCCCTCCGAGGAGAGACGACATGCTCAGACCGCCCCGGATGCACTCACCACGCAGACTGATCGCCGCCGCCACCGCGCTGTGCACGGCGGCGCTGGCCGGCACCCTGCTCGCCGGCCCCGCCTCCGCCGTCCCCACCGGCGCCCCCACCGCGCACCACCCGGCCACGGCCGCCGCGCCCCGGACGGCACCGGCCGCAGCGGGCAACAAGGTCGTCGGATACTTCACCAACTGGGGTGTCTACGACCGCAATTACCACGTCAAGAACATCGAGACCTCGGGGTCGGCGGCCAAGCTGACCCACATCAACTACGCCTTCGGCAACGTGCAGGGCGGCAAGTGCGCCATCGGTGACTCCTACGCCGACTACGACAAGGCGTACACCGCCGACCAGAGCGTCGACGGCACCGCGGACACCTGGGACAACGGCGCCCTGCGCGGCAACTTCAACCAGCTGCGCAAGCTCAAGAAGCTGCACCCGGGCCTGAAGGTGATCTGGTCGTTCGGCGGCTGGACCTGGTCGGGCGGCTTCACCGAGGCCGCCAAGAACCCCGACGCGTTCGCCCAGTCCTGCCTGGACCTGGTCGAGGACAAGCGCTGGGCAGATGTCTTCGACGGCATCGACATCGACTGGGAATACCCCAACGCCTGCGGCCTGACCTGCGACACCAGCGGCAAGGACGCCTTCACCGGCGTCATGCGGGCGCTGCGGTCCAAGTTCGGCCGGAACAATCTGGTGACCGCGGCGATCACCGCGGACGCCTCGGCCGGCGGGAAGATGGACGCCGCCGACTACGCGGGCGCGGCCCAGTACGTCGACTGGTACAACCCGATGACCTACGACTACTTCGGCGCCTGGGACGCCAAGGGCCCGACGGCCCCGCACTCCCCGCTCACCTCGTACCACGGCATTCCGAAGGCCGGCTTCAACACCACCGACACCCTCACCAAGCTCAAGGGCCTCGGTGTGCCGGCGGGCAAGCTGCTGCTGGGCATCGGCTTCTACGGCCGCGGCTGGTCGGGCGTCGCCCAGGACGCTCCGGGCGGCACGGCGACCGGTGCGGCACCGGGCAAGTACGAGGCCGGCATCGACGACTACAAGGTGCTCAAGACCCGCTGCCCGGCCACCGGGACGGTGGGCGGCACCGCCTACGCCAAGTGCGGCGACCAGTGGTGGAGCTATGACACCCCGCAGACCATCGCCGGCAAGATGGCCTTCAAGGACGCCCAGGGCCTGGGCGGCACGTTCTTCTGGGAACTGAGCGGCGACACCGCGGGCGGCGAGCTGATCAAGGCGATCAGGTAGCACGGAGACGACGCGGGCCGGCCGGGCGGGAGGCGGTTTCTCCCGCCCGGCCGGCGTGTACGGAACGGCCGCATGGCGCCGCCGCGGAGGGTGCGGGCGGCCGGGACAAGGATGGTGAGGCGGCACGCCGGCAACCAGCCGCCACTACAGGTGCGTTGGCAATCGCTCCACCGGGGGGGCGCGAGTCCCGCATGCGCCCCCGTGGGGTTTACGGCTGCGCCCCGTACGAGCACCATCGCCCCAAGGAGCAGGAGCCGCATCGAAGAGGTGTCACGTGGTCAACCCTTGGCTGGCGATGGAGGCCGGTGCCGATCCGGTGGAGCGCACCCGCACGGTGCGCCGGGCCCATGCGGCCTTCGTGGCGGACGGCACCGTCGCACCGCCGGTGCGCCAAGTGGTCGCCGACTCCTGGCGCCGCTCCGCGGACGCCCATGCCGCAGCGGACGGCGCCGCCCCCATCGAGCTGGACGAGCCCGCGCTGGGCGCCTACCGGGACGGGCATCCGCTCGCCCGCGCCATGCCCGTCTTCCGGGAGCTGCTGGGCAGCTTCGCGCAGGACGGCGCCCATCTGCTGGCCGTCTGCGATCCGCAGGGACGGCTGCTGTGGGTGGAGGGGCACCGCGGGGTGCGGCGCAGCGCCGAGCGGATGAACTTCGTCGTCGGCGCCCGCTGGGACGAGCGGCACGCCGGCACCAACGCCCCGGGCACCGCCCTCGCCGCCGATCACGCCGTACAGATCTTCGCCGCCGAGCACTACAACCGGCAGGTGCAGCGCTGGACCTGCGCCGCCGCTCCCCTGCACGATCCGCGGACCGGGCGGCTGCTGGGCGCGGTGGACATCACCGGCGGCGACCATCTGGCGAGCCCGCACAGCCTGGCCCTGGTGCAGGCCACCGCACGCGCCGCGGAGGCTCATCTCGCCGCCGGCGTACCGGAGTGGGGCGTGTGTCTGTCGGCGCTCGGCCGGGACGAGGCGCTGCTGGTCGTGGACGGGGAGCGGCTGCGGCTCGGCCGGCGGCACAGCGAGATCCTGGTGCTGCTGGCCGAACACCCCGAGGGGCTCACGGGCGATCAGCTCTCGGTGCTGCTGTACGGCGAGCGCGCGGTGCGCCCGGTGACGCTGCGGGCCGAGCTGTCCCGGCTGCGGCAGCTCGTAGGCACCCTGCTCCACTCCCGTCCGTACCGGCTCAGCCGGCCCGTCGAGACCGATGTGCGCACGGTCGAGGAGGCGTTGGCGGCCGGCGAGGTGCACTCCGCGCTGGCCGCCTACCGCGGTCCGCTGCTGCCGCTGTCGGAGGCACCGGGCATCCAGCGGCTGCGCGGTGCGCTGGAGGACCGGACCCGGTGTGCGCTGCTCGGCGCGCACGACCCCGGTCTGCTCCGCGAATGGTCGCGCACCCCCTGGGGCGAGGACGACCTGACGATCTGGGAGGCCCTGGTGGACGCCCTGCCGGAGCGCTCCCCGGCTCGCGCCGCCCCCATGGCCACGGCCGACCGGCTGCGCGCCGCATACGGCCTGACCGGCGGTTCCCGGGCCGGCGCGGAGGCCCGCGTCCCCTCGCGCGTCGCAACCTTCCCGCAACCTCCGCGGCCCTAGCCTGCGCACATCGCCCGTCGCACGGGAATGGCGGGCACCGCGCCGAGAGCGATTGGGAGGCCGCCCCATGGCCCGTTACGCCAGCCCGGGTTCCGCCGACGCCGTCATGAGCTATCTGCCCCGCTACGACCACTGGATCGGCGGCGAGTTCGTCGCGCCGGCGCTGGGCCGGTACTTCGAGAATCCGACGCCGGTCAACGGACAGCCGTTCACGGAGGTCGCCCGGGGCACGGCCGAGGACGTCGAGCGGGCCCTCGACGCCGCTCACGCGGCCGCGCCCGGCTGGGCCCGCACCCCCGCCGCCGATCGCGCCGCCGTCCTCAACAAGATCGCCGACCGGATGGAGCAGAACCTGGAGAAGCTGGCGGTCGCGGAGAGCTGGGAGAACGGCAAGCCCGTACGGGAGTCCCTGGCGGCCGACATCCCGCTCGCCATCGACCACTTCCGCTACTTCGCGGGCGCCATCCGCGCGCAGGAGGGCTCGCTGTCGGAGATCGACGGGGACACCGTCGCGTACCACTTCCACGAGCCGCTCGGCGTCGTCGCCCAGATCATCCCCTGGAACTTCCCCCTCCTCATGGCGACCTGGAAGCTCGCCCCCGCACTGGCCGCCGGCAACACCGTGGTCCTCAAGCCGGCCGAACAGACCCCCGCTTCGGTGCACTTCTGGATGAGCCTGATCGCCGATCTCCTGCCACCGGGCGTGGTGAACATCGTCAACGGCTTCGGCGCGGAGGCCGGAAAGCCGCTGGCCTCCAGCCCCCGGGTCGCGAAGGTCGCCTTCACCGGCGAGACCACCACCGGCCGTCTGATCATGCAGTACGCGTCCGAGCATCTGCGGCCGGTGACGCTCGAACTGGGCGGCAAGAGCCCCAACATCTTCTTCGACGACGTCTCGTCGAAGGCGGACGACTTCCACGACAAGGCGCTGGAAGGCTTCACCATGTTCGCCCTCAACCAGGGCGAGGTGTGCACCTGCCCGTCCCGGGCGCTGATCCAGGGCGGGCACTATGACGACTTCCTGGCGGCCGGAGTGGCCCGTACCGAGAAGATCGTCCAGGGACACCCGCTGGACACCGACACGATGATCGGCGCCCAGGCCTCCAACGACCAGCTGGAGAAGATCCTCTCCTACCTGGACATCGGCCAGAAGGAGGGCGCCCGCATCCTGACCGGCGGCTCCCGGGCCGAGTTGGGCGGCGAGTTGGAGGGCGGCTACTACGTCCGGCCGACCATCTTCGAGGGCAACAACGGCATGCGGGTCTTCCAGGAGGAGATCTTCGGCCCCGTGGTGGCCGTGGCACCGTTCTCCGACTTCGAGGACGCCATCGGCATCGCCAACGACACCCTGTACGGCCTGGGCGCCGGCGTCTGGACCCGCGACGGCTCCACCGCCTACCGCGCCGGCCGCGCCATCCAGGCCGGCCGCGTATGGACCAACTGCTACCACGCCTACCCGGCGCACGCCGCCTTCGGCGGCTACAAGCAGTCCGGAATCGGCAGGGAGACCCACAAGATGATGCTGGATCATTATCAGCAGACGAAGAATCTGTTGGTGAGCTACTCGGCGAAGAAGCTGGGGTTCTTCTAAGCGCATGAAAAGAGGCGTCTGACCTGGGCTTTCGCCGGGCAGACGCCTCTCGTTCGGCTCGCTCACAGTCAAGGTATCCCCCGTAACGCCCGCATCCGTCGCACCGTTACGCGGTGGACTCCTCCGTCCTTCGCAGTGCCGTCCTGGCGAGCACCGTGGTCGATTCCCTTGCCGGCTGCCCTGCACCCCAAGCTGAAGCCCCGCCAGGCGTGACTCGCGGGGCTTCGGATTTGCTACGCGGCGGCAAATCCACGAACGGCGAAGATTTTAATTCAGTCCATCGTCGAGCGGAGATTGCATTTCCTGCCATCCGACATGCTGATCACGCCAGGATATACTCTCATAGAGAGCCGTTTTCGCTTCCGGCAATGACAGGCCGCCCGGCGTTCGGGTAGCTGAAGTCCTCGACGGCGGAGGGCATTTCGGTTGCTGCTGCGGGGGGCGGATCGTCCTGCGGGGCGGCTTGCGCGAGGGTCAGCCCGGCCATCACAGCCGACAGCGCCATTGCGCCAACAAGGCTGATTGACAGGGCCTTTCGGGCATGAGGTATCACTACGGCGTCCTTCTGCCCAAAGGGGCGGATGTCAACATGTGTCGTTGTGGTGAAGAAGTAAAGCGTATGTAAGGCACACGTGAACGCGCCTATGTCACGTTCACGGCGACAGTCGCCAACTCCCGCCCATACGAGGCATCGGAGCCCCCTGATTTACGGGTCGACAACGAGCAGGGCGGCGTGACTCGACGCCGACCTCGGCGCCTCGATACGAGACAACGCTCCCGGGACGTAGGTACACCCCCGAAGCGCCGCTTCTTCCGAGGGCGTGCAGAAAGGCGCCCGACTGGGCTTTTGCCCGTCAGGGGCGCCTTTCTGCATGCGGCGGTGAGGTGGTCAGGACCGGCGGGTCAGCAGACCCGGGCGGCGAGGGCGTCGCCGATCTCGTCGGTGGTGCGCGGGGCGTCGCCGCGGGCCTCCAGGTCGGCCGCGACGGCCTCCTCGATGCGGGCGGCCTGCGGCGCGTAGCCGAGGTGGCGCAGCAGCAGGGCGACGGAGAGGACCGTTGCGGTCGGGTCGGCCTTGCCGGTGCCGGCGATGTCCGGTGCGGAGCCGTGCACCGGCTCGAACATCGAGGGGAACTCGCCGGTCGGGTTGATGTTCCCGGAGGCGGCCAGACCGATGCCGCCGGTGACGGCCGCGGCGAGGTCGGTGAGGATGTCGCCGAAGAGGTTGTCGGTGACGATCACGTCGAACCGCTCGGGCTGGGTGACGAAGAAGATCGTCGCGGCGTCGACGTGCAGGTAGTCGGTGGTGACCTCGGGGTACTCCTGGCCGACCTTGTCGAAGATGTTCTTCCACATGTGGCCCGCGTAGACCAGCACGTTGTTCTTGTGCACCAGCGTCAGCTTCTTGCGGGGGCGGGCGTTGGCCCGCTCGTACGCGTCGCGCACCACGCGCTCCACGCCGTAGGCGGTGTTGAGGCTGACCTCGGTGGCGACCTCGGCCGGGGTGCCGGTGCGCAGCGAGCCGCCGTTGCCCGTGTACGGACCCTCGGTCCCCTCACGGACGACGACGAAGTCGATGTCGGGACGGCCGGCCAGCGGCGTGGAGGTGTTCGGGAACAGCTTCGACGGGCGCAGGTTCACGAAGTGGTCGAAGGCGAAACGGAGCTTGAGCAGCAGCCCGCGCTCCAGCACACCGGACGGCACCGACGGGTCACCGATCGCACCGAGCAGCAGCGCATCGTGCTGCTTGAGCGACTCCAGCTCCTCGTCCGGCAGGGTCTCACCGGTCGCATGCCATCGCCGGGCACCGAGGTCGTACTCCTTGGTTTCCAGCTTGACGTCCTGCGGGAGGACCGCGGTCAGAACCTTCAGGCCCTGGGCCACGACTTCCTGGCCGATACCGTCACCGGGGATCACTGCGAGGCGAATGCTGCGGATCTCGTCAGTGGTCTGCGTGTGCGGCTTGAAGGCGGGGCGGGATGCCTCGTACCTCGCGATGGTGTCCGCGTCCTGCAGGGTGAGGCTGATGTCGTCCAGCCCCTCCAGGAGGCGCCAACGCGCATTCTCGTCCAGCTCGAAGTCGGCGGTGATGCCCTCGGCACGGACCTGCCTGCCGACCAGGTCGACCGTCACCTCGGCGCTGGGGTCGGCCTCCAGCAGCTGCTGGAGACGGTCGACGGTCTCCTGCGGCAGGACCACCGTCAGCAACCCGTTCTTCAGCGAGTTGCCGCGGAAGATGTCGGCGAAACGCGAGGAGATAACGGCCTTGAAACCGTAGTTCTGCAGCGCCCAGACGGCGTGCTCACGCGAGGAGCCGGTACCGAAGTCGGGGCCGGCGACCAGCACGGTGGCGCCCTTGTACCGCTCCTGGTTCAAGGCGAACTCCGGGTCCTTGCGCCAGGCCTCGAACAGCCCGTCCTCAAACCCGTCACGGGTGACCTTCTTGAGCCAGTGAGCAGGGATGATCTGGTCGGTGTCGACATTGCTGCGGCGCAGCGGGACGGCCCGGCCGGTGTGGGTGGTGAAGGCTTCCATGGTTCAGACTCCCGCGGGCGTGGCGACGGCGACGTCAGAGAGATCGGCCGGTGAGGCCAGATGGCCGAGAACCGCTGTTGCGGCGGCGACCTGCGGCGAGACCAGGTGGGTGCGGCCACCCTTGCCCTGGCGGCCCTCGAAGTTGCGGTTGGAGGTGGAGGCGGAGCGCTCGCCGGGCGCCAGCTGGTCGGGGTTCATACCCAGACACATCGAGCAACCCGCGTGCCGCCATTCGGCGCCGGCGGCGGTGAAGACCTTGTCCAGGCCCTCGGCGACGGCCTCCAGGGAGACGCGGACCGAGCCGGGCACGACCAGCATCCGTACGCCGTCGGCGACCTGGCGGCCCTGAAGGATCGCGGCCGCGGAGCGCAGGTCCTCGATGCGGCCGTTGGTGCACGAACCTACGAAGACGGTGTCCACCGTGATGTCGCGCAGCGGCTGGCCCGCCGTCAACCCCATGTATTCCAGGGCCTTTTCGGCGGCGTAGCGCTCCGAGGCGTCCTCGTACGAAGCCGGGTCGGGGACGCTGGACGAAAGCGGTGCGCCCTGGCCGGGGTTGGTGCCCCAGGTGACGAACGGCGCCAGCGCGGAAGCGTCGATGTGCACCTCGGCGTCGAAGACCGCGTCCTCGTCGGTGCGCAGGGTCTTCCAGTAGGCGACCGCGGCGTCCCACTCCTCGCCCTGGGGGGCGTGGTCGCGGCCCTGCAGGTAGTCGAAGGTGGTCTTGTCGGGGGCGATCATGCCGGCCCGCGCGCCCGCCTCGATGGACATGTTGCAGATGGTCATCCGGGCTTCCATCGACAGTTTCTCGATGGCCGGGCCGCGGTACTCCAGGACGTAGCCCTGGCCGCCACCGGTGCCGATCCGCGCGATGATCGCCAGGATCAGGTCCTTGGCGGTGACGCCCTCGGGCAGCTCACCGTCCACGGTGATCGCCATGGTCTTGAACGGGGCCAGCGGCAGCGTCTGGGTGGCCAGGACGTGCTCGACCTGGCTGGTGCCGATGCCGAACGCCAGCGCGCCGAAGGCGCCGTGGGTGGAGGTGTGGCTGTCACCGCAGACCACGGTGGTGCCGGGCTGGGTCAGTCCCAACTGCGGTCCCACGACGTGGACAACGCCCTGCTCGACATCGCCCAGCGGGTGCAGCCGCACCCCGAACTCCGCACAGTTCTTGCGCAGCGTCTCCAGCTGCGTGCGCGAAACCGGGTCGGCGATCGGCTTGTCGATATCGAGGGTCGGGGTGTTGTGATCCTCGGTGGCGATGGTCAGATCCGTCCGACGCACCCGACGACCCGCCTTACGCAGACCATCGAAGGCCTGCGGGCTGGTGACCTCGTGCAGCAGGTGCAGATCGATGAAGAGAAGGTCGGGCTCGCCTTCCGCGCGCCGGACGACATGATCGTCCCAGACCTTCTCCGCGAGTGTCCGTCCCATCGCTTTTTCCTTTCTTGGCGCAGCACATCCCGGACGGTGTACGACCGTCCGGCGCGGTGCTTCACGTTACGGACGAACGCAGGGCTGCCATCCGGCCTTGTCGGCCAGTGGAAAAGAGGAGGGGAAGGCCCTCGGCACGAACCCCGGGTGACAGCGCACGGGGTGTGCAGCCGGTACGGGTTCCGGCTGCACACCCCGGGCATGACGGATCTCATCTCTCGTTACGGCGTCGCGATGGTTTGGATTCGGACGTCACGGCCGGGTCGATGATCTGGGTTTCCAAGTGCTCGTAGACGATCGAGGTGTGCACATCCGCCACCTCTTTGCGCTCCGTCAGCCGATCGATGACGAAGGCATAGAGGTGGTCCGTGCCGGGCACCGCCAAGTGCAACAGAAAGTCGTGGTCCCCGGTGGTGACGAAGAGTCCGACGATCCCGGGAAGGGTGCGGACCCACTCACGGAACTCCTCCAGAATTTTCCGCGACGGCGGGCGGATGCGGACGGCCACGAGCGCTTGCACCGGACGTCCCAGCGCCGCGAGGTCGACCTCGGCGGTGAAGCCGCGGATGACGCCGCGGCGCCGTAGCGTGCGGAGCCGCTCCAGAGAGGTGGAGGGCGCAACGCCAACGGCTGAGGCTAAGTCCCGGTTGCTTCTCCGCGCATCCGCTTGGATAGCGCGGAGGAGTGCTCGGTCCAATGCGTCCAACTCCACGACACAACCCCTTGTCGTCCCCGGTGCTCGGTGGGCGACATGAGGGGGCGCGGTCGACGGCCCGCACTCGGCAGCCCGCAACGATCATGCCCAGCATCCTCATCGGCAAGGAACCCTGTCTCATTTCCCGAGACGGAGCAGTAGTTCACATCGGGCGTACTGCGCGAATCCGCATGCCGATCGCCGCTTCTACACGGCGAGCAGGGTGCGGGGGAGCCACGCCGGCCGCTTCTCCTCATAGGAGGCAATAGCGGATTCATGGGACAGGGTCATGGTGATGTCGTCCCAACCGCGCAGCAGCATACGGCGGTTGTACTCGTTCACGGCGAAGGGGAATGCGGCATCACGGCAGCGCAGCACACAGCTTTCCAGGTCGACGGTGAAAATCGCTGCGGGGTCGTCCTCGGCGAGCTGCCAGCAGCGTTCGACCGCTGCCGGTGAAATCTCGACCGACAGCAGCCCGTTGTTGAGCGCGTTGCCCCGGAAGATGTCGCTGAACGAGGGGGCGACCACGGCCCGGAAACCATGGTCCAGCAATGCCCAGACGGCGTGTTCCCGGGACGATCCGATGCCGAAGTTCGGTCCGGTGATGAGCACCGACGCGTCCGCGTACTCCGGCTTGGCCAGCAGGTAGCCGGGCTCCTCACGCCAGTTGGCGAAGAGGGCGTCGGCGTATCCCGTGCGCCCGGTGCGCTTGCAGTACTCGCCGGGGATCAGTTGGTCCGTGTCGATGTCGCGGCGCCGAAGCGGCGCAGCCGTTCCGCGATGAACCGTGAATTGCTGCACGTTGTCGCCAGTCCTCGGTCGTGGGAGGGGGTCCGTATGCGGGTACGCGACGAACGCGCGACGTTCCGGCCGCGAGCCCGTGCGCCCCGCTCGGCCTTGGAGTCTTGCGGTCCACGGTACGGGCGGCAAATCTTCCTTGCGTTCAGTGGAAAACGCGTGCGCCCGGCCCGCTGCCTCCGTGCTGGAATCCGTGACGTGGGGACCGGTCGGAGAAACGGTGCCCCGAGGCCGTCCCGCGTCTTGAGCTGGAGGAGGCGCGGGGTGCCCTGACTGGCCATCACCACTAGGACGGCACTGCCATGAAGAAGAGCATGGACTGCTTCCACGTCTTCGACACGACGCTGCGCGACGGTGCGCAGCGTGAGGGCATCAACCTCACCGTCGCGGACAAGCTGACCATCGCCCGGCACCTGGACGACTTCGGCGTGGGGTTCATCGAGGGCGGGTGGCCGGGGGCGAACCCCCGGGACACGGAGTTCTTCGCCCGCGCCCACGCGGAGATCGACTTCCGGCACGCCCAGCTGGTGGCCTTCGGCTCCACCCGCCGGGCCGGGGTCGCGGCCGAGGACGACCCACAGGTCGCGGCCCTGCTGGACTCCGGGGCCCCGGTGGTCACCCTGGTGGCCAAGTCGCATGACCGACATGTGCAGTTGGCGCTGCGCACCACGCTGGAGGAGAACCTGGCGATGGTCCGCGACACCGTTCGCCATCTGCGCGCCCAGGGCCGCCGGGTGTTCGTGGACTGCGAGCACTTCTTCGACGGCTACCGGGCCAACCCTGGCTACGCCCAGCAGGTGGTGCGCACCGCGCACGAGGCGGGGGCGGAGGTGGTGGCGTTGTGCGACACCAACGGCGGCATGCTGCCGGCTCAGGTGCAGTCGATGGTGGCCACGGTGCTGGCGGAGACCGGGGCGCGCCTCGGCATCCACGCCCAGGACGACAGCGGCTGCGCAGTGGCCAACACCCTGGCCGCGGTGGACGCCGGCGCCACGCATGTGCAGTGCACGGCCAATGGCTACGGCGAGCGGGTCGGCAACGCCAACCTGTTCCCGGTGGTGGCGGCGCTGGAGCTGAAGTACGGCCGGCGGGTGCTGCCGGAGGGCAAGCTATCCGAGATGACGCGGATCTCGCAGGCCATCGCCGAGGTGGTCAACCTCACCGCTGCCACGCACCAGCCGTACGTGGGGGTGTCCGCCTTCGCGCACAAGGCCGGGCTGCACGCCTCGGCGATCAAGGTGGATCCGGATCTGTACCAGCACATCGCCCCGGAGCAGGTCGGCAACACCATGCGGATGCTGGTGTCCGACATGGCCGGGCAGGCCTCGGTGGAGCTCAAGGCCAAGGAGCTGGGCATCGACCTGGGCGAGAACCGGGAGCTGGTCGGCCGGGTCGTGGCGCGGGTCAAGGAGCGGGAGCTGGCCGGCTACACCTACGAGGCGGCCGACGCCTCCTTCGAACTGCTGCTGCGCGAGGAGGTGGCGGAGCACAACCCTCACTCCTTCCGGGTGGAGTCCTGGCGAACGATCGTGGAGAACCGCCCGGACGGCAGCCATGCGAACGAGGCCACGGTCAAGCTATGGGCCGAGGGCGAGCGGGTCGTGGTCACCGCGGAGGGCAACGGCCCGGTCAACGCCCTGGACCGGGCGCTGCGGTGGGCCTTGGAGAAGTGCTACCCACAGATGGCCAAGCTGGAGTTGGTCGACTACAAGGTGCGCATTCTGGAGGGCCGGCACGGCACCCGGTCCACGACCCGGGTACTGATCTGCACCAGCGACGGCAGCGGCGAGTGGTCGACCGTCGGCGTCGGGGACAACGTGATCGCCGCCTCCTGGCAGGCCCTGAAAGACGCCTACGCCTACGGCCTGTTGCGCAGCGAGCGGAAAGACGGCTCCGCTGAGCGTCCTGCCCCTGCGACGGCGTACCCGGCGGCGGCCGAAGCCGCCTCCGTGTGAGCCAAGCCGCGGCGCGGCCTCCCGGCGGAAGGGGAGGTCTTTTCGTCGGCAGTCAAGGGTTCGATGTTCCGTCCCGTCAGGCGGCATGACTTCGACGATCACCCGCGTTCCACCGTATGTCCGCATGTTCAACCGGCCATCCGGCGAAGGATGTTCGACGCGGACCGGCCCGCGCTCCTGCGGCACGAATTTCCTGCAGCCCTTGCGGCGGCGGAAGCAATACCCCTCTAGCATCGACGCGCGGCGCAAGGGAACAGGAATTTTCCCATGATTTTCCGCGGCCGCATTTCAATCCTTCCGCTGTCGAAGAAAGTGAGGGCTGCCCTATGTCGGGTGGACGCCTGGGTCTCGGAGAAGGGACCGCCTTGTATATCGGCGCCGTACTGGGGCCCGGCGTTCTCGCGCTGCCCGCACTCGCCGCTGCCGCCGCCGGTCCTGCGTCCGTTGTGGCCTGGGCCGGGCTGCTGGCCTTGAGTGTCCCCGTCGCGGTGGTGTTCGCCACGCTCGGTACCCGCTTTCCGGACGGGGGCGGCGTTTCCACTTTCACAGCCAAAGCATTCGGGCCGTCCGCTTCCGCAACCGTGGGGTGGTGGTTCTATGCCGCCGTTCCCTTCGGAGTCGTTTCGGGGGCGATGATCGGCGGGGAATATGTGGCCGAGGCGTTGGGGATGGGCGAGGGAATTGCTTTGGCCAGCGCCGCGGTGATTCTGCTCGCCGCTGTGGTGGCGAACTGCGTCGGCCTTTCGTTGTCCGGGCGACTGCAGTTGATTCTGGTCGGCGTGCTCGTCCTGCTGCTGGTCGGAGCCATGGCTGCGGCTTCTCCCGATGCCTCGTGGGAGAACTTCACGCCGTTCGCCCCGCACGGCTGGGGATCCATCGGGTCCGCCGCCGTGCTGATCTTCTACGCGTTCAGCGGCTGGGAGGCGGCCAGCCATCTGTCCGCCGAGTTCTCCCACCCGCGCCGGGACCTCCCGACCGCGACCGGGGTGACCCTCGTCGTGGTGGGCGCGCTGTACCTGGGACTGTGCCTGGTCACGATCGCCGTGCTCGGTGACAGCGCGGGCAACTCGCACGTCCCGCTGATGATGCTGCTGGAGGTCGGCCTGGGACCGGCTGCGCGCATCCTGACCGCGGTGGCGGCCGTGTGTCTGACCTTCGGCGCCGTGAACACGTTCATCGCCGGCGCGGTCCGTCTGGGGGCCGCCCTCGGCCGCGACGGCGTGCTGCCCCGGTACCTGGCGAAGGGCTCGAACGCCGGTGAGGTGCCGCGCCGCAGCCTGAGTGTGCAGGCGGCACTGGTGGCACTCCTGATGGGCGCCGTTGTGGCAGTGGGGATCGACCTCGATCCGCTGATGCGGGTGACGTCGGTGCTGCTCTCCGCCGTCACCACGGCCGGTATGGCGGCCGGCGTGGCACTGCTGCCGACCCGCCGGCCCCTGTGGTGGGCGGCCGTGATGGCGTGTGCGGTGAGCGCTCTTGTGCTGCTGTGGAGTGGCTGGATGGTGCTGCTGCCGGTGGGCCTGGCCGGCTGCGCCCTGGGCGCCAAGCGGCGTCTGAACCGCCCGGTGCCCGAAGCGGAGCAGACCGCCGTGCCGAGCCTGGTGACGTCCCGCGAGGGCTGACCGCGGGCAGGCCCGCCGCGTCCTACCGGGGTGTCGGCCGTGGCTCGCGGGTCGGCCGAGCCGTGACCGGCTCCCGGCGCCGGAAGAGCAGTTCGGGAACCACGGCGAGGGCACAGAGGGCGGCCGCCGGCAGCGGCGTCCATTGCTCCGGCAGCCACGCGAGCAGGGCGCCGCCGAGTGCGCCGCCGGCCGCTCCGCCCAGGTAGATCACCGAACTGTTCACGGACACCGCCAGCGGGCCGGCCGGACCGGACTGGCGCAGCAGACGGTGCTGTTGGGGGGTCGCATACATCCAGCCCGCGATCCCCCACAGGGCCACGCAGACCAGGGCGGCGGGGTAGCAGGCGGTGGTCCAGGGCATGACGAGGAACGCGACCGCCATTCCGGCCAGGGAGAGCAGCACCAGATGCCGGCCCAGGGGGCGGTCGAGGAAGGCTCCCGCGGCGGAGTTGCCCACCAAACCGCCCACACCGAACACCAGCAGCAGAAGGCCGAGGCGTCCGCCGTCGTGACCCGTGGCAGGGGCGAACACCGCGCCCGCGTAGGTGAGGAGGGAGTACTCCGCCACCACGGCGAGCGCGGTGACGCTCAGGAGCAGACGGACCTGCGGCGAGCGCAGGGTTGCGAGCTGCTCGCGCAGGCTTATCGGACGAGGACCCTCGGCATGGCCGCGCAGACCGCTCACCAGCGCCGAGGCCACCACCGCCGTCCCCAGCCCGAGGACGGTCAGGGAGATCCGCCAATTCGTGGCCTCGGCCGCCCAGGTGCTCGCCGGCACGCCGATCACCGAGCCGGCGACGAGTCCGCCGTTGACGACGGCGAGGGCTCTGCCGCGCCGCTGCTCGGTCACCGAGGCCGCGGCGAGGGCGGCGACATGCGGGGTGAACTGGCAGGCACCCGCGGCCACCAGAACCCGGCCGAGGAAGGCCACCATCAGCGAGGGCGCCCCGGCGCACACCAGGTTGCCGGCCGCCACCGCGCACAGGGCACCCGTCACACACGTACGGGGAGACCAGCGGCTGAGGACGGTCGACAGGACCGGGCCGAGCACCGCGTAGCTGAGGGAGAAGACCGTCATCAGCTGACCCGCGGCCGACAGGCCGACGTCCAGCGAGGCACTGAGCGCGGGCAGCATCCCCGCTATCGCGAACACGTCCGTGCCGATCAAGAACGTGCCCAGCGCCAGCAGGTACAGATGCGGCGGCAACTGCGCATGCGCGCGGGGAGCGGAAGTCGTGGGAGGGTGCATCGGGTCCTCTGCGGTCTCGGCGGTCAGGTCAGAAAGGTCTCGGCCTTCACCGCTGCCGTGACCGCGGACGGGAAGCCGTCGAGGTAGAAGTGGCCGCCGGGAAACACACGCAACCGGAAGGCACGGCGCGTGTGGTGGGCCCAGGCGCAGGCCGCGCGTTCGTCGAGGAGCGGGTCCTCGGAGCCGGTGAAGACCGAGATCGGGCACCCCACCGTGGCGTCGGGAGCGGGGCGGTACGAGTCCACCGCGCGGTGGTCGCTGCGCAGGGCCGGCAGGATCATCTCCTGCAGCTCGGGGTTGCGCAGCAGGCCGGGGTCGATGCCGCGCAGACGGGCCAGGTCGGCGAGGATCTCGGGGCCGTCCCCGAGCGCCACGGACGGCAGCCGGGTGGGTGGCGGCATCCCGGAGACGATGAGCAGGCCAGGGCTGACTCCGTGGGCCGCCTCCAGGCACCGGGCCGTCTCGAAGGCGAGCAGCGCCCCCATACTGTGACCGAAGAGGACCGGCGCCGGATGCCCGCCGGCGGCCACCTGCCGGGCGATGTGCTCCGCGAGGACGGTCAGGTCTTCGATCGGCCGTTCGCCGGCCCGGTCCTGGCGCCCCGGGTACTGCACCGCTTCCACCCGGATCCCGGGGGCAAGCGCCTCGGACAGCGGGAAGTACGCCCCCGCCGACCCTCCCGCGTAGGGGAAACACACCAGGCGGCGCACCGGCCCTGGCGACGTGGAGGAGGGGGGCGCGGGGTGGAACTGGCGGAGCCAGGACGGGTGGCCGCCCGCCCGGCCCCCGGCCGGGGCGGGTGCCGGCCGGCGGTGCGGGGAGGTCATGCCCCGGCCCGCTCGGTGATCAGGGCGCTCAACGCACCGACGGTCGGTGTCCGGAGAAATTCCTGGAGGTCGATCCGGACTCCGTAGCGCGCATGCAGCCGCGTGACCACGACCGCGGCGGACAGCGAGGTGCCGCCCAGGTCCACGAAACTGTGGCCGGGATCCGTGACCTGCACGCCGAGGACCTCTGTCCAGATGCGGGCGACCGCGTCCGCCACCGGCCCGCCCGCCGGGGTGCCGCCCGGCCCCGGGGCGGACGAGCCGGGCTCGGGCACCACAGACGGTGCCGGGAGGCGCCGGCGGTCGACCTTGCCGTTGGGGGAGAGCGGCAGGGCGGTGGCCGTCACGACGTGGCGGGGCACCATGTGGTCGGGGAGCAGGGCAGCCAGATGTGCGCGCAGCGCGGCGCGGTCCGGCGGGTGTCCCGCCTCGGGCACCACATGCGCGACCAGCTGCCGTTCGGCCCCGGCCGGGGGCTCCCAGGCGACGACGGCGCACTCCCGTACCGCCGGGTGGCGGCCCAGGGCGCACTCGACCTCCCCGGGTTCGACCCGGTACCCGCGGATCTTCACCTGGTCATCGACCCGCCCCGCGTACTCCAGGAGGCCGTCCTGGCGGCGATGGACCAGATCCCCGGTGCGGTACGCCCGCACCGTCCCCTCCTCGGTGGGCAGCGGGGCGAAGCTCTGGGCCGTGCGTTCCTCGTCCCGCAGATAGCCGTGGGCCAGCCCCACGCCCGACAGCCACAACTCGGTGTCCCCTTGGGACGCCCGGTCGTCCCGGCGCCCGGAGACAGGCCGCAGATGGGCTGCCATCCCAGGGACGGGCCGGCCGATCGGGGGCGCGTCCGGCCAGGTACGGGGCGGACCCGTCAGGGTGTGGGCGAGCGCCACATGGGTCTCGGCGGGGCCGTAGTGGTTGTGCAGTCGGGCGTCCGGCAGCCGGGCGAACAGTTCGCGGATGCCGGGCGTGATACGTAACGCCTCGCCCGCGGCGGCCACTTCCCGCAGGTCCTCGGGTACCGGCCCCAGTGTCCCGGCGAGATCGGCGAGCCTGCTCAGCGCCACCGGGGGCACGAACAGGCGCTGGATCCTCCACCGGGAGAGCAGCTCCAGGACCCGTTGCAGGTCGCTGCGCTGCTCGTCGGCCGGGACGTACAGACAGCCCCCGCTGCACCAGGCCGTGAACACCTCCTGGACGAAGACGTCGAAGCCCAGTGGTGCGAACATCAGGGTGCGCAGCGGCTCGGCGCTGGTGCCGGCCAGCGTCCAGGCGACGAGGTTGTCCAGGCAGCGGTGCGGCATGGCGATGGCCTTGGGTCCGCCGCTGGACCCCGAGGTGAACACGGCGTAGGCCAGGTCGGTCGGCAGCGGGGGCGCCAACTCGGGCCCGGTGGGCCCCGCATCGTCGGCAGGGAGCTGTCCGGGGCGGACCGTGTCGGGCACGAGCAGCCGCGGCCCGGGCTCCGGCGCCGCGTCCGGGCCGGCCACGAGGGCGAGGCGGGCACCGCTGTGCCGCCACATGTGGCGGATGCGCTCGGGCGGGTAGCTAGGGTCCACCACGCACACGGCGCCCCTGGCGCGCAGCACCCCGAGGACGCTGACGCCGAGCGTCACTCCGCGCGGCAGCTGCACCAGCACGACGTCGCCCGGCCGGACGCCCTGGCGCACCAAGTGCCGCGCCAGTGCGGTGGCACGCCGGTCCAGTGCGGCGTAGGTGAGGCTCCCGTCCGGCGCGACCAGGGCGGGCGCTTCGGGATGACAACGTATGTGATGCGCCATCAGCTCACCCACTCGACCGGGCATCGTGCGGCTCCTCCCCCGCGGCACCGTGCCGCATGAGCCGACGATCACACGCGCGCCAGAGCCGCCGTCGCGGGGCTTCCACTCCCCGGAAGGCCGCGCCGCGGGCACCCGCGACCTCCCTAGTGTCGTGACCGGACCACGTGGGTGGTCCGGTCGCCGCCGTCAGCTGCCCGTGCGCCGCCGCCGGTATCCGGGCCCCACCGGCCACCGGCTCTTCGGAAGGTTCTCGTGCCCTCGACCACGCAGCTCTATCTGGACCTCATGAAACGCGTCCTGACCAACACGATCTACGAGGATCCGCCGATCCCCGCGAGCTGGGCCCCTGCCGAGACGTACGACGAACTCAACCGGCGGCTGGGGGTGGACTGGCCGACCGTCGCACACACGATGGTGGGAATGCGGCGCCTGGAGAACGTGGAGAGCTGCGTCAAGACCGTGCTGCGGGACGGCGTTCCAGGCGACCTCATCGAGACCGGCGTCTGGCGCGGCGGCACCTGCATCTTCATGCGCGCCGTCCTTGCGGCGTACGGCGTGACGGACCGGCGGGTGTGGGTCGCGGACTCGTTCCAGGGGATGCCGCCCGCGGAGGCCTCCGCATACGAAGGTGACCGGCTGCTCGCGACGGACCGCTACAACGCGTTCCTGGCGACCGATCTGGGCACCGTGCGCGGCAACTTCGAGCGGTACGGCCTGCTGGACGACCAGGTGAAGTTCCTGCCCGGGTGGTTCAAGGACACCCTGCCGCATGCTCCGGTGCCGCGGATCGCGGTGCTGCGCCTGGACAGCGACCTCTACGAATCCACCATGGACACGCTCATCCACCTCTATCCGAAGCTCTCGCCCGGTGGCTTCGTCATCATCGACGACTACCACATCCCCGTCTGCCGAGAGGCAGTGCACGACTGGCGCGCGCGCCACGGAGTCAGCGATCCGATCGAAGACATCGACGGGCTCGGTGCGTTCTGGCGACGCGGCGAAGGAGGATCCGCGCGGTGACACAGACCAGCCAGGACGTTCTGTCCCTGATAGCACGCCATATCGGCCGTACCGTCGGCGAGTTGGACCTCGACCGCACCTTCGTGGCCTCCGGGGCGGACTCGCTGGCGCTGATGGCCCTGGCACGGGAGCTGGAGTCCGGTTCCGGGGTGCGGGTGCCGGTGCGCGAACTGTTCGAGGGCGCGGACACCCCGCGGGGGCTCCTCACGCTGCTGTCCGTACCGGAGGCGCCCGACGGGGACGGCACAGCGGACCGCACACCTCCGGCGGAGCCCGCCGGCAACACGGAGCTCGTCGGCAGCACGGGGCCCGCCGGCAGCACGGAGCCCGCCGAGCCGACGAAGGATGTATGCGCCGTCATCGACGGTCAATTGCGGCTTGCCGAGAGCATGCTGGAGAAGTTCACCGAGCTGGCGGGGGAACAGCTCCGGGCGCTGGAGGACCTGCGCAGGGACCCGCCGGCCGGGCCGGGGGGAGACGAAGGCCTGCCGGAATGCCCCACGGACCGCGCCCCGCGGCGGCCGCAGGCCGCACCCACCGGGTCCGCGCCGCCGCGGTCCGTCACGGAGCGGCCGGTCGCGCGTCCACAGCCGCGACCATCGCCGCAGGCAGCCGCCGGCCGCCCCGACTTCAGTCTCTACTTTTTCGGTGACTACACGGACCCGGACGCCACCGCCGGCTACCGGCACCTGATGGACGCCGCGACCTTCGCCGACGACCACGGCTTCCACGCCATCTGGATACCGGAGCGCCACTTCCACTCCTTCGGCGCCCTCTTCCCGAGCCCCGCGGTGCTCGCAGCGTCGCTGGCCGCGCGGACCTCCCGTATTCGGCTGCATGCCGGCTCGGTCGTGCTGCCCCTGCACAACCCCCTGCGCGTCGCCGAGGAATGGTCCGTCATCGACAACCTGTCCGGTGGTCGCGTCGGCCTCGGCTTCGCCTCCGGCTGGCACTCGCGCGACTTCGTCCTGGCCCCCGAGAACTACGGTCGCCAGCGCGAGATCCTGCACGAACACCTCGACACGTTCCAGGAATTGTGGGCCGGGCGCGCCGTTCGCGCGGCGTCGGGCACCGGTGAGCAGGTCGAGGTCAGGCTGCACCCGCGTCCGGTGCAGGAGGCCCCTCCCCTGTTCCTGGCGGTCCTGTCGAACCCGGAGAGCTACGAACGGGCCGGCGCGGCGGGCCTCGGTGTCGTCACCAACCTCATGACGCAGAGCGTCGATGATCTGCGCGACAACATCGCCCGGTACCGCAGGGCCAGAGCGGCCCACGGTTTCGATCCCGCCGGCGGGCGGGTGACGGTCCTCGTCCACACCTACCTCGGTGCGGACGCCGAGCGGGCCGTCCGGCAGGCCCACCGCCCCTTCCGCGACTATCTTCGGTCCTCGCTTCAGCTCCTCGACACCATGGCCAACAGCCTCGGCCTGGACGTCGACCTGTCCGCGACGCCCCCCGAGGACCTCGATTTCGTCCTCGACCGGGCGTATGACCAATACCGCGCGACGCGTGCGCTCATCGGCAGCCCGGCGAGCGTCCGCCCGGTGCTCGACTCGCTGGTCGACGCGGGGGTGGACGAAGTGGGCTGCTTCATCGACTTCGGCGTGGAGCCGGGGCTCATGCTCGACGCACTCCCCCACCTCGACGAGCTGCGGCGGTGCTACACCGCGCCGGAGCCCGGTCCGTCCCTTCCTCCGGCCGCGGTTGCGCCCCTCCCGGAGCAGGCAGCGTGCTCCGCGCCGGCCTCCGCCCTTCAGCGCCGGATGTGGCTGCTGGACCGGATACGGCCCGGGCAGCACACGTACCACGAGCCCAAGGCGCTCCTCCTGGAGGGCCCGCTCGACCTCGACGCCCTGCGTGTCGCGCTGCGCCGCACGGTCGACCGGCACCCGCAGCTGCGCACTGTCTTCCGCGAACGCAGCCACGACGGTGTGCTCGAACAGGTGGTGCCGGCCCCCCTCGCCGTCGACTGCCCGGTCGTCGACCTGACCGGCCTGGACGACGACGCCGCCCTGGAGCGGATGCGGGACGACGAGGACCTGCTCGACTTCGACCTCGCACGCGGTCCGCTGCTCCGGGCGAAGCTCGGGCGGCTCGCCGAGGACCGGCACCTGCTGTACCTGGTGGCCCACCACATCGTGTTCGACGCGCTGTCCACTCCGGTCTTCTGCCAGGACCTCACCGCCTTCTACCGGGCCTGGCCCGGTGAACCCGAGGACCTCGTCGAGCCCGGCTCCGGTGAGGTCCCGGAGCCCGAACCGGCCGCAGTGGAGAGGTCCTTGGCGTTCTGGAAGCGTGAGCTGGACGGCGTCGCGCCCCTGGAACTCCCCACCGACCGGTGCCGGCAGAACACGGCCCCGGTCGTCGGCGCCACCCTGGAACACGTCCTCGACCCCGGCCTCTCACAGGAGGTCCGCACCTTCAGCCGGGCCGGGAACTGCACCGTGTTCATGACGCTGCTCGGCGCGGTGGGCGCTGTGCTCGGCAGGTTCGCCGGCCAGGACGACGTCGTGCTGGGAACGGCCGTGAACCGCCGCCCGCAGAGCGCCGGCCACGCCGTCGGCATGTTCGTGGAGACGGCCGCGCTGCGCATCGATCTGTCGGGGGACCCTGCCTTCGAGGCACTCGTACACCGCGTGCGGTCCCGCCTCAGCACGGCGATCGAGCACCTGGAGGCCCCCTTCGACCAGGTGGTCGAGGCCGTCAACCCAACTCGTGCGGCGGGCGGCAACCCGCTGTTCCGGGCCATGGTGGAGTTCGAGAACGAGACCGCGCTCGACTTCTCCGGCACCGGCCTGGCCGCCCGGCTGCTCGACGTACCCCGCAAGCAGGCCCCGTTCGACCTCTCGTTCTACTTCGCCGACCGGTCCGACGGCATCCGCTGTGCGGTCGAGTACGACACCGGGCTCTTCGACGAGGACACCGTCCGCCGCGTAGTGGAGTACGTGGTGGACCTGCTGCGGCATGCCGTGGCCGCCCCGGACCGGCCGCTGTCCCTGCTTCCCTCGCTCACCTCGCGCGACGCGCAGGACCTCGCCCGATGGCAAGGCCGACGCACCGAGGCCGACGCCGCATGCCTGCATGAGCTCTTCGAGGAACAGGCGCTGGCCCGGCCGGACGCCCTGGCGCTCACCGGTGACGGTGAGCCGATGAGCTACGGCACCCTGGACGCGGCCGCGAACCGCCTCGCGCACCGCCTCGCCGAGCGGGGACTGGCCTGCGGCGACCGGGCCGCGGTGTGCGTGCCCCGCGGCGCCGGACTGGTGGTGGCGATCCTCGCGGTCCTCAAGTGCGGCGCCGCCTATGTGCCGTTGGACCGCTCGTTGCCGGCCGAGCGGCGCCGGTTCATGCTGGAGGACAGCGCGGCCGAGCTGGTGATCGCCGACCGCGCCGCGGAGGAGGGCTCGGAGCACGGCCTGGCCGGCTCCGACGGCACGCTCCCGTGCCCCGTCCAGTGGCTGGATGACGTGGAGCCCGGCCTGCCTGAGGCCCCACTCGGGGTGCCGGTCCGCCCGGACGACACGGCGTACCACCTCTACACCTCGGGAACCAGCGGGCGGCCCAAGGCAGTGGCCGTACCGCACCGCGGACCGGTGAACCTGATCCGGTGGCAGACCGCGACCCTGGGGGCGCTGCGCACGGTGCAGTGGGCTTCGGCCGGCTTCGACGTCAGCGTCCAGGAGATCTTCGCCACCCTGGCCTCGGGAGCCGCGCTGGTCCTCCTCGACGACGAGACGCGCTACGATCCGGCGGCCGTCGCCGAGCACCTGCGGCAGCACGAGGTGCAGCGGATGAGCGTCCCGTACACCCCGCTCAAGCACCTGGCCCGGGAACTGGCCCACGTCCCGTCGCTGCGCCAGCTGCTGGTCGGCGGGGAACGGCTGGTGATCACCCCTGAACTGCGGGCGCTGGCCGAGGCGAACCCACAGCTGGAGATCCACAACCACTACGGGCCGACGGAGACCTCGGTGGTGGTGATCTCGCACCGGGTCGACCCGCTGACCGAGACGGTCCCGCCGATCGGCCGCCCGGTCGACAACGTGATGCTGCGCGTGCTCGACGACCACGGCCGGGACGTTCCGGTCGGTGTGCCGGGTGAACTCCTCATCGGCGGCGTCCAGGTGGCGCGCGGCTACTTCGGCAGGCCCGCCCTGACGGCGGAGCGCTTCGGCGCGAAGGCGGCCGGTCCCGCGGGCGGACCGGCCGCCGGGGACAGCCCCGGGGGCCGGGGCGCGGAGGAGCGGTTCTACCGCACCGGGGACCTGGTGCGGCTGCGCAACGACGGCACCGTGGAGTACCTCGGACGCATCGACGGGCAGGTGAAGATCCGCGGCAACCGGGTGGAACCCGACGAGGCCGGGCGGGTGCTCGCCGGCCTGCCCGGCGTGCGTGAAGCGGTGGTGCTGGCCCGCCCCGACCACACGGGCGAGAGCGAACTCGCCGCCTACGTCGTCCTGGACGACCCCGCACCGGCCGACGAGGACTGGAGCACCCCGCTGCGCAGCCGGCTCGCGGCCACCCTGCCGCACTATCTGATCCCGCAGTCCTGGAGGCGTCTGGACCGCGTCCCGTACACCGCCCACGGAAAGCTGGACCGCGCCGCGCTGCTCGCGCTGGGCGGTGGTGCCGCCGGAGCCCCGGTCTCCGCCGGCACCGGAGCGCCGGACGCCGCCACGGACACCGGCGGCGCCGCGGGGCCCCAGGAGGTGCTGCGCAAGCTGTGGGCCATGGAGCTCGGAGACCGGGTCGCGGCGGGCGTACCGGTGGACCGGTCGTTCTTCGACGTCGGCGGCAACTCGCTGTCCGCGGTACGGCTGCTGGAGCGGATACGCAGCGAGTTCGGGCTCCGGATCCCGGTGGCGGAGTTCTTCGGTTCGCCGACCCTCCAGGCACTCACGGAGCGGCTCCGGCAGGAGGCTGCCTGAGATGACCGAGCCCGGACAGCAGCACCTGCTGCAGCAGATCCGCACGGCGGTCGAGACGGTGCTGGGGCGGGAAGCCGATCCGCAGACGTCCTTCTTCGAGCTGGGACTGACCTCGCTGGCCCTGACCCGGGTCCGGCTGCTGCTCCAGCGCAGCCTGGGGCGTCCCCTGGCCGACACCGCCCTCTTCGAGCACTCCAGCGTGGCGGCGCTCGCGGCGCACCTGGCGGGCCCACTGCCCGCTCCGGACCAGGCGCCGACCACCACCGCCGACGGGAATGGGCAACGGATCGCGGTCATCGGCATGGCGGCGCGGTTCCCCGGCGCCCCGGACGTGGACACGTATTGGCGCAACCTGCGCGAGGGCGTGTGCGCGGTACGTTCCTTCGCCGGGTCGTCGCGGCAGGGACATGTGCCGGTCGCCGGGGTGCTCGACGACATCGACCGGTTCGACGCCGCCTACTTCGGTATGAGTGCGCAGGAGGCCGGGCTCACCGATCCGGCCCACCGGCTGTTTCTGGAGGTGTGCCAGCACGCCCTGGAGCACGGCGGGTACGCCGGCCGGGACGACAGCCGGCGTATCGGCGTGTACGCGGGTACGGGCATGAACCTCTACGGCCCCCGCCTCCCGTACTACGCACGGCACGGCCTGGGCACCGGGAGTGAGACGGACGGCATCGAGACGCGGATGCAGGGGCTGATCGGCGCTCAACAAGACTTTCTGGCCACCCGGGTGGCGTACCGGCTGTCGCTGACCGGCGCGGCCGTCGGCGTGCAGAGCGCCTGCTCGACCTCGCTGGTCGCCGTCCACCTCGCCGCCCAGTCCCTGCTGACCGGGGAGAACGATCTGGCCCTCGCGGGTGCGGCCGCCGTGCAGCTGCCCCAGGACGCCGGATACGACCACGAGCCCGGGTTCATCCTCTCCCCCAGCGGGGTCTGCCGTGCCTTCGACGCGGCTTCCGACGGCACGGTGGGCGGGAACGGGGTGGCCGCGGTACTGCTCAAGCGGCTCGACCGGGCACTGGCCGACGGCGACGAGATCCAGGCCGTCCTCCTCGGCTCCGCGGTGAACAACGACGGAGACGCCAAGGCAGGGTTCACGGCGCCCGGCGTTCGCGGCCACACCGACGCGGCGCGCCGGGCGCTGGCCCGCGCAGGAGCCGCCCCCGAGACCGTCAGCCATGTGGAGGCGCACGGCACCGGCACCGCGCTGGGCGACCGGGTCGAGTTCGAAGCGCTGTCGCGCGCCTATCGCCGGAGCGACGGGGCCACCGGGCGGTGTGCACTGGGCTCGGTCAAGCCCGCTGTCGGCCATCTGGACACCTGCGCGGGGATGGCGGGGCTGCTCAAGACGGTGCTGATGCTCAGGCACCGCACGCTGGTCCCCACCGTCAACCACACCCGCCCCGACCCGCGGTTGCCCTGGCAGGACAGCCCCTTCCGGCTGGTCACCCGGGCGCGCGAGTGGACGGCCGAGGACGGCGGGCCGCGGCGGGCAGGGGTCAGTGCGCTCGGCTTCGGCGGCACCAACGCCCATCTGATCCTGGAGGAACCGCCCACGCGGGCGCCCGCGCGACCGGCCTCCGCGCCGGTCGCGGTACCGCTGAGCGCGCACGGGCCGGTGGCGCTGCGCCAGTATGCGCGGCGGCTGCGCGACCATCTCCGCGACCACCCCGGCTTGTCCGCGTACGACATCCAGACCAGTCTGGCGGCCGGGCGGCCGCATCTGCGCTACCGCGCGGTGGTGCACGGCAGCAACGGGCCGGAGTTGGCCGACGCGTTGGACGCCCTGCTGTCCGCGCCCGGCGAAGCGGAGCCGGTCCGGGCCACCGGGGCGCCCGTCCTGGCCTTCTCGGGGCAGGGCGTTCCTGCCGTGGGGGCGGCGCTCGGCTGGTATCACGAGTGGGACGCGGCGCGGAGCGTGCTCGACACCTGCGAGGAGATCCACCGGCAGGAAGGGTACGGAAGTCTGCTCGACGTCCTGCTGCGGGACCCGGCTGACGCCGCGGGGGCCGACGAGACGCCGCAAGCCGCGCTGTTCGCCCTGCAGATGGCACAGGCGCGGCTGTGGCGTTCGCTCGGCGTGGAACCCGCCGGTGTGCTCGGGCACAGCCTGGGCGAAATCGCCGCCCTCTGCGACGCCGGGGCCTTCTCGGTCGAGGACGGCCTGCGCTTCACGGCTGCGCGGGGGCGGGCGATGGCCACCGGGCAGGCGGCCGGGCGCATGCTGGCGGTCGCCGCGGACCCGGACACCGTGGCAGAGGTGTGCGCTGCCACCGGGGCGGACCTCGCGGCGGCCAACGGGCCCCGCTCCCATGTGCTGTCCGGGACCGCGTCCCAAGTCGACGATGCGCGGCGGCGGTTGGAGGAACGCGGCCTCGCCTGCCGCGAGCTCCCGGTGGACCGGGCCTTCCACTCGTCGCGGCTCGTCCCGGTGCTGCCCGAACTGCGGGAGGCGGCCGCGGCGGTGCGGTTCACCCCGTTGCACACCCCGTGCGGGGACACCGCACGCGGCGTCGTGCTCCCCGTCGGTACCGTCCTCGACGCGGAGCATCTGGTGCGGCAGGCGCGGCAGCCGGTGCTGTTCGCCGCCACGCTCGCGGCGGTGCGCGCGCTCGGCTGCGCCGACTTCGTGGAGATCGGCCCCGGCGACGTCCTGACCCGCCTGGGGCGCGCTGCGCTGCCCGGCACCTGGTGGACCCCGAGCCGCTCCCCCGGTACCCGGTCGCCCCGGGAGGCGCTCGCCGCGCTGTACGGCCACGGTGTGCCCCTGGACTGGGCGCGGATCGCCCACGGAGGCCGGCGCGTGGCGCTGCCCGGCAGGCCGTTCCTCGGCGAGCGCTTTCCCGTACCCGCCCTGCCGCCCGTTGCGGGGTCTGCCGTCGTGGACCGTGCCGTTACGGGTTCCACTGTGCCGCGGGCCGCGGCTCCCGGGGCCGCTCCGGACGGTGCGGGCCCGGTGGGCCGTACCGCGGTCCGGCAGCTCGCGGTGATGGGCCGGCTGCTCGACGACACGACCGATCTCCTGACCGCACAGCTGCGCGCGCTGCCGGGACGCCGGAGCCCGCGCGAGGGAGACCGAAGGGACGCTCCGCAATGACCCACCCCGCCGAGGAACCACTGCTGGTCGCGCTCGACTACCCCGGATACCGGGCGGAGGCCCGACTGGCGGAGCTACGGCTGCCCGAGCACGGCCTGGGTGTGCACGAGCTGCTGAGGAGGCCGCTGCCGCGTGCGACCCGCGGCACGGACCACGCGGCACACCTGCTGGCGAGCCATCCCCTGCCCGGCGGGCCGGGCACCCGGGGGGTTGCCGCGGTCGCCGCGTACTGCGCCTCGGCGCCGCTGGCGTTCGAGGTCGCGGCCCGGCTCGGGGCCGATGCCGGAAGGCCCCCTCTGCTCATCCTGTTCGACGCCGAACCGGACACCCGGCGCCCTGCCCTGGACAGCTACCGGGAGGCCGTTGCCCAGTTCGGCGTCTCCCCTTCCGAGCCCCCGGAACCAGACCTTCTGGACCACGCGCCGGAAGCATTCGTGGAGAGCCTGGTGGGCAGGCTGCGGGGCCATGCGGTCGCCGCGCTGCACGCGCTCGGCAGCGACCAGGAGGAGGCCGTCGCAAGCGCCGCGCAGATGGCGGACGCGTACGCCGACTGGCTCCGCCATCTCGTCGCGGCGCACCACTCGGCGGTGACGGACTGGACCGGGGACGTCCTGCACATCGTCTCGGCGGACGGTGCGCCGCCGCCCTTCCCGCACGGCGCCCGCTCGGTGCGGCGGACTCAGATCGACTGTGCCCGTAAGGACCTGCTGCGGTGTGCGGAGACCCGCAGCGCGGTCCTGGCGGCGGTGGAGCGCTGAGGCACCGGCAGCGCTCCCCGCTCACTGCTCCTGGCGCACGGCCGGCACCCGTTCCGCAGACGACTGCCGGACACCGCTGTGCCCGGAGGCCGGCCGCGGGCTGCGCGCGTACCAGGCCGCCGCCGCGACCAGGCAGCAGATCAGCGCGAGGGTCGCCGGATCGAAGCCGCCGTGGAACGCGGTCTCCGCGAGGTACGTGGCTCCGGGCAGGGTGGTGAGCAGCACCATCGCCACCATGGGGTCGGTGCGTTGCAGCCCCCTCTGGAGCAGGAACAGCGGAATGGTCACGGCGAGGACGCCCGTCGCGACGAGGGCCGGGAGCCCCGCCGCCCACCGGTGGCCCGCACCGCCCGTGGCCGCGAGCAGCACACCGCCGCACAGATAGGTGAGGTGGAAGCGGTGCGCGGTGACCCGTACGGGGTCGACGCCCCGGCGGCCCAGATCCGCTGACACCAGGGCAAGAAGAGCGGCGCCGGTACCGGCCAGGACCGCCAGGCCGATGCCGGCCAGGCCCGTTGTCGAGCCCAGGTCGGCGGTGCCGGTGAAGCGCCAGGCGACGGCCAGCCCGAGCACGACCAGGGCAGCGCACCCCACCCAGGCACGCCCGGTCGGGCGCCTGCCCACCCCCGCGAGCCCGAGCAGGGCGACGGCCAGCGGACCCACCGTGGTCTCGATGGCCGTGGCGAGGCCCGAGGGTATCCAGCTCAACGCCGCGTAGAAGCCGAGAAAGGTGACCGCGGTGAGGGCGTTCATCGCCAGCAGCGGCCCCGTGACCCGCTCCGACGGGGCCACGGCACCCCCGTCGCGCCGCCGCACCAGGAGCACCACGTTGAAGACGAGGGCGGCGGTACCGAAGCCCGCGCAGGACAGGGCGAGGCTGTCCGCGGCGCCGAGCCGCCCCGACACCAGCCCGTAGACGGTCGCCTGGAGCAGCACCGAGGCCACGATGGACACGGCCGGCATGGTCAGACCCCCGCATCCGTGATGCGAAAAAGGCCGCCGGAGTCCTCCAGGTCGTGCAGCACGCCCAGGCTGTGTTCCAGCAGCTCATGGTCCTCGTGCACGAAGAACGCGATCCCGCAGGTGCCGGTGGTCAGATGCCCGTGGCGGACGGTGTCCCCGGGCTGGGGCATGCGGGCCACGCTGTGGAACCCCGGCAGGCGGCGCACCAGCCGCAGCCCGTCGAGCGCCTCCAGGACCCCGCTGCGGTGCGCGCGCAGATAGACCTTCGCCAGGGAGGCCGCGGGGCCGTACGGCAGGTCGAAGCGGTTCTCGAACTCCCCGGGGCGCAGGAACCGTTCGGCGACCAGGTGCGGGCTGCTGTAGCCGTACGCGGCGTGGTAGGCGTCGGCGGCCAGGTGAGGCCCCATCAGCCGGGAGTTGACCTCGACCAGGCGCGGCCCGTCCGCGGTGCGCATCACCTCGGTGTGCGCCGCGCCTTCGCGCACGCCGAGAGCGTCGAGGCAGCGCAGGACGTACTGGACGAGGTCCTGTTCGGACTCGTCCAGGGTGAGCCGGGAAACGATGTGCCGGAGCACGGGCTCGCCGTGCAGCTGATCGATGCGCTCCGCGTACACCTCGGCGGGCAGATGGCGGCCCGCCATGCTGACCGTGTTGACGATGTACTGGGAACCGGCCAGGAACTCCTGGACGAGCGCACCATGGTTGACCTCCCCCATGAGGTTGCGCCGGCCCACGGTGGCGGTGAAGGCCTCCCGGGCCTCCGCCGGCCCGGGGCAGATCCGGCACCCGTCGCCGCCCGCACTGTTCAGCGGCTTGACGACGACCGGGTACGCGGTCCAGTCCGTCAGCACACGGTCGAGTTCGGCCTCGCTGTGCACGGCGACGGTCCGCGCGTGCGGCAGCCCGGCGTCCGCGAGGGCCAGGGCCATCCGGTACTTGTCCCGACGGGCGGACCGCAGGGCGTGCCGGTGGTGCGGCAGGCCGAGCCGTTCGGAGAGTTCGTCGGCGAGCGTCACGCCGAACTCGCTGCCGGCTATCACGGCGGTCGTGCCCAGCGCCTGCAGTTCGTCCGCCGTGACCTCCACGTCGCGGTGCAGGACCGCCTTGACGGGGCGGGCCGCGGGTGCTGCGGCAGCGTGTTCCTCGGCGTAGACCTCCACGAACGCAGCGCCCTCCTCCAGGAGGGCCTCGGCGAGCTGCACTCCGCTGGAGACGGGGTTCACGAGAGCGATCACAGGACTGTCCTTTCGGCCGGCGGCCGGGCCTCGGTAACGCCCGGCCGCGCGAACTGCTCGGCGACGACGGCCGCGTGCTGGGCCGCGGCGCGTAGGTAGTTCACGATGGGGAAGCGCGTACCTGCGGCCGCGCCGACGACCCAGATGCGCTCGGCGGGCCGCCCCGGCGCGAGCCGGATCCGGAGGCTGTCGAGGATCTCCGGGCGGGGGCCGTCCTCCGGGCCGCCGATGCGCAAGCCACCGTCGGTGACGGTCAGCGGGCCGACCCGGTAACCGGAGGCGCAGACGACGTGGTCGAACTCCTCGGCCGAGCCGTCCGGCCAGCGCACCGCCCACCCGTCGCCGCGAGGCGTCGCGCTCCGGGGGTAGCGGGGGGCGACGCGCAGCCTCCCCCGGTCGAGGTATCCGCTCAGCAGCGCGGCATTGCGGACCGGGATCGCCGAGATGTAGCGGGACATCAGCGGCCGGTAGCGCGGCAGGACGCGGGCGCGGGTCTCGGGGGACCAGTGCGGGACGGCGGCGTTGAGCGTGTCGATGAGCTCCGCCATGACGTCCTCCCAGGGAATCCTGCGCTGCTCGGCGAGCGCGCTCTCCTGGCACAGCAGTTCCTCGGCGACACCTGAGACGGTGGCGGGGCGGACCCGCTGTTCCGACCCCACGGACCGTATGGCAGCGACGAGTTGGCGGGTCACGGCCCGGTCGAGGGCCGCCTCGTCCCGGACCGGCCGGGTCCAGGCCGCGCGGTGCAGCCGTGGTGCATCCGGGCGGCGCAGCCGATTGCGTACGGCCGGCAGCATGCCCGACGGGGAGGTCATGACGACGCTCCGCCGGCCGCTGCCGCACAGGACCAGTGCGGCGTCGACCGCCGACTGCTTGGTACCGAGGACCAGCACCCGCGCGTCCTCGGGAATCCGCCGCAGGCGCTGCGCGGGGTGCGGGGAGTGGGTGAGCCGCGGGTGGTCGGCATGCGCGCGCACCAGAGGCGGCAGCAAGGGGGTGTCGACGCCGGCGCAGAACACGACGTCGGTTCCGGTCACCGAGCCGCCGTCGGCCAGTTCCACCCGGTAGCCCTGGCCGGTGCGGTGTATCGCGACGGCGCGGTCGCGGACGTGCGCGACGCGGACACCGGCCCGCCCCGCCGCCTTGGCCAGCCTGCGGAAGCGCTCGCGGCAGTACTGCCCGACAAGGTGGCGGGGCACGAAGTCGTCGCGGTGGACGGGGTGTCCGCGCGACGCGAGGTAGTCGAGGAGGTCGGAGCGTCCCTCGGCCCGCAGGGAGGTCACATCGACGGAGGTGTTGCACAGCAGCGTGGGGTCGGTGGTGCCGAAGGCGGTACCCAGACCGATGGGGCCGGGCGCGACGAACGTCACGCGGGACAAGCCCGGGGCGGCCGCCAACTGGGCGAAGGCACTCACCGCGGCAGCACCGCCGCCGACGAAGACGATTTGCCTGGTCACAAAGATGCCTCATCGGAAGTCGTGCGGGGGATTCGGGTGGGCGGGCGCCGCGACGGCCGGACTGTCCGGCCGTCGCGGGCATGAGCAGGGCGCCCGGCCTGGGTGGTGCCGGGCGCCCCGGTGCCGCTGCCGGTCAGGCGGCGACGGCTCGTCGGCGCGAGAGCGCGCGTTGAATGCCGGCCGTGGCAGCTATCAGCAGCTCCCGCCCGTGCCCGAGGGCGGCCTCGTCCGGCAGGGTCAGTCCGACGGCGGCGACAGCGGTCAGGTCGTCCCCGACCACGGGCATGGCCACCGTCTTCCGGCCGGCCCGCGGTTCGCCGGGGCGCACCACGCAGCCGTATTTGCGGTACAGCGGCAGACAGCGCTGCACCGCGGTGCCGCCCGCTCCCCGGTGGGCGAGGAGTGCCAAGCCGCAGGCCGATTCCTGCAGAGGGCGGCGCAGTCCTCTGAGGTCGGTGCCGCGCCGGTCGTCGCGGGCGCCGAGGTGCTCCACGCATACGGCGTCCCCGCCGTCCGCGACCACCAGGCGCACCTCCTCACGGGACGCTTCGAGGAGCGAGAGCAGGGACGGCAGAGCCGCTTCGCGCAGTCCGGTCCGGCTCGGGGTCAGGGCCCCCAGCTCCCAGATGCGCAACCCGATGCGGTACCGCCCGTCGAGCCCGCGGCTGAGCGCGCCCCAGCTCTGGAGTTCTCTGATGAGCCGATGGGCGGTGGCGAGCGGAAGGCCGGTTCTCCGGGAGAGTTCGGAGAGCGACAGGCCGCTGTGCACCGCGTCGAACGCCCCAAGAATGGCCAGCGCCCGACTCGTCACCGAGACGCCCACGGTTTTGAGGTTGTCAGCCACTTTTACCTCATCAATGCAGCGCCGGATTCACACCAGCGGAGAATAGAAGTACGTTTCGCGGTGGCTGAACCTGCCATCGGTCCCTACCGTGAAGAAGTCGGCGAATTCAAGGGAGACCTGCTTACCGCTTCTGAGCGTCCCGGTGAATTCTCCGGAAACCGCGACCCGGGGCAGCTGTTCGGTCACGGTCACCACGGTGTGGGTGCCGTGTTCGATGACGCGTTCACTCCGGTAGAAGGCGTTGAGCGCGTCGCGGCCCCGCATCGGTTCGTAGCCGGGACGCCGGTAAACGGCCTCGGGGTCGAACAGGTCGAGCACGCCGTCCACATCGCCCGCATCGACCCGCTGGTAGTAGCTGCGGACCAGGTCGGCCGCGGGAGGCACTGCCTGGCTTGCGCGGTCCATGGGGCTCACCGGCCCTTCCGCGGCCAGGAGGCGAGCTCCCGGTCGAGCCGGTCGCGCACCACCGAGAGGTCCTCGCAGTCACTGCCCGGACGCTCGGAGACATGAGCCCGGTAGAGCTCCTCCACCTGTGCGTCGTCGGCGATGATGCCGAGCTCGTCGAGGAGGTGGCGCAGGACGGCACGCCCGGAATGGCGGCCGATGAGGATCTCCGTCTTGCGGCCGAACCGGGCCGGCTCCACGTACTCGTACGTCTCGGGGTTGCGCAGGAGTCCCTGCTGGTGGATGCCGGCGGCGGAGCCGAAGGCGTAGGCGCCGACGATCGGCTTGTTCCGCGGCTCCTCCATCTTGATGATCCGGCGGAGCGCCGTGTAGGCCTCATACATCCCGGCGATGTCGACGGTGCTGTACGCGCCGTAGAAGTCGCTCTTGTAGGCGAGGGTCGCCGCGAACTGCTCCAGGGAGGTGTTGCCCGCGCGCTCACCGATGCCGCCCAGGGTGACCTGAACCTCGTCGGCGCCCGCTGACATGCCGGCCAGGGCGTTGGCCAGCGAGAGCCCGAAGTCGTCATGGCAGTGGGTGGAGATCCGGGCCGCGGGAGCCCACTCCCGGAATTTGGCAATCAGCTCGCCGTACTCGCCGGGCACCATGGCACCCACCGTGTCGGGTACGACGATGCAGGAGGCGCCGGCTTCCAGCACGGCTTCGGTGGTGGCACGCAGATGTTCCTCGGCGCCGCGCGTGGCGTCCTCGATCGCGACGGCGACCTCCTCGACGCCGAACGACTTCGCGAACTCGACCACATCGACGATCTCTTCTATCGCCTCACGCCGGCTGATGCCCCGCTTGTACCGGAGGTGGACATCGCTGCCGACCGTCACTGTTTCGACCTGGTGGTTGGCAGTGCCGCCCGCCTCGACCGCGGCCTCCACGTCACCCCGTACCGCCCGGCAGAACGTCACGAACTGAGCGTCCTTGAGGCCCTTGGAGATGAGCTGCGTGGCCTCGAAGTCCCGCGGCGAGGCAGCGGGGAAACCGGCCTCGATCCGGTCTGCGCCCAGCTCCTCGATGCGCAGCGCCATTTCGAGTTTCTGCTCCGGCGTCATGGCATTCCCCGGCGCCTGCTCACCGTCTCGCAGCGTGGTGTCGAAGACAGATATGCGACGTGCTGTCCTGGCAGGTGACACGACTCCCCCAATCCTTGGTGTCCATATATTCGGCATGTGACCGGCGAGCCGAATCGCCTGCACCGCCGAGGGAAACGTAACGATTCCCGGAGGGCAGGGCGAAGGTCGCCGAATTACATTTCGCTGCACGTACACCACGGACGTCATTCATTCGGGCCGGGGAGCCTCATGCCCGGATTGCTCGAACACTCGCGATGCCGGGCGGCCCCGACTGTCTGCTGACCGAGCATCAACGTCTCACATATTGGGATACCCACTCGGGGTGCGGCACGCGCGGACGCGCCTCCGTCACCGCCTCCGCCACCGGCGCGGTCACCGCCGCCGCCCACCGACGCCACTCACCGACGACCGCGGGCGCACGCTCACCTTGCGCGGCTTGGAACATCAAGGACAAGACGCACCGCGGCGGCGGTTACTGCGCGTTCGACAAGGACGGCCGCTTCTCGCCAACAAAGAACAGACCGCACGTCCCTGTGCCCCCGCGCTCGCAGGCACGGTACGCGAGCAGCACTACGCCGCTACGACTCCAACGTTCCGCCTCGTCTACGACTCCTCGGGCCCGGCCGACGTCATCGATCTGTCCACTCCGCCCACGGCCACGGATGGCAGATGTCGGTGCACGGGCCGGCCATGACCTGCCCGCGTGTCGTAACGGCCGCGGAGCGAGGCAGACATGACTGCCGGCCGCACACGCTTCACACAAGGCAGCATCTGGTCCCTGACCCACGCGGCGATCTCCCGGTAGGTGGTGTCATCCACTCCCTCGAGCCGGTCCGGGGCGGCCCGCAGGTGTTCGGGCGTCAGCTTCGCATTTCCGAGGAAGACGGGGGTCAGGCGCAGCCCGAGACCAACGAACACCCTTCGTGCCACTCACTCACGCCGCGGGGATATACGTACTCCCCCCTTAACTCCCACGGGGGTTTCCTCTCCGACCGGCTAGTTCCGCGGCACTTCCGGGGCATTTCCGATTCAGATTCCACTGAGCCTTCATCAACAGCATCCGGGCGCCCTCCCCACTTCCGCAGGGAGTCTTCGATCAGACGATTGGCATGGTCTACATCGACGCCCCCAGCCCCCGACCCCCGGACAGGAAATAACTCGGCGTAGTACGGAACAGCATGCATGTTCCGTCCAGCACAACCGACACATACAGACACTTTCAGCCGGATCGACTCCAGCCAACCAGCAGGAAATGCCAGCATAGTGACGCGTCGTTTTTGCATTTCCTGAGGACTCGTCGGGGTCCGTCAGCTACCCCCATCGAGCGCCGAGCCCGGGGGCGCATTGCCCCCGCTCGGCGCGACGCAACAAGTGAGCGGGTGTGCTCCGGCGCTCAGCAGGCACTTACTCCCTCCCCATTCAAGCCCCGCCTTCCCACCGCCCACTCGCTTCAACCCTCACGGAAACGTTAATTCTGCGTGCGGATTTGCATACTTAGCCATTAGCGCATCACCTGCACATTGGTCTGATCGGGTGCGGGCTAATGAATGGATATTCTCAATGAACGCAAGTGGGTGGATAGTGAAAAGCCTCCACCGGGATTCGGATCCCTTGGTGCGAGCAGGAATGGAGGCCGCAAGTGACCATTGAAGAATGGCTCAAAACTAATGTCACCACCGACACGAGGGCACTCGGGTGGTACAGCGGTCCGGAATGCGAGGACCGCATCGTCCGGGCCTATCGAGAGCTGCTGAGTGGCTATGAGATCGACACCTCGAAGATCCTCAAGACCACCTGCATGGTGAACGGCGAGCACACCGGCGTGGTGCGTATCCAGGAGAACAACTTCTTCTCGATCTGCGCTCACCACTTCCTGCCGTTCTTCGGGAAGGTAAACATCTCCTACGTGCCCGGTGACCGCATCCTCGGACTCGGGAAATTCCCTCGTCTGGTACAGGCGTTCAGCAAGCGCTTCCAGATCCAGGAGTACCTCGTCAAGGACATCGCCGAAGAGATCATGTCCTCCGGCGGCGCACAGGCCGTAAGAGTCACCTCCCGTAGCCGCCACATGTGCATGTGCAGCCGTGGTCCCTCCGACCAGACGGTGACCACCGACACCTCTTACGTGGCAGGCGATCAGGAGTTGATGGCCAGATTCGGCCTGGACGACTGATGCGGACTCGCGTGGCGGGAGGTGAGCTCAGTGATCCCTCCCGCCACGCGACCCCCGGTCGTCCCGTCCCTCGACGGCCGACCGCGCGCGACAACGCGCCGGCCGGCACAAGGAGAACCCGTGCGCGACAGGAAGAGAGGCACTCACCGCCGCGCCTCGACGTCGCCCTGGATGTACGCCCTCGCGACATGGCTCGCCGGCGTGCTGGCGGCAGTCGGTCTGGGCGCCGTCTCACCGGCGGGTTCCGCCCTGCGTTCGTCACTGGGCCTGTCCGCCGGTGCGCTCGCATGGGCCACCTCGAGTATCACGGCGGTGAGCGCCCTCCTCGGCATCCCGGCGGCATGGTGGGTCCGCCGCTTCGGCGCCGAACGGTCCCTGTCCTGGGGCCTCCTCGTGATGTCGGTGGCAGCCCTCGGCAGCGCAGCCGCCGGATCCTGGGGACTGCTGCTGGGGTCACGTATCGCTGAAGGAGTCGGCTACCTGCTGGTGTTCGTGGCGGGTCCGGTCGTGCTCACCCGCATGACGCAGGGCGGCATCCGAGCGGCAGCGCTCGCGTTGTGGGGCACGTGCGTCCCGACGGGGCTCGCCATCGCCGCGGCCACGGGCGGAGCCCTGGCATCCTGGTGGACGTGGAACCAATGGCTGGCCCTCACAGCAGTGGGTCCGCTGATCATGGCCGCAGTACTCACGGCCGTCCTGCCCAAGCTGCCGAGGACGGCGGTCCGGTGCGCGCACCGCGAAGCCGGCGCCTGGAACGGGGCGCTGAGGCTCGGCGTGGCGTACGGAAGTCTCTCGCTGGTCGGCGTCGCCGTGGTGATGGTGCTGCCCCCTTTTCTCACCGAGCATCGGCGGGCTACGCCGACGGTGACCGGTACCGTGATGGCAGTCGTCTGCCTGGGGAGCACGCTCGGAGGGCTCGCCGCCAGTTGGCTGCTGCGGCGCGGCTTGGCCCTCTCCTCACTGGTCCTGCTGGGCGCGTTGATGCCGGTGGCCTGCCTCCCCGCCTTCTCGGCCGAATTCCCACTCGCGGTCAGCGGAGGAGCGGCCACGCTTGTTCTTGTCGTCGACGGACTGCTCATCTCCGCTGTCTTCGCTGCCGTCCCCGCCTCGGTGAGCAGTCCGGAGCAGGTCGACGTGGCCAATGGCATCCTCAACCAGCTCGGCAGTGTGGGGATTCTGCTGGGACCACCGCTCTTCGGGCTGGTCATCGCCGCCGCGGGATGGGGCGCCGTCGCTGCTGCGACCCTGGTCTTCGGCGGACTGGGCACGGTCCTGCTGCTGACGACCGCGCGCACATCCGCGACCGTGACCGATTCGGCAGCCGGCGTGTCCCAGTCGCCCGACGCGCCTGATGGGATGGACATGAGGAAAGGATCGGACCCCTTGGGGAAGGCGGCGGACGTCGGCAAGCCCCACTTCACGAGACCGTGACCGGGCCACGGAAGTGTGGCCTTCCCCGGCTGCTCGGCTGTAGCAGCCGACGGCAGTCCTTCACCTCGGAAAGGGCAGGATGAAACTCGACTTCCTTCGGTTGCGGGCCAACACCTATGGCGAGTACTGCCTGTACTGCCACGCGGAGACGGTCACATGGATCGTCGTGGACGGAAGGAAGCGCTGCACCTGCGCTTCGTGCGGCCGCGAGGCGGAACGAGCCATCGTCGTCGACCCCCGCATCTGCTGGTGGACCGATGCAGACGGCGAGTACTGGCACGAGAGCGCCGGGGTATTCGTACGCGACCGCCAAGCGAGGTTTCTCTTCTTCCAGCGAACCGCCTTTCCCTACTCTCTGACCGTCCCCGCAGGCCACGTCGAACGCGGGGAGGAATCCAGGTGCGCGGCCGCGCGGGAACTGTGGGAGGAAGTGGGAATCCGCGTCGCGAACGGGGACCTCCGGCTCGTTGCGGACGAGTATTTGAAGGGAGACGTGTGCAGAAGGGGTTCGGACGCGCATCGTTGGCACGCCTATCTTCTGGAGGTCGATGAGCACCGGGAATCAGGAGCCCATGGTGAGGTGACCGTGAATGAGGAGGGCGAGGCGCCCGTCTGGCTCACTCTCGACCAAGCGCGGTCCCGCCAGACGACGTTCGCGGTGGAACGCATCATCGATCGGCACTGCGAGAGGCTCCTCCCTGCCGTCCCGGGTACTCCCCCACCGCGGTGACCCCGTCGCGGAAATGACGGTGCTGTGTGTGGGAGGCCCATCTCCTTGGGACCGGCAGTCCAACGCGCTTTCAGCGCAGCCGAGTTACTCCCCGGACACGGCTATCACCTGCTTGCCCACCGCTCCGCCTCGCGCGAATGCCAGATGCGCCGAGACGATGTCTGCCAGCGGATACACGCTGTCGATGACGGGCCGCAGTCCATCAGAGGTCACATGGTCGGCCAGGTCGCGCAGCAGGGCCGTGTCGGGGTTGGCGCTTAACGTGCGGATGCGGCGGCCGCCGTGCACGCTCGACGCGGCGATCGCGGCCATGGAGGAGGCCGACAGGGCGATGGTGGCCATCCTGCCTTCGCGGGTCAGTCGACGCCGGTAGGAGTTCAGTTCCGAGCCGACCGTGTCCAGGATCACGTCGAAGGGTCCGAGCTGCTCCGGCGTGGTGGCGCCGTAGTCGAAGACCTCGTCGGCTCCCAGCTCACGCAGCGCCCCGGCATGGCGGCCGCGGGACAGCGCGGTGACGTGCCCGCCCCTCGCGTGGGCGAGTTGTACGGCGGCCGTGCCGACTCCGCCGGCGGCGCCACGGACCAGGAGGCGTTCACCGCTCGTGAGGTGCAGCGTGTCCCGCAGTGCGATCAGCGCGGTCGTTCCTGCGACGACCAGGGAAGCCGCCTCCACCGGCGAGAGATCTGCCGGTGCGGGCCCGATACGGTCCGCGGGCACCACGACGTATTCGGCAGCTCCACCGAGAGTGTGCCGCTTGAGCGGGTGCACCGTGCCCCACACTCGGTCTCCCACCTGGTGGTGAGGAACGTCGGCGCCGGTTGCGGCGACGACACCGGCGAAGTCCAGTCCCACACCGATCGGGAACCGGTGTCCGGTCACGATCCGCATTCCCCCTGCGCGGACGATCGTGTCGAGTCCGTTCACGCTTGACGCCTCGACCGATATCAGGACCTCGCCTGCACCGGGCGCGGGGCGGTCAACGTCGTTGACCTGCAGGACATCTGGTGCGCCGAAGCCGGTGATCTGAGCGGCCTTCATGTCATTTCCTATCGGGAGATCGCTGGTCAGGGCAGTAGAGGACGTCGGGTTCCCGGAGGGGACTCGCACGACGGGCTTGGGCGAGGTGGTGGCTCTGGTCAGGGAAGGAGGACGACCTTGCCCTGGTTGCGGTGGGCTTCGATGTCGGCGTGCGCTCGGGCGGCCTCGGCGAGGGGGTACGCGTGCCAGACGGGGACGTCGAGCTTGCCGGCGGCGATCAGGGCGGCCAGCTGCGGCAGCGCCTCGGGGAAGCGGTCGGCCGGGTCCATGCCGGTGAACCGCACGCCGTGCTGGGCGAAGGACGGGTCGGCGATGGTGATGACCTTGTCCGCATCGCCGACCAGGGCGACGGAGTCGGCGAGTACGCCCGCGCCCGAGGTGTCGAACACGGAGTCCACACCGTCCGGGGCAGCGGCCTTGACCCGCTCCGCCCAGCCCTCGCCGTAGAGCACGGCGCGAGCGCCGAGGGCGTTGACGCGCTCGGTGTCCTGCTCGGCGACAGTGCCGATCACGGTGATGCCGCGGGCGGCGGCCACCTGTACGGCGACGGTGCCCACGCTGCCGCCGGCGCCGTGGATGAGCAGTGTCTGTCCCGGCTGTACGCCGAGGTGCTCGATCGCGCGGCAGGCGGCCTCGCCGACCGTGACCATCGCAGCCGCGGTCTCGAACGACACCTCCGCGGGCTTGGCGAACGGCCGATCGAGCAGGGCGTACTGGCTGTAGCCGCCGGCCGAGGCGACGCCGAAGACCTCATCGCCGACCGACGCGGTGGCGGCCTCGCCGGCCTTGTCGACGACACCGGCCACATCCCAGCCCGGGACCATCGGGAAGGCGACCGGGAAGACGCCCTGCATCGCCCCGGCGCGGATCCGCACGTCGATCGGGTTGACCGCGGTCGCCCGCACGCGGATGCGGACCTGGCCCGGCCCCGGTTCGGGGATGGCGACCTGGGACAGGGCGAGGACCTCGGGGCCGCCGTACTCGGAGAAGGTAATTGCAGTGGACATCGACATCAGACACTTCCTGGGCAGAGGACCGGATCGCACCCACCATGAATCATCCAGTGCGTGTGATTTCTTTGTATCACACGCAGCGTATGATTCGATGTGTGGCTTGAATCACACGTTACGTATGATTGATCGGTAGGATGGGGGCCATGCCGCAGCCCCTCCATCGGCGTCAGCCGACCCCGAGCAACCCGCGCGTCCAGCGCACCCGCCATCGCGTCCTGACCGTCGCCCGTGAACTGCTGCCCCAGGTCGGACCGGCCGGGCTGACGTACGCACTGCTGGCCGAGCGCGCCGACGTCACCCGCCAGACGCTCTACCGCCACTGGCCCAACCGGGCCGCGCTGCTCTTCGACCTGATCCTGGAGGGCCCCGACCTCGGCAACTACCCGGAGCCGGGCAGCGACGTACGCACCGTTGCCACCGATTGGCTGAAGAGCCTGCGCGCCGGCATCAGCGAACCGGCCATCCGTACCGCGGTGCTGGCCGTCACCGCCCAGGCCGACCACGACCCCGACAGCGCCCAGGCTTTGGCGCGCATCGGCCAGGACCGCCGCGCGGCCCTGAACAAACTGCTGGAGCCCTCCGGCGTCCAGCTCGACGACGCCGAGTACACCCTGCTCTACGGGCCGGTACTCGCCCGGCTCTTCCTCGACCGCAGCGACGTGACCGACGAGTTCATCGACATCGTCGTCGCACAGTGGCTCACCACACTCGAAGCCGGCGAGCACATCGACACGAGGAGGGCACCGGGGGCGGGATCGCATGACCGCAACGCGGAATCCTGAGCGGGATCGGGAAGCGTGCAGCCCGCCGCCGCGCACCCGGCGACGGGACGTACGCCGCTGAGGCTCTCGCTGCTGACGAGCAGAAGCGCTGCCTTCGGCTCGCTGTCCGCTCCGCCGCTCGCACCTGTTCCGGCCGCATCGGGAGAATCCTGCTTCATCTTCACACCGCGATTGCGCAATCGCCGCCCCCAGTACACCCTGTGTCGGCACGCTCTGGTGCTCTGGTGCACGTGCGTCGGCTTCGGGGGGAACGAGTGGACGACCCAGCTCCGCTGACCGATCCAGCTCCCACTTCGCCAACGACCGAACCGTCGCTGGCCGTCGTACGAGCCCCTCGCTCCTTATGGCCGCGCGTCCTCCGTGCGCTGACGCTGGCCGTGGTCATGGCCCTGACGGTGACGGGGATCGTCTCTCTGACGATGACGCAGCACCTCCTGCTGCCGTTTGAACAGGTCACCACCCTCAAGGGCCGGCTGGCGTCCATCAGCGACTTCTTCGAGGACCCACAGGTCATCCGGATCCTGCGCAAGCACGGATTGCGCGTGGAAGCCTTCAATGCAGGCTCCCGCCAGGTGGCGACCGGCAGCTTGAAGGGCCTCGACTTCGTCTTCCCCTCCGGCAAGCCCGCCGCGGACCGGATCAACGACGCACGGCAGGCGACCGGGGAATACAGCAAGAACTTTCACCCCTTCGACAGCCCCCTGGTCCTGGCCAGCTTCCGTGCGTACGCAAAAGCCCTGCAAGCCCGGCATGTGGCCTGGCCCCAGCGCGCTCCCGGCGGCGGACAGCCGCTCTACTACACGCTCGACATGGCCAAGTTCCTGAGCCTGACCCGGCAGCGCCTGAGCTGGAACGACCTGCACGTCGACCGCTACGGCATCAGCAACGACAACCTCGTGGTGGCCCAGACCTCCGACATCTGCCAGTCCAACTCGGCGGACAGCTACCTGGGTCTGGTGGCCTCCACCCGGCACCACAACGCTCCGCCCACCGAAACCACGTCGGCTCGGGCGTTGGCCCGCGGCATCTCGTCGCTGCTGCTCAGTCAGGGCAGCGCCAGCGACAGCCTGTACACGTACTACATCGACTCCAACGGCATCAGCCAGGACCCGATCGCCGTCCTGTACGAGCACCAGTACCTGGCCTACCAGGCCACGTACCGTGCCGCACACGGGACGGCGGACACCGAGCGGGTGCTGCTCTACCCACGGGCCGAGATGATGTCGCAGCCGCACTTCATCGCCCTGAACCACAAGGCCGACCAGCTCGGCAAGCTGCTGGAGGCCGACCCCGAGCTGCGCCGCCGTGAGACACAACTCGGCTACCAGCTCGTCCCTTCCGGGAGCGTCGACGAGCTGGCCACGTATCTGAACGGCGAGGGCATCCCCGCCCCGCAGCCCTCCAGCGGCGAGCAGACGGTGGCGAAAATGCCCGACTGGCAGGTGCTGGAGCAGATGATCGCAGCCGTCAAGCAGTGCCCGAAGCCGGTGTCGGACCAGGACCAACAGAAACCGAGTGGGTGACCGCATGCCTGTCTTCAGCGACCGACTGTGGTGGGAGCTCAACTGGCGCTGGATGCTCGTGTGGCTGACGACCGCCGCGTGCATGGTGGTCCTGTTGGTTCTGCTCAACGGCGCCCGGCGGCGGCGCAGGCGGCCATCGGAGCGGCTGGTGGGCGACAGCACCTGCATCTACCTCGACGACCGGAAGATCATGGACGTGTACCAGATGAACCGGTACGCCACGGCGCTCCGCAAGGAGGTCGAGCAGCGGACCAGGACCAGCTGGACCGCCAGGCTCCAGATGCTCGTGCCGTCGTTCCTCCAACCGAGCGCCGACTACGAACGCAGCCGCGAGGTCGTCACGAACTACATCGAGGTGGCCGAAGCCATTTCCGTGATCAGCGTCCTCGTCGACGGCTTGGAGCGCAGCGATGCCATCGTCCACGCCAACCTGCGCCGCGGCACCGTACGCCGCAATGCGGCGCTGACCAAGGCCTGTTCCGAGGGCTCCCGGAAGGAGCCGGCCCGCCTCAGCGTCATCGACCGCGGGTTCGTCCTCCTCACCGGCGACTTCGAGAGGGACGAGGCCGCCTCGTCCGATACCCGCACCGTCCTCACGGCCCCCTACGGCTCCACCGCAACCGCCCGCGTACGCCTGTCCTGTCGCACTGCGGGCCTGCGCTCGGAGGAGGAGGTGGAACCGGACTCCGGCCCCTTCTTCGCCCTCTGCCTGGGCAAGGTCCGCAGATGGCGGCCCACGGACGCGGTCCTGGAAGTCCGCCCCCTGGCGATCTTCAGCTGATCGCGGAGGCCCAGGCGGCGCCCCCTTGCCGCCGCCATCCGTCCCGGGTGCGCACGCAGGACCTGGTGACAGTCCGACGGGCCCCGATTCGGTTCTCTCCGTCAGGTACCCGTCACCGCCGTCGTGTCGCGGTGCTGCTCATCGAGCAAGCGGGTACGGAAGAGGTCGAGCACCTCGTCCAGCGCGGCGCGGGTCGGCTGGCCGGGGGCGTCGATGAGGTGCTCGGTCAGCACGGAGTGCGGCGGCAGCACGGCGTCGGGATGCGCGGCGGAGTCGTCCAGTTCGACGGCGGTGAACGCCGCACCGAGTTCGCGGCGCAGAAAGGCGAACCGGTCGCCCGGCACCAACCGGTCGCCGCGGAACCGCAGCCCCATGACCCGAAGTCCCGCACGCTCGCAGCGGCCCCGGACGGCGGCCAGGTCTTCGGCGGAGACATCGATGGTGCCGGCCCGGCTCCTGGTGAGGGCCAGCGGCAAGGACGGCTGGGACACGACGGGGGCGAGCAGGCGCTCGTCGGTCGCCATCGCGAGGGCGAAGCCGCCGGTGAGACACATGCCGACGGCCCCGACGCCGGGGCCGCCGCAGCGCCGGTGCTCGTGCGCGGCCAGGGCTCGCAGCCAGGTCACCACGGGGGACGTTTTCCCGGTGGCCAGCACGGTGAATTCCCGGCTCACGCACACCTGCCACATCGATGAGGCCGTGTAGAGCGCGGAGTTCAGCCGGCCGTGGGCCGCGGGGTGGGCATCGCGACCGGGCTTGCCGAAGAGCACCGGGAGTACGGCGGTGCAGCCGATGGCGGCCACGCGTTCCGCGAACTCCAGCACCTTGGGCGTGATCCCCGGAATCTCCGCCATCACGATCACCGCGGGTCCCGTGCCACGCCGCAGAATCCGGCGGGTGTGGCCGTCATGGGTGAAGGTGCTGCGGTCGAACCCGGTGAGATCGTGATCTGCCATGGATGGCCGCCGTCCTGGTTGGTTGCTGGTGGGGCTCTCCGTAAACGGGCGCCTCGCTCCCCATCGGGGCGCCTCGCCCTTGTCGGGGCGCCTCGTCCCCGTCGGGACGCCTCGTCCCCGTCAGGACGCCTCGCCCCCGCCGACGTCGTGCGAGTGCGAGGTGGTGGGTCGATGGGGTGAGCCGATGGGGTGAGGCCCTGTGGTGGGTCGAGGTGGTTCGACGTGAGACTACCCAGCGAGGATCCCGGCGCGCCCATACTTTTGCTGCGCGGGGCGCCGTTCACATCGACGACTTGCCCCGCCAACTGGCCGCCACCAACTGCGTGGAACTGAGCGACTGTTGACGGAGTGCGCCCTCCAGGAATCAGGCGAGTGCCTTGGCCAGCAGCGCGGCCGTTTTGGCGACCAGCGGGTTGTCGGCCGTCGCATCGGGCTCGTGCTTCGTCGTCAGGACGGCCATGACGATCGGTGAGCGGCCGGGCGGCCAGGTGAGGCCCACGTCGTGGTTGGTCCCGTACTTGCCGCCCGCGGTCTTGTCCGCGACGGCCCAGTCGGACGGCAGGCCGGCCCGGAATTTCTCGCCGCTGGTGGTGGTGGCCCGCAGCCACTCGGTGAGCCGCTTGCGGTCCTTGGGCGTGAGCGCGGTACCGAGGGTGAGGCGCGCGTAGGTCTGTCCGATGGCGCGGGGGCTGGTGGTGTCGGTGATACGCGAGGGTTCGGCCGAGTTCAGGTCGGGCTCGCATCGGTCGAGGCGGGTGGTGCTGTCCCCGGTCGAGCGGCAGAAACGGGTTATCGCGGTCGGTCCGCCCAGCTCGCGGAGCAGGAGGTTGCCGGCAGCATTGTCGCTGTAGGAGATTGCGGCGGCGCACAGGTCGGCGACCGTCATGCCGCGAGCGAGGTTCTCGGGCGTACCGGTGACCGGTGCGTAGCCCGCGTCCCTGACGTCCTTCGTGGTGTACCGGATGCGCTTGGCCAGGAACTCGCCGTGGTGGTCGAGATCCCGCAGGACGGCTGCGGCGGCGAGCGTCTTGAAGAGCGAGCACATGGGGAAGCGCTCGTCCGCGCGGTGGAGCACGCTCCGGCCGGTGGCGGTGTTGTGGGCGAACACCCCCAGGCGGGCGGAGTGCTGCTGCTCAAGGTCCCTCAGCCGGCGCGAGAGCTCGTCGGCGTGCGGTGCTGAGGCGTACGCGCTGCCGCTCCGGGGCACGGCAACGGCCAGTACGGCGCCGGTACCCAGCGCGAGCACGGTACGGCGGGAGGTGTTCGATCCTGTGGCGGGCACAGTCATCTCCTTTTGCAATCAACGAACTTCGGTCAAGGACGGGACTTCGGTCAGGAAGGGAGGGCGGCTTTCCTCATTGTTTTGGCGCCGGGGCCATGGCCGTCGAGGCGGCGAGGACCGCGCCGTGGCGGGATCCCCGCGCCGAGGCGAATCGGAAGATGCGGGCATGCCCCGAGAAGAGCATCGGAGAGCCGTTCATGTCCAAGATGCATATCGTGCACGTATCCATCTGCTTTTGATATTCTTGCTGCTCATGGACCTATTGGGGCATCTCCGGTGCTTTGTGGCTGTTGCTGAAGAGTCACACTTCGGCCGGGCGGCAGCCCGCCTGGGCATGGGCCAGCCGCCGCTGTCGCAGCGCATCCAGCGCCTGGAGCGCGAACTGGGCATCCGGCTCTTCGAGCGCTCCAGCCGACACGTGACGATCACCCACGGCGGCACCTTGCTGCTGGCGGAGGCGCGCGAGATCCTCACCCGGTCCGAGGCGCTTCTGGCCACCGCGCGCCGGATCCGCGACGGTGAGAGCGGACTCCTGCGCGCCGCGCTCCCTCCGGACGTCTCCGGCGAGACCATCGCCGCGCTCCTGGCGGACTTCGCGGAACGCCAGGCCGGCACGGAGCTGGAGCTGCACGAGCTGACGACCGCCCAGCAACTCGACCGGTTCGGCGCCGGAGCCCTCGATGTCGGGCTCGTCCACCATCCCTGCGACGTGTCCGGGCTGGAGATCGGCCCCCTGCTGCGGCGCGAGCTCGGCGTCCTCCTGCGGCACGACCATCCCGCCGCCCAGCTGACCGACGTGCCGCTGGCCGCCCTGACCGGGCACGACCTGGTCCTCTTCCCGCGGGCCGATGCCCCCGCGCTGCATGACGAGCTGCTGACCACCTGTGCCCGTAACGGCTACACGCCCACCGCCGTCCGCCACGGCCAAAGCCCCAGCTTCATCCGCGGCCTGATCCTCTCCTCGCAGGCCGTCGCCTTCAGCCCCAGGGACACCCAGCCCGCGCCACCGCACCCGCAGATCATCTGGCGCCACCTGGCCGGCACCCCGCTGGCCTGGCGGCACTCGGTCGCCTGGCGCCAGGGGCACCGGGACGCCGCGGTCGACGCCTTCGCCGAAGCGGTCACCCAGGCGCTGTGGGGCACTGACACAGTGGGCATGGACCAGCCCCTGCCCCCTCTCCACCTACGCCCCACAGCGGAGTACTGGCTATGACCCGCACCCAGGACCACATCCGAACCGCCTTCGCGGACGCGGCTGTCACGGGCTGGCTGCATGCCTGCGACATCGACACCGGCGCGGAGATCGGCTTCCACCCCGACCATCCGGTCGTCACGGCCAGCGTCCACAAGCTCTGTCTGCTCGTCGCCCTCCACCAGTGCGCCGCACAGGGCGACTTCGAGCTCACCGAGCAGATCGAGGTGCCACCCACCGGCCGCACCTTCGGGCTCACGGGCCTGGGCGCCATGCTCGATCCCGCGCGGGTGTCACTGCGCGACGCCGCCTATCTGATGATGAGCGTCAGCGACAACATCGCCGCCGATCTCCTCCTGGAACGGGTCGGCCTCGACGCCGTCAATCGCACCACCACGCAGCTCGGCCTCTCCCACACCCTCGCCATCCACACCTTCCAGCAACTCCTCGACACCATCAAGAAGGACGCCGGACCGAGCGGCACACGGGCGCTGACCGACCCGCACACCCTCACCCGGCTCACCGCTCTCGACCCGGCCCGCACCAACCGCAGCACCCCGCGGGACATGACCCGCCTGCTGTCCTGCATCTGGCGTGATGAGGCCGGCACCCCCGACCACGGCGCCGCGATCCGCCGGCTCCTCGGGCTCCAGGTCTGGCCGCACCGCCTCGCCTCCGGCTTCCCGTTCGACGACGTGCACGTCGCCGGCAAGACCGGCAGCCTCCCCACGCTGCGCAACGAGGTCGGCGTCGTCGAATACCCCGACGGCGGCCGCTACGCCGTCGCCGTCTTCACCCGGGCCGCCAACACCGCCGCCACCCTGCCCGCGGCCGACGCCGTCATCGGCACCGCCGCCCGGATCGCCGTCGACGCCCTCCGGGCACCCCGCACTCGGCGACGGTCGGGCGCGTAGGGCGTGTCTTTCGGATCATCCCGGGATCCGCGGCGCCACGCGCGTGTCGGGCGTGGACGGAGACCAGGGCGCCCGGCGAAGGCGCTGTCCTGCGGCTAGGGCTGCCGGCGGGTGCATCCGGAGCAATTCCCGTGGTGGTTCGTTAGCCCCGGGGAGGGCCGGGAACTCGTGACATCCGTGCGGTGCTTTCCTCGTACGTGGCTCACGCGGGGGCCGCCGGGCAGCGCACCGGGGCCGCGCCACCTCCCGGCCGCGGACCCGCATGCCTCATGCCTCGTCCGGAGGCTTTCAGCGCACCATCGACGGAGGGCCAGATGCCTGAACTTCCCGATGTGGAGGCCTTCCGGAGGGTTCTCGACTCCTGTGCGCGGGGCGCCCCTCTGCGGCGGATCGAGGTGCACGACGAGGGTGTGCTCCACGGGGTGAGCGCGCGCCGGCTGCGGCGCTCGTTGGAGGGGCGGCGGTTCGCCGCGCCCCAGCGGCGGGGAAAGTGGCTGTTGGCGCCCACCGAGAAGGGCCCGACCCTGATGCTGCACTTCGGCATGACCGGGCAGCTTCTGTGCTGTCCCCCGGCCGAGGCGCTGCACCCTCATGACCGCGTGACGTTCACGGTCGGTGACGACCGGCAGCTCCGCTACCGCGATCAGCGCAAGCTCAAGGGGCTCTGGCTGGCGGACGAATCCGCCGTGGCCCGCATGATGAAGAGTCAGGGGCCCGACGCGCTGACGGTCGACCGCCCCGGCTTCGAGGACGCGCTGTCCGGCCGACGCGGCGGCATCAAGTCGACGCTGCTCGACCAGTCGGTCCTGGCCGGCCTCGGCAACCTGCTGGCCGACGAGATCCTGTGGCGTGCGAAGCTGCACCCCGCTCGGCCGGTCGGCACACTCACCGACCAGGAGCTGGGCCGGTTGTACACGCACATGCGCCGGACGCTGCGCTCGGCGGTGGCGGCCGGCCGGGTACCGCCGCGCAGAGCGTGGCTCACCGGCCGCCGTGACGAGGCCGATCCGGTCTGCCCCCGCTGCGACGAACGGCTCTGCAGCGGGCGTACGGCCGGCCGACGTACGGTGTGGTGCGCTCGGTGCCAGCCGGCAGCGGTCTGAGTTGCCCGGGCCGTGCGCGTCAGCCGGCGCCCGGCAGCCGCACCTCCACCACGCCGCCCGCACTCACGCGGGTTTCGAAGGAAGGCTGCGGGGCGGTGGCCGGGCCCCGTACGTTCCAACCGTCCGTCAGCCGGAAAACGCTGCCGTGCCAGGGGCACTCCACACAGCCGTCCACGAGCCTGCCCTCGGACAGCGGGCCCGAGAAATGGCTGCACCTGTCCGCAAGGGCATGGATGTCGCCGCCGCTGTCCCGGACCACCAGCACGGGCACCTCCCCCAGCTCCCGGCGCACCGCCTCACCGACGGGAAACTCCGCTACGGCGCCCACGGCCTGCCACTCGGGCTCCAGCAGATGCGGCACCGGCTCCGTCTTGTTGGCGCCGGCCGCCTGCCGGAACGCCAGGTGGCCGCCCAGCATCGCGCCGGCGCTCGCCAGACCCAGTCCCGCGTACCCCAAGGCCCTGCCCCAGCCGTACCGATGGCGGCCGCGCGCCACCCAGGAGCCGGCGTACAGCCCGACAGCGGCGGCATTCGCGACGGCGTGTACCAGGCCGGTGCGCATCTGCTGTTCGTGCTGCTCGGCCCAGTCCACGGAGCCGGACACGGCTGCGGGGACGGCTGCCATGAGGCCCGCCCCCACCAGAAGACGGGCGCTTTTCCGCGTACCGGGAACGGCATCCAGCAGCGCGGCGGACAGCCAGGCCCCCATCGGAAGCTGCACGAGGGCCGGGTGGAGCGGATGTCCCAGCTGACGGCCGTGGAGCACATCGCGGTTCCTGCCCCATGGCACGGCCCGTACCGCCCGCTGGAGGACGCTGATCGCCGGATCGAGCCGCTGCAGGTCGCCCAGGGCGTCGAGCGCCTTCAGGAACGACCCGGTGCTGTGCGAGGTGCGGCTGTCACGTTCCACGTGCTGCCTCCTTAAGGGCACGGCAAGGGGGGCGTGGGTGTCCCCAGGGCCCCCTGAAAAGCATGCACAAGCCGGGCCGCCCTCGCCCGTCGAAGGGGCTTCCCGGATGATCGCCCCCGGATGTCGGCCGGCGGTGCGTCCGTACGGGTCATTGCGTCCATGGCGCGCGCATGCGGCCCCGCCCGTCGCACGCCACAGTGAGAGAGGTGGCCCTCGGACGGAAGGGGAGGCGGTCACGTGGGCGGCAACGACGGACTGATGGCGTACCGCGGCAAACGGCACTTCGACCGCACCCGCGAGCCGCGGGGCGAGCAGGCGGCCGCCGGCGAGGCGCCCTGCTTCGTCGTACAGATCCATGACGCGAGCACGCTGCACTTCGACTTCCGGCTGGAGGTCGACGGCGTGCTGAAATCCTGGTCCGTCCCCAAGGGCCCGTCCACCGACCCCCACGACAAGCGACTCGCGATGCCGACGGAGGACCATCCGCTGGAGTACCGCACATTCGAGGGCGTCATCCCGCGGGGCGAATACGGCGGGGGCACCGTGATCGTCTGGGACGAGGGCACCTACCGGCCGTTGGTCCGGAAGAAGAAGGGCCGCACGCTCTCGTTCGGCCAGTCGCTGGAGGACGGCCACGCCTCCTTCTGGCTGGACGGCCGCAAGCTCCGCGGCGGCTACGCCCTCACCCGCTTCCGTGGCGGCAAGGACTCCGGGGCACGCGAAGCCTGGCTGCTGGTGAAGGAGAAGGACGACCGGGCCGGGCGCGGCGGCACCCCCGACCCCTGGCGGGCCCGGTCGGTGCACAGCGGGCGCACGCTCAAGCAGGTGGCCGCCGAGGAGGCGGCGAAGGGGGACGAAGCCTGAGGGCCGGGCTCCTGCAGTCACTCGCTACGCCCGCCGGCTCCGTTCGCTGACGACGACCACCGGGCACGGCGCGTGCCGGGTGACGTGCCGGCTCAGGGAACCGCGGAGCGCGCCCAGGATCCCGCGCGTGCGGCGGCCCACGACCAGCAACGAAGCGTCCTGCGCCGCGTGTTGGAGCACTCCGGACGGCGTTCCGTACGCCACGGTGGCAGCGACCCGCGGGGCGTCATGCGCGCGGACGACCTCGCTGATCGCGCCGTCCAGCGTCTGATCCGCCCGTACCTTCAGGTCGGTCGCGAGTGCCTGGGGTGCGTCGATCCAGCCGATCGAGCCGTACAGCGGCGGGTACTCCCAGGCCAGCACCGCGTTGACGGTGGAGTGGTCCAACTCCGCCTGGCGTACCGCCCAGTGCAGGGCTTCCTTGGACGACTCCGAGCCGTCGACCCCCACGACGATGCACTCGCTTCCGTTCGGTTGGCTGCTGTTCATGGTCACCTCCGCAGCAGGGCGTGCCGGGATGGTTCTCCTGGCATCGCCGGATTGGCCGGCCGTGTCGTCTCTCCCCTCCTTGGACGTGCCGCGGGTGTGGGTGCACAGGGGTAGTGGGCCAGGTACACCGGAGCCGGACGGCCCCGCGCGGCGGCCGGACCGAAGGGAACGGAACGGACGGCGGGCCCACCCACACGTCGGGAGACGACGGCCTGAAAGTGGCGAGGAGGGCTGCCCGCTTCTCGCGGGCCCGGACTGTGCGGTGCGCGGACTCTCCGCTGTTCCGCGTCGCCTGTGCTCCTCGTCCCTTTCAGTAGAGCCCACCCAGCCGCCCAGGACCACGTCCGATGGGCCTGACCAGGGGGGCGACCGGTCCCGGGTGCGGGGCAGGGCCAGGTGCCCGCGCGCGCGGGCCCTTCGGCACCTTCCCCGGGCCGTTCGGCCTGCGCGGCCGGGAGCCCGGGCACGACGCGTGGACACGGCGGGGCCGGGCACGCCGAGGCCCCGCCGGTCAGTCCCCGGCGATGCGCGAGAGCAGCTCCGCTGTCGCCTCCGGCGCGGCGAGCATCATGTCGTGTCCGTACGGCAGGTCGTACGTCTCCCAGCCGGCGGCCAGGGCCTGTTCGTAAAAGCCCGTCAGGCTCGGCAGGGGCGGGGCGGTGTGCCGCACGTAGACCTTGCGGATCCGGTCGAGGGCGGAGGGGTCGTAGTCGACCCGGTCCGTCTGGCAGCGGAACGGGAAGTCGGTCAGCCGCGGTGCGACCCATGCGCGCAGGTCGGGGTCGGTGACACCCCACAGGTCGAGGAAGTCCGGGCTCGCCGGGAGCCGCCACCCGTCCCCGGCGGCCACCGTACGGCGGTAGCGGGCAGCGGTCTCAGCGGGTTCGACGTCCAGCAACGACTGCCCGGGACCGGCGAGGAAGGCGCCGAGGAAGACCAGGCCGGCCAGCCGGGCGCCGGCCCGCTGCGCCAACGGCCCGGCGAGGATTCCCGCGTAGCTGTGCAGCACCAGGTGCACCTCGCGCAGATCCTCGAACCAGAGCAGCTCGGTGAGATCGGCGAGGTGCGTCTCGACGCCGACCGCAGGCGTGCGCGACTGACGGCGTTCGCCCTGCCCGGTGAGGGTCGGGGTGAACACGAGATGCCCGGCTCGCTGGAGTCGCGCCCGCACCTCGCGCCAGGCCCATCCCCCGTGCATGGCTCCGTGGACGAGGACGAACGTCGCCATGGCTCAGAGCCTCTCCCTCACCACCGGCTGGACACACCACCGGGCGCACCCCGCGGGGCAGCCTCGGCGATTGTGGCACCGATGACCGGCTGCCTCACGGACCGGCAGGGCAGCCGGGCCGCGCTCACTCCTTGAGGGGGTTGGAGACCAGGTCGACCAGGTTCTTGCGCGGGTCGGACGTGACATACCGGTTGAACTGCGCGAGACAGGAGAGCACCAGGAGACGGCTGACGCGGGGGTCATGCGCCCGGCGCGCCTGAAATCCCGACATGGGCGCGCCTGAAATCCCGACATGAAGGACCCTCCCCGTTGGGCGTTGCAGGAAAGAGCATCGAGGTATGGCGGTATCCCCGCACAGACCCGGTGGCGCGACGTACTTGTGGGCTCCTGAACCGAAGCCCACAGGGAGGCTAGGCACCGCGAGTTGCAGTCTGACCATGGGTTTCTTTTGTCGGAGTTTCCGCGGCCCCAAAGGTTGTTTAATTAACAATTTGCTTTTCATTTGCCTTTCGGGTGGCGGACTCACCGAGTGCTTTGCGTGCGCCGCCCGCGCGGTGTCAGAAACTCGAATTTCCCGGCAGGGGCGCAGGGCACATTTCAGAACGCACGCGGCAGTTGTGCCGTGAAAACCTCGCGTCGGGTCCATTCCGAGCGCGGGCGCCGCGCGGGCCCGGCTGCTGCGCACCCGGCCGCGGCGCAGCCCGGCGCACGCCCGGACGGAGGTGCGGTCGGGCGCTCCAGGAGGACCATGGAAGCCGGAGCAGTCGCCGGGCAGGGCAGGCCACCGGACAAAAACGTGGACAGGCCACGGAACGGAGTGAGGGGAAGGGGCCCCCGGCCCGGCTGACGGAAGGAGTGCCGGGGTGAGCGCAGCCGACCTGCGTCCCGCTGACGCCGGTGAACCGGACGGAAGGTCGTCGCAGCCGAGCGGGCTGCTGGACCTGCTCGCCGTCGCCGCGGTGCTGGTGGACGACGAGGGGCGGATCGTGCTGTGGAGCCCGCAGGCCGAGGAGCTGTACGGCTACTCCGCCGAGGAAGCCCTCGGGCAGTACGCGGCGCCGCTGCTCATCCACCAGGAGCACTGGGGCCTGGTGATCAAGAAGTTCGCCGACGTCATGGAGACCGGCACGAGCTGGGGCGGCACCTTCCCGGTCCGGCACAAGGACGGTGCGGCACGGCTGGTGGAGCTGCGCACCATGCGGCTGACGGACGACCACGGCGAGTTCTACGCGCTCGGGCTCGCCACCGACTCACCGACGCTGCGCGAGGTGGAGCGCGATGTCGCGCTGTCCACCCGGCTGATCTCGCAGTCCCCCATCGGGCTGGCGATACTCGACACCGAGCTGCGCTATGTGGCCGTCAACCCCGCCCTGGAACGGATGCACGGCATCCCCGCGAAGGACCATCTCGGCCGGCACTACCGCGAGATCATGACCGCCGCGAAGTTCGAGGTGCCCGAGGCCGCGATGCGGCAGGTCCTGGAGACCGGGGCCCCCATGGTCGACCAGTCCACCGTCGTCGGCCGCACCCCCTCCGACCCGGAGCACAAGCACGCCTGGTCGATCTCGTTGTACCGGCTGGAGGACCCCCAGGGGCGCGTGCTCGGAGTGGCCGACCTGGTGGTGGACGTCACCGACCGTTATCAGGCGGCCATCGAGGCCACCGAAGCCCGGCGGCGGCTGGCCCTGATCGCGGACGGCTCGGCGCGCATCGGCACCACCCTGGAGGTCGAGCAGACCGCGCGGGAGCTGGCCGAGGTCGCCGTGCCCGAAATCGCCGACCTGGTCACGGTCGATGTGCTCGACTCGGTGCTGGATGAGCACCGCCGCGCCCGCAGTGAGGGCCCCGCGGTCTTCCGCGCGCTCGCCGTGAAGGCCGCCTACCCCACGGTGGCGCTCCAGGCCGCCGACCCTCCCGGTCAGACCGCCGCCTACGAGGCCGACCGCCTGGCCACGCAGTGCGTGCGCACCGGGCGCCCGATCCTGGTCTCCCATGCGGACGGCGACGACCTGGCGCACATCGCCCGCAGCGAGCACGCCGCCACGTTGCTGGCCCGCGCCGGAGTGCACTCCTACCTGCTGGCGCCGCTCATCGCCCGCGGCCACATCCTCGGGTGCCTGGGGCTCACCCGGGCCGGCAACCCGCAGCCCTTCGACGAGGACGACCTCGCCCTCGCCGCCGAGCTGGCCTCCCGCGCGGCCGTGTGCATCGACAACGCCCGCTCACACCAGAGCGTGCGCAACGCCGCCGAGACGCTGCAGCGCAGCCTGCTCCCCGACCACCCGCCGCACCTCCCCGGTCTGCAGATCGCCTCCCGGTACCGGCCCGCGCAGGCCACGTACGAGATCGGCGGCGACTGGTACGACGTCCTCCCGCTCGACGACGACAAGACGGCGCTCGTGGTGGGCGACGTGATGGGCAGCGGTATCGACGCCGCCGCCACCATGGGCCGGCTGCGCACCGCCACCAGTGCCTTCGCCGATCTCGACCTCGATCCGGCCCAGGTCCTCCAGCACCTCGACAAGATCACCTCAGGGCTGGAGCACTACATCGCCACCTGCGTCTATGCGACCTACGATCCCCACCACGGCGCATGCCACCTCGCCACCGCCGGTCATCTGCCGCCCGTCCTGGTACGCCGCGGCAAGCACCCCGAACTCCTCGACCTGCCCACCGGCACCCCGCTCGGCGTCGGCGGCGTCCCCTTCGAGACCGTCACCTTCGGCCTCGACCCCGGCGACCAACTGGTCCTGTACACCGACGGGCTGGTCGAAACCCGCCACCACCCCATCGACGAGCGGCTGGAAACCCTTCGCCGCCTGCTGGACGCGCCCGACCGCTCCCTGGAGGAGACCTGCGACCGGCTCCTGGCCGAGCTCCGGCGTCCCGACGATCCCGATGATGTGGCGCTGCTGATCGCCCGCACCCAGCCCTTCGGCCCCGGCTCGTAGCGCGTCACCCGGCCCGTCCCCCTTGGAGCGCTGAGCAGATGACCCGCCACCCCAGCGATGCACCGACTCCCCCGCCGGCCGGTACGGACAACGGGCCCGCCGTCTCCCGCGAGGAGTTCGACGCACTGTTCGCGACGGTCCGCGCATGGGGCCGCTGGTCCCCCGCCGACCGCGGCGCCTGGAACCGGGTGACCCCGGACCTGGTGCGGCGGGCCACCGCCCTCGTCCGCTCCGGAACGGTGCTCCCGATGGCCCGCCCCTGGGACACCTCCCCCGGCCCGGACAACAGCCGGCCCGCCCTGCACTACATGTCCGAACTCGGCGACCTCGAAGCCGCCGAGCCGTCCACCCACAAGGACTTCATCGCCGTCGACTACCACGGCAAGGCCGTCAGTCATCTGGATGCGCTGTCCCACGTGGCCTACCGCGGGCAGCTCTACGACGGCCGCACGGCGCGGGACTGCGTGGACGCCGGAGGGGCCCGCTTCGGCGCCGTCTCGGCGCTGGGCCCCCTCGTGACCAGGGGCGTACTCCTCGACCTGCCGGCCGTGCTGGGCTGCCGGTGGCTGACGCCCGGACGGGCGGTGCACGCCGACGACCTCGTGTCCGCGGAGCAGGCACTCGGCGTGACCATCGGCGAGGGCGACGCGGTGCTGGTGCGGTCCGGCAGCCTCCGCCGCCGCCGGGAGGAGGGCGCCTGGGACCCCGGCGCGGCGAGCGCGGGGCTGCACGTGGACGCCATGCCGCTGCTGGCCGGGCGCGGTATCGCCCTGCTCGGCGGCGACGGCGACAGCGATGTCCGGCCCTCGCCGGTCGAGGGCCTGCATTCGCCCGTCCACGCGCTCGCCCTCGCCGCGATGGGCGTCCCGCTCCTGGACAACCTCGACCTCGAAGCGCTCTCCGCCGCCGGCGCCGAGGAGGGCCGGTACGCGTTCCTCCTCGTGGTGGCGCCGCTGCACATCCCGGGCGGCACGGGCTCGCCGGTCACGCCGGTCGCGGTCCTGTAACGGCCCCCCGACGGCCGGGAGCGGGGCCTAGGGGGTGTCTCTCCGTGAACCGACCGGCCCGGGCCCCCTCCCCCTCCGTACTTGCTACCGATATATGTACAAAGCTCTACAATTAGACCTGACGGTGCAGCTGCTCCGACGACGGGCGGCCATAGCAGCACGTACCGATGTGGCAGGTGATCGGCATGGGGCTTGGGGCAGGCGACTTCGGCCCCGCACGCGCCCGTGACCAGTTCCTTCACGGTGGGCCGGTCGAGGGGACAACCGTGCGCAGCCCGATCCTGAATTCCTGGCAGCGCTCCCGGTCCCTGGGGCTCACTCCGGAGGGATGCGAGCTTCCCTTCCGTCAGGACCTCGATCTGGACGGCCGGCTCGTCCGTGCCGCCGGCCCCGTGCTGGACCGGCTCCAGGCCAGGTTCACGGGCAGAAACATGAACGTGTGCCTCGCCGATGGACACGGGGCGGTGCTGCAACGCCGCTTCGGCGAAGCCTCGCTGGTCAGGCATCTGGCGGCGATCCAGAGCGTCCCGGGCTTCGTGTTCGCCGAGCAGTTCGGCGGGACGAACGGTATCGGCCTGGCGCTGGCGGAGCGGCAGCTGATCACCGTCTACGGCGCCGAGCACTTCGCCGAACGCTCGCAGACCAACGCCTGTGCGGCCATTCCCGTCCGGGACCCGCTCAGCGGACGCATTGAAGGCGTCCTGTGCTTCGGCTACCCGCCCGCCGAGGCGGATGCGGGCCTGAACACCGTGATCAGCCGGGCGGCCGGCGCCATCGAACGGCGGCTGCTGGACCAGAGTTCGATGCGCGAACGTGCCCTGCTCCAGGCGTACCTCGACGCCAGGAGCCGCGCCCCGGCCGGCGAGACCACGGGCAACGGTCAGCTCGGCGAGGCGGCCGGGAGCGGACTGGACTGGCGCGACGAGATGATCCTCAAGGAGAAGGCCGCGGATCTGATCGCCTCCGCCCAGCGCGCCGCCGTCGAGGTCTTCCTGCCCGGTGGCCGGCGAGCCACCCTGCTGAGCCGCCCGGTGACCGGCCCCTCCGGCCTGGAGGGCATCGTCATCGAGGCGGTCCTCCCCACGCCGCATCGGCACCTCGCCGTCCTCGCCGAAGCCGGCGCCCCGGCCGACGCCCCGCCCGGCGCCCCGGCGCCGCCGGCCCCCGCCCCTGCCGTTCCGCCGCCCGGACACCTCTACGCCCCCGAACCCGGCCGGCCGGTCACGACGGCCCGCCCGCCGGACACGCTGGGCACCACCGGACCGGACACCGGCGGTGCCACCGGCGGGGTGGTGCTGATCGGCGAGCCCGGGGTGGGCTCGTACGCCGTGGCGGCCCGGCGCCGGCTGGAGCTGCTGTCCGAGGCGAGCACCCGGATCGGCACCACCCTGGACGTGAGCCGTACCGCCCGGGAACTCGCCGAGATGGCCGTCCCGCGGCTGGCCGACTACGTCACCATCGACCTTCCCGAGGCGGTGCTGCGCGGCGAGGAGCCGACCGACCTGCAAACCGGCCTGCACCGCACGGTGGTGCACGGCATCCGCGCGCACTGCCCCTTCTACCCTGCCGGTGATCGGGTCGCCCTGCGCCCGACCACCCCGCAGATCCGGTGCCTGATCGACCGTCAGCCCATCCTGGAACCCGATCTGACGGCCGCCCCGGACTGGATCGCCCAGGACGCCGCACACGCCCGGCACATCCTCGATCACGGCATCCACTCCCTGATCGCCGTGCCCCTCCTCGCCCGCGGCATCGCGCTGGGCATCGCCAGCTTCTACCGCTCGCAGGACCCCGCCCCCTTCGGAGACGACGACCGTTCGCTGGCCCAGGAGCTCGCCACCCGCGCCGCCATCTGCATCGACAACGCCCGCCGCTTCACCCGCGAACACACCGTGGTCCTCGCCCTGCAGCGCAGCCTGCTGCCGCAGCGCTTCCCCGAACAGAGCGCCGTCGAGGTCGCCCACCGCTATCTGCCGGCCGCATCCGGGGTCGGCGGCGACTGGTTCGACGTCATTCCGCTCTCCGGCACCCGCGTCGCCCTCGTCGTCGGGGATGTCGTCGGCCACGGGCTGCACGCCGCCGCGACCATGGGCCGGCTGCGCACCGCCGCGCGCAACTTCGCCGAACTGGACCTCCCTCCGGACGAAGTCCTCACCCACCTCGACAATCTCGTCGGACGCCTCGACCGGGACGAAGGCACCGAGGACGGCTCCTGCGACAGCACCGGCATCATCGGTGCCAGCTGCCTGTACGCCATTTACGACCCCACCTCGCAGGTGTGTGTGATGGCCCGGTCCGGCCACCCCCCGCCCGCGCTGGTCCGCCCCGACGGCACCGTCACCTTCCCCGACCTGCCCGCCGGCCCGCCCCTGGGCCTGGGCGGTCTGCCCTTCGAGACCGCCACCTTCCACCTCCCCGAAGGCAGCCGGCTCGTCCTGTACACCGACGGGCTCATCGGTAACCGCCGGCGCGACGTCGATACGGCCCTCGACCAGCTGCGCCGGGCCCTGGCTCACCCGAGCCGGTCGCCCGAGGACACCTGCGCGGAAGTGGTCCGGACGGTGGTGCCCGAGCACCCCGACGACGACATCGCCCTGCTCGTCGCCCGCACCCACGCACTGGACCCCCGGCGGATCGCCACCTGGGAGCTGCCCGCCGACCCGTCGCTGGTCTCCGGCATCCGCGCCGCCGTGACGCGCCAACTGGCCGCATGGGGACTGGAGGAGGTCGTCTTCGCCACCGAACTCCTGCTCAGCGAGCTGGTCACCAATGCCATCCGCTACGGCAACGGCCCCATCCAGGTCCGCCTGCTCCACGACCGCACGCTGATCTGCGAAGTCTCCGACACCAGCAGCACCGCCCCGCATCTGCGCCACGCGGCCAGCACCGACGAGGGCGGCCGCGGCCTGTTCCTCGTCGCCCAACTCGCCCAGGCGTGGGGCACCCGCTACACCGCCGACGGCAAGGTCATCTGGGCCGAGTGCGCCCTGGAGGCCCCTGGAGGACAGTCCGACGCCACCGAGAGGTATTTCGACGACATCCCCGCCCTCTAGTGCCCCATACGGCCGCCAAGCCCCAGCGGGCCGTACCATGACGGAATTGCAGATACCGGCACGAAACGGTGCACCGCGGATTCACCCCACGCGCCGCCCGCACCGCCGCCGAGCGCCCCGCAGCGCGGACCGGCCAGTCGGGACAAGCAGGAAGAACCACGAGGCCGACCCCCGGAGAAGTCCGTGCATGACGCTCCAGACAGCAGCCCTCCCCCGCGCGGTGCCCCGGAGCCCCTAGTCCGCGTACGCGGTCTCAGCAAACGGTTCGGCGGCACCCTCGCACTCGACGGCGTCGACCTCGACATCCGTCCCGGCCGGATCCTCGCCCTGCTCGGTCCCAACGGCGCGGGGAAGTCCACCCTCATCAAGGTGCTCGCGGGCGTCCACCACGCGGACGAGGGCGAGGTGACGGTCGCCGGGCACCCGCTCGGCACCGAAGCGGCCGCCCGCGCCATGTCCTTCATCCACCAGGACCTGGGACTGGTCGAGTGGATGACGGTCGCCGAGAACATCGCCCTGGGCGCCGGGTACCCCCGCCGCGCGGGGCTGCTCTCCTGGCGGCGGACCCGCCGGCAGGCCACCGCTGCCCTGGACATCGTCGCCGCGCATCTCGACCCGGGCACGCCCCTCACCGACCTCCCGCGCGCCGAACGCTCCCTGGTCGCCATCGCCCGCGCACTGTCCACCCGGGCCGCGCTCATCGTCCTCGACGAGCCGACCGCCAGCCTCCCGGCAGCGGACTGCGCCCGGCTCTTCGACGTCCTGCACACCCTGCGCGACCAGGGCCACGCTCTGGTCTACGTCACCCACCGGATCGACGAGGTGTACAAGGTCGCCGATGTCTTCGCCGTGCTGCGCGACGGCCGCCTCATCGGCCAGGGCCCGCTCGCCGGTTACTCCCCGGCCCGGCTGGTGCACGACATCGTGGGCCACGCACCGGGCGGCTACCGGTTCGCACCCGCCGCGGGCCCGGCCGTCCTGAGCCTGGACCGGGTACGGACCGAGAACACCGCACCGGTCAGCCTGGAACTGCGCACCGGGGAGATCCTCGGCATGGTGGGCCTCACCGGCGCCGGGCACATGGAGTTGGGCCGCGCCCTCGCCGGCGCCGGGCACCTCCTCGGCGGACGCGCCCTGCTCGACGGGCGCCCGTACGCACCGGACACGGTCGCCGCCGCGGTCGCCGCCGGCGTGGGCCTGGTGACCAGCAACCGTCAGGAAGAGGGCTGCGCCGCCGAACTGACCGTGCGGGAGAACTTCCTGGCCAACCCCCGGGCGGGCGGGGTGCCGGCGTTCCGCTGGACCGGCCCCCGGCGGGAGCGCGCCGAAGCCGCCGCCCTGGTCGAGCGGTTCTCGGTGTCCCCCAGCGACACCGAGGCACCGATCGCGACCCTGTCCGGGGGGAGCCAGCAGAAGGTCTTGGTCGGCCGGTGGCTCGGGATGCACCGGCGCCTGCTGATCCTCGAAGAGCCGACCGCCGGGGTGGACGTCGGTGCCAAGACGGCGCTCTACCGCCTGCTCCAGGAGGCGCTGGCCGACGGCCTCGCGGTCCTCCTCCTCTCCACCGACTTCGAGGAGGTCGCCGACGTGTGCCATCGGGCCCTGGTGTTCGTCCGCGGGGCGGTGACCGTGCAGTTGAGCGGCGAAGGTCTCACGGCCGCCGGACTCGCCCGCGCCTCCTCGGCCATGCCCGCACTCACCGGGACGGGGTGACGATGCCGCCCTTCTCCCGGCCCCCGCTGGGCCGCCGGTGGGGGCACCTCCTCGGTGCCTACGGTCTCCTGGCCCTCACCGTCCTGCTGTTCCTGGCCTTCTCCCTGGCGCTGCCGGACACCTTTCCCACCCTGGACAACATCTCCGAGGTCCTGTCCAACCAGTCGATCCCCGCCGTCCTCGCGCTCGGCGCGATGATCCCCATCGTCACCGCGAACTTCGACCTGTCCATCGGCTACGGGCTCGGCCTCGCGCACGTCATGACGATGCAGCTGATCGCCAACGAAGGGTGGCCGTGGCCGCCGGCCTGCCTCGTGGTGGTCCTGGGCGGGGCGGTCGTCGGCACCTTCAACGGTGTCGTCGTCGAATTCGCGAAGATCGACTCGTTTATCGCCACCCTCGGCACCGGCAGCATCCTGTACGCCCTCACCGGCTGGATCACCAACGGCGCCCGGATCGTCCCCGGGCCACAGGGCCTGCCGGCGGCCTTCACCGACCTCTACGACTCCAGGTTCCTCGGCCTGCCGGTCTCCGCGTGCTACGTCCTCGCCCTCACCGCCGTTCTGTGGCTGCTCCTGGAACGGCTGCCGCTGGGCCGGTACCTGTACGTCATCGGCTCCAACCCCCGCGCCGCCGAGCTGGTGGGCATCCCCGTCCGGCGCTACGTCATCTACGCCTTCGCCGGATCGGGTCTGGTCGTCGGTATCGCCGGGGTCCTGCTGGCCGCCCAGCAGCGCATCGGCAACCCCAGCGTCGGCCTGGACTACCTGCTGCCCGCCTTCGTCGGTGCGCTGCTCGGCTCCACGGCGATCAGACCCGGCCGCGCCAACGCCCTGGGCACCCTGGTCGCCGTCGTCATCCTCGCCATCGGCCTGGCCGGCATCGGTCAGCTCGGCGCCCAGTTCTGGGTCACCCCGCTGTTCAACGGCGCGACCCTGCTCATCGCCGTCGGCATGGCCGGCTATGCCGCGCGCCGGCAGCTGCGCCGGGGGCGGGCGGCACCTCCCCGGCCCCGCCATGACGTGCCGCAAACCACCCCTTGACCGCCGGCTGCCCCCCTGTCGCCCCTCCGCAAGGAGTGCCCGTGCCCTCGCACCACAGGACCGCCCGCGCCGGCGCCGTCGTTCCGGCAGTGGTTGCCGCCTGGCTCACCGTGCTCACCGGCTGCGAGCGCGGCACCTCGACCGGCGGCGGGTCCTCCTCGCCGGGGCCGGCACGGACCGGCTGCCCCACCGTCCTGGCCGGTGCCCGGACGGCCGTTGAGCGGGCCATGACGACCCACTCCGCATGGGACGGCCCCACCACCGGCCCCCGGGCGGTGTCCGGCAAGCGGATCGTCTATGTCGCGCAGACCATGAACAACCCCGGCGTCGCCGGTGCCGCCAAGGGCGTGCAGGAGGCCGCGAAGGCCATCGGCTGGAACGTCCGGGTGATCGACGGCCAGGGCACCCCGGCCGGGATCCAGGCGGCCTTCAGCCAGGCCATCACCCTGCGGCCCTCGGGCATCGTCATCGGCGGCTTCGACCCGCATCTGACGTCGCAGCAGGTGGCGAAGGCCAACGCGGCACACATCCCGCTCATCGGCTGGCACGCCGTCGACGCCCCCGGCCCGAGCAAGGAGCCCAAGCTCTTCAGCAACGTCACCACCCGGGTCCAGGACGTCGCGAAGATCAGCGCGGACTGGATCATCGCGCACTCCCACGGCCACGCCGGGGTCGTCGTGTTCACCGATGCCTCGATCCCGTTCGCCAGGAACAAGTCCGAGCTGATCAAGAAGGCGCTGGCCACCTGCTCCGGCGTGCGGCTGCTGGCCGAGGAGAACATCCCGATCTCGGACACCAGCAGCCGGACCCCCCAGGAAGCCTCCTCGCTGCTCTCCCGCTTCCGGGACCGCTGGACCCACTCCGTCGCCATCAACGACGTGTACTTCGCCGATGCCGCCCCGGCACTGCGGGCCGCACGCAAGAAGGGCGGCGGCGCCCCCTTCAACATCGGTGCGGGCGACGGCGATCCGTCCGCCTTCCAGCGCATCAACAGCAGGGAGTTCCAGGCGGCCACCGTTCCCGAACCCTTCGCCCAGCAGGGCTGGCAGATCCTCGACGAATTCAACCGCTCCTTCTCCGGCCGGCCCGCCAGCGGATACGTCTCCCCCGTGCACATCTCCACGGCCGCCAACAGCGGCGGCGCCACGACGTGGGACCCGCCCGGATACCGCGCGGCCTATCTGAAGATCTGGGGGAGGTAAGCGCCCGCCCGGCTCAACACCGGTGCGTGCGCCGTCCGTTGGCGGCGGTGGCCGACCGGGGTACGTGGCTGCCCCGGCGCCTCACCCGGGCACAGTCAGACGAGACCGCTCGCCCCCGTCGGCAGCTGCGCCACGGAGTCCACGAGGGTCCGCACCGCCGGCTGCCAGGGACGGTTCTGCGGGCCGCACAGGACCAGGTTCCTGCTGTGGTGCGGGGTGATCGGCACCAGGACGAGGTCGTCCGGGACCAGCGGACGGGAGACCTCCGGCTGGATCGAGACGCCGAGGCCGGCCTGGACCATGCTGATGAGCGTGCCGAGGTCCTGTACGCGATGGGCCGGGGTGTACTCCTCCCCCGCCAGTCGGTGGAGGGTGCGGATGTGCCGCTCACAGCCGTTCGGCGAGAGGATCAGCGGGTCGTCCGCGAGGTCCGCGACATGGACGGTCTCCTCACCCGCCAGGGGGTGGTCCTGCGGGAGCAGAGCGAGGAAGGGGTCGGTCGCCAGCAGCGCGCCGCTGCCGGCACGGGGGTCTTCCCGGCCGGCGACCGGGGGCGGGTCGACCACGACGGCGGCGTCCGCCGCCGCGCTCGCGAGCCAGTCCTCGGTCTCCTCGCCGCTGCCTTCGAAAACCCGGATGTGGAGGGCCGGCAGCCGCTCGGACCAGTGGCGCAGCAGCGAGGGCAGCAGTCCCTGGCAGACCGTGGGGGTGGCGGCGAGGCGCACCGTGCCGCCCGCCGTCGCGGTGTGCCGGGCCGCGGCGTCGACGACCGCGTCCGCCGCCGCGAGCGCCGAGCGGGCGTGGGAGAGGACCGCATCGCCAAGGGCCGTGGTGCGTACGGGAGTCGAGCGGACCAACAGCAGGCCGGCGAGGGTGCGCTCCAACGAGGCGACGGCGTGCGAGACCGCCGACTGGCTCAGCCCCAGGTCCACCGCCGCGGTACCGAACCCGCCCGCGTCGACGACCGCGACGAACGCGCGCAACTGCGGCAGATTCAGCGCCACGCTGCCTCCCCACCCCTCGTCATGAGGCTCCCTCATGAGCCCATCAACCCTCCGCGTTGGACTCATCCTCCCTGACCGGAAAGGGTCATGAGCATCCACTCCCCCTTCTGGAAAGGCGTCGCCCCGTGCCGTACATCCGCGTCACCGTCTCCGACCCGAACCTTGCGCCCGCCCGCCGGCAGGCGCTCGCGGAAGGCCTGACGGACCTGGCCGTCTCCGCCCTCGGAAAGTCCGCCGCCCGCACCACGGTCCATGTGCACCCGGCCCCGGCCGGCCACTTCTTCGTCGCCGGACGCCCCGTCCGGGAGGCCACCGGCGCGCATGTGGAGGTGAGCATCACCGCGGGCACCAACAGCGCCGACGAGAAGGGGCGGTTCATCACCGGGGCCTACGCGCTGCTGCGGGAGACCCTGGGCGTGCTGCCTCCGGTCGCCGGGGTCGCGCTGTACGAACTCCACCCCGAGAGCTACGGCTACAACGGCATCACACAGCTCGACCACTACCGGCGCGCGCCCCGGCCCGCCCCCGAGGCCGTGGAAGGCGGAACGCGCCCATAGGTGTGCGAGATGCGGGTACCAGGCTTCACGCAAGCCGCCGCAACGGAGCGGCAGGTGCCCGCTCAGGCCGGCTGCGGCATGCACCGGCCTTCGCACGAAAGGCACAGCATGCTCTTCCTGGTTGTCGCCCTCTTCCTCTTCGGTGCGCTGCTCGGGACCGCAGGCCATGTCCCGGTGTCCGTCACCGTGGTGGGTGGGATCGCCATCACGGCCTGGCTCACGGTGTTCTTCCTGCGGGAACGCCGTAAGAGCGGCATGAAGGGAGCCTCGCGATGACATCGACCTGGATCCCGCTGAAGACCGGCCCCCGTCCGCAGGCCGACCGGATGGCCGTCGCCGCCTTCGTCTGCGGTCTGTTGGGGAGCGTGATCTTCAATGTCTTCTTCGGCCCGTGCGCCGTCCTGTTCGGCATCCTGGCGCTCTCCCGGGGCACGATCCGCCGTCTGCGCGCCTGGCTGGGCCTGGCGTTCGGCGTGCTCGACCTCGTGTTACTCGTCGTCCTGACCGCGGCCGACGGGACCGTCAGCTGGCATGTCTAGGGCCTGGGGCCGTCCCGGAGCAGCCGTATCGGCGCCCGACCGGTGGCCGGGCGCCGATACCGTCAGGTCAGGCCGGTGACGTGACCGCGCGGCCGAGATGCCGGGCGAAGAACATGACCACGGCAGCACTCGTCAGCCGGTGAAGGCCCGTACGAACTCGTTGGAGTTCTTCCCGATGCTGGAACAGGTCGCCTGTGCCTTGATGTTCGCGCCTTCCGGGCAGGGCTTGTCGCGGGTGAGGGACCACATCGACAGCCGGCCGAGCCCCTTCTTCTCGGCGAACGCCTTGAGTTCGGCCGCGTCGTCGGGCCGGAAGACCTCGCCCTTGACGTCGTTCACCCCGATCATCGGCGTGACCCCGACCGTTTTCCAGGCCGCGGCCTCGCCGTGGATGCCCAGCACCGTCTTGAGCTGCCGGTGGGTGGCGGTGGCGGCGTCGATGGCGTACTTGCCCATGTCGCCGTCGTAGTAGGTGCCGTAGTCCATGGCCATGATGTTCACGGCGGAGACCCGGACGCCGTTCTTCTTCGCGCTGTTCAGCACCGCGAGGGAGTCCCGGTTCAGGCCGGAGGGGATCACCGGCAGCGTGAAGGAGACATCCAGCTTCCGGCTCCGCTGGAGCCGGGCGATCGCCCGGGCGCGCAGGTCGTTGGCCTTGGTGTCCGTCAGGGCGGGGCCCTCGATGTCGAAGTCGGCCTTCGTCAGGTGGTAGGCGTCGATGACCTTGCGGTAGGCGTCGACCAGCTTGTCCACCGAGCCGCAGACCCGGGCCAGTTCGTTACCGCTCTGGCCGCCGAAGGAGATCCGCACCTCGCCCCCCTGGGAGCGCAGTCGGTCCGCCTGCCGGGCCACCGGGTTGGCGGCCAGGTCCTGCCGTCCGCCCCACTTGGGCACACAGCCGTCTCCCGGCGAGACGAACGCCAGGTTGTACTCCTTCACACCGGTCTCCCGGGCGCCCTTGAGGAGGTCGTAGGAGGGCCGGAGCGAGGTGTCGACGTACGGCGCGAAAATGCCGGGCGCCGGGGCGGGGGTGGACGGAGCGTGCGGGGGCGCCTTCGGGGAGGGGGCCTTGCTCTTGTGCGGCGCGGACGCCCCCGGCCCGGGGCTCTTGGCGTCCTTCTGGTCCCCGGCCGAGCAGCCGGCGAGCAGCGACGCGGCGAGTGCCGCAGCCGTCGCCGCCGCGGCGGTGGCCGCTATCCGGGTGCGGCTCCTGCGCACAGCGGGCTCGTGTGTGTGGTTCGTCATACTCGGGCTGCATCCTTTGTGGGGGGGTGGGCAGTGGTGTGGGGACCCGGCGTCCCGCGCGGCAGCCGCGGTCCTCCCCCACCGCCCCGGGAGCGGACCGCGATCCGGATCCGTTCCGGATCAACTTCCCGTGGCCCCAGGCAATCGCATCCTTTTTCGCTGGTCAAGGATCGCCCTCCGGGGCACGGCGGCCTACCCGACGGCTACCGGAAGTTGCTTGAGTGCGTGCGAGCGGAACGATGCGCGCCACTCCAGCTGCTCGTCCGGCACGGCGAGCCGCAGCCCCGGGAACCTGTCGAGCAGGGTGCTCAGCGCGGTGCGGATTTCCAGCCGGGCCAGGGCGGCGCCCAGGCAGTAGTGGACGCCGTGGCCGAGCGCGAGATGGGTCTTGTCGGTCCGGTGGAGGTCGAAGCGGTCCGGTTCCGGGTAGCGGGACGGGTCCCGGTGGGCGGACGCGAGCGCGAGCAGCACGGTGTCGCCCGTCGGTATCCGTACGCCGCCGATCTCGACGGGTTCGGTGGGGAAGCGCCGGATGGCCATCTGGTTGGGATGGGCGAAGCGGAACAGCTCCTCGACGGCCTCGGGCATCAGCTCGGGGCGGGCGCGCAGGGTGGTCAGCTGGTCGGGATGGCGGAGCAGGGTGAGCAGGCCGCCGCTGATCAGGTGCTGGGTGTTCTCGCTGCCCGCCATGAGGATCAGGAAGGCCAGTGAGACCAGTTCGTCCTCGCTGAGCCGGGACCCGTCGTCGCGGGCGGCGATCAGGGAGGACAGCAGGTCGTCCGCGGGGTGGGCGCGACGGGAGGAGATGAGGTCCAGGAGGTAGCGGTGGATGTGTCCGATCGCTTCGGCGGTGTGCCCCGGGTACTCGGGGGCGAACATGGCGGCGACCCATCCGGAGAACGTCCGGCTGTCCGCCTCGGGCACGGCCAGCAGGTCCCCGATGATGACCAGGGGCAGGGGGTTGGCGAAGGTCGCGACCAGGTCGGCCTGCCCCAACTCGGCCAGCCGGTCGGCGAATTGACCGGCCGCGGCGGCAACCCGCTCGCGGAGCTGCTCGACGTGCCGTGGGGTGAAGCCCTTCGAGACCAGCCGGCGCAGCCGCAGGTGATCGGCCGGGTCGATGTTGAGGAGGTTGGCGTCCAGCGCGGGCGGCAGGGAGAACCCCTGGTAACCGTTCGTGGAATGGGCCTTGTTCACCGACAGCCGTGGGTCGGTGAGCCCGGCCCGCACGTCGCGCTCCCGGGTGACGAGCCAGACGGGGGACCCGTCGGGCAGCGCGATCCGGTGCACCGGCCCTTCGCTGCGCAGCCGGGCGTAGGTGGGGTAGGGGTCCTGGAAGAATTCCTGGTCGAAGGGGCTGCTGAGGGTCGGTGCCGGGGTCTGCCGGTTCATGTGCGTTCCTGGGTTGCCGGGCCGGCGGCGGGCTGGGCGGCCGCGGCTCGGACGATCGGGGACGTGGTGAATGCGCGCGCCAGTTTGCGCTGGAAGGCGAGTTCGGCTGCGAGGTCCTGGGGCTCCGCCACGCGGGGCGTGGGCGGGTGGACGGCGGGCCGCCGTTGCGCGGCCCGCGCCTCCAGTGCGGCCCTGAGCTGGGCGGCTTCGACGGTGGCCGCCAGGTCGGTGCCGGCCAGACCGGCCGCCCGGGCGCGCTCTTCGGCGGCGTCGGCCACGTCGGCCGGGATCCAGACGCGGAGCGCCCATTGGGCGTCGCGGATCTCGACGAGCCGGCGGTAGAGCCGGGTCCGCAGATCCGTGTCCGGTTCGAGGTGCAGCACCGGTTCGGGAATCTGGGAGGTGACCTCGCGGTGCAGCGGGCCCAGCTCCCGGAAGGCGCGGTAGTCGGTGAACCGCTGCCACAGCGCGCTGAGATGGCGGCCCCAGTCGGGCAGGATCCAGCCCAGTGTCTTGCTGAGGGTCGCGATGGTGACGGCGACCTGGGCCACCGGCTCCCAGGCCTGCCCGCCGACGCCGAACTGGGCGGCAACGATGTCGGCGGCCCGGCATCCGGTGTAGATGAGGGCGAAGGGCAGCGTCGCGGCGATGAGATACAGCCCGCGACGCATCCAGGGCTGCGGCGCGATCCTGGCGTAGCTCCAGCCGAGGACGCCCACATCGACCTGGTTCGCGGCGTAGGCGAGCAGGTAGAGGGCGAGGTAGGCGGGGTAGTACTGGGCGCTGTCGATGGCGAAGTCGTCGGGCTTCTCCCCGCGGCTGGTGGCCACGGTGAACAGCGCGACCATGGCGGCGAGGACGAGTCCGAGTCCGATCAGCCGGGGGCGGGCCTTGCGCCAGGCGACCGGGGCTTCATGGCTGAGGTGGAGCAGCACGATCTGCTGGCACGCCGTCAGCAGGATGACGCAGCTCTGCGACAGCAACCCGGAGAAGTTGACGATGCCGACGGCGCTGCTGGTCGCCGCCCAGACCGCAGGGGTGGAGACGGTATAGGTGACGAACAGGAAGAAGAAGTTGGCCAGCAGCGCGACCTGTGTCACGGAGCGGTCCGTGCGCAGCACGCGCAGTTTGTACAGCAGCGCCAGGCAGGCGACGGCAGCACACAAGGGGTAGAGAACGCTATTCATTGCTTCCTCGGAAGGCGGGGTTGTCCAGCGCACCGAGCCGGGAGACCAGCTCTTGCATCGCGGGTGGGACGGGCCGGACGTGGCCGGCGGTCCAGCTCCCGATCCGGCGCCCGATCAGCGAGCCGACGTACTCGGCTTCGGTCTCCGCCCATGACCGGGCGTGTTCGCGCCCCAGCGTCCGGCGGATCAGAGCGGGGTCGAGCGAGGGCAGCAGGAGCCGGGAGGCCTCGGGGGTGAGGACCGGGCTCGACTCGTGGTCGCAGATGAGGTGGCCCAGCTCGTGCAGGATGACCTGCTGCTGGTGCACCGGCGCGAGCCGCTGCTCGTAGACGACGTACTCCGTGCTCGCGGTGGAGACCCAGAGGCCGTCGGGGCTGCCCAGCGGCAGCGGGCAGGGCAGGAGCTGGATGGGCCGTCCGGACCCCCGACTGAGGTGTGCGCACAGGTCGTCGACGGACAGCTTCGTGTGCGTGGGCAGCCCCAGGGCGTCGACCCGCCGTTCGCACTGTTCGCGCAGCCGCGTCGCCTGCGGGTCTGTGTCTTTGTGCCGCCAGCGCATCACCATCACTGCGGCGAGCGGTCGTTGCGGCCCTGCCCCGGCAGGTCCTCCAGGGTCGCCCGGGCCGCCTCGGCGGTGCTGACCAACCGGGTGATGAGATGGCTCAGTTCGGTCAGCGAGGAGTCGGGGGCGGCGGGGCCCGTCTGCCGCAGCGCCACGCTCTCCACGCGATGGGTGCGCATCTTCCTGAGCAGCTCCAGCTCGGAGTTGACGTCGTCGAAGACCTGCTCGTCGAGGAAGTAGGCCACCCGGGAGACGCCGAGACTGTGGGCCACCTTGACGAGGGTCTCCACGGTCAGGTTGGTTCCGTCCGCGGATTCGGCAGCGGCCAGGGTGCGCTTCGAGACCCCGGCGAGTTCCGCCAACCGGGCCAGGGTGAAGGGGCCTTCGGGGTGGTGGTGGCGGATGTGCCGGAGCCTGCGGGCGATGGCGGTCTTGGCGGCGTGCGCGGCCCCGTCCGGACCGGCGGACGTGCCTGCCGCCCTGGCGAGTTCGTGGCGGTCCAACCTTGTCCCTCCGTGGCGTGTGCACTAAAGGGTCGCACGCGGCACAGTGCCCCCTGGTGCAGGGTACGCGGCACCGTTGACCTGCGTACGCGGGACGGGACGCCCGGCCTCGGCTGCGGGAATCTGGCCCGTCGGAATCCGGTTTGGCCGGAACGGAGCGGCCTCATGGCCGAATCGGGCGACCGGTCAGCTGCCCGGGACCTCGTCGTGCACGGTGTGCGGGCCGGGGCAGATGTGCGGGGCCGGCAACGGCCACGGGGACGACAGGGCGGATTCCACCGCCATCGACTCCCGCGCGGTCCGTTCGGCCTCGCTGCGGGCGGCTCCCAGGCGGCTGCGCCAGACCAGTTCCTCGGCGATGCCATAGGCCCAGGAGCCGAGCCAGCCGCTCTGCCACGGGCAGTGCAGCGCCAGCGCACCCCGCAAGGCGTCGTAGGCCCGCAGGAGTTGGCCGGCGAGTTCAGCGTCGAGGTGCTCGGCGTGCGGACGCTCCTGCAGCGGAGGAACCGGGCAGTCGGCCAGCAGGTGGGCCACGCGCCGGCGCAGCAACTCCGCTCCCTCCTGGAGCCGTTGGGCTGCCGACCCCTTCGGGCACGACTCCTCCCAGAGCTCTTCGAGTGGATCACCGGCCCCGGGCCACGGCTGCGCCGGCGTCTCGTCGCACGGGGAGTCGTCGGCGGCGGCCGGGGAGGGCGCACCGTCCTCCGGACGGCCACCGCAGTGATGTGCACACTCCGGGACGTGATCCGCCACGGGAGAGTGCCGGAGGAAGTGTTCGTAGCGCAGTTGGGACCACAGATCACGCGGCGCAGCCGGTCCGGTGAGCAGCCGCCAGACGGGGCCGACGTTCCAGGTGTAGCCGGTGACGCGCTCTATGTGCCCGGAGCCGCGCGTGGCGAATACGGCCAGCCGCCCGGTGGAATTGTCCTGCACCTGCGTGTAGAGGCTTTCCCCGAGTTGCCAGGCGGCGCCTATACCGAACGGCGCTTCCTGAGCGCCCGTTGCCCCTTTGTGCGCGGCGACCGGTACGAGCGTGTGCAATGCCGTGTCCTGCGCCGGCTTTCCCTGGGCGACGAGGAAAGGAATTCGCTCTCGGCGACTGCCGGAGAGGTAACTGCTGCGATCAGCCGCCATGCGGGTCCCCCGTCGTGGTTCGGCATGCGGCAACAGCCGTATCCGGCTTGGCCGCAGAAGCTATGACGGTCACTGGTCGTCCCCCTATGGCCATCTTTCGACGGCCCCGCTTCGAGACGATAGACATAAGCGCACTGTTGGTGCAACTAACTGCTGATGTCATGCAATAAATTGCACCTCGGTCATGGCTGGGGGCGCGGAAAGCGGGAGGTGCGACGGGCTCGCAGTATGCCGTGGCCGGCGCGGCTATGCCGGTTCGGGTGCCGGCCTGCCGGTACGGGCCCGTCGGCGTACCCGGTCGAGCAGACCTGCGGGGTCCGGTTCCGCCTGGAGGCCGCGGAGCAGCAGCAGCCACAGGTCGTGCAGATGGGCCTCGATGTGCCGGCGCCCCTCCAGGGCGTCGGAGACGGTGTGCAGCCCGAAGAAGGCACAGACGACGCTGTGCGCGGTGGCGGCGGGCGGCACACCGGCGGCGAGTTCGCCGTTGTCGCCGGCTTCTTCGAGGAGTCGGGTGACCGCGTCGATCCAGTCGAGGAACGGGGCGGGAAGCTCGGTTTCGATGGCCTTGCGTTCGGCCCAGAGGCGGGATCCGGCGCGTACGACGATGTCGTCACGGAATGCCCGGGCCACGTCGAAGCTCAGTCCGACGAGTCTCTCCAGGGCGGGCAGGCCGGGCTTCCGGTACCGGGTGATCAATTGCGGCCAGGTGGCGAAATGCTCCTCGACAATGGCGAGGGCGAGCTTCTCCTTGCTGGCGAAATGGAAATAGATCGCCCCGCTGGTGCGGCCGGAATGTGCGCTGATATCGCTGATGCTGGTGCCGGCGTACCCTCGCTCGTCGAACAGGGCCGCCGCCGCCTCCAGAAGGAACCTGCGTGTCGTCTTCGCCCGGATCTGCACGTACACCTCAGATGTCGTTCTCGTGCCGGCGGCCCGCAATCTATCGCGCTGCGCCACCCGGAATGAACAGGTGCGCATGTTCGATTTTCGATATTCCCTGGTCGTATGAGTTCCTCAACTGCTGGCACCGCCGGAAAGAGTGAGCCGCTCAGCTGGTCCCGCACCGTCGAGCGGGAGCTGGTGCACCGGACTTCCGTGGCGGAGGTCCTCCTTACGGATGTACGGCGGACGGATACCCCCCATGTCTTCGCCGCGGCCGCGTCATGGCCGCGTGCCCATGCGACGTTCCCCCGCGACGGATCACCGCGGCACAGCCCGCTGATCCTCGTGGAGACGCTGCGTCAGCTCGGTCTCTACATCCCACTGCGTTTCTACGCCGTTCCCGCGGCGTGCCACGCGGTCATCGCCGACCTGTACTTCCGCCTCGCGCCCGGCAACGAGCCACCGGCCCGCGCCGGTGCGACCGAGGTCACCTGCCGCGCGCGGGTGAGCGCGCTGCGGCGCGATCCGGACCGCCGCGTCACCGGCCTGCGCCTGGACGCCGCCTTCACCGTCTGCGGGCTGTCCTTCGGGCAGGGAGGCGGCGGCGTGCGGTTCCTCAGCGACGCGCAGTACCGCGCCCTGCGCGGCAGGTCGGCCCGCGTCGGCATGGTGACCCCCGCCCCGGAAGCGGCGTACCGCCCGTCGGCGGCGGAACTGTCGGTGAACCACCCGCAGGACGCGGTCCTTGCCGTCGCCGAGGGCCGGCTGCTCCTCTCGCCGGCCGACCCGCTGCACCCGTTCCTCTTCGACCACCCGACCGACCATGTGCCGGGCATGGCACTCCTGGAGGCCGCGCGACAGGCCGCCTCTTACGGCAGCAGGGGCACTCTGGGCCGGCCGCGCGCCGGGCGCATGAAGGCCGTGCGGTTCACCGAACTCGCCCCGCCGGCACGGGTGCTGTGCACGCAGTACGACTCGACCTGCGTCTTCCGTGTCACCCAGGGCGACACACGGACGGCCTACGGAACCCTGAGTTACTCATAGGACCATACAATATGGACAATTAGGAGCCTATTGACCACGCCGAGTTGCCGTCCGTAACGTAACGATCGTTATTTTCCGCTGCAGAGCGCACCAGGTTCCCCCTTCTCGGTGGCTGCCCTCTGCCGGAAACCCCCGCCCGGTGCCCGGCGGCCGTCATCCGACGCTGCCTCGCCCCGCACGCGACCGGTCATTCGCCGCTCCGGGCCTGTCGGAACGGAAACCCGGATGACCGCACATCGCTTTTTCTCCTGGACACCCGCCGCCGTGGTCTTCGACTGCGACGGCACCCTGATGGACACCGAACGCCACTGGGTGGACGCCCGCGACATGGTGCTGCGCGAATACGGCTGCACCCCCTCGGCCGAATTCTCCGAACAGGCCCGGGGACTGCACTACACCGAATGCGGGCGCCTGATGGCCGAGGCGGCGGACCGCCCCGACCTGACCAAGGACATGACGGACACCCTGCTCGACCGCTTCCGCGAGCTCGTGGCGGCCAACCCCACCACCATGCCCGGTGCGCCGGAACTGGTGCATTCGGCCGTGCAGTTCGCGCCGCTGGCGGTGGCCAGCAACTGCCCGCTGGAAGTCGTCGAGTCGTGCCTGGACATGGCCGGACTCCGGGAGTGCTTCCGCCACATCGTGGTGCCCGACGCCGCCATCAGGCCCAAACCGCACCCCGACGTGTACGTCACGGCCGCCCGGCTCTGCGGAGTCGATCCGGGGGACGCCCTGGCCGTCGAGGACTCCCACTGCGGCGTGCAGGCCGCCGCGGCCGCCGGCATGCGGGTGCTCGGGGTCGGCGCACAGCCCGGCGAGAAGGAACAGGCGCTGGCCGACTGGTGGGTCGACTCGCTGGAGGAGCCGACGGTACAAGGGTGGGCGGACGCCTGTATTCCGGCCCAGGACACCGGGCAGGCCGACGCCGGGGTCACCGGCGCCTGGGCCGTCGACTCCTAGGCCGGTTCCGCACCGTCCCGCCGGGTCTGCGTTCCGGACACCCCTCCCGGCCGGTCCGCGGTCAGGGCTCCCGGCCCTGCCGCTATCCGTCCGTGGCACGCATGAGGCCTTCGGTGTCGGTCATGTAGGCCTCCAGGGCCCGGCGGGCGGCGTCCGCGTCCCCGCGGCCACCGCCTCCGCCAGCGGGTGGAGGCGGTCCGCGGCGGCAGCGGCGTCCTGGAACGGCCGGGCGAGCGCCTGGCGGACCGGGAGGTGGCCGCCGAGCAGGGTGTTCGTCATGAGCAGATAGACGCGGTTGCCGGTGGCGCGGGCCAGGGTGCGGTGGAACTCGGCGTCGGCGAGCTGCACCTGGCCGGCGTCGCTGCCGACCCGCACCGCGGCGACCTGCTGGCGTAGCGCCGCGACGTCCCGCGCGGTCGCCCGGCGGACGGCCAACTCGCCGATCAGCGTATCCACTTGGCGCCGCACCTCGAAGATCTCCGCCCGCCAGGCGCCGTCCCGCAGCACCAGGGACGGCAACAGCTCCGCGGCCCCCAGCCGCGCCCATACGCCCCGATCCACGCCCTCACAGCGAGACGTCGGGGTGCAGTCGCCCGACGGTCCACACCCGCTGACGCCGTACGGCGAGCGCGGTCACGGCGAGGAAGCCGGCCGTGAAGGCGAAGAGCACGACGAAGTCCCGCAAGAGGTGCGCGGTGAGCCCGCCCGAGACGGTGACCCGCAGTCCGTCGACGAGATAGGTCATCGGGAGCAGGGGGTTGAGCACCTGGAAGAAGGCCGGTTCGGTGGGCAGCGGATAGAGCCCGCCGGAGGCGGTGAGCTGGAGGATGAGCAGGACCAGCGACAGCACATCGCCGGGCACCCCGAAAACCGTGCGCAGACAGTGGTCCACGGCGACGAACGCCCCCGCCGCGGTGACCAGGAGGGCGAGCGTCCAGAAGCCGTGGACGGGATCGAGTCCGAGCGCGAGATCGACGACGCCGTAGAGCACCAGCGCCCCCACGGCGCCGAGCACGGCGGCCGGCAGCCATCCCGCGACGGCGGTGGTGAACGCGCCGACCCGGCCGGCCAGGGCACGGGGGTTGAGCGGGCGCAACAACAGATAGGCGAAGAGGCCGAACACCCACAGGGCGATACCGAAGAAGAACGGCGCCAGACCGCGTCCGTAGACCCCGGCCGGATGCAGGTTTCCCCGGTCGATGTGGACGGGGGTGCCCAGAACCTCGGCGGCGTGGGCGACCTGGTCAGGGCTGGTGCGGGGGATCTTGTGCAGTCCGTCGTCCACGGTGCGGGAGACGTCCCGGGCACCGTCGTGTGCCTGGTCCGCGGCGGTGCGCAGGGCTCCGGAGCCCTTCTCCAGGGTGCCGAGCCCTTCGGCCAGGCCGTGCGCGCCGTCGGCGGCGCTGTGGGAGCCGGTGTCGATGAGGCGGAGCGGGGTGTGCAGGGCCAGTACCTGGCGCCGGAGTGCGCCGATGTGGTCCTGGAGACGCTCGGCGTCATGGAGGGAGCGCCGGGCGTTGTTCTCGGCGGCGGCGGCCCGGCCGTCGAGGTCGGTGGCGGTCGCATCCAGGGCGCGGGCGTGGCTCAGGGCCTTCTGGTAGACCGGGTCGTCCCGCAGTTCGGGGTGGGCGTCGCCGAGGCCGGTGAGGTCCGACACCGCCCGTGAGGTGCCCTTGTGGGTGGCGCCGGTGGCGGTGTGCACCGCGTCCAGCCCGTCGGTGGTCAGCCGGGCGGTGGTCACCAGAGCGGAGACGGCGGCGGGAAGGCGGTCGGCCGCGGCCTGGTCCAGGCGGCCGGAGAGGGTGTCGATCTGCCCGGCGGCCCGGGCGATCTGCCGTGCCCCGGCGGCGACGCCGTCGGCCCCGCTGTGCAGGCCGGAGGTGGCCGAGGTGACCGTGGAGGTGCCCTGTTGCGCGACGCGGGTGGCTCCCACCAGCCGGTGTGCGCCGTCGGCGGCGGTGGTCAGCTTGTCGCGTACGTCCGACAGTTCGCCGTAGACGCTGCGCACATAGGCGGCGTGGGTGGCGGAGTTGACCTGGTCCTGCAGCTTGTTCTGCACGACCTCGGTCATGATGCCGGCGATGTAGTTGTTGGCATCGTTGAGTTCGATCCGGATGCCCGCTTGTTGCGGGCGGGTGTCGGCCCCGGTGGCGAGCTTGCGGCTGAAGTCGGGCGGGATGTCGACGGTGAAGAAGTAGCGGCCGTGCTCCAGCCCGTCCCGGGCCTCGGCCGGGCCGACGAAGTGCCAGTCGAAGGTGCCGGACGCCTTGAGCTGCTGGACCAGTTGGTCGCCGGCGTCCACCCGGCGGCCCTGCGGGGCGTGCGCCAGGTGGTCCTGGTCGACCACGGCGACCGGCATCCGGTCGGTCTTGCCGTACGGGTCCCAGTTCGCCCAGAGGTACATGGCGCCGTACAGCAGCGGCACCAGACAGAGCAGGACGGGCACCAGGCGGCGCACCGGGCCGCGGAAGCGCCGGAGTTCCAGCAGTGCCAGCTTGACGGCTCTCATGTGTCGGCGTCCTCTCGGGCGGCGGCCTCTTCGGCCGGGAGACGGTCCCGGCTGCGCCGCGGTAATAACAGCGCGGTCAGGCCGGGGGCGGGCGGCGGCTGGAGGCACCCGGCCAGCACGGTGGGGCCGTCGTTCCGGACCCGGTCCAGGGCCTGCCACACGGGTGGCTGCGCGTCGGGCGGCAGACCGGCGTCGACATCGTCGACGACCAGGGCGCCCGGCCGCTCGGCGAGGGCCAGCGCGGTCGCCAGCAGCAGGGCGCCGGCCGGGCCGAGGTCCTCGACCAGGTCCGCCCCGCGCGGGGCGATGTCCAGCGTTCCGAAGGCCTCGCGGATGCCGCGCTCGGTGACACCGGGGCTGGTCAGGCAGCGTTCGGTCATCACCTCCCGGACCCGCAGCCGTCCTTCGAGCGTGACCGCGGGCACGGCCCGGGCGAGGGCGACCAGCCTGCGGACCCGCCGGCCCTCGGCGGGCAGGACATGCCCGCCGACCCGGACGGCCCCTCCGGACAGCCGCATCCGCCCGGCGAGCGCGAGCAGCAGCGACGTACGCCCGGAGCCCGCCGGACCGTGCACGGCGAGCAGTCCGCCCGCCGGTACGTCCAGGTCCACCCCCTCGAACACCGGCCCTCTCGGACCACGCACGCTCGCCCCGCGGGCCACCACGTCCACTCCAGCAGCTGTCATGCTGCAAGTCCTAGCCGGGACGGGCCAACTCACCCGTGTGTCATGCCAGTTGTGACGATGTTCACGTGGGGTGGGGTGCAGGAGGGGCGCTCCGGCGCGGCGGTCCGGTGGCGGCCGGCGAGGCGGCCGGGTGAGGGGGGATGGCCGGGTGCCGGAATCAGCAGTTGCCCTTGCGCCGAGCCGGGATCACAGTGAGAAGGGGAACGTATGCGCGATCGGAGAGCATCGTGATCATTCTCGGCGTCATATTGCTCATCATCGGTTTCGTGACCGGCCTCGGGATCCTGTGGACGATCGGGATCGTGCTCGCCGTCCTTGGCGCGATCTTCTGGATTCTCGGCTCGCTGGGGCACGCGGTCGCCGGGCGTCGGCACTACTACTAGCCCCGCCCACCGGCCCGCAGGCACCTGCCCGCGCGCCGGCACCGCTCCTTCCGCACGCGCCCGTCGCACGTCCCGCGCCCACCGGGAACCGACCCGCGCGCACCGTACACAAGGAAGAGCTTTCCGATATGGACACACAAAGCCCGGATCAGGATCCCCGCAACAGTCCTGGTGCCGTCGGCGGGGTGCCGCCCGGCGAGACCCCCGCGGGTGAGGGCAGCACGGGCTCGGAAACCGGTCCTGCCGACCGGCAGACACGCGGCTGGGCCAAGGGCCCGATGATCATCCTCGGCATCATCGTCGTGCTCTGCGCGGCCTTCTTCATCGCCTACGCGGTGACCGTGACGGTGTGACGCGGTGATCGTGGAGCTGTGAGGCGGGCGCGGGCCGGTCCCGCGCCCGCCTCTCGGCCCGGTCACCCTCGGTCGCCCGCCTCTCGGCCCGGTCGCCCTCGGTGGGGTGCCCGGCACGTCTCGGCCCGGGGCCGCCCTCCGTGAGGGTGCCCCAGGCCGAGTGGGCTTGCGGCGCCTCAGGGCTCCTGCGGATCGACACCGGTGTGTGCCTCCGTGTCCCTGCCTCCGCTCGGCCGGCGCGAGCGGCCCTTGGGCCCCATGTCGCGCATGCCCTTCTCGTCGGTCTCGGCGGCCCGGCGCTCGCCGCCCTTCGTCTCGCCCTTCACCTCGCTGGCCGGCGGCACCTTCTCCCGCCCGCTGCCCTCCTTGCTGCGGTCCTTCTCGGGTGCGTAGCGCTCGGGGTGGAAGGACCGGTGGGCGCTCGGGTTCTCCTGCTGTTCGGTCTGGTCGACATCGGGCGACCATCCGTGCTGTTCAGACCCCTTGTGCGCGCTGGGCCCCTCGCCCGACTTCGGATGCGAAGACTTCCGCTTTTCAGACACGTCGGCTCCTTGTGTTGGCGCCGCGTGGGGCGGCGCTGACTGCCCCCGCGCAGAGTGCGGCAGTCCGGATTTCCCGCCTGCGGACCCCTGGCGGCAGCATGCTGCGCACGCCGCCTCGGCCCCTGCGTGGGCAGGCCCGCTACCTTCAGGCTGCGGGCCAGCCGGGGCATCCGCATCTCAGCCCGGCGGGCCGGGGACACCGGCGCCCCGGGCACGGCACGATCCCCGCAGGCCGCACACCCAAAGCGTCCGTTCCGCTACGGAGCGTGGCCGACCATTCGCCGGATCACGAGGGCAGGGGAATTCACCCGGCCGTCGGCGACCAGCGGACCGGAAGGTGCCGCGGGCCACGGAGCAACGCACCCAACCGCCAGCGCAGATCGGCCGGGTGGGCGTCCAGCTCCAGCGTCGGGCAGCGCTCCAGGAGCGTGCGCACCGCGATCCGTGCCTCCATGCGTGCCAGCGGGGCGCCGAGGCAGAAGTGGATGCCATGGCCGAAGGCCACATGGCCGCGGGCGTCGCGGGTGATGTCGAAGCACCCGGGGTCACCGAATCGGACCGGGTCCCGTCCCGCGTCGGCGATCACGGGGAGGACGACCTCGCCGCCGCCGGGGATCACCGTGCCCGCGATCTCGGTCGCCCCGGTGGTGAAGCGGAAGGTGGAGGTCTCAATCGGTCCCTCGTAGCGCAGCATCTCCTCGACCGCGTTGTCGATGAGGGACAGATCGGCGCGTAGCGCGGCGAGTTGCGCCGGATGGGTGAGCAGCGCCAGGACACCGTTGGAGATGAGATTGGCGGTCGTCTCATAGCCCGCGATCAGCAACAGCTGGGCCATTCCCAGGAGTTCCTGCTCGCTGAGCCGGTCGCCGTCCTCGTCACTCACCGCGATCAGATCACTCAGCAGATCGTCGCCGGGGTGGGCCCGTTTCTTCTTCACCAGATCGTCGAGATAGCCGGTCATGGCCACCAGGGCCTCCCAGGCCTCCGGCGTCGCGGCGCCGACGAGCAGGACGTCGGTCCAGGCGCGGAAGGCCTCCCGGTCCAGGAACGGAACGCCCAGGAGTTCGCAGATGACGGTGATCGGCAGCGGGAAGGCCAGCGCATCGACGAGGTCGGCGCGCCCGTCGGGCACGGCGAGCATCGCCGTCAGCAGTTCGTCGGTCAGCTCTTGGATGCGCGGCGTGAGGGATGCCATCCGGCGGGCCGTGAAGGCGCGGGCGACCAGGCCGCGCAGCCGGGTGTGGTGCGGCGCGTTGGAGCGGAGCATCGTCACGCCCATGGTCACCGGCTGCATCGGCTGCGCGGACGAGGCGTGCCGCCACTCCTTCGACAGCCGCGGGTCGCTGAGCGCCGCACGCACCTCGTCGTATCCGACGACCAGCCAGACGACCGTGCCCTCCGGGAGACGTACGCGGTGTACCGGGCCCTGCTCGCGCAGCGACGCGTACACCTCGTACGGATTGCGGACGAAGTCCTCCCCCATTGCCGCCAGATCGAGCGTCTCCACCGGTTGTGTTGCCATCCGGCCTCCTCCCCCTCGTGCCCTTGCCTCGGTACGGCCACATTCGGGGAATCCCTCCCCGGCGGAGGAGCCACTAACCACGACGCCCGCCGAAAGGCCGGACCTTGACCACGCGGGAGCCGGGTGGACGGCTCCGGTCCGGTCCGGGGAGCGGCATCCGCCGATCGCCCGGACCCACCCCTTCGGCTACCGCTGGGTCCAATACAGCATCAGAGCGGAGATGACGGCCCCGGCCACGCCCTCGATGGCGTGCGCGGCGGTGAAGCGGGCGTACTTCCTGAGCCACGAGCGCCGTGACTTGCCGGGAACACGCGGGAGGGAGGGCTCGTCCTCCGCATGGTCCTTCATGGGCTTCTCCCTGGTGGGTGGTGGGCGGTGAGTGGTGAGTGGTCGATAGTGGTCCGTGCGTGCCGCTCGGTCAGTGCCCCGCGCACCCCACGGACAGTGGGGCCTGCGGCTCGGCGAACTGCCGGAGTTCGGGACCGGAGCGCGCCAGCAGCCAGACGGGGTCCGGAAGCGGGGCGCCGGGGGCCGGGTTGGGCAGATGCCGGCGCGGTGAGTAGCCCAGGGCGGTGGCGATGGTGCGCCACAGCCGGGCGTCGATGAAGTTGTCGTCGGCCGCGTGATGGATCGCCAGACAATGGGCGGAGAGCTGGTCCTCGGCGCCGGCGGCGAACCGCCACCAGAAGACCGCCGCCTCGTGGCGGTTGATCGAGTAGAGCAGGCATGCGAACGTCCGGGCGCCGGCCGCGTCGTAGTCCTGGGCGAACTTCTCCAGGCGACCCATGTGCCCCCCGCGCAGGACCGACTCGCAGAGGGTGCGCAGATGCCGGCGCAGCTCCTCCGGGCCGGCCGTGGGGCCGGGGAACGGCCGGGGCCGCGGCCGGCGGGGCAGCGGCCGCGCGCGGCCGGGGCGTGCCGGGGCCGGGCCGCGCTCGTGCCGTCCTTCGGGGACCGGCCGGGCCGGGGGCGTCTGCCCCTGCGCCTCGGCGATCCGCTCGGCCAGTCGGCGAGTGAAGGCTTCAGGATCGTGGTCGGCCAGTACGCGACCCACCTCATCGGCTTCGGCTTGCAGAATGTCTTCGATGGTCACGACGGTTCTCCTTCCTGATCGTGCCGGAGATAGGAGGCCGCCAGGTCCTTGGCGAGCTGACGGCCGCGGGAGTAGTAGGTGCGCGCCGTGCCGGGGGGGATCCCCAGGGTCTCGGCGATCTCCTCATAGCTCAGCTGCGCCACGCGGAGCCGGACGCAGTCGGCCTGGACCGGTTCGCGCCGGGCCAGTTCGTCCATGGCGCGGTCGAGGGCGTCGTAGGTGCCCAGGTGCAGGATCTGGTCGACGCAGGACTGGTAGAGCCCGGCTTCCGCGGCAGCGGCCCGTTCGCGGCGGGCCACCCGGTTGCGCGAGCGGATGTGGTCCTTGATGGCGTCCCGCAGGATCCGCAGGCCCAGGGCCCGGTAGTTGCTGTGGGCCAGGAACTCGTCCCATTTCGCATGGATCTTCATCCCGGCTATCTGGACCACGTCTTCGGCGTCTTGACGGTGCCGCAGCATCTGTATCGCGTAGCCGAGGTAGCCCTGTTGCACCTCCTTGAAGAAGGCGGTGAAGTCGACCCGGAGCCGGTCCATCGGGTCGGGGCGCAACTGCTGTCCGTCTCCGTAATCGCTCACCGGGCAGCCGTCCCTCGCCCCGCCACGGGCGGGCGGACGGCACCGGGGTGGACCCGCGTACGAAGATCACGTTCGCAACTCCGCCGGCTTCCGCGGGCCTGCGGGCGCAACGTGCTGGAGGCCGGCGGGCCGCAGGTCCGCGAGGCGGTGTGGGTGCTCTCGCGCACACGGGCGCGGCGCACGGCCGGAGTCGTCCTGGCCGCGCCGCCCATGGCCGGCGCGTCCCAGGGCCACTGGTGGTCCACTGCCTCTCCTTTCGAGGTTCCACGGTCAACTCCCCGACATCCGGGCGACGTCGGGGAGACCGCTTGCTTGTCCGTAAACCGTTCGCGAAGCCGAAATTGTCAATCAGAACCAGGGACGGGATATGACGGCCCGCAGTCGGATGCTCACGTTGAGCTTCTGACCTGCGGCGTTGGGGAAAGCGTGACGCGGGAGAGTGGCGCGGATCACACGCCTGTACGGGCCGCGCGGTCGGGGCGGGCCGACCGGCCGGGGGAACCGCGGCGGCTGCCGCCCCGGTATGACTTGCCACTCGCCGGGGTGAGCGCCCTCGCGTTCTCCCGCAGCAGCCGCCGTGGCGGCGCTATCAACGCTTGGTGACGGAGCGGCTGTCCGTGCCCTCCCGGCCGTTACCCCCGCACCGCCGAGTTGCCGGCCGGGCCGCGCGCGCCGGGCCCGTTCACCCACCGGACCGACGAAGGCAAGGAAGTCCGCCATGCCGCACGAGCCCGCCCTCCTCGTCCTCGACGCCCACGGCGCCGACCCGGACGCCGAAATCCGCACGCTGCACTCCCTGGGGCCCGCGGCCCGCGTCGACGTCCTCGGCGTCACCGCATGGGCCGTCAGCGAACCCGACCTGCTCAGAGAGTTGCTGACCAGCCCGGACGTCTCCAAGGACGCCCGGCAGCACTGGCCGCGCTTCGAGGAGGTCAGTGGGACCTGGCCACTCGCCTTGTGGATCACGGTGAAGAACATGTTCACCGCGTACGGCAGCGAGCACCGACGGCTGCGCCGCCTGGTGGCACCCGCCTTCACCGCCCGCCGCGTGGCCGCGCTCGCCGGGCCCATCGAGGCCGTCGTCACCGGCCTGCTCGACGACCTCGCGGCCACGGCGCCCGGCGAGCCGGTCGATCTGCGGGAGCGTTTCGCCTACCCGCTGCCGATCCAGGTCATCAGCCATCTCATGGGGCTGCCGCCGAACCAGCGCGAGGGCTTCCGCGACGTCGTCGACGGGGTGTTCGCCACCACGCTCACGCCCGAAGAGTCGGCCGCGAACACGGCGCGCCTGTATACCGTGCTCGACCGGCTCATCGCCGCCAAACGGGCCGAGCCGGGCGAGGACATGACCTCGCTGCTCATCGCCGCGCGGGACGAGGAGGGCAAGGAATCGGCGCTGTCCGACGACGAGTTGCGCGACACCCTGCTACTGGTGATCACGGCAGGGTACGAGACCACCGTCAACCTGATCGAGCAGGCCGTCGCCGCGCTGCTGACCCACCCCGAGCAGCTCGCCCATGTCCGTGCCGGCCGCGCCGGCTGGGCCGATGTGGTGGAGGAGACCCTGCGTCTGAAACCGGCCGTCAAGCACCTGCCGCTGCGCTTCGCCGTGCGTGACATTCCGCTGCCCGACGGACAGGTCATCCCCGCGGGCGAGGCGATCCTCGCCTCGTACGCCGCGGCCAACCGCCATCCCGGCCGGCACGGCGACCGCGCCGCCAGCTTCGACCTCACCCGCACCGCACCGGGACCGGAACACCTGGCGTTCGGCCACGGTGTCCACTACTGCCTGGGGGCGTCCCTGGCCCGCCTCGAAGCCGGCACCGCGCTGCGGGCCCTGTTCGCGCGCTTCCCCGATGCCGAACTGGCCGTACCCGCCGAGGAGTTGGAGCCGGTGCCTTCACTGCTCACCTACGGGCACAAGCGCCTGCCGGTCCGGCTGCGGCCCGCCGTCTGACGGGCCGCAGCCGGATCGAAACGCCTCGCCCCGGGTGGGCGGACCGACCTCGTCCGCCCACCCGGGGGTTTCCGGCGCCGGCCCCTTACGCGGTCGCCGCCGGTCCCCGCGCGACGGTGGCGTGGTCACCGCTCACACGTAGGTGTAGCCGCCCGGGACGACGGTGCTGCCGCCTGGCGTGGTGACCACGACCGGCACGTTGCCGAGCGCTCCGGGCGGGGTGAAGCCCACCAGGGACGTGCCCGCGGGATTCGACGAGACCCCCGTCGCCGGCACCCCGTTGAACGTGACCGACGCCCCGTTCAGGTTGCTCCCGGAGATCACAAATGCCGTACCACCTGCCGTAGTCCCCGACGTCGGCGAGATGGACGTGGCCACGGGCGGGGGCGGCGGCGTGTAGGTGTAGCCGCCGGGGACGGTGGCACTGCCGCCTGGCGTGGTGACCACGACCGGCACGTTGCCGACCGCTCCGGGCGGGGTGAAGCCCACCAGGGACGTCCCCGCGGGATTCGACGAGACCCCCGTCGCCGGCACCCCGTTGAACGTGACCGACGCCCCGTTCAGACCGCTCCCCGAGATCACGAACGCCGTACCACCCGCCGCACTCCCCGACGACGGCGAGATCGACACCGCCACGGGCGGGGGTGCGGTGTAGGTGAACCCGCCGGGGACGCTGGCGCTTCCGGCCCCTGTGGTGACCACGACCGGGACGTTGCCGACGGGGCCGGCCGGTGTGGTTCCGGTGAGCAGGGTGCCCGCGGGGTTGACGGACACTCCGCTGGCCGCCACCCCGTTGAAGGTGACCGTCGCGCCGGTGAGGTTGGTGCCGGTGATGGCGAACGCGGTGCCGCCGGAGGAGGGCCCGCTGGTGGGCACGAGAGAGGTGACGGTGGGGCCCGGCGGAGGGAAGGCCACATAGGTGTAGTACACCGGGTTGGAGGTGCCATAGGGGCTGGTCGCGCCGACCGGGACGGTGCCCGCCGGGTGCGCCGGTGCGAGCACGGTGACCCAGGCACCATAGGGGTCGACTGCGACGATGGTGGCGGGGACGCCGCCGAAGGTGACGAGATTGGTGTTCTGCAGACCTGATCCGGTGAGCTTGACGGAGTTCATTCCGGTGATCGGGCCCGAGTTCGGGATGGCCTCGAAGAGTCTCGGATACCTGGGCCAGTCTCCCCCGCCCCCGTCCCCGCCGGGCCAGGAGCCCGTGGACTGCGCAATTGCTGCCTGCTCTACGACTGCGGACATGACTTCTCCCTGGGCAGCCTCCGCTGCGATTCCGCGCACGAGCCAATTCGTGAACGGATATGTCCGGAGCGGAAGTTACTGCCGTCGAATGGTGGATGCCTGCGACAGTAAGGTTCCCGACAGTTCGGAAAAAGGCGTGTACGTGACAGCAATGGTGCGTTCGGCGATCAAAATGACAATACGTAGATGAGCGTCACTCCCGCATTCTGCAACGGCGCGCGCCGTTATTCCGCGGCCCCCTCGTACGAGCCTCCCCCGGACGGTTATTTCGCAGCCCCTCCTGCGGGCTCCATGCGCGCGGCCCGGGGACGCGCGCCGCTCGTCCCCGGGCCTGATCGTGCTCCTCGGCCCCGGTCCCACGGGGCCTGTCGATTACGGCTGGTGGTAAATGGTGGCGGCCCAGGCGGCCTTCCAACCCCCGTCACCGAACTGGAGGTTGACCGAACACCGGCCGGTATCGCCGTCGCAATTCAGGCTGTTCGCCGGCACGGGTGCGACAAGCCTGCCCTCGGCGGACCGGAGCGCCGGATGGAAGACGGTCGCGGGCCAGCTCGCCCGCCAGCGCCCGTCACCGAACATCAGGTCGGCCACGCAGGTTCCGTTGTCGCCGTCGCAGTTGAGGCTCGTTGCCGGTACGGGAGCGCGGGAGGCGGACCGGTTCGCCTGGTGGAAGATGGACGCGTCCCACCGGGCCTTCCAATTGTTGTCGCCGAAGCGGAGGTTGGCCGTGCACTTGTAGGTGTCGCCATCGCAGTTGAGCGCGGTCACCGGAACCGGGGCGGCAACGGCCGGGGCGGCCGACCCGATACCCAGCACCGCGAGGGCGGCGCAGGTGCCGACGATGGTGCGTCGCATAGCCATGTCCTTCCGTCGTGGGCGCGCGGAGCGCCCGGTCCGAGAGAAGGATCGGTCGATTCCGTCCGGCGTCACGGCCGCCTCCGGGGGCCTTCAGCAGAAGGTGTGAAGGCCCGTACCGGCAAGCGAAACGCGGTCCGCGCGGCCGGCGGAGATCGGTGGTGAACAGCGCAATCGTGGTGAGCACGGGGCGTGCAGACGGCGCATCGCACGGTCCGTCCGGCACCCGGTGGCCCATGCCGCGGGCACAGTCCGGCGCTTCGGCGGCGAGGTGGGCGGAGGGTGCTTCCGTACGTGGCACGAGGAGGGTGCGGGCGCGGTGCCGGCGGGTAGGTACTCAGGTTCGCGGAGCGCCCCGGCGTGCGGCCGCCGCGCTCCGCCCCGGACCCGCCCGTTCGCTCCCGGGACCGCAGCGCTCGGCCGACCCCGGGCGGGGTCGGCCGAGTCTGTGCGGGCGGCGAGCCGGCGGTCCGGGTGCCCGCTGGTTACGGGGCCATCTCGTACGCCCCGGCCAGCGCTTCGACGCGCTCCCAGACGCGGGCCGAGCGGGCCTCGTCGACGACCGGGCGGCGGACCGCGCCCAGTGCCCAGCGCTGCTGCTCTTCGGTGGCGGAGTCCTTGCCGTGCAGCTCCACGGCGTGCGCGGAGAAGTCACGGACGAGGACGGCGAACAGCTCGTCGAGCACCTCCTCGTCGAGCCCGGTCAGCTGCGCCTGCTCCAGGATCAGCTGGCCGTGGACGACCAGCGCGAACAGCTGGCCGATGGCCAGGAGGAGATCGAGGTCGCGGCTCTGCGCCTCGTCGGGCGCGGCGGTGGTGACGAACTCGCACAGGGCGTCCGCCTGCTCACGGAAGCGGCCGACGTTGGGCACGGCGGCATAGGCGTCGTAGGCGGTGCGCCAGTCGTGGAAGCGGATGGCGCCCAGGCCGCGGGCCGGTCCCTGCCGGAAGAGGAACGCGTCGTCGGCCGCGTCGAGGCGGGTCGGTACGGGCGGGTACTCGGCCGGGTTCAGCAGGTGGTTGCCCATGAACTTCAGGATCAGCGCGAGGTTGACGTGGACGGTGCCCTCCAGCTTGGGCAGTCCCCGGATCTCGGTGGCCGCCTGGGCGAAGTAGGTGTCCTTCTCGAAGCCCTTGGCCGCGATGACGTCCCACATCAGGTCGATGACCTTCTCGCCCTCGGTGGTCACCTTCATCTTCGTCATCGGGTTGAAGAGGAGGTAGCGGCGGTCGTCGGGGCCGGCGGAGCGGAAGTAGTCGACGGCGCGGTCGCTGAACAGCTTCATCCCGACGAGGCGGACGTAGGCGTCGGTCAGCTCGCGGCGCACATGCGGGAACGCGGTGACGGGACGGCCGTAGAGGATGCGGTTCTGCGCGTGGGTGACGGCCTCGTACATCGCGTGCTCGCAGATGCCGATGGCGCCCGTGCAGAGGTTGAACTTGCCGACGTTGACGGTGTTGAGGGCGGCGTCGAAGGCGGCGCGGCCGGTGTGCAGGATGTCGGCCCCGGTGACCGGGTAGCCGTCGAGGCGGAACTCGCTGACGTACTTCGAGGAGTCGACGACGTTCTTGACCAGGTGGTAGTCCGGGTGGCGGCTGTCGGCGGCGAAGAAGACATAGCCGTCGGGGCCCTCGACATCGGTGCGGCGGCCGAAGACGGAGACGAGTCCGGCGGCGTTGCCGTTGCCGATGTAGTACTTGGATCCGCTGGCGCGGAAGCCGCCGTCGCCGTCCGGCTCCAGCAGCATGTCGGTGGAGTAGATGTCGGCGCCGTGGGCCTTCTCGGACAGACCGAAGGCGAACACCTCGCCCTGGTCGAGGAGTTCGGCCGCACGGGTGCGGACGGCGGCGTTGTCGCTCTGCCAGACCGGGCCGAGTCCCAGGATGGTGACCTGCCACGCGTACCAGTAGTCGAGCCCGTAGAAGCCGAAGATCTCGTTGAGGGCGGCGATCCGGGCGGTGTCCCAGCGCTTGTCCTGCTGCTCGCCGGCGGCGGAGGCCGGGGTGAGGAAGGTCGCGAACAGCCCTTCCTTGGTGGAGAACTCCAGGAACTCCGCCAGCCAGGCGCGGGAGCGGTAGTCCTCGATCAGCCGGCGCTTGCCGCGGTTCTCGAACCAGTCGACGGTGGCGCGCAGCAGCCGGCGGGTCTCGGGGTCGAAGTGCGCGGGGTCATAGGTACGCGGGTTGAACAGCAGCGGGTCGGCCATGGTGTTCGCCTTTCCGGTTCGTCGGGGAGGGTGGAGGGTCAAGAGACGTGCGGACGGTGCCGGTGAGCGCGGCGGCCGGGCGGCGCGTGGCTCGTCGGCGCCGGGTTCAGGGTGCGGTGCCGAGCCGGCGGAGGGTGGCGAGCACGTCCTCCAGCCAGGCGAGGGTCATCCGCTCGTACGCGATGCCGCCGCGCAGCACGACGTGCTGGAGCTCCTGTCCGGCATCGGGGGCCTCGGGGGCGTCCGGTCCGGTGAAGTCCCGCCGCTCGCCCGCGAGATAGTGCGCGAGCCGCTCGGTGTGCTTGTGGTGGTGCCGCTCGACCTCGCGGATCAGTACGGCCGGGTCGTCGAAGGCCGCCCCGCGGATCTTCACCGCGAGTTCGTGCCGGACGCTCTCCGGTTCGATCGGCTCGTGCAGCCACTCGGCGAGCGCGGCCCGGCCGAGCGCGGCGACGGAGTACTCCTTCTTGTCCGGGCGGGCCTGCTGCGGCACCTCTCGGACATCGATCCAGCCGTCGCTCTCCATGCGCTTGAGAACGCGGTAGATCTGCTGGTGGGTGGCGGTCCAGAAGTAGCCGATGGACCGCTCGAACCGCCGGGCCAGCTCGTAGCCGGAGCCCGGCTTCTCCAGCAGGGAGACGAGGATCGCGTGGTCGAGCGCCATGCCTCGATCCTTCTATGCAACGAGTTGCATAAACAAGGGGCACCGCGCGGGTGAGACGCGGCTCACCCGCGCGGCCGCGGCGCCCCCACCCCTTCCAGGACGGACCCGCCGCCCGCCGCGCCGTGCGACCATGACGTCTTCGGGGAATCAGGGGAGGCAACGGTGCACAGCACAGGCTCTGGCGTGCCGGAAGCGGGTGCGGCGCCGTCCGGCCCACCGCAGGCACCGGCCCTCGCGCCGCACCACGGACTCCTCGACCTGCGCGGCCGGACCGACACCCCGCCGACCCCCTCGCCCCCGTTCACGCTGGCCTATCCGGCGAACGCCGTGGTCGTGGTGTCCGGCCTGCCGGGCAGCGGCAAGAGCACCCTGCTGCGCCGCGCCCCCGCGCAGTCGACCGTCATCGATCCGCGGGCCGTCCATCTCGCCTGCGAGGCGGTGATGCCGGAGTGGCTGCCGTACGGCCTCTACCGGCCCTGGGCGCGGTGGAAGCACATCCGCTGGCTGCACCGGGAACTCCGGGGCGATGGACCGCTGTTGGTCCACGACTGCGGCAGCCGGCCGTGGGTGCGCCGCTGGATGGCCCGGGCGGCGGGGCGCCGGGGCCGCCCCTTGCATCTGGTCCTGCTGGACGTGGGCAGGGCCGAAGCGCTGTCGGGTCAGGAGTCCCGCGGCCGGCGCGCACCACGACGCGCGTTCGCGCGGCACCACCGGGGCCTGGACCGGCTGCTGCGCCGGCTGTCCGAGGCCGCTGCCGCCGGTCCGCCCCCGGCCGCCGTCCGGCCCGCCGCGGACGGGGCAGCCGAGGCTCCCGCGCACCGCACCCCCCTCCTCCCCGTTCCCCCCTGCGTGGCCGAGGCCGCCTCGGTGGTCCTGCTCGGCGGTCCGACCCGGGGCCTTGTGACGTGGGAGTTCGCCCGGCCGCCCGCGCCCGCGCGTCCGGCCGGCAGCCGAACCCCACGCCTCCGCTCAGGAACATGAGCCGCGTTCGGCACCTTGGGTGAACCGGTGGCACCTTGCGCTTACGCGTGCCAACCTTCTGTAATCAGCCAGCGGTCATGGCGCTGGCCGGAACAGGGGGATGAGCCGTGGCGGAGCGTCCGTTGGGCATTCAAGGGATCGAGGCCCTCTACGAGGAGTGCCGCACCCGCGTACAGGACAACAGGACCGCGCCGACGGGGCCGGGGCTCCCCGCGATCGTCCTCGTCGGACCGCACGGCAGCGGCAAGACCAGCACCCTGAAATGGCTCGGCTACCTCGGCTCGCGGCGTCCCCATGTGTACTTCGACTTCGGCTCCGCCGCGCCCCGCCGCCCCCATGAGGTCGCCGGCCGCCTCGCGTACGGGCTGTCCCACCGCCTGCCCCGGCAGACCCCGCTGCTCTTCCCGCGGCTGACGCTCGGCCTGTTCGTGGTGGCCCCCGAGCTGTTCCTCAACCCGACGGACCCCGAGCGGGCCAGGAAGCAGTTACGCCAGGCGCTGCGCGGGCCCCGGGAACCCCAGCCCGCGGCCGAGCGGGTCGTCGCGGTCGCCGGGCTGCTGCAGGACCTCAACCTCCTCAGGATCCCCGGCATCAGCCTGCTGGCCAGCCTCATCAGGCAGCCGCCCAGCATGCCGCTGCGGGTGACCCGGCACACCGGATTCGCCTGGTACGCCGGTCCGCTGGCCGCGATGGACGCCCTGGTCGAACTCAACCAGCTCAGCAAGAGCGAGGACCCGACGGACCGGGCCGCGGTGGACCGGCGCCTGTGCGAGGCGTTCTTGGCCGATCTGCGCGGCGAGTACGCACGGCGCCAACGCGACCGCAACTGCGTGGTGTTGCTGGACAACATCGATGCTCCCGGCGGGCGGGAGTTCCTCGACCTGCTGATGGAACTCCGGGACGCCGCCGGCGAGCCCGATCCGCTGCTGGCCGTGGCCGCCGCCTCGAACGTCGGCCGGGTGCCGGGGATGTTCGCGAACGGACCGGCGGGCGTGCAGGTCCGCTTCCCCGAACAGGCCGGCTACCTCGACTGGGCGCGGTCCGTCCCCGACCCGCCGCCGAACCGCTCCTGGCGCTGGTACTGCGTCCAGCTGCGCGGTCTGACAGCCGGGGAGACCGCCCAGCTCGGTACGAACATCGCCGCGCGGCTGCCGGAGGCTCCGCTGCTCGCGCACCGGTTGACCGACGGGCATCCGTGGAGCGTCCGGCAGATGCTGACCGCCTCGGCCCGCATCGTGGGCCGCGAGCGACCGGAGGCGCTGTTGCGCGCGGTGCTCTCCAGCACCACACCATCCGCGGCGGACGCCGACGAGGGGCCGTCGCTGGAGGCGGAGGCGCGGGAGTATCTCCTCCGCGATCTGACCGACGACCAGCGTCGTGCGCTCGTCGAGTGCTGTGCCGCCCGCGAGTTCGATGCGGCGTGCGACGCGGGGCTCCTCGACCGCTTCCAGCTGCACACCCGCGATTCGCTGGCCCGGGTGGTCGCGACCCGATTATGGCTGACCGACCCCGTCCCCCAGGATGCCGAGACCCGTGGCGGCCGCGGCTCCGGATATCTGGAACGGGTCCATCCGAACCCGTTGCGGGGCAGCTCCGTGCTGCACCCGTGGCTCCGCATGCTGCTGTTGCGGGAGCTCGCCGCCAGTCCGGACCGCTGGATGGCCGTCCACGGAAAGCTGCGGACCTGGCACATCGAGCACGGCCATCCGCTGGAAGTGCTGTACCACTCACTCGCGCTGCAGCGGGTGGACGATGTCATCGAGCACCTCGCCCAGCGCCTGGTCGAACTCTCCGACACCAGTGTCTGGTTGTACGAGCTGTACACCATCACCGCCGCACCGCTGCGTGAACCGGTGCTGCCGGAGCAGTCCGCCACGCTGCGGGCGGAGGAGCTGGCCGCGGAGCTCGCGCCGCGCGCGTTCGCGGCGCACACCCCCCTGACCCTGCTGGTGCTCTCGCTGTGGCTGGCGGCCGATCCACGCAATCGGCTGCCCGGCGCGAACCCCGAGCTCAACCGCACCATCAACGCGATGTTCCAGGACCTGGCCATGCGCTCCGTGCCCACCCGGATCGGGCTCATGCACGAGGCCGCGAAGTACGTGTGAGCACACCTGAGCGTTTCCTCCCCTAGGAGCTGGCACCATGCATCTGACCCCGCAACCGGCCGACTCACTCCCCCCGTGGTGGAAGGGGTGGCTGGGTATCGGCGCCCTGGCGCTCTCCCTCCTCCTCATCGCCGGCGGACTGTGGTACTTCTGGCCCGCCGAGGAGGACACCAGCTGCGCGGCGGGCGTTCCCGGGCTGCAGTGGGTCGGCGAGGGCGCGCAGCGCGAGTGCGTCGGCCTCATGGACAAGACGGCGTACACCTTCGATCCGCAGCTCAAGGGGATCATCGACCGGATCGCGCAGGAGAACCAACGGGTCCGTCAGCAGTGGGAGAAGCCCGACAAGGGCAAGAGCCGCGTCCCGTACGTCAAGGTCGCCGTCCTGACGCCCTTGACGGACAGCGACACCAGCGCGCTGCCCATGAAGGAAATACTCACCAGCCTGCAAGGCTCCTTCATCGCGCAGTGCCGGGCGAACGGCTGCCCTCAGCTGCCCGCGGCCCACTCGCTCGGCATCCAGGGCAAGACTCCGCAGATCGAACTCGTCCTGGCCAACGAGGGCCGCGACGAAACCCATTGGCAGCCGGTCGTGAAGCAGCTGTCCGAGCTGACCGAGGGCGAGCATCCGCTGGTCGCGGTCACGGGTATGGGCGTCAGCATCCCGGAGACCCAGGCGGCGGCCGACGAACTCAGCCGGCTGAAGATCCCCGCGATCGGCGCGGTGCTGACCGCCACCGATCTCAACTCGCCACGCCTGTTCAAGGTGTCCCCGGCCAATGTCGACTACGCCAAGGCGCTCCGCCGCTTCCTGACCGGATCCCCGCTGGCGAAGCACCGCGGCTACCTCGTCTTCGACAGCCGGGACGACAACTACGTCAAAACCCTGCGCAAGGCGTTCGACGACGAGTTCGGCGACTACATCGGCCGGCGGCGCGCTTCGTTCGTCGGCACGACGGGGCCCAAACCCGCCGGCATTCCGAAGCTCTTCCAACGCGCCGTCAACAACATCTGTCTGACCCAGGCGCAAGTGATCTTCTACGCCGGGCGCGACCGCGATCTCGCCGACTTCGTCCGTGCCCTGTCCACCCGTAGCCAATGCGGTCACGACAAGCCGATCACGGTCATGACCGGGGCGACCGGCACGTTCGCGCAGGGCTCGTCGGTGCGGGGGCTGCTCAAGGCCAACAAGATCACCATTGTCGACGCCTCGGCGACGAGTCCCGACCAGTGGACCAGCGGCGTCCACGCCCCGGCCGGCTTCAAGCCCTTCCTCCAGGCCCTGCGGGATCTGAAGTTCGACGACTCGGTGATGGACGACGGATACGCGATCATGCACCACGACGCCGTACTGACCGCGGTGTGGGCCACCCGCAATGTCACCAGCCAGACGGCCAGCGAGGCGCCCAACGTCCAGGACGTCTACAACGAACTCACCAATCTGCACGACGCGAGCACCGTCCCCGCGGCGAGCGGAGAGCTCAGCTTCGACGACGCGTCCAACGGCTGGCCGCACAACAAGCCGATTCCCGTCATCCAACTCCCCGATCCCCTCAAGGATCCCGAGCCGCCCTATCTGGTGCCGTGACGGCCGGGACCGGGCGCCGCCCCCGCATGCAACCACCTCGCAACCTCGCAGGGCGTTCACTGCATCAGTGCCCCGGGCGACCGGAGCCAGAGTCCGGCCGGTTCCGGACCGGACCGCCACCGCCACCGCCACCGTTCAGGGCCACCCCACCGTCCAGGGCCAACACCTCCGTAGGAGCCGGGCAAGAGAGGGACCGCACATGTACCGAACTCGGCGCAAGAATCCGCTGGTCAGCAGCTTCACCATGATGTCGGGCCGCTTCTGATGGGCGCCGACGAGCGGGCGAGGACCGCTCCGGACGTCCCGGCCGACGCGGGCGCCTCGCGCATCGCCCTCACCGCGGCCGCGACGGAACTGCTGCGCCTGCTGCATGCTCAGCACGGCCCGCTGATGTTCCACCAGTCCGGCGGCTGCTGCGACGGCAGCGCCCCCATGTGCTACCCGGCCGGGGAATTCCGTACGGGATCGTCGGATGCGCTGCTGGCCCGGCTGTCCGTGGAGGGCGTGCCGGAGCCGGTGGAATTCTGGATGTCGGCGGACCAGTTCGCGCGCTGGCGGCACACGCATCTGACGGTGGACGTCGTACCGGGGCGGGGCAGCGGCTTCTCCCTGGAGGCACCGGAGGGTGTGCGTTTCCTGATCCGCTCGCGGCTGTTCACCGAGGAGGAACAGGAGCGTCTCGGCGGCTGAGGCCGACCGGACCAGGCCGGCGGCCGGGGGGTCGGCGCCGGGCGAAGCGCCCGCAGAAGCGCCCGCAGAAGCAGAGAGACGAGCCCGGGGAGACAGAGTGAGGCCCCACGCACGGGGGAGAGCGTGGGGCCTCACCCCGTTAAACGGGTGAGAGCCCGCGCAGGTTCCCCCGGGGCGCAGATTTCGCAAGAAAATTCTGTGCGCGGCCGAGTGGGCACGGCCGGCGGGGCATCGGGGACGCGGCGACCGGTCCCCGGCCTCCCCCTCGCCGGTCAGCTTTCCCGCTGCACCAGCCGTTCCAGCATCTCCTGGAACTCCGCGTCCGCCACCACCCGCAGCCCGTTGCCGTCCGGCTCGCTCAGCGGGGTCATCACCCCGCGGCGCCACCAGAACACCCTGGGGCTGATGGCCCCCGCCGCATCCTCGTGACCGGCCGCCGCAAACTGCGCCATGGCCTGCAAGGCCGGGATGACCCGGGTGTCGTGGATGCGGTGGAACGCCAGCTGGTGCCGGAAGGGCATGGCGACCAACGCACCGTCCGGCGTGAGCCCGGTGCCCATGAGCCGCTCCACCAGCTCGTCCAGGACCAGGACCCGGCTCGCGGTGAAGAAGGAGTCGCCGAGCAGCACCTCGAACGCGGAGCCGTCACCGCGCCGCACGGTCTCATGCCCCTCGACCGGCAGCGCCCGCAGATTGTTCATCGCCCGGATCCGCAGCTCGGCCACGTCCCCGAAGTCCGTCAGCGAGTCCTCGCTCAGCATCTGCACCGCCTCGGGCAGATCGAGGGCGAGCACCTCCCGCAGCCCCGGCGCCGGGGCCCGGCCGTAGCGGAAGGAGTCCGAGGCGGGCAGCGTCTCCTGGGCGACGACACGGGGGTAGAGGCAGGCCCGGATCTCGTCCTCGCTGAGGATCTCCAGCGGCTGCGGGCCGTCCATCGTACGGAGCACCTTGCCGACGTGGTCCCGGATCAGCGCGGGCCAGCTGCGCTCACCACGCCGGTCGCGGTGGCAGACCGCGGCGAGGTTGCCCAACCCGAACTGCCGGCCCGCGGAGTCGGTGACCACGCCCGCGTACGCGGTGACTTCGAGCCCGTGCTCGGCGAAGGCCTGCCGGACCTGTGATCTGAAGAGGCCGCCCTCGCGCTCGGAGAAGAAGCCGAACTCCCCGTCGCGTGCCAGGTCGCGGGAATCCCGCTTCGGTCCTCGGCGGAACAGGCCCATCTCTTCCTCCCGGCAGCGGCCACGCTCAACGGCCATGAATGGGCCGATCGTAACGGGTTGCGGCGCCGGCCTCGTCGCCCTGCCGCCGGTACTGCTCACCGCTGTGACCGGCGCAGGGAGACGAGGTGACGGGGACGGGAGAGGGAACAGGGGTGGGAGGGGCGGCGGGGTCAGCCGCCGATGGTGACGTCGATGCAGGCGTAGAAGGCGTTCGCGGTGTCGGCGATGTTCCAGACCGCGAGGATCTTCTGCCGTCCGGTGAGGCCACCGAAGTCCACGGTGTGCGAGACCGTCTCGGGTGGCCGCGCACCGCCGTCGTTGAACTCGGCGACCTTCTTGCCCCCGGCGAAGTACTGCCAGGTACTGGTGGCATGACGGGCGGTCAGTCGCCAGCTGAAGGTCTGCGAACGGCCGATCGGGGTGACCTGCCAGCCCTTGGCGTCGTCGTCGAGTTCGGCGAAGCGGCTGTTGCCGCCGCTACAACTGGTCAGTCCCTTGGGGCCTTCGACACTCTGCGGCTCCCACTTGATCGGACCGCATTCGATGGTGCCCGCCGCACACTGCGCCTGCCGGCTCGGCGGCGAGGACACATAACCGTGCGCGCTCGCCGGGCTGACCGGCATGGTGACGACGAGCAACGGGGCGATGCCCGCACCGATGGCCAGGGCCAGCCTTCTTTTCTTGTGCATGTCAACCCTTTCGCGAGGGAGGCCGCCCACGCGAGAACTGCGGACCGACGCCGCCGACGGCGCCGAATGACGGAGGACAGATGGGGGACGCTGCCGAACGTCGAATGTCCGCCCGGGGAGGCCTCGTTGAGGGGGGATGGGTGACGCGAGGGTGTAACCAATTGGTCTAGACTTTACTGCGTGACCGAGTACGGTCAAGGGGTGCGGTAGTGGAGAGAGTGCGCAGGAGAAGAAGCGCCAACGGGCTATTCGTGGAGCGAATTTGATGGTGCGTCAGCCACTTTCGGGCGGACGCCTCGACCCCCGCTGTCGAGCGGGGGTCGAGGCGGCGCGTGCCGGCCCCGGTCAGCTCCCGGCGATGACGTCGGCCGGGGCGCTGGACCCCCGTACCACCAGCTGCGGTGCGAGCCGGACCATGCGCCGCGACGCCGGGTCCGCGTCGGCCGGGCGCCGGCTCAGCAGGCGGGCGGCCTCGGCGGCGAGTTCGCCGACCGGCTGGCGGACGGTGGTCAGCGCCGGGTCGGCGAGGCCCGCGAGCGGGATGTCGTCGAAGCCGGTGACGGCGACCTCCCCGGGCACGTCCGCGCCCAGCTGCCGCAGACGTTGCAGCGCACCGGCCGCGATCAGGTCGTTGGCGCAGATCAGGGCGTCCGGCCGGGACGGCCAGATGCGGTCGGCGGCGGCCCGGCCCCAGGCCACCGAGAAGTCGCCGAGCTCGACCCGCCCGGGGGCGGTGGGGTCCAGGGCCGCGGCTCCCGCCTCGTACGCCGCGCGCCGCTCGACGGCCGCCGATGCGGTCCCGGCCGCGCCCACGAAGCAGGGGCGGCGGCGGCCGGTGGCCGCCAGGTGAGCGAGTACCAGTGCCATACCGGCCGCGTTGTCGACGGCCACCGAGTCGGCGACGCCGGGGCCGCATCCGCGGTCGAGCAGTACGAGGGGCACCTGGGCGGCCGCGGCTGCCACCGCCTCCCGGCTGCGCCGCTCGTCGACGGGTATCAGGAGCAGGGCGTCGACCTGCCGGCCGAGGAACGCGCCGATCCGGGCCGCCTCGATGACCGGGTCGTCGTCGCAGTCGGCGAGGAGCACGGCCCGGCCCTCGGCGTGCAGGGCATGTTCCAGCTCCCGGACCAGGGAGGGGAAGAACGGGTTGGTGATCTGCGGCAGGACCAGTCCGACGGTGCCGGTGGTGCGGCTGCGCAGGGCGCGGGCCACGTGGTTGGGCCGGTAGCCCAGGCGCTCGGCCGCGGCGCGGACGGTGCGTGCGGTCTCGGCACCGACCGGGCGGGTGCCGGCCAGGACGCGGGAGACCGTGGCGATGGAGCAGCCCGAGGCCAGCGCGACCTCCCTCAGCGTGACTTCGGCCACCGCCTCTCGGCTCCCTTCGTCCGGCCCGTCCGAATCGGAGGGAGCATACGCCCCCTTGAACTTCTGGCAATCGTTGTCCCATGAGAGCGGGATCTCCTGGTCATCCCGCCCTCCTTTCGTCCAGAAAACATGTAGTTGGTCAGAGATTGAACCGTTGACAACCGGCAGCTCCATGGGCCAAGTTTCCGGAGAACGTTTTCCCATGCTGCTCGCTCGCCGGCTGACTCCCCCGCCCGGGCTCGTCATGGGGTGACCGCCGGACGCGCTGTGCGCCGGAGCCCATGTCGGCCCGCACACACCACCACTCCGCGCTGCCTTTCCGCGCAGCCGAGCAAGCAGAGCAAAGGGGCTCTTCCGTTGGCCAGAAAGATCATCCTCGACTGCGACCCGGGGCATGACGATGCGATCGCCATGCTCCTGGCACATGGCAATCCCGATGTCGAGCTGGTCGCCGTGACGACCGTGGTCGGGAACCAGACGCTGGAGAAGGTGACCCGCAACGCCCTGTCCGTGGCACGGATCGCCGGGATCACCGGCGTCCCCTTCGCCGCCGGCTGCCCGCGTCCGCTGGTACGGGCCATCGAGACGGCGCCGGACATCCATGGCGAGACCGGTCTGGACGGCCCGGACCTGCCCGAGCCGGCCTTCGAGCTGGACGGCCGGCACGCCGTGGACCTGATCATCGACACGGTGATGTCCCACGAGCCCGGTGAGATCACCATCGTCCCGACCGCCGGCCTGACCAACATCGCGCTGGCCGTGCGCAAGGAGCCGCGGATCGCCGAGCGGGTCCGCGAGGTCGTGCTGATGGGCGGCGGCTACCACGAGGGCAACTGGAGCGCGGTCGCCGAGTTCAACATCATCATCGACCCCGAGGCCGCGCACATCGTCTTCAACGAGCGCTGGCCGGTCACCATGGTCGGGCTCGATCTGACCCACCAGGCGCTGGCGACCCCCGAGGTCGACGCCAGGATCGCCGCGGTGGGCACCCGCCCGGCCAGGTTCGTCGGGGAACTCCTGGACTTCTTCCGCGAGGCCTACCGCGAGAACCAGGGCTTCGACCACCCGCCGGTGCACGACCCGTGCGCGGTCGCCTACGTCATCGACCCCGACGTGATGACCGTACGCAAGGCCCCGGTGGACATCGAGCTGCGCGGCGCGCTGACGGTCGGGATGACCGTGACGGACTTCCGTGCGCCCGCCCCGGCCGACTGCACCACCCAGGTCGCGGTCGAGCTCGACCACGAGCGGTTCTGGAACCTCGTCGTGGACGCGCTCGAGCGGATCGGTGACGTCGAGGCATGAGCATTTCCACCTCTCGGCGCCCCGCCGGGGCGACGGCCGGCGGCTCCGGTGTCCGTATAGGCGTGCTGGTCACCGCGCTGCTCGCGGCCTGCTTCGCCTTCCAGCTCAACGCCAGCATGCTCAGCCCCGCGCTGAAGAACATCGAGGACTCCCTCGGCGCCAGCTCGGCGGAGATCGGGCTGACCCAGACGGCGTTCTTCACCTCGGCGGCGCTGTTCTCGCTGTTCCTCCCGCGGCTGGGCGATGTCATCGGCCGCCGCCGGGTGCTGGCCGGAATGCTCGGCCTGATGGTCGTCGGCTGTGTCGTCGCGGCGCTGGCGAGCAGCGTGCCGATGCTGTTCGCCGGGCGCATCATCCAGGGCGTCAGCGGTCCGGTCGTCCCGCTGTGTCTGATCATGCTGCGGGTGGAGGTGCAGGAGCCCAAGCGCTACGGCACCCTGCTCGGCGTGATCACCGCGGTCAACGGCGGTATCGCCGGGGTCGACTCGCTCGCGGGCGGCTACCTCGCCGACCGGCACGGCTTCGGCTCGGTCTTCTGGGCGATGGCGGCGGTCGCGGCCGTGGCCACCGTCCTGGTCGCCACGCTCACCCCCGAGTCCAAGGCGCCCGTCGCCGGCCGGATGGACTGGCCCGGTGTCGCGCTGCTGGTGATCTCGGTCGGCTCGCTGCTGATCGCGCTCAACGAAGCGGGCAAGCTCGCCGCCGCCGACTGGCCGCTGATCGCCGTCCTTCTCGTGGTCGCCGCGGCCGCCTTCGCCCTCTTCTGGCGAACCGAGAACCACAGCGGCCACCCGCTGGTCGCCACCCGGCACCTCAAGCAGCGGGCGACCTGGGCGACCCTGCTGACCACCGTGCTCACCATGACCGGCGTCTTCGCCGTCATGAACGGCCTGATCCCGGCCTTCGCCCAGGACGCCCGGGCCGGCCTCGGGATGAGCGCCGAGCAGTCCGCCTGGTGGACGCTGTCCCCGTACGCGCTCGCCGGACTGGCCATGGGTCCGCTGGCCGGCCGGCTCGCCGCCACCTTCGGTTACGGCCGGGTGCTGCGGCTGGGACTGGCCGGTTCGGTGGCGACGGTCGTGCTGATGCTGCTCACGATGCACAGCCACTCGCAGCTCCTGCTGCTGGTGACGTCCATCCTGGTGGGCATCGCCTACGCGGGCGTGGCGAACATCGTCCTCAACGGGCTGGGCATCGTCCTCTCCCCCGCCGAGAACCCCGGCTTTCTGCCCGGCCTGAACGCGGGTGCGTTCAACCTCGGCGCGGGGCTGAGCTTTGCGGTGCTCTACGCCGTCAAGACGGCGGCCACGCCGACGGATCCGGCGTCGTCCGGCGGCTACACCGCGGGCATGATCGCGGGCGTGGCCATCCTGGCCGCAGCCATCGCCACGTCCTTCCTGATCCCGAAGCCGGTGACGGCGGAGGCACAGAGCTAGGTAGCAAAGCCGCTCAACACGCCGCCCGCCGACCGGTTTCCGGTCGGCGGGCGGTCGCATGTCGGTGGCGCGACGCCTCGTCCGATCAGCGTCCGTTCAGCGTCCGTTCAGCGCAGGATGGCGCCGAGGCCGCCGGCCGGTGCCCGTTCGGGGTCATGGACCACCACGATGTCGGCGCCGTGCGCGGCCGCCGACCGTACCAGGGCGTCGTCCGCCCGGGCGGCAGCCGGACGCAGCTCGCCCAGATTCGGCAACTCCATTCCGTGGACGGCGAGTTGGTCGACATCGGAGCCCACCCAGACCTGCCGTGCGCTGTCCGCGCCGTGCGGACTGACCAGCAGGGTGTCGATCCGGTGTTCCCGGGCCGCCTCGACCAGCGCGGGGAGACCGGCCGCGGAGTGCGCTTTCGCGTGCTTGCCGCCGGAGCCGGTACCCGCGCGGAAGCGCTCCGCCACCTGCGCGATGTGGTCGCTTTCCTGGGCGGCCCTGACCTGGGCGATGTCCCGTTCCACCAGGTCGCGCTCGGCACCTGGCGCCCGCCCGCCGTGTTCGCTCTCGTAGGTCAGGGCGCGCAGCGGTTCCGGCAGTTTGCCGTGCACCAGCCGGCGTTCGTGCGCCTCACCGACCAGGACGACGACCTCGGCGCCACTGCTCTCGAACTCCTTGCGTACCGCGTCGGCGATCTCCTCGGCGTTCTGTTCCACGGTGTGGTCCGCCGCGGTCCGGACGTGCCGTTCGGACCGTTCCCCGGCGGCGCGGGCGTCGCCCCGTTCCGCCCCACCGCCCCGCTCGCCGACTACGGCGAAGTCCGCTCCCGTACGGTCCAGGCGGACCACGAGGCAGACGGGGTCGTCGCCGATCGCCGCCAGCAAGGGAGTGACCCGGGGCACCGGCCCCCAGGCCGCGAAGGGGACGGCAGGAGGGCCGGGAAGCGGCGTGTCGAGGACGATGGATCCGTGGGCGGCGAACAGCGCCCGCCCGGCATGCGTTCCGGGCTCGCCACGGCGGGTGAGCAGGGCCTCGTGCACCGCACCACAGGTGGCCTCGTCCGCGCCGAGGGCGAACAACTGCGCCGTGGTGGCACTTGCCGTCAACTCCTGTTGTTTTGCGGTGTCCTCGGTGCCGTGCGAGACATCGGCATAGACGGACGCCCAGGGGCCGGGCCGGTCGATGACCGGTTGCAGGAGCGAGATGTGCATGGCACTGCCTCCTTGGCTTCCTCGGATTCCGCGGATTCTCCTGTGGCGCAATGCGTGGTCGTCGGTGGGCGGCCCGCATCCGTACGCGGCCGGCATTCGCCGGTAAGCAGCCGGCTGTCCTACGAATTCCCGTTCCGGAAAGGCATATGCATTGCCGGCATATGCCTCTGCAATCACGTTCCGTGCCCGTTCCGGCCATTTCCGTGTGCATGGTTGAAACGGCCGCTGCCGGGTTGTTAGGGCTGGGGGACCAGGGAAACTGGGAGGAACACGTCGGGTCTGTACGACCCGTAGAGCCGGAGGCACCCATGGTCATGGAACACGGAACCGACAAGACCGGCCCCGCCCGGGACGACGTGATGAAGCGGCAACTGCGGGGGCAAATGACGGCGGAGCGCTCCCTGTGGCTGGAGGAGGAGCATGAACTCCAGCCGGCCGGCGAGGACCAGCCGGTGGCGGCGTGGTCCCCCGAAAGCGACTTCCGGGGCGGCACACCGAGGGGGATGACCGAGGAGGACGTCGGACTGCGCTCCGAATTCGCCCGGCACCTCGGGCGGAGCCTGTATCCGGCCGACCGGAACGCGATCATCGAGACCCTCCGGCGCAACAACGCCCCGGACCGGCTGGTCACGATGGCCGAGCGGCTGCCCGCACACGAGCGGTTCGGCAATGTGCAGAGCATCGCGGAAGCCGTCGGGATCGCCACGGAACACTGGCGGTCCTGAGGCCGGGGCCGGTTTGTGCCTCCTGGCGCTGCCGCCGGGCGCCGGGAGGCGGACAATTGGTGGTATCGGCACCTGCCGCACCCCGCGGCCGGGCCAGTGGACGGGAAGAGGGAGGGCGGTTATGTCCGACGAGACGATGGGCGATGAGGTCTATCAGCCGCCCAGGTCCGATCCCCAGGACAACCCCAACGAACTCGACATGGAAGACGCCCTGGACGAGCCGGACCTCGATGCGACGCTGGATACCGGCTATTCGCCCCCGGAGCGGCCCTTCGTGGTGAATCACGACGGGACCACCGCACGGGAGCTGCACGACCGCGAGACGCTCGACCACCGGCTGGCGGTGGAGGTGCCGGACGTCTGCGCACCCGACGGCGACGGGATCGGTGATCTGCCGGGCGGGGTGGGAGAACCGACGGATCTCGAATGCGGCGAGGAGCGGGCCGGCCGGCTCGTGGGCTCCGACGAGGGATTCTGGCGCGGTGGCAGCAATGACATCGCCGCCCGCGACGTGGGCATCGACGGCGGGGCCGCCTCGGCGGAGGAGGCGGCGGTGCATATCGCCCGGGACAATGCGGGGGACGGCGGGGGCGGCGAGGGTTAGGGCCGGTCCGATGGGTCATGGCCCGCAGGACCCGCAGGATGCGCGAACCCGTGGGGCTTACGGCGCGCTGCCGCGTAGCGCCCTCCGGCGCCCATACGCCGTAGAGCGCGGGCCCCACGCCCCTCCCTCAACGAGCCGCCCGGCCTCCGGTCCCGCCAGAATGAGAACAGCGGGCATCCATGTGTACCCGGCCGCATGCCGGAAAGCCGGAAGGGCACCGACCCCCGCCGGTGCAAAGGCGCGAGCCGCCGGCTCGTCACGGACCCGACGCGGCCGCCCGGCGCACCGTGCGCACCATCCTCGACCGCAGGAGCCCACGTGAATCGACGTCGTCCTCGGATCGTGATCGTCGGAGCCGGATTCGCCGGCTACGAATGTGCCCGCACGCTCTCCCGGCAGGCCAAGGGAGCCGCCGAGATCGTTCTCCTCAACCCCAACGACTACTTTCTGTACGTGCCACTTCTGCCGGAAGTGGCGACCGGAATCCTGGAACCCCGCCGGATCTCGGTGTCGCTCACCGGGACCCTCCCGGGCGTCCGGCTCGTCCTCGGAGCGGCCCATGACGTGGACTTCGAGGCCCGTCAGGTGCACTACACCGACCCCGAGGAGCGGAAGGGCTCCCTGCCCTACGACCGGCTCGTCCTGACCGTCGGCAGCGTCAACAAGCTGCTGCCCGTACCCGGCGTCGCCGAGCACGCCCACGGCTTCCGCGGAATGCCCGAAGCGCTCTTCCTCCGCGACCACATCACCCGGCAGATCGAGCTCGCCGGTGCGACCGAGGACGCGGCGGAGCGGTCCGCCAGGACCACCTTCGTGGTGGTGGGCGCCGGGTACACCGGCACCGAAGTCACCGCCCAGGGCGTGCGGTTCACCGATGCGCTGGCCCGGCAGAACACCGGACTGCGAGACGGCCCCCGCCCCCGCTGGCTGCTGCTGGACATCGCCGACCGATTGCTGCCCGAGCTCGACGAGCGGCTGTCGCGCACCGCCGAGCGGGTGCTGCGCGCCCAGGGCGTCGACGTCCGTACCGGCACCTCCGTCAAGGAAGCGACCCAGGACGGAGTGCTGCTCGACGACGGCGAGTTCGTCGCCAGCCGTTCCCTGATCTGGTGTGTGGGCGTACGGCCCGACCCGCTGGTCGACTCCCTGGGACTGCCCACCGACAAGGGGCGGCTGTGCGTCGATGAATTCCTGAACGTGCCCGGCCGGCCAGGGGTGTTCGCCTGCGGTGACGCCGCGGCCGTCCCGGACCTGACCCGGCCCGGTGAAGTGACACCGATGACGGCCCAGCACGCCCAGCGGCAGGGCAAGGTCGCGGCGCGCAATGTGGCGGCATCCTGCGGCCGGGGCGCGCCGCGCGCCTATCGGCACCACGACCTGGGGTTCATGGTCGACCTGGGCGGGCTCCAGGCCGCGGCCAACCCCCTGCACGTCCCGCTCTCCGGACCGCTCGCCGGCCTGGTCACCCGCGGCTACCACCTGATGGCGATGCCGGACAACCGCGTGCGGGTGGCCGCCGACTGGCTGCTGGACGCGGTCCTGCCGCGGCAGGGCGTCCAGCTGGGTCTGGTCAGCTCCTGGTCGGTGCCGCTGGACACCGAATCTCCCGAGGTGGCCCGCGTACCGGGCGGCCCGACGGCGTGAGGGGCGCGGGCCCGGAGGGGCGCGGCACGGTGTCCGCATCACCGGGCCGGAGCCCCTCCCCCGCGAGGCCCCGGCCCGGTGAGACGGCTACTGCACCCGTTCCGGCTCTTCCTCCTCGGGAAGCCGCACATCGCTGACCGCGATGTTGACCTCGACGACTTCGAGGCCGGTCATCCGCTCCACCGCGGAAATCACGTTCTCGCGCACGGCCTTGCCCACCTCGGGGATGACCTCGCCGTACTCGACGACGATGTCCAGATCGACCGCCGTCTGCTTCTCGCCCACTTCGACCTTGACGCCGTGCGTGGTGGTCGTCCCTCCCCCGGGTACGCGCTTGCGCAGGGCGCCCACCGAGCGCGACAGCCCGCTGCCCAGGGCGTACACCCCCTCGACCTCACCGGCCGCCAGGTAGGCGATCTTCTCGACCACGCTGTCGGCGATGGTCGTCCGCCCCAGTTCCCCGGGGTTCCGCGGCCGGCGCTCTGCGAATTCGGTCATTGCCCCTCACCCCTTGTGCTCCGTTGTGGGGACGCTTCGGCCCGTCTCTTCACGCTATGACCGGACGGGGGACGCTGCCTCCTGAACCGGGGGCGACACCGCTGCGGGGCCCCGCGCGGCGCCGGCCGGCACTTTGCCGTTCCAGCAATGTGCCTTGACAGCTGCCTCGGCTGCGGCGCGCGTCACCGTGCGGGGGCCCCGCACGGCAGGCCGCACCCGCCCCCGTCGGCGAGGCGCCCGGCACGAGCCGCGCCCGATCGTGCACCTCGCACGCCCGAAGGTGTCAAGTCGTCGCCAACTGGGGGGCGTTGGCGCCTTGGAGCGGCAGTCCGGGGTATGGTCCTGAACCCCGCTCCCGCCTCGGGCCTGCGGGGACGGGGAAACGGCGATGCCACGGACATCTGCCAAAGGGGTGCCGCTCCCGGTGGTGGATCCGTATCGTCTGCTCGCGCCGGAGCCTTCCCGCCCCGGGACTTCCTCGTGGGATCCCCCAACGGGGGCCCGTGCATGACATGGCAATGCCTGTAACGAGGGAGCAGTGGTGACACACCTGATCGTACCGGTCATGATCACATTTGGGATATTCCTGCTCGCCATGGTGGCTGTGGGTTTCTGGACGTATCAGGACACCCTGACCTTCTCCGATTTCGCGTTGGGCGGGCGCCGACTGAGCGCCCCGTTGGCGGCGCTGTCCGCGGGGGCCAGCGATATGTCCGGCTGGCTGTTTCTGGGACTGCCCGGTGCCGTGTACGCGGCCGGCATCGGCGCGACCTGGATCGCCGTCGGTCTGGCCATCGGCACCTATCTCAACTGGCTGCTGGTCGCGCCGCGGCTGCGGACGTACACCGAGCTGGCCGGTGACGCCAAGACACTGTCGGCCTATCTGGAGGAGCGGTTCGAGGACGGCAGCCGGATGCTGCGGCTGCTCTCGGCCACCGTCATCGTCGTGTTCTTCACCGTCTATGTGGCGAGCGGCCTCCTGGCCGGGGGCGTGCTGTTCGAGGGGATCTTCGGCGGCGGCTTCGAATTCGCGCTCACCGTCTTCGCCATCGTGATCGTGGTCTACACCGTCCTGGGCGGTTTCCGCGCGGTCAGCCTGACGCACTCGGTGCAGGCCACGGTCATGTTCGGCGCGGCGGTGGCCCTCCCGGCGATCGGCATCGGACTGCTGGGCGGGATCGGTGCCCTGCACGATGCGCTCACCCACAAGAGCGCCTCGCTGCTGGACATGGGGGCCAAGGCCGGTTTCGACGGCAGCCGTTGGACGTCCGGTCACTCGCTCGGCGCGGTGGCAGTGATCTCCCTGCTCGCCTGGGGGCTGGGCTACTTCGGCCAGCCGCACATCCTGGTCCGCTTCATGAGCATCCGCAGCACCCGCGAGATTCCCAGAGCCCGCCGGATCGGCGTGAGCTGGGTGGTCGTCTGCCTGGCCGGGGCCTCGCTCGTGGGTCTGGTGGGGATCGCCGCGCTCGACCAGCCGCTGGACAATCCCGAGACGGTCTTCATCGCGCTCTGCGCCCAGCTGGTCAACCCCTGGGTCGCGGGCATCCTGCTGGTGGGCGTACTCGCCGCGATCAAGTCCACCGCGGACAGCCAGCTGCTGGTCTCCGCGATGGCGCTCACCGAGGACTTCTTCCGGGCGTTCGTCAAGCGGCAGGCCTCGGATGCGGCGCTGGTGCTGGCGGCCCGCGCGACCGTCGTGGCCGTTGCCGTGGTCGCCTACGTCATCGCGCTGAGCGGCGGCGCCGTGCTGGACATCGTCGCGTACGCCTGGGCGGGATTCGGCGCCGCCTTCGGCCCGGTGATCCTGCTGTCGCTCTACTGGCCGCGGATGACGCGGGCCGGGGCGATGGCGGGCATCGTGACGGGGGCGGTCACCGTCCTGCTGTGGAAGCAGATCGACCCGCTCCTCGGGCCGCTCCAGTCGGGCATCTACGAGATGGTGCCGGGGGTGCTCGCGGCCACCGTGGCGGCCCTGCTCTTCGGGAAGTTCGTCGGCCGCCCGCCGCGACGCAGCTGGTCGGGTTCCATGGAGCGGGAGAACGCCACGACGGTGCCGGTCGGCTGAGCCCGCGGGCGACCCGCCCCGGCCCACCGGGCGCCCCGCCCCGGCCCACCGGCGTCCCCTTCGCCGGTCCCGCCCACGGCCCCTTAGTGCCCGTTCGGCCCCCGGCTTCGGGGCCACGAGGCCCCTGCCGCCGCCGGCACGGCCGCGCGATCCTGAAAGGCGTGGTGCCGCAGACCGTAGCGGTCCCAGCCGGGAGGCGAGGGCAATGATGTGGTTCGACGGCGGATGGGGGTGGGGCAGCTGGTTCATGATGACCTTGCTGATGGTGGTGTTCTGGGGGCTGGTGATCGCTGCTGTCGCCGCGGTCGTCCATTACGTCCGCGGCGCCCCCCGGGACGGCCGGCCCGGTCCGTCCGGTCAGCAGGCGTGGGGCTGGGGACAGGGGCACGCCGAGGACCTGCTCGCCGAGCGGTTCGCCCGCGGGGAGATCGACGAGGACGAGTACAAACGGCGGCTCACCCTGCTGAGGGAACACCGGTGAACGCGAGGCGCCGGCACGGTTGGTAGCTCGACGGTGATCCTCGCGGACGGCCGCCTCCGGCAGATTCCGCACCCCCTGTGCCGTGCCCGTGAACCTGCCCGGTCGACACACCTAGGGCTCGATGTCCAGCACCTCCGCCAGCGGGCGACGGGGAGTCGCGGTGCCCCGCGGGCCGTAGCCGAGTCGCAGCACCATCTGCACGTACCCCGTACCGAACACGGGGTCGCGTAGCGTCCATCGAAGGTCGGGCCATTCGAGGGCCTGCGTGGCAGGTGCGCTGGACAGTCCTTCCCGGGTGGCCAGCAGCAGGACGCGCTCCATGGCCTGACCTGCTCGGAGCCAGTCCTCGGGACGGTCTCCGGACGTGCTCAGCAACGCCAGATGAGGCGATGCTTCGAACGTCGCGGCCTCGCGACCGGGCACCTGTCCGGTCCCGGCGAAGTCACGGACGGGAGCCTTGCCACCGCGCTTGCGTGGGCCGAAGGCGTACTCCGGCACCCCTTCCCCGGTCCCGCCCCCCGCCGTGGCGTCGGTGCGGGTCCAGCGTGACAGGTCCGCAGCCTGGCCGCGGTCGGTGCGGCTGCGTGTCTCCCCCTCCTCGACCAGCTCCAGTACCCACTTCAGATGCCACGGGGTGGGGAAGTCCAGCGTGGCGCCCTCCCTCCGGGCGGCGTCGCTCAGGGCCGACCGAACCGTCTCGGGTATGTCGGTTTCGGCGAACGGGTAGCGGCTGGTGTGCCGGCGGTGGACCGCCGTATACAGCGCGTCGAGGTCGCTCTCGCCACTGCCGAGGCCGGTCAACTGCACCGTGGCGAGGAGAGCGGGATCCCCGGGGTCCGGGAGCAGCCGGGTCGCCGGATACCAGCCCGCATGAGCCACGGCCACCCGCAGGTTCAGCAGGGCCGCGCCGCAGCCGAGGTGGAGAGCACGGTTGTCGGGGTCGGCGTGCGGCAGGCCGCGCTCAAGGTCCGCACGCACGTCGAAGGCGCGGCTGTGCTGCACGTATCGGAAGTGCCACGGCTGCGCGTTGTGCAGGGACGGGGCGGTGGCGGCGGCGTCCGCCAACGCCGCTACGCGCTCCTCGGAGAGCACTCGTGTGGTCACTGGAGCCTCCCTCGGCTCTCCCCCACCGACTCAGTCGTTGTCGATGCGTCGTCCTTGACGCGCTTGGGTTCGATCAGCACCCAGAGTTGATCGCCGATGTGAGCCCGCATGTCATCACCGCTCTTCGGCTCTGGGTCTCCGCCACCGATGTTCCTTCTCCAACCTGGCACGGTGGCTCGCCGACGGCAGGTGACCAGAAGGCCTCATCAGAGGGCCGAACGGACCTGATCAGGCCGTCCGTCCCGGAAGGGAGCCGGTCGGCTCGTTCGCCAGGGAACACGTCGGTTCAGAATGGAAGGGCGGCCGGGCGGCCGGCTGTCACGATCCGCCCGGAGGAAGGCCATGCAGCACCGAACGGTCGGAGAACCGGCAAGGGTGCGACCGGAAATGGCCGGAGTCGCTCGACCTGCGTCTCGGCGCGAGCCGGGGTGGGCCTCGCGACCTGGTAAGACGCAGATCGCGAGGCCCACCCCGGCCTCGCCCACGCCCGATTCGGGCGATCCCCCGCGTCGCCCGAATCGGGCAGCTTGACCGGATTCCTGTCCTGGGACGGATATCCGGAGTCGTCCTGAGTATATTGGCTCTCAGCCAGTCAACGCAGGAGTATCAGAATGTCCCCCCGCAGCGCATCGGTCAATGAAGAATTGCGGCGGCGCTCCCGGGAGCGGCTGCTGCGGGCGACGGTCGAGCTGGTCGGGGAGCGCGGCTTCGAGGCAACGACGCTCGGCGACATCGCCCAACGGGCCGGAACCGCACGGGGGTTGATCTCCTACTACTTCCCCGGCAAGCGCCAACTGCTCCAGTCCGCCGTGCACCGGCTGATGCATCTGACCCTGCAGGAGGCGCTGGAGCGGGAGCCGCGGCCGAGCGGACCGGACGCGGGGCGGGAGCTGCTGGCCCGGGCCATCGATGCCGTCCTGGGGCTCGCGCATGACCGGCCGTTGCTGATGCGGACGCACATGGCGGGAATTCTGACGGCCGAGGGGTTCATCCAGTGCCCCGAGCAGCAACGGCTGGCGCACTTGCTGCGCGAGACGGTCGTGGCGTACGGGTCGCCGGACCCCGACGCCGACTATCCGCTGCTGAGGGCCCTGTTGATGGGTGCGGTGGTGCCGATGCTGCTGCCGGGCGCGCCGATGCCGCGCGCGCGACTGCGCGCCGAGTTGTTCCAACGGTACGAACTGGGCTGGGAGTTGGGGTTTCCCCCCGGGTGAGGAACCGACCCGGGTGACGCGCTCGCGGGGACCGGTACGGGGATAGCCGGTCAGCGATGAGCGGGGGGAGCGGGCGGCCGGCGGTGCGGATCACCGCAGCCTCGCAGGCCGAAACCGGCGCCATGGAAGGCCGGTTGTCCGGCCATGGCGCCTCGCACGGAGCCTCGGCCGGTCACCGTCACGGCGCGGGCGGATGCGGGCGAAGGCGGTCCGGCGTCCTGGTGTCGCCCGCTAACGCTTGTTGTGACGTGGCGTCAGGAGGCCCTCGTCGCGGGCGCCGGCGATCAGCCGCAGCGACCTGCGCCGGTTCCGGCCGGTGGCCAGCATGACGGCCAGTACCGGATCGCTCCCTTCCCGCTGGGCCTGCCGGTAGGCGTCCGCGGCGATCCTGCGGCGCTCGCCGGACCGCGACCGGGCGAGGACGGCGGAGCGCGTCCGCTCGGGGGGCGGGACGGCGGCGGGGGGCGCGGACGACGCCGGTGAAGTGCCGGGCGTGGACGACGCGGACGGCGAGGCCGAGGCGCACGGAGGGGACGGCTCGGCGGACGGCCCGACGGGGGGTGCGGCAGAGGCGTCGGCGGGCGGTTCGGCCGACGGCCCGGCGGAGGTCTCGGCGAGACGCCCGGCGCCCGATGCCGTCGAATCGGCCACGCCGTCGCCCGGCACCGCGCCCGCCGCCCCCGCCGCCGCCTCCGTCACCGAAGGTGCCGGGCCCTCCCCCGCCCCGGCGCCCGCCGGTTCCGGCTCGCGCTCCGGCAGCGGCCCGTGCACCGGCTGCGGCGGCGGCACCGGTTGGTGCGGCGAAGGCGGCCGCGGGCCCGACATCGGCTGGGGCGCCGCGCCGTCGGCCGGTTCCGTGTCCGGCCCGGCCGACAGCGCCTCGTCGCCGGCCGCCGGGACAGCCGCGGGGCCGGGCCGGCGGGGCGTGGGCCGGGCCTTTTGCGGCCGGCCGGTGGCCGCCCGGAAGGCATCGTCCAGGGGGCCTTCGATCCAGCGGGCCAGGCCGGCGAGGGCGGCGAGGGTCAGCGGCGGGTCGGCCCGTACGTCCTCGACGGTGAGGCGTTCGTCGGAGACCGTCACCAGGACATCGATCCGGGCGCCGTCGGCGAAGGTCAGCCGGGCGCTGCACCACGGGCCCAGCGGATCGAGCCGGGGCAGCGAGCACCCGGAACCGTCGGAGCGGGCCGGATCGTACGGGGTGGCGGACTCGGAGGCGGGCGCGGCAGAACCGTGCGCCCGCACCTCCCATGTGGGCCACTCCAGTGGCGCGCCCTGGGCTTCATATCGGTGATTAACGGTATAAAAGTCACTTTCCGACACATTGAAAACCTAGCCTCCAGCTCACCCGGCCCAGTAGCGCGGCACGCTCATCCCACCGGGAGCAACCCCGATAGCGCATCTCCCGTCGCGCGCCCACCGGTGCGACCCTGGGGGTATCCCGCAGAAGGGGCCACCGTGCTTCGTGTCGCAGTGATCGGTTCCGGACCCAGCGGTGTCTACACCGCCCAGTCCCTGATCGAGCAGCAGGCCGTCCCGGACATCGAGGTCTACGTCCTGGACCGGCTGCCCTGCCCGTACGGCCTGGTGCGCTACGGCGTCGCGCCCGACCACGAGAAGATCAAGTCGCTGCAGAACAACCTGCGGATGGTCCTGGAGCACCCCAGAGTGCACTTCCTGGGCAATGTCGAGGCGGGGGCGCCGGGGCTGGGCGTCGAGGAGCTGCGGGAGATCTTCGATGCTGTGGTGTTCTGTGTGGGCGCCGCCACCGACCGGCATCTGGGCATCCCCGGCGAGGAGCTGCCCGGCAGCCATCCGGCGACCGAGTTCGTCGCCTGGTACAGCGCGCATCCGGACGCGGCCGCGGTCCGCTTCACGCTCGCGGCGCGGTCCGCGGTCGTGATCGGCGTGGGGAACGTGGCGGTGGACGTGGTGCGGATGCTCTCGCGCGGCGCCGCGGAGCTCGCCGCCACCGATATGCCGCAGGGGCCGCTCGGCGCGCTCGCGGACAGCCGCGTCGAGGACGTCTGGATGGTCGGCAGACGCGGCCCCTCCCAGGCCAAGTTCACCACCAAGGAGCTGCGGGAGCTGGGCTCCCTGCCGGATACGGAGGTATGCGTCCGGCCCGAGGAGCTGGCGCTGGATCCGGCGTACCGGGATCCGGGCGAGCTGCCCGCGGTGGCACGGCGGAACGTCGCGGTGCTGCGCGGCTGGGCGGAGCAGACGGCGGGCAGACCGGCGGACGCGGCGCCTGCGGCCCGGGCCCGCCGCCGCATTCATCTGCGGTTCTTCCTGCGACCGGCCGAGGTGCTCGGGGACGCCTCGGGGGTGCGCGCCGTCCGGTTCGAGCGGACCGCGCCCGACGGCCGTGGCGGTGTCGTAGGAACCGGTGAATTCGAGGACATCCAGGGGCAGTTGGTGCTGCGTTCGGTCGGCTACCGGGGGACGCCGCAGCCGGGCCTGCCGTTCGACGAGGCCACCGGGACGGTGCCGCATCTGGCCGGGCGGGTACTGCGGGGCGGGGCACCGCTCCCCGGTGTCTACGTAGCGGGCTGGATCAAGCGCGGGCCCACGGGCGTGATCGGCACCAACCGGCCGTGCGCGAAGGAGACCGCCTCGTCGCTGCTGGCGGATGCCCCGATGCTGGCGGAGCGCCACACGGCCGGGGATCCGGTCGCGGCGCTGACACGCGCGGGGCAGCGGCCGGTTCCCTGGCCGGGCTGGCTGGCCATCGAGGCCGCCGAGGCCGCTTGGGGTCACGGTCTGGGGCGCGGCACCGTCAAGCTGCCGGACTGGGCGGGGCTGTTGGCGGCGGCACAGGCGAACGGGTGAGCCGCTGACCGGACGGGCGGGCCGGGCCGCTCCGCCCCGGATCACCGGACGGGCGGGGCCGGACTGATCCATCCCGGATCACCGGACCGGACCGGTCCGCTCACTCCTCCCCGAGGCGGTCGGCTTGGAGGTCCGCCGCCCGCAGCACGCTGTCGATCAAGCCGGGGAAGAGCACCTCCAGGTCGTCCCGGCGCAGCCCGTTCATCTTGGCCGTGCCGCGGTAGAGCTGGTGGATGACGCCGTGCTCGCGCAGTACCCGGAAGTGGTGGGTGCAGGTGGACTTGCTGACCGGGAGTTCGATGTCCGCGCAGTTCAGCTCGCCCTCGGCGGCCGCCAGCACCCGGACGATCCGCAGCCGCATCGGGTCGGCCAGCGCATGCAGCACGTCGGCCAGCCGGATGTCCGCCCGGTCCGGGTGCTCCAGCGACCGGGCGCCCGACGGCGCACGGGTGGAGGTCGTTTCGGTCGGCATCACGGCTCCTGACTGGTTCTGCGGGGCTCGGTCCATCCTGGTGCGCCCGCACGCCCATTGTACGAGAAGCATCGTAGTTTGACATCCACCGTAGTACGACGCTTATCGTATGAGCCTGGATCCGACCGGACCCACTCCTCTTCAGGCACAGGAGTCTGCTGTGAGCGCACTGTTCGAGCCCCTCTCCCTCCGCTCGCTGACCGTCCCGAACCGCCTCTGGATGGCACCCATGTGCCAGTACTCCGCGGCCCCCGAGGGTCCGGACGTGGGCGCGCCCGGGGACTGGCACTTCCAGCATCTGGCCGCGCGGGCGGTGGGCGGCACCGGCCTGATCCTCGCGGAGGCGACCGCGGTGAGCCCCGAGGGGCGCATCAGCCCGTACGACCTCGGACTGTGGAACGACACCCAGACCGAGGCGTTCCGGCGCATCACCGGCTTCCTCAAGGCACAGGGGACGGTTCCGGGCATCCAGATCGCCCATGCCGGCCGGAAGGCCTCCACCGAGCGCGGCTGGGTGAACCGTGGCGGGCCGATCCTCCCCTCTCAGCGCTACGGCTGGGAGCCGGTCGGACCGAGCCCGGTGCCGTTCGACGAGGGCTACCAGGCCCCCGCGGAGCTGTCCGTGGCGCAGATCGGCGAGATCGTCGGGCAGTTCGCCGCCACCGCGCGGCGGGCGCTGGCGGCGGGCTTCGAGGTGGTCGAGATCCACGGTGCGCACGGCTATCTGATCAATGAGTTCCTCTCGCCGTTCACCAACCGGCGCACCGACGCGTACGGCGGTTCGTACGAGAACCGGACCCGCCTCGCGCGGGAGGTCGTGGACGCCGTGCGCGAGGTGTGGCCCGACGAACTGCCGGTCTTCTTCCGGATCTCGGCGACCGACTGGCTCACCGAGGACGCGAGCGATGCGCGCGTGGGCTGGACCGCCGACGAGACCGTGCGCTTCGCCCGCGATCTGCGCGAGCGCGGCATCGACCTGCTGGACACCTCCACGGGCGGCAACGCGCCGGACGCGAAGATCGCCACCGGCCCCGGTTACCAGGTGCCGTTCGCGGAGCGGGTGAAGAAGGAGAGCGGTCTCGCGGTGGGCGCGGTCGGTCTGATCACCGAGGCGCGGCAGGCGGAGAAGATCGTCGCGGACGGCCAGGCGGACGCCGTGCTGCTCGGCCGGGAGCTCCTGCGCACCCCGAGCTTCGCGCAGCACGCGGCACGGGAGCTGGGGGCGCAGCTCACGGTGCCGCCGCAGTACCTCCGGGCCGCCTGAGCGGGCCGGCCGCGCGCGGCTCCCGCGGCAGGAGCCGGGGGGCCGCACCGTGCGACCTGCGCGGACATCCTTCGGGGCGCCATTGTCAGTGGTCGGGTGCAGACTTGCCACTGTCTCCAGACAACGGCGTCCCGGAGGTGTTCCGGCATGACTGATGTACTTCTCGCGGTGGGCACCCGCAAGGGCCTCTTCCTCGGCCATCGACGACGCGGCAGCTGGGAACTGAGCGGCCCGCATTTCCCCGCCGAGGCGATCTACTCCCTCGGTATCGACACCCGGCGCGCAACGCCCCGGCTGCTGGCCGGAGCCGACAGTGCCCACTGGGGGCCGTCGGTGTTCCACTCCGACGACCTGGGCGAGACCTGGCACGAACCCGCCCGCCCCGCTGTCAAGTACCCGAAGTACACCGGGACTTCGCTGGAGCGGGTGTGGCAGCTGCATCCGGCCGGCCCCGCCGCCCCCGAGGTGGTCTACGCGGGCACCGAGCCCGGCGGCCTGTTCCGCTCCGAGGACGGCGGCGAGACCTTCGACCTCGTCCGGGCGCTGTGGGACCACCCGAGCCGGGAGAAGTGGGTCCCGGGCGGCGGCGGACTCGCCGTCCATACGGTGCTCACGGACCCGCGGAACGCCGACGCGGTCACCGTGGCCGTCTCGGCGGCCGGGGTCTTCCGCACCCTCGACGGGGGCGCCAGCTGGGCACCGTCGAACAAGGGCGTCAAGGCGGTCTTCCTGCCGGATCAGCATCCGGAGTTCGGCCAGTGCGTCCACAAGATCGCACCGGACCCGGCCGACCGCGACCGGTTGTATCTGCAGAACCACTGGGGCGTCTACCGCAGCGATGACGCGGGCGCGACGTGGAAGGACATCGGCGGCGGGCTGCCCTCGGACTTCGGCTTCGCGGTGGCCGCTCATCCGCGCACGGGAAATGTCGCCTACCTCTTCCCGATCACCGCCGACATCGACCGGGTGCCGGCCGGACACCACTGCCGGGTCTACCGCACGTCCGACGCCGGCGGAAGCTGGGAGCCCCTGAGCGACGGCCTGCCGAAGGAGGACCACTACGGCACGGTGCTCCGGGATGCCTTGTGTGTCGACGACACCGATCCCGCCGGGGTCTACTTCGGCAACCGCAACGGCGAGGTCTACGCCAGTGCGGACGACGGCGACAGCTGGCGGCAGCTCGCCTCCCATCTGCCGGATGTGCTGTGCGTACGGGCGGCCGCCGTTGCCTGAGGAGAAGCAGGCTCCGGGGGGCTGTGGGGTCGAGGCGATCCGTCTACCGGACAACGAGGTGTGAAGGAGCGGCAGTTGGGGTCGGAGGTGGGTGGGAGCGGCGGTTCCACCGGGGTCGCGTCATCCTGGGCGGCCGGGGCGTGGCCATCGATTGAAGCGGAGCGGGTCCGGGCCAGTAGGGTGATCCCGTGGCTGCACGACCTCTCCAAGAAATTGTCGAACCAGGCTGGGCCAAGGCACTTGAGCCCGTCGCCGACCGGATCGCCGCGATGGGCGACTTCCTGCGGGCGGAGATCGCCGCGGGACGGAGCTATCTACCGGCCGGCAACAATGTGCTGCGCGCCTTCCAACAGCCCTTCGACGAGGTGCGGGTGCTCATCGTCGGGCAGGACCCCTACCCCACACCGGGGCATGCGGTCGGGCTCAGCTTCTCCGTGGCGCCGGAGGTGCGCCCGCTGCCGCCGAGCCTGGAGAACATCTTCCGCGAGCTGCACTCCGACCTCGGGCTGCCCCGCCCGTCGAACGGCGATCTGACCCCGTGGACGCGCCAGGGCGTACTCCTGCTGAACAGAGCGCTGACGACGGCGCCCCGCAAACCGGCCGCGCACCGCGGCAAGGGCTGGGAAGAGGTCACCGACCAGGCCATCCGCGCGCTGGTGGCGCGCGGGCGCCCGCTGGTGTCGGTGCTGTGGGGACGCGATGCACGCAATCTGCGGCCGCTGCTCGGCGATCTGCCGGCCGTCGAGTCCTCGCACCCCTCCCCCATGTCCGCCGACCGGGGCTTCTTCGGCTCGCGGCCCTTCAGCCGGGTGAACGACCTGCTGGCACGACAGGGCGCCCAGCCCGTCGACTGGAGGCTGCCCTGACACCGGGCGATAGTGTGCCTGGCATGACGAATGCGAACATCCCTGCGGGTTGGTACGCCGACCCTCAGGGCACCCCCCACCAACTTCGCTGGTGGGACGGGTCCCAGTGGACGGAGCACACCCACCCGGGGCAACAGCCCCCGGCCCCGGCCCAGAACCAGCCGCCGCAACCGGGCCCCCAGCAGACACCCCAGCAGCAGCCGATGCAGCAGCAGGCTCCGCAGCAACAGGCCACCCAGCAGCCCCCGCAGCAGATGCCGCATCAGTCGGCGCCGCAGCAGCCGATGCCGCACCAGCAGGCGCCGGGCCGGCAGGCGATGCCTCCGGGCCAGCAGGCCCCGGGCCAGGCCCCGTATCCGGGCCCGCAGCAGGGCGGCGCACCGTACGCACAGCAGGGCTACGGGCACCCCCAACAGGCGCCCGGCCAGCCGATGCAGCAGCCGTACGGGCAGCAGCCGATGCCGGGGCAGCCCGCCGGGAATCCGGGCGCCGTGCAGCGGCAGGTGCAGCAGCAGGCCGGGGTGGCGCCCGGCGGGCCGGGCGGCGGCAGCCTGTTCACCGAACCGGTGCTGGTGGTCAACCAGAAGGCCAAGCTCATCGAGGTCAGCAACGAGTACAGCGTCTTCGACCAGCACGGCAACACCATCGGTACGGTCGTCCAGGTCGGCCAGAGCACGGCCAAGAAGGTGCTGCGCGTCGTCTCCAGCCTCGACCAGTACATGACCCACAAGCTGGAGATCCGGGACGCCTACGGCCAGCCGCAGCTGGTGCTGACCCGGCCGGCGAAGATCCTCAAGTCCAAGGTGATCGTGCAGCGTCCGGACGGCTCGCCGGTCGGCGAGATCGTGCAGCAGAACGCCATCGGGAAGATCAACTTCGGGATGATGGTCAACGGCCAGCAGATCGGCGCCATCAAGGCCGAGAACTGGCGCGCCTGGAACTTCGCCATCGTCGACCACGCCGACACCGAGATCGCCCGGATCACCAAGACCTGGGAGGGCCTGGCCAAGACGATGTTCACGTCCGCGGACAACTACGTCCTGCAGATCCACCACCAGTTGCCCGACCCGCTGCTGAGCCTGGTCGTCGCCACGGCCCTGACCGTCGACACCGCCCTCAAGCAGGACGCCCGCGGCCTTGGGTGAGCCTCCCGGCCGCGGCCGGGAGGCCGTCGGGACCGGCCATGTTCTCGGGGTCGACTCGGGTGGGTCGGGCCTGCGGATCGCCGTCGCCCGCGCGGACGACGAGGCGGCCCGCCCGCTGGCCGAACGCGTCTCCCGCGAGCCGGTGCGCATCGGCCCCGCCGGGATCGACGCCGGGCATCTGCTGTCCCAACTACTGCCCGCAGCAGAGGAGTTGCAGCGGGAAGCGGGCGCGAACGGGTTCACCGCGGTGTGCGTGGGCGCGGCCGGTGCGGCCACGCTGGGCGACGAACTGCGCACCCGGCTGCCCGCCGCACTGACCTCCGCCTTCGGAGCGCGGTACTTCGCCCTGGCCGCCGATGCGGTCACCGCGTACGCCGGGGCACTGGGGCAGCGGCCCGGTGCCGTGATCGCCGCGGGCACCGGCATGATCGCACTGGGCACGGATCCGACCGCGGGCGGCTGGCGCCGCGCGGACGGCTGGGGGCACCTGCTGGGCGACTGCGGCAGCGGCGCCTGGATCGGCCGCGCCGGGCTGGAGGCCGCGCTGCGGGAGTACGACGGTCGGCCCGGTGGCTCGGCCGCCCTCCTGGCGCGCGCGGAAGCGGTGTTCGGGCCGGCCGGCGCACTGCCCGGCGCGCTCTATCCCCGCCCCGACCGGCCCGCCGTACTCGCCTCGTTCGCCCCGGAGGTGGCCGGTTGCGCCACCGGCGGCGACACGGTCGCGCTCGGCATCCTGCGGGCCGCCGCGGGCCATCTCGCCGATGCCGCGGCCGCGGTCTGCCCGCCGGCCGCGGACAGCGCGGTGGCCTGCACCGGCGGGCTGTTCGGCCTGGGCGAGCCGCTGCTGGCGCCGCTGCGGCAGGCGCTCGCCGAGCGGCTGCCGCGGGCGCGCTCGACGGTCGCCGCCGGAAGCCCTCTCGACGGGGCGCTGGCCATCGCCGCGGCGCTAGCCGGCGACCGTCTGACGCTCCCCGCCGACGCCGAGTTGTTGCAGATCACACGGCCTGCGCCAGGTCCGTGACCCTTGACGCGCGGGATAAAACGGGACGGATACCTCTCCACCGAACCCTCCCTCCGCGCGGGTGTGACCCGAGGCGTTAGCATGCGGCGCCATGAGTTCCCCCACTGGGCCCGCACCTGGCTCGCCCCATTTTGACGCCGCACCCCCGAGCCCGGGAGCCGCACCCGGCCTGCCTGTACGAATGCCGCGCGCGCGGCAGTCCGGCCGCCACCGCAAGCCGGAACCCCTGGCCGCGCCCGAGGGCGCGCCCGCCCTGGTGCTGGCCGTGCCCGGCACCCCCTCGTCCGCCGCGCGCAGCCTGGCCGACGAGGTCTCCAGCATCGCCCGCTCCGAACTCCCCGGCCTCGACGCCCGTATCGGCTACGTCGACGGCGGCGACGACGAGTTCCCGTCGCTGGAGGCCGTGCTGGCGCACGCCGCCACCGAGCACAAGGCGCGGGAGGACGCCGACGGGAAGCCCGACCCCGGCCCCGTCGCCGTGGTGGTGCCGCTGCTGGCCGGCCCGGACAGCGCCCTGCTGCGCCGGATACGTCAGGCGATCATGAACAGCGGCTCCGGCGCGGAGCTGACCGATGTCCTCGGCCCGCATCCGCTGCTCGCCGAGGCGCTGCACGTCCGGCTCTCCGAGTCCGGACTGGCGCGCGCCGACCGTGCCCGGCTGTTCACGGTCGCCACGGCCGCCGACGGCATCATCCTCGCCACCGTGGGCGGCGAGGAGGCCGTACAGGCCGCCGGGATCACCGGCATGCTGCTCTCCGCGCGGCTCGCGGTGCCGGTGCTGGCCGCCGCCCTCGACGAGGAAGGCGCCATCTCCCGTACGGCCGAGCAGCTGCGCGAGTCCGGTTCGCAGCAGCTGGCGCTGGCCCCGTACCTGATCGGCCCGGAGATCGCCGACGGCCTTCTGGGGGCGGCCGCGGCGGAGGCGGGCTGCGCCTCCGCCGAGGCGCTGGGGGCCTACAGCACGGTGGGCCGGCTGGTGCTCTCGAACTACGCGGCGGCGGTGGGCATCACCCTCCCGACGCAGTCGCAGGGGGTACCGGTCCGCTAGGACTCCTCCCCTACCGGACACCCGGCGTCGAAGGGCCGTTCTCGCGCAGCGCGCGGGGCGGCCCTTCGCCCCGTTCGGGCGGAGGCGCGGAATCCGTTCCCGCCCCGAGCGGCACAGATGCCCCTCAGACGGCCCGGGAGAGCAGTGGCCACGGTGCCCGAGCACCGAGCGGCCGTACGGCTGCCAGAGCCCTGCGCAGGGCGCCTGCCGTACGCCTGACGCGCCGGGCGAGGAGTGCGCGCACGCGTCGGCGTCTACCGTCCTGCACAGGTCACTCGCCGGCCGCGCGCGCCCGGGGCGTGAGCGGGCCGCCCACGGAAGGAAGTTCATGTCGCACGTCGATGTCGTCCGCGCCGCCTTCGCGGCCTATCTCGCCCAGGACCGCACGGCCATGGACCGGCTGCTCGCCGAGGATTACGTCTTCACCAGCCCGCAGGACGACCACATCGGCAAGGCCGCGTTCCTGGAGGTCTGTTTCCCCACCGCGGACCGGCTGCGCCGGCAGGAGATCCTCGATGCGGTGCCTCTCGACGACGAGCAGGTCTGCGTGCGGTACGAGTACGAGCTGAAGACGGGCGAGCGGCATCGCAATGTCGAGGTGACGACGGTACGGGACGGCCGGCTCACCGAGACCCAGGTGTACTTCGGCGGGCGCTTTCCGCAGGGCTGAGCGGCCGCGGGTCCGGTCAGGCGAAGACGACGCAGGAGGCCGCGGGCACCGCGACGGATCCGGTGCGGGCGGGGATGCCGGTCGCCGGGTCGACGGTGAACCAGGTGACGTCGCCGGAGCGCTCGTTGGCGGCGTACAGATGCCGGCCGCCGGGGTGCAGCGCCAGGTCGCGGGGCCAGTGGCCGCCGCAGGGGACGGTGGTGACGAGAGCTGCGGCAGCGCCGCCGAGGGCGAGGACGGAGAGGCTGTCGTGGCCCCGGTTGGCGGCCCAGGCGAACCGGCCGTCCGGGGAGACGACCAGGCCGGAGGGGAAAGTGCCGTCCGGGGCGGCGCCGTCCGGCAGCAGGCGGGTCTCCCCCACCGGCGTCAGCGCACCGGCGCCGGCGTCCCACCGGCAGACCGTCACCATCGGAGCCAGCTCATGGATGACGTACGCGAGGTCGCCGCGCGGGTGGAAGGCGAGGTGGCGCGGGCCGCTGCCCGGCCGCAGCCGGGTCTCGGCGCGTACGGTCAGCGCCCCGTCGGCGGCCAGGGTGCAGCTGCGGACCGAGTCGGTGCCCAGGTCGACGCTGAGCAGCCAGCGGCCGCTGGGGTCGGGCAGCACGGCGTGCGCGTGCGGGCCCTCCTGGCGGTCGGTCCGCGGGCCGCTGCCCTCGTGGGCGAGCACGGTGGCGGGGCCGGTCAGTGTGCCGTCGGCCCGTACCGGGAGCGTACTGACGCTCCCGGAGCTGTAGTTGGCGGTGACGAGACGGCCCGCGGCCAGGGTGAGATGGGTGGGGTCGGCGCCCCGGACGGGCACGGCGGGGGCGAGCAGTTCGGGCCCGCCGGGGGTGAGCGCGAAGGCGGCCGCGGCGCCGTCCGGGGTCTCGCTGACCGCGTAGAGGTACCGGCCGTCGCGGCTCGGCGCCAGGTAGGAGGGGTTGGGGACGGCATCGGTGGAGTGCAGCGGAGTCAGGGCGCCGGACTCCGGGTCCACGGCCGCGGTGGTGAGGCCCGGGCCGCCCGCCGAGGTGAACGATCCGATGTACGCCCGTAGTCCGCTCTCGACCGTCGCCACGGCTCCGCCCTTCGTCCGCCTGCCCGTTGAGCTGCTCGGGCGACGCTAGCAGTCACGGAGGGCGCGGCCGGGGCGATGGCGGCTTCCGCCCCATGGGCGCGCGGCGCCGCATGCGCGGTACCCCGGCCGTGGATCAGGCGTCGACCAACGGGGAGCGCGGGGAGCTGCGCAGCGGCGCGGAGAGTTCGGCCAGCGCCCGCTCCAGCCCGTGCAGATGCATCAGCGCGGGTTCCGCCTCGGGAGGGTGCGCCACGGACAGCGTGGCGGCGGCCGCGTCGCCCGGCAGCTGCGGGCTGGTGAGGGCCTCGACGGCGGCCTCCACCCGCCGGCAGGCCGCGGTGAGCCGGGCGTCGTGGGAGGCCTCCGGGTCGGCGGCGACGGCCGCCAGCCCGCGGACCTCACGCGCGCAGTCGTCGAGCAGCGCGAGCACCCGACGGGCCCGCGCCTTACGAGCACGCAGCGGGCTCAGGGGGTGCACAAGCGGTGCGAGGGAGAGCCGCACCCTGCTCAGCAGGGGCTCCAGCGCGGCGACGTGCGGGGTGGGGTCGGCGGTCTCGGAGCCCGCGAGGCGGGCGGCGGCCTCGGCGGTGCAGAGGTGCACACAGCGCAGGGCGCGCTGGATCCAGGCGTCGGTGGTCGCGTGGGTGGTGACGGGCAGCACGCAGAGCACGGCGAGCGTCGCGCCGAGCGCCCCGACACCGGTCTCCGCGAGGCGCAGCGCGAGGAGCGCGGGGTCCAGCACCCCCAGGAGCCCGTACAGCAGCCCGGCCAGCAGCGTCACGGCGAGCATCATCCAGGTGTAGGACACCGCGGCCGTGTAGAAGATCCCGAAGACGCTGACCGCGAGCAGGGCCACCGTGGGGACGACGGCACCGTGCAGCGGGACGGCGACGACCAGGCCGAGGGCGATGCCGAGCACCGTGCCCAGGGCCCGGCGGAAGCCTCGGACCAGGGTTTCGCCGCGCGAGGTGGTGTTGACGAAGATCCACCAGGTGGCGCCCACGGCCCAGTACCAGCGCTGGTCGGAGAGCAGCTGGCCCGCCACGAGGGCGAAGGTGGCGCCGGCGGTCGCCTGGATCGCCTGGCGGGTGGTCGTACGGGCGAGCCCACGGCCCCCCGGCGGGGCGGGTACGGCAGCCGCGGGCAGCCGGCGCTCGTAGCACCACAGGCCGAAGCGGACGGTGGAGGACGCGAGCAGGGCGAGGGTGACCGCGGCGTACAGCTCGGGCAGCCGGCCCGGCTCGGTGTGCAGGAACTGCGCCGCGAAGAAGGTCATGAACGCGAACACGCCCAGGGCGTGGCCCCGCGGCCCCCACCTGCGGGCGTAGACCCCGGCACCGACCACGGCGAGGAAGACCGTGTCGCGGGTCACCGGGTGGTCGTGCAGCACCGCCGCGGCGGCGAGCACCGGGAAGCCGACGGCAGGCAGCAGCGCCGTGGTGACCAGCTGGCCGCGGACCGTCGCGTCGGTGACCGTGAAGAGGGCGAGCAGCGCGGCCAGTCCGCCGATGACGGCGGCGACGAGGGAGTGGCCGGCGAGCCCGCACACGGTGACCGCCAGGCCGATGCCGAGGACGGACCGCACGGCGCTGCGCAGCCGCAGCCGACCCGGATCCGGGGCCACGAACACCCTCTTCAGCACGGCTTTTGCCCCTTCGACGGTTCCGCATGAAAAAGGCGCCGCGGAATCCGCAGCGCCATCGACGGGGACATCAGAGCACCCTTGCGACAGCTTGCTCAACTGACGCTGGAATCGCTGTGCCATTGGTACAGCAGGTGGCCCGCCCGTCACGCCAGAAGGGGGCCAATGGGCGGGAGGACGGCCACGGGCGGCTTCTCACCAGGTATCCGCGGACACGTAGCCGCAGCGTTCGTGTACCGGCCGGGGCACGTAGGCACCCGTGCGGGGTGCGAGCTGACGATCGGGACGGTCAGCGTGGGGCCGCAGGCCTCACGGAGGCCGTCGCCTCCGGGGCGGGCCCCGCCGGGTGACGAGCGCCGGGCGCCACGGTTCAACGGCCGGCCGGGGGATGGGTTCCCGCGCTACCCGAGTGCAAAGGACGCCCGCTCGTGCCACCTCGTGCCGTCGTGCACCAGAAGCTCGACCGATGACACGAGCGCCGTGATGGGCGTACCGCCCAGGAGTTCGGCCTCCACCCTTTCCAGGACAGCATCTTCGTGCCCTTGGGCGACAGTCAGATGCGGCACGACGTCGGTGAACCGGCCGCCGAACGGCGGGGTCTGCGGCCACCGATCGGCGATCGCCCGAGTGAGCTGCCGGAACGGTCCGTCCGGTTCGGGAGCCAGATACAGCACTCCGGGGAACCGTCCACAGCTCTCGAACCGCACCGGAAAAGCCGGGTGGGCTGCCAGCACCTCCTCCAGAGCGCGGTGGACGGCGCCATCGACGCAGTCTTCCCGGAGGAACGGGAAGAGCACGGTGACATGCGCCGGAACTCCCTCTCGGGCCCCGGGGTCAAGCCGTTCTCGCCATGCCCGCACAGCGGGTTCGGCCTCAGGGATCTGCACGATGAGTCCCGTTCGTCCGGCCTGGAGCTCTCTGGTGCCGTCGTCCGTCACCGCACCTGTGTAGCAAGGAACCTCAACGAGCGCGAGAGACATAAGCAGGACCACTGGCCCAGCCACCACCAGAACCACTGAGCCATTGGTAGCGTCATCAGCGGATTTGCCGACCGGAGGAGCCGAGGGCCATGGCCGTGGATGCGCTGGATGCCAGGATTCTTCGGCTGCTGTTGGAGCAGCCGCGCACGAGTGTGCGGGAGTACGCGCGCCTCCTCGGGGTTGCCCGGGGAACCGTGCAGGCGCGCCTGGACCGTCTCGAACGGGACGGTGTGATCACCGCCTACAGCCCCCGGCTGTCCCCGGCCGCGCTCGACCACCCCGTACTGGCCTTCGTCCACATCGAGGTCACCCAGGGGCATCTGGAGGAGGTGGCCGACGCACTGGCAGAGGTGCCGCAGATCATCGAGGCGTTCTCGACGACCGGCGGCGGGGACCTGCTGACCCGGGTGGTGGCCCGGGACGCGGCGCATCTGGAGGATGTGATCCAGCAGCTGATCAGCATGCCGGGCGTGGTCCGCACCCGTACGGAGGTGGCGCTGCGCGAGCGGGTGCCGCACCGGATGCTGCCGTTGGTCGAGGCGGTGGGCGGCGCCGCGAGGTCGCGCTGACCGGCTGGGACGGCGAGGAAGTGCGGGCGGCTGACGGCGGAGCACAGCGGCTCCCCCGCTCCCGAGCGTCCGCCGGAGCCGGGTCCGCTGCGCCGGTCGCCGTGGACTGGGGACGGGCGCCACAGACGGCTTCGTCCCACAGACGGTTTTGCGCGGCACACGGCTTTCGCCCCGCAGACGGCTTCGCCCCGTCGGCGGCCGGATGCCGGGCTTGCCGGGCATCGGCCGTCGACGGGGCGATCACCGCCTGTTCCGGCACCTGCCGAAGGGGGGCCGGGGTGCGGTCAGTTCAGACCGAGGGACTTGCACTGGGCGCTGAGGCCGTCGGCGCAGAGCAGGTCGGTGCGCACGACGCCGTCGCGGACGACGGTGTCCTTCATGTTCTTTCTGGTGACGATCTGCGCCTTGAAGAGCTGAGCGGGGATACCGGACTTGCTCTTGCTCTGGGCGGTGGCCGAGGTGAGGGACGTGATGCTCTTCCCGCGCAGGAGGCGGAAGGCGATTTCGGCGGCGGTTTCGGCCTCCGGACGGACTTCCTTGTAAATGGTGAAGGACTGGGTGCCGGCTACCAGCCGCTGCAGAGCGGGGAGTTCGGCGTCCTGGCCGCCGAGCGGCACATTCTTGATGCCGGCGGACTTGAGCGCCTCGGCGATGCCGCCCGCCATGCCGTCATTGGCCGAGTAGACCGCGTCGAATCCCGCCGGGCCACGCGCGTCGATGAGGTCGCTCATCTCCTTCTTGGCCTTCACCGCGGACCAGTCGGGGATGCTCTTCTCGTAAACAATCTTATGGACCTTGCCGTCGAGGACGTCATGGGCGCCCTTCTTGTAGGACGGCGCATTCGGGTCGGTCGGCGAGCCGTTCATCATGACGACGTCGGAGGCGGCCGCCTGCGAGCCGAGGGCGGCGAGAATTCCCTGCCCCTGGAGCCGGCCGATCTTCTCGTTGTCGTAGGAGACATAGGCCGCGACATCGCCCTCGGCGAGCCGGTCGTACGCGATGACCTTGACGCCCTTCTTCGCGGCCGAGTCCACCCAGCTCTTGGCCGCCTCGGCGTCGACCGGGTCCAGGATGATGACCTTGACGCCCTTCGTCACCAGGGCGTCGAACTGTCTCTTCTGGGCATCGACCTGCTGCTCGGCATTGTGGTAGTCGACTTTGCATTCGAGGCAGAGGGACGAAATGCGTGCCGAAATGATGCGGCGGTCGAACCTCTCATAGCGGGCCGCTTTGCTCTCCGGGAGCAGCAGACCGATGTGGTCTTTGCCGGCACCGGCATCCTGATGATCACTTCCGCAGGCCGCCAAGGGCGCTGCGAGCGAAAGTGCCATCGCGCCGGTGAGGGCGCGCCGCATTATTACATTCATTCCCGGTACCTCCAAAAGGGCCTCCTGACCGGCCCAGAACGGCTGAAGTGAACGTCACCCACGGCCCTTTAGTCAAGAATCGAACCAACAATGATATGAAAGCGAGTTGTGAGGTGACTCTCTGAAGAGGCGTCACGCCAGGGGCGTTCCGGACAGTCCGGAAACGTTCAATTCGTTCCGTATCGCTCAGGAAATTCCGGTTAGGGCTGCGTCATGCGGGTCCGGATCACGGCGGGGAGCACGGCGGGGCGTGCCGCTCTCGGATCGCTCTCGGAAACACTCCTGCGCAGGTCAACCAGGGGATCACGGAGGGGAGTCGGGCAGCAGCCATCGCGGGGTGACGTCCGCTGCGGGCGCGGATACGGACCCGCACCCGCGGTGCCAGACCGAGAGAAGCGAGGGGACGAGAAGGGAAATAGGTGCTGGGCGCAGCTTTCCCGGGGCGATCGCGGCGCCGGTGCGGGCACGGACCGAGCACCGAAGTGGCAGTCTGGCGCGCACCGGCGACGACCGCGGAGAATTTTTCCACTCCGCAACCAAATGCGGCAGGGGCGAGGGGGAATCCCTGAGAATCTCTTTAGCCTAATTCCGCGCCGAATGGCCGGGCCGGAAAGCCTTACGGATGTACCGGGGCGGAACGTCCACGGTCCGTGCAGGCAGCCCGGCCGACCCCGGAGGGACCGCGGCGGGATCCGCGGAGGCGGTCAGCTCACCCACTGGGCCGTGAGGCCGAGCACCGCCGAGCCGTCCAGGTCGGTGAGCTTGGTGCCGGTGAAGCCACGTGCCCAGTCCGACGTCTGGATCCGGAACGCGGGCCGGTCCGCGGTGAGCGCCTCCAGCACGGCCTCGGCGGCCTCGGCCGGGGTCTGTGCGCCGTTGAGGAACTGCGCGGTGGTGCGGTCCAGGTAGGCCTGCAGCGGCTTCGCGTACGGGCCCGCGGCGTCGATCTCGGCCTGCAGATCGAGCCCGATGTTGTTGACGAACTCGGTCGCCACGGCGCCCGGTTCGACGACGGACACGGACACCCCGAGCGCGGCCGCGACCGGCGCCAGGCTCTCCATGTAGCCCTCGACGGCGAACTTGGCCGCGCAGTAGGCCTCGTTGAAGGGCTGACCGACGACTCCGCCGACGCTGGTGACGGTGATCAGACGGCCACCGGTCGCGCGCAGATGCGGCAGCGCCGCCTTCGACACGTGCAGCACGCCGAAGAAGTTGACCTCCATGACCGCGCGGACGTCGGCCACGGACTCGTTCTCCAGGGTGCCGAGGTGCCCGGCACCGGCGTTGTTGACCACCGCGTCCAGCCGGCCGTGGTCGGCGATCACCCCGCTGAGCGCGGCGGCGACGGAGGCCTCGTCGGTGACGTCGAGCTGCCGGACATCGAGCTCCACCCCCGCTTCGGCGGCGGCCGTGCGCAGCGCCCCGGCGCGGCCGGTGTCCCGCAGCGTCGCCACGACCTGCCAGCCGGCCCGTGCGGCGGCGATCGCCGCGGCCAGGCCGATGCCGGAGGACGTACCGGTGATCAGAACGACCTTGGGAGAGGAGGAGGAAGAAGAGGAAGAGGAGGAGGAAGAAGAAGTGGGAGGCATGGTGGTGGGGCCTTTCGATCTCTGCGAGTTCCGCGAGTTCCACGAGGAGCAAAATTAAGTGCGTGTACACACACCATAGACATTATGTGTGCGTACACGCAAACGGTAGTCTTGCCGTATGGCGAAGAGGAAGCTCACCCAGACCGAGATGCCCGTGGCCGATCACGCCTTCTACGGACTCGTCTGGGCCGGGACCGTGCTGACCGAGCGCGTGGACCGCGCCCTGAGCAAGGCCCATGACCTGCCGGTCTCCTGGTTCGAGGTGATGCTCTGGCTCGCCTCCAGCCCGGACCCGGTCCCGGCCTCCGTGCTCGGCAACAGCACCATGCTCAGCCGCAGCCAGGTCTCCCGCGTGGTCGATGCCCTGCAGAGCCGTGGGCTGGTCGTCCGGACCCCCTCGGCGCGTGACGCACGCTCCGTCGAGGTGTCCCTCACGCCGGAGGGCCACCAGCTCTTCAAGGAGGCGGATGCCACCCGCCGCGCCTGCCTGGCACCGGTGTTCACCGACCTCCTCGACGAGGAGGACCTCGAAGCGCTGAGCACGGTGTGGAAGAAGCTCAAGGCCAATAAGGGCGGCCAGGACGGGCCGTAGGGCGGTTCCGCGGGCCCGCCCTGCGCCTCAGGAGCCAGGGCCCGCCCTACGCCTCAGGGGCCGATCGTGCGGGCGATGTCCAGAGTGAGCCGCTGCCAGGGATCCCGTGGGTCGCGCAGGGTGAGTTCGGCTATGCGGCGCAGCCGGTAGCGCAGCGACTGGGGGTGCAGGCCGAGGTTGCGGGCGGCGGCGTTCGCGGAGCCCGCATCGAGGTAGCTGGTCAGCGCTTCCCTGAGGTGGCCGCGGCCCGGCTGGACGAGCGGGCCGAGGATCAGCCGGCTGATCTGCTCCGGGGCGGCGGCGGGGCGGCCGCCGAGCAGCGCCAGCACCTGGGCGTCCCCGTCCGTCAGGACCCGCGCGGGGTGGTGGGCGTGCGCGGGCGCGGTGTCCAGGGCATCGGCCGCGAGCCGATAGGCGGCGGCGATCCGGTCCTGGCTCTCCCCCGAGATCGCACAGCCGCGCAGGCCCCGCTCCCGCAACGCCTCCGCCGCGGCCCCGCCGGCCGCGGCGGGCAGCAGCAGGACGGGGCGGGAGCCGCGGACCGTCGCCAGCGAGGTGGCGTCGTGGCCGTCACCGTCGAGCGCGGCCAGCAGCCCGAGAGCCGCCTCCTGGGTCACCGCCGGACCGTCCGCCTCGACCGGCTCCGCCACCAACAGGCAGTAGGGGTCCGGGAGTTGACTGCCCAGCCGGGCGGCCCGGGCGGTCAGGGCGCCGATCGAGGCATGCCGGCCGGCGAGCAGATCGTCGAGGAGCAGCCGCAGCGCCCGGTCGCGGTCCGCGGCGAGGTCCTCGCTGGTGGCGGTGTACGCCGTGGCCATCTCCTCGGCGAGCGTGTCCAGGGTGGTCAGCGCCATGCGGACGAGCGCGAAGGCGTCCGGTGCGTCCGGCGCCGGTGTACAGGCCGCGACCTCGTCCGTGAGGACCGTCGCCGCGACCCGGTACGCCCGCAGGACCGCCTGCACCGGGCGGCCGTCCGCGGCCCGCGCCGCCGCGATCCCGCGGAACCGCCGCAGATCGGCCGGGGTGAGGACACCGTCGGTGGCCCACAGCTGGAGCATCCGCTCCAGCGCCCAGGCGGCGATGGCCCGGACCTCGTGGAGCCGGCCGTCGTCGAGGGCGGCGTAGGCGGGTACCTGCGCGCGCACCGCGGTGACGATCGAGGCAACCACGCGCGGGGAGGCGGTCAGCTGCTGCCGGATGCGCTCCCGTTCCTTCATCACAGGGTGATGATGTCAGCCGCGCGATGTGCGCACCGCGGTGGACGGGCCTTGTCACTGTCGCCAGGATCTCGGTGAGCATGCGGTCTCAGCGACGAGAGGCGGGACGTACGGATGGCGAAGCACTGGGCGGACTTCCAGTACGAGATCTATCTCCGCGGGATGTCGGGCGCCGTCCCACGGCTGCCGACCGATCTGTCGCGGCTGGCGGAGCTCACCGAGCAGCGGCTCGGCCCCGGCCCGGTCGGCTATGTGGCCGGCAGCGCGGGCACCGGGAGCACCGCCGACGCCAACCGGGCCGCCCTGGACCGCCGGCGGATCGTCCCGCGGATGCTCCGGGACGTGGCGGAACGCGACCTGTCCGTGGAGGTCCTGGGCCACTCGCTGCCCGCGCCGCTCGCGCTGGCGCCGGTGGGCGTGCTGTCGCTGATGCATCCGGACGCCGAGCCCGCCGCCGCCCGGGCCGCCGCGGCGCAAGGCGTGCCGTACATCCTGTCCTCCGCCTCCAGCACCCCTATGGAGGAGGTCGCCGAGGCGATGGGGGACGGGGAGCGGTGGTTCCAGCTGTACTGGGCGAAGGACCGCGAGGTGACCCGGAGCTTTCTGCACCGGGCGAAGGCGGCGGGCTTCACCGCGCTGTTCGTCACCCTCGACACCCCGCTCCTCGCCTGGCGGCCGCGCGATCTCGATCAGGCGTACCTCCCGTTCCTGCACGGCGTGGGCACCGCCAACTACTTCACCGACCCGGCGTTCACGGCCGGGCTCGCCAAGCCGGTGCACGAGGACCCCGACGCGGCCGTGATGCACTTCGTGGGGATGTTCGCCGACCCCGCCAAGACCTGGCCGGACCTGGCGTTCCTGCGCGAGAACTGGGACGGCCCGATCGTGCTCAAGGGCATCCTGCACCCGCAGGACGCGCTGCTCGCCGCCGAGGCCGGGATGGACGGGGTGGTGGTCTCCAACCACGGCGGCCGCCAGGTGGCGGGCTCGGTCGCGGCCGCCGACGCACTGCCCCGGGTCGCGAAGGCGGCCGGGGACCGGCTGACCGTCCTCTTCGACAGCGGGATCCGCACCGGCGACGACATCGTGAAGGCGCTGGCCCTGGGCGCGAAGTCGGTGCTGGTGGGGCGCCCTTACGCCTATGGGCTCGGCCTCGACGGCCAGGCGGGCGTGGAGCACGTCATCCGCTGTCTGCTCGCCGAGTTCGATCTGACCCTCGCCCTGTCCGGGCACTCCCGCCCCACCACACTGACCGCCGACGACCTCATCGAGGAGTCCGCATGACCCCCACGACAGATCCGGCCGCGGGCACCGGGACGCAGCCGGTGAAGAACGTCCTCGCCGTCGTCTCCCCGCACGTCGGCGGCCGCACCGCCGGCGCCGCGCTGACCGGTCTCTTCCCCGGTCAGGCCCGGGTCACCGTCGTCGAGACGGCCGACGAGGACCCCGCGGCCCTGCGCGCCGCCCATGTCCTGATCACCGGTCTGAGCCCGGTCACCGCCGCACACCTCGCCGCCGCGCCGGATCTGGAGCTCGTCCAGTGCGCCAGCCACGGCTTCGACTACGTCGATCTGGACGCGGCCCGCGCGCGCTCCCTCCCCGTCTGCACCATCGGCTCCAGCAGCGCCGAGAAGCAGAACGTGGCCGAGCAGACCTTCGCCCTGATGCTCGCCCTCGCCAAGCAACTGGTCCCCGCGCACACGGCCCTGGTCGAGGCCGACTGGGCACTCCCCCGCCTCCAGCAGTCCCTCACCGAACTGTCCGGCAAGACCCTCGGCATCATCGGGCTCGGCCAGATCGGCATGGAAGTGGCCCGGCGCGCGGTCGCGTTCGACATGAGCATCCTCTATGCCGGGCCGAGCCCGATCGCGCCCGAGGCCGCGGCCCGGCTCGGCGGCGCCCGTCATCTGAGCGTCGACGAACTGCTGCGCACCTCCGACTACATCAGCCTGCACGCCCCGCTCACCGAGCGGACCCGCCACCTTCTCGACGCGGAGCGCCTCGCCCTCCTCAAGCCGACCGCGTTCGTCATCAACACCGCCCGCGGCGCCCTCATCGACCAGGACGCCCTCGCGGACGCCCTGGAGGCCGGCACCCTCGCCGGCGCCGGCCTCGATGTCTTCGACCCCGAACCGCCCACGGCGGCCCTGCGCCTGCTCAAGGCCCCGAACGTGGTCCTCTCCCCGCATGTCGCGGGCGTCACCCGCGAGACGCTCGTCCGCATCGCCCTAGCCGCCGTACAGAACGTCCTCGACCATCTGGCGGGAAAGCCGGTGCGGGACGTCGTGTCCTAGGGAAGCGGTCCGTACGGTCGTTGGCCCTGTCCAGTGGGTCCGCGCCGTCCCGCCCGGCCTGCGGGGGACGGCGCGGACCGCCACAGGACTCTGCCCCGAATTTCGGCCATTGTTCGATGCCTTGAGTGGGCGGCGCCGGCCACCCCGACGGGGCGATGTGGCGGCAGCCTCCTGACCGGACACCGTCATTTCTCGACACCGCGCGGCTGCCGGCCGCGCCCACAGGAGTAGCGTCCGCCCGGAATCCGGGCGTCTCGCCGGTCGGTTCGGGCCGTCCGGTCCGTTCGTCAGCGGACGGCTGTGCCCGGCGGGACCTCAGGCCCGGACATCCGAGGGCCGTCCCGGTACGAGGCGACGGCCGCACCAGGAAAGGCGGACGCACGCTCGTGGAACCCCGTGGACGCACCCGTTGGGCGATCGGCGGATTGCTGGCCGGCGGTATCGTCGTCAACTTCCTCGACCGCACGGCGATATCGGTGGCGAGCTCCTCGATCGCCGAGGACTTCGGGCTGGACCTCCAGCAACTCGGGGTGGTGCTGTCGGCCTTCACCTGGTCGTACTGCCTGGTCCAGTTACCCGCCGGGATGCTGGTCGACCTCCTGGGCGTTTCACGGCTCACCCGGATCGCCTCCGCGTTATGGGCCGTTGCCGGCCTGCTGACCGCCGTGGCCAGTGGGGTCGGGCCGCTCATCGTGGCGCGGCTGCTGCTCGGGGTGGCCGAGGGGCCGTCGATGGTCGGTGCCTCCAAGGCCACCGCTGCCTGGTTCCCCGTCGGAGAGCGCGGTATGGCGACGGCTCTGTTCGACGGAGCCACCAAGCTCGCCAACATGATCGCGTTCCCGGTGCTGGCGTTCGTGATGAGCCAGTGGGGCTGGCGGGCCGGATTCGTGTTCAGCGCCGCGGTCAGTGTGCTGTTCACGGCCGTGTGGTGGTGGGGCTACCGGGACCCGTCCGCGCTGCGCGCACTGCGTCCGGCGGAGCGGGACTTCATCCTTGCGGGCGGGGCGCGGGACGCCGACCGGGGCGGCGCCCGGCAGTTCCGCGCGGCCCTGCGCTCCGGCCGGATCTGGGTCATGTCCTGCGGTTTCGCCTGTTACGGCTACACCATCAACATCGTGCTGACCTGGATGCCGGAGTTCCTCCAGCGGCAGTTCCATGTGCGGCTGCTGCAGTCCGGGCTGTACTCGATGATTCCGTGGGCGGTGGCGACGGTGGCCGAACTCGCCTTCGGGGGCTGGCTGGTGGACCGGCTGGTACGCCGGGGCCGTCATCCGTGGCGGGTGCGCAAATCCGTGCTGACCTGCGGGCTGGCGCTCGGCGCGACGATCGGCGCCGCCGGGAGTGCGGCCTCGCCAGAGGTCGCGGTCTGCTGGATGTCGGCCTCCCTCGCGGGGCTGGCGATCGCCGCGCCCGTCGCCTGGAGCCTGCCCGGCCTGCTGGCCCCGCCGGGGACGGTGGGGGCGGTCAGCGGGCTGATGAACTTCCTCAATACGGCGGCCACCGCGGGCGGTGTGCTGCTCACCGGCCGGCTGGCGCAGGTGACCGGATCGTTCGCCGCGCCCTTCCTGTTCGCGGTCGCCGTCCTGGCCGTCGGCGTCGCGCTCTACTGGTGGGCGCTGCACCCGTCCGCGGCGCCGGACGCCGATCGGGGCGGCGCCCGGCAGCCGGCCCGCGTCTGAGGCCGCGGAGCTGCACTTCCCGCCCGGGAAGTGCAGCTGCATCCCTCCGGCAGGAGCTGTGGCTGTCGTCACAGATTCCGTATCCCGCCCGGGGGCATGCCTTGTACGCATCGGTAGTTCTGGCAGGGGAGCGTGGAAAGCAGCTATGCACACCGTCGGCCCGATCCGCCTCAGGTCCGGCCTCACCCGGGGACCGGCCGGGCAGTCGCCGGAAGCGGCCGTCCCCGCTCCGGACGCCACTGCACCGGCGCCGAGGGAAGCCGCCACCGAAGGTGTCCGCCGATGACCGATACCTCCGTCTTAGCGTCGTGCCTGGCGCGATTATCCTGGCCGCCGGAGCGGCTGGCCCGTGAGATCAACAGACGCTGCGGCAGCGGAACCATCAGCAGCAAGGCCCCCTACAACTGGCTGAAGGGCTCCTGCCCCCGCCGTCGGCTGCCGCACATCGTCGCCCGGATCCTCTCCGAGCAGCTCGGTGAGCCGATCGCGGTCGAGGCGCTGTGGCCCCAGCACTTCCCGGCCGGCACCCCGCCGCTCCTCCAGGGCCCCGCCCGGCGCCAGCCCGTGGCGCCCCTCCATCTGCCCGCCGACCAGGACCCGTTGACGGCATCGGTGGACTGGCTGGTGACCGACGACGCTCCGCCGCCCTCGCGCAGCCGCGGCGACGAGATCCCCGATGCCGCGGTCGGCATGCTGACCGTCCGGATCCAGCAGCTGCGGCAGCTCGACGACAGCGCCAGCAGCGGACTCGTACTGGACTGGGCGCTCCAGGACCTGCAGTGGGCGCAGAAGCTGGCCGCCAAGTACGCCTACGGCGCCGAGACCGGGCTGCAACTGCACCGCATCATCGCCGAGCTCGGCCAGCTCACCGCGTGGCTGACCGCCGACCAGGGCATGGACGCGCTGAGCACCTCCCGCTTTCTGCACGCGCTGAGCGCCGCCCGTGCCGCCGGCGACCGGCCGCTCGGCGCGTACATCATCTCCTGCATGAGCTACCGCGCCGGCTGGGCCGGCCGCGCGGAGGAGGCGCTGCGGCTGAGCCGCATCGCCCGAAAGGGGACGGCGCACGAGGACATGGGCATCGGCCAGGCGCTGCTGGCCACCCGCGAGGCCAGAGCCCATGCGAGCCTCGGTGACGAAGCGGGCGCTCAACGCGCCCTGGAGGAGGCCGCCGAGCTCAGCCGGGCCGGCCGGCCCTCGTGCGAACCGCCCTGGGCGTACTGGCTCACACCGGCGGTCATGGTGGCCGACGCCGGACGGGCCTGGCTGGAGCTGGGGCGCCCGCAGCGGGCGGAGTCCCATCTGACCCGCGGGATCGACATGCTCAAGGGCAGCCAGCCGCGCAATCTGCTGCTGCACAGCGCCTCGCTGGCCGAGGCACGGCTGGCGCGCTGTGAGCTCGACGGTGCGGCGGCGGCCACCGCGGACGCACTGGCGCTGACCGGGAACGTCACCTCACAGCGCGCCCACACCCGGCTCATGAGCCTGCGCCGGAGGTTTCTGCGGTACGACAGCGCGGTGGCGCGCGAGATCGTGCAACGGGCGGACGAGCTGCTGCATGCGGGGCAGCCACCGGCGGTGTGCCAAGGCCTGACGCCATGAACGCCTTCGCCGCCCGCAGGTCGGCGACCTGCGCATACAGTGCACAAGCGCAGGAACTCCCCGTGGTCGGCACCAACTGAGCGCGGGCTGAGCACCGCCGCCGCGCAACCACCGCCCCCGGGACCCTCTGACACGGATCGGCATCCAGGAGAAACAGGACCACATGCGAGTCACTCACGCGGTACCGCTTGCCCCGATGACGACGCTGGGCATCGGAGGACCGGCCGCGGCCCTCATGGAGCTGCACGACCCCGCGGACTTCCCCGAGTTCGTCGCGCTGGCCGACACCCTGCCCGGCGCGCCGGTCTGTCTGGGCGAGGGCAGCAATGTGCTGGTCGGCGATGACGGATGCGACTGCGCCGTGCTGCGGATGAGCACCAAGGGCGTACGGATGACGGGGAGCACGGCGGACGGCCGGGTGCGGGTCGAGGTGCAGGCCGGTCATCTGCTCTCCGACCTGGTGGACACCACCATCGCCGAGGGCCTCACCGGTATGGAGATGCTGGTGGGCATCCCCGGGACCGCCGGCGCCACCCCGGTCCAGAACGTCGGTGCCTATGGTCAGGAAACCGCCGACAGCCTGGTGGAAGTGACCGCGTGGGACTGGACGTTGCGCCGTATGGTCACCCTGGATGCCGCGGCGTGCGGGCTGGGCCACCGCACCAGCGTCTTCAAACGCTCCCGCCGCTGGACCCTGCTGAGCCTGGTCTTCGCGCTGCGCCGGTCCGAACTCAGCGCGCCGGTCGGCTACCGTACGGTCGCCGCCAAGCTGGGGGTGCCGGTCGGGAGCCGGGTCCCCCTGGAGGAGGTGGCGCAGGCGGTGCTGGCCGTCCGGCGGAGCAAGGGCATGGTGCTGGGCTGCAGCGGCACCGACGACCGGTCGGTCGGCAGTGTGTTCCTCAGCCCCGAGATCACCCCCGCCCAGGCCGACAGCCTGCGGGCGCAGAACGCTCCGGTGAACCACTTCCCCGACGGCTCGGTGCGGGTGAGTGCCAGCTGGCTCATCCGGCAGGCCGGATTCGAGCTGCGCCGCCCGATCGTGCCGGGCGTCCGGCTGTCCTCGCTGCACTACACGCTGGTCGCCGACGAGGGCGCGAGCGCCGCCGGCTTCACCGAGGCGATCGACATCGTCTTCCAGGAGGTGCTGCGCCGCACCGGGGTACGGCTGACCTCGGAGATCGACTTCCTCTGAGGGCGGCGGCGGCCGGGCACCGCCCGGCCGCGAGCCGTCCTCAGCGCCGGAACCCTCCGGTGGGCTATCGGACGTCGAAGTCCGTCAGGCCCTCCGGTTCCTCCTCCCGGACGGCCACCGCGTCGACGGTCCCCAGGGGCGGGCCTTGGTGCGCCCAGTCCACCAGCTTCTGCACGCGCTCGGGCGCCCCCTCGAACACGGCCTCCACCGTCCCGTCCGGGCGGTTGCGCACCCAGCCGGCCACGGCGTGCTCCTCCGCCGTGCGCCGGCAGGTGTCGCGGAAGAACACCCCCTGGACGTCCCCGGAGACCACCACATGTCGGCGGATCATCCGTGTCTCACCTCGTTTCCTCGCCCTGGCGGTACCCGCGCAGATATATCCCGGCGCCGTGGTCAGCCCGCGGCGCCACGCCCGGTCGGCGTACGGCTCACATCGCGGCCGGCGGCCGCGACGGCGCGGCCGAAGTGCGCGGCGTCCAGGACGGCCGCGCCGTCCGGGTCGTTGTTGAAGTACGCGTAGATGTCGGCCCGCTCCGGCCAGGTGTCGGTGATCCGCCCCACCCAGGTGGTGAGCGCCTGCCGGCCGTAGCGCGGCCAGGGTTCCGCACGGCCCGCGTGGAAGCGCAGATACCCCCAGTCGGCGGTCCGCCAGAGGGGCGTCACGGGCCGGGAGTCACGGTCGGCCCAGCACAGCGCGGCGCCCCGCCGCTCCAGCACCGTACGGATCTCCGCGGTCCACCAGGAGGCGTGCCGGGGTTCGACCGCCACCCGGGTGCCGGCCGGGAAGCAGCCGAGGCAGGTGTCGAGCAGCCGGGCGTCCCCGCGCAGGGTGGGCGGCAGTTGGAGCAGGACGGGGCCGAGCCGGGGGCCGAGGGCGGCGGCCCGCGACATCAGCCGCCCGACCGGCTCCTCGGGGTCGCGCAGCCGCTTGATGTGGGTGAGGTAGCGGCTCGCCTTGACGGCCATCACGAACCCGTCGGGGGTCCGTTCCCGCCAGTCGGCGAAGGTCTTCTCCTCGGGCAGCCGGTAGAAGGCGGCATTGCTCTCGACGGTGGCGAAGTGCCGCGCGTACTCCTCCAGCCACAGCCGCTGCGGCCGGTCGGGCGGGTAGAGGACCGTACGCCAGTCCTTGTACTGCCAGCCGGAGGTTCCGACGAGGACGGTCATGTCCCCATCCCTGCCCGGCCGGGGCCCGGACGTATCAGCCGTCCCCTTACGGACCGGCGGCCGGGGGCGTCGGGCCGCGCGGCGTGACGCCCCCCGCGTCAGGCCGCCGCGGGCGACCCGGCCGCACCGGATCCCCCCTCGTGCGCGTCATGGTGAATCGGCCGCCGCGAGCCGGTCAGCGGCACGCCGGTGCCGCCCCGCCGAGCCGCGACGATCTCCGCCGCGATGGACAGGGCGGTCTCCTCGGGGGTACGGGCGCCCAGGTCGAGGCCGATCGGTGAGTGGAGCCGGGCCAGTTCGGGTGCGGTGAGGCCGGCTTCGCGGAGGCGGCGGTTGCGGTCCTCGTGGGTACGGCGGGAGCCCATCGCGCCGACGAACGCGACCGGCAGCCGCAGGGCCACCTCCAGCAGGGGTATGTCGAACTTGGCGTCGTGGGTGAGCACGCACAGGACCGTGCGGCCGTCGGTCTCGGTGCGCTGGAGATAGCGATGCGGCCACTCGACGACGAGCTCGTCGGCCTCGGGGAAGCGGGCCCGGGTGGCGAAGACGGGGCGGGCGTCGCACACGGTCACGTGGTAGCCGAGGAATTTTCCGGCGCGCACCAGCGCCGCGGCGAAGTCGACCGCGCCGAAGATGATCATGCGGGGCGGTGGCGCACTCGATTCGACGAACAGCGTCACGGCCGGCTCACAGCGTGATCCGTCCTCCGCGAGGTCGCACGACCCGGTGCGCCCGGCGTCCAGCAGCGCGCGGGCCTGCTCCGCCGCCGCGCGGTCCAGCTCCGGATGCCCGCCGAGGCCGCCTTCGTACGTCCCGTCGGGGTGGACGAGCAGCGGTCTGCCGAGGAGTCCAACCGGGCCCCGGGCGACCCGGGCGAGGGCCGCCGCCGTGCCCCGGGCGGCGGCCGACAGCGCCGCCGCCCACACCCTTCGGTCCGGCGCGTTCGCCGCCACCGGCGTGACCAGGACCTCGATCTCCCCGCCGCAGGTCAGTCCCACCGCGAAGGCGTCCTCAGCGCTGTAGCCGAACCGTTCGCGGACCGTCACACCGTCCCTGAGCGCCTGGAGGCACAGGTCGTAGACCGCCCCCTCCACACAGCCCCCGGAGACCGAGCCGATCGCCGTGCCCCGGCTGTCGACGGCGAGGGCGGCGCCGGGCCGGCGCGGTGCGCTGCCGCCGACGGCCACGACGGTGGCGACTGCGAAGTCCCGGCCCTCTTCGACCCAGCGGGTCAGCTCGTCGGCGATGTCCAGCATCGTGGTCTCCTCGTGGTTCGTGGTCCGGCGGGGCGGCGGCACCGCGGACGTCCGGACGGGCTCATCCGGCGGCGCGGTCGCCGCCTCCCGCCAGCAGGACACGGTCGGGGCGGATCGGCAGGTCCCGGTGGCGCACCCCGGTCGCGTGCCAGACCGCGTTGGCGATCGCCGCCGCACCGCCGACGATCCCGATCTCACCGATCCCCTTGATGCCGACCGGGTCGTCCTCGTCGGGGTCGTCGACCCAGTCCGCCTCGATGGGGGGTACGTCGGCGTGCGCGGCAAAGTGGTAGCCGGCGAGGTCGGCGCCGACCGGGGCGCCCGAGGCCCGGTCCCGGACCGCCTCCTCGTGCAGCGCCATGGAGAGTCCCCAGGTCATTCCGCCGATGAACTGGCTGCGCGCGGTGAGCGGATTGACGATCCGGCCGGCGGCGAAGATGCCGAGCATCCGGCGCATCCGGACCTCACCGCTGGTGACGTCCACGGCGACCTCGGCGAACTGGGCGCCGAAGGCGTGCCGTTCCTTCTGCGCCAGCGCGGCGATCGCGGCGGTGGTGTCCGACCGCACCGTGATCCCCTGCGGGGGTATCCCGCCGCCCAGGGCCAGTTGCTGCCGCAGTTCGCCCGCCGCGGCGGTGACCGCCCAGGCCCAGGAGCGGGTGCCCATCGAGCCGCCGGCGATCATCGCCGGGCCGAAGTCGCTGTCCGCGATCCGCATCCGGATGCGCTCCGGCGCCACCTCCAGCGCGTCCGCGGCGATCAGGGTCAGCGCGGTGCGCGCTCCGGTCCCGATGTCCGCGGCGGCGATCCTTACGGTGAAGCCGCCGTCCGCCTCCGCCGTCACCGACGCCGTGGACGGGAGGGCCCGCGCGGGGAACTGTGCCGCCGCCGTGCCGGTGCCGAGCAGCCAGCGCCCCTCCCGCCGCCGGCCGGGACGCGGGTCCCGGTCCGCCCAGCCGAATCGGCGGGCGCCCTCCTGGAAGCAGTCGAGCAGCTTGCGGCCGCTGAACGGGAGCCCGGAGACCGGACCCGCCGCCGGTTCGTTGCGGGCCCGCAGCGCGATCGGGTCGATCCCGCACTTCTCGGCGAGTTCGTCGAGCGCGGACTCCAGCGCGAAGGAGCCCGGTGCCTCGCCCGGGGCACGCATCCAGCTCGGGGTCGGCACATCGAGCCGTACGACGCGGTGGACGGTGTGGTGCGCGTCGGCGTCGTACATCACCCGCCCCATCTCGGCGCTCCGCTCGATGAATTCATGCACCGTCGAGGTGACGCACTCCGCTTGGTGGTCGAAGGCGCGCAGCCGTCCGTCGGCGTCGGCGCCGAGCCTGATCCGCTGCGCGGTGGGGCTGCGGTAGCCGACGACCGAGAACATCTGGCGGCGGGTCAGGACCACCCTGACCGGGCGCTGGAGGACGGTTGCCGCCATGGCGGCGAGCACCTGGTGCGGGCGCAGGGCCTTGGAGCCGAAGCCGCCGCCGACGTGCTCGGACCGTACCCGTACCGAGGCCGGGTCCAGGGAAAACAGGTTGGCGAGTTCCTCCGCCACGTATCTGCTGCCCTGGTTGGAGTCGACGAGTTCCAGCCGGCCCCCGTCCCAGCGCGCCATCGCCGCATGCGGCTCCAGCGGGTGGTGGTGCTCCTCGGGCGTGGTGTACTGCGCGTCCACCACCACGGCGGACGCGGCGAGTTCGGCCGCCAGGTCGCCCTTCTCCGTCTCCGCCGGGGACTGCGGGGAGCTGTCCGGCGTGTACATGTCCGGATGCCCGGCGGCGAACGCGACCTCGTGCGGCTCCTGGTCGTAGCGCACCACCAGCGTCTCGGCGGCCTCCCTCGCCTGCTCGGGCGTTTCGGCGATGACCAGCGCCACCGGCCAGCCGGCGTACGGCACCCGGTCGTGCTGGAAGACCTGGACGACCGGGTCGGGCGGCCCGAGCGGACCGGTGTAGTTGCCGTCGACGCGCGGGGCGTTGCCGTGGTGGAGCACGGCGAGCACTCCGGGCATCGCGAGTACGGGGGCGGACTCCACGGCGCGGATGCGCCCGCGGGCGATGGTGGACAGCACCAGCCAGCCGTGGGCGAGTTCGGCGAAGGGAATCTCGCCGGCGTAGCGGGCCGCGCCGGTGACCTTGGCCAGGCCCTCCACGCGGGTGTGGGCGGCGCCGATGGCCCCCGTCACCGCGGTGGTTCCCGTGGTCGTCGTGGTCATCGCGCGGCCTCCTCGGTGAGCTCGGTCAGCACGGCCACGACGAGGTTGCGCATCAGCGTCACCTTGTAGCCGTTGTGGGGCAGCGCCTCGGCGGCCGCGAGTTCGGCATCCGCGGCGGCGGCGAACGCCTCGGCGCTCGCCGGCTCCCCGGTCAGCACCCGCTCGGCCGTCCGGGCCCGCCAGGGCCGGGACGCCACCGCCCCGAAGGCGAGCCGGACTTCGCGGACGGTGCCGTCGCGGACGTCGAGGGCGGCGGCGAGCGAGCCGATCGCAAAGGCGTACGACGCGCGCTCGCGCACCTTGCGGTAGCGGGAGACGGCGGCGACCGGAGCCGGCGGGAGACGGAGCCCGGTGATCAGCGCGCCGGACGGCAGCGCGGTCTCCACATGCGGGGTGTCCCCCACCGGAAGGTAGAACTCCGCCAAGGGCAACTCCCCCGCCCCGTCGGCCGTTTCGTACTCGACGACGGCGTCGAAGGCGGCCAGCGCCACGCCCATGTCCGAGGGGTGCACGGCGACACAGTGCCCGGAGGCCCCGAGGATCGCGTGGTTGTGGTGCTCGCCCTCGATGGCCGGACAGCCGGCGCCCGGGACGCGCTTGTTGCACGCCGCGGCCGGGTCGGTGAAGTAGCCGCAGCGGGTGCGCTGCAGCAGATTGCCGCCGACCGTGGCCATGTTGCGCAACTGCCCCGAGGCACCGGCCAATACGGCCTGCGCCAGCGCCGGATAGCGGCGCCGGACCTCGGGATCGGCGGCGAGTGCACTGTTGGTGACCGTCGCCCCGATGCGCAGACCGCCATCGTGGGTGACCTCGATCCGGTCGAGGGGGAGGTCCTGTACGTCGATGAGCAGCGCGGGCCGCTCCACTCCGGTCTTCATCAGGTCGACGAGATTGGTGCCGCCGCCGAGCAGGCGCGCCTCGGGCTCGGCGGCGAGCAGCGCGACCGCGCCCTGGACGTCGGTCGCCCGCCGATAGCCGAATTCCCTCATGCCGCCGCCTCCTCGCCCGTCGGGGCGCCGGCCTCGCCCGGGGCGCTCCCCTGCCGAGGCACCGCCGGGGCCCCCGCGGCCTCGGCCGCCCGGGCCACCGCCTGGACGATCGACACATACGCGCCGCAGCGGCACAGGTTGCCGCTCATCCGCTCCCGTATCTCGTCGGCCGTGAGCGCCGGAACGCCCGCCTCCGGCCGTACGTCGGCGGTCACGGCGCTCGGCCAGCCCGCCGCATGCTCCTCGATCACCGCAAGGGCCGAACAGATCTGCCCCGGTGTGCAATAGCCGCACTGGTAGCCGTCGAGGTCGAGGAAGGCCTGCTGCACCGGATGCAGCCGCTCGCCGTCCGCCACCCCCTCGATGGTGGTGATCTCGCGCCCCTCGGCGGCGACCGCGAGCTGGAGGCAGGACACCGCCCGGCGCCCGTCCATCAGCACCGTGCAGGCGCCGCACTGGCCCTGGTCACAGCCCTTCTTGGTGCCGGTCAGATCGAGCTGCTCGCGCAGCGCGTCAAGCAGGGTGGTGCGGTGATCGACGGGCAGCGTGTGCTTCTCGCCGTTGATGTGCAGGGTGACGGCGCTGGACGTCGGTGGGGCCATTGGTCAGCCTTCTTTCGCGTAGGTGCAGGCGCGGCGGGCGTCGGGGCGCGGGCCTGAGACCGGCGGGTCCCTTGGGAGTCGGACGATCCCCGCGCCGCGGAACCGGGAGCACCGGGCGGGAACCTCACGGGCAGTCAGGGAGGAAAGGGCTCTGTACAGGGCGGCGTCAGCTCGGAGACCATGGCGGGAGCGGCGGGAGAGGGACCGGCGGCGGGCGCCATCGGCCACCCCGCACCGACCCCCCGCACCGACCACCACTCCGGCCGTATCTGCCGCTATGGTGGACCTAAGCGGACAACTGTCCACTCCATCGAAACTACCGGACAACTGTCCGGTTAGCAAGAGCGGCTTTCCCGTGATTCCCGGAAGGAGGACGAGTGCAGCAGCACAAGGACGCTCCCCTGCGCTCGGACGCGCAACGGAATCGCGAGCGCATCCTGGAAGTGGCGCTGGCGGAGCTGACGCACTCGGCGGACGCCCCGCTGAGCGCGATCGCGAAGAAGGCGGGCGTCGGGCAGGGGACGTTCTACCGCAACTTCCCCAACCGCGAGTCACTCGTCCTGGAGGTCTACCGCTACGAGGTGCAGCAGGTCGCCGACGCCGCCTCCCAGCTGCTGGAAACCCGCACACCCGAGCAGGCCCTGCGGGAGTGGATGGACCGTCTCGCCCAGTACGCCATGGCCAAGGCCGGCCTGGCCGATGCCATGCGCAAGGCCACCAGCGCCCGCGGCAGCCTGGCCGGCCTGGGCCACGGCCCGGTGACCTCGGCCGTGGCCCTGCTCCTGAAGGCGAACGAGGACGCCGGCACCATCCGCCCCGACGTGACCCCCGACGACTTCGTCCTCGCCATCGCCGGCCTCTGGCAGATCGACCCGCACAGCGACTGGCAGTCACGCGCCGGCCGCCTCCTCGACCTGGTCATGGACGGGCTCCGGACAGGCGCTCCGGGGGCGTGAGAGGTCGGCACCGCGCCACGGCAGCCGGACGTTAGCGCTCCGTTAGTGAACCGACAGTGATCGCCGGAAGGGTTGTCCCTGCTCGCCGCAACACCCGGCCCCACCTGACCGCCGTACGCGTCAGGGGTGTTGCGGCGCCTGCCCCCAGGGAGCAGGTACACGAGTGCAGCACAGCTCATCCGCCAGGCTCGAAGATCACAGGAGCACTATGTCCCCCCAGCCCTCCCCCCGCCGCGTCCGCAACCTCGCTGCCGCGCTGCTCGCCGTGACCGCCGCGGCCGCGCTCACGGCGTGCCAGGACGGCAAGCCCGACAGCGCGAAGAGCCCGTCGTCCGCCGCCTCGGGCGCCAGCTCTTCGGGCGCGGCGTCCGGCGCCAACGGGGGCGGCACCGGCACCGGTTCGCAGAACGCCGACGGATCGGCGGACTCGGGGCAGCCCACCGCCGCACGGGGCGCCGCGTCCACGGACCACTCGTCGAACCGCTGCACCGCGGCGTCGCTGCGCATGTCGCTGGGGCAGCCCGACCAGGGCGCGGGCAACATCCGCTACGCGCTGACCTTCACCAACAGCGGCAAGGCGTCCTGCACGCTGCGCGGCTTCCCCGGAGTCTCGCTGCTGGCCAAGGACGGGCAGTCGGTCGGCAAGCCGGCCACCCGTGAAGGCGCGGCGGGCGCGGCCGTCACGCTCGCTCCCGGCAAGAGCGCCCATGCGGTGCTGCACACGATCGCCAAGGGGATGAAGGGCTCCGGCTGCTGGCCGGCCGGGGCCTCGGTGCAGGCGTTCCCGCCCGGTTCGAAGGAGTCGATGACCGCTCGCGCCTCCGGACTGCAGGTCTGCGGCGACGAGTTCAGCGTCACCGCCCTGGCACCCGGCGCGGCGGCGTAACTCCGCATCCAGGGTCGTGCCGTCTCCGGCCGCGTAGGACCAACGCGGCCCGGGCACGAAGCTCGGCCCTGCGATGCCCGCCCCGTACCGGCTCCGGCCGGCGTACGGGCCCGTACGGAGGGCGGGCCCGCACGGGCGGGGCGTCGCGGGGCAGCGGGCGGTTTCCGTACCCGGCCGCACGCGGGGTGAGGCCGGTGGGCGAGGAGGGCGTGGCGCGCGGGGAGCGCCCGCCGGGCGGTGAGCTGCCGGGGGCTGCGGACCGCCGAACGCCACCACGCACTCGGCACCGGCACGACCAGCCGGTGCCGAGTTGCCGGAGGTCACGGGCCCTGGGCAAGGTGGAGAGCGGACGGGGGTGCGGCCCACCGCCGTCGGATCGAAGCGGCCGCCGGCGGTGGCAGTGGCACGACCGCGCAGTTCCTGCTCGTTCGCCGGTCCCCCGACCGTCCCGGTCCGCCCGGGGCCGGGCCCAGGCCCGGGGCGCCGTACCGGGGAGACGCATGAGCGCCCGGCCCAGGAGCGTCCGACGCCACGGAGCGGAGGAACCATGGGGACAACGCACACCTCCCGGACAGCTACGGGGTGGCCGCAGTTGCGGGTGGCCGACTGGACCGACACCCGCGAGACGCTGCACATGTGGACCCAGATCGTCGGCAAGGTCCGGCTGGCGCACGCGCCGCTCCTCAACCACTGGTGGCAGGTGACGTTCTACGTCAGCCCGCGGGGACTGACCACCTCCGCCGTCCCGCACGGCACGGGCGCCTTCGACATCGAATTCGACTTCCTCGACCACACGCTGCACCTGCGCACCAGCGACGGCGGCACCCGCCGCATCACGCTGGAGTCCATGCCGGTGGCCGACTTCCACGCCCGTGTCCTGCGGGCCCTGGAGGAACTGGACGTGCCCACCACGATCCAGGGGCATCCCAATGAGATCGAGCCGGCGATCCCGTTCGCGGAGGACTACCGGCACCACACCTACGACCCGCGTGCGGCGCAGCTGTTCTGGCGTCAACTCCTCCAAGCCAACCGCGTGTTGGGAGAATTCCGCAGCGCCTTCGCCGGCAAGGTCAGCCCGGTCCACTTCTTCTGGGGCGCCATGGACCTGGCCTGCACCCGCTTCTCCGGACGCGGCGCCCCCCGGCACCCCGGCGGCGCGCCGAACTGCGGCGACTGGGTCATGGTGGAGGGCTACTCCCACGAGCTGAGCAGTTGCGGATTCTGGCCCGGCGGCGGGGACGAGGGCGCTTTCTACGCCTACGCCTACCCCGAACCGGAAGGCTTCGCGGACGCTCCGGTGGCCCCCTCCGAGGCGTTCTACAGCCCGGAATACGGTCAGTTCCTGCTGCCGTACGAGACGGTACGCAGCGCCGACGACCCCGACCGGACGCTCTCCCGCTTCCTGCACAGCACCTACGAGGCAGCCGCCGACCGGGCCGGATGGGACCGGGCGGCGCTGGAGATCGATCCGGAGCGCTGGGAAGGGAAGACCCGATGACGCATCACGACGACTGGCCGACACCCGCTCAGGGGCTCGTCCTGACCCACTTCCTGACCGTGCGGGACGTCGCCGTATCCCGTCGCTTCTACGCGGAGGTGTTCGGCGGTGAGGTGGTGCTGGCCGAGAACCCCTGCATCGTGAAGATCGCCAACGGCTGGATCATCATGAACCCCGGCGGCGGCCCGACCCCCGACAAGCCCGAGGTCACCCTCACCCCGCCCGAACCCGGCGACCCGGTGTCGGCCTTCCTCAACGTACGGGTGGCCGACATCGCGGCCTTCTACGAGCAGGCCGTCGCCAAGGGCGCGCGGTTCCTGACCGAGCCGATCGACCGCAAGGCCGAGATCCGCTGCTACCTCCGCGATCCGGACGGCCATCTGATCGAGGTGGGGCAGGCCACCGGGATGCTGGAGGGCGTCTTCGCGGATACGGGCGGGTCGCCGGGGCAGGGTGACGGACACCCATGAGGACAGCCGCCCCGGAAGTCCCGTCAAGCGGAACGTGAGGAGTCCTCGCGGAGGGCATAGGTCAGCGTGCGTTCGCCCAGCAGATCCTCGACGAGATCGACAAGTTCCAGCACGGCCGCCGCGATGGTGTCCGGCTTCTCGCCCGCTACGAGGCGCCGCCCGATCTCGCTGTAGACCAGCGAGTGGCACCACCCGATCTGGGAAGCCACCGCGCGCGGCATCTGGTCGTCCGGCGCGGCCCCGGTCTCTTCGGCCAGGACGGCGCCGAGTGCCTCGGTCATCTGCCGGCCGAGGTCCTCCAGGCGGGCGGTGAGGGTGGGGGCGGCCCGCATCATGGCGAAGACCCGGCCGAAGCCGGCCGTCAGGCCCACCGTGCGGTCCCGGCGGCGCAGTTCGTCCCGGAGGTGGGCGAGCACGGCGCGGGCGGCGGACTCCCCGGGCCGCCGGGCGCGCACGATATCGGCGAGCCGTTGCGGGGAGGCCTGGTCCGGCGGCAGGACGAGGTCCTCCTTGGCCTCGTAATAGTTGTAGAGGGTGTTGACCGAGACCTCGGCCGCCGCTGCGACCTCGGCGATGGTGACCTGATCGAAGCCGCGCTCCACGAACAGGCCGATGGCCACCTCGGAGAGGTGTTGCCGTGTCTGCCGCTTCTTGCGCTCCCGCAGCCCTTCGCTCATGAAAAGAGCCTAACTGTGCTGCTCATGGGCGTTCATCCACCGAGCTTCCCGCCCTCGCGGAAGGCTCCCGGAAGCCACCGGGCGGAGACTTTCGCGCGCGCCGCGAGGTGGGCGACGTAGGCATCCCGTACCTCGTCCGGCGTGGTGAAGCCCGGCTCCCCACGCAGCCATTCGTCCGGGACGGCCGCGACGACCTCGCGCAACAGCCGTGTACTCACCCGGGGTGCGAATTCGGCGTCCGCCGCCGCCAGGTCCGGGCTCCGGGAGCCGAGCACGTGATGACGGAAGTCGTAGGCCTTCCCCACCGCGTCCGCCGCGCTCTCCCACCGATGATGGAAGACGAGCGCGGCACCGTGGTCGATGAGCCACAAGCGGGGCTCCTGGTGACCGGAGGTCGGCCAGACCATGAGGTTCGAGCTGTGCACCGTACGGTCCACATTGGCGGTGAACGCATCCAGCCAGATGATCCTGGCAGCCTCCACCGGATCGGCGTGCAGCGCGTGCGGCGTGACGTCGGCGGCTCCCGGCAGGTAGTCCATCCCGAGATTGAGGCCCGCACTGGAGCGCAGCAGATCCTGCACTTCTTGATGCGGTTCCTCCTCGGCCACCGCGGGGTCGAAGTGCATCAGCACCAACTCCGGTACCCGCAGCCCGAGTCGACGGGCCAGCTCCCCCACGATGACCTCGGCGACGAGCGCCTTGCGCCCTTGCGCCGAGCCGGTGAATTTGACGACGTACGTCCCCAGATCGTCGGCCTCGACGACGCCGGGGACCGACCCGCCGCTCCTGAGCGGGGTCACGTACCGGACGGCCGTCACCGTGCGCAGCTCATGCGTTGCGGTGGTGGTCATGGGTTCCCGCCCCCGTTCCCTCATGAAGGGCCGCCCCGGAGAGTCGACGGCCGAGAAAATGAATCCTACTTCAAATATGCAGTCCATTATAGTTTTCTGGGACGGCGTCAGGTCCCGGCCGTCAGCACAGGACGGACCGATTCGAACCGCTTCGACAGGAGATGCGAGCATGGCAAAGCCACAGGTGCACGACACGGCGGTCGCCCGCGCCAACGAGGCCCTCCGGACGTACACCCTCTCCGGCGAGGGCTGGCAACGCAGTCCCGGCGAGACCTTGCAGCACGTCCTCACCGACTTGCTGCACTGGTGCGACGACACCCAGCGCGACTTCGACGCCGCCCTGGAGCGCGCACGACGACGGCACGCCGAGGAAGTGGGTCAGGCGGACTAACGCACGGCGCGGTGACGGTGCGGCCGAGCCGCCGCATGTGAGCCTGAGGCCGGGGTACCCGGGCGGCAGGAGGTGCGCGGATGACGCGAGGGCTGACGACGGGCGCCGAACTCCTCGGGTGGTGGGCGGTGTTGACCGGGTTGTGGATCGTACTGATCGGTCCGGTGGACACGCTGGAGTGGGCGGTCGGCGCCGGCGCTGCGCTGCTCTGTGCCGCCGCGGCCTGTGGGGCGCGCCGCGCCGCCGGTCGCCGGTGAACGGCTGGACCGCCGCGGGGACGGCGCTGCTGGTGGGCGGCGTCGCCCCAGCCGCATGGGGCGCGGCCACCGGCCCGGTCCGCAGGCGGGTGCCCGCGCAGAACCTCACGACCACCCTGCTCAGCCTGGTCATCCTGCTGCTGGCGCAGGGCTACGCGCGCCCGGCCTATGTGGATCCGGCGCTGGTGCTCTCGGCGCTCGGACCGGCCGGCACGCTGCTGTATGTGCGATTGCTCGCCGACCGGCTGGCGGCGCGGCCACCGCGGCCACGGGCGCTGCGCACGGTGACGGCGCTGAGCTACGCGGCCGTGCTCGCCGTGGTACCGCCGCTGTGCGCGGCCACCGGCCCGGGCAGAGCGCTGGTGAAACTGCTGGTCATCGGGGGCCTGTTGATGCTGGGGAGCTGGGCGGCCGCCCGGGCGGTGACCGCCGCCGTCGTGACGGGACACGACCGTACCGGGCCGGCGGAAGGGATGTCCGATGGCTGATGAACTGCCGCTGCTGTGCGGCCTGATCCTGGTGGCCGGTGCCGGGACCGCCACCGTCCTGGTGCGCGATCCCGTACGGCAGTCCTTTCTGCTCTCCTTGCTCGGCCTGGCGCTGGCCACCGTCTTCCTGCTGCTCCAGGCGCCCGATGTCGCACTCTCCCAGCTGGCGGTCGGCTCCGCGCTGACCCCGTTGATGGTGCTGCTGTCCGTACGCAAGGTGCGTCGCACGGCACGCAGCGAGCGCCGGGAGGAGCACGAATGAGCAGCAGAGTGCGGCTGTGGGTGCTGGCCACCGGGGGTCTGGGGGTGGCCGTCCTGTTCGTCCTGGCCTGCTGGGAGCTGCCCGCCTTCGGCGGCTCGTGGCACCCTTACGGCGTCCGGGCCGTGCATGCCGCGCTCGCCCGGCACACCGCCAACACCGTCTCCTCGGTCAACTTCGACCAGCGCGCCTTCGACACGCTCGGCGAGGAGTCCATCCTGTTCGGCTCGGTCGTGGGCACCGTCGTCCTGCTGCGGCAGACCCGCGAGGAGAACCGGCTGCCGCCCGAGCCGGCCCGGGTCGCGTCGTCGGTACGCCGCTATGCCCTGCTCGCGCTGCCCGTCACCCTGCTGATCGGCCTGTACGTCATCGCGCACGGCCAGCTCAGTCCCGGGGGCGGCTTCCAGGGCGGCGTGGTGGTCGCCACGGCGCTGCATCTGCTCTATATCGCCGTGGACTACCGTGCACTGGAGCGGATCAGACCGGTCGGCATGTACGAGGTGGCGGATGCCGCGGGTGAGGCCGCCTATCTGCTGGTGGGCGCGGCCGCACTGGTCACCGGGGCGGCATTCTTGACCAACTTCCTTCCCTACGGCACCTTCGACACGCTCTCCTCCGGCGGCACCGTTCCCGTGCTCAATGCCGCGATCGGCGTGGAGGTGGCGTGCGGGGTGGTCGTCCTGCTGGCGCGGTTCCTGGACCAGGCCGTGGAGATCGAGGGCGCGGAGCGCGACGACGAAGCGGAGGCCGGGACATGAGTGTGCTGCCGTACCTGATCGCCGGATGGCTGTTTCTGATCGGCTGTTACGGGCTGGCCACCAGCCGCAATCTCCTCCACGCGGTGGGGTGTCTCGCCGTGTGCCAGTCCTCGACCTATGTGCTGCTGCTCGCGATCGGATACCGGCGCGGCGGCACCGCCCCCGTCTTCTCCGACATCGCGCCGGGCTCCCGCCCGGTCGTCGACCCCGTCGTGCAAGCCCTCACCCTCACGGACATCGTCATCGGCGCAACCGTCACCGCGCTGTTGCTCTCCCTGGTCATCCAGATCGCCAAACGGCACCGGACGGTGGACCCGGACGAGCTCTCGGAGCTGCGGGGGTGACCGTCGCGCAGAGCCTCCCGCTGATGGTGGCCACCCCGCTCTTCGGCGCGGCGGTGCTGGTCGGGGCGGGCCGACGGCTTCCGCGGTACGCCGCGGAAGTGCTGGGGTGCCTCTTCGCCTCGGGTACTGCGGCGCTCGCGCTGGCCGCGTCGGCCGCCGCACCGTCGTCCACCGCGCGGCCCGTCGCATGGCTGGGCGGCTGGCGGCCGCACGGCGGCGCGAGCGTGGGCATCGTGCTGGTCGGTGACCGCATCGGACTGGGCCTGGCCGCGCTGGTCTCGCTGCTGTCCCTGGCCGGCCTCGCCTACGCCTGGCGGTACTTCGACGAACCCCCACGGCGCCATGCGGGCTCCTTCCCCGCCCTGGTGCTGCTCTTCCAGGCGGGCATGTGCGGCTTCGCGCTCGCCGGGGACCTCTTCAACGCCTTCGTCTTCTTCGAGCTGATGGGTGTCGTCGCCTACGCGCTCACCGGCTACCGCGTCGAAGAGGCCCGCGCCGTCCAGGGGGCGCTGGTCTTCGGCCTCGTCAACTCCCTGGGCGCCTATGCCACATTGCTGGGCATCGGACTGCTCTACGCCCGGACCGGGGAACTCGGCCTCGCCCAGATCGGCAGCGCCCTCGACGCCCGGCCCGGCGGTCCGGACGCGCTGGTGATCGCCGCCTTCGTCCTCGTCCTCACCGGTCTGCTGGTCAAGGCCGCGGCGGTGCCGTTCCACTTCTGGCTCGCCGATGCGCATGCGGTGGCCCCCACACCGGTGTGCATGCTGCTGTCCGGGGTCATGGTCGAGCTGGGACTGTACGGCGTGGCCCGCATCTACTGGACCGTCTTCGCGGGCCCGGGCGGCATTCCGGCGCCCGACGCGCACCGGGCGCTGCTGGCCCTGGGGGTGCTGACGGCCGTGCTGGGCGCGGTGCTGTGCTGGCAGCAGCGCCATCTCAAGCGGCTGCTCGCCTACTCGACGGTGGCGCACACCGGGCTGTTCCTGGTGGGTGTCGCGGTGCTCACCCCGGAGGGACTCGGCGGCGTCGTCCTCTACGTGCTGGCGCATGCCGGGGTCAAGGCCGCGCTCTTCGCCTGCGTCGGCATCCTCCTGGACCGGTTCGGCAGCGTCGACGAGTACCGGCTGCACGGCACGGGACGTGAACTCCGCTGGGCGGGTGCCCTGTTCGGGCTCGGCGGCCTGGCGCTGGCGGGACTGCCGCCGTTCGGCACCGCGCTGGGCAAGGCCGTCACCGAAGAGGCGGCCGGCGGCTGGGCGACGGCGCTGTTCGTGCTGGTCTCGGCGGCCACCGGGGGCGCGGTGCTGCGGGCCGGGGCACGGGTGTTCCTGGGAGCGGGGCCGGCCGCGGAGACAGCTGCAGCACGGTCCGGTCCGGCCGGCTCGGCCGAGGAGACGACCGGGGACGCCGAGGAGCCGGAGACCCGTGGCGGGCGGCTCTCCCGGGTGCCGGACAGCATGCTCGCGGTGCCCACGGTGCTGCTCGTCGGTGCACTGGCAGTGGGGCTGGCCCCGGGCCTGTGGACGGGCATCGGCGCTGCGGCCGACGCCTTCACCGACCACGCCGGCTATCTGGCCACCGTGCTGGACGGCCGTGCGACGGAGCCCGCGGCCACTCCCCCGCCGCACTGGACCGCACCCGGCGTGCTGTGGGGCCTGCTGGCCACCGCTCTTGCCGTGGCGTTCGCCATGGCGGCCGTGCGGCAGCCCGTTCCGGAGGAACCGGCCCGCTGGGCCGGGCCGCTGCGCCGGCTGCACTCCGGCCATGCCGGGGACTATGTCGCCTGGTTCCTGGCGGGCGTCACGCTGCTGGCGGCGCTGGTCGTGTGACGGACCGCTGCCGTCTCCGTGCCGCCCGCGGAGCCGGAGCGAGCCCCGGAGTTCCCTGGACGACACGTGGCCGCAGGGCGGCTCCGCGCTCGCGTACACGGAGTGCCCGGGGTGGCGGGCGCCCCGGCGCGGTCAGGAGTGGGGAGCGCCGTAGTAGCCGGTGAGCTGCTGGTGGTAGGCGTCATCGTCGAGGTGCTTGTCCTTGTCGAACTCGGGGGCGTGCTCGATGTCGTCCTTGGTGCGGGAGAGGTAGATCGTGGTCGCTTCGACGTCGATGGAGGAGATGGTTCCAGCCGGCAGCAGGACATGCCTGCCGAAGATCCATACCCCGGTGTCGACGACCAGGTAAGCGGTGCCGACCTCCTCGGAGTGCTTGTCGACCTTGCCGATCCTGCCGTCGATCGCCTCGACGTCGAAGCCGGTCAGATCGGTGCCCGCCTGGTAGCCCGTCTTTCCTGCGAAGCTCCAGATGGTGTCCGTCATGGGAACCCTCACGTCGTGGTGGGCCGCCCGGCGGCCGGCATGCTGCGGAACGCCGGCGGCTGTGCATTTACCGGGGAATTCAGCGGTCTTTGTGCGCGCGCCGACCCGGTTTTCTTCATTCTATTGCGGCGGCGCGGGCTCCCCGCAGCATTCAGCTGCGAGGAGCCCGCGCGGACGGTGAAGTCACCAGCGGTACCAGCGCCCGCGCCCACCTGCGGCGCTCGTCGACCGCATGAGGAAACCGAGCAGCCAGAACGCCAGCACGACGACGGCGACGATCCATAGGGCCTTCAAGGCGAATCCGGCGCCGAAGAGAAGGAGCGCGAGAAGCAGGACGAGAAGCAGGGGAACCATGAGAGTCAACCTCCGAATAGGGGACTTCGACTCCACGCGGTGAGAGTACGACCTCCGGTGGAAAGCGCCGGATGTGGCGACTGGGAATATTCAGGTGCCGTGCGGCGGAAGGCCGGCTCAGATGCGGCCGTGGGCAAGTCGCGTCAGGGGGCCGGTCCGTGGCTTCGCCGTGGCACGGCCCGCGGCGAATGCAGCTCCGACGGCGCCGATCAGCCCGGCGCCGACGCTCGCGGCAAGGGCCTTGCGCTTCTTGACGACCTTCCAGGTGGTGACGGCCGTGGCAGCGACGTTTTCGGGTGCGGCCACCGCGGCCTGCCGACCACTTTCGATACTCGCCTTGGCGCGATCACCGGCCGCCGCGCTTTCCTTGGTGGCGACACGAGCCGTATGTTCGGCAGCCTTCCTTCCCTTGGCGGCAGCCGCCTTGGATTCGCGCTGCACCGTTCCTGAGGGGCCGTCGGACTTCTTTCGTTCGTCACTCATACCATTCGTCTCGCCACTCCTGCCTTTTTGAAACCCCGCAAGTTTTCCCGCTGTTGCCCGCCTCCGCTGATTCCTCGTCAAAGGCATTGCCACCGGAGATCATTCATTGCCCTCGGGAGATGTTGCTCCGGGGGCGGCAGGGAGTGCCGCATCGTCCCGTGTGAAGGGGTGGGGCCGCTGAGGGCGGGTACCCGGGCCCGGCGAAGATCCGCCGCAGTGCGCGGACCGTTGAGGAGGCGGAGGGCCGGGGTGAGCGAGGGAGTGGGCGAGGAGCGGGCGGAGCCGGCGCAGCAGGGCCGGCTCGCCCGGATCGGGCAGTGGTGGAAGCGGGCATGGGGGTCGGAGGGACTCGAGCGGCACACCGCGCTGCTGATCGGCAAGAGCACCCTGGCCGCCACGATCGCCTGGCTGGTCTCCTCCCACGTGCTGCACGCCCAGTCGCCGGCGTTCGCCCCGTTCTCCGCGGTGTTGATCATGCAGGTGACCGTCTACCGGTCGTTGCTGGATTCGTCACGCTACGTGGCCGCCGTGGCGGCGGGTGTGGCGGTCCAGGCGGCATCGGGTTTCCTGGTCGGCCCCGACGTGCTGACGTTCGCCCTGGTGGCGCTGGTCGCGCTCACGATCGGCCGGTGGCCGGCGCTCGGTTCGCAGGGCTCCCAGGTCGCCACCGCGGCGTTCTTCGCCTTCTCCACCTACGTTTCCGCCCCCTCGAACCTCGACAAAGCGACCCAGCTCGGCCAGATCATCCTGCTGGTGCTCCTCGGCTGCGGCATCGGGATCCTCGTGAATGTCGCCGTCCTGCCGCCCCTGCGCTACCGCGGTGCCGAGCACGGCATCCGCACTCTCGCGCACGCCCTGTGCGACCTGGTCGGCGACGTGTACCCGGCATTGCGGGCACACGAGGTCGACCCGGAGCGCACCGAACGGTGGCGGGCCCGGGCGGGGCGGACGGGAGACCTCGTCACCGAGGCGCGGGCAGGGCTGCGCACGGCCCAGGAGAGCCTCCACTACAACCCGCGCCCTCTCTTCCGCCGCCATCGCGGGCGACCCGGCTTCGCGGGCTACGGCGCGGTGCTGGAAGCGCTGGAGCGCACCCGGCACCAAGTCGCGAGCCTGACGCGGAGCCTGGACCGGTGGAGCGGGGACGAGGACCGCCACCGCTACGGGTCCTTTCTGGAGTGCTACGCCGACTTCCTGGCATCCGTCTCCGAGATCACCCGGGTCCTCTCCGGCCTCGACGAGGACCGGCTCCACGAACAGGCGCCGCAGTTGTGTCAGCTCGCGGACCAGGCGCAGCACTGCCGCCGGCGCGTCGCCGAACAGGCCGAGCGGGATGCCCTGCCCCTCGCCGACCCGGCCCGCCCGTACGGGGTCCTGGTCATCGAGGCCACCCGCCTGATGGAGGAGTTCCAATACACCTGTGACGTACTCCAGCACCACGTCGACCGGCACCGTCGCTGACGTCCGGGATGCAGCGGGAATGCGGCCCGCGCATACCGCTGCCGCCTGAGGAACAACGCCTGTCCGCACACTTCTTGGGCGGTGCCCGGAATCAACGCCGGGGACCGCCCAAGGAGTGTGTGACCGATCAGTGCTTGAAGGCGTCCTTGGCCTTCTCCTTGGCCGCGCGGAGATGTCCCTTGGATTCCTTCGCACTGCCCTCAGCCGTCGCACTCTCGTTGCCGACGAGACGGCCGGCTTCCTTTTTTATCTTGCCGCCGATCTGGGCAGCCTTTGCTTTCGCCTTTTCCGTGGCGCTCATGGTGCGGTCCTTCCCTGGGATGGGGCACCTTTTTGATGCCCCAGGATTCCCTGACAAAACTGTTGTCCCATGCGGGGCAGAGACGGCCGCGCACACGGTCCCCTTGGGGCGGTTTCTCACTTGGAGCTGGGCACCCGTGACGGTCCGGATTCGTCGCCTTCCGCAGCCGTCATGTGCGCCGTCACCAGGCGGAGCGTCGCTAGATCATCAGGCCGACTGCCCCGCGCCGTGCCACGGTAGGAGAGTCGGCTGACTAGGGGGTGTCCATGCCCCGTGGGCGACTGGCGAAGGAGACCGAGATGCACGACACCGCGCCCTCCCCCACCCCTGACCTCGATGGGCGCGATCAGGAGGACGAGAAATCCGGTCTCCGCCCCGAAACAGCCCGGCGGGAGACCGCGCAGGAATTCATTTCCGTAGTCGCGGACATCGCCTCGGGGGCGCTGGTTTTCCCGCTTCCCGGCTCCGGACGGACCGCCCAGCGGTTCGTCTCCCTGCAATCCGTCGCCCGTCGGGATCTCAGCCTGGCCCGGCTCGTCGAGGGCCATGTGGATGCCGTCGCCATCCTCGCGGAGCTCGGCGCGCCGCCGCCCGGACCGGCCGAAAGATGGGGTGTGTGGGCGGCGGAACCCCCGGGAGAGGGGCTGACCGCCACGCAGGGCGACGGTGGCTGGCGGCTGAACGGTCTGAAGCAGTACTGCTCCGGCGCCCGCAGTTGCACGCACGCCCTGGTCACCGCCGTCGCCGCGGACGGCCGGCGCCTCTTCTCCGTGGGTACGGGCGGTGCGGCCTGCCGCCCGGTGGACTACACCTGGCAGGCCCTCGGGATGGCCGGCAGCGACACCCTGGACGTCCGCTTCACCGAGGCCCCCGCGGTACCCGTCGGCCCGGTGGAGGGCTACGTACGGCGCCCCGGCTTCCAGCACGGCGGAATCGGCGTGGCCGCCTGCTGGTACGGCGGTGCGCTGGCCGTCGCCCAGACCCTGCGTCGCGCGGCGGAACGCGGAGCGGACCCGCACACCGATGCGCACTTGGGTGCCGTCGACATGTGGTTGCACGCCGCCGGCGCGCTGCTGGAACAGGCGGCCACGGAGATCGACCAGGACCCGCTCGACCGTGGCGGCGGCGCCAGGCTCCGCAGTCTGCGGGTGCGCGGGTTCGTCGAGGACGTCTGTGCCCGGACGCTCACTCATGTGGGACGGGCCACCGGCGCCGCGCCGCTGTGCCGCGACGTGCGCCATGCGCGCAACGCCACCGACCTGACCGTCTACCTCCGCCAGCACCACGCGGAGCGCGATCTCGCCGAGCTCGGTGGCCTGGTCGCCCGCCCGGAGGCATCGCGATGACGTCGTACCAGGACGAGCAGGACTCCGACCCGATCCGGGCACCGGGGACCGCGGAACGGGAATGGCGGGCGTGGGGCGGGTGGGAGGCGCTCCCCCGGCTGCGGCTGCCCCGGACCGGTCATGTCGTGGTGATCGCTGCCCATCCGGACGACGAGGTGCTCGGCTTCGGCGGCTCGCTGTCCCTGCTGGCGGCCGACGGTGTGCGGCTGACCGTGGTGACCGTCACCGACGGGGAACGCTCGCATCCGCACAGCCGCGTCGAGACCCCCGAGTCCCTCGCCCGCCTCCGCGCCCTGGAGTCCCGCTCGGCGCTCGGCACGCTCGGCGCACCCGGCGCGGACATCATCCGGCTGCGCCTCCCCGACACCGACGTCGCCGGCCACGAAGCCCACCTCGCGCACGCCCTGACATCCCTCTTGGCGAAAGCCGCACTCTGCGCCGCGCCGTGGACCGGCGATCTCCACCCTGATCACGACGCAGCCGGCCGCGCCGCGCGGAAGGCGGCCCGCGCCGCCGGCGTGCGCTGCCTCCACTATCCGGTGTGGATGTGGCACTGGGCCCGCCCTGCTGACCCGCGGGTGCCCTGGGCCGACGCCGCACGCATCGTCCTCCCGCCCGTCTCCCTGGCCCGCAAGGCCGCTGCCCTCAGCTGCTTCACCAGCCAGATCCGCCCGCTCGGGCCTGGACCGGGCGACGCCGCGATCCTGCCGTCCGAAGAGCTCGCCCATCATCTGCGCGCCACGGAGGTGGTGTTCGGGTGAGCACCCCGTCCTCCTATTTCGACGCCATGTACCAGCACTCGTCCGACCCCTGGCAGCTCACCGAGCGCTGGTACGAGCGCCGCAAGTACGACCTGACCCTCGCCGCCCTGCCCCGGCCGCGGTATCGCCGTGCCTTCGAACCGGCTTGCTCCGTCGGCGAGTTGACCCTGCGGCTCGCCGAGCGCTGCGACGCCGTTCTCGCCTGCGACCGGATCGCCTCCGCAGTTGCCACGACGGCCCGGCGTACGGCAGCGCATCCGCACGTCACGGTGGAATGCCGCGCCCTCCCCGCGGAGTGGCCGGACGGCACCTTCGACCTCATCGTCCTCTCCGAGTTGCTGTACTACTTCGACACCGCCGACGTGCACGCCCTCCTGGACCGTGCCGTCGGCGCGCTGGAGCCCGACGGCACCCTCGTGGCCGTGCACTGGAACCACCCGGTGAAGGAACACCTGGCCACGGGAACCGACCTGGCAAGGGTTCTCGCGCGCTTTCCCGGTCTTGCTCTGCTGGCCGACCACCGCGAGGAGGATTTCGTCCTGCAGACCTACGGCCGGCTCGGCACCGACGGCAGCAGGCCACCGTCCGTCGCCGCGCGGGAAGGGCTGGTATGACCCCGGAGGCGGTGGCCGTCGTCATCCCGGCGCACAACGAGCAGGCCCTCCTGCCTCGCGCCCTGGCCGCCGTGCACGCGGCCGCCCGCCATCCGGCGCTGGCACGGACGCGGGTGGCGGTCGTGGTGGCGGCCGATTCCTGCCTCGACGACACGGCCGGGGTGGCCCGCGGAGCGGGGGCGGTGGTCGTGCCGCTGCGCTGTCACAATCCGGGCAGGTCCCGCGCTGCCGCCGTGCGCTGCGCCCTGGACGTCCTGGGGGTCCCGGAGGCCGGCGTGTGGATCGCCTCCACCGACGCGGACAGTGCCGTGCCGCGCGACTGGCTGGCCTTCCAGCTCGCCCGCGCAGAAGAAGGATGGGAGGCGGTCGTCGGCACCGTCGCCGTGACCCGATGGCCTCCAGTGCCCGGCCTCGCCACCCAGCACCACCGCCTCTACCACGCCACTCGGCCCGCCGGCGGCCTCCCGTGGCGTCACCCGCATGTCCACGGCGCGAACCTCGGCGTGACCGCCACCGCCTACCGGAAGGCGGGCGGATTTCCGCCGCTCCCCGCCGGAGAGGACCACGGCCTCGTCACCGCGCTCGAACGCGGCGGCCACCGGGTCCTGCGCACCTCGGACTGTCCCGTCGAGACGTCGAGCAGACTGCGCCCGCGCGCCGCCGGTGGCTTCGGGCGCGACCTGGCGGCGCTGGCGGGTCCGGCCGGTCGGGCAGGGCCGGCCGTAGAAGGTGAGCCGGCCGGCTGACCGTACGGCGTGCGCGGCTCGCCGAGGCATCAGCGATGCCGTACGCGATCCGCACACGGACTCCTATTTTTTGGGGCGGCCCGTTCCCCGTCCCGCGCACCCTCGCGCCGAGAAATACGAGTTCACGGTCACCGCGCCCCACCGGGAGAAGTTTCTGCGGACGGAAACGGTCCAACCGCCACCACGCATACGTTCGACGTTGACGGGCACGCGGTGTTCTACCGCCCAAACAGCCCACCGTACTTGGGACTTCAACAAGACCACCACGACGTGCAACGGACGGGATCATGGCAACAACGCAGAGCACGGAAGGAAAGAGTGGCCCGAAACGTATCGGCGCTCCCGCAGCGATGCGCCGCGCCGCTGCGCAACTCGCTCAGATGCTGCAATGCGAGCCCGGCTCGGTATCCGCACTCAAAGGCACCGACGACGGTTGGTCGGCGGACGTGGAAATAGTGGAGATCCAACGGGTTCCGGACACCGCGAGCGTGCTGGCTTCCTACCGCGTCCACCTCGACGAACAGGGTGAACTCGTGGGATACGAGCGCACCCGGCGCTATGCCAGGGGTCAAATCGACCGGTGACGGAAGGACGCTCGCCAGAAATCACGAACGTGCCGTGACCCGCTCCAGCGCACTGGAAGGGAAGATCGACCGTGACTGTCGTCCAGCAATCCAATGCACCGAGCAGTGGCAGTGGTTCAGGAAATCTCTATGATGTCCTTGAGCTGATACTCGACCGAGGACTCGTCATCGACGCCTTTGTCCGCGTCTCCCTCGTCGGTATCGAGATACTCAAGATCGATGTACGTGTCGTCGTCGCGAGCGTGGACACCTATCTGCGTTTCGCCGAGGCATGCAACCGACTGGATCTGGAATCTGGCCGCAAGGCGCCCAGTCAACTCACCGATCTGGTCGGCGAGGTGACCGAGGACGGCGCCAAAGGAAAGTCCAAAGGCGCACTGACCGGCGCTATCGAGGCCTTCAGCGATTCCTTCCAGAAGGGTCACGAGGAACCCGAGCAGGAGGAAGAAGCGGAGCGCCCGGCGCGCAAGTCTTCCGCGTCCGGCAAGCGCCGTACGGCCCGCCGCCGGGAGGAGTGACCATGCCGACCTACGTCTACGCCATCACCGATGCCGACCATCCGCTCCGTCTGGACGGCATCGAAGGGGTCGGCGACCCCGCAGCGCGGCTGCGCACCGTCCGGACCGAGCAGCTGAGCGCCGTGGTCAGCGATGCGCCGGCGGATTTGCGGGCCAAGCGCAGGGACCTGGTCGCCCACCAGAGCGTGCAGGAGCGTCTGCTCTCCGACGGCCCCGCGCTGCCGATGCGCTTCGGCCTGGTGGGACCGGACGACGACCAGGTCGCGGCCGTCTTGGACGAACAGCGCGACGCCTACGCCGAACGCCTCAAGGAGATCGCCGGCTGCCTGGAGTTCAACCTCAAGGTCGCCCGCGACGAGGACGACCTGCTGCGGGAGATCATGGCGGAGTCCGCGGGCGTACGGCGGCTCAACGAGCGCACCCGGCGTGATCCCGATGCGCACCGCGACCGGGTCGCGCTCGGCGAGCTGGTCTCCCAGGAGGTCCGGTCCCGACAGGACCGTATGGGCGCCGAGATGGTGGACCGCCTCACGCCGGCAGCGGAACGTACCGCGGTCGCCGACCCGACCAAGACCCACTTCCTGAACGTGTCGTTCCTGGTCAGGCGGGAAAAGACCGCAGCGTTCTCCGAGGCCGTCCAGCAGGAGGCCGAACAGCGCGGCGTGGCCTACACGTTCCGTCTGAACGGCCCACTGCCGCCGTACAGCTTCGTCTGAGCCGGCCGCCACACGCCGAGCGGAGACATCCCATGGGCCTCCTCACGAACATCCTGACCCTTCCGCTGGCTCCGGTACGGAGCACGGTCTGGGTACTCGACCAGGTGTTGCTCACCGCGGAGCGCGAGTACTACGACCCGGAACCCGTCCGCGAGGAACTGCGGGACATGGAACAGCAGTTGCTCGACGGAAGCATGACGCCCGAGGAGTTCGACCGGCGCGAGGACGAACTACTGGACCGCCTGGAATGGCTGGAGGCCCACCAGCAGCGGCTGCGTACCGACTCCTGATCACGAGGAGAACGAGGAGAACGAGGTGTACGAGAGATGATGAGCAACGCCAAGATAGGTGTGGCCCTCGTAGGGGGCTACGTCCTGGGACGTACGAAGAAGGCCAAGCTGGCCATCGGCCTGGGCATGTACCTCGCCGGCAAGCGGCTGCCCCTGGATCCGAAGCAGCTGGGCAAGCTGGTGGCCAATTCACCGGTCCTCGGTCCCCTCAACGACCAGGTACGCAGCGAACTCGTGGACGCCACGAAGTCTGCGGTCAGCACCGCGCTCACCCAGCGCATGTCTGCTCTCACCGACTCCCTGCACGAGCGGACCCTGGAACTCGGCGACGCGGAGAGCGAGAGCCGCACCTCCCGAGAGGCGGAGACGGCGGACGAGACGGCGGACGAAGAGCGTCTGAACTCCGGGGCCGAGTCGCGGGATGACGCCGAGGACGAGGAGCCTGGGCCCCCGCGCAAGCGGCCGGTCGCGTCGTCCGCGAGGCCGAGCAAGCCCGCGGCGGACACGGCGTCGACCAAGACGTCAGCCAAGACGTCGACCAAGGCATCGACGAAGACGGCGGCGAAGACGGCCAAGCCGGCGGACAGGGCCGAATCCACCGCCACGGGCAAGGCGGCTCACGGGACAGGTAAGACCGCCTCAGGTGCGCGAAAGACCGCCACGGGCGCCCGGAAGAAGGCCTCCGGGACGGCACGCAGGACTGCTGACCGCGGGGGCCGCAATGACTGAGTCCACATTCGGCAAGGTGAAGAACGACGTGGCGGCGAGCCCGGCCGCCGGCGAACTCAAGGAAGAATTCCAGCGCTACCTCCAGGCCCGGGCGCAGCACGCCATCACCCGCCTCGGCCACCGGCTGGGCGAAAGCGTCGCCGGACTCGGCGAGCCCGGCCACGGTTCGGGCGGACTCCTCGGCGGCCTCGCCAAGGGCGGCAAGGCGCTCGGCGCGGGCAGTTCACCGGCGCAGGCCGCGCTGACCGCTGGTGCCTCGCACCTCAAGGACACCGTCAAGGACAAGGTCAAGGGCCTGTTCGGCACGGGCCGCAAGAGCGGGGGCGGCGCGTCCAGGAGCGTGACGATCGTCGAGGACATCGACGTGGGTGTGCCGGTGCGCGAGGCGTACGACCAGTGGACGCAATTCCAGGAATTCAGCACCTTCGCCAAGGGTGTCGTGAGCGTCGAGAAGTCCGACGACACCACCAGCAACTGGAAGGTGAAGGTCGGCAAGTCCACCCGCAGTTGGCGGGCGAACGTCACCGAGCAAGTGCCCGACGAGCGCATCACCTGGACCACCGAGGGCGCCAAGGGAACGGTCAAGGGTGTGGTCACCTTCCACCCCCTCACCGAAGACCTGACGCGAGTGCTGCTGGTTCTCGAATATTTCCCCAAGGGCCTCTTCGAGAAGACGGGCAACCTCTGGCGCGCGCAGGGCCGGCGCGCCCGCCTCGACCTCAAGCAGTACCGCACATTCCTCATGCTGCGGGGCGAGGCCACCGACGGCTGGCGGGGCGAAATCCGCGACGGCGAGGTCGTCGTCGAGCACGCCGAGGCCGTGGAAGACGAGGAGCGCGCCGGCGAGGACGAACCCGCCGAGGACGAACCCGGCCTCGAAGACGACCAAGCCGACCTTGCCGAGGACGACTTGGACGAGGACGACTTGGACGAGGACGAGCCGGACGACGACGAGCCCGGCCTCGAAGAGGAAGAGGAGGGCGAGGCGGACGACCTCGACGAGGAGGACGACCCCGGTGAGGAGGACGACCCACCCGCCGACCGTCCACGGCGCCGCCCCGTCGCGGCCCGGCACTGACCACCCTGTCCCACCCGAACTGACGCACAGGCGAGGCTGATCACGTGTCCGACTCACTGGCCGGCCGTATGGGACCGTCCTCCGGGATGTCCCCGTACAGCGGGCAAGGCTCGTCCGCCAACCTGGCCGACATTCTCGAACGCGTCCTCGACAAGGGCGTCGTCATCGCGGGCGACATTCAGATCAACCTGCTCGACATCGAGCTGCTGACCATCAAACTGCGGCTGCTCGTCGCCTCCGTCGACAAGGCCAAGGAGATGGGCATCGACTGGTGGGAGCACGATCCCTCGCTCTCCTCCCGTGCCCATCCCCGCCAGGAGGTCGCGGACGCACCCGCCGCGCCAGCGGGCAGCGACCGTCTGACCGAGGAGAACGCGCGGCTGCGCGCCGAGCTCGCCGAACTGCGGGCTGCCGTCGGCCTGCCGAAGAGCTCCCGGAGCGATGGAACACCGCAGTCGGCGCACGAGGAGGAACGGTGAACACCGACGCCCAGATCACCGAAGCGGGCGCCACTGCGACCACAGCAGGCGCCACTCCGCTCGACCGGCCGGACGCCCCCACGGACCCCGGCGCCACGGTCTCGTACGTGTACGCCCTCAGCCGCGCAGGCACCGCACTCGACACGAGGGCCCCGCAGCTCGCCGGGTTGGACGACGGCCCTCTCCGGACCGTCACCCGCGGCGAGTTGTCCGCCCTCGTGTCCTCCGTGCCGGCCGGCGCCTACAGCGAGGAGGGCATGCGGGCACGGCTGGAGGACCTGTCCGGGCTGGCGGCCGTCGCCCGTACGCATCACGCGGTGATCGAAGCCGCATACGCCACCACCACCGTGCTCCCCATGCGGCTGGCCACGGTGTATCTGGACGATGCCCGGGTCCGGTCGATGCTCCACGAGCGCCGAGCGGACTTCGGCGAGCTGCTCACCTGGCTCGAAGGCCATGTCGAGCTGGGGGTCAAGGTCTACGCGGACCCGCGCGAGCCGGGCGCAGCGGCGCCGGACCCGGCACCGGCCCCCGCCTCCGCGCCGGTCGGCCCCGGCCGCGCGTACCTGCAACAACGCCGGGCGCAGCGGCGCCATCACCGCGATGCGTACCGTGCTGCGGGGGCGGTCGCCGGTGCCGTACCGGACCGGGTGTCCGCGCTCGCCCGGGCGAGGGTCGCGCACCGTCCGCAGCAGGGCGAGCTGGCTTCGGGCCCGGGGGAGAACATCTCCAACGAGGCCTACCTGGTACCCGCTGAGCGGACAGGGCAGTTCCACCAGGCGTTGACGGGTCTGGCCGGCGGCGTGCCCGGCGTTCATGTCGAGATCACCGGCCCCTGGGCACCGTATTCCTTCGCCACGCCCCCCACGGCGGGCGCCGCCACATGACCGACAACGAGGTGGCGACGGACGGCTTCGTGGCGGAGTCGCTCGCCGGGCGTCAGGTCGCCCTGATCGACCTCCTCGACCGGCTGCTGAACGGCGGCGCGGTCCTCACCGGGGATCTCGTCCTGTCGGTCGCCGAGGTGGACCTGGTCCGGATCAATCTGCGTGCGGTCATTCACTCGATCACATCCGACGACCCGGCGCCGTGGTGAACGGCCGGGTGAACTCCCTTGCTGGACAAGGAAGTTCACCGCAACGACGACGAGGAGGACCCGTGCCGGAAGACCCCGACACCGCACCCCACCCCGCCTTCGCGGAGGTCGCCCAGGCCGCGGCCCGGGCGTTCGATCTGATACCGGCCGGGACGAACGACCGGCGCTCGGGCAGCGACCTGGCCCAGCGACTGAAGACCGATCCGGAGACCGTCGAACGAGATCTCATCACATTGGTGCTGACCATCGTCGAGCTCTTGCGGCAACTCATGGAGCGCACCGCATTGCACCGCGTCGACCAGGGCGATCTGAGTACGGACCAGGAAGAGCGGATCGGAATGACGCTGATGGTTCTCGAAGACCGGATGTCGGAACTCTGCCGCCGCTATGGACTCACCCTGGGCGACCTCAATCTGGACCTCGGACCGCTGGGCTCACTGCTTCCCAGAACAACTCCGGATGACGCCACCACGACACACCTTCAGTAACCGACTCGTCGCCATAGGTGAGCCGGAGTGGGTGACCACCCCCTCGGCTCCGCTTTCCGCTGAAATGCCGACATCAGAACGCGCGCCTATAGTGAACCGGGACTGTTCGCAGCGCTGTCAGGCGAATCCTGCCAGGTCAGCGCCTGGCCGCCGGGCAACACCGCGCGAACGCCCGCGCAGGCACCGACGCCCGGCTCGCCGGGCAGTCAGGAAGGAGGTCCGCCCATGTTGAGCGCGATCGCAGACGTCATCAGGGCGATCGGCGGCGCCATCGCCACCGTCGTCACCCTGCCCTTCCGCGCCGTAGGCCGGCTCTTCGGAGGAGCCGCAGACTCTGCACACGGCCGCCACTGAGGCGACTCCCGGCCGTCCGTACCGCTACCGCGACGCGTCAATCGCCCCAGATCTTGCGGTAGGCCTGGCGGTAGCCCTCGGAGTCCCAGGACAGTGCGCCGCCGCTGTTGGCGGAGGTGGCGATGTGGACGGGGGCGACGTACCCGCTGTCCTTGGCGCCGGTGAACGCGCGGTTGAACTCGTCGACGATCTGCCAGCCCTGTTCGGAGAGCGGCTCGGGCACGGTGGCGGCCTGGAACTGCTTGCCGTTGACGCGCTGGAAGGCCGACGGGTCGCCGTCACCGGCACCGATGTTGAAGGGGGCGCCGGCGCCGTCCTTGCCCGCGGCGCGCAGGGCGGGGGCGGCGTGCTGGAAGTACAGGTCGTTGATGGCGGCGGAGTAGGTCCACTTGCGGCCGAAACGGGACATCAGGGAGCGGACTTCCCCGATGGCGCGGCTGTTGACCTGGGGTATGGGCATGTTGGTGTAGCTCAGCAGCTTGGTGCCGGAACAGGTGGCGAGTTCCTTCTTGATCAAGTCGGACTTGTGCTTCGCGAAGGGCACCGTGGCATCGGTGAACAGGACGACGCCCGCGCGGCCGTCGGACCGGGCGATGATCCAGTCGGCGCTGATCTTCGCGACGTCCTCCACCCGCGTGGTGATGTTGCTGAAGAGTTTCGGGTCGTCATTCGGGCCGGGAGCCGGGTTGGCGTGCCAGCCGATCAGCGGAATTCCCGCCGCATTGGCCTTTTTGACCTCGCCCCGTGCCACCCCGGGATCGAAACCGCTGATGACGATGCCATCCGGCCTGAGGTGGAGGGCCTCCTTGAAGGCGGCCCGTTGGCCGGCGGGCGTGCCCTGGCCGTTGAGGGTGCGGGCGTGCCATCCGACGATCTTGGCGGCCTCCTGGACACCTTGGGCGACTCCGGCGACGCCGGGGTTGGTCAGGGTCTCGGCGATGTAGACGACGGTCTTGCCGTGGACGGCCTTGGGCCCGGTGGTGGGGCCCTTCCAGGGGGCGTTGACCGCCTCGGCGTTCTTGACGGCTTGCTTGGCTCCGGAGAGGGCGGTGGGGCAACCCGGCTTGGCGGAGCTCCGGTGGGACGCGGTGGCGCCGCCGCCGGGTTCGCAGCCGGCGGCAGTGGCCATGACCAGGAGTGCGGCGGCTGTCACGACCGCCTTGCGGGTGGGGTGCACGGGTCTCCTCGCAGGGCAGGATGAGGATACGGGTTGGGGTGGGGGGAGACAGGTTACGGGTGGCGATTCTCCGAGGGACATCCGCCTCGGGGAGAGTCGGTGTACGCCGCCTGTGGCCGGGCCCCGTACGGGACGGGCCGGTCCGCGCACTGCTCCCCACGGGCTCCTGGCTCCTGGCTCCCTACCGGACACCGGCCCCTCGGCCGGAGTTGCTCGCTCCGTGGGAGCAACGCGCCAAAAGTGACAAAGAGTTGAATACCACTTGGCCATTGCTGGGGCACGTCTTGCATGCCTGCAGCCACGCGGTAGTGTTCACGGCCGGTTGGACATGTGGCGCAAACTTTTCGCTCGCATTCGGGGCGAATTTCGCAAGCGTCGCACTCCCCCCGTCGTCGGCGGTCGGCAACAACACCACCTCGGTCACCGCTCAGGAGCACGTCGTAAGGAGGCCTGGGTGTCTGTGGACACAGTGGACCCGCCACACGGACCGGACCCGTCCCGGCGTTCACCGTGGAGGCCGCGGTTCCGTCAGCAGACGGGTGCCCTCCTGGACCGATGGCCGTTCCGGCGGAAACTCAACGTTCTGGTGATCGCGCCCGTCGCGGTCGTCGGCGTCCTGCTGGCCATCGGCGTCGACACGCAGGTGGACAAGGCCCTGGACGCCAGCCGGACCGCGGAGCTGGTGCGTGACAGCGAGCAGGTCACGAGGCTGATCAACGACGTCGAGGCCGAACACCGGCAGGCGCTGCTGCTGTCCGTGGAGCAGGAGTCGGCCCGGCCCGGCGACGCCCTGCCGTCGACCGCCGCCTACCGTCGTACGCAGCAGGAGACCGACAAACAGGTCACCGCCGTGCATGCCGCGTTCGGGGCGGGGCTGTCGAAGGACGAGGCGCAGGCCCTCGCATACATCCGGGGCCTCGCCGTGCTGCGCGACAAGGTCGAACGGGGATCAGTTCCGGCCGCCACCATCGACCCCGCCTACGCTGCCGCGGTCGGCTACCTGATCGATGGCATCGGCCTCGACCGCTACGTCGGCACCTCGTCGTCCTCGGTCACCAACCTCCTCGACACGGTGTTGCGCGCCGACGCCGCCCACGCGGCCTTCGAGAGCGGGGTGTTCTCCGCCCAGACCCGGGATGCCAACGCGCTCACCGAGTACACCCGCGCGGTCGGCGCCCACAAGCTCTACGAGGAACAGTCCGAACGCTTCGGCCGGATCGCCGCCCCGGACCAGGTCCTGCGCCTGAGCGGGATCGAGCGGGATGCCGAGGAGAACGGCATCGAGGCCCAGTTCGCGCAGCTCCAGATCGATCCGGGCTCCCTGCAGGGCCAGACCCCGCACGAGCTGCGCAAGGCGATGGCCGCCGGAACCCGGCAGGCCGAGGCCCGCCTCACCATCACCCGGTCGCTGACCGACCAGATCGCCGCCCGGTCCGACGGTCTCTCCCGCAGCGCCCTGGACAACGCGCTGGCGATGCTCGCCCTCGCCCTGCTCGGCTTCACCTCCTGGCTGTCCTTCTCCGTCCTGGTCCGGCGCTCGGTCGTACGTCCCCTGGCGGCCCTGACCGGCGCCGCCCAGCAGGTGGTCGACGTGGCCGGCGAGGAACTCGCCAGGGTCGAGGACGACGAGTCGGCGGACGGCACCCCGCTGCAGCCGCGGCCGATCCCCGTCCCGGTCCGCGACGAGATCGGCCACCTGGCCGAGGCGTTCAACCAGGTGCAGGTCACCGCCGCGGCGCTGCTGGAGCGGCAGGTGCTCAGCCGCCGCAACGTCGCCGAGATGTTCGGCAACGTCGGACGCCGGGTCAGCAACCTCACCTCACGCCAGCTCATCCTCATCGACGCCGTGGAACGCGAGGAGACCGACCCCGACGTCCTGGAGCGGATGTACCGCATCGACCACATCGCGGTACGCCTCCAGCGCAACGCCGACAGCCTGATGCTGCTCGCCGGAATCCGAGACCCCGAGGTGGAGGCCCGGCCGACCAGCCTGGTCAACGTCATCCGGGCCGGGCTCGGCCAGATCGAGGGGTACCAGCGGGTGTCCCTGCGGTCCGAGACAGAGGTCACCGTCGCGCCCGACATCACCGACGACCTGACCCTGATGCTCGCCGAACTGCTGGAGAACGCGGTCTCGTTCTCCCCGTCCGACACCCCCGTCGAAGTGGTCGTCCGGCCCGGCACCGATGTCACCTCGGACGGTGGCGCCCTGATCGAGGTCATCGACCACGGCCTCGGCATGAGCGCGGAACGGCTCGACGAGGAGAACTCCCGGCTGGTCCGCCGGGAACGGCTCGACCTCGTACCGACCAAGGTCCTCGGCCTGTTCGTGGTCGGAAACCTCGCCCGGCGCTCGGGCATCCGCGTCACCCTCAGCCGCACACCGGGCGGCGGGGTCACCGGCACCGTCTGGCTCCCGTCCGCGCTGCTGCTGGCCGTGAACCCCGCCGCCACGCAGACCCCGGCAGCGGATGCGGACGAGGCCGACGTCGACGTCGACACCGACACCGACACCGACGCCGTGGCAGACCACCCGGCAACACCCGAGCCTGAGTCCACCGGGCCCGCGCCGGCCGCCGCCACACCCCTGCCGGTACGGGCCCCCGCCACCACGTCCGAACAACGGCCGGCCGCCCCCTCGCGGGACGGCGAACTCCCCCGGCGCGTCCCGCCGCCGCGCACGGACGCGGAGCACACCGCCCCCACGTCCGAGGCGCGCCCGGCACAGTCCGGCCAGCCGCTGCGCCGGCGGGTCCGGGGCGCGACGCTCGGCAGGACCACCCCGACGGCCGACCGGGTGACCCAGGCCGTGCGCCGGCCGGTCGACGCCGACGCGGTCCGTTCGGAGCTCGACGACTTCGAGGCTGCCGTACGCAGGGCCGAGCAGGACAGCGCTCCCACCCCGACCGATCCAGCACCATCGCACCACCAGCAACCCCGGAAGGAGTCGGGCAGTGACGACGCCGACAGGTAAGAGCAGTTCCGAGCGGGAACCCATGGATCTGACAGCCGCCGCGGCCGACTTCACCTGGCTGCTCGACCGGTTCGCCACCCAGACCGCCGGCGTCGTCGACGCCATCGCGGTGTCCTCCGACGGCCTGCTGATCGCTGTCTCCCAACTGCGCGAGCAGGCCGACTCCGAGCGGCTCGCAGCGATCGTGTCGGGCGTCACGAGTCTGGCCGCCGGTGCGTCCGGCAACTACGGCCTCGGCGGCCTCAACAAGGTCATCATCGACTTGGAGGGCGGCCATGTACTGGTGTCGGCCATCGGCTGCGGTGCCGTCCTCGGCGTGGTGACCTCGAAGGAGGCGAAGCTCGGCAACATCGCCTACGAGATGACCCTCTTCGCCAACCGGGCGGGGAGCGCACTCACCCCGCAGCTGGTGCTGGAGCTCAAGAAGAACGCCGGCGCCACACCGGCCCGCTGACCCGTCCCACACCGCGGAGGCAGGATGCAGGGCTTGAGAAGAGGAGCATGATGGCCGGCGGCGAACCAGGGCCGGACGACGAAGCAGTTGGCCGCGCCCAGGGCCCGTCGGAGCCGGCCGGCCGCGCGCCCGCGATCCGGCCGTTCCTGCTGACGGCCGGCCGGGTGGCGGGGGGCGGCACCGGCCCCCCGCTCCCGGTCGAGACCCAGGTCGTGGCGACCTCGGCCGGGCTCTCCGCCCTGGGCTCGCTCGCCTTCGAACAACACGACATCGTCGCCGCCTGCCGCCGGCCGCAGTCGGTGGCGGAACTGGCCGCGGGGCTGCGCCTCCACCTCAACGTGGTCCGGGTGCTGGCCGAGGACCTGCGCGCCGCCGGACGGCTGGCGGTCCACGTCCCGAACGCCGGGACCACCCAGGACATCTCCGTACTGCGAAGGGTTATCGATGGTCTCCGTGCCGTCCCCGACTCACGGGACACACTCCGTGACAGCGGTTGAACAGCCGCCGGTACCGGTCAAGTTGGTCATCGCCGGCGGCTTCGGCGTCGGCAAGACCACGGCCGTCGGCTCGATCTCCGAGATCCGGCCGCTGACCACAGAGGCCGCCATCACCGAGGTCGCGGCCGGCGTCGACGACCTGACGCACACCCCCGGCAAGACCACCACCACGGTCGCCATGGACTTCGGCTGCATCACCATCGACCCGACCCTGAAGCTCTACCTCTTCGGGACGCCGGGCCAGGACCGGTTCGGTTTCATGTGGGACGACGTCGTCGAGGGCGCTCTCGGCGGCCTGGTGATCGTCGACACCCGCCGCCTGGACGACTGTTACGCCGCAGTGGACTACTTCGAGCACAAGGACATCCCCTTCGCCGTAGCCGTCAACGCATTCGACGGCGAAATCCACCACAACCTCGACGAGGTGCGCTGGGCCCTGGACGTCTCCGACCACGTCCCCCTGACCGTCTTCGACGCCCGCAACACAGGCTCGGTCCGCGACGCCCTCTTGGTCGTACTCGAAGTCGCCCTGTCCCGGGCGGAAGACACCACGCAGTGACGGAGGCGGACTCAGTGCGCGGAGTCCAGCATCGCTGTCCACAGCTGCGTGAAGTCGGGCATGGTCTTGGCGGTCGTGGTGATGTCGTCCACCCGCACACCCGGTACGCGAAGGCCGATGATCGCGCCGGCGGTGGCCATGCGGTGGTCGGCGTAGGAGTGCCAGGGGCCCGAGTGCAGGGGGCGCGGGGTGATGAGCAGGCCGTCGTCGGTTTGCGCCACCGCCCCACCCAGGCCGTTGATTTCGTGTGCGAGGGCGGCCAGTCGGTCCGTCTCGTGCCCTCGGAGATGTGCCACGCCGCGCAGGGTGGACGGGCCCTCCGCCAGCGCCGCCACGGCGGCGACGGTGGGGGTGAGCTCGCCTGGCGTCGCCGGCCTGCGTCGTGCGCTCCGGCCAGCCGGGCACGGTGACCCTCCCGCCGGTCACCGCGGCGGCGGCGAGGAAGGGGGCGGCATTGGACAGGCCGGGTTCGATGTCGATGTCCAGGGCGGCGAGGGTGCCGGGTGCCACCCGCCAGATGTCAGGGGTGGCGTCGTCGACCATCGCCACGGTCAGGTCGACATATCCCTCGCCACCGGGCCGGGATCGGTGCACCGGATGCGTACGGCCTTGTCGGCCAGCGGCGCGACCAGCAGCACGCTCGTCAACACCTGCGAGCTGTGCCGGGTGTCGACCGTGGTGGTTCCGCCGAGGCGCCGGCTGCCCCGCACCGGACCCGCAAATGTGCCGCGTCACTGAGGTCGTCGACGGTGCCGCCCGCCGAGCTCGGGGATGAAGCTCAAGAACTCCCTGACCGGTCGAGTGAGCATGGACGCGTTGCCCTCTAGTACGGTCTCCCCCGGCGACAGGCAGGCCACCGCCGCCATGGTGCGGAAATTGAAGGCCGAGCCCACGACGGACACCTTCGCATTACTCGCCGAGGTTGATTTCCCCACGCCGGAAAGACCCAGCATATGCGTATCGTGGTTACTGATGGTAAGCACAAATTCCTGGGCCGAACCGAAGAGGCTACGGGCCTCCGAGGACCACGCCGGGTGCACGATGACACTCGGCGCGTTCGCCAAGAGGCTCAGTAGCAGGGCTCGCTGCATATGTGGCTTGGAATGCGGGATCCGAGCGTCCCCGCTATACGCGCGGCCGCCGGGCCGATGCCCGTCGCGTGGCGCGCGACGAGGACCGGACGCCGACCGAAACCTGAGCCCCATGGCGGTGGCAACGGTCGTCGTCAAGCCGGCCGGGCTCAGGCGGGTAGGTGGGCGCGGGCGAAGGTGAGGGTTGCTTCGATCTGCTTGATGCGTTCGTCGGCTACGAGTGAGCCGTGCCCCGCGTCGTACCGGTACACCTCGTGCCGCTTGCCCAGCGAGGCGAGGCGGTTGACGTAGTTGTCGATCTGCCGGATCGGACAGCGGGGGTCGTTCTCGCCTGCGATCACCAGCACCGGTGCGGTGACACGGTCCGCGTAAGTGAGGGGGGAGGACGCCCGGTACCGCTCGGGCACCTCATCGGGTGAGCCGCCGAAGAGCGAGCGGTCGTACGCGCGCAGCGCCTCCATCTCGTCCTCATAGGCTGCGAAGTAGTCCGCCACCGGCATGGTGCTGATGCCGACGGCCCAGTTCCCGGGGCGGGTGCCGAGCCCCAGCAGGGTGAGGTAGCCGCCCCAGGAACGGCCCGACAGGACAAGGCGCTTGGGAGCGGCGAGGCCGCTGGCGACGGCCCATGCGCGGACGGCCTCGATGTCCTCCAGCTCGGTCAGGCCGGGGCGTCCCTCGATCGCGTCCCGCCATCGGGAGCCATAGCCGGTGGAGCCCCGGTAGTTCACCTGGACGACCGCGAAGCCGTGGTCGACCCAGGCGGCGACCACGGGGTCGAAGGCGTCGTCGTCGTAACCGATCGGACCGCCGTGCACCTCGAAGACGCACGGGAGCGGGCCGTCAGCCCCCGGGGGCCGGGAGACCAACGCGTGGATACGGCCCCCGGGGCCCTCCACCCAGGCGTCGGTGACGGGGACGGAGGGCGGAGCCGCCGGTCCCGGCGGGGCCAGCACGGTGCCACCCGAGGTGGACCGGACGACCGGAGGCTGTGCGGCGCTCGACCAGACGAACTCCACGGTGCCGTCCGGGCGGGTCCCGGCTCCCCTGATGACGCCCTTCGGGGTGTCCAGGCGGGTCAGGCCGCGGGCTTCCGCGGTGCCGAGTTCCAGCCGGTAGAGCTCGTCACGGGCGTGATGGGTGTGCCAGATCAGCAACGCCGAGCCGTCCTGGTACCAGGCCGCGCTGACCTCGCCGGGCAGGTCGAGTGCGAGCTCGCGCTGCTCACCGGTGGCGACGTCCCAGAGCATGGGCTCGGGCCTGCTGCGGCGCTCGTGCTCGATGAGTAGCCTGTTGTCACCCGGGACCGGGGAGAACGCCATACCACCGAGGCCCTTGCCCGGGCCGTCCCAGATACCGCCGAGGCCGCGCCCCGCGCCGTCCCACAGGTCCGCGACCACCTTGCCGTCCAGGCTCAACACGCGCACCGCCTTGTGCCGGCTGTCGCCGTGTTCGCTGTGGCCGATCGCGACGAGGGTGTCGTCGGCGGACATGGCCCCCACGTGGGCGTCCGAGGGGTGGGTGTAGAGCGTGCGTGGTTCGGTTCCCGGGCGGCAGACATGCACGGTGGTCCCGCCGGTCACGGAGGTGCCGAGCACGGCGAGGCCGTTGGCGCCGAGGGCGAGGCCGGCCTGGTGGGCGGGGTCCAGGCCGGGCACGGCGCGTTCCTCGTGCTCCCCGCCGAACGGCCGGCGCATCCAGACACCACACTCGTCTCCGCCGGTATCGGCGAACCACCACACCCAGTCGCCGGCCGGGTCGATGAAGCCCAGGGCGGTGCCGTGCGGGCGGTCGGTGAGCCTGCGTCGTGCATCACTCGCCCGGTCCCACTCGTACAACTCCCATGTACCGGTGGCGTTCGACCGGTAGACACAGCGGTCGGGGGCGTCGCGCGCCCAGCGGGGCACCGTCACATGGGCGACTCCGATGCGTGCCTTCCAACGCTCGTCATCGACCCCGTCAACCATCTCAGCCACTGACGACTCCGTCCGCACTCCTGGAACTCCACTTTTCGGCGTCGAACACCGCGCCACGCAGCAGCAGGACGACGGCACACAGACCGGTCACCGCCCCCGCGCAGATCACGGCGCTCGGACTGAACAGCTCTGCCACCGCGCCACCCGCGGCGAAGCCGAGCCCCTGCCAGAACATGAGCCCGGCCGTCTGGAGGCCGAGCGTCCTGGCCCGCAGTTCCTCGGGCACCACCCGGAGCAGCAGCCGGTCCTGGCCGAGCTGGGTGCTGAAGCCCAGGCCGCAGACGAACAGCACAGCGATCGCGGGCACCAGACCCGGGCGGAGCGCGAAGAGGAGCATCGGCACGAACACCAGCAGGGCGGCCGGCCCGATCATGCGGATCTGCCGTTCCTTCGGGACCAGCCAGTTGGTGAGGACCTCGCCGGTCACCGTCCCGAGCGGGATCGCGGTGAGCAGGAGTCCCGCGGCGGTCGCCCCTCCCCCGAGCCCGGCGGTGTACGGCACCGCCAGGGCCTCCGGTATCACTGCCAGTGCGGGGACCGCCCAGCCGAGGAGCAGCATGCGGCGTACGGCCGGGCTCCGCATCACCGCGCCGAGCCCGTTGAGCGAGTCGCGCAGCAGGGAGGTTCGCCCCGTGGTCCCACTGTCGTCGTGGAGCCTTCGTTCCCTGGTCCCCAGCCGCAGCAGGAGGGCCGAGAAGAGGAAGCAGCCCGCGTTGATGAGCAGCATCACCTGCGGCGAGAAGGCCGCCATCAGCAGGCCGCCGACCGCGAATCCGCCCAACTGCGCACCCTGGGCGACCAGTCGCATGAGGCTGCGGCCCGGCACGTAGGCGTCGCCGGGGAGTACGTCGGGCAGGGTTGCCGCGCGGGCGCCGGAGAACACCGGCTCGATCAGGCCGAGGGCGAAGGCCAGCGCCAGCACGGCGGCCACCGGGGTGCCGGACAGCGAGAGGACGAGCACGAGCCCCGCGGAGAGCAGATTGCAGCAGACCAGCAGCCGCCGGGCCGGGAGCCGGTCGATGAGCGCAGACAGCAGGGTGCCGGCGATCAGATGCGGAGCGAGGACCAGCGCGAAGACCAGTGCCGACAGCAGCGACGAGCCGGTGCGGGAGTAGACGAGCATGGCCAGCGCGAAATTCGCGGTGACCGCTCCCGCCATGGAGACGATGTGTGCCGTGAAGATCGCCCGGAATTCGGGTATGCCGAGCGCCGTGCGGTACCTGCTCATGGAGCGAGTTCCAGGGGAAGTTCCGCGAGGGTGCGGACGGTGGCGAGTTTCTTGTGTACCGCGGGACCGGCCGGCTTGATGGTGGTGCCGCGCTCCACCAGTACGGTCAGCAACTCACGCAGGAGCAGATGGGCGAGCAGTGACCCGGTGCAGGCATGGGCGCCGTAGCCGAAGGTGAGATGGTGGTTCGGCCACCGGTCGAGCCGTACCGTGTCAGGGGCGTCGAATTGCTCGGGGTCGCGGTTGGCGGCGGCGAAGAGCATCAGCATTCCCTGGCCGCGGCGCACCTGTACACCGTTGAATTCGATGTCCCGGACGGCCAGCCGGGTGGTTCCCTGGATCGGCGCCTCATAGCGGAAGAACTCGTGAGGCGCCCGGTCGATCGCCTCGGGACTGCCGAGCTGGTCGGCAAGGAGGCTCGCGTCCTTGGACACCACATTCAGCGCGTTGCCGAGGGAGGCCGGTACGGCGGTGAATCCGTTGACGACGAGGGTACGCAGCGAGTTCATCGCTATGTGGCGTGGGACGCCGGCGGCCATGGCGTTGTCCACCAAGGCGCGGATGGGGTGGCCCGCGTCCATCCCGGTCACCCAGCCCTCGATCATCGCGGCCAGTTGACGCTGTGCCGCGACGCCCGGCTCCCTGGCTGCCGGGTTAAGTCCGGAGTCCATGGCCGCGGTGATGGCCTCGGCCATCGGCCGGACGGTGGTCAGGTCGAAGGGCGGAACCCCGATGGCCTCGGGGATGAACCAGCGGGCCAACGGCTCGGTGAACTCGGTGATCGCGTTGAAGGGCCCGTCCGGCCGCGCGTCGAGCACGGCCGCTATGTGGTCCCTGGTGCGGGCGGCGAGGCCGTCCGAGGCCATGTCCCGCAGCGACTCGGCGAGCACTCCGTAGATCGCGGTGTGGTCGGGCGGGTCGATGGTGTGGACGTCCAGCGCGGGGTCGGGGACGGTCTCACCCGCCCGCCGCCAGTCGGCCGCGAAGTTCTCGTGGTCCAGGAGCACTTGGCGGCAGTCCTGGTACGAGGTGAGCACCCAGCTGTCGAGCTTCTGGCTCCACACGGGTGTGCCGGCCGCCCGCAGGGACGCGTACACCGGATAGGGGTCGAGCAGGGTGTGCGGGTCCAGTGGGTGGTATTCGACTGCGGCGTCGGTTGTCATGGCTCTCACTCTCAGCGTTCAGGTTCAGCGTTCTGGAACGTGACGGGCAGCCGGTCCGGATAGCGCAAGGTGGCACGCGGCACCCTGACGGGCGGGGCGGCGAGTCGTGGGGGCACGGGTGCGGCCAGCAGCTCCTGGACGAGTGCCCGGATGATGATCCGGGCGAGGAGTGCGCCCGAGCAGGCATGCGGGCCCCAGCCCAGGGAGAGATGCCGGTTGGGGTGCCGGTCGAGCAGCAGCTCGTTCGGGGACACGAACCGTTCGGGGTCGCGATTGGCGGCGCCGAAGAGCGCCAGCACCAGCTGACCGCGCTCGACGGTGACGCTGTCGATCTTGGTGGTTTCCACGCAGGCACGGGTGGTGCCCTGAACCGGGCCGTCGTACCGGAGGAGTTCCTCCACTCCGGAATCCAACAGGGCGGGATCACGCAGGCGTTCCAGCGCGCCGGGGTGTTCGAGGAGGGCGAGCACGGCGTTGGCGGCCGCGCCGACGGTGGTGCTGAATCCGGCCAGGAAGAGCACGCGCACGTTGTTCCACACCGCGTCGTCCGTGATGCCCGCGGCGCCGGCGCCGTCGAGGACCTGGGTGAGGAGACCCGGCCCGCGGCCGGCGGTGAACCACTCGGCCATGAGCTCGTTGATCCGGCTCCGGGCCGCCATCGCCGGTTCCAGTACCTCGGGCAGCAAACCCGCGTCCATGCCGCGTACGAGCGCGTCGGACGACTCGGCGAAGGCGGCGACCGGCGGGGGGTCCACGCCGAGCAGACGGCACACCGCCTGCAGCGCCACCGGACGGGCAACTTCGGCGGTGAAGTCGAAGGAGGGTGCGTCGGCGAGCCGCTCGAAGACCGCGGCCGTGTCCCGGACCGCGAAGGCCGCGATCCCGTCGAGGTCCTGGTCGCGGAAGGCAGTGGTGAACAGCCTGCGGACCGGTGTGTGGTCGGGCGGGTCGAGTTCCTGCATGCTCAACGCCGCGGTGGGCGGCGCCTCATGCCCCGCCCTGCGCCAGTCGCTGGCGAAGCCGTCCACATCGCTGAGCACCCTGTGACAATCCGAGTAGCGCGTCACGATCCACGAGCCGAAGCGCTCACTCCAAAAAACCGGCGAATTCTCCCGCAGCCGCTCATAAACGGGATACGGATCGGCCACCGTGGCCGCATCAAGCGGATCGTAGTCAGACACATTCCGTCCCGAGCGAGTGAGATGAACACGAGACCCACGCAAATCAAAAGTCGCGCGGGCCGGGGTCCAGAAACCCCGGCCGACGCCTCATTTACCTCAGTACGCGTAACGCATGATGGCACCCCCTTGCCGTAGCGCGACGGCCCATTACAAACGGAATCCACAAATCCGCGAAGGGGAATCTGAATTTCCGCTCCAAGGGCAACCGGCGAACTCCCGCCGGACGCCAAGACTCTATTCACATGGGAATTCGTCGCACGAGACACCCGATTTGACCGCAATAGTAGATTGCTGAGCTAGGGAAGGTTTTGAGCCATCGCCAAAAACCCACAAAGTTGTGCGCATCGACGCCGAAACGTGACCCACATCACGCGTCGCAGTGATGCCTATCGGCCACCGAGGCCGAATAACACTCACGGAATGAGTAATTCGACCTTGCCAAAATGCCGAAACCGGTCTGCCGACTCGCCGGTTCGCTGTGGCGTGAGCGCTCGCCCCTGAGCGCTCGACCGCGAGCCCCTGCTGCCGCCTTGTCCGGAGAGACCGCTGGGGCCGGCCCGCTCCGTGGCGGCCCGGCGGTGACTCCCCCGCGGCCCGGCGGTGACTCCCCCGCGGCCCGGCGGTGACTCCTTGCGGTCCGGGCAGTCGGTCGGACCTCCGACGACGGACTCGACGTCCGGCATCACCGACCCCGTCCACGGCCGACATCGGGTCCGCGGGTGACGTCGTGGACACGCATGCTCGCCGCGCCGGACGACGAACGCACCACGCCCTCCCGGGAATACCGCGCCTCACCTGCGGAGAAGGAAACGGGAAACAGCACCGTCCGCCTTGTCCGTCCGGCCGGGGCTGCTGCACGCTTTCGTGCGCACCCCGTTCGCCCGGATGGACGGTCATGGAGGTTCCCGTGCCACAACCGTCCCTCGAGTTCGGCGAGGAACTGAGGAAACGGCGTTTGGACGCCGGACTCAGCCTCACCGCGCTGTCTTCCGTCGTGCACTACAGCAAGGCGCAGTTGAGCAAGGTCGAACGAGGCATCAAGGCGCCCAGCCGCGATCTCGCCCGGCTGTGCGACGCCGCCCTCCGGGCCGGCGGAGCACTGATCGCGCTGGTCGCCACATCCGGTGCCGGCACACCGGATGAACCGCCACCAGGCGGAATCGATGAGGAGGAGTGGACGATGCAACTGTCACCGGACGGCTCAGGCTGGTTCCAGCCCCTGGGCCGCCGCCAGGTCGTGGCCGCCGGCGCCGCCTCGTTGATGAGATGGCAGACCAGCGGTGCGGGGCCGGTCCCGCAGGCAACGGGGGCCGGAATGCTGGAGGCGTCCCGCTCCCTGTTCACGCACTATCGGCGGCTCGGCCAGAGCGTCGAGCCCGGCGTCCTTCTCCCCGGCTTGATCGCGCAGACCCACACGCTGCGGGGACTCTCGGCGCACGCCGATTCCCGCGCCCGCGGGGAGCTGCTCGCACTCGGCTCCCGGTACGCCGAATACGTCGGATGGCTGGTGCAGGAGACCGGAGACGAACCGGCGGCACTGTGGTGGACCCAGCGTGCGGTGGACCTTGCCGCCGCCGGCGGTGACCGGGCGCTGGCCGGCTATGCCCTGGTCCGCCGGGCGTTGGTCACGATGTACCAGGACGACGCCGAGCAGACGGTCGCGCTGGCACAGCGGGCGCAGAGCGGCACGCTCCCGCCCCGGATCCGCGGGCTCGCCGCACAGCGCGAGGCACAGGGCCATGCGCTCGCGGGCGACCGCGACGCCTGTCAACGGGCCCTGGACAGGGCTCGGGTGCTGCTCGCCGGCCAGGATGACCATCCCGGCGCGCCGGTGATCGGCCCCATGCATCTGCCCGACTCGGTCGGCATGGTCACCGGCTGGTGTCTGTTCGACCTGGGCTGCCCGCGGGAGGCGGCCGAGGAACTGAACCGGCAGCTCGCTTCGGTCTCCCCCGACGCGGTACGGACGCAGGTGCGTTACGGCGTACGCCGGGCGCTCGCCTACGCGGCGGACGGCGAGATCGACCATGCCTGCACCTTGACCAAGTCACTGCTCGATGGGGTGGCGGCCGTACGCTCCGCGACCGTCACGATCGATCTCCGGCGTCTCGCCCGCGTCCTGGCCCGCCATTCGGATCACGCTCCGGTGCGCCAACTGGCCCCGCGCTTAGGAACGTTGACCCCCTTCACCCATTCCTGAGGAGGAACCCCCATGGCCGATGTGTTCATCAACTACCGGACGGGCGACGGCAATGAAACCGCCGCCCTGATCGACAACGAACTCTCCAACCGCTTCGGGAAGGACCGCGCCTTCCGCGCCTCGAAGTCCATCCCTCCTGGCACCCCCTATCCCGGCGCCCTGCTCACGAGTTTGCGCCGCAGCGCACTGCTTCTGGCGGTGATCGGGGCCGACTGGATCAACTTCCGGGCCAGGCTCGGCGACCCGGAGGACTGGGTGCGGAAGGAGATCCTGGAGGCGTTCGCCTGCGGGGTCCCGGTGATCCCCGTCCTGGCGGGCAGGACGACGGAACGCCTGAAGAAGGACGATCTGCCGGACGAGCTGGCGCGGCTGGCCGAGCTGCAGTCCGTGCGGCTGGACACGCAGAACGCCGGAACCGATCTGAAGCGCCTCGGTGACCTGGTGGCCGAGATGGTTCCCGAGCTGCATGACCTCGAACACGCCGAGGCACCGGCCCCCGACCCTGGCTCGGTGTCCAACTCGGCCGGTGACATCCACGGAACGGCGGTGCAGAGCCGGGACTTCACCGGAGACGTCGGCGGCACCGTTATCAAGGGCTCGACCGGCCCCGTGCACTCCGGCAACGGCAACCTCTATCAGAATTCCCGCCATGTGTCGGGCGGCCGGCACTACTCGGGCGACGGCATGACGAATGTCGAAGGTGACCATCACGGTGACATCCGGCACCGGTTCGGCGGTCGGCAGCAGGACGAGGACGACGAGCGGTGAACGAAACGTTCACACGGATCGACCATTCCACCGGCTCGGTGCATGCCGGCTACGGCGATATGCACAACCACAACTACGTCTATAACAGCTACACGACAAGCCCGTTCGGGCAACAGAAGGCCCCCCGAAGTCCCCGCCGCATCGCCGACGACCAACTCCGCCTGCTCAGACAGCGGTTCGTCGACCCCAAGGGGATGGGCGAGGCACGCCGTCTGCTGGCGGAGCACAGCACCGTGCTCCTGCATGGCCGGCCGGGGAGCGGCAGAACCGCCGCGGCACGCGTCCTGTTGTACGAACTTCACCGGGACTCCGGCATCTTCCGCGAATTGCTGCCCGGCGACGAAGGAGAGGCCACCCTCACGGATCCCGGGCTGGTCGGCGCCGGTGACCGGCTGCTACTGGACCTTGCCGAGGCCGACGGCACCGTATGGAGGAACCGCAGGGATCTCTCGGCGCTCCGCAAAGCCGTACACGAACAGCAGGCCCACCTGGTGGTCGTCATGCCGTACGACGGCACCCTGGAATCCGACCTCCGGTTCTACCGTGCCGAAATATCCCGCCCTCCTGCCCAGGAGGTGTTCCGGCGCCACCTACGACTCCATCAGATACCGCATGAGGAGTACCTGCAATCCGCGCCCGCATGGGCGGATTTCCTGGACGAGCAGCCTTCGCTCGAAGAGATCGCGGACTTCGCGGACCGCGTGCGGCGGGCCCGCACGGAGCATCGGAGGCCCGACGATTTCGCCGGCTGGTGCGAGCAGGCTCGTGACGCGCGAAAGGCCTGGCGACAAGAGGTCGCCGGCCTCGTCGCCGAGCGGTGTGAGGTGTCGCAGCGAGCCTTGCTGTGCACCACCGCCATGCTGCACGGCGCGCACGCCGACGTGATCCACCACGCCACCGACCTCCTGCTCCGCACCCTCAAGACCCCGCGGAGCACGCTTTCCTCCATCGAAGGCAAGGACCTCGCCGAGCGACTGAAGGAGATCTCCGCGTCGGCCGGGCGGGACGGCCACGTACGGTTCGACCAGCTGGACTTCGACGCCGCCGTTCGCGCCCACTTCTGGGACCACCTGCCCGACCTCAGGCGCCCTCTCAGCACCTGGGCCGTCCGGACCGCGGAGCTGGTCGATCCGCACGTCACCCCGGACCTCCGCGGAGAGCTGGTACACCGGCTCGCCGACCAGTATCTGCGCACCGGGAAGTGGAGGGAGCTTGCGAACCTGGCCGAGGAATGGGCCGCCGCCGACACCACGAGCCGGGCTGGTCCGGAGGCAGCCGTCCACGCACTGACCTGCGGCCTGGAGCACAAGCAGTACGGCGGGGATTTCCGGCAGCTGATCCGTACATGGTGCAGGGACAAGCAACTGTCGGGAGAGCTCGCGTACGTCCTGCTCCGCGTCTGCACCGACGTGATCGCACCGACGCATCCCGACCAGGCGATGGTTCGGCTGCACCACCTCGCCCGCCGTGAGCGCGGTGCCACGCCCGCGCTGGACGCCCTGAGCGATTTGGTGACGACGAGCAGCAGGCTCAGGCGCCGCATGCTCGCCCGCCTCACCCGGAATTCGTCCGTGCCGGCCGCTGACGCCCGTCTCTTCCTGCGGATCTGCGACCCGGTGCCGCTGACGGACCCGGGCGGCGCACCCCGCGCGCTGGCGGACGAGGACTACCTGCAGGGCTGTGTGACCCTCGGCTGGCGGGAGGTGTTCGCCCGGCTGCCGCAGTCGTACTGGCAGCCGTACGCGCAGCGCTGGCTGCACACCGCGTCCGACACCGGCGATCGCCACGACCTGCTGCTCGACTTGCTGGTCGACGCCGCCGCCGGGGACGGCAAACGCCTCGCGACGCTGTACGCCGTGGCCCGCTCAGCGGAACCCACCGCCTCCGGTGGCCCGGCACGCGGCGTCGCCACCACCGACCGCCTGCTCCAGAAGATCTCCGTGGCGCAGGGCCTTGGCCCGTCAGCCGCACGCTCTCGACCGACACCACCCAGGGGGACCGCACCATGACGACCGGCTGCAAGACGACGACCGTCTTCCTCACCATCCTGTGCGCTCTGCTGCTGACGATCCTCGGCCTGACGCAGGAGTGGCCCCCCTGGGCCTGGGCGACCCTCGCCGTTCTCCTCGTCGCAGTGCCCGCGGCAGCCTTCAGGATCGCTGCGAGGCGGCGGGGCTCCGTACCCGTCGATGTCGAGGAGCAACGCACCGCGGTGCCCATCGAACGCAGGGAACAGCGCGTCAGCAACGTGGCGGTGCCCAGCCAGTGGGCCGACTACGACTTCCTGTTCTCCGCGACCGTACGGTGGTACCCCGTCGATGCCCCCGGCGACGGTCCCGTCGTCAGCCCGGCGGGCCTCGCCGTCGAAGCGGTGCTGGACCGCGCCCGCGCGCTCACGGAGCGGCGGGAGCCCGGCCGGGCCTCACTCGTCCAGCACGAGCTGAGTGGCGCACTCGGCACGATGCGCCCGGACCGCACCGGCCACCTCCAGGTCATGGCGGAGGCTGTCACGCTCACCTTGCGCGAACACGATCAGGAGCGGTTGGACAAGCTCGCTGAAGTGCGCAAGGACAAGGCGGTCTGGGAACACCAGCGGAAGTACGAGCAGAGCAAGCGCGAGTACCTGGGCGAGGACGTGCTCAAGGACACCGGCAGCGCAGTGGTCTGGTGGCTCGCGAAGAACGACGATCACGTGGAGAAGACCGTGGCGGACCTCGGTCTGCTCGCCCAGCTCACGTCCGCCGCCAACGACACCGATGTGCCCCAACGACTGCGGGACTTCATCCCTCAGCCGCAGGGCGAGCGGCCCGACCTGAAAGCCATGGACGCACCACCCGCCTCGTTCGAACGCGAGCCGACAGCCGCTGACCACTTCGAAGCCTTCCTCGCCGGCATGGGCTTCACGGACGGAGATGTCCGGCGGGGGATGCTGGCCAAGCAGATCGCCGAGATCATCAAGACACAGGACCGAAACGAGACGGCCGAGGAACTGCTGAGGAGGTTCGACCCGCCGGCGAGCTACGCACCGGATGACGATGCGAGCGACGGCACGCCTCCCGGACTCTGACCTTCCCTCAGGAGACACAAAGCGGAGCTGACACAGGGTTCGGGACGCGTCGGTAGGTGATCAGGCAGCAGGCCAAATTTCGCACGCCTGCCCGAGGGGGATCACCTGGGGTGTGCGGCATGACGCTGCAACTTGTGCAGGTGAACTTCAAGGCCCGGGACGACTCGGCGCTCGGCCAGTTCTGGGCGGAGGCGCTCGGCTGGGGTGTTTCCAGCGAAGGGCCCGGCGTCACCAACCTGGAACCCGTGGGCTTCGACTGGCCGGACCCGTCCGCCCTCTGCATCGATCTCGTCCGCGTCCCGGACCCGGAGACGGTGCAGTACCGCGTCGTCCTGGCCGACCCGGCAGGCAACGAGTTCTGCGTCCTCGGCCGAGGCTGACGCGGAACCTCATGGCGGTGCGGCAGTGCGTCGCCTGATGGGCCAGCGCCTGATTCCCGCGATCAGGAGGTGACCAAGGCGGTCAGCCCGTAGTCCAGCTCTGCACCGTCGACGAACAGCGCCTCGACCGTGCGCGTACTGGGGTCGATGTCGGCCGCCATCCCGTGCGTGGAAGTCATGGACGCGCCGCCCGCTAGTGGTTCGCGTAGCCCAGCGTCTCCGACAGGCGTTTGCAGGCCGACAACACCGCCTCGATCACGGGCGGATGCGCCTCCGGCGGCAGCCGCATCGTCGGGGCCGAGATGTTGACAGCGGCGACCGGGACACCACGGAAGTCGCGTACGGGCGCCGCCACCGCGGTCATGCCCGGCTCGCGCTCCTCGATGGACACCACGTAACCGGCCCGTCGCTCCTCGTGAAGTCGCTCCAACAGGGCCGGGACGGTACGGGGTGCGCGCTCGCTGCCGGGCAGTGGCTCTCCCGTCGCGTCCGCGGCCGCGAAGAGTGCGACCACCTCATCGTCCGGCAGGCCCAGCAGCAGGGCGCGTCCGCTGGACGTGCAGTTCAGCGGGGACGTCTGGCCGACCCGCTCGTGCACTTGCAGCGTGCGGACCGGGCGCTCCGACAGCACCGTCACCGCCGCGTTCCCGGCCAGCGTCGTGAGGTGCGCCGACTCGCCCAGCTGCTGTACGAGGGCGCGCAGCACGCGCGGCGCCTCTGCCGGAGCGGATTCTCCTCGGCCGCGGCGGCGAGGGCGAAGAACTGCCAGCCCAGCCGGTACTCCATCGTTTCGGGGTCACGCACCGCGAAACCCTCTTCGGCCAGCACCTTCAAGGTGCGCGAGACCTGCGTCTTCTCCCTGCCGATCGCGTGTGCCATCGCCTGTACCCGCATCGGCCCCTGCCCGAGGGCGCGCAGGACTTCCAGGGCTCGCTTGACGCTACTCAGGCTGTCGTTACTCACAGCTCAACCTTCCCCTAACCGTGCGTATAGCGCAACAGTAGTTGTTGCATGCGCACCGACGACGTAATGTCGACCTGCATGTGTGGCATAGCTGCGATTTACCACCGGTCCTCCAAGGACTCCGACCCCCTCCATACGTGCGCCGCGGGCCAGAAGATGCTCACCGGCATCAGGCACCGCGGCCCCGACGAAAGTGACCACTGGCTCCTCGGGCATTCCGCCTGGCTCGGTCACACCCGGCTGTCGATCGTGGACCTCGACGGCGGTCGGCAGCCCCTCGGCCGGCAGGACGGCTGGGCCCTCGTCTGCAACGGTGAGATCTACAACCACGCCGACCTCCGCGCCGACCTCGGCGAGGCCGCCCACTTCGCCACCTCCTCCGACAGCGAGTCGGCCCTCGCCCTGCTGAAGCTGCACGGCCCCTCCGCCCTCGACCGCCTCCACGGCATGTGGGCCCTGTGCGCCGCAACCCCCGACGGCCGCTTCGTCGCCGCCCGTGACCGCATCGGCATCAAGCCCCTCTACTGGGCACAGCGGGACGAGACCATCTGGTTCGCCTCCGAGCTGCGCGCCTTCCCGCGCGAAGTCCAGCCCGTCGTCGAGGCATTCCCGCCCGGCTGCTACTGGACGCCCGAGACCGGCCTCGTACGGTTCGCCCACGCCGTCCCGAGCGTCGGCGCACCCGGCGGCGAAGCTGCCGAGGACTGGCTGCAGTTGGCGCCCGAGATCGCCGAGAAGGCCACCCACGAGGTCCTCGTGGACTCCGTACGCCGTCACCTCATGGCCGACGTCGACGTCGGCGTGTTCCTCTCCGGAGGGCTCGACTCCAGCCTGGTCGCCGCCATCGCCGCCCGCGAATACGCGAAGCGCGGCAAGACGCTGAAGACCTTCGCCGTCGGCACGGACGGCTCGCCCGACCTGCTCGCGGCCCGCGAGGCGGCGGCATTCCTCGGCACCGAACACCACGAGGCCGTCTTCGACGCCGAGCAGGCGGCCGCCGTCGTGGACGAGGTCGTCGCCTCGGTCGAGTCCTTCGACGCCAGCCTCATCCGCAGCGCCGTGCCCAACTGGTTCCTCGCGGAGCTGGCCTCCCGGCACGTCAAGGCGGTGCTGACCGGCGAGGGCGCGGACGAGCTGTTCGCCGGGTACGCCTACTACCACAGCGCACACACCGACCCTGCCGCACTCGACGCCGAACTGGCCCGCACCCTCGGCAACCTCCACGGCCTGAATCTCCAGCGCTGCGACCGCGTCACCATGGCCCACGGCCTTGAGGCACGCGTTCCGTTCCTCGACGCGCAGGTCATCGCGCACGCCGTGTCGCTGCCGCCCGAGCTGAAGGGGCTTGAACCGGACGGCATGGAGAAGGGGCACCTGCGCCGGGCCTTCACCGGGTGGCTGCCCGAGCAGCTGCTCTGGCGCCGCAAGGTGCAGTTCGGTACGGGCAGCGGCGCACAGGACGTGCTCGCGCCGCGACCGGGAGCCGGGGACCACGACCGGGTCTCCGATGCGGAAGCGTCGGAGAGGGGCCTTCGGACCGAGGAGGAGAGGGCCTACTACCGGGCCTTCCGGCGGGCGCTGCCGGACGTACGGCCGGAAGCCGTACTGACGAGGTTCGCCACGGCCTGACACTCGGGCCGATCCGCCTTCCCCGATTCCTGCTCGAACTGCCGCAAGAATCAGGCGGGTCGGCCCCCAGGGGCCGCCATGCGCTCTCCGGCCGAGGCGGTGGTCGCGAGCGGCAGAACTGCAGCGTTCATCGCGCACACGTCGCCGGTGCACGTGCGGTACCCGCCAGCGTTCGCGGTCGGTGTCGCCCGGCTCCGGCAACAGTGACCAGGACCCCTGGCTGACGGTAGGTCAGGTAAGACCTGCGGAACCGCCCTGAGGGCTCCTGTTTCAGCGGTGTGTGCGGTGTCACGCACCCCAAAAGCCGCCTAAGTTGCGTGCATCACAGCGGAAATGTCCCTTTGGTGTCCATGCTCGAAACGGATACCGCATCACGAAGTGGAACTTATCGGCAACTCTTGGGCGCGAAGCCCAAAGTGACCCATGCCACAGCACTCGGGGCATTCCTGCTTGTTTCCCCCTGGAAAGGTGCCGCATTATGGCCGCTTACCTCTGTCCTCCTGCCGTGATACACGGCGAGCACCACGTGCAGACCAGCCAGATCGTGGCGGAGGTGCGCGACCGGCATCCGCACGCGGCGTGGGCGCCGCGGATCGACGGCATCGCGGCCAGCACGGGCATCGAGACACGCGGGTGGATGCTGCCGCTGGAGGCCGCCGTCGCGCCCGGCAACGGCAGCGGCCTGCGGGCTGTCGGCATCGGGGCGGCCCAAGAGGCGTTGGCCCGCGACGGGTTCACCCAGCAGGACGTGGACCGCGTGATCGCCGCACTTGAGGCGATACCTGCGCCGCAGACCGTCCAGGAGCGCACCGCGCCGGCCTGGGAGGCCGTGCAGTCCTACGGAGAGCGTGCGGCGCGCGGGGCCCTGCAGATCGCCGGGCTGGACGTCGCAGACATCGACTGCCTGATCACCAGTCACTCCACCACCCCGGCGCTGCCGGGTCTGGACATCGCCCTGGCCAACAAGCTTCCGCTCCGCAACCACGTGATGCTGCTGCCGGCCACGCAGTGGGCCTGTATAGCGGGGACCCGCTCCCTGGCGCTGGCGGCGGATCTCGTGGCCGCGGACCCCGACCGGGTGGTCCTGGTCGTGATCGCGGAGGCGCTGAGCACGACCTACCAGCCCTCGGACGACACTCTGGAGTCCCTGATCGTCCGGATGCTGTTCGCGGACACCGCGGTCGCCGCGGTGGTCACGGGCCGCCCGAGGCGCGAGTCGGTGCTGCGGCTGGACGCCGCCTGGCACCACACCCTTCCCGGCACCCAAGACCTGCACCGCCTGGAGACGCGGGCGGACGGCACCCACTTCGTGATGGACCGGCGCGGGCCGCGCGCCGTACAGGAGACGGTCACCGCGATGTGGGAGTGGCTGCGCGTCCGTTACCAGGACGACCCCGACTCCTGGCACCCCGACGTGCTGCTGGCGCACCCCGGCGGGACCCGGGTGCTGGAATACATGGAGCAGACGATGCCCGACGCGTGGCCGTCAGGGCTGCTGGACCACAGCCGCGACAGCTACACCAGCGGCAACCGCGGCGGCGCCGCCGTGTTCGACATCATGCGGCGGGCGCACGACGCCGGGCAGAAGCCGGGCAGTCGCGCCGTCCTGTACGCGGCGGCACCGGGCCTCACCGCCACCGCCCTGGAAGGAGAGTGGCTGTAGTGCGAGCCGCGCCACCCGTACCGGCAAAACGGGCCCTCCGTCTCACCGGTCACGCCACCGGTGGCGCCGAGGGCGCCGTCGGTGGCGCCGGGTGACGCAGGCGCCGCCCTCACCCTCGCTGCGCTCCCCTGCGCCGGCCGCTCCCCCGCCCCCCGGCTGCGTCACCTCGCGACTTCCGCCCAGACCACCTTGCCGGTGTCCGTCCACCGCACCCCCCACCTGGTGGTGAGCCTGTGCACGATGTGCAGGCCACGTCCGCCGTCGTCGAGGAGGCCGCCCCGGCCCAGACGTGGCCTGCCGTTGCCGGTGTCGCCCACCTCGCACAGCAGGCCGTGACCGGCCCTGATCAGCCGTACCGTGATGGGACCGGTGGCGAAGCGCACCGCGTTCGTGACCAGCTCGCTGACCAGCAGCAGCGCGTTGTCCCGGGTGTCGTCCCTGGGACGCCATTGCCGCAGCAGCGCGGAGACCTGCGCACGGGCACGGGCGGGGGCGTCGTCGCGGGCGGGCAGCCGCCAGGTCGCGGTGTCCCCTTTGCGGTAGCCGATCATCCGCGCGAGCAGCAGGGTCACATCGTCGCGCTGGCGCACGGGGTCGGGCGCCAGCATGGAGACGACGTACCGTGCGGCCTGCTGCAGGGCGTCCCAGGGGTGCACCCTGGACGCGGCGTCCGCCAGCCTGCCGATTCCCTCGTCGATCGACACGGCCGGATCCTCCACCAGGCCGTCGGTGTAGAGGGCGAGCAGGGAGCCCGGGGGTGCGCCGAAAGTGTGCACGTCGAACGGCTCCCGCAGCGCGAACTCGGCGCCCAGGCCGGGGTGTGGGCGGACCGCGAGCGGGCCCGCGTGCCCGTCCGGGGAGACCAGGACCGGGGGGAGGTGGCCGGCGCTGGAGAGCGCCACATGGTGGCTGACCGGGTCGTAGATGGCGATGCAGCAGGTCGACCCGAGGGCGCTGTAGCCGGCCGCAAACCCGGACTCCGCGTCGTCCAGCAGCGTCACGGTTTCGTCCAGGTGCTCCAGTACCTCGTCGGGCGCGAGCCCCGCGGACAGCAGCGCGCGGGCCTCCATGCTCAGCTGGCCCATGGTTGCCGCGGCTCCCAGGCCGTGCCCGACGACGTCACCGACCACCAGCGCGGTACGGCCGTCCGGCAGCGGAAAGCTGTTCACCCAGTCCCCGCCGACGCCCGCGCTGTCGGGCGTGGCGGGCTGGTAGACGCTGGCGATCTCGATGGTGTCGCCGCCGGTCCGGGGCAGCAGCCGGCGCTGCAACGCCAGCACCTGCGTGTGCTCGCGCTGGTGCTGGCGGGCCAGATCGACGTGATGGGCGGTCCTGGCCACCAGTTCCTGCAGGTCGAACAGCTCGCTGTCGCGGAAGGGGCAGTCCGCCCGCCGCCAGACCTCCGCCACACCCAGCACGACGGGCGGCGCGCCGTCCAGGACCAGCGGTATGCACACCACACCCGCCGACCGGTCGCCGGGCACCAGGGCACGCATCGCTCGCGGACTGCCGAGTACCCGCTCGACCGCCTCCCGGTCGGGCATGACGATGGCCTGCGGGGCGTCGTCCCGCCGTACGGCCTGCGCCAGCAGGCGACTCGCGTCGCTGGGAAGATCGTCGCCCGGAGTCACATAGCCCTCGGGCCACGCCCGGTCCGGCACCAGGGCCGCCCGCCGTAGCCGGATGCGCCCCTGCCCCTTCCCGGTGACGCCCTCGCCCGTCCACACGGCGAAGTCGAGGTCGACGGCGGCCACGTCTCCCCAAGCCAGCAGGGACTGCGCCAGCGACTGCGCGGTGTCGCCGATGTCCAGCGAGGTGCCGATCGCGGTCTCGGCGGCGTACAGATGCAGCCTCCGGGCCATGGCGATCACGGAGACGGTCAGGCCCTCCTGGGGCACCGCGGCGGGCAGGATGCTCATCGAGACCACCAGCTCCGACCCGTCGCCGCGCCGCAGGCGCTGGATCCGGGCGACGTGCGCCTCACCGGTCTCCAGGACCTGCCGCAACCGCCGTGTGACCGTCGGTACGTCCCCGGGGGGCAGGAGGTCGACGAAGGGACTCCCGGTCCCGACGTCCAGACCCGCGAATACGGGGGCATCCAGATTGCAGCGGGTGATTCTCAGCTCCCTGTCCAGGTTGACCGCGCCGAGAATCTGATCCCGACCGCCGGCTGCCGGGCTGCCGGGTACCCGCTGGCGGGTGGTGCGGTCGCCCTGGGCGTCGGCAGGACCGGCGTCCGCTGCCGCTCCGCCACGCGGGATGTATCGCCCCAGGGCGCTGCTGACCAGGTCGAACGGCGAAGAGGACGAGGGCGAGGGTGTGGAGTCCATGCGGCTCTCTCAGCAATCCCCGGCGCAGCGCCGGGGCCGTACTCGGACCCGTGCGACGGGGCCCCGAGATCCCTGACCACACACCCCATTGAATAACACCGGGGGTCGCTTCGCCCACACCAGTGCAACGCGCGGTGAACACGGACAGTGAGGGTATGCCGCGGCCGGTGAAGCCGTGCCCACCTTGCCGGAGGCCGCCGCCCGCCGTCACGGGCAGGGGGACCCTAATCCGGCTCCTCAGGTGGAACGGGAGCGGCTAGCCTCCGAGCCGGGACACCCTGCCGGCGATGACGGCAAGGGTGCGCAGGACGGTCGTTCCGGCGAGCAGGACCGAGGAGACCGGCCGGCCCACGCATCGCGTCAGATCGCCTCGCAGATCGGGATCCACCTCGACGGTCACCCGGAGGTACCTGCTGTGCAGCGTGGTGACGGTGGGCTGGGGTGCGGAGACGTCCTGCCCGCGCTGCAATGCCGCGCGGTAGCTGTCCTTGCGCTGGCTCATGCCTCTTCCTGACGCTTGATCAGTTCATCCGCGAGGTCCATGTACGCCGACCCCTTGGCCTGGACCGGGCTCCCGAAAGACTGGGCGTACAGGTCGAGCCGCGCGATCTGGGTGTCCAGTAGCTCGAAACCCCGCTCGGTGAGCGCCTCGCGGGCATCGGCATCGGGCCCCGTGCGCGTGGCATCGGGACGGTTGGTTCGGTTGAGCAGGACCACCGTGCGGGCCGGCTCGGCGCGCAGGGACTGCACATCCGCCATCTCACCGCGGATGGGTGCCATCCGGTCCAGTTCGATGGGGGCCGGGGTCACGGGCACGATCCACTCGCCGGCGTACCTCATGATGCTGCGGGCGATGCGAGGATGGTCCTCCAGCTGGGGCGCGTCGAGCACGACGGCCTGCCGGCTGCCGAGGAAGTCGTTCACGCGACGGTGGACATCCCCCACCGGCAGTGCGATCACCGGAAACGGAAAGCCCTCGGCCAGCTCGCTCCAGCGCAGCGCGGAGGCGGCTGGGTCACCGTCGACCAGCAGCGGCGACAGGCCCGACTCATGAAGCGCGTGGGCCAGCCACACCGCACTCGTCGTCTTTCCGACGCCGGGCTTGAGGTTCACAAACGCACAGCTCAACAGCACAAGAACTGACAATAACGGGCGGGATCGTCCAGTTTCAGTCGGCGCGAGGGTGTGGCTTCGTAGTTCACCCGCAAGCAGTGAGACCGGTTCCGGAGTGGTCGTCGAGCAGCGCCAGGGCTCCACGGGCTCCAGTCCCCTCGGCATCGATGAACTAGGTGCACCAGAAGAGGAAGCAGGTCCGCGACCGTGTGGGGCGTGGTGCGGGCGTCGGGTTCGACCCCGCGTTCGTGGGTGACGGCTTTGGCCGGGGCGGCACCTTGGCGGTGGGTCGGGTGACGACGGGCGGTGCCGTGGTCGCGGATGCGGGAACCGCAGAGTGGGAAACGGCGAGGTCCGATGCCGATGCCGACGGCTTCGCGGCGTGTGACGGACGAGCCGGCTCTCCCGCGGTCCGGCTCGGTGCGGGCTGCGCGGTGACGGACGCGTCAACGGGCGTGCGCGACGCCTGCGACTCCGTGTGCCTTCCCTGTGTCGGACCAGTGGGCAGCAGTTCCCCCGACAGGCCCGTCGCGACGACGCCGACCAGTACGACCCCACCCGCGACGCCGAGGGCCAGCTTGGTCTTGCCGCCCTTGCGGCGTCGCGCCCGGCGCGGGCCTTTGCCACGGCGACGCGTCGCCGACGTCCGGTGGGAGGCGTACGCCTCGTCGCCGTCACCGGGGCCGGCAGCCGCAGCCGTGTCCAAGCCGGTGGCCGTGCCGGAGTCGAAGTCTCCGTCGGCCAGGCCGGTTCCGTTGGGCTCGCCGCCCTGTTCGGGAAAGGGCCCTGTCTCGTAAGGCCCCAGGGGCTCGTACGCCTGCGTCTGCTCGTAGGTGTGCGGGGCCTGGAGGCCCCCGTCGTACCCGTGCGTTCCCGTGTGCTCGTGGACCGGCGGCCCGGGCATCAGCGGGACGCCGCTCTGGTAGAGGGGGTGCGGCCGTGATGGGGGGTACCCGGTGGCTACGCCATCGTGGGCATGGCCACACGTCGGGCACACCTGCGCCCCATCGAGATAGCTCCCGCATCCCACGCAGTAGTCCATGCGGTTGTCCGTTTCCTCAGGTCGCCGCCCCCGTCCCCCCAGATGGGCGGCACCCTACTGGCGCGGCGGTGTCCGGCCCACCCCCGCCCCCACGCCGGGCCCGAGGTATACCGATGCGCCCCTGGTGCGGCACTACGCCCTGCCGACCCCCCGCTTGCCCGGTTGGTCGACAGGGAACGTGTCCCTTCGTGGCGGCGGACCGGTCGATCGGAGAGGCCGGCCCGTCCAGGTCCCAGGGTCACCTGACCGTCGGCGTCCTGTGTAGCCAGGACAATGCGCGTCAGCGCAGGAACCCTTCGTAATTGCGCTGCTGGAGCTGACTCTCGATCTGCTTCACGGTCTCCAAACCGACGCTCACGATGATGAGGATGCTGGTGCCGCCGAACGGGAAATTATTGCCGTTGAACAGCACCAGTGCCGCTGTGGGCACAAGGGCGATCAGCCCCAGGTAGAGCGCTCCCGGCCAGGTGATCCGGTTGAGCACGTAGCCCAGGTAGTCAGCCGTGGGTCGGCCGGCCCGGATGCCGGGGATGAACCCGCCATGCTTCTTCATGTTGTCGGCAATGTCGTTGGGGGTGAAGGAGATGGAGACGTAGAAGAAAGCAAAGAAAACGATCAGCAGGAAGTAAAGTGTCAGATAGATCGGTTGGTCACCCCTGGCGAGGTTGGTGGCGATCCACCGGGCCCATCCTGACGCCGAGTTGCCGCCGAGATCGATCAAACTGGGTATGGAGAGCAGTGAAGAGGCGAAGATGACGGGAGTTACACCCGCCTGGTTCACCTTCAGCGGGATGTAGGTCGAAGTGCCGCCGTATGAACGGCGGCCGATCATTCGTTTTGCGTACTGGACCGGGATCCGACGCTGCGCCTGCTCGACGAAGACCACGAGGCACACCATGCAGAGGCCGACCACGATCACGATGGCGAACTCGCCCCAGCCGCTCAGGATTTTGCCCGACTTCTTGATCCCCCACAGGTTTGCCGGGAGGCTGGCGGACAGGGAGGTGAACATCAGGATCGACATGCCGTTGCCGATGCCGCGGTCGGTGATGAGTTCTCCGAGCCACATCGCCACGGCGGTGCCGGCGGTCATGGTGATGACCATGACGCAGGTCCGGAAGATCGAAGTGTCCGGGACGATCTGGGTGCGGACCTGGCAGGAGGGGAAGAGCCCACCGCTTTGGGCTTTGGCCACCAAGGCGGCGCCCTGGAGCACCGCCAGGCCCAGCGTCAGGTACCGGGTGTACTGGGTGATCTTCGCAGTGCCCGCCTGACCCTCCTTCTTCAGCGCCTCCAGACGCGGAATGACCACCGTCAGCAGTTGAAGGATGATGCTCGCCGTGATGTACGGCGTGATCCCCAGGGCGAAGATGGTGAGCTGCAGTAGCGCACCACCGCTGAACGTGTTGATCAGGCCGAAGAAGCCGCCGTCGCCGACACCCTCCTTGATGCACTGCGTAACGTACCGGTAATCCACCCCGGGGACGGGGACGTTCTGCCCCAGCCGATAGAGCAGCAAGATTCCCAGCGTGAAGAGTATCTTTTTGCGAAGACCGGGCGTTTTGAAAACCCTGACGAATACGGTAGGCACTTTTCAAATCGTCCTTAAGCTCGCAAGTTGATAGAGCATTTGCTGCTGATTCCCGACTGTCCTTGCCCGACGAGTTGCTTCCGTCTCGGTGGTCGGAGCACTCGTTGATGGGAGCTCGCCGGGGTACGGTCATTCGGTTCCTGAAATCATCTGTGCCACAAGGTGCACGGTTAAGAGTTGAGTCGAGCACGGTTGTCTTCGCGGACTGACCGGCAATGGCTTCCGCCCATCTGGAGGCGCCTCATATTCCAGTTGCAGGCAGCGATCGTCGACGGCCAGGAGTAGGTTTCTGAGCGCAGTCAAGACTGACGCGAAGTCATGGAACTCGTCGCGCTGGGCACGTCTTTGATCGCGAAACCGCATGGCGATCTCTTGGTTGGCGCCTTCGCCGGCGGGACCATCTCAGTGGCTGGCCGCCTGTGAATAAACGACCGCGGGGTTGCGGTGGGGCCAACAGGCACCGTGGCAGCGTCGTTGTTGCTGAGGTGCCGTTCGCATGGGGGCGAGGTGCTCCTCGCCCCGGGGCCACTGCCACTGCCGCTGCCGCTGCCGCTGCCGAACGGCGTCGCGCAGGTAAGCGGCGAGTTTCGAAGCGTACTTACGGAACTCCCGCTCCCTCTCCTCCATCCCGGGCGCGCGCTGTCAGTTCGGCGTCAGGCTGCTCCACCAGCGGGTCGATGCCGCTCCAAGATCCCCGCGCCTTGGTCTCGGCATTCCTGCCATCACCGTCCGCTTCCGCTCCTGCGCCATAGCTCGAACTTTGGCCAGCGCTACTTGGTCGTCGAGGTGTGGGTCGGGAGCGGGGCTGGCGCGGTCGTGCAGGTGCGGGTGGGGATCGGGACCGGCACGGTCGTCGAGGTGTGGGTGGGAATGGAGACCGGCACGGTCGTGCAGGTGCGGGCCGGGAGGGGGACCGGCGCGGTCGTGTGGGTGGGTTGGTGATGAGGAACGGCGGGCCCGCCCTGAGCGGACGCGCTGGGCAGGACTTCCAGCCCGACGCCGAGCCCGGCGATCGTGAGTGCCGAGCCGGTGGCCATCCAGACCGTGCGAGCACGCCGACGGGCACGGACCCCAGCTTGCAGCCGCTGCCGGTGCTGGTCCTCAAAGGGGGTGTTTGCCTGGGTATCGCGCATCATCCGCGCGAGTTCGTGTTCGAAGTCTTCCATCATGTCTCCTTTCACTTCACCGGCTCGATGGCGTCATCCAGGAACTGCCGCAACCGCGTCACGCCCCGTGACGTAAGGGACCGGGCGGTGCCCACCGGGCACCCCAGCGCCTCGGCAACCTGCACCTCGGACAGGTCCTGGTAATAGCGCAGCACCACCGCGGCGCGCTGCCGTACCGGCAGCAATGCCAGCGCGGCCTCCAACCGGGTTCGTTCCTCCACGGCAGCGGCCACATCGCCGGCCTCGGGAAGCTCCGGCAACCGTTCCACCGGACGCTCGCCCCACCAGCGGCGTCGCGCCGAGCGAGCCGCCGCACGTGCCAGCACCCGGCGCACATACGCCTCCGGCGCCTGCTCAGCCACCCTCGGCCACGCAAACCACAACTTGACCAGCGCCTCCTGCAGGAGATCCTCGGCCCGATGCCGATCTCCACCGGTGAGCAGATGCGCCAGGTGAAGCAGTGCCGACCAACGAGCCGCGACGAACCGGTCGAACGCATCGGCCCGCGACTGCCCCATCAACGCCATCCCTCGCCTCGATCACTCGCCTACACCCCTACAAAGGCGCTGACCCACGTCCCGCTATGCAGTTCCCGAGCGTGAGCTGCCTCACATGCGCACCTCGGCCCCTTGCGTCAGCTCCCGCACCTAGGCGCACATCCCGTGGGTGTTCATCACTCTCATGTCCCGCCGCCCGTCCCGACCCCACCGGCAGACGACCCGGCTTCGGGGGCCTGCCGATGCAGAGGCGCTACCGACCTCGAATGACTGGAGTTACGGCGATTCGACTACGAAGCAGGTCTCAGCGATGAAGCCGTCGAGGAACGTTGCAGTGAGTCCGGGTAAGGCACCGTCGTGCCCTCCCGCCGACCAGGGCGCTACACCCCCTAGCCCAGGAAGCTCAAACGGACCTGACGGTTGGCATTGTCGACGTTCGTGTCGACCAGGCAGACCGACTGCCAGGTGCCCAGTGCCATCCGGCCCGACACGACCGGGAGGGTGGCGTGGGGTGGGACGAGCGCGGGCAGGACGTGGTCGCGGCCGTGGCCGGGGCTGCCGTGGCGGTGGCGCCAGCGGTTGTCGGCGGGCAGCAGGTCGTGGAGTGCGGCCAGGAGGTCTTCGTCGCTGCCTGCGCCGGTTTCCAGTACGGCGATGCCGGCTGTTGCGTGCGGCACGAAGATGTTCAGCAGGCCGTCGCGGCCGTCTGCGGCCTCGCGCAGGAATGCGGCGCAGTCGGCGGTGAGGTCGGCGACGGTCTCGCTCGTACCGGTGGTGATTTCCAGGGTGCGAGTGGTGAATGCGGTGCTCATGCGGCCATTTTCGTACGGGCGGCCCGTTCTCGGCGAAAGCCGCGGTGGTGGGGCTGCTTCCCGCGCCGGGAGGCCCGAGCCTGCCCGTGTGGGGGCGTCGGCAGCCATGCCGGGAAGACATCCGACGCCTCCCGGGTTGGGTGAAGCATGAACCACTCCGGGGTGCGTGACGTCGAGGTCGTGGTGATCGGTGCCGGGCAGGCCGGGCTGGCCGCGGCCTTTCATCTGCGGCGGGCCGGCTGGGCACCGGACCGGGACTTCGTCGTGCTCGATCACTCTCCGCGGCCCGGCGGGGCCTGGCAGTTCCGGTGGCCCACGCTGACGTACGACAAGGTGCACGGGATGCATGCGCTGCCGGGCATGGAGCTGACCGGCGCCGATCCGCAGCGCCCGTCGTCCGAGGTGATCGGCGGGTACTTCGACCGCTATGAGCGGACGTTCGGGCTGCGGGTGCACCGGCCGGTGAGCGTGGCGGCGGTGCGTACGGGCGCCGGCGGACGGCTGCTGGTCGAGACGCCCGAGGGCGCTTACGCACCGCGGGCGCTGATCAATGCGACCGGGACCTGGGACCGGCCGTTCTGGCCACGGTTTCCGGGGCAGCAGGTCTTCGCCGGCCGTCAGCTGCACAGTGCGCAGTACGAGGGGCCGGAGGACTTCCGCGGTGCGCGGGTCGTGGTGGTGGGCGGCGGGACGTCGGCCGTCCAGCAGTTGCTGGAGATCGCGCCGGTCGCGGCCGCCACGACATGGGTGACCCGTCGGCCGCCGGTGTTCCGGGAGGGGCCGTTCGGCGAGGAGCAGGGCCGGGCCGCGGTCGCGCTCGTGGAGCAGCGGGTGCGGCAGGGGCTGCCGCCGCGGAGCGTGGTGAGTGTGACGGGGCTGCCGATGACCGAGGCGATCCGGCGGGCTCGGGCGAACGGCGTGCTGGAACGGCTGCCGCTCTTCGCGCGCGTCACACCCAGCGGGGTGGTCTGGGCCGACGGCCGTACGGTCGAGGCCGAGGTGATCCTCTACGCGACGGGCTTTCGTGCGGCGCTCGACCATCTCGCCCCGCTGCGGCTGCGCGAGCCGGGCGGCGGGATCCGGATGGACGGCACCCGTGCCCTGCGCGATGCGCGGGTGCACCTCGTCGGTTACGGCCCGTCGGCGAGCACCATCGGCGCCAACCGGGCGGGGCGCACCGCGGTCCGCGACATCCGCCGGCTGCTCGACGGGGCTGCGCAACCTGCCCGTGGGGAGGCGGAGTTGGCCGGACGTCTGGCCTCATGAAGCGCGACCGTTCACTGCCGTCACGAGGGCACCGCGAAAAGCCCCGCCCACGCGAACACGGGGGCGCGGGCGCACACGTTCGACGGCAAGCGTGATCGAAGAACTGAGGGCTTCAATTGACTCATCGCCACGGGCAATGATGACGAGGCGCAGGCGGCGGGCTGCAGACCGTTACTACGGCGCCTCCGGTCGAAACCCCTTGCTGGACCGGAGAGTTGGGTCCCACATCAAAGGAGTAGACCCGATGGACCTCATCACCAACTTCATCGCGAACATCCTCCACTTCGTGGGGTGGCTCGTCTGACCGACCCCACCCCGAAAGCGCCGCCCCTTCCTGTCCCTGGAGGGGCGGCGCCTTCGTGTGCTGCCGGGTCGGGGCCGATCCGCACGGTCCTGTCCGGCCGCAACCGCGCAGGGTGGGAGCCGGGGGTGCCTGCCTGACGGCCTTCTCGGTCACGACGCCCGCGACCGGCGCATCACCCGCAACTGCCTAGGTGTCCAGCGTCTGCCGGGCCGTTTCCGGGAGCGTCAGATAGACGAGGAACGAGACGAGGCAGAGCGCGGCCACGTACCAGGGGAAGAAGTCGGGGTGGCTGGCCTGCCGGAACCAGGTGCCGACGTAGGGCGCGGTGCCGCCGAAGAGGGCGACGGTGAGGGAGTAGGGGAAGCCGATGCCGGCGGCGCGTACCCGCGCGGGGAACACCTCGGCGTTCACAGCCGCGGCGATCGCGGTGTAACCGGTGAGCAGCACCATGCCGGCGCACTGCACCAGCAGGAGCGAGAGGAACGCGTCGGTGACCAGGTGCAGCAGCGGTACGGCCAGTACGGCGAAGCCCAGGGAGAATCCGAACAGCAGCGGTTTGCGGCCGATGCGGTCCGAGAGCAGTCCGCCGAGCGGCTGGAGCAGGGCGAAGAAGGCGAGCGAGAGGGTGCCGACGGTGAGCGAATCGCCCTTGTCGAAGCCCGCGTTGACCTGTGCGTAGGTGGGCAGATAGGTCGTCCAGGTGTAGTAGGCGAGGGTGCCGCCCGCGGTGATGCCGCAGATGAGCAGCGACTGGCGGGGGTGGCGGCGCAGCGCCTCGAAGAGGCCGGGGCGCTCGGCGGTCCGCTGCTCGGCGATGGTCTCCTGGGCGCCGCGCCGGATCCACAGTCCCAGCAGGCTCAGCAGCGCGCCGAAGAGAAACGCCACCCGCCAGCCCCACTGCCCCATCTGCCGTTCGGTGAGCAGCGTCGCCAGCAGCGCGGCGGTCCCGGACGCCAGCAGCTGGCCGGCGGTCGTGGACACGTACTGGAAGCTGGCGAACAGTCCGCGCCGGCCGGGCCCCGCCGATTCGACGAGGAAGGTGGTGGAGGCCGCGAACTCGCCGCCCACCGAGAGGCCTTGCACCAGGCGGGCTAGGACCAGGATGGCGGGGGCCAGCACTCCGGTGGCCGCGTAGGTGGGGGTGAGCGCGACCAGCAGACTGCCGCCGCCCATGAGCAGGATGGTGAGGGTCAGTGCGGTCCGCCGGCCGCGGCGGTCGGCGAGCGCGCCCATCAGCAGTCCGCCGACCGGGCGCATGAAGAAGCCGACCGCGAAGACGGCGAAGGTCGACAGCAGGGGCACCAGGGAGTTGCCGGCGCCGTGCGGGAAGACCTGGTCGGCGAAGTAGACCGCGAGGAAGGAGTACGCGTACCAGTCGTACCACTCGACGGCGTTGCCGATGGAGGCGGCGGCCAGCTGGCGCAGCCGCGACGGCGGGCGGGCGCCGTCGGGCACCCGCTCCTCGGCTATGTGTTCGGCGTTCGACATGGTCCTCCGCTCCGGGTTCTTCTCCTGGGCCTGCTGCTGGGGCAGGATGAGCCGACAGGTGATCATGTACCGCGGAAGCGGAGGGCCGCCAGGGGCCGTGGCGGCCGAAAGGAGAGGGCACCGTGCGCGTAGCACTGTTCGTCACCTGCATCAACGACCTGCTCCAGCCACGGACGGGGCAGGCGGTGGTGGCGCTGCTGGAACGGCTGGGGGTGGAGGTCGGCTTCCCGGAGGGGCAGAGCTGCTGTGGCCAGCCCCAGTTCAACACCGGATACCGGCACGCGACCGAACCGCTGGTGCGCCGTTTCGACCGGGTCTTCCGCGACTTCGACCATGTGGTCACCCCGTCCGGGTCCTGTGCGGCGATGGTGCGGGACAACTACCCGCGGATCGGCGCGAAGGCGGCCGCCGAGGGGCGCGGCCGGGAGCTTGCGGACGCGGCGGCGGTCGCGGTGGCCAAGACGTACGAGCTGACGGAGTTCCTGGTGGATGTGCTGAAGGTGGAGGATGTCGGCGCCTACTACCCGCATACCGTCACCTATCACCCCACCTGTCACGGGCTGCGGGTGCTGGGGCTGGGTGACCGGCCGCGGCGGCTGCTGGACCGGGTCAGGGGGCTTCAGCTGCGGGAGTTGCCCGGCGCCGAGGAGTGCTGCGGCTTCGGCGGCACCTTCGCGGTGAAGAACGCGGCGGTCTCGGCGGCGATGGGCGCCGACAAGGTCCGCAATGTCGTCGCGACCGGCGCCGAGGCCCTCTGTACGGTCGACAACTCCTGTCTGCTGCACCTCGGCGGCACCCTCACCCGGCAGGGTGCGGCGGTCCGCCCGGTGCACCTCGCCGAGATCCTGGCCAGTACGGAAGGGAGCGTGTGGTGAGCGGGACGTACCTGGGCATGCCGGCATTCCCCCGGGCCGCGGCCGCCGCCACCCGCGACGGCCGGCTGCGTGCCAACCTCACCCACGCCACCCACACCATCCGCGACAAGCGGGCGGCGGCCGTGGCCGAGCTGGACGACTGGGCGGAGCTGCGGGCGGCGGGCGCGGCGGTCAAGGACCGTACGCTGCGCCATCTGGACCACTATCTGGAGCAGTTGGAGGAAGCGGTCACGGCGGCGGGCGGGCAGGTCCACTGGGCGGTGGACGCCGACGAGGCCAATGCGCTGGTCACCCGGCTGGTGCGGGAGACCGGTGAGCGGGAGGTCGTCAAGGTCAAGTCGATGGCGACGCAGGAGATCGGGCTGAACGAGGCGCTGGCCGAGGCCGGAATCCGGGCCTACGAGACGGATCTGGCCGAGCTGATCGTGCAGCTCGGCGGGGATCTGCCGTCGCACCTCCTGGTCCCGGCGATCCATCGCAACCGCTCCGAGATCCGCGACATCTTCCGCCGGGAGATGGCCGGTTGGGGCCGTCCGGCGCCCGAGGGGCTCTCCGACTCCCCCGCCGAGCTGGCCGAGGCGGCGCGGCTGCATCTGCGGGAGAAGTTCCTGTCGGCGAAGGTCGGGATCTCCGGCGCCAATTTCATGGTGGCCGAGACCGGCACCCTGGTCGTGGTGGAGTCCGAGGGGAACGGCCGGATGTGTCTGACCCTGCCCGAGACGCTGATCTCCGTCGTCGGCATCGAGAAGGTGGTGCCGAGCTGGCAGGATCTGGAGGTCTTCCTGCAGCTGCTGCCCCGATCCTCCACCGCCGAGCGGATGAATCCGTACACCTCCACCTGGACGGGCACGACGGACGGCGACGGTCCGCAGACCTTCCATCTCGTGCTGCTCGACAACGGGCGGACCGACGCCCTCGCCGACACCGTCGGCCGGCAGGCGCTGCGCTGTATCCGCTGCTCGGCCTGTCTCAACGTCTGCCCGGTGTACGAGCGGGCCGGCGGACACGCCTACGGTTCGCCCTATCCCGGCCCGATCGGCGCCATCCTCACGCCCCAACTACGGGGCGTCGGTGGGCCGTTGGAGGCTTCGTTGCCGTATGCCTCGTCGCTGTGCGGGGCGTGTTACGAGGTGTGTCCGGTCGCCATCGACATCCCCGAGGTGCTGGTGCATCTGCGGGAACGGGTGGTGCAGGGCGGGCCGGTCACCCGGGGCGGGGAGCGGGTCGTCCTCACACCGGCCAAGGGGCATGCCGCGGAGCGGGCCGCGATGCGCGCGGCGGCCTGGGCGTTCGACCACCCGGGCGCGCTGCGCGCCGGAGGGCGGCTGGCGGCCCGTACCCGGCGGCTGCATCCGCGGCGGCTGCCGGGTCCGGGCCGTGCCTGGTCCGCCACCCGCGATCTGCCCGAGGTGCCGGCCGAGTCCTTCCGCGACTGGTGGCAGCGCACCCGCCGGACACCGGACGAGCAGCAAGGAGGCAACGGGTGAGCAGCCGGGACGTGGTGCTGGCGCGGGTGCGCCGGGCACTGACGGATGTGCCGCGCGGGGAGCGGCCGGACGACGCGCCGGTGGCACGTGACTACCGGCGGGTGCACGGGTCCCGCACGGTGGAAGAGACCGTCGAGCTGCTCGCGGAGAATCTCGCGGATTACCGGGCGCTGGTGCACCGCAGCACCGCCGGAGCGCTGCCGGAGCTGATCGGCCGGCTGCTGGCGGAGCGCGGGGCGCGCACGGTGCTGGTGCCGCCGGGCCTCGATGCCTCATGGCTGGCCGGTTCCGGCATCACCCGTGTCGAGGACCGGGCGTCCGCCACCCCGCGGGAGCTCGACGCCGTGGACAGTGTGCTGACGGGCTGCGCGGTGGCGATCGCGGAGACCGGCACCCTGGTCCTGGACGGCGGGCCCGATCAGGGCAGGCGCCGGATCACGCTGGTGCCCGATCATCACCTCTGTGTGGTCCGCGTCCCGGAGCAGGTGGTCGGGTCGGTCCCGGAGGCGCTGCCCCTGCTGGCGCCGGACCGCCCGCTGACCTGGATCTCCGGCCCGTCCGCCACCAGCGACATCGAGCTCGACCGGGTGGAGGGGGTGCACGGGCCGCGGACGCTGGAAGTGATCCTGCTGGCGGGGGCGTAGCCGGCGGACGCGGCGGCCGGGCGGGCGGTGGGCAGGGCCCACCCTGTCAGGGGCGGTGCCGCCGGGCGTGGGCTCCCTCGACGGGTCCCGGGAAGAAGGTGCGGCGGCCGCCCCGACCACTGAACTGGCCGCCGCGCCCCTGACCTTACCCGCGGGTCACTTACGGGGCCATCATCTGCTCCCCGGCCGGGGTGAGGTGTGCGTCACGCCGTACCAGCGCCGCGTAGCGCCCCTCGGCGGCGAGCAGTTCGTCGTGGGTGCCGCGCTCGGCGATCCGGCCGGCGTCCAGCACCACGATCTGGTCGGCGTCGCGGACCGTGGAGAGGCGGTGGGCGATGGTGAGGGTGGTGCGGCCCGCGGACAGCTCGTCGATGGCCTGCTGTACGGCGTGTTCGGTGCGGGTGTCCAGGGCACTTGTCGCCTCGTCCAGGACGAGGACGGGCGGGTCGCGCAGGATGGTCCGGGCGATGGCGAGGCGCTGCTTCTCGCCGCCGGAGAAGCGGTAGCCCCGCTCGCCGACGAGGGTGTCGTAGCCGTCGGGGAGGGCGGCGATGTGGTCGTGGATCTGGGCGGCCCGGGCGGCGCGTTCGATCTCGTCGTCGGTGGCGTCCGGCTTGGCGAAGCGGAGGTTGTCGGCGACCGAGGCGTGGAAGAGGTAGGTCTCCTGGGAGACCACGCCGACCGCGCGGGAGAGGGTGTCGAAGTCGAGGTCGCGGACGTCGGAGCCGTCGAGGGTGACGCGGCCGCCGGTCACGTCGTAGAGCCGCGGGACGAGATAGCTCAGGGTGCTCTTGCCGCTGCCGGTCGGCCCGACGACGGCCAGGCTGCCGCCGGCGGGGACGGTCAGGTCGATGCCGTCGAGGGTCGGGGCGGCGTCGGGGTCATAGCGGAACGTGACGTTCTCGAAGCGGATTTCCCCCCGCGGGGCCGCGATCCGGACCGGCTCGGCGGGCTCGGTGATGGCCACCGGCAGATCGAGATATTCGAAGATGCGCTGGAAGAGCGCGAGCGAGGTCTGCATCTGCACGCCGGTGGAGAGCAGGGAGACGGTGGGCCGCAGCAGGCCCTGCTGGAGCGAGACGAAGGCGACCAGGGTGCCCAGGGAGAAGGCGGGGCCGCCGAGCTGGAGGACGAGTCCGGCCGACCAGTAGATCAGCGCGGGCATGGCGGCCATGACGATGCCGATGGTGGCCATCCGCCAGCGGCCCGCCATGTTGGCGCGGACCTCCAGATCGACCAGGCGCTCGGACTCCTCGGCGAAGCCCTGGGTGAGGGAGTCGGCGCGGCCCATGGTGCGGCCGAGGAGGATGCCGCTGACCGAGAGGGACTCGGTGACCATCGCGGACATCGCGGCCATCTGCTTCTGGCGCGTGGTGGTGATCTTCTTGCGTTCCCTGCCGACCCGGCGGCTGATCCAGACGAAGAGCGGAAGCAGCAGCAGGGAGACGACGGTCAGCCGCCAGTCGAGGGCGACCATGGCGCAGATGGTGGCGAGGACGGAGGTCAGGTTGGAGACCAGGGAGGTGGCGGTGGAGGTGACCGTCGCCTGCATCCCGCCGATGTCGTTGGCGATCCGGGACTGGACCTCGCCGGTGCGGGTGCGGGTGAAGAAGGCCAGCGGCATCCGCTGGAGCTTGGCGTAGACGGCGGTGCGCAGGTCGTGCATGACGCGCTGGCCGACGGTGGTCGACAGCAGGGTCTGCAGCACACCGAAGACGCTGGTGGTGACGGCCGTGGCGATCATGCCGAGTGCCAGCAGGCTCAGCAGTCCGGTGCGCCGGCCGGGGATGGCCACGTCCAGGATCTCCCTGAGGAGGAACGGGGAGGCCACCGACACCAGCGAGGAGGCGCCGACGAGCAGGCCGACGAGGGTCAGCCGGCCGCGGTAGGGGCGGAAGAGGGCGAGGATCCGCCGCAACGGCACCGGTTGGTCCGGGTCCTTGGGCGGTGGGGTCCACTGGGGATCGTCGCTGCGCATGGGCTCCTTCGGGAGGGGTGAGGGACAGGCCGTCCCAGACGGCCGGGAGGTAAGCGTCGTGGAGCTTAGCTCATTGTTACCTATACTCACAATGAGCCTGGTCCTGATATCCGCTATCCTCGCGGTATGCCCTCCCCCGAGCCGACGGTCAGCACCTCGAACCTCGCCGAACAGCTGGTACGGCTGACCCGCCGGATGCACCGCGCCCAGAAACACCATCTGGAGCACCTGGACATCGCCTTCACCCCGGCGCAGTCCCGGCTGCTGCGGATCGTCGATCACTACCGCGACACCCCGCCGCGGATGGCCGACCTCGCCGAGCGGCTGGAGGTCGTCCCGCGCGCGGTGACGACGCTGGTGGACGCGCTGGAGGCGAACGGCGCGGTGCGCCGGGTGCCCGATCCGGCCAACCGCCGGGTGGTACGTATCGAGCTGACCGACACCGGCCGGTCCACCCTGCGCGCATTGCGCAGCGCCCGGCGGGCCGCGGCGGAGGAGATCCTGGCCCCGCTGACCGCCGATCAGCGCGAGATCCTCGGCGGTCTGCTGTCCACCCTGGTGGACGGGCCGGGTGTGCCGCATTGAGCTGACGGGGAGTCAGCCGCAGGAGTGCCGCCTGCCTCTGCTGGAGCGTCTTCGCCTACGCCCGGCCGGACGGGGCCGGGCGCCCGAGCCCGTCCGGCCGATGAGAACCGCGCACTCAGCGCACCGGCAGCAACGCCACCGCCCGCTTCGCCGGGACGGTCAGCCGGACCTTCCCGTCGTCCCCGACGGTGACCGTGTGGCCGTAGCACGAGGAGGGTGTGGCGGCGACGACATCGCAGTACGTACCGCCGGGCAGCGACGTCGCGAAGGTCTGGTTCAGCTCGCCCGCGCCGTTGTTGAGCGCGACGAACCCCTTGCCGCCGCGGCCGAAGGCGATCGCGCCGCCCCCGTTGTCCCACCAGTCGGTCAGCGGGGCGGAGCCCACCGCGTTGCGGAACCCGACCATCCCGGTGATCTCCTGCTTGGCGTGCTCGCGGGTCCAGCCGCCGCTGCCGCTGGGCGGTCCGGCGTCCTTGTCGGACCACTCGTAGCCGGAGTAGACGTTCGGTGAGCCGTAGGGCGAGGCGAGCATGAAGACATTGGCGAGGGTGTAGGCCGCGCCGTCCTTGTAGGTGAGCGTCGAACCGTTGCGCTCGGTGTCCCAGTTGTCGACGAAGGTACGGGCCTGGTCGCCGCCGAGCTTGCCGTCCGCGACGGACTTGAGCCCGGCGAGGTTGCCACCCTGGAAGGCGCTCTTGAGGTGGCTGCCGTAACGGAATTCGTCCACGTCGCCGGTGCCGGTGTACTCCTCGGGCTGCACTGCCTCGCCGGCGCCGTAGATGACCTCCTGCACCCAGTAACCGGGGTCGCGCATCTTGCCCTTGATGGCGGCGAGGTCGGTGGCGGAGATGTGTTTGGCGGCGTCCACCCGGAAGCCGTCCACCCCCATCGACCGCAGGCCGTCGAGGTACGTGGCGATGGTGGTACGCACGTACTCGCTGCCGGTGTCGAGGTCGGCCAGGCCCACCAGTTCGCAGGTCTGGACGTCGGTGCGGTTGCCGTAGTCGGAGATGCTCTTGCGGCAGCCGTGGAAGTCCTGGTCCTGATAGAAGCCGGGGTAGCGGTACTTGGTGTACCGGGTGCCGCCGGTGCCCGTGCCGGACCCCGCGGCCATGTGGTTGATGACGGCGTCGGCCAGGACCTTGACGCCCGCGCCGTGGCAGGTGCGGACCATCGAGGCGAAGGCGTTCCGGTCGCCCAGCCGTCCGGCGATCTTGTAGCTGACGGGCTGGTACGAGGTCCACCACTGGTCGCCCTTGATGTGTTCGGTGGCGGGCGAGACCTCGACATAGCCGTAGCCGGCCGGACCGAGCTGGTCCGTACAGGCCTTGGCGACGTCCGCGTACTTCCACTCGAACAGCGTGGCGGTGACGGTCTTTTCGCCGGGCGGGGTGGCCTGGGAGGACCACGGCGCGAAGGTGGCGAGGCCGGCCGCGGCCAGCACGCCGGCCAGCGCCCCGCCCAGCACACGGGAACGTTGCTGCATCTTGCGGCTCCTTGGTCAGGGGGCGCGGCAGGGCACACCGCGCCCACGAGTGCAGCCACGCGCCGGGCCGCCCTGGGGGGATGGTGTACCGGAGCCTGCCGTTTGCCGTGTGGACACGTCAAGGCTTCCCGCAAGGCTTTTCAGGCCCTTGCGAAAGGAGCTGACGGTGCGGCATCCGACCGTGCGCGGAGGGGTCCTGCGGGGCGGCCGAGAATCCCAGCGTGCCGCGACAAGAGTCCACTCGGCCCTCTTGTGCCCCGGCCCACCGGCCGACAGGGTCCTGACCGAGGTTCACGTATGCCCCGGTACACCACCGCTCCCTGGAGGATCGATGAACGAGGCACCATCGCAGAACCACGACGACCCCAACGAGCCGGGCCCGAGCCGCCGTTCGGTCCTGTGGACCGCCGGCGCGGCGGGCGCCGGGCTGGGACTCGGCGGCCTGTCGTCCGGCCAGGCCATGGCGGCCGCGCCCGGGACGGCCGGCTCCGCCGCAGCACCCGAGGCCAAGGGCAAGACCATGATCGGGGTGCCGTTCGAGCGGCGCAGCACCGTACGCGTCGGCATCATCGGCCTCGGAAACCGCGGCGGCAGCATGATCGACCTCTTTCTCGCGATGCCGGGCGTGCAGGTCGTCGCGCTGTGCGACCCGGTGAAGGACAAGACCGCCAAGGCCGCCAAGAAGGTCACCGCCGCCGGGCAGCCCGCGCCCGCCGTCTACACCAACGGCGACCACGACTTCGAGAACCTCTGCGCGCGCGGTGACCTCGACTTCGTCTACGCGGCCACGCCCTGGGACTGGCACTTCGAGATGGCGCGCACGGCGCTGCGCAACGGCAAGCACGTGGGCGTGGAATGCCCCCTCGCCCTGCGGCTGAACCAGCTGTGGGAGCTGGTCGATCTCTCCGAGCGCACCCGCAGACACTGCATGCAGCTGGAGAACTGCTGTTACGGCAGAAATGAGCTGCGGGTGCTGCGGATGGCCCACGCGGGCCTGTTCGGTGAGCTGCTGCACGGCGCCGGTGCCTACATCCACGATCTGCGCGGCCTGATGTTCGACCCCAAGTACTACGAGGGGCCCTGGCGCCGGCTCTGGCACACCCGGCTGCGCGGCGACCTCTACCCCAATCACGGCTTCGGCCCGGTCGCCAACTACATGGACATCAATCGCGGCGACCGCGCGGTCCGCATCTCCAGCGTCGGCACCCCCGCCCTCGGCCTCGCCGCCTACCGCAAGGAGCACATGCCGGCGAACGACCCCAGCTGGAAGGAGTCGTACATCGAGAGCGACCGGACGATCAGCCTCGTCCAGACCGCCAAGGGGCGGGTGATCCGGCTGGAGCACGACGTCTCCACCCCGCACCCCTACAGCCGGATCAACAGCCTCGGCGGCACCAAGGGACTCTTCGAGGACTATCCCGAGCGGATCTATATCGAGCCGGACCAGAGCAACGACACGTGGGGCGACTTCGGCAAGTACACGGAGTGGGACCACTGGCTCTGGAAGGAGCACGCCAACCCGCCCGGCGGACACGGCGGCATGGACTACATGCTGGTCTTCCGGCTGATGCAGTGCATGCGGCTCGGCCTCGTACCGGACTTCGACGTCTATGACGCGGCGACCTGGACCGCGCCGGTACCGCTGAGCGACCTCTCGATCAAGGCGAAGGGCGCCCCGCAGGAGATCCCCGACTTCACCCGCGGACAGTGGAAGAAGGCCCGTCCGGGGATGGATTCGCAGAAGCCGGAGGAGTAGAGGCTCTGGAGTGCGGGCCCGGCGGAGGGTGGCTCCGCCGGGCCCCGGCGCCGGCCGGCGGATGCCGCGCCCAGCGCCGTCCTCCCGCCGGCCGCGCGTGCGGCGCCACGTACGCTCAGGCCGTCAGGTGCGCCTTGTCCCCCATGACCACCACCGGGTTCCGGGCCGGGTCGAGGGCTCGCAGCAGTGCCTGCATGGCGGGCTTCGGAACGCTGATACAGGCGGAGGTTCCGCTGCCGTGGTCCATGTGCAACCAGACCCCGCCCCCCTTGGCCTGCCCCTCCGGGCGGGTCGGGTCCAGCGGGGAGGTCCCCTTGACGCGGTTGTAGTTGATCGCGACGACATAGTCGAAGTCGTGGCGGGTGTTCTTGGACCAGTACGACGGCGGGGTGAACGCCGCGGAGTGCGTATAGGGCAGCTTGGCACCGGGGTCGGCGAGCACGCCGCCCGCGTCGGTCAGCGCGAACACTCCCACCGGGCTGCGCTTGTCCCCTTCATGATGGTTCGTCGTCCAGCCCCGCCGGCCGTTGTGTGCGGCCCACCGCCCTTTCTGGTCCCAGCCCTTGGCGCCCTTGTCGTAGAGGACGACGGTGGCATCGGCGGAGTTCACCCCCTCCCCGTAGACCGCGACGACCTGCCGGGAGCCGGCGGGGATCCGTGACCGCAGCGCGGCGCCGACCTCGGGGATGTTCTTGAGATGGGTGGTGGCCGACGCCCCGCGGGCCGGGCCGCCGGGGCGCTCGCCCTTGTCCGCGCCGTCGCCCTTGCCGTCACCCCGCTCGCCCCCGCCGCCGCCACAGCCCGTCAGAAGAACCAGCCCTGCCGCGGCCACCGCCGCCATCCGCCTCACACTGCCCGCTGTTCGCATGGCCACCATGCTCGCACCGCCGGGGCGGCGCACCTCCGGCACCCGCCCACCGGGCGCGGACCGCCACACGATTGTCCGAAACCCGGGGCCACAGCGGAAAAACCGTTTGAAATCAGACCTCCCGACCGGCCAACCTTCCAGAACCTCCGCCCGCGACACGACCGGCGCGGGGAGCACTCCGCCTGCCGGGAGGCCCGCCGCCATCGGCCCCACCACGACTTCGCCTGGGACATCATGCATATTCGCGACCTTCCGCATCCCGATCCGGGCGTCCCGGACGTCCGTACGGGCGGCGCCTTCCTCCGCTGGCTCTGCGCACAGCAACTCGGCGGACAGCTGTCGGCCCTCGCCTGGGGGCTGCTGAACGTCGGGGCCATCGCCGCCTCCCCGCTGCCGGTGGGCCTCGCCGTGCAGGCAGTGGTGGACCGCGACGGCCGCCGGCTCCTCCTGGCCGGCGGTCTGGTCCTGGTCCTGGGTCTGCTGATCGCGGTCGGCGGGGTGATGCTGCACCGCGCCGCCGTCACCAACTGGATCACCGCCGTCGCCCGGATGCAGCAACTGCTCGCCCGCAAAACCACGGAACTGGGCTCGGCCATGACCCGGCGGGTGGCGGCCGGCGAGATCGCCGCCGTCAGCACCGGCGACCTGGAGAAGATCGGCTGGTTCGTCGAAGCGCTCTCCCGGTTCGGCGCGGCGGCGCTGACCACCATCGGCGTCTGTGTCGCCCTCGCCTGCTACCAGCCGGCCCTGGGTGTGCTGGTCGCGCTGGGCGTGCCCGTACTGGCGCTGGCCGTACTGCCGTTGCTGCCGCCCGCCATCCGGCGCGCCGACGCCCAGCGCGACAAGGCCGGCCGGGCCACCGAGCTGGCCTCCGACACCGTCGCCGGACTGCGCGTACTGCGCGGCATCGGCGGTGAGGAGCTCTTCCTCGGCCGCTACCGCAGCGCCTCCCAGGAGGTACGCCGGGCCGCCGTCCGCAGCGCCCGGATGTGGTCGCTGATCGCGGCCGTCCAAGTGCTGCTGCCGGGCCTGCTGCTGCTCGCGGTGGTCTGGTACGGCGCCCGGCTCGCCCTCGACGGCACAATCGCCGTCGGCGATCTCGTCGCCCTCTACAGCGCGGTCACCTTTCTGCTCTTCCCGCTCCGGCACTTCGAAGAGATCGCGCAGGCCTATGCCTTCGCCAAGCCGTCGGCGAACCGTACGGCCCGCGTACTTGCCCAGCAGCGTCCGACCGGCGGACGGACCGGGGACCCAGCGGCGGCGCCCACCGGCGATCTGCACGACCCGGTCAGCGGTCTGACCGCACCTGCCGGTCGGCTGACCGCGGTGGTCTGCGGCGACCCCGACGCGGCGGGCCGGCTCGCCGAACACCTCGGCGGGCACCCGCCGTCGGCGGACGACGGCAACGGGCCCGGCTCTCCGCCGTCCGTCGTCCTCGGTGGCACCCCGCTGGACGAGCTGCCGCGCGAGGCCGCCCGCCGGGCCGTACTCGTCCAGGACAAGGACCCGATGCTGCTCTCCGGCACGCTCGGCGAGCTGCTCGACGTACCGGCCTCCGGGCGGGTGGGCGCGGCGGAGGCCCTGGCCGCGGCGCAGTGCGGCGATGTGCTGACCGCGCTGGCCCAGGCGTCCGTCGACGACTCGGGCGACCCGATGCGCACCCACATCACCGAGCGCGGCCGGTCCCTGTCCGGCGGGCAGCGACAGCGGCTGGCGCTGGCCAGATCGCTGGTCACCGACCCAGAGGTACTGGTGCTGGACGAGCCGACCAGCGCCGTCGACGCACACACCGAGGCCCGGATCGCCGAGGGTCTGCGGGACCTGCGGAGCGGACGCACGACGGTCGTCCTCACCTCCAGTCCGCTCCTGCTGGACCGGGCCGACCAGGTGGTGTTCCTCCAGGAGGGCAAGGTCGCCGCCCGAGCCACCCACCGCGAACTGCTGCTCCAGCACTCCGCCTATCGCGCGGTCGTCACCCGCGCACCGGACCCCGAGCCGGCGATGTCGGCCGGCCATCCCGAGCAAGAAGGGAGGACCGCATGATCGGCCTGGCGCCCCCGGAACACGATCCGGACGCCCCGCAGACCCTCACCACCCTGCCCGTCGGCTCACCGGCGACCGTACGCAGCTACGTCGCCGAACTGATCCGCCGTCACCGCAGGGCGTTCACCGTGCTGGTCGCCGTGAACGCGGCCGCGGTGACCGCCTCCATGGTGGGCCCGTATCTGCTCGGCGGAGTAGTGGAGAAGCTGTCCGCAGGCGACCGGAACCTCCCACTCGAAGGAACACTCGCGCTGTTCGCCCTCGCGCTGGCCGCCCAGACGGTGTTCGTCCGGATGGTCCGGCTGCGCGGGGCGATGCTCGGCGAGCTGATGCTGGCAGACCTGCGCGAGGACTTCCTCGTACGGTCCGTGGCGCTGCCGCCGGGCGTCCTGGAACGGGCCGGCACCGGCGATCTGCTGTCGCGGATCACCACCGATATCGACCGGCTCTCCAGCGCGATGCGTGAGGCGGTGCCGCAACTGGCCATCGGCGTGGTGTGGGTGGCGCTGCTGCTCGGCGGGATCACCGTGACCGCGCCGCCGCTCGCCCTGTCCGTCGTGGTCGCCCTGCCGCTGCTGATCGTCGGCTGCCGCTGGTACTTCAAGCGGGCACCGAGCGCCTATCGTTCGGAGGCGGCCGGCTACGCCGCGGTGTCCGCCGTGCTCACCGAGTCCGTGGACGCCGGGCGGACTGTCGAGGCCCACCGGCTGGGCGCCCGCCGCATCGCGCTCTCAGAGCGCCGGATCCAGGAATGGACCCGGTGGGAGCGCTACACACTCTTTCTGCGCTCGGTGCTCTTCCCGGTGGTCGACCTCACCCATGTGCTGCTGCTGGGCGCGGTATTGCTGCTGGGCGGGGCGTTCGTCATCGGCGGCTGGATCACTCCGGGGCAGCTGACGACGGGGGCGCTGCTGTCGCAGATGATGATCGAGCCGGTCGGCATGATTCTGCGGTGGTACGACGAACTGCAGGTGGCCCAGGTGTCCATCGCGCGGCTCGTCGGCGTCCGGGAGATCGAACCGGAGGCCCCGGATCCGGAGCAGTCCCCCGACGGCCGGGACGTACACGCCGACCGGGTCAGCTTCGGCTACCTCGCGGACGTGGAGGTGCTGCGCGAGGTCTCGTTGCAGATCCGTCCGGGGAGCCGGCTGGCGCTGGTGGGGCCGTCCGGCGCCGGCAAATCGACGCTGGGCCGGCTGCTGGCCGGTATCTACGGGCCGCGCACCGGCACCCTCACCCTCGGCGGGGCCGAACTCTCCGCGATGCCGGCCGAGCGGATCCGCGAGCAGGTGGCACTGGTCAACCAGGAACACCATGTCTTCGTGGGCTCATTGCGCGACAATCTCCGGCTGGCGCGGGCCACGGCGGGCGAGGCCGAACTGTGGGCCGCACTCGGTGCGGTGGACGCCGACGGCTGGGCACGAACCCTGGACAAGGGGCTGGACACCGAGGTCGGCTCCGGCGGCCATGCGCTGACCCCTGCCCAGGCACAGCAGATCGCGCTGGCCCGGCTGGTCCTCGCCGATCCGCACACCCTCGTCCTGGACGAGGCGACGTCCCTGCTCGACCCGCGGGCGGCCCGCCATCTGGAGCGTTCGCTGGGCAGGGTGCTGGACGGCCGTACGGTGGTGGCCATTGCGCACCGGCTGCACACCGCGCACGACGCCGATGTGATCGCGGTCGTCGAGGAGGGCCGGATCAGCGAACTGGGCAGCCATGACGAACTGGTCGCGGCGGAGGGCGCTTACGCGGCGCTTTGGCGGTCTTGGCATGGGTGAGGCGAGTGCGGGCGGCGGGGGCTTCCGGCCCCGCCGCCGCCTCTGCATCGGGGCCTCGGCTCTCGGCCGCCGCGGGCTGATGCGGGTGTGGGTGGCGGGGGCTCCTGCACCGCCCCCGTCTCCACATCGGCCCTCCGGCCGACGCAGCCGGGCACGTCAGATATAGCCGAGTGCGCCCAGTCCGCCGATGCCGCCCAGCAGCATGAACACCGGCATCAGCACCTTCAACTCCACCCAGCTGCCCGCCTTGAAGCGAATCGCCTGGGGCGGGCCGACGGGGTACCAGCGCTTCCGGCCTATCGGGATGGGCCACAGGACGGGGCAGCCCGAGACCGTCAGGGCGTCACCGATGTCATGGACCAGCGCCCCCAGGACGACTGGCAGGCCCAGCCAGAGGTACTGCTGTCCCGGCTCGGTGAACAGCCAACTCGCGCCGTTGCCCGGCTGGTCGAGTATGCCGCCCAGAATCCAGGCCGCGGCGGCGCCCAGCAGCCACACCAGCACATCGCTGGAGACCCGCGCCGCCCGCCACAGCAGCCCCTCGATGGCGAGCACCATATGGACGAAGAGGATGCCGAGCACCGCCCAGCGGCCGCCCTTCATCGCCAGCAGCGACATCCCGCCGCCGACCAGCACGGCCCACAACCAGGTGTGGGTGAGCGTGCGATGCCCGCCGTTGCGGTTCGAATCACCGCGCATCTTGGTCGCCTTGTAGACGGCATGCGAGAGGGCGTCGACCACTTCGCACAGAATCCGCGAGAGCGGACCGAAGGCCCGCGAGATGGTCGCGGACTTGTGGTCGAGGTCCGGGGCCAGCGCCGCTCCGGCACAGATCAGCGCTCCGCAGACGAGCACCGGCCAGGGCATCGGATACCCGGCGGCAGCGGCCCCCGCACCCACCCCCAGCCAGGCCGCGGCCCCGGACAGCGAGTGCGCCGGTCCCATCATGATGTGCTCCCACCCTCTTCTCTTGCGCGTCTTCTCCAGCGCGCCCCATGTGCCTCGCGCACCCCTGAGCTGTGCCCCTGACGCCCGTTCGGCGACTCAGCGTAGCGTCAGATGATCTCCCTGAGCGGTGGGGGTGGGGCGTCATGTTGCAGCGTGAGGGGACGAGAGGGAGGGCGGGCTCGGCCAGGAGCTGGTTCTGATCCAGGTTCAGAACGGGGGCGCCGCCTGCCCTGCCCTCGGTGCAGGTAATTCTGGCATTTTGCCTGCCTGCACATAGGCGTAACTTCCTGACGCGTCGACCAAGCGTTTCAAGTTCGAGCCGGAACCGGAATGTCACTCGACAGATTTGCACAGGGCGGCTGCCAAAAATGATCAACACCATCCGCGCAAGAAATGGAGGAAGTTAAAGGCACGTTAGCCAATGGGGACCGGTAGCGGTCGCCACAGAAGTCGCGACGCCGGCACTGGCAATCCCGGCAACCGGTGCCACAAGCACGCGGAGCACCAAGTACGCAGAGCACCAAGGCCGCCAGCATCGCGGCCATCAAGTGCACGATTGAGTATAAGAACTTCAAGATCTAACGGATGGCCAGCCCGGAAACCGGATCCGGGATACCCTGAGTCCGGCTTCCGGGATGCTCATCGAAAACGAGGGGGCGGGATGTGGTCAGGCAGGCACGACAGCTACTTCGAAGAAACCGGACGGATGATCGCCGAGCAGTTACAGCGAAGCCGTTCCAGGCAGCGCGCCAACGCCGTCAAGTACGGCAGAGAACAAGCGGAACAGAGCCGCAAGATCTCCCATGAAGCCGCGGCCGCAGAAGTGGAACGTCTCGCAGTTCTCGGGCAGATCCCACAGGCCGAATACAAGGCCCGCGTGGCCGCTTTGGAAGAAGACGCCGAAGCAGGAACCGGACAGTAGAGGCGAACGAACCCCGGGCTCACATCCGACGATGCCGACGACCTCCCGCCATCGCCCGTGCTCTCCCACCCCGTGCTGCTCCCGGTCTCACTCCGGCCGCCGACGCCGGCCAGTCGGCGTTCGCGCCCGGCTCACCCGTCACTGGGACACCTCAGTGAGTGGGTCCGGGAGCGGTGGGACGATCCTCGCCCCGGAGGGTCCGCGACAACGCCCTCAGAGCCCGGCCGCCAGTGCGCTGGGCGCCACAGAATGACCTCGGTCCCTCTAGAACGGCTCCCCGGCGTCGCGACTTCTCCGGGTTTCGACCACTCGGCGTCACGGCCTCTCGGCTCCCCCGCCCCGCCCCCTCCCTCCCCTCCCCCTCCACCTCCGTCCACCTCTCGCCTCTCCCTCCCTCCCCCTCCGCCTCCGTCCACCTCTCGTCCTCTCCCCCCTCCCCCCTCCCCCCGCCCCCCTGCCCCTGTTCCCCTCTCCCCGCCCTACCGAGGCGGATGTCGATCAGCGCGGATGCCCATCGGCGTGGGTGGACGTTGATCAAGGTGGGTGCCTTCCCCGCCGGCAATGCGCGTCGCTTACGGTGCGTGATGTCCACCACGTGCCGAGCGGCTGTGGCACAGCAGGCAGCCGTCGATAGCGACGATGCGTCCACGCCCTGGTACGGAAAGTGAAGACACCTAGCCGCACCATCCTGTGGCCTGAGCTGTGGAAGCGGACTTTTGTGCAGCTCAGGGGTGCCGTAGGGACGTATCGGGGCGATGCCGGGGCCTGAGTCGCGCGGTTCCGGGGCCGGTGGACCCGTCGGGCTCCGGGGCCGACGGGCTTCGGTTGATCTCGCTGTGAGCCGCCGGTTCCCTGATCTGGGCCGAAGGCAGGCAGTATGGGGGCGTGACCCTCATCGATCATCTGCCGAACGACGCCGACCCCGATGCCCTCTTCGAAGCCTTTTCGGGCTGGGCCGAGCAGCAGGGCATCTCGCTCTACCCTGCCCAGGAGGAGGCGCTGATCGAGGTGGTCTCGGGGGCGAACGTCATCCTGTCCACCCCCACCGGCTCCGGTAAGAGCCTGGTGGCGGCCGGTGCGCACTTCACCGCCCTCGCCAACGATCAGGTCACCTTCTACACCGCGCCCATCAAGGCGCTGGTCTCGGAGAAGTTCTTCGATCTGTGCAAGCTGTTCGGTACCGAGAACGTCGGCATGCTCACCGGCGATGCCTCGGTCAACGCCGACGCACCGGTGATCTGCTGCACGGCCGAGGTTCTCGCCTCGATAGCGCTGCGGGACGGCAAGGACGCGGACATCGGCCAGGTCGTGATGGACGAGTTCCATTTCTATGCCGAGCCGGACCGCGGCTGGGCCTGGCAGATTCCGCTGCTCGAACTGCCGCAGGCGCAGTTCATCCTGATGTCGGCGACGCTCGGCGACATGTCGCGCTTCGAAGCGGATCTGACCCGGCGCACGGGGAAGCCGACGTCGCTGGTGCGCTCGGCGACGCGGCCGGTGCCGCTGTCGTACGAGTACCGCACGACGGCGATGACCGAGACGCTCACCGAGCTGCTGGAGACCCGCCAGTCCCCCGTCTACATCGTGCACTTCACTCAGGCCGCCGCCGTGGAGCGGGCCCAGGCACTGATGAGCATCAATATGTGTACGCGTGCCGAGAAGGACGAAATCGCGCAGCTCATCGGGAACTTCCGGTTCACCACGAAGTTCGGCCGGAACCTGTCGCGGTACGTCCGCCACGGCATCGGCGTGCACCACGCGGGGATGCTGCCGAAGTATCGCCGACTCGTCGAAAAGCTCGCGCAGGCGGGCCTGTTGAAGGTCATCTGCGGTACGGACACCCTCGGGGTGGGCGTCAATGTCCCCATCCGTACGGTGCTGTTCACCGCGCTGACGAAGTACGACGGGTCGCGGGTGCGGACGCTGCGGGCGCGGGAGTTCCATCAGATCGCGGGCCGCGCCGGGCGGGCCGGTTTCGACACCGCGGGCTTCGTGGTCGCGCAGGCTCCCGAGCATGTCGTGGAGAACGAGAAGGCGCTGGCCAAGGCGGGCGACGACCCCAAGAAGCGCCGCAAGGTGGTGCGCAAGAAGGCACCGGAGGGCTTCGTCAACTGGGGTGAGAACACCTTTGAGAAGCTGATCGCGTCCGATCCGGAGCCGCTCACCTCGCGCTTCCGGGTGACGCACGCGATGCTGCTGTCCGTGATCGCGCGTCCGGGCAATGCGTTCGACGCGATGCGCAAGCTCCTTGAGGACAACCACGAGCCGCGCAAGAACCAGCTCCGGCACATCCGGCGGGCCATCGCGATCTACCGCTCGCTGCTGGACGGCGGGATCGTGGAGCGGCTGACGAAGCCGGACGCGGAGGGCCGGATCGTCCGGCTGACCGTGGATCTTCAGCAGGACTTCGCGCTCAACCAGCCGCTGTCGACCTTCGCGCTCGCCGCGTTCGACCTGCTCGACCCCGAGTCGCCGTCCTACGCGCTGGACATGGTCTCGGTCGTGGAGTCCACGCTGGACGATCCGCGGCAGATCCTGGCCGCGCAGCAGAACAAGGCCCGCGGCGAGGCGGTCGCCCAGATGAAGGCCGACGGCGTCGAGTACGAAGAGCGCATGGAACGGCTCATGGACGTGGAGTACCCCAAGCCGCTGGAGGAGCTGCTCTTCCACGCCTACGGGCTCTACCGCAAGAGCCACCCGTGGGTCGGCGACCACCCGCTGTCGCCGAAGTCGGTCATCCGCGATATGTACGAACGCGCCATGACCTTCACGGAGTTCACGTCCTTCTACGAGCTGGCGCGCACCGAGGGGATCGTCCTGCGCTACCTGGCGAGTGCCTTCAAGGCGCTGGACCACACCGTGCCGGACGATCTGAAGTCCGAGGATTTCGAGGACATCATCGCCTGGCTGGGCGAGATGGTGCGGCAGGTCGACTCCAGTCTGCTGGACGAGTGGGAGCAGCTCGCCAACCCCGAGGTGGAGACGGCGGACCAAGCCGCGGAGCGGGCGGATCAGGTCCGGCCGGTCACTGCCAACGCGCGGGCGTTCCGGGTGCTGGTGCGCAATGCGCTGTTCCGGCGGGTGGAGCTGGCGGCGCTGGACAAGGTCGAGGAGCTCGGCGAGATGGATGCCGATTCCGGCTGGGACGCGGACGCCTGGGGCGAGGCGATGGACGCCTACTGGGATGAGTACGACGAGCTGGGCACCGGTCCGGATGCACGTGGTCCCAAGCTCCTGCAGATCCAGGAGGATGCCGAGCACGGGCTGTGGAAGGTACGGCAGACTTTCGCCGACCCGAACGGTGATCACGACTGGGGTATCTCGGCGGAGGTCGATCTGGCCGCCTCCGACGAGGAAGGACGCGCGGTGGTGCGGGTCACGGATGTGGGTCAGTTGTGAGGCGACGGCTTCGACCGAGGCCGCCGAAGGATGCGACGGAGGGCCTCCGGTCATGAGCAATCCCGCTGACAGGCTGGTCGATCTGCTGGATCTCGAACAGATCGAGGTGAACATCTTCCGCGGCCGCAGCCCGCAGGAATCACTGCAGCGGGTCTTCGGCGGGCAGGTCGCGGGGCAGGCGCTGGTGGCTGCCGGGCGGACCACGGAAGGTGACCGCCCGGTCCACTCACTCCATGCGTACTTTCTGCGGCCGGGCCGGCCTGGGGTGCCGATCGTGTACCAGGTCGAGCGGGTGCGCGACGGGCGGTCCTTCACCACCCGCCGGGTCGTCGCCGTCCAGCAGGGACGCACGATCTTCAATCTGACCGCCTCCTTTCACAAGCCGGAGCCCGGCTTCGATCACCAGTTGCCGCTGCGCCGGGCGGTGCCCGACCCGGAAGATCTGCCCACGGTTGCGGAAGAGGTCCGCGAGCATCTGCGTGAACTGCCCGAGTCCCTGGAGCGGATGGCGCGCCGGATGCCGTTCGAGATCCGGTATGTCGACCGGCTGCGGTGGACCCCGGAGGAGATCCAGGGCGCCGAGCCGCGCAGCGCGGTGTGGATGCGTGCGGTCGGGCCGCTGGGCGACGATCCGCTCGTGCACACCTGCGCGCTGACCTACGCCAGCGATATGACGCTGCTGGACGCGGTCCGCATCCCGATCGAGCCGCTCTGGGGGCCGCGCGGGTTCGACATGGCCTCGCTCGACCATGCGATGTGGTTCCACCGGCCGTTCCGTGCGGACGAGTGGTTCCTCTACGACCAGGAGTCGCCGATCGCCACCGGCGGCCGTGGTCTGGCCCGCGGACGGATCTACGACCGGGAAGGCAGGATGCTGGTCTCGGTCGTCCAGGAGGGGTTGTTCAGGAAGCTCGGCGGCTGACCCGGGCGGGTGGTGGAGGCGGTGGCGGCCGGGGTCCGCAGCCGTCCCGGGTCTTCCCGGCGTGCTCGCTCCAGGCTTCGGGAGAGGTTGACGCGGTACCACAGCACCTCGTCGAACTCCTCCGCCGTCACGACCCGTTCAAAGGATTCCCGGGCGGCGGGGGTCACCGTGATCACGGATGCCAGGGTGGGCCGGAGCCGGCGCAGCAGGGACCGCTCCAGCGGATCCTCGGCCACCGAGGCCAGCTCCTCCGGCGGCAGCACCGCGGCGATCACCGCAGCCGACTCCCAGGGGTCATCGGTCTGCCCCATGAGCTGGGCGACCCGGCGGTTGCGCCACTGGCGGGCCCGCCAGTCCTGTCCGCTGTCGAGCATCACCCGCATCGCCGCCGGTGTGTTGCCCCGCATGAGTGCGGGTTCCCGCGCGGCGAAGCCGGTGACCTCGGACGCGAGATAGAGCCAGACCACCGCGCCGTAGCGGTTCACATAGAACCGGACGGGGCCGAAGCAGCCCGCCCGGGTCAGGCGCAGCACCCGGCCGGGCCCGACGCCCATCAGCGCGGCCGCCTCGGTCGTGCTGACCGCGCGGATCCGGTCGCGGAGGGCTTCCGGAAAGCCCGGCTCGGCCTGGAGCCGGGCGATCTCCTCCGCCGGGACTCGGCGCCGACCGAGCGAGCCGGCCCCTCCCGGCCGGTCATCGCGCCCGGCCGGGACCGTCCGCACTTCTCCGAGCTGGAGGGCGAGCTCGAACTCGCCGGTCCTCAGCTCCAGTTCGCGGGCCGCCCGCCCCGTCGTGAGCGTCTGCTGCCCGTCGCACATCACTGTCATGGCGCTTCCCCCGCACCTCGTTCGATCACTGACAGTGACGACCATAGCCGCAGGCGATGACAGTGGGTCAACCCCCACCTCAGATCTGTGGATAACTCTCCGGCTGGCGGACCGCGACGCCCAGATGCTCCCCGACGCGATTGACCAACAGCGTCATTTCGTAGGCGATCTGCCCCATGTCGGCCTCGGCGCCCGCCAGCACGCACAGCGCGCTGCCGTCGCCCGCCGCCGTCACGAACAGCACCCCGTCGTCGAACTCCACCATCGTCTGGCGCACCCGGCCGATGCCGAAGTGGAGCCCCGATCCCTTCGCCAGGCTGTGCAGTCCCGAGGCGACCGCCGCGAGATGCTCGGCGTCCTCCCGCGCCAGTTGCTCGCTCGCCCCGGTCACCAGCCCGTCGTTGGAGAGCACCAACGCGTGCCGTACCTTCTCCACCCGCTTGGTCAGGTCGTCCAGCAGCCAGTCGAGTCCGCTGCTCAATGCCATTGCCGCTTCCTCCCCGTGTCCTCACCGCACTTCCGGCCGGACGGCAGCCCCCGGTCCGTCCGCGGACTGCCGTGCCAGCCTGTCCCACCTCCGCCGTCTCGGCAAGCGGCCCACAGCCGGCGTGCCACGCGACGCGTGTCCGCGCCCCATGGATGAGGATGTCCGCATGGCACACAAGATGACGAAGGACGAGTGGCAGAGGTTCCTTTCCGAGGGGACCCGTACCGGCAAGCTGGCGACGGTACGGGCCGACGGCAGCCCGCACGTCGCGCCGGTGTGGTTCCTCATGGACGGTGACGAGTTGGTGTTCAACACCGGTGAGGACACGGTCAAGGGCCGCAATCTCGCCCGTGACGGCCGGGTGGCGCTCTGCGTCGACGACGACAGGCCGCCGTTTTCCTTCGCGGTCGTCCACGGGACGGCAGCGACCAGCAGCGAGCCGGCGGACCTGCGCCACTGGGCGACGCGGATCGCGGCCCGTTACATGGGCGAAGACCGTGCGGAGGAGTACGGCGCACGCAACGGCGTGCCGGGCGAGCTGGTGGTGCGGGTCAGGATCGACAAGGTCATCGCGATGGCGGCACTGACCGACTGAGGGTGCGGGTGGCGCGGGCCGTCCGGCGTCCGCGCCGTACCCGGCCCCCGGCGCCGGTCACCCCACCGGGTCCAGGACCCGGTCGGAGCGCCACCGCCCCGCGTGCTCGACGAGCCGGACCAGCACTTCCTTGCCGGAATCGCGATCCCGTGCGTCGCAGAGCACGACCGGGATGCCACGGTCCAGGTCCAGGGCGCGGGAGACCTCGTCGGCGCCGTAGGAATGCGACTGTGCAAAGCAGTTGACGGCGACCAGGAACGGGATCGAGCGGCGCTCGAAGTAGTCGACCGCCGGAAAGCAGTCCTGCAGCCGCCGGGTGTCGGCCAGCACCACGGCGCCCAGCGCGCCCTCCGACAGGTCGTCCCACAGGAAGCAGAAGCGGTCCTGTCCCGGGGTGCCGAAGAGGTAGAGGGACAGGCCCTGCCGGATGGTGATGCGGCCGAAGTCCATCGCCACGGTGGTGCTGTCCTTGAGGTCCACTCCCCCGGTGTCGTCCACGGTCTCGCCCGCCTCGGTGAGGCGTTCCTCCGTGCGCAGCGGGTGGATTTCGCTGACCGACCCCACCAGGGTCGTCTTGCCGGCGCCGAAGCCGCCCGCGACTAAGACTTTCAGGGTCAACTCGGGGTCGGGGCCCGGGGCTGCGGCCTCCGGGGCCCCTTGTGCGCCGTTCATCGGCCGTCTCCTCCAGGTGCAAGGGTCCTGCGCGTCACGGGGTATACGGATCCACGGCTCGGCGAGAGGAGCCTTCGGCGGCAGAGCGCCGTCCGAAATCCATGGCGAGGACCGTACCGCCCGATGACCGTGATGTCCGCGGATTCACCAAAGCCACCACGTCTTCCGATCAAGACACGCAACGGCCCCGGTTTTCGTGATAGCCGGCCGCCGCAGCGCACCACCAGGGGCCACAGGTCGCCGGCCGCGCCCGTGGTTCGCCCGCCGCGGAGCCGGCGGGTGCGGGATCATGCGTGCATGGCTCAGCAGCAATCGCAGGAGCGGCACGGTACACCCATCGCGGCGGCTCCAACAGGTGCCGCCGAAGGCAGGGGCGTCGATACGCGGGCGGCGGTCTTCCTGGAGGTCCGGACCGTCGCGGGCGCCCGGTACGCCTGCACCGCCTCGCTCGCCGACCGTCCCGCCCCCGGAGGAGCCCGATGACCGACCACCACGCCGACCGGCCGCACGAGGTCCGGGAGTTCTTCGCGGCCCGCGCGGCCGGCTGGGACACCAAGTTCCCCGGCGACGGCCCCGCCTTCGCCGCCGGAGTCGCCGAATTGGGCCTCAAGGAGGGCGAGCGGGTCCTCGACGCGGGCTGCGGTACGGGGCGCGCCCTGTCCGCGCTGCGGGCGGCCGTGGGCCCGCACGGGACGGTGCTGGGCGCGGATCTGACGCCCGAGATGCTGCAGGCCGCCGTGCGCGCCGGGCGGGACCGTGACGCGGCGCTGCTGCTCGCGGACGTGACCCGGCTGCCGCTGCCGGACGCCGCGCTGGACGCGGTCTTCGCCTCCGGTCTGCTGTCCCATCTGCCGGACTCGGCGGGCGGCCTCGCCGAACTCGCCAGGGTCGTCCGCCCCGGTGGCCGGCTGGCGCTGTTCCACCCCATCGGGCGGGCGGCCCTCGCCGCGCGCAAGGGCCGCCCGCTCACCCCCGACGATCTGCGGGCGGAGCCGAACCTGCGGCCCCTCCTCGCCGTCGCCGGCTGGGATCTCATCCGGTACGAGGACGAGGACGCCCGCTATCTGGCGCTGGCCGTGCGACAGGGAGGAGCCGGGGCCCGGGGGTGAAGCGGGCCGCGGGCGCCTCAGGTCGCCGCCGGGTCCTCCCCGTGCGGGACCGGGCAGCTGCCGGTGCGGCGGGCGGCAGGAAAGGTGCCGAGCTCGGCCACCCGGAAGCCGTTCGGATAGCCCTTGATCTCGGGGTTCTGGCGGACGTAATGGGGAGTGCGGCGCGGCGGCAGCAGCCGCACGGCCCGTGCGCGCAGCTTCAGCGCCGTGCGGACCGTCTTGCGCACCGCCGGGGCCGGCCGCTCATATCGGAAGGCCTCGAGGAGCGTGTCGTCCAGGAGGGCCATGCTGGCGCCGCGCACCACCGGGGCGAGCGGGCCGTACCAGCCCGCCATCAGATCCAGCGTGGCGTCCGACACCCGCCGGGCGCCCTCGTCCCAGCCGAAGTGCGCCGCCTCGTAGGCGTCGAGGCAGCGCTCGAAGTCCTCGTAGGTCTGCGGGATGTCGGTGATGCCCATATGCCGGCCGAGGGTGCGGTAGTAGGCGGCGACAGCCTGCTGTTCGTGTGCGGTCAGCCGCCGCCAGCCGTACTCGTCGAGCCAGCGCTTGGGCACCACCACGAAGGTGCACAGGACGTAGCGCATGTCCTCGTTGCTGATGTCGTAGCCGTGGTGCATCTGGTTGATGCGGCGGATCGCCGTCCGGCCGTCCGTAGTGTCGAAGCCGTGCTCGACGACGGCGTCCAGGAGGAGGGCGGTGTCGTCATAGCGCTTTTGCGTACGGTCCGTCAGCTCCGCCGTCTCGGCCAGCAGCCGCCCGATGCTCGGCACGGCATAGGTGCGATAGAGCGCCAGCTCCAGGGCACGGGTCAGGTCCCAGGGGAATTCGTGGGTCGCGATGATGCGGTAGATCCGCAGGCAATCGCGCTCCGGGTCGAGCCGCCGGATCTCCCGTAACCAGTCGTAGCGCCGCACCTGATATCCGTCCTTTCGGTTGCCGACGGGCCGATTTTAGTGCGGTGGACGGTAGTTGAGGGGGTGCCGGGGTGCCGGATCGGGCCGCGCGGTGGCCGGATCGCGTCGTACCGGACGGGCCGGGCGGTGCGTCGTCCGGGCGGGTCGCACCACCGGGGCGGCGCCCCTTCGAACGACGCACCGCGCCGCCACGGGGCGGCCACCAGGGCAGTCGCGAGGCCTGCGCCGCCTTCCCCGCGGCCCGGCGGTCCGTCCGCGCGAGCTGCCCACCGCGCCGGCAAAAACACATCTGCGCAGCGTACGGCTGGTGACAAGGCCCTGCCGGGCCAATTAGGGTGCGCCGACGTACTCCGCGACGGATTGGATGGGGGAGGCCCCGCGTGCCCACGACCGAGAGCGCCGGCAACGACCAGTTGTTCGTGCTGACGGCGGTGCTGCTGACGCCCGCGCAGTTCCCGAGCGTGCTCGGCGACGACTACCCCGAGGTGTGTGCGGGTCTCGGCCTCGAACCGTATGCCGAGGGCTACGGACTGGTCCTCGGCCAGGACGGTGACGGCGCCCGCTGGACGGTGGCGACGGAGGATGTGTCGCTGGTGGCGTGTGCGATCGCGGCCTGGGACTGCGGGATGGAGTACGACCTCTCGCCCGGGGAGAGCAGCATCGTCGGGGCACTTCCCGGATGGCCGCTCGCGCTGGCCGTCGCGGCGCCGGAAGTGCCGAGCCCGCACGATCCGGAACCCCAGGAGGGCGACCCGGCGCCGCTGACCCCACCGGACGCCGAGGCGTGGGGACCTGCGCAACGACGGCTCGGCGCGGACGAGATCGCCATGCAGTGGGCGGTGTGGCGCGAGCAGGTGGACGGCGACGACGCCTTTGCCGAGCCGGGCGACGAGGCGCACCAGGGGGTGCGGCGGGTCCTGGAGGAGGCGCGCGCCTATGTGACCGATCCGCCGCCGCCCGGGCGGGTGCGGTCGTCGTTCGCGGCCGGTGAGGCGCGCACCCTGCGGGTCGACGGGCCCGGCTGGAGCATGGTCGCCCGCACCGATGACATTGCGTTCGTGCTGCTGGACGAGGAGCCGGGAGAGGTGCACCCGGTGGGCCGGGGGCCCGAACTGCCCGGTCTGCTCTCGTCGCTGGACGAGCTGGCGGTACGGCCGGTCTGAGCCGGTCCGGCACCTGCCGGGCCCGGGCCGCCCCGGGCCGGTGAGGGCGACCGCCCCGGGCAGGCCGCCTCCGGGCCCCCGCCCACCGGCTGTCGCGCACCGGCCCTGCCGCCCGCCGCACGGTGCCGCCACCGGGTGCCGGGGCGGCCCAACTGCCGCGAGGGGCGCGGGGCCGCTCGCTCAGTGGCCGATCTGCTTGCGGCCGACGCGGCGCAGCCGGCGCCGCTGGGAGGAGTCGAGCGTCAGATACGCGACGGCCGGGATCCCGACCATGACCAAGAGGGCCGCCCAGAAGGGCAGCAGCCACAGCAGGATCACTCCCACCGCGACCCCGCCGACCGCGACCTTCGCCTGTGTGGACATCCTTCACGCCCCTTCCGCGGCGCCTGCCGCGCTCTGTGTACTCCATTGAACGCCGATTGCGCGCCGCAGGTTCCATTCAACGGCGTGCGGTCGGGTACTCTCGGGCGCTTCAGGGGCCAGTAGTCAAATTTGAGGAGTCGGCATCCAGTGGCATCTCCCCCGGCGGTCACGCCCGCTCAGCTCTGTGCGCTCGCCCGCTGCGCAGCGGTTTTCCTCCCGTCGGATCCGCCCCGGGGAGGGCGGGTCGCCTTCTGGCGTCCCGACGGCGACCCCCTGGAGGAGGCGACCCCCGCGGGCCGGAAAGGCGGCGGGGACGGGCCGGCGGAGGAACTGCTGACCGTGGCCCTGCCGGACGAGGGCGGCGGGGTGGCGCTGTACGAGGTCCCGGCCCAGGTCCTGCCGGTCGCCGACGCCGTGCCGGTGCTCACCCGCGCGCGAGCGGCCCGGGCCACCCATCCGGCCGCCGCCTTCTGGGGCACCGCGTCCCTGCTGGCACTACAGCTCGCGGCGCGCGGGCGGATCCTGCCCGGGCTGAGTCCCGCCGGGTACGACGCCTGGCGGCTGGGGCCGCTCGACCCGGCGGACCTGGCCCGGCTGCGCGACCTCGCGGCCGCGATGCCGCCGTCCGCCCACGCCGTCCCGCTCCCCGGCACCGACCCGGTGACGCTGCCGGATCCCGAGCGCCAGGTACGGGCCTTCCTCGACGCGGTGGCGGACGGGCTGCCCCGCTCCCCCGCCGCCGCACTGGTCACCGGCGCGCCGGCGTTCGCGGCGGCCGCCCCGCAGCAGCTGCCCGAACAGCGCGCCTGGGCCGCGGACGTCGCCGCGGGGCATGACGCGGGGGTACGGATCTCCCTGCGGGTGGAGGCACATGACGCGCGGAGTGGGACGGGGTCCCCGTTCTCCTTCACCGCCGTCCTCCAGCTGCACAGCCTCACCGACCCGGGGCTGCGCGCGGATGCCGCCGAGGTGTGGGCGGGCGCCACACCAGCCGGGCGGGCCTTCGGGCCGCGCGCGCGGCGGGACACCCTGCTGACGTTGCGCCGCGCGGCACAGGCCTGGGCGCCGCTCACCCCGTTGTTGTCCGCGGCAGTGCCCGACGCGCTGGACCTCGCCGACGAGGAGGTCGCCGAACTGCTCGGGCCGGCCGCCCGTGCGCTGGCCGCCGCCGGCGTGCCGGTGCACTGGCCCGCGGACCTGGTGGGCACGCTGACCAGCCGGGCCGTGGTCGGCGCGCCCGACGCGCAGGACGGTGACGGGGCGGCAGGGACGGCGGCGGGGCTGCCGTCGTTGTTGTCCGCGCGTGCCCTGCTGTCCTTCAGCTGGCGGTTCGCGGTGGGCGGCCGGGAGGTGGCGCGGGCCGAACTGGAACGGCTCGCCGAGGCGGGGCGGCCGTTGGTGCGGCTGCACGACCGGTGGGTGCTGGTCGACCCGGAGGCGGTACGGGCCGCCCGGGACCGCCGGGACCGCGAGGTCACCCCGCTCGACGCGCTCGGCGCCGCGCTCACCGGCAGCGCCGAGGACAACAGCGGCGACCGGGTGGAGGTGACGGCAGCCGGCCCGCTCGCCCGGCTGCGCGACCTGCTCCGCGCCCAGGAGGACGGCGACGCCGAGCCCGTCCGGCAGCCGGCGGCGCTGCGCGCGACGCTGCGCGACTACCAGGTGCGCGGGCTGGGCTGGCTGCACCGGATGACCTCGCTGGGGCTGGGCGCCTGTCTCGCCGACGACATGGGACTCGGGAAGACGATCACGCTCATCGCCCTTCATGTGCACCGCCAGACCGACCCCGGCACCGCCGGTCCCACGCTCGTCGTCTGCCCCACCTCCCTGATGGGCAACTGGCAGCGGGAGATCGAGAAGTTCGCCCCGGGCACCGCCGTGCGCCGCTTCCACGCCGGGCGGCGCAGCCTGGCCGGACCGGCGGACGGCGAGATCGTGCTGACCACGTACGGGACGATGCGGCTCGACGCCGGGAAGCTGGCGACGGTGGACTGGGGACTGGTCGTCGCGGACGAGGCGCAGCACATCAAGAACCCCTTCTCCGCGACCGCCAAGGCGCTGCGGACCATTCCGTCCCGGGCGCGGGTGGCGCTGACCGGTACGCCGGTGGAGAACGACCTGTCCGAGCTGTGGGCGATCCTGGACTGGACGACGCCCGGACTGCTGGGCCCGCTGGGCCGGTTCCGTACCCGCTATGCGCGGGTGGTCGAGGGCGGCGCCGCGGCGTCCCCGGAGGCGGCCGAGCGGCTCGCGCGACTGGTGCGGCCGTTCCTGTTGCGCCGGCGCAAGTCCGATCCGGGGATCGCACCGGAGCTGCCGGCCAAGACGGAGACCGACCATGCGGTGGCGCTGACCGCGGAACAGGCGGGGCTGTACGAGGCCGTGGTGCGCGAGGGGCTCGACGAGATCGCCGGGACGGGTGGGTTCGCCCGGCGCGGGCTGGTGGTCAAGCTGCTCACCTCACTCAAGCAGATCTGCAACCACCCCGCGCAGTACCTGAAGGAAGCCGGCGCCGGAGAAGACGGCCAGGGGGCGGTGCGGATCCAGGGGCGGTCGGGGAAGGTCGAGCTGCTGGACGAACTGCTGGACACCATCCTGGCCGAGGGCGCGAGCGTCCTGGTGTTCACGCAGTATGTGCAGATGGCGCGGCTGCTGGCGGCCCATCTGGCGGGGCGCGGGGTGGCCACACAGTTCCTGCACGGCGGGACGCCGGTGGCCCGCCGGGAGGTGATGGTGCGCAGCTTCCAGGACGGTGCCGCGCCGGTGTTCCTGCTCTCGCTGAAGGCGGCGGGCACCGGTCTGAACCTCACCAGGGCCTCGCACGTCGTGCACTTCGACCGCTGGTGGAACCCGGCCGTCGAGGCGCAGGCCACCGATCGCGCGTACCGCATCGGGCAGACCCGGCCGGTGCAGGTCCACCGGATCGTCACGGAGGGCACGATCGAGGACCGGATCGCCGACATGCTCTGCCGTAAGCAGCAGTTGGCCGATGCGGTGCTGGGGTCCGGCGAGGCCGCACTGACGGAACTCACCGACGCCGAGCTGGCGGACCTGGTCGCACTGCGGGGGAACGAACGATGACCAAGAACGGAGACGAGGGATCGATGCCGCGGTACGAGGGGGAAACCGGCGCCGCCGAGCGGACGTTCGGCGCACTGCCGGTGGCGCGGGGGCGGGCCTTCGCCAGAAGCTGGTGGGGGCAGGCGTGGCTCAAGGCGCTGGAGGACACCGCGCTGGACGGGGCGCAGCTCGCGCTGGGCCGGCGATATGCGCGGGCGGGTGCGGTCGGCGCGGTGTCGGTGCGGCCCGGCCGGATCACCGCGGTCGTCCAGGACCGCGACCACACACGGCATCGCTCCGACGTGCTGGTGCAGCAGCTGAGCGGGGCGCACTGGGCGCGCCTTGCGGACCTGGTCGCGGACCGGGCGGGGCATCTCGCGGCGCTGCTGGACCGCGACCTGCCGCCGGTCCTGGTCGAGGACGCGAGTGCCGCCGGGATCGAACTCCTGCCGGGCATCGGCGATCTGGAGCCCGAGTGCAGTTGCGGCGCCTGGGACCACTGCGCGCATTCGGCGGCGCTGTGCTACCAGGTGGCGCGGCTGCTGGACCAGGACCCGTCCGTCCTGCTGCTGGTGCGCGGCCGCGGCGAGCGGGAGCTGCTCGACGAGGTGCAGGCGCGCAGTGCCGCGATACCCGCCGGGGCGGCGGCGGAACGGCCGGACGTGGGGGTGCCGGCGGCCGAGGCGTATGCGGCACGTGACATCCTGCCGCCGCCCGTGGCGCCGCCGCCGGTCGCCGCCCCGGGTACCCCGCCGGTGCTCGGCGGCGGCACCCCGCCCGCGCCCGGAGTGGACGTGGCCGCGCTGGAGTTCCTGATCGGGGACGCGGCGGCGCGTGCCCAGGAGTTGCTGGCGGATGCCCTCTCCCCCGGACATCCGGACAGTCCGATCCCGCCCGTGCTGACGCCCGCCCAGGATGCCGTGCGGCTGGCGGCGGCCGGTCCCGGTGCGGCCCGATCGGCGCGGCTGGCGGCCGGTTCGGGGCGGGACGCGGCGGGTCTGGCGGCGGCCGTACGGGCCTGGGAGCTGGGGGGTACGGCCGGGCTCGCGGCCTTGGAGGAGGAGTGGACGCCGGAACCGGAGGTGCTGGCCAGGGCGGCCGGCCGGCTCGCGTCCGCCTGGGAGGACGGCGAGGCCCGGCCACCACTGCGGGCGTACGGCAACCGCTGGACGGAGGACGGCGGTACGGCCCAGCTCCGCTACGGGCGGGACGGCCGCTGGTGGCCGTATCGGAGGGAAGGCGGGCAGTGGGTGCCCGCGGGGCCGGCCGCGGACGATCCGGCGGCCGCGTGGGCGGTGTTGTCGGCGGAGGGCTGAGCGGACCCCGGGGCAGGGGCGGCTCGGCTCCCTGCCGTGCGCCGCGCGGCCCGGTCGAATCCGCCCCATCCTGCTGCGCCGTGCGGCCGCTCATGATTCTCTGAGGTGATCCCCCACCGCCCGGCACGTCGCCCGCAGCAGGAGGACCAGTGACCGGCACCTCGCCGCACGCGCCGCACCACACGTCGCCCGCACCCCGGACCGCCACCGGGGCGGACGGCGCACCGCCCCGCCCCGGCGACCCCGAGCACCCCCCGTCCCCGTACTACGAGGACCGCTCGCCGGGCAGCGGGGTCCTGCCGCCCCGCGCCTGGTACGCGAGATCGGACGCCGCCCGGCTCTCGCTGGACGGCACCTGGCGGTTCCGGCTCTCGGCGGGCGCCACCGCCGAGGACGACTCGTTCGCCCGGCCGGACTTCGACGATGCGCAGTGGCAGGACCTGCGGGTGCCCGGCCACTGGGTGCTCCAGGGGCGCTCCGCCGCCGACGGCCCCTTTGAATGCAGCGGTGCGGCGCGGCCGAACGGCGCGCCCGTCTACACCAACACCGCCTACCCCTTCCCGGTCGATCCGCCGCGGGTGCCGGACGAGAACCCGACGGGCGATCACCGGCGGGTCTTCGATCTGCCCGAGGGGTGGGGCGAGGGGCCCGCCGTGCTGCACTTCGGCGGGGTGGAGTCCTGTGCCCGGGTCTGGCTCAACGGGCAGGAGCTGGGCCACTTCAAGGGCAGCCGGCTGCCGCATGAATTCGAGGTGGGGCCGCTGCTGCGGCCGCGCCGCAATGTGCTGGCGGTGCGGGTCCACCAGTGGTCGTCGGGCAGCTATCTGGAGGACCAGGACCAGTGGTGGCTGCCCGGCATCTTCCGGAACGTCTCGCTGCACCGCCGTCCGGAGGGCTCGGTCGCCGACCACTTCGTCCACGCCGGGTTCGACCATCGCACCGGCCACGGCACCCTGCGGGTGGAGTGCACTCCGGCCGGCCGGGTGCGTGTCCCGGCGCTCGGCCTCGATCTGCCGACCGGGGAGCACGCGACGGTGCCGGTGCGCCCCTGGACGGCGGAGGACCCGCATCTCTACGACGGGGAGTTGGTCACCCCCGGCGAGCGGATCCCGCTGCGGATCGGGTTCCGCACGGTCCGCGTCGAGGACGGGCTGCTGAAGGTCAACGGCCGCCGGATCCTGCTGCGCGGCGTCAACCGCCACGAGTTCCATCCGCTCCACGGGCGCGCCCTCGGCCCCGAGACGATGCGCAGCGATCTGCTGCTGATGAAGCGGCACCACATCAACGCCGTGCGCACCAGCCACTATCCGCCGGACCCCGCCTTCCTCGACCTGTGCGACGAGCTGGGGCTGTGGGTCGTCGAGGAAGGCGATCTGGAGACGCACGGGTTCGCCCAGCAGGGCTGGCGGGACAATCCGGTGGACGACCCGCGCTGGGAGCCGGCGCTGCTCGACCGGGCACAGCGGATGGTCGAGCGGGACAAGAACCACCCCAGCATCGTGCTGTGGTCACTGGGCAACGAGTGCGGCACGGGACGCGGACTGTCCGCCATGGCCGCCTGGATGCGGGAGCGCGACCCGTCCCGCCCGCTGCACTACGAGGGCGACCCCAGCTGCGCCGACACCGATGTCTACTCCCGGATGTACGCCGACCACGCCGAGGTGGCACGCATCGGGCAGCGCGCCGAGGAGCCGCTGTCCGACCCGGAGCTGGACGCCCGCCGGCGGCACCTGCCCTTCCTCCTCTGCGAGTACGCGCATGCCATGGGCAACGGGCCGGGCGGGCTGAGCGAGTACCAGCGGCTGTTCGAGCGGTACCCGCGCTGCCAGGGCGGCTTCGTCTGGGAGTGGATCGATCACGGGCTGCGGCAACGGACGCCCGCGGGTGAGCTCTTCCATGCCTACGGCGGCGACTTCGGCGAGGAGCTGCACGACGGGAACTTCGTCTGCGACGGGCTGGTCTTCCCCGACCGGGTGCCCTCGCCGGGCCTGCTGGAGTTCTCAAAGGTCATCGAACCGGTGCGGATCGAGGCCGAGACCGACGAGGAGGGCCACCCGGACGCGGTCCGGCTCAGCAACCGCTACGACTTCGCCGACCTCGGTCATCTCACCTTCCGCTGGATCTACGAGGTGGCGGGCGAGCTGCGCGGGCACGGCCGGCTGGACGTACCGCCGCTGGCGCCCGGTGCCTCGGCGACGGTCCCGCTGCCGACCCCGCCGGTCGAGCCGGGCGACGACGGGGAGGCGCTGTGGACGGTGACGGCGGTGCTGGACGAGGACACCGCCTGGGCGCCGGCCGGGCACGAGGTCGCCTGGGGCCAGCTGCCGGCCGGCCCGCGCCCCGCCGCCTCCTGGACGGCCACCGCCACCCCGCGCCGCGGCGAGGGCAATGTGATCGTCCTGGGCCCGGGAACCTTCGACGCCGCCACGGGAACGCTCGGCTATCTGGACGGCTTCCGGATCGGCGGCCCCCGGTTGGACGTCTGGCGGGCGCCGACCGACAACGACGAGGCCGCGCCCTGGCAGCCGGGACCGCGGCCGGCCACCGAGTGGCGGCGGATCGGTCTGCACCGGATGCGGCATCGCGTCGATGCCGTGGAGACCGGGGCGGACGCCGTGCGGGTACGGACCCGGATCGCCCCGGCCGGATCGCCGCTCGCGCTGCGGGCGGTCTACCACTGGACGGCCCAACCCGACCGGCTGCGGCTGGAGTTGAGCGTCGAACCGGAGGGTGACTGGCCGGTTCCGCTGCCGCGGCTCGGGGTGCGGATGCTGGTGTGCGGCAGTCTGGGCCGCGCCGAGTGGTTCGGCGGCGGGCCCGGCGAGGGCTATCCCGACACCCTGGCCGCCGCCCGTGTCGGCCGCTGGTCGATGCCGGTGGAGGAGCTGCAGACGCCGTATGTGCGGCCGCAGGAGAACGGCGCGCGGCCCGGGGTGCGCTGGGCGGAGCTGACCCGTGCGGACGGCTCGGGCCTGCGGATCGAGGGCGACCCGGACTTCTTCTTCACCGCCCGCCGGTGGTCGGCCGAGGAGCTGACCGCGGCCCGCCACACCACGGATCTGCGGCCCGGCGAGGACCTGTGGCTCCATCTCGACCATGCGCAGCACGGGATCGGCAGCCAGTCGTGCGGGCCGGGGGTGCTGCCGCAGCACCGGCTGGAGGCGGCCCCGGCGCGGTTCTCGTTCGTGTTCGCGTCGCTGCGCTGAGCGCCCCCGGGCACGCAGGTGCCGCCCGGGGCACTGTCAGCAGGCGGCACTACGCTCATGACGAGGGGCGCACACCGCACGCGTCCGGACCCCACCGGGAGGCTTCGCACCATGGTCAGCACGTCCCCGCCGCTCACCGAGGCCCTCGCCGCGGGCCCGGTCGTCCTCGACGGGGGACTGTCGAACCAGCTGGAGGCCGCCGGGCACGACCTGAGCGATGCGCTGTGGTCGGCCCGGCTGCTGGCCGAGGAGCCGGCGGCCGTGGTGCGGGCCCATCAGGCGTACTACGAAGCCGGGGCCCAGGTCGCGATCACCGCCAGCTACCAGGCGACGTTCGAGGGCTTCGCGCGCCGCGGCATCGGCGCCGAGCGGGCCGCGGAGCTGCTGCGCCGGAGCGTGGAGCTGGCCCGCGAGGCAGCCGGGCGGGCGCGGGCCGGCGGGGTTGCCGGGCCGCTGTATGTGGCCGCTTCGGCGGGCCCGTACGGGGCAATGCTGGCGGACGGCTCCGAGTACCGCGGCCGCTACGGTCTGTCGGTGGCGGCGCTGGAGCGTTTCCACCGGCCGCGCCTGGAGGTACTGGCCGCGGCGCGGCCCGATGTGCTGGCGCTGGAGACCGTGCCGGACGCCGAGGAGGCCCGGGCACTGCTGCGCGCGGTGCGCGGACTGGGGGTACCGGCCTATCTGTCGTACAGCGTCGCGGGCGAGTGCACCCGCGCCGGGCAGCCGCTGGCGGAGGCGTTCGCGGTGGCGGCGGACGCCGACGAGGTGATCGCGGTGGGGGTGAACTGCTGCGCGCCGGACGATGCGGACCGGGCCGTACGGCTGGCGGCACGGATCACCGGGAAGCCGGTGGTGGTCTACCCCAACAGCGGGGAGAGCTGGGACGCCGCGGCCCGGGCTTGGTGCGGGAGCCCGGCGTTCGACGCGGACCGGGTCGCGGCCTGGGCCGCGGACGGCGCCCGGCTCATCGGCGGCTGCTGCCGGGTGGGCCCGGACGCCATCGCCGCCGTGGCGACCGCGCTGGGCCGCTGACGGGGCGCCCGGGGGCGCGAGGCCGGCGCGCTGACGGGCCCCTGGGGAGGCGAGGCCGGCGGGGCCCGGTTGCGGGCCGAAGGCGTTACACAGACGCAACCGACGGGGCGGCGACAGCGCCCCGAGCCGGTGGCAGGATGCAGGCCACATCGCAGCATGCACGGCTTGGTTGATCTGCATCACGCCTTGGAGGACCCGTGTCCGCTCGCTCCGCGTCGTCTGTCATAGCCGTTGTTGCTGCCATCGCCGTAGTGGCGGGGTGCAGCAGCACCAAGTCCGACGGGAAGAAGGGGGCCGGCGGACTGGAGCTGGTCTCCTCCGGGACACTGAAGACCTGCACCCACCTTCCGTACGCACCGTTCCAGGTGAAGAAGAACGGCAAGATCGTCGGGTTCGATGTGGATCTGGTCGACCTCGTCGCCAAGGATCTCGGCATCAAGCAGGAGATCGTCAACACCCCCTTCGAAGGCATCGAGACCGGTCAGGACTTCACCATCCGCAAATGCGATCTGGCCGCCGCCGGCATGACCATCACGCCCGCGCGCGACAAGGTGATGGACTTCTCCGACCCCTACTTCAATGCCACCCAGGCGCTGTTGACGAAGAAGGGCAAGCCCTTCAAGAAGGTCGAAGACCTCAAGGGCAAGAAGCTCGGCTATCAGAAGGCCACCACCGGCGGGATCTACGCCAAGGACCACGGCAAGGGCGTCGAACTCGTCGAGTTCGAGGATCTGGGGCTGCTGCTGACCGCCGTGAAGTCCGGTCAGGTCGACGCCGGCATCAATGACAACGGTGTGCTCTTCGACTATGTGAAGCAGAATCCCGACACCGCCGTCGCCGCGGAGTTCAATACCGGCGAGCACTACGGAATCGGCGTGCGCACCGGGAACGACGTCCTGCGCAAGAAGATCAACGAGGTCATCAAGAAGGCGAAATCCGACGGGACGTACAACCGGATCTACAAGAAGTGGTTCGGCACCACCCCGCAGAGCTGAGGCCGGCCACCATGTCCGTATCCAAACGACAGCGCGCGCGGATCATCCGCGGCGTGCAGTACGGCGTCCTGGTCGTCGCCGTGGTGGTCTTCGCGCTGGTCGCCGACTGGCACCAGCTGCGGATGGCGTTCTTCGACGTCGAGGTCGCAAAGGCGCTGTTCCCCGAGATCATCACCACGGCACTGGTCAATACCGTCCTCTACACCCTGCTCGGCTTCGGCTTCGGCCTCGCACTCGGTCTGGTGCTCGCGCTGATGCGGCTGTCGTCCGTGCCGCCCTACCGCTGGATCGCCGTCACCTATATCGAATTCTTCCGCGGGATCCCCTGTCTGCTGGTGTTCATCGCGCTCGGTTTCGGTGTGCCGCTGGCCTTCGAGGTCGCGCTCGATATGAACGTCACGGTGATGCTGTCGCTCGGGCTGGTGGGCGCGGCGTACATGGCCGAGACCATCCGGGCCGGAATTCAGGCGGTCCCCAAGGGGCAGACGGAGGCGGCGCGTTCGCTGGGGATGTCGCACGGGCGGGCGATGGTCTCCATCGTCATTCCGCAGGCGTTCCGTATCGTGCTGCCGCCGCTGACCAACGAACTGATCCTGCTGACCAAGGATTCCTCGCTGGTGTATCTGCTGGGGCTGTCCCTCACCCAGTTCGAACTGGCCAACTTCGGCCGGGACGCGCTCAATGAGCACAAGAGCCTGACCCCGATCCTGATCGCCGGGCTGCTCTATCTCGTGATCACCCTCCCGCTCGGCCAGCTGGTCCGGCGCCTGGAGGCCCGTACGGCGAAGGCCAGGTGAGTGACGTGACGGCGGAGACGACGGCACCGGGCGCGGCGGACCCGAAGGCCATCGAGGTGGCGGGGCTGCGCAAGGCGTTCGGTGAGCTGGAGGTGCTGCGCGGGATCGACTTCTCGGTGGCGCGCGGGGAAGTGGTGTGTGTCATCGGGCCGTCGGGATCGGGGAAGTCGACCCTGCTGCGCTGTGTGAATCTGCTGGAGGAGCCGAGCGCGGGCCGGGTCACGGTGGCCGGGACCGAGGTCACCGACCCGGACGTGGACATCGACCGGGTCCGGCGGCGGATCGGGATGGTCTTCCAGGCCTTCAATCTCTTTCCGCATCTGAACGCGCTGGAGAATCTGACGATCGCGCAGCGGCGGGTGCTCGGCCGCGACCGCGCCGAGGCGGAGCGGATCGCCCGCGCCAACCTCGAACGGGTGGGGCTCAGCGACAAGGCGGCGGCCTATCCGGCGCAGTTGTCGGGCGGCCAGCAGCAGCGGGTGGCCATCGCCCGTGCGCTGTCCATGGACCCGGAGCTGATGCTCTTCGACGAGCCGACCTCGGCACTCGACCCGGAGCTGGTCGGCGATGTGCTGGCGGTGATGCGTGCGCTGGCGCAGGACGGTATGACGATGCTCGTCGTCACGCATGAGATGAGCTTCGCCCGGGAGGTCGCCGACCGGGTGGTGTTCATGGACGGTGGGGTGATCGTGGAGGAGGGCACCCCGGAGCAGGTGGTGGGCGCCCCGCAGCACGAGCGGACCCGGACCTTTCTGGCGCGGGTGCTCGATCCGGCGGCCGCGGAGGTCGGGGAGGTCGCGGACAGCGGCGCGGCGGGCAAGCGCGTCGACCGCTGACCGGCCGGGCCGCCCCGGGTGCCCGGTGGCGGCAGGACCGGCCGCGGTTCCGCGTCTGAAATGTCCGCCCCGTGGGCACGGTTGGCGACAGGAAGCCAGCCACCCTACGGCGCGGAGGTTTTCCCGTGTTCCTCGACCTTCCCCTCGACGAGCTCCACGCCTATCGCCCGCCGGTTCCCGAACCGCCCGGCTTCGACGCGTTCTGGCAGCGCACCCTCGACGAGGCCCGTACCCACGACCTCGACGCCCGCTTTGCCGAGGTGGATACCGGGCTCGCCCTCCTCAGCTGCTACGACGTCGAGTTCGCCGGCTTCGGCGGGCACCGTATCCGCGGCTGGTTCCTGCTGCCGCGCGCGGCCGCCGGGCCGCTGCCGTGCATCGTGCAGTACCTCGGCTACGGCGGCGGCCGGCTGCTGCCGCACGACTGGCTGCTGTGGCCGTCCGCCGGGTACGCCACGCTGGTCATGGACGCCCGCGGGCAGAGCGGCCCCAACCGCCCCGGGGACACCCCCGATCCGGCGGGCTACGGAAACCCGGGCGTCCCCGGCAAGCTCACCCAGGGCCTGCTCGATCCCGACGGCTACTACTACCGGCGGCTGTACACCGACGCCGTCCGGGCCGTGGAGGCGGCGCGGGGCCATGACGCGGTGGACGCCGAGCGGATCGTGGTCGCCGGCCACAGCCAGGGCGGCGCACTCGCCCTGGCGATGACCGGGCTGGTCCCCGGGCTGGCGGGCGCGCTGATCGATGTGCCGTTCCTGACGCACATCCGGCGGGCGGTCGAGGTCACGGACGCGGGCCCGTACGGCGAACTCGCCCGCTACTTCGCCGGCGCCCGCGGCCACATCGATACCGCCCTGCGCACCCTGGACCACTTCGACGGCCTGAACTTCGCCGTCCGCGCCACCGCCCCGGCCCTGTTCGGCACGGCGCTGCGCGACGCGGTGGTGCCACCGTCCACCGGCTTCGCCGCGTACCACCACTACGCGGGCGAGAAGGAGCTGGAGGTGTGGCGGTTCAACGCCCACGAGAGCGGCGGCGGGGAGCAGCGGGCGGCGGAGTTGTCGTTCGTGCGGGGGGTGGTGGGGTGAGGGGGGTTGGTTGATCCTCGAATGGCCGGGGCTGCTTGGCCCCGAGGGCTGGGTGCCGCTCCGCCGCCCGAAAAACCGGGTGCCGCTCCCCCCACCCCCGAACCCACCCCCCGCCCCCTCCCCCGAAGGGGGAGGGGGGGGAGGGGGCGGGGGAGAGCCTCCGGACGTCGCGACCCGCCCCCTCAAACCACCCCTCAAACCGCCCCCAACAAATGCTCCAACGCCAACTGATCCAAATGCTCGAAGGCCATCCCCCGGCCGGCAGCAGCCTCGGCGTCGAAGGACTCGTACGCGGTGGGGTCGGCCAGCAGCCCGGCGAGGCCGTCCTCGGCAGTGGGGCGGCCCAGCTGGTCCAGCCGGGCGGCGTGCAGAGCGTCCTGGACGGCCGGGTCGGTCCGGAAGGCCGCCGCGCGCTCCCTGAGGATCAGGTAGTTGCGCATACAGCCGGCCGCCGAGGCCCACACGCCGTCGAGGTCCTCGGTGCGCGGCGGTTTGAAGTCGAAGTGCCGCGGTCCGTCGTAGCCGGCCGTCTCCAGCAGGTCGACGAGCCAGAACGCGGACCGCAGATCGCCGGCGCCGAAGCGCAGGTCCTGGTCGTACTTGATGCCGCTCTGGCCGTTGAGGTCGATGTGGAACAGCTTGTCCGCCCAGAGCGCCTGGGCGATGCCGTGCGGGAAGTTGAGCCCGGCCATCTGCTCGTGTCCGACCTCGGGGTTGACGCCGTAGAGCTCCGGGCGCTCCAGCCGTTCGATGAAGGCGAGGGCATGGCCGACGGTGGGCAGCAGGATGTCGCCGCGCGGCTCGTTGGGCTTGGGCTCGATGGCGAACCGCAGGTCGTAGCCCTGCTCGACGACGTACTGGCCGAGCAGGTCGAAGGCTTCCTTCATCCGGTCCAGCGCCGCCCGGACGTCCTTGGCCGCGCCGGACTCCGCGCCCTCCCGTCCGCCCCATGCCACATAGGTGTGTGCGCCCAGTTCGGCGGCGAGGTCGATGTTGCGGAGTGTCTTGCGCAGCGCATAGCGGCGGACGTCGCGATCGTTGGCGGTGAAGGCGCCGTCCTTGAAGACGGGGTGGGTGAAGAGGTTGGTGGTGGCCATCGGGACGACCAGGCCGGTGGCGTCCAGGGCCTGCCGGAAGCGGGTGACGGCCGCCTCGCGCGCGCTGTCCGCGGCGCCGGGCGGGATCAGGTCGTCGTCGTGGAAGGTGACGCCGTACGCGCCGAGGTCGGCGAGGCGGTGGACCGTTTCGACGGGGTCCAGGGCGCGGCGGGTGGCCTCCCCGAAGGGGTCGCGGCCCTGCCAGCCGACGGTCCACAGGCCGAAGCTGAACCTGTCTTCGGGCACGGGCTGATGCCTCATGCCGGATCCCCTCCCCTCTCGGCCCCGCAGGTGCGCGGCGGGCAGCTCCCCGTCATTCGCCGACTGCACTTGCTCATGCGCGACTCCCTCGCTCTTTCGTCAACGCGCTTTACAAATTCCGCCGCGGCCAAACTAATATGCGGCAGCACACCGGGGAACCCCCTGGACCCAGACCAAGGAACACGGGCCGCCAAGGAGAGTGCACGATGGGCGCACAGTCAGCGGGACCGCTCGTCGTCGGGGTGGACAGCTCGACACAGTCCACCAAGACGCTGGTCGTGGACGCCGACACCGGTGTGGTCCTCGCCCGGGGGCAGGCGCCGCACGCGGTCAGCGGCGGCGAGGGCAAGGAGAGCGACCCCGGGCAGTGGTGGCGGGCGCTGGGCGAGGCGCTGGCGCAGTGCGGTGACGCGGCGCGGCAGGCCTCGGCACTGTCCGTCGGCGGCCAGCAGCACGGGCTGGTCACACTGGACGCGGCCGGTGCGCCGGTGCGTCCCGCGCTGCTGTGGAACGACGTCCGGCCGGCGCCCCAGAGCGAGCGGCTGATCGCGGAGCTGGGTGGGGCGCAGGTCTGGGCGGAGCGGGTGGGGAGCGTTCCGGGTCCGGCGTTCACGGTGGCCAAGTGGGCCTGGCTGCGGGAGAACGAGCCGGCCGCGGCGGCCGCCACCGCAGCGGTGCGGCTGCCGCACGACTATCTCGTCCAGCGGTTGACCGGTGAGGCCGTCACCGACCGCGGCGACGCCTCCGGCACCGGCTGGTGGGCGTCGTCCACCGAGTCCTACGACACGGAGATCCTGGAGCAGGTCGGACTGGCCCCCGAGGCGCTGCCGCGGGTGGCGCTCCCGGGCGAGGCGGCCGGCACCGTACACGCCGATGATCTGCCCCTCCCCAAGGGCGCGTTGGTGGCCGCCGGCACCGGCGACAACATGGCGGCCGCGCTCGGCCTGGGCCTGCGCCCCGGGCAGCCGGTGCTGAGCCTGGGCACCTCGGGGACGGTCTATACGGTCTCCAGGAACCGGCCCGCCGATCCGACCGGGACCGTGGCGGGGTTCGCCGACGCCCGCGGTGACTGGCTGCCGCTGGCCTGCACCCTGAACTGCACGCTCGCCGTGGACCGGGTGGCGGCGCTGCTGGGGCGCGACCGGGAGGCCGTGGAGGAGGGGGGCGAGGTGGTGATGCTGCCGTTCCTGGACGGCGAACGGACCCCGAATCTGCCCGGCGCCTCGGGGCTGGTGCACGGGCTGCGCCATGACACCACGCCCGGCCGGCTGCTCCAGGCCGCTTACGACGGCGCGGTGTTCGCGCTGCTGCAGGCGCTGGAGGAGGTGCTGGACGCGGACGCGGCGCCCGATGCCCCGCTGTTGCTGATCGGCGGCGGGGCGCGGGGCCGGGCCTGGCGGGAGACGGTGCGCCGGCTGTCCGGCCGCCCGGTGGTGGTGCCCGAGGCGCAGGAGCTGGTGGCGCTCGGTGCGGCGGCGCAGGCGGCCGGACTGCTGCTGGGCGAGGATCCGGCGGCGGTGGCTCGGCGGTGGGGCACGGCCCGCGGCGCGGCGTACGAGGCGCGGCCGCGGGACCGCGCCGCGTGGGACCGGCTGGCGGCGACGCTCGCCGACGGTGCGGCGCTGCTGCGCCGCTGACCGCCCTGCTCATCCGTACACCCGGAGGGACGTCCGCTCCCGCCGGCACCCCGAGGAGACCTCTGTGACCGCGTCCGGCGGCGACACCCAGCACGGCATCCGGCGCCGCAATCTGGCCCGGGTGCTGCGGACCGTGGCCGCGCAGGGGCCGCTCTCCCGGCCGGCGGTCGCGGCGCGGATCGGGCTGACCCGGGCGGGGGTGGCTCCGCTCGTCGACGAGCTGCTGCGGGCCGGGCTGCTGGTCGAGACGGGGCGGGCGTCGACCGGCGGCCGGGGCAGACCGGGCGGCGAACTGGCCGTCAGCGACCGTGGCCCGGCCGGGATCGGGGCCGAGATAGGCGTCGATCATCTGGCGGTGTGTGCGGTCGATCTGCGCGGGCGGGTGCGCGCGCGGGTGGCGGCCGGTGCGGCGAACCGGCACAGCGCACCGGGACCGGTGCTGCGGCGGCTGTCCGCGCTGCTGGCGGAGGTGACGGCGGGCCTCTCGGCCGAGGGGCTGCGGCCGGCCGGGCTGACGGTCGCCGTGCCCGGCCTGGTGGCCCGGGGGTCGACGACCGTGCTGCACGCCCCCAATCTCGGCTGGCGGGCGGCCGATCTGGCACCGGCCCTCGCCGGGGCGACGGCGCCGGAGCACGAGGCCGCCCTCCCGCTCACCGTCGAGAACGAGGCCAACCTCGGTGCGCTGGCCGAGCTGCGGCTGGGCGGAAGCGGCGGCCGGCCGGCCCCGCCGCCGGACTTCGTGCATGTGTCGGCCGAGTCCGGTATCGGGGCCGCGATCGTGGTGGACGGCCAACTCCTGCGGGGTGCACGGGGTTTCGCGGGCGAGCTGGGGCATGTGCCGGTGTATCCGGACGGCCCGGTGTGCGACTGCGGTGGCCGGGGCTGTCTGGAGCAGTACGCGGGGGAACGGGCGGTGCTGCGCGCGGGCGGGGTCACGCCGGAGGGGGCGGCGGCCGCACCCGCGGGGCCGGGGGCCCGTATCGGCCTGCTGGCGCGCCGGGCCGCCGACGGGGACGCCGCCACCGTCCGTGCGCTGCACGAGGCGGGGACGGCCCTCGGCATCGCGCTCGCCGGAGCGGTGAATCTGCTCGACCCGCAGGCGGTGGTCCTCGGGGGTGCGCTGGCCGAGCTGGCGCCGTGGGTACTGCCTTCCCTGGAGCGGGAGTTGGCACGGCGCACGGCCGTCGCCGCGGCGGACGGGCGGGACGGCGGGCCGCTGGTGACGGTCTCCCGCCTGGGCGCGGACGGACCGCTGCTCGGGGCGGCGCACGCCGCACTGCAGGCCGTCCTGGACGATCCCCTCCATTCCCGGACCACGGCACACTCTCCCCGGAATTGAGCCCGCTAAACCTTTCCAGGGCACGCGAATTCCATGCCACCCCATCGGGCGATTGTGCCGATAAAATCCACACGGCTACCTTCGGTTCGGCGGGTTGCCGCGGAACTTCCTGAAGTGGGGTTTCTGGGCGGTCCGCAGCGCACCCTCCGAAGAGACAGGTGGCATGATGACGATTGCCGACGAATCGCTGCATGGCAGCACGGAAGAATCCCAGAATTCCAGTCTGAGTACCACCGCAGCACGGAATTTGGCGACCACCACCAAAACGGCACCGCAGATGCAGGCCATCACGTCCCGCTGGCTGCTGCGGCTGCTGCCCTGGGTGCAGGTGTCCGGCGGTACGTACCGCGTGAACCGCCGGCTGACGTACACGCTCGGCGACGGGCGCATCGATTTCGATATCACCGGCAGCGATGTGGCGATCATCCCCGAGGAGCTGCGCGAGCTGCCCGCGCTGCGGGAGTTCACCGATTCCGAGGCGCTGGCGGCGCTCGGCGAGCGGTTCACCCAGCAGGAATACGCGCCCGGGGAACTGATCGCCGAGGCCGGTGCGCCGGGCGACCGGCTGGTGTTGATCGCGCACGGCCGGGTGGACCGGATCGGCAGCGGCAAATACGGCGAGGACACCGTCCTCGAAGCGCTGGCCGGCGGCGACCACCTCGGCGACGAGCCGCTCACCGACCCGGAGGGGACCTGGCGGTTCAGCTATCGCGCGGTGACCCGGGTGACCGTCATGGCGCTGTCCCGGCTGGGCGCGCAGGAGGTCATGGACCGCTCCCCCGGGCTGCGCGAGCATCTGGCGACGGCCCGGCAGGACGGCGCACGGCCCACCAACGCCAGTGGGGAGTCGGCGGTCTCGGTCGCCTCCGGGCACCACGGCGAGCCGTCCCTGCCCGGTACCTTCGTCGATTACGACCTGACGCCGCGGGAGTACGAACTCAGCGTCGCGCAGACGGTGCTGCGCACCCACAGCCGGGTCGGCGACCTCTACAGCGACCCGATGAACCAGGTCGAGGAGCAGCTGAAGCTGACGGTCCAGGCGCTGCGGGAGCGCCAGGAGCACGAGATGATCAACAACCGGGACTTCGGGCTGCTGCACAACGTGGACCTCAAGCAGCGCATCCACACCCGCACCGGTCCGCCCACCCCCGACGACCTCGACGAGCTGCTCGCGACGGTCTGGAAGGACCCGGGTTTCCTGCTCGCCCATCCGCAGACGATCGCCGCGATCGGCCGGGAATGCAGTGCCCGCGGACTGTATCCGACGGCGGTTGATTTCATGGGGCATTCGCTGCCGTCGTGGCGCGGTGTCCCGATCTTTCCGTGCAACAAGATTCCGGTGACGAAGGAGCGGACGAGCTCCATTCTGCTGTTGCGCACCGGTGAGGAAAAGCAGGGCGTGGTCGGCCTGCACCAGACCGGAATTCCCGATGAATATGAACCGAGCCTCTCGGTGCGTTATATGGGCCTCGATGACCGGGCCGTTCTCAAATATCTCGTCAGCGCCTACTACTCGGCGGCCATTCTCGTACCCGATGCGCTGGGCGTGCTCGACGACGTCCAGATCGGCCACTGAACGCTCCGCGGAAGAACTCGGCGCGTCGGGGAGCGGTCCCGTATGCCCGCCCGGCGCGCACCGTACGCACCGCACCGAACAAGAACAGGTGAGCCTTCTCCATGACCACATCGGTGGATCCGACGTCCGGCCCGCAGCCGTCCGCGCCCGAGCGGACCAGCCTGGACACCGCGGCCGCCCGCAAGCTGGCGACCACGACCAAGACCGTGCCGCAGATGCAGGGGATCTCCTCCCGCTGGCTGTTGCGCATCCTGCCCTGGACGCAGGTCTCCGGCGGTACGTACCGCGTCAACCGGCGGCTGACCCACACCCTCGGTGACGGCCGGGTGGAGTTCGTCTCGACCGGTTCCGACGTCCGGGTCATTCCGGCGGAGTTGCGCGAGCTGGCCCCGCTGCGCGGCTACACCGACGCGGCGACGCTGGAGGCGCTGGCGGACCGGTTCGTCCAGCGGGAGTTCGCACCGGGTGATGTGCTGGCCCGGCAGGGCGGGCAGGCCGACCGGGTCATCCTGATCGCGCACGGCAAGCTCGACCGCAGGGGCACCGGCAAGTACGGCGACGAGACGGTGCTGGGGGTACTGGCCGACGGTGACGCCCTCGGTGCGGCGGCGCTGCTGTCGCCGGACGCGGAGTGGGAGCACTCCGTCCGCGCGGTGACCCGGGTGACCGCACTGACCCTGTACCGCAGCGACCTCGAAGAGGTGCTGGCCCGGTCGGAGTCGCTGCGCTCCCACCTGGAGGAGTTCCGCGCGGCGCTGGTGCCCGCGCAGAACAAGCACGGTGAGTCGGCCATCGAGCTGGCCGCCGGCCATGTCGGTGAGCCGGCCCTGCCGGGCACCTTCGCCGATTACGAACTGACGCCGCGGGAGTACGAACTCAGCGTGGCGCAGACCGTGTTGAAGGTGCATTCCCGGGTCGCCGATCTCTACAACGACCCGATGAACCAGCTGGACCAGCAGCTGCGGCTGACCGTCGAGGCGCTGCGGGAGCGCCAGGAACACGAGATGGTCAACAACCGGGAGTTCGGGCTGCTGCACAACGCCGACCTCAAGCAGCGCCTGCACACCCGCACCGGTCCGCCCACCCCCGACGACCTCGACGAGCTGATCTCCCGCCGCCGCAAGACCCAGTTCCTGCTGGCCCACCCGCGCACCATCGCGGCCATCGGGCGGGAGTGGAACGCCCGGGGCATCTACCCCACGACCGCGGAGGTCGAGGGCACCGCGGTCCGGGCCTGGCGCGGCATTCCGCTGCTGCCCTGCAACAAGATCCCCATCACCCCGGAGGGGACCAGCTCGGTCCTGGCGATGCGGGTCGGCGCGGAGAACCAGGGGGTGGTCGGGCTGCACCAGACGGGCATCCCGGACGAGTACCGGCCCGGCCTGTCGGTCCGCTTCATGGGCATCAACGACCAGGCCGTCCTCAACTATCTGGTCAGTGCCTACTATTCGGCGGCGGTGCTGGTGCCGGACGCGCTGGGCATCCTGGAGGACGTAGAGATCGGACACTGACCGGCCGGGAAGCGGGGCTGCGGGTGCCGCGCCCACCACCGCCCCAAGGCCGGGGGTGCGGCACCCGAGTGACGTCCGATCAGGTATCTCCTGGACTTCTGACCTGCGCCGTTCTGCCTTTGGTCCAGCCATTGGCAGAACGGCCATTCCCTTGGCAGGGCGAGCCCTGTTGCGCATCATGAACGCACCGGCTGTGCGTGACATGTACGCGACCACCCCTCGGTCCCTGTCAGGAGTTCACATGGAGCCCGACCCCCGTCGCCCGGCCCGCAGACGCCTGCTCACCGGTGCGGCCGCGCTCACCGCGTCCGCCGCACTCGCCCCCTTCGGCACGGCCACCGCCGGTGCCGCCGCCTCCGCGCGCCGGCTCACACCGGGCCGCGGCGCCTACCCCCCTCACCAGTGGGTCCCGGCAAGCCCGTCCAACCTCACCACCGCCAATCGCCCGACCCAGTACCCGGTCGAGATGGTCGTGATCCATGTGACGCAGGAGACCTACGCCCACACCCTCAAGCTCTTCCAGAACCCGGCACACAAGGCGGCCGCGCACTATGTCGTACGGTCCACCGACGGCCATCTCGCCCAGTGCGTCCGCGAGCGGGACGTCGCCTGGCACGCCGGGAACTGGGACTACAACACCCGCAGCATCGGCATCGAGCACGAGGGCTGGATCGACGACCCTGCGTGGTTCACCGACATCCTCTACACCCGGTCCGCCCAGCTCACCGCCGCCATCTGCGACCGCTACTCGATCCCCAAGGACCGCGAGCACATCATCGGCCATGTGGAGGTCCCCGGCAGCGACCACACGGACCCCGGTGAGTTCTGGGACTGGGCGCGATACCTGCAACTGGTGAACGGGCCCTCCTGGCGGACCACCATGTGACCCGGCGCTGCGCCGCACCCTCCGCCACGCCGACGGGCCGGGACGCCGCCGGACGCGCGATCGCGGCCCCGCGAGGGCATCCGGCGGGGACGGCGCCCGGCGACACGGCGGCCGTTCCACGGGTGTACCGATTCATGACATCTCCGGGCCATAGTGAACATCTTCCGCACCTGGGACAGTTGGCGTGACGTCAGGGGGGCCTCGTGAAGCAGCGATTCGTTCGAGTGCGCGCGATGCTGACCGTGCTGGTGGCATGGGGGGCGCTGATCGGCGGCGGGTTGGCGGGCGGGGCTCCGGCCACCGCCGCGGACACCGGTCTCCACCGTTTCGGTGCCACGTCGGTGGCACCGGGTGTGTCCTACGCCGAATTCCGGATGACGGTGCCCCGCGGCCTGGTGCACGGGCATCTGGTGACGGTCGATCTGGCCGATCCGCGGGTCGCGGTGGACCTGCTGTACCCGGGGGCGATCGGCGCCCGGTCGCCGGTGTCCGAACTGGCCGCGGACCGTGGCGCGGTGGCGGCGGTCAACGGCGACTTCTTCAACATCAGCGAGGGCCAGCATCCCGGTGTGGAGGCGACCGGCGCCTCGGTCGGCCCGGCGGTGGCCTCCGGGCGGCAGCTGAAGAGCGCGGTGCCCGACGGGCAGCGCTTCGGGCCGGTCATGCCGCCCGGCGCCACCACCGAGGACGTCATCGGCGTCGGCTACGACCACCGGGCCCGGCTGGACCGGCTCACGCTGCACGGTGCGGTGCTGACCCCCGAAGGGGCGCTGCCGCTGCGCGGCCTGAACCAGTACGCCCTGCCGGTCGACGGGATCGGCGCGTACACCGCGCGGTGGGGCCCGGCGTCCCGGCTGCGCGCCACCTGCGGGACGGACACCGACCGGGCGGCGCCGTGCAGCACGGACACCACAGAGGTGACGGTCCGCCACGGCCGGGTGGCGGCACTCCGGGACGCGCCGAGCTCCGGCGGCGTGGCTGTCGGCAGCGTGGTGCTGGTGGGCAGGGAGGAAGGGGCCCGCCAGCTGCGCAAGCTGCACCTCGGTGAGCGGGTGAGCGTCAGCCACCACCTGGCCGGCCGGGGGCCGGGGCGGCTGCGGTTCGCGGTGGGCGGCTTCCCGATCGTGCGGAACGGCGCGCCGGTGGACGGTCTGGACTCCGGCGCGGTGGCGGTGCGCACCTCCGCGGGGACCGGCGCCGGCGGCCGGGTGCTGTATCTGCTGGCACTGGACGGAGCGCCGGGCCAGACCGGGCTGACGGTGTGTGAACTTGCCGATCTGATGGCGGAGTTGGGCGCGCGCAGCGCGGTGGATCTGGACGGCGGCGGGTCCTCCACGCTGGTCACCGGCGACGCCTACGGGGAGACGGTGCGCAACCATCCGTCGGGCGGGGCGGAGCGGCCGGTCCCCAATGCGATCGGGGTCTTCTCCCCTAGGGCCTTTCCGACCCTGACCCATCGGACAGGCCCTGAACGACTCGGTGGGCGGGTACGGGGCTGAGCGCCGGCGCGTGGCCGCCCCTCGCGCTCAGCCGCCGCCTCATGGACGCACACTGCTCACCACATCGGCGGCGCCGGTCAGGCCCTGGTGGATGTCGGGAGCGAGGCTGCTGTTCGCCAGATAGAAGCCGAGCAGTGCACACACCAGGGCGTGCGAGAACTTGAGCTTGCCGCTGCGCAGGAAGATCACCGTCAGGACCACCAGCAGCAGCACGACCGAGATGGAAATTGCCACGGGACGCACCCTCCTCGACCGCCGCCCGAACGGGCAGCAATGGGTGGCCAGTTTGGCGTATTTCAGGGTATGTCCGGTTCTTGTACGGGTGCTCCGATCGGGTGATCACTACGGGTCACCAGGCGTCGGCGAGCGACAGGCCTCCGGCCACGGCGGACGGCCGGGCGACGCACCACCGGGAGCAGGGAGGATGCCCCCTCGCGCCCTCCGCCGACCGCCCGCCCTCCCGGCGTCCGCGTCACCCACCGCCACGCACCCTAAGAGGGACATAAGCCGTATGTCGCCCCAAATACCCAGCGGCGGCGGCACGTTCACGCCACCCAGCGCACCCCGCCAGCCAATGTGGCGCGTATCACATAACTCCCTGCAACGAATCGTGTCGCTCGATCGTCTTAGCGGCCGATCCTGCCCCTCCCCCTCCTCGCAGACGGAAAGCCCGTATGAGCCAGACCCCCTCCCCCCGTCACCGGCCCTTCCGGTCACTGCGCGTCTTTGCGTGCGTGCTCCCGGTGATTGCCGTGGGCACGCTCACCGCGTGCGGGGGCCTCGCGTCGTCGGCTCCCCAGGGCGAGCCGGTGAGGGTCGCGCTGGGGGCGGCGAGCGGGACGAGGACCGTGCAGGCCGGCGACAAGATCAAGGTGACCGCTCAGGGCGGGGTGCTGACCGAGGTGACGGTCACCGACCCCCGAGGCCACAAGCTGCCCGGCGGGCTCGGAAGTGGCGGGACCGAGTGGACGGCCCTGACGAAGACCGCGCCGGGCACCAAGTACTCCGTCCTCGCCCGGACCAGGAATCGGCAGGGCGACGTGGGTGCGACCAAGGAATCGCTGACCATCGCGAAGCCGAACCGGCTCCGCGAGCTGGCGCTGGCCACCGGCACACCGGTCGGCGCGGTCGACGTCGACCGGCCGTTGACGGTCACCTTCGGCTTCCCGGTGACCCACCGGGAAGCCGTGGAGCGCCGGCTGTGTATCCTCACCGGCCGTGGCACGACCGGATCATGGGCCTGGAGCAAGGACCGCAGCGGTAAGGACCGGGCGGACTGGCTGCCGGCGCGGCACCGGGAGCCGGGCACCGGGGTCGCTCTGCGGGCGGAGCTCAACCCTGCGGACTCCGGCGGCGTCCCCCACGTCGCCAAGGACTATGACCTGAACTTCACCATCGGCCGGAGTTGCACCGACTCGGCCGCGGGGCGGGTTTGTGGCAAGGTCCAGGTGAGTGACGCCCCTGAGGTCGCCACATCCTCCGTACGAGGGAAAGACGACAGGACAATGGGGATCGGAGACTGGCATGCCGGCTGATCCCCACGACGGACGAACAGCGCCCTCGCGCCGAGCAGCTGACCCTTTTCAGAGCCTAATGTGACGGAATGAGCACCGTGCAGGACCAGGATCAACTTACGGGGTGGCGGCGCTTCCGGCGCCGGGTCCCCAATGGCTTCGCCATCATCTTCAGCATGCTGGGGCTCTTCTGCGCCCTGACCGCGCTGATCGGGCCCCTGCGGCGCGGACTCCATCCGGTGATCTACTGGCTGGACACGCTCACCTTCCCGGTGCCGCCGAACCTCGCCTATGCGGTGCTCCTCTTCCTGTTGGCCGCGGCGCTGACCGCACGCAAACGTGTGGCGCTGTGGTGCCTGGTGGCCTACATGGTGCTGGTCATCCTGGCGGACGCGGCGTTCCTGGCCATGGGCTACTGGGAGTTCGCCTTCTCCCTGGTGCTGTGTGGCGGCGTGCTGGTGCTGCTGCTCGTCTCGCACCGTGAGTTCTATGCGATCACCCGGCGCGGGGCGTTCCTGCGGGCCATCGGTGTGCTGATCGGCGGGCTGGCCGTCGCGGTGCTGATCGGCTGGGGTCTGGTGTCGCTGACGCCGGGCACCCTGGAGGCCGGCGGCGGCAATCGGCTGCTGTGGGCCGCCAACCGCGTCTGCGGCGGGCTGGTCGGCGGCCGGCTGGTCGAGGGTCATCCGCCGCACTGGACCAACTTCCTCCTCGGTCTCCTCGGTGCGCTGGCGCTGCTGAACGCCGCGGCCACGCTGTTCCGTTCGCAGCGCATGGAGGCCGCGCTGCACGGGGACGAGGAGGACCGGATCCGGGCGCTGCTGGAGCGCTACGGCAGCCAGGACTCGCTCGGCTACTTCGCCACCCGCCGCGACAAGGCCGTGGTCTTCTCCCCCAGCGGCAAGGCCGCCGTCACCTACCGCGTCGAGGCCGGTGTCTGTCTGGCCAGCGGTGACCCGGTCGGTGACCGCGAGGCCTGGACCCAGGCCATCGAGGCCTGGCTGGAGGTCGCCGGGCGCTACGGCTGGCAGCCGGCCGTCATGGGCGCCAGCGAGAGCGGCGCCAAGGCGTTCGCGCGCTGCGGCCTCGGTGCGCTGCAGCTCGGCGACGAGGCGATCTTGCATGTGAAGGACTTCGACCTCGACGGCCGGGAGATGCGGGTCACCCGCCAGGCCGTCAACCGCGTCGAGCGGACCGGCGCGACCTTCCGTCTGCGGCGCCACTCCGCGCTGACCGACGAGGAGATGCAGGAAGTCATCCACCGGGCGGACGCCTGGCGGGACACCGAGACCGAACGCGGCTTCTCGATGGCGCTGGACCGGCTGGGCGACCCGGAGGACGGGGACTGCCTGCTGGCCGAGGCGTACGACGGCGACGGCAACATGATCGCGCTGCTGTCCTTCGTGCCGTGGGGCAAGGACGGCATCTCGCTGGACGTCATGCGCCGTGACCGCACCGCGCCCAACGGCGTCATGGAGTTCATGGTGGCCCGGCTGTGCGCGCAGGCCGGGGCGATGGGCGTGCGCCGGGTCTCGCTGAACTTCGCGGTGTTCCGGTCCGCCTTCGAGGAGGGCGCCCGGATCGGGGCCGGGCCGGTGCTGAAGTTCTGGCGCCGGCTGCTGCTGTTCTTCTCCAAGTGGTGGCAGCTGGAGGCCCTGTACCGCTCCAACGCGAAGTACAACCCGGAGTGGTACCCGCGGTTCCTGTGCTACGCGGACGCCGGCGCGCTGGCCCGGATCGGTCTGGCCTCCGGTATCGCCGAGGGCTTCGTCGCCGTGCCGAGCCTGGGCACGCTGTGGGGCAAGGGCCACAAGAAGCGGCTGCTGGCCCCGGCGAGCACCGCGGGCCTGCCGTCGCTGGACGAACTCGGTCTGGTCCAGACGGGCCCGGCCACCGAGGAGGAGCTGCACGAGCAGGAGCTCGCCGCGCTGCCCGAGCAGGTGCGGGTGCGCCACCGGAAGCTGGAGCGGCTGCGGGCGAACGGCACCGACCCGTACCCGGTGGGCGTGCACCGTACGCACACCCTGGGCGAGGTCCGCAGCGAGTTCCCCGACCTCAAGGCCGGGGCGCGGACCGGCAAGTCCGTCACCCTTGCCGGCCGGGTGCTGCTCACCCGCGACCACGGCGGAGTGCTCTTCGCGGTGCTGCGGGACTGGTCGGGCGATCTGCAGATCGCGCTGACCCGGGACGGCAGCGGCGCCGGACTGGACCGCTTCGGCTCGGACATCGACCTCGGTGACCATGTCGAGGTGGAGGGCGAGATCGGCGCCAGCGACCGCGGTGAGCTGACGGTCTTCGTCAGCACGTGGCGGCTGACCGCCAAGTGCCTGCGGCCGCTGCCGGACAAGCGGCGCGGACTGTCCGACCCGGAGGCCAAGGTCCGCCAGCGGTATGTGGACCTGGTCGTCTCGACGGACGCGCGGGACAATCTGCGGGCCCGCAGCACCGCCGTACAGGCGCTGCGCCAGGGGCTGATCGACCGGGGCTACCTGGAGGTCGAGACGCCGATGCTGCAGCAGATCCACGGTGGCGCCAACGCCCGCCCGTTCCACACCCACATCAACGCCTACGACCTCGATCTGTATCTGCGGATCGCGCCGGAGCTGTATCTCAAGCGGCTGTGTGTGGGCGGCATGGAGAAGGTCTTCGAGATGGGGCGGACCTTCCGCAACGAGGGCATCTCCTACAAGCACAACCCCGAGTTCACGATGCTGGAGGCCTACCAGGCGTTCGCCGACTACGACGTGATGCTCGATCTGACCCGGGAGCTGATCCAGAGCGCGGCCGTCGCCGCGTTCGGCAGCGCCACCGCCCGTAAGGCGGACGAGCGCGGCCGGCTGGTCGAGCACGACATCTCGGGGATCTGGCCGGTCAAGACTGTCTACGGCGCGATCTCGGAGGCGCTGGGCGAGGAGGTCGACGCCGACACGAACCCGGAGGTGCTGCGCCGTCTGTGCGCGACGTCGGGGGTGCCGGTCAAGCCGGAGAGCGGCCGGGGCGACATCGTGCTGGAGATGTACGAGCGCCTGGTCGAGGAGAAGACCACCCTGCCCACCTTCTACAAGGACTTCCCGACCGATGTGTCCCCGCTGACCCGGCAGCACCGGCGAGATCCGCGGCTCGCCGAGCGCTGGGACCTGGTCGCGTTCGGCACCGAACTGGGCACCGCCTACTCGGAGTTGACCGACCCGGTCGAGCAGCGCCGGCGGCTCACCGCCCAGTCGCTGCTGGCGGCCGGCGGTGACCCGGAGGCCATGGAGCTGGACGAGGACTTCCTCCAGGCGCTGGAGTACGCGATGCCGCCGACCGGTGGTCTGGGCATCGGCGTGGACCGGCTGGTCATGTTCCTCACCGGTCTGTCGATCCGCGAGACGCTGCCGTTCCCGCTGGTACGGCGCCGCTGAGCGCACCAGCCCACCGGCGCCCGGCCCGGGCCCGCCACCGCACGGTGGCGGGCCCGGGCCTTTGTTCCTTTGTCGGCGCCGTCAGAACCAGTTGACGGTGAGCGGGAAGGAAGCGGTGGCGGTGGCTCCCGTGGCGTCGGTGACGGTCGCCGTGACCGGGAAGGTGCCGGTCTGCCAGGGTCTGCCGCCGATCCGGCCGCCGCCCGCGTCGGCGGACAGGCCGAACGGCAGACCGGTCACACGGTAGGTGAGCGGGGTCCTGCCGCCGGTGGCGGTGAGCTTGACGCTGCACTCCTGGGCGAAGCGGCAGGTCTGCGGGCCGGGGGTGGCGAGTTCGAGGCCGCCGCCGGGCGGTTCGGTGCCTCCGGTGTCGAAGACCCCGGTGACGGGGGCGGCAGTGGCCGCGTTGCCCGCGTGCCCGGTGCCGTACATGTCCTCGAAGGTCCGCAGCAGGTTGTAGTGGTTGTAGTCGCCGCTGACGCTGCCGCGTTTGACGTGGGCGCCGTGGAAGATGGTCGCGATCCGGTTGGAGCCGAGGAGGTTGTCCTCGTCCCAGGTCACCATCAGCAGGCTGTTGTGGTCCTCGGCCCACCGGGCGTAGTCGGCGAGGTTGTTCTTCAGCCAGGTGTCACCGCTGCCGACGGCGCAGTCGTGCATGTCGTTGCAGATGTCCGGGATGACGAACGACAGGGTCGGCAGCGAGCCGAAGTCGCCCCGGGGGAACTGCGCGAAGGTCCGGCCGGTGTCCAGCGGCACGTTCCGGAAGGCGAACCAGGGGTTGTGCTTTTGCCGATACCGGCCGTCGGAGCAGGTCGTGGAGCCCTGGGCGGGCAGGCCCTCGTTGTAGCTCGCGAAGGTCTTGCCGGCCGCGATCAGCTCCTGGGCGAGGTTGGGCGCGGTCATCGACTGGGCGGTGTAGCAGCCGTCGCCGGTGAGGCCCTGGGTGGCGCCGGAGAAGAGGTTGAAGTAGTTCGGCTGGCTGGGGTGGGTCAGCGCCTTCATTGCGGTGAGGTCGGCGCCGCTCTGGGCGAGTTCGTTGAGGTAGGGCGCGTCGCGGTTGCCGATGATCTCGCCGTACTGCTTGTTCTCGAAGACGACGACCACGACGTGGTCGTAGGACGGCAGCGCGGACCGGCCGGTGTGGGCGTCCGCCGTGGTGGCGACGGCGATCAGGCCGAGCGCACCGAGCGCCGCGGCGATCGCCCGGCGTCTGAGGTTCACTGTTCGTCTCATCAGGTCTCGTTCCTCTGAGGGGGGAGGCCGGCAGGTGTGGGGGGTGTCAGTCCTCGCGGCGGGCGGCGCCCGTGACGGCGATCCGCAGCAGACGCGGTACGGGCAGGTCGCAGCGGCGAAAGGCGTCGAGGACGGCGGTGCGGACGGCCGCGCGCCGGTCAGGGGGCATCAGCAGCAGGACGCTGCGCCCCGGGCGGGTGCCCGGCCAGCAGGCGGACCGGGCGCCGGCCCGGAGGGCTTCGCGGACCGCGCCGGCCAGGCCGGTGGCCACGGCCGCGGCGCCGGTGTCCCCCGTACCGCCGCCGGTGGCGGTGCGGGCCGTCAGGAGCAGCAGACAGGGCGCGGGGCCGCCGTCCGGGGCGGGCAGCGGTCGGCGGGCGCTGCCGTCGGCCGCCAGGAGCTGACCGGTCCGGCCGAAGAGCACCGCGCGGCGCAGCCCGTGGTCGCCGGGTACGGCGGCGCCGAGGAGTTCGGCCAGCTGCGCACGGGGCAGCGGGCGGGCACCCCGTGCGGCGTGGACGTCCGCGAGAGCCAACGCGACCGCGCACTCCAGCGGTTCGGCGACGGGCAGCCCCACGGCATCGGGCAGGGTGGCGTTCACGTGCAGATCGGCGCCGCCCCGGCCGAAGCCGGCGGCGGCGAGCGCCCGCAGCACGGCGTAGGGACGGGCCGCCCAGCCGGGGGCGCGGGCGGCCGGGCCGGTCAGGGGGAGCTCGGCGGACTCGGCCGGGTGGTTGAGCGAGCCGCAGCGGAGCAGGCCGTCGGCGCGCGGCGAGACGGCCGCGGCGACATACCAGTTGGCCGCCGCGACCCAGTCGGTCCGTGGGGCCGCCGCGGTGAGCGGCGCGGCGGGCTCGACGGCGGAGGCGGCGAGCCGGAAGGCGTACGGAGCCCGCCACACCGCGCCGGGCGGCCGCCGGTACGTGGTCGCGAAGCCGTGCGCGAGCAGCCGCAGCAGCGGGTCCGCCGTCGCGCGCCGGGCCAGGTCCACCGCGCTCACCCCAGTGCTTTGCGGGCCAGCAGCCGGTAGGCGTTGCCGCCGTCGGTGGCCCGGGCCGCGACGGTGCCCAGGGCGTCCAGGGCGAAGGCGGCGGCGTAGCAGGGAACCGCCATGGCCTGTACGGCACTTCGGGCGCGGCGGCGGCCCGGGGTGTCGGGGACGACGGCCCAAGGGGCTCGCGGGTCGGGGGCGAGCCGGTTCGCGAGGAGGGCGACGGCCGCGAGGAAGTCGCCGTTGCCCTGGTGCGCCGCACCGTGCTGCTCGGCCAGGACGGTGAAGCCCCGGGCGGCCAGGGCCTGTTTGAGGTTGCCCACCGGCATCAGGTGCTGGTGCTGGGGCTGGAACCAGGGCAGCCAGTAGGGGCCGAGCAGTCGCCCCGTACGGGACTCGGGGTCGGGGAGCTCGATCAGCAGATGGCCGCCGGGGGCCAGGACCTTGACGGCCGCGTCGAGTTCGGCGAAGGGGTCCCGGGTGTGTTCGAGGTAGTGGTGCATGCTCACCGTGTCGTAGCGGCCGGCGAGCCGGTCGGCCAGGTCGGGGAACTGGCCCTGGTAGCCGGTGGTGATCCAGCCCCGGCGGGCGGCCTCGTGCACCCCCTCACCCATGTCCAGGCCGTCGAATCGGGTGTCGGGCCAAACGGTGCGCGCCGCGTTGCAGAAGTGCCCGGCGGCGGTGCCGACGTCGAGCCAGGCCCTGGGGGTGGTGAAGGGCCGCAGCAGTGCGGCACGGTCGCGGTAGGTGCCGCTCATCCGGCCCAGGACCAGGGCGGCGCCCTCGCCGCCGAGGCCCTCGTAGAAGTCGCGGTAGTAGAAGTCCAGTCCGTCCGGGGTGAGGCGGGGGTTCTGGAAGATGTGGCCGCAGCGGCGGCACTCCTCCAGGGTGAAGCGGCCGGGCTTGCCCTGGAGCAGGTCGGGCATCCGGACCCGCACGGCGAGGTCCGGTGCCGCGCACCAGGGGCAGTCGGTGCGGCGGGGTTCGAAGAACCGCTCGGTGCCGGCGGCGAGTTCGTTGAGGTAGGCGGCCCGGCGCGCCGCGGTGCCGGCCGGTTCGGGCGGATCGGCCGAGGGCGTTTGCAGAGTCCGCAGCGCGGTGGTCAGGGTGCGCAGCGGACGCAGCGCGGTGGCGCGGGCCAGGTCGGCGGGGCGCGGTCCGCGGGCCGGGGCCAGCACGGCGGCGGGCTGCAGCCAGTACAGGGCGGCCGCGGCCAGGCCCCAACGCGGTGCCGAGACACAGCACTTCACCAGCAGGGCGAGCCCGGCGAGCTGGGCTGCGGACAGCAGGCCCGGCGGCAGGCCGCGGGCGCGCAGTTCCTCGGCGCGCCACCCAGGGTCGCAGGGCGGCGCCGTCACGCCGGGTGCCAGGGCCCAGCCGGTGGCCTCGGGGGCGTACTCCTTGAGGGTGCGCACGAGGCGGAGCAGGTCGGCCGCCGAGCGCGGCGGCTCCGCGTCGTCGAGCCCGGCCCGCCCGAGGACCGCGTCGGCCACCAGCAGCGCATGGCCCGCGCTGTGGCCCGGAGCACAACGGTCGGTGCGGTGGCCCGCGGGGTCCAGCAGCCGGAGCAGCCCGAGGGTGCTCTCGGCGTCCAGCTGGGTCGGGACGAGGTCCAGGACCTGGAGTCCTTCGCGTACGGCGTGGGCGACCGCGGCGCGCAGGGTGGCCTCGTCGGCCGTGACACCGGGCGCGGTGATCAGCTGCCAGCCCAGCAGCGGCGGCGAGTCGTGCGGGGCGAGGTCGAGCACGGGCAGCGCGGCGAGCCGGCGGCGGGCGCGTACGGTGCCCGCGCCCAGGGCCGTGACGGCGGCGGCCGCCACCCATCGCGTACGTCGTCCCGAACGGTGCGCTGGTGTCAGCTGGCTCATGGTCCCTCCACGCTCACGGTCGGGGCGGTGCCGGGGACGGGCGGGTGCAGGTGCGGCCCGGGCGGCAGTTTCTCCAGGCGGTCGGCCGCGGCGGGGGCGCCGCCCGCCTCGGCGAAGGACGCCTGGATGCGGCGGGCCGCGCGGCGGTGGGCCGGGTCGTCCAGGACGGCGGACAGCGCCCGGTGCAGTTCTTCCGCGCGGGCCCGGCCGAAGCGCACCCGTACGCCCGCGCCGGCCTCGGTCACCTGGCGGGCGACGATCGGCTGGTCGTCGCGGACCGGCGCCACGACCAGCGGCAGCCCGTACGCGAGCGCCTCGCACACGGTGTTGTGGCCGCCGTGGCACAGCACCGCGTCCAGGTGCGGCAGCAGCTTCAGCTGGGGGACGTACTCCTGGTGCACCACGTGGTGCGGGAGGGTCCCGATGAGGTCGCCGGGGGCGGCGAGGATCAGCTGGGCGCGGTCGGCGAGGGCGTCCGCGGCACGCAGGACCGCGGGGTAGAAACGGGCGCCCGCCTCGCGGTTGAGGGTGCCCAGGGAGACCAGGACCCGGGGCCGGGCGGGATCCAGCCGGCGCCAGGGGAAGCCGCCGGCCGGCGGGCGGGCGCCGAAGGCGGGCCCGACGAAGGCGTAGTGGGGCGGGTATCCGCCGGCGCCGCGTCCGCCCGGGTCCGGCCCGCCGGGGCCGATGAGTTCGGGGGTGGAGAAGACCAGGACGAGGTGCGGGGAGAAGCGTGGGTCCCAGCCGGCGGGTGCGCCGCAGTCGGCGAGCAGCGCCGCGATGCTCTGCGCCACCCACTCCCCCACCTTCGGGACCCCGGCGAACGGCTGGGTGAACTCCGCCGAGGTGGTCGCCGAGGTCACCCAGGGCAGCCCGTGCCGGCGCGCCACCAGGGCTCCGGCGAGGGCCTGTTGATCGGCCACCAGCACATCGGGCCGGAAGGCGGCGACGGCGCTGTGCACCCCGGGCAGCATCGCGCGGGCGAGCGGGATGAGGACCTCCGCCCACAGGAACCGCAGCGCCGCCACGCCCCGCAGATCGCGCCAGCGGGCGTGCAGGACGTCCTGCCCCTCGGCCGCACCGCGGTCCCCCGCCGCGTACAGCAGGGCGCCCGCGGGGAGCAGTGGCTCCAGGGCGGCGGCGGGACCGGCCCAGGCGACCTGGTGGCCGCGGGCGGTGAGTTCGGCGGCGACGGCGACGGTGGGGTTGACATGCCCGGCCAGCGGCGGCACCACGAAGAGCACTCTCATCCGGCCACCGCCCCGGCCCGGGCGCCGAGCCGGGTCAGCACCGCGGCGCACAGCCCTTCGGTGGCCTCGTTGAGCACGGTGTGCCCCACGCCGGGCAGCACACACAGCTCGCAGTCCGGCACGCTGCGCACCAACTCGTATGCTCCTGGCAGCAGTTCGGAGTGCGCGCCGTAGACGGCGAGGATCGGGCAGCGCAGCCGGGCGAAGTCGCGGGCGGTGAAGGCGGTCGCCGAGGCGAGGTCCTCGATCAGGGTGGTGTGGTTGAGCAGGGCGTCGGCCCCGGCCGCCAGCCGGGCCTCCTTGCGCCGCCCGAGCGCGGCGAGCTGTTCGGGCAGCCCGCTGTGTTCGAGGCCGAGGGCCGCGACGGAGAGGGTGTCGGTCATGTCCTCGACCCAGTCGCCGGTCAGCTGGGCGTCGATCAGCACCAGCGAGGCGACCAGGTCGGGGCGGCGGAGCGCGGTGTGCAGGGCCAGTACACCGCCGTAGCTGTTGCCGACCAGATGCACCGGGCGGCGGTCGAGCCCGAGGGCGGCGAGCAGGGCGGTGAGGTCGGCCACCGCGGTGTCCCGGTCGTAGCCACGGGGCGGCCGCTCGCTGCGGCCGTGGCCGCGCTGGTCGTAGAGGAGCACGGGGTGGCCGGCGCGGGAGACGGGGCCGGCGAGGGTGCAGTAGAAGCTCGACAGGTTGTCCATCACCAGCCCGTGGAGGAAGACCACGGTGGGGCCGTCGCCGCGGCCCGGCAGCCGCTGGGTGTGCAGGTGCAGCCCGTTTGCGTGGGTGTGGGCCATGGCGCGCTCAGCTCGCGCAGGTCCGGCCGGCGGTGGTGACCCGGTCGACGTGCGCGGCGAGTTCACCGACCGACATGGCCAGGATCTGGTCGATGTCCTTCTCGGCGAGGAAGCCGAGGAAGTCCACCGACGGGCCGTACCGCTCCTGGAGCAGCTCGGCCAGCGCGACGAACTCGATGCTCTCCAGGGCGAGATCGTCGTTGAAGGTGGTGGCGGGGCCGATCTCCCCGACGACGAGGAGTTCGTCGCCGACGACGCTCACCAGCATGTCGGTGATCTCGTCCACGATCGTCCGGGTGCGCTCGGTGCGGGGCTCAGCTGCCATGGACGGCCTCCGGGAGTGTGGGGGTGTCGGTGCCCGTACGGTCCCCGGGCCGCGGCCCGGCCCAGGCGACGACGTGGCGTGCGGACGGGTCGTGGACAAAGTCGAGGCGGACGAGGTGGCGGCGGCCGTCCGGGGCGGCCACCCACAGGGTGCCGCCCGGTGCCGGGGTCACGGCCCACGCCTGCGGCCGGCCGCCGAGGCCGCTGCCGGCCGCCTTCGCCGCGGCCTCCTTCGCGCACCACAGGGCGGTGATCCAGTGGGCGCGGCCGTCGGCGGCGTCGCGGGCGTGGAGGCCGTCCGCCAGGCGGCGTTCGGCCGGGGTGAGGGCGATCCGTTCGAGGGCGCCCGGATCGTCGGTGACGGTCTCGATGTCGATCCCGACGGAGCCCGACCGGTGGGCGAGGGCGACGGCGATGCGGTCCTTGTGGGCGAGCGAGAGATGGATGCCGCGGGTGAGCGGGCCGTCGGGGCGGGGGCGGCCGTGGTCGTCGTCGACGACGGCGACCTCGGCCGGGAAGACCGGCCCGGCCCCCTCGTCCCACAGCAGTTCACGGACCGCGTCCTTGGCCGCGATCCGGCCCAGCAGCCATGCCGTACGGGCGTGCGGCGCGCACCGTTCGTAGCGTGCGCGTTCGGCCGCGCCCAGATAGCGGCGCATGACCAGCTCCTGCGAGGCCGGGTCCGACCAGCGACGTCGGGCCAGACACCAGCCGCCCGGCCGGGGTTCGCCGATGCCGCACACCTCCGGGGTGAACTTCATCGGCCACACCCGCTCGTCGGCCCCGAAGCGCCGGTAGGTCCACCCCTCCAGCCGCGCCCATACGGCGCCGTCGGCGCGGCACAGCTCCACGTCGCCGCGCACCGTGCCGGGCCGTACCGCACGGATCCGGGCGGTGGCCGCCAGCAGCGCACCCGCGCGGGGCGGGGGACCGTAGAGCCGTACCCGGTCCAGGGTCGCGGGGAAGACCAGCCGGTCGCCGGAGAGCTTCAGCTGCATCCAGTGGCCGAGGAGTTGGCCCGCGGCATCCAGGAGGGCGCCGGGCGCGGGCAGGGCGCGCAGCGTGCCGCGGATGCCGTCGGCGGCGAGCGTGCCGACCTCGTGGACGCCGGCGAACGCCGGGCCGTGGAACATCCACCGGTCCCGGTAGAGCGCCGCGGCACTCACCGGCGCCGGCCCGCCGGAGGTCAGGGGCGAGGGGTCGGGGGGCGGTGGCGCCGGGTGGTGCGCCGCGAGGTGCACGGTCACGGACGCGTAGTCGCCGAGGCCGACCCGTATCCGGCCGTCCCCGGCGGGGGTGGTGGTGACGGTCAGGTCGACGGGCGGGGCGACGGGCAGCCAGCGCAGGGCCCGTACGTCGGAGTAGCCGGTGACGGTCTGCCCCGGGGACACCTGCCGGGCCTCTTCGGCGGCCAGTTCGAGCAGGGTGGTCATCGGGACGACGGGGAAGCGGTCGGCGGGCTCGGGCCAGTCGTCGGGCTGGAGGTAGACGCAGTGGTCGCGGACGTAGGGGAGGGTGTCGAGGGAGAGGTGGCGGAGGGTGCGGAGGGTGCGGTGGGGGGTGGGGGGCGACGGGGTCGGAAGGGCGGTCGTGGGGGCGGCGGGGGCGGCGGGCGGTGCGACGGCGGGGGCGGGGGGCGCGGGGGTCGCGGCGGGGGCGCCGTGGGCGGCGGACGGTGCGGCGGCGGGGGCGGCGGCCGCGGCGGCGACGGGGGCGGCATGGGCCGCGGACGGCACGGTGGCGGGGGCGGCATGGGCCGCGGACGGCACGGTGGCGGGGGCGGCATGGGCCGCGGCCGCGGCGGCGACGGTCCTGCTGGCGGCGCGGGTCTCGGCGAGGAGCGCGTCGAGGGCCTGCCGGACGGGTTCGGCGGCGGGCGGACGTGCGTGCGACAGCGCTCCCCCGCCCCCTCCCCCTCCTCCCCCTTCGGGGGAGGAGGCGGGGGGTGGGTTCGGGGGTGGGGGTGGGCCCGCGGACGCGAAAATCCCCGTCCTCGGCACCGTCTCGCCCAGCCGGACCAGCGGTGAGCCGAGGTCCAACCGGACCGGCGGGCCGGATGCCGCCGGGACGGTGGCGGACGCCGCGGACGGGACGGCACCGGGCACCGCGGACGGCACGGTGGCGGACACCGCGGACCGGGCGGTGACCGGCGCCGCGGACGGCACAGTGCCGAGCGACCCGGCACCCGCGACACCCCCCAGCCGATCCCACCGCAGGTTCACCCCCTCCGCCCACAGAGCGGCAGCCAGCCGCCGCAGCGGTCCTGTTCCGCCGTCGCCGGCGCCGGCCGCCGCGACGGCGAGGTGCTCCCGTCCGTGGAGGGTGTCGGCCACGAACCCGGTGAGGCTGCCGGCGCCGACCTGGACGAAGGCGCGTACGCCCGTCTCGTACAGCCGCCTGGTCAGCTCCTGGAAGCGGACCGGCTCCAGCAGGTGCCGCAGCACCAGCCGGCGTACCGCGGACGGGTCTTCGGGAAACGTGGCGACCGTGGTGGCCGACCACACGGGAAGCTGCGGGTCCCGTTGCGGCAGGGCGTCGAACGCGGCGCCCACCTGGTCGAGGTAGGGCGCCCACATCGGCGTGTGGAAGCCGGAGCGGAACGGCATCTCCTGGGCGTGTACGCCCTGCTCCGCGAGTCTGCGCACGGCCTCGGCCAGCTGCCCGGGGTCCCCGCAGATCACCGACTGGTGCGGGCAGTTGTCATGGCTGACCGCGACCCGGTCCAGCCCCGCCAGTGCCGCGGCCGCCTGTGCGGCGCCGCAGCCCAGGGCCGCATAGACCAGGTCGGGTACGGCGAGCGAGGTCGGTCTCAGCGAGCCGAGGAAGGCGTCCACGGCCTGCGGCGGATACATGCCGGCGACCACCATCGCGGTCCATTCGCCGAGGCTGTGGCCGGCCAGCAGGTCGGGGGCGATGCCCAGTTCGCGCAGTGCGCGGGCGAGCAGCCGTCCGGTGGTGAGGGTGTCGACGGCCCGCTCGACCAGTCCCGCGCCGCCGGTGACCCGGGACCGGGGCAGGGCCAGCAGGTCGGCGATCTCGTCCACCGGGGGCGGCAACTCGGCCTCCAGCCCCGGGAAGAGGAACGCGAGCCGGGCTCCCGGCTCCGCGGCGTACGGCCCGAAGAAGGGGGCCGGGGTGAACCACACCTCGCCGCGGCCGCGCCAGGGCAGGCCGCGCGCGAGGATCTTGGCGGCCAGGGCGCGGCGCTGCGGGGTGGGGTCGGGCAGCGCGAGCCGGCAGGGGCGGTGGTGCGCGGGGACGCCGGTGTCCGCGTCCGCACCCCGGTCCCCCGCCTTCCGTAATTCCTCGGCGAGTTCGCCGGGGGTGTCCGCGGTGAGCCAGTAGGTGCGCTCCGGCTCCGCCGCCCGCAGCCGGGAGTTCCGGCGCACGGGCGGCGCGTCGGGGCTGCGTCTTCCCGGTCCTCCCGATGCTCCCGGTGCTTCCTCCAGGACGGCGTGGGCGTTGATCCCGCCGAAGCCGAAGGCGTTGACGCCCGCGCGCAGTGGGGCCGGTCCGGCGTCCCAGGGTTCGGCCGCGGTGACCGGCCGCATACGGGTGCGGGCCAGGTCCTCTTGCGGCTCGTCGAGGTGCAGAGTCGGCGGCAGGGTGCGGTGGTGGACGGCGAGGGCGGCCTTGATCAGTCCGGCGATGCCGGCGGCCTGCATGGTGTGGCCGAGCATCGATTTCACCGAGCCCAGGCCGATCGGCGCCCGGCCCGCCCCGGGCGGCCCGAACACCCTCGCCAGGGTGGCCAGTTCGGTGCGGTCGCCCACCGGGGTCCCGGTGCCGTGCGCCTCCAGCAGCCCGAGCGCTCCGGGGGCCGCCGGGTCGAGGCCCGCACCGTGCCAGGCCTGCGCCAGCGCCTGGACCTGGCCCTCGACCTCGGGGCTCATCAGACTCGCGGTACGCCCGTCCCCCGCCACTCCCACCCCGCGGATCACCGCGTACACCCGGTCCCCGTCGCGCTCGGCGTCGGCCAGCCGCTTGAGCAGGACGACACCGGTGCCTTCGGACAGCAGGGTCCCGTCGGCCCGGCGGTCGAAGGGGCGGATGTGCTGGCTGGGGCTGAGCGCGCGCAGCTGGGTGAAGACGCTCCACAGGGTGGCGATATGGCAGTGGTGTACGGCTCCGGCGACCATCAGGTCGCAGCGGCCGGCGGCCAGCAGATCGACGGCCTGTGCCACGGCCAGCAGGGAGGAGGCGCAGGCCGCGTCGAGGGTGTAGGCGGGGCCGCGGAAGTCCAGCCGGTTGGCGGTCCGGGCGGCGGTGAAGCTGGGGACCAGGCCGATGGAGGCCTCCGGCGCCTCGGGCCCCAGGCTCGCCTGAAAGGCCTCCCGGACGGCCGCGATCCGCTCCTCCCCCAGTTCCGGGGCGAGTTCGTGCAGGGTGGTGGCGAGCTGATGGGCCGTACGGACCCGCTGGTCGAGGCGGGCGGTGGCCACGCCCATGTAGCCGCCGCGGCCGAGGATGACGCCGATACGGGAGCGGTCGGCGGGCAGCCGCTCGTGGCCGCCCGCGTCGGCGATGGCGTCGGCGATCACCCGCAGCGCGAGCAGCTGATCGGGCTCGGCTCCCGGGACCGCGGCGGGCATGATGCCGAAGCGGGTGGGGTCGACGACGGCTAGCTCGTCCAGGAAGCCGCCCCGCCGGCAGTAGAAACGGTCGCTGCGGGCGGGGCCCTCGGCGCCGTGCGGGTCGTAGTAGACCTCCGGGTCCCAGCGGCCGGGCGGCACGTCGGTGATGCAGTCCGTACCGGCCACCACGTTGCGCCAGTAGGCGGCGAGGTCGCCGGCGCCGGGGAAGAGCGCCCCCATGCCGACGATCGCGGCGTCCGTGGGCCGGGGCCCGGAGGGACGGAAGGGGGCCTCACTCATCGTCCGCCGCCCGGCCGTTCGCCTCCGCCGCCAGCACGACCTGGGCCGCGGTGCCCCGCGCCAGTTCGTCCAGGAGGGCGGCGGCCGCGGCGTCGGGATCCAGGAGCGCGACACCGCGGCGGGCGTAGGCGCGCTCCAGTTCCGCGGTGACCATGCCGCCGCCGGTGGCGGCCCAGGGGCCCCAGTCCACGGCGAGGACGCGGCCGGGCATCCGGGCCGACCAGGCCCCGGCGAGAGTGTCCAGGGCGTCGTTGGCCGCGGCGTAGTCGGCCTGGCCGCGGTTGCCGAAGACCCCGGCGACGCTGCCGAAGAGGACGACGAAGCCGGTGTCCTCGCCGGCGGCCGACAGCAGATGGCGGGCGCCGTCGACCTTGGTGGCGAAGACCCGGGCGAACGACGCCGGGTCCTTGTCCCGCAGCAGCTTGTCCTCCAGGGTGCCCGCACCGTGCACGATCCCGTCGAGGCGGCCGTGCCGGTCCCGGATGTCGTCCACCACGGCGCGTACGGCACTCTCGTCGGTGACATCGGCGGCGTGGTAGCGCACGGAGGCGGCGAGCGGTTCCAGGGCGGCGAGGGTGCCGGCGATCTCGCGCCGGGCCAGCACCCGGCCGGCCGCCGCCTCGATCTCGGCGGGCCGGCGCAGGCCCTGGGCGATCAGCGCGGCGCGCAGCGCGATGCGGTCGTGGGCGTGCGCGAGTGCCGGGTCCTCGGGGGCGTCCTCCAGGGGCGTGCGTCCCAGGAGTTCGAGGTGGCAGCCGTATGCGCGGGCCAGGGCGAGGGCCGTACGGGCGGTGATCCCGCGGGCTCCGCCGGTCAGCAGCACCACGGAGCCGGGGCCGAGCGGGGGCCGGCCGGTGGCGGTGCGGTCGTGGGGCAGCGGTACGGGGACGGCGCGCAGGGTCGTACGGGCGCCCCGGGTGTGGCCGACGACGACCGGCTCGCCGGGGGCGCAGAGTTCGGCGAGGAGGTGGGCGGCGATCCGTTCGGGGCGGTCCTTGGGGTCGATGTCCACGGCGCGGATCAGGGCGTCGGGGTATTCGAGGGCGGCCGTCCGGGCGAAGCCGCGCAGGCCGGCGCCGGGCAGCGGGTCGGGGGCGTCGCCGACGGCGTCCTGGCCGAAGGTGCCGCCGGCCGCGGTGGCCAGCAGCAGCCACCGGCTCCCGCCGGTCAGTGCGCCGCGCAGTGCGGCGTACTGACCGGGCAGTACGGCTGCGTGGCCCGCCCGCAGCGCGCTGAGGTCCACCACTGCGGCCACCCCGTCACCGGTGAGACCGGCCAGCCGCTCGGCGGGGACGGTGCGCACCCGTGCGCCATGGCTCTCCAGGAGGGCGGTGAAGGCCAGCGCCACTCCCTGGCCGTCCTCGACCACGGCGAAGTCGACCCCGGCCACCACCTCGGCGGGCGGCCGGCCGACGGGCGGGCCGAGGGGTACGGCCCGGACCAGGGAACGGATCGGGGGCAACGGGGCCGGGCCGCCGCCGGGTTCGTCCGGTCCGGCGGGACCCACGGTGGTGTGCGGGGCGGGAGCAGGGGGCGCCGCCGGTGCGGGCCCGGCCGGCGCGGGGGCCGGTGCGGGCTCGGCGCGCGCGGCGGCGATCCAGTCGACGATGCCGCTGATGGTCTTGACCCGGGCGAGCTGTTCGACCGCCGATTCCGCGGCCCCGCCGGCGTCCTGCGGCAGTCCGATCCGGTCGGCCAGCGCGCCGATGATCTCCACCCGCTTGATGGAGTCCACCGAGAGGTCGGCCTCCAGGTCGAGCCCGACGTCGAGCATCTCGCGCGGATAGCCGGTCCGGGTGTGGATGATCTCCCGTACGGCGTCGAGGAGTTCGTCGGGGGTCAGCCGCTCCGCCACGGCGGGTGGCGGCGCCGGCGGCGCGGCGGCCGCCGCGGGGGCCTGGGCCACGGCGGTTGCGGGGTACGACACAACGGCGGCCCGCTCCGCCGCGGACCCCGGCCCGGAAGCCGTGCCCTCCCCCAAGTAGCGCAGTACGACGTCCCGTTGGGCGGCGACGAGCTCCCGCGTGGTCCGCAGATACTCCAGCACCGCATCCTGCCGGACGAGGCCGCCGGCCGCGGCGCTCCCTTCGTGGGTCGCGGCCGCGGTCTCCCCGGGGGTGTCCACCCGCCGTGCCGGGCGCAGCCCGCCCGGCAGACAGGCGCCGTCGGCGGTGCGCACCACGTGCCCGTCCACCAGCCATCCCGGGCGGCGCGGTGCGGCGTCCGGCAGGATCTGCGTGCGCCCGTGGAACAGGGCCTCCGGGTCGAGGGGGACCCCGGCCGCGGCGAGCCGGGCCAGAACGTGCGGCAGCCGGGCGAGCGCGGACTCGCCGGGTACGTCCAGCGGCACGGCGGTGTGCGGGCGGCCCCCCAGGATCTGCCCGACGAGCCCGGTGAGGACCCGACCGGGGCCGGCCTCCACAAAAGTGCGCACTCCGGCGGCGTACATGTCCTCGATCTGGTCCACGAAGCGCACCGGCGCGGCGACCTGGCCCGCCAGGGTGCTCCGCAGCGCGGCCGGCGTGCCGTCGTACGGGCGGGCGGTGGCGCCGGACCAAACCGGGAAGGCGGGCGTGGACACCGCGGTGGCGTCCAGTTCGGCGGCGAGATCCGCGCGGGCGGCGGCGAGCTGCGGGCTGTGGAACGCACAGGCGACCGGCAGCCGCCGGGCGTCGACATCGGCCGTGTGCAGGGCCGCCACGGCGCGGTCCACGGCGTCCGTCGGCCCCGAGAGCACGCACTGGGCGGGGGCGTTGTGGTTGGCGACGACGACCCCGGTGCCCCCGGTCAGCTCTGCCACCCGGTCCGGCGCGGCCGCCACGGCGGCCATCGCCCCGGGGTCGTCCCCGGCGGCCGTGAGGATCGCCTCGGCGCGGCGGGCGCTGAGCCGGAGCAGCGCCTCGGTGTCGAAGGCGCCCGCGGCCCACAGGGCGGTCAGCTCGCCGTAGGAGTGCCCCGCGGTGCAGTCGGGTCGCACCCCGAGGGTGGTGAGCAGCCGGTGGGCGGCGGCGGAGGCGAGGCCGAGCGCCGGCTGGGCGACGCGGGTGTCGGTGAGGGCGGCCTGCTGGGCGGTCCGCTGCCCGGCGGTGAAGGCGGCGGGCGGGAACATGGCCGCGGTCCACTGCGGGTCGGCACCGTCCAGGAGGGTTCGCAGCGCGGGAAAGGCGGTGAACAACTCCGCCAGCATGCCGGTGCGCTGACTGCCCTGGCCGGGGAAGAGGAAGGACACCAGACCGGGGTCGGCGTCCCGGGTGCGCAGGTACACGCCCTCGGTGGCGGTGAGCCCGCGGGCCGCCGCCAGTTTGCCGGCGAGGTCGTCGAGGTCCTCGGCCACCACACAGATCTGTAGGGGCCCCGGCGCGGAAGCGGTCTCGGCGGCCAGGTCCCGCAGCGGCCACGGCCGCCCGGCGGCGTCGTTGTCGGCCAGCCGCGCGGCGAGCCGCTCCACGGCCCGTACGGCGGCGGCACGGTCGGCCCCGCGGAAGCAGAAGAGTTCGGCGGGCCAGTCCTCCAGGGCGTGCACGGGCTCGGGCGCACCGCCGTAACCGGCCAGCACGGCATGGTAGTTGGTGCCGCCGAAGCCGAAGGCGCTCACCCCGGCGATGCGCCGCTCCACGGGGAGGGGCCAAGGGCGGGCGCTGACGGTGTCGAAGCGGAACGGGCCGGTCGCCGCGGCACCGTCCGCGGCCGGACGGGTCAGATGCAAGGTGGGCGGCCGCACGCCCGTGTGCACCGCGCGGGCGGCCTTGATGAGCCCGGCCAGGCCGGCCGCGCATTTGGTGTGCCCGATCTGCGATTTGACCGAACCCAGCGAGCAGCTGCCCGGCGTCGCGCCCGCGGCGTCGAACAGCTCGGTGAGGACGGCGAGTTCGGTGCTGTCGCCGACGACGGTTCCGGTGCCGTGGGCTTCGAGGAGGCCCACCTGTGCGGGACTGATCCCGGCGCGCCGGTAGGCACGTTCCAGGGCGCGCCGCTGCCCCTCGGGCCGTGGGGCGGTCAGCCCCAGGGAGCGTCCGTCGCTGGAGGTGCCGACCGCCTTGACGACCGCGTAGATCCGGTCGCCGTCCCGCTCGGCGTCCGCGAGGCGCCGCAGCACCAGGCAGCCGACGCCCTCGCCCAGCGCGATCCCGTCGGCCGCGGCGTCGAACGGGCGGCAGCGGCCGGTGGGCGACAGGGCGCGGACGGACGCGAACATCAGGTAGTCGTTGATGCCGTTGTGCACATCGGCACCGCCGCACAGGACCATGTCGCTGTCGTGGTCGCGCAGTTGCCGGCAGGCCAGGTCGAGCGCGGCGAGCGAGGAGGCGCAGGCGGCGTCCACGGTGCAGTTGGCGCCGCCCAGGTCGAGGCGGCTCGCGATCCGCCCGGCGATGACGTTGGCGAGCACGCCGGGGAAGGAGTCCTCGGTCAGCCGGGGCAGTGCGGCGTCGAGGGCGGGCGGCAGCGCTCCGAGGTAGGCCGGGTGCAGCGCGCGCAGCCCGTAGGCGCCGGCGAGTTCGGTGCCCGCCTCCGCGCCGAAGACGACGCCGGTACGGGCACGGTCGAAGTCCCGCTCCGCGTATCCGGCGTCCGCCAGGGCCTTGGCCGCCGCGTCGAGGGCGAGCAGCTGCACCGGTTCGATGCCGGTGAGGGAGGCCGGGGGGATGCCGTGGGCGAGGGCGTCGAAGGGGATCGGCGGCAGGAAGCCGCCCCAGCGCGAGGGGGTGCGTTCGCCCGCCCGCGCGGGGTCCGGGTCGTGGTAGGTAGCGGCGTCCCAGCGCTCGGCGGGCACCTCGGTGACGGAGTCGACGCCGTGGACGACATGGGACCAGTAGCGGGCGGTGTCGGCCGCGCCCGGGAAGCAGCAGGCCATGCCGACGATGGCGATGTCCAGCGGGTCCGCCTCCGGGTCCGGGCGGCCGGTGGGCGGCCGGAACTGCGCCGCCCGTGCGTCGAGCAGAGCGGTGGCCCCGTCGGTCACCTCGCGGTGCAGCGCGGCGAGGGTGGTGGTGGCGCTGCGGGTGGTGGCGGCCTGGCCCAGCATGTACAGGCCCTCGCGGCGCTGTTCCGGCTCCCCCACCGGCGCCGGGCGCCCGCCGTCGGTGTGCCGCAGGCCCTTGCTCGCGAGGCGCAGCCGTCCGAGGTTGCGCCGCTCCAGCTCCTCCCAGCGGGCCCGCGGGTCCGTGCCGTCCGCGGCCAGCCGCCGTTCGGCCGCCGCGAACTCGTCGGCGTAGGCGGTCTCGGCGCAGCGGGTGGCATGGCCCGGCGCGGTCCGCAGCAGTACGGTCCGCTCGCAGGCCAGCGCGGTCTGCTGGAAGCCCGGGAGAACGGCGCCGGTGGCCACGGCCTCCTCGGTGAAGAGGTAGGCGGTGCCCATCAGGACCCCGAGGGTGGCGCCGTGCTCGGCGAGCGGGGCGGCGGCGGCCATGGCCATGGCGGCCGAGCGGGCGTCGTGGATGCCGCCGGCCAGGAGCACGTCCAGCTCCTCCGCCGTCCCGCCGTGTGCGCGTACGTGTGTCAGCAGGCTCTCGATCTGCTCCTCCCACAGCGGGAAGCTGGCCCGGGGGCCGATGTGGCCCCCGCACTCCTGACCTTCGAAGACGAATCTGCGGGCGCCCTCCGCGAGGTAGCGCTCCAGCAGGCCGGGGGAGGGGACATGGAGGTAGGTCCGGGTGCCGGCCGCTTCGAGGGGCGCGGCCTGGGCGGGCCGGCCGCCGGCGATCAGGGCGTAGTCGGGGGCGAACTCGGCCACCGCGGCGAGCTGTTCGGCGCGCAGCGCGGGCGGCGCGAAGCCGAGCAGGCCGACGCCCCAGGGCTTGGCGCCCAGCCGTTCGGCGGTCTCGGCCAGCAGCCGGCGCACCTGCGCGCCGTCCATGACGGCCAGGGCGAGGAAGGGCAGCCCGCCCTCGGTGGCCACGGCGGCGGCGAAGGCGGCCTCGTCGCTGACCCGGGTCATCGGCCCCTGGGCCACGGGGAGATGGCGGGCCCCGGAGCGGCGGGCCAGCGGGCGGGTGCGGGCCGCCGCCGCGAGGTGGCCGGTGACGGCGGCGCGTACGGCCTGCACGATGCCGGCGGTGGTGCGGTGGCGCGCGGCGAGCCGGGCGGCGAACGCACCGTCCTGGCCGATGGGAAGCAGTTGGGCGGACAGATCGCGGGAGCCGAGGAGCCCGGTGACCTCTGCGGGGCCGAGGCCCTGGCCGGCGACGCCCCCGCCGTCCGGAGCGAGGCCCGCGTCGGCGCCCGGCAGCGCGAAGCCCGGGCGCAGGAGGACCCGGTGGCCCGCAACGACCGTGGTCTCGCTGCCGTCCATGGCCCGGATCGCGGCGGCGACCGCCCGGGGCAGCCGGGCCGCGCCCTCGGTGGTGAGCGCGAGCTGGGAGTCGAGCAGCACACCGGCGGCCCCGCCGGCGACGGCCGCGGCGGCAGTGTGCGGACCGATGCCCCCGGCGGCGAGGACGGGGACGGTCACGGCCGGGTCGGCGAGTATCCGCTGGAGCAGGACACAGGTGGTGAGTTCGCCCACCCGGCCGCCCGACTCATGGCCCCGGGCGACGAGCGCACCGACACCCGCGGCACAGGCAGCCGCGGCCTCCTCGGGGGTGGTGACCTCGGCCCATACGCGACGGCGGCCGCCGTCGGCCCAGTCCCGCGGGGCGGGTGACGAGGGCAGGGCGGGGGCTCCGTGCGGCACGGCCGTGGCGTACGCCCGCGCATCGGCGAGCAGCACGGTGTCGACCTCATCGGGCAGGTCGGCGGGGGTGCAGGGGCACCCCACCGGGATGCGCACGCCGTACGGCAGCCGCCCGGTCCGGGCCAGCGCCGCACGCGCCGTACCGGCGTCCCGGCCGAGGTCCAGAAGGCCGAGCGCGCCCGCGCGGGCGGCCGCCACGATGATCCGCTCGTCCGGCTCCTCGAACGGCGAGAGCACGACGACGAGATCGCGGTCGGGGGCCTCCGGAAGCGGAGGCCCGGCGGGGGCGGGGCCGGTCCGTACGGCTCCCGCGGCCCGGTCGCCGGGTGCGTCACCGTCACGTGCCGGGCCGCCCGGACGTGCACCGAAGGGCGGAGAAGCGGGGGCGGAAGAGCTGGGGAGAGGCGTGCCGGGGAACGTGGGCGGGGGGACCACGGGCGCTCCTTCTGCCGGAGGGGGGCGAACACGCTGACCACTGCCACCTGCGCTACCCAGTGGTAGCCCGCTGATTGCCGCGTTGCATCGTGGGGCCACCCCCTTGCACTGTCAACGACTCTGCGCCAGGCGGTAGTTGATTCCGCCAAGGTCACCCGCGCGCCGTGCGAGGCACCGTTTCGGCTGCTGTCCCCGCTCCGAGGTGCAGCGCCTCGCGCGGCCGCCCGGCAGGGCCGGGCCGGGTGCACCGTCCGGTGGCACAGGTCCGGTCCCCGCCCGGCCCGTTCCGCTCCTGCCGCCGTGCGGCAGAAGGCCCCTGCCCACGCGCCGTCACACCGGCGCCCCCGGGCCCCTCACTCCCCACCGGCCCGTTATCGCCCACCGGCCCCAGGGGTGGCCGATAACCGCTTCCCCTGGCATCCCCCGCATCCCGGTCCGGTGGTCCGCTGCCGCCGGGCCCAGAAGGGGCGGTCGGTCCAGCGGGTTTCCCGGGCGTGCACGGCACGGTGGCCGTCGTGGTAAGCGGCGCGGGCCGCGGCGACCTTCGCCGCGTAGTCGGCCAGGGCCGCCCGGTCGCCGCACAACCGGGCGTCGACCGCCCGGCCCGCGCTCAGCCCGGTGTAGAGGGCGGTGATGATGCCCTGGGAGCTGAGCGGGTCGAAGGCGGCCGCCGCGTCTCCGGCGGCCGTCCAGCCGTCGCCGTGCACCCGGTCCAGATGTGCGCTGTGCGCGGGGGCCCGGCGGGGTGGCCGCAGGGTGCCCAGGCCGTGTGGGCGGGCCCGGCGGGAGAGGTGCCGGGTGGCCAGCAGCCGGTCGCGGAACCGCTCGGGGCCGCGGGCGGCGGCAACGGGGAGGTCGGGGTCGGTGAAGTAGGCGACCAGGCGGTGCCGGGAGGGCAGCAGCGCGGTGTACCACCAGCCGTCCTCGTCGGACTCGACCAGCGAACGGCCGTCGGTGGGGGTCTGCGGGGCCGGGTCGAGGAGGAGGTGGAGGGCGGTGAGCCGGTCTCCGGTGCACCGCCGGGCACCGGAGCGGACGGCGATCGCGGCGCGCCGCCCGGTGGCGTCGACCACCCAGCGGCAGCGGACCGTACGCTCCCCGCCGCCGGTGCGGTCGCACAGGGTGAGCCGCCAGGTGCCGTCCGGCTGCCGGGAGGGGCGCCGTACGACGGTGTGCTCGGCGACGTCGGCGCCCGCCGCGTGGGCGGCGGCGCGCAGCCGCCGGTCGAAGAGCGGACGGTCGAGGTGCCAGCCGTGACCGTACGGGTCGTGGAGGAAGTCCACGGCGTGCAGTGCGGCCGAGCCCCAGGCCGACAGGTTGCCGTGGCAGGGCAGATGGCCGCTGCCCAGGACCGGTCCCTCGACGCCGAGGTCGGCCAGGAGCAGCCGCCCCACGGACACCAGCGCCTCGCCGGTTTTGGGCGGGCCGGTGCCGGCGTCGGCGAGCAGGACGGTGCGCCCGGCCCGTACGAGGGCGAGCGCGGCGGCGCAGCCGGCCGGCCCCCCGCCCGCGACCACGACGTCGTAGCCGGGTGCGGGGGTCACTGGGCGCCGTGGAAGGGGTCGAGCTTCTCCAGGTATCCGGCGGCGATCGCCGCCTCGTCCTGTCCGGTCGCCTCCTTGACCTCCTGGACCGCCTGCTGCACGAGCATGGACTCCACGGTCTCGGCCGGGACCTCCCCGGTCCAGGTACCGGCCACCCCGGCCAGTTGGGGCGCGCCCGCCTCGGGTACCTGGATGTTGATGAGGTTGGCGTGGGCGGGGGCCGGCGGATAACCGGGCTCGGACTCCACCTGGAGGTACCGGGGGAACTTCGCGTCGCCCACGGTGTATTCGCGGGTCTCGACGATGCCGAACTTGAACCAGTCGTCGATCATCTGCCGGCGCTGCTTGTTGAAGTCGGCGCCCTGCAGGCCCCGCAGCCACACCGCCCGGTTCTCGAAGGCTTTCTCCCTGGCGCTGTCGTCGGAGCCGGCCGGTGGGGTGTTGACGGTGGCGAAGTCCGTCTGCGTGAGCACGTGGTTGGGGATCTGGGCGGGCCAGAAGGTGGGCAGATAGGGGCTGTAGCGGGGGCCGAGCCCGGACCGCACCTGGTAGCCGGAGCGGCAGCTCGCCGCGTCGCACTGCCAGGGGGCGGCCATCCAGCGGGTGAGGTCGCCCGGCCCCTGCGCGTGCAGCGGGCCGTTCTTGCCCAGGGCGTCCTGGACCGTGAGGACGTCGCCGTAGTCGCGTTCCGGGGTCTCCGGTGCTCGGTGCAGGATGCGGAAGGGCTCGGCGTACATGGTCTTGTGCCGCATCGGCCAGGTGACCTCGATGCCGGGGTGGAACGCATCGGCGGCGCAGTTCTCCAGCGCGGCCCGGTCCAGCAGGTGCGGCTGTTCGGCGGGCGGCGCGTCGTCCACGACGGGGAAGCCCGTGCGGGGCGGGCCGGTGGTGAAGTGGCCGTCGGCCCACTGGGCCAGCATCCGGTCCTGGGCCGGGGAGAGCGTGATGTGCTGCCGTACGGACGTGGGCCTGCCGCCGGCCATGGCGTCGCCGTAGAGCCAGGGCCAGGGCAGGGGGGACGTCCCGTCCCGCTCGTAGTCGCGCATCTGGACGTAGATCTGGCGGCGGAGTTCCCGGCTGGCCTCGCCCGGGTCGGCGAGCCGCCGGCGCAGGGCCGGTTCGAGGAAGTCGTGCGGGCCCTGCCGGCCGAATTGGGTGGCGAAGCCGTGGTTGACCCACTGCAGATCGCAGAACCGCCGCAGGAGCGGTTCGATGTGGTCCGGGTACGAGACCTGCTGCACGGCGGGCAGCGTGTGCTCGGCGACGAACACGTCGTAGAGCAGGTCGTAGAGGGTGCGGACGGTCTTCACGCCGGGTGCGAAGTGCGGCGGGGCGACCACGACCCAGGCGGGGGTCGCGGTCTTCGTGCCGCCCCTGAGGGTGACCTCCGCGGTGACCGGGCCGTCGGAGACATCGTCGTACCAGGTGTCGTTGTTGGTGACACCGGAGATCGGCGTCTCGGGTGTGCTGTAGGAAGCCGACTTGCCGACACCGCCGACGACCAGCAGGCGGCCGTCGCTCTGGGTGGAGATCGAGCCCAACGGGACCGCCCGGTTCATGATCTTCCCGGCGAAGGTGGCGGTCTCGTGCACGGAGGCGCGGATGGTCTGCCGGCCGGGGTCGTTGACGAGCTTCTTGCGCTCGGCTCCCCTGACGCCGAAGTTCCGCCGGCGCCGCTGGGTGTCCGGCAGGGCGAGGGCCTCGGGGATGTCGAGCGGGAGGTGGAACTGGTACCAGGCGGCCTTCTTGTTGGCCAGGTGCACCGACCACTTGATCTCGGTGACCTCCTCGTCGCCCAGCTTGAGCTCCCGGACGACCTCGCCCGCCTGGTTGTAGCCGTAGATCCGGAAACGGGCCGCCTGCCGGATGATCTTCCCCGAGCCGTCCTTGCACGAGCCGGCGGGCGGCGGCGGCTGGTCCGGTGACTCCGGGCCGAGGAAGGGCGGTTTGTCACTGTTGCCGACCCGGGCTATGCCGATGGCAGGGTGGATCTTCACCTGTGCGATCTGGGTGTCCATCGAAGGCCTCTCACTGGGCGGGAGTGGATGCCCCCGAAGGCTTCAAACGTAGGAGCGGCGCCGCTCGGGGGAGGACATCGAGGCGTCGCAATGGGTGCACGGATTCACCCTTTCGGGACGCCCTGCGGGCGGGGCCGCCCGGGGGCCGGTCACGGGCCGTGACGGGGCCGGCGGCGATCACCACTGCCGGTCGCCGCCGCGCCCCAGACGGGCGCGCGTTACGGACTGCCCGTCTTCAGCTTCAGATTCCACTTGGCCAGGGCCTCGCCGACCGGCTGGAAGATGGTCAGGGTGGTGCCGCCGAAGTTGCCGCAGGTCGCGGGGCCTCCTCCGGAGTGCATTCCGAGCGCCATCGGGGCGTTGGGCTGGGTGACGTACGACCCGCCCGAATCGCCGGGCGCCGAGCAGGCGTTGGTGAACGAGAGGCCCTCGATGACCGTGTTTCCGTAGTCCACGGTCTGGTCGACGCGGGTGATCTCCCCGCAGTGCCAGCCGCTGCTCTGGCCGGAGCGGCACATCGACATCCCTACCAGTCCCTCCTGGGAACCGGTGACGGTGACCGGCGTACCGCCCTGGCCCGCCACGTTCGAGCTGACGGTCCAGCCCGGCTGGTCGACCCCGACCAGCCCGAAGTCACCCTCGCGGTTGTTCACGCTGTGCCCGCCGCCCTTGTTGGAGGTCCCCATGCGGCTGCCGTCCTTGCCGTAGGCGGCCTGATCGGCGGTGAGGGTGCAGTGACCGGCCGTCAGAAAGCCCTGGAAGTCGCCGGGTCCGGTCACCGTGAAGCCGATCGAGCAGATGCCCTCGCTGCCGGGCATCCACCGTTCCCCGCCCACCACCGATCCGCCCTGCTGCCGCGGCGTCTGGTCGCTGCGCTCGACGGTGACCGGGATCTTCGCGCGCGCCCCGAGGCCGCGGACGGTGCGCTCGAAGGCGTCGGTCCGCGGGCCGCGCCGTTTTCGGTCGACCCGGAGTACGACGCCGTTGGCGCGCTCGTCCACCCCCCACCCGGTGACGCCCGGCACTCCGTCGCCGGCCCGGCCGGTGATCCGGCGCAGCAGCCCGGTGAGCGCGGCACGGCTGTGCGGCACCGTCTTGGGCACCGCCCCGACCTCCCGTACCCGCTGTGCGTCGGCGGCACCGGTGACCGCGACGACGAGCCGGCCGGTCGACTTGTCGAACCACATGCCGGCGGGCGGCGCGCTCAGCGCCCGGCGCACGGCGGCCACCGAACGGTGTGCGTCGGCCTCCTGCGCAAGCCGGGTCCGCACCTGCGCCGCCGTCAGCCCGAGGTCCCGCCGCATCGCATCGAGCATGCCGCGCGGCGACGGCGAGGGCGACGGGCCGGGCCGGGGCCCGGCATGTGCCGGGCTGAGCGGGCCGGCGGCCGCCAGGACGGCGGCCACGGTCGCGCCCCAGAGAGCTGCCTTGCGAGAGCGGCGTTCCATCGGGGTCTCCTCGCGGTGTCGAGTGCACGTCGGATCCGATGGAGCGAGCCTGCGCGACACCGCGAGGTGCGGCATGAGGGAGACCCCGTGCACCATGTCCGGATGACCGACGAGCACCGACACCAAGTCCCCGCCGACCACGGCGCGGTAGCGTTCGCGCAGTTGCCTCAGGTGCTGCGCAAGGTGACCTACTCGGGTGCCCGCCATCCGGGAGCCGGGGCACCTGAATGCCCGTCACACCTGCCGCAGGGGGCCGCCGGTGCCACCGTCCCGGCCGCCCCCGACGCCTTCGCCGACCTGGCCGGCGGCGCCAACTGCCAGCGCTACGCCTATGCCGTGCTGCGCCACTTCGGGCTGCTGGTACCGCCGTTGCGCTCGGCGGAGCTCTGGGCGGACGACCGGGCGACCCGGCGGGCCGGCCGTCCGCAACCGCTGGACCTGGTGCTGTTCGACGCCGGCCCGGCCGCCGGCCGGCCCCGGGGTACGGCGCGCATGTGGGCGTCCATCTGGGGCCCGACCAGGTCCTGCATCTGTGCCGGGAGGCCGGCCGGCCCGCCGTCTGGCGCTATGCGGACTTCGCGGCGCGGGCGCGCTACCGGCGGTTCCTCGGTGCCAAGCGGGTGGTGCGCGGGGCGGGCTCGTGACGGCTCAGAAGCCGCCGCCGTCGCCGCCGAAACCGCCACCGTCGCCGAACCCGCCCCCGTCACCGAAGCCGCCGCCGAAGCCGCCGCCGAAGTCGTCGGGGTTGAAGTCGGATCCGGAGAAGTCACCGCCGTCGGCACCCATGCCGCCGAAGTCGGCACCGTAGGCGTCCGACGACATCATCATGTTGCCGAGCAGCGTGCCCACCAGGAGTCCGGGCAGCAGACCGCCGCCGAAGTAGCCGCCGGCCCAGGGGGCGTAGGCCGGTCCCGCGTCCCAGTAGGGACGGTCGCCGCTCGCCGTGCGGACCGTGCGGGCCAGCGGCTCCAGGCCGTCGTCCAGGCGGCTCTTGTCCGCGGCGCAGACCGGTACGGTGCGCTGGGCACCGCCCGCCGGCGCCCAGGTGGCATCGGTGACGGACGGACCGTGGCGCGGGTCGAAGAAGCAGGGCAGCCGGCGCTCGGGCAGCGGCTTGCCCTCCCGGCGCGCGGCGAGGGTGGCCAGCGAGAACCGGCCGTCCTCCAGGGCCTGGGTCACGGCCTGCACCTCGCCGGGGTGCTGGGCCGCCGCCATCGACGACTTGGCGTTTTCGTACGAGTCCAGCGCACGGCTGTAGTCCGTGCGCATCGCGTCGTCGGCGCCGGGCTCACCGGGGTGGAAGTCGAGCCGGTCCAGCTCTTCGCCGAAGGCGGTGATGTCCTCGTCGACGACGACCCGCAGCTCCTCCAGCGCGGCCCGCTCCTCCTCGGCCCGCCGCTTGCGGTTGCGGCGGGCGATGGCGTACGCGCCGCCACCGCCGACGACCACCAGCACACCGAGCCCGATCGCCGTGCCGGTGTCGAAGCCGGAGCCGGCGGACCCGCCCCAGGAGGCCGGGGCCTGGCCGTTGGCCGACTGGTTCGCGGTGTCGACGAAGCTGTTCAGCCGGGCGCTGACCGTCGGGTAATGGGAGCGCTTGACCGATCCGACGAGGTTCTGCACCGAACTGTGCGACATCACGCGCGGGTCGGCGCCGGCGTTGAAGCCGTCGCCGAGTTCGACGGCGTAGACGCCGCTGATGCCGACCTTGGTGCGCAGGTCCCGCAGCAGCGTGCTGGGCGGGTAGTCGGCGGTCCGCGGGAGTACGGCGACGAAGACCGGCTTGTCCGCGTCCTTGATCTTCTTGGCCAGCGCATCCGCCTGGGCGGAGCTGAACTGGTTCGCGGCGCGCGGATCGACGTAGACCGGGCCCTTCTTCAGGGTGGCCGCGGCGTCGTCGAGCCCGCCGCCGGCGGCACGGGCTCCCGGGGCCATCGCGGCGGCCACCGCCAGCAGCGCGGCCACCAGCAGCAGAACCGGACCCATCAGCGCACGTCGAGTTGCGGTCTTCATGTGTTCGACGCTACCCGAACCGCACTTTCAGGACATCACCGATGGTGCGACCGACGCCGTGCACATCGGGGGATTTTCCCGCACCCCCGGGCGGCTGTCGCGCCGGAGATGTCCATCCAGGTGATCGCTCAGCGCGTCGTTTTTGATGATCGAAGTGCCGGGGATGTACCCGCTCGTGCCTCCCCCCAGGAAACGAGGAGACGATGTCTAGGGCCACCTCGATGGCCACCAATCTGGCCGTCGCCGTCGCCACCACCGCCGTCGGCTGCATGCTGGTGATCTCGCTGGCGCCGTCGCGCCCCGAGTCCGGGAAGAGCTGGCGCCCGGACGGCAGTGCGGTGGCCGCCACGTCCGGCCACGCGGGCTCGGCCGCGCGGGCCGCCACCTCGGCTCTGGGCGCGACCGCCGCCGGCCCGGAGGAGGAGCGGTTCGCCTCTCCCCCGACGGGGCGGATCGTGGTGACCGCCCCCGCGCCCGGCGTCGACTACAAGGCCAACGGCAGCTTCACGGTGGCCTGGACGAACACCACGGGTGAGCAGGTGGACATCTGGCTGTACGCGGAGACCGGCCAGGGCGATGCGCAGCGGGTGGCGGTGGTGGCGTCCCGGGCCGGCGACGGGCCGACCGGCGAGGCGCTGGTGACGCTGCCCAACGTGCCGCCGGGCCGCCACTACTTCCTGGAGGTGGCCACCGCCGGTGACGGCGCGGTCCGCGGTGTCAGCCGGACCTTCGCCATCACCGCGTGACCGCCGCCGGCCGCGGGGGACCCGCCCTACGGTGCGTCGATCCCCACCAGTCCGGCCAGGGCGTCGCGGTGCCGCCCCGGCGAGCCGAGGGCGAGCTCATCGCTCTTGGCCCGCTTGAGGAACAGATGGGCCGGGTGCTCCCAGGTCATGCCGATGCCGCCGTGCAGCTGGACGCACTCCTCGGCGGCGCGGACCGCCACCGGCGCGCAGTACGCCTGGGCGACGGCCACCGCCACCGGGGCGTCGGGGCTGCCGACGGCCAGGGCGTCGGCGGCGTAACGGGCGGCGGCGCGGGCCGAGGCGACCTCCAGCCAGAGCGCGGCCATCCGGTGCTTGAGCGCCTGGAACGAGCCGATGGGGCGGCCGAACTGGGTGCGCTCGGCGGTGTGGCGCACGGTCTCGGCCAGGCACCATTCGGCGACGCCCAGCTGTTCCGAGGCGAGCAGCCCGGCGCCGGTGAGCAGGGCGCGGTCCACGGCGGCGCGGGCGCGGTCCCCGGTGGCCAGGAGGCGGCCGCGGGCGCCGTCGAAGGTGAGATGGCCGAGGGGGCGGGTGAGGTCGAGCGGGGTGGCGGTGTCGGTGCGCACGCCGTCCGCCGCGGCCTCGACCACGTACAGCGCCGGTCCGTCGGGGCGCTGCGCCGGGACGAGCAGCAGCTCGGCGGACGCGGCGTCGGCGACCGAGGTCACCCGGCCGGTGAGGGTGCCGTCCGCCGCGGCCCGTACGGCCGGGTCCGGCACTGCGCCCGGAGCGGTGGTCAGCGGGAGCGCCAGCACGGCGACGGTGCGGCCGGCAGCGAGGGCGGCGAGCGGCGCGGCGGCCTCCGCACTGTCGCCACCACAGTCGAGCAGTGCGGTCACCGCGATGACGGCGCTGGTCAGATAGGGCACGGGCGCGACCGAGCGGCCCAGCTCCTCCAGGACCACGGCGGCCTCGCGGGCGCTCGCGCCCTGGCCGCCGAGCTTCTCGGGGACCAGCAGTCCCGCGGTGCCGATCTCCGTGGCGAGCGCCCGCCACAGACCGGTGTCGTAGGCGACGTCGGACTCCAGGCCGGCGAGCACGGTGGCCGGGGCGCTGCGGTCGGCGAGCAGCGACCGTACGGCGGCGCGCAGCGCCTCCTCCTCTTCGGAGTAGAGGAGATCGGGGTCGGGCGCCGGGGCGCTCGACGGGAGGGTCTCGGCGGTCATCGGGGGAGGTCCTTCCACGCGACGTCCTTGTCGGTGCGCGGCTCGGGCGGCAGCCCCAGCACACGTTCGGCGACGATGTTGAGCAGCACTTCCGAGGTGCCTCCTTCGATGGAGTTCCCCTTGGCGCGCAGGTAGCGGTAGCCGGCGTCGCGGCCGGTGAAGTCGACGCCGTCGGGCCGGCGCATCGTCCAGTCGTCGTAGGTCAGCCCGTCCTCGGCGAGGAACTCCACCTCCCAGCCGCTGATCTCCTGGGCGAGCCGGGCGAAGGCCAGCTTCATGCCGCTGCCCTCGGGGCCGGGCTGGCCCTTGGTCAGCTGCTGGCGCAGCCGCTCTCCGGTCAGCCGGGCGACCTCGGCCTCCACCCACAGCGACAGCAGCCGCTGGTGCAGGTCGTGGGTGCGCAGTTCGGGGCGGGCGCGCCAGTCCTCGGCGGCGACGCCGATCATGCCGCCCTCGCGGGGGATGCGGGAGCCGCCGATGGCGACCCGCTCGTTCATCAGCGTGGTCTGGGCGACCTTCCAGCCCTCGCCGATCCCGCCGAGGCGATGGGCGTCGGGGATGCGCACACCGGTGAGGAAGACCTCGTTGAACTCGGCCTCGCCGGTGATCTGCCGCAGCGGCCGCACCTCGACACCGGGGTCGGTCATATCGCACACGAAGTAGCTGATGCCGCGGTGTTTGGGCACCGCGGGGTCGGTGCGGGCGATCAGGATCGCCCAGCGGGCGAGATGCGCGCTGGACGTCCAGACCTTCTGGCCGTCGACGACCCAGCCGCCCTCCTCGTCCCGTACCGCGCGCGTCGCCAGCGCCGCCAGGTCGGAGCCGGCTCCGGGCTCGCTGAACAGCTGGCACCACACTTCCTCGCCGGTCCACAGGGGACGCAGCCAGCGCTGCTTCTGCTCGTCGGAGCCGAAGCGCAGGATGGTCGGCGCGGCCATGCCCAGACCGATCCCGATCCGTCCCGGGTCGTTGTCGGGGGCACCGGCGGCCGTGAGTTCGGCGTCCACGACGGACTGCAGGGAGCGGGGCGCGTCCAGCCCGCCGAGGCCCTCGGGGAAGTGGACCCAGGCGAGCCCGGCATCGAAGCGGGCCCGCAGGAACTCCAGCCGGCCGGTGGCGGCGGGAGGATGGGCGGCGAGCAGCGCGGCGGTGCGCCGTCGCAGGTCTGCGGCGTCGGTCATCGCGCCTCCTTTGCTCCGGGGAGCACCACGAGCCGGCCGACGGACGTCCCGTCGGCGACCCGCTGCACGGCGTCGGCGGCCGCGGCCAGCGGAACCCGCCCGCCGATGAGCGGCTTGACGGTGCCCTGCGCGGCGAGCTTGGTCAGCTCCTCGTGGCAGGCGTCGATCGCGGCGGGGTCCTTGGTCTGGTACAGGCCCCAATGCAGGCCCAGGATCGCGTAGTTCTTCACCAGGGCGTGGTTGAGGGCCGGGGTGGGGATGGCGCCGCCGGCGAAGCCGACGACGATGATCCGGCCCTCGAAGGCGATGCACTTGACGGACTTGGCGTACGCCTCGCCGCCCACCGGGTCGTAGACGACGTCGGCGCCGCGGCCGCCGGTGGCTTCCTTGACGGCGGCGACGATGTCGTCGACGCGCCGGTCGAGGACGAGGTCACAGCCCAGCTCGCGGGCGATCCGGGCCTTGTCGGCGCCGCCCACGACGCCGATGACCCGCGCGCCGGCGGCCTTGCCGAGTTGGACGGCGGCGCTGCCGACGCCGCCCGCTGCGGCGTGCACCAGCAGGGTCTCGCCCGGCTGGAGCCGGGCCCGGCGGTGCAGTCCGAACCAGCCGGTCTGGTAGCCGATGTGCAGCGCCGCGGCCTCGGCGTCGTCCAGGGCCTCGGGCGCCGGGCGGACGGTCGCCGCGTCGACGACCGCGAGTTCGGCCAGGCCCCCGTCGGGCAGCGGCGGCTGGGCGAGCACCCGCGCGCCGATGTCCCCGGCCGCCCCCTCCCCCACGGCGAGGATCTCGCCGCAGATCTCCACGCCCGGGGTGAACGGCAGCGGCGGCCGCGCCTGGTAGAGCCCGCGGCACAGCAGCGCGTCCGGGAAGTTGACGTTGGCGGCCCGCACCCGCAGCAGCAGCTGCCCGGGGCCCGGCTGCGGATCCGGCACCTCCTCCAGCCGCATCACTTCACGCGGCTCGCCGTTCGCGTGTACGCGCCATGCCTTCACCTGGTGCCTCCACAGACTTGGATACGCGGTGGGGCGAAGGGCACACCGGTCCCCTCGCCAGCGACATACTAAGCGGTCGGTATCCCTGAGGGAACAGTCTGCGCCACATGGCGGCAGGAGGCGGGCGCACAGTCCCGTGCGGCGCTGCGGCTACTCGCCGCGGAGCGCGGCCCAGGTCTCCGGGTCCTCGAAGCCGAGCGCCCACAGCCCGGTGCCGCGCACCCCGTACTTCCCCAGCAGCGGCATCAGCTCCCGGACCCCGCGCGCGTCCTGGTACCAGACCTCGTGGTCCTCGCCGTCCTTGCGGTAGGTGAAGTGCGGCGTACCGGAGCGCTCATCGAAGAGGTACTCCGCGTCCTCCCGCTCGCGCAGCGCCTCGGCCTCCTTCCAGGTCCGGTGCGCGGCGTGGCCGGTGACCCCGGTGACCCAGTCCCAGCCGTAGCCCGGGAAGGCCACCTCGATCTTGTTCCGGGGGATGGTGTCGGTGGCGTAGCGCAGGAACTCGCCGTACCAGTCCCCGGCGGACAGCGGCCCCGCCTCGCCGCCCGACCAGTGCAGGTCATAGCCCATGATCCGGACCCGGTCGGCATATCTGCCGAGCTCCTCGTAGTCGAACGCCTCACCCGACCCGCGGACCCGGGCGGGCACCGTGACCACACACTGCGCCTCACGGGCGTGCAGCCGCGCACACAACTGCTCGACGAGCGCGCTGTATCCCGTGCGCACCCGTGCGCGGACCTCCTTGTCGCGGGTGACCGCCATCGCCTCGTAGTCCAGGTCGAGCCCGTCGTAGCGCCGACTGTCCATGATCCGCAGCAGCGCCTCGACATGGTCCGTGCGCCGCTGCGGATCATGCATCAGACCGGCCATCTCCTCGGCGCCGAGGGTCTCGGTCACGGTCGGGACGACATCGATCCCGGCGTCGTGCAGCCCGTCGATGACGCTGCGCCGGCCCGCCCCTTCGTGTCCCGTGACGATGGTGTCCGACGTCGCCTGGTACCAGAAGGGGCTGACGGTGTGCAGCTGGGAGGCGTGCCGCAACGCGTCGCGGTAGGCAGCGTCGGTGTCGCCCCAGTAGGGCAGCCAGGCGGAGCCGGTACGCCCGCCGGCCCTGGGCTCCCGCGCCGTCGCGGCCGCCGGCGACCAGGGCGCGAGGAGCGCCGTGAGGACCAGCAGGAGCGCAAGACCGGTGCGCAGCCGGGATCCCGAAGCCTGTTCCATGATCCGAGCGTCACCCGGCACCTCAACTGACGCACCGTCAGATGCGCCGAACGGGGAGCCGCACCACATGGCGGGCGGAGCGGCGGGCGGATCCCGGACGCGCCGGCGGTGCAGCACGGAAGCCCCCGCACCGCGGTCCCCACCCGGAATGACCATGGATCCGATCCCGGTACGCCCTCATGACGGCACCCCCTGAAGGAGCGAACAGGCGTCGGGTTAGCATATGAGCACCGCCTAGCTCGAAAGATAAACCTGTGACTGTCAATGACGACTCGTTCACCAACTGGAAAAACCGCGAAGAGATCGCGGAGTCGATGATCCCGATCATCGGGAAGCTGCACCGGGAGCGGGACGTCACGGTCCTGCTGCACAGCCGCTCCTTGGTGAACAAGTCGGTGGTCAGCATCCTCAAGACCCACCGATTCGCCCGGCAGATCGCCGGCGAGGAACTCTCGGTCACCGAGACGCTGCCGTTCCTGGAGGCGCTCACCACGCTCGATCTCGGCCCGTCCCAGATCGACATCGCGATGCTCGCCGAGACGTACCGGGGCGACGACCGCGGTCTGTCGGTGGAGGAGTTCACCGCCGAGGCCGTCGCCGGTGCCACGGGTGCCGACAAGATCGAACGCCGCGAGCCGCGCGACGTCGTCCTCTACGGGTTCGGCCGGATCGGCCGCCTCGTCGCCCGCCTGCTCATCGAGAAGGCCGGCTCCGGCAACGGTCTGCGGCTGCGCGCCGTCGTCGTCCGCCAGGGCGGCGACCAGGACATCGTCAAGCGCGCCTCGCTGCTGCGCCGGGACTCCATCCACGGCCAGTTCCAGGGCACGATCACCGTCGACGAGGCGAACAGCAAGATCATCGCCAACGGCAACGAGATCAAGGTGATCTACGCGAGCGACCCGTCGGAGGTCGACTACACGGCGTACGGCATCAAGGACGCCATCCTCATCGACAACACCGGCAAGTGGCGCGACCGCGAGGGCCTCTCGAAGCACCTGCGCCCCGGCATCGACAAGGTCGTCCTGACCGCCCCGGGCAAGGGTGACGTCCCCAACGTCGTCCATGGGGTCAACCACGACACGATCAAGCCGGACGAGCAGATCCTGTCCTGCGCGTCCTGCACCACCAACGCGATCGTCCCGCCGCTGAAGGCGATGGCGGACGAGTACGGCGTCCTGCGCGGTCACGTGGAAACCGTCCACTCGTTCACCAACGACCAGAACCTGCTGGACAACTACCACAACTCCGACCGCCGCGGCCGCTCGGCGCCGCTCAACATGGTCATCACCGAGACCGGTGCCGCCTCCGCCGTCGCCAAGGCGCTTCCCGACCTCGAAGCGAAGATCACCGGCAGCTCGATCCGCGTCCCGGTGCCGGATGTCTCGATCGCGATCCTCAACCTCCAGCTCGCGCGCGAGACCAACCGCGAGGAGGTCCTCGACTACCTCCGCAACGTGTCGCTGACCTCGCCGCTCAAGCGCCAGATCGACTTCACCAGCGCCCCCGACGCGGTCTCGAACGACTTCATCGGCTCGCGCCACGCCTCGATCGTCGACGCCGGCGCCACCAAGGTCGAGGGCGACAACGCCATCCTCTACCTCTGGTACGACAACGAGTTCGGCTACTCCTGCCAGGTCATCCGCGTCGTCCAGCACGTCTCCGGGGTGGAGTACCCGACCTACCCGGCCCCGGTGGTCTGACCTCGGCGGCCTGTCCGATCCGTGCAGGCAGGCCGGGTGGTAGTGGGGAGGGCAAGGGGATCCCGATCGGCATCCCGTTGCCCTCCCCCACCGGCACCGGAGCGGGCTGCCGAACCGGCCGAACGAGACGACGTCCAGGGGCTGTCGTTCGGATCAGGCCGGGCTCGCGGGGTCCGGCCTGATCCGAACGACAGCCCCTAGGTACGCCCGGCCCGCTGCTGGGCGTCCCGCAAGGTGTCGGACGGGGTGGACCAGCGGGCCCGGATCACCGGGAAGCCGGCCCTTTCGCAGGCTTCACAGACGAGTTCGTCGTCATCGACCACATGACGGACCTGACGGTCACGGGCGATCCGGCGCAGTATTTCCAGCTTGGTGTGCCGGGCCGGGCGGCGGTCGTGGTGGGGGCGCATCCACAACCGGCCCTCGGGCAGGCCGTGTTGGGCGATCCAGGCCAGCGTGTCGCGACGGCAGTTCTCCGGACGGCCGGTGAGGTAGACCACCTCGCAGTCTTCGGTGCTGCGGAGGGCCAGGGCCACCCCCTCGGCGAGCGGCGGGTCCTCGGTGGCCGCCGCAAAGAAGGCCTTCCAGTCCCGTGGGGTGCGCTCCAGCAGGTGCTGCCGGTGGCTGGCGTCGGCGAGCGTGCCGTCCAGGTCGAAGACCGCCAAAGGGCGTGCCGTCATGCTGTCGTCCTCCCTCTTCTCTCGTCTTCGGCCGTCTCGTATCGGCTTCTGTCGTCGTTCCGCCGGACGCCTTGAGTGACCGCGATCCGGCCGGTTTCGCTTCCCTGTGCGAGGGAGAAGTGATCGTACGCGATATCGGCACTGGGCGGCGTGGCCGGGGCACTTGAGCGGGCACACCGGGCGGCGAATTGCAGCACAAAAACCTCTGCAGTCCCGGCAGCTCACATTCGTCCATTGCGATTGTTCGCAAGAGCACCCAACCGGCCAGGATCAATTTTCCAGCCGATTCCCAGCGTTCTTCCACAACGTACCCGGGGGATCGGTAGTTTTTGTGCTGCCTCTTTGGCGAAGCCGGCCCGGAAACACGGCATTCGGATACTTGCGGGCCACTGCCGGCCGGCCGAGTCGAAAGCGCCATGGCCCGGTGACAGAAAGGGAAACCGCATGACCACTGGAATCAGGGGCTGCGACAACCAGTCGAACTCGTATGTGTCCTTCGTCAACGAAGAGCACGCCGGGGACAGCGAGTCCGTGAACCCGAGGTCGTACAGCGACGCCTACGCCTGGATCTCGCAGCACAAGGACAAGCCGCTGAGCGTGCAGACCGGTCGGGGCAGGTGCATCATCTGGGACGACGACTGGAAGGTCAAAGGGCAGTGGGACGACGGCAAGGGGGAGTTCGTCCTCGCCAAGGTGGAGAGCAGCCCGCAGGATTACCGCATGACGGTCGCCAGCACGGGCGACATCAGTCTGTCCGCGGTCTGATCCGCGGAATCAGCAGCGAAAGAGGGGGACTCGGATCGTCATGCCCATGGACAACTGGCGTATCACGAATGCCATGGAGAACCGGACGGGGAACTGGGTTTACTACATCTGTTCCGCCGCGGCGACCTTCGCGAATCTCCATTTCAGTCGCCACGTCGACAACCCCGCCGACGACCATATGGCGACGAACGACGGAGCCTATTACTACTACGGCGTGACCGGCACGTTCAATCAGGCGGCCCAGCACGCCGACCAGTCGGTCCGGCAAATGCTCATCGACGCCTGGAACGACTACTTCACGACATAGTCAGGCCCGTCGGCCTGCTCGCCGTAGTGGCGTCACGGCCCCTGCTCCTTGCTCGCTCCGGCACGGGGCGGGCCAGGGGCAGGAGCCGCATGAAGCGCCCGGTCACGGCGCGCCCCGCCCCACACTCACTCGAACAGCCGTACGTGCCGCTCGCTCCCGTCCGCCGCTCGCCCGGCGGGTCATCGGGCCCCACGGCGGGCGGAGCGGCCGTCCTGGCGCCGAGGAGGCGCCTGGCACCCTTCGGAAGTCTCCCGGTCCGGACGGCCCGTCGGCCCGGTGAGAGCCCCTCCGTCGCCGTCCCGGCGGCGGATGCGCCCTTGAGTGCATCGCCCGCAACAGATTAGGTGGAGGGCGGCAATCCTGCCGCTACCCCACAAGGGAGAGGGATTCCATGCCCGTACGGCCTGCTGTCACGGAAGCGGAGCTTGAGGCTCACCTGCGCGGAATATGCTTCAAGACGGGGCCCCCGCGTCGTATCGGGGTCGAGATCGAGTGGCTGGTGCACGACGCGCGCAACCCCCGATGTCCGGTCGAACCGGCCCGGCTGCGCAGCGCGGCCACGACCCTGCGCGCACTCCCCCTCAGGTCCCTGCTGACCTTCGAACCAGGCGGCCAGCTGGAACTCAGCTCGCCCGCCGCCACCTCCCTCACCGGCTGCATCGAGGCCGTCACCGCCGATCTCGCCCTGGTCCGCCCCGCCATGCGGGCGATGGGTCTGGGCATGGCCGGCCACGGCCACAATCCCTGGCACCGCCCGCAGCGGGTGCTGACCGAACCGCGCTACGACGCCATGGAGGCGTACTTCGACCGCTGGGGCTCCGCCGGGCGGTCGATGATGTGCGCCACCGCCTCCGTGCAGGTGTGTGTGGATGCCGGGTACGAGGAGCCCGGCCCGCTCGGGCACGGCCGGCGCTGGCTGCTGGCGCATCTGCTGGGTGCGGTGCTGGCCGCGGCGTTCGCCAATTCGCCGACCAGTGAGGGCTGCCCCACCGGGTACCGCACCACCCGTCAGGTCGTCTGGTCCCAGCTCGACCCGGCCCGTACGCTCGCCCCGCCGATGGGGCCGGACCCGCGCGCCGCCTGGGTGCGCTACGTCATGGACGCTCCGGTGATGTGCCTGCGCGCCGAGGACGGCCCGTGGGACGCACCGGAGGGGCTCACGTTCCGGGAGTGGGTCCGTACCGGCGTGCCGCGGCCGCCCGCCCAGGAGGATCTGGACTACCACGTCACCACGCTCTTCCCGCCCGTACGGCCACGCGGCCATCTGGAACTGCGCATGATCGACGCGCAGTCGGGCGAGGCCGGGTGGATCGTGCCGCTGGCCGTCACGGCCGCGCTGTTCGACGATCCGGAGGCCACGGAGAGCGCCTACCGCATCGTCAAGCCCCTGGCGGAGACCGCCGGTTCGCGGCCGGCGCCGCGCAATCCGCTGTGGCGGCGGGCCGCCCGCGGGGCGCTGACCGATCCGGAGCTGCACGCCGCGGCGGTGGCCTGTTTCGCCGCCGCGCAGGAGGCGCTGCCGCGGCTCGGCGCCTCGGCCGAGGTGTGCGCGGCGGTCGCGGAGTTCACCGAGCGCTATGTGGCGCGCGGCCGCTGCCCCGCGGACGACCATCTCGACGCCCTGTACGCCATGGAGGGCGACCTCACCGTTGGGAAGGACAGCCAGTGACCATCGACCCCGAGCTCCTTCGTGAGCGGGCGGCCTCGGCGCTGCTGGCCGCCCGCGACCGCACCCGCCTGCTGACCACCTGCGTCGAGCATCCCGATCTCGTCGCCCAGCACTCCCCGCTGATGTCCCCGCTGGTGTGGGACCTGGCACACATAGGCAACCAGGAGGAGCAGTGGCTGCTGCGCACCGTCGGCGGCCGTGACGCGCTGCGCCCCGACATCGACTCCGTCTACGACGCCTTCGAGCACCCCCGGGCGACCCGTCCCTCGCTGCCGCTGCTGGCACCGGACGAAGCGCATGGCTATGTCGCCGAGGTCCGCGGCCGGGTGCTGGACATCCTGGAGCGCACCCCGCTGCACGGCGGTCCGCTGCTGGACTCCGGCTTCGCCTTCGGCATGATCGCCCAGCACGAGCAGCAGCACGACGAGACCATGCTCATCACACACCAACTGCGCCGCGGTACGGCCGTGCTCACCGCCCCCGAGCCGCCGCCCGTCACCGACGACATCATGCCGGCCGAAGTCCTGGTGCCCGGCGGCCCGTTCACCATGGGCACCTCCACCGAGCCCTGGGCGCTCGACAACGAACGGCCCGCGCACCGCCGGCTGGTCCCCGCCTTCCTCATCGACACCACCCCGGTCAGCAACGGCGCCTACCAGCGCTTCATCGAGGCCGGCGGCTACGAGAACCCGCGCTGGTGGACCCCCGAGGGCTGGGCGCAGGTACAGGAACACGCGCTGCACGCCCCGCTGTTCTGGAAGCGGGACGGCGGCCAGTGGCTGCGCCGGAGGTTCGGGGTGACCGAGCCGGTGCCGCCGGACGAGCCGGTACTGCACGTGAGCTGGTACGAGGCGGACGCCTACGCCCGCTGGGCGGGGCGGCGGCTGCCGTCCGAGGTCGAGTGGGAGAAGGCCGCCCGGTACGACCCGGCGACCGGCCGGGCGATGCGCTACCCCTGGGGCGACGAGGACCCCACGCCGGCCCACGCCAACCTCGGCCAGCGGCATCTGCGGCCCGCCCCCATCGGCAGCTACCCGGACGGGCAGTCACCACTGGGCGTACGGCAGCTGATCGGCGATGTGTGGGAGTGGACGGCGAGCGACTTCCTGCCGTACCCGGGCTTCGCCGCCTTCCCCTACCGGGAGTACTCGGAGGTGTTCTTCGGCGACGAGTACAAGGTGCTGCGCGGCGGCTCGTTCGCGGTCGACCCGGTGGCCTGCCGGGGCACCTTCCGCAACTGGGACCTGCCCATCCGCCGGCAGATCTTCTCCGGGTTCCGTACCGCCCGGGACGCCGACCCGGAGGCGGGCGCATGAGGCCCGCGGCCCGTCCGGCCCGGGAGGTCGCCGTCTGATGTGCCGTCATCTTGCGTATCTGGGACCGGAGATACCCTTCGGCCAGGCTGTGCTGGCCCCGCCGCACAGCCTCTTCCGGCAGTCGTGGGCGCCGCGCCACCAGCGGCACGGCACGGTCAACGCGGACGGCTTCGGCGTCGGCTGGTACGCAGCCGACGACCCGGTGCCCGCCCGCTACCGGCGCGCCGGGCCGATCTGGGGCGACGAGCAGCTGGCGGACCTGGCCCGGGTGGTGCGCACCGGCGCGCTGCTCGCCGCCGTCCGGGACGCCACGGTGGCCGGTGCGGACGCCGAGGCCGCGGCCGCGCCGTACGCCGCCGGACGCCATCTGTTCAGCCACAACGGCGCCGTGACCGGCTGGCCGGACTCGCTCGCCCCGCTGGCCGCGGAGCTGCCGCCCGCGGAGCTGCTGCGGCTGCCGGCCCGCTGCGACGCGGCGTTCCTCTGGGCGCTGGTCCGGCACCGGCTGGAGCGCGGTGACGAGCTCGGCGACGCGCTGGCCGGCACCGTCACGGCCGTCGCCGGGGCCGCACCCGGCTCCCGGCTCAATCTGCTGCTCACCGACGGCACCACCATCGCCGCCACCGCCTGGGGCGACACGCTCTACCACCTGGCCGTCCCCGGAGGCGGCACGGCCGTCGCCTCCGAACCGTACGACGATTCCCCCCACTGGACCGAGGTCCCCGACCGCACCCTGCTGCGCGCGACCCGGACCGAGGTCCACCTCACCCCGCTCAAGGAGCCCGTCACGTGAGCCCGCTCAGCATCACCCGCACCCTCCCTGCCGACGCCACCGCGGCCGCGCTGCGCACCGATGTCACGCAGGGCCTGTCCCGTACCCCCAAACAACTGCCGCCCAAGTGGTTCTACGACGCGCGCGGCAGCGAGCTGTTCGAGGACATCACCAAGCTGCCCGACTACTACCCGACCCGGGCCGAGCGGGAGATCCTGCTCACCCGCGCCGACCACATCGCCGCGGCCACCCAGGCCCGCACGCTGGTCGAGCTGGGCTCCGGCTCGTCCGACAAGACCCGCCATCTCATCGGTGCGCTCGGCTCGCTGCACACCTATGTGCCCATCGACGTCAGCGAATCCGCGCTGGCCGCGGCGGGCGAGGCGCTGCTGGCCGACCATCCCGGCCTCACCGTGCACGCGCTGGTCGCCGACTTCCAGCAGGGCATCGAGCTCCCCGCCACGCCCGGCCCGCGGCTGCTCGCCTTCCTCGGCGGCACCCTCGGGAATCTGCTGCCGGACGAGCGCGCGGCCTTCCTGCGCTCGGTGCACGACATGCTGTCCCCGGGTGACGCCCTGCTGCTCGGCACCGACCTGGTCAAGGACGAGGCCACCCTGGTGGCCGCCTATGACGATCCGCAGCGGGTGACGGCCGCGTTCAACAAGAACGTCCTGGAGGTCATCAACCGCGAGCTGGGCGGCGACTTCGATCCGGCGGACTTCGACCATGTCGCCGTGTGGGACGCCCGGCAGGAGTGGATCGAGATGCGGCTGCGGGCCCGCAAGGACCTGACCGTGAAGATCCCCGGCGTGGACCTCGCGGTGACCTTCGCCGCGGGCGAGGAGCTGCGGACGGAGGTCTCGGCCAAGTTCCGCCAGGAGGGCGTGCGCAAGGAACTCGCCGCGGCCGGACTGGAGTTGAACAGCTGGTGGACGGACAGCGCGGACCGTTTCGCGCTGTCGCTGGCCTTCCGCGTCTGAGCTCCACCCCTGCCCGGCCGGCGTGACCAGAGGGTCCCGCCGGCCGGGTGTCATGTCCACGGTCGATGTGGTTCGATGCCCCGATCGCGCTTCGCACCGGAGCGTCCGGTGCGGGGCACGCAGACTCGACGGACAGGGGACGCGGCATGGGGCTGGGACTGGATCGGCGGGGTTTCCTCAGGGGCGCGGCCGGGCTGTCGGCCGCCGGGGTGCTGACGGGCATCGGCAGCGGGCAGTTCACGGCCGGCGCGGCACCACGGCGGGCCCGTGCCCTGTCGGCAGCGGACTGGATGTCGGCGCTGGGCGACGGCACCCCCGTCCAGCGGCTGACGATCCCCGGCACCCATGACTCCGGTGCCCGGATCGGCGGCCCCTGGGTCGCCTGCCAGAACACCGCCGTCGACGCCCAACTCGCCTCCGGCATCCGCTTCCTGGACGTCCGCTGCCGGGCCGTCGACGGCGTCTTCGCGATCCATCACGGTGCGTTCTACCAGCAGCTGATGTTCGGCGATGTGCTCAACGCCTGCCGGGCGTTCCTTCAGGCGCACCCCTCCGAGACGGTGCTGATGCGGGTCAAGCAGGAGTACTCGGAGGTCTCCGCCGACGAGTTCCGCCGGATCTTCGTCAGCTACCTGGACGACAAGGGCTACCGTCCGCTGTTCCGGCTGGACGGCGATCTGCCGACGCTGGGCGGGGCCCGCGGCAGGGTCGTCCTGCTGGCGGACTCCGACGGCCTCGGCGGCGTCCGCTACGCCGATCCGCAGCTGTTCGACATCCAGGACGACTACATGGCGGAGCCGTTCGGGAAGTACCCGAAGATCGAGGCCCAGTTCCGCAAGGCCGTCACCCAGCCCGGCAAGCTCTTCGTCAACTACGTCAGCACCTCCGCCTGGCTCCCGCCCCGTTCCAACGCGGACCGCCTCAACCCGCAGGTCAAGCAGCTGCTGACGGGCTCGGAAGGCAGCCGCTGGACCGGCCTGGGCATCGTCCCGATGGACTTCCCGAACGAGGTCGGGCTGGCCGAGACGCTGATCGCGCACAACCTCGCGGGGCAGGGGGTACGGCTCACCCGCTGAGCCGGGTCCCGTGGGCCGCGTCCCGCGCTTGTCCGGCGGAATCCGTGCACCCGCGAAGAGCCGCACCGGCGTCGGTGCGGGGCACCGCCACGAGTTCACTCGACCGGCCTAACGGGACCGGTCCGTACCGCACCGTCCTCCCCTGCGGCGCAGACCGGCCATCTGGCCCACTGGGCCACGGAGGTGACGGGTGGTCCGATGCGGTATGAGCGTGATCTCCGCCGCCGGCACCAAGGATTCGCCCAGGTGAGCCAACCGCGTCACCCGGCCCTGCAGCAGACTGGGTGAAATGTCCGGTTCCGGTGCTGCCCCGCGTCCGACGGGGTGACACCGGCTGATGTGGGGAGGCGGCGGCTGGTGGCGACGAGCGAACGCGGGACCGCGCCGGCGGACAGCGCCGGGCGGGCGGACGAGGGCGCCGGAGCACCGGCGGCCCCCGACTGTCCGGGTCCCGGCGGGCCGCCGTGCACGGGGTGCGGCCGGCCCGGCGTTCCGCTGCGGACGACCCTGGCGCTCGGGGTGGTGGCGATCGTGGTGGGCAGCACGGCACTGGTGCTGGGCTCCTCGTCGCGCGATCCGTACCTGGCCGCCGGGGACCCCGCCACCGGTACGTACCTCGCCCCTCCGGCCGAGGGGGACCGGGCCGCCGCGGCCGTGCTCGCCGGGCCCTACGTGGAGCGGCCGGGGCCGCTGGTACCGGCCCGGAGCAACAGCGCCAAGGTGGCCACGTCGTCGGTGTCCCGACCGCTGATGGCGGCCCCGGCGGACCCCGCTCCCGCGGTCGGCGCGCTCTTCTCCCCCGACGAGGACGGCAGTCCGGTCCACCACTGCACGGCCAGCGTGGTGCACGCCCCGGCGGGTGACCTGGTCGTCACCGCGGCGCACTGCGTGCACGACGACGGCTTCCGAACCCGGCTGGTGTTCGCGCCCGGTCTGCACGACGGGGTGGCGCCGTACGGACTGTGGGTGCCCAGCCGGATCGATGTCGACCCGCGCTGGATCAGCAGCCGGGACCCCGACCACGACGTGGCGTTCCTGCGGGTGCGCAGGGCGGGGCGGGGCGGCGGCCGGATCGAGGACGTCACGGGTGCCGAACGGCTCCGCTTCGACGCGGCGCCCGGGCGCCCGGCGCAGCTGACCGGCTATCCCGAGGACCGGGACAGACCGGTCAGCTGCCGGCACACGGCGGACCTGCAGAGCGCGACCCAACTCCGGTTCGCCTGCCCGGGTTTCCCGAACGGGACGAGCGGCGGTCCGATGCTCACCGACCTCGACCCGGCCACCGGCACCGGCTCGCTGATCGGCGTGATAGGCGGTCTCGACGAGGGCGGTGACGACCTCGTCTCGTACAGCAGCCGGTTCGGTGCGGAGGTGGCCGCGCTCTACCGGCGGGCGATCACGGAGCCGGCCACGAAGGCGGCCCGGCCGGCCTCCGGGACCGAGGCTCTCGGCGTCACGCCCCGCGCGGCACCACGGTCTTGAGGACGGACGGCAGCGGATACCAGTCGGCGGTGGCGAAGCTCGCATGTGCCGAGGCGAGCCGACCGACCCGGGCCAGGGCCTGCGCCTCGGTCGGGTGGGTGGCGTCGATGGCCGGCGGCACATTGTGGGCGTCGGTCATGATGAGCAGGTAGTGGCGGGTGTCGTACCAGGCGGTGTCGATGCTGCCGTTCAGATAGGTCGCGGCGTCACCGTCGAAGACCACGAACCAGGGGCGCAGTGTCCGGTCGGCGTAGCGCTGGCGGGGGTCGCCGGCGGCCGCGCCGTGCACGGCGGGGAACGCCGTGGACTGCGCCAGCTTCCCCTGCGCCGCCAGGTTCTTGAGGTGTCCGGCGTACTCCACGTCCGTCCACAGCTTGTCGAACGGGTTCTTCTCCTCGACCGTGCCCGGTATCAACTCGAACAGGAACTTGCCGGCCAGGTCGGCGCGGGCGGGCCAGCCGCGGGACCGCACCGCCTCGTCCAGGGTGGCGTGCCCGGCGGTGAGGTCGCCGGGGCCGTAGACGGCATCGCCCAGCTTCTGCCGCACCAGCGCGTCGAACTCGGCGGGGCCGCGGCCGCCCTTGGCGTTGAAGCCGTCCTTCATCTCGACCTTGAGCAGAATCGGACGGTGGCCGGGGTGGGCGTCGTGCCAGGCCTTCATGTCGGCGAGGCAGCCGGCGAAGTCCTGGTTGCGGTCCTTGGTGCGCAGCTGCGAGGCGTTGGCGGCGCCCTCGCAGTTGTTGTTGTTCCCGAGCGGGTTGGCGTGCGAGACCCGCCAGGACCTGCCCAGTCCGTTGGTCCAGAGGTCGAGTTCGAGCAGTGCGGCGCCGGAGTCCAGGGCGTCCGCGAAGTAGGGGTACTTCTCCTTGTCGTAGGCGTTGTGCACACCCACGGACGTACTGGTGCCGTAGGTCGTACCGGACGGCTCGGCGCCCGCCGGACCGGTCATCGTGAGCACCGCCGCCGCCGCGACGGCGACCGTTCCCACACACCGCTTCCCGTTCATGTTCCCCGCTTTCCTGAGGTCATCGGCCGTCCGGCACCGTTCCGGACGGCCGCTCGTCCGGTCGGTCACCCGGACGATCGGGCAGCAGCGTACGGGAGTTGGGTACGGAAGGGACCCCGGAGACGAGGGAGAGTGGGGGAACAGCCGGTGGCGGCGGAGCGGCAGCCGGTCAACGGGGAGACCCCCCTGTGCGCCGTCTTGGGCGCCGCAGCCCGCGTCTCCCGGGCGCGCCTCACCACTCGATCCGGTACCCCGTCAGCCAGTCGCCGGGGCCCGCGCTGTCGCTGGGCGCCGGGCGGGCGGCCCCCGTCGCGGTGAGCTTGGCCATCCCCGCGCTCGCCGCGACGACCTTCTCCACCCGTTCCCTGCGCAGCTCTTCGTACGCGGCGAAGGCGCTGTGCGGGTCGGGCCGGTCGCGCAGACACCTGGCGAGCACGATGCTGTCCTCGATGGCCATCGAGGCGCCCTGGGCGGCGTTGGGTGCGGCGGCGTGCGCGGCGTCGCCGAGGACGACCATGGTGTCGGTGTGCCAGGTCGGAATGGTGGCGAGGTCGTAGGCGCTGGAGGCGATGACGCGGTCGCCGCTGGCGCGGACGAGGGCCGCGGCCGGGGTGGCGTCGTCCGCGAACAGCTCGGCCACCCGCTCGCGCCAGGCGCCGGGGGCGGTGGCCGACGGGCCGGTTCGGTCGAGTTCCGTGCCGGGGACGTTGGCGAACCACCAGACCGCGCCGTCGGGGGCGCGGGTGCAGCCGAAGAAGGCCCGCTTGCCGCGGATCATGGTGTAGGTGTCCGGCGGGAGCGGCACCTCGGTGTCGCGGACGTAGCCGCAGACGGTGTTCTGACCGGTGTAACGGGGGCGGGGCGCGGCCGGGTCGATCAGCGTGCGGGTGACGGAGTGCAGGCCGTCGGCGCCGATGAGGAGGTCACCCTCGGCGCGGCTGCCGTCGGCGAAGGCGGCGACGACTCGCGCGGCGCCCGCGGAGCGCACGGTCTCCGCGCCGACCAGCCGCTTGCCGTGCCGTACGGCGATCTGGCGGCGGGCCGCCTCGGCGTGCAGCACCTGATACAGCGTGGCCCGCCGCAGGGTGCGCGGGCCGAGGTCGGTGCCCTGGGCGGCGCCGGCGATGGGCCGCTCCCCCAGCCGCGCCCCGCTCGCGTCGAGGAACTCCACCCGCTGCGCCGGGAAGGAGTGCGCGGCGACGGGGCCGTGGGCGTCGATCACCCGGAGCGCTTCGAGGCCGTTGGCGAAGAGCACGAGAAAGGCGCCGACGTCGTCGGCGCCGGTCGGATAGGCCTCGAAGATCTCCGCGTCGATGCCTGCCTTCTGCAGTGCCATCGCGGTCACCGCCCCCGCGATGCCACCACCGATGATCAGGGCTTTGGTCATGTCGTCGTCATCCCCCCGTCGGGTCGCCGCCCCGGTCGCGGGCGGCGAGCGGTGCGGCCCGGGTTGGCCGCACCCACCCACCTTGGCCCCGGCGGGCCCGGAGATCCAGCCCGCCGGGCGGGACGCTGCGTCAGCCCGCCGCGTACACGTCCTCGATGTAGCGGCCGGAGGCGGTCAGTTCCCGCAGCCAGGCCTCGGATTCCCCTGCGGAGGCGCCCGTTTGCGCACCGTGCAGTTCCCGGAAGGCCGCCCGGACACCGGGCGCCATCCGGCTGCCGTCGCCGCAGACGTACACCCGCGCGCCGGCCTGCAGCAGTTCCCACACCTCGGCGGCCTCGGCGGCGATCCGGTGCTGGACGAACCGGTGGCCGTGCTCCGGGCGGGCGCTGAAGACGGGCCGTACGGAGATCACCCCGGCGGCTTCGGCGGCGGCGAACTCCGCGGCGTGCAGGAAGTCGCCGTCCGGGTCGTCACAGCCGAAGTAGAGCCGGGCGGGCCCGGTTTGACCGGCGGCGAGCCGGTCGGCGACGGCGCCGCGGAAGGGCGCGAGGCCGGTCCCCGCCGCCACCAGGATCACCGGGGTGTCCCCGGCCGGATCGAGGCGGAAAGCCTCGCGGCAGGGCTGGACGCGGGCCAGGACGGTGTCGCCGGGCCGCAGGGAGTGCAGGTGGGTCGAGCCGGTGCCGCCGGGCAGCAGCGACACCATCAGGTCGGCGTGCCGGGCGTCGGTGGCGGGCGAGGACGACAGCGAGTAGTGGCGGATGCGCAGCGGCGGCAGCAGCTCCAGAACCGTCGGCCAGGGCAGGGCACCACGCAGCGCGGGGTGCGCCTCGATCAGCTCGATCAGGGTGCGCGGGTCGTCCTCGGCGAGGTTCTCCAGGGCGAGCCGCTCGGGCGGGCACGGGTTGTGCGCGGCCAGCACGGCAACCTGCTCGGGGGTGGGCCGCAGACCCAGCTCCAGGTGGTGCGTGAGGAGTTGACGTACCGTCACGGGGCGGTCGACGGGCAGGGTGTCCCGGGCAGCGCGGCCCGCCGTGTGCAGTGCGAGAACGGTCTCCGGGTCGGCGCCGAGAGCCCGGGCGGCGCGCTCGACGGCGGCCGGGGCGTTGGCCGGCAGCACGGCGAGGTGGTCCGCGGTGCGATAGCCGACGCCGTCCGGCAGCGCGATCCGCAGAAAGCGCTTGGGCCGGGGCCAGTCCTCGGCGGTCAGGTCGTAGGCCTCGGTGACGGTCATCGGGACGAGGTCGTGGCGGGCGGCGAGCGCGTCCAGCGGGCCGCCGGTGAGCTCGGTGACGGTGTAGCCGGTGTCCTTCGCCGCCGGCCGGGCGGCGCCGACGGTGGCCGGGTCGCCGTAGCGGGCCAGCAGCTGGGTGCGCAGCGCCGCGGTGAACTCCTTGACGGTGCCGCCCAGGTCGCCGGAGGCGTCGGCCTCGGCGCGCGGCAGCAGCCGGTGTGCGCCGAGGGCGTCCAGCCGGTCGTCGATGAGGGTCGGTATGTGCTGGTAGGTGGCGGCCCAGTTGCGGTCGCCGACGCCGAGGACGGCGAACGGGACGGCGGCCGCGGCGCCATCCCGCGCGGTGTTCAGCCACCGCACGAAGGCCGCCGCGTCATCGGTGGGCCGGCCGTTGTAGGAGGCGGCCACGATGACGACGGGCCGGTCGGCGGGCAGCGCACCGGCGGCGGCGTCCAGCGGCGCCACGTCGGGGGCGAAGCCGAGTCCGGTGGCCTCGTCGGCGAGCCGCTCGGCGAATTCGCGGCAGGTGCCGTAGTTGCTGCCGTGCAGCACCAGCAGGCCGGTGCCCTGGGGGACGCGGGTCGGCAGCCCCTCGTCGGTCGCGGCGCCGTCCTCGCTGCCCGTGCCGCCGCCCGGGAGGACGGCCAGCGCGGTGCGGACCGCGGCCCGGTCGGCGGGCGTACGGGCGGCGAGGGTCAGCGTGAACCCGTCCGGCTTGAGGGTGAGCGTCTCCTTGATGCGCAGCTGGTAGCCGGCGTGGTCGAGCAGCCGGTAGCGGTGCGCGAGCAGGGCGAGCAGCATGGTCGCCTCGTGCAGCGCGAACTGCCGCCCGATGCAGGCGCGTTCGCCGGTGCCGAAGGGCTTGTACGCGTGTGGGGAGCGGGCCGCCTCGGCCTCCGGGCTGAAGCGGGAGGGGTCGAACAGCTCGGGGTTGTCGCCCCAGGCCGGGTCGCGGTGCAGCATCGGGGTGAGCACGGTGACCAGCTCCCCCGCCCGCACCGGGTAGCGGCCGCCGAGCAGGGTGTCCTCGCGCGCCTGGCGGGTGAAGGCGGCGGCGGTGGGCCACAGCCGCAGCGCCTCGTTGAGCACCTGCCGGGTGAACGGCAGCCGGCCGATGTCCTCGAACGACGGGTCGGGGTCGGCCTGGTCGCCCCACAGCTCATCGGCCTCGCGCTGGACCATGCGCAGCGCCAGCGGGTCCTTGAGCAGGTGGTAGAGGGCGAAGGAGAGCGCGCCCGAGGTGGTCTCGTGGCCCGCGATCAGGAAGGTGATGACCTGGTTGCGGATATTGGCGAGGTCGAGGGTGGGGCCGTCCGCCGCTGGGGCGTCCCCCTGGTCCCGGGCGCCGAGCATCAGGCCGAGCAGATCGTCGTCGCCGGACTCGCCGCCCGCCGTCCGGGCGGCGATGACCTCGTCGACCACGGACGCGAGGTAGTCCGCGTCGGCCCGGAACGCCGCATCCGCCGCACCGTGGTCGGCAGCGGGATCCCGGGAGAACTTCGACATGCTCCATTCCAGACAGCGCACCATCGCCTCGACGAACGGATGCGGAGTGTCGCCGCGGGAGAACGACTCGAAGTCGAAGCCGAAGCCGGCCAGCCCGATGGTGTCCAGCGTCATCCGGGTCATGTCCTCGGCGACCTGGACGGGCGTGCCGTCGGCCACCCGGCGGTCCCAGGACGCCATGACCCGGCGGGCCACCTTGAGCATCGCCGGGTGGTAGGTACGCATCGAGCCGAGCGCGAACGCCGGCATCAGGACCTCGTGCGCCTTGGCCCAGTTCGGCTCGTCGTTGTACGCGGTGAACAGACCGTCACCCGCGAACTCCCGGACGTTCTCCAGCACGGCCGACACCCCCTTGCGGAAGCGGGATTCGTCGGCGACCTCGGTGACCAGGTCGAGCGAGGAGACGATCAGCGTCCGGTGCTCGCCGAACTTGCGCGCGTAGGCCGCGCCGTGGATCCGGGCGAGGTCCATGGACCGCTGGATGGGCGTATGCGTGAGCCCGGCCTCGGTGAGGTCGGCCACCGGAATGCCGTCATCGGCGGCGCGTTCGGCACTGTGGAGCGCGAGGGTGTCGGTCATGACTCCAGCGTGCAGGCCCCCTCGCTCAGGACGAAGCCGGACCACTGCATGATTGTGCAGTGGTTTTTCCCCACCCGCTCTTGCGCACGGACCGGAAACGAGGCCATGGACGACGAGACCGCCGACGGGACGCCGGACGCCGGGGACACCGGCAATCCGCTCTGTGCGCGCGGCTATCCCGATCCGGCCGGTCCCTACGCGGGCGGCCCCTGGCGCAACTACTTCCTGATCCTGCTGGACCGCATCCCCACGCCGATCGCGGTGTGCAAGGCCGACGGTCAGGTGCTGATCGCCAATCCGGCCATGGCCACCGAGTGGGGCGCGGCCCCGGGACAGCTGCGCGGCCGCAATCTGCTGGACCTCTTCGAGCCCCGCGCGAAGGCACAGCTCGACCGGCTCACCGAGGCCCTGCGGCTGGGGCGCCGGTCACGCTATCCGATCGAGGTGCGCTGGTCCGTCGGCGCGGAGGGCACCGAGCGGGAAGGGGAGCTGACGATCGTTCCGGTCGGCGATCCCTCGGTGAAACCGCCCGCGCTGCTGGCGCTGCTGCGGGTGCGCGAGACCGCCCCGCCGCCCGCGCCGCGCGGCTCGGCCAGCCCCGTGGAGACGCAGATCCTGGCGCTGGCCGCGGGCGGCGCGACCACGGCGTCGATCGGGACGGCGCTGGGGCTGACCGTCGACGGGGTGAACTACCACCTCACCCGGCTGTCCCGGCGCTGGCGGGTCCAGGGCCGTAACGCGCTGGTCGCCAGGGCGTATGTGCTGGGCGTGCTGTCGCCGCACAGCTGGCCGCCGGCGCCCGCCTGACCGGCCGGGGCGGCGGGGCGCGGGGCGCGGCGGCCCGGCCCCCCGCCCCGGCAGCACACCTGTGCGGATAACCTCCATGGTGTGGAGCAGAATGCAGCCGCGCAGTTCGAGCGCGGAACGGACGGCCCGAAGGTCATCGTCGTGGGCATCGACGGCTCCGACTCGTCGTGGCGCGCCGCCGCCTATGCGGCGGGCCTGGCCCGGCGTCAGTCCTCGAAGCTCGCCCTGGTCTACGTCCAGCCGGTGCTGCCCGCCGGGGCGGCGTTGGGGGCGCCGGTCGCCGACGCCACGGACGAGGTGGCCGAGGAGCTGATGACCGAGATCCGCCGGGCGACCGAGCGGCTGGCGGGGCTGTACCACCTGCGCTGGGAGTTCCACACGCTGCGTGGCGACCCGTACAACGGCATGGTGCAGATGGCCGACGAGCTCACGGCCGACGCGGTGGTGGTCGGCGCCTCGGAGTCCGCGGGGCACCGCATCATGGGCTCCGTCGCGGTACGCCTGGTCAAGGCCGGCCGCTGGCCGGTCACCGTGGTCCCCTAGGGCAGGTCCGCAAGGTCCCCCTGGCCCCCGCTCCGCTGGTGAGGCCGGGCACCCTGAGGCACGGTGGAGGGTGGACGGGCGGAGCGCCGCCCCGGCGAGGGAGACCACCGTGACCGACCGCACGTATCGCGTGACCGAGATCGTCGGAACGTCCCAGCAGAGCATGGACGCCGCGGTCAAAAATGGCATCAAGCGCGCCTCGGAGACCCTGCGCAACCTCGACTGGTTCGAGATCACCCAGGTCCGCGGGCATATCGTCGACGGCGCGATCGATCACTACCAGGTCGGTCTGAAGGTCGGCTTCCGCCTGGAGGAGGCCGAATAACACTCCTCCCGTGTACGTCTCCCGGCGAGTCCCGCAGCACTGGGACGTGTCCGGTGGAGTCGCCTTCCTAAGACGCCCGCGAGGGTCCATGATGAGCCGCCGTCGGACCACAACGGAGCGACGGAGGGATGAGGCATGGGGCTGCGCGCGGGACAGGGCGTACTGCGCCGTAAACCGATCGAACACATTGAAGAGGCGGAAGGCAGCGCGAGTCAGCAGCTCACCCGGGCGCTCGGCCTGTGGCAGCTGACGGCCATCGGCGTCGGCGGCATCATCGGCGCGGGCATCTTCACCCTGGCCGGCACCGTCGCGAACGGCAAGGCCGGCCCCGCCGTGGTGATCTCCTTCCTGATCGCCGGTGTCGCGAGCGCCGCGGCGGCCTTCTCCTACGCCGAGTTCGCCGGGCTGATCCCGAAGGCGGGCTCGGCCTACACCTACGGCTATGCGGTCCTCGGCGAGGTGGCGGGGTGGTTCATCGGCTGGGACCTGCTGCTGGAGTACACCGCGATCGTGGCGGTGGTCGCGATCGGCATCTCCGGCTACTTCGGCTTTCTCCTCGGTGAGCTGGGCCTCGATCTGCCCTCTTGGATGCTGGGGGCGCCGGGCACCGGTCCGGGGCACCGGGTGGACCTCTTCGCGGCGGTGCTGTGTCTGCTGATCGCCTATCTGCTGACCCTGGGCATCAAGAACGCCGCGCGCTTCGAGACGATCGTGGTGGGCCTGAAGGTCCTGGTGGTCATCGTGGTGATCGTGGTCGGCTTCTTCCACATCAACACCGCGAACTACACACCGTTCTTCCCGTTCGGGGTGACCGGCGCCTTCACCGGCGCGGCCACCGTCTTCTTCGCGGTCTTCGGCTATGACGCGATGAGCACGGCCGCCGAGGAGTCCAAGGACGCCCAGCGCCACATGCCGAAGGCGATCATGTACTCGCTGGCCATCTCGATGGTGCTGTACGTCCTGGCCTGCCTGGTGCTGACGGGGATGCAGAACTACCAGCACATCGACCCGGAGAGCGGGTTCTCCTCGGCCTTCAAGTCGGTGGGCCTGAGCGGTCTGGCGGACATCATCGCGGTCGGCGCGATCATCGGCATTCTGACCGTCATGTTCACCTTCATGCTCGGGGTGACCCGGGTGTGGTTCTCGATGAGCCGGGACGGGCTGCTGCCGAAGTGGTTCGCCAAGACCAGCCCCAAGCACCATGTGCCGACCCGGGTGACCTGGATCGTCGGCTTCGCCTCCGCGGCCATCGCGGGCTTCCTGCCGATCGGTGAGGCCGCCGAGCTGACGAACATCGGCATCCTGCTCGCGTTCGTGGTGGTCTGCATCGCGGTCATCGTGCTCCGCTACAAGCACCCCGAACTGCCCCGGACGTTCCGTACCCCCGGGATGCCGGTGGTGCCGGCGATCGGGGTGTGCTTCTCGATCTGGCTGATCACGTTCCTGGCATGGCAGACCTGGGTCCGCTTCGCGGTGTGGTTCCTGGTCGGCATGGTCATCTACTTCTCGTACTCCTACCGCCGTTCCAACCTGGCGCGGGCCGAGGGGCAGACCGCCTCCGGTACGGACGAAGGCGGGACGCCGTAGTACGCCACGGCCGCTGACCGGGCGCCGGCACACGACGGGGACCGGCGGACACCTGCCGCCGGTCCCCGCGCGCGGTCAGAAGACGAACGGCCCCGGCGACTGCCGGGAGGTGGCCTTGCAGGTGGCCGTGATGCCCAGCACCACGACCTTCAGGGAGGTGGCCTCCAGGCTGTCCCCCGGGGCGACCGTGCCGGTGAGGGGGCCGGTGGAGACCTCGCTGCCGGCCGGAATCGCCGGGTTGGCACTGCCCTTGAACTCGGTGGTCCCCGAGCCGTTCTTGGTGAGCGTGAGGGTGGAGGTGACCGAGTTCGCACCGATGTTTATCGGTGAGCTGATCGCCTTGGTGGCCAGGCTGATGGTCGCGGCCGTGCCGTTCTGGGTCGCGGTGAGCGTCGCCGTACCGGAGCCGTACCAGCCGCAGTCGAACGAGAGGGTCGCGGTGCCGGGTGTCACCGCGGTGGCGGCGGGCGCCATGGCGAGCGTGCCCGCCGTGGCGAGCGCGACGCCGAGCGCCGTACCGAAGCCGAGTCTGCCGGGTCTGAGGTGTCTCATGGGGGTACCGCCTTCATGAGGGGGGTGCGGGTCCATGGCACCGGCCGTCGAGGGGTACGCGAGGGAACGGCAGGCAGCCACGCGGGGGCCTCGGCCGGACCCCGTGCCGACCCCGCGCCATGATCTGACGATGAGTCAGCAACCCGTATATCGCTGCCCATTGAGGCACGCACCCCCGAAGAGAGCAAGGCAGGCACCGCATGATTTTCGGCTGCGCGGCCTGCGCCTCGCGGCCGGCACACCGCTCCTCACCCGTCGCGCCGCACCGCCGCCGGGGCCGTACCGGCAGCCCGTCCGGGCCCTGGGCGCACCGGAGTTGCTCACCCCCGCCCTCTTGACGCGCACCTGACCGCCGCCAAGAATGAGCGCGCTCTGACAACGTTGTCGAACGCCGAGTGCGGATGTCCTCCCGCGTGCCCGGCGGCTGTGCGGCGACGACCCGACCCGGAGGTCCCGATCCATGCCATGGCTCAGTCGTACCCGGCTGCGTACCGCGGGCGCGGTGCTGGCGGCCGCGCTCCTCGGGGGTGCGCTCACGGCACCCGCCGCGCAGGCCGAGCCGGCCGCCGGCCCGCTCACCGACCTGGTCAACCCGTTCATCGGCACCCGGAACGACGGCAACACCTACCCGGGTGCCGCCGTCCCGTTCGGCATGGTGCAACTCTCCCCCGACACCGGCCACTACGCCGGCTACAGCTACGACGACGACCACATCCGCGGCTTCAGCGCGGTGCACCTCTCCGGTGTCGGCTGCGGGATCGGTGGTGATCTGCCGGTGCTGCCCACCACGGGCGACCTCACCGAGACCGACGATGCGAAGTACGCGGCCGCCTACGGACATGACGACGAGTCGGCCCGCCCCGGCTACTACCGTGTCGGCCTGAAGTCCTACGGCGGGATCACCGCCGAACTGACGGCCACCGCACACACCGGCAAGCAGCGCTACACCTTCCCGGCCACGGACAAGGCCAATGTGCTGCTCAATACGGGGCAGTCGCTGCACAAGACGGTCTCCACACGGGTCGAGGTGCTCGACTCCCGCACCATCCAGACCGCGATCACCGGCCGCGGCTTCTGCCAGGACAGCAAGCCGTACACCCTCTACACCCTCACCCGCTTCGACCGGCCCTTCGCGTCGTACGGGACCTGGGACGGCGACAAGGTGACGGCCGGCTCCACGGGGTCCACCGCCACCGGCCGGCACGGTGCCTACGCCCGCTTCGATACCCGCACCGACCGGACCGTCGAGGCGACCACCGCGATCAGCTATGTGGACGCGGCGGGCGCGGCCCGCAATCTGCGTGCCGAGGGCGGCCGTTCCTTCGACCGGACGAAGGCCGCGGCCGACTCCGCCTGGGAGCAGCGGCTGGCGCTGGTGCAGGCGCGGGGCGGCGGCACGGCGCTGCGCCGCACCTTCTACTCCTCGCTCTACCGGTCCTTCCTCGCACCGAACATCGGCAGTGACGTGGACGGCCGCTACACCGGCTGGGACCAGCACGTCCACCGGGCCGACGGCTTCACGTACTACCAGAACTGGTCGCTGTGGGACACCTATCGCACCCAGGCACAGCTGCTGGCGCTGCTGGCGCCGGGTGAGTCCCGCGATATGGCGCTGTCGGTGCTCCGGATCGACAAGGAGGGCGGCTGGCTGCCCAAGTGGGGCTACGGCACGGTCGAAACCAACGTCATGACCGGCGATCCGGTCACGCCGTTCCTCACCAACGCCTACCAGCAGGGCCTGTTGCGGGGCCATGAGGAGGAGGCGTACGCGGCGCTGAAGAAGAACGCCGACGGGGTGCCGCCGGCCGACTCCCCGGCCGTCGGTCGGGAGGCCAATGCGCAGTATCTGAAGAACGGCTTCGTGCCGTACCTCAAGGACCACTCCCCGCGTCCCAAGTCCGGCGACTCCGACTTCGCCCAGGGCGCCTCGGCGACCCTCGAATACGCCCTGTCGGACGCCATGCTCGCCCAGATGGCGCGCGATCTGGGACACGGCGGGGACGCCGACCGCTATGCGGCCCGCGCCCGCAACTACCGCAATCTCTTCGACCGTTCGACCGGCTTCTTCCGGGCCCGCGACGGGCAGGGCGCCTTCACCGGCCCCGCCGACCCGGCCAAGAGCGAGGGCTTCCACGAGGGCACGGCTTGGCAGTACCAGTGGCTGGTGCCGCAGGACCTGCCCGGGATGGTGGAACTCATCGGCGGCAAGGACAAGGCCGATGCGCGCCTCGACTCGTTCTTCGCCTACCCGAAGCTGCTGGCGGACCCGGAGAGGACGGCGCGCGAGGTATGGGTCAACGGCCCGTACGACTACTACAACGCGGACAAGTACAACCCGCAGAACGAGCCCGATCTGATCGCGCCGTACACCTATCTCGCCATCGGCCGCCCCTGGAAGACGACGGATGTGGTGCATGCGGCGCTGACCCTGTTCACCGACGCCCCCACCGGGATGACCGGGAACGACGACCTGGGGACGATGTCGTCGTGGATGGTGCTCTCCTCGATGGGGATCTTCCCGGTGCAGCCCGGCACCGACAGCTGGGGGCTGAGCACCCCGGTCTTCGACCGGGTGGATCTGACGCTGGACCGGCGCTACTACCCGTCCGGACACTTCACCGTCACGGCTCCCGGTACGTCCTTTGACAACCGCTACGTACAGTCGGTCCGGCTGGACGGCGCCGACCGCGACCGGACGTACCTCACCACCGGTGAGCTGCGCTCGGGCCGTGAACTGGCCTTCACCGTGGGGCCGAAGCCGTCCGGCTGGGGCACCGGCGACCACGCCGCGCCCCCGCCCGTGGGCGCCTCAGCCGCCCAGCAGCAGCACGGTCGCCAGCGCTGAGATCACCACGGCCGAGACCAGCGCGGTGACGAGCCGTCCCCGTGGGCCGGTCAGCGCCCTGCCGAGCACGGCGCCGCCGGCGGCCAGGAACAGCTGCCAGCTCGCGGAGGCGGTGAGCACGGCCGCCACGAAGGCGGCCGGTCCGGCGACACCGGTGCGCAGGGTGCCCGCGCCGCCCGCGAGCACCAGCGCGGAGAAGTAGACCACCGTCCACGGGTTGATCAACGTCAGCCCCAGGAAGGCGGCGTAGGCCCGGGCGGGGCGTCCCAGGACGTCCCGCTCCGGGCCGTCCGGCGTGCCGCGGTGCCGCAGCGCCCGCACGGCGGTCCGCACGGCCATGCCGAGCAGGAGAGCGGCGCCGAGCGACCGCAGCGGACCGGCGACGGGGGCGACGGCGCGGGAGAGGGCGGCGCCGCCGGCCACCGCGGCCAGCGCGTAGAGTCCGTCGGCGCTCGCCACCCCGAGCGCCGCCGCGGCGCCGGTCCGAAACGACGTCCGGGCGGTCAGGCTCACCAGCAGCACGGCCAGCGCGCCAACGGGGACGGCCAGGGCATAACCCGCCCAGAGCCCCGGCAGAAAGGCGTCGGTCAGTATCTCGGTCATGCCGTTCAGCGTCGGGCGGGACCACCGTGCGGGTCCATCGGAAATTTCCGCACGACACCGTGTGACAGCACCGCACAATGGACCGCCTATGCTCCGCGCATGATCGATCCCCGGCTGCAGACCCTGCGTGTCCTGCACGAACTGGGCACCGTCACCGCGACCGCCGAGGCCCTGCATCTGACCCCGTCGACGGTCTCCCAACAGCTGCGTCAGCTGTCGGCCCGGCTCGGGCTCGGACTCCTGGAGCCGGCCGGCCGCAACGTGCGCCTGACTCCGGCGGCGTTGGCGCTGGTCGAGCACGCCGATGCGTTGTTCCTGCGCTGGGAGCAGGCCCGCGCGGATCTCGCGGAGTACGCGGACGGGGTCGCGGGGCGGTTGCGGATCACGGGGGTGGCGACGGCGATCACGGCGGTGATCGCGCCGGCGGCCACGCAGCTGCGCGAGGAGCTGCCGCGGCTGGCGGTGGAGATCGGTGAGGATCCGGACGAGAACCGATTCGAGCTGCTGCTGTCCGGCCGGGCGGACCTCGCCGTGGTCATTCCGACGCCGGACGGGCCCCCGCACGACGATGCGCGCTTCGTCCAACGGCCGGTCCTGGCGGAGCCGCAGGACCTGCTGGTGCCGGCCGGGCACCGGTTCGCCCGGTGTGCGCGGCAGGGGGTGGGGCTGGCAGAAGCGGGCGGGGAGAGCTGGATCCGCGCCGGTGACCCGGCCGATCAGCATCAGCTGCTGCTGACCACCTGCGCCAGGGCGGGCTTCACCCCCCGGGTACGCCACCACGCGGTGGACTGGTACGCGGTCGCGGCCCTGGTCGCGCACGGCTTCGGGATCGCCATGGTGCCGCGGCCGGCGCCGGTGCCGGAGAAGTACCCGGTCGTTCGGGTGCCGCTGCGCGGGGAGCCGCTCCCCGTCAGGCGGTTCGTGGCGGCCGTCCGGCGCGGAACGGAAGAACAGCCCCCGATCGCCCGCGCGATGGCGGCGCTGTGCGCGGCCGCGGGCGACCGGGAGGTGCAGGGGGTGTGAGCGCGGGCGGGGCGGGCGTCAGCCCTGCAGGGCCTGCCAGAACTCGTCGAAGGACATCGTGCCGTCGTGGTCGGTGTCCTTGGCCTTGATGACGGCCTCGGCCATCGGGCCGGTGACGTACGGGTCGCCCATCTCGGCCATCGCGTGCTTGAACTCGTCCGGTGTGACCTGGCCGTCGCCGTCCGCGTCGAACCGGTCGAACGTCGCCCGGGCCTGCTCGATGTCTGCCATGAGAGGGTGCCCCCTTCGTGATGCTGCGCAGTGCTGCGCGGTGCTGTTGCCTGGTGATCTGACCTGCGTACATTAGCGGACCGTCAAGAGGCGTCCGGCCGCGCCCTCTGCCGGGCCAGATAGGGCGCGGTACGGCTGCCCGGCGCCGCCGCCACCTCGGCGGGCGTTCCGGTGGCCACGATCCGGCCGCCGTCCGCGCCGCCGCCGGGACCGAGGTCGATGACGTGGTCGGCGCCGACGACCACCCCCATGTCGTGCTCGACGACCACGACGGTGTGCCCGGCGTCGACCAGGCCGTGCAGCTGGCGCAGCAGCACCTCGGTGTCGGCGGGGTGCAGTCCGGTGGTGGGCTCGTCGAGCAGGTAGAGGGTGTGGCCGCGGCGGGTCCGCTGGAGTTCGGAGGCGAGCTTGATGCGCTGGGCCTCGCCGCCGGACAGTTCGGTCGCGGGCTGGCCGAGCCGCAGGTAGCCCAGGCCCACGTCCTGGAGGGTGCGCAGGCTGCGGGCGGCCGCGGGGACGTCGGCCAGGAAGCCGGCGGCGTCGTCCACGGTCATCTCCAGGACGTCGGCGATGGTGCGGTCGCGGTAGGTGATCTGGAGGGTCTCGGGGTGGTAGCGGGCGCCGTGGCAGGTGGTGCAGGGCGCGTAGGTGCCGGGCAGGAAGAGCAGTTCGACGGCGACGAAGCCCTCGCCCTGGCAGGTTCCGCAGCGGCCGGCGGCGACGTTGAAGGAGAACCGGCCGGCCGTGTAGCCGCGGGCGCGGGCCTCGTCGGTGGCGGCGAAGACCTTGCGGACCGCGTCGAACAGCCCGGTATAGGTGGCGAGGTTGGAGCGCGGCGTCCGGCCGATCGGCTTCTGGTCGACGCGCACCAGCCGGTCGATCGCCTCCAGGCCCTCAGCGCCGGTGAGTTCCGCGCGGGCCATCGGTCCGGCGCCGGTGGCCTCGGTGTCGTCCCCGCCGGCCGTGGTCTGCCGGTCGTCGCCGGTCCCGAGGTGGTCGCGTACGGCGTCCGCGAGAACACGGGTGACCAGCGTCGACTTGCCCGAACCGGAGACGCCGGTGACGGCGGTGAAGACGCCCAGCGGGAAGGTGGCGTCCAGCCCGCGCAGGTTGTGCAGGGTGATGCCGCGCAGCGCCAGTGCGCCCGAGGGGCGGCGCACCGTGCGCGCGGGGGGCGGTTCGGTGGCGAAGAGGAACCGGCGGGTGGCGGAGGCGGCGGCGTGGGCGAGCCCGGCGACCGGCCCGCTGTGCAGCACCTGTCCGCCGTGTTCCCCGGCGCGCGGGCCGACATCCACGATCCAGTCGGCGTGGCGCACCACCGCCATGTCGTGCTCGACGACGAACAGCGAGTTGCCCGCTTCCTTGAGCCGGCCCAGCACCGTGAGCAGCGACTCCGTATCAGCGGGGTGCAGTCCGGCGGACGGTTCGTCCAGGACGTAGACGACGCCGAAGAGGCCGGAACGCAGCTGGGTGGCCAGCCGCAGCCGCTGGAGTTCACCCGCGGACAGGGTGGGCGCGGGCCGGTCCATGCTGAGGTAGCCCAGGCCGAGTTCGGTGAGCACCTCGATCCGGGCCACCAGGTCGCGGGCCAGGGTCGGGGCCACCTCGTCGTCCGTCCGCCCGGCGGTGGGCCGCAGCAGTGCGGCCAGCGCGCTCAGCGGTCGCCCGGCGAGGGTGGCGATGTCGTGCCCCTCGAAGGTGACGGCCAGGGACTCGGGGCGCAGCCGCCGCCCGTGGCACACCGGGCAGGGCTCGGCGACCATGAACCCCTGGACGCGCCCGCGCAGCGTCTCGCTCTTGGAGTCGGCGAAGGTGTGCAGCACATAGCGTCGGGCGCTCATGTACTGGCCCTTGTAGGGGCGTTGGATCCGGCCGACGTCGCGGACCGGGTGCACGGTGACGACGGGCTGTTCGTCGGTGAACAGGATCCAGTCGCGGTCGGCCTGCGGCAGATCCCGCCAGGGCCGGTCGATGTCGTACCCGAGTGCGGCGAGGATGTCTCGGAGGTTCTTGCCCTGCCAGGCGCCCGGCCAGGCCGCGATGGCACCCTCGCGGACGGAGAGCGACGGGTCGGGGACCAGGGACTCCTCGGTGACACGGTGGACGGTGCCCAGGCCGTGGCACTCCGGGCAGGCGCCGGCCGCGGTGTTGGGCGAGAAGGCGTCGGAGTCCAGCCGTTGTGCGCCCTGCGGGTAGTCGCCGGCGCGGGAGAAGAGCATGCGCAGGGTGTTGGACAGGGTGGTGACGGTGCCGACCGAGGAGCGGGAGGTGGGCGCGGAGCGCCGCTGTTCCAGCGCGACGGCGGGCGGCAGTCCGGTGATGTCCTCGACCTTGGGCGCCCCGACCTGGTGGATCAGCCGCCGGGCGTAGGGGGCCACCGACTCGAAGTAGCGGCGCTGCGCCTCGGCGTAGAGGGTGCCGAACGCGAGGGAGGACTTGCCCGATCCGGACACCCCGGTGAACGCGACCAGCGCGTCCCTCGGGATGTCCACATCGACGCTGCGGAGGTTGTGCTCACGGGCGCCGCGCACCCGTACGTACGAGTCGGTCATCCCCCCATGATCGGGCACCGTCAGGGCGTGTCCCGGCCGGACGCGAGGGCGGCGCGGACCTGCTCGCGGGCCTCGTCCCAGGCGAGCGGGGTGGCGACGACCGCACGCAGGGCGCGGAGCCGGCGCGGCGGGAGCCCGGCGGCGAGCACGCCGACGGCGCTGCCGTCCCGGCCGTAGAGCGCGACGGCCCGTCGCTGCGCCCGGTCCAGGACGGTGGTTTCGATGCGGTCGGCGCCCGCGGTGAGACCGTACGCCTGGATCTTGAGGTCGTACTGGTCGGACCAGAAATACGGCACGGGGGCGAAGGGGCGGCGTTCCTGCGCCGGGGTGGCGTCCCCGTCCGCGGCGGCGGGGGCCTCGGCGGCGAGTTCGGCCAGGAGGTTGCGGGCGGCGGCCATGCCCTGTTCGGTGGCGTTCATCCGGTGCTCGAAGCGCAGCGGACGGCCGTGGTGCGGATGGTCCCAGCGCGCCACGTCCCCCGCCGCGTAGATGCCGGGGGCGGCGGCGCAGTACGCGTCGCAGCGCAGCCCGTCGGTGGTGTCCAGCGCCGGGTCGGCCAGCCACTCGACGGCGGGCCGGGAGCCGATCGCCAGCAGCACGAGGTCGGCGGGCAGCCGGCTGCCTCCCCCTCCCCCGGCGGCTGCGCCCTCACTGCCGGGGGGACCCCCATCGGCCAGCCGGACGGCGGTGACCTGCCCGCCGCCCGTTCCCGCCGGATCCGCGGGGGCCGTCTCGAACCCGTCCACCACCCCGGTGCGCAGCTGGACGCCGCGGGCGCGGTGCTCCTCGGCGAGCAGCGCGCCGACCTCCGCGCCGACGGCCGCGGCCATCGGTATCTCCGCGATGCCCACGAGAGTGACCTCGTGCCCCAACTCCCGTGCCACCGCGGCCGCTTCGCAGCCCAGTACGCCGTTTCCGACGATCACCAGGCGCCGCCCGCCTCCCCCGGCGGCTACGCCCCCACTGCCGGGGGCACCCCCATTGGCCAGCAGGCCGCGCAGGGTCAGCGCGTCGTCCAGGGTGCGCAGGGTGTGCACACCCGCGATGCCCTCGGCGCCGGGCAGCGAGCGGGCCGCGACACCGGTCGCGATGATCACGCCGGCACACCCGAGCCGTTCGCCGCCGTCGAGGGTGAGGGTGCGGGTGGCCACGTCGAGGCCGGTGGCCCGGGTGCCGAGCCGCAGATCCAGGTCGAGCGGGTCGAGCTGGTCCCTGGTCCGCAGCAGCAGCTTCTCCGGCTCCCAGGCGCCGTGCAGCAGCTGCTTGGACAACGGCGGCCGGTCGTACGGGAGGTGGGGTTCGTCGCCGATGAGGGTGAGCGGTCCGCGCCAGCCGAAGCGCCGCAGCGCCTCGGCCGCGGCGAGCCCGGCCGCCGAGGCGCCGACGACGGCGATCGGCCGGGCGGTCATGCGCGGACCTCGGTCACGGGGGCCGGGGAGCGGGGGGCGGCGCGGACTGCGTCCGGCCGCTGGGCGGGCGGTGCGGCGGTGGGCGAGTCCACTACCGCGTCCTCGTCGCGCCGGCCGAAGGCCGCGGGGGCGTTCGGCACGCGCGGGCCGTCGGCGCGGCCCGTGTCGGCAGCAAGGGTGATCTTCATGACGAAAGGCTCCATGGGGGCTGTGGGGGTGTGCAGGACCGGGCGGACCGGTCCACCACCACGATCACCCGGCGGCGGGGCCGGTGTCACCAGGTCATTTCCCACTCATCCGGCGCCAGGCCATTTCCGGCTCATCTGGCACCGGGTCATCTCCCACTCCTCAGCCCGTCGGCCGCCGCGCCCCGGCTCAGCACCGCCTTGGCGATCTCCTTGCGGGCCTGGCCATGGCCGCCGGTCCGGGCGAGATTGCGCACCCGCACCCGCGCCCCCTGCTCGGCGAGCTGGGGGATGTACTCGGCCCTGACGACCCGCCAGCGCCCGCCGGCCCGGTGCGGCGGGGCGAACCGGAAGCGGGCGATGCTGCCCCAGGTGCCGCGCGGCTTCCTCGTAGCGCCGGTGATCTGGTCGCCGAGCCCGTAGACGACCCAGGTGCCGTGGACCTTCTCGTACGGCTGCGGGGTGTGCGCCCGGGTGCCGACGATCAGGTCGATGTCGGGCCGCCCGTGGGTCGCCGAGGCGGTGAGCGCACGGGCGAGCGCGAGCTGCCGGCCGTCGGGGGCCGTTCGGTGCGCCGCGCCCCAGTACGGGCTGACGACCACGACGTCGGCGCCGGCCCGGCGGGCCGCCCGAGCGTCATCGATGACGCGTCCCTCGTCGAGCGGATCGACCGCCCAGGGTGCGGACGCCGGGCGGCGGCCGCCCCCGGTGCCGTCGGCGTACGACAGCTGGGCCACCCGAGCACCGCCAGGGGCCCGCAGCAGCGCCGGGCTGCCACGCTCGGCCGCGTCGCGCGCCGAGCCGGCGTGCCGCAGCCCGACGGTGTCCAGGGCCTGCAGGGTGCGCCGCACGCCCGGGACGCCGTGGTCGAGGGCGTGGCGGGAGGCGGTGGCGCAGGAGTCGTAGCCGGTCGCCTTCAGGGCGGTGGCGATCTGCGGGGGCGCCTGGAGGGCGGGGTACCCGGCGAAGGGCCCGCTCAGCGGCCCCAGCGGCGCGCCGAGCTGACACAGCGCCAGATCGGCGGAGGAGATGACCGGCTGCACGCCCTTGAGCATCGGCCGGTAGTCGTAGCCGTCGTACGCGGCGTCGCTCCGTGCCGTGCTGAGGACCTCGGGCTGGGAGGGGAGCACCGCTCCCGCGGCGACCAGCGTGAAGGGCCGCCGGCCGGCGGTGACGGGGGCGCCGGCGTGGGGGCGCTGCGAGGGTTCCGGGGTGGGCCGCGGCACCGGCCGCGGGACGGCGTGCGGGCCTGCGCAGCCCACGGCCAGCGCGGCAAGGGCGGCAAGGGCGGCAGACCGGGTGTACGCGCTCATCCTCGACTCATATCAGCAGATTTATGGCGTGAAATGGTCCCGCCCCTTGGAGCCCGGCGCTCTCCCCCGTACGGACCCACGGCGGCCCGCGGCCGGGCCTCCCGCCGGGGCGGCAGCTCCGGAGCGGATCCTGGCGGCGAAGGCCGGGAGGCCTGAAAGGGAGCTGAGCCCGCGACCGTGGGGCCCTCCGCGGCGGTCCACCGAGCCGGACTGCTTGCCGCTGCCGGAGCCTCTCCCTGCCTTACGGACGGAGGCTCCGGCGGGCTGCGGGCTGCGGGCTGCGGGCTGCGGGCTGCGGGCTGCGGGCTGCGGGCTGCGGGCTGCGGGCTGCGGGCTGCGGGCTGCGGGCTGCGGGCTGCGGGCTGCGGGCTGCGGGCTGCGGGCTGCGGGCTGCGGGCTGCGGGCTGCGGAGAGTACCCCGCCGAGGCGATCAGACGCCCGCCGCGCACCGGTGAGCGGCTCCGCGCACGCCCCGGTCCTCAGGCGACCTCGATGCCGTACTCCTGCACCAGCGCCTCCAGGCCTCCGGCGAAGCCCTTGCCGCCGATCACGAAGTCCCAGTCGCCGCCCGCCCGTTGCCGGAACGAGCCGAGTACCAGGGCGGTCTCCCCGGGCCGCCCGTCCGAGACCTCCAGTTGCCCCAGCTCCTCCCCCGAGGCGTCCAGCAGCCGGATCCGGGCATCGGTGAAACCGGAGAGATCGGCGTCGGGGTCGACCTGGGGGTCGATCGCGGCGACCAGGACCAGCCGGTCGGCGTCCGCCGGCAGCGCCTCGAACCGCACCTGCATCGCGGCCCGGTCGGGGGCGAAGCCGGGCAGCATCCGCACCGAACCATCCGGATTGCGCGGGTTGTTGTAGAAGACGAAGTGGTCGTCGCTGAGGACGCTGCTCCCCTTGCACACCAGGGCACAGACATCGAGGGCGACCTCGCCGGACCAGTTCATGCCGAGGATGTTGTGGTCCGGTGGCTCCTCGGCGGAGTCGGGGCCGGCCGGGGCGGCCGCGCCCAGCCGGCCGCGCAGCCCGTACCGCCCGAGCAGATCGACGAGTTCGGGGCCGGCGATGAGGCCGAGCGGTTTGCCGTTGGCGAAGGTGTGGGCGCCGGGACCGAACCGGGAGGTCGTCACCAGCACGCCCTTGTTGGCGCCCTCGGACTGGACGGTGCCGTAGAGATCGCGGACGGCGGTGGGCGGGACGGTGTGGCGGTAGCGCTTGACCTGCACCACGATCTTGCCGCCGCGGACCGGGTCGGGGTCCAGCGCATCCACATCGACGCCGCCGTCACCGGACCGCTGGGTGGTCACGGCCTGCATGCCCATGGCCCGGAACAGCTCGGCGATCAGATTCTCGAAGGCGATCGGGTCCATCTCGTACAGATCGGGCTCGCTGTCGGTGCCGTGCGTGACGACCGCTTCGCCGCCGCCGACATCGCTGGGCAGCCGTCCGGGGCGCACCGCGGTCCGCTGGTCGGGGCGGGCGGAGAGCTGGCCGCGCAGCCCCTCGGTCAGGCACTCCACCGCACTGACCTGTTCGAGGTGGAGCAGGTCGAAGGCGCTGCGGGGCGCCATGACGGTCGCCAGATACAGCTGGGCCGGGCGGCCGGTCGCCGGGTCCACATCGTCCACGAAGCCGTTGAGCGCCACCGAGTCCAGCGTCCCGTAGGTGTCGGCGGCGAAGAGGTCGCGCAGCACCAGCAGCATGCTCTGGGCCAGCACATCGCGGTAGAGCGCCCGGCACTGCGCGGCCGGCCGGGCGGTCTCCTTCTCCTGGTCGGCGGTGGGCATGTACCGGACGGACCTGGTCTGCGGAACGATGTCGTAGCCCGGGAGTTCCCAGTCCAGGACGAGCTGGCGGGCGGTCGGATCGTAGGCCGCGGCGACCTGCCGGGGAAATCCCTCCGGCCAGGCCGTGGAGGAGTACAGCGCGGCCGAGAAGTACTCGACGGCCGCATCCGCATCGCCACCGCGCAGGCCGGAGAGGAGTTCCTCGATGCCGGAGTTGTGCACCCGGATTTCCTGCAGCGCCCCGGCGGCCCACTGGTCGTACTGCCGGCGGTAGGCGGTGAGTTGGGCCTGCCGGCGGCTCTCCGCGGCCTGTGCGGCGTACCAGTCCTGTTCGTAGCGGGCGCGGGCCTCTTCCTGGGCGCGGTCGCGGCGGGAACCGAGCTGCCAGCCGCCGGTGGGCGTCCGATAGCGGGCCGGGTCGGGCATCGGCACCGGGGTGGCGAGGGCGCCGGGCGCGAACTCCTCGATGCGCTCGGGGCGCAACAGCGCGGCGGCCGTGAAGGCGGGGGCGCGGCAGCCGTCGGAGAGCAGGCCGGAGAGCGCGGCGACCCGGCTCTCCAGTTCCTCGGTGCGGCGGCGGGCGTCGGCCTCCCGCTGCTGCCGGTAGGCCGTCTGCCGCTCGCGGTGCATCCGCGCCATGGCGCGTTCGGCGTCCCGTGCCTGCCGCTCCTGGTCGCGCTGCTGCTGAGCCCGCGCGCGGCGCTGGGCTTCCTGCTGGCGCTGCTGCTGACGCTGCGCCTCGGCCCAGACAGCCATTAATCCATGGGAACGGCGGCTCATACTGGTCTTCGTCCTCCCCCCGGGGCCGCTGCCCCCGGAACTCTGCGGAAGCGGCTTCACCTGCGCTGTTCATACGACTTTAGCGGGGGAGCAAGAAGCCGGTCACGGCTTGTGGACAAGATTCGGCGCACTGTGCACGGCGCGCGCCGGCCGCCGCCGCGGCCGGCACGCACACGGCGTCATGTGGCCGCCGCGTCCCGCAGTTTCGCCGCCGTCCGGGCCGGGTCGTAGCCGTCCGGCACTCCCGGCACCAGCACCACATCGCCCTCGATGTGCCGGGTGCGCAACGGCAGGATCTCCTGGTACGCGGGCGATTCGTACCACCCGCGGGCCTGCGCCATGTCCGGGAAGGCGAGAACGACGACGGTTCCGGGCCAGCTGCCTTCCTCGACCTCCACCTCCGCGCCGTGGACGAGGAAGCGGCCACCGAAGGGGTCCAGCGTCGCCTGGATCTTCTCGATGTACGCGACGATCTCCGGATGCGGGTCGGTGGGGCGCAGGTGGGCAATGGCGTATGCGGTCATGGTGCGGCCTTTCCATTGAGCGGGTGGTGCGTCGAGGTCCACGGTTCCATGGACCGCCCACGGGTCGATGGCCTTCGGCGTCATTCGCGGCCGCACGGGCCGATTTCCTCCGGGGTCGTCTCCGCCGCCGTAACTCCCGTACGGGGCACGGCCCCACGCCCCTCGCGGAAGGGCGCCGGGCCACCCGGCTGCGATGCACCCTGGGGTGGCCCCCGCGGTCCGGGCGGTTCCCACCGGCCCGGTTACCGCACCGGCGCCCCGGCTCCGGACGACGCGGTCGCCCCACCGGGGGTCGCGGCCGGGCCCCGGGCCATATGCACGGCGGCCAAGGCTGTGACGGTGCTCTGCGTCCATGACAGCATTGCCCGCTCCCGGTCCTCCGGGTCGTCGCAGGCCGGGCGGCCGAAGGCGCCGCACGGGCTCTGCTGGGCGAGGAGGAACCCGACGGCGTCGCGGGTGAGGCGATGTGTCGCCGCTCCGCTGCGGGCCAGGTCGCGGACGATGCCGGCGACCTGCCCCAGGTGATAGTTCTTCCAGGCCTCGGGCAGGTCCCCTGCGGCCGGCTCCGGAGTGGCGGGCGGCGCCGCGGCGCCGCCGGTCAGCGCGGCGGCCCGCCGAGGGGACAGCAGCCCGAGCCCGGCGAGGCGCTGGACACTGGGCACCGCTTGGGGCGGGACGGTGTCCAGGAGCTCGACGGCGGCCGCGGTGGACTTCAGGAACCTGTCCAGCGAGACGCAGGTGATGCCGTGCTCCCGCAGCCCGGACACGAATGCGCCGACGACCTCCATCCCGTGCGCCTGCCACACGGCGTCGTCCGCGTCCGCGAGGCGCTCGGAGAAGTCGAGGAGCAGCGGCCGGGTGAGCTCGGGCTCGCCCAGGGCATCCGCCGCATGGGCGGCGGCCGCGGCGGCCGGCAGCCACCTGGCGGGGTCATGGCGCCGGACCGTACTAGCCAGCCACTCCACCGCCCGCCGCAGTGGTTGCCGCACCTCCTGGCGGCACTCCGGAGCGGCGGGCCGAGCCGTCCGCAGCACCTTGGGGCTGCGGTCCAGGAGCGCGGCCAGGGCGGCGACGATGGTGGTGTGGTAGCCGGTGGCCCAGTGCCGGTAGGCGTCGTCGCCGTCGGTCAGCCCGGGGTGCACCACACCCTGCGGGCCGTTCACCCGCCCCTCGGCCTCCTGCACCGAGAGGAGGAACTCCCATGCCCTGCCGGCCTCTTCGGAGTCCCGCACCCCCAGACACAGCAGACAGCACAGGAGCTCCCCCACCAGGTCGGCATTGCCCTGGCTCCGGGTGAGGACGAGGAGCGCCTCCAGCAACTCCACCGCCGCGCCCGGATCGAAGCTCCGCGGCCCGTGTGGCCGCCGCAGACCGAAGTCCGTGGCGTAGAAGATCGTGTGGGTGAGGGCGTAGATGTCGCGGTCGGCGAGCTTGAGGGCATTCGGACTGTTGTGGAGCAGGGTGAACGGCAGAACGTCGGCCATGGAGGGCAGGGTGTGCGGGATGCCGCACAGCTCCAGGGTGTGCAGCAGATCGAGCTGCCGGTAGGGGATCCGCTCGAAGACCGCCGCATAGCCGCCCGCCGCGGCCTGCTGGATGATGGTCCGGAACTCCGGGTCCTCCCGCCCGCAGAGCCGGAGTGCCGCATAGGTGCCCGCGTACAGCAGGAGGGCGGCCTCGTCCCGGGCGATCAGCTCGCGGTAGGAGGGCCGGGCCGCGATGTCCTCGATCGTGTCGAGGAGGGCCGCATAGTCGTCCTCCAGTGGTGCCGGGTCCAGACGCGCCCGCAGCCCCACGAGGAACGCGGTTTCGAGGAGGGCCTTACGGGCGAACAGCACCCGGTCCGGGGCCGCGTGGGCGGGGTCGAGCAGATCGCGGCGCGCAGCGAGCCAGGCGACTGCCCGTGACTCCACCGCGCGCCTCTGTGCCGATCCGTCACCGGGCTGCGTCGTGTCCATCGAATGCCTCCCGGCGATCGGTGCTGTCAATGCCTCAGTTGCCCGCGGTGCCGTCGTCGCACTCCGCGACCTGGTTGGCGACCACCAGGACGTAGCGCTCCCAGGCGAGCACATAGCCGGCCACGTCATCGAGTTGGCTGACCTGATCGACGACGCGCTCCAGCGGGACGCTGAGGTCGACGAGTCCGCTGGTCCTCAGGAAATCGAGGGCCTTACGGGCATCGACGGGGGGAGGGCAGGACATGGCTTGCTCCTTTTGGGTGGTTCGGACAGATATCGCGAGTATCACGGCGAATGACTGCGCCGTCACCGTATGAGCCCGAAACGGAAGCGCGAGCGGATCCATCGGGCCTGTTCGGAGCGGCAATGCCCCGCGCCAAACCACCCCAAGGGGCGAGTAATCGCAAGGGAGTTCGGGAAAGAAGGGCTCCGCTTGACCCCGCAGGCCCGTCATCGGAGTTGACGCGCCCGAGACCCACCACCCCTGCCTCGCCGAGGAGTTCACGGTAGGGCCGAACCGGCCCCCCCCCACCCCCGTCCGGCGTTGCCCAGGCACCTTTGTGGCATCAACCTTGCGCGACTTACAGGGGAACCCCCGCGGGGCCGCCGAATATCGCCGCTGCCTCGGCGGGTGCCGCGCTCAAGCCGTACACGACGGATTCCGGCGGGAACTCGGCCTGATCCGCAAGGAAATCGCCGCATCGGGTCCCGGCCTCGGCGCCCAGCGGCTCGCGGCGGTCAGATTGCGCCGTCGTGACCCACCCAATACGGATCCCGCAGTTGCCGTTTGAAGAGTTTTCCCGACTCGTCGCGCGGCAGCCGCTCCTCGAAGACCACGGCCCGGGGCACCTTGTACCCGGCGAGCCGCGCCGCGACATGGGTGCGGACCTCCTCGGCGCTGAGCACCACGCCGGGTTCGGTCTGCAGATGCGCGGCGAGGGTTTCGCCGAACTCCTCGTCGGGGATGCCGAAGACCGCCGCGTCACAGACCCCGTCGAGGGCCAGCAGACAGCCCTCGATCTCGGCGGGGTAGATGTTCACGCCGCCGGAGATGACCATGTCGTGGCGGCGGTCGCTGAGGTAGAGATAGCCGTCCGCGTCGAGTTGGCCGATGTCGCCGATGGTGACGTACCCGGGCAGGCCCGGCGCTTCCATGGCGGCGCGCCGGTCCGGGTCGCCGAGGTAGGTGAACTGCGGCCAGTCGTCGCCCGGTTTGAGATAGATGTCGCCGGTGGCGCCGGCCGGCAGCGGCTTTCCGTCGGGCCCGAGGACCGCGACGGCGCAGGTGCCGGTGGCCCGTCCGACGGTGCCGGGATGAGCCAGCCACTCCGCGCTGTCGCACCATGTCACGGCGCCGGTCTCGCTGCCGCCGTAGTACTCCCGAAGGACCGGTCCCAGCCAGTCGATCATGGCGTGTTTTACATGTGGGGGGCAGGGTGCCGCGGCGTGGACGACGGAGGTGAGCGAGGACAGGTCGTAGCGCTCGCGGACGTCCTTGGGCAGTCGCAGCAGCCGGACGAACATCGTGGGGACGACCTGCACCTGCTCGATGCGGTGGCGGGCGATCAGCCGCAGGAACTCCTCGGCGTCGAACCGCGGCATCAGGGTGATGTCCAGCCCGGCCGCGAGGGCGAGGACGGCATGCTGACTGGGCGAGGCGTGGTAGAGCGGGGCGGGGATGAGCGTGCGGCCGCCGGGAGCGACCGCGAAGTACTCCAGGAACCGCTGCACCGCTTCGGCGAGCCGGTCCTGGGCGACCGGTTCGCGCAGCACCCCTTTGGGGCGTCCGGTGGTTCCGGAGCTGTAGATGACGGTGGGCGGGTGCTCCCCGGCGGTCCGGTCGAGCGGTGGATATCCGGCCAGCCAGGGGTCGAGCAGCGGATGGTCCCCGGTGGGCGCGGGCGCCTCGATCCCGCAGGCGGCCGCGACGCCGGCAGGTACGGCGGCCTCGACGATCCGTACGCCCTCGGGGAGCACGGCTCGTACCCCGGCCAGCAGGTCGGTGTGTGCGAAGACGACCTTGCTGCCGCTGTCGGTGAGCACATGGCTCAGTTCGTGCTGCCGGAAGTGCCAGTTCACGGGCACCGCCGAGGCGCCGAGCAGGGCGGCCGCGGCGGTGATCTCCAGGTGGGCGGGCTCGTTGCGCATCACGACGGCGATCCGGTCGCCGGGCTCCACGCCCGCTTCCCGCAGGCCGGTGGCGATCCGCGCCGCACGGTCGAGGAAGGCCGGATAGTCGCGTTCGTGGCCGGCACAGCGGATGGCCGGGGTGCCGGCGGCGGACGGGACGACGGCTTCCATGGTGCCTCCAGTGAGTGCGACCCGGCCGCTTATTGAACCGTCACGTGCCTTTGTCCGCCAGGGTGTTGAGGTCGGGCCGACGGACCAAACGCCGACTTCCGGTCAGCTCTCCGGCCACCGGTCCCGCTTGTCCCGGCCACTCACGCCGACCTTCCTCTGAGATCCGAGGTATCACGGCACTTCCCCGAACAACTCCCCCAACTCCCGCCAGTTTCCCACAAGGTGCTCCGATGTTTGTCGCGTACGGGGTCTTCCGGTCGAGTGCCAGGGCCTGCACCATGCGGGATGGCACAGGAGGCACCTACGTGACCAACTGACCCGAGGAGCGAGCGATGCACAGCCGCACCAGACCGTTCCGGCTGCTGGGAATCGCGGGGGTGCTGGGCGCCCTGCTGCTGACCGCCGGCGGCACCGTGGCCGCGGCGCAGCCCCCGCCCCGGCCCGCCGCCGGCCCCGGCACCAACCACGCGACCGACGACCCCTTCACCGCACCGCGCACGGCGTGGTGGCGGCAGGGCCGCTTCGGGCTGTTCCTCCACTTCGGCGCGTACTCGAACCTGGAGGGCGAATACACCCGGCCCGACGGCACGGTGTGCCGCAACGCGGAATGGATCAAGCGGGAGTGCCGGATCCCCGACGAGGCGTACGAGCGGCAGGCCGCCACCTTCAACCCGTCCGCCTTCGACGCCGAGGCGATCGTCCGCGCGGCGAAGGATGCCGGGCAGCGCTATATCGTCATCACGGCCAAGCACCACGACGGCTATGCGATGTGGCCGACGAAGCAGAACACCTGGAATCTGCGGGACCACTCCGCCTTCGACCCCCGTCGCGACATCCTCGCCGAGCTGAAGAAAGCCGCCGACGCCGCCGGGATCAGACTGGGCTTCTACTACTCGATCTGGGACTGGCACGACCCGGACTTCGCCGCTCCCGAGACCTTCCCGCGCTACAAAAAGCGGATGTACGGCCAGCTCAAGGAGCTGATCGACCATTACGACCCGGCGCTGTTGTGGTTCGACGGCGAGTGGGACACGGACAACCCCGCCAACCACTGGTCACGCCGGGACGGTGCGGATCTCCAGGCGTATCTGCACGACCTGAACCCTCGTCTGGTCGTCAACAACCGCGTCGGAAAACGCGAGGTGGTCGACGGTGACTTCGGCACGCCGGAGCAGGAGATCCCCGCGGAGCCGGTCGACGGGCAGCTGTGGGAAAGCTGTATGACGCTCAACGACCACTGGGGCTTCGCCAGGTACGACAGCAACTGGAAGTCCCCGGCCACCGTGCTGCGCAATCTGCTGGCGGTGACGAGCCGCGGCGGCAACTACCTGCTCAACGTGGGACCGGACCGGCTCGGGCGCCTCCCGCAGCCGGCCGTCGACCGGCTGCGCGCGGCCGGCCGGTGGCTCGCCGCGGACGGCCAGGGCGCCGCGGTTCACGGGGCCGGGCACACCGGGCTGGTGGCGGCCCCGTCCTGGGGCGCGGTCTCCCGCCGGGGCAACGAGCTGTATGCCTCCGTCACCTCCTGGCCGGCCGCCGGCTCCGCTCTCCACCTCGCCGCCAGGAGCCCGTTCGCGATCACCGCGGCCCGGGTGCTGGGCAGTTCGCAGCAGGTGAAGGTCACCCCGTCCGGGGACGGCTTCGACCTCACCCCGTCCGGCGCCGCCCCCGATCCGCTCGCGAGCGTCATCCGGCTCACGATCCGGCCGCCGGCCGCCGCGCCGGCCGGCACCGGCACCGGACTGACGGCGCAGAGCTGGGCGAACGACTCCTTCACCGGCCCGCCCGCGGTGACCACCGTCGACCCGACGGTGAACAAGTCCTACCGCTTCGACGGCTCACCGGACCCGAAGATCCCCGCCGATCACTTCAGCACCCGCTGGACCGGCAGCATCCAGCCGCGCTTCGACGAGACCTACACCTTCACCACTGTCTCCGACGACACGGTGCGGTTGTGGATCGACGGCACCTTGGTGATCGACAACGTCACCCCGCACGGCCCGAAGGCCGACAAGGGGACGGTCACGCTGAAGGCCGGGCACCGGCACCGCATCCGGATCGACCACACGGAACAGGCCGGCGAGGCCTATCTGAAGCTGCTGTGGTCCAGCCCCAGCCAGTCCCAGCAGATCGTGCCGCAGCGTCAGCTGTACGCCGACTGACCGCGGCCGCACCGGGGCGTACGGGCCGATCACGACGGGCGACGAACGCGCTGTCCGGTGGGCGGGACCGCCTGCGCCCTCGGTTGGGCCGTTCGGGTCACGGCCACCGGGCGGCAGTGGGGCCCCGCTGGTACGGGACGGCGCCTCGGTCGCGGCGGTGGACGGGCATGAGGACGGCCGCTGTCGCGACCGAGGCGCCGGCCCCGCCCCCCGAACGAACGCGCCCGGGGGGCGGGGCCGGCGCAGGGATCAGCCGATCAGTCGATGCCGCGGAAGATATTGGGCTCGGCGGGGTCGTCCTCGCAGCCGGCCAGACGCACCGGGGCACAGCGATCCCAGGCTTCCAGGTTACGGACTTCCTTGATCCGGCCTGGCCGCTCGCCCTGCTTCAAACGGGGCTGCTTGTGTTGAGCCTTGTGCAAAGCCACCACGCACTCCTTCATCGAGGTATTGGTCTGACGCGGTGGCGCCGTGTTCACAAACCGGGAGGTCAGCCAAGGTTTGTGGCGTTCCCGCGACGGGCCAATGGTGTTGGCGTCTCCCAGAAAGGTCGTCCGTCGACCCTCAGAGTAACTACGCCGCACGCGGCGCGCTCGACGTTTTCCAGCGCGAAGGGAATGCGTGGGCAAGGCGGAAAAACCTCCCCCCATGGGCGGCGGGAAATCCGGCGGAATTTGTGATGCACCTCACTCACCCGAACGGCCCTCGCCGCACTCACCGCAACGGACCTCGGGTTGCTGCATTCGCCCCGCTCCCTACGCTGGAGAGTGAGCGGGGGATACCGTCCGCCGCCTGCGTGCCGTGCCGCAGAGCGCGCGGCTCAGTGCTACCCATGGGCGGGTGGCATGGTTCTCGGATTCCGGTTACTGGCTCGGGCGGCTCGTCTTCCAGAGGATGCTGGCCGCGCTCTACCTGTGCGCGTTCCTCGCGGCGGTGCGCCAGTTCCGCGCGCTCATCGGGGCACGCGGCCTGTTGCCGGTGCCCGATTTTGTGGCCCGGGTGCCGTTCCGTGCGGCGCCCTCGGTCTTCCACTGGCACTACTCGGACCGCTTCTTCGCCCTCTGGTCGTGGTGCGGGGTCGCGCTGTCCGCGGCCGTGGTGGCGGGGGCCGCGGACGCCGTCCCGCTGTGGGCGGCGATGCCGATGTGGGCCGCGCTGTGGGTGCTGTACCTGTCCATCGTGAACGTCGGGCAGACCTGGTACGGCTTCGGCTGGGAGTCGCTGCTGCTGGAGGCGGGCTCGCTCGCGGTGTTCCTCGGCAACGACGACACCGCTCCCCCGGTGCTGATCATGTGGCTGCTGCGCTGGGTGCTGTTCCGGGTGGAGTTCGGGGCCGGGCTGATCAAGATGCGCGGCGACCGCTGCTGGCGGGATCTGACCTGTCTGTACTACCACCACGAGACCCAGCCGATGCCCGGCCCGTTGAGCTGGTTCTTCCACCATCTGCCGCGACCCCTCCACCGGGTCGAGACGGCCGCCAACCACGTCGCCCAACTCGCCGTCCCGATCCTGCTGTTCACTCCGCAGCCGATTGCCGGATGGGCCGCGGCCGCGATGGTCATCACTCAGCTGTGGCTGGTGCTGTCCGGCAACTTCGCCTGGCTGAACTGGGTGACCATCGCGCTCGCCCTGTCGGCCGCCGCCCCGCTGTGGGGCGGGCCGGCCGCGCCGCTCGCCGCGCCCCCCGTGTGGTTCGAGGTACTGGTCCTGCTCGCCACCGCCGGTGTCCTCGTGCTCAGCTACCGGCCGGCGCGCAATCTGCTGACCCGGCAGCAGATGATGAACACGTCCTACGAGTCGCTGCATCTGGTCAATTCGTACGGCGCCTTCGGCACGATCACCCGGGTGCGCCGGGAGATCGTGGTGGAGGGGACGGCGGACGCGGTGACCGGGCCACAGACCACCTGGCGGGCGTATGAGTTCCACGGCAAGCCGGGCGAGGTGCGGCGGCTGCCGCGCCAGTTCGCGCCGTACCACCTGCGGCTGGACTGGCTGATGTGGTTCGCCGCGCTGTCGCCCGCCTATGCGCGGGCGTGGTTCGTGCCGTTCGTGGCGCGGCTGCTGGAGAACGACCGGGACACCCTGCGGCTGCTGCGCAGCAATCCGTTCCCCGATCTGCCGCCGGCCCGGATCCGGGCCCGGGTCTTCCGCTACCGCTTCACGACGTGGCGGGAACTGCGGGAGACCGGAGCGTGGTGGCACCGGACCGAGGAGCGGGAGTTTCTGGCGCCGGTCGGGCGGTCAGCTCTGCACGGAAGGCGATGACCATCTCGCGGGCGTGGCGCAGCCCGATCCTCGTGAAGTCCCGCTCCAGCATGTCGAGTTCGGCCAGCGACTCGTCCCGGTCGCGGCCCAGGCGGGCGCGGGACTTGACCAGGCCGAGGCGGGAGAGGGCCACCCCACGCGGCTCCTGCATGTCGCTGAACTCCCGCAGCGCGAGGGAGTAGGTCTCGCGCGCGGACGCGTACCGTCCGGCGCGGAAGAAGACGTTGGCGCGCATCTTGTGGTTGTAGGCGAGCGCGCTGGCCAGATCCATGGTGCGGCAGATGGCCTCCGCCTCGGACAGCAGGGTCAGCGCCCGGTCCGTCTCGCCCTGGACGGACAGCACATCGGCGACGCCGCGCAGCGACCAGGCGCGCCCGCGGAAGTCATCGGCGTCGGCGGCTATGCGGGCGGATTCCTCGAAGAGCTCCAGGGCCTTGTCGTAGTCGCCGGTGTTGCGGTGCATCTGGGCGATGCCCGACATCGCCCAGACCATGTGCCGGGCCTCGCCGTGTTTGCGGCCCTGTTCGAGCAGCTGCTCGTGGAGGTCGGCGACCGCGGCGTAGTCGCCCTGGATGCGGCCGGTCTCGGCCAGGCCGGCGAGCGCGTAGCCGTGGGCGAGACGGTCGCCGCTGCCCTCGGCCAGGGCGACGGCATGGGCGAGCAGCCGGCGGGCGAGCGGCAGGGTTCCGCACTGCCGGGCCAGGGTGCCGCCGCTCCACAGCGCCCAGGCCATGGCGCCGGGGTCACCCGCGGTGCGGGCGCTGCGGTAGCTCTCCCGCCAGGCCTGGCCCGCCTCGCTCACCCGGCCGAGCCGCCGGTTGGCCTCGGCGACCGCGAGCGCGGCCCGGGCCCGGTCCAGTGCGGTGCCCGCGTCGGCCTGTGCGCGACTCGCCGTGGCCAGCACCTCCTCGTAGGAGGAGTTCACGCCCAGTGCCGCGCCCAACTCACCCTGGTATTCCGGGGCGAATGCCTTGCCGTACATATATCTATGGCCTCCCGATCATTTCCGTGCCTTGATCACGAATCTATGAGCGAGGAGGGGTCCGGCGAGTCCGTCCCTGTATGGGTTGTGCCGTACGACTGGAGTGCTACGGGTGGGCTGATGGTCATCATGCGGATGTAGGGGCAGGTCAGGGTCAACCGGCGTGCACGGCCTCCGCCTTGGGGGCACACCGCGCCCCGCCCCTTCCCCGCTTGCCTCCGCAGGCGGGACGGGCCACCCTTGCCACGGCACCCGAGCACCGACCACCGCCGCCGAACACCGAGGTGTGGCATGAGCGCAGCACGTACGGGGACGAGGGCCGGGGCAGGGATCGGCCGCAGGCGGTTCCTGGGCGCCGCGGCCGGGCTGACCGCGACCGCCGGGACGGGGGCGGCGCTGCCGACGCGCGAGGACGCGCGGCCCGCACCCGTCTCCCGCCGCCCCGGCCGCGGGCCCGCCGGCACCCGGCCGCTCTTCCTGGGGACGTACACCTCCCACCCGGGCGGCGGGACCGGCGTCGGAGTCGGTGCGTACGACACCACGACCGGGCGGATCACCGCCACCGGGGTCGTGGCGGGGGTCGCCGATCCTTCCTATCTCGCCGTGGCACCGTCCGGTCGCACCCTCTACGCGGTCGATGAGCAGGAGCAGGGCGCGGTGACCGCCATGGCGCTGCGGCCGGACGGCCCGCCCGCCGTACTGGGGAGCCGGTCCACGGGCGGCGCCGGGCCCTGCCATCTGTCGGTGCATCCCGACGGGCGCCGGCTGCTCAGCGCCAACTACCTCTCCGGCAGCGTGGCCGTGCACCCGATCGACCCGGCCACGGGCGCGCTGGGCGAGCGCACGGACCTGGTCACCCACTCCAGCCCGCCGCCCGGTCCCGGCCAGGACGGGCCGCATGCCCACCAGATCATCACCAGCCCGGACGGCCGGTACGTGCTGGCGGTCGACCTCGGCAATGACACCGTCTACACCTACCGGCTGGACGAGCCGGCCGGACGGCTCGTCCAGGTGTCGGCGGCGGCGCTGCGGCCCGGCGCCGGCCCCCGGCATCTGACCTTTCATCCCTCGGGGGCCTTCGCCTATCTGGCGAACGAGGTCGACAACACGGTCGTGGTCTGCCGCTACGACCGCCGGACGGGTCAACTGACGCCCGGTGCACCGCAGTCCACGGGGACCGGCCCGGGGACCAGCTTTCCGGCGCAGTTCCTGGTCACCCGGGGCGGCCGCTTCGCCTATCTCGCCAATCGCGGTCACAACAGCCTCACCCGCTATGCCGTGGAGGCGGCCGGGGCACGGCTGCGGCTGCTGGACACCGTGCCGGTGGGCGGGGACTTCCCCCGGCAGATCGCCTTCTCGCCCGACCAGCGGTGGCTGTTCGCGGCGAACCAGAAGTCGGGGTCGGTGACGGTGTTCTCGGTGGACGCCCGGACCGGGGCGCTGTGCAGCGCCGGCGCGCCGTTCGTGGCACCGGTCCCGGTGTGTGTGCTGCCGCTGTGAGGCCGGGTCTACCGGGCCAGTTCCCGCAGGACGGCTGAGGCGACGGCTGCGTCGAGTGCGCCGACGCCGGTCAGGTCCGCGACCGTGACCGCCTCGTCCGGACGCGCGAAGGGCCCGTCGAGCAGGAGACCAGCGGGGAGGTCACTGGTGGCGGTGGTGGCTCCGGCACGGACCGCATGGCCGAAGTCGCCGTGGTCCAGGCACTGTTCGTGGTCATCGGTCGCGATCAGCGCCGCGCGGGCGAAGAGCTCCGGGGGGAGTTCGTTCTTGTGCGGCATGTCGGTGCCGATCCCGGTCACGTGCGTGCCCGGTGGGACATGGGCGGCCTGCAGGACCGGGGAGGTGGCCGGCGTCGTGGTGAGGACCATGTCGGCGGCGGTGGCTTCTTCGGCGGAGGCGGGCCGGGCACGGTGGCCCTGCGCCGTGAACGTCTCGCACAGCGCCCGGGTCCTGCCGGGATGGCGTCCATGGACGAGCACCGAACTGATCGGACGGAGTCCGGCCAGCCATTCGATCTGGAGGCGGGCCTGTTCTCCGGTGCCGAAGACGGCCAGCGTGGCAGCGTTCGGACGGGCCATCGCATGGGTGAGCAGTGCGCCCGCGGCCGCGGTACGCCACGAGGTCAGCAGACCGTTGTCGTCGAGGATCGCGCGCACCTGGCCCGTACGGGCGCTGACCACGCACACCAGGCCGTGCTGGGACGGCAGTCCGGCTGCGGGGTTGCGGTAGAAGCCGGTGGCGATCTTGACGGTGAAGTCGTGGGCGCCGGTGACCAGGCCCGCCTTGACGTGGCAGTCCCCGTCGGCGTCGGGGAACTGCAGGTGCAGCGGGGGCGGCACGGTGGTCTGCCCCTTGGCGTGGGCGATCAGCGCACCGCGGACGGCGTCGAGGACCAGGTCCGTGGTGGCGACCCGTTCGATGGCGGCGGCGTCGAAGACGGGCGGTGTCATCGCTGTGCCCGCATCCACTGCGCGAAGGCGGCCAGGCCCTGCTCCGGATCGCGGCGGCCGATGCCGATGCGGAACCGGTCGGCCGGCGTGGGGGTGAGTGCGGAGCGGTAGATGCTCGCGGGCAGCAGCAGGACGCCGGCTTCCGCCACCAGGCGGGTGCAGAACTCCTCCACGCCTTCCGGGCCGAGGTAGCGGGGGTAGGCGACGCAGCCGCCGTCCGGCGCCTGCCACTCGAAGACGTCCCCGAACTCGGCGAAGAACGCTTCGAAGAACGGCAGATTCCGCTCGATCAGGGCCCGGTTGCGGTCCAGGATCGTCTGCCGGGCCTTGAGCGCGATGCGGGCCAGCACCTCGCCGGGGGCGGAGTTGCAGATGGTGGTGTAGTGCTTGGCCCGCTCCAGCCGGGTGAGCAGGTCCCGGTCACGGCAGGTGATCCAGCCGATCCGCAGGCCGGGCAGGCCCAGCGACTTCGAGGTCACGTTCAGCGACAGCGCGCGCTCGGACAGCTCCGCGGCCTGCGGAAGGGTGCGGGCCGGATCGCGTTCCAGACCGCGGTAGACCTCGTCGCTGAACAGGTGGATGCCGCGCTCGTCGCACAGCCGCGCCAGTTCGGTGAAGTCCGCGGCGCTGATGACCTTGCCGGTGGGGTTGTTGGGGAAGTTCACCGACACCACCCGGGTGTGCGGCCGGATCGCCGCCCTCACCCGGTCGAGGTTCAGGGCCCAGTCCCGGTCCGGGTCGAGAGCGACGCCGGTGACCTCGCACAGGGCCAACGGCACGGTCTCGGCCGCCTGGTAGTTCGGGGTCACCACCACCGCGTGGTCCCCGGCGTCCAGCAGCACGTTCATCGCCAGATACAGGGCCTCCTCGGCGCCCGCGAAGCAGATGACGTCGGCAGCGGACGCCCGCTCGTACGTCTGGGCGATCACTTCGCGCAGCGCCGGATCACCGTAGGTCTCGGTGTAACCCAGGGACAGGTTCTCGAATGCGGCGCGGTCCTGGTCGTCGGCCAGCGCGAGCAGCTCGCCGAGCGTCATGGTCTGGACGTCGGAGGCGGTCAGATGGTGGCGCGCGGTGAACTCCCACTGGGAGAAGTAGGTTTCGAGGCGGAAGTCGGGCAGCCGGGTCATGACGTCTGGTCCTTTGCGCTGGATGCTCTCAGTTCGGCCAGCAGGCCGTAGAGGGTGGAGCGGGAGACCCGCAGGGTGCCGGCGACGACCGGAGCGGCGCGGCGGACGGCGAAGACCTTGGCCTCCTCCAGCCGGGCGAGGACGGCCAGGCGGTCCTGGCGGGTCAGCCGCTCCACCGGGCGGCCGCACTCGCGCACATACGCACCGACGATGTGCTGGACACGCTCGCTCCAGTCCGCTTCGAACAGCGGCTCCGGGCGGGGTGCGGACGGTGCGCCGAATGCGGACAGCACGGCCGCGGCCTGCTCCAGCGGCGTGCGGTCGAGGTTCACGCACAGCACCGCCGACGCCTTGTCGTCCGCGTCGCGCAGGACCGCGCTGACCGACGACAGCCGTCGGCCGTCCGCGAGCAGCTTCTCGTAGGGCCCGAACACGTCCCGGGCCGTCGGATCGAGCGTGTCCAGCTCGCCGAGCAGCGACGGATCCCCCGGCCCGCGGGAGGTCATCGGATTCCAGATGGCCAGGATCCGGTCGGTGTCCGGATCGTGCAGGACCACTTCGGCGTACGGGCCGAGCAGCAGGGCGACGGCCCGGCAGACCGGCGCCCACGTCCGTACCCGGGGGTCGGCGTTCTCCTCCATGCTCTCCATGCATGGACTATAAGTCCAGGTTGGACTAAACGTCCAGAGCCCGGAAAGAGGCGGACCCTAGTCGGCCACGTACTGCAGCAGCAGATCACTCAGCTCGCTCTCGAACTCAGCGTAATCCAGGCGGAGTTGGTCGCCGGGCCAGCCCTCGGGGAGCAGCCCGGCGGGCAGCAGCGGGTCGGCGAGGAGATGGCGGAGGGCGGCGGCCGCGACGGTGAAGCGGTCGGCGGGGGTCGCGGCACGGGCCAGTGCGGCGCTCAGGTCGCGGGCCCGTCGTGCCCAGCCGGGCAGGTCCCACAGCCGGCCGGCGAGCGCCACCGGGTCACCGTCCGGGGTGCCGGTGAGCCAGGTGCACTGTTCGGTGACGACGGCGGGGCGGGGCCGGTCGAGGTTGGCGGGGCGCAGCCAGCTGCCCTCGCGCAGCTCGGCCAGCCGCAGCGCCGCCATGGCCTGGCGCAGCGCGGTGCGCTCGGCGGCCGGCCGGCCCTCCGGGCTGGTGATCACGGCGATCTCCCAGTCCCCGCGCCAGGGGCGGGTCCGCGGGGAGCGGCTTTCGTCCTGCCGGGTCTGGCGGGCCAGCAGCCGGGGGGTGAGTGCGTACGAGCCGTCGCTCTGGTGCAGGTCACCGGCGGCCACCATGCGGGAGAGCGCGACCCGGACGGTGCCCTCGGCGATGCCGAAGAGCTCGCCGACGCGCACCAGGGCACGGGCCGGCAGCCGCGGCGGGTGATGCCCCAGCAGGGTGCTCAGCACGATGGAGCGGGCGGTGAGCGGGCGCAGGGCGAGCGCGTCGGCCGCTCGGTCGCCGCTGGTACCGGTGTCGTCGTCGTTCATATGTGCCCGAAACTCTAGCCAGCCGTTCTATTACAGTCTTCCCACAGGTGTTTGGCTTCTGTAACGTCAACGGTATGACCGTCACCCATGAAGTCGTGAATCAGGCTCCGCCGCTGACCGGGTTCAGTACGGCGGACGAGCCGGCCCTGCTGGAGGCGCTGCGCCGGGACGGTGCCGAGTGGGGCGTGCGGGAGGTCTCCGAGCTCGGTGCGCTGGCCGGTTCGGCGGCGGTCCAGGACCAGGCCCGCTGGGCGGAGGAGCAGCCGCCGCGGCTGCACACCCACGACCGGTTCGGCCACCGCATCGACGAGGTCGAGTTCCACCCGGCCTGGCATCAGCTGATGACCGTCGCCGTGGAGCACGGTCTGCACGCCGCGCCCTGGGCCGACGACCGCCCCGGCGCGCATCTGGTGCGCGCCGCGAAGTTCTACGTCTGGTCGCAGGCCGAGCCGGGACACGGCTGCCCGGTCTCGATGACGTACGCCGCGGTCCCCGCGCTGCGCGCCGCACCGGAGCTCGCCGCGCAGTACGAGCCGCTGCTGGCCGCCCGCAGCTACGACTTCGGGCTGCGGGCGCCGCTGACCAAGTCGGGCCTGATCGCGGGCATGTCGATGACGGAGAAGCAGGGCGGCTCCGACGTACGGGCCAACACCACCCACGCGGTGCCGGCCGGCGACGGCACCTACCGCATCACCGGCCACAAGTGGTTCACCTCCGCGCCGATGAGCGATGTCTTCCTGACGCTGGCGCAGACCGCGGAGGGGCTCGGCTGCTTCCTGCTGCCGCGGGTGCTGCCGGACGGCACACGTAACGGCATGCGGCTGATGCGGCTCAAGGACAAGCTGGGCAACCGCTCCAACGCGTCCAGTGAGATCGAGTACGACCAGGCGGTGGCCTGGCCGGTCGGCGAACCGGGCCGTGGGGTGCGGACCATCGTCGAGATGGTGAACATGACCCGGCTGGACTGTGTGCTGGGCTCGGCGGCCGGGATGCGGGCCGGGCTCCGGCTGGCGCTGCACCACACCGCGCACCGGCGGGCGTTCGGGCGGGAGCTGGACCGGCAGCCGCTGATGCGCTCGGTGCTCGCGGATCTGGCGATCGAGTCGGAGGCGGCGACGCTGCTGGGGATGCGGCTCGCGACGGCGGTGGACCGCTCGCAGGCCGGGGACGCCGGAGAGGCGGCGCTGCGCCGACTGGCGCTGGCGGCCGGCAAATACTGGGTGTGCAAGCGGGGCAGCGCCCATGCGGCGGAGGCGCTGGAGTGCCTGGGCGGCAACGGCTACGTCGAGGAGTCGGGCATGCCGCGGCTCTACCGGGAGGCGCCGCTGCTGTCCATCTGGGAGGGCTCGGGGAATGTCGCGGCGCTCGATGTGCTGCGGGCGCTGGGCAAGGAACCGGCCGCGCTGGACGCGTTCTTCGCCGAGGTGGAGACCGCGACGGGCGCGGACCGCCGGCTGGACGCGGCGGTGGCCGGGCTCCGCAAGATGCTCGGCTCGGCGGCCGGTCCGGAGCGGGCGCAGCTGATGGCCCGGTCGCTGGCGGAGCGGATGGCGCTGGTCCTCCAGGGGTCGCTGCTGGTGCGGTACAGCCACCCGGCCCTCGCCGACGCGTTCTGCGCCTCACGGCTCGACGGGGAGTGGGGCAATGCCTTCGGCACGCTGCCGGCCGGCGTCGATCTGACGGCGGTCCTGGAGCACGTCCGGCCGCAGACCGCGAGCGCGGCCTGATGTCCGTACGGGTGGAGCACGCCGGTCCGGTGACGACGGTGGTGCTCTCCCGGCCGGCGTCCCGCAACGCCGTGGACGGCGCGACGGCCGCTCAACTGGCCGATGCCTTCCGGGAGTTCGATGCCGATGACGGGTCGCGGGTCGCGGTGCTGTGGGGCGAGGGCCAGACGTTCTGCTCCGGCGCCGACCTCAAGGCGATCGGCACCGAGCGCGGCAACCGGGTGGCGGCGGACGGGGACGGGCCGATGGGGCCGACCCGGATGCGGCTCGGCAAACCGGTGATCGCGGCGATCGCCGGGCATGCGGTGGCCGGCGGTCTGGAGCTGGCGCTGTGGTGCGATCTCCGGGTGGCGGAGGAGGACGCGGTCCTGGGCGTGTTCTGCCGGCGCTGGGGCGTGCCGTTGATCGACGGCGGCACGGTGCGGCTGCCGCGGCTGATCGGCGCGAGCCGGGCGATGGACCTGGTGCTGACGGGGCGGCCGGTCCCGGCCGCGGAGGCGCTGGACATCGGACTGGTCCACCGCGTGGTGCCGGCCGGTTCGGCACGCGCGGAGGCGGAGCTCCTGGCGGCGGAGATCGCCCGCTTCCCGCAGGCGTGTCTGCGCAGCGACCGCGCTTCCCTGCTGGATCAGGAGGGCCGGGACGAGGAGTCGGCGATGGCCGGGGAACTCGTCTACGGGCAGGCCGTCCTGGCCGAGGCGTGGGAGGGCGCGGCGCGATTCGCCGCGGGGGCGGGGCGACACGGGGCGGCGGACGCGCACGGGTGAGCCGGAGCCCGGTCCGGGTCCCCGGGCTCCGGTAGCGGCCACTCCGTGCCTCCGCCCTGCCCACCAGCAGGGCGGACGTCGTTGCGGCCGGACGGTTCGCCGCGTACGGTCACGCCGTCCCCGCCCCACCGCCCGCCGCCAGGAGCACCCCCATGAGCGAACTGACCTACCCCGAGGAGGGCGGCACCCGGCGCACCCCGCTGCCGCCCGGCTACCACCACCTCCACGAGGAGCTGCCGATCGGCCACGGACGGGCGGCACTGACCGCGGCGGGCGAGGCGATCACCACCTTCCGGATGCACCGTGCGGCGGGCGCCGGCATCCGGGCCGACGCCCCGCGGGCCGCGCCGGGCGTACGGGTCGAGGTCGCACTGGGCATCGGCCCGCTGCGGCTGCGGGCGCCGTGCACCGTGGTGTGGACGGTGGCCGAGGAGCACCGCATCGGCTTCGGATACGGGACCCGGCCGGGGCATCCCGAGTGCGGTGAGGAGGCGTTCGTCGCCGAACTGCGCGCCGACGGCTCGGTGTGGTTCACGGTGACCGCCTTCAGCCGCCCCGCCGGGACGTTCACCCGCCTCGCCGGCCCGCTGGTCCCCGTCTTCCAGCGCCGGTACGTACGCCATCTCGGCCGCACCCTGCGCCGCCTGACGAGTCATCGATAACGGCCGTCCCGGGCCGTTGCACCGGGTCCGTCCAGGGGGCTTCCCTCACGCCCTGACACCCCCCGGAACACGCTTTGTTACCGATCCGTAGATTCACGGCTCCCGGCCTCCGTACGTCCACTTCCCCTTCATCGATCCGTCACCACGGCCTCGGCCGGCCGTGAAAGAAATCCCTCCATGTGTGAGGACGAACTGATCCCGCCGCAGGCGGACATGACCGAGCAGGAGTGGCTGAACACCGGCTCGGCGACGACGGCCGGGGAGCCGTCCATGCCCACGACGGGGCGCACGGTGCCCTTCGTGAACCGGCGGACGCTGCTGGGCGGCGCGATGGCCGGTGCGGCGCTCGCGGTGCTGCCGTCGCCAGCGCAGTCGCCCGCTTCCGCCGCCGCCCGCCGCGGGGCTCCGGGAGCCTTCCCCTTTCCCGAACACCCCAATGGCAAGGGCGAGTTCGCGATTCTGGTCACCGGGGACGCGGGGACGGGCGACGAGGCGCAGTATGCGGTGGCGGCCGCCGCGCGCGAGGTCTGCCAGGCCGAGCGGGTCGGCCTGGCGGTGGGCCTCGGCGACAACATTTACGAGAACGGGCCGGAATCCGATGACGACTCGGAATTCCAGGACAAATTCGAGAAGCCGAACAGCGGTATCGATGTGCCGTGGTTGATGGTGCTGGGCAATCACGACTGCTCCGGGCTCATTCCGGGCAGCGGCGGCGACCCGTCCCGCGGTGACCGTGAGGTCGCCTACGCCGCCACCTCGCGGCGCTGGTACATGCCGAGCCGCTATTACAGCGTGCCGCTGCCGGCCGCCGATCCGCTGGTGGAGTTCTTCGCGATCGACACGATTCCGTGGTCGTCGTACGTCGCCCAGATCGACCCGCGCTACCGGTGGGACGGGCCGTACATGCGCGAGCAGCGGAGCTGGCTGGACGGCGCGCTGCGCGCCTCGCGGGCCCGCTGGAAGGTGGTGATCGGTCACCACCCGTACCTCAACAACGGCAAGCACGGCAGCGCCGGTTCCTACGACGGGTTCGAGATCGGGAACTACACCAGCGGCGTCCACCTCAAGGACATGTACGACAGCGTGGTGGCCGGCCGGGCCGATCTGATCCTGTCCGGTCACGACCACACCCTGCAGATCCTGGAGCCGACGGCCCGTACGGGCGGCACCCGGCAGGTGGTGTGCGGGGCGTCGGCCAAGACGGAGGACGGGAAGGCGCACTTCGGGCACCCGGCGGCCTGGCAGAACTTCTCCGACCACGGGTTCATGCTGCTGAAGGTGTCCGGCGCGCGGCTGACCATCGAGGCGTACACCGTGGACGTGGCGACCCGGAAGGCCACCCTGGCGCACCGGACGCGGCAGACCCGGCCGGTGTCCGCGCCGGCGGGGGCGCACGCCTGACGCGGGCCGAGTCGTTCCCGGAACGGCGGCTCCCCTTGGCCCGGCCTGCAGCTGCTGGGTCAAGGGGAGCCGCGGCGCCGGAAATGCGGGTTTTCCGACCCGCGCCTAGGGTGTTCGCATGGCCGCGTTCCGGTGGATATCGGCCCCGGTCAACGGCCCGCGACCGAGGGCACGTGACGTGCTCGGCGCGGCGCGGCCTGCCCTGATGCCCGGCTGCCCGGCAGGGGTCGGACGGCCCGCCGCGGACCGCCGGGCCGCGAGACGTGGCGCGCCATGACCGGCCGGATCGTGGAACCGTCCGGCGAGGACTACGACCCCCTGGCCGACCGGGACTGGCGCCCGGTCACCGAGACCGCGCCGGGGGTGTCGCACCATGAGCCCGTCGGCCTGCGCGAGCGGCTTTCACTCAACCGGATGGGCACCTTCGACTGGGATCTGGACCGCGGGTCCATGGATCTGGACCCCGGCGCCATGGGCGTCTTCGATCTGCGCCCGGACGAATACGACGGGGCGCCGATGTCCCTGATCAGCCGGGTGCCTCCGGAGGAGGGCCGGCGGCTGGACGAGGCGCTCGCCCAGGCCCTGCGGGACGGCCACTCGTCCTACGGCGCGTACTTCCGGGTCCAGTGCCGCGACGGGACCCAGCGCTGGACCCACGCCCAGGGACGGATCCTGCACAACGCGGACGGAATGCCGTACCGGATCATCGGCATCGTCCGGGAGGCGACCAGCGAACTGGCGGACTCCGCGCTGCTGCGCTCGCTCCAGCAGGAGCGGCAGCGGCAGACCGTGATGGTGCAGCAGACCACCGCGGCGCTGGCCCGCGCGCTGTCCGTCAAGGATGTGACCCGGGTGCTCACCGACAGCGGCGGTGCCCGGCGGTTCGGCGCGGACGGGCTGCTGCTGGGTCTGGTCACCGACAACCGGTTCGAGGTGATCGCCGCGGCCGGGCTGGAGGGCGAGGTGCCCGACGACATGAGGACCTCGCGGCTGGACGACGCCCTGCCGCTGGCCGACACGGCGCGCTCGCGGCGCCCGCTCTTCCTCAGCAGCCGGAGCGAGATGATCGCCCGCTTTCCGCGGCTGCACCCGTACACCGAGGTGCTGCCGACGGGCAGCGCGGCGTTCCTGCCGCTGGTCGCGCAGGACGCCGTCATCGGGGCGCTGGGGCTGTTCCACGCGGAGCCTGCGGTGCCGTCGCCGGAGGCCAGGAATCTGGCGCTGGCACTGGCCGGTGTGGTCGCCCAGTCCGTACAGCGGGCGACCCTCTTCGACCAGGAGCGGGAGTTCGCGACCGGGCTCCAGGCGACGATGCTGCCGCGCCGGCTGCCGCCCATCGCGGGCGGCGCGGTCACCGTCCGCTACCACCCGGCGAGCGTCGGACGGGACGTCGGCGGCGACTGGTACGACGTGATCGCACTGCCCCAGGGGCGGACCGGGCTGGTGGTCGGCGACGTCCAGGGCCATGACACCCATGCGGCCGCCGTGATGGGCCAGCTGCGGATCGCACTGCGGGCCTACGCCAGCGAGGGGCACTCGCCGGAGACCGTGCTGGTGCGGGCCTCCCGCTTTCTGTCCGAGCTGGACACCGAACGCTTCGCCACCTGCACCTACATCCAGGCCGATCTGGAATCCGGGGCGCTGCACCTCGCCCGGGCCGGCCATCTCGGCCCGCTGATCAGCAACACCTCCCGGCACATCGACTGGCCCGAGGTCCGCGGCGGCCTGCCGCTGGGGCTGGCCACCGCCTTCGGGCACGACCACTTCCCGGAGACCCAGCTGTTCCTGGAGCCCGGCTCGACGCTGCTGCTGTGCACCGACGGACTGGTCGAGCAGCCCGGTCACGACATCTCCGCCGGCATCGACGCACTGTCCCGGGCCGTCCGCGAGGGCCCCACGGAGCTGGAGGCGCTGGCCGACCGGCTCTCGGACCAGCTGTGGGCCACCCCGGGGTCCGAGGACGACATGGCTCTCCTGCTGCTGCACCGGCTCCCCGGCCCCGGGCCCGCGACCACACCCCGGCTGCGGCTGCATGTCCATCAGGCCGACCCGTCGGGCACCGCGGAGGTCCGCGCGGCGCTGCGCCGCACGCTGGACCAGTGGCGGGCGGGCTCGGTCAGCCACCACATCGAGGTCGCCGCCTCCGAGCTGATCGCCAATGCGCTGACCCACACCGAGAGCGGCGCCCTGGTCTCCATGGAGTTGCTGCCCGGCACCCCCCGGCGGATCCGGCTGGAGGTCGAGGACCGCTCCAGCCGGTGGCCGCGGCGGCGCAGCCCCGGGGAGACCGCGACCTCCGGCCGGGGGCTGCTGCTGGTCGAGGCCTTCGCGGACCGCTGGGGGGCGGAGCCACGCGGTGCGGGCAAGGCACTGTGGTGTGAGTTCGCGGTGCCGGCGGAGCCGGCCTGATCGTGCGCACCTAGTGCCAGGTGCTCGTGACGCTTCATGAGGCGGACGCGCGTCGTCCGCTGCCCTGTCACAGAGGGGCGGCCGAGCCGGCCGACCTGGCCGTGGGCCGACTCGGCCTGACGGGAACGTACACCCTGAACTCCACGACGAAAACCGCTTCGGGGCAGGCGCGTTGGGGCGAAGCGACCGGGCGTCCGCCGCGGCCTGCCGAGCGCCCCGTCGGGCCCCGCCCCCTGCTGCTCAGTCCTCCGGCCCGTACCACAGCGTCGTCATGTTGCAGAACTCCCGGATGCCGTGCCCGGACAGCTCCCGTCCGTAGCCCGAGCGCTTGGCGCCGCCGAAGGGGAGGCCCGGATGCGAGGCGGTCATCCCGTTGAAGAAGACACCGCCGGCCTGCACATCGCGGGCGAGCCGGGCCTGTTCGTCGGGGTCCCGGGTCCAGGCGTTGGAACTGAGGCCGAACGGCGTGTCGTTGGCGATCCGCACCGCCTCGTCCACGTCGGCGACGCGGTAGAGCGTGGCCACCGGCCCGAACGCCTCCTCGTAGTGGATACGCATGCCGGGGGTGATGCCGGACAGCACCGTCGGCTCGTAGAACCAGCCCGTGCGGTGCTGTGGCGGCCGCCGTCCGCCGCACAGCGCCGCGGCACCCTTGTGGACCGCGTCGTCGACGAGCTCCTCCAGGTCGGAGCGGCCCTGTTCGCTGACGAGCGGCCCGACCTCGGTCTTCTCGTCCATCGGATCGCCGACCGTCAGCGCCGCCATCCGGTCGGTGAACCGCTCGGTGAAGGCGTCGTAGATGTCGTCGTGCACGAGGAACCGCTTGGCCGCGATGCACGACTGACCGTTGTTCTGGACGCGCGCCGTGACCGCGACGCGGACCGCCTTGTCGAGGTCGGCGGAGGGCAGCACGATGAACGGGTCGCTGCCGCCGAGTTCGAGGACGGTCTTCTTGACCTCGTCACCGGCGACCGAGGCGACCGCGCGGCCGGCCGGCTCGCTGCCGGTCAGCGTCGCGGCGGCGATCCGCGGGTCGCGCAGGATGTCCTCGACGGCGCCGGACCCGATCAGCAGGGTCTGGAAACAGCCCTCGGGGTAGCCCGCGCGGCGGAAGAGCTCCTCGATGTACAGCGCGGTCTGCGGGACGTTCGAGGCGTGCTTGAGCAGCCCGGTGTTGCCCGCCATCAGGGCGGGCGCGGCGAACCGGACGACCTGCCAGAGCGGGAAGTTCCAGGGCATCACCGCGAGGACGGTGCCGAGGGGGCGGTAGCGCACCACGGCGCGGGCCGCGCCGGAGTCGCGGACGTCGGCGGGGTCGGGGTGCTCGTCGGCCAGCAGCTCCTCGGCGCGGTCGGCGTACCAGCGCATGGTCTTGGCGCACTTCGCGGCCTCCGCGCGCGCCTGGGCCAGCGGTTTGCCCATCTCCGTGGTCATCGTGCGGGCGATGCCGTCCTGGTCGGCGTCGAGCAGCTCGGCGGCCTTGCGGAGCAGCTCCCTGCGGCGGGCGAAGCTGGTGCGGCGGTGCTCCTGGAAGGCCTGGTCCGCCCGGACCAGATGGTCTTCGATCTCGCCGGCGTTGAGCGCGTCGAAGGTCTTCAGGGTCTCGCCGGTGGCCGGGTTGACCGTGGCGATGGCCATGATCAGCACCTCCTTGATGGTGCGGGCGGGGCACCCGCGGAGTACGGGGCGTCGGTCCGGGCGGCTCCTAGGAGAGCGGTGAGGGGGCCGGGGACGGCTCCGGGACCGGGTCGGGATCGGGTCCCGGCGGCCGCGGGATCGGCGACGGTTCCGGCGGGATGGGGTCCGGCTGGCCGGGCGGGCTCGGCGGGCCGGGCAGCGGGTCCGGGACGGGGTTCGGGGGCGGCCCTCCCGGATCCGGGGTGGGCTGCGGCTCGCGGTCGAGCGTGCGATCGCTGCGCGTATGGGGTTGCCGCTGCACGGTGGGCCTCCAGCATGAGATGTCTAGTGGCACATGGGCCCCGTACCCGAGTTTCGCCCGTCCATGACCCCGGCGCACGGTGGATTGCGGCGGACGGACTGCGCCGGGGCCGGGGGCGGCGTATGTGACCTGATCGGACGGCGCCCGGCGGGCCCGTCGCGCTCTACCGTGCGGTCATGCCCATGACGCGTACGCGTACCAGGACGATGCACCCGGCCGCGGCCGGGACCAGGACCTCGGCCGGAGGCGCGGGCCGGGCGGCCGGGGTCAGGGCCGCGGTGCTGCTGCCGGCGGCTGCCGCGCTGATCCTCGCGCTCTGCGCGCCCGCCCCGGCGGCCGCCTCGCCGCCCGCAGGCTCCCGCGTCCCCCTGCCCTCCCGTATGGCGGACACCGGGGGCGGCGACCAGCTCATCACCGCCCAGGCGCGCACCCCGCGTGCCACCACCGGGACGGTGACGTGGTGGCAGCGCCACAACGGCCGCTGGCGGCGGGCCGGTTGGGCAACGGCCCGGTTCGGCGCCCACGGGCTGACCGAGGGCCGCACCCGAGTGCAGGGCACCTCGACCACCCCGACCGGCCTGTACGACCTGCCGTTCGCCTTCGGCATCGCCCCGGCGCCGCCCGGCACCACCGTCCCCTACCGCCGGGTCGACGCGGACTCCTGGTGGTGCGAGGACAACGCCTCGGCCTCCTACAACCGCTGGGTGGCGCCCCTGCCACCGGACTGCGCGGCCGCCGAGTCCGAACGACTGGCGGACCACCCCACGCAATACAGCCGGGCCCTGGTCACCGGCTTCAACTACCACCGCCCGGTCCACGGCCGCGGCGCCGGGATCTTCCTCCACGTCCACGGGAAGGGCGCCACGGCCGGCTGTGTATCCGTACCGGCCGGGGCGATGGCGCGGATCCTGTCCTGGGTACGGCCGTCCCGGCATCCGCACATCGCCATCGGCACGGCGTATGGGCGTACGGCGCTGACGCGGTACTGACGGGACGGGGGTGAGCATCGGGAGTCGGGGGCTCGAAGCCCCCAGCGAGGCCCCGCGAGCTCTCCCCCGCCCCCTCCCCCTCCTCCCCCTTCGGGGGAGGGGGCGGGGGGTGGGTTCGGGGGTGGGGGGGGAGCAGCACCCGCTCCTCACGCCCGTGGCGCCCGAGCGTCATAGCGGGCGAACCCGCGGCGGGCGAGGCCCAATCCGGTGACCACCACGACACAGGCCGCCCCGCCGCCGATCACCGCGGTCGCCGGGGAGGTCAGATCGGCCACCGACCCGGCGAGGAAGTCGCCCAGCCGCGGCCCGCCCGCGACCACGACGATGAAGACGCCCTGGAGGCGGCCGCGCATGGCGTCCGGTGTCGCCGCCTGGAGCATGGTGCTGCGGAACACCATCGAGACGGTGTCCGCGCAGCCGGCCACCGCCAGGAAGAACAGGCCGAGCCACAGCTGACGGGAGAGTCCGAAGCAGGCCACGGCCGCGCCCCAGGAGGCCACCGCGAGCAGGATGGCCAGACCGTGCCGGCGGATCCCGCCGAGCCAGCCGGAGAACAGCCCGCCCAGTACGGCGCCCACCGCGGGCGCGGCGACCAGCAGACCGACGGTCTTGGCGTCCCCGGCGAACCACAGCACCGCGACCGCCGGGAACAGCGCCCGCGGCTGGGCGAGCACCATCGCCGCCAGATCGGAGAAGAACGTCATCCGCAGATTCGGCCGGGTGGCGAGAAACCGCAGCCCGTCCAGTACGGAGGCCCGGCGCCGCGGCCCCTCCCCCTGGTCGGGCCGCATGGACGGCAGCCGCCACATCGCATACAGCGAACCGCTGAAGGCCACCACATCGATCAGGTACGCGGTCTGGTAACCCCACAGGCCGACGATGACGCCGCCCAGCATCGGCCCGCACATCAGACCGAGGTTACTGGTCAGCGAGTTGAGGGCATTGGCGGCCGGCAGCTGCTCGGCGGGCAGCAGCCGCGGGATCATCGACGAGCGGGCCGGGGAGTTCATCGCGAAGCAGACGGCCTGGACGGCGACGACCCCGTACAGCAGCCAGACCCGGTGGAATCCGGCCAGGGCGGCGACGGCCAGCGTGAGGGACATCGCGGTGGCGCCCGCGGCGCTGTAGAGGCCCAGGGTGCGGCGGTCGACGGTATCGGCGATGGCGCCGCCGTACAGCCCGAAGACCACCAGCGGGACCAGTGCGCACAGGCCCACCAGACCGACCGAGAAGGTGGAGTGGGTGAGGGCGTAGACCTGTAGCGAGACCGCGAGCGCGGTCATCTGCTGGCCCATCCAGGAGATGGTGTTGCCGCACCACAGACGGCGGTAGTCCGGCGAGGTGCGCAGCGGGGTCAGATCGGCGAATATCCGGGAGCGCAGGGGTATTTCGCCCTTTTCAGAGGTTGTTGTAGGGGCCACGCGGCGCAGTAAAGCACGCCGCCGGGACGGACCGTGCGACAGGGCGGGAAGAGGCTCTCGGCGCACTCACCCCTTACGCGCCACCTCCGCGGCCGCCCGGTACGCCAGTGAACCCACCGGCCCGCTCAGCCGCCCGTTCGCCAGTGGTCCGCGGGCCCGTTCAGCCGCCCGGTACGCCGGCGGCCCGCAGGCCCGTTCAGCCACCACGTACGCCAGCGGCCCGTCGCGGGCGGCCGGTCCGATTCGGTGAGGTACCCGGCGAACGTCCCGAGGTCGGGCTCGTACCGGAGCACGCCGTGGCAGTGGTGGTCCACCAGCGGCGGCAGGCCGTCGGCCGCGCCGGGGCCGACTCCCGCGACATCCGCGGGCATCACCACCGCCAGCGGGTGGCGGCGGCGATCTCCTCGGCCTCGCTCTCGGCGAAGTGGGCCTCCTCCGCGCGCCGCACGGCCAGCACCGCGCCGTGCAGCACCTCCCCCATCGCCTCGTGCAGCGGGGCCGACTTCTCCAGCCGGTCGGCGGCCTCGGTGAGGGTGGCGGGCAGCCGTACGATGCCGCGCCGGGCCCGCTCGCGGACGCCGAGTACGCCCGGGTCGCCGGTCTGCGGGTCGGGCAACTGCGCCGCCGATTCGATGCCGTGCAGTCCGGCCGCGATGACCGTGCCGACGGCGAGATACGGATTGGCGGCGGCGTCGAACGTCTTGACCTCGGCGTGGCCGCCGTCCGGGTCGTCGGGGGCGCCGGTGATCAGCCGCAGCGCTGCCTCCCGGTTCTCCACGCCCCAGCACTGGTAGACGCCGGCCCAGTGGGAGGGCTGCAGCCGCAGATAGCTGGCGGGCGACGGGCAGCCGATGGCGAGCAGGGCGGGCAGGGCGTCGACGAGGCCGCCGAGGAAGGCCACCGCGTCCGGCGCCAGGCCCCATTCGGCGCCGGGGGTCCGGTGCAGGCTCGCCCCGTCGCGGTAGAGACCGAGGTGGAGGTGGCAGCCGTTGCCGACCTGGCCGGCGACGACCGACGGGGCGAAGGAGGCGCGCAGCCCGTGCCGGGCGGAGACGGCGCGGACGGTCTCCCGGACCAGCACCACGTCGTCGGCGGCGCGGACCGGATCGGCGGGGGCGGTGGTGACCTCGAACTGGCCCGGGGCGTACTCGGGGTGGAGCTGGAGGACGTCCAGGCCCTGGACGCCGAGCGCCTCGGTGACGTCCCGGAGGTAGTCGGAGAGTTCGACGACGCGCGTCATGCCGTAGGCGGGGCCCGCGCAGGGGTAGTCGAGCACCTCGTCCGCGCCCTCGGCGGACGGGCCGTGCCCCGCCGGGGCGCGGGTGACCACCCACTCCGTTTCGAAGCCCATCCGCAGTGCCAGACCGGCCGCGCCGGCCCGCTCCACCATCCGCCGGGCGAACTGCCGCTGGCAGGCGGGGTGCGGCCGGCCGAGCTGGTCGTAGCGGTCCACCGGCGCCCAGGCCCAGCCGGGCTGTGCCGCGAGGACGACGACGCGGTCCAGGTCGGGGAAGAGCCGCAGGTCCCCGTCGGGCCCGCCGATGTGCTCGGATTCGGTGATGTCGTCGTCGGAGGTGAAGACGTCGAAGACGGGCGACATCCCCACGCCGCGCTCCGCGGCCGCCGCGAACCGCTGCACCGGAACGGTCTTGACGCGAGTGATGCCCGCATTGTCCACCCAGGTCAGCGCCACGTTCAGGACGCCCTCCGAGGTCAGTTGCGCCGCCAGCCGGCGGGCTTCCTCGCGCTGTTCCGCCCGCGATCCCATAGAACCGTCCTCACTCGACCGTGCCGACCCCTCGGCGCCCGCTGTGCTGACTGCCCGTGGCCGACGCGGCCCGATGCCTGGCCGGTCAGGAGCAGTTGAACTCGCACCATACGCACTTTCCGCTACCGCGCGGTTCCACACCCCAGACATCGGCCAAGCGGTCCACGAGGAGCAGACCGCGGCCGGAGACACCGGCCTCACCCGGTTCCCGGCGCCGCGGCAGGCTGCTGGAGTGGTCCTCGACCTCCAGCCGCAGCAGCCGCCCGACGCTGTGCGGCATACGGATGTTGACCACGGCCTCGCCGTCGGTGTGCAGCAGCGCGTTGGTGATCAGCTCATCGGCGACCAGCTCGATCTCCTCGGCCCGCTCGGCCGCGCCCCAGGCGCGTACCGCGGCCCGGATCATGTGCCGCGCGGCCGACAGCCCGTCGGGGTCGGCGGGTGCGATGTGCTGACGGAACCGCCCCACGATGTCGTGCTCCGGGGCGCCCAGGCGGCGCAGCAGAAGCAGCGCCATATCGTCCTCGCCGGTCCGGGCGCCCGCCGATTCGCAGAGCCGGTCGGCGAGTTGCTGGACGTCCTGGGGGCCGTCGCGGACCTCGCGGGCCAACTGCCGCATCCCCTCGTCGAGGTCGGTGCCGGGCTGTTCGACGATGCCGTCGGTGCACAGCAGCAGGGTGTCGCCCGGGGCGAGCTGGACGGTGGTGACCGGATAGTCGAGCCGGCGGAATTCGGAGGCGATGCCGAGCGGCAGCCCGCCGGCCACCGGCAGTCTGCGGCAGATGCCCTCGGCGTGCCGCAGCAGCGGGTCGATATGGCCGGCCCGGACGATCCGGGCCGCGCCGGTGCTCAGGTCCGCATCGACATAGGTGCAGGTGGCGAAGCGGTCGGTGTCGAGCTCGTTGAGGAAGGCGGAGGCGCGGGCCATGACGGTGGCCGGGGCGTGCCCTTCGGCCGCGTAGGCGCGCAGCACGATCCGCAGCTGGCCCATCAGCGCCGCGGCCTGGGTGTCATGGCCCTGGACGTCGCCGATGACGGCGGCGACCCGGCCGTCGGGCAGCGGAATGACGTCGTACCAGTCGCCGCCGATGTCCCGGCCCATCCGGGCGGAGCGGTAGCGGACGGCGATCTGCGCGTTGGCGACGCCGGGGATCCGGCGGGGCAGCATGGCCTGCTGGAGGCCCGCGGCGAGATCGTGTTCCTGGTCGTAGAGCATGGCGCGGGCCAGGCTCTGCGCGATGCTGCTGCCGAGCGCGAGCAGGACGCTGCGCTCCTGGTCGCGGAAGTCGCTCTCGCGCTCGAAGAACAGGCCGATCACACCGATCGGGCGGCCCTGGGCGATCAGCGGCAGATAGGCGGCGGAGTTGACGTTCAGCGGCTCTATGGCAGGCCACAGCCGCGGCCAGCCACGCCGGAACTCCGCGCGGCTGGACACATACCGCGGGGTGAGGGTGCGGACCACCTCGCTCATCGGGAATTCGTCCCCCACCCGCGTGTATTCGAGGTCCGGTACGAAGCTGCCCGCCTTGCCCTCGGAGATCAGCCGGATACGGCCCGCCTCGACGAGGCCGAGGATCACGTTCTCCGCACCGAGCCGGCTCAGCCCCTGCTCGTCGGCGAGCACGGCGATCACGTCACCCACTGTTCTGGCGTGTGCCAGGGCGGCGGTGGTGCGCTCGACGACGCTGGTGTGCCGGCGGCGTTCCTCATCGACGGCGAGCCGCTCCGCCGCGTGGGTGTACTCCTGGCTGGCGTCGCGGACCACCCCGATGATGCGGCGGGGCCGGCCTCTGCCGTCCCGCCGGATGCTGCCCTGGCTGTGGGTCCAGCGCAGCTCGCCGTCGCGCAGCCGCACCCGGAAGTACGCGCCGTAGGAGTCGCTGCCGTCCTTGAGCGCCCGGGCGACCAGGGCGTCCAGACGGGCCGCTTCATGGGACGGGAGGCGACACCTGAGGGTCTCCGGACGGTCGTCGTAGTCCGCCGGGAGCATGTCGAACACCTCGAGGGCGGGCGCATCCATGTGCATCAGCCCGCTGTCGAGGTCCCAGTCGAAGCCACCCATGCCGTTGAGGGCCAGGGTCAGGTCCGGGTGGGCGGGCCAGTCGTCCGGCACCGACACGGCGGGCAGCTTCGCTCCCCGGTCAGCCATGACGTCACTTTGCCACATTCACCCGGATTGCGGCGCCTCCAGTCGACTCCCTCCACAGAGCTCCGGAGCCACCACCTCGGCAAACTGACTCATGCATCAGCTACCTCCACACCCCACCGCCCGCTCCCGTGCGAATAAGGCGATTGAGCTCCTCCCCCTCCCCCACACCATTGCGATGTTCTCAACACGCTGTTACGGTCCCGGACCATGGACGACGCCCCCGGAGACCGGGTCACCGACGACACCGGCGATGTCACGGACCGTGTCCGGCAGGTGATCGGCCGGCTCGGCTGCAGCCATCGCGAGTTCGCCCGCCGGATCGTGATGGACCCCTCGAAGCTGTCCCGGTCGCTGGGCGGCACCCGGCGGTTCACCCTCGCCGAGATCGTGCGGATCGCCGATATCGGGGCGGTCGACACCGGCTGGCTGCTCGGCGCCCCGGCCCGGCCCGCCGCGTCGCCCGACCGCGAACCGGCGGCCGTCCCCGAGGGCGGCCGGCCGCTGCAGATCGTGCGGGAGACCGTCCGGCTGATCGCCGTACACGGCTTCCACGGCGTACGCGTCGCCGATATCGCGGCCGCCTGCGGCACCAGCCCGGCCGCCGTCCACTACCACTTCCCCGGCCGCGACGAGCTGCTGGAGGCCGCGGTGCGCTGGTGCATGGACGAGGACACCGAACGCCGCGCCGCCGGCCTGGCCGAGGCCCCCGACGCCGGTGCCGAGCTGCGGCATCTGATCGCGCTGCAGACCCCGCGCACCGATCAGCAGCGCCGCCAGTGGCTGGTCTGGCTCGACCTGTGGGCCCAGGCGGCCCGCTCCACCGCCGTCGGCCGGCTCCACGAGCACTACTACCGGCAGTGGCGCAGCACCGTCGCCGACGTCGTACGGCGCGGCATCGACCAGGGCGTCTTCCGCGCCGTCGATCCGGAGTTCACCGCGCTGCGGCTGACCGCACTGATCGACGGCCTGGCCACACAGGTGCTGGCCACGGCACCCGACAGCACCGGCCCCGACACCATGCACGCCGCCCTGCTGGCCTTCGTGGAGAGCGAACTGACCCCCGCCGGCTGAACCGCCCCTCCCCGCACCCCGGGGCAGCACACCCACCGAAGGGACTCCCGTGAACAACGAGGTCATCATCACCTGCGCGCTCACCGGCGCCGGCGACACCGTCCGCCGCTCCCCGCACGTCCCGGTGACGCCCGAGCAGATCGCCGCGTCGGCCGTCGAGGCGGCATCCGCGGGCGCCGCCGTGGTGCACATCCATGTACGGGACCCCGGGACCGGCGACCCCTCCCGCGATCCGCGGCTGTACGCGGAGGTGGTCGAGCGGATCAAGGAGACCGGCACCGACGTCGTCATCAACCTCACCGCCGGTATGGGCGGCGACCTGGTCATCGACCCCGACCGCCCGCTCCGGCAGCTGCCCGGTACGGACCTGGTGAGCGGCCTGGAGCGGCTCCCGCACGTCGAGGAACTGCTGCCCGACATCTGCACCCTGGACTGCGGCTCGCTCAATTTCGGCGACGGATCCACCCTCTATGTCTCCACCCCCGACATGCTGCGGGCCGGCGCCCGGCGCATCCAGGATCTCGGCGTACGGCCCGAGTTGGAGATCTTCGACACCGGTCAGCTGTGGTTCGCCAAGCAGCTGCTGACCGAGGGGCTGCTGGACGACCCGACGGTCTTCCAGCTGTGCATGGGCATCCCCTGGGGCGCCCCGGCCGACCCGGGTGTGCTCCAGTCCATGGTCCACATGCTGCCCGAGGGCGCCCAGTGGGCGAGTTTCGCGCTCGGCCGGATGCAGCTGCCGTGGGCCGCCCAGTCGATCCTCCTCGGCGGCAACGTCCGGGTCGGCCTGGAGGACAACCTCTACCTCAGCAAGGGTGTCAAGGCCACCAACGGGCAGCTGGTCGAACGTGCCGTACGGCTCACCGAGTTGCTCGGCGCCACGGTCGCCACGCCCGACCAGGCACGTGCCCGGCTGGGGCTGAAGCCGCGCACCTGACCCCGCACCCCTTCCCTCCCGCCCTCTCCGCCTGGAGCCGCTCACCATGCCTGAAACCCTCCCCGCCCCCTGCGCCCCCGAGGACGCACGCCGTGTCGCCTGTATCGGCGCCGGAGTGATCGGCGGCGGCTGGGCCGCCCACTTCCTCGCCCGCGGCTACGACGTCACCGCCTGGGATCCGGCCCCCGACGCCGAGGAGAAGCTCCGCCGTCTGGTGGCCGCCGCCTGGCCCGCGCTGGAACAGATAGGCCTGGCCGAGGGCGCCGCACCGCACCGTCTCACCGTCGTCGGCACGCTCGCCGAGGCGGTCGCCGACGCGGACTTCGTCCAGGAAAGCGCCCCCGAGAAGCTGGAGTTGAAGCGCTCGCTGCTCGCCGAGCTGACCGCCGCGACCCGGCCGGGGGTGGTCATCGCCTCCTCCACCTCCGGTTACCCGATGACCGATATGCAGACGGCGACGGGGGACGCCGGCCGCCTGGTCGTCGGCCACCCCTTCAACCCGCCGTACCTCATCCCGCTGGTCGAGGTCGTCGGCGGCGAACGGACCGACCGCGCGGCCGTCACCTGGGCGTCCCGCTTCTACGAGGTGGCGGGCAAGTCCGTCCTCACCATGGACCGCGAACTGCCGGGCTTCATCGCCAACCGCCTCCAGGAGGCCCTGTGGCGCGAGGCGCTGCACATGGTCGCGAACGGCGAGGCCTCGGTCGCGGACATCGACGCCTCGATCACCGAAGGCCCCGGCCTGCGCTGGGCGTTCATGGGCCCCTGCCTGACCTTCGCGCTGGCCGGCGGCGAGGGCGGCATGGCGCACATGCTCGACCATTTCGGCCCGTCCCTGAAGTCGCCGTGGACCCGTCTGGAGGCGCCCGAGCTGGACCGTGCGCTGCGCGACGCCATGGTCGAGGGCTGCGCGGAGGCGGCGGGCGACCGCAGCTATGCGGACCTGGTCGCCGCGCGCGACCAGGGCGTCATCGATGTCCTGCGCGCCACCGGCCGGCTGGGAGGCACCACCCGATGAGCACGCACCCGCCGGGAGACCTCCCGCTCTTCCGCCGACGGGTCCAGGACGACTGGATCGACTACAACGGCCACCTCAGCGAGGCCTACTACGTCCTGGTCTTCGGCTTCGCGACCGATGCCCTGATGGCGGCGGCCGGGCTCGGCCCCTCCTACCGCGAGCGCTCCGGCTGCTCCCTCTACACGGTCGAGGCGCATGTCCGCTACCTCCACGAGGTGGCCCGCGACACCGAACTCACCGTCCGTACCGCCGTGTTGGGTGTGCACGGCAAGAAGCTCCGCCTCCTCCACGAGATGTTCGCCGGTGAGCCGGCGGGCGACCCGGTGGCCACCGAGGAGCTGTTCACCCTGCATATCGACCGGACCGCGGGCCGGGCGGCGCCGCTGCCGGAGGCCACCCGTGCCTTCCTCACCGGCCTGGTCGCTCCCGCGCCGCCGTGGGCGGGGCACGGTATCCGGGAGGTGTGAGGAGCGGGGCGGCCGTCGGGCCCTGTCGGCGGAAGGAGACTCCGGCGCCGCGGAACGGCGCCGGCCGCCCTCGGCCGCGTCCCGGTGACATCCTGGGAGACGGTCCCGCCACCGATCCGGCAAGGAGAAGGAGACACGACCATGAGCACGACGCAAGGCCACCACATCGAGGTCACTCAGGGCAGCGAGCACGTCCGCGTCGAGATCGACGGCAGGCTGATCGCCGAGAGCAACCGCCCGCTCCTGCTCGCGGAGACCGGCTACCCGGTGCGGTACTACTTCCCGCCGGAGGACGTACGGACCGAGCTGCTGGTCCCCTCCGACACGCACACCGTGTGCCCCTTCAAGGGCACGGCCTCCTACTGGTCGCTGCCCGGCGGCCCGGAGGACCTCGTGTGGGCCTACCCCGAGCCGCATGACCAGGTCGCCCCGATCAAAGATCATTTCTGCTTCTACGAGGTCGAGCGGGACTGACACCGGCCGGCCCGACACCGCACAATCGAAGGGTGAACGACGCGGACAAGACACCCGACACCCCCGGCCCGCCCCCGTCCCGGACGTCCGGTCCCCCGCGGCCGGGCGCCGAGGGCGGCGATCCGGCCTGCTGGCTGGACCAGGTGTGTGCGGCCTGCGGCCGGATCCGCGAACGGCCCGGCGGTGAGGTCTGCGAGCACTGCGGCGCCGCGACGGCGGACGGCACGGCGGCGGACGGCACGGCGGCGGACGGCGCGGGCGGGGACGAGGACGACGCGGCCCAGGGCGGCGGGACCGGGACCCGCGGCACTCCCCAGCGACCAGCACCACTCCGCCGGGACCGCGACGCGGAGGGGCGGGCCCGCAGCGCCCGCCCCCGCGACGGGCTCGGCCGCCCGCTCCCCTACGGGTCCCCGGGGGTGGCGCGCCAGCCCGAGGGGGTGGCGCGCACACCCGCGCAGTCGCTGACCGAGGCACAGCGGCTGCTCGACGACGGGATGCCGTTCCATGCCCATGAGGTGCTGGAGGACGCCTGGAAGGCGGCGCCGGAGGCGGAGCGCGAGCTGTGGCGGGGACTCGCCCAGCTCGCGGTGGGACTCACCCATGCGGCACGCGGCAATGCCGTGGGCGGCACGGCGCTGCTCGACCGGGGGACGTCGGCCCTCGCCCCGTATGCGGACGCGGCCCCCTACGGGATCGACATCGCGGGACTCCTCGCCTGGTCCCGGGAGCTGACCGGACGTCTGACCGACTCCGGGGCCGTACCGGCGGCGGAGACCGCACCCCGGCTCCGGACCACCGGCGACACGACCGAAGACCGCCCCACCGCCTAGGGTCTGTCCGATGGGTCAGGGTCGGACAGGCCCTAGGGGTGAGGCAGGGCTCCGCGGGGACACACGGAGCCCTGCTGTCGGCCGTCCGGCCCAGCCACCGCCGCTCGCCGGCCGTACACCCACCGGCCGCCGTCCTACGCCGTGCCGCGCCCCGCTCCGCCGCGGCCGCGTGCCTGCCGCCAGCGGGTGAGCAGGGCGCCCAGCCCGATCGCCGCGACGCCGGCGCCGCCCGCCCCCAGGACGAGGGTGGAGCGCCAGGGGGAACCGCCGCGGGCCGCGGCACCGGTCATCCGGTCTGCCACCGGACCCGGCCGGGCGCCTCCGTCGTAGGAGGCGTTCACGGCGTGCAGGGTGCCCACCGGCTGGGCCTTGCCCTCGGCGTCGAAGCCCCAGTCCAGCAGCGAACCGGCCTCCTTGTAGACACCGTTGGCCTGCGTCGACTGCGGGTTCATGACGGTGACCAGCAGGGTGCGGCCGTTCCGGCGGGCGGCGGCGATCAGGGTGTTGCCGGCCTTGGAGGTGTAGCCGTTCTTCACGCCGATGATGCCGGGATAGCGGGCCAGCCCGTGCGAGCCGACCAGCATGCGGTTGGTGTTCTCGATCCGGGTGGTGCCGCCGGCGCCGGGGAACTGGGCACTGGGGGTGGCGCAGTAGCGGGCGAAGTCGGCGTTGGCGAGCCCGGCGCGGGCGAAGATGGTCAGGTCGTACGCGGAGGACACCTGACCGGGCGCGTCATAACCGTCCGGGGACTTGACGGTGGTGTCGCGCGCGCCGAGCCTGCGGGCGGTCTGCTGCATCTCCCGCGCGGTGGCCCGCCAGCCGCCGTTCATCGACGCCAGCACGTGCACCGCGTCGTTGCCGGAGCGGAGGAAGACCCCGCGCCACAGGTCGGCGACGGTGTAGCGGCGGCCCTGCCGGACGCCGACGACGCTGCTGCCGGTCCCGACGCCGTCGAGGTCCGCGGAGCTGACCTGGCGTACGGTGCCCGCCGGGAACTTCGGCAGGACGGTGACCGCGAACAGCGTCTTGAGGGTGCTGGCCGGGGCGAGCTTGCGGTGCGCGCTCTTCGCGGCCAGCACATTGCCGGTGTCCGCGTCGGCCACCATCCAGGACAGTGCGGACAGCCCGCCGGGCAGCCGCGGTATGCCGGGGGCGGTGACCGCCTGTACCCCGGCGTCGGCCACGCCGGCCTGACGGCCGCTCGCCCCGTCCGCCGCGGCCGGTATGCACGTCAGTGAGACCCCGGCGAGGGCGATCGCTGCCGTCGCCGCTGCCATCTTGGACATCCGCACGTGAGTTGCCATGCCGTCACGCTATGGAGTGGGACGGCAACCCGCAGCACAGTTGAGCCAGACGGGCCATCGTGCCGCCACCCGCCCGGCATATAGCAACTGCAACGGGTGCAAAGAGAGGCCCGCCCGGTGCGACGGGGGATGCACACCGGGCGGGCTCAGACACCTTTCTACCGCATGAGCGAACGGTTATGCCTCAAAAACTTGTTCGCTCGCCGTTTCCCAGGCGACGGGCAGCGAAATCAGGCCACGCGACCGGAGGGTCCTGCGATGCCGCAATTCACCACGCGGGACGTCCAGTCGCAGCTCCGGGAAGCGCCCGAGGAGCGCTTCGAGCGCGGTCACCGCCTCCATCCGGGCGAGCGGCGCGCCGAGGCAGTAGTGGATGCCGTGGCCCATCGCGAGGTGCCCGGAGAGGTCCCGGCCGCGGTCCAGCGTGTCCGGCGCGGGGAAGCGCGCGGGGTCGCGGTTCGCGGACGCGATCGACAGCAGCACGCTCTCCCCGGCCGGGATCCGTACGCCGCCGATCTCCACGTCCTGGGTGGGGAAGCGGCGGATCGCCAGCGGACCGGGGCCGTCGTAGCGGAGGAACTCCTCCACGGCCGCCGGCAGTTCGGCTGGATTCTGCTGCAACTGACGGAGTATGTCCGGGTGGTCGAGCAGGGCCAGCACGGCGTTGCCGATGAGGTGGACGGTGTTCTCGTATCCGGCGAAGAGAATGAGGAAGGCGAGCGAGGTCAGTTCGTCCTCGGTGAGCCGGTCGCTCCCGTCGGCGGCGGGCGCGTCATCGCGGACCGCGATCAGGTCCGAGAGCAGATCGTCGCCCGGCTCGGCGCGCTTGGCCGCGATCAGACCGGTGTAGAACTCCAGCATCGCCCCGATCGCCTGCTTCATCCCCTCCGGCCGGCTCGGGTCGGGCGTGATCAGCGCGTCCGACCAGGCCAGGAAGTCCCGCCGGTCGTGCTGCGGGATCCCGAGCAGATCGCAGATCACGGTGATCGGCAACGGCCCCGCATAGTCGGCGATCAGGTCCGCGCGGCCGCGCTCGGCCATCGCGTCCAGCAGTTCCTCGGCGACCCGCCGTACGGGCGCCCGCAGCGTCTCGACCCGGCCCGGGGTGAAGGCCTTGACCACCAGGCGGCGGACGCGCGTGTGGTCCGGCGGGTCCATGTTCAGCAGATTGGCGTCCAGCGCGGGCGGCAGCGCGAAGCCGCGGTAACCGCCGGGCCCGGCATGACGTCGGTCCAGGGAGAGCCGGGGATCGGCGAGCGCGCTGCGGACGTCGTCATAGCGGGTGACCAGCCAGGCGGGACTTCCGTCGGCGCCGGTGATCCGGTGCACCGGTCCGGCCTCGCGCAGTGCGGCGTAGGCGGCGTACGGATCGTCGAGGAGGGGCGTCACGTCGATGGGGGCGTCGGGGCCGGTCTCGGCGGTGTTCTGCATGGGCCCGACTCTAGGGCGTGGCCGCGACGTACCCCTGCGTAGTCCGCCGCACGGCAACACTGGCGATACCGGCAACACCGGCGAGGGCGGCACCGGTTCAGGAACCGGTGCCGCCTCGGTGGTTCGGGCGGCCCGGACCCCCGTCCCGGGCCACCCCGTCTCAGGGGGTGTTCCTCAGTTGCGCGCCACCGCGCTGCGCTGACGCAGTTCGGTGAGCACGGTGTCGATCAGCGGCGAGTGGTAGACATCCGCTACCAGGGCCAAGTGCTCGTACTCCGCGGTGAGTTCGGCCGGTTCGCTGCCGCTGGAGACCACCACGCTGTCCGCGCCGTGGTCGGGAACATGACCGACCGCACGGTTCTCCAGACCGCGGCGGAGCGCGGCGGCCTCCGCGACCGCCGCCAGCTGCCGGTCGTCCAGCGCGACCGCGCGGGCCCGCTCCCGGGCGATGTCCACGGCGTCGGACTCGACATGGCGCCGGATACCGCGCTGGACGTCCCGGATCTCGGCCATCTGCCGGTTGGCCCGCCACTCCAGATCGGCGAACGGCCAGCGCACGGACCACGCCGAGGTTTCCATCGTCACCTCCGGGGTCTGTGCGGTGACGGTCCGCCAGAGCGGGGAGAGGCGGCGCAGCCGGCGCCAGGCAGCGACCCGCGGGCCGGCCGCCGGCAGCGCGAACCCGGCGAGGACCATGAGCGCCGCGACCGAGGCGCCCAGCGGGGCCACGCCGTTGGAGAGCCACAGCGCCGGGTGGCCCGCCCAGGACAGGGCGAACCCGATGACCTTGCACGCGCAGTAGACGAGGCCCAGCCAGCAGCCCGCGGCCAGCACGCGCAGACCGCGCGCCAGGTACGTGCCGCCGAGCCGGGCGGCGTAACGCGGACACAGCGTCCCCAAGGCCGCACAACTGAAGCCGAAGATGGCCAGATACAGCACCAGGAACAGCATGACGCCGGGAGAGTCGGTGTACGCGGTGCTGAAGTCGCGGGGGTGCTCGACGGCGTCCGGCCGGCCGATCGCGAACCCGGCGATCGCCACCGCCCAGAGCGCGGCCACACCCCCGACGGCGACGCGCGCCCCGATCCGCGCACGGGCCCTCCCGGCCGCCCCCTCTCCCACCGTCCAGCGCAGCAGCAACACCAGTGCCCCCGCGGCGAACACCACGACGGAGGAGTAGAGGAACACCATCGCGAGGTTCGCCACACCGGCCAGCCGGTCGAAGGCGCGGTAGAGGCTGGGCGCGGAGAAGAGGAAGACCGTCGCCACCCCGCCGGTCATCACGCAGGCCAGCCCCAGGTCCGCATTGCTGCGGTCACGGAACCAAGCGACGGATTTGTAGCCGACGATCACCCAGGCGGCCAGGCCGAACGACAGATAGATGACATCAAACACGCGAGCCCCCGTCCGCGTCCGCACGGGCGCCACCGGACCCCGCGCCGCCGGCCGGTGCCCCTTGCTGACGCCGGATGTGCTGCAGGGCGGGCCCGAGCGCCGCCGCCAGCTCGGCCGCCTGCCCCTCCAGGGGGAGTTCCCGCTCGGCCGCGGACGGCGCGACCCGCTCCATCAGCAGCGTCCCGAGCACCTCGGTCTCCCGCTCGGCGAGGTTGTCGTAGCCGTGGTGCCGGGCGAAACCCATGGTCAGGCCCATCCGCCGCATGGCGGTGGCGACATCGACGGACGGCGTCCACAGTTTCAGGGCGTCCTCGGTGACGGCGGGATCCTGGGCGTGCCCCAGCAGGAGGTGGCTCAGTTCGTGCAGCACGATGTGCGCCTGGTGCCACGGTGACGTCTTGAGCTCGTAGAAGACCCAGTAGCCGTCGTCGGTGACGGCCGTCATGCCGGAGACCACCCCGCCCAGGCTCATCGGCACGAGATGGACGGGCCGCGCCACACGCGCGGCGACGATGTCACACATCCCGCGCAGATCGATCGCGGCGGGCAGCGCCAGCTCCTTGATCAGCTGCTTGCACCGCCTGCGTATCTGCCCCACTCGCATGCTCGTCCCGTCCTCGTGTCCGGCCCGCTGCCAGGTAGCGAAGATCTGGCCGCGCTCAGCGGTCCGTGTCGATTCACTCACCGTGCCGGTCACCGCCCTGCTCCGGCGGATCGGCCGGCAGATTCATCTGCTCCCGGAACTGGCAGATGATCGTCGTCAGGCTGTCCTGCACCTCCGGCGGCAGTCCCACGGAGCGCAGCGCGATGGCGCGCACCCGCTGGTCGCGCATCGCGGCGAGGAAGCGCACCTCCTCCTCCACCCGCGCGGCCTGCGGCTGCGAGAGGTCCCCGAGCAGATACCCCACCGGCACCGCAAAGAACTTGGCCAGCGCGCGCAGCAGTTCCGGACTCGGGTTCGTACGCCGGCTGTTGCGCAGCATCGACAGATACTGCTCGGTGACCTTGACCCCGCCGTACTCCTCCGCTCCCCCGCTGATCTCCTCGGCCACAAAGGAGTTGGTGTACGGCGCCCCGGGCGGATGCATGTTCGCGAAGAGATGGTTGAGCCGCTCCGCGAGCGCACTGCCCGCCTCCTTGGACCGGCCGTCGCCCCCCACGCTCATGCCCACCGTCCCCCCATCGATCGAGCCCAACGAACAGTTAAGGCGCTGGATTTACGCCTCTCATCCTGTCATGCCGGGAACGGGGCGCACCAGTCCACTTACGGACAGTAGGGACCGGCCGACTTAACCGGGAGTTGAGTGGCGGCGCGGTCACACAGAGCGTGAGCAACGGCTGCCAGGCGGGCCGCCAGCGCCTCCCCCTCACAAGGCCGCACGTCCAAGGGCGTTGTCGCGGGTACGGACACCGAGTAGCGGATCCAGGAGCGCAGCGGTCGACAGCTCGCCACTTACGGGCGAACCGGGCAGGGGGTACGCCGCGGGAGCGCACGCAGGCCCGGCGCCCCTTCCCGCAAGACAGCGGGCACACATGCAGAAGAGGCCGTTCCCCTTAAGGAAACGACCTCCGACCTGCACAAAAGCAAGTCGGGACGACAGGATTTGAACCTGCGACCCCTTGACCCCCAGTCAAGTGCGCTACCAAGCTGCGCCACGTCCCGATGCCCGTTCTGGCCAGGTTGTCCCGGCTGACCGCGCACGAGAACAATACCGCATGTCAGAGGGTGGGTGCTGCCATTTCGCAGCGCACGGCCCCACCTGCCGGGTCGGCGAGATGAGTACCCGTACTCATGCGCCACTGTCACCGCGCCGCCACGCTACGCGCATGACTACTCCATCGATTCAGCGGCCGACGACCACGGCCTTCTTCGTGCAGTCCGCGATCTCGTTCGGACTGTCGCTGGCGGCGCTGATGATCGGGATCACCAGGCTGCCCGTGGGCCCCTGGGAACGCGGGTTCCTCGCCCTCGGGCTGGTCTTCGTGGTGTCCTCGGCGTTCACGCTGGCCAAGTGCGTACGCGACCGCCAGGAGGTCGCGGAGGTGACGAACCGGGTGGACAAGGCCCGGATCGACAAGATCCTCATCGAGCAGGACGTCTTCCATCCGGGGAAGGTCTGACCCCGGCCGCGCCGGGCCACGGATCTCCGGATCAGCGGCCCGGCGCTTGACCTGAAGCGCGCTTGAGGCAGCTCAGATGCGCTTGTCGAGCCAGGCCAGGAGATCGGCCTGGACCTCGTCGCGGTTGGTCTCGTTGAGGATCTCGTGGCGGGCGTCCGGATAGGCCTGCCAGGTCAGATCGCGGGTGCCCAGATAACGGAAGTCCTCCAGGAGTTCATGGACCAGGGTCATCCCCTGATGACAGGGGTCCAGCTCTCCGACGGCGACATGGACGGGCAGTCCGCGCGGGATACGGGCCAGATTGTCCGGGTCGTTGATCTTGCGGATGGCGCGTACCCAGTCGAGGGCGAGCCCGGTGCAGAACGGGAAGCCGCAGTCCTCGTCGGCGACGTAGGCGTCCACCTCGGCGGCGTCGCGGGAGAGCCATTCGAAGCCGGTGCGGCGGGCGAAGGCGTCGTTGAAGGAGCGGAAGGTGCGCGGGATGAAGGCCGACAGCGCGCCGCGGCCGTGCGCGGCGGCCTCCGCCTCCAGTTCGGCGACGGCGCCCTCGATGTCCAGGCCGGGCAGGGTCCGGAAGGTGCCGGTGAGGATCAGTCCGGCGAGGTCGGCCCCGTACTCCTGGGCGTAGTCGCGGGCCAGCAGTGAGCCCATGCTGTGGCCGAGCAGCACCAGCGGGACACCGGGGTGGGCGGCGGCCGCGTGGTCGCCGATGCCCTTGAGGTCGCTGACGATCGCCCGCCAGGCGTCCTCGCCGACCACACCGCGGCCGCCGGTGGAAGCCGCGGTGGCGCCGTGGCCCCGGTGGTCGGAGGCGAGGACGCCATAGCCGTGACCGGTCAGGAAGCGGGCGAAGCGGTCGTAGCGCCTGCCGTGTTCGGCGGCGCCGTGGGCGATCTGGACGAGGGCGCGCGGGTGGCCGTGTTCCGGGAGCCAGGTGTAGGTGGCGATCCGGGCGCCGTCCGGGGCCTGGTGGACATCTGGCTGCATGGCCTGCATGGCGTCGTCTCCTGAGTGCCGGGGCGGTGGCTGACGAGTCGTCGGCGCCCACTCTTCCGCGCGGGGCCGTGGTACGCCACGGGGCGCGCGTGGCGGAGTTGACCCGTCCGCGGCGGTGCGTGAAACGATCAGCCGGCTGTTTCCCGGCGCCTGCGCCTCAACCCCCTTTCACAGGAGGATCGTTGGACATCGCAGACTCTTCCGAGAACTTCCCCCGTCCCCCCTCGCCGCTGTCTCGCCGCAGATTTCTGCAGGGCACCGCCGCCTCGGCCGCCGCGGTGGCGGGACTGGCCGGGGTCCACGCCCCCGGAGCAGCCGCGCAGGACGCCGGAGCGTCCGGCGCCGCACTGTCCTTCACGGCCGCCACGAATGGCGCGGCCTCCCTCGCCCCGGCCGGTGACCGGTTGATCGCCGAGGTCCAGAACGTCCTGTGGTCGGTGCCGCGGGCCGGCGGCGAGGCGGTGGCGCTGACCCCGCCCGACCTGGAGCCCACCCGTCCGGTGCACTCGCCCGACGGCCGCACGCTCGCCCTCTGCGCCTACCGCGGCGGCAGCTTCCATCTGTGGACGCTCGGCACCGACGGCTCCGGCCTGCGGCAGCTGACCGACGGCCCGTGGGACGACCGCGGCCCCGCCTGGTCCCCCGACGGGACCCGGCTCGCCTTCGCCTCGGAACGGGGCGGCGATGCGGTGGCCGGCAGCCCGTACCGTTTATGGGTGCTGGAGGTGCGCACCGGACGGCTGACCCGGGTCACCGGGCTTCCCGGCCAGGACGGACCCCATCAGGACGGTGCCTGGGAGGACTTCGACCCCTGCTGGTCCCCGGACGGCTCGCGGCTGGTGTTCGTGCGCGGGCGGGTGGCGGGCGCGGCGCTGGTGTCCCGTACGGTCGCCTCGGTGCCGGCCGACGGACGGGGCGCGGTGCGCACCGAGTACACCGAGACCGCGGCCGCCCAGGTGCTGGCGCCGGCCCTGTCCCCGGCGGGGCGGCTGGCCCACCTGCGGACCACGGACTATCCGGCGCCGACCTGCACCCTGGTGGTGGACGGCGTGCCGGTCGCGGTCGACGGCGATGTGGCGCCGGTGCCGCCGCGCTGGGTCTCGCGCGAGGAGCTGCTGCTGACGGTCGGCGGACAGTTCCGGATCGTCCGGGCCGACGCTCCCCGGCACAGCGAGCACATCCCGTTCACCGCACGGCTGCCGCTGGACCGCCCCGGCCACCGCGTCAAGGACTACGGCTTCGAACGGACGACGCCGGGCCCGGTGCGCGGGGTGCATCTGCCGGCCCTCTCCCCCGACGGCCGCCGGGTCGCCTTCGGCGCGCTCAACTCCCTGTGGATCGCGCCCACTTCGGGCTCCGGCGCGCCGCGCAGGGTGGTCCGGGCCGATGCCACCCGGTACGTCTCGGCGCCGAGCTGGTCCCGCGACGGGCGGGCGCTGCTCTACACGGACGACCGGGACGGGCTGTTCGCGGTCCGCCGCCGGGATCTCGCCTCCGGCACGGAGACGGTGCTGGCCACCGGCGGCCGGGTACTGCCCGCGCTGTCGCCGGACGGCGGGCGGCTGGCCGCGCTGGACATGTCGGGCAACCTCGTCGTACGGACCCTGCCCGACGGCACGGAGAAGGTGCTGGCCGCACCGCTGGGCGCCGGCGGGCTGCCGGGCCGCCCCAGCTGGTCCCCCGACGGGCGCTATCTGGCGTACTGCGACCGCAACCGCCTCAACCGCCGATTCCGCGAGGGCTACAACATCATCCGGGTCCTCGACGCCGAGACCGGGAAGGAGCGGCGGTATGCGGTCGCCGAGCACGTCTCGATCGCCGACCGCCATGACTCCGGGCCCGTGTGGTCACCCGACGGGCGCTGGATGGCGGTGATCGCCGAGTCCGCGCTGTGGGTGCTGCCGGTGCGCCCGGACGGGACGCCGGACGGGGCGCCGCGGCGGCTGACCGACGAGAGCGCCGACCATCCGTCGTGGTCCGGCGACTCGGGCACCCTCCTCTATCTCTCGGCCGGGAAACTGCGGCTGACCGGCGTGTCCGGCGGTGCGGCGCGGACCGTTCCGCTGTCCCTCACCCGGCGTCCCGCGCGCGCCCGGGACACCGTCGTGCACGCGGGCCGGTTCTGGGACGGCACCGGGGACGAGGTGCACTCCGATGTCGATGTGGTGGTGCGGGACGGGCGGATCACCGCCGTGGAACCGCACCGTCCGGGCCGGGCCGGGGCGGCCCGGCGGGTGGACGCCTCCGGGCAGACCGTGCTCCCCGGCCTGTGGGACGCACACACCCATCCGTGGCAGACGACGTACGGCGGACGGCAGACCGCGCTGCAGCTCGCGTACGGCATCACCACCGCGGTCTCCTGCGGCGGCTTCTCCTATGAACAGGCCCGTATCAGGGAGGCCGTGGCGGACGGTGCGCTCGCCGGGCCGCGGCTGCTGACCTGCGGAGAGCTGCTGGACGGCGGCCGAGTCGCCTACAGCATGGGCCGCGCACACCGCACCCGCGCGGGGCTGCGCCGCTCGCTGGAGCGCGGCGCGGCGCTGGAGTGGGATTTCGTCAAGACGTACGTCCGGGCGCCGGGCTGGGTGATGGCGGAGGCCGCGCGCTTCGCCCATCAGCGGCTCCACGTCCGCTGCGGGAGCCATCTGCTCACCCCGGGCGTACAGCTCGGACAGGACCTGACGACCCATCTGCAGGCCACCCAGCGGCTGGAGTTCGGGCATGCCGTATCCGGCTCCGGGCGCGCGTACCAGGACGTCGAGGAGATCTACACCGGCACCGATTTCCACCTGCTGGCCACGCCGTTCTCGGCGGGCGCACTGCTCGGTGACGATCCGGCGCTGGCCGACGATGCGCGGGTGGGCAGGCTGATGCCGCCCTGGGACACCGCGGTCGTACGGGACCACGCCGGGCAGCGCCCCACCCCCGGGCAGCTGGCCGACATCGGGACGGAAGTCTCCTTCTACCGAAGGGTGCTGGACGGCGGCGGACTGGTCGCGCTGGGGACCGATCAGCCGCTGGTGCCGGTGGGCCTGGGCCTGCATCTGTGCCTGCGGGCGCTGCATCGCGGCGGCCTCGGCGTGGCCCGGACGCTGCGCACCGCGACGGCCCTGCCCGCCCGGGTGTTCGGCGCGGAGCGGGATCTGGGGACGCTGGAGGTCGGCAAGCTCGGCGACATGACGGTGGTGGACGGCGATCCGTTCGAGGACTTCGACTCGCTGGTGCGGACCTCGGCGGTGCTGCGCGGCGGACGGCTCGTCGAGCAGCGAGAGCTGATCGACTCCTTCCCGGCGCCCGCCGGCCGGTCGCTGCGGGCGGGCGGCGCCGACTGGCTGGAGGTGGGCCGGCAGCAGCGCCGCGAGTCCTGCTGCGACCCCTCGCACTGAGCCACTCCACCCCACCGCGAGGGGCTGGGGAGGCGAGGGGTGGCGCGGTTCCAAAGCCCCCGGAACCGCGCCACGGACCCCGTCGAACAAGGGGTGGTGCGCATCTTCTTCGCGCTTCAACTCTTCGTCCAAATGCCACCAGTTGATGTTTTATGCGGCCCGGAGTAGGTATGCCAACGGGTATTGCACGGGGTAAGCGATAGCTCACGTTCCGGAACGTTCACTGCAGACGGCGCCGCCGGTGCCGTCCCGAGGCGGGGTGCGACCAGCACGGAGAAGATCGCGGAGGAGGGGCTCGTCTTGCATGGCTATTTCACGAACCAGAGACATGAGGCACTCCGCAAACGGGTGCGGGACTTCGCCGAAAGGGAGGTCCGCCCCCGGATTGCGGAGATGGAGGAGAACCGTTCCGTTTGCCGTGATCTCTCCCGCCTGATCGCCCGTCAGGGGTGGATAGGCGCCACCGTGCACCGCGCCTACGGCGGAATGGGCGCCGGCCACGTCGCCAAGACCCTCATCATCGAGGAGCTCTCCCGGGTGAGCGCCGCGATGGGCGCCATGGTGCAGGCGTCGCAGCTGGGCGTGGCGAAGATCGTCCACTTCGGCAGCGAGGAGCAGAAGAAGACCTGGCTGCCCGCCATAGCCTCCGGCGACTGCCTGCCGACCATTGCCGTCACCGAACCGCAGTCGGGCAGCCATGTGCTGGGCATGGCCTCCACCGCGGTCCGCGACGGCGACGACTACCTCCTCAACGGCCGGAAGATCTACGTCGGCAACAGCCACGTCGGCGATCTGCACGGCGTGGTCGTCCGCACCGGCGAGGGCTCCAGGGGCCTGTCGGCCTTTCTCGTCGAGTCCGACAGCCCCGGCTTCCGGGTCGGGGAGCAGCAGCCCGCGATGGGGCTGCACGGCTTCAGCTTCGGTGAGCTGTTCTTCGACAACTGCCGGGTCCCGGCCGCGAATCTGCTGGGCCGGGAGGGCGACGGCCTGTCGGTCGCCTACTCCTCCAGCGTGCTCTACGGACGCCCGAATCTCACCGCCGTGTCCCTGGGGATCCATCAGGCGGTGCTGGACGAGACCACGGCGTTCTGCGCCCAGCGGCAGCGTTACGGCAAGGCGCTGGCCGATCTGAGCACCATCAAGCTCAAGCTCGGACGGATCCAGTCGCGGCTGCTGCTGGCCCGCCTGTCGGCCTATCACGCGGTGCATCTGCTGGACCAAGGGCAGCCCTGCGACGCGGAGTTGATGAACGCCAAGCTGGTCAATGTGGAGTCGGCACTGGAGTCGGCGCGCGACGCGATGGACGTCCATGCCGCGTGCGGGCTGTTCACCGACCGGCCGATCGAGCGCTTTCTGCGGGACGCCCATCACATCTTCGCGCCGGCCGGCACCTCCGACATCCAGCTGCTGCGCCTGGGTGAGCTGGCCCTGGGCCGGGCGCAGGGCGAGTGGTCCAGCCGGCTGGCGGATCTGCTGCGGCTGGAGCCCTCGGAGTGGCCGGAGGACGACTCCGCCGCCCGCACCCCGGCCCCGGTGCCGGGTGAGGACGCCGCGGCCACGGTGCCGGGTCAGCGCACCGGAGGGTCGCGCCGGCGCCCCTGGTGCACCGGGCTGAAGTGAGCGGCCGTCATCCCGGGGCCCGCCCATGCGGCGGCCCCGGGCCGGCCGTCCGGCCAAGGGCCGTACGCCGGGCTCCGGGGCCGGGGCCGCTCGCGTCAGGGCACGTCGCTGTGCTGCTTCTCCATGCTGTGGATCTGCTCGACGAGTTCGGCCGCCATCGACTTGATGGTCTCCAGCCCCTCCCGCCCCCAGGGGCGTGGTTCGAGGTCCACGACACAGACGGTGCCCAGCGCCATCCCCGTACGGTCGATCAGCGGCGCGCCGAGGTAGGAACGGATGCCGATCTCGTCGACGACGGGGTTGCCGGCGAACCGCGGATAGTCACAGACGTCCTCCAGCACCAGGGCCTTGCGTCGGACGATGACATGCGGGCAGTAGCCGTGGTCCCGGTCCATCACCCGGCCCGGCTGGGCACTGGCGGGCGCCGGCCCGAGCTCCACGGCCCGGTCCTGGTCGGGCGTGTAGAGACCGGCGAAGTACTGCCGTCGCTCGTCGATGAAGTTGACCATCGAGTACGGCGCCCGGGTGGTCCGGGCGAGCTTGCGGGCGAACTCGTCGAACGCGGGCAGCGGGGATTCGCCGATCCCCAGGGCGCGCAGCCGGGCGACCCGAGCGGGGGCCTCGTCGTCCTGCGGGGTGAGCAGCAGATGCCGCGTCGGGTCGTAGGAGATGTACGGGACGCGGGAGGCAGGGTGGTTCATGGCAGCTCCGGGGTCGCGGCGAGGGCGGGGGTGAGCAGATGCTGGACGAGCGCTACCAGGACGCGGGTCGCCGAGCTGCTCTGTCGGGCGTCGCAGAGCACGACGGGGATGTCCGGGGAGAGGTCTATCGCGCTGCGGACCTCGTCCGGTGCGTAGTGGTAGGAGCCGTCGAACTCGTTGACGGCGACGATGAAGCGGATGCCGCGCCGTTCGAAGAAGTCGACGGCGCCGAAGCACTGGTCCAGCCGCCGGGTGTCGGCGAGGATCACCGCGCCGAGCGCGCCGTTGGACAGCTCGTCCCACATGAACCAGAAGCGCTGCTGCCCCGGCGTCCCGAAGAGGTAGAGCAGATGCGCGGGGCTGAGGGTGATCCGGCCGAAGTCCATGGCGACGGTGGTGGTGCTCTTGTCCTCGACGCCCGCCAGATCGTCCGTGCCGACGCTGATCTGGGTGAGGAGCTCTTCCGTACTGAGCGGCTCGATCTCGCTCACCGCTCCGACGAAGGTCGTCTTGCCGACGCCGAAGCCGCCCGCGACCAGGATCTTGAGCGCGGTGGGGAAGGCATCGGTGGCCAGATCCCCCAGGGCAGGGGGGTCACAGTCGTTTGCGAAGTCCATTCAACACCGCCTCCAGCAGGGCACGGTCGGTACGGGACGCGGCCCCTGCCGAAACGGCTGCGGGAGCCCGCGCGGTGAGTGCCCCGCAGTCGACGAGGTCGGCGAGGAGCACCTTGGTGACCACGGCGGGCAGCCGTATGTGGGCGGCGATCTCGGCCACGGAGACCGGGCCGCCGCACAGACCCAACACCTGGGCGTAGTCGGGTCCCTGGCAGGAGACGGGCCGCCGGCCGGTGGCCATCACCATCGTCAGCAGGTCGAAGTGCGCCGTCGGACGGGTCCGGCCGTTGCTGATGGTGTACGGGCGGACCAGCCGGCCCGCGGCGTCGTCGAACCACGGTTCCCCGCCCTGCCGCCGTCGGCGACGCACGGCCATGGTCATCGACCACCCGCGGGGGCCTGTTGGCGAGCGGGCGTGGACAGGTACGGGCGGACGCTCTTGACCAGCATCGACATCTCGTAACCCAGCACCGCCACGTCGGCTTCACGGCCGGCGAGGACGGCCAGACAGGCGCCCGAACCGGCGGTGGAGACGAACAGAAAGGTCGACTCCAGCTCGACGACGACCTGGAGGACATCGTCGCCGTCCCCGAAGCGCACCCCCGCGCTGCGGGCGAGGGAGTAGAGGCCGGAGGACAGGGCGGCCATGTGGTCGGCGCTGTCCGGGTCGAAGCCGTGGGCGGCCTTGACCAGGCCGTCCGAGGTCAGCAGGAGCGCGCTCCGGGCGTGCGGCACCCGTTGTACGAGCCCGGTCAGCAGCCAGGACAGGTCGGTGTGCTGGCTTCCCGGCAATTGCGAGTGCGCCTGCGCATGCACATCACTCACCATGGTTGCGGTCGTCTCCTCGGGGGCGGGCCATCGGGGCGTCGTGGTCACGGTCGTAGAGAAGGTCGTTGCCGGCCGGGCTGCCGGTGTCGCCGCCCGGGGCCGGGGGGATGACGTGCTCGCCGGTGTCGCCTGCGTAGCAGTCGTCGGCGAGGCTGAATCCGCGCCGGAAGGCGGCCATCAGGCCGGGGTCGTGCTCGGGTTCCGGGCCCGTGCGGCGGGCGGCGGACGGCAGGATCGGGTCGCCGCGCAGCTCCGGGACGAGATGGGTCTGCTTGCGCCGCCGGGGCAGCCGCGGGCGGGCGCTGTCGTCCACGGCCGGCGGGGCGGGCGGCAGCATGACCGGGCCGGGGTCGGCCGGGCGGCCGGCGGGGGCGAGCTCGCGGGGGTGCGGCTCGGGCGTGCGGGTGTCGGCCATGGGGACTTCAGGGGTGCGGGCGCCCGAGGCGTGGACGAGCCGGCGGCGGGCGGCGCCGGAGTCGGGACCGGGGTCCGGGGGAACGGGGGCCGGGAACTCGGCCGTACGCTCGTCATAGCCGCGTGACGACAGGTCGAGCGCGGGGTCGGGGGCCGGGGCGGGGCGGGGGATGGCCACGGTCGGGAAGCCGTCGGCGCCCGGGTCCTGGCGGTCATGGCGGTCATGACGCGCGTGCGGCGCCGGGCCGGCGTCAGGGTCGTCGGCGTAGCCGATGCCGTAGCCGCCGTCGTACCCGCCGTCGTGGTCGTGCGCCGGGACGGTGTCCGGCGATCCCGTGGGCGCGGCATCCGCCCCGCCCCGCTCCCCGTCGGCCGGTTCCGCGCCGAGCAGCCCCTGGGGCACGATCAGGACGGCCTGGACGCCGCCGTAGATATTGCTCTGCAGCCGGACAACGATGCCATGCCGCCGGGCCAGCGAGGAGACCACGAACAGCCCGATGCGGCCGTCGCTCAACAGCTCTGCGACATCGATGTGTTCGGGGTCGGCCAGCAGGGCGTTCATCCGGTTCTGCTCGTCCGCCGACATGCCCAGGCCGCGGTCCTCGACCTCGACGGCGAGACCGGCGGTGACGAGCTGGGCGCGCAGCAGGACCGGGGTCTGCGGGGCGGAGTAGATCGAGGCGTTCTCGACGAGTTCGGCGAGCAGGTGGATGACGTCGGCGACGGCGTGTCCGCGCAGGGTGCCCTCGATCGGCGGCACCAGCTTGATCCTCGGGTACTGCTCGACCTCGGCGATCGAGGAGCGCAGTACCTCGGTCATGGACACCGGGCGGCTCCACTGGCGGCGCGAGATGGCGCCGCCGAGGACGGCGAGGTTCTCGGCGTGCCGGCGGATGCGGGTGGCGAGATGGTCGACGTGGAACAGGCCCTTGAGCAGGTCCGGGTCCTCGACCTGGTTCTCCAGCTCGTCCAGCAGCTCGATCTCGCGGTGGACCAGGGACTGCAGCCGGCGGGCGAGGTTCACGAAGACCTCGACCTTCTGCTCGCTGCCGCTGGCGTTGCTGCGGGCGATGGCGACCGCGTCGATGACGGCGGACTCGGCGGCCCGGCCGGCGGCGGCCACCTCATGGGCGAGCAGGTCGAGGGTGTCGCCGGTGGGCGCGAGCGCCGTGACCGGCTCGCGGCGCTGGAGCCATTCGCCCTGCCGTACCCGGTCCAGCAGGTCGTAGAGGTCGGACTGGCTGCGGGCGCAGACCTGGCGGAGCCGGGCGTAACGGGCCACGGTGGCGCGGGCCTCGGCGTTGGCGGCGGCGCCCGCGGTCAGCACGATGACGCAGACCAGGGCGAGCCCGCCGGCCAGGATCACCCACTCCCGCCCGGACAGCCGGGCGCCGCCGGCCTGCACGACGAACGCGGCGACGGCGGTGCAGACGACGGCGACGAGGAGACAGGGGACGGCGGCGAGCCTGACCAGCCGGGACCGTATCGCCGAATCGGCGGCGGACTCGGGGAACGAGGCCCGGCCGTGTCGTCCGCCGTCACGCTCCCGCCGCCGGGCGGAGGTGGGGACAGGAGCGACCCCCGGGGAGCTCTGGGGTCCCGGGGACCTCTGAGCCTCCTGGGACATCTGGGTCCCCTGGGGGAATGCGGTAGGCATCGGCGCCCTCCGGATCGGCCGTTGGCAGTTCGCGGAGCACGCACGCTAGTTGTTACAGGGGTAGTGTCCGGAGCTACTTCGGGCTTTCGCTACCCCTCGCCACCTCCTTGAGTGGGCGCGTGCCGCACATCAGTGCGACATAATCCGAACTGCCGTTCAGCGAGGCGGAGTTGCTGCCTCCGGAAGCGCACCTCCGAGGGCTCACGGGCGGCATCCGCGGCCGCGCGGCACGGCGGGCCCGGCCCGGCCGGCGGCGGACCGGGCCGCACGGCATCCGTTGCCGCACGCCGCTGACCACTGACGAAACCCCGCGTCCGGCTGATTCAATGGCCGCCGAGGTGAGAGACATGGTGACTACCGACCGGATACTGGCTTTCGCAGCGATGTCGCTGCTGGTGATCGTGATCCCGGGACCGAGCGTGCTGTTCGTGATCGGCCGGGCGCTGGCCCACGGCCGGCGGACGGCCCTGGCGACGGTCCTGGGCAATGTGCTGGGCTCCTACCTCCTGGTGGTCGCGGTGGCGCTGGGCCTCGGTTCGCTGGTCGAGCGGTCCGTCACGGTCTTCCTGGCCGTGAAGCTGGCCGGTGCGGCCTACCTGGTCTTTCTCGGCGTGCAGGCCTTCCGGCACCGCAAGGACATGAAGCTGGGGGCCGGGGACGCGCCCGGGCCGGCGGCCCGCGGTGATCTGCGGACGATTGCCGACGGTCTCCTGGTCGGCGTCACCAACCCGAAGGGGATCGTCTTCTTCGCCGCCGTACTCCCCCAGTTCGTGGACCCGTCGGCGGGCGGGCTGCCTACCCAGATGATGATCCTGGGCCTGGTACCGATCTGCATCGGTCTGATCACCGACACCGTGTGGGGGCTGACGGCCTCGGCGGCCCGCGGCTGGTTCGCCCGCTCCGAGCGCCGGCTGTCGATGGTCGGCGGGGCCGGCGGCTTCGCCATGATCGGCCTGGGTGTGACGGTGGCGGTCACCGGCCGCGCGGACTGACCGCGGCGGCGCCCGGCGCCCGGCGCCCGTACGGCCCACGCCGCCGGGTGCGGCAGCCGGCACTGCGGCGGGCTCAGCGGCTGCGGTACGCGGCGGCGCCGCGCCGGTACTCCTCCTTCTCCCGGCCGAAGTCGGGCACCTCGGTGGCCTCGCGGTCTCCGGGGCCGAAGACCCGGTCGAGGGCGTCCGCGCCGTCACCGGCCTCGGCCGCCCGCGGCAGCATGGTCCCCTCGTAGGCGGTGATTGCCGCGTCGACGCTGTCGTGGCGGGCAAGGGCCAGCGCGAGTTCACATCCGTCCAGCATGGCGAGATTGGCGCCGTTGCCGCCGAAGGGGGCCATCAGATGGGCGGCGTCGCCGAGCAGGGTGACGCCGGGGGTGTGGGGCCAGGTGTGCGGGGCGGGGAGGACGAACAGCGGGCGGTGGACATAGGGGCCGTCGTTGTCGGTGATCAGGATGCGGAGCCGCTCGTCCCAGCCGGTGAACTTCTCCAGCAGCGCGGCGCGTACGGCCTCGGTGTCGCCGAGGTCGGCGCCGGCCAGGCTCTCCCCGTCCACGTCCTCGCGGAGGGCGATGTAGGCGCGCACATGCTGGTTGCTGTTGCGCTGCGCGAGCAGCCCCTTGTGGTCGCCGGTGGCGAAGGTCTGCCCGTCGCCGACGAGTTCGGCGACGGCAGGGTGATCGGTGTCGACGTGGTCGAAGTGGGCCTCGATGAAGGTCACTCCGGTGTGGACCGGCGTGGCGTCGCTGACCAGCGGCCGCACCCGTGACCAGGCGCCGTCCGCGCCGATGAGGAGGTCGGCGTCGGTGGTCGTGCCGTTCTCGAAGGTGAGGCGGTGGGTGCCGTCCGGGCGGGCGGCTGCGGAGCGGAGGGTGTGGCCCCAGCGGACGGTGCCGGGGGCGAGGGAGCCCGCCAGGAGCGTGCGCAGCTGGCCGCGGTCGATCTCGGGCGCGGCATTCTCGTCGGCCGGGGGCCGGTAGTCGGCGAGGACCTCGCCATGACGGCTGAGGACGCGCATGGCCTGCCCCTCCGGCCGGGCCAGGGCGAAGAACTCGTCCAGGAGACCGGCTTCTTGGAGGGCGATCTGCCCGGAGTCGGCATGCAGGTCGAGGGTGCCGCCCTGGTTGCGGGCGTCGGCGGAGGCGTCGCGGTCGTAGACGGTGACCGCGATGCCGTGCCGCTCCAGGACGCGGGCGCAGGTGAGGCCGCCGGGACCGGCCCCGATGACGGCGATGCGGGGTGCGGGTCCGGGTATGGACGTCGAGTTCATGAGGGCTCCGTTCGGTCGGGAAGGAGCGGGGGCGGGGCGTACTGCCGGTCGGCCGCGGCCCCGCCACCGGCCCACACAGAAGAGCACACTCACTAAAAAAGTGCAACGAGTCAACTTTTCAATCGAGGCAACAAGTGGGTACAGTGCAGCGGTGAGCGATACACCGAAGCCCGTGGGGCGCCGCGAGCGCAAGAAAGCCGCCACCCGTCAGGCACTGGCCGACGCGGCCCTGCACCTGTTCCTGGAACACGGCTATGACCAGGTCAGCGTCAAGGACGTGGCGGAAGCCGCCGATGTGTCCACCACGACGCTGTTCAAGCACTTCCCCAGCAAGGAAGCCCTGGTCTTCGACGAGGACGCCGACCAGCAGGCCGCCCTCGTCGCCGCCGTACGCGAACGGCCCGCCGGCCGCTCTCTCCCCGCCGCCCTGCTCGACCACGTCCTGCGCACGCTTCTCCCCACGGCGACCGACCCCGGATTCGCCCGCTACAAGCAACTCGTCCTCGGCACACCGGCGTTGCGCGAGTACGGCCACCGCATGTGGATGCGCCACGAGGCCGCCCTCGCGGAGGCGATCGCCGACGAGACCGGAGCACCCGAGGGCGACCCCGCCTGCGCCGCCCTCGCCCACTACGCCCTGGATTCGGTCGCCCTCGCCCACGGCCGGGACGATCCCCGCGCGGCCCTCGAAGCCGCCTTCGCCCTCCTCGAACACGGCTGGGCCGGCGCCACCCGGGGCCCGGGCAAGGAGGCCTGAGCAGCAGGAAGGCGGAGGAGGCCCGCGGACGGCATGGCCCGGGCCGCTGCCGGCTGTCGGGACCGGCCTCAGCGATCCGCGGCGAGGTCCACATCGGTGGGGGAAACCACCGGGAGCCAGGCGGGCCAGCCATGGGCGGGCGGCACCGCGATCGCCCGCCACCACGGGTAGACGGCCGGCGGATCGGCGGGCTCGAAGGGCTCTCCCGGCCGGGGGTGTGCGGTGGCGACCCCGGCCTTGCGGGCAGCGGTCATCGTCCAGTCGGCGGGCTCCGCCCAGGGGTGCAGCGCCAGGTTGAACGTGCCCCAGTGGATCGGCAGCAGCACCCCGCCGGGCGCTTGGCCCTGGAGGTCGAGGTGGGAGCGCACGCCCTGTTCAGGATTCATGTGGATGTCCGGCCACATGCCGGGGTGCCGGGTGTCCGAGGTGGGGTTCTTGGGCCAGAAATCGCTGTACGCGCCGATCTGGATCATCGTCGCGTCGAACGGGCCGTGCGCCGCGCCGATCTCCGCGAAGCCGGAGAAGTAGCCGGTGTCGCCGCTGTGAAAGATCCGGTGGTCGGGCCCGGCGACCACCCAGGAGGCCCACAGGGTGTGCTGCGGGCCGCGCAGCCCGCGGCCGCAGAAGTGCTGCGCGGGGGTGGCCGTGAGGGTCAGTCCGCCGACGCGGGTGGACTCGTGCCAGTCGAGCTCGGTGATGCGCTCCGCCGGCACCCCCCAGAACTCCAGGTCGGCGCCGATGCCGAGCGGTACCACGAAAGCCGCGCCGGTGCCGGTCAGGCGCTCGACGGTCGGCATGTCCAGATGGTCGTAGTGGTCGTGCGAGATCACCACGACGTCGACCGGCTCCAGCTCGTCCAGCCCGATGGGTACCGGGTGCAGCCGCTTGGGGCCGGCCCAGTCGAACGGCGAGCAGCGCTCCCCCCAGACCGGGTCGAAGAGCACCCGCTGACCGTCGATCTCGGCCAGCACGCTCGAATGCCCCATCCAGGTGAGCCGCAGCCCGGAAGCGGGCGGCTGTCCCAAGTCCCCGGCGGTCGGGCGGTACACCGGAATCGGGCCGATCGGCGCCCGGCGCAGCCGTCCCTCCCGGCTCAGCTGCGCCCGCGCCATCTCCAGCGCGGCGCCCTTGGGCGGCCGTCCGGTCGGCACCGGATTACGGAACTGACCGTCCACGAACTGCGGCGATCTGCGCATCCTGGCCAGCCGCTCTCCCGTGGGTTCGACGCCGAAGCTCGCGGGACGCAGCGCGGAAAGGCCAGTGCGGCGGGGGCGGGAACCGGTCACGGCACCTCCATGGTCAGGGCGAACGCGAAGTGATACGGGCCGCGTGGGCGGCAGGCTCCGGCACACCGCGCCACTCGGCGCCGTCGTACGGCTTCCGCACCACGACACCCGGACTCAACACCATCACCCTCTGAGGCAAACCGCGCGACCGGCCGTGACATTCCGGGAATCGGGTGTGACCTTGTCCGAGGGGGATGCGGCGGTCCCGGCGCCGCCCTTTTCGGCACGTCGGACGCGTCCATTGAGGTGAGCTGCGCCCGGCACCCGAGGGTGGCGCCGGCCGCCTTCCGCCCACGCCATGTCCAGCGCCCTACTCCCGCCCGAATTCCAGGACGAGATGGTCCTCGACCGGGCGGTAGCCGAGCCGCTGGTAGAGGGCGTTGCTGGTGGGGTTGGCGAGGTCGGCGAAGAGCAGCAGCTCCTGCGTACCCAGGGCCCGTACGGCGTGGGAGACGGCGGCCGTCACCGCTCCCGCGTAGCCGCGTCCGCGTAGCTCGGGCGGGGTGTAGACGGGGGCGACGCGGGCCGCGCCACAGAGCGGAGGGGTGTGGCCGGCCATCGAGACGGGACGGCCGTCGGTCTCCCACAGCAGGCAGCGGCCGCCGGCGATCCGGGCGTCGACCGCCCGGCCGTCGCGGGGCGGCGGGTCACCGATCTCCGTGGCGAAGGCGGTGAACCAGTCGCGCAGCAGGTCCCGGTCGGCGGGCCGGGCGCGCCGGGCCGTGCCCGGTGGTGCGGGGGACGGCTCGATCAGCTCGTCCAGCCGGTAGAGCCGCAGGCGTTCGCCGGTGGTCACGGTGCCGCCGTGCCGCCGCTGCCAGGCGCCGGCGACCGCCTCGGCCACCGCCCGGCCGGCGTTCACCCCCGGGACGTCGAGCCGCCGGGCGGCCAGCGTCTCCACCAGCTCGCCCGCGGCCTCCTCCGGCATCGGCGAGAGCAGCGCGGTCCGCGGCGGTGTCCACACGAACGCGGCCCCGACCGGGTCTTGTCCGCTACGCCGCCACCAGCCGAACGCGGGCGCGTCCGCCCCGTACGCATCCGCACCGAGCGACCGCAGGGACGACGTCACGGACAGCAGCACAGAGTGCGCGGCGGGCCGGCTGCGCAGGAACGCCCCCGCGGCCGCCTCGAAGTCCGCGAGATTCCGGGTCGTTGTCCACGTCATGCCTCATCCTCCCGTGAGCCGGCGCGCGGCCGCAGCCGCTTTTCGGGGGCCGGCGGGCGCCCCCTCGACGGCTGTGGGCGGGCTGGGGAGACCGGGGCGGCGCGGCAGGAAGACCGTGCGCAGGAAGACGCGCGGGGCGACGAGCCGGGTGGGCGGCGCGGTGAGGCAGAAGACGTCCCGGAAGGCCGCGCCGACGACGGGGTCGATCGCGGCGCGGGCGACGAGCCGGTCGAGGTACCACGTGGTCAGCCGCTCGCCGGCACCGGCCGTGCTGTCCTCGGGGCCGGCATACGGGCGGTCCGCGCCGACCGCGGCGAGCCAGGCGGGCTCCACGGCACGGGCCACCGCCCGCTGCGCCTCGGCGGTGCTCCCGCCGCCCGCGAGCGTGCCGCGGACGGCCAGCGCGCCGAGGGCGGCCACCGACATGCCCTGCCCGTACACGGGGTTGAAGGTGCAGCAGGCGTCCCCCAGGACGAGGAACCCTTCGGGCAGCGCACCGGACCGTTCGAAGTGCCGGCGGCGGTTGCAGGTGTCGCGGAACCCGTACACGGGCGAGCGCGGCTCGGCCCGGGCGAGCAGTTCATGGACGTACGGGTCGCCGATCGTCGCGCTGAACGCGGTGAACTCCGCCGCGTCCGTGGGCGGGTGGTGCCCGCGCACCCCGGACAACGTGAGCAGCCAGTTGCCGTCCTCGACCGGCACATACGCCCCGCCGCGCGGGCACTCCGGCCAGCCGGGGACGTTGACGGCCACGTCGGGCGCGCCGGCCGGATCCTTGGGGCGGTACATCCGGGTGGCGTAGGCGATCCCCGCGTCCACGGTCTCCTCGTGCGGGGCGGTCCGGCCGAGGTCGCCGTACCACTGCGGAGTGCGGGAGGCCCGGCCCGAGGCGTCCACGACGAGCGCGGCCGTCAGCTCGCGCACGGACCGTCCGGCCGGCGCACCGTCCCGCGACCGCACCCGTACGCCGGTCACCCGGTGAGCGTCCCCGGTCAGTCCGACGGCCTCGGTCGCTTCGAGGATCTCGACGCGGGTGGCCGAGCCGGCGGCCGCCCGCAGCACCCGCTCGCGGACCACCGCGTCCAGCACCGGCCGGGTGACGCTCAGGGTGCGGTGCCGGCGCTCGTCGAAGCGGCGCTGCCAGCCGGTGGAGGTACGGGTGAGCAGATCGCGCGGCAGATCCAGGCTGCGGGCGCCCGCTTCGCCGAGGGCGTCGACCGTGCCGGGCAGCAGTTCCTCCAGTGCCCGCTGGCCGCCGCTGAGGAGGATGTGCAGGTGGCGGGCCTGCGGAACGCCCTTGCGGAAGGCGGGCCCCTCCGGATAGCGGTCGCGTTCGACGACCGTGATCGCGTCGACCTGCCCGATCAGGGCGGTGACGGCCAGCATCCCGGCGAGCCCGCCGCCGATGACGAGCGCGGTGCGTCCCCCGTTGGAGTGCTCTGCCATGCCTTCCTCGCTCCCCCGCCGGCCCGTCCGGCGGCCGTACGCCCCGCTCGTCCCTGTCCCCCGGCCGGCTCACCGTACGGGGGATCCGCTCGCCGCTTCCGGAAGCCGATCACCGAGGCTCCGCAGACTTCAGTGCCTTCGGCGATCGTGTCAACGGCCCCTGCGGACCGCCGGTTTGAGGTCTGCACGGCGCCTTCCGCCGGCTGCCTGCCCTCACTCACTCCCCACTGGCCGCAGAACACAATCCTGGCCCCTGACGGCTCGTTTTTTCCTCGTGTCACCAGATTCCCTGACATCCCGTCATGCGGCGCGCCTGCGTCTAGACTCCCGGCAGCGGACGCACCGCGTCCGCAAACGGTCTCACCAGCAAGGGATTCGTCTCACCAGCAAGGGATCCAGGGACGCTTGTGACATTCCAGCAGGTTTCTGAGCCGTATGACGCCTATGACGTCCTCGTCGTCGGCGGGTCGGGCGTGGACACCGTCGTGCCGGTCGGCGCGCTGCCCATACCGCTCACCGATTCCTCCGCGGTGCCCCCCATTCGCGAATGGGTGGGACACACCGGTACCGGCGTCGCGCTGGGCTGCGCGGCGCTCGGGCTCACCACCGGTTTCGTGGACTTCATCGGCGACGACCACCACGGCAACCTGGTCCGCGAACGGATGGCCGCCACCGGCGTCGACTTCCGGCCGCTGATCTCGCCGCACGGCACCCGGCGGGCGGTCAATCTCGTCGCCCCCGACGGCCGCCGGATGTCCTTCTACGATGCCCGGGACCCGCTCGACCTGCGGATGCCGCCGGAGCACTACCTCCCCGCGCTGCGCCGCGCCCGGCACGTCCATCTGTCGATCACGCACTTCTCCCGCTTTCTGTACGACGACATCGAGGCGCTGGGCCTCCCCGTCTCCACGGATCTGCACGACTGGGACGGGCTGACGGAACATCACCGCGAGTTCGCGCTCCGCTCGGACCTGGTGTTCCTCAGCACCGCCGGGGCGGGTGAACGGATCGCGTCCGTCATGCGGGAGATCCTGCACGAGGGGCGTGCCGAGGCCGTGATCGCGACGGCGGGGGCGGGCGGCGCCTACGTCCTGGGCAGCGACGACCGCTCCCCCCGTCCGGTGCCGGCCGTGGTGCCGCCCGGCCCGGTCGTGGACACCAACGGCGCGGGCGACGCCTTCACCTGCGGTTTCCTCTACGGCCGGCACTTGGGCCGGAGCCTTGAGGACTGCGCGCGGCTGGGCGCCGTCGCCGGGGCACATGCCTGTACCTCGCCCGGCACCCACACCACCCTCGTCGGCCCGGACGTGCTGCGCGCGGTCCCCACCACGGCGCCGGCCCCCGCTGCTCCGCCGCACCCCACCGCGCCGCCCGGCGCCGATCAGCCCTTGCGGCCCACGCCGCCGTAGAAAATGGTGTTGTTGAGCTCCTCGGCACCGGGCACCGCTTCGTCCGGCCGCCACAGCGGGGCCCGTACGACACCCGGTTCCAGCAGGGTGAACGGTCCGAAGAGCGGCTCGATCCCGGCCTTCGTGCGCAGATTGAGGCTGGCGGTGGAGCTCTGGTAGACGCTCACCACACCGTCGCGCGCCCGCTCGTCCGTGCGGCCCTGGGCGTAGGCCTCGTAGGGTTCACCGGTGGCGTGCGACAGCACGAGACAACTGCCCGCGGGGAGCGCCTCGGCGAGAGTGGCGACGAGCGCGGCGGGATCCTCGTCGTCCCGGATGAAGTGCAGTACGGCCACCAGCAGCAGCGCCACCGGTCGGTCGAAGTCGATCAGTTCGCGGACGGCCGGGTGGTTCAGCACCGCCTGGGGGTCGCGGACGTCGCCGAGCACGAAGGCGGTGCCCTCGGTGGTGGTCAGCCGGGCCCCGGCGTGGGTGGCGACGATCGGGTCGTTGTCGACGTAGACGACGCGGGTGTCGGGCGCGGTCTCCCGGGCGACCTCGTGGGTGTTGGGCGAGGTGGGGATGCCGGTGCCGATGTCGATGATCTGGCGGATGCCGCCGGCGACCAGTTCGCGCACCGCCCGCCGCAGAAAGGCCCGGTTGGCGCGGGCGCTGAGCCGCACCTGCGGGTGGACCTCGATGACGCGCTCCGCGGCCACCCGGTCGACCTCGTAGTTGTCCCAGCCGCCGAGGTAGTAGTCGTACATCCGGGCCGGATGCGGCCGGCTGGTGTCGATCTCCTCGGCCGCGAACCCCGAGTGCTCGGGGCCCTGGACGTACGGTCCGAGGTCCGTGACCCCGTCGTCCGGTCCGTGCGGGGATATGCCCTGCTCGCTCATGCCGTCCTCCGGTCGGTGCACCGGGCCGGCGCCACCGCGAGCAGGAAGTCGGCGTGGCCCGCCTTCGCCCCCTCGATGAAGCTCACCATTTCGCGGTGCGTGTAGATCAGGGCCGGGCCGTCCGGGTCGGTCGACTGGCGCAGCGCGATCCGGCCGTCCCCCAGCCGCATCGCCTCGACGCACTCACCGCCGTTTCCGCCGCTCCACGGCTTGTGCCAGCCCTCTGTGCCCAGCTCTTTGGCGGGCATGCCGTTGTAGATGCGTATGCGATCCATGGTTCAGATCTCCTTGCGAAAGCCACCCAGAATGGCCTCGGTGTGGTGTGCTGGCGCGGCCTGCGCACACATCCTGTCGAGGGCCTCCAGGAACTGCGAGACGTCGTTGCGCTGGTCGAAGTACACGGCTCCGACGAGGCTTTCCGCGTATGCGATGTCCGGGAGTTCCGGGATCGGGAAGCGGAAGAGGTGGAAGGGGCCGTACATGGCCGGGTGCGGGCCGGCGGCGAAGGGCATGACCTGAAGCCGGACGTTCGGCAGCGCGGTGGCTTCCCTCAGCCGGGAGATCTGCTCCCGCATCACCGAGGAGCCGCCGATCGGCCGCCGCAGCACGGTCTCGTCCATGACGACCCACAACATCGGTGCGTTGTCGCGGGTCAGCAGGGACTGCCGGGCCATCCGCAGGGCGACGATCCGGTCGATGTCCGCCGGGGAGGCGTGCGGCATGCCCGCCCGCAGCACGGCGGCGGCGTAGTCCTCGGTCTGCAACAGCCCGGGGACGTAGTGCGGTTGGTAGGCCCGGATGAGGTTGGCCTCGCTCTCCAGGCTGACGAATGCGCTGAACCACTCGGGAAGGACGTCCCGGAAACGGTGCCACCAGCCGGGCTTGTTGGCCTCGCGGGCGAGGGAGAGGAAGCCCTCGATCTCGTCCTCGTCGATGACGCCGTAGGTCGCCAGCAGCTTCTCGACGTAGGGGAGTTTGAGGCCGACCTCGGCCTTCTCCATGCGCCGTATCGTGGCGTGGGTCACGTCGAGGGCCGCGGCGGCCTGTTCGTAGGAGAGCCCCGCTTTCTCGCGCAGGTCCTGCAGTCGCTTACCGAGCACCACCCGCAGGACGGTCGGTGCACCTGCCGACCGTGGGTCCGCCACGTCCGATCGCCTCCAACTGATTTCAGTGTGCAGCAGTGTGTCATGCCGTCAGTATCGCGAACAGACTGGTTCTTACGATTCTGCAAATTGCAGAGTGATCCTTGCCATCGGTCACCGACATCGCACATAGTTGCGGAGTGGCTTCCTCCAACAACGCTCCTTCGTTAGGGCGCTGTGGCAGCTTTGTCGCCCAGTACCCGCAGGACGCGTTCCACTTGCCGGCGCGACGCACGTCCGTGCCCGAGGCACGCCGGCGCGTCAGCGCGCTGCTGAGCGAGTGGGGCGCGGATCAACAAGTCCGCGACGACGTGGAGTTGGTGGTTTCCGAGCTGTTCACCAACGCTCTGCGGCACACCGACAGCGAGAAGGTCGGGTGCGAACTCGCCCTGTTCGGCGGGCACATACGCATAGAGATCACGGACCAGGGCGGCCCGGAGAATTCGGCGCCGCACGTCCAGCCCGGCAGCGTGGACAAGGAGTGCGGGCGGGGCCTGTTCCTCGTCGGCGCGCTGTCCGACAGCTGGGGGTCCCGGCCTGTCGAGGGCGGACCGGGCCGGGTCGTCTGGGCGGACCTGCCCTACACCGGCACCGCACCGCACTGAGGCCCCGCTCCGCCGTCGGCGGAATCGGGGCCTTCGTCATGCCCGGGCCGTTGCCGGCCGGGGCGGACGGACGCTACAGCGGCAGCAGATCGGGCCGCTTCGGCTCGATGTGATCGCCGGAGGACTCACCGCGCAGCCGGCGGCCGATCCACGGGACGAGGTGCTCCCGTGCCCAGTGGATGTGGTCCCGCCGCGTGTCGGCGGCCGACCGCTCCGCCTCCGGCGGCCACGGCTGGTCCGGGTCGGCCGGCACCCGCATGCCGAGTACCTGGGCCGCGCGCAGCGCCACCCGGGTGTGCCCGTCGGCCGACAGATGCAGCCGGTCCTCGCTCCAGGCCCGCCGGTCCTGCACCGACTTCAGCGACCACAGGTCCAGGACCGGGCAGTCGTGCCGGTCCGCGATCGCCCGGACGTGCGCCGTATACGTCGCGATCTTGCCGCGCAGATGCTTGAGCACGGGGACGCCACGGGTGTCGAAACCCGTGCAGACCAGGACCGTCCCGACCGACCGGCTCAGATCGCGGACCGCCGCCTCGTAGCGCTCGGCGACCGCGTCCGGGTCCGAGCCCGGCCGCAGGATGTCGTTGCCGCCGGCGCAGAACGTCACCAGGGCGGGGGCGAGCTCCTTCGCCCGCGGCACCTGTTCCTCGACGATCTGGTCCAGAAGCCGTCCCCTGACGGCGAGATTCGCATAGCGGAAATCCCCCTCCGCCTGCTGGTCCGAGAGCAGGACCGCGAGCCGGTCCGCCCAACCGATGTACACCCCGTCAGGGCCGGGATCCCCGACCCCCTCCGTGAAGCTGTCCCCGACGGCTGCGTACGACCCGATGGCGCCATGGGCGCCGCTGCTGATGTTCTTCGAATCGTCTGCCACGTCAGGACATACTTCACCTTGAGAAGTGACCTACGCCACCGTAACCAGGGGTTGACGGCGGGTGATTAATGCCACCAAGTCAAATTCTGTCCAAACGGGAATAGAGATCGGCCGCACCTTGCTTCCCGAGCGCTTTGCCGCACTCCTACACGCCCGCATTGCGGCCTGATTGCCCCTTGCATCAATGTCGTATCGTCGGATGATGACCCGCCTCGTCGACGAGCAGCGTCGGCGGCCGACACCAAGGAGCGCCCGTGACGCAGACGCCGCAGGTCCCACCGGCCCAGACCGAGCTCGCGGAGGTCCGCAATTTCCGCGATGTGGGCGGGCTGCCGACCGTGGACGGGCGTCGCGTACGGGAGGGCAGGCTGTTCCGCAGCGGGCATCTCGCCCATGCGACCGCGGACGACGCGGCATTTCTGGCCGGCCTCGGACTGCACACCGTCTTTGATTTCCGTAATGCCTCGGACATCAAACTGGAAGGGCCGGATGTCGCGCTGCCCGGTGTGCGCAATGTGAACATTCCGCTCACCGACCCGGCCGACGGTGCGGAGTTCTGGACGATGGTGCGCGACGGTGAGCTGGACGAGCTGCGCAGCGCGCTCGGCGACGGGAAGGCCGCGGCCCGAATGGCCGCCACCTACCGCCACATCATCACCACCCGTACCGAGGACCACAGCCGGGTGCTGCATGCGCTCGCCGAGGACAGCGTGCCGGCGCTGATGCACTGCGCGGCCGGCAAGGACCGTGCGGGCCTGTCCGTGGCCGTGACCCTGCTGGCGGTCGGCGTGGAGCGGGACGCCATCGAGGCGGACTACCTCAAGTCCAACGACCCGCACCGCCGCTACAAGATCCGCCGCTCGGACAACTCGGCGGTGGGGATGTCGCCGGAGATCTTGGAGCTGCTCTCGCCCCTGTTCGGGGCGCACACCGACTACCTCACGGCCGCCTACGACGCGATCGAGCGGACCTGGGGCTCGACGGAGGCGTACCTCACCGACGGCCTGAAGCTGACCCCCGCCGTCCGGGAGCGGCTGCGGTCCCAGCTCCTGACGGACTGACACCCGCGCGCGGTCCCTGTGGCAGGCTGCCCGGCATGATCGACAACTATGAGTTCTCCAGCGATCCGGCCCGGCTGGACCCCGCTCTGGTGCACCACTGGCTGTCCACCGACACGTACTGGGCGGCGGGCCGTTCACGGGACAAGCAGGACCGGGCGATCGCCGGCTCGCTGAACTTCGGCGCCTACGACACCCGCTCGGGCGCCCAGGTCGCCTATGCGCGGGTGGTCACCGACCAGGTCACCTTCGCCTGGCTCTGCGATGTCTACGTCGCCCCGGCGGCGCGCGGCAACGGGATAGGCACGGCGCTGGTCACCGCGGTCCGCGACCATCTGGCGCCCTACGAGGTACGCCGCATTCTGCTCGCCACCGCCGACGCCCACGAGGTCTACGGGAAGGTGGGGTTCCGCCCGCTGACGGAACCCGCGAAGTGGATGGCGTACGGGCGCCAGTAGGGAGCGTGACGGCGGCCGAGCGGGCCGAGGGCCGCGGTCGCCTTCCGCCCATCGAACAGGTCAGCCCCTGCCCACCTGCAAGGACTGCTTCACCAGCGTCCGCCCGAAGTCCCACATCAGGCCGCCGCCGCTGTGGGCGTCGTCCATGACGGCCGTGAACGCCTCGACGAAACGGTCGACCTCCCGCTCGCCGATGATCAGCGGGGGGATCAGCTTGATGACCTCCAGATGGTCGCCGGAGACCTGGGTCAGGATGCGGTGCCGCTGCAGCAGCGGCACCACGACCATCTGCGCGAACAGCCCCTTGCGGGCGACCTGCAGCATCCTCCAGCGGCCACGCAGGCTGAGGGACTTGGGGCGGCCGAACTCGATGCCGATCATCAGGCCGCGGCCCCGTACGTCATGCAGCAGCTCGTAGCGGTCGATGAGGGCGGCGAGCCGGGAGCGCAGCAGGTCACCGGTGTGCCGGGCGTGGGCGACGAGCTGCTCGTCCTCCATCACCGCGAGCACCGCGAGCCCGGCCGCCATCGCCTGGGCGTTGGAGCCGAAGCTGGCGGAGTGCACCAGGACCCGGTCCATGGACGAGTAGACCTTCTTGAAGATCCAGTCCTTGCCGAGGGTCGCCCCGACCGGGACGTAGCCGCCCGAGAGCGCCTTGGCCACACACACCAGGTCCGGTTCGACGCCGTCCTCGTGCTGATAGGCGAAGAAGTCGCCGGTGCGGCCGAGGCCGGTCTGCACCTCGTCGGCGATCAGCAGCGCTTTGTGGCGGTGCAGCAGCTCCTGGGCGGCGCGCAGGAATCCGGGCGGGGCGGGGTGGACGCCCTTGCCCTGGACGGGTTCGACCACGAATCCGGCCACGTCGCCGCGCTTCAGCTCCCGCTCCAGTGCAGCCAGATCGCCCAGCTCGACGGCGGTGTCCGGCAGCAGCGGCGCGAAGCCGTCCCGGAAGCCGTCCTCGCCGTTGACGGAGAGCGAGCCGGTGGTCAGGCCGTGGAAGGCGTGGGTGCAGTAGAGGATGCGCGGTTTTCCGGTGGCGTAGCGGGCGAACTTCAGGGCGGTCTCGACGGCTTCGGTGCCGCTGTTGCCGAAGAAGACCCGGTCGAGGTGGGGCGCATGGCTCAGCAGCTTCTCGGCGAGCAGACCGGGCAGCGGCTGGCAGTCGAAGCGGGTGAGGTCGGCCAGGCCGGCGTCCAGCACGTCGTGCAGCGCCTGCCGGACGACGGGGTGGTGCCGGCCGAGGCCCATCACGCCGAAGCCGGCGAGCATGTCGAGGTAGTCCTGACCCTCGGTGTCCCAGAAGTAGGCGCCCTCGGCCCGCTCGTAGACCTTGTCGAAGCCGATGGTGTGCAGCATCCGCGGGAGCTGGTGGTTGAGATGGCGGGCGTGCAGCTCATAGCCCTCGGTGCCGCGCTCGGCGAGGAGGCCGGTCAGATCGAATCCGGTCACGGTGTGCTCTCCTTACGGCCCTGCGCGGCACGGCCCAGCGCGGCGCTGATCTGTCCGGCGATCTCGGCGGGGGTGAGTCCGAGGTCGGCCAGCAGCTCACCGCGCCGGGCGTGCGGCAGGAACTGCTCGGGGATCCCGAAGGTACGCAGCACCACGTCCACCTGCGCGTCCCGCAGGGCCTGGCCGACCGCCCAGCCGATGCCGCCGGTCCGGCTGTTGTCCTCCACTACGGCCACCATCGCGTGCTGCGCGGCGAGCTGCCCGATGGCCTCGTCGACCGGCTTGACCCAGCGCGGGTCGATGACGGTGGCGTCGACGCCGCGCGCCGCGAGGAGTTCGGCGACCCGCAGGCACACCGGGGCCATCACCCCGACGGCGACCAGCAGGACGTCCGGGTGTGGTGCCCGGTGGAGGACGTCGACGCCGCCGATCCGGTCGACGGCCGGGATCGGGTCGTCCACCGCCTCCTTGGGGAAGCGCACGACGGTCGGTGCGTCGGCCACGTCCAGCGCTTCGCGCAGCTGGGCCCGGAGCTGGTCGGCGTCGCGCGGCGCGGCGATCCGCAGCCCCGGTACGACGCCGAGCACCGACAGGTCCCACATGCCGTTGTGCGAGGCGCCGTCGGTCCCGGTGACGCCGGCCCGGTCCAGGACGAAGGTAACCCCGCACTTGTGCAGCGCCACGTCCATCAGCACCTGGTCGAAGGCGCGGTTGAGGAAGGTGGCGTAGACCGCGACGACCGGGTGCAGACCGCCGGTCGCCAGGCCCGCGGCCGACACCACCGCATGCTGCTCGGCGATGCCCACGTCCCACACCCGGTCCGGGTAGGCCCGCGCGAACTTCTCCAGACCGACCGGCTGCAGCATCGCCGCCGTCAGGGCGACCACGTCCTCGCGTTCGGCGCCGATGCGCAGCATTTCGTCGCCGAAGACGGACGTCCAGGAGGGGGCGCCGGGCGGGGCGACCGGTGCGCAGGTCAGGGGGTCCATCACGCCGACGGTGTGGAAGTGGTCCGCCTCGTCCTCCAGGGCGGGCGGGTAGCCGCGGCCCTTCTCGGTCAGGCAGTGCACCAGCACCGGCCCGTGGAAGCCGGCCGCCCGGCGCAGCGCCGATTCGACGGCCGCGATGTCATGGCCGTCGATCGGCCCGACGTACTTCAGGCCCAGGTCCTCGAACATGCCCTGGGGGGCGATGAAGTCCTTGAAGCCCTTCTTGGCGCCGTGCAGCGAGTCGTAGAGGGGTGCGCCGACGACCGGGGTGCGCTGGAGGACGTCCTTGCCCCAGGCCAGGAATTTCTCGTAGCCGTCGGTGGTGCGCAGGGTGGCGAGGTGGTCGGCCAGGCCGCCGATGGTCGGCGCGTAGGAGCGGGCGTTGTCGTTGACGACGATGATCAGCGGGCGGTCCTTGGCGGCCGCGATGTTGTTCAGCGCTTCCCAGGCCATGCCGCCGGTCAGCGCTCCGTCGCCGATCACGGCCACCACATGGTCGCTGCTGCCGCGGAGCCGGTGGGCCTTGGCGAGGCCGTCGGCCCAGCCCAGCACCGTCGAGGCATGGCTGTTCTCGATGACGTCGTGCACCGACTCGGCGCGCGAGGGATACCCGGACAGCCCGCCCTTGGCCCGGAGCTTGGAGAAGTCCTGCCGTCCCGTCAGCAGCTTGTGGACGTAGGACTGGTGTCCGGTGTCCCACAGGATGCGGTCGGCGGGCGAGTCGAAGACCCGGTGCAGGGCGATGGTCAGCTCGACCACGCCGAGGTTGGGGCCCAGATGGCCGCCGGTGCGGGCGACGGCCTGGACTAGGAAGTGCCGGATCTCCTCGGCGAGTTCGGGAAGCCGAGCCGCGGGGAGCGCCTTGAGCGCGCGCGGTTCCCGGAGGTGTTCCAGCATCGTCATGTGCGGTCCCCCTCTTCCTGGTTCGGCCGGCCGTGCCGGTCCGGTCGCCGTCGCGCGGGGCCGACGGCGGACCGGACCAGGACGCGGGGAGCCCGGGCGCGCGGGCTCCCCTTGTTCTGCGGGTCAGCCGCGGTTTCCGGCGATGGTCTCTCTGGCCGCCCGCAGGGACTCCTTCAGGGAGCCCATGGTGGCGAGGACGGCGGTCGGCTCATAGCCGCAGTGCGCCATGCAGTTGGCGCACCGCGGGTCCTTGCCGCGGCCGTACTTGTCCCAGTCGGTGTCCTCGATGAGCTCCTGGTACGTCGGGACGTAGCCGTCGCTCATCAGGTAGCAGGGGCGCTGCCAGCCGAAGAGCGAGTAGTTGGGGATCGCCCAGGCCGTGCAGGGGAAGTCCGCCTTGCCCTCCAGGAAGTCCAGGAAGAGCGGGCTGTGGTTGAGCCGCCAGCGCCGCCGGTTACCGCCGGCGAAGGCCTTCTTGAACAGCTCGCGGGTCTGCTCGACGCCCAGGAAGTGCTCCTGGTCGGGCGCCTTCTCGTAGGCGTAGGCGGGCGAGAGCATCATTTCGTCGACCTGCAGGTCGTCATTGAGGAAATTGAGGACCTCGATGATGGTCTGCGGGGTGTCGGTGTTGAAGAAGGTGGAGTTGGTGGTGACCCGGAAGCCGCGCCGCTTGGCTTCCTTGATGGCCGCAACCGCCTCGTCGAAAACGCCTTCCTTGGCGACCGATTCGTCGTGCCGCTCGCGCATACCGTCGATATGCACCGCGAACGCGAAATACGGGGAGGGTCGGAAATCGTCCATCTTCTTGCGCAGCAACATGGCATTGGTGCACAGGAAGACATACTTCCGCTTGGCCACCAACTGCCGCACGATCTCGTCGATCTGCGGGTGCATCAGGGGTTCGCCACCGGCGATGGAGACCATCGGGGCACCCGACTCCAGCACCGCGCCGACCGCCTGCGCCACCGGCATGCGCTGCTTGAGCACGCCCGCCGGATGCTGGATCTTCCCGCAGCCCTCGCATTTCAGATTGCACGCGAAGAGCGGTTCCAGCTCGACAATGAGCGGGAACTTCTCACGCCGCCGGATCAGCTTCTGCTCAAAAAGATAGGTACCGACCCGGATGGACTGACGAAGCGGCATGGCCATCTGACTCACCTCCAGGGGAGCAGCAAAGAACGGTGCCATTCGTAAAAAACAGGCAGGACGGAGCGCAGGACTCGGAAGGCTGATATTCCACCCCGCACGGTGCCGATACGCACGAGTTCATGTTCTGGAGCGTCCACGACCACCCGGACGGCCGCAACCGGACGGGGACCGGCCCGCCGGGCCGCACGGAGCGTGGCAGCGGACTCCATGTCCACCGCGACCGCACCGGCGGCATGCAGCGCGGCCCGCTCCGCGCCGCGCACCACATGGTCGGAGCCGCACAGCAGCCCGCTGTGCACCCTCAGACCGCGCTCCCGCAGGGCGCGCAGCAGCGGGCCGTTGTCCCGGCAGGGCGTCTCCGGGGCGTCGGCGTGGTGGCCGCGGGTGGCCGAGGCGACGATCACGTCCCCGGGCCGCATACCGGGGGCGAGACCGGCACAGAAGCCGCTGGCGACCACCGGCGAACGCTCGGTGACCGCCCCCTCGCTCAGCGCCTTGGCGAGGGTGCGCTCGGCTGCCTGCGGGCCCATGCCCGTACGGAGCACGACCGGCCGCGGTAAGGCCCGCTCGGCCGCTCCCCCGCGGTCGCCGCCGCGCAGTGCGAACCGCTCGATGCCGAGCGCACAGGCGACCAGCAGCGGTGGATCCGCGTCCGTCGGGGGCCGGCCGGGCATCAGGCCCCCACCGGTGCGACGGCCGGGCCCCCGTTGAGATAGCGCCCCAGGGCCGTCAGGGGGAAGACCTGGCGGTAGAGGTGGTAGTTGATGGAGAAGTCCCAGGGGAAGCCCGTGCCGGTGAAGTACGGCTCGTCCCAGGAGCCGTCCTCGCGCTGGGTCGCGGCCAGCCAGCGCACTCCGCGCCGCACCGCCTCGCCGTCGCGTTCGCCGGCCGCGAGCAGCGCCATCAGCGCCCAGGCGGTCTGGGAGGCGGTCGAGGCGCCGCGCCCGGCCCACTGCTCCTTGTCCTGATAGGACCGCTGGTCCTCGCCCCAGCCGCCGTCGTCGTTCTGCACGCCCTCCAGCCAGCGGACCGCCCGGCGGACCGCGGGGTGCGAACGCGGGATGCCGACCGCGGCCAGCGCCGGGAGCACCGAGCCGGTGCCGTAGACGTAGTTGGTGCCCCAGCGGCCGAACCAGGCGCCGCAGGGGTCCTGTTCGGCCAGCAGCCAGGCGATACCGCGGCGGGTGCGCGGGTCGTGGGTACGGCCGACGTCCGCGAGCATCTCGACGACATGGGCGGTGACATCGGCCGACGGCGGGTCGATGACCTCCCCGAAGTCACAGAACGGCAGCCGGTTGGGGAACGGGCTGGTGTTGTCGACGTCGAAGGCGCCCCAGCCGCCGCCCTTGGACTGCATGCCGAAGTTCCAGCGCACCGCGCGGCGTACCGCGGCCTCGACCCGCTGCGGATCGGGGTGCTTGACCCGGCGCAGCGCGAGCACCACCTCGGCGGTGTCGTCGATGTCCGGGTAGTTGTCGTTCTCGAACTCGAACGCCCAGCCGCCGGAGGGGAGTTGGGGTCGCTTCACGCTCCAGTCGCCGGGCCGGTCGATCTGCTCGGCCAGCATCCACTCGGCGGCCTGGACCAGCTGGGGGTGGTCGGCGGGTACTCCGGCGTCGGCGAGCGCGATGGTGGCCAGGCAGGTGTCCCAGACCGGGGACTGGCAGGCCTCGATCATCCGGGCCCCGTCCGCGCGCCGTACGGCGAACCGGTCGAGGGACGCCAGGCCGGTACGCAGCACGGGGTGGTCGAGGTCGTAGCCGAGGAGGTGCAGCGCGATGACGGAGTAGACGGCGGGCGGCTGGATGCCGCCCCAGCAGCCGTCGTTCTCCTGGCGCTCGATGATCCAGCGGGCGGCGGAGCGCATCGCGGCCCGGCGCAGCCTGCGGAAGGCGACCTTGTGGTAGAGGTGCAGCGCCTTGTCGAGGCGCTGGAAGACCCCGTCCCAGCTGGCGGCGGGGGCGAGCGGCCGCGGCGGGTTGGGGCGGCGCGGATCGGTGTGCAGCTCGTCGAGGGCGAACGGCGCCGGACGCACCGGGCGTTTCGCCGAGACGATGGTCAGCGGCACGATCGTCTGCCGCGCCCAGCATCCGAAGTCATAGATGTTGAGCGGGAACCACTTCGGGAAGTAGAGGAGTTCCGGCGGCAGTTGGGGCAGGTCGTCCCACTTCCACCAGCCGAACAGGGCCAGCCAGATGCGGGTGAAGACCCGGGCCGCGGCGATGCCGCCCTGCTCGCGGACCCATGCGGAGGCCTTGGCCATGTGCGGGGCGTCCGGGGCGTCCCCGGCGAGCCGCAGGGCCACATAGGCCTCGATGGTGGTGGAGAGTTCACCGGGCCCGCCGTAGAAGGTGGCCCAGGTGCCGTCCGGGCACTGCTCGCCGCGGATGTAGCGGGCCGCGGCCTCGGTGAGTTCGGGGTCCTGGAGCCCCAGGAACTGACGGAGCAGCAGATCTTCGGCGTCCATCGTGACGTTGGTCTCGAGGTCGCCCTTCCACCATCCGGCGGGGTCCTGGACGGACAGCAGATGCTCGGTGGCGCGGGCGCTCGCGCGGCGGGCGGCGTCCGCCGTGTCATCTCGTAAGGCGTTGCGTGTACGGGCGGATGCTGCCTTTTTCTCAGCGGTGGCATCGCTGGCCGAAGGGGCCCGGGGCGGCAGCGCCCCGGTGCTTCCGTCGGTCGTCGCTGTCATGGCTTCCCCTTCTGCAGTGAACTGTGAAAAGCGTGCTCAGGGATTCCGTCGGCCGGCGCCCGTGCCCCACTGCCCAAAAGGCGTGGGTGGGGGCACCGCCCAGCGGTAGCTGGGGGAGTGCCCCCAAGGCACCGGCCGGCGACTGCGATCTATTCGGTGTCGATGGTGATCATCTCTTTCGTACGACGACGAAGTCCGCGAGCGCGACGAGCTCGGCACGGACCTGCTGCGGCATCTCGATCTCGTCGAGCGCGGCGATGGCGGTGGTGTGCTGACGGCGGGCCTCCTGCGACGTCCACTCACGGCCGCCGGCCTCCTCGATGAGGGCCGCGCGGGAGGCGAACTCCTCCTCGGTGAAGTCGGCGATCTCGCTCTCGCTCTTCTTGGCGTCGGCCGCCAGGATGCGGGCGAGCCGCTCGGAGGCCTCACCGCCGGCGGCCAGCGCCGCGACGACCGGCAGCGACTTCTTGCGCTGCCGCAGATCGCTCCAGGTCTGCTTGCCGGTGGCGTCCGGGTCGCCCCAGATGCCGAGCAGGTCGTCGACGGCCTGGAAGGCGAGGCCGAGGTGGTAGCCGTACTTCTCGAGGGTGTCCGCCGTGCGGTCGTCGGCGCCACCGAGCACCGCGCCGATGGAGACGGCACAGGCCAGCAGCGCGCCGGTCTTGTTGCCCTCCATCTCCAGGCACTCCTCGACGGTGACCCGCTCGCGGTGCTCGTAGGAGATGTCCTGCGCCTGGCCGTCGATCAGCTTGCGGGAGGCCTGGGTGAGCCGGCGGGTGGCGCGGCCGGCGTCGACCGTGCCGAGCTCCAGCAGTATTTCGTTGGCCAGCGCGAACAGCGCATCGCCGACCAGGATGGCCTGTGCGGGGCCGTGCACCTTCCAGACGGTGTCGCGGTGCCGGCGCTGCTCGTCGCCGTCCATGAGGTCGTCGTGCAGCAGCGAGAAGTTGTGCACCAGCTCGACGGCGACCGCGCCGGGGATCCCGACCTCCGGGGCCGCCCCGGCGGCCTCGGCCGACAGCAGGGCGAGCGCGGGCCGTACCGCCTTGCCGCTGTCCCCCGTGGTGGGGTGGCCCTCGGCGTCGATCCAGCCGAAGTGGTAGGCGGCGACGGTGTCCATGGGAGGAGCGAGCCGGCCCACGGCAGCACGCAGCACGGGAGTGGCGAGTGTCCGCCCGCGCTCCAGCAGCGCGGTGACGCCCTCGGTGTCGATAGCTGGGGAAGCCGGATTCACGGTTTCTCCTCTGTTTCCGATGCTCGTGCTCGTGCGAGCGCTCGTACTCGTAGTCATGCCGCCTCCTGAGGCAACTGGCCCTGGGGGAAGCCGAGTTCGGTGAGTGCCTCGCGAGCGGCGGCAGTGCCGCTGCGAACAGCGCTTTCCATGGTCGCGGGCCACCCGGTGGCGGTCCACGCACCGGCCAGATACAGGCCGGGAGCTTGGGTGCGGGCGGCGGGGCGGAGCCTGCCGACGCCCGGTGCGGGCGCGAAGGTCGCGGTGCGCTCGCGGGTGACGAAGAAGTCGTGGATCCGGGCGCCCCGGGCGGCGGGCAGCAGCCGCTCCAGCTCCGGAAGATAGCGGGCGCGGAGCTTGGCGACCGGCTCGTCGATCTCTTCCTGCGCGGCGGACTGCGAGACCGCCAGATACTGGCAGCGCTCGTTGCCGGGGACGCGCGTCAGCCCCGAGGCGTCCGTGCGGTCGAAGACCCACTGGACCGGGGAGCCGACCGCGGCGAAGAAGGGGCGGCGCAGCACCGTGCGGTCGTAGACGACATGGAGGTTGAGGATCGGGGCGGTGCCGATCTCCAGCAGCCGGTCCTTGCCGTCCAGCGCACCGTCGGGCAGCAGGGCGTGCGCCTCGCGCTGCGGTACGGCGAGCACGACGGTGTCCGCGGCGAGCTGCTCGGTGCCGTGCGGGCCGTTCTCCACCGTGACCCGCCAGCCGTCATCGCCGCGCGTGAGCGCCCCGGCGCGGGTGCGCAGGGCGATGCGGACGCCGGCCTGCTCCAGAGCCGTGCGGGCCCGGTCGTCGTGGACGTCGCCGAGCGGGACGCGGGACCAGCCGATGTCGGCGGCGCCCGGCGCGGACAGCAGCCCGGTCTTGAAGACCTTGGCGGCCAGGCCCAGCGAGGCGTCCTCGGCGCGGGCGTTGAGGGTCGCGACGCCGACCAGGTCCCACAGCGCCTCGACGGCCCGGGCCGACTGGCCGTACCGGCGCAGCCAGCTGCCGAAGTCCACCCCGTCCAGCGCGGGGTCGGCCGGGTCGAGGCCCTTGAGCGCGAGGGTGGCGCGGACGACACCGGCCCGCTCGGCGGGTGAGAGGTGCGGGTAGCCGGCCAGGCTGCGGGCGAGGTGCAGCGGGACGGGCAGGGCGCTGCGGCGCAGCCGGCCCAGCCGCATCCGGCCCCGTCCGGAGCTGCCACCGGGGTCCAGGACCGGTACGTCCAGGCGCTTCTGAAGGGGCACCAGCTCCATGGCGCCGATCCGCTCCAGCAGCGAGCGGTAGGCGGTGCAGCAGCGCAGATAGACGTGCTGGCCGTTGTCGACACTCAGCTCGCCGGCGGCGGACTCGCGACGGAAGGAGAAGACCAGCCCGCCGAGCCGCGGCCGGCCCTCGATCAGGGTCACCCGCAGCCCCGCGTCGGCCAGCGCGAGCGCCGCGGTCGTGCCCGCGAGGCCGCCCCCGACGACCACCGCGGTCCGCCCCTGGGGAGCGCCGGACGGCAGGTCAGGGTGGCGGCCGAGCCGCGTGGCAGGCGATGTCATGTGCTCTCCCCCCGTACTGCTGTGAGGGACGCAGCCACCCCGGAGAGGGTTGCCCGCCGCGCTGACGCGGGGTCACCACCGTTGGCCGTCCGGCGCATCATCCACGCCTCCGGACGGACTGCCGTCGGCCGATCGCCCGCGCGTCGAGCCCGGAGAGCCCGCGCACCGCGACGAACGCCTTCTCCCGGCCGGGCAGCGAGACCCGGCCGCGCAGCACCGCCTCGGGGTCGGCCTCGATCCGGGTCAGCAGGCGGTGGTAGATGCCCGCCATCGCGGCCACGCAGGCGCCGCTGCGCCGGTCGAGCATCGGCAGCAGCCGGAAGCCCTCGGCGAACAGTGCGCGGGCGCGGGCGACCTCGAAGTGCACCAGGCCGGCGAAGTCGGAGCCGGGCGGCGGCACGGGGCGGTCGAAGCCGTCCGCACAGCCGAACTTGGCGAGGTCCTCGGCGGGGAGGTACGTCCGGCCGTTTCCCGCGTCCTCGCGAACGTCCCTGAGGATGTTGGTCAGTTGCAGGGCGAGGCCGAGGGTGTCGGCGTACTCCGGAGCATGCTCGGCATCCTGCGCGCCGGGGACCGTGCCGAACACGCCCAGCGAGAGCCGGCCGATCGCACCGGCCACACAACGGCAGTAGACCTTCAGCTCGTCCCAGGTCTCATACGTCTCACCGCGCACATCCATCAGCACGCCGTCGATCAGCTCGTCGAGCCCCTCCAGCGGCAGCGGGAAGCGGCGGGCGGCATCGGAGAGCGCGACGGCCACCGGGTCGGTGTCGTCGTCGTCGATCCGGCCGTCCTTGATACGGGCCAGCAGCGCCCGGGTGTCCTCCAGGCGCCGTTGTTTGGCGGTGGGCTCCAGGGTGCCGTCACCGATGTCGTCGATCCGGCGGGAGAAGGCGTAGAGCGCCGACATGGCCTGTCGCTTGTCGGTCGGCAGCAGCCGGATGCCATAGGCGAAGTTCCGTGCCTGCTGCCCGGTGATGGCCTCGCAGTAGCGGTACGCAGCGAGCACCGGCGCGGACGCGTGTGCAGTGTCCTCCACGGTCCGACTCACCCCTCTCTTCGCAATGTCGCCGCTACCTCGCGCAGCAGGCTGAGCTTGGTCGGCTTGGGCGGTCCAGGGAGTACGTCATGATCGGCGGCCGCGACCGCCTGGAGTGCAGCGCGTCCGCCGGCCACGAAGCCGGCCAGCAGCAGCTTGAGTCTGCCGTGGACGCTACCCACCAGCGGGGTGCCTTCATTCAGCAGGTCACGGGCGCGTTCCGCCTCGTAGGCGATCAGCGCGCGCACCGATGCGCCCCCGCTGGGCGCGGCCAGATCGGCCTCGGTGACGCCGAAGCGTTTCATGTCCTCGGCGGGGAGGTAGATGCGGTCGCGCCCGAGGTCCTCGGCCACGTCCTGGAGGTGTTCGACGATCTGGAGGGCGGTGCAGACGGCATCCGAGCGGCGGATGCGCTCGGGGCTCGCGGTGCCGGTGATGCCGAGGACGAGCCGACCGACGGGGTTGGCGGACAGCTCGCAGTAGGCGGCCAGATCGTCGTAGGTGCCGTAGCGGCTGACCCGCTGGTCCTGCCGGTTGGCCGCGATCAGATCGAGGAACGGCTCGGGGGTCAGCCCACAGCGGCGGACGGTCGGGCCGAGCCGGCGCATGAGCGGATGCCGGGGTCCGGGGGCCCGGTCGCTGAAGACGCGGTGCAGATCCGCCTCCAGGGCGTCCAGCAGCGCGGCACGGTCTCCCCCACTCTCGGCTGCGCTCGAGCGGGAGGTGCCCCCATCCTGAGCGCGGTCCAGTCCGAGGAGCACGGCATCGCCGCCGCCGGGGGCGAGATCACCGTCACCGATGTCGTCGACGAGCCGGGCGAAGCCGTAAACGGCCATCAGATCGGCCCGCCAGACCCGGGGCAGGAAGAACGGCGCCACCGGGAAGTTCTCGTGTGCGGCCTGATCGAGCACGGTGCGCGTCTGCTCCCGTCCGTCGCCCGCCGCCCCCGTCCGGGGGAAGGCGCGACGCGCCTGCTCGTTGTCTCGGCTCACCGGGGGCTGCCCGGCGCATTTCGGTGCCGGAGCGAACCAGTAGCCATTGCCGTCACGTCTCCCGTTCTACACCGCCAAGCTAAAACATCCTATTTCGGACACGCCGCAGCAGACGGCGCGCCCGATCGAGTCCATATCGCCCGCTCGGGTGAGCATTGCCCGACATGTACCACTTGATGCTGTTCAGTACCCGTACAGCTTACGCCGTACGTCTCGCCCGCGTCCGAGGGGGTACCGCGGCCCCGGGCACCATTCCGGCCACCCTCCACGACGTCCGAACTGCTCCCGACGTCCGCGGAGTTGGTGATTCCGTCACACCCGAAGGCCCCCGCGAGGCGGACTCGCGGAGGCCTTCGGGTGCGGGACGGGGACTACTTGCCCGTCTCCTTTTCGTACGCCTTGATGACCTCGTCGGTGGGGCCGTCCATCAGCAGCTCACCGCGTTCCAGCCACAGCACCCGGTCGCAGGTGTCCCGGATGGACTTGTTGTTGTGGCTGACCAGGAAGACCGTGCCGGCCTCCTTGCGCAGCTCGCGGATGCGGGCCTCGGAGCGCTTCTGGAAGCTGCGGTCGCCGGTGGCCAGCGCCTCGTCGATCATCAGCACGTCGTGGTCCTTGGCCGCGGCGATGGAGAACCGCAGCCGGGCCGCCATACCGGACGAATAGGTGCGCATCGGCAGCGAGATGAAGTCGCCCTTCTCGTTGATGCCGGAGAAGTCGACGATGCCGTCGTAGCGCTCGCGGACCTGCTCGCGGGACATGCCCATCGCCAGGCCGCCGAGGACGACGTTCTTCTCGCCGGTCAGGTCGTTCATCAGCGCCGCGTTCACGCCCAGCAGGGAGGGCTGGCCGTGCGTGTAGACCTTGCCGCGCTCCGCCGGCAGCAGGCCGGCGACCGCCTTGAGCAGCGTCGACTTGCCCGAACCGTTCGAACCGATCAGGCCGATCGACTCACCGCGGTAGGCGGTGAAGGACACGCCCTTGACCGCATGCACCTCACGCACGCCCGTGGAGGGCTTACGGCGGACGATGCGGTTCAGCGCCGCGGTGGCGCTGCCCCTGCCGGCTCCCGTGCCGTAGACGCGGTAGACGATGTGCAGATCGTCCGCGATCACGGTCGGGATGCGCTCGCGCGCCGCCTCGGTCGGCTGGACGCCGTTGGTCTGCTCAGCCACGTCCGTACCGCTCCTCGGCCTTCCAGAAGTACACAAAACCCACGACGCCCATCAGCAGCGCCCAGCCGCCGGCGAACGCCCACACATGATGCGGCAGCTGGCTCGCCTTGAAGCTGTCGATCAGCGCGAACCGCATCAGGTCGATGTAGACCGCGGCCGGATTGGCGTTGAGCAGGATCTCCACGAACTTCGGGACGGCCTTGCCCTTGAGGATCAGATCGATGCTGAACATCACGCCGGACGCATACATCCACGTCCGCATGATGAACGGCATCAGCTGCGCCAGGTCCGGGGTCTTCGACCCCAGCCGCGCCATGACCATCGCCAGACCGGTGTTGAAGATGAACTGCAGCGCCAGCGCCGGGAACACCAGCAGCCAGGACCACGTCGGCACCTGCCCGAAGCCGAGCAGGATGATCACCAGCACGCCCATGGAGAACAGCAGCTGCTGCAGCTGCATCAGGCAGAACGAGATCGGCAGACAGGCCCGCGGGAAGTGCAGCGCCCGCACCAGGCCGAGGCTGCCGGAGATCGCCCGGGTGCCGGCCATCACCGAGCTCTGGGTGAAGGTGAAGATGAAGACGCCGGTGACCAGGAACGGAACGAAGTCGGGGACACCCTTCCGGGTGCCGATCAGCAGGCCGAAGATCAAGTAGTACACGAGCGCGTTCAGCAGCGGCGTCGCCACCTGCCAGACCTGTCCCAGCTTGGCCTGGCTGTACTGCGCGGTCAGCTTGGCGCTGGCAAAGGCGGAGATGAAATGCCGGCGGTGCCACAGCTGCCGGATGTACTCCGGGAGGCCGGGACGGGCGCCGCTCTGCGAGAGCCCGTACTTCTGGGCCCGCTGGGCAGGAGTGAGCCCCTCATCGGAAGATGGCGGGGCACTCATGGCGACCGCACTGTCGTGCGTGGTCTCGCTCACAGTTGACACTTTCGTCCTCAAGGTGCGCTGCCGGGGCCACGCCCCGGTTCGCGCCTGATGCTCTCAGATACGAGCTTGTCAGATGACGGGAGGGCGGCCCAGTCGGGTCAGTCGCCAAACGGTAGCCCACTTCATGGGGCGCCTGGGACCGCACGGCGAGACCCAGCCCTCCTTGAAGCCGCCCAGCCAGGCCCGCAGCGCCGGGCGCGACGGCCGGCGGACGAGGGTGAGCAGAAACCAGACACCGAGGTAGACCGGAACCAGCGGGGCGGGAAGGTTGCGCCGGGCCAGCCAGACGCGGTTCCGGGCCACCATGCGGTGGTAGACCGCATGCCGGGCCGGGGCCGTCGTCGGGTGGAAGAGGACCATGTCCGCGCGGTAGTCGATCAGCCACCCCGCGTCCAGCGCCCGCCAGGCCAGGTCCGTCTCCTCATGGGCGTAGAAGAAGTCGTCGGGCAGCCCGCCGACCTCCTCGAAGACCGCCGTACGGACCGCGTTCGCGCCGCCCAGGAAGGTGGTCACCCGCGACGAGCGCATCGGGTCGGCGGCGCGCAGCCGCGGGACGTGCCGGCGCTGGGTCTCGCCGGTGTCCGGGTCGGCGATCCGGAAGCTGATGATGCCGAGCCGAGGGTCCGCGGCGAAGGCCTGCCGGCACAGCTCGGCGGTGTCCTCGGTGGCCAGCAGTCCGTCGTCGTCGAGGAAGAGCAGCACGTCGACGTCGCGGCCGCCGGGCCCGAACGCCTCGATTCCGGCATTGCGGCCGGCCGGGATGCCGACGTTCTCCGGCAGCTCGACGGTCCGGACGCCCTCGGGGAGCTCGGGCAGCGGCGAACCGTTGCCGACCACGGCGATCTCGATCGGATCGCCGTCCTGCTTGGCGACCGAGTCCAGGAGTGCGCGCAGCTCCTCGGGGCGGTTGCCCATGGTGATGATGACCGCGCCGACCTTCATCGCGCCCCTCACTTCAGCCTGCTCGACGCCAGGATGGACACGAGGTGCAGCAGCGTCTGCAGGAGCGCGATGCCGGCCAGCACGGCGACGCCGAGCCGCGAGAAGAACAGGTCGCCCCGGACCGTGTCCAAGGCCGCCAGGACCAGGATCAGCAGGGAGGCCTCGACCCCGAGGACGAGGCGGTGGAACTTCAGCGCCGCGGCGGCCTTGCGGGCCAGCGCCATGCCGGACGAGCGCGGCTCGGACGCCGTCTCCTTGACCGGCGGCAGCCCGCCCTGGTGACGGGCGACGCCGACCAGGTCGGTCTCGGCCTTGATCAGGATGGCGCCGAGCGCGGCGAGCGTACCGAGGAAGGCCCACAGCCAGTCGATCCGCCCGGAGCCCCACAGGTCCGCGGCGCGCAGGCCGAAGCCGACGAGCACCGCGGCGTCGCACAGGTAGGCGCCGACCCGGTCCAGGTAGACCCCGCCGAGCGAGAACTGCTTCTTCCAGCGGGCGACCTCGCCGTCGACGCAGTCGAGCAGCAGGTAGAGCTGGACCATCAGCACGCCGAGCAGAGCCCCCGCGATCCCCGGCACCAGCAGGGCGGGGGCGGCGAGGACGCCGGCGACGGTCATCACGTAGGTCAGCTGGTTGGGCGTGATCCGCGTGTTCACCAGGTGCCGGTCGATGCGCAGCGAGATCTCGCGCATGTAGAGCCGGCCGGCCCAGTGCTCGCCGCTCCGCCGGTCCTTCACCCCCGGAGGGTGAACGACCGGGCGGAGCTCAGCTACCGATGGCTTCTGCATAGTCGGCGTAAGCGTCCCTGATCTGGTCGGTGGACAGGTCGAGGTGCTCCAGGATCGTGTAGCGCCCGGGGCGGGTCTTGGGGGCGTACGCGACGACCTGGACGAATTCCTCGTCGGTGAAGCCGATCTCCCCCGGCGTGACCGGCAGACCGTGCCGGCGCAGCACCTCGACCATCAGGTCACGGGTCTCCGTGTCCCCGCGCAGATGCGTGGCGAACGCGGCGCCGAGGCCGCACTGCTCGCCGTGGCTCGCCGCGCGCTTGGGGAAGAGGAGATCGAAGGCGTGGTTGATCTCGTGGCAGGCGCCGGAGGCCGGACGGCTGTCGCCCGCGACCGACATCGAGATACCGGTGAGGACCAGGCCCTCGGCCAGCACCTGGAGGAACTTGTCGTCGCCGACGCCGCCGGGGTGGCGCAGCACGGCCTCGCCGGCCTGGCGGGCCATGGCGGCGGCCAGCCCGTCGAGGTCCTCGCCGGTCTCGCGGTGGGCGAGCTCCCAGTCCGCGACCGCGGAGATGTTGGAGATCGCGTCGCCGATGCCGGAGCGGACGAACCGGACCGGGGCCTCGCGGATGATGTCGAGGTCGATCACCACGGCGATCGGGTTCGGCACACCGTAGGAGCCGCGGCCGGCGTCGTTGTCGAGGGTGGCGACCGGCGAGCACAGGCCGTCGTGCGACAGGTTCGTCGCGACGGCGACCAGCGGCAGACCGATGCGCGCGGCGGCGAACTTGGCACAGTCGATGATCTTGCCGCCGCCCAGGCCCACGACCGCGTCGTAGTGCCCCTTCTTCATGGCGTCGGCAAGCTTGATCGCGTCGTCCAGGGTGCCGCCGTCGACCTCGTACCAGTCGGCGCCCGGCAGCGCGGGCGACAGCCGCTCCCGCAGCCGGGCCCCCGAGCCGCCGCTGATCGCGATGGCGAGCTTGCCGGACGCGGAGATGCGCTGATCGGCCAGCAGGCCCGCCAGGTCGTCCAGGGCGCCGGCGTTGATGTCAACGACGACCGGGGACGGAATGAGGCGGGTCAGTACTGGCATGCGATGTCACGGCCCTTCGCCAGGTCGTCGTGGTTGTCGATCTCGACCCACTTGACGTCGCCGATCGGCGCCACGTCCACCTTGAAGCCGCGGTTGACCAGCTCCTGGTAGCCGTCCTCGTAGTAGAGGTCGGGGTCCCGCTCGAAGGTGGTCTTCAGTGCGTCGGCCAGCTCCTCGGCGGCCTCGCCCTCGATGAGGGTGACACCGATGTACTCACCGGTGGCCTCGGCCGGGTCCATCAGCTTGGTGATCTTCTGGACGCCCTTGGCGGGGTCCACGACGACCTTCATCTCCTCGTCGGCGAGCTGCTTGACGGTGTCCAGCGCGAGGATGATCTTCTGGCCGTTGCCGCGGGCGGCGAGCAGGGTCTTCTCGACGGAGACCGGGTGCACGGTGTCGCCGTTGGCGAGGATCACGGTGTGCTTGAGGGAGTCACGCCCGCACCACAGGGAGTAGGCGTTGTTCCACTCCTCGGCCTTGTCGTTGTCGATGAGGGTGAGCTTGAGGCCGTACTTCTGCTCCAGGGCGTCCTTGCGCTCGTAGACGGCTTCCTTGCGGTAGCCGACGATGATCGCAACCTCGGTCAGGCCGATCTCGGCGAAGTTGCCGAGGGTCAGGTCGAGGATGGTGGTGTCACCGTCCACCGGCACCAGAGCCTTGGGCAGAGTGTCGGTGTAGGGACGCAGACGCCGTCCGGCGCCGGCAGCCAGCACGAGGCCGATCATGCGGGTTCTCCTTCATCGTGTACGGCGGGTGCTTGCGAGGACACCCAGAAGCGGATGCTCTCGACGAGCACCAGCAGCGCCAGGACCACGGCAAGGGCCGTGAGCGCGATTGTGAAACCTTCGGGGGGCAGCGCGGCGGCGAGGACGGTGACCACAAGGACGCGTCCTTCGTGCCCGCCGGTTGCCCGGACCAGCCACCGCGGCGGGGCCCCGGTGCCACCGCGGATGCGGTAGACGGTGTCGTAGTGATGGTAGGCGACCGCCGCGACCAGCCCGAACGCCGCGGGCAGCGCTCCGGGGACGTCGGCGCGGGCGGCCAGCACCAGGATCGTGACGTATTCACCGGCCCGGAAGAAGGGCGGCACCAGCCAGTCCAGGGCGCCCTTGAGCGGGCGGGACACGGCCGCGCCGGACAGCAGCGCGGAGCAGAGCGCGACGCCGACGGTGAGCCAGGAGCTGGGGTCGTCCTGGAAGATCACCCAGACCAGCAGCACGGCGGCTGAGAGAAATGCCATGACGGGCGCCAGGAAGGAACCGGTGCGGCCGCGGCCGCGGGCGCCGCCGGCGATCAGCTCGGCCAGCGGCCCGGAGTCGGCGAGGTCGGCCAGCGCCCGGGCGGCGCGGTCGGTGCGCCGGGCCCGCCGGGTCAGCGAGCGCAGCACCCGCCCCGCGGTGGTGTAGCAGGCGGCCAGCGCACAGCCGATGAGCAGGGCGGAGAAGACGATGCGCGGGGTGGTGAACGCGGTGAGCACGGCGATCATGGCCCAGCGCTCACCGATCGGCAGCACGATCATGCGCCGCACCCAGACCGTCCAGCCGACGCTGTCGAGCTTGCCGGAGAGCGCGGCGGTGGGGCTGGTGTTGGCCGTGGCGTCGTGGTTCGCCTCGTTGAAGGAGAAGTCGACGACATGGCGGCAGGTCATCAGGACCATCGCGCCGAGCGCCAGCGCCCAGACGTCATCCCCGCCGCGCGCGGCACCCAGCGCCAGGCCGGCGTAGTACGCGTACTCCTTGGCACGGTCGAAGGTGGCGTCCAGCCAGGCGCCCATCGTCGAGTACTGCAGGGAGTAGCGGGCGAGCTGCCCGTCGGTGCAGTCCAGGACGAAGGAGAAGAGCAGCAGCAGGCCGGCGGCGACGAAGCCGCCGCGGGTTCCGGTGGCCGCGCAGCCGGCCGCGATCAGCGCGGTGACCAGGGACGCGGTGGTGACCTGGTTGGGGGTGAGCCCACGCCGTGCACACCAGCGGGCCAGGTAGCGGGAGTACGGGCTGATGCAGAAGGTCGTGAAGAACCCGTCGCGGGACTTCACGGCGGTGCGCAGCCGTACCGCCTCGTCGTCGACGGCGGCGACGGACTCCCGTGCCCCCTCGCGCTGGGCGGGGGTGAGCGCGACGGTGGCGACCAGGGTGCCCAGCTCGACGTGGTGCAGGCCGATCTCGTCGCGGTCCAGGGACGCGGTGAGGGTGTCGGTGAGGACATCCGTGAGGTGGGCGGTGCCGGCGCCGACCGGGATCCTGCCGAGCGCGCGAGCCAGCGCGCCGCGGGCCTCGGGCTGCACGGTGAGCGCGCCCGGGACGGCCGCGGCCGGGAAGCGGGGGTCGGTCAGCGCCAGCCGCAGGGCGTGCAGATGCCCGACGAAGCGGGGGTCGACGACGGCCACCCGCTCCTGCGCGGGCACCGCGTCGATCAGCTCGGCGGCGGCCGCGGCATCGTTCGCCGTACGGACGTCAAAGCCCAGCGTGCGCAGGTCGGCTTCGAGCGGCGACCCGGCGACCGGCGAACCGGTGAGGATGGCGGTCGACAGACGAACTCACTCCTTGGAAGCTGACAAGGCAGCCAGGCCGGTCCGAAGTCGATCCGCATTCGACACGAACTACCCGGGCAGCGGGCGTGGCACACCTCACCCCCGGAGGGGCTGGGTGGCACGTCGGCAGAGGTTATCGGATCGCCGGATGCGGCCGTTCACCGCGCATTCACCGCACGATCGAGTGACCGACGGCTGCGCCTGCCGCGATCATCATGGTGGATCGGGCGGCGCATGAACAACTGCGGTGCGCCCCCGGCGGCCGATCCGGTGCCCCTTATGAGAGGGCTGGTCACGGGGCGGGCGGGTTGTGCCGGGGCAGGTGTGGTGTGTGCCATCCCGCGTCCGGCGGACGGTCGCCGTGCGCCGGTGCCACGACCCGGCCGCCCTCGTCCGTCGCGCCGGGGACACCGCACCCGGCGGCGGATGTGGCCCCTCTCACCACGGGCGCACGCCCCGTCCGGCACGCTGGCATGTGGCGCCGCGCACCCGCTGTGCCGCTGATGGGGGCCTGGCTAGGGCAGACTTGGCGTCGAAGACCGACGACAAGGATGGGCATGCCGATCACACCTGCCAACGGACAGACCGCCGGGGACCCGGCGGTGAGCACACCGGGCGGCGCCGCCGAACCGATCATGCTGGAGCTGGTCGACGAGGACGGCACGACGATCGGCACCGCGGAGAAGCTCGCCGCCCACCAGCCTCCCGGGCAGCTGCACCGTGCCTTCTCGGTCTTCCTCTTCGACGAGAAGGGCCGCCTGCTGCTCCAGCGCCGGGCCCTGGGGAAGTACCACTCCCCCGGTGTGTGGTCCAACACCTGCTGCGGTCACCCGTATCCCGGTGAGGCGCCGTTCGCGGCCGCGGCGCGCCGCACGGCCGAGGAGCTGGGCCTGGCCCCGTCCCTGCTGGCCGAGGCCGGCACGGTGCGCTACAACCATCCCGATCCGGCCTCCGGCCTCGTGGAGCAGGAGTACAACCACCTGTTCGTCGGGCTGGTGCGGGCCGAGCCGGCGCCCGACCCGGAGGAGATCGGCGAGATCGCGTTCGTGACGCCCGAGGAGCTGGCCGAGCGGCACGCCGAGGCGCCGTTCTCCGCGTGGTTCATGACCGTGCTGGATGCGGCGCGCCCCGCGGTGCGCGAACTCACCGGACGGTCGGCGGGCTGGTAGCGAGCGGGGTGAGCGGAAGCTCGGCCCAGATGGCCTTGCCGCCGTTCGCCGTGAGCTCCACACCGCACTTGCCGCCGGCCTCCGCGGTGAACGTCTTGACCAGCCACAGGCCGCGTCCGCCGACATCACCCTGATCCGCCTCCAGTGCCTTGGGGCGGTAGGGGTGGCTGTCCTCGACCGCGACCATCAGCCAGTTCGCGCCGATGGTGAGCTGTACGGCGATCTGGGGCGAGAGCAGGGCGGCGTGCCGGACGGCGTTGGTGACGAGTTCGGAGACGATGAGCAGCAGGCCGTCCATGATGTCGGCGGCCACGGGCACACGCTGTTCGGCGAGCAGATCCCGGACCGCGTGCCGGGCCAGCGGCACCGAGGCCTCCAGTGCCGGGGCGGTGAACCGCCAGACACCTTCGTACGCGAGCGGGGAGGTCAGCTCTTCAGGGGGCTCTGCGGGGGGTCCAGAAGGCATCCTCACAGGAAGAGTGTTGAGAATGCGCTGGTCCGGACCGGGCTGCTGACCACAAGTCAGCGTCTATCGACGCCTTTTGGCCGGTTCCGAGTGATTCGATGGGCCCGGCGACCGGTCCTGTCCCTCTCGGGCCTCGCTCGCGGACTGCCGCGGAGCGGGCGCCCTGCGCTCCCCGCCCTCGGGACCGTCCGGACCAACAGCACAGCCGGCCCGGCGCCTGAGCACCGGACCGGCTGTACCTCTGCAGTAGCGGGGACAGGATTTGAACCTGCGACCTCTGGGTTATGAGCCCAGCGAGCTACCGAGCTGCTCCACCCCGCGTCGGTGCACACCACACTACGGGGCGGTGGCCGGTGGGCCAAATCGATAATCCGCACGGATGTCGCGGGCGGCCGGTCCCGGCGCTCACACCGTCCGGTCGGTGATCCGCCCGGCGTCGACCTCGATCCGGCGGGTGGTGTGCACCGCGTCGAGCATCCGGCGGTCGTGGGTGACCAGCAGCAGGGTGCCAGGGTACGAGGCGAGGGCCGACTCCAGCTGCTCGATGGCCGGCAGGTCGAGGTGGTTGGTCGGCTCGTCGAGGACGAGGAGGTTGACCCCGCGGCCCTGGAGCAGCGCGAGCGCGGCGCGGGTCCGCTCGCCCGGCGAGAGGGTGCGCGCCGGGCGGAGCACATGCGCCGCCTTCAGCCCGAACTTCGCGAGCAGGGTGCGGACATCGGCGGGCGACAGCTCGGGGACATGGGCCCGGAAGGAGTCCATCAGCGGCTCCTCGCCCCCGCCGTGGCCGCCGAAGAGCTGGCCGCGCGCCTGGTCGACCTCGCCGACCACCACCCCGGGGCCCAGCGCGGCATGCCCCTCGTCCAGCGGCAGCCGGCCGAGGAGGGCGGCGAGCAGGGTGGACTTGCCGGCGCCGTTGGGGCCGGTGATGGCGACCCGGTCCGCCCAGTCGATCTGGAGGTCCACCGGGCCGAAGCGGAATGCGCCGCGCTGTACCCGGGCGCCGCGGAGGGTGGCCACCACCGCGCCGGCCCGCGGGGCGGCGGCGATCTCCATCCGCAGCTCCCACTCCTTGCGCGGCTCCTCGACGACCTCCAGCCGCTCGATCAGGCGCTGGGTCTGCTTGGCCTTCGCGGCCTGCTTCTCGGTCGCCTCGACCCGGGCGTTGCGGCCGACCTTGTCGTTGTCGGGGGCCTTGCGGCGGGCGTTCTTGACGCCCTTCTCCATCCAGTTGCGCTGGGTGTGCGCCCGGGTCACCAGGGCGGCCCGGGTGTCGGCGTACTCCTCGTACTGCTCGCGGGCATGGCGCCGGGCCCGCTCGCGCTCCTCCAGGTAGGAGGCGTAGCCACCGCCGTAGGTGTTGACCTGCTGCTGGGCGAGGTCGAGTTCGACGACGCGGCTGACCGTACGGGTCAGGAACTCGCGGTCGTGGCTGACCAGGACGGTGCCGGCGCGCAGCCCGCCGACGAAGGACTCCAGCCGGTGCAGACCGTCCAGATCGAGGTCGTTGGTGGGCTCGTCCAGCAGGAAGATGTCGTACCGGGAGAGCAGGAGCGAGGCCAGCGAGGCGCGGGCGGCCTGGCCGCCGGAGAGCGTCGTCATCGGCTGGTCGAGGCCGATGGAGAGGCCGAGCTGGGCGGCGGTCTCCTCGGCCCGCTCGTCGAGGTCGGCGGCGCCCAGCGCGAGCCAGCGCTCCAGCGCCGTCGCATAGGCGTCGTCCGCCCCCGGCCGCTCCTCGACCAGCGCCTCGGTGGCGGTGTCCAGGGCGAGCTGGGCGGCGGCCACACCGGTGCGGCGGGCGAGGAAGGCGCGGACGGTCTCCCCCGGGCGGCGGTCGGGCTCCTGCGGGAGGTGGCCGACGGTGGCGGTGGGCGGGCTGAGCGCGAGCTTGCCGTTCTCCGGGGTGTCCAGGCCGGCCAGCAGGCGCAGCAGAGTGGACTTGCCCGCGCCGTTGGCGCCGACGAGGCCGACCACGTCGCCGGGGGCGACGACCAGGTCCAGGCCGGAGAACAGGACGCGCTCGCCGTGGCCGGCGGCGAGGTCTTTGGCGACGAGAGTGGCTGACATCAGGCGGCCGATGGTATCCGGCCCGGCCCGCAGCGGTCGCTCTAATATCCGGGGCATGGAACCCGCTCTGAAGACACATGTCAGCGACGGCACCGCGACCGTCACGATCAGCAACACCGGCAAGCGGAACGCGATGACGGTGCAGATGTGGCGGGATCTGCCGCCGCTGCTGGAGCGGCTGGCGGCCGACGGGTCGGTGCGGTCGCTGGTGCTGACCGGGGAGGGCGGGACGTTCTGCGCGGGGGCGGACATCGGCGCGCTGCGGGAGGCGGCCGGTGAGTCGCAGGGCCTGGCGGTGGCGGCGGAGGAGGCGCTGGCGGCGTTCCCCGGGCCGACGCTGGCGGCGATACGCGGCTACTGCGTGGGCGGCGGCGCCCAGTTGGCGGCCGCCTGCGATCTGCGGTTCGCGGAGGAGGGCGCGCTGTTCGGGGTGACGCCGGCCAAGCTGGCGGTGGTCTATCCGGCGTCCGCCACCCGGCGGCTGGTCCGGCTGGTCGGCCTCTCCACCGCCAAGTACCTGCTGTTCTCCGGGGAGCTGATCGGCTGTGCGCGGGCGCTGCGCACGGGTCTGGTGGACGAGGTACTGGCGGAGGGCGGGCTGGACAAGCGGGTGGCGGAGTTCTCGGCCGTACTGGCGAGCCGGTCGCTGCTGACGCAGACCGCGGCGAAGGAACTGGCCAACGGGACCTGGGACGTACCGCCGGCCGAGGCCGAGGAGCGGGGCGCCCACTGGGCCGCGCAGGCCCGCGCGAGCGGCGACACCGCGGAGGGTGCCGCCGCCTTCCTGGAGCGCAGGGCGCCGCGTTTCACCTGGCCGGCGGGCTGAGCGGGCCGGTCGCCGGGGCGCGGTTGCTCACCGCTGCTGCGTCAGCAGGAACCGGCTCCGCTCCCGCAGCGCCGCGGTGACCTCGGCGGGGGCCTTGTCCGGGGAGCCCGCGTCGTACGGCGGCTGCGGGTCGTATTCGATGCCGAGCTGGATCGTCTGGGCCACGGTGTCCCCGGCGATCCGGCCGGCCAGCGTCAGCCCCATGTCGATGCCGGAGGAGACGCCGGCCGCCGTGACGTACTTGCCGTCGAAGACCACCCGCTCCCCGGTCGGCTCGGCGCCCAGCGCCGGCAGCTGGTCCAGCGCGAGCCAGTGCGAGGTGGCCCGCCGGCCCTTGAGGAGGCCCGCGGCGCCGAGGATCAGCGAGCCGGTGCACACCGAGGTGGTCCAGGTGGTGCCGGCGTCCACGGCACGGATCCACTCGTGCAGCGGGCCGTCCGCCATCTGCGCCGCCTGGCCCGGGCCGCCGGGCACGACGAGGATGTCCGGCGCGGTGACCTCCGCCAGCGTGGCGTCGGCGACCAGGCCCAGCGAGCCGAGTTCGTTGCGGTAGGGGCCGGTGCGTTCGCCGACGAAGACCGCTTCGGCGCCGGGCAGCCGGCTGAGGGTTTCGTAGGGGCCGACGGCGTCCAGGGTGGTGAAGCGGTCGAAGAGAAGGATCGCGAGCTGCATGGCAGGTTCCTGTTCGGTAGGGGTGGTGCCGGCCGGTGGGTCCTGGCGGCCGGCGCGTTCAGGCCGCGGGCACGGGCGGCCGGGCCGGCTGGAAGCGGCGGCGGTACTCGGCCGGGGAGGTGCCCAGGACGCGGAGGAAGGCGCGGCGCATCGCCTCGGGGGTGCCGTAGCCGCAGTGGCGGGAGACCTGCGCGATGCCGTCGGCGGTGTCCTCCAGGCGCCGGCGGGCGGCCTCCAGCCGGACCCGGTCGACATAGCGCCCCGGCGGCATGCCGACCTCGTCGCGGAACGCCCGGGCGAAGTGGCGCGGGGACAGGCCCGCGCGGTCCGCGAGCGCATCGACGGACAGATCCGCCGCGGGGTGCTCGGTGATCCACTGCTGGAGGTCGCGCAGCGGCCGCCGCTCGGCGGTCTGGGCGGCGAGCTGGACGCTGAACTGGGTCTGGTTGCCGGGCCGGCGCAGGAAGACGACCAGGTGCCGGGCGACGGCCAGCGCGATGTCCCGGCCGAGATCCTCCTCGACCAGCGCCAGTGCGAGGTCGATACCGGCGGTCACGCCGGCGGAGGTGGCCACGTCGCCGTCCCGTACGTAGATCGGCTCCGGGTCGACGCGCAGCGCCGGGAACCGCCGGGCGAGGGTCTCGCAGAGCATCCAGTGGGTGGTCACGCGGCGGCCGTCCAGCAGCCCGGCCTCGGCCAGCAGCAGCGCTCCGCTGCACACCGAGACCTTCCGCCGGGCCCGGTGGGCGTTGCCGCGCAGCCAGTCGATCAGCCGGGGGTCGGGGGCGCGGGTGCCCTGGCCGCCGGGCACCAGCAGGGTGTGCGGCACCCCGGCCTCGGCGAGCGTGAGGTCGGGGACGAGCGTCAGCCCGCTGGTGGTACGGACCGGTGTGCCGTCGAGGCCGGCGGTACGGATCCGGTAGGCGCCCGGCTCCCCCTGGGACGCCCCGTGGAAGACCTCGACCGGTCCGCTGACGTCGAGCGCCTGCACGCCGTCGAAGAGGACCACGAGTACCTCGCGCTGTTCCATGTCTCCATCCTCGGCAGCGCGACGGCCGGCAGCAATGACGGGTTTCCCACCTTTCCTGCCATGACCAGGGCGGGGAGGGGCGTGCGGGGGTCCCCCGGCGTGCGGCCGGTTCCGGTCCCCCGGCGCCGGCTCCATACCCACCGGTCGGTACCCTCCCCTCATGACCACTTCCAGCGCACTGCCCGAGCAGGCCGGCCGTACCTGCCACGCCGTCATCAACCCGTTCCACTCCACGCACTACTTCGCGCCGGAGCTCGCCGAGGAGATGGCGAAGGCCGGCATCGAGAACCGCAGCGCCGGTTACTTCGCCTGCCGGGGCGCGGCCATGGGCGCGGTGGGTCCGGGCACCATCACGGCCACCTTCTACAACTTCAAGCACGAGCTCGTCGCCCGGCACGTCCCGCAGGTCTGGACACACGCCACGCCCCAGGCCGTGCTGGAGGCCCGGCTGCGCGCCGCGGACGCCACGCTGCGCCGGCTGCTCGGCCCGGAGGCCGTCGCCTCCCCGGAGATGGCCGAGGCGGCCGAGCTGGCGCTGCGCGCCACCGAGGGCTGTTCCCGCCGGGCCCGGCCGCTGTACGCCGCGCACGCCGACCTGCCGGTGCCCGACGCCCCGCACCTCGCCTACTGGCACGCCGCCACGCTGCTGCGCGAACACCGCGGCGACGGCCATCTGTCCGCGCTGCTGGACGCCGGGCTCGACGGCCTGGAGGCGCTGGTCACGCACACCGCCAGCGGCCGCGGGATGAGCTACCAGGGCGTCATGGCGACCCGTGGCTGGTCGGAGGAGGACTGGAGCGCCGCACAGGAGCGGCTGCGCGGCCGCGGGCTGCTGAACGCCGAGGGCGAGTTGACCGAGGCCGGGGTCCAGCTGCGCAAGGACCTGGAGCGGGCGACGGACCGGCTGGACCGGGCGCCGTACGAGCACCTGGGCGCCGACGGCGTGGCCCGGCTCACCGAGCTGGCGACCGGCTTCACCACCGCCGTCATGGAGGCCGGGGCGTTCCCGGCCACGCTGTTCGGCAAGTAGTCCGGCCGGCGGTCCGGGAACCTGCCCCGGAGGCAAAGCCCCCTGAGCGGTGGCGAATCCGGCGTTCCGGCGGGGGTGTGCGCGGCCGTCCGCGCACCCCCGGCGCCGGGCAGCGGGCACGACGTCCCTCCCCGCCTCCGGGCGGCCGGGGAGCCGCGCGGACACTCCCCACCGGCTGGGCGGCACGACAGTGCGGCCCGCCACCCGGCACAATGCAGGCTCATGCAAGCGCTGGAAGGCAGGTCAGGATCAACGTGACGGCATCCACTGAGCCCATCGGGGCCCTCGGGTCCATCGAAGCGAGGATCGCCGGGGAGCTCGGCGTCAAGGAGCGGCAGGTGAAGGCCGCGGTCGAACTGCTCGACGGCGGCTCGACCGTCCCGTTCATCGCGCGCTACCGCAAGGAAGCCACCGAGACGCTCGACGACGCGCAGCTGCGCGCGTTGGAGGAGCGGCTGCGCTATCTGCGGGAGCTGGAGGAGCGGCGGGCCGCGATCCTGGAGTCCGTACGGTCCCAGGGCAAGCTGGACGCCGCCTTGGAGGCGCAGATCCGCGGCGCCGATTCCAAGGCGCGCCTGGAGGACATCTACCTCCCGTTCAAGCCCAAGCGGCGCACCAAGGCGCAGATCGCCCGGGAGGCGGGCCTGGAGCCGCTCGCCGACGGGCTGCTCGCCGATCCGTCGGCGGAGCCGGCCGCGGCCGCCGCGGCGTTCGTGGACGCGGACAAGGGCATCGCCGATGCGGCCGCCGCCCTGGAGGGCGCGCGGGCCATCCTGACCGAGCGGTTCGGCGAGGACGCGGATCTGATCGGTGAGCTGCGCGAGCGGATGTGGTCGCGCGGGCAGGTCGCGGCGAAGGTGCGCGCGGGCAAGGAGGAGGCCGGCGCGAAGTTCGCCGACTACTTCGACTTCGCCGAGCCGTTCACCGCACTGCCCTCGCACCGGGTGCTGGCGATGTTCCGCGGCGAGAAGGAGGAGATCCTCGATCTCGCCCTGGAGCCGGAGGACCCGTCGGCGGTCACCGAGGGCCCCAGCGCCTACGAGCAGGCCATCGCGCACCGCTTCGGCATCACCGACCGCGGCCGCCCGGGAGACAAGTGGCTCAAGGACACCGTGCGTTGGGCCTGGCGCACCCGCATCCAGGTCCACCTCGGGATCGATCTGCGGCTGCGGCTGCGGCAGGCCGCCGAGGACGAGGCGGTCCGGGTCTTCGCGTCGAACCTGCGCGATCTGCTGCTGGCGGCGCCCGCCGGGACGCGCGCCACGATGGGCCTGGACCCCGGCTTCCGTACGGGCGTGAAGGTGGCCGTCGTGGACGCGACCGGCAAGGTGGCCGCCACGGAGACCATCTACCCCCATGTACCGCAGCAGAAGTGGGACGCCTCGCTGGCCACGCTCGCGAAGCTGGCCCGCGCGCACGACGTCGAGCTGATCGCGATCGGCAACGGCACCGCCTCCCGCGAGACCGACAAGCTGGCGGCCGATCTGATCGCCGCGCAGCCGGAGCTGAAGCTGACGAAGGTGATGGTGTCCGAGGCCGGCGCCTCGGTGTACTCCGCCTCGGCGTTCGCCTCGCAGGAGCTGCCCGAGCTGGACGTCTCGCTGCGGGGCGCGGTGTCCATCGCCCGGCGCCTCCAGGACCCGCTGGCCGAGCTCGTCAAGATCGACCCGAAGTCGATCGGGGTGGGCCAGTACCAGCACGACCTGTCCGAGGTGAAGCTGTCGCGCTCGCTCGACGCGGTCGTCGAGGACTGTGTGAACGGCGTCGGGGTGGACGTCAACACCGCGTCCGCGCCGCTGCTTTCGCGGGTGTCGGGCATCGGTTCCGGCCTGGCCGAGAACATCGTCGCGCACCGGGACAGCAACGGCCCGTTCCGCTCCCGCAAGGCCCTCAAGGACGTGGCGCGGCTCGGCCCGAAGGCGTACGAGCAGTGCGCGGGCTTCCTGCGGATCCGGGGCGGCGACGACCCGCTGGACGCCTCCAGCGTGCACCCGGAGGCGTACCCGGTGGTGCGGCGGATGGTGAAGTCGGCGCACACCGAGGTCGGTTCGCTGATCGGCAACACGACGGTGCTGCGCACCCTGAAGGCCGCCGATTTCGTCGACGACTCCTTCGGGCTGCCGACGGTGAGCGACATCCTGCAGGAGCTGGAGAAGCCGGGCCGCGACCCGCGTCCGGTCTTCAAGACGGCGACCTTCAAGGAGGGCGTGGAGAAGATCGGCGATCTCCAGCCGGGGATGCTCCTGGAGGGCGTGGTGACCAATGTCGCCGCCTTCGGGGCGTTCGTGGACGTGGGCGTCCACCAGGACGGTCTGGTCCATGTCTCGGCGATGTCGAAGACCTTCGTCAAGGACCCGCGGGACGTGGTGAAGCCGGGCGACATCGTGCGGGTCAAGGTGCTCGATGTCGACATCCCGCGCAAGCGGATCTCGCTGACCCTGCGGCTGGAGGACGAGCCCGGCACGGGCGGCCAGGCGGCGGGCGGCGGCGAGCGCCGCGCCGGCGCGGGCGGCGGCCGGGGGCCGCGGGACGGCGGCAGCCGAGGCGGCGCCCCGCGGCAGCGGCAGGGCGGCGGCGACCGGCGCGGCGGCGACCGCCGGGGCGGCCGGGACGCCGGGCCGGCCAACGACGCGATGGCGGACGCTCTGCGGCGGGCCGGGCTCCTGGGCAAGGAGCGGGGCGGCCGCTGACGCCCGCCGGCGGCAACGGCGGCAGCGGGACGGGCTCCCGCTGCCGCCGGAGCCGATGGGCGCTCAGCCCGCCCCCGCGTAGCCGCGGATGCGCTCCAGCTCCGTCGCCACGTCCGTGAGGGTGGCGCAGTCCGGCACCGGCAACAGATCAGGGTCCACTACGGCGGCGCCGGGCTCGCGGCCCGGGTCCTCCAGGGCCTCGGCCATCGCGGCGAGCGCGAGGCACAGCCGCTCGGCCTCCTCCGTACTCGGGCGGTGGGCGCCGTGGTCGAGACGTACCGCGCAGGCGGTCGCGGCGTCCACGATGCGTTCGGCCGCGGTGACGACGGTCAGCCAGTCGGGGTTGCGGTCGCGGGCCGCGACGAGTTCGGCCGCGGCGGTCTCCGCCGCCGCCCTGGCCTCCCCCAACGCCCGGTAGGCGGCGCGGCGCAGCGCCCGCCGCGCGGTGGGGTCCGCGCCCGGTTCCGCCTCCAGGACGTGCCGGAGGAACCGCTCGGCGGCCCACAGCGCCGCGGTCACGCGCTGGCCGATCCGCCGGCGCGGATCGGCGAGGTGCGGCAGATGCCCGACGACGAGGACGATGCCGCAGGCGATCGAGGTGTCGACGATCCGCTCGGCGGCCGCCTGGGGATCACCGCTCACCGTCACGAACGACAGCACCATCAGGGTGATCGCGACGGTCTGCAGCGCGAAGTGCCGGGTGGCGAACGGCAGCAGCGCACCGCCGGCACCGGCCACCAGCGCGGGCCACCAGGTGCCGGTCAGCAACAGTCCCGCCCCGGCGAAGACCAGCACACCGGCGACCGTCCCCGCGAAACGGTTGACCGTACGGGAGAAGAGCGGTCCCAGGTCCGGCTTGACGAGGAAGGTGGCGGTCGCCGGGAGCCAGTACCAGTGGTCGGCGCGGAGCATCAGCGCCACGGCGGTGCTCGCGGCGATGCAGACGGCGACCCGCAGCCCGTAGTCCCGCCCGGCGGGCCCGAACAGGCTGCGGCCGCGCCGGGTCCGGCCACCGACGGCCGCCAGCGCACCGCCGGCCACGGCCGCCGGCACCCTCCGCCAGCCGGGCCGGCGGGCCGGCGCGGGGCCCGGCTCCGGCGCGGGCAGCGGCTCCCGGCGGGCGAACGCGACGGCGGCGTCCAGCAGCGCCCGGTCGAAGGCGCCGCGGGCGGCCGTACTGGTCTCCGGGGCGGACAGCCGGCCCGGGGAGCGCCCGGTGCGCAGGGCGTCGGCGAACCGGCGGGGGCTCTGTGCCACCCGGGACGGCAGCGGGCGGGCCTCCCACAACAGCGCCACGCTGGCCTCGCACAGCGCGGTGGCCGCGGCCAACCGCTCGGTGAGCAGGAGTTCTTCCGTACGGGCCGGCCGGCGCAGCAGCCGGCTGGTGAGCCGGCGCAGCCGCAGCGCCTCGTCGGCACGGTCCAGGGCGGCGGTGAGCCGGCGCCGGGCGGGCTCGGCACCGGGCCCGCCGGCCGCCCCCAGGGCGTCGGCGAGCGCGTCGAAGACCCGGGCGACGGCCGCCCGCTCACCGCTGAGCGCCCCGCCCGCGGGACGCGGTGAGCGCAGTACGAGCCGCAGCACGAGCAGCCACAGACAGCCGGCGAGCATATAGAGGGCCTTCGCCCAGGGCGCGCCGGGCAGCGGCATCCCGGCGCCCAGGACGGTGGTGGCCAGCATCTGCATCCCGGCGTTGGAGCGCACCGGTCCGGCCACGCTGTCCGCGCCGGAGACGAAGCCGACCGCGAACAGCGCCGGCACCAGCCACCAGCCCGCACCGGCTGCTTGCAGCGAGGCGCCGATCAGCATGCCGAGCGCCGAGGCGAGGGCGGGCAGACCGATATGGACGATGCCGGTGCGCCGGGTGCCGGGCCGGTCGTTGACCCCCGCCAGCATCGAGCCGAGTCCGGCCAGTACGCCGGGCGCCGGGTGGCCGGTCGCGAGGCCCGCGCCGAGCAGCGGCCCCGCACACAGCGCACCGCGGGCCACGGCCGCCCAGGGCACGGGCAGCCGCTGCCAGCGGAACGGGTGAGCCAGCCAGGCGGGCACGGCGCGCTGCGCGCGGAGCATGGGCCTCCTCAGACGACGGCGTACGGACGGCGCGGCGGGCCGGTCCGGCGGGATCCGAAGGGCGACATCGGCCGACGGTGGTGCTACCAGCCTAAGGTCCGGGATTGTCCACTTCGCTGCTGCGGGGTTACCGCAAGATCACAGGCGAGCGGCGGGCGGGCGGCCCGGCCCCACCGGCTCGCCCGCGCTGCCCCCTCCGCTCCCCCGTCCGTCCTCCCCTCTTCCAGCCCCTCGGCATCGCGGACGGCACGGGTTAGCGTCGCTCCATGACGATCAGGACAGACGACGTATGGGTGATCGGCGGCGGCGTGATCGGGCTGACTTCGGCGATCGCGCTGGCGGAGGACGGACACCGGGTACGGGTGGTGAGCCGCGACGCGGCCGGCGGGACGACGTCCGCGGTGGCCGGCGGGCTGTGCTGGCCGTACCGCATCCAGCCGTACGAGCGGGCGGTGCAGTGGTCCGTACGGTCCTTCCAGGTGCTCGCCGAACTCGCCCGGCAGCCGGAGGAGACGGGCGCCCGGATGGTGACGGGCACGATGGCGAGCGCCGCGGTGCCGGACGCGGTGGACGAGGGGCACCGCGCCCCGGACAACGGCGTCGAGGAGGGTCTGGCCGCCTGGTACGAGGCGGTCCCCGGGCTGCGGCGGGCGCACCGGGAGGAGCTCCGCGAAGGGTGCGCCTCGGGGTGGCGGGCACGGACTCCTCTGGTGGACATGCCGGCCCATCTCCGGTATCTGGAACGGCGATTGACGGCGGCCGGCGGGACCGTGGAACGACGCACCCTGACGTCCCTGGAGGAGGCCGGCCGGGCGGCGGGCCTGGTCGTGAACTGCTCGGGACTCGGCGCGCGCGAACTGGTACCCGACCCGGACGTCCATCCGGTCCAGGGGCAGTTGGTGATCGTGGCGAACCCCGGTATCGAGGAGTGGTACGTGGCCGCCGACACCGGTGCGGCGGACACGACGTATGTGCTGCCGCAGCCGTACGGCCTGGTCCTCGGCGGTACGGCCCGTGAGCACGCCTGGTCGCGGGAGCCCGATCCGGCGGTGGCGAAGGCCATCGTGGCACGGTGCGCCCGGCACTTCCCCGAGCTTGCCGGCGCCCCCGTACGGGCGCACAAGGTGGGGCTGCGCCCGGCCCGCCCCGCGGTGCGGCTGGCGGCGGAGCGACTGCCCGGCGGCGCGGTGTGCGTCCACAACTACGGGCACGGCGGCGCGGGCGTGACCGTGGCGTGGGGCTGTGCGGACGAAGTGCTGCGGACCGTACGGGAGATCGGGGAGGACGGCCGCCGGTAGCCGAGGCTCCGGGGCGGTTTCCCGCCACGCCGCCTCGTCCCGGGCGGCATCCGGACACGAACAAATTTGCCGCTCCGCAGGCGCATCCATCCGCCCGTCTCATGCGTCTCACCAGCGAGCGGCACTTTTATGGCGCCGCACTGCAGGGGCATTTCATTTGGAGCATTCACTTGAAAATCGGCATTAAGGGCATTCGGCGCGTGTCCGCGGTCGTCGTCACCGCGGGAGCCGTCCTGACGGCCGGGGCGTTCACCGCCCCGGCGCAGGCCGCCACGCTCAACACCCCCACGATCACCGCCAAGGGCGGTTTCGTGATGAACAACGGCACGGGGTCGACCCTCTTCACCAAGGCCGCCGACACCCGGCTCTCCACCGGCTCCACCACCAAGATCATGACGGCTCGGGTGGTGCTGGGACAGCCGAACCTCGACCTTGATTCCAAGGTCACGGTCCAGAAGGCGTACAGCGACTACATCGTCTCGAAGACGGCGTCGTCGGCCCATCTGATCGTCGGGGACAAGGTCACCGTCCGCCAGCTGCTGTACGGGCTGATGCTGCCGTCCGGCTGCGACGCGGCGTACGCACTGGCCGACAAGTTCGGCAGCGGGTCCACCCGGGCCGCGCGGGTGAAGTCCTTCATCGGCAAGATGAACTCCACCGCCAAGGGCCTCGGCCTGACGAACACGCACTTCGACTCGTTCGACGGCATCGGCAGCGGCGGGAACTACTCGACCCCGCGCGACCTGACGAAGATCGCCAGCAACGCGATGAAGTACTCCACGTTCCGTACGGTCGTGAAGACCAGGTCGACCAAGCAGAAGGTCACGACGAAGAGCGGTGGCTACCGCTACATGTCGTGGACCAACACCAACAATCTGCTGGGCAGCTACGCGGGCACCATCGGCGTCAAGACCGGCTCGGGCCCGGAGGCCAAGTACTGCCTGGTCTTCGCCGCCACCCGGGGCAGCAAGACCGTCATCGGCACGGTCCTGGCCTCCTCTTCGGTGGCCAACCGCACCGCGGACGCCAAGAAGCTGATGGACTACGGCTTCAAGAAGTAGCCCGTTCCGGACGGACAAGGGGGCCTGCGCGCGGCCGGACGGCCGCGGGCGGGCCCCTCTCCTTTGCCTACCGGTTCTCCCCTCTCACGCGAGGGCAGACGTCCAGGGGCGTCGCGTCCGTGACGTGATAGACGGCCCGTTGGTCCAGCAGCAGCGGGACGAGCTTGCGCAGCGGCTGGCGCAGCGGGACGAGCACGCCGTCGCGCTCCCGCTTCCAGAGCACCCCGTGCCCCGCCAGCACGTCCTTGACCTGCGCGAACCGGTCCGCTTCGAGACGGTAGGCGCAGGGCGGATCGGCCAGGGTCTGCTCCTCGGTGGCGGGTTCGTTGTCCGCGCCGCCGAGGTAGACGGGGCCGCGGTCGGTGTATCCGGCGAGCCGGGCGGCGGCGGTGGCCGCTTCGATCCGCGGGCGGTGCCGGTCGAGGAAGGTGAACGCGCCCTTGAGGGCGGCGAGCTGGGAGTCCACCCGGCGCCTGTTGTTGCGCGCGGGGTCGGCCTTCTCGGCGTCGGTCAGCGCGTCGACCCGGGTCTCGACCAGCATCCCGATCGAGCCCTTCACCCCCGCGGTGTTGCGCAGGATCCGCTCCTGGCCGTCGCCCGCGACCTGCTTGACGGGGTCACCGGTCTCCGGGTCGGTCCAGATGCCGTAGACGCCGGTGGAGAAGCCGGCCCGCCGCACGGCGGGCGCCACGAAGTCCTGGGAGAGCGAGGCGGCTTCGCGGTGCACCGGGTCCGCGGTGTTGAGGTTGCGCGGCCACAGCGACAGCACGTCCTTCATGTAGTACGGGACGGTGGGCCCGTACTCGTGCAGGTCGTAGACGGTGTCGGGGCGGTAGTCGCGGAGCACTGCGGCCATCGCGCGGGCCTCGGCGGTCTGCAGGGCGAGGTGGTCGCGGTTGATGTCCGCACCGGTGGAGTTGCCGCGGGTGTCGGCGGCCCGGCCGTCGGGGTTGGCGGTCGGAATGACCAGGACGCTGGTGTGTGCCAGGAAGCGCCGGGTCGCCGGGTCCCGGGCGTAGGCCAGGTCGCGGACGGTGGTCAGGCAGGCCTCGCGCCCGGAGGGTTCGTCACCGTGCTGGGAGCAGGTCAGCAGGACGGAGTTGCCGCGCCGTACGTCCGCCGGGCGCGCGGGAGCCGGGGCACCGATCCGTACGAGCCGCATCGGCCGGCCCTGCGCGGTGGTGCCGATCCGGTCGATGCGCACGCGCGCGGAGCCGCGGTCGACGGCGGTGAGGAACTCCTGCTCCTCGGCCTCGCTGGTCCAGCGGGCGCCGTGGCTGGTCTCGAATCCCGTACGGGGCAGGGGGGTCGCGGCGGCGCGGGCGGGAGGGGCCGGCAGGATCGCGCCGAGGGTGGCCGTCAGTCCGATGGCCAGCGCCCCTCGGGCGAGGCGATGGGAGCGGGATATCACGAGGGGGTGCCTCCCTTGGGCGAGCGGTGGGGGTGGGGCGGGGCCGCCCGCGGTGGGCGGCCCCGGGCGGTCATCCCGCGGCGGTACGGTGCCGGGCGGTCAGCGCGCGGCCGGCATCCGGCTGAGGCCGTGCGGCGGGGCGAGGCCGTCCAGCAAGGGGCCGCCCACCGGGGGCCGGGACACGCCCGCGGTGGCCCGTACGAAGGCGGGGGCGCCACCGGTCAGCGGGAGCGCGGCCGAGGTGCGGGACAGGTCGAGGGTGAGCGTCGGGCGGGACGCGGGCGGGTCGATCAGACCGGCGTCGGTACCGCCGACGAGGAGTGCGAGCCGGTGTCCGGCGGGCACGACATGATCGCTCGCGGCGAGGTGCAGGGTGATCGTGTACGGCCTGCCGGGGGTGAGCGGCCGGCCCTTGTGGGCGTCGGCGTAGGTGCCGAGGTCGGCCCAGCCGCGGCTGAAGACGGTGGCGGCCACCTTCTCCGTGTCGGCGGCGGTCTCCTTGAAGCAGCCGGTGTCGGCCGGGGTGCCCGCGCCCCAGCAGGTGCGCGCGTCCAGCGTGGTGATGCCCTCGCCGGCGGCCGTGTAGTTGCGGATGGTGGCGGGGCCGAGGTCCACCAGGACGGCGGAGAGGTGGGCGGTCGAGGTGCTCGGGGTGGCGGTCACCGTCACCGTTCCGGAGCCGGACAGCCGCAGCGGCGCGCGCAGCGCTCCGGTGCTGAATCCGGCCTTGTCCGGGGTCGGTTGACCGGCCCGGGCCGCCCAGTCGGCCTCGCTCCGCTTCGGATCGTCGGTGAAGGTCTCGGTCGCGCCCTGCGGTGCCTTGGCGGTGCCCAGGACGCCGACACCGGGCACGCTGCCGCCGCGCGGCCGCAGGACGGTCGTCGAGGTGCCGGGTGCGGGCCAGCGGGGGTCGGTGGACCAGCTGCCGGGCGCCCGCTCGACATCGGCCTTCGGCGCCCGCTCGATGCCGTTGTCGTAGCCCATCAGGTAGTGGTCGAACCAGTGGTGCAGGGTCGTGACCCACTCGGCGCGACGGTAGTCGAAGGGGTCGACGTGCCCGGTCTGGGACAGCCAGATCTTGCGCGCGACGCCGTGCCGGGCGAGCGCGTCCCACCACTGACCGGCGTGCCGGGTGCGGACGTTGAGGTCCTGCATGCCGTGCACCATGAAGACGCTGGCCCGGACCCTGCCGGCGGCACGGACGTAGTCGCGCTCGGTCCACAGTCCGGTCCAGTCACCGCTGCGCGGGGCGCCCTTGACGAGCTTGCGCTGCACCGCGTCGCAGTGCTGCTGCGCGCCGGAGCTCTCGACCATGGCCGCGAGGGAGTCGGGGCCCGAGTCGTAGAGCGGGGCGCCCTGGGCGAAGTAGTAGTCGTACCAGGAGGAGATGCCGGCGATCGGGACGATGGTCTTCAGTCCCCTGACCCCGGTGGCCGCCACGCCGTTGGCGATGGTGGCGTCCCAGCTCTTGCCGATCATGCCGGTGCTGCCGTTGGACCAGCCCGCCGTGACGGGTCTGCCGCCCGTCCGCGCGGTGTAGGCGCGGGCTCTGCCGCCGAGCCAGTCGACGACGGCCCTGGCCGACCGGATGTCGGAGCGGCCGCCGACATCCACGCAGCCGTCCGAGCGGTTGGTCCCCGCGAGATCGACGAGGACCGTCGCATAGCCGCGCGGCACGAAGTAGTTGTCGTAGAAGAGCGGGAACCCGGCCGGCCGGCCCCGGTCGTCATACGTCTTCTTCTGGCTCTCGTTGCCGCGTCCGCAGCAGGAGTAGTACGGACTGGCGTCCATGATCACGGGTATGCGGCGGCCCTGCCGGGCGGGTTCGGACGGCCGCACGATGTCGGCGGCGACGCGGTCGGTCCGCCCGTCCCCGTCGCCGTCGAGCCCGGTGTCCACCCAGACCGATTCGCGGATCGCGTGGTCGTAGGAGTAGACGGGTCTGCTCTCACCGGGCACCGCCTGCGCGGCGGCCGGCCCGATCAGGGCGGACAGCAGGGCGGCGACGGCCGCCAGCACGAGCGCTGTGAAGGAGATGCGGGGAATCCGCGCAGGATTGGTCACGAAGCGGACGGTAGCGCGGCTCAACTCCCGCGCGTAAGGGTGCGGGTGACGAGGGAGGTGCGGCCGGTGACAAAGGCGGACGGCGAGAGTGGCCGGATGTGGTTCATGTCGGTCATGTGTCAGATGAGGCCATGTACATGACGCCGGCTCATCGGAGTACATAGGGTCTGAACAGAGCCATCCCCCCTACGAGTTGGAGGACTCGTGCGTCACAGACTCCTCGTCCCGGGCGCGGTCGCACTCAGCCTGGTGCTGGCGGTCCCGGCCTCCGCGGCCGACTTCACCCCGGGCGCTCCGGGTGTGGGCGACACCTACTACCCCGAGAGCGGGAACGGCGGATACGACGTTTCCCACTACGATCTGCGCCTCAAGTACCAGCCGAAGACGGACCTGCTGCAGGGCACGGCGACGCTGCTCGCCACGACCACCCAGGACCTCTCCCGCTTCAACCTGGACTTCGCGCTGAAGGTCAGCGAGATCCGGGTCAACGGCAAGAAGGCCCGCTTCGCCACCTCCGGCAAGCACGAGCTGGAGGTCACCCCGGCCACTCCGCTGGAGAAGGGCAAGCAGATCAGCGTCGTCGTGCGCTATGCGGACAAGCCCTCCGAGGTGAAGATCGACAACTACAGCGCCTGGGCCCGGACGCCCGACGGCGGTGTGGTCGCACAGGAGCCGGACGCCGCCGTGTGGTGGTTCCCCAGCAACGACCACCCCACCGACAAGGCGACGTACGACGTCTCGGTGGCGGTCCCGGACGGCACTCAGGCGCTCAGCAACGGCGTCCTGGCCTCGCAGTCCTCCAAGTTGGGCTGGACGCGTTACAACTGGCGCTCGGACAAGCCGCAGGCGACGTATCTGACGACGCTGGCCGTCGGCAAGTTCGACATCACCACCGACACCACCGCGAACGGCCTGCCGGTGATCAACGCCGTCAGCAAGGACCTCGGCGCGAACGAGGGGTCGGCGAGGGCGAGCATCGCGCGCACCGCCGAGGCCACCGAGTGGCTGGAGAGCGTCTTCGGCCCCTACCCGTTCAATGCGGTGGGCGGCTATGTGCCGAACGTGCCGGCCCATTACGCCCTGGAGACCCAGACCCGTCCGTTCTACGGGAAGAAGGCCTTCGACCGGGGCACCAATGTCTCCGTCGTGGTGCACGAGCTGGCGCACCAGTGGTACGGCGACAGCGTCTCGCTCAAGGACTGGAAGGACATCTGGATCAACGAGGGCTTCGCGGCCTACAGCCAGTGGCTCTGGTCGGAGAAGGAGGGCGAGGGCACCGCTCAGCAGCTGGCGGACTACGTCTACGCCCAGCACCCGGCCGATGACCCGTTCTGGAAGGTCAGGCCGGGCAACCCGGGCGCGGAGAACCAGTTCGACGACGCGGTCTACGACCGCGGCGCGCTGGCCCTCCAGGCGCTCCGCAACAAGGTCGGCGACAAGGTGTTCTTCGGCATCCTCAAGTCCTGGCCGACGGAGCACCGCTACGGCAACGCCTCGGTGGCCGACTTCGTGAAGTTCGCCGGGAAGAAGTCCGGCACGTCGCTGGACGGCTTCTTCGACACCTGGCTCTTCGAGCCGACCCGGCCCGCTGCCGGCGCGGCAGGCCGGACGCTCGGCGTGCGGCACACGGCCGTAGCCGAGCCCAAGTCGTGGCGGCAGATCGCCGCGGCCACCCACGGCGTGCACGGGGTACACGGGCACTGAGCAGGCCGTTCACCGGCCGATCCGAGCGGAGCCGGGGGCGCCCCCGGCTCCGCTCGCGTACCGCGTCCTCAGCCGCGCGCCGCCCGGCGGGCCCGGCGGGCGATCGGCATGAACCGCAGCCGCTCCGGAAGCACCGGCACCACGGCGCGCACCACCCGCCCGAAGCGGCGCAGCCTGCGCTCCTGTGCGTCCGTCCACTCCAGACCGAGGGCGCTGCGGGCGTCCGGCGGCATCAGCCCGATCGTCAGGAAGCGCCGGAAGCGGGTGAAGCACGGACACAGCGACGGCCAGAGCGGCCGGAGGAGCAGCCGCAGCCACCGGGGGCCGCGGTCGGGGGCCGGGATCGGCTGGTCCGGCGCGATCAACTCCTCGACCACGACGGTCACTTCGAGATCGTTCTCAAGGACCTTGCGGTAATACGGCCAGAACTCCTCGATGGTCTGCGGCATATCGCGGTCATGGATGCCCAGCACCCGGCCGACCTGGAGCCACTCCGCGTACAGCTGCCGCTCCTGCGCCTGGGTGAAGGGACGGCCGAGATACTGCTGGGCGTGCCGGAAGACGGGATAGCCGGTGGCGTGCACCCAGGCGTAGGAGGAGGGCGTGAGCGCGTGGTATCGGTGGCCGTGCGCGTCGGTCCCCTGAATGGCCTTGTGCAGCCGGCGCAGCCGGCGCCCCTCCGCGGCCGCGCCCTCGCCGCCGTACACCCACAGTTGCAGCGAGGTCAGCGACCGCTCGCCGCGTCCCCACGGGTCCGTGCGGAACACGGAGTGGTCGTCCACTCCGGCTCCTACCGAGGGGTGGGCGACCTGCATGGTCAGCGCGGCCGGCAGGGTCAGCAGCATGCGGATGTCCCCGACCAGCGACCAGAGCACGCCTCCGACCGGAGGGGGATTTGGTTCGTTATTTACCGTATTCATTGCATTAATCATGATACGGCGGCTCCCCGTGACCGGCTTAGGAGGGGATCGATTCTGCGTCACCCTCGCCGGCCCCTCCACGCCGCGGCCCCCTGGGGCGCCGCCGGGCCGACGTCACCCCGGCCGCAGCGACCGCGCCGCGGCGCACCGCCGGACCGCGCACCGGCCGAGCGCACCGCCACCGCCACCACCGCCCGAGACCCCGACCCCCCGATCCGGACGGGAGGCGCACCTCGGGACGGTCGACGGGAGGCGCACCTCGGGGCGGTCACCGCGCCGCGGCCCCCGCGACCGAGACCGGCCGACGACGGCGGCAGTGGCAGTGGCAGTGGCGGCACATCCGACGCCCCCTCACCACCGACGGCTTCGCTCCGTACATCTCACACCCCCCGAGCGGCTACCTGGAAGTAACCCCAGCTGGTTGGATGAGCGTCGCCGAGTCAAGTCCCCACCCCCACAGGGAGATTCAGTGCCGCACTCACCGCTGCGCACGTCCCGGATCGCGGCCCTCACCGCGGCTCTCGCCGCCGTCACCGTGGCCGCCGCCCCCTCCGCGTCGGCCGCCGCCGTCCCCCATCTGAAGGTGCTCAGCTACAACACCTTCCTCATGAGCAAGACGCTGTACCCCAACTGGGGCCAGGACCACCGCGCCCAGGCGATCGCGGCCGCGGACTTCTTCCAGGGCAACGATGTCGTCGTGCTCCAGGAGGCGTTCGACAACTCCGCCTCCGATGCGCTGAAGAGCCGGGCCGCGGCGCAGTATCCGCACCAGACACCGGTAGTGGGCCGGAGCCGGAGCGGCTGGGACTCCACCGGCGGTGCCTACTCGGCCACCACCCCCGAGGACGGCGGGGTCACGCTGCTGAGCAAGTGGCCCATCGTCCACAAGGAGCAGTACGTCTACAGGGACGCCTGCGGTTCGGACTACTTCTCCAACAAGGGCTTCGTCTATGCGGTGTTGGACGTCAACGGCACCAAGGTGCATGTGGTCGGCACCCACACCCAGTCCACCGACTCGGGCTGCAAGGCGGGCGAGTCGGCCGCGGACCGGGCCAAGCAGCTCAAGGAGGTGGACGCCTTCCTGGACGCCAAGAACATCCCGGCGGACGAGGAGGTGATGGTGGCCGGCGATCTGAACATCGACTCACACGGCGACGAGTACCCCGCGCTGCTCGGCAACGCCGATCTGGCGCCCGCCGACAGCCGCACCGGGCACCCCTATTCCTTCGACACCCAGGAAAACTCGATCGCGAAGTACCGCTACCCGAACGACCCCCGCGAGGACCTGGACTACGTACTGCACCGCAACGGCCATGCCCGGCCCGCCGGATGGCAGAACACCGTGGTGAAGGAGGAGTCGGCTCCCTGGACGGTCTCCAGCTGGGGCAAGGACTACACCTACACCAATCTCAGCGACCACTATCCGCTGATCGGCGGCTGAGGGGCGGACGGCGCCGGGCGCGGGGCCCCGACGCACAAGGGCGGTCGCGGACGCCTTCCGGCATCCGCGACCGCCCCGAGGTGTCAGGCGCCCCGCTGCTGCGTGGCTACTGCGACAGTTCGCGCTCCTGGGCGATCCGGTTCACCCGGCCGCGGACCGCGAACCAGCCGGCCACCAGCGCGGCGGCGATCACCGGAATGATCATCACGGTCTGCCGGCCGACACCGTCGTCGAACCACATCAGCACGATGACGCCGAGCAGGAAGACGATGGTGGCGATGTCGGTGACCGGAGTGCCCGGCAGCCGGAAGCGCGGCCGCTCGACCAGGCCCTCCTTCGACCGGCGCACGAACACCATGTGGCAGACCATGATCGTGCACCAGGTGCTGACGATGCCCAGCGCCGCGATGTTCAGCACGATCTCGAACGCCTCACCCGGCACGACGTAGTTGAGCGCGACGCCCAGCACACACACCGTGGAGGTGAGCATGATGCCGCCGTACGGCACCTGGTTGCGGTTCATCCGGCCGGCGAACTTGGGCGCGGAGCCCGCCATCGACATGGAGCGCAGGATGCGGCCGGTGGAGTAGAGCCCGGAGTTCAGGCTGGACATCGCCGCGGTCAGCACGACGAGGTTCATCACATCGCCCGCCGCCGGCACACCGACGTTGGACAGCACGGTGACGAAGGGGCTCTCACCGCCGGTGTACTTGTTCCACGGCAGCAGCATGGCCAGCAGGATCACCGAGCCGACGTAGAAGACGCCGACCCGCCACATGATGGAGTTGACGGCCTTCGGCACGACCTTCTCCGGCTCACCGGTCTCACCGGCGGTCACACCGACCAGCTCCACCGCGGAGTAGGCGAAGACCACACCCTGGAGCACGATCACGACGGGCAGCATGCCGGTCGGGAAGAGGCCGCCGTGGTCGGTGATCAGATTCAGACCTGGCGCATGGCCGCCGACCGGGTGCTGGGTGGCCAGCAGGAAGATGCCGATGAACATGAAGATGACCAGCGCGGCGACCTTGATGATCGCGAACCAGAACTCCAGCTCACCGAAGATCTTCACGGAGATGAGGTTCACCGTCAGCACGACCGCGAGCGCGATCAGTGCCATGACCCACTGGGGGATGCTGGTGAACATGCTCCAGTAGTGGGTGTAGAGCGCGATCGCGGTGATGTCGGCGATACCGGTCGTCGACCAGTTGACGACGTACATCCATCCGGCGACGTAGGCGCCCTTCTCCCCCAGGAACTCACGGGCGTAGGAGACGAACGAGCCGGACGACGGGCGGTGCAGCACCAGCTCGCCCAGGGCGCGTACGACGAAGAATGCGAAGAGACCGCAGACCGCGTAGGCGATGGCCAGTGCGGGACCGGCGGAGTGCAGCCGGCCGCCGGCGCCCAGGAACAGGCCGGTGCCGATCGCTCCGCCGATGGCGATCATGTTGATGTGCCGGCCCTTGAGGCCCTTGCTGTAGCCCGCGTCGCCCGCATCCTGCTGGGCGCCGCTTCCCCCGTCAGGTGACCTGTGGGCTGAGTCGATGACGGTTTCTGTGCTCACTGCTGGTGTATCTCGCTTTCGGGCAGGCTTGAGCGATGGCCGGATCCCGTGGATCGCACGGCCGGTCGACGGCACACCCTCCCTGAAGAGCGCCCCTCCGTCTGTGCGCAAGATCACAACGCGTACAGGCCATCCAAGATTTGTCCGAATTTGTCGTGAATTACCCGGCGCCTCATTTTGAAAGAGGGCGTCAGTTCACCCGATTCCGGACCCCACTCCTCGCCCAGCATCGCGAATTTTCTGACCTGTTCAGTCCTGTTGAGGCGTTTGTTGGCCGAACCGACAGCTCGCTCGATCTCGGCCCGCACCTCCGGATGCCGGGCCAGCTCCCGCAAGGTGCCCCCGAGGCCGTGCCGTGCCGCCCAGGCGGGGGCCAGCTCCGGGTCCAGGACCAGCAGCGCGACCAGATACGGCCGGTTGTCGCCGTACACCAGCGCCTGGGCGATGAGCGGGTGCTCCTTCAGGACGTTCTCCACCAGGGCGGGCGCGATATTCCGGCCCGTCGACGTCACGATCAGTTCCTTCTTGCGGTCGGTCAGCCAGAGGAAGCCGCCCTCGTCGATCCGTCCGATGTCGCCCGTCGCGAACCAGCCGTCGGCATCGGTCATCCGCTCCACCGACCCGTCGGCCCGCAGATAGCCCGCGCACACGGTCCGCCCCCGGACCTCGATCTCCCCGTCCGCGGCAGTCCGCAGCTCCACCCCGCCGAGCGGGCGGCCGACCGAGCCCCTCCGGAAGGCACCGGGACCGTTGGTCGTCGCCACCCCCGTCGTCTCGGTCAGCCCCCAGGCGTCCATGATCACGATGCCCAGACCGGCCCAGAACCGCAGCACGTCCGGCGGCATCGGTGCGGCCGCGCTCGCCGCCCACACCAGCCGGTCGAAGCCGGCCGGCGCCAGCAGCGGATCGAGCACCTCGGCCCTGGCCCTGCGGTACGCCTCCGCCAGCTGGGCGGACGGGCGCTCCCCTCGCTCCTGACAGGCGAGGTGGGCACGGGCGCAGTCGCCCGCCGCGGCGACGGCCGCCCGCCGCTCCTCGGGGAGCTGCGTCACTACGGTCCGTATCGACACCGTCAGCTTCTCCCAGACCCGCGGCACTCCGAAGAACTCCGCCGGATGCAGCGCGCGCACGGCGTCGGCCACCGCGGCCGGGTCCGCGCAGAGGTGGACGTGAGAGGCCCGGAAGACCGGCAGATACAGCCCCAGCATCCGCTCGGCGATATGCGCGAAGGGGAGGTAACAGAGGTGGTCGGGATGGTCCGGCACCTCCACCACGGCGTCCAGCGCCCTCGCGTTGAGCACCACATTGCGGTGGCTGACCACCACGCCTTTGGGCTCGCCGGTGGTGCCGGAGGTGTAGACGACGGTGAGCGGATCCGCCGCGTCCGCCTGCCGCAGGCCCTCCTCGAACGCCACCGGGTCGTACCGCTCGGCGCCCCGGGCGGCCAGCGCCGCCCAGCTGACGAACCGGTCCGCCGCACCGGCGCCCTCGGTGTCGACGAGCACCAGCCGGTCCAGGCACGCGGCCGCATCGTCGAGCAGCGGCGTCCAGCGCCCGGCCGCGCGCACCCCCTCCACCACGGCGAGGCGGGCCCTGCTGTGCCGGACGACCCGGGCGAGCTGCTCGGGCGCCGCGGTGCCGTACACGGTCACCGGCACCGCGCCCAGATGCACCAGGGCGAGGTCGCTGAGCCAGTGCTCGGGGCGGTTGCCCATCATGAGGAGGACGATCTCGCCCCGCCGTACGCCCAGCGAGCGGTACCCGGCCGCCAGCTCGGCGACCCGGTGGCGCACCTCGGCCCAGCTGAGCGTGTGCCGGCCGCCGGGGTCAGCCCAGGACAGCGCCGGCAGCCCTCCGTGATCCTCGGCATTGCGCAACAGCAGTGCCGGCAGGGTGAGTTCGTCCGCTGCGCCGGGCATGCGCAGGATCGTGGTCACGACGGCCTCCTGAGAAGGTGCGCCGGCGCCACGGACGTGCCGGGCCCGCGGCGGTACGCCCGGCGGAGAAGGGGGGCAAGAGGTTTCACAAGAGTGGTGAGACAGCAATACTGTTGAATCATGAGGGAGTCCGCCACCGGTCTGACCGTCGACGAGCTGGCCGCCCGCGCCGGCGTCACGGTCCGCACGATCCGCTTCTACAGCACGCGCGGTCTGCTGCCGCCGCCGGAGATCGGTCCGCGCCGGGTCGGCCGCTACGGACCGGACCACCTCTCGCGGCTCGCGCTCATCGAGGAGCTCCAGCACCAGGGCCTGACGCTGTCGGCGATCGAGCGCTATCTGGAGCAGCTGCCACCCGATCTGAGCGCCCAGGATCTGGCCATCCACCGGGCGCTGGTGGCCGGCTGGGTACCGGACAAGGCGGAGGACGCGACCCGGGAACAGCTGGAGCGGCGGGTCGGCCGGGCGCTGACCGAGGAGGACGTGGACCGGCTGGCGGCGATGAGCGTGCTCGTACGGACCGAGGACCCCCGTGTCTTCCGGGTCGACCCGGGACTGCTCCATCTGGGCACGCGCCTTCTGGACGTGCCGATCGCGCTGGAGACCATCCTCGCGGCGCGCAGCGTCGTCATCGAGCACACCCGCGCGGCGGCCCGGGAGCTCAGCCGGCTCTTCAAGGACGAGGTATGGGAGCCGAACCGGCACGGCGGGCCGGACGAGGAGGAGATGGCGCGGATGAAGTCGCTCTCGGCCGAGATGCAGCCGATGGTGGTGCAGGCACTGGTCACCGCCTTCCAGCGGTCGATGAAGCAGGAGCTGCGGGAGTCGTTCGGCAAGGAGGGCGACCGCAGCCGGCGGGACGGGCCCCAGGGGTGACGGGGGCGGGCCGCCGGGGCCCGCCCCCGACCGTTCAGTCGCTGAACTTCTCGCCCTTCCCGGCCTTTTCGACCAGCAGCGGGGACGGCGCGAACCGGTCTCCGTAGGCAGCCTGCAGCTCACGGGCGCGGGCCACGAATCCGGGCAGACCGACGAGTTCCTCCCGCCCTGGCCCACCCTGGTAGCCGTTGATGTACTGGAGCACACCGCCGGTCCAGCCGGGGAAGCCGATGCCCAGGATGGAGCCGATGTTCGCGTCGGCGACGGAGGTGAGCACGCCCTCCTCCAGGCAGCGGACGGTGTCCAGCGCCTCGGAGAACAGCATCCGCTCCTGCATGTCGGCGAACGGGATGCCGGCGCCCTCCTGGGCGAAGTGTTCCCGCAGGCCCGGCCACAGACCGGCGCGCTTGCCGTCGTCGCCGTACTCGTAGAAGCCGGCGCCGCCGCTGCGGCCGGGGCGGCCGAACTCGTCGACCATCCGGTCGATGACCGCGTCGGCCGGATGCGGCTGCCAGGTGCCGCCGGACTCCTCGACCGCCCGCTTGGACTCCTCGCGGATCTTGCGCGGCAGGGTCAGGGTCAGCTCGTCCATCAGCGACAGCACCTTGGCCGGATAGCCGGCCTGGGCGGCGGCCTGCTCGACGGAGACCGGGTCGAGGCCCTCGCCGATCATCGCCACGCCCTCGTTGATGAAGTGGCCGATGACGCGGGACGTGAAGAAGCCCCGCGAGTCATTGACGACGATCGGAGTCTTGCGGATCTGCCGGACCAGGTCGAAGGCGCGGGCCAGCGCCTCGTCACCGGTCCGCTCGCCCTTGATGATCTCCACCAGCGGCATCTTGTCGACCGGCGAGAAGAAGTGCAGCCCGATGAAGTCCTGCTCCCGCTCGACGCCTTCGGCCAGCAGCGTGATGGGCAGGGTGGAGGTGTTGGAGCACAGCAGCGCGTCGGGGGCGACGATGTGCTGGATCTCCTTGAACACCTTGTGCTTGAGACCGACGTCCTCGAAGACCGCCTCGATGACGGCGTCACAGCCCGCGAGATCGGCGGGCTCGGCGGTGGGCGTGATGCGCGCCAGCAGCTCATCGCGCTGCTGCTCGGTGGTCCGGCCCCGGGAGAGCGCCTTGGCGAGCAGCCCCTCCGCATACGCCTTGCCCTTCTGGGCCGCCTCCAGGGAGAGGTCCTTGAGGACGACCTGCATCCCGGCCTTGGCGCAGGAGTAGGCGATGCCCGCGCCCATCATCCCGGCGCCGAGGACCGCGACCTTCTCGACCTTGCGCGGCTCGATGTCCTTGGGACGGTTGGCTCCCGAGTTGACGGCCTGCAGATCGAAGAAGAACGCCTGGATCATGTTCTTGGAGACCTGACCGGTCACCAGCTCGACGAAGTAGCGCGCCTCGATGGTCTGCGCGGTCTCGAAGTCGACCTGGGAGCCCTCGACCGCCGCGGCCAGGATGTTGCGCGGGGCCGGATACGGCGCGCCGTTCAGCTGCTTCTTGAGGTTGGCGGGGAACGCCGGGAGGTTGGCCGCGAACTTCGGCTGGGCGGGGGTGCCGCCGGGGATGCGGTACCCCTTGACGTCCCAGGGCTGCTGGGACTCGGGGTGCTCGTCGACGAAGGCGCGGGCCTTGGCGAGGAGCTCCTCGGGGGTGGCCGCGACCTCGTGGATCAGGCCTGCGTCCTTGGCCCGGCCGGCGTTGTACTGGGTGCCCTGGAGGAGCACCTTCAGCAGTGCGTCGGTGATGCCGAGCAGCCGGACGGTGCGGGTGACGCCGCCGCCGGCGGGCAGCAGGCCGAGGGTGACCTCGGGCAGGCCGATCTTGGTGCCGGGGGTGTCGAGGGCGATGCGGTGGTGGCAGGCCAGGGCGATCTCGTAACCGCCGCCCAGCGCCGCGCCGTTGATCGCGGCGACGACGGGCTTGCCGAGGGTCTCGATGCGGCGCAGGTCGCGCTTGATGCCGTTGCCGGTCTCGAAGGCCTGCTGGGCCTGTGCGGGGGTGATGGCGATGAGTTCGCGCAGGTCACCGCCGGCGAAGAAGGTCTTCTTGGCGGAGGTGAAGATGATGCCGCGGATGCTGTCCTTCTCGGCCTCCAGGCGGTCGGCGACCGCGGTCAGGGAGGCCTTGAAGGCGTTGTTCATGGTGTTGGCCGACTGGTCGGGGTCGTCCAGGACCAGGGTGACGATGCCGGTCTCGTCCTGTTCCCAGCGGATGGTCGACGACGCAGGGGACTCGCTCACTGTGGCTTCTCCGTAAGGGGTGGGGACGGGCGGTCAGAGGCGCTCGATGACGGTGGCGATACCCATGCCGCCGCCGACGCAGAGGGTGGCCAGGCCGTAGCGCTTGTCCTGCCGCTCCAGCTCGTCGATCAGGGTGCCGAGGATCATGGCGCCGGTGGCGCCGAGGGGGTGGCCCAGGGCGATGGCGCCGCCGTTGACGTTGACCTTGTCCAGGCTCAGGCCCATGTCCTTGACGAAGCGCAGCACCACGGCGGCGAAGGCCTCGTTGATCTCGACGAGATCGATGTCGTCGATGGTCAGCCCGGCCTTGGCGAGGGCCTTGCGGCTGGCGGGCGCCGGGCCGGTGAGCATGATCGTCGGCTCGGAGCCGGAGACCGCGGCGGAGAGGATGCGGGCCCGCGGGGTCAGGCCGTAGCGCTCGCCGACCTCCTTGGAGCCGATGGCGACGAGCGCCGCGCCGTCCACGATGCCGGAGGAGTTGCCCGCGTGGTGGACGTGGTCGATCTTCTCGACCCAGTGGTACTTCTGCAGGGCGACCGCGTCGAAGCCGCCCGCGTCACCGATCGTGGCGAAGGACGGCTTGAGGCCGGCCAGGGAGTCGGCGGTGGTGCCGGGCCGCATGTGCTCGTCGTGGTCGAGGACGACCAGGCCGTTGCGGTCGCGCACCGGGACGACGGAGCGGTCGAAGCGGCCGTCCTTCCAGGCCTCGGCGGCGCGCTCCTGGGAGAGCGCGGCGAATTCGTCGACATCGCGCCGGGTGTAGCCCTCGATGGTGGCGATCAGGTCGGCGCCGATGCCCTGCGGGACGAAGCCGGTGTCGAAGTTGGTCATCGGGTCGGCGAACCAGGCGCCGCCGTCGGAGGCCATCGGGACCCGGGACATGGATTCGACACCGCCCGCCAGGACCAGGTCCTCCCAGCCCGAACGCACCTTGGCCGCGGCCATGTTGACGGCTTCGAGACCCGACGCACAGAAGCGGTTCTCCTGGACGCCGGCGACCGTGTCGGGCAGGCCGGCGGCGATCGCCGCGATCCGCGCGATGTCGGATCCCTGGTCGCCGACCGGGCCGACCACGCCGAGCACGATGTCGTCGACGGCGGCCGGGTCGAGTCCGGGGAAGCGCCGGCGCACTTCGTGGATCAGTCCGACGACCAGGTCGATCGGCTTGGTGCCGTGCAGCGCGCCGGTGGCCTTGCCGCGGCCGCGCGGGGTGCGGATCGCGTCGTATACGTACGCTTCGGTACTCAAGTCAACAAGCCTTTCGCATGAGGGTGGGGCAGGGGCAGCGAGTGGTCCGGGGCCGTCCGGGTCAGTCCAGCAGGGAGCGTCCGATGATCTCCTTCATGATCTCGGTGGTCCCTCCGTAGATCGTCTGGATGCGGCCGTCGGTGAAGGCCTTGGCCACGCGGTATTCGGCCATATAGCCGTATCCGCCATGGAGTTGCAGACAGCGGTCGGCGACGCGTTTTTGCAGCTCGGTGGCCCACCACTTGGCCATCGAGGCATGCGTCGCGTCCAGCTCGCCGGCGGTGTGGTCGGCGATACAGCGGTCGACGAAGGCGCGGGTGACGGCGCATTCGGTGGCCATCTCGGCTATCTCGAAGCGGATGTGCTGGAGCTTGGACAGCGGCCGTCCGAACGCCTCGCGCTCCTTGACGTACCGGCTGGTGATCTCCAGCAGATGTTCGGCGGCGGCGATCCCGGAGACGGCGATGTTCATCCGCTCCTGCGCGAGATGGGTCATCAGGTGGATGAAGGCGCCGTTCAGCTCGCCGAGCAGATTCTCCTTGGGGACGCGGACGTCGTGGAAGAACAGCTCGGCGGTGTCCTGGGCCTTCTGGCCGATCTTGTCGAGGTTGCGGCCGCGCTCGAAACCCGCCATGCCCCGCTCGACGACCAGCAGGCTCAGACCGTGCGCCCCGCCCTCCGGCGTCGTCCTGGCCACGACGATAACCAGGTCGGCGAGGATGCCGTTGGAGATGAAGGTCTTGGAACCGTTGAGGATCCAGTGGTCGCCGGCGTCCTCGGCGTGGGTGCGGATGCCCTGCAGGTCGGAGCCGGCGCCGGGCTCGGTCATCGCGATGGCGGTGATGATCTCGCCGCTGCAGAAGCCGGGCAGCCAGCGGCGCTTCTGCTCGTCGGTGGCGAGCGTCGTCAGATAGGGGCCGATGATGTCGTTGTGCAGGCCCACGGCGAGCCCGGCGGCGCCCGCCCGGGTGAACTCCTCGGCCAGCACCACGCTGTAGCGGAAGTCGGGCTGTCCGCCCCCGCCGTACTCCTCGGGCACCGCGAGTCCCAGCAGCCCCTGGGCGCCGGCCGCCCGCCAGGCGTCGCGGCTGACGATGCCGTCCTTCTCCCACTGCTCGTAATGCGGCGTCACTTCCCTGGTGAGGAAGGTCCGGACGGTCTCGCGGAACGCGTCGTGGTCCGCGGTGAAGATCTGGCGCTTCATCTGTCGGGGCCCTCCTCAGAGCCAGTGTGTGACGGTCTCGGTCGGCTTGGCGGGCAGCGGCCCCTCAGCCGGCTGTGTCCTTCTGCTCGGCGCGGGCTCGGCCGCCGGACGGGGCGTCGGACGGGCCCGGCGGCGGCGCGGCGAGGAGGCTGGGTGCCTGCCAGTCGCGCGCGATCTCCGCGGTGTCCGCACCGGGCCGTGCGGGTGGTCGGCGGAGCGCCCCCGGCGTGCGCGAGAACCGCGGCGCGGGCGCGGGCTGGGTGATCCCGCCGTGCTCGACGAAGGTGCCGCGGGCGGCGAGATGCGGATGCTGCGGGGCCTCGCGGAGGGAGAGCACGGGCGCGACACAGGCGTCGGACCCCTGGAAGACCGCCGTCCACTCCTCGCGGGTCCGGGTCCTGAAGCGCGCGGCGATGGCCGCGCGCAGCTCCGTCCAAGCGGCGAGGTCATCGCGGTCGGGGACCTCCTGTGCGAGGCCCAGCAGCCGGATGAACTCGCCATAGAAGCGCTTCTCCAGCGCGCCGACCGCCATATGGCCGCCGTCGGCGGTCTCGTAGGTGCCGTAGAAGGGTGCGCCGCCGTCCAGCAGATTGCTGCCGCGCCGGTCCTGCCAGCCGCCGGCCGCCAGCATGCCGTGGATCATCGCCGTCAGATGGGCCGTGCCGTCGACGATGGCGGCATCGACGATCTGGCCCCTGCCGTCTTCGCTGCGGGCGTGCTGGAGGGCGGCGAGGATGCCGATGACGAGGTAGAGAGAGCCGCCGGCGTAGTCACCGACGAGGTTGGCGGGGATGGCGGGCGGGCCGTCGGGCGAGCCGATCATGCCGAGGGCGCCCGTGATGGCGATATAGCCGATGTCGTGTCCGGCGGTGTCGGCGAGCGGGCCCTGCTGCCCCCAGCCCGTCATCCGGCCGTAGACCAGCCGGGGGTTGAGCGCCAGGCACTCCTCGGGGCCCACGCCCAGCCGCTCGGCCACGCCGGGGCGGTAGCCCTCCACCAGCACATCGGCGCGGGCGACCAGTTCCCGTACCTGCGCCACCCCCTCGGGGGTCTTGAGATCCACCAGCACGGAGCGTTTGTTGCGGTTGGTGAGGTCGTACGCGGGGTCGATGCCCAGCCCCGCGCCTCCGGGGCGGTCGACGCGGACGACATCGGCGCCGAGGTCGGCCAGCAGCATGGCCGCGAAGGGGCCGGGGCCGATGCCTGCGAGTTCGACGACCCGCACCCCGCTCAGCGGGCCGTTCCCTGACTCTGTCATCGCGCCCCATGCCTTTCCGCACTGTGACACTTCTGATGTAACACTCGTGATGTTAAGAACGTGTTCCACTTTCCACAAGCCCCTCATGCCAGGTGGCAACCGCGGAAAAGGCCCGTGCCGTCGATGCTCAACTGCCATCGCCGTCACGGGCCTTTGCGCGTCTGCTGCCGCTGCGCCGCTATCCCCCGTCGAGCTCGGCGATGAGCTTCTTGGGGGCTATGACGCGATACGACTCCTCCGCCCAGTCGCAGAGCAGCTCGGCCGGCGGAGCGCCCTGCTCCTCCAGGGGGACCTGGACCCATCCGGACGCGCCCAGGCCGTAACCGGCGGGCTTGGCGCCGGGCGAGGTCAGCGCATGGGCATGCGCCTCCGGGTCCTTGAGTTTCAGCGTGACCCCGCGCGGATGGCTGCCGTCATCGACCCCGAGGTAGACGAAGACCTTTTTGTTGACCTTGATGACGCTCTCGCCCCACGGAAACTCCTCCACGGCTCCGGGCAGGGCCAGCGCGAACGCCCGCACCTGCTCCCGCACCGCCGCCGGATCCGACGCCTTCGCCATGACTTCCTCCACGTCCGTCCCCCGTACGGCACCGTCTGCGGTACCGCCCGGCCCACGCGCACACCGCGCGGGCCGGCCAACGCATTCCACGCTAACGGCGACCACTGACAACGGCCCCGCGGAGCGCCGGACGCCCGGCCGGCAGCGGCACGCCTGCCGCCATGCCTGCCCGGCTCCACAAGGCGCCACGCCGTCGGCTCGCGCGGCGCACAGCCCGAGCACGGCGCCCGCCCCGTCCGGCCCGGCTGTGGTGCCCGTCGCGCCGGGCACCGCTATGGCGCGTCGGGGGCCGCGTCCCCGAAGGCCGGGCCGGGCGCCGCCCCCGCGGGAAGGGTCCCCGTTCCCCCGGCCTCCGGTACGAGGTGGTCATCGGGCGCCCGACGGTCCGCAAGGCGTCCCAGTCGCTGAGGAATGTTGCCGCCCACCAGGAGGATGACGACGAGCGTCAGCCCGAAGGTGAGCACGGCGAGCGCCCGCCCCAGGGGCATGCCTTCGGCCAGTCGGGCCCCGAGGACGGGCGCCACCGCCCCGCCCAGGGCCCCGACGTTGTAGACAAAGCCCAGGGAGGCGGCGCGGGTGGCGGTCGGGAAGTGGCCGGCGAGGTACTTCGGCAGGATCCCCGAGATGCCCTGGCCGAGCGCGAGCAGCACGAAGATGAGCACTCCGAGCGCCGGGAGACTGTCCCGTACCGCGAAGACCGGAAAGACGAAGGCCAGTGAGGCCAGCAGGGTGTACGCGTAGGCGCGGCGGGTGCCGAGCAGGTCGCCGACGAAGCCCGCCAGCCAGCAGCCCGCCATGGTCCCGAAGCCCGCGTAGAACATCACGTCGGTGACCTGCGCGGGGGCGTATCCGAGGTCGGTCTTGAGGTAGGTGGGTAGCAGGGCCTGGATCGGCCAGCTGTAGAGGAAGGCGCAGAAGACCGTCGCCATGAGGGAGACGTACAGCAGCCATCCCCGGCGGCCGCCGAGCTGCACGGCGAACGCGATCAGACACAGCGCGGCGACGCCCGACAGCCAGGGGACACCACCGGCGCCGACGGGCGTGAACACGCAGAACAGCGCGACCGAGGCGGTCGCCGCCAGCGCCGTGTTGCCCCAGCCCCGGATGCGACCGGTGAACAACGGCCGGAAGGGGTTGGGGCGTTCCCCGTCCGGACGGGCGGCGATCTGCCGCTGCCAGTCACCGGCCTCCGGCAGCGATCTGCGCACCCAGACGGCGACCAGGACGGGCAGTACGCCGATCCAGAACATCCAGCGCCAGCCCCCGTGCGGGACCACCCATTTGTAGAGCTCGGCCGCGAGGACGGTGCCGCCCGCGTAACCGGAGATCAGGAATCCGGAAGCCCGGTTACGCCATCGGGTGGGCCAGCTCTCCAGCACATACGTTGCGCCGGCGCTGTACTCCCCCGCCATGCCCAGACCGATGACCAGCCGGGCGACGAACAAACTGGTGTAATCCCAGGCGAACCCACAGGCGAAGGTGCCGAGCGAATAGAGCAGAATGCTGGTGATCATGGCGGCCCGGCGGCCGTAGCGGTCGCCCATCGCGCCCAATGCGGCGCCGCCCAGCCATCGGGTGATGAAGGCGCCGGAGATCAGCGAGGCGGCGGTGGCGGTGCGCAGGTGGAATTCGTCGGCGATGTCGGTCAGCACCAGCGTGATCAGGACGAAGTCGAAGCCGTCCAGGAGATAGCCGATCCAGGCGGCGAACATCGCCTTCCACTGGGACGGGGTGACCTCCAGCCACCCGCTCCGTAACCGGCCAGGGATGTTCCAGGGGCGCATCGTCACAGCGATCCGGCCTCCTCCAGCAGTCGGCGGGCGATTCGGTGAGCGGCATCGTCGGGCGCGGCGTCGTCGGGCGCGGCGTCGTCGGGCGCGGCGTCGTCGGGCGCGGCGTCGTCAGGAGCCGTGTCGTCGGGCGCGGTGTCCGCAGGGCCGGCGCCCGGGTTCCGCGCGGTGGACGGACGCCGGAACATCCGCCCGGCCACAGGCGGCGGGCGAAGGGAAAGAGGGTGAGAGCAGTGAGCGGCGCACCCGACATCGGACGTCCTACGTCGTGGTGCTCTTCGTGAATCTGGCCCCGTGCCGACGCACTGTCAAGACTGCACGCCGTGCTCCGCGCCGCCCCTGAACGCCCAAGGGCACTGCTGTGAGCGGTCGTTGACGGGGCGACGGCCACTGCCTAGGGTCCGGACTCCAGGTCACGAGGGTGCTGGAGAGGACGCAGGATGCGACGGCAGGACACCACCGGACGGGCCCATGACCTCGTCCTCTACGGCGCGACCGGTTTCGCCGGCGCGCTCACGGCCGAATATCTCGCGGAACACGCCCCCAAGGACTGCCGCTGGGCCCTTGCCGGGCGCAACACCGCCAAACTGGAGCAGCTGCGCGACCGGCTGGTGAAGATCGACCCGGCCTGTGCCGAGCTGCCGCTGTTGCGGGCCGACAGCAGCGATGCGGATTCGCTCCACGCGCTCGCCGCCGGCACCCGGGTACTGATGACGACCGTCGGCCCCTATGTGCTGCACGGTGAGCCGCTGGTGGCCGCGTGTGCCGCAGCCGGCACCGACTATGTCGATCTGTCCGGGGAGTCGGAGTTCATCGACCGGATGTACCTCCGGCACCACGCGACGGCACGCGCCACGGGTGCCCGCCTCGTGCATGCGGGCGGCTTCGACTCCGTCCCGCACGATCTGGGGGTCCTCTTCACGGTGGGGCTCCTCCCCGAAGACGTCCCGGTGCGCATCGACGGATTCGTCCGGAGCAATGCCACGTTCTCCGGCGGCACGCTGGCCTCCGCGCTGAACGCCGCCTCGCGCCCGGTTGCCATGGCGCGGGCCGCCCGCGAACGGCAGCGGGCCGCACCGCGACCGGCCGGCCGCACGGTGCGAGCGCCCCTCGGCCCGCCCCTCAAGAGCCGCGAAACACGGACCTGGGGTGTGCCGTTGCCCACCGTCGACGCGCAGATCGTCGCGCGCTCGGCCGCCGCGCTGGAGCGCTACGGACCCGATTTCCGCTATCGCCACTACGCGGGCGTACAGCGGCTGCCGATCGCCGTCGGCGGGGCGCTGGGAGCGGGTGCCCTGTGTGCACTCGCCCAGGTGCCGCCCGCACGGCGCTGGTTGTCGGGGCGTCTGGAGCCGGGCGACGGGCCGGGCCCCGAGCGCCGTGCGCGCAGCTGGTTCAAGGTGCGCTTCGTCGCCTCCGCCGGCGGCAGGCACCTGGTCACCGAGGTCGCGGGCGGCGACCCCGGCTACGACGAGACGGCGAAGATGCTTGCCGAGTCGGCGCTAAGCCTGGCCTTCGACGATCTGCCGGAGACCGCGGGCCAGGTGACGACCGCGGTCGCCATGGGGGATGCGCTCACCGCTCGCCTCCAGGAAGCAGGCATCACGTTCCGCGTCGTCCAGGAGTAGCGCGGTTCCCTCGCCCGGCCACCTCAGGCGGCCGCGAGCGCCTTCCGGCACAGCGCGTCGGCGGCCCGCGTCGTCTCCGGAAGGCGGTAGTGAGCCGCCAGGCGGAGCGTATGCGCACAGGCCCGGTCGAGGTCGACGCGGTGCCCCACGGAGACAAAGACCGGCTTGACGCCCTTTTGGGTCCGCAGCGCACGGCCCACCTCCTCGGCGCCGTCCAACAGCGGGGAGGTGTCGCCGCGGTCGGGCCCGGGAGGTGCATACCGGAACGTGAAGGGATTCTTGGCCACACCGATGGTGGGCAGCCCCGTCAACACCCCCAGATGGCTGGCCAGCCCGAAGCGTCGCGGGTGCGCCAGCCCGTACCCGTCGCAGACCACGAGGTCAGGAACGCGGGCGAGGCAGGCGAGCGCGTCGAGCACGGTGGGAATCTCACGGAAGGCGAGCAGTCCCGGGACATACGGAAAGGAGACCTGCCCGACGGCAGTGGCTTCGTCGACGACGGCGAGCGTACGGGCGTCCAGCGCGACGGCGGCCGCGGCGACGACATCGCGTGCGTCGTCGTAGGCCACATCGACGCCGACCACGGTGCCGTCGAACCCTGGCTCCGGACCGGATTCATCGAGCCGCACAAGCGGCCGCAACCGGTCCTGCACCGCGCGTGCCTGGGCTTCGTCGGTGGGCCAGTGCCGCAGTTCGTCGTCGCAGGAGGGCGTTCCGGGAGTGTCCATGGTGGCCACCACGCTACCGAACCGCTGAGCGAGGGAGCCGGAGCGGGCGGATCGGCTCGGTGGCGGATCCCGACGGGCCCGCGGCACCGAGCCGGCGGGCCAGCGGCGGCCTGCACCGGGCGGAACGCCCCCTTCCCGGGAGGGCCGGCGGCCGCGTGCGGCACCTCCTCTATATTGCAGCCATGTTCGTACTGGAATTGACCTATACCGCACCCCTCGCACGCGTCGACGAGGTCCTTGAGGACCACGTGGAGTGGCTGAAGAAGGGGTACGCCGCGGGGCATTTCCTCGCCGCCGGCCGCAAGGTGCCGCGCGACGGCGGCGTGATTCTCGCTGCCGGGCCGGACCGTGCGACCGTCGAGAGGATCGTGGCCGAGGACCCCTTCGTCCTCGCCGGCGTGTGTGAGTACCGGGTCACCGAGTTCGTGGCGACGACGACCGCGCCCGCGCTGGAGCAGTACCGGGAGCAACTGCCGTCCTGAGACGGCAACCCCGCGGCGCGCAGGCAGCTGCACCGTGCCGCGGCAGGCGGGGCACACCGGGACGCCAGGGGCGCCGCCATCCCGCGCCTACGCAGTCGTGGTCGGCGGGAGCGCCGCATCGCGGTGCGGGCCGGGACTCGCGGAGCCCGGTGCGAGCGGCACGGGCCAGCGTCCCCCGTTGCGCCAGTAGTCCTGAATCTCCTCCAGCTGGCGGCCCTTGGTCTCGGGCGCGGTGGCGAAAGCGAAGACCAGGGCGGCGAGCGCGAGGACGCCGAGTCCCGCGAACGTCCGGGCGGCGCCCGCCCACGCCATCAGGGAGGGGAAGAACTGGGCGATCAGGAGGTTGGCGACCAGGTCGGCGGTGAGCATGACCGACGCCCCGGTCGAGCGCAGCTGGGCAGGGAACGCCTCGCTCGCATAGACCCAGATCAGTGAGCCGAAGCCGAAGTTGAAGGCGGCGGTGAACAGCAGGATGGCGGTGAACCCCACCCAGGTCATGGCGCCGTGCAGCTCGCCCGTGCCGAAGACCGCGGTCAGGACGGCAAGCATCACGGCCATCGTGCCGATGCCGCTGAGCAGCACCACACGGCGGCCGAGCCGGTCGATGATGAGGATGGCGAGCACCGTCGCGGCCAACGAGGCGAGCTGGACGAAGGACGGCAGCAGGAAGTTCTGGCCGTTACCGGTGAAGCCCATCTCCTCGAAGATCTGCGGGCTGTAGTACGTCACGGCGTTGATGCCGGTGATCTGGCAGAAGAACCCGAGACCGACGACGAAGAGGGCGGCACGGGCGTACGGCTTGCGCAGCATGGAGCGGGCCGAGCCGCCGCTCTCCTCGGCGAGGGCCGCTCCCACAGCGGCCACCTCTGCGCGCGGATCGACATCCGGGTCGGTCATGGCCATGACCTCGACGGCCCGTTCCGTACGCCCCTTGAGGACGTACCAGCGCGGGGTGTCCGGCAGCCGGAGCAGCGGGATCAGGACCAGTGCGGCGGGGATCGCGGAAAGGCCGAGCATCCACCGCCAGTGACCGCCGCCGGACAGGCCCCAGTTGACGAAGTACGTGATGACGATGCCCGCGACCGTGGCGACTTGGTAGGCGGCGACGGAGGCTCCGCGGATACGTGCCGGTGTCGATTCGGCGACATAGAGCGGGGCGGCGACGATCGAGATGCCGATGGCGACGCCGAGCAGGAAGCGGACGACGTCGAGCACGATGACGTCGGGCGCGAGGGCGGAGAGCGCGACGAACACGGCGTAGGAGCCGGCGACGATCAGCATCGCGGCCTTGCGGCCCAGGGCGTCGGCGAGCTTGCCGCCGATCAGGGCACCCACGATGGAGCCTCCCACCAAGATGCTGTTGACCAGGCCTTTTTCAGCCTCGGTGAGATGGAAGTCCTTGCTCAGGAACACCAGGGCACCCGAGATGCTGCCGGTGTCGTAGCCGTAGATGACGCCGACGACGGCGCCGGTGAGTGCGAACAGCCTGCCGGTGCGGCGTGCGGTGTGGGGTGAGGGCGGCGGGGGCGTCGCGGAGAGCGTGGCAGTGGACACGGGAAGTCCTTTGTGCGGCGGGCGGGCCTTGCAACATGGCGAAACGTGCATGACTGATCTTGCGAGTATTCGGCGCCTTTCGCGCAGCTGTCAACACCTTCACTTCACCTCCCTGTCGTCCCCTCGTCCCTGCATCCACCCAACTGGCAACCCGACCAATCCCAGGCCACACCCCTGTACTCGCTTAGCCCATCAGGCCCACCACAAGCCGGCAGTCCTCCCGCCCCCTCTGATACGTCCACTCGTTCGAGGGATGGAACGCTGCGAGCTTTTCTGCGTACAGTCGATTGCAACGAACCAAAATATTGCAGTTTTGCGCAGTCCAAGTTTCTGCGCAGGGCAATGAGCATCACGGGAGGGTGGCCATGAGCGAGATCTCGTACATGGAGCAGGAGCTGAACAGCCAGCCGGAGACCTGGCGGGAGGCCGCGCGGCTCGGTGCGGCGGCCGGTCCGCTGCCCGAGGCCGGACAGCGGGTGGCAGTCATCGGCTGCGGCACGTCATGGTTCATGGCGCAGTCGTACGCGGCACTGAGGGAGGCGGCCGGCCAGGGGGTGACGGATCCGTTCGCCGCCTCCGAGGCCTTCCTCGGCAGCGACCGCGGCTATGACGCAGTGGTGGCCATCACGCGTTCCGGCACCACGACCGAGGTCCTGCGCGTGCTCGATGCCGTCAAGGGGCGCATCCCGACGGTGACGATCATCGGCGATCCCGAGACACCGGCGGTAGCCCTCTCCGACCGGACGGTCGCGCTGCCGTTCGCCGATGAGAAGTCGGTGGTGCAGACCCGTTTCGCCACGACGGCGCTGACGCTGCTGCGCGCGCATCTGGGCGAGGACATCTCCCGTGCGGTGACCGACGCGGAAGAGGCGCTGGTCGCACCGGTGGAGAAGGAATGGGTGGACGCCGAGCAGTTCTCCTTCCTCGGCACGGGCTGGACGTTCGGTCTGGCCAATGAGGCGGCGCTCAAGATGCGGGAGGCCTCGCAGAGCTGGACGGAGTCCTACCCCGCGATGGAGTACCGCCACGGTCCGATCGCGATAGCCGCACCGGGCCGGGTGACCTGGCTGTTCGGCCCGGCTCCGGACGGGCTGGAGGCCGATGTGGTGCGGACCGGTGCCCGATTCGTGCGCCATGCCCGCGATCCGCTGGCGGACCTGGTGCTGGTCCAACGGGTGGCGCTGGAGCGGGCCCGCGCCCGCGGCCTGGATCCGGACAACCCGCGCAGCCTGACCCGTTCGGTGATGCTCGAAGCGCCGGCCGCCTCGTAGCCGCCGCCTCGCCGAGCGCCTCCCCCGCCTTCCTCACCTCAACCAGCCCCATCCGCAAGGGAGTCAGCGTCCCATGCCCCTAGTTCCGACCTCATCGATCGTCGACGCCGCAAGTGCGGCGCGGGTCGGTGCCGCGGCGTTCAACGTCATCCATCTGGAGACCGCCGAGGCACTGGTCACCGCCGCCGAGCGCACCGGCATCCCCTTGATCCTGCAGATCAGTGAGAACTGCATCCGCTATCACGGCAGTCTGCGACCCCTCACACGTGCCACCCTCGCCCTCGCCGAGGAGTCCACCGCCCGGATCGCGGTACACCTCGACCACATCACCGACCCGGAGCTGGTCCATCAGGGCATCACCGCCGGGGTGGGCTCGGTCATGGTGGACGCCTCCGCCCTCCCGTACGAAGAGAACGTCGCCACCACCGCCGAACTCACCGCCTGGTGCCATGAGCGCGGCGCCTACGTCGAGGCCGAACTCGGCGAGATCGGCGGCAAGGACGGGGTCCATGCGCCAGGTGTGCGCACCAACCCGGACGACGCCCTGGCCTTCGTCCGCGCAACGGGCGTCGATGCCCTCGCCGTGGCCGTCGGCTCCTCACATGCGATGCAGGAACGCACGGCCGTTCTCGACAAGGAACTCATCGCGGCACTGCACTCCACCCTGCCGGTGCCGCTGGTCCTGCACGGCTCCTCCGGGGTGCCGGACGACGAACTGCGCCGCGCCATCGCCGCCGGAATGACGAAGATCAATATCTCCACTCATCTGGTCTCCGTCTTCACCCACTCGATACGGCAGACGCTGGATACCGACCCGGCGCTCGTCGACTCGCGGAAGTACATCAAGCCGGCCCGGGCGGCAGTGGCCGAGGAAGCGGCACGTCTCCTGGACGTCCTGGGCACTCCGGCGGCGGTTCCGGGCCAGTACGCGGCCCAGGCCCCGGCTCGGGGGTGAGACAGCGGAGCCGGTGGCCTGCCCTGGCACGCCATCCATACACCTCGCCCCGCCCGGCCAATGATCACGTAGACAACTCGGCAGCACCGGCGGGGCCACGACAGAGAGGAGCCCACAGTGGAGTACGACGGCGCATACCGCGCGCCACCGTGGCCTGCTGAAACGAATTAGGCTCGCGCCATGAAGCGCCATGAACGGATGAACGCACTGCTTGAGCTGCTCGGGGACCGGGGCCGGGTGGACGTCGAGGAGGCCGCGACCGCGCTGGAGGTCTCGGCCGCCACGATGCGGCGCGACATGGACACCCTGGCGGAGCAGCAGTTGCTGACCCGTACCCGGGGCGGCGCGGTGCTCAGCTCGGTGGCGTACGACCTGCCGATCCGCTACAAGCATGCGCACCGCTCGGCGGAGAAGGAGGCAGTGGCCAACGCCGCGGCGAAGCTGGTCGAACGGGGGGATGTGGTCGGACTGAGCGGTGGCACCACGACCACGGCCATCGCCCGCGTGCTGGCCACCCGTCCGGACTTTGCGGAGGCCGGCCCGCAACCGCACCTGACGATTGTCACCAACTCCCTCAACATTGCGAATGAGCTGGCCGTGCGGCCACAGATCAAGATTGTGCTCACGGGTGGGGTGGCGCATTCGCGGTCGTTCGAACTGGTCGGTCCGTTCAGCGAGTTGGTGCTTCAGCAGATCTCCATCGACGTCGCCTTCATCGGAGCCAATGGCATGGACCCGATGATGGGCGCCACGGTGCACGACGAGGCCGAGGCCCGGGTCAACCGCCTCATGGCCGAGCGGGCCCGGCGTGCCGTGGTCGTCGCGGACTCGTCCAAGATCGGCGAGCGCTGCTTCGCCCGGGTCGGTCACGCGGATGTCTTTGACACCTTCATCACGGACAGCGGAGCGAAGGAGGCAACCCGACGTGAGTTCGCGGACCGGGGCCTGCGGGTGGTGACGGCACGCCCGTCTGCGGGCGAGTGACCTCCCGGCCGGTGGCTCGGCGGCGCGCCGGCCCTGGGCAGGCTCGTGGGCTGGTCCGGATCGTGGGTACCGTTCCGGCCCTTTGGGGGCGTTGGATCGCGGGCGGGCGAGACATGCGGGTGCCTGGTGAGAGGTATGAGGCCGGGTGAGAGATACGGGGCCAGGGCCCGAGACATTCGGGGCCGGGGCCGACCCGTGCCGGTGCTTGCCACGCACGAAGCGCGCCGGAGGGCGGCATGGGGATACCGCTGGCGGCCTGAGCGGTGAGCCCCGCTGTCAGGGTTGCCGGGGAGTGCCGTGCCGGACAGGCCGTGCAATGCAGTGCCCTGCTGGGCGGGTCTGGGCTGGGTGGGTCTGGGCTGGGTGGCGAGTCTGGGCTGGGCGGGACGGGGCGGGGTGGACGGGGCGGGGCGGGAGGGGCGGGGGCGGGAGGGGCAGACGGGCAAACCGGGAAATGTGACCAACCTGGCCCGTCCCGTATTGAACTACCCCCGCACCGGTGTGTGGCAGGCCTGGTCGTGCCTCGCACATCGGCGCACCGGCCGCGCCGCGGCAACAGGGCCTGACCTGCTCCGTAACAGGCCACTAGGCGGCGGGCAGAGCGCCCGGCGTTCCTCGGCAGACGGGTGGAGGAGCCGTACCGCAACGGCCCGGTCCGGTTCCGAAAGGGTCGCGCTCGTGTCGCGCTTGTGTCCCTGTGTGGCCCCCGGGGCTGATTTTCCCTGAGTGGTGTGGACAATGGGGAATGAACGTGCGAAGCGTCTAAGGGCTTCGCGGGGGAAATCCGAGTTGTCCAGCGGGGGGATCACATGAGGAAGTTCTTGGCCATAGTGGTGGCGATAGTGGCGTGCAGCGCCTCTGTCACACTGGCCACCGCCTCAAATGCGGCAGCGGCCGACCGGTCGCCGCAGTGCGTCAAGGTCCGGAAGTACTTCAACAAGGGCCACGAGCGCTATGTCCGTCTGACGAATCTGTGCACCAAGCGGACCTCGTGCTTCACCATCGTCGTCCCGCATCAGCGCGACCCTCACGGCAGCCTCCCCAAGGGAGCGACGAAGGACGTCCGCTACGGCACGACCCAGGGGCCGCGAGCGCTGTACGTGAAGAACACCCCCTGCTGACCAGCCGCCGATAGCGGACGGACCTCGGCGGGCGCGGAGAGCGCCGGCGCCTGCCGGGGTGAGGTCACACCCGTACGGCGATGCCGTCCAGCACCATCGAGAGGTACTGCCGGGCGATCTCCTCGGGGCTGTGCTGCCCGCCCGGCCGGTACCAGCTCGCCGCGACCCAGACGGTGTCGCGAACGAAGCGGTAGGTGAGCCGGATGTCGAGGTCGGCACGGAAGACTCCGTCGGCCACGCCTCGCTCCAGGGTGCCGAGCCAGGCCTTTTCGAACTTCCGCTGGGATTCGGTGAGATAGCCGAAGCGGGGCTGGGCGGCGAGGTGCCTGGATTCCTTCTGGTAGATGGCGACGGCGGCACGATGCCGGTCGATTTCCCGGAAGGACTCGGTGACCAGGGCCTCGATGGTCTCCCGGGGGCCGAGCCCGGCGGCGAGTACGGCGTCATAGCCGTCCCACAACTCGGTCAGGAAGCTGGACAGGATCTCGTCCAGCATCGATTCCTTTGAATCGAAGTGGTAGTAGAGACTCCCGGCGAGCATCCCGGCCTCGTCCGCGATGCGGCGGACGGTGGTGGCGTTGTAGCCGTGCGCGGCGAAGATCTCCGCCGCGGTGTTGAGCAGTTCGCGGCGACGCTCGGGGGACGCGTTCGCGGTCGTCGTCTTCTTCTTGGCGGCTGGCACCTGGCCATTGTCGCTTCCTCGGGGTCGCTGTCCCGTCCCCTCGTCGCCGTTCTTTCTTCGAGATCGCCGCCCTCGTCGGTTGGGCCATATCTTTTACGAGTGAAACACCTGTTAACCTTCTTGTATGGGGAAGCACGGCAAGCCGTCCGGGCAGGGCGGCCGTACCGAGTCGGGGATCGGGGTGCGCGTCCGGCCGTTGCCCGTGCGGAGCGCGGTGCGGCTCGGTCGACCCAGCGACATCTGGCACAAGTCGGCCCTCAGTGCGGTGGTGGCGATGGCCGTCCCGGCCCTCACACTGTTCGCGCTGGGACGGCTGGACCTGATCTTCTACCCGGCGGCCGGAGCACTGTGCGCCCTGTACGGGCACGGTCTGCCGTACGCCGCCCGAGCCCGCACGCTGCTGTGGGTGGTGCTCGCCATGGCGGCGAGCGTGGGCATCGCGCTGACCACCGCGTCGCTGACCAGCTCGCCCGGGCTGCTCGTCGTGTGCGCCTCGCTGATCGCCGCGGTCCACAAGACGGGCTTTGATGCGGCGCGCCTCGGGCCGCCGGGGAACATCATCCTGACGTTCATCACTGCGTCGGCCTTCTTCGTGCCACAGCACCTCGGGCAGGTACCCCTGCACCTCGCGCTGACGCTCGGCACCGGGGTCCTGGCCTGGCTGGTCTGTATGGCTCCGGCCCTGCTACGGCCGCAGGGGCCCGAGCGAATCGTCGTCGCCCGCGCGCTGGACGCGGCGGCGGGGCTGCTGCGTACGGAACCGCGCGCCAACGGCGCGCAGCCGGCGGGGATGTCGGACGCCTGGCATGCCACCTCCGCCGCGGTGCATGCCGCATGGCGCACGCTCTACATGGTGCCGAGGCACACCCCGGCGAAGGCCACCGCCCGGGCGGGGCTCGAACGACTGCTGATCCGGGCCGAGTCGGTACTGGGGAGGATGGGGCAGGAGGCCGAAGGGGAGGGCGGGCCGTACGCCGGCCGGCACTGCAGCCAGGACATCGGTCGGAGCGCCGGCCAACCGACAGCAGCACCCGAACCCGGAAGCCGCGCTCCAGCCACGCACGCGCCGCCTCACACACACGCGCACGCGGCCCCGCACCGGCACCCAGAAGCCGACCGGCTCAGGGCCTGGGCCCGTGGGCTGCGCGGCGGGTGGCCGCTGCCGGGGATGGTGCTCTCGGCCGCGCAGGACGTGGCACAGGACGTGGCACAGGACGTGGCACAGGACGTGGAAGTGGTGGGCGTCGCCGGCGAGGTGGCCGGGGTGCGGCGGTCCGCGCCCGGTCATCCGCGCGGGGTGCGGCCGGTGCTCGCTCGGCTCGCTCCGGGGTCACCGCTGCTGCCGATCGGTGCGCGGGTCGCTGCCGGTTGCGTGCTGGCGGGCTGGGCATCGATGGCTCTCGGTGTCGGGCACCCGTACTGGGCCGTGGTCACCGCGGCCTCGATCTACCAGGCCAACACCACTCTCACCTGGCAACGGGCGCTGCAGCGCACCCTGGGGAGTCTGCTCGGGCTGCTGCTCTACACCGCGCTGCTGCCGCTGATACGCGTCGGGCACCTCGCGATGATCGGGCTGGCGCTGGCCTGCATGCTCGGGGCGGAAGCCTGGATCAGCCGCAACTACTGGCTCGGCTCGGTGTGTATCACGCCCTTGGCCCTGCTGCTGGCCGGATTCGGCAGCCGGCTACCGGCGCGGGCGCTGATCGCCGACCGCTGGATCGACACCGTGGTGGGTGCGGTGGTGGGCCTGGCCTGCTGCGTCGTGGTCACCAACCGGCGGGCCGCAGACCGTATCGAGGTCGCTCTGGAGCGGGTCGCGGCCGTGGAAGCCGATGCCTCCCGGCTGCTCGCGGCGGGGCCCGCAGCCGGTGCGGACGGTGCCCGGGATGTCGGATGGGCTCGTGACCGGCTGGCCGGTTGCCTGGCCGAGCTCCGCGAGGCCGTGGAGGTCGCGTCCGGCGAGTGGTGGCAGCGCGCCCTGCCGGACGAACGGATCGACCATGCCCAGCAGCAGGGCCACCGGGCGCTGGCCCTGCTCGTCCGGCAGCTCTCGATGCCGGCGGCGGCCGTCTGACCTGCATGGTGCCGCCCGGCGGACGGCACCATGCGGCAGGCACAATTGGGAGGCGTACGGCCGGGCCGAGAGGAGAGTGCGGGTGACCGAGGACATCGTCGCGAGGGTGCAGCGCCAGTGGCAGCAGGTGCACCCCGGGCTGGACACCGGCCCGATGGCGGTGATCGGACGGCTCAACCGCTGTTCCGCACTGCTCCAGCAGGCGGCTGACGCGCCGCTGCGGAAGGCCGGGCTCACCCGTCCCGAGTTCGACATCCTCGCCACCTTGCGCCGGATGGACCGCGAGCTGACCCCCGGGCGGGTGGCCCGCGAGACCTTCGCCTCCGGCGCCGCGGTGACCAAACGCGTACGGCAGTTGGAGGAGCGGGGGCTGGTGGTCCGCCGGCCCGACGACCGGGACCGCCGGGTCGCGCATCTCTCCCTCACCGACGAGGGCCGCGAGACCGTTGACCGGCTGCTGCCCGAACAGCTGGAGTACGAGGCGTCGCTGCTCGGCGGCATCGGCGAGCGCCGGCAGGAGGAACTCGCCGCGTCGCTGAGCGAGTTGCTGGTGGTCCTGGAGGGGCGGCTCGCCGGCCTTCTGGACTGAGGCCGGCGGCCGCCGCTTGAGCAGGAGTTGCCGCTCGGGCGGAGCCCGGAGCAGCGGAAACACGGAACGCGGCCGCCTCGCCGTCACGGTTCCAGTCGCGCGATCCGTCCCCGCTCGCCCGCGGCCCAGCAGCCCAGGTCGGGGGCGCAGTCGACGGTGTCGTACGAGCCGTTGTCGAAGGTGTGCCAGGTGCGCCCGCCGTCGAGGGTCAGATCACTGCCGGACGGGCCGACCGCCAGGGCGAGGCGGCGGGAGTACGGCAGCCAGGCGGCGCCGGAGCGGTACGCCTTCGGGGGTTCGACGGCCGGCGTCCAGGTGGCGCCGGCGTCGTGGCTGGCCGCGGCGGCGTGGGGTGAGGGCTGATCGGGGCGATAGTCGCCGCCGACCGCGAGGGCGTGGCCGCGGTCGCGGACGGCGAGCGCGAAGACGCCTCGTGCCGGGTCGCCCGCGGGCAGCGGGGTGTCGGCGACCGACCAGGTACGGCCGCGATCCGCGGTGTGCAGGACGCGGGCGGTGGCTGCGCCGCCGGTCGCGATCCAGGCGTCACGGCTCCCGGAGGAGACCAGACACTGGCCACTGGCGGCGAAGGCGGCCTCGCCCTGCTGGGCCGGCGGCATGCCGTCCGACGGCAGTACCCGCCAACTGCGGCCGCCGTCCCCGGTGGACAGGATGCGGTACTTGCCGTCGACGGGGTCGCTGAGCGCGATGCCGTGCCGCCGGTCGAAGAAGGTCAGGCAGTCGTAGAAGGCACGTGAGTCGGGGTTGCGGAAGCTTTCGGTCCAGGTGGCGCCCGCGTCCTCGGTACGGAAGACGCGTGAGGCCGCACCCTCGCCGATCGCGAGGACGACCGCGCGGCGCGCATCGAGCGCCTCGATGTCGCGGAACTCCAGCGCCCCGGCACCGGGTGGGGAGATGTCGCTCCAGTGCTTGCCGCCATCGTGGGTGCGCAGCACGGTACCGGCCGAGCCGGCGGCCCAGGCCGTCGTACGGCTGACGGCCGCCAGGCCGCGGAAGCGGGCGGTGCTGCCGCTGTCCTTGAGTCGCCAGCCGGCGTGCGGGGTGGTGAGCGAGGCCGCCGACAGCGCATCACGGGCCGGGGCGTGAGTCGTCGCGTATGACGGGGGAAAGGCCGCGTTCGTGGGGGTGTTTGCCGGCCGGGCCACGGCGACGGGGCCGGCCGCGAGTGTGGCGAGGGCCGCCGCCGCACCGGCCACGAGGGCCACCCGTCGTCCGGCACCGCGTGGGCGCAGCCCCCGGCCCGTCCCCCGGCCCGTACCCAGACACAACAAACGTCCCGTGCGCCGCATTTCGCCCCACCCCGCTCCGGTTTTGGGCTGGAAGCTAGCCCAGCGGGACCGCCCCGTCCAGACCGCCGCGCACCGCCACCGGCCGCCGTCGCCCGTTACTGCTCGCACGCTCCGGAGAGCCCTCTGTGGCCGTGGGGTCGGAATCGAGGCGCGACCCCACACCTGACATGCCGTCACATCGAGTCCCCGAGCGCCGAGTGCGCGCACCGAGCACACAGCAAAGAGGGCAAATGCGTACATTCAAAGGCCCGTGATGCAAGTCACGCAGGAATCCAATGCACTAGCGCGATATCCCGTGCGTCCTAGTGGCCAAAGACGCAAGTGTCCGCAACGAATGCAAGGGAGCCGGCGATGTCCAGCGTCATCGACCAAGCCGTTCAGGCCCGTCTCATCGCGACTGCTCCCCGGTCGCAGGTGATTCCGGCAAACCTGCGATACGACCGTGCCGATCCGTTCGCGGTGCGCTTGGTCTTTCCGCCCTCCGCGTCGCTGGACGGCGCCGAAGTGGCCTGGACGTTCGGGCGGGACCTGCTGGAGGAGGGCCTGTGCGCGCCGGCCGGGGCGGGCGATGTGCAGATCTGGCCGTACGACTCCGATGCGGTGGTCGTGGAGTTCCATGCCGTCGGCGGCATGGCCGTGGTGCAGTTCGACGCGCAGGAGCTGCGGACCTTTCTGACCCGGTCGTACGCGATGGTCGCCAAGGGCGACGAGGCAGGCCATCTGGACGTCGAGGCCGATCTCGCCGCGCTGTTGCGCGAAGCGTAGACGGCCACCGCGGCCGGAAGCGTAGACGGGGCCGCAGCGTCCGGACGGCGTCGCGGAACGGCCGCGCCACGACTGCGGAACGCCCCGCCACGGCGGCCGTACGGCCGCCACCGCGTCTCCACAGCACCACATCGCAAGGTCACCATCTCGCCCGACCGGCCCAGCCCGGTCAGGCCCGGCCCGCCGCCTTCGCCGAACCCTCCCCGGGGCGCGACGGCGGCGCCGCCCCCTCGCCCGAAGCGGGCGCCGCGTCGGCTCCGGCCCCGGCCCCGGCCCCGTACGACGCCGGCGCACCCGCATCCCCGCCCCCGGCCCCCTCCGTCCCGAAAAGCTGCGCCAGATGCAGATCCAGCAGCCGCAGTGCGGTCCGGGGGCCGTGCACATCGAGCAGGACATACGTGGACAGGCCGTCGACCATGCTGATCAGCAGCATCGCCTCGTCCTCGGTGGCGCGTTCCGGGGGGAGTTCACCGCGCTCCGCGGCCCGTCGCAGTTGGTCCGCGAACAAGGCGCGGAGCTGGGGGATGCCGTTCTTCGCCTCGGCGCGCAGGGGCTCGTCGTACACGGCACGGGCGAAGTAGGCGGCGCCGACCAGCACCCCGACCCGGCTCTTCTCGTCCAGCGGCAGCAGGCCCGACAGGCAGGCGCGCAGCACCTCACGGGGCGTCGGCTCCTCGGGCAGCGCCTCGATGCGCGCGCGGATCCGCTCCCCGGCGAGCCGGTTGATGTGCTGGAGGGCGAAGAGCAGCATCTCGTCCTTGGAACGGAAGTAGTGCTGCAGCCGGCCGAGCGAGATACCGGCCTCCGCGGCGACATCGCGCAGGCTCGCGCCGTCCAGTCCGCGGGTGCTCGCGAGCCGCCACAGCGCCTCGGAGATCTCCTGGCGCCTGGCTTCGTGGTCCACCTTCTTGGGCACGGCTGACCTCCCTCGTACGGCACTTCGCTGCGCGGCCCCGCGGGCAGGGCTTCGGCTCGGGGAGCCCGGCCCCTTTTACAAGTCGCTTGTACCGTTATAACGTACCGGCACTTAATACGCTTGACTTGGAAACCGGTGACCTTCATGCCCGAGCACGCCGCCGCGCTGCTACGCCCACCCCGCCACCGCGTCGATCCCCGGGCCCGCCGCTGGTGGACGCTTCAGGCGCTGCTGACCCTCAGCGGCCCGATGCTGCTCGTCGCGCTCACCATGGCGGTGCTCTCCCTCCTCTTCTTTCCCGGCGCGCTGCCGTGGCTGGGGCCGTTGCTGCTGGTCGTGCTCGTGGTGCCGGCCGTGAGCTATCTCCTCGTCATGCCGCGGTGGCGGTACGCGGTGCACGCATGGGAGCTGGGCGAGCGGGCGGTCTACGCGGCGGGCGGCTGGTTCTGGCAGAAGCGGCGGATCGCGCCGCTGAGCCGGGTGCAGACGGTGGACACCGTGCGCGGCCCCCTTCAGCGGCGGTACGGGCTGGCCACCGTGACCGTCACCACCGCCTCGACGGCGGGTGACATCAAGATCGCGGGACTGTCCGACGCGGACGCCGAGGAGCTGTCCCGGCGGATCGGCGAGGCCGCGCAGGATGTGCCGGGTGATGCGGCATGAGCGCTCCGCTGGGCCCCGAGGCGCCCGGAACGCACGCCGGCGCAGAGCATGCGACCCAAGGCAGCGGCGGGACCGCGGAGTGGCGGCGGCTGGATCCGCGCACCCTTCTGGTGCACTGCGGCTGGCTGGCCGCCCCGCTGGGTTCGCTGGCACTGACGGCGCTGGCCACCGGGGGCCGGATCACCGCCAAGGCCTGGTTCACCCTCGCCGCCCTCGCCGTGGCGTTCGCCGTGGTGACCACGATCGGCCTGATCCGCTGGGCACGTACGGAGTTCCGGATCGCCGAGCCCGGGAGCCGTGACGACGGCATGGCGGGCGGCGCCGGCGGTGGCCGCGGGAGCGCCGCGCTCACCTTCGATGTCCGCAGCGGGCTGCTGACCCGGCGGCTGCGCAGTGTGCCGCTGCACCGGATCCGCACCGTCGATCTGACGGCTTCGCCACTGCACCGGCTGCTGGGGGTCACCGTGCTGCGGGCGGGCACGGCGGGCTCGGGGGACGGCAGCAAGGAGCTGTCGCTGGAGGCGCTCGCGGTCCCCGAAGCGGAACGGCTGCGTGCGGAGCTGCTGGCGTACGCCGATGCCGAGGCGGCCACGAACGACCCGGTGGTGGCGCGCATCAACTGGCGTTGGCTGCGGTACGCGCCGCTCACCTTCTGGGTCATCGGCGGGGTGTTCGTGGTGGCCGGATCGGCCTACCGGGTGCTGGACGGCATCGGCATCGAGCCCTGGAAACTCGGCTTCGTCCAGCGGGCGTTCACCGAACTCGGCGCCGGCGCGCTCTGGCTGACGGTCCCGGCGGTGCTGCTGGCCGTCCTCGCCCTCGGCTCGGTCGGCGCCGTGGTGCTGTACGTCGAGAACTGGTGGAACTACTGCCTGGAGTGGACCGACGCCCGCACGCTGCGGGTGCGCCGCGGACTGTTCACCACGCGCGCCGTCACCCTCGAACGGGCCCGGCTGCGCGGGGTGTTGCTGCGCGAACCGCTGCTGCTGCGGGCCGGCGGCGGGGCGATGGTGCGGGCGGTGGCCGGTGGTCTGGGCAACCGGGAGGAGAACCGCAAGCGCAGTGGTCTGCTGCCGCCGGCGCCCCGCACGGAGGCGCTCCGGGTGGCGGGCGGCACCCTGCGGGCGCCGTTCCCCGGCAGCGGTGCACCGGTCGCGCTGGCGCCGCACCCCCGCGTCGCCCTGCGCCGGCGCCGGGTGCGTGGCCTGCTGTTCGCGGTGCTGCCCGGCACCACCGTCCTCGCCGGTCTCGGTGCGGCGTTCACGCCCGTCCTGCTGCACTGCGCCTGGATCTACGCGGCGCTCACCACGGCGCTGGTGCTGTGGCTGGCCCGGGACGCGTACCGCAGTCTGGGGCACGGCGTGGACGGCCCGTATCTGGTCACCCGCTCGGGCACCTTCAGCCGTGACACCCTCGCCCTCCAGCGCGAGGCCATCGCCGCCTGGACGTTCACGACCTCGCCCTTCACCCGCCGGGCCGGCCTCGTCGCGCTCACCGCCGCGGTCGCGGCCGGCGAGGACGGGTATCGCATCCCGGACCTCGCGGCCACCGAGGCCGCCGGCTTCGCCGCGGCGGCGGCCCCGGGGATCGTGGAGGAGTTCTTGGTGCACCCCGGGGAGCCGGGGCACCCCGTTCCGGAACAGCGGTTGTCCTGAGGGGCGTGCGGTGGGTCAGGGCCGGGCGGGCCCTGGCCCACCGGGAGAGTTCATCCGCGGCGCACACGGTCGTCCCGGGTGCGCGGCCCGCTGGCGTCGCGCCGTCCCGGATGCGCGGCCCTTGCGTCGCCCCGGATCCGCGGCACGGCACCATCAGAAGATCCACGGCACGGCGCCCTCGCCTCCCATCCCGAACCCGGACCCCAGGTCAATTGGCCGTCTCCATGAGATACCTCACACACCCGTCGCGTGCACGGCGGGAGCGGGCACACCGTCCTACTGGATGAGCCTTTACCCGTGATTCGACAGCCGTGAGGGAGCAGCGCGATGCACCGCGTCATCGACCAAGCCGTCCAGGTCCGCCTCATCGCCACCGCTCCCTCCACCCACGCCGCGCCCGCAGTGCTGCACTACCAGGCCGCGGACCCGCTGGCGGTGCGGATGTCGTTCCCGGCGGAGATCTCGCTGGACGGCACCGCGGTGGACTGGGCGTTCGCCCGTGAGCTGCTGGACGAGGGGCTGCGCAGGCCCGCCGGCCGGGGCGATGTGCGGGTGCGGCCGTCCGGTCCGGAGCGGACCGTGATGGAGTTTCATTCGGACGAGGGCATCGCCATGGTCCAGTTGCAGACCTCGGACGTCCGGCGGTTCCTCGCCCGCTCCTACCGGGCCGTGCCCGCCGGCAGCGAGCCGGCGTTCCTCGGCATGGAGCGTGACCTCGCGGAGCTGTTCGGCGCGGCGTGAGACGGCGGGACCAACGGCCCTGCCCAACGACCCTGCCCAACGACCCTGTCCAACGGCCCATCCGACCCATCCACCGCCTCCGGCCCCTTCAGCACCGAGGGCCGGACACCCCGAGGTGTCCGGCCCGATGTGTCTTCGGTGCTGCTGCGCTGCCTGCCTCTCAGCGCTGGGGGAAGCCGAACCCGAAGCCCTGACTCTGCATCCACGGCAGCAGCCGGTTCAGGGAGTCGACGGTCCGGGAGCGGTCGCCGCCGCCATCGTGGAACAGGACCGTCGGGCCCGACCGGGTGGGGAGTTCACCGCGCACGGTCGACTCGATCCTCTCGACCGTGCCGCCCTCGAAGTCCTTGCTGTCGATGTTCCAGCCCAGCGGGCGCATGCCCTGGTCCGCGGCCAGCTTGCGGCTGTAGGGGGTGAAGGCGCCGCCGGGAGCGCGGTAGTACTCGACCTGCGCACCGCCCGCCGCCTTTTCGATCATCTTCTGGGCGTCGAGTATCTGCTGCGACTGGTAGCTCTGCGGCTTCTTGTCCATGGCGGTGTTGTGGCTGACGGTGTGGTCGCAGAGCTTGTGCCCCGCGGCCACCACCTTCTTGACCAGGTCCGGGTGCGCCTCGGCCTGCGGGCCGATCATGCAGAAGACCGCTTTGACGTTGTACCTCTTCAACACCTCTAGCACCTTCGGGGTCCACACCGGGTCCGGGCCGTCGTCGATGGTGATGTTCAGGCTGCGGCCGGGGCGGTCCGAGGAGTGGGCTATGGAGGAGTCGACCGGGGCCGCCGCCCGCTTCGCCTTCTGCTGGCCGGACCCGACGCCCTCCGCCTCTGCTTTGGACGGGCCTCCGACATTGGAGAAGGCAAGTGCCCCCGCGACCACGACGGATACCACCGCCGCCGCGGTCACTCCGATGATGCCGCTCTCAACTCCGAAGCGCCTCGCCATTCCCGATCCCGTTCCCTCGTCACCGTGCTCGTGTCCGTAGCGGTCGGCGGCGGGTGCTGTGCACGCCGCCTCGCACCACGACAGATGCACCGGGGGCCGGGGAGGCTGCTCCTGTTACGGATCCATCATGAAACTTATTGATACTGGACCCATGCCACGTGTACTTCTGATCGAGGACGACGCCGCCGTACGGGACGGGGTGTCCCTCGCGCTACGGCGGCGCGGCCACGAAGTGGCGGCCGCGGCCAGCGGCGAGGAGGGCCTCGACGTGCTGCCGGCCTTCCGCCCGGACATCGTGCTGCTGGATCTGATGCTCCCCGGCAAGGACGGCTTCCAGGTCTGCCGGCTGATCCGGGCCGAGCGGCAGCTGCCGATCATCATGCTCACCGCGCGGGGCGACGATCTGGACGTGGTGCTCGGACTGGAGGCGGGGGCCGACGACTACATCGTCAAACCGGCCCGCGGCGAGGTCCTCGAAGCACGCATCCGTGCGGTGCTGCGCCGTACCGCGCTTCCCACCGACGGGGCGCCGGCCGCCGCCGAGCCGGGCCCCGCCCCCGTCGAGACCTACGGCGAACTGGCCATAGACCGGGCCGGTCTGGTCGTGGGCAAGGCCGGCAAGGACCTGCCGCTGGCTCCCTCGGAGATGAAGCTGCTGCTGTTCCTGTCCGCCACCCCGGGGCAGGTCTTCAGCCGCCAGCAGTTGCTGGAGCAGGTGTGGGAGCACAGCTACCACGGCGATGCGCGACTGGTGGACGCCTGTGTCATGCGGCTGCGGACGAAAATAGAGGACACCCCGCGCAGCCCGCGTTACGTCCAGACCGTGCGCGGCTTCGGTTACCGCTTCGGTCCCCTGTGAAGCGCGCGGGCCGCCGGGTACCGACCGGCACACTGCTGCGTGGCCTGCGGGCCCGCCTCGTCGTCGGATTTCTGGTGGTGGCCGTCCTCAGTGCGCTGACCACCGCGCTGCTGACCTACCAGGAGGCCCGTAACGCCATCCTCCAGCGCTCCCAGGACACGGCCGTCAACGACCTGCGTGCGCAGGTCAATTCGCTGGCCCCCGAGCTGCCGGTCCCGCCGTCCGAGGCCGACCTGGACTTCTTCCGGCTCCAGCTGGAGCGCTCGGGCAAGTCACGGGACTGGGACATCTCGGTGCACTACCGCGGGGTGCGGGACACCGAAGGCAGTCTGCGGGGCGGCTTCGAGGTACCGACCGGCCTCAAGGAGTCCGTGGAGAAGCGGCATGTGCCGGCCTTCCAGCGGGTGAACCGCGGCGGGGATCCCTGGCTGCTGATCGGGATGCCGGTACGGGAGTCCGACAACCGGGCCTCCGCGCTGTCCGTCTACGCCCAGCTGCCGCTGAGCGCCGAGGAGTCCAATGTCGAGGCGCTGGTGAGCGCCGCGCAACGGGGCGTGGTGCCGGTGCTGGTGCTGACCGTGGTCCTGGCGCTGCTCGCCGCGCGCGGGGTGCTGCGGCCGGTCCGCGGTCTGCGGCAGGCAGCCGGGCGGATCGCCGAGGGCAAGCTGGACACCCGGCTGGAGGTCAAGGGCGCCGACGAACTCGCCGAGCTGTCGCGGACCTTCAACGACATGGCGGCCCGGCTGGAGGAGAGCATGGCCGAGCTGCGCCGTCTGGAGTCCAACTCCCGGCGGTTCGCGGCCGATGTCTCGCACGAGCTGCGGACACCGCTGGCGGCGATGACCGCGGTGACCGATGTGCTCGACGAGGACGCCGAGTCCCTCGACCCCGACACCGCCTCCGCGGTCCGGCTGATCAGCCAGGAGACCGGGAAGCTGGCGCGGATGGTGGAGGACCTGATGGAGGTGTCACGGTTCGACGCGGGGGCCGCGGCGCTCCATCTGGACGAGGTGGACGTCGCCGAGACCATCCGCAAGACGCTGCAGGCCAGGGCCTGGCAGCAACGGGTGACCGCGGAGCTGCCGGCGGACGTACGGGCCCGGCTCGATCCTCGGCGGCTCGATGTGGTGGTCGCCAATCTGGTCGGCAACGCCCTGCATCACGGCGGTGAGCCGGTCCGGGTGCTGCTGCACGCCCCGCAGCCGGGCGCGGACCGGCTGCGGATCGAGATCTCCGACAGCGGCCCCGGCATCGACCCCGAGGTGCTGCCGCATGTCTTCGACCGCTTCTACAAGGCGGACTCCGCCCGCGCCCGCTCGGAGGGCAGCGGCCTGGGGCTGGCCATCGCGCAGGAGAACATCCGGCTGCACGGCGGCACCCTGCGCGCCGCCAATTCCCCCGGGGGCGGTGCGGTGTTCACCGTAGAGCTGCCGCTGCGCCAGGAGGAGGCGGGCGAGCCGGCCGACGAGGAAGGCTCCGGTCCGCCGGACGACGGATGGGCGGCCGCGGAGCCGGCCATGGAGCCGGCCGTGGACGACGACCGGGACGGCGCACGTCCCGCGGCCGGGAAGGCGAACCCCGTATGAGCACCCCCTCCGTCCGAAACGTCCTGCGTGCGCTGCGTGCCCGCCGGCATCTGCCGGGCGTCGTGCTCGCCGGGGTCCTCGCCGGGGTCCTCCCCGGTGCGCTGGCCGGCTGCGGTATCGCGCCCACCGATGTCATCGACGCCGGCGAGCCCGCCACCGGTGTGAAGTCGCCGGGCCAGCCCGAGGCCGATGTCCTGCTGTTCTTCTACGGTCCCAACGGGCTGCGCTCCGCGACCCGGCCGGCGAAGGAACCGGCGGATCCGGAGCAGGCCATCCAACTGCTGCGGATGGGGCCGAACCACGCCGAGCGGATGCGCGGTCTGTCCAGCGTGCTGCCGAACTTTCCCGGCCGGCTGACCGCCGACACCAGCGACGGCAACGTCGTGATCACCCTGCCGATGAATGCCAAGCTGCTGGATTCCGCCTCGCTCAACCAGCTGGTGTGCACCGCGGCCAACGCCCGGGTGCCCGGGAACAAGCCGCCGGGCCGGGTGCCGGTGACCCTCGTGGGCCAGTCCGTCCGCGTCGGCCCGATGGTGTGCGGCGGCAACAACGCCTTCCCGGTCGTCGAGCCGAGCCCGTCCGGCACCCAGCAGTCCGGCCCGGATTCGAGCGACACCGGCTCGGTGGGCGGGACATCGGGCCCGGCGGGCTGATCCGCCGGGCCCGGCCCGTACCCGCCCGGGCGGCGGGAGCCGTCCGGCTCGCGGACCGTCCGCACGGCTCCGGCCCCGCGTTACGGTGAAGACAGGCATCCGCCTTCCCCGCACGCCGGACGGAGCGGACCGGCCGGCGCCTGAATCCTCGGGAGACGCAGACCATGACCGAGCGCAAACCCCCTGGTGTGAGCTTCGAGACCTGGGTCGACCGGCAAATCCGCGAGGCGGCCGAGCGGGGCGCCTTCGACGGGCTCACGGGAGCCGGCAAGCCCCTCCCCCACCTTGACCAGCCGTACGACGAGATGTGGTGGATCAAGGAGAAGATGAGCCGCGAGCACCTCTCCTGTCTGCCGCCGAGCCTGGTCCTGCGCAAGGAGGCCGAGGACGCCCGGAAGGCCGCGGCCGCGGCGCCCAGCGAGGCGGCGCTGCGCCGCATCCTGTCCGAGATCAATGAGCGGATCCGCGCGGCACTCCGGGCGCCCCTCGACGGACCGCCACTGAACCTCGTCCCGTTCGACATCGACGAGGAGGCACTCAACTGGCGTCGGGAACACGGGAATTGAGACCGGCTCCGGAGGGACCCGCCGGCGGGGGAACGGAGCACGCCGGGCGCGGGTGCACGGCATGCCGGGCCGTCACCACGGCGCATCCGGCGCCAGCCGTACCCGCAGGAACCGCGGCCGGTACAGCTCCACGTCGCCGTTGATCCGGGGGCCGGGCGGGACGCCGGGCGGGCCGAGCCAGTTGATGTCGTAGCTGAGCAGCAGCCCGCCGTCCGCGGTGAAGGCGGGGTGCGCCTGCGGGTTGTAGACGGCGACGTACTGCGGGTCGGCGGCGGGCGGACGGGGTGGGGTGAGACGGCCGTGCGGACCGTGCCAGGGGCCCTGCGGTGCGCAGGACCAGTAGCTGGTGAGCGCCCGCAGCCCGGCCGTGCCGTCGCCGCCGGTGTCCATGGTGATCAGCACCCAGGCCGGGCCGTCGCGCACGACGGTGAAGGCGCTGCCGACGCCGCGCCGGCCACCGCCCCGCAGCACCGGCCGGGCCCGTCCGGCCCGCCGCTGCCAGCGGGCGCCGTCCCAGAACCGCCAGCCACCGCGGTCCGCCAGCCGCCCGGCCGGCACCCGTGCGAGGAAGGCGCTGGAGGCCGGCGAGGACGGCGGGTCGTCGCCGCCGAAGACATAGGTCCAGCCGCCGTCGCGGACCGCCGCCGTGCCGTAGAGGACCCGCCGTCCCGGGTCCGGGACGGCGGTCTGGTCCACGGTCTCCGTGATGCCCTCCAGATGCAGTCCGGGCAGCGAGAGCGTGGCGACCTCGGTGCCGCGCGGCTCGCCGAAGATCCACGGCCCGGTGCCGGGGGCGCGGCGCCACAGCAGGACGCGGACGACCTTCCGGGTGGCGCCGGGCACCCGGGGCTCCACGCGCGCACCGACCGGCCAGCGCAGGCCGCCGCCCGGCGGGTCGGGGAAGAACGGCCCGGGAGCGGCCGCCGTCCCGCCGGTCAGGGTGCGCTCCGGCCGACCCGAACGGGCCATCACCACGGCGGAGTTGTGCCGCAGGAGGGGCGCGGCGCCCGTGCCGGAGGTGCGCCGGTGGTGGCCTTCCCCGTGCGGGCCGGGCGGTTCATGGATCCGGTCGAGGAAGGTGTCGGAGAACAGCCAGAGGGTGCGGCCGTCGGGGAGGCGCACCGAGTGGGTACCGTCGCCGCCGGTCCAGTCGTCCAGCCGGGTGTTGTCATTGCCATAACGGGCGAAATCCGCCGTATGCCGGACATCGGCGGACCAGGAGGCGATCCGGCGTCCGGTGCAGTCCGGGCGGGAGCCGGGGGCGGTGTCCTGTGACAGCGGCCACCCGAGCCCTGCGGTGAGCAGAAGCAGTCCGGCGACGGTGGTGGCGCGGATCGGCGGCGCCCGGAACATCGCGCTCCTCTGGGGAGATCCCCCTGCTCCTCAAGCGCTCGGGGGAGGGTGCAGCGCCCACCGTAGTGAAGCGGGCGCATGCGCCGGGGCAGGCGCGTCCGGTACCGGAAAACAGGACGGGGCACGATACGGGCGACCCGTCCCACCTGCCCGTTCTCGCGCAAAAACAGGAAGAACCACTAAGGGTCAACGAGTGCAACGTCACAGCCGGAGACCCTGCTCCAGCTAACGGTCGTTCGCCTAGCCTGCTGCCATGACCGCCGAGTCCCCCGAACTCCCCCTGGCCGCCGCCTTCCCGGATGCCGACCGAGAGCAGTGGCAGCGCCTCGTCGAAGGTGTGCTGCGCAAATCGGGCGTCACCGAGGCGTCCGGCGCCGCCGCCGAGGACGCGCTCGCCACCGACCTCCAGGACGGCATCCGCATCCGCCCGCTCTACACCGCCGAGGACGGTGCGGCCGCCCCGGGCCACCCGGGCTTCCCCCCGTTCGTACGGGCCGGCCGGCCCGAGGGCACCACCGTCGCCGGGTGGGACGTACGCCAACGCCATGTCCACACCGATCCGCGGCGGGCCAACGAATCGGTCCTGGCCGACCTGGAGAACGGTGTCAGCTCGGTCTGGCTGGCCGTCGGGGACGGCGGGGTGCCGGTGTCCGGTCTGGAGCAGGCGCTGCAGGGCGTCTACCTGGACCTGGCCGCGGTGGTCCTGGACGCGGGTGCCGATTTCGCGGCGGCCGCCGAGGAGTTGCTGCGGCTCTACACCGCGTCCGGCGCACCGCTCGGCGAGGCGACCGGCTGCCTGGGCGCCGATCCGCTCGGACTGCTGGCCCGGACCGGTGACGATGCCAAGCTGCGCCTCCAGCTGGAGTCCGCCGCCCGGCTGGCCGAGCGCTGCACCGCCGAGGCGCCGGGCCTGCGGGCACTGGCGGTCGACGCGCTGCCGTACCACGAGGCGGGCGGCTCGGCCGCCGAGGAACTGGGCACCTCACTGGCCACCGGCGTCGGCTATCTGCGGCAGCTGACGGGAGCCGGCCTCGGCATCGACGACGCCTGCCGGCAGCTGGAGTTCCGCTATGCCGCCACCGCGGACCAGTTCCTGACCATCGCCAAACTGCGCGCGGCCCGCCGGCTGTGGGCGCGGGTCGCCGAGGTGTGCGGCGCGTCGCCCGCCGCGGCCGCGCAGCGCCAGCACGCCGTCACCTCCACGGTGATGATGACCCGTCGTGACCCCTGGGTGAACATGCTGCGCACCACGGTCGCCGGGCTGTCCGCCGGGGTGGGCGGCGCGGAGGCGGTGACGGTGCTGCCGTTCGATGCCGCGCTGGGCCTGCCCGACGCGTTCGCCCGGCGGATCGCCCGGAACACCCAGTCCGTGCTGCTGGAGGAGTCGCACCTGTCGAAGGTCATCGACCCGGCGGGCGGCTCCTGGTACGTGGAGAGCCTCACCGACGAGCTGGCCCGCGCCGCTTGGGCGTGGTTCCAGGAGATCGAGGGCGCGGGCGGCCAGGCGGCGGCGCTGCGCTCCGGGATGATCGCCGACCGGCTGGCCGAGACCTGGCAGCGCCGCACCGACGACCTCGCCCGCCGGCGTGAACCGATCACCGGCGTCAGCGAGTTCCCCCATCTCGCCGAGCCCCCGGTACACCGCGAGCCGGCGCCCGCGCCGATCGGCGGCGGGCTGCCGCGGGTGCGCCGGGACGACGCGTACGAGCGGCTGCGCTCGCGCTCCGACGCCCATCTGGCGGCGAGCGGCGCCCGGCCGAAGGTCTTTCTGGCCGCGCTGGGCCCGGTGGCGGCACACACCGCGCGGCTGTCCTTCGCCGCCAACCTGTTCCAGGCGGGCGGCATCGAGACGGTCCAGGAACCCGGGCCGGTGGATGCGGAGTCGGTGGCCGAGGCGTTCGCCCGCAGCGGCGCGCGGACCGCGTGTCTGTGTGCGAGCGATGCGGTGTACGGCGAGCAGGCGGCGGCCGTGGCGGCCGCGCTGAAGTCGGCGGGTGCGGTGCGGGTGCATCTGGCCGGCAAGCCGGGCGAGCGCCGCGAAGAATTCACCGCGGCCGGTGTGGACTCCTTCGTCTTCGCCGGCTGCGACGCGGTCGAGGTGCTGTCCTCGGCCCTTGATGTCATGGAGGTGGCGTGATGCCAGAGACGACGCAACAGGCCGGCGCCATCCCGGACTTCAGCACGGTCGAGCTGGGGGAACCGGACGCGGCGCACGGCGCGGGCGACGGCGCGCAGTGGGCCGAGGCCGTCGAGCAGGCCACGGGTAAGGGCGTCGCGGACCTGACGTGGGAGACGCCGGAGGGCATCGACGTCAAGCCGCTCTACACCAAGGCGGACGTCGACGGGCTGGACTTCCTGGGGACGTACCCGGGGATCACGCCGTATCTGCGCGGCCCGTACCCGACGATGTACGTCAACCAGCCCTGGACCATCCGGCAGTACGCCGGCTTCTCCACCGCCGAGGAGTCCAACGCCTTCTACCGCCGCAACCTCGCGGCCGGCCAGAAAGGCCTGTCGGTCGCCTTCGACCTGCCGACCCACCGCGGTTACGACAGCGACCACCCGCGGGTCACCGGTGACGTCGGGATGGCGGGCGTCGCCATCGACTCGATCTACGACATGCGGCAGCTCTTCGAGGGCATCCCGCTGGACAAGATGACCGTGTCGATGACGATGAACGGCGCGGTGCTGCCCGTGCTGGCGCTGTACATCGTGGCGGCGGAGGAACAGGGCGTACCGCCCGAGAAGCTGGCCGGGACCATTCAGAACGACATCCTCAAGGAGTTCATGGTCCGCAACACCTACATCTATCCGCCGCAGCCCTCGATGCGGATCATCTCCGACATCTTCGCGTACACCTCGCAGAAGATGCCGCGCTACAACTCCATCTCGATCTCCGGCTACCACATCCAGGAGGCGGGTGCGACGGCCGACCTGGAGCTGGCGTACACCCTCGCCGACGGGGTCGAGTACCTGCGCGCGGGCCTGGCGGCCGGTATGGACGTGGACTCCTTCGCACCGCGTCTCTCCTTCTTCTGGGCGATCGGCATGAACTTCTTCATGGAGATCGCCAAGCTCCGCGCGGCCCGGCTGCTGTGGGCGCGGCTCGTCCAGCGCTTCGATCCCAAGAACCCCAAGTCCCTCTCCCTGCGGACCCATTCGCAGACCTCGGGCTGGTCGCTGACCGCGCAGGACGTGTTCAACAACGTCACGCGGACGTGTGTGGAGGCGATGGCGGCGACCCAGGGCCACACCCAGTCGCTGCACACCAACGCCCTGGACGAGGCGCTGGCGCTGCCCACCGACTTCTCCGCCCGGATCGCCCGCAACACCCAGCTGTTCCTGCAGCAGGAGTCGGGCACCTGCCGGGTCATCGACCCGTGGGGCGGCAGCGCCTACGTCGAGAAGCTCACCCACGATCTGGCCCGGCGCGCCTGGCAGCACATCGAGGAGGTCGAGGAGGCCGGCGGCATGGCCAAGGCCATCGACGCGGGCATCCCGAAGCTGCGGGTGGAAGAGGCCGCGGCCCGGACCCAGGCGCGGATCGACTCCGGGCGGCAGGCGCTGATCGGCGTCAACAAGTACCGGGTGGAGACCGACGAGGAGATCGAGGTCCTCAAGGTCGACAACTCCTCGGTGCGCGCCCAGCAGATCGAGAAGCTCAAGCGGCTGCGTGCCGAGCGCGACGAGCAGGCCTGCCAGGAAGCGCTGCGGGCGCTGACCGCGGCGGCCAAGTCCGGTCCCGGCGAGGGGCTGGAGGGCAATCTGCTGGCGCTGGCGGTGGACGCGGCCCGCGCGATGGCGACCGTCGGTGAGATCTCGGACGCACTGGAGTCGGTCTACGGGCGGCACTCCGGCCAGATCCGTACGATCTCCGGTGTGTACCGAGACGAAGCGGGCCCCTCCTCCGGTGTCGAGCGCACCCGGTCGCTGGTGGCCGAGTTCGAGCGCGCCGAGGGCCGCCGCCCGCGCATCCTGGTGGCCAAGATGGGCCAGGACGGCCATGACCGCGGCCAGAAGGTGATCGCCACGGCCTTTGCCGACCTGGGCTTCGACGTCGATGTCGGCCCGCTGTTCCAGACCCCGGCCGAGGTGGCCCGCCAGGCCGTGGAGGCGGACGTCCATATCGTCGGGGTCTCCTCCCTGGCGGCCGGCCATCTGACGCTGGTGCCGGCGCTGAAGGAAGCACTGGCCGCGGAGGACCGGGAGGACATCACCATCGTGGTGGGCGGCGTGATCCCGCCGCAGGACGTGCAGCCGCTGCGCGACATGGGCGCCGCCGCGGTCTTCCTGCCCGGCACGGTCATTCCGGAGGCCGCCCACGATCTGGTGCGGGACCTGGCAGCGGTCCTCGGCCACGAGCTCTGAGCGGGGGGACATGCCGGCGAGGATCGATGTCGAACGGTACGCCGAGGGGGTCCGCGCGGGGTCCAGGGCCTGGATCGCCCGCGCCGTCACCCTGGTCGAGTCCACCCGCCCCGACCACCGGGCGGCAGCCCAGCGGCTGCTGATCGAGCTGCTGCCGTACTCCGGTGCGGCCCGCAGAGTGGGCATCAGCGGCGTGCCGGGCGTCGGAAAGTCGACCTTCATCGACGCCCTCGGCACCCTGCTGACGGGTATGGGGCACCGGGTGGCGGTGCTCGCCGTGGACCCGTCCTCCAGCCGTACCGGCGGCTCCATCCTGGGCGACAAGACCAGGATGGAGCGGCTGGCGACCGACCCGGCGGCGTTCGTCCGGCCCTCCCCCACCTCCGGCACGCTGGGCGGAGTGGCGCGGGCCACCCGCGAGTCCATCGTGGTGATGGAGGCGGCGGGCTACGACGTCGTCCTGGTGGAGACGGTCGGCGTCGGCCAGTCCGAGACGACCGTGGCCAACATGGTCGACACCTTCCTGCTGCTGACCCTGGCGCGCACCGGCGACCAGCTCCAGGGCATCAAGAAGGGCGTACTGGAGCTGGCGGATCTGGTCTCCGTCAACAAGGCCGACGGGCCGCACGAGCGGGACGCCCGGTCCGCGGCCCGTGAACTGGCCGGTGCGCTACGGCTGTTGCAGCCTGTGGACGCGGCCTGGACACCGCCCGTCCTGACCTGCAGCGCCCGCGAGGGCACCGGTCTGAAGGCGCTCTGGGAGCGGGTCGAGCAGCATCGCACCCTGCTGAATTCCACCGGCGCGCTGGCCGAGCGGCGCCGCACCCAGCAGGTCGACTGGACATGGTCGATGGTCCGGGAGCGGATGATCGACCGGCTCCAGGAGCACCCCGAGGTGCGCCGGCTGGGCCCCGAGGTCGAACGTGCGGTGCGCGACGGCGAGCTCACCGCGACGCTGGCGGCCGAACGGCTGCTGACGGCGTTCGGCCTGGGAGACGTTCCCCCGTCGGCCTGAGCGGCAGCTCGCGCCACACCCCCGTAGCGGCGCGAGCTGCCCCTCAGCCGCGGTCCGACACCGTCGCCCAGACGGTCTTCCCGGACCGGTCCGGTGGCGTCCAGCCCCAGGCGTCGCTCAGCCGGTCGACGATCTGCAGACCGCGCCCGGATTCGGCCAGGGTGTCCTGGGGCCTGACGACGGGCGCGCCGGCGCCGGCGTCCGAGACCGCGCACAGCACCGTGGCACCCTGCCGGGTCAGGGCTAGCCAGGCCGGCCCCAGGGGCGCCAGGGCCGCACGGCGCTCCCGCTCCCCCGATGTCCGGCTGCCGTAGCGCAGTGCGTTGCTGACGAGTTCGGACACGACCAGCGCCGCGTCCTCGGCGACGCCGGCACACAGTTTCCAGCCTTCCAGCGTCACCCGGGTGAACCGGCGGGCCTCCGACACGGTGCGGGCCGAGCTGCTCAAGGCGCACGCGGCGAAGTCGTCCGGGGCGGGCATCCACCAGGCGTCGTCACGCGCTTCATCCCGGAGGGCGTCGTGCACGGTCTCTGCCGGATGAGTGGTCATCAACATCTCCGCGAGGGGGATTTCGGGACTGGGCCGGACTGCCTCGGAGAGCTAATATCCTCGTCAGCCGTCCGTCGGTGCAAGTGCATCTGCAATTACATCGGTAAGTACGGCCACCCAGGGGCGCGTTCACGCCAAGGTGAGCGCAGGCTCGGAATCGATCGGAGGAACGTCCTCCAGCAAGGGAGCATCTGTGATGGAGCCGGTGACCAACGGCATACGGGCGACCAGCATCGAGGGGGCCGTCTGGCGCAAGAGCCGCCGCAGCAACCCGAGCGGCAACTGCGTTGAAGTGGCGGTTCTTTCGGACGGCGGCATCGCGGTGCGCAACTCCCGCTTCGCCTCGGGTCCGGCGCTGATCTACACGCGCGACGAGATGACGGCCTTCGTCCAGGGCGCCAAGGACGGCGACTTCGACGACCTCATCGGCCACGCGTGACGCATATGTCGGCCGAATATCCGCCCTGGGTGTACGGCGGCTGGGGGCGATGGGACACTGGGCGTTCGCCCGACCACCCAGGGGAGTCAGCATGAGCGAGCGCAGCGAGCGAATCGTGGGAAGGTGCGCGCCACGCGAATGCGGGGCCGAGCGAAGCGAGGTTTCGGCATGAGCGAGCGCAGCGAGCGAATCGTGGAAAGGTGCGCGCCACGCGAATGCGGGGCCGAGCGAAGCGAGGTTCGGGGATGAGTGCCGCGCAGCCGAGCGGCGATCCGTCTCTGCGCCGCTACCTCGAACACCCGCGGGGCGGCCCGACCGTCCTGCGCATCGTGCTGGGCACACAGCTTCGCCGGCTGCGTGAAGCGGCCGGCATCACCCGCGAGGCCGCCGGGGACGCCATCCGCGGCTCGCACGCGAAGATCAGCCGCCTGGAACTGGGGCGGGTGAGCTGCAAGGAGCGGGATGTCGCCGATCTGCTGACGCTCTACGACGTCACCGACGAATCGATCCGCTCGGACTTCCTCAAACTGGCCCGCCGGACCAGCACTCCCGGCTGGTGGCATCAGTACGGCGATGTGCTGCCGGGCTGGTTCGAGACGCATATCGGCCTCGAAGAGGCCGCCTCGGTGATCCGCACCTACGAAGTCCAGTTCGTACCGGGCCTGTTGCAGACCGCGGACTACGCCCGCGCGGTGACCCAGCTCGGTCATCCGCGGGCCTCGGCCGAGGAGATCGAGCGACGGGTGCAGCTGCGCGTCCAGCGTCAGGAGCTGCTGACCGTCCCGGACGCGCCGCGGGTGTGGGCCGTGATCGACGAGGCCTCGCTGCGCCGTCCGCTCGGCGGGCCCGAGGTGATGGCGGGCCAGCTCAGACATCTGCTGAAGAGGGCCGAGCTGCCGAACGTCACGGTGCAGATCGCGCCGTTCAGCCTCGGTGGCCTGGCGGCGGCCGGCGGGCCGATCACGATCCTGCGGTTCCTGGAGCCGGATCTGCCGGACATCGTCTATCTGGAGCAGCTGACCAGCGCGCTCTATCTGGACAAGCGCGATGACGTCGACCACTACCTCGCGGTGATGGACCGGCTCAGCGCCCAGTCCGAGTCGCCGCGGGAATCCCTGGTGATGCTGGAACGGCTGCTCAAGGAGAGCTGACGCGCCGAACCGAGCGGCAGAGGGGCGGGCCTCGATGGAGCCCCGCCCCTCTTCGCTGTGCGGCCGCTTACGGCTTGCGTGCGACACCGCCGAACTCGATCCATTCCTGGGTGAGCTGCTTGGGGCCGAGGTCCGCATCCGGCATCCAGGTGGAGACCTCCACCAGGCCCGGTTCCTGGACCTCCAGCCCCTCCAGGAACCCTGCCAGCTCATGCGCCTGGCGCACCCGGCCCCACTGGCCCTGGGTGCTGACCCGCATGAACTCGGTGACGAAGTCGCGGGTGGCGGCGTCCTCGCTGACCAGCTGGCACACCACCAGGAAGCTGCCCGGCACCAGCCGGTCGGCGACCCGCTTGATGAGACCGGCCGGGTCGTCGGAGTCCGGGATGCAGTGGAGCACGGAGACGAACAGCGCGGCGACGGGCTGGTCGAAGTCGATCAGCCGGGTCACCTCGGGGCTGCCCAGGATGCCGTCGGTGTCCCGCATGTCCGCCTGGATGACGGCGGTGTGGTCGTTCTCCTCCAGCAGCGCGCGGCCGTGCGCCAGCACGATGGGGTCGTTGTCGACGTACACCACGCGGGACTGCGGGTCGATCTGCTGGGCGACCTGATGGACGTTGTCCTGCGTCGGCAGGCCGGAGCCGTGGTCGATGAACTGCCGGATGCCGTGCTCGCGGGCCAGCCAGCGGACCACCCGCTGGAGGAAGCGCCGGTTGTTGATCGCCAGCACCTGTGTGCTCGGCACGACCTTGCTCAGCTCTTCGCAGGCCTCGCGGTCGACGGCGTAGTTGTCCTTGCCGCCGAGGTAGTAGTCGTACATCCGGGCCACACTCGGGATGCTGACGTCGACGACGCTGGACTGCGGTCGCGCTTCTTGGCTCATTCGACACTTTCCCGTCGCTTCGGCAGCATTCAGCCAGGGGGCGGCCACGCTCGTTCCGTATGCGTACGACCACGCCCCGCAGGCCCCAACATACCCACCGGACGGGGGTTGTTGCAGGCAAGTGACCGGGTCCCCCGCACGGAGTTGCGGCTGCTCCTCCGAAGGCGGGCGGCAAACCCAACAGGCGGACGAATCAAGGGGGTTCAATCGGCCACGCGGGGTCCGGGGGAGGCACCCGCACGGCCCTTCCGGCCGGGAATCGCCCCGCCGGGTCAGGGTCCGGCCGGGTCCGAGCCGCAGGCCGGCCGTGCCAAGCTCGCCGAGTCGGCGGCCCACCGGGTCACCGGCCTGCCGGGGGCGGGGTGCGGGCCGCCGCCTCGCCACTCATCGGCGGCGGCCCGCTCTCACTTCCCCCGGCGACACCCAGCGCCGGGCTCCGCCCCGTGTGACACGGCCCGGCCGAGGAGCACTCCCGGCTCGTGCCACATGCGGCTCCGCCTCGGCCTCACCCGATCAACAGCCGTTGCGGAACGGGGCGTTACGGAGAATCGCCTACCACCCTCGGGACGCTTTACACCTGCCGACGATCACGACGACGAGCCTTCCCCACGCCCCGCAGACTTACTTTTACGTAAACTTACTCGCCAGTAAGGTTGCGGTAGGCTGACCCGAATGAGCGACATACGCAGGCAACGCGTCCCCCGGCCAGTCCGGGAGCAGCAGATCATCGACGCGGCGATCCGGGTCTTCGCCCGGCGCGGCTATCACGCCGCGTCGGTGGACGAGATCGCCGAACTCGCCGGAATTTCCAAGCCGATGGTCTATCTCTACCTCGACTCCAAGGAGGGGCTGTTCCTCGCCTGTCTGCGGCGCGAGGCCGAACGCCTGCTGACCGCGTTCCGAGCCGCCGCGGGCCCCGCACACTCCCCCGAGCTGCGACTGCGGGCCGGACTCCTCGCGTTCTTCACCTTCGTCGCCGAACACCGCGACAGCTGGGTGGTGCTGCACCGTCAGTCCTCGGAGCCGAGCCCGGCGATCACCACGGAGCTGGCCCGGTCGCGGCGGGCGCTGCTGGCGGAGGTCACCGGGCTGGTGCGGGCCGACATCGAGGAGAGCGACGGACCCGCCTGCCCCGAGGACGACGCCGAGTTCGTGACGTACACCCTGGTCGGTGCGGCGGACTCGCTCACCGACTGGATGGCGCTGCACTCCGGCGAGCCCCCCGAGCGGATCACCCTGCGGCTGATGAACATGGTGTGGGTGGGGATGCGCAATGTGCTCGACGGGGAGGTGTGGACGACGCCGTCCGGGACGCCGTAGGAGCCTGCGCCCGCCCCGCGCCCGCCTGGTGGGCGGGCTGCTCCGGCCCCGCGGGGTGGACTCCCCCCGCCCCGCGGGTAGGAGGGACGGATGACCACAGAGAAGAGCGAGCCGGCGCCGCTCCCGGGGACCCTGCCCACCACCGAGGAGATGGTCCTGGCCAACCAGGCGAACTGGGACGCGCGCACCCCCGTCCATGTGGCCAGCGCGTTCTACGGGCTGGACGGTTCACGGACCGCCGAGGACTGGTTCGCGCCGTTCGAGTGGACGGATCTGGGGGATCTGACGGGGCGGGAGGTGCTGCATCTCCAGTGCCATCTGGGCACCGAGACCGCCGCGTTCGCCGAGCGGGGCGCCGCGCACACGGTGGGGCTGGACTTCTCCGCCGCGGCCGTGGCCCAGGCGCGGCGGCTCGCCGCGCAGGCCGGCCGGGCCGTGGAGTTCGTCCGGTCGGATGTGCACCGGGCCGTGGAGGCGCTCGGCGGGCGGCAGTTCGACGTGATCTACACCGGCAAGGGGGCGCTGTGCTATCTGCCGGACCTGACGGCCTGGGCGGAGGTCGTCAGCGCGCTGCTCCGGCCCGGCGGGACGTTCTATCTGGTCGAGTTCCATCCGCTGCTGGACGCCCTGGGGCCGACGCCGAGCCCGGAGCGGCAGCAACTCCGGCTGCATCACGACTATTTGGGCGGACGCGGACCGATCCGAAGCGACACCCCCTGCACCTACACCGACGGTCCGCCGGTGCAGGGCGCCACGACCAGCTATGAGTGGCGGCACGGCCTCGGGGAGGTCATCTCCTCGGTGATCGGCGCGGGGATGACCGTCCAGCTGGTCCGGGAGACCGAGCTGCTGCCCTGGAAGCGGTTCGATGCCATGGTGCCGTCCGAGAACGGCTGGTGGCGGCTGCCACCGTCGGAGCCGATCATTCCGTTGCTGTATGCGCTGCGGGCGGTGAAGCCCTGAGTTCCGGCGGCACGGGCGCAGGCCTCAGCCCGCCTGGCCGTGGAGGCGCCGGTGGGCCAGCGCCCACCAGATCTCCGCCAGATCGGCCGGGTCGCGCAGGCTGGTTCCGGTGATCTCCTCGAAGCGCCGGAGCCGGTTGCGCAGGGTGTTGGGGTGGACGTACAAGGTCCGGGCGGCGGCGTCCAGACGCAGTCCCTGCCGCAGGTAGGCGGCCGCCGCCTCCTCCAGCTGGGCACCGTCCTCGCCGCGTTCGGCCAGCGGCGCGAGGCGCAGCCGCACCAGCCCCTCCCCCACAGCGGGGAGCGCCACGACCGTGGCCCGCAGCCCCAGTTCCTCACGGGTGAACGCACCGACGAGCCCGAAGCCGACGGCGGCCCGCAGTGCCTGGGTGGCCCGGGTGAATTCCGCGGCGAGGCCGGAGGGGGTGACCGGCGCGCCCAGCCCCAGGACCAGGCTGCGGCACAGCCCGGCCGGGCGCCCGGCCAGCAGCCCGGCCACGTCGCCGTCCACGGTCGTGACCAGGGGCCGGCCCGCCGTATCCAGCGCGAGCCAGGGGCGCAGCGCGGCGACGATCCGGTGGAAGGCACGGTCGCCGGGGCCGGGGTGACCCGGGGGTTGCCCTCCGGGGGCGGCCCCTGAACCGCCGGACGGGACGGCCTCGGGTAGAACGACCTCGGACGGGACGACCGCGGGCAGGCACGCGCGGAACGGGAGGCGGAGCGCACTGCGGTCGTACGAGCCGTCCGTGAGCTCCCCGTCGTCGGGCCCGACGGCGCCCGTCCCGTCTGTGGACAGCGAATCGTCCCACCGTGCCTGACCGAGCAGCAGGGCGCGGACCAGCGCCGCGCGCCGGCGGTCCGTCCTCGCGTCCTCCTGGATCCCGACGCGGCAGCTGCGGACGATGCGCAGGGTGTTGGCGTCGACCCAGGCACGCAGGGTCTCGGCGATCGGCAGCAGGTCCTCGGCGGTGCCGCGGCGGGCCGCCATCTCCTCGCCGAACCGCCGCCAGACGACGTCCGTGCCGATCCGGTAGGCCGAGATGATGTCCTCGACGGGCAGCGCGCGGGCCAGCGCCGCGATCTCGTCGAGGTGGGTCTCCGGGATGCCGTAGCCGGCGCCTTCGCCGGGCGCGGCTCCCTGCGGGCTCCGCCGCTCCTCGGACCAGCGCTGCACCAGCGACAGGCTGTTGCGCAGGGACGCCATCACCCGTGGCCGGAGCTGGTGCAGTGACACCACGGCGTAGGAGGGGAGTTGGGCCCGGAGCCCGTCGACGACCTCGTCGGTGAGGGCGTCGATGGCGGTGTGCAGCGCGGCGACGGCCTCCGGCACCGTTGTGGATGTCTCCACGCGTCCCCTCCCGACTCGGTGTCTTTCCCCATGGCGAAAGCGATCATTCGTCGCCATGCTACGAGGAAGCCGCCCGAACCCCTACAGATGTTCGATGTTGGATGACTTTTCCCCCGTCATCCGGATCGTTCCGGCGTTCGGCAGGCGGCTCCGTAGTGCCTCCTTGCCACCCCCCGCACCCCAAGGAATTCCATGGCTGTTTCCTGGCGCCGGATCGCGGTGCCCGCCGCCGCGGTCGGCGTACTCGTCCCCGCCGCCCTCGGCACCCATGCGCTCCTGTCGCACTCCGACGACCCCGGCTCGTCCCCGGCCGCCATACGGGCCGCCGGGTCCGCGGGGCCGGACTCCGCGCCGGACGACACCGCAGGAGCGTCCGGCCCCGAGGGCGGCGCCGTGGCCGCCCAGCCGTCCAACGCGCCCACCGGTTCCGGCCGTTCGGTCGCGGTCCGGCTCTCGTCGTACGACGCGCACGGCAAGCGGGCGGTGCTCAAGCCGTCCGCCGGCAAGACCGTGCGCACCGGCGATGTCATCGCCGCCGCGCCGAACCGGCACGCCCCCTCGGGCGCGCTGTTCAAGGTGGGCAAGGTCACCGGCTCCCGGGACGGCGAGGTCCGGGTGACCACCGCCCCCGCGACGCTCTCCGAGCTGCTCGGCAATCAGAAGGTGGACCAGCGCACGGCGTTGCGGGCCGGTGAGCTGACCGTCAAGCCGCTGTCGTCCGGTGTCACCGTGCAGAACCCGGGCACCGGCCAGGGCGGCGGCGCCTCGGCCACGCCGTCCGGCGAGCCGGGTACGCCCGCCGGCGGCAGCCCGGACGCCTCGCCCAGCCCCTCCCCGAGCCCCTCGGCGAGCGCCGCGTCGAACGCGCCGGGGATGCGCGCCCAGCTCACCCACCCCGCCGCGGGCGCGGCCGGTGCCGCCTCCCGCGACACGCTGCCGCCCGGCGCGGCGAAGGCGCTCACCACCTTGCGGCTCGGCGTCAACGTGCCGCTGCCCAAGGGTGTGCAGGCCACCGACAGGTCCCCGGCCCGGCTGTCCGGTGAGGTGACGTTCCGGCCCGAGCTGATCTTTCAGTACGAGAAGCGCGGCGGGCTGAACCTGCTGCCGCAGCGCGCGGCCGTCGGCCTCGGCGGCTCCTACGCCTATGGCTGGCAGGTGCACGGCAAGGTCCGCGGGACCGCCGACACCGGGCAGGTCTCCGTGCCGCTGGCGGCGGTCACCGGCCGGCACGTCTTCTGGGTGGGCCCGGTTCCGGTCGTGGTGAGCACCGAGGTCACCTTCACCTACCGCTTCACCGCGGGCGGCCGCATCGTCCTCGACGCCGACCAGCGCACCTCCGGGGCGTTCGCCGTGGGCGCGAAGTACGACCGCGCGAACGGCTGGCAGCCGCTGCACACGGCGGACCAGCAGACGAAGGGCTCCGCTCCCCGGGTCGAGGGCGCGGCCACGGCGACCGCCCGTATCGGGGCGCGCGCCGAGGTGTTCCTCTACGACACGGCGGGCGTCGGCGGCGAACTGTCCGTCCACCTCACCGGACGGGCCGCGGCGGCCCATGGCGGCGGGGCCCCGGCGTGGTCGCTCAGCGCGGGCTACGACCTGAAGACCGAGCTGATGCTGCAACTGAAGATCTTCGGCATCCAGCTCGTCGATCTGCGGACCACTCCGTTCGCCCTGCACGACGAGCGGAAGCTCTTCGGGCACGGCAAACTGCCCGCCGCCTGAGCCGGCAGCTGCCGGACGACAGACCGCGCCCCCGGGGGAACTCCTGCCCCCGGGGGCGCCTTTCGGTGTCCAGGGGCCGCGGGTGCGCCGTTGCCGTGGCCATGGGCCGCGGCACTCACCCCCGGCGCCGGTAGACCGAACACAGCAACTGGTCCTTCGCCGGCCCGGCGACCCGCCACCGCAGATGCCATTCGTCCGCCGTGACCGCGGTGAAGCATCCCTCGTAGCGGTCCTCGGCACAGGGGTGGACGGCGGTCCACCGGCCGGCTCTGAGGTCGAGGTCGTGGAAGGGCCGGCCGTCGGCGAAGTCGACGGCGGCGGTGCCTTCCGGGCGGGGCCGCAGCCGCAGCGTGCGGCTCGCCGGGTGCACCGCTCCGTCCCAGGTCAGCTGCCCTTCCTCATGGTGCAGCAGAGCGCCGGCCGCGTCGTCGGGCCGGAACTCTGCGGTGCCGCGGAAGTGCCCCTCGATGCCGGTCCGCAGGTCGTGGACGGTGCGCTCGACGTCCCAGCGGCCGGCCAGATAGGCGGCGGCATCGGGCACCGGGTACGGGTGCGGACGCGAGAGGTCCGGGCCCGGCTCCGCCACCGGTCCCGGGTGTGGCCCCGGCTCCGACGCCCGCCGATCCCCCCGATCACGCTCCTTGCCCATCCCCCCATTCTCCCGTCCGCCGACCCCGTCACTCCGTCGGCCCCACCCGGGGCCGCCCTCCTCTCCCCCGGCCGCTCGTACCGTGCGCAGCAGCACCGCCCGTCTTACTCTCGGTGCAGTGATCGTCACCGAGGTCCGCACGGCGGGCCAGCCGGCGGCCTGACGCCGCCGGCCGGGGCGCCGCGCCCGCCGCTGCCGCCTCGTACGAGCCCGGAGACCGGAGGCAGCACCATGCCGGATCTGTTCATCGGTGGTCAGTGGACCGCAGCGGCCGACGGGCAGCTGCGCGAGATCCGCTGCCCCGCGGACGGCACGCTGGTCGCGACGGTCGACGAGGGCGGGCCGAAGGACGTGGCGGCGGCGGTCTCCGCCGCCCGTACCGCCTTCGACGACGGGTCCTGGCCGCGGACGCCGGCGGCCGAGCGCGCCCGGGTGGTGCTGCGGGTCGCCGAGCTGCTGGAGCGCGACAAGAGCGCGCTGGCCCGGGCCGAGTCGCTGGACACCGGCAAGCGGCTGGTCGAGAGCGCCTACGACATGGACGACATCGCCAACTGCTTCCGCTACTTCGGCAACCTCGGCGCGGCCGGCGGCATCGACCGGGTGGTGGACGCCGGCGCCCCGGAGGTCGACAGCACGGTGCGGTACGAGCCGGTCGGGGTCTGCGCGCTGATCACCCCGTGGAACTACCCTCTGCTGCAGACCGCCTGGAAGGTCGCCCCCTGCCTGGTCACAGGCAACACCTTCGTCCTGAAGCCCAGTGAGCTGACCCCGCACACCGCCCTCCACCTCATGCGGCTGCTGGCCGAGGCGGGCGTGCCGGACGGCGCCGCCAATCTGGTGCTGGGCACGGGACAGGGCGTGGGCGCGCTGCTGACCGAGGACTCGCGGGTGGACATGGTGTCGTTCACCGGCGGTCTGGCCACCGGCCGGCGCATCATGGCCGCGGCGGCGCCCACCGTGAAGAAGATCGCGCTGGAGCTGGGCGGCAAGAACCCCAACATCGTGTTCGCCGACGCCGATTTCGACACCGCCGTCGACTACGCCCTGATGGCGGTCTTCCTGCATTCCGGGCAGGTCTGCTCGGCCGGCGCCCGGCTGCTCGTCCAGGAGGAGTTGCACGATGCGTTCGTCGACGAGCTGGTCTCCCGCGCCCAGCGGATCCGGCTCGGCGGACCGTTCGACGAGTACGCCCGCACCGGCCCGCTGATCTCGGCCGCGCACCGGGCGAAGGTCGAGGCGTATGTGGCGGCCGGGCTCGACGAGGGCGCCGTCCTCCTCTGCGGCGGCTCGGCACCCGACGACCCCTCGCTGTCCCACGGCTTCTACTATCTGCCGACCGTGCTGGACGAGTGCACCCCGGACATGTCCGTCGTCCGCGACGAAAGCTTCGGCCCGGTGCTGACCGTCGAGCGGTTCCGGGACGAGGACGAGGCGGTCTCGCTCGCCAACGACACGGTGTACGGGCTGGCCGGCGCGGTGTGGACACAGGACAGCGAACGGGCGCACCGGGTCGCCGCCCGGCTGCGCGCGGGAACGGTGTGGATCAACGACTTCCATCCGTATGTGCCGCAGGCGGAGTGGGGCGGTATGAAGCAGTCGGGCGTCGGAAGGGAGCTGGGGCCCGCGGGGCTGGCCGAGTACCAGGAGGCCAAGCACGTCTGGCGCAATACCGCACCGCGTCCGCAGAGGTGGTTCGAGTGACCGATCCCGCAGCGTCCCGGCCCGATCCCGCGGCCGGCCACCCGCACGAGGACGAGGCGATCGCCGAGCTCGGCTACAAGCCGGAACTCAAGCGCACACTGGGCAACTTCCACACCTTCGCGGCCGGCATCAGCTACATCTCGATCCTCACCGGCACCTTCCAGCTGTTCTACTTCGGTATCGCGCACGGCGGCCCGGCGTACTGGTGGTCCTGGCCGATGGTCTTCCTCGGGCAGCTGATGGTGGCGCTGTGCTTCTGCGAGCTGGCCGCCCGCTATCCGGTGGCCGGGTCGATCTACAACTGGGCCAAGAAGCTCGGCGGCCCGCACATCGGCTGGCTCGGCGGCTGGATGATGCTGACCGCCTCCATGGTCTCGCTGTCGGCGGTGGCACTGGCGTACCAGGTGACGCTGCCGCAGATCTCGTCGTGGTTCCAGTTCATCGGCGACGGCACCGGCAAATCCGCCGCCGAGAACGCCGTCCTCCTCGGCACCGTGCTGATCGCCTTCACCACCCTGGTCAACGCCTTCGGCGTGAAGCTGATGGCCCGGATCAACTCCGCGGGCGTGGCGATCGAGCTGATCGCCGCCATCGTCCTGGTCCTGCTCCTGGCCGCACACATCACCCGCGGCCCGTCCGCGGTGACCGACACCTTCGGTCTGGGCCAGGGCCAGAGCCTGGGCTACTTCGGCGCGTTCCTCACCGCGTCGCTGGCCTCGGCCTACGTGATGTACGGCTTCGACACGGCCTCCTCGCTCGGTGAGGAGTCCAAGGACCCCGGCCGCAACGCCCCCCGCGCGATCCTGCGGGCCCTGGTCGCGTCCTTCCTCATCGGCGGCCTGATCCTGCTGTTCGCCCTGCTGGCCGTGCCCGATCTGCACGCCAAGGAGCTGTCCGTGGACGGCCTGCAGTACGTGGTGCTCTCCACGCTCGGGTCGACCGTGGGACAGATCGTGCTCTGGTGTGTGGTCATCGCGATCACCGTGTGCGAACTGGCGGTGCACACCGCCGGCATCCGGCTGGCGTTCGCGATGGCCCGGGACAACAACCTCCCGGCCGCCTCGCTGCTCGCCAAGGTCAGCCCGCGCTTCCAGACCCCGGTGCTGCCGGCCGTCATCATCGGGCTGGTGGGGATCGGCATCCTGCTCATCAACGTCAACCAGCCGCAGATCTTCTCGGTGATCACCAGCATCGCGATCATCATGATCTATCTGGCCTACCTGGCGGTCACCCTGCCGATGCTGGTCCAGCGGCTGCGCGGCAACTGGACACCGGTCGAGGGGAGGTTCTCGCTCGGCAAGTTCGGCCTTCCGGTGAACGTACTCGCCGTGCTCTGGGGCTTCGGGATGTCCGTCAACCTCGCCTGGCCGCGCGCCACGGTCTACAACGCGACCGGCCCCCAGCACTGGTATCTGCGCTGGGGCGCCTTCTTGTTCATCGGAGTCGTGGGCCTCGGCGGATTCGCCTACTACTGGTTCGTCCAGCGCAAGAAGACGGGCGTCCTGGCCATGCACGCCGCCGTCACCTCCGACACCGGCCCCCCGGGCGACAGCGGCGCCCCCACCCCCTGATCTGGAGCGGCACGATGGCCCAAGAGACCCCTGTGGACGAGTTCGACTATGTGGTGGTCGGCGGCGGCACGGCCGGTGCCGTCGTCGCCGCCCGGCTCAGCGAGGACCCGGCGGTCAGCGTCTGCCTCCTGGAGGCCGGCCCCAGCGACGTCGGCGACGACAACATCCTGCGGCTGGACCGCTGGATGGGACTGCTGGAGTCCGGCTACGACTGGGACTATCCGGTCGAGCCGCAGGAGAACGGCAACAGCTTCCTGCGGCACGCCCGCGCCAAGGTGCTCGGCGGCTGCTCCTCGCACAACTCGTGCATCGCCTTCTGGGCCCCGGCCGAGGACCTCGACGAGTGGGCGGCGATGGGCTGTACGGGCTGGAGCGCGGCCGACTGCTTCCCGCTCTACCAGCGGCTGGAGAACAACGACGCCCCCGGAGACCACCACGGCCGCAGCGGCCCGGTCACCTTGCGCACCATCGCGCCCAACGATCCGTGCGGGGAAGCCCTCCTGAAGGCCTGCGCGGCCGCCGACATCCCGACGACGCCGTTCAACTCCGGCGAGACCGTCATCCGCGGCGCCAACTGGTTCCAGATCAACTGCCTCCCCGACGGCACCCGTTCGTCGGCCTCGGTGTCGTATCTCCACCCCGTCATGGGCACCCGCAAGAACCTCGAGGTACGCACCGGACTCCAGGCCAAGCGCCTGAACTTCGACTCCTCCCGGCACTGCACCGGCGTGGACTATCTCGCCCCCGACCTGATCCACACCCGCACCGTCCGCGCCCGTCGCGAGACCGTCGTCTCCTGCGGCGCCATCGACTCCCCGAAACTGCTCATGCTCTCCGGCATCGGCCCGGCCACCCATCTGCGCGCCACCGGCATCGACCCGCTCGTCGACTCCCCCGGTGTCGGCTCCTCCCTCCAGGACCACCCGGAGGGCGTGATCATGTGGGACGCCAAGCAGCCCATGGTCACCTCGTCCACCCAGTGGTGGGAGATCGGCATCTTCGCCGACACCGAACCCGGCCTCGACCGCCCGGACCTGATGTTCCACTACGGCTCGGTGCCCTTCGATCTGAACACCTTCCGCCGCGGCTATCCGACCTCGGAGAACGCCTTCTGTCTGACCCCGAACGTGACCCGCGCCCGCTCCCTGGGGACGGTACGTCTGCGCACCCGCGACTTCCGCGACAAGCCCAAGGTCGACCCGCGCTACTTCACCGATGAACACGATGTGCGCGTGATGACGCACGGGCTCCGCCTGGCCCGCGAGATCATTTCCCAGTCCCCCATGGCCGAGTGGGCCGGCACCGAACTCGCCCCCGGGCCCTCCGCGCACTCCGACGCCGAGCTCCTCGACTACGTCCGCACCACCCACAACACCGTCTACCACCCGGCCTGCACCGTCCGAATGGGCGCGGCGGACGACCAGGCGACCCCGCTCGATCCCCAGCTGCGCGTGAAGGGCGTCACCGGTCTGCGGGTCGCGGACGGTTCGGTGATGCCGTTCCTGACCACCGTGAACCCGTGCATCACCACGATGATGATCGGGGAGAAGTGTGCGGACCTGATGCGCAGCGGCTGATCCGGGCACACCGAAGACCTACGAGGTGGGCTCCCTGCGTCGGCATTGTCCGCATCAGGTGCTAGGGGTCGCCGTCCGGTCTTACGACCTTTCAGCCTCTCAGCCTGACCTTCCGTCCTTCTCCTCGGCGAGAGCCAGAGCTCCCTTCCCCGAGGCTTGGCCGGTCAAACTCCCTCGCTCGCCCCGTAGGCCGGATTCCAGGATACTCCGAAACAAAGGGGATGGAAGGGGTGATTTGGACATCAATTGCGCCGCGGCTGGGCGATGCCCCAGAAATGCAGAAAACCCCTGGTCAACAGGGGTTTTCGCTGGTGTCCGAGGGGGGACTTGAACCCCCACGCCCGATAAAGGGCACTAGCACCTCAAGCTAGCGCGTCTGCCATTCCGCCACCCGGACTAGGTGTGATCTTCACGGGGCGTTCCCCGCGGCGACATGGACAACAATACCAAGGTTTCGGAGTGCCTTTCACCTGCGTATCCGCCCGCCACATAACCTCGATTTATGGGCAATGAGGGACAAATCTCGCATACCGATGGTCCGCGCAGGCCAAAAGCGTTTTCCCCACTGCGGGAGCATCTGCGGGACACGTTCTGGTTCGCGCCCATGGCGGGACTGGTGGGCGCGTCCCTGCTGTGGTGGGCCGCAAGCTCGCTCGATCTTGAAATCATCGCGAGTCTCCAGCAGGAGCATGCCTACACAGAGGTCCGGGAGCTGGTCTCGCTCACCGAGGACACCAAGGTCATCGTGACGACGATCAGCTCGGCGATGCTGACCTTCATCGGTGTGGTCTTCAGCATTTCGCTGGTCGCGCTGCAGATGGCGAGCGGTCAGCGCACACCGCGGGTGGTGCGGATCTTCATCCGCAGCCGGATCAGCAAGCTCACGTTCACGGTCTTCCTCGCGACCTTTCTGTTCTCGCTGCTGGTGCTCACCTCCTACGAGAGCGAGCCCAATCCGCGGCAGGTGACCTCGGTGCCCGTGGTGCAGAGCCTGCTGACGCTGATGCTGGTGGGGCTCAGCCTGGTGTTGTTCGTCGTCTATGTGTCCGCCACGCTGCGGCTGATGCAGGTGGGCCCGGTGGTCGACCGGATCACCCAGGAGACGCTGCGGATGCTGGCGCGTCAGGGGACGGGTGCGCAGGGCACGGGGTCCGAGGTGCCGTCGGCGCCCGAGACGGGGCGGGTGGCGCACGAGGGGCGGGCCGGTGTGGTGCTGGATGTGCATGTGGCGCGGCTGGTGCGGGTGGCGCGGCGGCACGGGGTCGTCCTGCGGCTGATCCCGCGGATCGGGGACTTCGTCCTGCCGGGGGCGCCGGTGCTCGCGGTGCACGGCGGGACCGTGCCGCCGCGGCGGGCGCTGCGGTACACGGTGTCGGTGGGGCGGGAGCGCACCTTTCACCAGGACCTCGGGCTCGGACTGCGGCAGCTGTCGGACATCGCGCTGCGGGCGCTGTCGCCGGGGGTGAACGATCCGACCACGGCCGTGCAGTGCCTGGACCGGATCGTGCAGATTCTGGCGGCGGTGGCGCGGCGCCCGCTCGGGACGGTGCACCACCGGGACCGCCGGGGTGCGGTGCGGCTGACGCAGAGCATTCCGGACTGGACGGCTCTGGTGGATCTGGGACTGACCGAGATCCGGGCGGCCGCGGTGCACAGTCCGCAGCTCACCCGGCGGATCCTGGCCGGGATCGAGGATCTGTTGCTGCTCGCACCGCAGGGCCGGCAGGAGCCGCTGCTGCGGCACCGCACGCTGCTCCTGCAAGCGATTGCGCGTGCGGTGCCGGCGGCGGCGGACCGGCGGTTCGCCTCGTCTCCGGACCGGCAGGGGATCGGCTAGGTGTGCTGTCCGGAGAGGTTGGTGACGCGGCTAGCTGGTGCGCACCCGATCCGCCACCCGCCGGTCCGGGTCCGGGTTACGGCATCAGGTGGTAGTCCGGGAAGTTGCCCGGCAGGCGTTCGGCGGCCGGGCCCTCGGTCACCGCCCGTACCAGGAGTTCGCCCCCCACGAACGCGCCGCTCCAGGAGTTGCCGAAGCCGCCGAAGAGCTCGTCGCGGTCGCCGCGGGAGCGGGGCTTGCCATGGCCGACCTTGAAGGCGCGGATCTGCGGGGCGAGGCGGTCGTAGGTCTCCTTGTCGTCGCAGGACAGGCTGGCGACCAGGGCGCCGTTGCTGGCGTTCATGGCGGCGAGCAGCTCGGCCTCGGTGTCGACGAGCACGATGGTGTCGACGGGGCCGAACGGCTCGGCGTGGTGGAGCGGGGAGGAGGAGGGCGGGCCCAGCAGCGTGGTGGGCGGGAAGTAGGCCGAGGTGTCCTGGGAGGACAGGAAATGGCCGTCGGCGAGGCTGCCCCGGTGCAGGGGGACGGCGCCCCGGGCAATCGCCTCGGAGGTGAGGTCGGCGAGCTCCTTGGCCTTGCCGGCGTTGATCAGCGGGCCGAAGTCGAGTTCGGGGAGCGGGTCCGCGGGATCGGCGACGGCCAGCGGGTGTCCGAAGCGGACGCTGCGCACGGCCGGGAGATAGGCCGTGAGGAAGTCGGCGAAGGCCTCGCGCTGGACGACGAAGCGGGGGTAGGCGGTGCAGCGCTGCTTGGCGTAGTCGAAGGTCTTGCGCAGCAGCGGCGTCAGGGCCGGCCAGTCGCTGAAGTTCCAGATCCCCCAGGTGTTGAGGCCCTCCTGTTCGAGGATGTGGCGCTTTCCGAGGTCGGCGACGGCGGTGGCGACCCGGCCGCCGGTGTCCCGGCCGCCGACGAAGGAGACACAGCCGATCTCCGGTGAGCGCACCAGGGCGGGCGAGAGCTCCTTGCCGCTGCCGCTGACGAGGGTGGCCGGCACCCCCTCGCGGGCGGCCAGGGCGCAGGCGAGGGTGAGCGTGACCAGGCCGCCGTCGGTGGGGGTCTTGGCCATCACCGCATTGCCGGCCAGCGCCTGCACCAGCATCGCGTGGATCAGCACCGACATCGGATAGTTCCAGCTGGCGATGTTGCTGACCGGGCCGGGCAGCGGGGCGCGGTCGGCGAGCATCCGCTCGATCTCGGAGACGTACCAGCGGACGCCGTCGATGGCGCGGTCGACGTCGGCCTGCGCGAGTTTCCAGGGCTTGCCGATCTCCCAGACCAGCAGCAGGGCGAGCAGTTCCCGGTGCTCGGTGAGGGCGTCGAGGGTGGCGGAGATCCTGGCCTTGCGCTCGGTCAACGGGACCTGGCGCCAGGCCCGGTGCTGGTCGAGGGAGGCGCGTACGGCATGCAGCGCGGCATCCGCGTCCAGGCGGGGCGGACCGGCGATGGGGGTGCCGTCGACGGGGCTGGTGGCGGGCAGCGGAGCGCCGTCCGGGTGCCAGGCGCCGGCCCACAGATTGAGGGCCCGGTCGTCGCGGAACGCTTCGGGGGCCGCGGCCAGACTGCGCTGCCAGGCGTCCTGCCAGGACGTTCCGGGCTTGAGGGCGAGCGTCGGGGCGGGCGTGGTGCGCGCGTTCCGCTGCGGGTTCGAGGTGGATTCGGGGGTGGGTGCCATCGGTTGTCTCCGCTCTCGGTGCACGGCCGGAGGGGCAGGGTGGTGGCGCTCGGGCGGTCCCCGGGGAACCGCGTTACTGGACGGTAGTGGGCAAGGGGGCACTGCGGGACGGTCCGGCGTCAGGTATGGCGAGTGTCACTCGGCGCGGGCGACGGGGCCACCTGGGTGAGGCGACCGGTGGGCGGGGGCCGGGGTGGCCGGTTTCGGGCGGGTCCGCCCGAAAGGAGGTGCGCCGGCTCCAGCGACGCTCAAGTCGCCCTCCACGGTGGGGACTTGGGTCGGCCTCGGCCCGGCCCGGGACGGCGGGGTCCGTCGCACACGGGCACACGACGAGGGTGGGCGGGCCCGCACGGCCCGCCCACCCTCGTACGTCGTCTGCCCAGGACTCAGCCCGCGGCCGGTTCGGCCGGTTCCGCCGCCCCCTCCTGGGTACGGTCGGCGATCGCCCGGTGATGGCGGACCACCTCGCCGATGATGAAGTTGAGGAACTTCTCGGCGAAGGCCGGGTCCAGCTTGGCGTCCTCGGCCAGGCGGCGCAGCCGTTCGATCTGCGCGGCCTCGCGGGCCGGGTCGGCGGGCGGCAGGTGGTGCCGGGCCTTCAGTTCGCCGACCTGCTGGGTGCACTTGAAGCGCTCGGCGAGCAGATGCACCAGGGCGGCGTCGAGGTTGTCGATGCTGCCGCGCAGGTAGCTCAGCCGCTCACGGGCCGCCTCGTCCGCGACGGAGGTCGCGTCGCCGGCCGCCGGTGCTGTCCCTTCGCTCATGTGCGTCTCGCCATTCGTGATCGGTCGGGTGCCCGTGCCCTGGGGTGCTTCGGGTACGTCAGGGGTGGTCGCGTAGGTCATGGGTGATCGACACGCACATTACCCGGACGGTGGCCGTCGACCGGCGCTGATCTCACGGAGCGGACCGGCGGGAATCCGCACCGGACGACGCCGGCGGGAAGCGGTCCCGAACAGGGGCGCGGCGGCAGGGTGGGCGCCGGATGCGGCGGGGAGCGGAGCGTGCGCGGAGGCTTCGGCGGTGCCGTGCGGCCCGGCGCAGCCCGTCGGACTCCCCCGGACGACCGTCGTACGCCCGGTGGCGGGACCCCCCACAGATCCCGCCACCGGGCCGCTTGACGCGGAACCGCGGTGTGCGCCGGCCCCGGCTCAGGCATATACCCAGGCCGATGCCCGGCCATCCCTCCCGCGGCACATGTACGGAATTCTGTTGCCCTCCCCTGATTACCGGGCGCGGAAGGGGAACTCCTGCGACAATGCGCCCGATGACGGAGGTGGCCGTCGGGCCGCGGGACCGCGCCCGCACCGCGTCACGGGCGAGTTGCTGCCGCCGTACTGTGGCGGACTGCTGGAGCTGACGACTCGTCAAGAGTTGTTCCTCCAGCCCATGTACGACTTCACGGCGCCGCGCTACACCGCCGGCCGGCTGGTGCTCGCGGGCGATGCGGCCACCGTCGTCCGGCCGCACACCGGCGGCGGCGCGATCAAGGCGCTCCAGGACGCCGTCGCTCTGGAGGCCGCGCTGCGGGCCCTGCCGGAGCGGCCGGATGCGCTGGAGGCGTACGGCACCGAGCGCAGCAGGACCGGCCGGAGCATGGTCGAGCTGGGGCGGCGGCTGGGGCGGGTCTTCGTCCAGGACACCCCGGACTGGCGGACGCTGGACCAGACCGGACTGGAGGCGGCCTGGGCCGCGGCCGACGGCTCGGGCGCCTTCGGCGGCCGCGGGCTGAAGGAGGCGGGGCCCGCGGGGAAGGAAGCGGGGCCCGCCGGGCCGGGGCGCTGAGCCCGTGCAGGAGCCCGTCCCGCCCATGTAGGGCCCGCCCGTCCCGTGCAGGAGAATGGGAGGGTCGAGGGCGCCGTGGCGCACCACGTCCCCGGTGACCCCCGACAGCCTCTGCCTCCAGGGCCGCTTCGGCTGTCCGCAGCTACACCACCGGATCCAGGGCCGGTGAGGACGGGACTGATCAGACATGGGACGGGTCACCGAGCGACGCCGCGTCATCCGCATCCGCGACGGTGTCGTGAGCACCCGCCCGGACACCCTCGTCGCCGAGGAGCCGATGGAGATCCGGCTCGGCGGCAAGCCACTGGCGATCACGATGCGCACTCCGGGGGACGACTTCGCGCTCGCCGCCGGCTTCCTCGTCAGCGAAGGCGTCCTGGCGCGCGCCGACGAGCTGACGCACATCGTCTACTGCGCGGGCGCGACCGGCGGCGAGGCCGGGAACGGGGAAGGCGCGAACACCTACAACGTCGTGGATGTGCGGCTCGCGGACGGGGTTCCGGTTCCGGACATCACCCTGGAGCGCAACGTCTATACGACCTCGTCGTGCGGGCTGTGCGGCAAGGCCAGCCTGGACGCGGTGCGCACCCGCACCCGCTGGCCCCTGGACGCCGGCCCCGACACCCCGGTCCGTATCGAGCCGGCGACGCTCGCCGCGCTGCCCGACCGGCTGCGGGCCGCCCAGCGCGTGTTCGAGCGGACCGGGGGCCTGCATGCCGCGGCGCTGTTCACGGCGGACGGCGAACTGCTCGACATCCGCGAGGACGTCGGGCGGCACAACGCCGTCGACAAGATCATCGGGCGGGCGCTCCAGGAGGGGCGGCTGCCGCTGTCCTCCGGCGTGCTGATGGTCTCCGGGCGGGCGTCGTTCGAGCTGGTGCAGAAGGCCGTGATGGCGGGCATTCCCGTGCTCGCCGCGGTCTCGGCGCCCTCCTCGCTCGCCGTCGACCTGGCCGCCGAGACCGGGCTGACCCTGATCGGGTTTCTGCGCGGCTCCTCGATGAACGTGTATGCGGGCGCGCACCGTCTGGCGGTGGACGGAGCGGCCGGCTGAAGCGGCGGCCCGGCACCGGGTCCCCGGTTACTCCTCGGGCAGCGCGATCCGGGTGAGCAGGGCGATCAGCTGCTCGCGTTCGGCCGGGGTCAGGTCCGCGGTCAGCTCCGCGTTGGCCCGGTCACCGAGCCGCTGGGTGCGGCGCAGCCGCCGCCGGCCGTCGGCGGAGATCTCGACGGCGTTCTTGCGGCGGTCCCCCGGGTCGGGCGTGCGGGTCACCAGCCCGTCCCGCTGGAGGTCGTTGACGAGCGCGACCATGTCCTTGGGGTCGATGCCCAGCGTCCGGCCGAGCTCCGCCTGGGAGACCGGGCCGAGTTCGGCGACGGCCGCCAGCACGGCGTGATGCATCATCCGCATGCCTTCGGTGGCCAGGGCATCGGCGACGAGGCGATGGCCCCGGGCGGCGGCGCGGCCCAGCAGCCAGCTGGGGAGCGCGCGGATGCGGGCGGGGGCGTAGGGGGTTTCGGCCATGGACCCACCGTACCCGTAAACCGTTGGGGATGCCCCATGAAAAAACATAGGTGGCTCCAACGGCTTTGTGGTTATCGTTGGGGAGCCCAATAACATCCGATGACATCCGGGAGGCGTGCGCCGACCGGAGACATCCTCCCGGAGGTGTGCCCCCATGCGCCGAGTCCGATTCCATGCCTACGGCGGTCCCGAGGTCCTGCGCGTCGAGGACGCCGAGGAGCCGGTGCCCGGCCCCGGCGAACTCCTCGTCCGCACCGAGGCGATCGGCGTCACGCTGCCGTGCGTACGACGGGTGCGCGGCGACGGCAACGGCGGCGGCGATCCACTGCCCGCCATGCCCGGGGGCGAGATCGCCGGTGTGGTCGTCGCGTGCGGCGCGGACGTCACCGGCTTCGCCGTCGGGGACCGCGTCACCTCGCTCACTCTCACCGGCTCCTACGCCGAACTCGCCCTCGCCCCCGCCTCTCTGGCGAGCCGGATACCGGACGGCGCGACCCCCGTGGAGGCGGTGGCCCTGGTGCGCAGCGGACATGTCGCGCTCGCCGCGCTCAGCACCGCCGCGCCGCGGGGCGCCGAGTCCGTCCTCATCACCGGTGCGGCCGGCGGCACCGGGCATCTCGCCGTCCAACTCGCGAAGCTCCAGGGCGCAGCGCGAGTGGTGGCCGCCGTCAGCTCGGCCGCCAAGGCGGAATTCCTCCGCGGGCTGGGGGCCGATGAGGTGGTGACGTACGACCAGGAGTCCTGGGGCGAGCCGTTCGACGTCGTGCTGGACGGGGTCGGCGGCGAGCTGCTGCCGCGGGCGCTGGCCGCGTCGGCTCCCGGCGGGCGGCTGATCTTCTTCAACTCCGGTGGCGGTACGGTCCCGGCGTACGACCTGCTGGCCGGCGACCGGACCATCACCGGGCTGACCATGCGCCGCTTCGCCGCCGTCCACCGCACGCGCTACGCACAGCACCATGCCCAGCTGTGGGAGCTGGCCGGATCCGGCCGGCTGCGGGCCGCCGTCCATGCCGAACTGCCGCTGGCCGAGGCGGCGAAGGCGCACGAGATCATCGAGGGCAGGACCAATCTCGGCAAGGTGGTCCTGCGGCCGTGAGGGGCGGTGGGCGCCGCGGTGCCGGGTGCCCGGCGCGTTCGGCACTCCCCTCCCCTGTGCCCCGTCCGGCGCACCCGGCGCAGTACTTGCGGGCCGGGCGGGTGAATTCCGGCTGCGGCACGGAGAACCGACGCACGCTCCTTGTCGCGGTCCGCACGCGGCAGTAGCTTCCGTCGCGATGTACATAGGACGTGGGATGTCCTGATGACCCGACGCCGATGCCTCGAAGGGCAGGCCGGACCATGACGTCAGTTCTCCGCGCACACCCCGGTCACCGCAGCAGACCCCGGCGCCGCCGTGCCGCAGCCCTGCTCGGCGCGCTGACCGCCACCGCCCTCGCCCTCCTGCCGACCGCTCCCGCCCGGGCCGCGTCCGCCGGCGCGCCGGGCGCGGCCGGTTCCACGGCGTCCTCCCCGGCCGGCGGATTCGACCAGCAGATCCTCTTCAAGGCGTCCCAAGAACAGGGCTACTTCTGCTTCCGGATACCGGCCGTCGTGGAGTCCGCCCGGGGAACCCTCCTCGCGTTCGCCGAGGGCCGGCGGCACGACTGCGGGGACGCCGGCGACATCGACCTGGTCCTCAAGCGTTCCACCGACGGCGGCCGCACCTGGGGCCCGCTCCAGGTCGTCAACCACGGAGGCGGCGACACTCACGGCAACCCGGCGCCCGTCGTGGACCGCCGCACCGGCCGGATCGTCCTGGCCGAGACCTACAACAAGGGCCGCGCCGACGGCCTCAGCTGCGACGTGCCCTGTGACCGCACCCCGCACCTCCAGTACAGCGACGACGACGGCGCGACCTGGTCCACGCCCCGGGACCTGACCCCTGCCATCCGGCCCCCGCAGTGGAATTCCTGGTACGCCACGGGTCCCGTGCACGGCATCCAGCTCACCCACGGACGGCACCGCGGCCGGCTGGTGTTCGGCATCAACTCCGAGAGCTACGCGGGCAACCGGGTCACCGCCAACCACGCCGCGCTGGTCCACAGCGATGACGGCGGCGCCACCTGGAAGGTCGGCGCGCTGGACACCTGGCCGATCGCCGCCGACGGCACCTTCCGGCAAAAGCCCTCCGAAATGACCCTCCTGGAACGCTCCGACGGCTCGGTCTACGTCAACGGCCGGGAACAGGACGGCACCGATCTGGGCCATCGCACCGCGGCCGTCAGCCGCGACGGCGGCGCCTCGTTCAGCGCGCCGTTCCGCGCGCTGCCCGACCTCTACACGCCGATGGTGCAGGGCTCCGCGCTGCGGCTGCCGCACTCGCCCGCCGCGGGCGGCCGCAGCCGTACCCTCTTCGCGGCGCCCGCCGACCCCGACCGGCGGCGCACCATGACCGTCCGCTCCTCCTGGGACGAGGGCCGCACCTGGGAGAGCGCCGACCGGGGCGCCCGGGTCACCACCGACTGGTCCGGCTACTCGGACCTGGTCGCCGTCTCCCCCGAGGTCACCGGCCTGATGTACGAGGGCGGCGCGGTCGACGCCCGGGACGAGATCCGCTTCGCCCGCTTCACCGAGGCCTGGCTCGGCCCGCGCCGCGGCCCGGACCCCACGACCCGCGACACCGCCCGCGGCGCCCGGCCCGCGCACGTCCTCGGCGGCCCCCGCGGCACCGACGGCCGCTTCGGCGGGGCGCTGTCCTTCGACGGCACGGATGACGCGGTCCGCCTCCCCTTCCGCGCCTCCCTCCCCCTGGGCACCCAGGACTTCACCTGCAGCCTGTGGTTCCGCTACGACACCACGACCGGCGAACAGCCGCTGCTGTGGATGGGCGGGGTGGGCACCAGGACCCCGCAGGTCGCAGTGGAGGGCGACCCCGCCCACGGCCGGCTCGTCGGCCGCCTGACCGCCGTCGACGGCGCCGCGCCGGCCGCCACCGCCCAGGCCGTCACCCACGCCGCCTACAACGACGGCAGCTGGCACCATCTGGCGCTGCGCCGCACCGGCGGCCGGCTGCTGCTCACCGTGGACGGCGACGAGACCACCGTCGTGCCCGATGTCCCGGGGTCGGTCAGCCGGGGCTCGGTCTTCGGTGTGCACCTGGGCCAGAAGCCCGACGGCCGGGTCCAGTTCACCGGGGCGCTGGACGAGGTCCGCGTCTACCGGCGGGCCCTGAGCGACACCGAACTGGCCGCCGTCCGCACCGACAACGCCCCGGCGCCCGGCCCGCTGGTCCTCGGGCTGCCGCTGGACCGGGTGCGTGGGGCGGGACGTTAGGGGCGCGGCCCCAACGTGCGCCGGAGCGTTATGTGCGCGGTCCGGACGGCTGCTGCCCGGCCGCCACCGCCGCCGTCGCCTCCGCCGCGCCACCGGGACCGGCCGGTGTCGTGGCGGGAGCCCCCTCCCGCCGCGGCTCCGGTACGGTGCGGGCCGCCATCCGCTTCGCCAGGACCGCGCACACCATCAACTGCATCTGGTGGAACAGCATCAGCGGCAGCACCACGAGCCCGGCCTGGGCGCCGAAGAGGACACTCGCCATCGGCAGACCGGCCGCCAGGCTCTTCTTCGAGCCGGCGAAGGTGATCGCGATCCGGTCCGCGCGACGGAAGCCGAGCTTCCCGGCGCCGTACGAGGAGGCCGCCAGCATCACCGCGAGCAGCACCGCCTCCACCCCCAGCAGGCAGAGCAGCCGCAGGGCGGAGACCTGGTGCCAGATGCCCTGGACGACGCCGGCGCTGAAGGCGGCGTAGACGACGAGCAGGATCGAGCCGCGGTCCACCCGGCCCAGGACCGTCCGGTGGCGGGTGAGGAACCCGCCGATCCACCGCTGCAGCAACTGCCCGGCGACGAACGGCAGCAGCAGCTGGCAGACGATCTTCAGCAGGGAACCGGCGGAGAAACCACCGCCGTTGCCGTGCAGGACGAGTGCCGCCAGCAGCGGTGTGACGACGATGCCGAGGAGACTGGAGAACGAGCCGGCGCAGATCGCCGCCGCGACATTGCCGCGGGCGATGGCGGTGAAGGCGATCGAGGACTGGACCGTGGACGGCACCAGGCACAGGAACAGCAGCCCGGTGTAGAGGGTGGGCACCAGCACTTCGGGGACCAGGAAACGGGCGGCCAGGCCGAGCAGGGGGAAGAGCACGAAGGTGCAGGCCAGAACGGTGAGATGGAGTCGCCAGTGGCGCAGTCCGGCCAGGGCCTCGCGGCTGGAGAGCCGGGCGCCGTAAAGGAAGAAGAGCAGGGCGACGGCTCCGGTCGAGGCCCCCTCGGCGACGGTGGCGGCCGGTCCGCGGGCGGGCAGCAGCGCGGCCAGCCCGACGGTGCCCACCAGCGCCAGGATGAATCCGTCCACGGGCAGCCGGGAAGGCAGCTTGAGCACAGGGCGGTGCATGATCTCTCTTCGGTCGTGGGGCGGCTCGCGGGCAGGACGGCCGGGTGCGGCCCACCGTCCAGGGTGGCGCGACCTGCACCGATCGGGAACCCCTCTTACCATGGTCACTGTTATTACGTTCTGCGATGAACGACGCCGGGGGCGACGGCCGAGACGGAGGGCCCGTGTTCGAACCCGTACAGCTGCGCACCTTTCTCGCCGTGGCGCAGACGCTGAGCTTCACCCAGGCCGCGCACCGGCTCGGGCTGCGGCAGTCGACCGTGAGCCAGCACGTCCGGAAGCTGGAGACGACCGCCGGGCGCCGGCTGTTCACCCGGGACACCCACGGGGTGGAGCTGACCGAGGACGGCGAGGCGATGCTCGGCTTCGCCCGGACGATCCTGGCGGCGAACGAGCGGGCCACCAGCTTCTTCGCCGGGACCCGGCTGCGCGGCCGGCTCCGCTTCGGCGCCTCGGAGGACTTCGTGCTGACCCGGCTGCCGGAGGTCCTCGAAGGGTTCCGGCGGGACCACCCCGAGGTCGATCTGGAGCTGACCGTCGAGCTGTCGGGGACCCTCCACGAGCTGCTGGCGGCCGGGCGGCTCGACCTCGTCCTCGCCAAGCGGCGCCCGGAGGCGTCCCACGGACGACTGGTGTGGCGCGACCGCCTGGTGTGGGTCGGCGCCGAGCGGCTGCGCCTGGATCCGCAGCGTCCGGTACCCCTGGTCGTCTTCCCGCAGCCCGCGCTGACCCGGGCCCGGGCCCTGGAGGCGCTGGAGCGCGCGGGCCGGGAGTGGCGGATCGTCTGCACCAGCGGAAGCCTGAACGGACTGATCGCCGCAACCCGGGCAAGCCTGGGCGTCATGGCACATACGAGGGGCATGATCCCGCCAGGTTTGGTGCAGATCTCGCCACGTGCCGGCCTGCCGGAACTGGGCGGCGTGGATTTCGCTCTTCTCCATGGAGAGCGTGACCGCACGGCGCGGGGCCCGGCCGAGGCGCTCGCGGACGCGGTCCTCGCGGGCGGCGTCCGGCTCCAGCTCCCCTGACCGGCCGGCTCCAGCTCCCTGACCGGCCGGTGACCGATCCGCCGCTCCGGCCCCGACATCCGGCGTCGCTCCGGACGAGCCGCCCCTCGGCCGTCACGCGCAGAGAGCACAAGGTCACGTGCAGAGATTTGGTGCAGATATGGTCCCGGCGTCGTGATCGTCCGACGTTGAACCGGCGGGATCATGTCCCCGCTTCTCCAAAGTCACCCCTTTTCGCCAGTTGGCCAGTTCCCGTGCAGCCGCGTTCGCGACGTGGTACGGCCCTGCCGGAAGAGGTCACCGTGGGGTACGGTCGCGGCCTTGTGAGGAGCACCACGAGGAGCTGGGTCATTGCGCGAGTTCACCGTCCCCCCACTGGCGACCGCGCCCCGGGTCGGCGGGCTGGCGGACGTCGTCTACGAGCATGCCGAATCCGATCCCGGACGCGTCGCTCTGGCGCGTAAGGACGACGCGGGAAACTGGCAGAACGTCACCTCCGGACAGTTCCGGGACGAGGTCCTCGCACTGGCCAAGGGGCTGCTCGCGCAGGGCGTCCGCTTCGGCGACCGCGTCGGCATCATGTCCCGTACGCGCTACGAGTGGACCCTGTTCGACTTCGCGCTGTGGTCGATCGGCGTCCAGTCCGTCCCGCTGTATCCGACGTCCTCGGCCGAGCAGGTCTTCTGGATGCTGCACAACGCGGGCGTCTCGGCCTGTCTGGTCGAGCACGAGGACCATGCGATGACCATCGGCTCGGTCATCGACCGGCTGCCCCACCTGCGCAAACTGTGGCAGCTGGACGCCGATCCGGTGGCCGAGCTGACCGCGGCCGGTGCGCATATCGATGACGACGTGGTGCACCGCCACCGGATGGCCGTCACCCCGGACGCCACCGCGACGATCATCTACACCTCCGGCACCACCGGCCGCCCCAAGGGCTGTGTGATCACCCACGCCAATTTCATGGCCGAGTCCGACAACATCGTGCTCCGCTACGAAACGGTCTTCCACTCCAAACCGGGCGACGAGGCGGCCACGCTGCTCTTCCTGCCGCTGGCGCACGTCTTCGGACGGATGGTGCAGGTCGCCGCGATCCGCGGCCGGGTCAAGCTGGGCCACCAGCCGGAGCTCGCGGCCCGCGCGCTGCTACCCGACCTGCAGACCTTCCGGCCCACCTTCATCCTGGCGGTGCCGTACATCTTCGAGAAGGTCTTCGCCGCGGCCCGGCGCAAGGCCGAGGCCGACGGCAAGCTCGGGCCGTTCGACAAGGCGGTCGACATCGCGGGCCGGTACGCCGAGGCACAGGAGAACAAGGCCTTCGGCACCGGCTCCGGCCCCAGCGCCTCGCTGCGGATGCAGCACCAGATCTTCGACAAGCTGGTGTACAGCAAGGTCCGTACGGCGATGGGCGGCCGGATGCGGTACGCGATGTCCGGCGGCTCGGCGATGGAGCGTCGGCTCGGGCTGTTCTTCGCCGGTGCCGGTGTGCGGATCTTCGAGGGTTACGGCCTGACGGAGAGCACCGCGGCCGCCACCGCCAACCCGCCCGAGCGGACCCGCTTCGGCTCCGTCGGCACCCCCATCCCCGGTACCACCGTCCATATCGCCGAGGACGGCGAGATCTGGCTCTACGGCGGCCAGATCTTCCACGGCTACCACAACGACCCGAAGGCGACCGATGCCGTGCTGCACGACGGCTGGTTCTCCACCGGTGACCTCGGTGCGCTGGACGAGGACGGCTATCTGACGATCACCGGCCGGAAGAAGGAGGTCCTGGTCACCTCCGGTGGCAAGACGGTCTCGCCGGTGGGCCTGGAGGAGCGGGTGCGGGCGCATCCGCTGGTCGCCCAGTGCATCGTGGTCGGCAACGACCGGCCGTTCATCGCCGCGCTGGTGACCCTGGACCCGGAAGCGGTCACCCACTGGCTGGCCATGCGCGGCAAGCCGGAGATGCCGCCGACCGACCTGGTGCGCGACCCCGACCTGGAGACCGAGATCCGGCGTGCCGTCGTCGCCGCCAACACGCTGGTCTCCCAGGCCGAGTCGATCCGTACGTTCCGGATACTGGCCAACCAGTTCAGCGAGGAGCACGGGCTGCTGACCCCGTCGCTGAAGCTCAAGCGCAAGGCGATCGAGACCGCGTACTCGGTCGAGGTGGACGCCCTCTACCAGGCGTGACGGCGTGGTGCGGCGGGGCGGCGGTCTTCGCCTGCGGCGGCTGTCCGTGGCTGGGGCGGGCGGTGGCCGACGGCCTGTCCCGCGGCTCCGGTGCGGTCCCCGCCGGACTGCCGGGTCTCGTCGGCGCCCTGGAGCTGTGCACCGGACTCGTGATGCCCTGCGCCGGCGCGTTCACCCTCGGCGAACTCACCGCAGCGGACGGCCGCATGCCCGCGGTCGAGCCCTTCCAGAGCCGCCCGCCGCCGCACGCTGCGCACCTCCCGTGGACCTGCGCGGGAATGCGTGACCACGGATGATCGTTGACGTCCGTGCACGCAACAGTCGACGTAAGGACCGATTCCCCCGTGAGCAAGGTTCCCTCTATCACGCTCAACAACGGCATCGCCATGCCGCAGCTCGGCTTCGGCGTCTGGCAGATCGAGGACGACCAGGCGTTCGCCACCGTCGGCCAGGCCCTGGAGGCCGGCTACCGCAGCATCGACACCGCGGCGATCTACGGCAACGAAGCGGGCACGGGCAAGGCACTCGCGGCCTCCGGCATCGCCCGTGAGGAGCTGTTCGTCACGACCAAGCTCTGGAACAGCGACCACGGTCACGACGCGGCGCTGCGAGCCTTCGACACCTCCCTCCGCAAGCTCGGCCTGGAGTACGTGGACCTCTATCTGATCCACTGGCCGCTCCCGTCCAGGGACACGTACATCGACACGTACAAGGCCCTGGAGAAGATCTACGCGGACGGCCGAGCCAAGGCCATCGGCGTCTCGAACTTCCAGCCTGCCCACCTGGAGCGGCTGCTCGGCGAGACCTCCGTCGTCCCGGCCGTCAACCAGATCGAGCTGCACCCGCAGTTCGCGCAGGCCGATTCGCGCGCCTTCCATGCCCGCCACAACATCGTCACCGAGGCGTGGTCGCCGCTCGGCCAGGGCAAGGGCCTCCTGGAGCACCCGACGATCGCCGAGCTCGCCGCCAAGCACGGCAGGACCCCCGCCCAGGTGGTGCTGCGCTGGCACCTCCAGCTCGGCAATGTCGTCATCCCGAAGTCCGCGACGCCCTCCCGCATCGCCGAGAACATCGACGTCTTCGGCTTCGAGCTGGACGACACGGACCTCGCCACCCTCGCGGGGCTGGACTCCGGCAACCGCCTCGGCCCGGACCCGGCCACCTTCGGCATGGGCTGACCTGCCGCGATACCGGCGCCGCCCGGCCTGACCGGGCGGCGCTGCGGCGTACCCGAGTGGCGGACGCGGCGGACGCCAGGAAGTGTGGAGGGTGAGTGCGGGGCGGCTCCCGCGGCGCGCCGTCCGGGGCCGGTACCCCTCCGCTTCGCCTGCTCCTCCCCTGTGCCGTACGGCCGGGGAGGTGCCCCCGTCGAGGAGGCCACGATGCCTGAAGTCACCGCTCCCTACCAGCCCGGGACGCCTTGCTGGGTCGATCTCGCGGCCCCTGACCAGCAAGCCGCCATCGACTTCTACTCCCAGGTCTTCGGATGGACCGGAGAGATCGGGCCGGCGGAGACCGGTGGGTATGCCGTGTGCCGCCTGAACGGCAAGGCGGTGGCCGGCATCATGGCCGCGGTCCCGATGGGCGGCCAGCCCGCGCCGCCGACCGTGTGGACCACCTATCTGGCGGCCGCCGATGCGGAGGCCACCTCCCAGGCGGTGACCAAGGCCGGCGGCACGGTCCTGATGCCCGTCATGGACGTGATGACGCTCGGCCGGATGGCCATCGCGGCCGACCCCACCGGAGCGGTGTGCGGCATCTGGCAGCCCGTGGACTTCCCCGGTGCCGGCATCGTCAACGAACCCGGCGCGCTGATCTGGAACGAGCTCAACACCACCGACCCCTCGGCGGCCGGCGCGTTCTACCAGGCGGCCCTCGGCATCGAGAACGCCCCCATGGAGGGCGCCGAGCACTACTACGCCCTGACGGTGGACGGCCGTCCGGTGGGCGGGATGCAGCCGATGTCCGAGCAGATGCCGCCCGACACCCCCTCGCACTGGCTGCCGTACTTCTCGGTGACCGACACCGACGCCACGGTCAAGAAGGTGACCGCGGCCGGCGGCGCGGCGCTCCAGCAGCCCTTCGACATGATGGCCGGCCGGATGGCAGTGGTGACCGACTCGCAGGGCGCGACCTTCGCCGTGATCAAGCCGAAGCCGATGAATCAGGGCTGAGTCGGCCGGCCGTCCGCAGGCGGCCGCGCGCACACCGCGGGCGCGCGGCCGTGGCCCGGCCGCTCAAGGCGGCCAGGTGAAGGCCACGTTCAGCGCGCGCGGCCCGGTGCGGACGACCAGGCCGCCGGAGAGTTCGCCGGCGGTGCGCCGCGCGTTCAGCCACACCTGTACGGCGGCGCCGAGCAGCAGTGGGTCGAGGCGCGGCACGGGGTCGCCGTAGGCGCGTGGGGCATGCGCTTCGAGCAGGGTGCCGCAGCGCCGCAGCAACAGCAGACAGCGGTCCTCGGCCAGCGCCGCGACGGCGACATCGAGGCTCGCCCGGGGGCTGTGGATGCGGTCGCGCAGCCAGTCGGCGGGGGCGAGTTCGCCATCGATGACGGTACGGGCCAAGACCTCCGCCGACGACCGCCACAGCCGGTGGGTCTCCTGCTCCGTCACCGCCAGAAACCCGCGGGACTCCTCGTGATCGTGGGCGAGGACCGGCCAGCGCCGCACGGCCACCGAGCCGTCGGACAGTACCTCGCCGGTCACGTCGTACGCCGTCGGGCCCACGTGCCGCTCGGGGCGCGGCTCCGGGACGGGATCCGGCACGGGAGGGTCCGCGGGCAGGGTGATGTTCCGGTGCGCGAGGAACGGATACATCACCTCCTGGAGGCGCCGGCCGGCCTCGCCGCGGGCCGCCAACTGCCCGTCCACGGGCGCCTGCAGCCGCTGCGGGGAGTGCTGCTCGGCGGCGGCCAGCAGCTGTGCGAGGAGATCGCCGTCGGGGTCGAGCCGGGGGGCGGCGCGGCTGAGGGCGGCCGTGGGTGAGGCCGGGTCCAGTTCGTCGAGCCCGGTGGCGGCGAGCAGCAGGACGCGGTGCAGCGCGGCGGAGTAGAAGGTGGTGCTGCCGTGGTCGCCCACCACCCAGTCGCTGGCGATCAGCGCGGCGCGCCAGCCCTCCTCCGGCGGCAGCACGAGCAGCCCGGCATCCATCGCCCGGGCCAGCCGCTGGTGGACCCGGTGGCGGCTGTGCCGGGCCCAGACGTTGGGGTGCAGGACCAGGGCGACCGCGAACTCGTCCGCCGGCAGCGCGGTGACCAGCTTCGCGGGCAGGTCCGGATGCCGGCCGAGCAGCGAATGCTCGCTCCAGGTGCTGTTGACGACGACCAGCCGGCGGCCCTGTCCGACGCCCAGCCGCGCACGGTAGAGGTCGCGCCGGGGCCGGCTCTGCTCGATCCGGTCCCAGCAGTAGTCGCCGATCAGATGGGCGACCGGGACGGCCTGGGGGCAGGTCCGGGCGAGCCGGGCGATCTGCTCCTCGTGCGAGACCCCGATCGCGGCGGGCAGCACCCGCCCGCCGCGCATCAGCTCCCGCCGGGACAGCCCCGCGGGCGCACCGGGATCGCCGGTGGACTCGGTGACCAGCCGGTTGTACCCGGCGCCGTGCGGCATCACCATCAGCGGGGCGTCCAGCCGCCGCATGGAGGGGTGCACGGCGCAGGCCACGGCCAGATCGAAGCGCTGCCGGGTCGCCTCCCGCCAGCTGAGCACACGGGCACCCAGGCCGTTGAAGTAGTCCGCGAGTCCGTCGGCGAAGACCGAGCCCGGGTTGACGGTGTAGGAGACCGCGATGCCGTCCTCCGGGCGCAGCAGGCGCATCACGTCCATCAGCCGGGTGGCCGAGGTGAGGGTGCGTGCCACGCCGAGTACCTGGGCGTCCTCCGGCACGGTGTTCCAGCGCGACCGCCGGCGGCTGGTACGGCGGCGGGGCAGCAGGGACACGGGGGATCCACTTTCGGGGCGGCGGGACGGGGCGGCGGCGGGGCCGGGGCGATCGTAGCGCCCGTACCTCGCTCGCCGGGGAAGGGAGCTGAGGGCCCGGCAGGTCGCGGTCAGTCCACCGGTTCGCCGATTCCGGCACGTTGGCGCAGCTCCCGCATCTTGCTGCGGGCGGCGCGCTGTACCTGGGGGCTTTGCATCCGGTCGCCGAGCTCCACCGTGAGTTCCAGCGCCTCCTTCAGCTTGACCACCTGGCCGAGCCGCTCGGCCAGCAGCGCGGCATCGGTGACCGCTTCCAGCGCCTGCTCGAAGCGCCCGCTCGCACGGTGGGCGCGGCCGCGCACGATGCCGAGCCGCACCCGCATGGCGTCATCGCCTTCGGCCCGGGCCGTCGCCATCGCACCGTCCAGCAGGTCCAGGGCCTCCTGCGGGCGGCCGGCGGCGAGGACCGCCTGGCCGAGGTTGTAGCTCTGCACCACGATGCCGTGCGGGTCCCCCTCGTTGGCGTGCAGGGCGCGGGTGAACAGGGCGATGGCCTCGTCGGGGCGCTTGCGGGCGAGGCACAGCAACCCCTGGGTCTCCCGGATGATGCCGGGCAGCCGGGCGTCCGCCACCGCGCCCAGGAGCTCGTCGGCGCGGCTCAGCTCGGCGTCGGCGAGGTCGTACTCGCCCAACGAGTAGTGGGCACGCGCCAGTTGGTTGCGCATTCTGATCTCGGCGTCGATCCGGCCCTCCCAGCGGGCCGCCTCGATGCCCAGCCGGTGGGACTCGATCCAGTCCGCGTAGTGCTTGCGGCCGTGGTAGAGCGCCCAGAGCGATTCGCACAGCCGCCAGACCGCGTCGTGCCACCCCTCCTCGGCGGCCGTCCGCAGCACGGCCAGCAGATTGGCCCGCTCGGCGTCCAGCCAGTCCAGCGCCTCGGCGCCGGTGCCGAAGAGCCCGTGGCTCCCGTCGGGCAGGGCCGGCGGGGCTTCCTGGAGGCGGAAACGCGCTCCCAGGACGAGCCGGTCGGCGCGGGCGGCGGCGATGAGGTAGAAGTCCGTCACCCGCCGCCGCATCTCCCGTACGTCCTGCTCGGGGCCGGTCCGGGCACGGGCGTGCGCCGCCACCACGTCGTGCAGCCGGAACCGGCCCGGGGCGCCCGCCCCGACGGCCATATGGGCGGTGCGCAGATCGCGCAGCCCGTCCTCGAAGCGGGGCACGCCCGCGGCCCCGGCGACGTCCGCCGTGAAGGTGGTGCCGGGGAAGGCGCCCAGGAACCGGTAGAGGGCCAGGGTGGGGGCGCAGAAGGTCGCGGTGACCGCGTCGAAGACGGCCGCGACCGACCGGTCGGCCTCCCCGGGCCGCAACTGTTCCTCGGCCAGCGCGTCGACCACGGCCTCCAGGCTCATGTGCGGCCGCTCGATGAGCCATTCGCCGGCGGCGCGCAGCGCCAGCGGCAGACCGCCGCAGGCCGCGACGAGCCGGGCCGCCGCCCCGGGGTCCGCCCCGGATGCCGGGTCCGGCTCCGCGGCCGACGGGTGCCAGCGCCGCACCAGTTGTACCCCCGCGTCGGTGTCGAGCGGGCCCACCGTCAACGGCACCGCGCCGTCCACCTCCAAGGAGGCCAGTCGCTTGCGGCTCAGGACGACGGCGAGTCCGTGACTCGGCAGCATCGGCCGCACCTCCGCGGCGTGCTGGGCGTTGTCGAGGACCACGAGGAGCCTGCGGCCGGCGGTCGCCGAGCGGAACAGCGCGGACCGGTCCGCGGTGCCCGCGGGGATGAGGCTCTCGTGGACGCCCAGGGCGCGCAGCAGGGTGCCGATGACGCCGCCGACGTCGATGCCGCCGTCGCGGCGCACCTCGGCGAGGTCGGCGTAGAGCTGTCCGTCGGGGAAGCGCTCGGCCAGCTCCCGCCAGACCCACTGGGAGACCAGCTCCGTCTTGCCCACGCCGCCCAGGCCGGTGATCACGATGGTGGCGGGCGGGCTGTCGGGACCGTACGAGGCGAGCGCCGCGCTCAGGGCGGCGAACTCCGCGGTGCGGTTGACGAAGCCCGGCCGGGGCGGCGGGACCTGACGTGGCGTGATCGAAGCGGGTGCCGGCGTCGTGGCGAAGGTGAGGGAGCCGATCCGGTCGGCCTGCACGACCGGGCCGCTCACGACCGCGTCACCCGAGATGACGTTGCGGACGGCCTCGCCGGCGCCGTCGCTCCTGTCGCTGTCCACCCGATCTCCCTCCATGCCGTCACCGCGCCTCCAGGGCGCGGGAGGTGCCCCCGTCGCGGCCCGCCGCCCAGCGTATTGCCTGGGCGGCGGGCACCGGCCGGGTCCGCGCGGATCCGGCCGGGCCGTACGGCCGCGGTGCGGTGGACGACCGGGCCACCGGGTCCGGGGGCTGGGGGGTGTCCGCGAGCCAGGCGGGACTTTGCGGACACCCCCTACTGCGCGCGGGCCGTGTGAACGGTCTGCACGGACAGCAGGAAGGCATCGGGGCGGTGGCTGATCCCGGCGGCGTCCTCGGGGTCGGTGAGGCGGGCGAGGGTGGTGCGGTCCTCCTCGTCGAAGCGTTCGGCGCACTTCTCGGCGGCGCGGCTCAGCGTGGCCGCGACCCAGGCACAGGCGTCGGCGGACAGCGGGGCCGGCAGGTCGAGCAGGAAGCTGCGGGTGGACGGGGTGCGCAGACCGGCGTCGGCGAGGAACGCGGGCCAGTCCTCGGTCTCGTGGACGAAGCCGGGCAGCGCTTCCCGCATCGTGCTGAACCACTCGTCGGCCGCCGCGTCGATCCGGGACTGCAGCCCCGGGCGGCCGATGCCGAGGTCCCGCGGAAGGTAGCGCGGGGGCAGGCCGCCCTCGCAGACGGCGAGCAGTCCGCCGGGCCGCAGATGACCGGCGAGGGTGGCGACCGCTTGGCGCTGGTCCCCGATGTGGTGCAGGACCTTGCTCGACCAGATGACGTCGCCGCCGCCCAGGGCGTCCAGCCCGTCCGGGAAGTCGGCGAGATGGGTACGGACCCGTTCACCGAGGCCGAGGCCGTCCGCCCGGGCACGGGCCCGCTCCAGGAGCTCCGCGCTGCCGTCCACCGCGACCACCTCGGCGGCGGGGAAGGCGCGGGCCAGCAGACAGCTGACGACACCCGGCCCGCTGCCGATGTCGAGCACCCGGCGCACGCCGTCGGGTCCGGCGCCGGTCCCGTCGCCGAGCAACTCGCGCAGCCAGGCCGCGGCCTGTTCGTAGAGCGGCGTGTACAGCTCGGCCTCCTCTTCGAGGTGCGAGGCGAGCATGGCCCAGTCCATGGAGGTGTTGTCGTGGGATGCGGGGTGATGCCCGGTAACAGGGTGTTCGTGAGGACTCATGACGGCGAGCCTGGGGCACCGCCGGCGCCGGTGCAATCTTCCTTGCCGGTTCAGCAACCCCCCGTTCGGGCGGCCGACAGGGTGTTCGTAAAGTCTGGCTGTGGCTACTCCGGGATGGATGCCGCCGACGGACACCGAGCGGCGGCTGTACGAAGCGACGGCGCGGGGCGACCGGGACGGTCAGGTCGCGGCGATCGCCGGTGAGGACCTGTATCTGGCGGTGCCTCAGCAGGGGCAGGACCCGCTGCCCGTCTACGACGACCCGGCAGTGGGCGGCAGGTGCATTCCCGTCCTGACCCGCGGCATGCTCCCGCCGTGGCAGCCCCAGCAGTTCTTCGACCGGGTGTCGGTGGAGGAGCTGGCGCAGGACTGGCCGAACGACAAATGGCGGCTGGCGGTCAACCCGGGGACGCCGTGCGCCGCGTATCTGGACGCGTCGCACGCCCACCGCATGGGCTGGCTCCAGCACCGCACCCGGGCCGGGGTGCGGCCCGGCGGGCTGCTCGTCACCCACTTCGGCGGGCCGCTGCACGGCCCCCTCGCTCAGGGCCTGGCGTGCGGCGCGCCGCTCGCGCTGCACCACAGCGTGCCGTGGAACGAACTCGGCACGGCCTTCCTCGACCACGCAGCGGACGCCGAGACGCTGCGCGCCCAGTGGTCGGTGACCGACCCGGCCGGCTGGCAGCAGCGCCTCGACCAGCTGCTCGGCGGGCAGTTCGTCCCCGCACAGACGGAGGCGGCACTGCGCGCCCGGGCCCGCGGCCGGGACGCCGGGGAGCTCGCGGACGCCGCGGCCGGGAAGGCGGGCGAGGGTGCGGAGGTGCCGGCCGTCCCGGAGCTGGTGACCCGTTACGAGGAGCGGTTCCGCGCGGACGGGCTGCTGCCGGCGGACGGTCGGGTGGCCTCCCTCGTCGCGCTGGACCATGCGCACGCCGTCGGTCTCGTCCGCTGGGGTCTGGGCGCCCGGCTGTGCGCGCCCCCGCAGGCCGAGCAGGCCGTGGTGCAGGCCGGTGCGCGGGCCCGGGAGGCATACGGCAGCTGGGAGGAGTTCGCCGCGGGCTATGCGCTGGGCCGGATGCTGGCGTTCGACAACGGCGCGTTCGGGCCGGAGTACGCCCAGGCCCTGCACCTCCACCGGGTGCTGACCCAGGACCCGGCCTCGCCGTGGCGCGGTCTGCCCTTCGCCTGACGGCCGTCCGTCCGTGGTGGCGGGCTCGTGGGGTACGCGTTCGGTGTAGACGTATGTCATGGATGTAGCGGTTTGCCTGTTCAGCTCGGACCTCCGGCTGCACGACCAGCCGGTGCTGCGGGCGGCGCTGCGCTCCGCGACCCGGGTGGTACCGCTGTTCGTCGTGGACTCGGGGGTGGCAGACGCCGGGTTCATGGTGCCCAACCGGGCGGCGTTCCTGGCCGATGCGCTGGCGGATCTCGATGCGGGGCTGCGGGAACGCGGCGGTCGGCTGGTCATCCGTACGGGGGATGTGGTCACCGGGACCTGCCGGGTGGCGGCGGAGACCGGCGCCGGGCAGGTGCATCTCGCGGCCGGGGTGAGCGGCTATGCGCTGCGCCGGGAGCGGCGGTTGCGCGCGGAGCTGGCGGCCGCCGGGCGGACGCTGGTGGTGCACGACGCGGTGATCACGGCGCTGCCGCCGGCCGCGGTGCTGCCCTCCGGGACGGGCCGGGACCACTTCGCGGTCTTCACGCCGTACTTCCGGCGCTGGCGGGCCGAGGGGGTGCGGCCGGTGCTGTCCGCGCCGCGGTCCGTACCGGTCCCGGAGGGGGTGCGTTCCCAAAAACCGCCGTCGGCCGAGGTCCTGTGCCCGGGCGGGAAGCCGTCGCCCGCGCTGCCGGCGGGCGGCGAGCGGGCGGGGCGCCGCCGGTTCGCGGCCTGGCAGCGCTCGGGCATGGCCGACTACCAGGACCGGCAGGACGATCTGCCGGCCGATGCCACCTCACGGCTGTCGCCGTATCTGCACTTCGGCTGTCTGTCGCCGGCGGAGCTGGTGCACAAGGCGGCCGGCCGCCCGGACGCCGGCGCCGCAGCCTTCGTACGGCAGCTGGCCTGGCGGGACTTCCACCATCAGGTGCTGGCGGCCCGCCCCGGCGCGGCGCACGCCGACTACCGCACCCGACACGACCGCTGGCGCCACGACGAGGACGAGGTGCGCGCGTGGAAGGAGGGCCGCACCGGCTTCCCGGTGGTCGATGCGGGGATGCGGCAGCTGCTGCACGAGGGGTGGCTGCACAACCGGGCCCGGATGCTGGTGGCGAGCTTTCTGACCAAGACGCTGTATGTGGACTGGCGGGTGGGCGCGCGGCACTTCCTGGCTCTGCTGGTGGACGGCGATGTGGCGAACAACCAGCTCAACTGGCAGTGGATGGCCGGCACCGGCACCGATACCCGGCCCAACCGGGTGCTCAATCCGCTCGTCCAGGCCGAGCGGTTCGATCCGCGGGGCGACTACGTACGGCGCTGGGTGCCGGAGCTGTCCGGCCTGGACGGCCCGGCCGTCCACCGGCCGTGGCGGCTGACCGGGGCCGAGCGCGCCGCGTACGACTATCCGGACCCGGTGGTGGATCTGGCGGACGGCCTGGCCCGGTTCCGTCGGGCCCGCGGGCTGGAGTAGACGGGGCGGTTGCGGCCGGTGTGTCAGGGGTGGCCCGCCGGCGGGAGATGATGCAGGACGGACCGACGGAGAGGACGGATACGACATGGGCGGGAGCGGTATGCGCCGCGGTATGGACCGGACGCTGCTGGACCGTGCGCTCGGGGCGGCGGGACCCAGGCAGCCGGCCGCGCTGCCGACCTGGGCCCAGTGCCGTACCGCGCTGCGCCGTACGCCGCTGTCGGTGTGGCACGACGATGTGACGGACTGGGCGGCGAGCCTGACGTACTACTCGGTGCTGGCGCTGTTGCCGTCGCTGATCGTGACGGTGTCGCTGATCGGGCTCGCCGATCCGGCGGCCACCGAGCAGCTCATCAACCAGATCAGCTCGATCGCCCCGGCCCAGTCGGGCCCGACCGTGCACCGTGCGCTGGTGAGCATGGCGCATCAGCGCACCGCCGCGTGGGTGGTGGTCGGCGGCGCCATGGCCAGTGCCCTGTGGTCGTCGTGCAGCTATCTGGCGGTGTTCCGCCGGGCACTGCACGCGATGCACCGCACCCAGGACGACCGGCCGCCGTGGCGCAAGGCGCCGCGCATCCTCATGACGGCGCTGCTGCTGATGGCGCTGCTGATCAGCAGCGCGGTGGCCCTGCTGGTGAGCGGACCGATCGCGACCACGCTGGGCCGCACGGTCGGGCTCGGCGAGGCGGGCGAGGCGACCTGGAACCTGCTGAAGTGGCCGCTGCTGCTGCTCCTGGCCACGGTGCTGGCGATGGTGCTGTTCCGTTCCGGGCCGCCCAGCTCCCGCGGCGTGCGGCGCGCGGCGCCCGGCGGGGTGGTCGCGGTGCTGCTGTGGCTGGTCTCGTCGGCCGCCTTCGCGCTCTACACCTCGTACGTGGGCACCTTCAACCGGCTCTACGGCTCCCTCGCGGGGCCGGTGGTCTTCCTCATCTGGCTGTGGTTCTCCCACCTGTCGCTGCTGTCCGGCGCCCAGTTCAACGTGGAGCTGGCGCGTGCCGGGCGGGTGGTGCGGCCGCGCTCCGGCAGCTGAGCCGCCCGCGGGTCAGCGCGCGCCGTGCGCCGCGGCGATCTCCTCGATACGGCCGGCGAGACCGACGTCGAGGTGGGTGATCCGGCCCCCGATGCTGTGGGTGTTCACCGCCACGGCGAGCTGGTTGTAGCCCAGGGTCAGCTCGGCGTGGTGGCCCAACTCCTCCTGGATCTGCGCGATATGGATGACCATCGCGACCGCCGGGAAGTGCCCGTGGAACCGGTAGCTGCGGCGCAGCAGGTCCCCCTCGACCGACCATCCGGGCAGCTCCGCGAGGTGCTCCTCGATCTCCTCGCCGCTGAGCGGTTCCAGCTGAGCATTCATGGGCGCTCGCCTCTCACCATGGGCCGGCCACCAGTCGCGCCGACTCCGCCACGTATCGATGTCCCCGCCGGGCCACCCCTGCTTTCCCGGCAGCCACGACACCTCCAGCGTGGCACGCCGCCCCTTCCCCCGCGCCCCGCGGCACGTATACCGCCTCCGCACGGCTCAGCACGCCGCCCTTCCCTGCCCTATCCCCCGAGGTCCCCTGGGCAGGGCGCGATTGCTCACCCCTGCGTCCTCAGCCCAGGTGGACGGCCCACACGTCCCCGAAACCCACGTAATTGTCGCGCTCCTCTTCGACGTTGTTCACAATTACCGACACCTTGGAGTGGGGCGCCCGGTACGCAAGGAAGGTTTTCTGGTCCTTGGTCTCCAGGTCTGCTACCCCATGACGTACCATCTCTTCCCGTAGATCCGTCCAGGCGGTGTAGGGCGGGAAATCGACGCCCATCGCCCGGCTCCATTCTTCGGCCAGGTCCGGGCTGTAGGGCAGTCTGTGCAACTGGATACCACAGCCCTTCATCACCCAGTCGACGTCAGGGTCGGAATCGAAGCCGAACTCTACGAAACCGTAGTCCCGGCGGAGCGAGAGCCCCGTTTCGCTCGGTACATCGATGTGGTCACCGTGGATCGCCCGGTCCACCTCGCTGACCGGCGAGCCGATCGTCAAGCCGTGCAGACTCCCGGTCGCGACGAGCGTGGCGAGGAACTCGATTCCGGTCACTGCAACTTCCCCAGATAGTCGATGATAGATTTCATTTCACCGGCTCGGTTTTCGGTGAAACCCCAGTTGTGATCAAGCATATGCTGTCGCGCCTCCGTGGCTTTCAGGATGAAATCCTCGCGGAGCTTGGGGTCATTGTGCAGCGCGTCAACGGCATTCTTCACGCTTTTCTCGGATGCCCAGCCCGTCCTTGCCATGCGGATGGGATGTCCGACGAGTTCGCCCTCGTCGTTCACGGTGATCCGGACTTCATCTTCCCACGTCTTCTTTCCCTTTCCGGCTGGGACATGGACGTGCGCCCCCTTTGTTGCCCAGTCCTGATCCACCGCGGATACGCGGATCTTGCAGGGCTTGAGGCCCAGTGGGTCGGACCAGGTATGGGGGTTGTGGACGTAGGTTACGGGGTGCGGAGCGGGCGCCAGGCCGAGGGGGTCGGGGGACAGGTAGCGGGCAACGTCGGGGTCGTAGTGACGGCGGACGTTGTAGTGCAGCTGGGTTTCCGGATCGAAGTACTGGCCGGGAAAGCGCAGGGGCGTGTATGCCGTGGCGTCGGCGGTCCAGATGGTTTTGCCCCACGCCCCGCAACAGGTCATCGACCAACGCTTCTTCACCATCATCACCGACCTTGTCGGCACCCCGAGCGAACTGGTCTCCGAAAGCGGCGACATCGTCTGGCGGAGTCGGTCCACTCTGGATGGAGAAACTCTCCCCCGCACTGCCCCCGCCGACACCGGCGGAGACTCCGAGCGCGGATTCGGCCGCCTGGAAGACCATGCCGCTCACCGCCCGCCCGACCACCTCCACCAGCGGATTGACGGCCGCCTCGATGACCTGGCCGATGATGTACTGCTCCAACTGCTGCACCAGGAAGTCCATGAGCTTCTCGGCAGCCTCCACGACCAACACCTCGGCCGCCTCCGCGGCCCCCAGCGTGGCGACCGCGGCGGCCTGATCGGCAACGAACGTGATGGCCAGCACGGTGAGTTCGGCGATCGCCTCCACCTTCATCGCCACGATCGTGTCCGCCGCGACATCCAGTGCGGTCGCCACCGTGTGGCAGGCGTTGACCAGCTCCGTCATGTGACTGTCGGACAGCTGCCCCCACTTGGACAGCAACGCTTCGTACGACGCGCCCTGATAGACGTCTTCCAGCTGTTTGATCGTGCCGGTGGAGTCCTTGTGGGTCTCCTCCACCTTCTGCGCGAAATCCCTTACATGAGAAGCGAATTCGCGGACCTTGTCCTCATTGACGTTCGGCCAGTTCACCCCGATGAACTGAAGGAACGACACCACCTGTCCAGGCAGCTCGATCGCCATGCTGCTCCCCCCTGTGACACCGGTGACAGCTCAGCAGACGACGTTCAAGGGAAGGGCAAGGAGAAGGCAAATGTGTGTCCTGAATACCGTCAGGAGGACCTCTGGCACTCCAGCGGCACATCGTGATCACACTCGCGCCGGGCCTGCGTAGCCCACAGCAGGTGCTGCATGCCATCCGGGGTGGCCACCGGTTCCCTGCTCCGGAGCCGGTCCCCTGCTCGGGACCGGTCCCCCCTCGGGGACGTTGCAGAGATCCCGGGGCGGCATAGCCTGGAGGGTGTGGGCACGCTTGCCCCGGCCCCGAGCCGCTGGCGGGCGGTATCCGGCCCCCGTGTCGCCGGGCGGCATCCGGCGGCGGCTGCGGCACTCGCGTCCCGTCTGTGTCGGGCGGGTGCCGGTGAGCGACGCCGACGAGAGGACACCCCATGAGCAGCTCCAGCCCTGACGACCACGTGCCCCCGACCGAGGCGGCTGCCGCCGAGGGAGCCCCGTCCGCGGAAGAGGCGGCGGAAACCCGGGCCGCCCTGATCGACATCGCGACCAGCGTGGCCCTGCTGCCGCAGTCACCACCGGCCGAGGGCGAGGAGGAGCGCCCCGAGGGCACCATCGCCCTGCCGGTGATCGAGCAGGAGGGGAATCGATACGTCCCCGTCTTCACCACCGAGGACGCGCTGCTGGCGGCCGGGGGAGATCCCGACGCCGCGCTCTGCCTCCCCGTCGTGGACCTGGCCGCGAACTGGCCGGCGGACGACCTGTGGCTGGCGGTCAACCCGTCCACCGAGGAGGGTCTGGTCCTTCCCCCGGACCTGGTGCGGGCACTGCCCGCCTTCAGCCGGGGCAACGGCCAGGCCGAAGAGCCGGGGCCGGGGCCGGGGCCGGGCTGAGGGTGACGGAGGCGGCGCCGGAGGAAGCAACTGGCCTGACAGCGCTGCAAGTTGCCCCCCATGAAGGTGGAGGGGCTGAGCCAGGGCTCGCCGACGCCGGGAGCCGGTCGACAACCCCTGGGGCGGCCGCGGCGCGGGGGTGGAGCCACCACCCCCCTCCCCTCCCGCCAACCCCCCGCCTGCCCGGGGGCGGACCGGCTGTCGTGGGCCGGGACGGGTCACAAGACTCGCTGGCATGACGACGAGCCTTGAGAGTCTTGAGAACCGTGAGAAAGCTTCCTCGCCCGCCGGCCCAGCGGCCGAGGGCCCCGGCAGCGACTTCGCGCGGCTGTCGCGGCGCATCGTGGCGGCGGGGCTGCTGAAGCGGCGGCCGGGCTATTACGGCGTGCGGCTGTCGTTGGTGAGTGCGGCGTTCGTCGGGGGGTGGGTGGCGTTCTTCCTGGTCGGGGACAGCTGGTGGCAGGCGGGCGTGGCGCTGTTCCTGGCCTTCGTGTTCGGGCAGGTGGCGCTGGTCACCCATGATGTGGCGCATATGCAGGTGTTCCGCGGGCGCCGGCTGAGCGGGGCCGGGGGGCGGATGTTCGGGAACCTCGGGGTGGGGATGTCGTACGGCTGGTGGATGGGCAAGCACACCCGGCATCACGCCAACCCCAATCATGAGGAGCTGGACCCGGACGTGGCGCCGGACATCCTGGTGTGGTCGCAGGAGCAGGCGCGGGCCGCCACGGGGCTGCCCCGGTTCCTCGGCCGCTATCAGGCGCAGCTGTTCTTTCCGCTGCTCACCCTGGAGGGGTTCAATCTGCGGGTGTCGAGCATCCGGGCGCTGCGGTCCCCCACCATGAAGCACTGGGGAAGCGAGGCGGCGCTGTTGCTGGCGCATATCGTGCTCTATCTCGGCGCGCTGTTTCTGGTGCTGTCCCCCGGTAAGGCGCTGGTCTTCCTGCTCGTCCACCAGGCCGCGTTCGGCGTGTATTTGGGCGCTACGTTCGCGCCCAACCACAAGGGGATGCCGACGCTGAAGGGGGACGCCCGCCCGGACTTTCTGCGGCGGCAGGTGCTGACCTCACGCAATGTCCGGGGTGGGCCGCTGACCGATGTGCTGCTCGGCGGGCTCAACTACCAGATCGAGCACCATCTCTTCCCGAGCATGCCGACCCCGCATCTGCGCCGGGCGCAGGTGATCGTGCGGGCGTACTGCGCCGAGATCGGTGTCCCCTATCACGAGACGGGGCTGCTCAGGTCGTACGCAGAAGCGCTGCGTCATCTGCGGCGGGTGGGGGAACCGCTTCGGGCCGGCGGGGAGTAGGCGGCTGCGCCGCGGCCCGGTCGTCCTCCTGCCGGGCCGTGCGCCGGGCCGCCATGACGGCGTAGACGAGGATGCCGGCGAAGAGGAAGAGCACGCCCTGGTAGATCGCGGCGTAGCCGGCGCCGGCGACGAGCCAGAAGGTGAAGCCGAAGGCGGTCAGGGCGAGGGTGAGGTCGCGGGCGAAGCGGGCGGGGCGGACCTTGTCGCGGCGGCCGGTGAGCAGGAAGTAGACCTGGGCGCCGGCGGCGAGGAGGTAGGGCACGGTCGCCGAGAAGGTGGTGATCAGGACGAGGATCTCGAAGACGCCACCGGAGCCGGACAGGTAGTTGAGCACCGTCAGGGCGCTGGCGAGCACCCCGGCGGCCAGGACGCCGAAGGTCGGCACACCGCGCCGCTTGGTCAGGAACGCGGCGGGGAAGAGCCCGTCCTTGGCGGCGGCGTACGGCGCCTGGGCGCTCATCAGGGTCCAGCCGTTGAGCGCGCCGACGATCGAGACGACGGCGGCGAGCGCGACGACGGTGCCGCCCCAGTGGCCGCCGAACATCGCGTTCACCGCGTCGGAGAACGGCGCCTGGGACTTCACCAGCTTGTCGTGGGCGACGGTGCCGAAGACGGCGACGGTGCCCAGGAGGTAGACCACGGCGGAGCCGATGGTGCCGAGGACGGTGGCCCGGCCGACGTTCCGCTCCGGGTCGCGGACCTCGCCCGCGCTCATCGCGGCGGACTCCACGCCCACGTAGGAGTAGAGGAGGATCGCGGCGGCCGCGGACATCCCGCCGAGCGCACTGCCGCTGCCCTCGTGGAACGCACCGAGGTGGTGCGGGTCGAAGAAGAACAGGCCGACGACGGCGATGAAGAGCAGCGGGACGAACTTGAGGACCGTGGAGACCGTCTGGACCAGGCCGACGTAGCGGGTACCGGCGAAGTTGGCGAGGGCCGGCAGCCACAGGGCGATCAGCGCGACCGCGAGGTCGGTGCCCTTCGTCGGGTGGCCGGGCAGCAGGACGTGAACATAGCCGACGGCGGCGACCGCGAGGGCAGCGTTGCTGACCCAGGTCATGGTCCAGTACGACCAGGCGGAGAGGAAGCCGGCGAAGTCGCCGAACGCCTCGCGCGCGTAGACGTAGGGGCCTCCGGTGTCCGGGTGGCGCTCGGCGAGCCGGCCGAAGACCAGGGCGAGGGCGACGGCACCGACGGTCAGTACGCCGAAGGCGACCAGACTGACGGTGCCGAACGGCGCCACCGACGCCGGCAGCAGAAAGATGCCACCGCCGATGATGTTGCCCATCACCAGGCAAGTTGCGGTTCCCAGACCGAAGCGGCGGGTGTGCCGGTCGTTCATGTCGTGGCGGGCCTCTCGTCGTGCGCTGTGCACCCGGGGTTACCGAGCGGTGCTCATCGTCCGCGATCGGCGCCGCCCGCCAAAATCAGCGGCTTTTGTCCTGCGGAGGCCGTCCCGGCGGTGAAAAACCTTCGGGCTCGGGCTCGTCGTGCCGCAGTTCGTCCACAGCGGGTCCGAGGGGCAGTTGCGGGCCGTCGGCCTCCGCCAGCCAGCGGCGCAGCACCTGGTGCACCTGTTCGGCGCCGGTCAGCGGCTCGCCGTCGGGGACCGGCGCGGTGAGCTCGGCGGGCCAGAGGAGGAAGGGGTGGCTCTGGGCGCCGCCCAGCCCGCCGTGCGAGCCGATCTGTTCCTCGAAGGCGTGGACCGCGCCGGTCGCCGGCTCACAGACCGAGTTGATCATGAGGTCGGCGGTGTGCGGGAAGCGGTCGGTACGGCGTACGGCGTCGGCCGCGCCGTCGCCGAAGGGAGCGAGGGGGTCGGCGCCGAGGACGCGGCCGGTGTCGAGGTAGTGCTCGGCGCCGGCCGGGCCGAGCACCACGGGGCCGTGGGCGGCGGAGCGGACCAGGACGAAGCCGATGCCGGGGTGGTCGGTGAGGGTGGTCAGCAGGGCGGGGTGGCGGCGGTCGAGTTCCTCGCGGGTGATCCGGCCGGGCACGTCGGGGAAGGACACCAGGCCCAGGTTTCCGGAGGCCAGCACGACCGGGTGGGCGGCAACCGGCTCCCGGGGCGCGGCCGGGTCCTGGAGGCGGTGCGGCGCGGCCGGCTCTTCGGGGCGGTGCAGCGCGGCCCGCACCGCCGCTCTGGCCTCGGCACCGCTCGGGCTGCGCCCGGCGCGCCGCGGCACCGGCAGCCCGCACCCGGCACGCACCAGGTCCTGCAGGCTCAGCCCGTAGCGCTCCCGGAACGTCGGGCCGTGGCTCTGGCCGTGGTCGGAGAGCAGCACGATGCGGTACGGGCGCGGGGCGTGCCGGGCGGCCCGGGCGATCAGTGCCAGGGCCCGGTCGAGGCTGCGCAGCACCTGGCGGGCGTCGCGGTGGGCGGGCCCGGAGTGGTGGGCCACTTCGTCATAGGCGACGAGGTCGGCGTAGACGGCGGTGCGGCCGGCGAGCAGGTCGCCGATGACCGCGGCGACCACCACATCGCGTTCGACGACGGTGGCGAAGGCCCTCAGGACGGGGTACAGGCCGCCGCGTGCGACCCGCGGCACCTCCCTGCGCAGGCGGGTGCGCAGCGACTGGACGATCTCCCGGACGACCTCGGCGACGAAGGAGACGGCGGTGCGGGTGGCGTTGGCCGGATCGGAGAAGTAGGCGAAGTAGCCGGCGCGGGAGCGGTGGTGTCTGCCGCGCCGGGCGGCCACCGACATCACCAGCGCGACCTGGTCGGCGCCGCCGCTGAAGAGGTTGCCGCGGCTGGCGCCGTCGCGGGCGAGCAGCCCGCCGTCGCCGGTGCGCTCGATGGCGCGGCGCTGGAGTGCGGCGGCGCTGCTGGGCCGGTTGCTGACGACGACGGTGCGGGTGTCCTTCTCGTACCAGCGGAAGGCCGGCACGTCCTCGTTGCTGCCGTGCAGCAGGGCGAGCTGGCTGGCGCCGGTCTGGCTGGACCAGTCGGTGCGCCAGGGGGTGAGGCGGTGGCCCTCGCGCCGCCAGCGGGCGACGGTCTCCATCAGCGGCCCCTCGCCCCCGGTGGCCTCGCACAGCAGGTCGTGGCCCAGGCCGTCGAGCTGGAGGAAGACCGTGCCGGGGGTGGCCGGGCCGCGGGGACGGCGGCCGTGGCGGCGCCCGGCCAGCCGGACCAGTCTGCGGTGGTAGGCCTCGTCGTTGCGGACCGCGAGGAAGGCGGAGGTGGCCGAGGAGGCCGCGGACATCACGGCCGCGACGATCACCGCGGTCTGGGGCGCGGCCTGTCCCCGGCCCTCGGGGATCAGATCGAGGGCGAGCAGCAGCAGGGACCCGTTGAGGAAGAAGCCCAGCAGGCCGAGGACGAGCGCCGGCACCAGCAGCAGGGCACGCACGAGCAGCGGCCACACCACCGCGCTGAGCAGGCCGAACGCACCGGCGCCCCAGGCCGCGGCGACGGCGGTGCCGGTGAGGCTGTCGCCGTTCGCGGACTGCAGCCGGAAGTCGGGCAGCAGGGCGGCGAGGACGAGGAGGGTGAGGCTGGACACCAGCCAGACCGCGAGCACCCGGAACAGGGCGCCGCTGAGGGATGTCCACCGTGGAATCCGCACGCCGCTGCCACCTCACGCTCCGGCCCGCACCGGCACCACGGACCTGTTGACCAGCGTGGCACACACCCGGCCGCCCCCGGCTCCGGCCCGCCCGCCCGTGCCCGGCACCCGCTTTCCCGGCCGGATGGTGGACGATCGGAAGGAGCGCCCCCGAGGCGGGCGGTGCGGCGCGTCGGGACGGAGGTGCGCGGTGTCGGTGAAGGTCACCTGGTGGGGGCATGCCACCGTGACGGTCGAGGACTCCGGGGTGCGGGTGCTGACGGACCCGCTGTTCGTACGCCGGCTGGCGCATCTGCGGCGCCGGCGGGGCGCGCTGCCGCCGCCGGAGGCCGCCCGGGCCGATCTCGTCCTGGTCTCCCATCTGCACGCCGACCATCTGCACCCCGCCTCGCTGGCCCACCTCGCGCCGGGGACCCGGCTGGTGGTGCCGCTCGGCGCGACGGCCGCGGTGCCGGGGCTGCGCCGGGTGGCGGCGGCCCGTGCGCTGCGGATCACCGAGCTGCGGGCGGGCGAGGAGTGCCCGGCCGGTGCGGTGACAGTACGGGCGGTGCCGGCGGCGCACGACGGGCGGCGGCTGCCCTGCGGCAGGCGCCGGGTGCCGGCGCTCGGCTATGTCGTACGCGGCGCGGCGCGCACCTACTTCGCGGGCGACACCGGCCTGTTCGAGGAGATGGCGGACGAGGTCGGCCCCTGCGAGGTGGCGCTGCTGCCGGTGGGCGGCTGGGGGCCGTTCCTCGGGCACGGGCATCTCGACGCCCGGCGGGCGGCGCAGGCGGCGGCGCGGCTGGCGCCGTGCAGCGCGGTCCCGGTGCACTACGGCACGTACTGGCCGATCGGGATGGACGCCGTACGGCCGCATGAATTCCATGCGCCGGGCCAGGAGTTCGAGCGGCTGATGGCGACGGTGGCGCCGGGGGTGCGGGTGCACCGGCTCGGGCACGGTGAGTCGGTACGGCCGAAGGTCGGGTGCGATGGCGTTGCTGGGTGAGCTGGTGCAGAGCGTGCCGCCGGAGTCGACGCAGCAGACGGTGGGGCTTCCGTCGCTGTTCCTGCTGGTGGTGATCGGGTCGCTGGTGCCCGTGGTGCCGACGGGGGCGGTGGTCAGCTCGGCGGCGGTGGTGGCCTTCCACCACACCTCGCCGTTCGCGCTGCTGCTGGTCTTCGCGGTGTCGTCGCTGGCCGCGTTCCTCGGCGATGTCGGGCTGTACTGGCTCGGGCGGCGCGGCACCACCTCCCCGGGCGGCTCACGCTGGCTGGCGCGGCTGCGGGCCCGTGCCGCGCCGGAGCGGCTGGCACGGGCGCAGACCGGGCTGCGGGAGCACGGGGTCCTGGTGCTGGTGCTGTCGCGGCTGGTGCCGGCCGGGCGGATCCCGGTCATGCTGGCCTGTCTGCTCTCGGCGATGCCGCTGCGGCGGTTCGTCCGCGGCGATATCGCGGCGTGTCTGGCCTGGGCGGCGGCGTATCAGCTCATCGGGCTGCTGAGCGGCTCGCTGTTCGGCGAGCCGTGGCAGGGCGTGGTCCTGGCGGTCGCCCTGACGCTGCTGATCGCTGCGGCGCCGGCGATCCGGCGGCGCCTCGGGCGGGGCGGGGCGGATGGCGGGGCCCGTCTCTGAGGCCCCCAGGGAGACTCGAACGCTTCCGCCACTGCGGCGGTGGAGCCGCCGGAGACAGCTCCACCGCCGCGGCCGGGCGGGCATTTACTCGTGGGCGCTGATCACACCGCCGCTGCTGAGCACGATGGAGACGCCGTTGGCGTCGAGCCCGACGTCGTGCTGGTTCGTCTCCAGCGTGGCGGCCACGCCGTCGTGGCCGATGATCTGCGCGCGGTACCGCAGCTCGCCGACCTTCGTGACCTTGGCCGTCCAGCCGCCCGCGAGCTTGAAGGTGCCCGGTCCCTGGTGTCCGCCGCCCATCCAGGAATGGACCTGGCCGTCCAGCGTGAGCGTGACGAACATGTCGTTGGCGTCGAGCCCGTCGTCGTGCCCCTTCGTCTCCATCGTGGCCAGGACCGAACCGCGGGCGACGATCTTGGCGCGGTAATGCTGGTCGCCGAGCCGGTAGATCTCGGCCTTGCTGATGCCGTCCGCCAGGCGCTGGGTGCGGACCGGGGATGCCGCCCTGCCAGCGTTGGCGGCGTGCACGCTGCCCGACTGCTTGCCCGTGGCGTCCGCCTTGGCGTCCGCCTTGGCGTCCGCCTTGGCACCGGCGCTCGCCTGGGCGTCGGAGCCCGGTAATCCGGCGGAGGAGCCCGCGCCGCTGGACTCCACGGCGGCCTTCGCCGTGTCCGAGTGGCTCGCGGGCTTCGCGCCGGCGGCGTCCGAGCCGGAGCAGGCGGTCAGGGTCAGGGCGGCGGCCGCGGTCAGGGCCGCGGCGGCCACGCGCAGGGTGCGGCGACGAGCGGTGCGGACAGTGGTGCTGGAGTTCATTTCGGGTCCCCCGGGTCGGTCGGTGTCGTTGTCTCTCGGTACGTCACCCACTCTGATCGGGGCCACTATCGAGAAGCTGCCGCTCCGCTAACACCCGGCTAACACGGGTGTCAGGAGGGGAAGGACGCCAAGGAGAACCCGAAGAACCGGGCGCGGCAGCCTGATTCGCGTCTCTTCCGGGCCAACGGGCCGACCGCACCCGGTTCGAGCCCGTGCGGGACAGGATCCGGGGGCCTCGCACAGGCCCCGGCCGAGCGGCGGCCGTCAGCCGTCCGTGGCGGAGGTGAGTCCGGTCAGCGCGCGGGACAGCCCGGTCAACGCCTCCGTGAGGTGCCCGAGTTCCAGCGGATCGGGCGCGTCCAGGGTGCGTTGCCGCAGCTCCCGGTCGGCGCCGAGCAGGGCCTCGGCGCTCAGGCGCACCCGCAGGGCGCCCGGCGCATCGCCGAAGCGGTATCCGCCGCGCGCCCCCCAGGGCGCCAACTTCCGCTCCAGCGCATGGGATTCCACGATGCCGCGGGCGGCCAGCGGCCGGCGCAGCGGTTCGAGGTCGGCGTAGAGATGGCTGCCGGAGTGCGGCGGACGGCAGACCGCACCCGCCTCGGTGACGGTGTGGTGGAGCGCCGCGGCGAGGGTGCCGTACACCCGGGCGACGGTGGCCACCCTGGCGCGCAGCGCGTCGGGTTCGCCGAGGGCATGGGTGACGGCGCAGCCGAGCGGCCCCGGAAGCGGGGCGCCGACCGCGGTGAGCGCGTCCAGCGCGGCGGCCCGCAGGACGGTGCCCCGGTCGGTGTCGGGGAAGCGGGCGAGCGCGGCCGGCCAGGAGGCGGGCACCAGCGTGGCCCGCAGGTCGGTGAGGACCACGACCTCGTCGGGCAGCATCTCGGCAGGGCTGAGCAGCACGGTGTCGTGCGGATCGTGCAGCAGATCGCGGCGGGTCTCGTCGCTGACGATCCACAGGCCCTCTCCCACCGCCGCCTCACAGACCTCGTGGAGCTGTTCGGGGGCGGGGCAGGTGCCGGTCGGGTCGTCGGCGACGGACAGGACCAGCACGCGCGGGGTGTCACCGTGCATCCGGGCCCGGCGGACGGTCTCCAGCAGCGCGAACGGGTCGGGCACGCCACCCGATTCGGCCGGTACGGGCGCGAGGTGCACCGGCCGCCCGAGCAGGTGGGCCGGCGGCGCGTGCCACTCGGCGCAGGGCCGCGGCAGCACCACCGCCCCGTCGGCCGCGGCGTACAGCGCGAGCAGCAGCGCCGGCGCCCCGGACGCGGCGAGGACCCGGTCGGGCGCGGTGACCAGGCCGCGGCGTTCCCAGTAGCCGCAGGCGGCGGTGCGCAGCGGGGCCGCGCCGCCCAGGGGGTCGGCCTCGGTGCGGTCGGCGGCCGCGGAGAGGTGGGCGACGAGGTCCGGGAGGACCGGCAGGCCCACCGGCGGATCCGGGTCCGGTTCAGGCCGCGGGTCCGGGGCGGTCCGCTGCATCCGTACCTCCACTCCGCAACGGCGGGTCGATGGTGGGCCCGTCGCAGGACGGGCGGCCCGTCCACCTTGGCAGATCACGGGGGTGGCGACGGGGGCGACACGTCAGCGGCGGGCGGGACCGGCGCTCAGGAGGGCGGGACCGGCGCTCAGGAGGGTGGCACTCGCGCTCCCCGCGGCGGGCGGGCCGGCGGCGCCTCGTAGCGGTGCACCGTCACCACCTCGCCCGGTCCCCATTCCTGCCGCTCGGTGCCGCGGCGGAGCCAGCCCAGGTGCTCGTAGAGGGCGATGGCCGCGGTGTCGGTGGCCTTCACCTCCAGTACGGGGCGCAGTCCGCGGGCCGTCGCCGCCGCCTCGACGGTGTGCAGCAGGCGCCGGCCGAGTCCCGCGCCGCGGGCGCCGGGCGCGACGTAGAGCCGGCTGATCTCGCGCCCGCACAGCGCGGCATGGCCGACGACCGTGCCGTCCACCTCGGCGACCCAGGCGGCGGTCAGCCCGTCGGGGGTCAGCCAGCGCACCGGGTCGCCGGGCCAGTGGTGCGGGTAGCCGCTGTGGGTGTGCACCTCGGCCAGGACGGCCGCACAGGCGTCGAGGTCGGTGTCGTGCCGTCTCCGGATCATCCGGGCATCGAAGCACGGTCCGCACCGGTCCGGAACCCGCCGGCCCGGCCGCGACGCTCCGGCGGCCACCTGCCGCGGGTTCCGGTCTGTTCGGGCCGGTCCGGGGTACAAGGTGGCGCATGCGAACGCGACTGAGCCGACTCGACCGGCGGACCTTCAACCTGATCGCCACGCGCGAGTGGCCGGGCGCCCAGCGGGTGCTGCCCCGGCTGACCCGAAGCGCCAACCACGGGCTGCTGTGGCTGGGGCTGGCGGCCGGGGCGGCCGCGGTGGGCGGCCGTCCGGTGCGCCGGGCCGCGCTGCGCGGCGTGGCCTCCCTGGCCGTGGCATCGGCGACGGTGAACACGCTCGGCAAGCGCTCCGTACGGCGTCAGCGCCCGGTGCTGGACACCGTGCCGGTGATACGGCAGTTGCACCGGCAGCCGATCACCTCCTCCTTCCCCTCCGGGCACGCGGCCTCGGCGGTGGCCTTTGCGACCGGTGTCGCCTTCGAGAACAAGTGGTGGGGCCTGGCGCTGGCGCCGGTCGCCGCGTCGGTGGCGTTCTCCCGCGTCTATACGGGGGTGCACTATCCGGGTGATGTGCTGGCGGGTGCCGCGCTGGGGGCGGGGGCGGCGTTCGCGGTCCGCGGTCTCGCCCCGACCCGCGCCCAGCTGGCGCCGCCCGCCCGGCCCCGCGCCGAGGCCCCCGCGCTGCCGGGCGGCCGCGGGCTGGTCGTGGTGGCGAACCAGGGCTCGGGGCAGCGCACGGGCCCGCCCCCGGACCGGGCCGGGGAGGTGCGCGCAGTACTGCCGGAGGCCGAGGTGACGGTGTGCGGCGGGGAGGACGGGGAGCCGCTGGACAAGGCCCTGGACGAGGCCGCGGAGCGGGCCAGGGCGCTGGGCGGGGCGCTGGGGGTGGTCGGCGGGGACGGCACCGTCAACGCGGCGGCGGCGGTCGCGGTGCGGCACGGGCTGCCGCTCGCGGTGCTGCCCGGCGGCACCCTGAACCACTTCGCCTACGACCTGGGGATCGAGACCTATGCGGCGGCGGCGCGCGCGGTGGAGAGCGGCGAGGCCGTGGCGGTGGACGTGGCGCGCTTCCGGGCCGGGCCGCATCTGGAGGGGCACCAGTTCCTCAACACCTTCTCGATCGGCGCCTATCCGGAGCTGGTGCGGATCCGCGAGCGGTGGGCGGGCCGGATCGGCGCCTGGCCGGCCGGGATCCTCGCGGCGTGGGAGGTGCTGCGCACCGCCGCGCCGCTGACCCTGCGGATCAATGGGGAGCGGCGGGCGGTATGGCTGCTGTTCGTCGGCAACTGCCAGTACCGCGGGCTGGGGCTCGCGCCGGTGCGGCGGCACGATCTGGCCGACGGGGTGCTCGACGTACGGGTGGTGCACGGTGGCCGGCTGGCCCGGACCCGGCTGCTCGCCGCGGCGTTGATGGGCACCCCGCGCAGCTCTCCGGTGCTCGGCGAGGCGCGTCTGTCGCGGCTGCGGATCAGTGACGTCCCGGAGGGTACGCAGCTGGCGTTCGACGGTGAAGTGGCGCCCGCGCCGAGCGAGTTGTCGCTGGACAAGCAGAGAGAGGCGCTGACGGTCTACCGCTTGCTGCCCGAATAGTGAGATACGACTCTCATAATGCGAGATTGACGCGTACGGTGATGTCACCACGCCGAAGGGGCGGCCGCGCCGTGCTGCGGCCGCCCTCCCCGCCCGCGTAAGGAGTCGGCCATGCCGCAGGAATCCGCCGTCTACACCCACGGCCACCACGAGTCCGTACTGCGCTCCCACACCTGGCGCACCGCCGCCAACTCGGCCGGATACCTGCTGGATGCGCTGCGGCCGGACATGCAGATCCTCGATATCGGCTGCGGCCCCGGCACCATCACCGCCGATCTGGCCGCCCTGGTGCCCGACGGCCGGGTCACCGGCCTGGAGCGGGCTCCGGAGGTGCTGGAGCAGGCCCGCGCCACGGCCGCCGGACGGGGCCTGACCAACGTCGGCTTCGCGGTCGGCGATGTCCACGCACTGGACTACCCCGACGACACCTTCTGCGTCGTGCACGCCCACCAAGTCCTCCAGCACGTGGGCGATCCCGTCCAGGCGCTGCGCGAGATGCGCCGGGTCACCAAGCCCGGCGGGATCGTCGCCGTCCGCGATGCGGACTTCTCGGCCATGGCCTGGTACCCGGAATCCGACGGGATGACCGACTGGATGCGGCTGTACCAGCGGGTGGCCCGCGCCAACGGGGGCGAGCCGGATGCCGGACGCCGGCTGCACGCCTGGGCGCGGCAGGCCGGGTTCGCCCCGGACGCGATCACCGCCACCGCCGGCACCTGGTGCTACCACACCCCGCAGGAGCGGTCCTGGTGGAGCGAGCTGTGGGCGGACCGCACGGTCAGCTCCTCGTACGCCCGGCTCGCGGTGGACGGCGGACACGCCACACCCTCGGAGCTGGACCGGATCGCACAGGCCTGGCGGGCGTGGGGCGCCGACGAGGACGGCTGGCTGGCGATCCTGCACGGCGAGCTGCTGTGCCGCGTCTGACCACGGCACCGCCGGCCGCTGCGCGACGCCGGCCGGGCCGGGCACACCCCCGCCCCGCCCGGTCGGCGCATCCCGCTCGGCGCCGCCCCACCGCCACTGACGCGGATGGCCCCGCGATTGCCCCTGACGGCCCAGCCGCACCCCTCCCCCGGCAGATGAATCCCCTTCCTGCCGGTATGGATGGAGAGCGTGACCCGAATACAGCGCCTGGCCGCCCTCGCCGCGCTCGCCCTGCTCGCGGCGGGCTGCGGCACCCAGCGGTCCGCCGGCCCCGCCCGCTCCTCGGCGCCCGCCGCGCCGGGCGCCGCCCGGGCCTCCGCCAACGCCACCTTCACCCTGCTGGCCACCGGCGACGTACTGCCGCACAACGAGATCATCCGGCAGTCCGGCGGCAACGCCGGCGGCCACGGCCATGACTTCCGCACCATGTTCGCCGGGGTGAAGCCGGTGGTCTCCGGCGCGGATCTGGCGATCTGCCACATGGAGACCATCTACGGCAGGGACGGCGGGCCGTTCACCGGCTACCCCAGCTTCAAGTCCCCGCCCGAGGTCGCCGCCGCCCTCAAGGACGCGGGCTACGACTCCTGCTCCACGGCCTCCAACCACACCCTCGACGACGGCGCCGACGGCGTGCGCCGCACCCTGGGCGCCATGGACGCGGTGGGCCTGCGCCACACCGGCTCGGCCCGCTCCGCCGCCGAGGCCGCCCGGCCCGCCCTGCTGCGAGCCGGCCCCGCGAAGGTCGCCCAGCTCTCGTACACCTATGGCACCAACGGCATTCCACTGCCCGGCAAGGCGCCCTGGGCGGTCAATCTGATCGACCGGAAGAAGATCATCGACGATGCCCGGGCGGCCCGGCGGGCGGGGGCGGACGTGGTGGTCGTCAGCCTCCACTGGGGCACCGAATGGCAGCCCGAGCCGGACGAACAACAGCGCACCCTGGCCCGCGCGCTGACCGCCTCGCGCACCGCGGGACGGCCCGACATCGACCTGATCCTGGGGACCCACGCCCATGTCCCGCAGGCGTACGAGAAGGTCAACGGCACCTGGGTCGTCTACGGGATGGGCGACCAGCTGGCGGGCCGGATGTTCAACCACAGCAACCAGCCGGACGGCCGCGGCAACCAGAGCTCGATGGCCCGCTTCACCTTCGCCGGGCCGTCCGGACCCGGCCGCCGCTGGACGGTCCGCAAGGCGGAGTTCCTCCCCCAACTCACCGACATCAACGACGGGTTCAGGGTCGTGAACCTCAACGCGGCACTCGCCCGGCAGCCCGAACGCAGCGACTACGTACGGGCCCGGGACGCCATACGGACCATCGTGCTGTCACGGGGCGCCGGCCGGAGCGGTCTGATCATGGCCAACTGATCGCGTAGCGGCGGGGGTCCCAACTAGGGTTGCCGTATGGACATTCTGGGGACCTCATTGCGGGTGTGCGTCAGCGATCTCAATGCCTCGATCGGCGTCTACGAACGGCTGACCGGTGCCGAGGCGATCCGCTTCCAGCGTGGCGGGGTGGCGGTCGCGGCCGTCGGGTGCTTCTTCCTGATGAGCGGCCCCGAGGCGGAGTTGTCGGTGCTGCGGAAGATCACCGCGACCCTCGCCGTCAAGGATGTGGACGAGGCGGTCGCCGACCTCAAGGCGGTCGGCGCGGACATCATCGCCGGTCCGCTGCCGACGCCGATCGGACGCAATCTGGTGGCCCGGCACCCGGACGGTTCGATCTTCGAGTACGTCGACCGGAAGCCGGATGCCGAGGCCTGAGCGGCCCCGGCACCCCGCGCGCCGCCGGTGGCGGGCCCGCCGTCAGGACACCTCAAGGACGATCTTGCCGCGGGTCCGGCCGGCCATGCTCTGCCGCAGCGCCTCGGCGGCCTCGGACAGCGGGAAGACGGCCGCGACCGGCACGGTCAGCTTCCCGGCGTCCGCCAGCGCGCCGAGCGCGGTCAGATCGGCCGTGTCCGGGCGCACCCACACCATGTGGCCGCCCTTGCCCTTGACCTCGCCGTCGGCGACCGAGGCCACCCGGCCGCGGTCCTTGAGCAGCTCCTGCGAGACGTCCACGACGCCACCGCCGACGAAGTCCACGGCCGCGTCGATGCCCTCGGGCGCCAGCGCCCGCACCCGGTCGGCGAGCCCTTCGCCGTAGGTGACCGGCTCGGCGCCCAGGGACCGCAGGAAGTCGTGGTTGCGCTCACTGGCGGTGCCGATGACCCGGGCCCCCCGGGCCACCGCGATCTGGACGGCGAGCGAGCCGACACCGCCCGCGGCGGCGTGCACCAGGACCGTCTCGCCCTGCTTCGCAGCCACCCGCGCCAGCGACTGATAGGCCGTCAGTCCCGCCAGCGGAAGCCCTGCGGCCTGCTGCCAGCTGAGCGAGGCGGGCTTGCGCGCCAGGGTCCGCACCGGTGCGGCGACCAGCTCCGCGTAGGTGCCGTGCTGGACGGCGTCCTTGCGGACATAGCCGATGACCTCGTCACCGACCTCGTACTCGGTGGCGTCCGCGCCGACCGCTTCCACCACGCCCGCCACGTCCCATCCGGGGACGAGCGGGAAATATGTGTCCAGCATCGGGTCGAGATAGCCCGCGAGGATCTTCCAGTCGACCGGGTTGACCCCGGCCGCCTTGACCCGGACCAGGACCGAGTCGGGGCCGACCTTGGGGTCGGGCAGGTCGGAGTAGGCGAGGACGTCGGGGCCGCCATAGGTCTGCGTGCTGATTGCCTTCATGATCCGCCACAACGCGTGCCGGTCCGGGATCATTCCAGGGGCGCGCGCGGTCACCGCAACGGCGTACGGCGCGGGGGCGGCCACCGGCCGCCTCGGCCGCGCTCGCCCGCGCCCGGTTCCCGCCGCCCGTTCCGCCCCGGAGCGGGGCGGGCGCCCGCGGGGCTGTCCGGCGCCCTTACGCCGGACGCATCCGGTAGTCGTACCGCTCCGGGAGCGGATGGGTGGCGCGGGCCGTGGCGCGGACGTCCTCGGTGACCGGTCCGCCGGCCGCGACCAGCCGCTCGGCGATGGCGTACCAGGTGTCGCCGAGCACCTCGTCGCCCTCCCGCAGCGCGGCGATCTCGAACCCGGCGTCGAAGATCTCCCGGGCCGCGGCCGGCTGCCCCTGGGCCAGCAGCACCTGTGCGGTCAGCAACGCGAAGCGGCCGTCGGCCGGAGCGGTCTGCCGCAGGCCCGCCAGCAGCTGTGCGGCCTCGGCCGTACGGCCGGCCGCGAGCAGCGCGGGCACCGCCTCCCGGGCGAGCGCGGGCAACACCTCCTGCCAGGCCCGGGCGCGGGGCCCCTCTTCCGAGGCCGCCCGTGCCGCCGCCGCGCAGGCCTGCGCATACCGGTCGGCGGCGCGGGCCGGCTCGCCCGCCACGGACTCGGCAACGGCCAGGCAGTACAGCGGCAGACAGCCGGCCCCCTGCGCGAGCGCCCGCTCCCAGCTGCGGACGGCCTGGGCGCGGTCGTCGGCGTGCCACTGGGCCAGACCCAGGTGGTAGTCGGTGGCCGGGCCCGGCGCCGCGGACTCCAGCAGCTCTCGCCAGGCCGGCGCGACCAGCGCCGGTCCGGGGGCGGGGCCGGCGGCCGGCAGGTCACCGGTGGTGAGCAGGGTCAGCCAGGGCTCCTGCTCGGCGCCCAGCGTGGCCGCCTCGAACGGCGTGCCCGGCAGATCGAGGCCCGCGCGGGCCACCTCCAGTGCACCCCAGCCGGAGCCGGTGGCCAGCGACTCCTTCGGTTCGTGGTCGGCATACGGCCGCCAGGCGGCGTAGGCGGCCTCGACGTCCGCCCGCGGCAGGACGGCTTCCAGCCGGGCCGCCACCTCGCCGCGGGCCGCGGCCCAGTCCGCGCCGTGGACCGTCGCGGCGTCGGTCTCCAGCGGGCCGTACGCCTCCAGCCAGGCGAACTCGCCACCGGCGTCCAGCGGTACGTGCTCCAGCTGGGTGCGGGCCAGTCCCGCCTGGATCTCGGCGTAGCCGCCGGTGCCCGGTGCGGTGAGCCACTGCTGCCAGCGGCGCCCGCCCCGGCCCGCACCCCACAGGAAGAGCTTGCGGCCGCGCAGGGCGCCGGTGGAGGTCTGCACCAGGCCGCGACCGTCCGCGTCGAGCGAGGTGATCCAGCCGCGGGCACCCTCGGGCACGTCGTAGAAGTAGTCGGCGGGGTACTCGCTGCGCAGCGGGTAACTGCGGTCGGCGCCCTCGGAGTCGGGCACCGGGACGCGGCGCAGGGTGTGGGCGTAGCCGAAGTGCCAGGCCTCGTCCGCGGGGGCCAGGACGCGAGTGCCCTCGTCCTCGGGAACGGCGGTGTTGGACCACCAGTACACCGGCACGGTGTGCGGGTGCGGATTGCGGATCCGCACGCCGACGTGCAGGAAGTCGGAACCGTCCGGCAGCCACAGGTCCACCTGGAAGGGCAGGTCGCGCAGCCGCTCCCACTCCCACAGCCGCAGCATCTCCCCGCCGTCGGGCGCCGGGAGGCGGGCGGCGTGCAGCGGGGCGCAGGTCAGGGTGGTGTGTCCGGTGGCGCCGACGTTCCATTCGATGCCGCCGGAGAACCAGGCGCCGTTGAGGGCGAAGGCCGCGGGCTGGAACACCGGGTTGCGGTAGAGCAGTTCACGGCCGGTGGGCTTGTGGTGGAGGGAGTACACCCGGCCGCCGAGGCCGGGCAGGACGGTGGCGCGCAGCCGGTCGTTCTCCAGGACCAGCGCCTCGACGTCGGTGCTGCGGCGGGCGCGGCCGTAGCCGTCCCGCATCCGGGTCGGCAGGATCGAGCGCAGCGGTGCGTAGCCGAGCTGCCGCGCCATGTCGGCGGGCAGGCGGGTGTCCGGCCCGAGTTCGATGTGGTGTGGGTCGTGGCCGGCGCACAGCGCGGGGAGGGGGTTGTCCGGGCCGAGGGGCGCGGCGGGAAGGGTCAGGGTGGTGCGTCGCACACTCGTGGCCACGGCTGCCTCGCAATGCCGATCCGGGCCACCTCGGCTGCGGCGGCCTCACGTTGACCATGGAACCGCGTCCCCGCCGCCCTGCACAGGGCTTCTTGCGGCCGCAGGAGGTCAGGGTTGCGCAAAGAGATCAGGGTTGCGCAAAGACGTCCTCAAGGAGATCGGCGAGCAGCACCGCGCCGGACCCTTCGGGGTCGCGGTCCGGGTCGTAGATCGTGACGTTGACGCCGGCGCAGCGCGGCGAGGCGGCCAACGGGCCGAGCAGCGCGCGGAGTTCGTCCGGGATCAGGCCGGCTGCCCCCGCCCGGTGATCCGGGCGCGGGCGGCCGCAGTGATCGTCGCACAGCCCCGCGGAAAAAGGGGAGGCCCCGTCGAATTCACCGACATAGCCTGGCACTTCGGCCCACCGGCGGACAGCGGAACGGAAGACGGCACCCCATGGCGACCCAGCACACCTACCGAGTGATCGTCCGCGGCAAGTGGGACGGCCTGACGGCCCCGGCCCGCGAGAGGCTGCTGGCCGAGGTGGCCGACCACGGGCTGTCGCAGATGCGGTTCACGCCCGAGGGTTCGCTGGCGTACGACGCCGCGCTGCACTCCTTCAGCTACCGCTGCGTCATCGTCTCGGACGCGGCGGACGGCGAGGAGCTGGCGGCCGCGCTGGCCGAGGAGCAGGCGGAGAACGCCCTGCGGGCCGCCGGACTCGGCTGCCGCGAACTGCGCTCCACGGCCACCGACATGGACACCATGAAGATCAACCGCAAGTCGCGGTAGGACCGCCGTCGGCGCCCGGCTCGGTCAGGCGCAGCCGGTTGCCGAAGGGGTCGGTCAGCGTGAGCGTGGTCCCCGTCTCGTCCTCCTCCAGACCGGGCCGCAGATACGGATAGTCCTTACCGGCCAGCTCGGCATGGAGCGCCCGCACCCCGCTCAGCTCGGCGTACACCGTGGAGCCGGGTGTCGCATCGCCGTGGTGCTCGGACAGATGCAGGACGAGGTCACCGCGGGATACCTGGGTGTAGAGCGGCATACCGGCCTCGAAGCGGTGCTCCCAGTCGACCGTGCAGCCAAGGTAGTCGAGGTAGAACTCATGGGCCTTGGCGACGTCGAAGATCCGGAAGACCGGGACGGTGCGGTGGAAGAGGATGTCCATGCCCGGCAGGACATCACACCGGCGTCCCCGGCACCATCTCGGCCGTGATCGCCCAGCGCTCGTGGTCCCGCCAGGCGCCATCGAGGAACAGGAAGTCCGGCGAGAAGCCCTCCAGCCGGAAGCCGGCCCGTTCGACCAGGGCGATCGACAGGTGGTTGGCGGGCTGGACGTTGGCCTCCAGGCGGTGCAGGCCCATCGGCCCGAAGGCGTGGTGCAGCACGAGCCGCAGGCCCTCGCTCATCAGGCCGCGCCCGGAGGCGTGCGCGAAGGCGCCGTAGCCGATCGCCCCGGAGCGGAACGCGCCGTGCACGATGTTGTTGATCGTGAGGTAGCCGGCGATCCGGCCGCTGGTGAGTTCACAGATCAAGAACCCCTCGCGCAGCGGCTCCTGAAGCCGGAGCAGATAGGCGTCGTAGGCGGCGTCCGTGGCCGGCGGCGCGAGCCAGGGGTGGTGCAGCTCCGCGCTCTCGCGCGCCCGCGCGGTGAACTCGTCCCGGTCGGCGGCGGAGAAGTGCCGGATGCCCACCCGCCGGCCGCGCGCGAGATAGCGGTCGTTGGTCGTCATCGGCAGATCGTACGGAGGGGTGGCGCCGGCGGGCCAGCCCATTGCGCGGGTGTCCGCGTAGCGCACCGGCGGGACCTCAGCGCCATACCGGCGCATCGGTGCCGCAGCGGCCGGGCGGGGTCGCCCAGGTGGCCGGTGCGCCGTCGATGGAGACCGGCGGGAGGGCTGGCGCAGGCGGCCGACGGGGCTGTCGGTCTCGCGGATGTAGGGCCGGGGGTGGGGCACGCGCCCGCGTCACCCCCGCGCGGCCTCCCGCTCCCCCGCGCTCGGTGCGGCGAGCGCCAGCCGGCGGTGGGTGCGGCGCAGCATCGTGCGGGCCATGAAGGGGTGCACCCGGCGGACGAGGGCGAAGTAGAGCCGGCCGGCCGGGTGGTGGAGGCGGACGACGGTGCCGAGCGTGACCCGGCCGTCGGCCACCAGGACCGACGCCCGGAAGTCCAGGTGGCCGGCGTCCTCGCCGAGCAGGATCTCGCCGCCGGCGCGGCCGACGACCGGAAAGGACGCCCCGCGCAGCACGCCCTCCCAGGCCTCCGGTTCCGTCGGCATACCGGGCAGCAGCTCCATCTGCCAGGCGTCCTGGAAGTCGGTGCGCGGAAAGGCGCGCTGCGCCAGCTGGGCGGCGGCGGGGAGCGGGACGGCCCGGGGCCGCTCCCAGAGCAGACGGTGGAACAGCCGGACCCGGAGCCGCCGGCGGGCCGGGGGCACGGCCCGGCCGGTGGCGGCCCGTTCGAGGTTGTCGAAGAGCTCCGCCACGACGGTGCGGTGCACGGCGCGGACCGCCAGGGTCCACTTCAGCCTCTCGCCCAGCGGGAGCCGGCTCTCCAGGACGTGTTCCACCCGGCAGCTGTCGGGGCCCTCGGGCCGCACGGTGACCTCGTGCCAGCCGGTGGATCCGCCGGTGAAGTCGAAGCGGATGCGGCGGCCCGGCTCGTATGCGGCGACGCGGTAGCGGACGAAGCCGTGCCCGCCGTCGGCGCCGACGCCCAGCGGACGGTCGAAGCGCATCGGCGGCCAGACCGGCGCGGGGAACAGCGGATCGCGGTCGCCGCCGAGGCGGTCGAGCAGGGCGCCGACGGTCCGGGCCGGGGCGGCAACGGTGCGGGCGGCGGTATCGCGGACGGGACGCACGGGGCACCTCCATACGGTGGCGTATGTTCGACCATACGGTACCGTACGGAGATGGCACCACGGCGAGCGAAGGCATCCGGCGGCAGCGGCACCCGGCAGCGGCTGACCGTCGAGGACTGGGCCGACGCGGCCCTGACGGCCATGGGCGAGGGCGGCCTCGCCGCGGTGGCCGTGGAGCCGCTGGCCGCCCGGCTGGGCACCACCAAGGGCAGCTTCTACTGGCACTTCGCCAACCGGGACGCGCTCATCGAGGCCGCACTGCGGCGCTGGGAAGAGACCGGCACGGAAGCCGTGATCACCGAGGTGGCGGCCGAGCCAGACCCGGGCAGGCGGCTGCACCTGCTGCTCCTGCGGGCCACCCACCAGGCCGCCGCGGATCCGCTGGAGGTCTCGCTGCTGGCGAGTGCGGCGGATCCCCGGGTGGCCGCCGCGCTCGCCCGGGTGACCGGCCGGCGCATCGGCTATGTCACCGCGCTCTTCGTGGAGCTCGGCTTCCCCGAGGACGAGGCGCACCACCGCGGGCTGCTCGCCTACACCGCCTACCTCGGGCACACCCAGCTCGGGCACGCCGTCCCGCGGAGCCTGCCGGAGGGTGCGGCGCGCGACCGCTATCTGGACGGCGTGATCGAGACCCTCGTACGGCCGCCACGGGCGAGCGGCGAGACCGAACATGACCGATCCTGAACGAGGTTGGCCGATCTACGCGTAGACATGCCCGGTATCTGAGGCATGAGGTGAGATCGGCGCGGCCAACACGGCGCGCTTCCGCATTGGCAGCTCACATGCGAGCGGGCCGAACCGCTCGTACGGGGAGGAATTCGTGACCGAAGCCATCGCGTACTTCCAGGACCGCACCTGTCCTTACCACCCGCCGGCCACCTATCAGCCGCTGCGCGACGCCGGCCCGCTGACCCATGTCACCTTCTACGACGGCCGCAGGGTGTGGGCGGTGACCGGCCATGCCCAGGCGCGGGCGCTGCTGAGCGACCAGCGGCTGTCCTCCGACCGGCAGAACCCGGCCTTCCCGGCCCCGTTCGCGCGCTTCGCGGCGATCCGCCAGGTCAGGGCACCGCTGGTCGGAGTCGACGACCCGGAGCACAACACCCAGCGCCGGATGCTGATCCCCAGCTTCAGCGTCAAGCGGATCGCCGCGCTGCGGCCGGAGATCCAGCAGATCGTCGACGGGCTGCTCGACCGGATGCTGGCGCAGGGGCCGCCCGCCGAGCTGGTCTCCGCCTTCGCGCTGCCGGTCCCCTCGATGGTGATCTGCTCGCTGCTCGGCGTCCCGTACGCCGACCACGAGTTCTTCGAGGGGCAGTCCCGCCGGATCCTGCAAGGCCGGACGGTCGAGGAGGCGGAGGACGCCCGGACGAGGCTGGAGGAGTACTTCGACGAACTGATCACCCACAAGGAGAAGAACCCGGGCGAGGGCCTGCTGGACGAGCTGATCCAGGATCAGCTGCGGGCCGGCGCCCTGAACCGCGTGGACCTGGTCCGGCTCGCCATGATCCTGCTGGTGGCCGGCCATGAGACCACCGCCAACATGATCTCGCTCGGCACCTTCACCCTACTGGAGCACCCCGAACAGCTGGCACAGCTGAAGGCCCGGGAGGACCTGATGCCGGCCGCCGTCGAGGAGCTGCTGCGGTTCCTGTCCATCGCGGACGGCGTGCTGCGGGTGGCGACGGCGGACATCGAGATCGGCGGTCAGGTCATCCGCGCCGACGACGGCGTGCTCTTCCCCACCTCGCTGATCAACCGGGACGGCAGTGCCTATCCGGCCCCGGACGAGCTGGACCTCGGCCGGTCCGCCCGCCACCACGTGGCGTTCGGGTTCGGCATCCACCAGTGCCTGGGGCAGAACCTCGCCCGGGCGGAAATGGAGATCGCGCTGCGCTCGCTGTTCACCAGGATCCCGGATCTGCGACTCGCCGTGCCGGCTGCCGAGATCCCCTTCAAGGCGGGGGACACTCTGCAAGGAATGATCGAACTGCCGCTGGCCTGGTAACGCCGTGCCGGCAGCCGAACGAAGGGGTTCCGGAATGCGGATCACGATCAACAACAGCTGTATCGGTGCCGGCCAGTGCGCGCTGACCGCGCCCGGCGTGTTCACCCAGGACGACGACGGTTACAGCGAGCTGCTGCCCGGCCGTGAGGACGGCGCGGGCGACCCGCTGGTGCGGGAGGCCGCCCGCGCCTGCCCCGTGCAGGCCATTACGGTCACGGACGACTGAGCCGACGCCCTCGCGGACGACACGGCTGACGCGCGCGGTCCCCGGCCGGCACCGGCCCCCGCGACGCGCCCCACACGCTCCGCGCTCCCTCTTGTCCCTACGGCATCGACCCATCCGCTACGGCAACATCCCTCGGGTGACGGGCAGTTCGAGGACCCCGGTGTCCTTCGGCGCAGCGCTGACCGTCACCGGCTCCACCCCGCGATTGCCCGCATAGGCATCGTCGCTCGCGGCGATGACCAGGCGCAGTCGGTGCCCCGGCCCGAAGCGGTGCACGATGCCCGGCAGTTCCATGGTGAACCTCCGGCGCACATCGGCCACCCGGGCCGGGGCCACCAAGCGGTGCAGCAGCGTCGTCCCGCCGTCCGGCGCGACGTCGTAGAGCTTGGCGAACAGCACCAGCCGGTCGGCCGCGTCCGCGGAGCTCTGCCGGCGCGCCGCCGCCGGCGCCACGACCCGCAGCGTCAACACGGGCGCACCCACCACCTCCAGCGGCCCGCCCGTCACCGGCTTCGACGTCCAGTCCAGAAAGGTGCCGCGGGCGTCGTACGGCGGCACGTCCGGCACACCGAGCAGCCCGGCCAGGGAGCTCTCCGAATGGCTGGTGGGCATCCGCAGGTTGCGGTACTCCCGGTCGCCGCGCACCACCTCGCCGCGGCGGCCGACGAGCCGGCCGTCCCCGGAGAGGTACAGCCGCCGGCCGGCACCGGCCGGAAAGGCGGGCGCGGTGCCGTAGGCGGGCCCGTCGCCCGCCCAGTCCCGGTGGTACGCGAACGCCGGGCCGGTGGCGGCCGCCCTACGGTGGTGCACATACCGGTCGAACCACGCCAGGATCCGCCGCCCGACATAGCTGGTGTCCAGATTCCCCCGGGCGAGGTCGAGTTCCCCGTCCGCCGGCTTGCGCATCCCGCCGCTGTGGCCCCAGGCCTGCCAGATCATCCCGGCCGGGGTGCCCCGGTCGCGCAGGGTCCGGTAGGTGGCGGCGGCCTCGTTGAGGTTGAACAGGGTGTCGGCCTGGCCCTGGACCAGCAGTGTCGGCGCCCTGACCGACGCCAGGTACGAGACCGGGGAGACGCTGCGCGCATAGCGGAGCACGGCCCGGGTCCGCCCGGCCGGGTATCTGCCGGAGTCCAGCAGCCGCTTGGTCTCACAGGCCCGCGCGACGAAGTGCAGACAGCCGGCGCCGCCGGTCCGCGACGGGTCGAGGTCGGGATGGAGCAGCCCCTGCGCCTCGCCGATCAGAAAGAACCCGTTCGTCCACTGCCACTTGTACGCACCGGGCAGCCCTCCGCCGCGCCCCTGGCTGCGGCCCGCGGCGTTGGGCGCGAGGGAGTAGGACAGGTCGTGCCAGGTGATGAGCGGGACCAGCGCATCGACGCGGTGGTCGACGGCGGCGGTGGCGAGCTGGAGGGCCCCGCCGTAGGACGCCCCGATCATGCCGACCCGCGGATCGCCGGGGCCGTCCTGGGAGACGTAGTCGAGCCGGGTCCCGTTGTCGGCCGTACGGGTGCCGGCCAGCAGATCCACCAGCCCGCTCGCGGCCCGGCCGTCGATCCCGGGGTCGTCGAGGGAGATCGGGCAGCCGGACTTGCCGAAGCCGAGGCCGGAGTACGCCAGCGTCACATAGCCGCGGGCGGCGAGGGCCTTGGCCGGGCCGCCGGTCGAGCCGTCGGCCTTGCTGCCGCCGAAGCCGTTGGTGGTCAGCACGGCGGGCGCCGGGTGGGCGGCGTCGACACCGGCCGGGCGGTAGACGTCCGTGTCCAGGGTGCAGCTGCGGTCGCCGGCCCGGACGGTGACCTTGAGCGCGGTGACGGTGTACGGGCCGGCGGCGGCCACGGGGGCGGGCGGGGACAGCGCGAACGGCACGACGAGCGCGGCGCCGGCCAGCAGGGCGAGGGACGGGCGGCGCACGGGGCGGGACACCGCTCGGGACACGCTGGGCACCTGGACCTCCCCACACCGCCGTCGGCCGGTCGGCGGCGGCGCGCTCATGCTGGGACACCGCCGACGGCGATGCAAGGCGCCCGGCACGCGTTGCCGTTAGGACGTCAGTTCAGCGCCACCCCGGCCATGGCTCACGCCATCTGCCCTGGTCGGGGCGGTGCTGACGAGGCATCGGCCGGGGCGTCACACCGTCGCCGTGGTCTGCAGGACGAGCGTGCCGGCCGTCGCGTCCAGCTCGGCGGGGACGCCCAGCGGCACGGTCAGCGCCGTGTCCCCGTGCCCGAAGCCGCACTCCTCGGCCACCGGCACCCCGAGCCCGCCCAGCCGGTCCAGCAGTACCTCCCGCACCCGGTCGTAGGGGCCGCAGCGGGCCCAGGAGCCGAGGGCGATGCCGGCCACGCCGTCCAGCCAGCCGGCCCGCAGGAGTTGGGTGAGCGCCCGGTCGATGCGGTACGGCGGCTCCCCCACGTCCTCCAGCAGCAACAGGCCGCCCGCCGCGTCGGGCCTGGCCCGCGGCGCGCCCAGTTCGGTGGCGAGCATGGTCAGACAGCCGCCGAGGGTGACCCCGCGGGCCCGCCCCGGCACCAGCGGCCGGGCGGACGGCGCGGCCAGGGTACGGACGGTCTCCGGCGCGAAGAGCGTGCGCCACAGGTGCGCGCGGGTGGCGTCGTCCTTCAGGAAGACCTCGCCGGCGACGGCCGGACCGTGCAGCGTGGCCACCCCGGCGCGCACCGCGAACGCCTCGTGCAGCACCGTCACATCGCTGAAGCCGATCAGCGGCTTGGGTGCCGCGGCCCGGAGGGCGTCCCAGTCCAGCAGGTCGACCATCCGCTGGGCGCCGTAGCCGCCGCGCGCCGCGAACACCGCCTTGACGGACGGATCGCACCAGGCCGCCTGGAGGTCGTGGGCCCGCTCCTCGTCGGTGGCGGCGAGGTAGCCCAGGGTGGCGTGGGTGCCGCGGACATGGGGTGCGGGCACCGGGTCGAGGTCCCAGCCGCGGAGCACGTCCAGCCCGCGGTCCAGCCGCTCCGGCACGAGCGGGCCGCTGGGCGCCACCACCGCCACCCGGTCGCCGGGCCGCAGCCGCGGCGGCCGGACCGCCGGCGCCGCCGTCATCCGCGCAGCTCCAGCGCCGGGACATCGTTGCGGGTGAGGCCGAAGGTCTGGGCGTAGAGGGCGAGTTCGGCCTCCACGGCGCGCACCATGGTCTCGGCGCGGCGGAAGCCGTGGCCCTCCCCGGCGAACGGCAGATAGGCGTGCGGCACCCCGCGCCCGGCGACCGCGGCGAGGAACCGCTCGCACTGTGCGGGCGGGCAGATCACATCGTCCAGGCCCTGGAGCAGCAGGAACGGCGCGGCGATACGGTCCGCGCGGTGCAGCGGCGAGCGCTCGCGGTAGCGGTCGGGCACCTCGGCGAACGGCCCGATGAGCGACTCCAGATACTGCGACTCGAAGTCATGGGTCCCGCCGGTCGCCCAGCCGGTCAGGTCCAGGACCGGATAGCTGATGGTGCCGCAGGCGTAGAGGTCGGTGCTGGTCAGCGAGGCGGCGGCGGTCCAGCCGCCGGCGCTGCCGCCGCGGATGGCCAGCCGGGCGCGGTCGGCGCTGCCCTCGTCGGCCAGCGCGCGGGCGACGGCCGCACAGTCCTCGACATCGACCACGCCCCAGCGGCCGCGCAGCCGCTCGCGGTACTCCCGGCCGTAGCCGGTCGAGCCGCCGTAGTTGACCTCGGCGACGCCGATGCCCCGGGAGGTGAAGTAGGCGATCTCCAGGTCGAGCACGAGCGGGGCACGGCCGGTGGGGCCGCCGTGTGCCCACACCACGTAGGGCGGAAGTTCGCCGTCCGGGGCGACGTGGTCGGGGTTGTGCGGCGGATGGATGTGCGCGTGGATGTCCCGGCCCTCGGGTCCGGTGAACGTACGGCTCCGCGGCCGGGGGTGGTAGGCGGGGTCCAGCACATCGACGTGCCGGCAGGCCAGCACCCGGGCGTGGCCGGTGCGGGTGTCCAGCTCGACGAGCTCGTACGAGCTGTGCGGGCCGGCGGCGATCCCCAGCACGCGGCTGCCGTGCACCGCGAGGGTGGGCGTCCATTCCGTCCACGGGCCGGCCGCGTCGACGAGTTCACCGGTCACCGGATCGAGGATGCCCAGGGCGGCGGAGCCGCGGCCGTGGATCACCGCGAGGGTGCCGTCGTCCAGGGGCAGGAACCAGCGCTGCCCGACGTTCCACAGCGGGCCGCCGAACTCCTCCTGCCGGGCGGGGCACAGCGCCCGGCTCGCCACCACGCCGTCGGCCGGCGCGTCGGGGTCGATGCGCTGGAGTTCCCACCAGCCGCTGAGGTCCGAGACGAAGAGCAGCGAACCGTCGGCCGCCCACTCGACCTGCGCGACGGACTCACCGTCCGCGCCGCCCCCGGGCGCGGCGGACCCGAGGTCACCGACGAGGGGCCGGACGTCCTCGAAGGTGCCCTCCGCGGTGATCCGGGCCACCATGGCCAGGGTGCCGTCCCAGGGCATCCGGGGGTGGTCCCAGGCGATCCAGGCGGCCCGCCGGCCGTCGGGGGAGAGCCGCGGACCGGTCACGAAACGGTGCCGGTCATCGCTCAACTCCCTTACGCGGCTGCGGTCTTCGGCCGCCGAGCCGTCGAGCGGTACGGCGGCGAGCACCCTGCGCACCTCGGTCGGCCCCTCGCCCGTGAACTCCTCCAGGACGCACCACACCTCGCCGAGGTCGCAGCGCAGCACCGGATCGACCCAGCGCAGTCCGCCGCCGACCGCGGAGCGCGGGGTGAGCGGGCGCGGGGCGGGGTCGCCGTCCGGTGTGCAGGCGTACAGCCGCTGGTCGTCGAAGTTGCTGAAGACGATCAGCGGTCCCTGTGCGGTGTCCGTACCGGCCCAGGGCTGGCCGCCGTACTCCAGCACCCGGCTGCGGACGTTCCAGGGCGCCGGCAGCACCGATTCCCCGGCCCCGTCCGGCCCCGGGCGCACCAGCGTCCGCCGGCCGCCCTCGGCGGGCCGCGGCTCCGTCCACCACACCTCGTCGCCGACCATGCCGACGAAGGCCGGCCGGCCGTCGTGCGCGGCGACCGTCCGGGCGTCCACCGGGGACGTCCAGGCGCCGTACGGAGCCGTCGTCACCATGCTGTTGTTCCTCTCCACGGTCGGGCAGGGCACCGGCCGGTCAGACCGTGCGCAGGAAGTGATCGAGCACCCGGACGCCGAAGTGCAGCCCCTCGACCGGTACCCGCTCGTCCACGCCGTGGAAGAGCGCCTGGTAGTCGAAGCCCTCGGGCAGTTTCAGCGGCGAGAAACCATAGCCGGTGATACCCAGCCGGGAGAACTGCTTGGCGTCCGTGCCCCCGGACATGCAGTACGGCACGACATGGCCGTCGGGGTCGAAGCGCTCGATCGCGGCCCGCATCGCGGCAAAGGCCGGCGAGTCGACGGAGGCCTGCAGCGCGACCTCGCGGTGGTGGTACTCCCAGTCGACGCCCGGCCCGGTCAGCTCGTCCATGGTGGTCTCGAACTCCGCCTCGCCGCCGGGGACCACCCGGCCGTCGACATACCCCACGGCGGACCCCGGGATCACATTGACCTTGTAACCGGCCGTCAGCATCGTCGGGTTGGCGCTGTTGCGGACCGTCGGCTCGACGAGCCCGGCGGCCGGGCCGAGCGCGCCGAGCAGGGTGTCGACGTCCAGGCCGGCCGCCTCGGTCTCGGTGTCGACGCCGTACAGCGCGGCGAGTTCCCGCAGCGCGGCCCGTACGGTCGGGGTGAGCCGGACGGGCCACTGGTGCGCACCGATCCGGGTCACGGCCGCGGCCAGCCGGCTGACGGCGTTCTCGCGGTTGACCTTCGAGCCGTGTCCCGCCCGGCCGTGGGCGGTCAGCTTCAGCCAGGCCGTGCCGCGCTCCCCCGCCGCGACCGGATACAGCTGTATGCCGCCGCCCGCGTGGAAGGTGAAGGCCCCGGATTCGCTGATGCCTTCGGTGCAGCCCTCGAAGAGCCCGGGATGCCGGTCGGCGAGGAAGCCCGAGCCGTCCTCGGCGCTGGCCTCCTCGTCGGCGGTGAAGGCCAGCACGATGTCCCGCCGCGGCCGCACGCCGCTGCGGGCCCAGCGGCGGACCACGGCGAGCGCCATCGCGTTCATGTTCTTCATGTCGATGGCGCCGCGGCCCCAGACCACACCGTCGCGGACCTCCCCGGAGAAGGGGTGCACCTGCCAGTCGGCGGGCTCGGCGGGCACCACGTCGAGATGGCCGTGCACCAGCAGGGCGTCGGCCGCGGGGTCGGTGCCCTCGATCCGGGCGACCACGTTCGTCCGGCCCGGGCTGCGCTCCAGCAAGGTCGGCGTCAGCCCGGCACCGGCCAGCCGCTCGGCGGCGTACTCGGCGGCCGGCCGCTCCCGGCAGGTGCCGTCACCGGCGTTGCTGGTGTCGATCCGGATCAGCTCGGAGGTGAACTCGACGACCTCGTCGAGCGCCCGCATGTCCACACCGGAGCCGTGGCCGGCGGCCGGCTCCCCGGCTCTTTCCCGCTCAGCCATACTGCTCCTCCACTGCGGACGACACGACGGTGGTGACCGCCTTGAAGCACCGGATGGCCTCGTACATGTCCTGACCGGTATACGCGACCCGGCGCTCCCCGCTGCGCTCGACGCCGGGCACGCAGGTCGCCGCGCCCACCAGATGCTCGGCGTCGAATTCCAGCTCGAAGCGGAACGGCCCGCCGCGCACCGGTTCATGACGTACCGCCAGCGCGGCGCCCTTTTCGGCCGCGGCCCGGATGTCGGCCGCGGTACGGGCCGGTGGCCGGCAGACCGCCGCATAGCGCGACACATAGTCCTTGACCGCCACCGAGGGCGCCCGCGGGGCGTACCCCAGCGCGTCTTGGCAGGTGCGGTCGTCGCCGGTGACCAGCACCACCGGTACGCCGTACTCGGCGACCACGAGGGAGTTCAGATGGCCTTCGCTGGCGCGGGTGCCGTCGACCCAGACGCCGGTGAGGGTGTTGGCGAGGTAGGTGTGCGCGAGGACGCCCTCGGTGCCGGCCCCGGTGTGGTAGCCGACGAAGGCGATCCCGTCGACATCGCCGTGCTGCACCCCTTCGACCATGCTCAGCGACTTGTGCCGGCCGGTGAGCATCTCGGCGCGCCCGTCGAGCTGTTCCAGCAGCAGGTTGCGCATCGTCCAGTGCGCCTCGTTGACGAGGACCTCGTCGGCCCCGCCGGCGAAGAAGCCGGCGATCGCCGCGTTGACGTCGGAGGTGAACATGGCGCGGCAGCGCTCCCACTGGGGCGTACCGGGCAGCACATCGGCGGGCCAGGTCACGCCGGTGGCGCCCTCCATGTCCGCGGAGATGAGGATCTTCACAGTCACCAGTCCTATCGCAGCCACGAGTCGGTCCGCACGATCCCCCACAGTGTCGAAGCCGCCGAACGGATTGGCCAGTCCCGCCTGGGCCGTTGGGGGTGACGCCCCGTCCAGTGCCGTCCGCAAACGGCCCGTTGACCACTCAGCGTGATCCCGGCGTAGCGGAAGAAGGGATTCCTGAGGGGCGGATGGGGCGGTACGCTCGTGTCGCGCCGCATCTCAAACAGTTTCTGTCGCAAAGCGCAAGGACTTCAGACGGAATCCGAAAGGACTTCTGAACGAGTCCTGTCAACTGCCGACGGCACGTGCCAGGTGGGGTAGAAAATTGCCGGACCAGCTTTCCATGCGATGAGACAGAGGCAGAATGGTGAGCGAAGTACTGAACGGCGCCCGGTTACCGCAGTGCGGTGACGGACGAGCCGACAGCGAAGAAGACCAACTCGCGATCCTGACCGAACTGATCGCGCAAACTCTTTGCGATCGCAATCCAGGCTTCAAGGAAGTCCTGGAACGCGGCGGTCACCAACAGGTCACCCAACTGATCGAAAACGTGCTCCGGAGCGGCAACCCCCTGCCCGACAAGGTGCGTGCGGTCATGCTGCGCAGCGACACGGACATCCACCTCGTGGCGTCCGCGCTCGGCGACTGCCTCGTCAGTGCGCCGGGCGAGGCACCGGGCCTGCTGATCCCCGCCTCCCTCGCCGACGGCAAGGAGGGCCGGGCCAGGCTGAAGGGCGTGCTGCGCCACCGCGCGGCCGTCGTCGGTCATGCGGTGTCGCCGCACGAGGCCACCGCCTCCGTGCGCGCCGCGTCCCGGCTGCTGGATCTGGCGTCCTGTTACGACGGACCGGACGCCGGCGTGGTGTTCGTCGACGACCACCTCTCCTCCCTGCTGCTCCTCCAGGACGAGTCCTTGACCCACACGCTGATAGCCCGCCGGCTCAGCCCGCTCGCCGGGCTGACGCCGGAGCGCTGCGAGCGTTTGGAGGCGACCCTGCTGGCCTGGCTCAGCGGCATGGGGGCCCCGGAGGTGGCCAAGGCGCTCAGCATCCACCCGCAGACGGTGCGCTACCGGATGCGCCAGCTGGAGAAGCTGTTCGGCGCCCGCCTCCGCGACCCGCGCACCCGCTTCGAGATCGAGATGGCCCTCCGCAGCCGCCAGCTGATCGCCGGGGCACGCCGCCGCCGCGCGGCCGTCAACCGCCGCCGCCCACGCGCGGCCGTCCCCCGGCCCCGCACCCCGCTGCCACGCCCCTAGGAGCACCCCCGCCGCCACCCCCCTGATTTGGCGAATGTCACACCCCGACACCCACGCCGAATACGGACATTTCCGCCCCAATTCCCCGAGGTGTCCGCACCCCCGCCACGTATCGTCACCGTGACCCATGAACCGGGAAGCCGGCCGACGCACGGCTGCCGAGACCCGCAGCCGAGGCGGTCGCGCGAGGTCCGGCCGCCCGAGAACGGGGCCTTCGATACCCAGCGGGACAGGACCACCTTTCATGCACGGATCACGCATATCGACCTGCACACGGCGCGGGCTGGCCGCGGTCGTGGCGGCCGGATCGCTGCTCACGGTGCTCACCTCGGCGACCCCGGCCTCGGCCGAGACCGCCAGCGCCCCCGTGGGCGGCTCCAAGGTCGTATGCACGTCGAAGAAGCCGGGCCTGGCGCCGGCGCTGTCCCGGGACCTCGCCGGCGCCCTCGACGGGCGCCAGGGCGCCTCCGCCATGGCGGTCTACGACCGGACCACCAAGACCAGCTGCGAATTCAAGGGCGGCACCCGCTTCGACTCGGCGAGTGTGGTGAAGGTCACCGTGCTCGGCGCCCTGCTGCGGAAGGCCGAGGAGGCGCACCGCAAGCTGACGCCGCACGAGGTGGACCTGACCACCGACATGATCACCAAGTCGGACAACGACGCCACCACCGCGCTCTGGCACCGGGTGCGCCCCGCCGGCGTCCAGCACTTCCTGTCGCTGGCCGCCATGCGGGACACCGTCCCGGGCAAGGGCGGGGCCTGGGGCCTCACCCAGATCACCGCCCACGACCAGCTGACGCTGATGCGGCTGCTCACCACGGACACCCCGGTGCTCACCGAGCACTCCCGGGGCTATGCGCTCGATCTGATGCACCGGGTCGTCCCCGAGCAGCGGTGGGGGGCGCCCGCCGGCGCCCCGGCCGGAGCGGCCGTGCACGTCAAGAACGGCTGGCTGCCGCGCGACAAGGGCGGCTGGCGGGTGAACAGCGTCGGCGCCTTCACCGGCAGCAGCCACGACTACGGCATGGCCGTCCTCTCCACCGGCAGCCACACCATGGACTACGGGGTCGACACCATCGAGCACGCCGCCCGGGTCGTCCACCGCGACCTCGCGCGCTGACCGCACGGACCGGACCCGGTGCGGGCACGGCCGCCGCATCAGGCCGGGTCCGGCACCGTGCGGTACGACTTAGCACCCCCCAGGGTGACCGGGTCCCCGATCGGCCCCGGCAGGGGCACGGCCGCCGATATCAACGCCACATGATCGAGGCAGTGCACACGACGGGCCACGAACCGTCCTCCCCGTCCATTCCCCGCCCCACGCCCCCTCCCGACGCGGACGCGGCGCCACGGCGCGTCGAGGCGGACCTCACGGGCGTTCCCGAGACGGCGCTGTGGACGCTCCAGCACCGCGCCGCCGAGGCCGCCCGCCCGGACACGGTGCTGCCCGATCCGCGCGCCGTCCAGCTCATGGCCGAGCTCGAATTCCCCTTCCTGGAGCGGCTGGGCGCCACCCGGCCCTGGCTCGCGCAGGCCATCGCGCTGCGCGCCCTCGCCTTCGACGGGGTGGTCCGCGAGTTCCTCGCCGCCCATCCGGACGGCACCGTGGTCGCGCTCGGCGAGGGCCTGGAGACCCAGTTCTGGCGGGTGGACAACGGCCGGGCCCGCTGGGTCACCGTCGACCTCCCCGATCCGCTGGCGCTGCGCAGACGCGTGCTGCCGCACGGCTCCCGGCAGCACCTCGTCGCCTGCGACGCGCGCGACAGCCGGTGGACGGCGCAGATCGATGCCGCACGCGGGGTGCTGGTGACCGCGCAGGGCCTGCTGATGTACCTGCAGCCGGCGCAGGCGACCCGGCTGATCGGCGTCTGCGCCGAGGCGTTCCCCGGCGGCACCATGGTCTTCGACACCGTCTCGCGGCGGTTCAGCGCCCGTACGCGCAGCGGCACGAGGGGACTCGGCGGCCATCGTCTGCCCCCGATGCCCTGGGGCATGGACGCGGCCGAGCGGCCCGAGCTGCGCACGGCCCATCCGGCCATCGGCGAGGTCTTTGGCATTCCGCTCCCCGCGGGCCGCGGCCTCCTCGGCCGTCTCGCACCCCGGCTCACGGCCCTGCCACTGCTCCGCAACGACTGCCCGCTGCTCACCCGGCTGCGCTTCGACCCGGCCCCCGCCCTCCTGCCCGGCCGGCCGCGACGGCCCTCATGAGCCCGGGGGGAGTACGTGCGGCGGGTACGCCCGACTCGCCCCGGTGCGGCGGCCGGTATGCGCGCCGCGGGCGGACCCGCGCACCGCGCACCCCGGCCGCCGCGACGGGCTCAGTCCTCGTGCCCCAGCTGGAGGTCGCGTTCGGTGCGGCCGCCGCCCGCCACCTGCAGGACGGTGGCCACCGGCGGGTATCCGGCGGCGATGACGGTGTACTCACCGGCCGACAGGTCCACGAAGCGGAACAGCCCGTCGGAGCCGGTGATCGCGGTGTCGACGACATTGCCGGCGGCATCCAGCAGCGTGACCCTGGCGTCCTCGACGGGCCGCCCGCCGCCGGCCCGTACGGTCCCGCGCAGCACCGCGCCGCCGGCCAGCTCGATGTCCTGGCGGGTCTCCCGGGACGCCTGGACCGTCACCGGCAGGGCGGCCGGCCGGAACGCCGGCGCGCTGGACGCCAGGGTGTACTCACCGGCCACCAAGTCCCCGATGACATAGCCGCCTTCGCGCCCGCTGCGGGTGGTGGCGACCACCTCACCGCGGACATCGGTGAGGGTGACCATGGCATCGCGTACGGGAGTGCCGTCGGCGGTGGTGACGGTGCCCGCGAGTCGCCCCGCGCCGCCGAGCACGACGTCCAGCTCGACCGGTCGCTCGCCGACGGTGACGGTGACGGCCTGCGGCTGGTGCCCGCCCGCCGCCGCGATCAGCACATAGGAGCCGGCGCCCGGCGTGCTCAGCGCGTACCGGCCGTCCTCGCCGGTGGCACCGCGGCCGATCTGCCGGCCGGCGACATCGATGAGGGTCAGCGCGGCGCGCGGCACGATGCTGCCGTCGTGGTGCTGGACGGTGCCGCAGACCGGGACGCCGGCCGGGGCGGCGGGCGGCGCGGCGGCGTGCCGGTGCGCACGGGGGTAAGCGGGCCCGGAATCACGGGAGTTGACGGCATCGGTGGCCGTGGCGGTACGTGCCTGCGGTACGGCGGCGGGATCGGCCGGGTCACCGTACGGCGCCTGCGGGGTGGTGGTGGAGGCCTGCGGAGCATGCGGGGCGTGGGACACCAGGGGTTTCTCTTTCAGGAAGAAGGCGAGCACAGGGCCCAGGACGAGGACCGGCACGAGGTAGCAGAAGAGCCCCGGCAGGACGTGCGCCGACGCGGCGGCATAGCTGTCGCGCAGCGGGGCGGGCAGCGCCCGCACCAGGAGCGGGGTGATCGACTCCGGAGCGGGCAGCGGGCCCGGCCGCGGCAGCCGGTCGCCGAGCCGAAGGGCCAGCCGGTCGGCCAAGAGGGTGGCGAAGAGGGCCGCACCGACGCTGCCGCCGAGCTGCCGGACGTAGTGGGTGGTGCGGGTGGCGGTGCCGAGGCCGGCGTGGCGTACGGGGTTCCGCACGGCGCGCACCAGCACCGGCAGGACGCAGCCGAGACCGAGGCCCAGGACGCCCGTCCAGAGGCTGGAGAGCTCGCGCGGGGTGTCATTCGGCAGCCGCGCCAGCAGCCACATCCCCACGGCGGCCACCGCGCAGCCCAGCACCGGGAAGACCCGGCGGTACCCGGTACGGCGGATGAGCCGGCCGGAGACGAGGGAGGCGAGGACGATGCCGCCCGTCGGGGGCAGCATCAGCAGCCCGGACGCGGTGGCGCCGTCGGCACTCCGCAGTAAGGCCGGCAGACAGCCGGCCGCCCCGAAGAGCGCGAGGGCGACGGCGGCTCCGATCAGACCGGTGACGTAGCAGGCCGGGTCGCGGAACCGCCGCAGCGGGAGCAGCGGTTCGGCGGCGAAGTGCTCGACGGCGACGAACAGCAGGGCGGTGCCGAGCGCGCCGGCGCCGAGACCGAGCACGACCCGCGAGTCCCAGGCGTACGCCGTGCCGCCCCACCTGGTCAGCAGGACCAGACAGGTGGCGAAGGCGGCGAGCAGCAGCGCGCCGGCGAGGTCCGGCTTGGCGCGGCGGGCCGTCCGGGGCAGCTTCAGCACGAAGGCGGTCAGCAGCAGTGCCAGCGCACCGAACGGGACGTTGAGGACGAAGCACCAGCGCCAGGAGGCACGGTCGGTGCACAGGCCGCCGATCAGCGGCCCGGCCATCGAGGCGAGCCCGAAGGCCGCGCCGATCAGGCCCAGGGAGCGGCCGCGGGTCCGGGGCCGCACGACCTCGGCGACGAGCGCCTGGACGCCGATCACGATCCCGCCGCCGCCGGCGCCCTGGACGGCCCGGAAGAGGGCGAGTTCGTCCATCGTCCGAGACCAGCCGGCCAGCGCCGAGCCGACGGTGAAGACGAGGAGGGTGAAGAGGAGGGCGGGCTTGCGGCCGAAGACGTCACCGAGCCTGCCGAAGAGGGGCAGTGCGAGGGCGGCGGCGAGGAGGTACGACGTCACCGGCCAGGACATCGTGTCCGGGCCGGGCAGCTCGCCGGCGATCTCCGGGAGCGCGGGGGCGACGACGGTCGGGGCGAGGGCCGCGAGCAGCAGCGCCGGCAGCAGGCCGAGGAGGACCGGGCGGACGCGGCGGGGGCCGGTCGGCACCACCGCGCCGGGGCCGGGGCCGGGGTCGGGACTGAGGCCGGGGCCGCCGGGCCGGTGGTGCACGGCCGGCCGCGCCGGAGCCGCTGTGGTGCCCGCTGCGGGCGGACCGGTCCGCCCGACCCGTTCGCCCAGGGTGGTCCCGCCCACGTGCTGCTCCCCTCGTCACGCCTGTTGCCGCCCAATTTCTCGCATTGGGCGACAACACCGATCAAGCGCGGCGAATGGGTGCGTGCAGGGCGGGAACGGACGTCAAGTGCGGTGCGCGGCGCGCCTCTTGGGCTCCCATCTGGGCTTTCCGCAAGGTGGCGATCCGGCGGGCCGCACACGTCGACTCACCGGAAACCACCCGAACCGGTGAGTGTGACGGCAGGCGCGCGAGGTGACGGCGTGACCGGACCGATCACTTCTCCGTCTCGTGGGCGAGCTTGGCGAGGAGCGCGTCGTAGATCCGGCCGAGCCCCTTGGGCGCGAAGGTCTTCTCGAAGAATCCGCCGATACCGCCGGCGCCCGTCCAGGTGGTGGTGACGACGACCTTGGTGCGCTTCTCGCCGGCCGGGGTGACGACCCAGGTGGTCACCATCGAAGAATTGCGGTCCTTCTCCACGAGCTGGCCCTCGGTCGGCTCGTCGACCTCCAGCAGGCAGTCCCGCACCCGCTTGCTCGTGGCCTGGAGCTTCCAGTGGACGAGGGTGCCCTTGCCGTCGCCGCCCTCGCGGACCTCGTACTCGCTGAAGTGCTCGGGCAGCAGCTTCTGGCGCGTACCGCTGTAGTCGGCGAGCGCGTCGAACACGTCCTCCGGGTCCGCCGCGATCTCGCGCTGCGTCGTGGCCTCGACCTGCCCCATGTGCGTTTCCCTCCGGTAGTTCGGCTGACCGCCCTGCGGTGCACCGCCAAGCCAACCACCCCTGGGTGACCCGCCCAAATCCAGGGTTGACACACAGCATGGGAACGTTTGTTCTATTGTTGCCCCGGGGGGATCGGCAGGATCCAGAAGGAGGCCCGATGCGCTGGGACAATCTCGGCGAAAGCCCGTCCGCCCTGTTCGGTGCGGACGTCGTGAGCCGGACGGTCGACACCCCCGAATTCCGTGGGATCACCTTCCACGAGGTGCGCGCCCGCTCGATCGTGAACCGCGTCCCGGGCGCCTCCCGGATGCCGTTCGAATGGACCGTGAATCCGTACCGCGGCTGCAGCCATGCGTGTGTGTACTGCTTCGCGCGCAAGACGCACAGCTATCTCGACCTGGACACCGGGCAGGGCTTCGACTCCCAGATCGTGGTGAAGGTCAACGCCCCGGCGCTGCTGCGCCGCGAGCTGGCCGCGCGCCGCTGGCGCGGCGACCACATAGCGATGGGCACCAACGTCGACTGCTATCAGCGCGCGGAGGGACGTTACGGCCTGATGCCCGGCATCCTCACGGCGCTGCGCGACCACGCCAACCCCTTCTCCATCCTCACCAAGGGCACGCTGATCCTCCGGGACCTGACGCTGCTCCAGCAGGCCGCCGCGGTCACCGACATCGGTATCTCCGTCTCCGTCGGCTTCCTGGACCGCGAGCTGTGGCGCACGGTCGAGCCCGGCACCCCCGCCCCGGAGCGCCGCCTGGAGGTGGTCCGCACCCTCACCGCGCACGGCATCCCCTGCGGGGTGCTGATGGCGCCGGTGATCCCGTTCCTCGGGGACTCCCCCGAGCAGCTGCGGGCCACGGTGCGCGCCGTCGCGGAGGCCGGCGCCGGCTCCGTGACCCCGCTCGTGCTGCATCTGCGGCCCGGCGCCCGCGAGTGGTTCATGGCATGGCTGGGGCACCACCACCCGCATCTGGTGCGGCGCTACGAGACGATGTACGCGGACGGCGCCTACGCCCCGAAGTGGTACCAGCGCCGGATCACCCGTCAGGTCCATGAACTCGCCGCGGAGTACGGCATCGGCCCCGCCCGCCCCGGCGAGGCCCGCCGGCTCCCGCCACCGGACACCACCCCCGGACCGGCCACAAGCCCCGGCGACGAGGCCTCCCAGCACCCCGCGGAACCGACCCAGTTGACCCTGCTCTGACTCGGAAACCCCCCTTGACGTGCCCCCTAACCTCTCCGGCATGGATGGGACCGAGAGGACTTTCGAGCGCACCCCCGCGCAGCCGCCGCACCCCGTACGGATACGGGAGATGACCGAGGCCGATATCGACGCCGTCTCCGCGGTGCGGGTCCACGGCTGGCAGGCGGCCTACCGCGGGCTGATGCCACAGGCGTACCTGGACGCGATGAGCGTGGCGGCGGACGCCGAGCGGCGGCGGTCGCGGTTCGGGCGCCGGTCCCCGGAGGTGTCGGACCTGGTGGCCGAGCGGGACGCCGAGGTCGTCGGCTGGGCGTGCGTCGGTCCGGCCCGCGATCCCGATATCGCCCCGGGAGCCGGGGAGTTGCCCGCACCCCGGCCGACCGCGGGCGAACTGCTCGCCCTCTACGTGGCCCCCGGCCTGATCGGCACCGGCATCGGACGCGCCCTGATGTCCGCCGGCACCGCCCGCGCCCGGGCGCACGGCTTCCACACGCTGTACCTGTGGGTGGTACGCGGCAACACCCGCGCCCAGCACTTCTACGAGCGGGCCGGTTTCGTACCGGACGGCGCCGAGGAGGCGTACGAGGTGGGCGGCGTCAGCGTCCCGGAGCTGCGCTACCGGCGGTCGCTGGCCCTTGAGGCCGGTTAGGGCCGGGCCTCTTCGCCCAGGCGGACCTCAGCCGCCTAGCGCGGAAGCCCCCCCACCGCCACCCGGCCCCGCACCCCGCTCCGCGCCGGGGGCCCGGCCCGCTCCGCGGCCTGCACGCCCGTACGGCCCGTGGTCCTGCTCGTCGCCCGACGTGCCCGCCGCCTCGGCACCGTCCGCCTCGGCACCGTTCCGCGCCGCCGCGTCCTCATGCACCCCCAGCCGCGCGAGGGACGCCGCGGCGGCGGCCGCCAGCCGCGGATGGGCGACGGCGGCGGTGAGGGCGGGGACGGCGCGCCGGTCGCCCAGCGCGCCCAGGCCCTCGACACAGGCGAGCGCCACCCGCCAGTAGGGGTTGTGCGGGGTCAGCAGCCGCTCCAGGGTCGCGATCAGCGCCGGGACGGACTGCGGCGCCCGGAGTTCGGCGAGCAGCCGGACCGGGTGCAGGGCGTAGGCGGTGCGCAGCGGGTTGGTGGCCAGCGCGGCCGCGGCGCGGGCGGTACGGGGGTCGCCGAGCCGGGCCAGGGCGTAGGCGGCGGTGGCGCAGCGCACCGGGTCGCGGTAGTTCAGTAACAGCACGAGCGTCTCGAAGGCCCGCTTGTCGCCGGCGCAGCCCAGGATGAAGGCGGCGATCTCCCTGGCCCACAGCGGACGCTCCACGGCGACCAGCATCCGGGCCAGTTCCTCGCGTCCGGCCGGGCTGTTCTTGCGGGCCAGCCCCAGCAACCGTTCGTAGGCGATCAGATCCTGTGGGGAGCGGAGTTCGGCCCGCACCCGGTCCGTCAACTCGTGGAATTCGTCTTCCATTTGCCGCTCCCCTCCCACCGGTCCGCCCCGGTTCTCGCGGCGTGACCTGCACCACAGACTAATGACCCGCGCCACCCCTGGCGCTCTGGTTACTCACCGGTTAACCTGCTGGAACGAGCAGCACCCCTGCTCGGGCGGCCTGGTGACGCAGCCGCCACAGAGTGAAGTCGGTTCGGCACAGCACGACAACAGCACGGAGCGCACGGCACGGCCCCGGGACAGGGCCCGCCGCAGCTCCCCCACCGCCGGCGCTGCCCGCAGCGCCGTGGCTCCTCGCGGCACACCGCCGCCTGCTTGCCGCGGCGTATGGCCAGGTACCGCGGCCGCGCGGCCACCCCTCAGTCGTCACTTCTCCCCTGCGCTCAGGGGAACACCCTCAGGAGTCTCGCGATGGGCCCTCAGTCCACCCCTGATCTCTCAACTCCCCCCCTGTCCCTTTCCACCGTCGCCGTCGTCGGCCTGGGCACCATGGGCATCGGTATCGCCGAGGTCCTGACCCGCGCCGGCCGCGAGGTCATCGGTATCGACACCGACGAAGCCGCCGCCCGGCAGGCCGTCGCCACTCTCGAAGCCGCCACGGCCCGTGCGGTCGCCCGCGAGCGGATCACGGAGCGGGAGCGGCAGGACGTCCTAGCCCGGTTCCGCACCTTCACCGATCTGCAGGCGGCCGCGGACGCCGATCTCGTCATCGAGGTCGTGCCCGAGGACTACGAGCTCAAGCGGCAGGTCTTCGCCGGGCTGGACGCCGTGGTGCGGGCCGACACCATCCTCGCCACCGGCACCAACGCGCTCTCGGTGACCCGGCTGGCCGCCGACTCGCAGCGCCCCGAGCGGGTGCTCGGTGTGCACTTCTTCAACCCCGCACCGGCCATGAAGCTGGTCGAGGTGGTCTCCTCGGTCCTCACCGCGCCGACCGCGGTCGCGGCCGTCACCGAGCTCGCCCGTGACCTGGGCAAGGACCCGATCGCGGTGGGTGACCGCCCCGGCTTCGTCGCCGACGGCCTGCTGTTCGGCTATCTGAACCAGGCCGCCGCGATGTACGAGGCCCGGTACGCCACCCGCGAGGACATCGACGCCGCGATGCGGCTCGGCTGCGGCCTGCCCATGGGTCCGCTCGCCCTGCTCGACCTGATCGGCGTGGACACCGCCCGGACGGTCCTGGAGGCGATGTACGCCGAGTCGAAGGACCGGCTGCACGCCCCGGCGCCGATCCTCGGCCAGCTGGCCGAGGCGGGGCTGACCGGCCGCAAGGCGGGCCGCGGCTTCTACACGTACGACGCCCCGGGCAGCGGCACCGCCGTGCCGGACGCGGAGAGCCCGGCGGCCGCCGATGAGCTCGCCGCCGGGCGTACGGTCAGCAGCGTCGGCGTGGCCGGTTCCGGGACGATGGCCAGCGGTATCGCCGAGGTCTTCGCCAAGGCGGGCTTCAAGGTCGTGCTGGCCGCCCGCAGCCTGGAGAAGGCGGAGAAGGCGAAGGCCAGGATCGCCAAGTCGCTGGGCCGCTCCGTGGACAAGGGCCGGCTCACCGCCGAGGCCCGGGACACCACCCTGGCGTCGATCACCCCGGCCGGGGCGCTCGACGCGTTCGCGGACGTCGATCTGGCGGTCGAGGCGGTGGCCGAGGACCTGGCGGTCAAGCAGGAGCTGTTCCGCACGCTGGACAAGGTCTGCAAGCCGGGCGCCATCCTGGCGACCACCACCTCCTCACTGCCGGTCGTGGCCTGCGCCCGCGCCACCTCGCGCCCCGAGGACGTCATCGGGATGCACTTCTTCAACCCGGCGCCCGCCATGAAGCTGGTCGAGGTGGTCCGTACGGTCCTGACGGCCGACGAGGTCCACGCCACCGTGCGGGCGGTCTGCGCCAAGGTCCGCAAGCACCCGGTGGACTGCGGCGACCGGGCCGGATTCATCGTGAACGCGCTGCTGTTCCCGTACCTGAACAACGCGATCAAGATGGTCGAGGAGCACTACGCGTCGCTGGACGACATCGACGCCGCCATGAAGCTCGGCGGCGGCTACCCGATGGGCCCGTTCGAACTCCTCGACGTGGTCGGCCTGGACGTGTCCCTGGCCATCGAGAAGGTGCTGCACGCCGAGTTCCGCGACCCCGGGCTGGCCCCGGCGCCGCTGCTGGAGCACCTCGTCGCGGCCGGCTGCCTCGGCCGCAAGACCGGCCGCGGCTTCCGTGAGTACGCCCGGCGCTGACGCCTGGCGGCACCCCGGCGAGGCCGGGGGAGGGTGGGGTGGACTGCTGGAACCGGACGGCGGTCCACCCCCGCTCACCGGGGCGAAGGCACCACCTCATGCCGCAGGCCGCGTAAATATGCAGTACCGTCCCCACATGTCCCAGCCCGCTCGCCCGCAGTCGTCCGACACGTCCGACACCGTCACTCCCGGCACCCGCCGGGCGGCGGCGCAACGGCTCAAAATGCGCCGTGAATTGTCGGCCGCGGCGATGGAGCTGTTTGCGACCAAGGGCTACGAAGCGACGACGGTCGACGAGATCGCGGCCGCCGCGGGCGTCGCCCGGCGCACCTTCTTCCGCCACTTCCGCTCCAAGGAAGAGGCGATCTTCCCCGACCACGACGACACCCTCGTCCGCGCGGAGGCCGTCCTGGACGCCGCTCCGCCGCACGAGAACCCCCTCGACACGGTCTGCCGCGGCATCAAGGAGGTCATGCGGATGTACGCGGCCTCCCCGGCCGTGTCGGTGGCCCGCTACCGCCTGACCCGCGAGGTCCCCACCCTGCGGGAGGCGGAGATCGCCTCGGTGGCCCGCTACGAGCGGCTGTTCACCCGCTATCTGCTGGGCCACTTCGACGAGGGCGCACACCGCGAGGGCGACGACGACCCGCTGCTCGCCGAGGTCGCCGCGTCCGCCGTGGTCACCGCGCACAACCACGTACTGCGGCGCTGGCTGCGGGCCGACGCCCAGGGCGATGTCGAGGCCCAGCTCGACCATGCCTTCGAGATCGTCCGGGAGACCTTCGGTGCCGGTATCGGCGCGGGCCGCACCGGCGGGGAGCAGCCCCCGGCCTCCGTCTCGCGGGAGGGCGAGGTGCTGGTGGCGGTGGCGCGTACGGACGCCCCGCTGGACGAGGTCATGCGCACCATCCGCAAGGCGCTCACCGAGCGGAAGTAACGGTCCTCCGACCGGATCGGACGGACATCGCGGCCCGGCGCCCTTGACCCGGCCGGGCCGCGACACGGATGGCCCAACCCCGACCCCGCACACGCTGTGCGTTGCGGGCATTTCTTTGCGTCACCATCAGGCCCCTCATCGGCCTTCTTTTGCTCATGCGTGCCGTCCGGATGACATCTGAGAGAAATTCTTGGCACTCAGTGTCTTGTCGACTGGCACGCGGTGTCATACCTTGAAGTCGTCCGGGCGGCCGGCGCGCAGAGAACCAACGCGCGCCGGCTGTCCCACCAGCCCTACGTGGCTGCCCGCCCGGACGCCTGCGTCACAGGCACCCCCAGCAGCAGCTGGGCACCGCGCTCACCACAGCGCTGCCAGGCACCGCGGCCGACGGCTCTGCAACCCCAGCAGAGGCGGCGGACACGGCGCCGCCCCCGGCCGAACCGACGGCACCACCTCCGCACCACCCCCGACGTTCCCCCCAAAGCCGTTCCCTCAACGGTTCCCCACGCTCTCCGCTTCGGTCGAGCAGGGGAGGCCCCAACCGCCGGAGGCACCCCGTGAACGAAATCCTGGACGCAATCCTCGCGCCCGACACCACCAGCGCCGACTTCGCCGGCCTGACCATCCCCGAGTCCTACCGCGCGGTGACCGTGCACAAGGACGAGGCCGAGATGTTCGCCGGCCTGCCCACCAAGGAGAAGGACCCGCGCAAGTCGCTGCACGTCGAGGACGTGCCGGTGCCCGAACTGGGGCCCGGTGAGGCGCTGGTGGCCGTGATGGCCTCCTCCGTGAACTACAACTCCGTGTGGACCTCGATCTTCGAGCCGATGTCGACGTTCGGGTTCCTGGAGCGCTACGGCAAGCTCTCCCCGCTCACCAAGCGGCACGACCTGCCGTACCACGTCATCGGCTCCGACCTGGCCGGCGTCGTCCTGCGCACCGGCCCCGGCGTCAACGCCTGGGGCCCCGGCGACGAGGTCGTCGCGCACTGCCTGTCCGTGGAGCTGGAGTCCTCCGACGGCCACAACGACACCATGCTCGACCCCGAGCAGCGCATCTGGGGCTTCGAGACCAACTTCGGCGGCCTGGCCGAGATCGCGCTGGTCAAGTCCAACCAGCTGATGCCCAAGCCGAAGCACCTGAGCTGGGAGGAGGCGGCGGCGCCCGGTCTGGTCAACTCGACCGCCTACCGCCAGCTGGTCTCGCAGAACGGCGCGGCGATGAAGCAGGGCGACAACGTCCTGATCTGGGGCGCCAGCGGCGGACTCGGCTCGTACGCCACCCAGTTCGCGCTGGCCGGCGGCGCCAACCCGATCTGTGTCGTCTCCAGTGAGCAGAAGGCGGAGATCTGCCGGAAGATGGGCGCCGAGGCGATCATCGACCGCAGCGCCGAGGGCTACAAGTTCTGGAAGGACGAGCGGACCCAGGACCCGAAGGAGTGGAAGCGCTTCGGCAAGCGTATCCGCGAGTTCACCGGCGGCGAGGACATCGACATCGTCTTCGAACACCCCGGCCGCGAGACCTTCGGCGCGTCCGTCTTCGTCACCCGCAAGGGCGGCACCATCACCACCTGCGCCTCGACCTCGGGCTACATGCACGAGTACGACAACCGCTACCTGTGGATGTCGCTGAAGCGGATCGTCGGCTCGCACTTCGCCAACTACCGCGAGGCGTGGGAGGCCAACCGCCTGATCGCCAAGGGCAAGATCCACCCGACCCTGTCGAAGACGTACACCCTCGAAGAGACCGGGCAGGCGGCGTACGACGTGCACCGCAACCTCCACCAGGGCAAGGTCGGCGTGCTGGCACTGGCCCCCGAGGAGGGCATGGGCGTGCGGGACGAGGAAATGCGCGCCAAGCACCTCGACGCCATCAACCGGTTCCGGAACGTCTGAGCCGGCTCGGACAGTCGGAACCACGAGGATACGGGCCTGATATGACTGAGCGTCAGAAGGATCGTCCGTGGCTGATGCGGACCTACGCCGGCCACTCCACCGCCGAGGCGTCCAACGAGCTGTACCGGCGCAACCTCGCCAAGGGCCAGACCGGCCTGTCGGTCGCGTTCGACCTCCCGACGCAGACCGGATACGACCCCGACCACATCCTCGCCCGCGGCGAGGTCGGCCGGGTCGGGGTCCCGGTGTCCCACCTCGGTGACATGCGACGGCTGTTCCAGGACATCCCCCTGGACCAGATGAACACCTCGATGACCATCAACGCGACGGCCATGTGGCTGCTGGCGCTGTACGAGGTGGTCGCCGAGGAGCAGGGCGCCGACATCTCCAAGCTGTCGGGGACGACGCAGAACGACATCGTCAAGGAGTACCTCTCGCGCGGGACGCACGTCTTCCCGCCGGGGCCTTCGCTGCGGCTGACCACCGACATGATCACGTACACGGTGGCGCACCTCCCCAAGTGGAACCCGATCAACATCTGCAGCTACCACCTGCAGGAGGCGGGCGCCACGCCGGTCCAGGAGATCGCCTACGCGATGTCCACCGCCATCGCGGTGCTGGACGCGGTGCGCGACTCCGGGCAGGTGCCGCCGGAGAAGTTCGGCGATGTCGTGGCCCGCATCTCGTTCTTCGTGAACGCCGGTGTCCGGTTCGTCGAGGAGATGTGCAAGATGCGCGCCTTCGGCCGCATCTGGGACAAGATCACCCGTGAGCGCTACGGCATAGAGAACGACAAGCAGCGCCGGTTCCGCTACGGCGTCCAGGTCAACTCGCTCGGTCTGACCGAGGCGCAGCCGGAGAACAACGTCCAGCGGATCGTCCTGGAGATGCTGGCCGTCACGCTCTCCAAGGACGCTCGCGCCCGGGCCGTGCAGCTCCCCGCCTGGAACGAGGCGCTGGGGCTGCCGCGGCCCTGGGACCAGCAGTGGTCGCTGCGTATCCAGCAGGTCCTGGCGCACGAGAGCGATCTGCTGGAGTACGAGGACATCTTCGCCGGCTCGCACGTCATCGAGGCCAAGGTGGACGCCCTGGTCACCGACTGCCTCGCCGAGATCGAGCGGATCCAGGAGATGGGCGGCGCGATGGCCGCCGTGGAGTCCGGCTACCTCAAGTCGCAGCTGGTCTCCGCGCACGCCGAGCGGCGGGCCCGGATCGAGGCCGGCGAGGAGAAGATCGTCGGCGTCAACTGCTTCGAGGGCACCGAGCCCAATCCGCTCACCGCCGATCTCGACACGGCCATCATGACCGTCGACCCGGCCAACGAGGCACGGGTCGTCCAGGCGCTGCACGACTGGCGGGACAACCGCGACGAGACGCGCGCCCAGGAGTCGCTGTCGGTCCTGAAGAAGACCGCGGCCGGTGACGGCAACCTCTTCGCCGCCACCCTGGAGTGCGCCCGCGCCGGGGTGACGACCGGCGAGTGGGCCTGGGCGCTGCGGGACGTCTTCGGCGAGTTCCGGGCCCCCACGGGCGTCTCCAGCGCCCCGCTGGCGGTCGCCGCCGAGGAGGGCAGCCCGCTCGCCGCGGTCCGCGAGAAGGTCGCCAAGACCGCCGCCGAACTCGGCAGCGGCAAGCTGCGGCTTTTGGTCGGCAAGCCCGGCCTGGACGGGCACAGCAACGGCGCCGAGCAGATCGCCGTACGGGCCCGGGACGCCGGCTTCGAGGTGATCTACCAGGGCATCCGCCTCACGCCCGAGCAGATCGTCTCGGCCGCGGTCGCCGAGGACGTGCACTGCGTCGGGCTGTCGATCCTGTCCGGCTCGCACGCCGAGCTGGTGCCGGACGTGCTGGCGCGGCTACGGCGCACCGGCGTGGGCACCACTCCCGGGCCTGACGGCCCTCCCATACCGGTCATCGTCGGCGGCATCATTCCCTCCGCCGACGCAACCGCACTGCGGGAGGCCGGAGTGGCGGCGGTCTTCACCCCCAAGGACTTCGGTATTACGGAGATCATCGGCCGTATCGTCGACGAGATCCGGATAGCGAACCGGCTCGACCCTCTGGAGGTCCCCGCATGACCCAGGCGAACCGCCCGCCCGGCGGCCGACCGCGCCGCTCCTGTCTCGCGGTCCCGGGCAGCAACCCGCGCTTTCTGGAGAAGGCCCAGGGGCTCCCGGCCGACCAGGTCTTCCTGGACCTGGAGGACGCCTGTGCGCCGCTCGCCAAGGAAGGCGCCCGGCACCACATCGTCGAGGCGCTGAACCAGGGCGACTGGACCGGCAAGACGCGGGTCGTGCGGGTCAACGACTGGACCACGCACTGGACGTACCGGGACGTCATCACGGTCGTCGAGGGTGCGGGGGCGAATCTCGACTGCATCATGCTGCCGAAGGTCCAGGACGCCCAGCAGATCGTGGCGCTGGACCTGCTGCTGACGCAGATCGAGAAGACCATGGGCTTCGAGGTCGGCAGGATCGGCATCGAGGCCCAGATCGAGAACGCCAAGGGCCTGGTGAACGTCGACGAGATCGCCGGGGCCTCGCCCCGGATGGAGACCGTCGTCTTCGGCCCGGCCGACTTCATGGCGTCGATCAACATGAAGTCCCTGGTGGTCGGCGAGCAGCCGCCCGGCTATGGGGCGGATGCCTATCACTACATCCTGATGCGCATTCTGATGGCGGCCCGTACCTACGATCTACAGGCGATCGACGGCCCCTACCTTCAGATCAAGAACGTTGACGGTTATCGCGAGGTCGCCGGCCGGGCCGCCGCCCTCGGCTTCGACGGCAAGTGGGTGCTGCACCCCGGTCAGATCGAGGCCGCCAACGAGGTGTTCTCCCCGTCGCAGGAGGACTACGACCACGCCGAGCTGATCCTGGACGCCTACGAGTGGCACACCTCGGAGGCGGGCGGAGCCAAGGGTTCCGCGATGCTCGGCGACGAGATGATCGACGAGGCGAGCCGGAAGATGGCGCTGGTCGTCGCCGGCAAGGGCCGGGCCGCCGGCATGATCCGCACGTCCAAGTTCGAGGCCCCGGAGGCATAAGCACCATGCAGTTCGGCCGTACCTATGAAGAGTTCACCGTCGGCGATGTGTACAAGCACTGGCCCGGAAAAACCGTCACCGAATACGACGACCACCTCTTCTGTCTGCTCACCATGAACCACCACCCGCTGCACATGGACAGCAACTATGCGGAGCAGACCACCGACTTCAAAAAGAACGTCGTCGTCGGCAATTACATCTACTCCCTGCTGCTGGGCATGTCGGTGCCCGATGTCTCCGGAAAGGCCATCGCCAATCTGGAGATCGAGTCGCTGAAGCATGTGGCGCCCACCTTCCACGGCGACACGATCTACGGCGAGACGACGGTGCTCGACAAGACGCCGTCGAAGTCCAAGTCCGACCGCGGCATCGTGTACGTCGAGACCAAGGGCTACAAGCAGGACGGCACCCTGATCTGCGTCTTCCGGCGCAAGGTCATGGTCCCCACCGCCACCTACATCAAGGAGCGCGGCGGCGAACAGCCCGGCCGCCCGGAGCTTGAGGCCCCGACGGCCAAGAAGGAGAAGTAGCCATGACCCGTCTCGCGCAGACCGAGGGCCTGACCGACATCCAGCGGGAAATCCTCTCCACCGTCCGCGACTTCGTGGACAAGGAGATCCTGCCGGTCGCCACGGAGCTGGAACACCGCGACGAGTACCCGACGCAGATCGTCGAGGGCCTGAAGGAACTCGGCGTGTTCGGCCTGATGATTCCCGAGGAGTACGGCGGGCTGGGTGAATCCCTGCTCACCTACGCGCTGACCGTCGAGGAGATCGCCCGCGGCTGGATGAGCGTCTCGGGCATCATCAACACCCACTTCATCGTGGCGTACATGCTCAAGCAGCACGGTACGCAGGAGCAGAAGGACTACTTCCTGCCGAAGATGGCGGCCGGCGAGATCCGGGGCGCCTTCTCGATGTCGGAGCCGGCGCTGGGGTCCGACGTTTCGGCTATTTCCTCCAAGGGCGTGCGGGACGGCGACGAATACGTTCTGAACGGCCAGAAGATGTGGCTCACCAACGGCGGTTCCTCGACGCTGGTCGCGGTGCTGTGCCGGACGGACGAGGGCCACCCGGAGGGCACCGCCCCGCACAAGTCGATGACGACCTTCCTCGTGGAGAAGGAGGCCGGCTTCGGTGAGGTGCGGCCGGGTCTCACCATTCCGGGCAAGATCGACAAGATGGGCTACAAGGGCGTCGACACCACCGAACTGATCATGGACGGGCTGCGGATCCCGGCCGATCGGGTGCTCGGCGGCGAGAGCGGACGTGGCTTCTATCACATGATGGACGGGGTCGAGGTCGGCCGGGTCAATGTGGCCGCGCGTGGATGCGGTGTCGCCCAGCGCGCGTTCGAGCTGGGCGTTTCGTACGCACAGCAGCGACACACCTTCGGCAAGCCGATCGCCCAGCACCAGGCCATTCAGTTCAAACTGGCAGAAATGGCGACAAAGGTCGAAGCGGCCCATGCAATGATGGTGAACGCCGCTCGCAAAAAGGACTCGGGACAGCGAAACGACCTTGAGGCGGGCATGGCGAAGTACCTGGCCTCCGAGTACTGCAAGGAGGTGGTGGAAGACGCGTTCCGTATCCACGGCGGCTACGGGTTCTCGAAGGAGTACGAGATCGAGCGCCTCTACCGCGAGGCACCGATGCTCCTGATCGGTGAAGGTACCGCCGAAATCCAGAAAATGATCATTGGTCGCCGGCTACTCGAGGAGTACCGGATCCAGGGGTGAACGCCCCGTTTGGAGTGCTTTGGCCTAGACGAAGATCACACCCCGTCATGGTTCTTCGGCCACGGATTGGCTCTGGCTCTTGGCCAGTTGCCGCTCGCAACCGATAGCATCCACGGAAAGCCGCCGTCCCCCGTATCCCTACGCGGCATCCTCCGCTACGAAGGTCATCCATGCCCCACAGCCAATCCTCTGCACAACGCGGTCGTGTCCGCCTCGCGCGCGGAGCGTCGCCGTGGCTCCTGCCGACCGTTGCCACGGCAGCGGTCAGCCTCGCCCGGTCCCGCCGGTCGGGTCGCTGGGCCGCCGTTGCCGTGCCCACCACCGCACTGGCGGCGGGCATGCTGTGGTTTTTCCGCGACCCCGAGCGGGAGATCGCTCAGGGCCGGGTCATCTCCCCGGCCGACGGCGTGGTGCAGAGCATCATGCCGTGGAAGGACGGGCGCACCCGGGTCGCGATCTTCATGAGCCCGCTGAACGTCCACGTCAACCGCGCGCCGCTGGCCGGCACGGTGACGTCCGTGGAGCACATCCCCGGCGGGTTCGTCCCGGCGTTCAACAAGGAGAGCGAGAACAACGAGCGGGTCGTGTGGCACTTCGACACCGAGCTCGGCGACATCGAGATGGTGCAGATCGCCGGCGCGGTGGCGCGCCGTATCGTCCCCTACGTGCCCGAGGGCACCAAGGTCGAACAGGGTGAGCGGATCGGCCTGATCCGCTTCGGCTCGCGCGTGGACGTCTACCTCCCGGAAGGCGTCGAGGCTGCGGTCGAGGTCGGCCAGGCCACCACCGCGGGGGTGACTCGCCTTGACCGTGATTGATCCCGAGACTCAGGCGGGCTGGGCGCCCGAGACCGACGAGGACGACGACATGCCGCTGTCCACGCGGCTGTCAATAGCGGACACCCTCACCCTCGGCAACGCGATCTGCGGCTTCATGGCCGTGTACTTCACGACCACCGGGGTTCTCATCCCGCATCTGACGGGCACCGAGGACGGCGGGATGGCCCGGCACAGCGCGGCGATGGCCGTGATCCTGATGCTGTTCGCCTCGGTCTTCGACCTCTTCGACGGACTGGTGGCGCGCAAGCTGCGGGCCTCGGCGATGGGGGCCGAGCTCGACAACCTCTCCGACCTGATCAGCTTCGGGCTGGCGCCCGCGTACTTCGTCGTGACCTGGGGCATGGTCGCCCAGGACGCGCACCAGCGGGTGTCGGTGGTCGCCGCGGTCGTGGTGCTGCTGGCGGTGGTGCTCCGGCTTGCCCGGTTCTCCTGCGTGACGCTGCGTGACGGCATCTTCCAGGGCATGCCGAGCCCGTTCGGCGCCCTGACCGTCGTCGCCATCGTGCTGCTGGAGCTGCCGTTCCTGCCGACGCTGCTGGCGATCATCGGGGTGGCCTGGCTGATGGTGAGCCGGGTCGAGTACCCCAAGCCGCGGGGCCGGCTCGCGGTGGCGATGCTCAGCTGGATCGTCCTCAGCATGGGCATGCTCGCGGCCTGGGCGCTGGACGCCCCGGGCGGTCAGCTGCTGCTGCAGACCGGCTGCGCCCTGCAGGTGGTCATGGGCGCGATGATCCCGCTGTTCGCGACGGCCCGGAGGGTGAACACCTTCCGCGACAACCGCCGCGAGTCGCGCGCCGAATCGCGCGCCGCGCAGCTCCCGTAAGGGAGCACTCCGCACACCCACAGAGCCCCGGGCGAATCGTTCGCCCGGGGCTCTCGGCGTGTGCGGCGGCGGCCTCAGACCAGGAAGTCGCGCGCCAGGCGCTCGGCCGCCCGCTCCAGCAGCGGCCCCGCCTCCGCCATACAGCGGGCCGGATCGGGCTCCAGATCCGTCAGGGCGTAGGCGCGCCGGATACCGGCCGCCCGCAGGGCCTGAGGCATCAGCTGGAGCCGGCCGCAGACCGCGGCCACCTCCAGACCGGCCGCACGGGCCGCCGCGGCGACCCCGGCCGGCGCCTTGCCGTGCAGCGTCTGGGCGTCGAGCGAGCCCTCGCCCGTGATGACGAAGGTGGCCCGGGCCAGTGCCGGGGCGAAGCCCAGGACGTCGAGCATCACCTCGATGCCCGGCCGGAACACCGCGTCCAGCGCGACCAGCGCGCCGTAGCCGATGCCGCCCGCGGCGCCCGCGCCGGGTGCCAGGGCCACGTCCGCGGCCCGCGGACCGACCGCCTGCGCCAGCACCTCGGCGTAGTGCGCCAGTGCGGCGTCCAGCGTGGCCACGTCCGCCTCGCTCGCGCCCTTCTGCGGGCCGTAGACCGCCGGGGCGCCCTTCGGGCCGGTGAGCGGGTTGTCGACGTCGCTGGCGAGCACGATCCGGGTCGTGGCCAGCCGGGGGTCCAGGCCGGACAGATCTGCGGTGGCCAGTGCGCGTAGCGGGCCGCCGCCGGGGGCGATCGGCTCGCCGTCCGCGTCCAGGAGGCGCGCGCCCAGCGCCGCGAGCATCCCGGCGCCGCCATCGGTCGTGGCGCTGCCGCCGACGCCGAAGACGATCGACGTCGCGCCCGCGTCGAGCGCCGCGCGCAGCAGCTCACCGGTGCCGTACGTGCTTGCCGTCAGGGGCGCGAAGACACCGTCGGGGAGGTGCTGCAGCCCGGAGGCCTCCGCCATCTCCACCACGGCCGTGCCGTCGCCCCGCAGCGCGAAGGTGGCCGTCACGGGGGTGCCGGTCGGGCCGGTGACCCGGGCCTCGTGCCGGGTGAAGCCGGCCGCGAGCGCGGCCGCGACCGTGCCGTCGCCGCCGTCCGCGACCGGGACGGCGGCCACCTCCAGACCGGGGAGCACGCGCCGCAGACCGGCCGTGACGTGCTCGGCGACCTCGACGGCCGTGAGCGAGCCCTTGAACTTGTCCGCGGCGATCAGCACATGTGCTGAGGGTGTCCTTGCTGCGTCCGCCACCGTGTTTCCCCTTGCTTCCGTACTGGCAGTCGCGCCGCTGTGACCCTATCCGGAGCGCCGCCCGTCGAACAGGGCACTCCGGAGGGCGGTGCCGCCGGGCGCCCGCGGCGCGCCCTCGAAGAACCGCCGGTCAGGCCGTAGGCTCACGCCGTGACGACCATGGACTACGCCTCCTACATCGCCGGCCTGCCCCGCGTCCTCGCGGGCGCGGGCGTCATCTTCCGCGACGCGGAGGGCCGCCTCCTGCTGGTGGAGCCCAACTACCGCGACACCTGGATCCTGCCGGGCGGCACCGTCGAGTCGGACCGGGGCGAATCGCCGCGCCAGGCCGCCCGCCGCGAGACCGCCGAGGAGATCGGTCTGGACATCGAGCCGGGCGCGCTGCTCGCCGTCGACTGGGTACGCGGCACGAACCGGCCGCCACTGGTGTCGTACCTCTACGACGGCGGCGTGCTGGACGCCGGCCGGTTCGCGGCGATCCGGCTCCAGGAGGAGGAGTTGCTGTCCTGGCGCCTGGTGCACTGGGACGAGGCCCAGACGCTGGTGAGCCGGGAGATGGCGCTGCGCCTCGGCGCCGCGCTGAAGGCCCTGGCGGACGGCCGCGGCCCGGCGGAACTGGAGGACGGGGTGCCGCCGGCCGGGGCCGCCGGAGCGCCGAAAATGAGGTGAGCGCCGGCATTGGGCGCCCGTAGCCTGCCGCCATGGAAGACATCGCCGCCCGCCTCGTACAGGTACCGGGAGTCGTCGGGGTGATGCTCGGGGGGAGCCGGGCCCGCGGGACCCACCGGGCGGACTCCGACTGGGATCTGGGCGTCTATTACCGCGGCGAGCCGGATCTGACCGCCCTGGAGGCGCTGGCCGCGGAGCTGACCGGCGGCCCCGTCGAGGTGTACGCACCCGGTGCCTGGGGCCCGTGGGTCAACGGCGGCGCCTGGCTGGTGCTGCCCGACGGCCGCCGTGTGGACTGGATCCTGCGGGATGCCGACCGGGTGCGGCGGGTGTGGGAGGAGTGCCGCGCGGGCCGCTTCGAGATCGGCGTCCAGGCCGGTCATCCGCTCGGCTTCTGGTCCCCCGCCTATCCGGGTGAGGCCGCGCTGGGCCGGGTGCTCGCCGACACCGACGGGGAACTGGCCGGTCTGCGGCAGGAGACCCGGCAGTACCCGGAGGCCCTGCGCACGGCGCTGACCGGCGCCGCTGTCTGGGATGCGGGGTTCTCGGCGGCGATGGCGGCCAAGTCGTCCCCGTCCCGGGACGTGCTGCATGCGGCGCTGTGCCTCTCCCGGGCCGTCGGCCACCTCGTCCAGGCGCTGCACGCCCACCACCGCGTCTGGTGTCTCAACGAGAAGGGCGCCCTCGCGGCGGCCGCGGCGCTGCCGCAGACGCCGCCCGGCTTCGGCGCCCGCGCCACCGCGCTGCTCGCCCGACTCGGCGGCACGGAGGAGGAGTTGGCGCGCTCGGTGCGGGAAGCGGAGCGGCTGGTGGACGAGGTGGGGGCGGTGGTGGGAGCCGCGGGGTCGGTCGAGGCTCCGGTCGAGGGGCCGTCCGAAGACCCGGTTGAGGGTTTGGCCGAGGGGTCGGCCGCGGGGCCGTCCGTCGGATCGGACAAGTAGGCCGTACTCGGCACGGCGCCTGCCGGCTCCCCGGCAGGCCCCCACGGGCCCCTCCCCCGGCGAGCACCCCTCAGCCGCACGCCCCGGCCGGAAACAGGGCCTCATCCGTCCGCTCGAAGGCAAGCAGCCGGCGCTTGCGGTCGAGGCCGCCGCCGTAGCCGGTGAGGCTGCCGTCGGCGCCGACGACGCGATGGCAGGGGACGATGATGCCGACCGGGTTGCGCCCGTTGGCCAGGCCGACCGCGCGGGCCGCGGTGGGGACACCGAGCGCCTCGGCGAGTTGCCCGTACGAGCGGGTCTCGCCGTACGGGATGGTGCACAGCGCCACCCAGACGCGGCGCTGGAAGGGTGTGCCGCGCAGGGTGATCGGCAGGTCGAAGGTGGTCAACTCGCCGCGGAAATAGGCCCGGAGCTGGGCGATGGCCGCGGCGAACGGCGGTGCGCCGGGGTCCGCCGGGTCGCCGAAGCTCTCCTGGGGCGGGCGGTGGCGCTGGTCGGTCATGTAGAGGCCGGTGAGGGCGGTCCCGGCGGCGACCAGGGTGAGCGGTCCCACCGGGGTGCCGTCCAGGACGGTGTGGGTGACGGGGGCGCCGGGCTCGGCGGTGTGCACGGTCATGGCGGTGGACTCAGTTCGTCGGACGGTGAGGGGTTCGGTGCGTCGGGAACGCGGTGGGCCCGGTTCCTCGGACGGTGGCGGGCTCAGTTCGTCGTGAGGCGATGGGCCCAGTTGATCGGACGGTGGTGGGCTCAGTTCGTCGGGAGGTGGTTGATGGGGTGGTCGTCGGTCGCCCAGAGGTACTGGACGGCGTAGGCGCGCCAGGGGCGCCAGAGCGCGGCGTGCCGGACGAGGGCGGCGGGGGTGGCCGGCAGGCCGAGGCCGGCGGCCGCGCGGCGCAGTCCGAGGTCGGTCGGGGTGAAGGCGTCCGGGTCGCCGAGCCCGCGCATGGCGATGCATTCGACGGTCCAGGGGCCGATGCCCGGCAGCGTCGCGAGCCGGGCGCGGGCCTCGTCGCGGTCGCTGCCGACGTCCAGTTGCAGCGCGCCGGAGCCGAGGGCGGCGATGACGCCGGTGAGGGTGGCCCGGCGGGTGCGGGGCATCGCCAGCGACTCGGGGTCCAGCCCGGCGAGCGCGGCGGGGGACGGGAAGAGGTGGCTGAGGCCGCCGCCCGGGTCCTCGACCCGCTCGCCGTGCGCCCGGACCAGCCGCCCGGCGTGGGTGCGGGCCGCCGCGGTGGAGACCTGCTGGCCGAGGACGGCGCGGAGGGCGAACTCGTCGGCGTCGACGGTCCGCGGGACCCGGCGGCCGGGGGCCTTGTCGACGAGCGGCGCCAGCCGCGGGTCCTCGCGGAGCAGCCCGTCGACGGCCTCCGGGTCCGCGTCGAGGTCCAGCATCCGGCGGCAGCGGGCGATGGCGCCGGCCAGATCCCGCAGATCGGTGAGGGACAGCCGGCAGTCGATGTGGTCGGGGCGGGGCGTGAGGGCGACGATGCCGTGCCCGTAGGGGAGGCGCAGGGTCCGGCGGTAGGCGCCGTCCCGCCACTCCTCGACGCCGGGGACCGCGGTGGCGGCGAGGTGCCCGAAGAGGTTGTCGGGGTTCAGCGACTGCCGGAAGGGCAGCCGCAGCGCCAGCGTGCCGGGCGCCGCCGTACGGGGGCCGGGCCGCGCGCGCTGCCGGAGCTCCGTCGGGGACAGCGCGAAGACCTCCCGCACCGTCTCGTTGAAGGTGCGGATGCTGGCGAATCCGGCAGCGAAGGCGACCTCGGCCATCGGCAGTGCGGTGGTCTCCACCAGCAGCCGGGCGGTCTGGGCGCGCTGGGCGCGGGCCAGGGCCAGCGGTCCGGCCCCCAGCTCGGCGAGCAGCTGCCGCTCGATCTGCCGGGTGCTGTAGCCGAGCCGGGCCGCGAGTCCGGGGACCCCCTCCCGGTCGACGATGCCGTCGGCGATCAGCCGCATGGCGCGGGCGACCAGGTCGGCCCGCTCGTCCCACTGCGGGGACCCCGGGCTGGCGTCCGGCCGGCACCGCTTGCAGGCCCGGAATCCGGCCTGCTGGGCGGCGGCCGCGCTCGGGTAGAAGCGCATGTTCTCCGGCTTGGGCGGCACCACCGGACAGCTGGGCCGGCAGTAGATACGGGTGGTGAGCACCGCCGTGTAGAACCAGCCGTCGAAGCGGGCGTCCTTGGACTGCACGGCGCGCACGCAGCGCTCGGTGTCGGTGTGCATGCCCTCAAGGATTCCCCAGCCGGCGCGCTCCGGCTGGCGAGAATCCGACATCGACGTCGGACCACCTGGGGCGGCGTGGGTCGAGCTCCTAGGGGGTCCCGGCCTTGCGCGGAGAGGGTCCTCAGCCGCCGGTCGCGGCCAGGGCCGCCTCGTACGCCTCCCGCGCGATGTCGTCGAACACGACGAAGCGGATCTCGTCGAAGGCATCGGGGACCGCGTCGACCGCGGCGCGGACGGTGGCGACGGCGGTGCGGGCGCCGTCGGCGAGCGGCCAGCCGTAGATGCCGGTGGAGATGGCCGGGAAGGCGACCGTCCGCGCGCCCAGGTCGCCGGCGACCTGCAGGGATTCGCGATAGCAGGAGGCGAGCAGGTCGCTGCGGTCCTCGCTCTTGGCGTACACCGGCCCGACGGTGTGGACGACCCAACGCGCGGGCAGCCGGCCGGCGGTGGTGGCGACGGCCTGGCCGGTGGGCAGCCCGCCGCCGTAGTGGCCGTCGCGCAGGGCGCGGCACTCGGCGAGGATCTCGGGGCCGCCGCGCCGGTGGATCGCACCGTCCACTCCCCCGCCGCCGAGCAGCGAGGAGTTGGCGGCATTGACCACGGCGTCCACGGCCTGCTCGGTGATGTCGCCCTGGACGAGGGTGAGAGAGGTGCGGGAGGTGCTCATGGTGTCCGACCCTACGGCGTGGCCACGGTCGGCGGGCGGTGGCGCGGCGCCGGTCAGCGGCGGTGTCCGCGCAGCCGTCGCCAGACCGCCTTGGCGGCGTAGTGGCCGGACATGCCGTGGACGCCGGGGCCGGGCGGGGTGGCCTGCGAGCAGAGGAAGACGGCGGGGTGGGCGGTCTCGTACGGGACGCGGGCGAGCTTGGGGCGGATGAGCAGCCGCAGGCCGGCCGCGGAGCCGGTGGCGGTGTCGCCGCCCACGTAATTGGCGTTACGGACGGCGAGTTGCGGCGGGCCGGCCACCGCGCGGGCCAGGACCAGGTCGCGGAAGCCGGGCGCGAACCGCTCGATCTGCCGCTCGACGGCCTCGGTGGCGTCGCCCTCCCAGCCGTGCGGGACATGGCCGTACGCCCAGAACGTGTGCTTGCCCTCAGGGGCGCGGGTGGGGTCGATCAGGCTGGGCTGAGCGGTGATCAGGAAGGGGCGGGACGGGTCCCGGCCGTGGGTGGCGGCGTTCAGCGAGGCGGCGATCTCGCCACTGGTGGGGCCGATGTGGACGGTGCCGGCGCGGCGGGCGTCCTCGGCCGTCCACGGCACCGGGCCCGACAGTGCGTAATCGACCTTGAAGACGCTGGGGCCGTACTTCACGTCGCGGTAGGCGTTGCCCAGGCCGGCGATCCGGGCGAGCGCCGTCGGTGAGGTGTCGAAGACGTACGCCCGGGCCGGCGGCAGGTCGTCCAGCCGCTTGACCTCGAAGTCGGTGTGCACCGCCCCGCCATGGGCGCGCAGCAGCCCGGCGAGGGCGTCGGAGATGGCCTGGGAGCCGCCGCGGGCCACCGGCCAGCCGTGGGCGTGGGCGGCGAGCGCGAACATCAGGGCCATGCCGGAGGTCCCGAAGCCACTGAGCGGGGCGTTGGCGTGCGCGCCGAGCCCGGCCAGCAGCGCGCGGGCCTTCTCGTCCTGGAAGCGGCGGTTGAGCAGGGTGACCGGCTGCATCGCGACCAGGCCGAAACGGGCGTAGGTCAGCGGGTCCTGGGGCAGGCCGAGCCACTGGGTGCGCAGGAAGTCACGGGCCATCGCCTCCCACTTGCCGATGAAGGGCGCGACGAGCCTGCGGTAGGTGCCGGCGTCGCGTGGTCCGAAGGACATGGCGGTCTCACCGACGCAGTGGGCGAGCACGGCGGCCGTGCCGTCCGGGAACGGATGGGCCATGGGGAGGTCGGGGTACAGCCATTCCAGGCCGTGGCGCGCCAGCGGCATCCTGGCGAAGGCGGGTGAGCCCGCGCCCGTGGGGTGCACCGCCGAGCAGGGGTCGTGGCGGAAGCCGGGGAGGGTCAGCTCCTCGGTGCGGGCACCGCCGCCGATGGTGTCGCAGGCCTCGAAGACCTCCACGGACATGCCCCGGCGGGCGAGTTCGACCGCCGCCGTCAGGCCGTTGGGTCCCGCCCCGATCACCACGGCATCGAGCATCCTCGGCACTACGCCACTCCCCTCACGTCCGACCCTCGTCGGTGAGGATCAGTTGGCGGCCGCCAGCAGTTCGAGGATACGCCGCGCCGTTTCGGCGTCCCGCGCCGCGGTGAAGGGCAGCGCATTGCCGCCCTCGATCCGGAACGGCTCCCCGGCGACCGTGCCGCTCGCGCCGCCCGCCTCCTGGACCAGCAGCAGCCCGGCCGCGTGATCCCAGGCGTTCTCCCAGCTGAAGGCGATGGCGTCGAGCTCGCCGCGGGCTATGTGCAGATACTCCAGACCCGCCGAGCCACAGGGCCGCGGCGCGACGCCGGCGGTGTCCAGAACGGCGAGCACCCGCTTCTGGTCGTCATCGGTGAAGTCGTAGTGGGAGGTGGCCACATGGAGGACGGCGCCCGGCTCCGGGCTGCCGGTGTGCAGCGGTACGCCGTTGAGCTGGGCGCCGGCGCCGCGGCGGGCGACGGCCAGCAGGCCGAGCGCGGGGGCGTACGTCCACGACGCCAGCAGCTCACCGCGGTGGGCGAGCGCGACGAGCGTGGCGAAGCCGGGGTCGCCGTGCACGAACTGGCGGGTGCCGTCGACCGGGTCGACGATCCAGACGGGGGCGTCGCCGTGCAGCGCGTCGAGCACGGTGGGGTCGGCGTGCACCGCCTCCTCGCCGACCACCCGGGAGCCGGGCAGCAGGTCCGTCAGGGCGGCGGTGAGCTGCTCCTCGGCGCGCCGGTCGGCGACCGTGACGAGGTCGTGCGGACCGTTCTTCTCGACGATGTCCTCGGCAGCCAGCTGCCGGAAGCGCGGCATGATCTCCTCGGCCGCGGCGCGGCGGACGGCGGCCTCGACGGCGGCCAGGTCCAGCCCCGAAAGGTCCGGCGAAAGGGTCATGGCGACGGCGTCGGCGATATCCGTGGTATCTCCCGAATCCTGAGTACGAAGTGCTTCGGTCATGCATCCATCGAACCATGAGCCACTGACACGGCAGCTGGACTCCAGGTGAACTCCGGACGCCGCGGACGGCACGGCGCCCAACCGGCTCCCAGAGCCCCCGCCGCGCCCCGTACCGGCCGCGTCAGCGCCCTGCCGCGTACCCCTGCATCCCCCGCGGATTCGCCGCCGCGGACAGCACACCGCTCTCCGGATCCCGGGCCACGGCACACAGCCGCCCCTCGGACCAGTCGTCACCCACCGTGACCCGGTGCCCACGCCGCCGCAGCTCGTCGATGATCCGCCGGCCGATCCGGGACTCCACGGTCACGCTCCCCGGCCGCATCCCGCGGGGGAAGAAGGATCCGGGGAAGGAGTCCTGGTGCCAGTTCGGGGCGTCGATGGCGCCCTGCAGATCGAGCCCGCCGCGGACCGCCCCGCGCAGCGCCACGGCCAGGAAGAAGTGCACCTGCCACTGGTCCTGCTGATCCCCGCCGGGCGTCCCGAAGGCCATCACCGGGACCCCGTCGCGCAGCGCCAGGGACGGGGTGAGGGTGGTACGGGGGCGGCGCCCCGGAGTGAGGGAATTCGGCAGGCCCTCCTCCAGCCAGGCCATCTGCAGCCGGGTGCCGAGCGGGAAGCCGAGCTCCGGGACGACGGGGTTGGACTGCAGCCAGCCGCCGGAGGGGGTGGCGGAGACGAGGTTGCCCCAGCGGTCGACGACATCGATGTGGCAGGTGTCGCCGCGTGTGGTGCCGTTCCGGTCGATGGGGCAGGTGTCGGCCCGCGCGCCGCCGTTCCCGTCGACAGGGCAGGCGTCGCCTCGCGCGCCGCCGTTCCGGTCGATCTCCGCGGCGACATCCGGGGGCGCCGAGCCGGGGGCGGCCTCCGCGGGCACCCTGCCGGGCGCGGCGGCCGGGGGCACCCCGCCGGGCCCGCCACCCCCGACGGTCGGCTCGCCCGCACCGCTGCCGGAGCCGCCCGCCGCACCAAAGCCGTCCGCACCCGCCGCGGCCGCCACCGCGTGTGTGCTCAGCCGCGGGGTGCGGCCGTCCGGGCTGCCGGGCCGCAGCTCGTACGAGGCGTGCGCGCCGATGAGAGCCCGGCGGGCCGCGTTGTAGTCGCCGCTGAGGAGGGTGTCGAGCGGCACCTCCTGGGCGTCGCCGTACCAGGCCTCGCGGTCGGCCATCGCCAGCTTGCCGCCCTCGATGAGCAGGTGGACGTACTCGGGACTGCCGTAAGCGGGCAACTCCGGTGGCAGCAGGGCGAGTTGCTGGAGAAAGACAGGCCCCTGGGACCAGCCGCCCGCCTTGGCGACGGTCCAGCCGTTCCAGTCGTGGGTGACCGGTGCCTCATAGGTGGCGGAGAAGGCGGCCAGGTCGTCGCCGGTGAGGGTGCCCGCATGGCGTTCACCTGAGGTGTCCATGGCCGGGCGGGCCGCGAAGCCGGCGAGCGCCTCGCCGATGAACCCCTCGCGCCAGATGCGGCGGGCGGCGTCGAGCTGCGCCTCGCGGCCGGCCGACGCCGCCTCCGCCTCCGCGATCAGCCGGCGCCAGGTGGCCGCCAGCGGACGGTTCCTGAGCAGTCCGCCGGGGGCGACGGACCTGCCGCCCGCAAGGTAGATCTCGGCCGAGGAGGTCCACTCCGTCTCGAAGAGCGCACGCACCGTCTCGACGGCCTCGCCGATCCGCTCCACGGCGGGGTGGCCGTGTTCCGCGTACCCGATCGCGTACCGCAGCACCTCGGCGAGGGACTTGCTGCCGTGGTCGCGCAGCAAGAGCATCCAGGCGTCGAAGGCACCGGGGACCGCGGCGGCGAGCGGCCCGGTGCCGGGCACCAGGTCGAGGCCCAGGCTGGTGTAGTGCGCCACGCTCGCACCGGCCGGCGCCGGGCCCTGGCCGCACAGCACCCGGACCGGCCGGCCGGCGGGCGCCAGGATGATCGGCACCTCGCCCGCCGGCCCGTTCAGATGCGGCTCCACGACATGCAGCACGAACCCGGCGGCCACCGCCGCGTCAAAGGCGTTGCCGCCGTCCTCCAGCACAGCCATCGCGGACTGGGTGGCCAGCCAATGCGTACTGGAAACCATCCCGAAGGTGCCCTGGAGGGTCGGGCGGGTGGTGAACACGGGGCTCCTTGGTGGGTGGGGCGGGCGGGGCCGAGGGCGGACGTCACGGGGGGGGGATGGGCCGGGACGTTGCGGGCGGCGGGGTGGACGGGCCCTCACGACAGGAGCGAGAGCACCACCAGACAAAGTGCCAGCGACGCAGCCATGCACCACCCGCCCAGGGTCACCAACCGTCCACGCTCATCCCGCCAGCCGCGGAACATCACCCACAGGCCGCCGTACATCCCGCCCAGATTCAGCAGAGTCAGCCAGAGATGCCGTCCCGACATCATCGACATGATCACCAGCCCCAGGGGAATCAGGACACCGGCTCCCAGCAGCAGCGAGCTGAACTGGCCACGCTCCCGCAACGCCATCTCATCGGCCGGGGACGGCGGGTCGAGGTCCGGCAGTTCCGAGTTCATGCGATTCCTCCGGTGTGGGTCACGGCGTCGTCGCCGTAGGAAAACTTGGCATCAGTACACACTGAAACTACTCCCGGCGTGCCGGCCTCGGTCGTGTGCACCGCGCATGCGTGCGCGCCGTTCCTGCTCGATCTCGTCACGTTGCTCCTGGAGGAACTTCGCGCCCTCCTTCTCAGCATTCGAGCGCTCCTCCTCCGACATCTCGTCCCAGCTGTGCTGAAATTTCTCGAAATTCCGCACAAGCTCCTCTTCGTACGCGCCCACTCGCACCGCTTCACGAAGCCCAATACGTCCAGAAAGGACCTCCTTTGCCATCTCGCCCAGGACATCTCCCCCTTTTCCCTCGGCCAGCACTTCGAGCTGCTTCCGCAACACTCGAGCCATAGCTGGATCGCGTGCGAGGGGGAGAAACTCTTCATCGCCCACGCGAGGGTCATCACCGTTTGGATTCATGTCACTCTCCCGGACGAAAGTTTTATACTGCGGGGTTTTCATAGCCGTTCCCCGGCAGTGGGAATTTCTGCATACTTGCAGCATGAAAACGGGTGAGCTGAACCACCGTTCCCACTGAGCCACTGACCACGCTCTGCACTTCGGCAATCAGCGTCGTCAGCTTTCCCCAAAGGTTGATCATCTCCACGACCTCACCGGCGACCGCGCCAGCCGCGATGACCGGCCCGAAAAGTGTGAAGCTGGTGGAAGCTCCCGCAGCGGCCGTGATGGCCGCAATGAGCGCAAGGTCGAGAATTCCACCCAACAGATCACCGCACGCCTCGGCCGCGTGCCAGACCGCTTCCGTCACGCGTTCGTATTGCTCCTTGAGGCCGTCGAATGCGCCCTTCATGGCCGCTACGTCGTCGGCCAGCGTGTCGACGTAGACGTACGCCGAGTCGGCGGCGTTGCCCGACCAGGTCGCATCCAGCGCCTTGTTGCCCGACTCCAGATTCTTGGACAGATCCTCACAGAAATTTCCGAGCGACTCCCATGCCTTGGCGCACTGGGCATACTCTTCCCAGTTACCTCCGAGGAGCTTCTTCGCCTCATCGACCGGGTTGAAGTCAAAAGCCAGTTCCAGCCCTTTACTGATCATCGCAGAGGGGCTGAATACATCGCCGTAGGAAGTCAAATCGCGGTAAAATGATCCTGGCTCTTCCTTATCTCCGTCAACCCGTGGCACGACGAGCCTACTGGTCGGCTCCGCCACATCATAAAACCCCAAGCCAATCCCCTCCGAGAATCCCCTCGCCCGTCATCAGGAATGAAAAGCGAGCGTGCACCGCAATTACCTCTTGGATGCCGGATACGTGGCATCCATTTTCGACGCCTCGCCCCGATCCGTCCGCTCATAGAATGAAGCACTTCGCTCCATCTCGCGCTGCGATGAATCCAAGATTCGGTGCAACTGCTTCAACGTGGACTCGACGTGCGCCAGCACGCCATCGTGTCCGCCACCGAACATACTAGCCAGGGCTGAAATCGGCCCCTTGTCGAACGTGCCGATCGAACATTCGCGCCGCATGTACTCCAACGCGTGCCGGGCATCGCCGGAAGCCCTCTCCAGCTGCTTGGCAAATGCGGACAGATCTGTCGGCTGGACCTCGAACTCCATACTTCCTCACCAAAAAGAATAGCCAGACCAGAGGCTTCGGTTGCACCCAAGAGGCTACCGGACAATAGCCCGCGGATTCTTCCTCGAAATGGGCCGGATATTCCGATTCCTCTCTCTTCGCGCCGGCTGGGAAATCCGGCACGGCTCGGCTTACGTCCGTTCAAACCCGCTCGCTCCCACGGCCCCCGCCTCGTACCCTCGGCCCCATGACCGGCACCGATGCGGCCCCCGACCAGCCGCCCCGCCGACCCCTCGTCGCGATTCTCACCGGCGCGGGGATTTCCACCGACTCCGGGATCCCCGACTACCGCGGGCCGAACGGGTTGTGGCGGCGGGACCCGGAGGCGGAGAAGCTCGTCACCTACGACGCGTACATGAGCGATCCGGAGATCCGGCGGCGCTCATGGCGGATGCGGCAGGAGAGCCCGGCGTTCCGGGCGCAGCCGAATGCCGGGCACGAGGCGGTGGCCCGGCTGGAGCGGTCCGGGACGCCGGTGCGGGTGATCACACAGAACGTGGACGGGCTGCATCAGCTCGCCGGGGTACCCGCACGCAAGGTGCTCGAACTGCACGGCACCGTACGGGCGGTCGTCTGCACCCGCTGTCATGCACGGTCGTCCATGGAGGAGGCGCTGGCCCGGGTGACCGCGGGCGAGCCCGATCCGGCGTGTCTGGTCTGCGGCGGGATTCTGAAGTCGGCAACGGTGATGTTCGGCGAGCGGCTGGATCCGCAGGTGCTCGGGACGGCCCTGGGCGTGGCGAAGGCGGCGGAGGTCTTCCTTGCCGTCGGCAGCACACTGCAAGTACAGCCGGCCGCCTCGCTCGCCGGGGTGGCGGCCGACCACGGCGCCCGGCTGATCATCGTCAACGCCGAGCCGACCCCGTACGACGCACGCGCCGACGAGGTGATCCGCGAGCCGATCGGCACGGCCCTGCCGAGGCTGCTGGAGGGGCTGGCGGCGGGCATCTGAGGCGGGGCGGGGAGCACCTACGCAGCGCCCGCCACAGTCCCCTGGCTCACACCGTCACGGAACGCGCGCCGTCCACTCCCGGGAGCTGAACTTGTGCTCGGCCAGCTCCCTGGCGCGCGTCAGCTCCGCGTCCGAGACCGTCCCGTCCGCCCCGCCGTAGCGTGCCCGGAACGACGTGATCATCCGGGCGATGACCTCGGCGCGGGGCAGCCCGGTCTGGCGCCGCAGCGGGTCCACCCGCTTGCCGGCGCTGGCGATGCCCTTGTCGGACAGCTTCTCCCGGCCGAGCCGCAGCACCTCGGCCATCTTCTCCGCGTCGATGTCGTACGCCATCGTCACGTGATGCAGCACCGCCCCGGCGCCCGCCACCACCCGTTTCTGCGCCGCCCCCGCGACCTTCCCGGCGTCCGTCGCGATGTCGTTGAGCGGCTTGTACCAGGCCGTGATGCCCATGTCGCCGAGCGCGCTGAGCACCCAGTCGTCCAGATAGGCGTAGCTCTCCGCGAACGACAGCCCGTGGACCAGGGTCTCCGGCACGCTCAGCGAGTACGTGATGGTGCTGTCCGGCTCCACGAACATGGCGCCCCCGCCGGAGATCCGCCGCACGACCGTCACACCGTGTTTCTCGGCTCCCCCGGGGTCGACCTCGTTACGCAGCGACTGGAAGCTGCCGATGATCACGGCGGGGCGGTCCCACTCCCACACCCGCAGCGTCGGCGGGCGGCGGCCCGCCGCGACCTCGGCCGTCAGGACCTCGTCCAACGCCATGTGGAGAGCGGGGTGTTGGGGGCCGTCATGAAGGATCTGCCAGTCGTGGTCGGTCCAGTCCGTGGCGCCCGCGACCGCGCGGCGCACGGCGATTCCCACGGCCTCGGTGCTGAAGCCGAACAGCACGGCACCGGCCGGGAGTGCCGCGTCGATCCGGGCCGCCAGTACGCGGGCGTCGGTGTCGGCTGCGGCGCCCTCCAGGGAACGGTTGATGTCGGGCAGCACCTCGTCGGGTTCCAGGAAGAAGTCCCCGGAGACGCGGACATGGCGCAGCGCGCCGTCCACGACATCGAGGTCGACCACCACGAGCTTGCCGCCCGGCACCTTGTATTCACCGTGGTATTCACCGTGCACGGTGCTGCCTCCCTGTGGGGTGTCCGGGTGTGGTGGCCGGGTGTAGTGGCCGGCAGCCCGGGGTCCCCCTGTAGCCGACAACTGCTCTGTGATGAGGGGTATTCCCTTGTTCCCGGATGGGCGGTGACCGGAGCCGGGGGGCGGGGTCAAGCGGACATGGCAAAGGCCGCGCCCGTGCGCCACGGGGGCAAGCACGGACGGGGCCGGTCTCAGAGGGTCCAGGAGTTGGCCGGGTCGTCCAGCCACACTCTTTCGCCCTCGGCGGTCACGGTCAGACCGAACCGGGTGTGGTCCGGCCGTCCGCTGTCGACCCACCAGTGGAAGGCGTTCTCCACCTGATCCCAGAGACGGCGGGGACCTTGTTGCCAGACACGGGCCGTCTTCCCGTCGCGGAACATCGCACACGCCCATGAGTTGTCGCTCAGGCTGTAGAACCAGACCGGCCGCGCGCCGTCGCTCTTCCCCGCCACGACGTACGAACACTGCGGGACACGGAGGCCCATGGCGAACCGCTCCGGGCCGAATTGCTCCCCGACGAACTCCGCTTCGGTGATCGTCGTGGAGGACTCGTCGCCGTCCGCCACGCTCCCCGCGACGTACTCGGAGTGCGCCCGGAGGGCAAACCGCTGAGACCGGAGCTTCATGAACTCCACGGGGCCGGTGAACTTCCCGGACGCGCTCTCGCCGTCCGGTGCGACGACCAGGCGGGCCACCGCGTCGACGTGGGTGTAGTTCGTCCCCCACGGCGCCACGATGACGCCACCTGGCCGGCACTGCTCCACCCACGCGAACGGGATGGACCGGAGGCCACACGTAGCGATGACCCGGTCATACGGAGCCCCTTCCAGGTAACCCTGGAACCCGTCCCCGTGGACGACGTGAAGGGGGATTACCAGCCTCTCCACCGTCGCCATGGCGGCCGTGGCCACCGCCCGGTCCACCTCCACCGTGGTCACGCTCCCCGGCCCCGCACGGTGGGCCATGAGCAACGCATTCCAGGCTGTGGCGGTGCCGATCTCCAGGACCTTGTGGCCGGGCTGGAGGTCCAGGTCCTGGAGCATCCGGAAGACCACGCTCGGCATAGACGCGGAGCTGGTCGGGACGTGGCCAGGTTCGGTGCCCGTGTGCTTCCCGTCGTCCCACTGGGTGACGATCGGTACGTCGGAGTCCGCGAACTCCTGCCACTTGGCGGGATCGTCCGCCTTGGAAACGGCCACGCTCCGACCGGCCGCCATGTCGAACGGCCACATGAGGTCCGGCAACACGGTGGAGCGGGGAACGGCCGCGTACGAGGGTGCCCAGTCGGAGGAAAGGGCTCCCGAAGACATCAGGGCACGCCCCAGCCCGTCAAGGCTGGGGCGCTCCTTTGGCGCGTCGGAGGTCACTGGGTCAGGCAGCCTTGGGCGGGTTCGGCTGACCCGGGCCACCGTCAGGGGACGGGGGCTGATGCGGGCCGGGGTACGGCTCCCCGGGGAGCTTGTCGCCGCCGTCGTTCGCCAGGATCATGATCACTGTTCCTCCAGGTGCTCTCTCGGTGATTGTTCACCCGTCCGACTGTCGCTGTCCGTGAGACAGTCGCCCGGGGCCTTGCCCGCCCCCCTGTCGGGATCACTCAGCAACGCGGGGGATGCCGGAATGGGCATCCGACAAGGGGGCGGAATCCTCCACGGGTACTTCGTCGTGTTGCGGGTGGCGTCGGAGGAGGACCCGACAGTCCACGGCCCGGGTCTGGTCGCGAGCCCTTTCGGCTGCCTCCAACTCCCGTTCCAGTTCGACGCACTTCGTACAGCTCACGCCCTCGTTTCCCTTCCGTGCGGGTGACCCGCGATCACCCCGTTAAGGCTCCGGACCGCCAGCGAACGGCCCGCCCGGCGGGCCGCCTCCCGCTCCCGGCCGCAGGGTTCGCACACGTCGCACTCCGGGACAGGGACGGGCTCCAGCTCCGGGCCGGCAGACATCACGACACCCGGGGCGCGTTCAGCCGCAGCCATCAAGCACGCTCCACAACCCGGCCAGGGTGCGCTCCATGAGGGCACGACTCGGCTTCACGTACGGGTTATGCGGCGGCGCCGACGCGTCCAGGTGCCATCGTCGTCTCTCCCACCGGAGGACTGTGGTGTCCAACGGCGTCAAGGCGCCGTCTTCCGGTGCTTCTGCGTCCCTGACCGGTTCGCCTGTCATGACGGCCAGCATTCCGGCACCCTCGTGCTTACGGAGCGGCCTGCATGTATGCCTCCGTGTAGGCCAGACTAGGGTCATGACTGGGGAGACCATCCGGGCAATGATCAGACGACTCCGGAAAGGGCGCGGCTGGTCACAGGACCGCATGGCGGAGAAGCTGAATGAAGTTGCCCGTGATCTCCCCACGCTGGGGCTGAATGCTTCCCTGGGTCGGCAGGACGTGTACCGGTGGGAGGCAGGAAAGCGGAAACCGCGCGAATGGCTGCCGGTCCTGGCTACCGTCTTAGGCGTGTCCAGGGGGGAACTAGAGGCAGCCACGGCTGTAGAGGAAGCGACCGCCCCACCCGAACCGCGCACGGTGGACGACTTCCTCCCACCCGGTGATCCGTTCGCCCCGCTGGTCGACGGCCTTGGGCGGCGGATCGGGCAATCCACGGTGGTGGACCTGACCAACCGGGTCCACGGCCTTCGACTGGCGGACGACGTAGTGTATGGACGTGACCTGATCGGGCGCGCACGCCGTGACCTGAGATCCGCGGTGGACCTCTACCGAACGACCACGCACGCAGAAGCCGTTGGGCGGGAGCTACTCCGGGCGATTGCGGAGCTGGCCCAGATTGTGGGTTGGGTGGCGAGTGACGCCGGAGAGTACGCGGAGGCGGAGAAGGTCTACCGCCTGGGGCTCTCTGCCGCACAGACAGCCGGAGATGGCACCCTGGCGGGTCAGCTTCTGGGCACGCTCGCTTACCAGGTAGCCAATCAGGGTGATCCCCGTGAGGCCGTGGATATGGCGGTGGCTGCCGTTGACGCCGCCGGGCCGGACGCTCCGCCCCGCGCACGCGCGCTGTTCCTGGACCGCGCGGCATGGGCACACACCAGGGCCGACCGCCCTCAAGAGGCGATCCAGGCACTGGGCAAGGCCCACGAAGCGCTCACGGATGAGCACGGGGCGGATGAACCAGACTGGACCTACTGGGTGTCCGTGGAGGAGCTGGAGGTCATGGACTCCAGGGTCTACACGGAGCTGCATAGACCGCTTCGTGCCGTTCCGCTCCTGACCCAGGTCTTGGACCGCTACGACACAACGCACACGCGGGAGTTGGCGCTCTACCTCTCATGGTTGGCGGTGGCTTACGCGGACGCCAACGAGGCGGAGGAAGCGGCAGCCACCGCTGAACGCATGCTGGCTCTTTCCACCGGCGGGGCCTCTGAGCGAACGGCCGACCGGGCGCGGGTGGTTCTTGAGAGCTTGAAGCCCTTCCGAAAGGTGCCGGAGGTAGCTGCGCTCCTCGGGGAGTACCCGGCCGCCTGAGACCCGGACATGATTGTGGCCCCCTCCCGGATGGGCGGTTTCTAGGGGACCTCTGTGTGCCCGGCGACTCTCCAAGGTCGCCAGGGCTCCTCGAAGACATCGCCCCACCCTGCTGGGCGCGGGGGAAGGGCCGCCTCTGTCATGGGTGGTCTCCCCGCTCCCGGATCACGTCCCGGGGTGATGTCGCGGTTCCGTGCTACCTCATCGGCAACACCCGCCGCGATCAAGGAAGTTCCCTGCCTATCCGGCCCATCGAAGGCACCCCCTCTTGCCTGTCCGCCGGCGCCGTCAGTCGTCAGTCGTCATGCCGTCTCAATTTGGTCGAAGGTTTATCCCAACTCGCCCGGCATGTCTGGACTCGTTCCCGCCCTCCCCACAAGGTGTTTGTCAGCAGCCGGGCGGCGCGACGAAAGGGGTCGTCTGCATGAGGTCGGTCGGCTGCGGTGAACAACCCGAGCGCGCCATTGCGGTGCGGCGACAGTGAAGGAGCCCAGGAATGTCCTCTACGGTGCGTAAGCGTTTCGCGCTCTCCGCGACGGCCCTTGCCCTGGCCGGCGGCCTTGCCGTGGCCGGCCCCGCGCACGCCGATTCGCGTGGCAGGCAGCAGACGGCCGCCGGGACTGCGGCGCTGATGCCGGCGTCCGACACCTCAGCGGTCAGCATCAAGAAGGTCCACATCAGGGGCACGCAGGTGGCCCTGCGGGAGTGCCCGCGTACGAGTTGCGGTGTCGCCAAAAGGGTGTCCAATACGACCCTCCGGGCGTTTTGCCAGACCAACCGGCACACCAGCAAGGTCTCGGGAAACGCATGGTGGACGAAGGTCGCCCTGCTGACCGGTAGCGACCCGGCCTGGGTGAGCAACCACTACGTGCGCGGAGCGGCGCCCAAGGTGCCCCACCTGCCGAGCTGCTGACAGCCGGCCGCCAACGCCTGCCGGCGTTGCCTCCAGGAGACTTCCCCATGCGGGGCGGGGCGCGAGCCCCCGGTGGGGCGGGGTCAGGCCGCCCGGCCTCCGCGCCCAGACGCCGTACCCATCAGCAGCGTGTAGAGGCTCAGCGCAGTGCCCAGGCCGACCGCCCACCCGTAGTCGGCCAGTGGTTGGAGGAACGGGATCAGGCCGTCGGCGGGGAAGGGGCCCTTGCCGGGCTGGGAGTACGAGCCGCCGACCGCGAGCAGTCCGCCGACGGCGAAGGCGAGGACGGCCCGCCAGTTCCAGCCGGCCGCGTACCAGTAGCGGCCGCCGGGGCGGTAGAGGCCGGCGAGGTCGAGGACGGTGCGGCGGATGATCCAGTAGTCGGCGATGAGGATGCCGGCGACCGTGCCGAGCAGTCCGCCGACCACCCCGAGCCAGGTGAAGATGTACAGCTCGGGGGTGGCGGTGAGTTTCCACGGCATGATGATCACGCCGACCACGCCGGTGATCAGCGCGCCCCTGCGGAAGTCGATGAACTTCGGGGCCAGATGGGCCAGGTCGTAGGCGGGCGAGACCACGTTCGCGGCGATATTGACCGAGATCGTCGCGATCAGGACGGTGACCAGAGCGAAGAGCAGACCGAAGACGCTGTCGGACTTGCCGGCCAGGGTGACCGGATCCCAGATCGGCGCCCCGTACACCGCCTGTGAGCCGGAGGTGACCAGTACGGAGAGCAGGGCGAAGGCCGTCATGGTGGTCGGCAGGCCGAGGGACTGGCCCCAGACCTGGGCCCGTTGGCCGGCGCCGAAGCGGGTGAAGTCGGGGATGTTCAGCGACAAGGTCGCCCAGAAGCCGATCATTCCCATGAGGGACGGGAAGAAGACCTTCCAGAAGTCGTGGCCCCAGCCCAGTGCGCTCGGCTGGTCCAGGAGCGGGCCGAACCCGCCGGCCTTGGCCGCCATCCAGCCCAGCAGCACCAGCGCGCCGACGAGGACGAAGGGCGCGGCCCAGTTCTCGAAGCGGCGCAGGGTCTCCATGCCCCGGTGGATGATGGCGAGTTCGACGGCCCAGAAGACCAGGAAGCAGAGCCAGAGGGTCCAGGGGTAGCCACCGATGGGCGCCGCCTTCGCCCAGCCACCGCCGAAGATCTTGCCCAGCAGGATGTAGATGCCCTGGCCGCCGATCCAGGTCTGGATGCCGAACCAGCAGCAGGCCACGGCGGCACGCACCAGCGCGGGCAGATTGGCGCCGCGCAGCCCGAACGAGGCCCGGGCCAGGACGGGGAAGGGAATCCCGTACTTCGGGCCGGCGTGCCCGGTGAGCAGCATCGGGACGAGGACGACGAGGTTCGCCAGCGCGATGGTCAGCACCGCCTGCAGCCAGTCCATGCCGAGCGCGACCAGGCCGGAGGCGAGCGTCCAGGAGGGGATGTTGTGCGCCATGCCGACCCAGAGGGCGGTGAAGTTGTAGGTGGTCCAGCGGCGTTCGGCCAGGGGTACGGGCCGCAGGTCGTCATTGACGTAGCGGCCGTGCGGGGCGATGGCGCCCGGCGCGGGTTCGACGCGGCCGTCCGGGGCGGTGAGCTGCCCGGCAGTCGCTATGGGCAGGTCCGGCGGCACGGGTGAGGAGGTCGCGGGCATACGGGGACCTTTCGTCCGGGTACGGGCCGCCGGATGCCGGGCGGCGGGGCGGGCGGGCGGCTCGCGGTGCCCGGACCGGCGGCCGGACACCGCTGCCGCACGGCCGCACGGCGCCGTGCCCCGGCGCCCGTTCAGGCGAACGCGGGGATGAGCTCTGCTCCGTAGGCGTCGATGGTGGATTCCTTGGCGTCGTGCATGGCGTAGACCGCGAACTGGTCCACGCCCAGCGCCCTGAGCTGCTCCAGCCGCTCGCGGTGTGCGGCGAGGGGACCCAGCAGACAGAAACGGTCGATGACCGCGTCCGGGACGAAGTCGGCGTGCGGGCTGCCGGCCCGGCCGTGCTGGGCGTAGTCGTACCCCTCACGGGCCTTGATGTATTCGGTCAGCTCCTCCGGCACCAGATCGGAGTGCTCGCCGTAGCGTTCGACGAGGTCGGCGACGTGGTTGCCGACCATGCCGCCGAACCAGCGGCACTGCGCGCGGGCGTGGTCGAGGTCGTCGCCCACATAGGCGGGCGCGGCGACGCAGATGGTGACCTCGGCCGGGTCGCGTCCGGCGTCCGCCGCGGCCTGTCGTACGGCCTTGACCATCCACTCGGTGAGGAAGGGGTCGGCGAGCTGGAGGATGAAGCCGTCGGCCAGCCGGCCCGCCATGGCGAGGGCCTTGGGGCCGTAGGCGCCCATCCAGACCGGCAGCTTGCCGTTCCGGATCCAGGGGATCTGGACCCGGTGGCCGCCGACGTCCGCCGGCCGCCCCTCGGCGAGGTCGCGGATGACGCCGATCGCCTCACCCAGCCGGGCCAGGGTGTTGGGCGGCCGCCCGGCCACCCGCATCGCGGAGTCGCCCCGTCCGATGCCGCAGACGGTGCGGTTGCCGTACATCTCGTTGAGGGTGGCGAAGGTGGAGGCGGTGACCTCGGGGGTACGGGTGGAGGGGTTGGTGACCATCGGGCCGACGATCAGCCGCTCCGTGTGGTCCAGGATGCGGCTGTAGATGACGAACGGCTCCTGCCACAGCACGGCCGAGTCGAAGGTCCAGCCGTAACGGAAGCCGTTGCGCTCGGCGCGGCGCATCAGGGACACGACGGCGGAAGCGGGCGGGTCGGCCTGCAGAACGAGTCCGAAGTCCACGGCGGGCTCCTTAGATGAGGTACTGGCAGGTGCCGCGCGGGATGTACTGGCCGTGTCCCGCGTGCCCGGTGAACTCCCGCCGGTCGATGACGAGTTCGCCCCGGGAGAGGACCGTTTCGACCCGGCCCGTGAGCCGCTTGCCCTCGTACGGCGAGTAGTCGACGTTCATGTGGTGGGTCTCGGCGGAGACGGTCTGCTCGGCGGTGGGGTCGTAGAGGACGAGGTCGGCGTCGGCACCGGGGGCGATGGTGCCCTTCTTCGGGTAGAGGCCGAACATCCGGGCCGGGGTGGCGCAGGCGATCTCGATCCAGCGCCGGCGGCTGATCCGGCCCTCCACCACACCCTGGTGGAGGAGGTCCATCCGGTTCTCCACCCCGGGCATCCCGTTGGGGATCTTGGAGAAGTCACCGCGGCCGAGCTCCTTCTGCCCCTGGAAGCAGAACGGGCAGTGGTCGGTGGAGACCACCTGGAGGTCGTTGGTGCGCAGCCCGCGCCACAGCGCCTCCTGGTGCTCGCGGGGCCGCAGCGGTGTGGAGCAGACGTACTTGGCGCCCTCGAAGTCGGGCTCGGCGAGGTTGTCGGTGGACAGGAACAGATACTGCGGGCAGGTCTCGCCGAAGACGTTCAGCCCCTTGTCGCGGGCCTGGGCGATCTCGGCGAGCGCCTCCTCGGCGGAGACGTGGACGACGTAGAGCGGTGCGCCGGCGACCCGGGCCAGCTGGATGGTGCGGTGGGTGGCCTCGGCTTCGAGCAGGACCCGGCGGACCTCGCCGTGATAGCGCGGGTCGGTCTTCCCCTCGGCCAGCGCCTGTTCGACCAGCACGTCGATGGCGATGCCGTTCTCGGCGTGCATCATCACCAGCCCGCCGTTGTCGGCCGAGCGCTGCATGGCCCGCAGAATCTGTCCGTCGTCGCTGTAGAAGACCCCGGGGTAGGCGGTGAACAGCTTGAAGGAGGTGACACCCTCCGCCACCAGGAGGTCCAGCTCCTTGAGGGTGTGCTCGTTGACGTCCGAGAGGATCATGTGGAACGCGTAGTCGATGGCGCATCGGGCGTCGGACTTGGCGTGCCAGGTGTCCAGGCCGTCGCGGAGCGACTTGCCGCGGGACTGCACCGCGAAGTCGATGAGGGTGGTGGTGCCGCCCCAGGCCGCGGCGCGGGTCCCGGTCTCGAAGTTGTCGGAGGAGAAGGTCCCGCCGAAGGGGAAGTCCAGGTGGGTGTGCGCATCGACGCCGCCCGGGATGACGTATTTGCCGGTGGCGTCGAGGATGCGGTCCGCCGACTCGGCCCAGCTGTCCGCGCCGGGGCTGCCGTGCGCGGCGAGGGCGGCGATCCGGCCGTCCTCCACCAGGACATCGGCGTGGATCTCGTCGGCGGCTGTGATCACCAGTCCGCCCCGGATGAGCGTACGTCCCACCATCCCTGCTCCCTTCCGCATCAACGACCTCGTGTGGCACCGGAAGGCGGAGCCCGACGCGCACCGTCCCCTGGGCAGTCCTGCTCCGCTGACGCCACGTCACAACCGGTCTACACCCGTAGATTCCGGCCGAGAGGGAGACCGTAGAAGCATGTCACCCACGGTGGCAATACCGTGACCGTTGATCAGTGGAGACTTTCGTGTTGCACCCACGATCAGCTGGACGGTTGAACGCGGGCCCGGGCGCCGAGCCCGCGGCCGGGGCCGGAGGGGTGCGGGGGTGGCGCGATGGGCAGATATCCGCCGACGCGGGCGGGGACCCTCGCGAGCAGCGGTACGGCACCCGGACGGACGACGCGGAAGGCGGCAGGCCATGGAGCAGAGCACACCGTGGGAGTTCTCCGACGACCGGGGGCGCCTCGCGGTGGCCGGGGAGCGGCCGTACCGGATCGTGGCGTACATACAGGCGGGGGCGACGCTGTGGGACCACGGCATACGGCCCGTCGGGCTGTTCGGGTCCCCGCACGACGGCGCCGCCCCCGACCCCGCCAAGAGCGGGGAGCTGCCGCTCGCGGAGATCGGCTACCTCGGTGCGGGCCAGGCACTGCACCCGGACGCCCTGCTGGCGGCGGAGCCGGACCTGGTGGTGGCGGTGACCTATGACGGCGAGCAGGTCTACGGGCTGACGCAGAAGGCGGCGGAGGAGCTGGAGGCCCATGTCCCGCTCGCCACGGTCGCGGTGGGCCCCGGCCGCAGCCTCGCCGAGGTGCGCGAACGGTTCGCGGCGCTGGCCGGCTCGCTCGGCCGGGGCGAACCCCTCGGCGCAGCCCGCGAGTTGGACGCCGCCGAGGACGCCCTGCGGCAGGCGGCCGGCGGCGCGGTACGGCCGCGGGTGCTGGCGCTGTCGCCCGCGGGCCCGGAGCGGGTGCATCTGGCCCGGCCCGGTTCCTGGCCGGAGCTGCGGGCGCTGACCGAACACGGCGTCGGCCTGCTGGAGCCGGCGGCCGGTGCCGGTCTGAACTGGTCCACGGTCGGCTGGGCGGACGCCGCGGCGATGGACCCGGACATCGTGCTGATGGACGTACGGGTCAACGCCGCCCGGCCCGAGCAGCTCCGGACCGACGAGCACTGGCGCGCGATCGAGGCCCGGGCTCGGCTGCTGCCGTGGAACCCGGAGGCCCCGTGCAGCCGGCGGGCGCACACCCGCTTCTTCCGCCTGGTGGCGGAGACGGTGCGGGAGGCGGCGGGTCGGGCGTAGTCCGTGTCCCAGAAATTTCCTCCCCCGTGACCTTGGCGGCTGACAGTGGCCACATGTTGGCGGCCGGCCCCGCACCGCACGGCGTCAGCCAACGAGGTCGTGCATGTTCGGCGTTGAGGCGTCTAAGACTTCACTGGGGCTCAGTGTTCGCATTCCGGGGCACCATGCCGATGTCGCGATGGTCCGGCAGGACCACAACGGACCGTACGGCGGGCGTGCTCACCGGTCACCCCCCGTCTCGGGGCCGTCGGCCGTAGCACCGCGGGCAGCCGAGACCCTGCGGGCGGCGCACATGACGGCCCCCAGGGCCACTGTGAACTCGCCGAGACACACGAGCGCGATCTCGCTCCCCATGGCGAGAACCGCGAAGAACCGGTACGTCCCTTTGGCCTCCGCGAAGTCCGGCTCGACCAGCCCGCCGGGGTCCCATGCCACCTGAACCGCGTCACCGACCCGGTCGGATTTGCTGCAGTTGAGGCTGCCGGGCGCCTTGGTGGCACCGCGATAGCGGAGGACACACTCGTACGAGGTGTTCTTCCCGTGGTGCTCGACGATCCGCACGACCTCGCCCGAGCGCACCTCGCCCCGCGTCTCCAGTACGAACCCCTGCGAGGCGTCAGCGGCCAGCACCGCGGTGGCGACAGCCGGAATGGCCAGCACGGTCATCATCAGCTGGATCAGCGCCCGGCCGGGCAGCAGTCTGGTCGCTGCCCCGATCAGCCAGATGCCGCCGGCCAGACACAGCACGCACGAGGGCACGAGCATCCAGCTGAAAGGTCCCAGCACGCCGCCGACGAGGACGAGCAGCGCGGCGGCCGGAATCAGCAGCGCGGTCCGTCCCGGGCCGGCCGTGCGCCGGGGCTTACGCGTCCGGATGCTGTGTGGCGGGCGCAGTACCGGCCCATCGCGCCGGTCTCTCCCCGCCGGCACCGCCCCCAGCTCGTCGGCCGCAGGTTCTCCCTGGTCGCGGTCCGTCATCACGCTTCTCCCCCGGCCGCTGAGCCAACATCAACTTCAGGTACACACCAAGCCGCCGCCGGCACTCTTGGCATCGCCTTGATGTCAAGAACACGGGCGGCGGTAGGCGGTAAAGGCATTGACGGTATACGTCAGCCGACCGGCATCCCCGACAGGCCCCGGCCCCAGGTGCGCGCTCCCGGAGCGCGCACCTACGAAGGCGCCAGTACCCCCTGCGTCGCCTGGAGTGCGTCCGCGAGCAGCGTCGCGCCCTCTTCCGCCTCGGCGACGGTCAGTGTCATCGGGGGCGCGATGCGCAGCGAGGCGCCGCCCTGGCCGCCCTTGCCGATCAGCAGACCGCGCTCGCGCGCGGCCTCCAGCACCAGTGACGCGGCCTCCGGCGCGCGCTCGTCGGTGCCGGGACGGACGAGTTCGACGCCGATCATCAGGCCGCGGCCGCGCACTTCCCGTACGAGGTCGAGGCCGGCGGTCACCGCCCGCAGCCGTTCGATGAGCAGTCCGCCGACCCGTCGGGCGTTGCCCTGCAGATCGTGTTCGAGCAGGTAGTTGAGGTTGGCGAGGCCCGCGGCCATGGTGACGGGGCTGCCGCCGAAGGTGGAGATGGAGTTCGCGGTGAGCGAGTTCATCACCTCGGCACGGGCCACCACGCCGCCGATGGCCATGCCGTTGCCGATGCCCTTGGCGAAGGTGAGCAGGTCCGGCGGGCCGTTGTCGGCGTGCGCCTGCCAGCCCCAGAAGTGGTCGCCGGTACGGCCCCAGCCGGTCTGCACCTCGTCGCTGATCCAGAGGATGCCGTGCCGGGCGAGCACCTCCCGGAAGGCGGCGTACAGGCCGTCCGGCGGCATGGTGAACCCGCCGACGCCCTGGACCGGTTCGGCGATCAGCGCGGCGATGCCGCCCGCGGTCTGCTGGAGCATGTCCTCCAGGTCGGCGACGCAGGCCGCGATGTAGGCACGGTCGCCGAGCTCTGCGTACGGGCCGCGGGTCCGCACCCCGCCGTGCACATAGAGCGTCTGGAGCGGCGAGAGGCTGGTCGGTGACCAGCTCTGGTTGCCGGTGATGCCGACGGTGGAGAACGACCGGCCGTGGTAGCTGTTGCGCATCGCCAGGACCTGGTTGGAGCGGCGGTGCGCGGTGGCCAGCAGCAGGGCCGCGTCATTGGCCTCCGTGCCGGAGGTGGTGAAGAAGACCCGGGCGTCGGGGATGCCGGAGAGCGCCACGATCCGCTCGGCCAGGTCGACCACGGGGCGGGAGAGGTAGAGCGTCGAGGTGTGGATGATGCGGCCGGCCTGCTCGCTGACGGCCTTGGTCACCTCGGGCAGCGCATGGGCCGTCATGGTGGTGAGGATGCCGCCGAAGAAGTCGAGGTAGCGGTTGCCCTCGGCGTCCCAGACGTGCCGGCCCTCGCCGTGGGTGAGTTCCAGCGGCCGCTCGTAGTAGAGGCTCAGCCAGGAGGGCAGGACGGACTGGTGGCGGGCGTGCAGGCTCGCCGCGTCCTGGGGGTGCTGGGTCATGGCTGCACCAGCCCGTCGTACGCGTCGGGTCGGCGGTCTCGGTAGAAGGCCCATTGCTGGCGGACCTCGTCGATCAGGGAGAAGTCGAGGTCGCGGACGACCAGTTCCTCCTTGGAGTCGCTGGCTGGCGCGCCGACGAACTGGCCCCGGGGGTCGACGAAGTAGCTGGTGCCGTAGAAGTCGTTGTCGCCGTACTCCTCGACACCGACCCGGTTGATCGCCGCGATGAAGTACTCGTTGGCGACGGCGGCCGCGGGCTGCTCCAGCTGCCACAGGTAGGCGGACAGCCCGCGGGAGGTGGCGGAGGGGTTGTAGACCAGCTGGGCGCCGTTGAGGCCCAACTGCCGCCAGCCTTCCGGGAAATGGCGGTCGTAGCAGATGTAGACGCCGACCTTGCCGACGGCGGTGTCGAAGACCGGCCAGCCGGCGTTGCCCGGCTTGAAGTAGTACTTCTCCCAGAAGCCCTTGACCTGCGGGATGTGGTGCTTGCGATAGGAGCCCAGGACCGTGCCGTCGGCATCGATGACGGCCGCGGTGTTGTAGTAGAAGCCGGACTGTTCGACCTCGAAGACGGGGACGACGATGACCATGCCGGTCTCGCGGGCGAGGTCCTGCATCCGCCGGACGGTCGGGCCGTCGGGCACCGGCTCGGCCCAGCGGTAGTGCTCGGGCTCCTGGACCTGGCAGAAGTACGGAGCGTTGAAGACCTCCTGGAAGCCGATCACCTTCGCGCCCTGCGCGGCCGCCGCTCTGGCGTACTCCTCATGCTTCGCGATCATCGATTCGGTGTCGCCGGTCCAGGTCGCCTGGACCAGTGCGGCACGCACAACATCGGCCATGAGCTGCTCCTTTGTCGATGCGTCAGCCTGCGGCCACGCGGGATCCACGACCCGGTGCACGGCGCGATCTACGCGTGTGGAGGTGACCGTAAGCCCCGTCACCCACCGTGGCAAGACCATCTCCACTGTGGCGCGCCCGGGCGTCTTTCGGGAATATTGACAGGCAAGCTTGCAAGTTTGCCTGTCAATCTCCTACGCTGGAGGTATGCCGGAAAAGGATCACGAACACCTCGCGACGGAGCTGGGCGCCACCGTCTCCCTGCTCATGCGGCAGATGCGCGCCGCCTCGCCCCATGGCGAGCTCACCCCGACCCAGCGCGCGGTGATCGGCCGTATCGACACCGACGGCGAGGCGACCATCGCCGCCCTGGCCCGCGCCGAGCGGGTCCGCCCGCAGTCCATGCGGCTGACCGTCGGGGCGCTGGAGGAGCGCGGCGTCCTCGCCCGCCGCCCGCATCCGACGGACGGCCGGCAGGTCGTCTTCTCCCTCACCGAGGAGGGCCGCCGGCTGCTCGCCGTCGTACGGCAGGCCAAGCACAACTGGCTGGCCGTGGCCATCGCCGACCGGCTGACCCCGGAGGAGCAGCGGACCCTGGCGACGGCCACCGAGCTGATGCGGCGGCTGATGTCGGAATGAGCGACTCCGCGAGGCTCGGACGGGGCGGCGCTGTGCCGGAGGCGGCGATACCGGCGCCGGCCGGCGCCATACCGGCGGCGGCCGGCGCCCCGGCGCAGGAGGCCGGCGAACGGACCGCCCCCCGCGCCGGCACCGGCTCCGGACCCAGCTCCGGCCGTGCCTTCGGCCCCCGGCTGATGGCACCGCTGCTGCTCGGCTCGCTGCTGAACCCCATCAATTCGACGATGATCGCCACCGCTCTGGTGGCGATCGGCCAGGACTTCCACGTCGGCGCCGCCGACACCGCCTGGCTGGTCTCCGCGATGTATCTCGCCAGTGCGGTGGGCCAGCCGTCGATGGGGCGGCTCGCCGACCGCATCGGGCCCCGCCGGGTGTTCGCCGCCGGTGCGCTGACCGTCTGCGCGGCGGGCGTCCTCGGGGCGCTGGCTCCCACCTTCGCGCTGCTGATCGTCTCCCGGGTCGTGCTCGGGATCGGCACCGCGGCGGCCTACCCCGCCGCGATGGCGGTACTGCGCGCCGAGTCCCGGCGGACCGGCTGCCCCACCCCGCGTCAGGTGCTCGGCCGGCTCTCGCTCGCCGCGCTGGCCAGCGCGGCCGTCGGCCCCACGCTCGGCGGGCTGCTCGCCGCGACCGCGGGCTGGCGCGCGGTGTTCGCGGTGAACGTCCCGCTCGCGCTGCTCGCCCTGCTCGGTGCGCTGCTCTGGCTCCCGGCCGACCGGAAGGACGCCCGGCCGGCGCACGACGGGAGTGTGTCCGCGTCCGCCTCCGCCTCCCTCGACCCGCTGGGCATCGCCCTGTTCGCCGCGGCGCTGACCTGCGCCATGGTCTTCCTGCTGCACCTGGAGGACCCGCAGTGGCTGCTGCTGGCGCCGGCCGGCGTGCTCGCGGGCGCCCTGGTGTGGTGGCAGCTGCGCCATCCGGCGCCCTTCATCGACCTGCGGATGCTCGCCCGTAACGGCGCGCTGGTGCGCACCTACCTCCGGCACGGACTGACCTACCTCGTCATCTACTGCGTGCTGTACGGCTTCAGCCAGTGGCTGGAGCAGGTGCACGGCGCTTCGTCCTTCCAGGCCGGACTGATCATGCTGCCGATGTCCCTCGCGGCCGCGGTCTGCTCGCTCATGGGCGCCCGGACGAAGGGGATCCGCGCCCCGCTGACCGTCGCCGCGGTCTGTCTCGCCCTGGGCAGCGGCGTCTTCCTTCTGCTCCAGGGCGCCAGCCCGCTGGTCGCGCTGCTGTGTGCCGGGGCGCTCTTCGGTATCCCGCAGGGCCTGTCCTCCACCGGCAACCAGGCCGCCGTCTACGCCCAGGCCCCGGCCGACGGCGTGGGCGCGGCCGCCGGGCTCCAGCGCACCGCCCAGTACCTCGGCGCGATCACCGCCTCCAGCCTCATCGGGCTGCTGTACGGGCAGCGCGCCTCCGACTCCGGGCTGCACGAGATCGCCCTGATCGGCATCGTGCTCGGCCTGCTGCTGCTCACCCTGACCCTCGCCGACCGCAGCCTGCGGCCCGGCGCGACGGGGACCGGGACCACGACCGGGACCGGCGGCTGAATCCAGCCATCGGCCTCCCGGCCCACAACGGCCACCCCCGTCACCACACCACCACCCCTCACCACACAAGGAGCCCCCGTGCCCGCCACCACCCTCGATGCCACGACCGCCCTGGTACTGATCGATCTGCAGCGGGGCATCGCCGGTCTGCCCTGCGTCCCGCTGCCCTCCTCCGACGTCATCGGGCGCGGCGCCCGGCTGGCCGCCGCGTTCCGGACGCACCGGCTGCCCGTCGTCCTGGTGAACGTCACGGGCGGGGCGCCGGGCCGTACCCAGTCCCCGCGGCCGGGCGGCACCCCGCCCGCCGACTGGGCGGAGCTGGTGCCCGAACTCGGCCGGCAGGACGGCGACATCCTCGTCACCAAGCAGCAGTGGGGCGCCTTCCACGGCACGAACCTGGACCTGGAACTGCGCCGCCGCGGGGTCACCCAGATCGTCCTCGCCGGCATCGCCACCAGCATCGGGGTCGAGTCCACCGCCCGTGCCGCGCACGAGCACGGCTACCACGTCACCGTCGCCACCGACGCGGTGACCGACCTGGACGCCGACACCCACCACAACAGCGTGGAGAAGGTCTTCCCGCGGCTCGGCGAGACCGACACGACCGAGGCGATCCTCGCGCTGCTCGGCTCGTGATCAATACACCTGGGGCATGACACGCCCTGAGCTCAGCGCGGTACGCCGTCGAGCCGCTCCGGGTGTCCGGGCGGACGCCGCTCGTGCCAGCGCAGATCGTCCTGGAGCTGGGCGGCCAGCGAGATCAGCAGGGGCTCGGCATGGGCCGGGCCCAGCAGCTGGGCGCCCAGCGGCAGGCCGTCGGCGCTGAACCCCGCGGGCACGCTCACGCCCGGCCAGCCGAGGACGTTCCACGGCCAGGCGTACGGGCAGGCAGCGATCATGGCCTGATCCGTACGCCAGCCGTTGAGCTTGGCGAGGGTGCCGATGCGCGGGGGCGGGGTGGCGGTGGTCGGCGTCAGCAGGACGTCGTAGGGGCCGAACAGCGCGCCGATCCGGGACTGTTGGCGCCGCTCGACGGCGCGCGCCCGGCGCAGGACGGGGCCGCCGAGCAGCCGGCCCATCCGTGCCGCCCCCCGCGTCCGGCGGTCCAGCAGGGAGCGGTCCGGGACCCGGTCCGCCCACTCCCCCACGCCGGCCGTGGCGCGCGGGACGAAGGCGAGCCCGACCAGTCCGTAGTCCGGTTCGGCCTCCTCGACGAAGTGCCCCAGGCGGGCCAGGGTGCGGGCCACGCCGGTCACCGCGGCCCGGACATCGGGGTGCAGCGGCTTGCGGGTGAAGGTGAGGGCCGCCTTCCAGGACAGCGCGATCCGCAGCCGGCCCGGGTCGCGGCCGGCCGCCTCGCGGGCCGCGATGGGGGGTGGCCGGTGCAGATCGCCCTCGTGGTTGCCGCTGGCCACGTCCAGCAGCAGCGCCGCGTCCTCGACCGTACGGGCCAGTGGTCCGATGCCGGTGATGCCCTGGAAGGACTCGGGGTCGGGCCAGGTGGAGATGCGGCCGCGCTGGGGCTTGATGCCGACGAGGTGGGACCAGGCGGCGGGAATCCGCACCGAGCCCGCGCCGTCGGTGCCGAGCGCGGCCGGCACCAGCCCGGCCGCGACCGCCGCGGCCGAGCCGCCGGACGAGCCGCCCGGGGTGTGGGCGAGGTTCCAGGGGTTGCAGGTGTTGCCGAAGGCCGGGCCCTCGGTGAACGGCCACTGCCCCAGCTCGCAGGCGTTGGTCTTGCCGACGATGATCGCGCCGGCCGCGCGCAGCCGGCGGACGACCTCGGCGTCGCGCTCCTTGGGCGGGAACTCGCCGGCGCAGCCGAACGCGGTCGGCTCGCCCGCCACGTCGGTGTCGTCCTTGACCGCGACCGGCACCCCGAGCAGGGGCAGCCGCTCCCCGGCCGCCAGCCTGCGGTCGGCCTCCGCGGCCTCCGCCATCGCCGCCTCGGCCCGTACCCGCCGGAAGGCATTGACCGTGCCCTGGGTGGCCGCGATGCGCTCCAGCGTCCGCCGTACCAGGGCGGTCGAGGTCACCCGCCCTTCGGCCAGCGCCCGCGCCTGCTCGGCGAGGCCCTCCAACTCCCCGGCCGGTGCACCGATGTGCCGGGCCGGGGCCGCTCCGGTCTCGCTGTCCTGGCTCTCGTCAACGCTCACGCTGCGTGCCCTCCCTGGGACCGCTCATTCGAACGAACGGTCCCAGGAGGCTAATCGCCACCTCGATCACCATCAACGGCGCCGCGCGGAGCGGTACATCGACGACACACGGACGGCACACAGGGGCCGGGCGAGTGCCGGCGGTGTGTCGTCCGGGTTACCCACCCGCGGTGGCGTGGGCCGGACGCACCCGCCGGCGCCGTCACTTCGGGTGGACGACCATCGCCGCGCCGCCGCCGCGCCGTACCTTTTCGGCCGCGGCCAGCCAGCGGCCGTCCGGCAGCCGCTGGACGCCGGTGGCCGCCCCGATCTCCGGGTTCGGCTTGAAGGCATGGCCGAGCGCTTCGAGTTGGGTGCGCAGCGCGCTGTTCCACAGGGCGGGTTCGAGCTCGGTCTGTGCCGCGTTGCGCTGGCTGGCCCGCGGTGCGGCGATCGCGTCGACCAGCGGCATCCCCCGGTCGAGGTGGTTGACCAGGGTCTGCAGCACGGTGGTGATGATGGTCGCGCCGCCGGGCGAGCCGAGCGCCACCACCGGCCGGCCGTGGCGCAGCACGATCGTCGGCGACATGGACGACCGCGGCCGCTTGCCGGGACCGGGCAGGTTCGGGTCATGGACGGCGGGGTCGGCGGGCACGAAGGAGAAGTCGGTGAGCTCGTTGTTGAGCAGGAAGCCGCGGCCCGGGACGACGATGCCGCTGCCGCCGGTCTGCTCGATGGTCAGGGTGTAGGCGACGACGTTGCCCCACTTGTCGGCGACGGTCAGATGGGTGGTGTTCGGCCCCTCGTACGTCGTCGGGGCGGCTCTGCCGGCACGGCCGCAGGGCTTCGGGTGGCGCGGGTCGCCGGGCGCCAGCGGGCTGGTCAGGGCCTTGTCGTCGCGGATCAGGCACGCCCGGGAGTCGGCGAACCGCTGGGAGGTCAGGCCCTTGGTCGGTACGTTCTCCTGCGCCGGGTCGCCGACCCAGCGGCCGCGGTCGGCGAAGGCGATCCGGCTCGCCTCCAGATAGCGGTGCAGATACTGCTGCTGGCTCAGCCGCGAGAGATCGCTCTTCTCCAGGATGTTGAGCGCCTCGGCGACGGTGGTGCCGCCGGAGGAGGACGGCGCCATGCCGTAGACGTCGAGGCCGCGGTAGCGGGTGTGGGTCGGCGCCTGGCTCAGGGCCCGGTAGGCCCGCAGATCGCCCACGGTCAGCTTGCCGGGCCGCACCCTGCGGGTGGAGCCGGGGCGCACCGGCGGTTTCCGGACGGTACGGACGATGTCCCGGCCCACCGCGCCGTCGTAGAGCGCGCCGACGCCCTTGTGCGCCAACTCCCCGTACGTACGCGCCAGATCGGGGTTCTTCATGGTCGAGCCGACGGCCGGCAGCTTGCCGCCGGGCAGGAAGAGGCCGGCGGTCGCCGGGAAGTCCCGGAAGCGCGCCTCGTTGTCCGCGGTCTGCTGGCGGAAGGTCGCATCGACCGTGAATCCGTCGGCGGCCAGCTTGCGGGCCGGGCCCAGCACCTGGCCCAGGGAGCGGCTGCCCCACGTGCGCAGGGCGGTGTCCCAGGTGGCGGGGGTGCCCGGGGTGCCGATGCCCAGTCCGCTGGTGACGGCCTGGTCGAAGGGGAGCGGTGTGCCGTTCTCCAGGAAGAGGTCCTTGCCGGCCGTGCGCGGGGCGGTCTCCCGGCCGTCGAGGGTGCGTATGGAGTGGGATCTTGCCTGGTAGTAGACGAAGTAGCCGCCCCCGCCGATGCCCGCGGAGTAGGGCTCGGTGACGCCGAGGGCGGCGGCGGTGGCGACCGCGGCGTCCACGGCGTTGCCGCCCTTCCGGAGCACCGAGATGCCGGCGGCGGAGGCGTCCGCGTCGACGCTGGAGACGGCCCCGCCGTAGCCGACGGCGACCGGGGACTTCTCCGGTGCGGCGGTGGCGCGGCCCCGGGCCGCATCGGGGCGCGGTGGCGCGGCGGACCCGGCGGCGGCCGGAATCGCCACCATGGAGCCGGCCAGCGCGGCGGCCGCTCCCAGGACGGTGAGGCGTCGGGCTCTGGTCATACCGGGATTCCTCCAAGGGCCTGCGAGGCGGCGGCAAGGGGCGGCCGGAGCCTACTCGTGTGCACAGCGCCCCGACAGAGGGTCTGCGGGATGCGGTGGGCCCATGGGCGTACGGAGCGGCTGCCCGTGCGCGGCGGGATCGGCTGCCCTTTTACGTACGGATCAGCTGCCCTTTTACGTACGGATCCGGTAGGCGCGCACGGACCGGGACAAGCCGCCCGGGCTCCCCGCCCGCCCTCGAACACACACCCGGGATGCCGCTACGCTCCCCGGCCATGGACGACACCCTGCAGCTCCTGACCATCGCGGCCGCGGCCCTCCTGGTGGGCCTGGCCGCCGGCTGGGCCGTGCGATCGGCGGCCGTCCGCCACAAGATGACCCGTGAGCAGGCCTTCTTCGGGCTGCCGGACGGTTCGGAGTGCGTGCTGGTCACCCACCGGGACAGTTCCTCGGCGCACTGGAGCATCCCGCGCCATGACGCGCTGGCGCTGCTGGGGCTGGCCGGGGTGATCGAGAACTGCGGTGCACACCCCGAGGTCGCGCCGCACGACACCGGCCTGCAGGGCTTCGGCGCACGCACCGAGTTCTGTGTCGGCGACCCGACCGCGCACCGCCGGCTGGCGGCCCATCTGGCCAATCTGCTGCCGGGGGTCGCGGTGCAGCCGGGCGACGAGTCCGGCGTGGGCCGCGGCACGTTCACCATCGGCGGCACGGCGTACCGGATGGAGCCCGGCGCGGTCGAGTACGTGCTGCTGGCCCGGCTGCGGGCCGGTGAGGGCGACCGTCCGGTGTTCCTGGCGGCCGGCCAGCGCCCGGTCACCCACCGGGCCGCGGTCCGCCATCTGGTCCGCAACCGTGCCCGGCTGGCCCGTAAGCACGGGGCCGACGGCCAGTTCTGCCTGCTGCTGAAGGTGGTCAACTCGCAGGCGTACGGGCCCGATGTCGTCGAGCTGGTCGCCGATGTCACCAAGGCCGCGACCACGGCCGCGGAGGCGAAGGGCCACCGGGCGGCGGCCTGAGAGGCCGGAGGTCGCCCGGCAGCCGTGCGGGCCGATCGGGTACGGAACCCGCCCGCCCCGTGTCGCTCCCGCCGCCCCGGAAGGCCGCGTGAGAGCACCTGAAGGGTGACATCCGATGAGCACACAAGTGCCAGGCGGGCGTTCCTCCGGGCCGCGCTCGTGATCGGTACGCTCGCCGTCGGCCGCGTGCTGCTCCCGTCCCGCGTCGTGGAGACGGGCGGCCCGCACCGCACGGCGGCGCCCCGTACCGCGGGAGCCGACCCGCCGGCGGGCGCCGGCCGGCCCGCCACGGCCGGGCCCCTGGAGACTCACCCGCTGCGCCCGATGGCCGGCGAGACCTCCCGTTCCGGTCCGGGCGCCTCGCCACCGCACCCCGATGTGGCCTTCACGCTGTCCACCGACCGCCGCGAGATCTTCCTGACCTTCGACGACGGTCCGCACCCCCGACACACCCCCGACATCCTGCGGATCCTGCACCGCCACGATGCCCGCGCCACGTTCTTCGTCGTCGGCGAGAACGCCGTCGCGTTCCCGGACCTGCTGCGGGACATCGCCGACGAGGGGCACGCCGTCGCCAACCACACCTGGACCCATCCGCAGCTCACCACGCTGCCCCCGGGCGCGGTGCGCAGCGAACTCGGGCGCACCAGCAGCCTGCTCGAAGAGGTCCTCGGCAGCGCCCCCGACCTGGCTCGCGCCCCGTACGGCGCCTGGGACGACCCCTCGCTGAGCATCTGCAACGACCTGGGCATGTCGCCCGTCGGCTGGGCGGTCGACTCACAGGACTGGACGACCCCCGGCGCCGAGACCATCATCGACACCGTCCTGGCCGAGATCCGTCCCGGCGCGATCGTCCTGTCGCACGACGGCGGGGGCGAGCGCCGGCAGACCGTCCAGGCGCTGGAGTGGTATCTGCCACGTCTGCTGGCCGACGGCTTCCGTCCGATCCGGATCGAGCCGTGACGCCCCGATCCCTGGTGACGGGCTCACGGAGGGGCGGGGACCGCGCCGCCCGGTGCCGCCGGCCGGCCGCCGGCGACCGGCGGCGAAGGGTGAGTGCCGTCACCCGGTACGCCGGAAGCTCACCCTATGGTTTATCGTTCAATTGGAAACGGCGCCGCGCGACGGCGTCCGAGGGCCCTCCCTCAGGGAAGCCGGCCCACCACCGCGCGGCAGCATCCCGGCGCCCGTCGCCGTCACCACTCCGCGCCCCCGAGCCGCCCCGGCCGAATTCCCCCGTTCGGCCGGGGCTTCCCCTTTCTCGGCTTCTCGGCTTGTCCCGGTGCCTCCCGGTGCCCCTCAGCGCAGATACGACGCGCCGTTGACGTCGAGCACCGCCCCGGAGACCCAGGCCGCCTCCGGCGAGGCGAGGTAGAGCACGGCGGACGCCACCTCCTGCGGCGAGGCGACCCGGCCGAACGGGCTCTGCTGCCGCACCTCGTCCGTCAGCCGGTCCGCGACCCGCTCGGTCGCCACGAACCCGGGCGCCACGGAGGCCACGCCGATGCCGTACGGCGCCAGATGGACCGCCAGCGACTGGCCCATCGCATGCAGCGCCGCCTTCGACGCGCCATAGGCCGGATGGTCCGGCTCGCCCCGGAACGCGCCCCGCGACCCGATGTTGACGATCCGCCCCGCCACCTCCCGCTCGATCATGTTCCGCGCCGCGCAGTGCGTCAGATGCGCCGCCCCCAGCAGATTCACGTCCACCAGGCGCCGCCAGACCCGCTGCCAGTCCTCGAAGGACGTGCGGTCCAGCGGATGCGGCTCATTGGCGGCCGCGTTGTTGACGAGCACATCGACGCCGCCCAGCCCGTCCACGGCCGCCTCGACGATCGCCGCCGCGCCCTCCGGCGTCCCCACATCGCCCTGCACCAGGACGTGCCCGCTCCCGGCCAGCCCCGCGAACGCCTCCCGGGCCGCCTCCCGCCGCGACGCGTAATGCAGCGCGACCCGGTCCCCGCGCGCGGCGAAGAGCTCCGCAACCGCCCGGCCGATCCCCCGCGAGGCCCCGGTCACCAGCACCGCCCGGCTGCTCATCGGACGCTCTCCGCCCGGGCAGCCGGACGGCAGCAACAGGCCGAACGACTGCGGGACATGCAGAGCTCACCGGATGCCCAGGGACGGTTCATCAACGGATCAGTCCTTACCTCGTGCCGTGCCGCGAATGATCGTGAGGAATGGTACGGAGCCCCACGGGGAAGCGGGAACGGCCGGGCGGCGATGCGATGTGCTGATACTGGTCGGCTGTCTAGCGCGACACGAGGAAGTGGACCTCGCGGGGCCTGACCTCCAGGTCGCTCAGGCCCTCGGGGGTCGCGCCCATCTCGCGGCCGACCTCGGCCGCCGCCGAGAAGGCCTCCTCGGACTCGAACGCGCCGGTGGTGACGACGGCCCCGCCGTCCGGGGTGACCCAGACCCCGACGGACAGGAAGCCGGGCTGGCGCCGCGTCGCCTCGGCGACCTGATGGCAGTTGCGAACGAACTCCTCGACGTGCTCGGGGGCGGGGTAGTGGAAGGCAACGAAACCGAATGACATAGGTGTCCCCTCTCGCGTTATACGATGCCGTACAACGTAAGCTAGGGCCTTATACGGCTCCGTACAACAGGTGGGACAGGGTGAGGTGAGCCACCGATGGGCGCATTGCGCACACCGCGGGAGAAGTGGGTCGAGGCGGGGCTGCAGGCGCTGGCCGCGGGCGGGGTGGACACGGTGCGGGTCGAGGCACTCGCCAAGGCGCTGGGGGTGACCAAGGGCGGCTTCTACGGGTACTTCGCCGACCGCGACGCACTGCTGACCGAGATGCTGGACACCTGGGAGCGCGAGAGCGTCGACGACGTCATCGACCGGGTGGAGCGGGAGGGCGCCGACGCGCGGGACAAAGTCCGCATGGCCGGGCAGCTCACCTTCTCCAGCGACCGCCTGCTCCCCATCGACCTGGCCGTCCGCGAATGGGCCCGCCGCGACCACACCGTCGCCGACCGCCTGCGCCGCGTGGACAACAAGCGCATTCAGTTGGCGCGAGACGCGATCGGCACCTTCTGCGCCGACCCCGACGAGGTCGAGGCCCGTGCCCTGCTCGCCTTCTGCACAGCCATCGGCAGCCATTTCCTCGCCGCCGACCACCCCGGCCGCGACCGCGCCCCGGTCATCGCCCGCGCCGCCGACATCATCCTTGACGTGCCGCGAGGCAGGCCCGTGAGGTGACACCGCCCCAGGCCCCTAGAGGTACTCGGTCATTTGGTGGGTGACTCGCCTCGGTGTGCAGAGGACGTCACCGGGAAGAGCTGCCGCAGGCGTGCCTGAAGCAGCGGGAGGCCGACCGTGGGGACGTCATAGTGGCCGGCTCCCTCGAAAACGGCGAGGTTGATGTCATTGGCGTTGGCCAGCATCTTGTTGACGACGTGGTAGGTGACAGCGCCCGGGCTGGTGATGTCATCGGCCCCATAGAGCCAGAGGACCGACCCCGGAAGTGTCGAGTTCTCAAGCTTCCCTTGGTTCCGCGCGTAGAATCGCCTGTTCTCCGGCAGCGAGTTCGGACCGTCTCCGCGAATTCCGGGATATGTCGCCAAGCGGTGCGAAGGCGAGGAATTCAGGTAGCTTTTGATATCATGCTTGACCATCGCGTTCAGATCGTCCAGGCACGTCCGCCAGTTCTGCTGATAGAACTTCAGCATATTCTGGCCGTAGATCTGTCCGGGGACGACGTGATAGCCCGCATTGCGTTGGGTTTTCGTGAAGTAGATGGTTTCCGCGTTGGCGAAGACCAGCTGGTCGATCTGATGGTCCGTGGGCGTGGTCCCGGGTGTGGAGGCGTGGGCGATGTCCCGCCACAGGAGCTTGTTCATGGCGGGGACGTCCGGGACGGGGGCGAGGGCGATCGTGCCCCGATAGTCCAGCGCGGGCTCAGCCTTCTTGGACAACCGGGAGTAGTACGCGGCGGCGAGCGCGGCGAACCCTCCTTCGGACCAGCCGGCCGGCACCCATTCCCCGGACGCCCGGCCACCGAGATACCGTTTCGCGGCAACCGCGGCGAAGATCATGGACTTGCCCTCGCTGGAGAGATGGTAATAGCCGTGCCCGGTCGTGACGCCGGCCGCCGTCGGGCCCAGCCCCTCGTAATCCGGGGCCACGACGGCAATTCCCATCTTCAGGACGGCCGCCAACAATGCGGCGTTCGGCCCGTCAGCCCATTTATTGTGTTCCTGGAGCTGGACGCTCGGTGCGCACTCCGGGGCCCATCCGACGGTCCCGTGACCCCATACGAAAAGGGGCCAGCCGCCGGCCGGCGGAGATTTTCTGGGCGTGAACAGCATGGCGGTCGCCTTGATCCGGTTTCCCTGAATTCCCGGCATGCGGTAGACGACCAGTTTTCCGTCGGCCACGGTGGACAGTTCGCGGGGCACGTTGCGCAGCGGTGTGGGAGTGCCCACCACGTCGCCGTTGCCCGTGGTTGCCCCGGAACCGTCGGAGTTTCCCAGGGGTGTGACGAACCCGCAGCCGGTGAGGACCATCGCCAGCAGCACAGCAGCCGCCGGCCTGCTCGACCGTCCGAAGCGTCCCCTCAGGCCGCCCACCCGCCGGCCTCCGTCCTTGGGAAGGAAGCGGCGGACGCATCGCCGGAGCGGACGTGTGTGCCCGGCGGCTTCACTCATCGCTGATGACCGCACCTGTGCCTGCTTCCTGTCGTCCTTCTCCCGGCCCTACACCCAGGGATGCTCCATGCCGGGAGCCGTGCTCTGTGACGGTAGGCATCGACGGCCCGTTCGCGCCTGCTCAGGCACCGGTCTGATGGCCCGTTGGGAGGGCCTGACCCTGTAGGCCCGACATTCTGATGGCCCGTCGGGACGGGTTTGACCGCATAGGCCCGACATTCTGATGGCCCGTCGGAACCCGGCGCCGACGCGTGGTCCGGCCACGCATACGCATGCCGTCGTCATCAGGGTGACGTCCGAAATCCACGCTCCACCGGACGGAGTCTCCAGCGGGCGGCGGCTGACCGTTGTGCTTAGCGTCACCAGCAAGCACAGGCTTCCCGGCGCTCAATCTTGCTGACGGACTTCCCGGGCGGCTCAGGAATGTGACACCTCGCGATGGAGAGACGATGGCAGAGGGAAAGCCGTGGGCCGGCGGGGCCACGAGGCGGATGAGCCGCACCGCCGGGACCTGCACACTGGCCGTGGGGCTCGCCTTCGCGGGCTGTGTGGTTCCCGCCGAGGCGAGTTCGCCGCCGGGGCCCCGCTTGTGTGCGACCGTGCCGGCGCCTCCGACGGGGAGCCCCCCTGCACCGGAGCTGATCACTTCGGGCCCCGGCGTGTGGAGTTTCGTCTCCGCGCCACGGCTTCATCCCATGCGCGTCAGCGTGACCGCGCAGCGGCGAGGAACAGCACCCGGGAACATCTTCGTCGGCCCGTACACCATCAGCAGCCCGATGATCGGCCAGACCGGAGCGCTGATTTCCGAGAACTCCGGTGCGCCGGTCTGGTTCCGTCCGCTGCCCTCGACGAGCCTTCAGAACGCCGACTTCAAGGTGCAGACGTACTACAACCACCGGAGCCGCCGGGCGGAGCCCGTGCTGACCTGGTGGCAGGGGTCCATCGCGATTCCGCCCGCGTACACCAACCTGCCGGGCGGCGCCCCCGAACCGGGCGGCTGCTACTACGTCTACGACAGCCACTACCGCCTGGTCCGAACGGTTTTCGCCCGGCACGGCTTCCATCCGGACGAGCACGAATTCATCCTGACCCGCAGAGGAACCGCACTGTTCATCGCGACCAAGCCGATCCCCATGGACCTCAGGCGCTACGGCGGTCCGGAGAACGGCGCCATCCTGGACAGCGAGGTTCAGGAGGTCGATCTCGCCACGGGGGAACTCGTCTTCTCGTGGGACATCCTCGATCACGTCAATCCGGCCGACTCCGAGGTGTCCGCCTCCGATGCGTCGTCATCCGGAGGAGTGTGGGACGCCTACCACATGAATTCGATCGACGAGGGACCCAACGGTGAACTGCTGGTCTCGGCACGCAACATGTGGGCGGCCTACGACATCTCCCGACGGGACGGCCGGATCCGCTGGCAACTCGGCGGGAAAAGGAGCGACTTCACCTTCGGTCCGAACGCGGACTTCTTCTGGCAGCACGACGTCAGATTCCGGCCGGGACGCCGGATCTCCATGTTCGACGACGGCTGCTGCAACCAGCCGGACGGCACACCGGAGCAGGAATCACATGGCCTGATCCTCAACATCGACTTCGCGCACCGCCGAGCGACCGTCGACCAGACCTACTACCACGCACCGCCCTTGTTCTCCGCCTCCCAAGGAAACACCCAGGCTCTCCCGCACGGGAACCAGTTCATCGGGTGGGGGCAGAACTCCTACTACTCGGAGTACGCCTATCCGGGAAACACCCAGTACAACGGCTTGCAGAACCTGCTCTACGACGCGAAGATGCCGGGCTCCGACATCTCCTACCGTGCCTACCGCCAGCGATGGGTCGGCAAGCCGTACTACCCGCCGAGCGCGGCGGCACGAGCGGCGGGCGGACGCACCGTCGTCTTCGCCTCGTGGAACGGGTCCACGGAGACCAGAGGATGGCAACTGCTCGCCGGACCCCATCCCCGCTCGCTGCGGGTCGTCGGACGCGCCCTGCGCACCGGGTTCGAGACGGCGCTCGCGACAGTGAACCAGGGCCCGTTCTTCCAGGTCAGGGCCCTTGACGCGCACGGGCGGGTGCTCGGTGCGTCGAGAATCGTGACGCCGGCCGGATGACGGCGACCACGACACCACGAAAGCGGGTGCACTATGGCTGACCTGGTGGAACCACGGCCCGACCCGGACCGGCGGACCCACCTCGGAATGCACGCCGGCGATCTCGACGGCAAGTGGTATGCGAGGTACTGGAATCCGGTGATGGCGCCGCTGCCGGAGCACGTCCGGGAGGCGCTCGCACTCGGTCCGCAGGCGCCGCCGCTGTGCCTGGACTTCGATGCCGCGGCAACACTGAGCGACGCCGGCTACCACGACCTGGAGAACGGCTACAGCCTCTTCGACGACGGTTCCATGCACATCGCCGCGCTGACCCGTATGCCCGGGGTGTCCCCGGGCATGGTGGACTGGTGGTTCTGGTGGCACGCCACGGAGACCCAGCGGTACAAGCTCTGGTATCCGCGGGCCCACGTCTATGCGGAATGGGCAGGAGAAACGGCGGCGCCCGGCACCCCCTACCGCGAGAGGTACCTCGGGGGCACATCCTTCGTCGATGAATACGTCGGCAATGCGCTCGGCGAGCTCGCCATTCGTTTCGTGCCTCCCCACCGGTTCGGGTTCAGCGACGACGGCCTCGATCCGGACGAGGCGACCGCGGTCTGCGGCACGGTCGGCCTGTCCCGCCTCCCGCTCGACTGGGGCTACTTGATCCATCACGTACGCCGGGTGAAGGACGGCAGCGAGATGCGCTCACGCTTCTGGATGGGCGGCAGGTACGTCACCGCCCGCAGCGGAGCATCCCTGACCGGTGAGCTCGGCACGGCTGCGGAAGCCCTACGGAAACTCGGCGCAGAGCAGGCCCGCGCGATGGTCGTGCACTGCTCCCAGGAAATGAACCACCTCGCCGCGTTCCTTCCGGACATCTTCGAGGAGTTCACCCGCAAGGAATCGGCCGACCAGCCGTGAGCAGTGGTCCGAGCAGGAGCCCGCTCGCGGAAGAGAGCGAAGGGCCCGGAGGGAGAAGACCATGACCCCCCAGATCGAAGGGAGGGTGTTGCGGAGAGGCGACTACCGCTACGAAAGCCTGCGCCGGGAAGCCTGCTGGCACGCGGGGGTGCCGGACCGGTACCCCGAAGTGATCGTGCTGGCGAACAACGAGGACGACGTCGTCGGAGCGGTCAAACTCGCCCGGCAGGAGGGCCTGCAGATCGCGGTGCGCTCCGGCGGCCACAGCTGGTCCGCCTCGCACCTGCGTGACGACACGGTACTGATCGACCTCTCGAACCTACGGCATGTGACGGTCGACCAGGAGACGATGACCGGCACCGCCCAGCCCGGCATCAAGGGGTCGGAACTCAACTCGATGCTGGCCGAACGCCGGCTCTTCTTCCCCACGGGCCACTGCACGGGCGTGTCCATCGGCGGATACCTGCTGCAAGGCGGTTTCGCCTGGGCCGGGCGGGACTACGGACCGGCCTGCATGTCCGTCACCGGCATCGACGCGGTCACCGCCGCCGGCGAACGGGTGCACGCCGACGAGAAGGAGAACCCGGACCTGTTCTGGGCGGCCCGCGGCGCCGGCCCCGGCTTCTTCGCCGTCGTCACCCGGTTCCACCTCACGCTCCATCCGCGCATGCGAACCACGATGAACAGCGGCTACTTCTGGCCGGCCGCGGCTGCGCAGGACGTCTACGGCTTCGTGCACGAGATCGGCCGCCGGACACCGACGGAGATCAATCTCCTGTGCAGCCGCGATCCGATGACCCACGGCGAGCCACTCCTCGCCCTGAACGCGACGGCCTTCACCGACACCGAGGAAGAGGCCCGGGAACAGCTGTCGCTCTTCGAGTCCTGTCCCGCACGCGCCCAGACGCTCGCGACCCGGCTCAACGAGGTGACGGACACCGGCACCTTGAGCCGCTACGGCACCGACACCCACTACGACGAGACCAAGCGCTATCTGGCCGACAACATGTGGACCCACGCCCCCTTCGACGACCTGTGGCCCACCTTCGAGGAGATGCTGAAAACCTGGCCGCCGGCACCGTCGCACCTGGTGGTGTTCAACTGGGGAGGCTACGAGGGAGCGCCCGCACGCCCGTCGATGGCCTACTCCGTGGAGGACGACCTCTACTACGGGCTCTATGCAGCCTGGACCGATCCGGCCGACGACGACATGTACACCAGGTGGGTGACCGACCACATGCGCGCATGGGAGCCCTACGCCAGTGGCATCCAGCTGGCCGACGAAAACCTGCTCAACCGCCCGTACCGCTTCGTCACGGAGGAGAACCTCCGTCGGCTCGACGACCTGCGCGGCATCTGGGATCCCGACGGGATGTTCGTGTCGTGGCTCGGTCGGCCTGCCGAGGGCTGACGCTGCGGAACGACGGAGGCAGCGCGCAGCCCGGCCGTATGCCGACGCCCATGCCGTCTCCTGCCGGGCGGCGTCCCGCGCCGCCGTGCACCCGTCCGGCCGACGCCCGGATCCCCGGTGGACGTGCCGCGGCGGCCGAACCGCCGTTGAATGCTGACTGTCCGCATGTGCCAGGAGGGCCGGCCCTCGTCGGGAGCACGCATGTCGTTGCCGAAGACCCCGAGCGTCCCCGCGTCCGGCGCCCCCCGTCCCCGGGGGGCGCTGCGCCGCATCGGGGAGTGGTGCGCCCGCCATTTCGTCGTGGTCATCGTGCTGTGGCTGGCCGCCCTGGCCGGGCTCCAGGTGTTGCAGCATGCGTACGGCGGCGACTACTCCGACGACTTCGCGCTGCCCGGCGTCCAGTCCACGCGGGGCCGCGATGTGCTCAAGGAGCACGAGCCGAAGGCCGGCGGCTACAGCAGCCAGGTCGTGCTGCACGACGCGGCCCGGCCGCTGACCGGGTTCCGCAGCCAGATCGACGGCGCCGTCACCGCCCTCGGCAAACTGCCGGAGGTGCTCGCCGCACAGAACCCGCTGCCGGCGCCCGGCGCACCGCCCGCCAAGCCGCCGCCCGGCACCCCGAACGTCGGCCCGCTGTCCACCGACGGCCGGACCGCGTACATCACGGTGCGCTTCAGCGTGCAGCCGTCCACCCTGAACCCCGACTATCTCCAGGGCGTCGACGCGGCGGTCAAGCCGCTGCGTTCGGCGGGCGTGGAGGTGGAGTACGGCGGGCCGCTGGGCGAGCTGGCCCGGCCGGCGCCCAACGACCGGCTCAGCGAGATCATCGGCTTCGCGGTGGCGATCCTGGTGCTGCTGGTCGGCTTCGGGAGTGTGCTGGCGGCCGGGGTGCCGCTGCTGACCGCGCTGATCGGCGCGGTGTGCGGGGTGGCCTGTCTGGGGCTGCTGGCCGCCGTCTTCGTCTTCGCCACCGTCTCCCCCACACTGGCCACGATGATCGGCCTCGGCGTCGGCATCGACTATGCGCTGTTCCTGCTCACCCGGCACCGGCAGAACCTGATGGACGGTGCGGACCCGGTCACCGCCGCGGGCCGGGCCGTGGCCACCAGCGGCCGGGCGGTGCTGGTGTCCGGCTGCACCGTGATCATCGCGCTGATGGGGCTGTGGGTCTCCCAGCTCTCGTTCATCGGCAAACTCGGGGTGGCGGCCGCCCTCACCGTGGTCTCCGCGGTGCTCGGCGCCCTCACCCTCGTCCCGGCGCTGCTCGGGCTGATCGGGCGCCGGATCGACCGGCTGCACGTCCGCCGCCCGATCGCCGAGACCGACGCCGCACCGGGCGAGGAGGCGCGCGGCACCTGGCACCGGTACGCCCAGCGGGTGGAGCGCCGCCCGTGGTGGTATCTGGCGGTCGGGGTGCTGGTGGTGGTCGTCCTGGCGCTGCCGGTCTTCTCGATCCAGCTCGGGCACATCGGCGACGGCGCCGACCCGAAGTCGTTCACCGACCGGCGGGCCTTCGACCTGATGTCCTCGGCGTTCGGCCCCGGCTCCAACGGCCCGCTGACCCTGGTGATCGACGAGTCGGCCGTACCGCAGGCGGACCGCCCGATGCTGGCCGCGCAGGCACAGAAGGCGCTCACCGATGTCCCGGGCGCGGCCTTCATCACCCCGCTGAAGGCCACCCCGGACGGCGCGGTGCTCACCGGGACCGCGTACTCCACCCAGGCCCCGCAGAGCGGGGTCACCACCGACCTGGTCAAGCGCCTGGAGCGGGACGTCCTGCCGCAGGCCGTGCGGGGCACCGACGCGGACGGCTATGTGACGGGCACGACCGCCGGCCAGGTCGACTTCCTGGACATCGTCGCCAGCCGGCTGCCACTGATCATCGCCGTGGTGGTCGCCCTCGCGTTCGTGCTGATCCTGACCGTCTTCCGGGGCCTGCTGGTGGCGGTGAAGGCGGCGGTGCTCAACGTCCTGTCGATCGCCGCCTCGTACGGGGTGGTGGTGGCGGTCTTCCAGTGGGGCTGGGGCGGTCCGGCGCTCGGGGTCTCGGGCACGGTGCCCATCGAGAGCTACGTCCCGATGATGATGTTCGCGATCGTCTTCGGGCTGAGCATGGACTACGAGATCTTTCTGCTGTCGCGGGTGCACGAGGCATGGCTGCGGACCGGCGATGCCAAGGCGAGCGTGGCGCATGCGCTGGAGATCACCGCCCGGGTGATCACCTGTGCCGCGCTGATCATGGTGAGCGTGTTCGCCGCGTTCCTCGTCAGCGACAACATCGTGGTGAAGATGCTGGGCCTCGGTCTGGCCGTGAGCGTACTGATCGACGCCACCGTGGTCCGGCTGCTGCTGGTGCCCGCGATGATGACGCTGCTGGGCCCGGCGGCCTGGTGGACACCCCGGTGGCTGGACCGGATCCTGCCGCATGTGAACACGGAGGGCGAGGAGCAGCTCCCCACGGGCGGGGCGGCGGCCGGCGGGGGCCGGCGGTAGGACGGGGCGACGGCCTGGCAGCCTGCGGGCGGGACCGCGGCCCCCGGCCGGTCCGGCTCCCGGCCGGTCCGGCTCCCGCAGACCCGACCGCCCCCCTTGGACCGCACCGGCCCCCTCCGATCTGCGAACGCCCCGGTATCCCGCGATCATCGAACCATGGCCCCCACCGCCGAGCGTGGCTCGGCCTCGTACCCCGTGATCCGGCCGATGCTGGCCACGGTCGGTCCGCTGCCTGCCGCGGACGACGAGACGGCCTGGGCCTTCGAGGCCAAATGGGACGGCGCTCGCTGCATCGTCAACACCCCGGGCGACGGGACGATCCGCCTGATCACCAGGGCGGGCAACGACGCGACCGCGACCTACCCGGAACTGGGCCCGCTCGGTGCGCAGCTGCGCGGCCGGCCCGCGGTGCTCGACGGGGAGGTGGTGGTGCTGGATGCCCGCGGGCGGCCGGACTTCGGGCTGTTGCAGCGCCGTATGGGCGTGGTCAATCCGCGGCGCACCGCCCGCCTGGCGATGGAGTACCCGGTGCACCTGGTCCTCTTCGACCTGATGTATCTGGCCGGCTCGCTGATGGCCGCGCCGTATTACGAGCGCCGGTCGATCCTGTCCGGGCTGGGGCTGCGCGGCCCGAACTGGTCGGCGCCCGCGTATGTCGAGGGCCATGCGCAGCAGGCGTGGGAGGCCTCGCTGCAAGGCGGGCTCGAAGGGGTGGTGGCCAAGCGGCTGACCTCCATGTACCTGCCGGGCGTGCGGTCACCCGAGTGGCGCAAGACGAAGCATCTGCAGACCCTCGACGTGATCATCGGGGGCTGGACGGAGGGCCACGGCGCGCTGGCCGGGCTGCCCGGTTCCGTTCTGGCCGGCCTGGCGGAGCCGGCGGGGCTGCGCTATGTCGGGTCCGTCGGTTCGGGGCTGTCCGCACGGGAGCGCCAGGAGCTGGCGCAGTACCTGGGCGTCATCGCGCTCGACCGGTCGCCGTTCCTCAACCCCGTGGACGTCGCGGGGGCGCACTGGGCCGAGCCCCGGCTCGTCGCCGAGGTCGCCTTCAGCGGCTGGACGTCGGCCGGCCGGCTGCGGCACCCGATCTGGCACCGGCTGCGGCCCGATCTCACCCGCCTCGGCTGAGGAGGGATATCCGCGCCGGTCCGGGAAGGCTCGCCATGAGGACGCCGGCAAGCGCGACGGAAGGAGTCGGTGATGTCCCACCCCCCTAGCGACGGTGCCCCCGCGGACGGCGGTGCCGACGGCAACACCGGCTACGGCAGCAAGCCGTTCAAGCGCTCCAAGAGCCACTTCGCGGACCGCATCACCGCGGACGGACGGGACGGCTGGCCGGTCGAGGCCGGCCGCTACCGGCTGGTGGCCAGCCGCGCCTGCCCCTGGGCGAGCCGCGCCGTCATCTCCCGGCGGCTGCTCGGCCTGGAGGACGCGCTCTCGCTCGCCGTCACCGACCCGATCCAGGACGACCGCAGCTGGCGCTTCACCCTGGACCCCGACGGCCGCGACCCCGTCCTCGGCATCCGCTTCCTCAGCGAGGCCTACGACGCCCGCGAGAAGGACTACCCGGGCGGCGTCAGCGTGCCCGCCATCGTCGACGTCCCCAGCGGGCAGCTCGTCACCAACGACTTCCAGCAGATCACCCTGGACCTCGCGACGGAGTGGACGGCGCTGCACCGGCCCGGCGCACCCGAGCTGTATCCGGAGCCGCTGCGCGAGGAGATCGACATCGTCATGGCGGGCGTCTACCGGGACGTCAACAACGGCGTGTACCGGGCCGGTTTCGCCACCGGGCAGGGTGAGTACGAGGCGGCCTTCCGCGATCTCTTCCGGCGCCTGGACCTGCTGTCCGAGCGGCTGGCCGACCGGCGCTATCTCGTGGGCGACACGATCACGGAGGCCGACATCCGGCTGTTCACGACCCTGGTCCGCTTCGACGCCGTCTACCACGGCCACTTCAAGTGCAACGGGTTCAAGCTGACCGAGGACCGGGTGCTGTGGGCCTACGCCAGGGACCTCTTCCAGACGCCCGGCTTCGGCGACACCGTCGACTTCCACCACATCAAGCAGCACTACTACCGGGTGCACGCCGGCATCAACCCGACCGGCATCGTCCCCGTGGGGCCCGACCTCTCCGGCTGGCTGATGCCGCACCACCGCGAGGAGTTGGGCGGCCGGCCGTTCGGCCACGGCACCCCGCCCGGCCCGGTACCGGCGGCCGAGGAGGTCCCTCCCAGCGGACGCGCCGAGCACCTGCTGACCGGCTCGTGACCGTTCCTCCATCACCGGCCGCCGGGGCTGCCCGCCACGGCCCGGCCGTGAGATCCTGAGAGCAGACAGCGACACAGACGAACGAGCGGTGCGCCACGGGGCCTCCCGCGTACCCGCCGAGCGCCCGGGCTCCCGGCTCACCGCCGCGCTCCAGCCTCCCCACGCGATCAACGCGAGGAGTGAGCCCGATGAGGATGGTTCTGAAGGCCCGCATACCCACCCCGACAGGCAACGAAGTGATCCAGAACGGCGGTCTGCCGAAGATCATGGAGTCGGCCCTCGCCGCCCTGAAGCCCGAGGCGGCCTACCTGACCCTCGACGAGGGCGACCGGACCGCCTTCTTCTACTTCGACATGCAGGAGTCATGGCAGATGCCGACGCTCCTCGAATCGTTCTTCATGGACCTGCACGCGAAGGTCTCGCTGCAGCCGGTGATGACCATGGACGATCTGCGCACCGGCTATGGCGAGCTGATGAGCGGCACCTGAGCCACGGGCGGCCCGGGACCCGGCCCGGGCCGCGTCGCCCGCTCACTCCGGCGCGGTGTCCTCCGGCGCCCCCTGCGCCAGCCCGGCCAGCACGGCGAGCGCCTCGGCCAGGACGTCCAGGGGCGGTGAGCCGAGCGCCAGCCGCACGGCGTTGGGGGCGTGGGCCGGGCCGACGGCAAAGGCGCCGGACGGGGTGACGGCGATCCCGCGGCGCGCGGCGGCGGCGACGAAGGTGTCGGCCCGCCAGGGCTCCGGCAACTCCCACCAGCAGTGGTACGCCCGCGGATCGGCGCGGACCCGGAAGCCGGCGAGCTGTTCGGCGACGAGGCGCCCGCGGGCCGCGGCGTCGCTGCGCTTCGCCGCCTCGATCGCCGCCGCGGTGCCGTCGGTCATCCAGCGGGTGGCCGCGTCGAGCGCGAAGCGGGACGCCGTCCAGGTGCCCGACCGGAGGGCCGTCGCGAAGTCCGGCACCCCGCCCGCGGGCACGGTGAGGAATCCCAGGGACAGTCCGGGCGCGAGCCGTTTGGACAGGCTGTCGACGACCACGGTGCGCTCCGGCGCCAGGACCGCGAGGGGCGGCAGGTCGTCGCGGAGGAATCCGTAGATGGCGTCCTCGATCGCGTACAGGCCCAACTCCCGCAGGACGGCGGCGAGTTCTTCGCGGCGGCGGTCGGGCATCGTGAGGCCCAGCGGATTGTGCAGGGCCGGCTGGAGGTAGACGGCACGCAGCGGGGCGGCGGCGCGCAGCGCCTCGGGGGTCAGCCCGTCCTCGTCCATGGCGAGCGGGACGAGGGTGACGCCGAGGCGGGCCGCGACGCCCTTCACCACGGGATAGGTGAGCGCCTCGACACCGAGGCGTTCGCCGGCCGGGACCAGCGCGGCGATGGCGGCGGCCAGCGCCTGCCGGCCGTTGCCCGCGAAGAGCAGCCGGCCGGGGTCCGGCGCCCAGCCCGCCCGGGCGAGGTGGGCGGCCGCGGCCTGCCGGGCGGCGGGCGTGCCGGCGGCGCCCACCGGGCGCAGCGCGGCGGCCAGGGCGTCGGGCCGCAGCATCCCTTCGAGGCTCCTGGCCAGGAGCGCGGGCTGCTCGGGCAGCACGGGGAAGTTCATTTCCAGGTCGACCCGGGCCCGGCCCGGCTCTGCCAGGGCGGGCTCCGCCGAGGGCGCGGCGGAGCGGACGAAAGTGCCGCGGCCGACCTCGCCCACCGTCAGACCGCGCCGGTTCAGCTCCCGGTACACCCGGGCCGCCGTCGAGTCGGCGATCTGCCGCTGACGGGCGAACCGGCGCAGCGGCAGCAGCCGCTCCCCGGGGCGCAGCCGGCCCGCCGCGATATCGGCCGCGAGTGCATCGGCCAGCGCCCGGTAGTCGTACATGGCTCACTCCCCATATTGCCCCGAGTGCATTATTTTTATTGCACCGAGAGATTGCCCCTCATAGCATCGAGACGTCAAGCCGAGCAGAGGGGGCGTTTCCGTGGGACCGGTCTTCCGCACAGAGATCACCGTGGGCTATGAGGACGAGGGGAGCGGTGAGCCACTGCTCCTGGTGCATGGCCACCCCTTCAACCGATCGATGTGGCGCCCGCAGATCGCGCACCTCAGCCAGGCCGGATGGCGGGTGATCGCGCCGGATCTCCGGGGCTACGGGGACAGCACCGTGGTCCCCGGCACCACCCCGCTGGAGACGTTCGCGCGCGACCTACTCGCCCTGCTCGACCATCTCGGGATCGAGCGCTGCGTCCTCGGCGGTCTCTCCATGGGCGGCCAGATCGTCATGGAGTGCTGGCGGCACTTCCCCGAGCGGATCCGGGCCGTGGTGCTCGCCGACACCTTCGCCGCGGCGGAGACCGCGGAGGGCCGGGTCGCGCGCGACGCCATGGCCGAGCGCCTGGTCCGCGAGGGCATGACCGGCTATGCCCGCGAGGTGCTGGCCAAGATGGTGGCGCCGCACCACCTCGCAGCACGGCCCGAAGTCGCCGCGCACGTCATGGAGATGATGACGTCCACGCCCCCCGAGGGCGCGGCCGCCGCCCTGCGCGGCCGGGCCGAACGCCCCGACTACACCGCGCAGTTGTCGCAGATGCCGGTGCCGGCGCTGGTGGTGGTCGGCACGGAGGACACGTACACGCCTGTGAGCGACGCCCGCGAGATCCATGACCGGATGCCGGACGCCCGGCTGGTCCTCATCGAACGGGCGGCCCATCTGCCGAATCTGGAACGGCCGGACGAGTTCAACGCCGCTCTGGAGGAGTTCCTCCGCTCCCTGCCGGCGGATGCCGCGGCAGACACACCGGGGACGCCCGGCGGCCCCGCGTGAACCGCCGCCGGGCAGCGCCCCGCTATCCGGCCACCCGGCCGGAGGCCAGCAGCGCCGTGTGCGGCAGCACCAGAGCGCCGTCCTCATCGGTGAACTCCCGTGCCAGCACCGCGAAGTGGCGTCGGATGCGCTCGGTCACGGCCGGCCCCTGGCTGAGCACGGTGCGGCCGATGGTCGCCACTCCGGCCGCCGGTCCGCTCCACCACTCCTGCGCTGTCGTGCGGTGATCCCAGGACAGCGGCACACACTCCGCCCCCGCCAGGCCCGCGCCCCGCAGCAGAGCGGCGAGGCCGTCGGGGGTACGCGGGAAGTCCTCCTCGGGCGCGAGCATCGGCAGCGACGGCGGCCGGGCCACCCCGGCAGCCTCCACGGCACGGCCGAGCAGGGCCTGCCCCGGTGCGGCGGGGGCCGCCCAGACCGTCAGCGCGATCCGGCCGCCCGGCCGCGTCACCCGGCGCAGCTCTTCGAGGGCCGCCCGCGGCCGTCCGACGTGATTGAGCACGAAGTTGCCGACGACGGCGTCGAAGTACCCGTCCGTGAAAGGGAGTTGCGGCAGCGCGGCGACCAGGACGCGGGCGCCGGGCACCGACTGCGCGGCACGACGCGCCATATCGGGCTCGGCGTCCACGGCGGCCACCCGTGCCCCGCGCGCACCGGCGGCCGCGGCGACCGAGCCGGTACCCGTTCCGACGTCCAGCACCCGGGCGCCGGTGCGCACCCGCGCGGCGTCCAGCAGCCGCGGCACCGGGTGGGCACACAGCTTGGCGAAACCGGCCTCGTACGCCGCCGCGTTCCCCGCCCACACCAGGCGCTCGCTCTCGTCGAACGGTGTCTGGGGCACCGCACTCCCTCCCTCGGTCGGCACGTCGGTCGGCACCATCCTCACCGTCCCCCCACCCCCTCCGTGCCCCCGACTCCCTTCCACCCCAAGGGTGTTACCCAGCCGTAACCTACCGATGGGTTACCAGAGGTAAGGTGCGGACCTTACTCTCCAGTCAACTCGGGCCTGCCGTGCGCCCCCTCCTGTCCTGTGACAGCGTGCGGCCGGCCCGCTTCGAGATCTGGAGAGAAGATGAGGCCCTCCCGTACCACCCAGCGCGCCGCGGTCGGCACCGTTTCGGCAGCGCTGCTGGCCACCACGGTTCTCACCGTCGCACCGGCACAGGCGGCCACACCGCCCTCGGCCCCCACCACCGCGTCATCGGGCAGCTCGGCCCCGGTGCGGTTCGTCGACATCGAGGGCGACGGCGGGGTCACGCTCAAGGCGAATGTCTTCACTCCGTCCGATGCGGACGGCACCCGGCGTTACCCGGTCATCGTGCTGCCCACCAGCTGGGCGACGCCGCAGATCGAATACATGGCGCAGGCAAAGAAGCTGGCCGACCAGGGCTATGTGGTCGTCGAATACAACACGCGCGGGTTCTGGCAGTCCGGCGGGGAGATCGACACCGCCGGCCCGAAGGACGTCGCCGACGCCTCGAAGGTCATCGACTGGACCCTGGCCCACACCCCGGCCGATCCGCACAGGGTCGGGATCGCCGGGGTCTCCTACGGTGCCGGGATCAGCCTGCTGGCCTCCGCGTTCGACAAGCGGATCAAGGTGGTCGCGGCGCTCAGCGGCTGGGCCGACCTGGTCTCCTCGATCTACAGCGGCCGTACCGAGCACCGGCAGGCCGCGGCCTTCCTGGGCGGCACGGGTGAGCTGACCGGACGCCCCAGCCCCGAATTCCGCACGATCATGAAGGACTTCCTGGCCTCGAACCTGGACAAGGAACAGGACCTGATCGCGTGGGGACGCAAGCGCTCCCCCGCCACCTATCTCGACAAGATCAACGCCAATGGCGCCGCCATCATGCTGGGCAACGCCTGGGGCGATTCGATCTTCCCGCCCAACCAGACCGCCGACTTCTACGAGAAGCTGACCGGCCCCAAGCGGCTGGAATTCCGCCCGGGTGACCATGCCACGGCCGAAGGGCTCGGACTGCTCGGGCTGCCCAACGACACCTGGACCGACACCCAGCGGTGGTTCGACCACTACCTCAAGGGCGCGGACAACGGCGTCGACCGGGAGTCGCCGGTGCTGCTCAAGTCCCGTTCCACCGGCGCGTACGAGGGCTACAAGAGCTGGAAGGACGTGCCGTCCGGGCAGCGGCGGATCGACCTCGGCGGCAGCAAGCAGATCAACACCAACTGGGACTCCGGCGCCGACGGCGGCCTGGTCATCCTCTCCAGCCTGATGGACCAGTTCTTCCGGCTGCCGCCGATCGCCTCGATCCCGCTGCTGCCGCGCTCGGTGGCCGCGGTCTGGCAGTCCGAGCGCTATGCGACCGCGCAGCGCGTCCGCGGCACCACCCGGCTGCACACCACCCTCAGCAGCACCGCAGAGAGCGGCACCGCCATCGCCTACCTCTACGACGTGGGCCCGCTCGGCATCGGCAAGCTGGTCACCCACGCGCCGTACACCTTCCACGGCAAGACCCCGAACCAGCCCTTCGGCGTGGACCTGGATCTGTTCTCCACGGCCTACGACGTACCGGCCGGCCATCATCTCGCGGTCGTCGTGGACACCGTCGACCCGCTCTACATCGAGCACAACCCCGGCGGCGCCCGGCTGACGTTCTCCTCCCCGGCGGACGATCCGTCGTACGTGTCGGTGCCGGTGCGCGACTAGGAGGCAGATGGGGAGTTCACCGGGCCGTACCTGCCGATCGGCGGGTACGGCCCGTAGGACGCCCCTGCACCTGCCCGGACGCGGTCGTCGCAGACAAGGCTCACTCCTCCCGCAGCAACCGGGGCTCGATGCGCGCCCTAGAAGGAGTACGGGCCGAACCGGCCCCACGCCACGACAGCCGCGAGCGCGAGCAGCACCACGTTCACAGCGATCATCTGCACCTCGCCCCGGCGGGCGTGCACCACCACAGCGCCGACCATGACCAGCGCCAGACCCAGCGCGGCCAAGGGCACCAGCGCCGGTGCGATGCCGAGCACAGCCGGCAGACTCAGCCCGATCGCGGCCAGCACCTCCAGGGCACCGATCAGCTTCACCGTCCCGGCGCTCACGCCCTCGGTCCAGCCCATGCCCGAGGCGGCCAATTTCTGCTTCGGCTGGGCCAGCTTCATCATCCCGGCCCCCAGGAACGCCACAGCGAGCACGCTCGCAAGGACCCACAACAGATTGTTCATCGTGATCAGTACCCTTCGTAACTTAAAACTTTAACTGAAACGTAGACCTCAATCACTTCAAGATGCAAGTCATTCGAAGAGTCGATCACTTAACGCGTGAAGCTATACTCGCGAGCATGGAGACCCCGAAAGAGCCCCGATGGCTGGACGACGAAGAGGACCAGGCGTGGATTGCGCTGAGCAGCATGGTGATGCGGCTGCCTGCGGCGCTGGATGCGCAACTACAGGGCGACGCGGGACTGAGCCACTTCGAGTACCAGGTGATGGCCGGGCTGTCCATGGTCCCCGAGCGGACTCTGCGGATGAGCGAGCTGGCCGCGTTCGCCGAGGGCTCCCTGCCTCGGCTCTCCCAGGTCGTCGGACGGCTCGAAAAGCGCGGCTGGGTAGCCCGCCGCCCCGACCCCACCGACGGTCGCTACACCGTGGCCACCCTCACCGATGAGGGCTTCGACAAGGTGGTCGCCACCGCCCCCGGACACGTCGAGGCGGTGCGCACCTACGTCTTCGACGCACTCACCAGGGCACAGGTCCGCCAGCTGGCCACGCTCGGCCGCCGCATCGTCGGCGCCATCGACCCCCATCACCCCCTCGTCACCGGAACGGTGGACCGACTACGCCCCAAGAAGTGACCGTGCCTCGGAAGCCGGTCAGGCAGGCGCACAGCGTGGGCGGCCTCGCTCTCACGCCGACGGCGGACGGGGCCCGCCCGGCAGCAGGGTGCCCGGCTCCGGGGCGGCCACCTCGACGGCCTCGACCTTGGGGTTGCGCCGCTGGCGCTTGGCGACCCAGTTGGCGAACCAGGAGAGCAGCATGCACATCCCGATGTAGATCGGCGAGATGATCATGACGACGGGGATGAACGGCAGGCCGTAGTCGAGGTTGGAGGCGATGAGCTTGCCGGCGTGCAGGAATTCCTCGTAGGTGATGAGGTAGCCGAGCGAGGTGTCCTTCAGGGCGACCACCAGCTGGCTGATGATCGCCGGCAGCATCGCCCGGACCGCCTGCGGCGCCAGGACCTGCGTCATGACCTGCGTCTTGCGCATACCCAGCGCATAGGCCGCCTCCCGCTGGCCGCGGTCGACGGAGTTGATGCCGCTGCGGAAGACCTCGGCGAGCACCGAGCCGTTGTAGAGGGTCAGCCCGGCGACCAGCGCGACCAGCGGCTCCGCCTTCAGCGCCACATAGATGAAGAAGATCATGACCAGTACGGGCATGGCCCGGAAGAACTCCACCACCAGGGTGCTCACCCAGCGCACGAGCCGGTGCGCGGAGAGCCGGCCGGTCGCGAACACCGCACCGAACGCCAGCGACAGCACGGCCGCGAAGCCGAAGGCCCGGAGGGTGTTGCCGAGGCCGGTGAGCAGCAGCTCCTGAATTCCCTTGTAGGTGAAGGGAGTCCACTTCGCCGCGGTGAACTGGCCGGTGGCGAAGAGCAGATACAGGATCCAGCCGAGCACCGCGAGGATCACCGCCGTCGAGGCGATGCCGTAGAGCCGGTGCCGCTGCCGGGCCCGCGGTCCCGGGACGTCGTAGAGGGCGGTGGTCATCGGGCCACTCCGTAGTGCTTCTCCAGCACGTGGAAGACCGCGCTGATGGTCAGGGTGACGAGCAGATAGCCGACGGCGATCCAGACGAAGGTCCAGATGATGCTGTAGCCCATCTCGCTGAGGGGTTTGTAGACCCCGAGCAGTTCGACGACGCTGAAGGCGCCGGCGATCGCGGAGTTCTTGGCGAGCGCGATGAGAGTGGAGCCGATGGGCGGGATCACGGACCGGAAGGCCTGCGGAAGGACGATGTCGCCGAGGGTCTGCGGAAAGGACATCCCCAGGCTGCGGGCCGCCTCGCCCTGGCCGGTGGGCACGGTGTTGATGCCGGAGCGCACCGCCTCGCAGATGAAGGCCGAGGTGTAGCAGCCCAGCGCGAGGACGGCGAACAGCTTGAAGGGCAGCACCAGACCGAAGCGCGGCAGGCCCAGCACCACCGCGAAGAACAGCAGCGTCAGCGGCGTATTGCGCAGCACGTTCACCCACACCGTGCCGATGGCCCGCAGCGAGCCGACCGGTGCGACGCGGAACGCGGCCATGAGGAAGCCGAGGGCCAGCGCCAGCAGTGAGGCGTAGACGGTGAGTTCGACGGTACCCAGCAGGCCCTGCCCGTAGAGGGAGAGGTTGTCGAGAAGCACGTTCATCGGTCGGTTCCCTGTCGGGCTCAGGCCGCCGGGTAGCGGTCGATCGGGGGCGGCTTGGGGGCGGGCACTCCGGACAGCCCGAGGGTCGCGTCATAGGCCTTCTTCCAGCTGCCGTTCTTCTCGGCCGCGGCGAGGGCGTCGTCGAGGGCGAGGCGCAGTGCCGTGTCGCCGCGGGGGACGCCGATGCCGTACGGCTCCTGGGAGAACGGCTTGCCGACCACCTTCAGTTCGTCGGGCACCTTGGCGGCATAGCCCAGCAGGATCGCGTCATCCGTGGTGACCGCGGCGACCTGGTAGGTGAGCAGGTTGTCGACGCACACCGAGTAGGTGTCGTAGGAGACCAGGACCGCCTTGGGGTAGTCGGTCTGGATGCGCTGGAAGGGGGTCGAGCCGGCCGCCGAGCAGACGCGTTTGCCGGCCAGGTCCTGGGGGCCGTGGATGTCCTTCTCGTCGGTGCGCACCAGCAGCGACTGCCCGGCCATGTAGTAGGGGCCGGCGAAGCCCACCAGCTTCTTGCGCTTGTCGTTGATGGTGTACGTGCCGACGTACAGGTCGATCTGGCCGTTCTGCAGGGCGGTCTCGCGGTTGGCGGAGGCGATCGTCTTGAACTCGATGGTGTGCGGCGGGAAGCCGAGCGCGGCGGACATCATCTTGGCGATCTCGATGTCGAAGCCGGTGTAGCGGCCGGAGGCCGGGTCCTTCTCGCCGAGGTAGGGCTGGTCCTCCTTGACGCCGATGACGAGATGGCCGCGGCGCTTGGCCTTCACCCAGGTCGGGGAGGCGGGCAGCCGGAAGTTCTTGGCCACCGGGTACTGCGGGAGCTCGCTGCCCTTGGGGCCCTTGACCGGCGGGCTGCCCTCCCGGCCGCAGCCGGCCAGGGCCAGCGCGAGCACGGCGAGGACGAGGGCCACCAGGGCGCGGCGCAGGGGCGAGGAGTGACGGTGCGGCATCGCGGCGCCCCCGTTCAGTGCTTGAGGATCTTGGAGAGGAAGTCCTTGGCCCGTTCGCTGCGCGGCGCGGTGAAGAAGGCCTCGGGGGTGCGGTCCTCGACGATGCGGCCGTCGGCCATGAACACCACACGGTTGGCGGCGGAGCGGGCGAAGCCCATCTCATGGGTGACCACGACCATCGTCATCCCGTCCCGGGCGAGCTGCCGCATGACCTCCAGCACCTCATTGATCATCTCCGGGTCGAGGGCGGAGGTCGGCTCGTCGAAGAGCAGCGCCTTGGGTTCCATGGCGAGTGCGCGGGCGATGGCCACGCGCTGCTGCTGGCCGCCGGAGAGCTGCGCCGGATACTTGTCGGCCTGCGAGGCGAGCCCGACCCGGTCCAGGAGTTCGCGGGCGCGCCGCGCGGCCTCTTCCTTCTTCGTCTTGCGGACCTTTATCGGCGCGAGCATCACATTGGCCAGTACGGTCTTGTGCGCGAAGAGGTTGAAGGACTGGAAGACCATGCCGACCTCGGCACGCAACTGGGCCAGCGCCCGGCCCTCTTCGGGCAGCGGCCGGCCGTCCAGCGTGATGGTGCCCGACTCCACGGTTTCCAGCCGGTTGATGGCCCGGCACAGGGTGGACTTGCCGCCCCCGGAGGGCCCGATGACCACGACCACCTCGCCACGGCCGACGGTGAGGTCGATGTTCTGGAGGACGTGCAGTTTTCCGTAGTGCTTGTTGACCCCGCGCAGTTCAATCAGCGCATCACCGGCCATATGCAGACCTGCCCACTCTCATCCGTACAGCGCGGAGCCTGCAACGTACCGGGGCGAAAGGGGCACTTCTCCACTGACACGCACGTATGCGCATAGATGGGCGGATAATTCAGGGTGACGGGGGAACTCCCGTGCGCGCGGTTTCTCCGGGCGGCTGCGGGGCCGTCCGCCGGGGCTGTGGCCGGCGCCTGCCGCGACCGTCAGGTCTCGGAGACCTCGGCATAGACCTGGGACAGCTCGGGGGCGCCGGAATCGGCCCAGTCATGGCCCGCCGTCACCACGTCGATCTCCCGGCCGGACGCCAGCCGGACCACCGGCTGCCCGTCCGGCCAGACGTGCCAGACGGCGCCGCGCACCGTGCGGACCAGCACCGTGCCGAGGTAGAGACCGGCGTCGTTGCCGAGCCAGGGCAGCACCTCCGGATCGTCCCGCCAGACGGGCTGCAGCTGATCCAGCGCCTCCAACGACCGTGCGGAGTCGTCCAGTTCCACCCCCGCCCTGGCGGCCTGGGCCCGCAGCAGCTCGCACTCGGACAGCAGCTCCACGACGCTCTCGGGGTCGGCCCGCACCGACTCGGCCAGCGGTACGGACGGGTGGGCATGCGGACGCTTGCGCCACCTGTCCAGGAAAGACATGTTCATGGTGTGCAGGGTCCCACCCGACCTATGGCCGGGGCCACAGGCGCGCGGCGCGGACCTGGCCCGTTCGTCACCTTGACGCTCCCCCTCCGCGTCCCTAACTTCAGGGCGCCCGGATCGGATCCGCTGGAGTCCACGGGAGCCCCCTGCCCCTCGTCGGACCGGCTGGATCGCAGCTCTCCCCTGCCCGTTGGCGCCACCCGGAGGGATACCGACCGATGCGTGTACGACGAGCGGCCACCGCCCTGACCCTGCTGCTCACCGCGACGGCGCTGCCGGCCGCCGCGGCCGGCCCGGCCCGGGCCGCGCCCGCCGCCCCGCGCCCGCTGCCCCTGCCGGCGCTCTTCGACAACCGTGCGGTCAGTGACGACTCCCGACCGGGCGCGGCCGACTTCGACGGCGCGGGCCGCTCGCTGTCCGCGCAGGACCTGGCGGCGGCCGGCTGGACGCCCGGGAGCGTGCTGACGCTCGACGGCGCCCGGCTGACCCTGCCGCGTACGACGGCCGGCGCGCCGGACAACGTCGTGGCGCACGGCCAGCAGGTCGCGCTGCGCGGCCGGGGCGAGACGGTCACCTTCCTCGTCGCCGGAACGGGCGGCACGGCCACCGGCACCGGGACCGTCCGCTACCGGGACGGCTCGCGCAGCAGCTACGAACTCACCGCGCCCGACTGGCGGTCGGGGCCCCTGAGCACCAAGGCGGTGGCGCTGCCGCACCTCAACAACGCCACGGGCGGACAGTCGGCCGAGACGGCGCGGCTGTACGCGGTGAGCGTCCCGCTGCGGGCCGGGCGGGAGGTGCGGTCGGTGGCGCTGCCGACGCCGTCCGCGGCGGGTGCGCTGCATGTGTTCGCGGTGTCCGTGCGGGACACCGGGCGCGGCCGGACCGGGAGTTGGGCGGCGAGCACGGCGGGCTACCGGGCGGTCGGCCCCTGGACCGACCGTACGCTCCGGCTGGTGGTGCACAGCGGCGCGGGCGGCCCACGGGCACGCATACGGCTCGCCAACACCTTCGCCGCCGCGCCGGTGGAGATCGCGGCGGCCAGTATCGCGGTGCGCGGCGCGGGAGCGGCGGCGGCCCGCCCTCCCGTACCTCTGACGTTCGGCGGCGGCCACACCGGGGCCCGTCTCCCGGCCGGGGCCGAGGCGTTCAGCGATCCGGTGGACTTCACCGTCCCGGCCGGCACCGATCTGCTGGTGAGCCTCCATCTGCCGGGGACGGTGACGGCGGCGCCGGTGCACCAGGAGGCGGCCCAGCTGTCGTATCTGAGCGCGGCGGGCAGCGGGGACCGCACCGCGGACGCCGGGGGCACGGCCTTCCCGGAGACGATGACGAGCTGGCCGTTCCTGACCGGTGTCGACGTCGGCGGCGGCCCCGGCTCGGTCGTGGCGCTGGGTGATTCGATCACCGACGGGGTGAAGTCGACCAGCGGGGCCAACCGGCGCTGGCCCGATGTGCTGGCCCGCCGTCTGTGGGCACAGCATGCCGTGCCCCGCTACGGCGTACTCAACCAGGGCATTTCGGCGAACCGCCTCGTCACCGACCGGTATCCGGGCGACGGGGTCAGCAGCGACACCGGCGGGGTCAGCGCCGGGCATCGGCTGGAGCGGGACGTGCTGGCGCAGCCCGCGGCACGGACGGTGGTGGTGTTCGAGGGCATCAACGACATGCGCTGGGGAACCCCCGCCGAGGACATCGCCGCCGGCCTGCGGGCGCTGGCCCAACGGGCGCACGAGCGGGGGCTGCGGGTGGTCGTGGCCACCGTGGCGCCCTGTGCGGGATACCCCGACTGCACCCCGGCCGTCGAGGCCCGCCGCCAGGCCGTCAATGCCTTCGTCCGCGACCACGGCGGCGCCTTCGACGCGACGCTGGACTTCGACGCCGTCCTCCGCGATCCGCAGCAGCCCCGGCGGATGCTGCCCGCCTACGACAGCGGGGACCACCTCCACCCCGGCGACGCCGGACTCCGGGCGCTCGGCGACTCGGTGGACCTCCGGGCGCTGGTACCGGGGCGCCGCTGACGGCCTTGCGCTCCCCGTCCATGGGGCGACGACGGATCAGCCGCCGACGGCCTTCGCCCAGTTCTCCCCCACGGTGTGCAGCGCCTTGTTCAGCTGGGCCGCGGTCGGGAACTGCGGTGTGCCCTCGACCGTCGGCAGCCGGGCGGCCAGGGCCTTGTCGAGGGTGCCGTTCTTCGCCATGACGGCCATCAGCACCGGGCGGGCGTAGTCCACGAGGCGGAGGTTCTGGCTTTCCGGACGGAAGAGGTACTCCTCCCACAGGCGCGCCGCGGCCGGGTGGGGGGCGTCCTTGGTGATCGCCTGTGCGTAGTACTGCGAGAAGCTGCCGTCGAAGGGAATGGAGACCTTCCAGTTCACGCCCGTCCCGCGGAGCTGGTCCATGTGCTGCAGGCTGAGGTAGTCCCACTCGATGCTGATCGGTGTCGTGCCCTTGGCGATCGTGGCCGGGCTGGGGGTGACCCGGTTGTAGTTGCCGACCTTCGCGAGCCGGGCGAAGAAGTCGATGCCAGGCTGAATGTTGTCGAACGACCCCCCGTTGGCGAGCGCCGCCGCGTACACGGCGGCGAAGGCCGCTCCCGCGACCGTGGGGTCGCCGTCGATCGAGACCAGGCCCTTGTACGCCGGCTGGAGCAGATCCGCGAAGGACGCGGGGCAGGTCCGGACGCGGGCGGCGTCGCAGCCGATGGAGACGTAGCCGCCGTAGTTGTTGTACCAGCGGGCCTCGGCGTCCTTCTGCTCCGGTGGGATCTGGTCGAACTGCGCGACCCGGTAGGGGGCCAGCAGTTTCTGCCGCGCCGCGGACTGGGCGAAGGAGTCCCCGAGGTCGAGCACGTCGGGGGCGCGCGGCCGGCCGCGGTAGCGCTTCACCGCATCGATCTCCTGCTGGCTGTGGCCGTTCGGATTGTCGACGACGACCTTGATGCCGTACTTCTTCTCGAAGCCGTCGATCAGCGCGCCGTAGTTGGCCCACTGGCGCGGCAGCGCGATCGTGTTGAGCCTGCCCTCCTTCTTCGCCGCCTTGACCAGTGCCGCCGTGCCGCCCACCTCCGCGGCGGACTCGGCCCGGGAGGGCTCGACCGGCCGGGTGGGTCCCTCTTCCTGGCAGGCGGCGAGACCGAACGCCGCAAGGCCGAGTCCGCAGAGGAGGGCGCCTGCCCGGACCCGATGATGTGCCGTCACGACGCCTCCAGGCAGGGCCAGGTGGGGAGCGGTCCGCCGAGCGGGTGGAATGATCCAAAACAGCCTACTCCGCCCCCTTGCGGGCCTCCGTCAGGACGGCGATCGGGCCAGGTCATAGCGGCGAGTAGGCGCCACACGCTGCCGGCGGCCACCCGCTCGTCCCCGGGCCGGGCGCCGCCACGGCATCCTCACTCCCCGCCGTTCTCCCCCTGGCTGAGGAAGTGCTCCCGCAGCTCCTCTTCGGAGGGCAGGGCGTCGGGGCCGACCGCCTGAGTTGCCCAGATCGTCTTGCCCCTGGGGGAATAGCGGGTGCCCCAGTGTTCGGCGAACTGCGCGACGAGGAAGAGGCCGCGGCCGTCTTCGTCGGTGTCCTTCGCCTGCCGGATGTGCGGGGAGGTGCTGCTGCCGTCGGAGACCTCGCAGATCAGCGTGCGGGTGAGCAGGAGCCGTACGTGGATGGGCTCGGCGCCGTAGCGAATGGCGTTGGTGATCAGTTCGCTGAGGATGAGCTCGGTGCCGTAGGCGATGTGCTGCAGACCCCAGTCCGCCAACTGGCGGATACAGGCGTTGCGGACCGGACCCACCGCCGCCGGGTCGCGGGCCACGTCCCACTCGGCGACGTGTGCCGGGTCCAGCCGCCGGGTCCGGGCCACCAGCAGCGCGACGTCGTCGGCGGACCTGGCGGGCAGCAGCGAGGTCATGACGGTGGCGCAGGTGTCCTCCGGCGTACGGTCCGGTCCGGCGAGAGCCGCCCGCAGTGCTTCCAGCCCCGCGTCCAGGTCGCTGCTGCGGTTCTCGACCAGCCCGTCGGTGTAGAGCACCAGCCGGGAGCCCTCCGGCAGCGACAGCTCAGCGGTCTCGAAGGGCAGGCCGGCGCCCAGCCCCAGCGGCGGGGAGACCGGCGAGTACAGGAACTCCACCCTCCCGTCGGGGTGGGCCACGGCCGGCGGCAGATGGCCGGCCGTGGCCGCGGTGGCCCGCCCGGAGACGGCGTCGTAAATGACGTACAGACAGGTGGCGCCGGTGATCGCCGGTCCCTCCTCGGTCGCCTCGGTCTCCTCGTCCTGGACGTCCATGTGGGTCACCAGCTCGTCCAGATGGCGCAGCAGCTCGTCGGGGGCGAGGTCCAGGGCCGAGAAGTTGTGCACGGCGATGCGCAGCCGGCCCATCGTGGCCGCCGCGTGCAGGCCGTGTCCCACCACGTCGCCGACGACCAGCGCCACCCGGGCGCCGGGCAGCGGGATGACGTCGAACCAGTCCCCGCCCACTCCCGCCTTGGCGGGGAGATAGCGGTGTGCCACCTCCAGGGCGTCCTGGCCGGGCAGGCCGCGGGGCATCAGGCTGCGCTGGAGCGTCATCGCCATCGCGCGCTCGCGGGTGTAGCGCCGGGCGTTGTCGATCCCCACCGCGGCCCGCCCCGCCAGTTCCTCGGCGAAGGACAGATCCTCGTCGTCGAACGGAGGGGAGCTGCCCGACCGCCAGAAGTCCACCAGCCCCAGCACCACGCCCCGGGCGCGCAGCGGTACGACCGCCAGGGAGTGCACCCCGTGGTCCAGGATGCGGCGGACGCGTTCCGGGTCCTGGGACCGCCATCGGGCAGAGCCGGCCAGGTCCGGCTCCAGCACGGAGTGCCCCTGGTCCACCCTCGCCGCCATCGGGGTGCCCGGGGCGAACCGGATCAGCTCGCCGACCGGGTAGAGCGGATGGTCCGCCGCCAGGCCGGCGACGGCCGTGCGGCGCAGCTCGGATCCCGCCACGGGCGGCTCCTCGCCCTTCAGGACCGGTTCCAGCAGCTCGACGGTGACGATGTCGGCGAACCGGGGGACCGCCACCTGCGCCAGTTCCTCGGCGGTGCCCACGACATTCAGGGTGGAGCCGATCCGTACCCCGGCGTCGTAGAGCACTCTCAACCGCTCCCTCGCCACCTCGGCGCGCCCTGACAGCCACCTCAGTTCGGTGGTGTCGCGCAGGGTCACCACGCTTCCGTGGTGGGCTCCATAGGGGGTGGTGGAGCGCTTGTTGAGGGCCAGCAGCCTGTCCTGGGCCAGGTGCACCTCGTCGGTGGCCGTCCGGTCCGACGCCAGGAGTTCGGCAGTGCGGTGGTCCAGCCCCAGGTCGCCGACGTGGCGTCCCTCCGCGTCCGCCGGCAGGTCCAGCAGCCGCCGTGCCTCGTCGTTGGCCAACAGCAGCCGCCCCCCGCGGCCGACGATGAGGACGCCCTCCCGCACCGCGTGCAGGACCGCATCGTGATGCTCGTACATCCGGGTCATCTCGGCCGGCCCCAGACCGTGAGTCTGCCGGCGCAGCCTACGGCTCATCAGCCCCGCGCCGCCGCCGGCGAGTGCCAGCGCCCCGACTGCGGTGCCCAGGAAGATGGGCAGCTGCCGGTTGACCGACTTCTGCACCTCTTCCACCCTGACCGGCGCGGACACGATGGCGACGACCTTGCCCGAGGAGTCCTTGACGGGGGCCGCAGAGATCACGGAGAGGCCCAGGGCGCCCTCGAAGGTCCTGGTGAAGGGCTTGCCCCGGGCGGCGTCGGCATACGGGCCGATGACGTGCTTGCCGATCTGCCGCGGGTCACTGTGGGTGAGGGTGATCCCGTCGAGCTTGTACACGATGAGGGCGTCGACGCCGGAGGCCTTCCGGGCTTCCTCGGCGAGCGGCTGGAGCTTCGCGGTCGGATCGTCGCTGTTCAGCGCCTGCTGGAGCCCCCAGGAGTGCGCGAAGGACTCCGCGGCGGCGAGCGTCCGGTGCCGGGCGTCGGTCATGGTGTCGCGCCGGCTCTGGACGACGATGGCCACCACTGCCGCCGCGACCAGCAGCACGACGAGCACCAGCTGGAGGAGGAAGATTTCCCGGGCGACGCTGAGCGTGGTCCACCGGGACCGCAGGTGCGGCGGGCCTCCGGCCCCCGCAGGGCGTTCGTCCTGCCGGTGGCCGGTGCCGCTCCCGGCACCGGCCACGCCCGGAAAAGCGGAACGGCCGGGGGCACGGCTCAGCCAACGCCGGAAACGACCCGAATGTCCGCTCATGATTCACATTTATCCTGCTTTGCCGGGACGCTGGCAAGGCGTGCTACGGCAGCTGCCCCAGGGACGACGAGGGGCAGCCGGGCAACGCCGCCGGGCTGCGGCAGGCGGCCACCACGAAGCCGCACCTCGTTCGTACTGCCGCCTGGGCGGCGGAAGCGGCGGTCTAGACGTCGAGATCCACCACGACCGGGGCATGGTCCGAGGCGCCCTTGCCCTTGCGCTCCTCGCGGTCCACATAGGCGTCCGAGACGGCCTTGGCGAACGGCTCGTTGCCGTAGACCAGGTCGATGCGCATCCCGCGGTTCTTGGGGAAGGCGAGCTGGCGGTAGTCCCAATAGGTGTACGGCCGGTCGTACTTGAGGGGGCGGGGCACCACGTCCGACAGGCCCGCCTCGCGCAGGGCGGCCAGCGCGGCCCGCTCGGCGGGGGTGACATGGGTGGCGCCGACGAAGACGGCCGGGTCCCAGACGTCCTCGTCCGTCGGTGCGACGTTGTAGTCGCCGAGGACCGCGAACGGGCGGGGGCCCGCCGCGTCCTCGGCGACCGCCGACTTCAGCGCCTCGAACCAGCCGAGCTTGTAGGTGTAGTGCGCATGCTCGACCTCGCGGCCGTTGGGGACGTAGACCGACCACACCCGGGCCGGGCCGCAGGTCGCCGAGACGGCCCGCGGCTCCTGCACGCCGTCGTACTCGGGACCGCCGGGCAGTCCCATGACGACGTCCGTCAGCCCCACCTTGGACAGCAGGGCCACGCCGTTCCACCGGCCGTCGGCGTTGACCGCGGCCTCGTAGCCGAGCTCGCGCAGCGGCTCGCTCGGGAACTGCTCGGCGGTGCACTTGGTCTCCTGGAGGCACAGCACGTCCGTGCCGCTGCTCTCCAGCCAGGCCAGCAGCCTCGGCAGGCGGGCGGTGATCGAATTGACGTTCCAGGTCGCGATGCGCATGTCTGTAAACCTACAGCCGGGGACTGACAGTCCGGCCCTCAGCCGAGCGCGGTGCCGCTGCCGGGGGTGAGCCGGCCGTGATCGGTGCCGCCCAGCTTGTCGATCATGGAGTCGTAGATCGGGCGGGCGTGGTCCTGGAGCAGGCTGTCGTGGATGTCGATGGCCCGCCGCGGCGCGACCGCGCGGACGTAGTCGATGACCTCGGCGACCTTGTTCCAAGGCGCGTGCACGGGCAGCAGCAAGGTGTCGATGCGGCGGTCCTCCGGGACGGTCAGGGCGTCGCCGGGGTGGAAGACCGCGCCGCCGTCGAGGAGGAAGCCGACATTGGTGACGCGCGGGATGTCGGGGTGGATGACGGCGTGCAGCTGACCGTGCACCTCGACGTCGAAGCCGGCCGCGGTGAAGGTGTCGCCCTCGCCGACCGTGTGCACCCGGCCGGGGAACGCGGCCGAGAGCTGCTCGGCGACGCTGGCCAGGGTCCAGATCTCGGCTCCCGGATTCGCCTCCATGCCCGCCCGCAGCCGGCCCTCGTGGAAGTGGTCCAGGTGCTCATGGGTGATCAGGATCGCGTCCGCGCCGACGGCCGCGTCCTCCTCGCTGAACACACCCGGGTCGATGACCAGCGTCCGCCCGTCCTTCTCCAGCCGGACACAGGCATGGGTCTTCTTCGTGAGTTCCATGCCTGCCATCTTGCCGTGGGGCACGGCCCGGTGGCACGCACGGGGGGGCGGTGCGGCGTCCCGTCGGCGGGGCCGCGGCCGCGCACCGCCGCCTCGCTCAGGCCTCCGGTGTCGTCTCCTCCCGGATCACCCGCTGGGCGACCTTGAAGGCGGAGTTGGCCGCCGGGACACCGCAGTAGACGGCGGTGTGCAGCAGCACTTCCTTGATCTCCATCGGGGTCAGGCCGTTGCGCAGCGCCGCGCGGGTGTGCAGCGCCAGTTCGTCGTGGTGGCCGCGGGCGACCAGCGCGGTGAGCGTGACGATGCTGCGGGTGCGGCGGTCCAGGCCCGGCCGGGTCCAGGTCTCGCCCCAGGCGTAGCGGGTGAGGAAGTCGTGGAACTCGCCGGTGAAGTCGTCGGCGGCGGCCTCGACCCGGTCGACATGGGCGTCGCCGAGCACCTCACGGCGGACCTTGATGCCCGCTTCGTAGGTGGCGCCGCGGTCCTGGTCCGGCCCGGCGAAGCCGGACTCTATGGCGGCGGGCGGCGTCTGCGGGTGCGACGGGGGCGCGATCTGCGGCTTGGGCGCGGCGGCGCCGATCGCGGCCTGCCCCCCGGGGCCCGGCTTGTCGTGCCAGGCACTGGAGAAGTGCCGGATGAGGAGTTCGGTGACGGCCGAGGGCTGCTCGACGGGTGCGAGGTGCGAGGTGCCGGGCACCAGCGCCAGGCTCGCGTCGGGTATGCCGGCGACGAGGCTGCGGGCGTCGGTGGTGGGCGTGACCTGGTCCTCGGAGCCGACGACGACGAGGGTGGGGACCCCGACCCGGCCGAGGGAGGACCGTACGTCGAAGGCCGCCAGCGCCTCGCAGGCGGCGATGTAGCAGCCGGGGTCGGTGGTCCGCACCATCTGGACGGCCCATTCGACGATGGCGGGCTGGGCACCGGCGAAGTCCTGGGTGAACCAGTGCTCGGGCGCGGTGCGGGCGATCGGTTCGAGTCCGTTGGTGCGGATGACCACGCCGCGCTGGCGCCAGGCGTCGGCGGTTCCGTAGCGCGGTGACGTGGAGACCAGCGCCAGCGAGGTGACCTGGTGCGGCCGGGTGAGCGCCAGCTGGGTGCCGATGGCACCGCCGATGTTGCAGCCGGCGTAGCCGAAGCGGTCCACGCCCAGGGCATCGAGGGTGGCCATCAGCCGGTCGGCCAGTTCGGCGATGGAGGACGCCGCGTGGGCGGGCGAGCCGCCATGTCCGGGCAGGTCGAAACGGATGACGCGCCAGTGGCGGGTCAGCTCGGGGATTTGCCGGTCCCACATGTGCCAGGTGGTCCCGAGCGCGGCGCCCAGTACAAGAACGGGGGCGTCGTCGGGACCATCGATCCGGTGCTGCAGGGTCTTCTCACTCACCCGGCCAAGCTACCGACTCTTTGACACGATCCTTACACCCGGGTCAAGAAAGAGCCGTCGGAACGTGGCCGCCGACCGCACCCGAAGCAGGGTTTGCGCAGGTCAGAGCCTCACTGTGAAGACAACGTAGACGATCGCTCCACGGGTACGGATGCGGTGCCTAGCTCGTGATCAGGGCCGGGTCTTCTGGCCCGGAGAAGCGGCGTTGCAGGGTGCGCGCCGACATCTCACTCACGCCCTGCACGATCCCAAATCTCACCACTGCCCGGAAGACGCCGATGTCCCAGTCACCGTCCCCCAGACGGGTGCCGACGATTTCGGCCACGTCGACACGTCGACCTGCTCGTCCACCACCAGGGGCGCCGTCACGTTGTCCGCCTGCCGCGCATGCCCCGTCGAGGCGGCGGCACCCGTTCGGCAGCACGCCGCGCCTTCGGGCTGCCACACCCCTAGCATGCCGACTGTGAGACCCATTCTCCCGAAGATCGAGGGCGGCCGGGTACAGGGCCTCCTGCAGCTCATCGAGGACGGCATCCACCTCGTCGTCGCAGCGCTCCTCGTACTGCTCGCGGGGCTCCTGACCGTCGGGGTCGTCCAAAACGTCATCAGGTCGCTCCAGGGGCCGTACCGCGAGGATGCGGTCGTTCTCTCCGCCCTGGACAACGGCCTTGTGCTGTTCATCGTCGCCGAGCTGCTCCACACCGTCCGCCTCACCATCAGAAACCAGACCCTCGACGCGGAGCCGTTCCTCGTCGTCGGCCTGATTGCCGGCATCCGCAAGGTGCTCATCGTGACGGCCGAGGCGGAGAAGTCCTTCCGGTGGAACGTCGCGGGGATCGAACTGCTGATCCTGGCGGGGCTGATCCTCGTGATGGCGTCGGCGGCGTACGTGTGGCGGCGCTCGACGCGGCCGGGAGACTACTTCCCGCTCCAGGAGGCGGGGCGCTCGCCGTCGCCGGCGCCGTCATCCACCCCGGTGCGCGGGTCCTGATCCGTCACCTTCCGTCTCTACGGATGTCCGCCAGGTCCAGAACCTGTGCCTGGTCGTCCTCCACTTCGCACCCGTCCAGCGCGGTGGGCGTGCAGGTCCCCGGAGACTCTCCGAAGCCGGATCAGGCGGTTACCCGTCGCCGTCAGTCTCGCCGCCGGTGCCGCGAGCCTCGCCTCGGCGTTTCCCGTCCTTTCCGATCATCTTCTGGCCGTATGCCTGATCGCACTGTTCCTCCTCACCGTCGTCAATCTGCGCGGCATCGCGGACAGCGCGCGGGTGCTGATGCTGCCCGCGGTGCTGTTCATCGTCAGCGTGATCGGTGTCATCGTCGTGGGGCTGTTTCGGGCCCATCCCGCAGTCACGGTCGGAACGTCCCAGTCCTTCCCCGCCGTCGAGGCACTGGGCGTGCTCCTGGTGCTCAAGGCGTTCTCCGCCGGATGCTCGGCGCTGACCGGGGTGGAGGCCATCGCCAACGCCGTTCCGATGTTCCGCCCCCCACGCATCAAGCGGGCGCAACACACCGAGCTGATGCTGGGGTTGCTGCTGGGCGCCATGCTCGTCGGGCTGTCGCGAGCGCGCCCGAACCGGCGAGTCCCGTGGACGGGTGCACGGTGCGGCTGACGGCGGACGGCCCCGGCCTCGCCCTAAGCTCGGCGCCGTGACGTGGCTGCGGGCGCTGGGGCTGAGCGTGCGCTCCGGGCTGACCATTGAGCGGACCCGGCTCGAGCCGCTGGTCGCACTGCGCGCCGCGGCCGGAGTGGCCACCGTGATCGGGCTCGCGCTGTGGCTTGTCTCCCCGGCCTATGCCACGTCCGCCGCGTTCGGAGCCTTCTCGGCCGGCACCGCCACGTTCCAGCGGAGTTGGCGCCCGCGCAAGGTGCTCGCGCTGGCCGCCGGCGCGGGCCTGGCGCTCAGCACCTTCCTGGGATATCTGGCGGGGGCGCACCCCGTGCCGTTCCTCCTGCTGCTCGCCGTGTGGTCCTTCGGCGCCGGAATGGCCTGGGCCGCGGGCTCGACCGCCGGGATCGTCGCGGCCACCACGATCGGCATCATGCTGGTGACCGTCACCCTGCCGACCACCGTGGTGCAGGCGCTGGAGCACGCCGCGGTGATCGCCTTCGGCGGTGTGGCGCAAGCGACGCTGATCCTGCTGTTCCCGATCCGCCGCTGGGGAGCGCACCGGGATGCGCTCGCCTGCGCCCTCGCCGCCGTGGCCGACTACGCCCGGCGGCTGCGGCACGACCCGGTGGCCCCCTTCGCCCCGGAACCGATGATGACGGCCCGCGAGGCCGCTGCGGTCACACCGTGGCAGGCGCGCCGGCGGCCCGCCGCGTTGCACGGCCCCCGCGGCCTGGCCGAGCGCATCCGCCCGGTCCTCGCCTCCCTCGCCGACCCCCGGGTCGGCGCTCCGGCGGAGGGGCCGGAACGCGACCGGGCGCGGGAACTCCTGAAGGCGGCCGGCGAGGTGCTGGACGCCGCTGCCCACTCGATCCGCCGCGGTACCCCGGTCCGGGCGCCCTCGGACGCCATGGAAGCCCTCCGGAGCGGGGAGGACGAGGTGCTGCGGGGGCCGGCGCGGCTGGCAGCGGTGCGGCTGTTCGATCTGCTGCGCGAGGTCGTGGAGACCGCGGACAGCAGCGACACCCACGCGGCGAACGCCCCGGCACTGGTACGTCCGACCATGTTCCGGATGGTGCCGGTCGTGCTGCGTGCGATGCGCCGCGAGCTCGCCTGGGACTCGGCTGTTCTCCGGCACGCGGTACGTCTCGCCGGGGTGGCTTGCCTCGGCTACCTGCTCGGCAATGCGCTTCCGCTGGGCCACGGCTACTGGGTGCCGATCACCTCCGTCATGGTGCTGCGGCCCGACTTCCACCAGACCTACTCCCGTGCCGTGGCCCGGTTCTCCGGCACTCTCGTCGGCGTCGGCCTGGCCACCGGAGTGGTGCAGTTGGCTCACCCGGGCGCATATCTGTCCGGCGGGCTGGCCGTGTTATCGGCCGGGTTGATGTACCTGCTGATGCGCACCGGGTACGCGGTCTCGCAATCCTTCGCCGCGGCGTATGTCGTCTTCCTGCTCGGGATGGGGGGCGAGGAGTGGCACCAGACGGTGCGGGACCGAGTGCTGCTGACCCTGCTCGGCGGTGCGCTCGCGATGCTGGCCTATGTGGTCTTCCCGGCCTGGGAGACCCCGCGGCTGCTGGACCGTCTCGCGGACTGGCTCGCCGCGAACGGGCGGTACGCGGCGGCGGTGGTCGGCAGCTACGCGGATCCCGGCGGCGGGCACCGCGCGCAAGTGCGGCAGGCACTGCTTGCCGCCCGTAAGAAGGAGGCCGCGTGGGACGAGACTTTCGAGCGGTCCAAGCAAGAGCCGGTGAAGCATCGTGGGCTGACCCGCAGTGCGGCCCAGGACGCATATGAGGCGCTCAAGTCGATGGGGCGGGCGGCGATGCTTCTGGAGGCCCATCTGCCGGGGCGAGGGGTGCGGCCCGTCCCGGAAGCCGCACTGTTCGCGGCGGCCCTGCGGGCGGACACCGCGCGTGCGGCGCGGGACGTACGCGAGCGGCGGGCCCCGGGATGGGAGCGGGTAGCGGCGGCGCTCGACGCCTGGGAAGGCGCGGACGACGGTGATGACCCGGTGGTGCGGCGTGGCGCGGAACTCTTGCTGGGGGCCCTGGAGGAGCTGACGGCCGCGCTGGGCACGACACCGCTGGAACGGGATGTCGAGTCGGCCCGGGAGGCGCGGGAGAACCGGCAGGAGCGACCGGCACCGGAGGAAGAGGCGGCAGATGCGGAAGAGGAACAGGAACAGGAACTCCGGCGGGGGCGCGGTGACGGCTCGGCTCCGCCGCCCAAGGACGTCGGATAGGCAGCGCCGCGTTCCGTGCGGCAGCCGGGGTTTCGTGCCGGAACCGGACGGCGGGATGTGCGCACGGCCGGAGCGGTGAGCGGTGAGCGGTGTCAGGTCTCCCCGGGGGCCGGTGGCCCGGTCTCCTCATCGGGATCGAGGACGTACGGATTTTCCATGATCATGCCGTTCAGCCAGACCTTCGGATGGGCCTTGATCAGGGGGACGATCAGGTCACTGTGGAACATCTCCAGGTCGTACATGCACATCCCCACCTGGGGATGCGACCGCAGCCACCGGGTCGTGTGCATCTCGTACCGGACCAGGTCCTGGACGAAGGCGGGCTGCACCAAGGGCTGGGCCCAGCTCATATCGGCGGCGAGCCGGGCGCAGGTGTCGTCGTCGGACGGGAACATCTCGTCCGACCATGCGGAGAGACGGGCCAGTGCGCGGTCTGCGTCGAAGGTCCCGTCCCGCAGATACTCCTTCGGGCCCCTGATCTGGAGGCTGTTGCCGCCCCGGCCCACCGCGGGGGCGTGAGAGGCCAAGACGTCGCGAAAAGTACGGCCGTCGCCCTCGGTGCCCAAAAGGAGGCAGATGTGCCCTGCACTCAGGCCCTCCGCCAAGAAGGGGGTCATGAGCTGGTCCCGCTCGGCACGCCCCCGGTACAGGACACAGATGTGGTCGCCGGGAGTCAGTGGTACTCCGCCCAGGTGAGCGACAGCGGCCACGGGAGTGTCCGCTGTCCGCCGGTGCATCGCTCGCCTCCTGGTCAGGGTGAGCCGCCCAGGACTTTCCACACCCGGGTGGCGACGTGCAGGTTCAGCCGGCTGTCGACGTCCCCGAGGTCACTGCCGCTGACCTCGCGGATGCGCTGGAGCCGGTAGCGCAGGGTGCTGCGGTGGATGGCCAGGGCGGCTGCCGTGGCGTCGTAGTTGCCACCGCACTCGAAGTACTGGGCGAGGGTCCGGACCAGGTCCGAGTGGTGTGCGGCGTCATAGTCCAGGAGCGGGCCGAGCCACTCACGGACGAACTGCTCGACCTCCCGGTAGCCGCCGCCCGACCCCAGGATGCGGTAGAGACCCAGTTCGTCGAAGGTCGTGGCGCCGTGGGGGGACTGCGAGCACTGGCGGACCTCCAGGGCGCGCAACGCTTCCTGGAACGAGCGGGGGATCTCGCTCGGGGTGTCGCAGCGGCCGCCCACACCGATGGAGCCGGTGGGCGAGCCGAGTTCGCGGCCCACTGCCTCGTGCAGGGCCTTCGCCCGGGGACGGCCTTGCAGTACGAGGACGGCCATCCCGGACCGTCTGGCCAGCAGTGACCGCATCCGCAGCCCGGCTGCCGACCTGCCGACCGCTTGCACGAAGGTGTCGTCGGCCGGCCGGCCCGCCCATTGCACGGCGGCGAGATAGTGCGGACCGTGCAGGTCATGGCCTACGGCGGCGGCCCGGGCGTAGGCGCTCGCGTCGTCGGTGCCGGTGATCAGGTCGTCCACGAGTTCGCGTCGTAGCCGCAGTTCCACCTCGGCGAGGTTGCGCAGATGGGCCAGTTCCAGGGCCAGCGCAGTGCTGGCGTAATCGAGGGCGAACCGTTCTTCCTCGCCGGCGCCTGCTTCGGGGTCGATCAGGGCTACGGTGCCGAGGACCTCGCCACGGTGCTGGGCCAGCGCGATGACCTGTTCCGCCACCCGCACCGGCCGCTGTCGGCGGGCCGCATCCTGCAGAAGCTCCTCGTGCGGGGTCGCCTCGGGTTTGGGGTAGGGGTCGGGGCGGCCCGGGCCCGCCCAGGCCCGCAGATTGCCGAAGCGGTCCTCGATGGCGACCGGGTAGCCGGTGAGCTTGTGGAGGGCCCCGGCGATGCCCTGTACGCCGTCGTCCTTGGCGGAGGCGTCGCTGAGCATCTCGTGGACGGAGCGCTGATGCTCCAATTGCTGTTCACGGTCGCGTTCCGTGCGCCGGGCCATGGCTTGCGTCAGGGCCGCCGCGGTCTGCTGAGCCAGGACCCGCAGCAGGAAGTACTCGTCATCGGTGGGCTGGGACGGTGCGCTGACCACCAGGTGACCGATGGCGTCCGCCGTGCCGCGCAGCGCGAGGCTCCAGCCCCATTCCCGGTCCCGCACCGTGACCGGCCCGCCCCGACCGTCCAGTCTCCGGACCTGGGCATCGAGGTGGGGGGTGGCGTGGGGCCAGTCGGCGGGTGCGCGGGTCGGGCCGTTGTCGAGCGTGAGGTAGGCGGCCTCGGCGCGGCACGGACCGAGGGTGCCAACGGCAGTGAGGGCCCGCGTCAGGACGTCGCTCTCGTCCGGCGCGTCATTCATGATCATCGAGAGCACGAAAAGGCTGTACAGGTTCGCCAGGTGCTCGCGGCCCCAGCTGGTCCGGGGGGAGTGGCCCGTCGTGCCCGAGGTCGTGGCCATGGTGGGATCAAGGGCCTTTCTAAGGGTCGCCCGGGATCCACACTACCCAACGACGCCGAATATTGTCCGATATGTCGGCCTCGATCAGCTCACCCTGGCAGACCGACATTCCCTACGGATTTCGGCCTCGCGGGCGCAGGCCGCGGGTCGGTGCGATGGCGAGACTGAAGCGGTCAGCCGCGAACCAGTAGCAGTGGCGTGCCGCCGGGAGGAGGGGACATGAGCCAGCAGGATCGTCGGCCCATCGCGTCCTGCCCCACCTACGCGGAGGCGGAACGCGCCGTCGATTACCTGTCCGACCAGGAATTCCCGGTGGAACGAGTCGCCCTCATCGGCCACGACCTGCAACTCGTCGAACAAGCTGTCGACCGTGTCGGTCATGGCAGGGCGGCGCTGAGCGGGGCCGCGTCCGGAGCTCTCCCCGGTGCACTGATCGGCTGGCTCTTCGGCCTGCTCAGTCGGCTCGACCCGGTGCTGTCGTCGCCGCGGGCCCGGCCATGACCCATCGGACAGGCCCTGGCCCTTTACGGGCTGATCTTGGGCGCAGTGATCGGCGCGCTGCTCGGACTGCTGCTGTACAGCGTGCGGCGCGGGCGCCGCGACGTCGCTTCGGTCAGCGCGATGCAGCAGAGCCGGTACGAGGTCGTGGCGTACGCCGAGGTGGCCGATCAGGCCGCCAAGCTGCTCGACCGGCTCGGGAGCGCGGCGGCCGGCACCACCGCCACCGAGAAGTGAGACCCCGCGGCACAGGGCGCGCGCACACTTCCGTGGCTTTCGATGAAGGAGTATCCCCATGGCTAAGGCAGTCGGCATCGACCTCGGAACCACCAACTCGGTGATCGCCGCGTGGGAGGGCGGTGAGGCGACGGTTCTCCCGAACTCCGAGGGCAGCCGCACGACGCCTTCGGTCGTCGCGTTCACCGACTCGGGCGAGCGGCTCGTGGGCCAGTTGGCCCGCCGCCAGGCGATCCTCAACCCCAAGGGAACCATCTACTCGGCAAAGCGCTTCATCGGCCGCCGCTACGACGAGATCTCGGACGAGGCGAAGGCCGTCGGCTTCGACGTGGTCGCCGACGACCACGGCAATGCGCGCTTCGAGGTGCGCGGCAAGCTGTACGCGCCCGAGGAGATCAGCGCACTGGTCCTGCGCAAGCTCGCCGACGACGCCGCCAAGCAGCTGGGCGAGAAGGTGACGGAAGCCGTCATCACCGTCCCCGCCTACTTCAACGACGCCCAGCGCACCGCGACAAAGGACGCGGGGCGCATCGCGGGACTGGAGGTCCTGCGCATCATCAACGAGCCCACGGCGGCGGCTCTCGCCTACGGGCTGGACAAGAAGGGGCACGAGACCGTGCTCGTCTTCGACCTGGGCGGCGGCACCTTCGACGTCAGCCTGCTCGACGTCGGAGACGGGGTGGTCGAGGTCCGGTCCACCGCGGGCGACAGCCACCTGGGCGGTGACGACTTCGACCGGCGGCTGGTGGACCACCTGGCGGACAACTTCCAACGCGACAACAGCATCGACCTGCGGAACGACCCGCAGGCCCTGCAACGGCTTTTCGAGGCCGCGGAGAAGGCCAAGACCGAACTCAGCTCGGTCACCCAGACGCAGGTCAGCTTGCCGTTCATCACCGCGGACGCCGCCGGCCCGAAGCATCTGACCGAGACGGTCATGCGGTCCACGTTCGAGCAGATCACCTCCGACCTGGTCGAGCGGACCATGGAACCGGTCAAGCAGGCGATGGCCGACGCCAAGATCAGCGAGAGCGATATCGACGAGGTCATCCTCGTGGGCGGCTCCACCCGCATCCCCGCCGTCCAGAACCTGGTCCGCCGCCTGACCGGTGGCAAGGACCCGAACATGAGCGTCAACCCCGACGAGGTCGTGGCCATGGGCGCCGCGATCCAGGCCGGAGTGCTCAAGGGCGACGTCAAGGACGTCCTGCTGCTCGACGTCATCCCGTTGTCGCTGGGCGTGGAGACCCGCGGCGGGGTCATGACCAAGATCATCGAGCGGAACACCACCATCCCGGTCCGCCGCACGGAGACCTTCTCCACCGCCGAGGACAACCAGGAAGCCGTCGACGTCGTCGTCCTGCAAGGAGAGCGCGAGCTCGCGAAGGACAACCGCGTCCTGGGCCGCTTCCAGCTCAAGGACATCCGCCCCGCGCCCCGCGGCGAACCGCAGGTCGAGGTCACCTTCGACGTCGACGCCAACGGCATCCTGAACGTCACCGCGCGTGACAAGGACACCGGCGCCGAGCAGGGCATCACCATCAGCGAGGGCTCCAACCTCGAACAGAGCGAGGTCGAGCGGATGGTCCAGGAGGCCGAGGCGCACCGCGGCGAGGACCAGGCCCTGCGCGCGGCGGTGGACGCCCGCAACGAACTGGACGCCGTTGCCTACCAGGTCGAACGCCGGCTGAACGAGCTGGGCGACGCCGCACCCGCGCACGAGAAGGCACGGGCCGAGATGCTCGTCACCGACGCCCGGGAAGCCGTCAAGGGAGAAGCACCGCTCGACAAGGTCAGGTCGCTGACCTCCGAACTCCAGCAGATCCACGCCTCGCTGGCCTCCCACCGGGCAGGCGCGGGCCCGTCCGCGGAGGAGCGGGCCACGGCGGACGCCGGGGCAGGCGGTGCTTCGGGCAGCTCTGCCGGATCCGACGACGACGTGGTCGACGCCGAATTCGACAAGAGCTGAGGTGCGGCGATGTCCACCGAACAGGAGCCGACGACGCCCCAGGAGGAGCTGGCCGAAGCTCCGGCCCGGGAGCAGCCGGAGGCGGTCGACCACGCGGCGGAACTCGATGAACTCCAGGACCGCTGGCGCCGGGCCCTCGCGGACCTCGACAACCTCCGCAAGCGCCACGCCAAGGAACTGGACGCCGTACGGAACGAGGAACGCGCCCGCACCGCGGCGGCCTGGCTGCCGGTGGTCGACAATCTGGACCTGGCGCTCACCCATGCCGGATCCGATCCGTCCGCCGTGGTCGAAGGCGTCAAGGCCGTACGCGACCAGGCCGTCGACGTGCTCCGCCGGCTCGGATATCCCCGCTACGAGGAGACCGGAGTGCCCTTCGAACCGGCCAGGCACGAGGTCGTCGGCACCGTCGACGACCCCGATGCCGAGCCGAACACCGTCGTGCAGGTGGTGCGTCCCGGCTACGGCGAGGGGAGCCGGGAGCTGCGCCCCGCGGCCGTCCTGGTCAGCAAGCGGCAGGAGTGACGCCCCATGGCACGGGACTACTACGACGTGCTCGGGGTGCAGCGCAACGCGAGCTCCGACGACATACAGCAGGCCTTCCGCAAGCTGGCCCGCAAACACCACCCCGACATCAACAAGGACCCGCAGGCCGAGGAGCGCTTCAAGGAGCTCAACGAGGCGTACAGCGTGCTGTCCGACCCCAAGACGCGCAAGCGCTACGACCGCTTCGGCGAGGACTTCCGGCAGATCCCGGAGGACTGGGAAGAACGGGTGGGCGCGGGCGTGGGGGCCGGGGCGGGAGCCCGAGGGCGCGGCCGGTCCACCGGCGGCGGCCGGGTCCGGTTCACCGACTACGGCGAGGGATTCGACGCCTCCGGCATCAGCTTCGAGGACCTGTTCGGCGGAATGTACGGCCGCGGCGGAGGCGGCGGACGCTGGGGCCCGGTTCCCGGGGCCGACCAGGAGGCCGAGCTCCAGCTCGGTGTCCAGGAGGCCTACCACGGCGGCCATCGCAGCATCACCCTCGCCGGGCCCGGCGGACAGCGGACCTACGACGTCAACATCCCGCGGGGCGTGGTCGACGGACAGCGCATCCGGCTGGCCGGGGAAGGCGGCAGGGGCAGCGACGACGGTCCCCCGGGAGATCTGTACCTCCGCGTACGGATCAAGCCCGATACGCGATTCCGCCTGGAGGGCCGGGACATCCACGTCGCGCTTCCCGTCACGCCCTGGGAGGCGGCGCTCGGCGCGACGGTACCGGTACCCACGCCCGGCGGCACCGCCAAAGTCACCGTTCCCAAGGGCTCGTCCAGCGGCCGCCGGCTGCGGCTGCGCGGCGAGGGCATGCCCAACCCCCGTGGCACCGACGGAGATCTCTACGCGGAGGTCCGGATCATGGTGCCGCCCGAAGTCGGCGACCGGGAGCGTGAGCTCTTCGAGGAGCTGGCTGCCGTGTCCACCTTCGACCCGAGGAAGCCAGGATGACCCATGATCCGCGGCGCGCTGCCGCCGGGCCGGAGGCCGGGCACCGCCGGCCGACGGCGCCGGACAAGCAGCGGCCCCTGAACGTCGTTGTCCGCAACTACGCCCTCGCGCCCGTCGACAGACTCAGCCTGGACGTCGTGGCCCGGCGCTCCGGACTCCACCCCGATCTCGTCCGGCGGTTCGTCACCCTCGGCCTGGTCGACGCCACCCGCGACCACAGCGGCCGGCTGTGGTTCGACCCGGGCGCGCCCGCAACTCTCGCCCGCATCCAACGGCTACGGGCCGGACTCCCCCTCAACTACGCCTCCCTCGGTCTGGTGCTCGACCTGCTCGACCGGATCAGCGAGCTGGAGGCCGCGTTGAGACGCAGCAACGCCGGCTCGAGGAGTGATGAATCGTGGATATGAACCGGCTCACCCAGAAGTCCCAGGAAGCCCTTCAGGAAGCGCAGACGATCGCCGGCCGGATGGACCAGACCGAGGTCGACGGTGAGCATCTGCTGCTCGCCCTCCTCGACCAGCCGGACGGGCTGGTGCCGCGGCTCTTCGACCAAGCGGGCGCCGACACCAAGGCGTTGCGCGCCTCGCTCATGAGCGAGCTGTCACGCAGACCGAAGGTGACCGGACCCGGCGCCACACCCGGCCAGGTGTACGTCACCCAGCGGCTGGCCAAGCTGCTGGACACCGCCGAGCAGGAGGCCAAGCGGCTCAAGGACGAATATGTGTCCGTGGAGCACCTCGTCCTGGCACTGGCCGATGAGGGCTCCAGGACCGCGGCGGGACGGCTGCTCAAGGAACACGGCATCACCAAGGACGTCTTCCTGTCCGCGCTGACCCGCATCCGCGGCAACCAGCGGGTCACCTCGGCGACGCCCGAGGCCGCGTACGAGGCGTTGGAGAAGTACGGCCGTGATCTGGTCGCCGAGGCGCGCAGCGGCAAGAAGGACCCGGTGATCGGCCGGGACGCGGAGATCCGCCGCGTCACCCAGATCCTCAGCCGCAAGACGAAGAACAACCCCGTGCTGATCGGCGATCCGGGCGTCGGCAAGACGGCCATCGTGGAGGGCCTGGCACAGCGGATCGTCCGCGGCGACGTCCCCGAGGGGCTACGCGAGAAGACCATCTTCTCCCTCGACATGAGCTCGCTGGTGGCGGGCGCCAAATACCGTGGTGAGTTCGAGGAACGACTGCAGGCCGTGCTGAGCGAGGTCAAGGCCGCCGAGGGGCACATCCTGCTCTTTGTCGACGAACTCCACACCGTCGTCGGAGCCGGCGGCGGCGCCGAGGGCGCCATGGACGCCGGCAACATGCTCAAGCCGATGCTCGCCCGCGGTGAGCTGCACATGATCGGCGCCACCACGCTGGAGGAGTACCGCAAGCACGTCGAGTCCGACGCCGCCCTCGAACGCCGCTTCCAGCAGGTCCTGGTGGACGAGCCGAGCGTGGAGGACACCGTCTCCATCCTCCGCGGCCTGCGCGAACGTCTTGAGGTCTTCCACGGCGTGAAGATCCAGGACACCGCGCTGGTCGCCGCGGCCACCCTCAGCCACCGCTACATCTCCGACCGCTTCCTGCCGGACAAGGCCATCGACCTCGTCGACGAGGCCTGCGCGCGGCTGCGCACCGAGATCGACTCCATGCCGGCCGAACTCGACGAGATCACCCGCCGGGTGACCCGTCTGGAGATCGAGGATGCGGCCCTGGAGAAGGAGACCGACGCCGCCAGCCGCAAGCGGCTGGAGGAGCTCCGGCGCGAACTGTCCGACCTGCGCGCCGAGGCCGACGCCATGAACGCCCAGTGGGAGGCCGAACGCCAGGCCATCCGGCGGGTGCAGGAGCTGCGTCAGGAACTGGAACAGGTCCGTCAGGAAGCGGAGGAGGCCGAACGCGCCTACGACCTCAACCGCGCCGCCGAACTGCGCTACGGCACACTCACCGAACTCGAACGCCGGCTGGCCGCCGAAGAGGACGCGCTCGCCACCAAGCAGGGCGAGACCCGGCTCCTGCGCGAGGTCGTCACGGAGGACGAGATCGCCGAGATCGTCGCCGCCTGGACCGGCATCCCGGTGACCCGGCTGCAGGAAGGCGAGCGGGAGAAGCTGCTGCGGCTCGACGAGATCCTCACCGAGCGGGTGATTGGCCAGGACGAGGCCGTCAAGCTGGTCACCGACGCCATCATCCGGGCCCGCTCCGGCATCCGCGACCCGCGCCGCCCCATCGGCTCGTTCATCTTCCTCGGCCCCACCGGCGTCGGAAAGACCGAACTGGCCAAGGCGCTGGCCGCGGCACTGTTCGACACCGAGGAGAGCATCGTCCGCCTCGACATGAGCGAGTACCAGGAACGGCACACCGTCAGCAGACTGGTGGGAGCGCCACCCGGATACGTCGGCTACGAGGAGGGCGGCCAGCTCACCGAGGCGGTACGCCGCAAGCCCTACTCCGTGGTCCTGTTCGACGAGGTCGAGAAGGCGCACGCCGATGTCTTCAACACCTTGCTGCAGGTACTCGACGACGGCCGGATCACCGACGCCCAGGGCCGCACCGTCGACTTCCGCAACACCGTCGTCATCATGACCTCCAACATCGGATCCGCCCATCTGCTCGACGCGGTGACCCCCGAGGGCGAGATCAAACCCGAGGCACGGGCCCTGGTCATGGGCGAACTGCAAAGCCACTTCCGCCCCGAGTTCCTCAACCGCGTCGACGACGTCGTGCTGTTCAAGCCGCTGGGCATGGACCAGATCAAGCGCATCGTCGAGCTGCAGTTCAACGACCTGCGCCGGCGCCTGGCCGAACGCCAGATCACCGTCGAACTCACCGAGCGGGCCCGCGAGCTCATCGCCCAGCAGGGCTTCGACCCCGTCTACGGGGCACGGCCGCTGCGCCGCTTCATCTCGCACGAGGTCGAAACGCTCGTCGGGCGGGCCCTGATCCGCGGCGATGTACAGGACGGCTCGACGATCCGGGTCGACGCCCAGAACGGTGAACTGGTGGTGACGTACGACAGGCCGGCCCAGGCCGACCACGGAATGGCTGCGTGAGCACAGTGACAACGAGCCGGAGCAAGACGGTCGTCTGTGAGTCGTGCGGCCGCAAGAACCGAGTGCCGGCAGCGGGGGACGGGCGCCCCACATGCGGAAACTGCGGTACCCCGTTGCCCTGGATCGCCGACGCCGGCGATGACGACTTCGCGGAGGTCGCCGATAAGGCGGCGCCCCTCGTTCTCGTCGACCTCTGGGCCACCTGGTGCGGTCCCTGCCGCATGGTCAGCCCCGCACTGGAACAGGTCGCCCGCGAGCTCGCCGGAAAGATCAAACTCGTCAAGGTCGATGTGGACCAGGCCCCCAGGCTGTCCCAGCGATTCCAGGTGCAGGCCGTGCCGACCCTGCTCCTTCTCGACCAGGGAGAGGTGATCGCGCGACAGGCCGGCGCCGCCCCCGCCCACGTGCTGCGCCAATGGGTCGAGGAGACCATCGCGGGTCGCCGCTGAGCCCGTCCGCCGAGGAAGGACGACGATCATGACTACCGAAAGCGACTGGCACCTGTCGCTCGTGCGCCCGGTGACGCCGCGCACCCCCGGGGGCTGCGAGGAGTGCCTGCGCCTCGGCTCTCCCTGGGTGCACCTCAGGCTGTGCCTGACCTGCGGACACGTCGGATGCTGCGACTCCTCGCCACTCAAGCACGCCCGCCTGCACGCCGCCAACGTCGGCCACCCCATCGTGCAGCCCCTCGAACCGGGCGAGAACTGGCGCTGGTGTTACGTCCACGAGGCCGTGGTCTGATGACTGCCGCGGGCCCGGACGCGATACCCACCGAAACCCCCGATCTGCACGGCGCCTACCCCCGGCTGACGCCGGAACAGCTCGATGCGCTGGCCCAGTACGGCGAGTACCGCCCCACGCGGCGGGGCGAGGTGCTGTTCCGCGAGGGCGAACCGTGCGAGGAGTTCCTTGCCATCGTCAACGGGATGGTCGAGATCGTCCACGACTACGGCGGTCCCGACCAACGCACCGTGGCGGTACACGGCCCCGGCCGCTTTCTGGGGGAACTCGGTCTGCTCGAAGGCCAGACGGCGTTCGACACCGCGGTCGTACGCGAGCCCGGCCAGGTCCTCGCGGTCCCGGTGGAGCGCCAGCGGGCCCTGGTGGCACGCGATCCGGCCCTCGGGGACCTGGTTCTGCGCGCCTACCTCGGCCGCCGGTCCCTGCTCATCGGCCTGGGCGCCGGCTTCCGGATCCTGGGCTCGTGCTACTCGCCCCACACCCTGCGGCTGCGTGAATTCGCCGCCCGCAACCGGCTACCACATCGATGGATCGACCTGGAGAAGGACAAGGAAGCCGAGGCGCTGCTGCGCCGGTTCGGCATCCGTCCGGACGAGACCCCGGTCGTCATGTGGAAGGGAGAGCAGGTACTGCGCAATCCCAGCATCGCGGACCTCGCCCGCCTCATCGGACTCCCCGCCTCTGCGCACGGCGACGGTGCATACGACCTGGTGGTGATCGGCGCGGGCCCGGCCGGGCTCGCCGCCGCCGTCTACGGCTCATCCGACGGCCTCGTCACCGTAGCCGTCGACGCCATAGCCACCGGGGGCCAGGCCGCCACCTCCTCGCGCATCGAGAACTATCTGGGCTTCCCGTCCGGAATCTCGGGTGGCGAACTCATGGAACGCTCGGTGCTCCAGGCCCGCAAATTCGGCGCACAGCTCACCGTCCCCGCCGAGGTCACCTCGCTCGAACCGCGCGACGGCCGGTACGCCCTCACCTTCGCGGACGGCTCCGAGATCCAGGCCGCCAGCATCGTCCTGGCCTCGGGAGTGCGCTACCGCAGGCTCGACATCCCCGGCATCGACCGGCTGGAAGGCTCCAGCGTCTTCTACGCCGCCACACTCCACGAAGCCAACCTGTGCCGGATGGACCCCGTGGCCGTGGTCGGCGGGGGCAACTCCGCAGGCCAGGCAGCGCTCTTCCTCGCCGAATACGCGCCCGAGGTGTATCTGCTCGTCCGCAGCGGCGACCTCGGCAAGGACATGTCACGCTATCTGGCGGACCAGGTGACACGCCATCCGAAGGTCGAGGTGCTGACCCACACCGAAGTGCGCCAGGTCGACGGAGAGGGGACCCTGCAGTCGTTGACCGTGGAGGACAACGCCTCCGGCGACCGTCGCGAACTGCCGGCCCGCGCCCTGTTCGTGTTCATCGGCGCCCGGCCGCACACCGAGTGGCTGAAGGACGTGGTCGCGCTGGACCGACGGGGGTTCGTGCTCACCGGCGCCGACGCCCGGGCAGCGGCCGACGAGAACATCTGGGAATCGCTCGGGCGCGGGCCACTGATGCTGGAGACCACGATGCCGGGTGTCTTCGCCGCGGGTGACGTCAGGAGCGGGTCCGTCAAGCGGGTCGCCTCCGCCGCGGGGGAAGGCGCCATAGCCGTCCGGCTCGTCCATGAACACCGGGCCCAGGAAGGCAATCTCGTCCGCGGGCCCGGCGTGAGCGAGCCTCGGTCCGTGCCGGGCCAGTCGGTGTCCTGACGTTGGCCGTCCTCCTGCTGGTGGCCGGTGCGGCGCTGGGGTCGTGGCTCGCGCCGGCGGGCGGCTGGGGGCTTGCCTGCGTGCCGGTGCCGAGGTGGTGCTCGCGGACCTGACGGAGTTCCCGTCCTGGCTGGAGCGCTATGTGGCGGGAGGGGCGGACGGGGGTGACGGCGCCGCCACTTGATTCCGCAGGCGTGCACGTGCTGATCCCAACCTGGGGGGCTGGCCCAGTGGCGGAGTGGCTGGGCACAACGGCCTGGAACGGCGATCCGGGGCGAGCGGGGCTTCTCGCATGTGGCGGCAACGTGTGGCGTGGGTGGGGACTCAGGGCTCGATGACGAGGCGTTCGATGAGGCCGTCGCGGAGTGTGAACTGGTAGCGCAGATCGATGGTCCCGCCGGGGAAGTTGCCCTCGAGGTGGAGGGTGGCGATGTAGCGGGTGGCGTCGGTCTGCTGGGCGCCGGTGAGGTGGATGGTGTAGTCGAATTCGGTGGCGGATCGGTCGAGCCATTCCCCGATCGCCCCGGTGCCCTCGTAGGTGTTGCCCTCGTCGATCACTGTGGCTTCGCGGGTGAACGCCGTGATTGCGGTTGCGGTGTCGTGGGCGTGGTGCGCTTTCAGGTAGCGGGTGATCACCTCGGGCAGGGCGTCCGGGGTGCTGGTTCGGGGCGGGTTGTCGTGCATGACGCTCCCTGGGGTGGTGGCAGGTTCAGACGGTGGGGGTGGTGCCGCCGTCGATGACGTGTTCGGCACCGACGATGGCCGAGGCGCGGTCGGAGACGAGGAAGGCGACGAGCTCGGCGACTTCCTCAGGCCGGTTGGGACGGCCCAGCGGGATGCCGCCCAGGGAGTCCATCAGCCGGCCCAGCGCCGCTTCCTGGGTGATGTCTGCGTCGTGGGCGATCCGGGCGACAAGGTTGTCGGCGGCCGAGGTCTGCACGAAGCCGGGCGAGACGGTGTTGACGCGGACGCCGTGCGGGGCGACCTCGTTGGCCAGGCCCTTGCTGTAGGTGGTCAGGGCGGCCTTGGCGGCGGCGTAGGCCAGGGTTCCGTTCCACAGCGGCATGCGGCGCTGGATCGAGGTGACGTGCACGATCACGCCCTTGCCCGTGGCGATCATGTGCGGCAGGAGTGCGCGGTCCAGGCGGACAGCGGCCAGCAGGTTCGTGTTCAACTCCCTGGCCCAGTCGTCCTCGCCGAGCGCTGCGAACCCTCCGGCCGGCGACTCGGACCCGCCGAGGGTGTTGACCAGAATGTCGACGCCTCCCACGCGGGCGTCCACCTCGGCGGCGACGTGGGCTGCGCCCTGGGCGGTGGACAGGTCGGCGGTGATGAACGCCTTCTCCTCGACGTCGTCAGGGCGGCTGCGGGCGGTGACCAGTACGTTTGCGCCGGCCTGGGCGAGACGTCGGGCGATGGCGGCTCCGGCGCCCTTGGTGCCGCCGGTGACCAGAGCGCATCGGCCTTCGAGGGATTCGCTGAGGGAGGTCACGGTGTGCTCCGTTCCCGGGTGCGGACGCAGAAGGCACCGCTCCCGTCATTACTGCTAAAATAGCACCCACTAACTTCGATTTTAGCAGTAACTGAGGGGATGGTCACCGTGGCAAGCCGGATCAGGCTGTCGGACCGGGAGTGCCCGCTGTCTACGACGGTGGAACACGTAGGCGAGTGGTGGACGCTGCTGATCCTCCACGATGCCTTTGACGGCTACACCCGCTTCGACCAGTTCCAGGAGAGCCTGGGCATCTCCTCCAGCATGCTCACCACCCGGCTGAAGACCCTCGTCGCGGACGGGCTACTGGAACGCCGGCCCTACCAGTGCAACCCCGTGCGCCACGAGTACGTCCTCACCGAACTCGGGCACTCCCTGCGACCGGTGATCGTCGCCCTGGCCGCATGGGGCAACTCCCGCCTCACATCGGCCGAACGCAGCATGATCCTCATAGACGCGCACAGCGGCGAGGAAGTCGAGCCCGTCGTCGTCGACGCCAAGACCGGCCGCCGACTCGACGACAGCGCCACCTACGTCTTCACCGCAGGCCCCGCCGCCAGCGACGCCATGCGCCACCGCTACGCGACACGACCGGCCACCCCCGCGGAGGCGTAAGGCTGGTCCGGACATGCACCGAAAACGGCCTTGAGCAGGGCCGGGACGCACAGGTCATCCCTGATCGACCAGGCAACACCGGCTCGCCGGCGGCAAGCACGCGCGCGGACGCCTCGGTGGTGCCTCCCCCGTTCGTAGCTCCGAAACAGAGCGGATCGCCTCCCAGTCCCGTCATGCCTGCCCGCTCCGCTCCGCTTTGCCGGCCGGCCGGCCGGCTGCTGGGCTGGGCCCGGCCGGGAGCCCTTCTCCGCCGACGTCTCGTACCTCCCCGATCCCGGGCCCACGCCACCGGCCTGTCCGCCGTCGCACCGTCATGCTCGGCATGCCCCGCGTTGACCAGGCTCCGCCGGTGTCCGCCCTCCAAGGACGCTGCCGTGTGCCTCCCGATGAGCAAGATCCCAGCCCCTCCGTTCCGCGCCCTCGATCCGCAGGCGCTTCTCGGTGGTTCGCGACGAATGACGTAGAGGCGGTGGGACATGCCTCCGGGCGAGTCCGGTCATTAGCGAGATACCTGGGATGACAGCGCTCTGTAGCGTCGGACGTGTCGCCATCGAGGACGTGCGGTGGCCATGAGTGGCGCTGGGAGGAGGTGTTCGACGTGGCGTCGACGTGGTGGGCCCCTCCGCGACGAAGCGGCCGAGCTGCCTCTCAGCACCAGAGTGAAGTGGTCGTTCCGGCTCGGCACTCCGCGGTCGGGACGACAATGCCACGTCGACGAGCGGATTTAGATCGGCGGCCGCCGTACGTACTTCTCCGTGCCGGACTCCTCGCCCTGTCTGTGCTTGGGCGTCGGCATGAGGATCACACCTCGCTGCCGGTGAGCGCCCAGGTGCGCCCGTAGGACGCCGGCTGGTTCCTGTCCTGCGGCGATTGCCTGCGCGGCCGGTAGGGCGAGGTCAGGACACCCTGACGCTCTGACGTCCCTGAGCGGGGGGCGTCTGCGGATCCGAGGTCCTCGAAGGGAACTCGGCCACCGCGATGCCGTCCTCGGCAAGGACGAGCAGATGTCGACGGCATCAAGGCGATCTGCGTGCCTCAGGGCAGGCGCAGGCGCTTGGCCCCAGGCTCTTGTATCCCGCTTCCCCCGACGGCGGCAGGACCGCCGAGAAAGGTCAGGACAGCAGCAATGGCTGACGACAAGCATCCTTCTGTTGTGGTGATCAGCGCCCACTCCGGTGACTTCGTATGGCGCGCCGGCGGCGCGCTGGCCCTGTATGCCGAACGCGGCCATGGCGTACGGATCGTATGCCTGAGCTACGGCGAACGCGGCGAATCACAAGGCCTGTGGAAGCAGGAGGGCATGACCCTGGAGCAGGCCAAGGAGGGCCGGCGGGCGGAGGCCGAGGCTGCTGCCGCGGCTCTCGGGGCGTCCATCACCTTCCTCGACCTGGGCGACTATCCGCTGCGGATCGATGATGCCGCGCTGGACCGGATCGTCGCCGAGATGCGCACGGCACAGCCCGAGGTGCTGCTCACCCACGTCGCCGCCGACCCCTACAACCGCGACCACAACGCCGCACACGAGGCCACGCTGCTTGCCCGGCAGGTCGCTCAGGCTGCCGGGCACGACCGCACCACCGCCCCGATCGGCGCCCCCCAGGTACTGCAATTCGAGCCGCACCAGCCCGAGCAGTGCGGCTTCGTGCCGAACCTGCTGCTGGACATCACGCCGGTCTTCGACCGCAAGCGCAAGGCCATGGAGTGCATGCGCGCCCAGTCACACCTCGTGCAGTACTACACCGACCTCGGTCTGCGCCGCGGTGTGCAGGCCGTCCGCAACGGCGGCACGAAGTCGATCGTGCAGGCCGAGGCGTATCAGCGGGTCTTCCCCCTCGTCGGGGACGAACTCCGGTGAGCGGGCGGGACAGCGGGCACGTCATCGTCCGCACGCGCCGGGGACCGTCCGGCGAGGTCGTGACAGGCCTGGCCAAAAACGGTGTCGCCACCGCCCACGAGGCGTACGGCAGAAGGGGGTTGCTCGGACCGGAGCTGCGGCCGATCTATCCCGGCGCGCGCATCGCGGGCCGCGCCGTGACCGTGCTCTCGCACCCGGGCGACAACCTGATGATCCACGCCGCCATCGAGCAGTGCCGTGCCGGCGACGTGTTGGTGGTCGCCACCACCTCGCGGTCGACCGACGGCATGTTCGGGGAACTGTTCGCCACCCAACTCCACCACCGTGGAGTCCTCGGCCTGGTGACCGACGCCGGGGTCCGCGACGTCGCCGACCTCACCGCGATGGGCTTCCCCGTCTGGTCCCGCGCGGTGCACGCACAAGGCACTGCGAAGGCCGTTGCGGGCTCGGTGAACGTCCCGGTGGTGGTCGCCGGGCAGCTGGTCCACCCCGGTGACGTCATCCTCGCCGACGACGACGGCGTGCTGTGCATCCCGCTCGCCGACGGCGAGGCCGTCGTCGAGGCGAGCGCCCGCCGCGAGGCGAACGAGGAGGCCAAGCGCCGCCGGTTCCGTCAGGGGGAGTTGGGGCTCGACATCTACGACATGCGACCGCTGCTCGATCAGCTCGGTGTGCGCTACGTCGACGCCGACGACGAGCCCGATCACGACAGCGCCCAGCCGGAGGATTGCCGATGAGCACGTTCGTCCTTGTCCATGGTGCCTGGCACGGCGGCTGGGTCTGGCAGCGGGTGGTCCCTGCGCTGCGAGCTGCCGGGCACGAGGTGTACACCCCCACCCTGACGGGTCTGTCCGGCCGCGCCCACCTGCTCAACCCGCAGGTCGGGCTGTCCACTCACGTCCAGGACATCGTCGGCCTTCTCCAGACGCACGACGCCCGCGATGTCGTCCTGGTCGGGCACAGCTACGGCGGACAGGTGATCACCGGCGTGGCCGACCGTGTCCCCGAGCGGCTGGCCAAGCGCATCCATCTCGACGCCTTTGTCGGCGACGACGGCGACGCCGCCATCGACTTGCTGCCCGCCACAGTCGCCGGCCACTACCGCCAGTCCGTCGCGGGCCCCGGGTACGGCTGGCTGATACCCGTCCGCTCCCTGGAGAAGCTCGGCGTCACCGAGAAGGCAGACGTCGACTGGCTCACCCCGCGGCTGACACCGCACCCGTGGCTGACCTACACCGAGCCACTGCGGCTGACGGGGCGAGGCGAGCACGTCCCGGCCGCGTTCATCGAATGCGTGGACTGGATGCGGGTGTTCACACCGCAGGCGAAGAAGGCCGCTGCCCGGGGCTGGCCGACCCACGAGGTCGCCACCGGCCACGAGGCCATGGTCACCGCCCCCGACGAACTCGCTGCGCTGTTGCTCGACGTCGCAGCGGGCTGATGCGCGCCGAACTGTTCCCGCCGCTGAGGAGAATCACCGTGGAATTCCTGGTCCGCACCGAGAACCGACTGCCCAACGACACCGCCGACGAAGTCCGCGATCGGCTCAGGAAGGGCGAGCGCAAGCGGGCCATGGAGCTGCGTGACGCCGGGATCCTCAAGCGACTGTGGCGGGTGCCCGGGCGCAACGCCACCCTCGGGCTCTACGAGGCCGAGGACCCCGCGGCCCTGCACGAGGCGCTGACCTCTTTGCCGATGTGGGTGTGGATGGACGTCACCGTCGAAGCACTCGCCACGCACCCGCAGGAAGAGCAGTGAGCGCCTGCCTCAGGCGCAACTGATCGGCCTGCGCTGATGGACATCGACCGCGTCCGACCGGTCGGCAGGGGGGCACCACCGCATCACCTTCGATCCCGCCCGGTCCGCCCGGACCGGGCACCTGCTCAACGAGGAGCGTCCATGTCCAGCAGTTCGCCCACCCAGCAGAGTGGCGCCGTGCCCGGCCGCAAGCCCGGCACGGTCGCCTTCGCCAGCTACATCGGCACCACGATCGAGTGGTACGACTTCTTCATCTACGGCGTCGCGGCGACCCTCGTGTTCCGCGTCCAGTTCTTCCCCGGCTTCTCCGATCTGGCGGGCACGCTCGCGGCCCTGGGGACCTTCGCTGTCGGGTTCATCGCCCGTCCCCTTGGCGGCATGGTGATGGGCCACTTCGGCGACCGGGTCGGCCGCAAGTCGATGCTGGTGGTCTCGTTGCTCATGATGGGCAGCGCGACGACACTGATCGGCCTGATCCCCACCTACGAGTCGATCGGCGTCTGGGCACCGATCCTGCTGATAGTGCTCCGCCTGGTGCAGGGCGCCGGGGTCGGAGGCGAATGGGCCGGTGCCGTGCTCATGGCGGTCGAGAACGCACCGGCGAAGCGGCGCTCACTCTACGGCTGCTTCCCGCAGCTGGGCCTGCCGTCCGGGATTCTGCTGTCGCAGCTGGCCTTCCTGCTGCTCACCGGAGTGATGTCGCCCGAGGACTTCGCCGCCTGGGGCTGGCGCGTCGCCTTCCTGACCAGTGCGGTCCTCATCGTCGTCGGTCTCGTCATCCGCCTGCGCATCGAGGAGAGCAGCGAATTCAACACGGTTCGCGAGGCGGGCCAGATCGAAAAGCTGCCCGTCGTCGAGGTCTTCCGGCGCAACCCGATGCAGATCCTGATCGGCAGCCTCGCGTCCATCGCGGCGCCGGCGATCGGCTATCTGGTCTCGGTGTACATGGTCTCTTACGGCGCCGCGACCCTGAAGCTGCCCGTCTCGACGATGCTGTGGATCCTCGTCGGGGTCAGTGCGGCGTGGCTCCTGATGATGCTCGCCGCGGGTCTCGCCGGGGACCGCTTCGGCCGCAAGGCCACCTTCGCCGTCGGCGCGGCGGTCGGTGCGGTGTGGGCATTCCCGCTGTTCTGGCTCGTCGACACCGGGTCGATCGCCCTGATCGTGGTGGGGCTCCTCGGCATCACCGTCGCGAACTCGATCATGGCGGGCACTCAGCCGGCGCTGATCACGCAGATGTTCCCCGTCCGGCTGCGCTACAGCGGTTCCACGATCAGCTACACCATCGCCTCGATCCTCGGCGGCGGTATCACCCCACTGCTGGCCACGGCCCTGTTCGCCGACTTCGGCAGCAGCGCGGCGGTCTCCGTGCTGATCGCGGTGGTCTGCCTGATCAGCCTGGCCGCCGTCCTGTGCGCCAACCGCAGGATCCTCTACGCCGAGGAGCCGGCCTCCGCGCCGGCCCTGGTCAAGCCGGCCCACCCGCTCGCCGAGGGATCCGCGGGCTGACGGTGGTGCCCACACCATGCCGCAGGAGCAGGAGCAGACGCTCCTGCTCCTGCGGTGCCATCTGCTCGATCAGCCGCTCAGTGGTCAGCTGGGCCGGTGCCTGCCCCCGGCGCGGGCGGGCAGGCATGGAGGGGTCCGGGGCCTCGGACGTCAGGGCGTGGGCTTCGCTGCCAGGGCCGTGCGCACCGAGCGCTCCACCGCGGCGGCACGGCGGATGAGCGGGTCGACCTGCTCAAGCACGCCAAGGAGATCGGATCGGGCCGCCTCGTCGCGGATGCCGCCGAGGTTGATCTCGACGTTGAGCCGGGCCGTGGTGGCGGCGGCCCGTGCCGCCTCGCCGGCCGCGGCGACGTCGGTGATGACGTTGCGGTTCGCCACCGGCAAGAGGGCCTCGGCGTGCGTCATCAGCGAGTACGCGACCCGGATCACCTCGGCCGGCGGGCCCGCGGCTGCCGCGAGCGCGGCGGCGATCGCCGCGGACCGTCGTTCCTTGTCCTGCGGCGTGGCACGCGGCAGTCCGTACGCCTGGGTCACTGCGGTGAACGCCGCTGCGTCTTCGGCGGCGAGCCGCAGCGCGGCGGTGCGTTTCGCCTCCGCTCCTTCGATGACGCGGGCGACGAGTTCTGCTGAATCGGCGTACTTCTCGCCCGTGGTGTACCGGGCGACCATGGTGAGCAGCGCCGCGGCCTGTGCTGCGTGCAGCGCAGCAGTGGCCCCGCCTCCCGGCGCGGGGGTCCGGGAGGCGAGGTCGTCGAGGAATCGTCCGACCGGCTGCCGTGCGAGGTCGCCGGTTTCGGTGTCGTGGGCGGTCATGGGAAGACGACGGCCCGGTTGCCGATGACCGCGATCCGGTTCTCGCTGTGCCAGCGGACGGCGCGTGCCAGTGCTCGGCTCTCCGCCTCGCGTCCGCGCGCCGCGAGCTGGTCGGGGCTGAGCGAGTGGTCGACGCGGAGGTGTTCCTGCTCGATGATCGGCCCCTCGTCCAGGTCGGCGGTGACGTAGTGCGCGGTCGCCCCGATGAACTTGACGCCGCGCGCGTGGGCCTGGTGGTAGGGCTTGGCGCCCTTGAAGCTCGGCAGTATCGAGTGGTGGATGTTGATGGCCCGGCCTTCCAGCTGCCGGCACAGGCCGTCGGAGAGGATCTGCATATAGCGGGCCAGGACGACGAGGTCGACCCGCTCCTCCCGGATCAGGTCCAGTAGGGCGGCCTCGGCCTGCGGTTTGGTGTCCTTCGACAGGGGGATGTGCCGGAACCGCACGCCGTAGCCGTCGGCGATCCGGCCGAGGTCGGGGTGGTTGGACACCACCGCGACGATGTCGAGGTTCAGCTCACCGATGGAGTTGCGGAAGAGCAGGTCGTTGAGGCAGTGGGCGAACTTGCTCACCATGATGACCGTGCGCAGACGCCGTGCGGTGTCGGCCAGTTGCCAGGTCATGCCGAACCTGTCAGCGAGAACCCGGACCCCGAGCCTGAGCGCGTCGAAGTCCAGCGGCGAGCCGTCGATGTGCGCGAACTCCACCCGCATGAAGAAGGTTTCGCTGGTGGTGCTGCCGAACTGCTGGCTCTGCACGATGGTGCATTTCTCCTGCACCAGCAGCCCGGTGACCGCGTGGACGAGGCCCGGGACATCCGGGCAGGAGAGCAGCAGGACGCCGCGCTGGGCGCCGGTGGGCGGATTCATGACGCCTCCAGGAGCGAGTCGGTCGGTTCGGGCAGGGCAAGCGCGTCGCCGCTGGCCGGGCGGCCGGCGAGGAGCCGGGCGGCGCGCACGGTGTTGCGCAGCAGCCACACGTCGGTCACGGGGCCCACACCTCCGGGGACCGGAGTGAGCGCTCTCACCCGCGGTGCGACGGAGGCGTGGTCGACATCGCCGACCATGTGCACCCGTCCGTCGGCGCCGGTCCGAGGGTTGATCCCGACATCGATCACCACCGCCTTCTCGCTGACGTGCTCAGCCTTGATCAGCCCGGCCTTGCCTGCGGCAACGATCAGGACGTCGGCCGCGCGTGTGTGACGCCCGATGCCGGTGGTCCGGTCGGCCCACTCGTCGAGGGACTCGACGGTGGCCTGTCGCTCGTAGCCCAGTGAAATCGCCGGCTTGCCCACATTGTTGGAGCGGCCGACGACGACGATCAGCGCGCGGTGGTAGAAGTCGGCGCGGTCTTCGCCCACCGAGTCCAGCCAGGTGTCGAGCAGATGGAACACCGAGGCTGCGGTGGAGGGGACGAAACGAGGCACGCCGAGGGCGAGCAGCCCCGCGTTCTCCGGGTGTACGGCCTCGATGTCCTTGCGGGGGTCGATCGCCCGGAACACTGCGGCCTCGTCGATATGTGCCGGCAGGGGGCGCAGGACGAGGATGCCGGACACCGCGGGGTCCCCGTTCAGCCGCTCGACCAAGGCGATCAGGTCGTTCTGGGAGGTGCCGGCGGGCAGTGGATGCGGCTGGTAGGGCACGCCGAGTTCTTCGGCGAGACGGCGCAGTCGGCGTTCGTAGGCTGCTGAGCCGTACCCGTCGCCGACGAGGATCGTGGCCAGACCGATGGTGAGTCCGTCCTGCCTCAGGCAGGACACGTCCGCCGACAGCTTCTCTTTGAGCTCGCGAGCGCAGGCACGCCCGTCGATCACCTGGGCACTCATGGGTGGTGCAACTCCTCGGGGTGGAAGCCCACGGGCAGGCCGGTGCGGCGCTGCGGTGACACGACCGGCCCGTGGGACGAAGGGAACGCCGGCACCGGCGGGATCCGTCAGGACAGGCGGGCGAGCCAGGCCTGGCGCCAGGCTTCGGTGCTGTCCAGGTCGTTGAAGGTGAACACGTGGAAGCCCTGCAGGTTGTTGTCGCCCTGGGCGAACGCCGGTATCAGCTTCTCGATCAGCTTGTTGGGGCTGTAGCCGCCGGGCAGGAAGAAGCGCCAGAACATGTTCTGTTGCTTCTTCAGGAACCGTGCGGACTGTCCGAGCCCGAGACTCGCCGACACCCGGATCAGCTTCTGCCGGCTGATGGCCCCGGGGATGCCGACCCGGATCGGCAGCGTGATGCCGCGCGAGTGCATCGAGCGGGCCCACTGGACGGTGGTGTCGGCGTCGAAGCAGAGTTGGGTGATGGCCTGCGTGGCGTACGGCGCCTTGTCCTTCAGGGCCTGCTCGATCAGTTCGTCACCGATGAGGCCGTGCCCCTCGGGGTAGCCACCGATACCGACCCACGAGAAGGAATGGCCGGCGGCCCGCAGTCCCTGGAGCAGACTCAGCGCATCCGGGAAATCCCCGGCCGGTTCGGCGGCGTCGCCGCCGATGCAGAAGAGACGGTCGATACCGCTGTCGCTCAACTGCTGTACGAGGTCCACCAGTTGCGCCTGGTCGCGCACCAGCCGCGCGGCGATATGGGGCGCGACCCGGTACCCCTGCCGGGTCAGCGAGGCGGCCAGGGCGATGGTCGGCCCCAGTCCCTTCGCCTCGGTGGTCGTCACCGTGAGCGCCACGTCCGTAGGTACGTGGGCGAGAACCTTCTCCTCAGCGCTCTTGAAGGGCAGGACCTCGTAGGTGGCGGTGCGCAGCGCGTGAGCCAGGGCCGCGTGGGCGTTCCGTGGGAGAGCGCCCTTCTCCGTTGCCAGCGTCATGTCACTTGTCCCGGTAGCTGGTGCGAGCGAACTGGACGTAGGGGACGGGGGCGACGGTGGCCCGGATCTCCCAGGGCCGATGTTCTTCGACCTGTGGCTTCGTCGAGTTCGGCTGCTCGCCCCAGACGACGGTGACCTCGGTACCGGGCGTGGCGTGCTCCTTGGCCAGGGTGGCCAGGGAGAGCATGGCCCGCTCGTTGGCGAGGTAGCCGCAGTCCAGTGAGAGGCCGATCTGCTCGCCGTTCAGCAGAACCTTGTCCTCCTGATGCAGCGCGTAGCGAGCCTTGGGAAACTCGATGTACTTGGCTCCCGGGCCCTCGCCGAGCAGCGACCCCATCGCGGCGGTGACGTCGTCGTCGTTCCAGACGAGGGTGACCTTGGTACGCGGCGGATTCCCGGCGAGCTCCTCAAGTGCCGCGCGGCCGATGAAGTCGTGGTCGAACCTGACGTTGCGGTCGTAACCGATGTCGTAGGGGGTGAGGTAGTAGTCGGCGATGTCGTCCGAGTCCATGCTGCCGCCGATGGCGCCGACGGCGCGGGCCGGCAGCCACTCCCGGTACTCCTTGAGCAGCGGGTCGTCGCCGAAGATCGCGGGGATCGGCGCCGGCACCCAGCCCGACTCGAGATTGGCATTCGAGTACGCCTTCGCTCCCACACGGACGAGCCCGTGGTCCTTCCCGGCCTCCAGGAGGGCCTCAAGGACGGCCTCTCCCTCCTCCCAGGGCCCGAACAGCTCGAAGCCCGGTTGGCCGGCCATGCCGTGGCGCAGACCGCGGACCGTGCGGCCGGCGAGGGAGAAGTCGGCCATGTGGAAGAACTTGGTCTGCGGCAGTGGCCGTCCGGTGGCCTGTTCGAGGACCGCCGCAGCGGTCGGCCCCTGGAGTTCGTAGCGGTAGAACGTCGGCGGGCCGGAGGGCCGGACGGCGGAGTTCTCGTCGCGCTCGGTAGTGACCCTGTAGTCCCCGCGCCCGACGTGGAACAGTACCCAGTCGATCACCATCGGGTGCCCGACGAGGTCGAACAGCTCCTCCTCCAGGTGGAACAGGATCGCATCACCGATCAGCTGGCCGTCCGGGTTCACTGCCACGAACTGCTTGGCCTTGTTCACCCCGAAATTGGCGAAGCTGTTCACCCCCAGGTCGCTGAGCAGCTTCAGCGCGTCGGGGCCCTTGAGGAACAGGTCGGTCATGTGGTGCGACTGGTCGAGGAGCGCGCAGGACTCCGCCCAGGCGCGCTGCTCGGAACGCCAGTTGGTGAACTCCGGTGTGACGGGGAAGGTGTGGGCGCGTGCGGCGGTGTTGCGCAGCAGCTCGACCGGATTCCCGACGCGGGCGATGGCCGCCGCCAGACTCTCAACAGTCATGATGCAAAAAACCTTTCCGCTGGGTGGTGTGGGTCGGGGCACACCGCCTTCGAGACCGCCGTGGCAGCGTCGTTGGGCTTGGCTCCGGGCCTCCTACGACGCTAGGAACCCGGCCTTGATCAAAGAACACTCGGATGACCGGACATGTGCTCGGCGAGCGTCGCGCCCCCAGCGGGACAAGTGACGTAGTCGCGCACCCGGGAGGCCGGACCACGACAGATGACTCTGTCCGACGCCGACGGAAGACGGGGTGCCCTTGCGCGATACGCCGATCCGGAGGGGCCTGGGCGACAGGCAGCATCGAATGCGCGGCGATGCCGTATCCGGCCTTGTGAGCAGGCGGATCCCGACGATGGAAGGCGGCCCGATGCGACACCTCCCCGGCTCGCGGGCCCGGTTCGACGACCTGGTCTCGGGTAGCGCCCAGCTCTTCGGACCGGTCGAAAAGGAACTGGTCGCGGAGCGCCCCGAAGAAGTCGTCGAGGTGCTCGACGCCGTCGGGCACCTGGCGGCAACAGGCCGGTGGGCCTTCGGATTCGTCAGCTACGAGGCCGCGCCGGGCCTGGATGCGGGGCTTGTCGTGCGCGAACCCGTCGAGGGCCTGCCGCTCGCCTGGTTCGGCATCACCGATGCCCCGCGGAACGTGCCGGTCGTGGGCCACGAGGCCGGGCCGGCTGCCCTGGCCGGTCCGTGGCAGCCGGCGTGGGACGAGCCCACGCACGCGCGGGCCGTTCAGTGGGTCAAGGCGCACATCGCGGCGGGCGAGACCTACCAGTGCAACCTGACGACGCGACTGACCGGATCGGTACGGGGCGAGCCGGAGCAGCTGTACCGGAACCTCGCGCTCGGGCAGCGGGGCGCGTACAACGCCTATCTGGACACCGGCCGCTTCGTGGTGGCGAGCGCGAGTCCCGAGCTGTTCTTCGAGACACGAGGCACCCGGATCCTGATGCGCCCGATGAAGGGAACGGCCGCCCGGGGACGGACCACCGGTGAGGACACCGACGTCGTGGCACGGCTGCTGTCGAGCCCCAAGGAACGGGCCGAGAACGTCATGATCGTCGACCTCGTCCGGAACGACCTCGCCCGCATCGCCGTACCGGGCTCGGTGGCGGTTCCCTCTCTGCTGCGCGCCGAGCGCTATGAGACCGTCCACCAGCTCACTTCCGACGTCACCGCTGAACTGGGCGCCGAGGTCGGGCTGAGCGACGTCTTCCGTGCCCTGTTCCCGTGCGGCTCGGTCACCGGGGCGCCGAAGGCGCGGACCATGGACCTCATCGCCGAGGTCGAGGACGGCCCGCGCGGGGTCTACTGCGGGGCGATCGGTGTCGTCGCGCCCCCGGACCAGCCCGGTGCGCGCTTCTCGGCCCGCTTCTCCGTGGCGATCCGCACCTTGCTGCTCGACCGTCGGACAGGTGTCACCGGTTACGGAACAGGGGGCGGCATCACGTGGGGCTCCGAGCCCGCTGCGGAGTACAGCGAACTGCTGGCGAAGGCCCGCGTACTCGATGCCCGCCCGGAGGAGTTCCATCTGATCGAGACACTCCGCCACCGGGCCGGAAGCGGTCCACGGTCGTTCGACCGGCATCTCGCCCGCGCGGCGGACTCGGCCGCGTACTTCGGGTTCGCCTTCGATGCGGCGGCGGTGCGCGAAGCCGTCGCCGAACGCCTGGCCGGAGAAGGGGACGCGCGGGTACGGCTGCTGCTGTTCCGCGACGGCGGTGTGGTCGTCGATGTCGCGGACCTGCCCGCCGCGGACCGCCACCCGGTCCGGCTCGCCATCGATGCGGAGCCCGTGGACTCGACGCAGTGCTGGCCACACCACAAGACGAGCCGGCGACAGCCCTACACCTCCCGACTCGCGCGTCATCCGCAGGCCGACGACGTGCTGCTGGTCAACGAGCGGGGTGAACTCACCGAGGCCTGCACGGCCAACCTCGCCGTCCGGCTCGACCACGCCTGGTGGACTCCCCCGCTCGGCGGCGGCTGCCTCCCTGGAGTCGCACGCGGACGGCTGGTCGAGACGGGCTTCCTGCGCGAACGGACCCTCCATCCGGCCGACCTGTGCCGAGCCGAGGGGGTAGCCCTGGTCAGCTCCCTGCGCGGGTGGCGGCCCGCGACGGTGCTGTCAGGCACGCTCGCTGCCGGCTGACCGGGCTCGGCACAGGACGGAGACCACCCGCACCGCGTCGGCCGAGGCGGCCACGTCATGTACCCGGACCCCCCATGCGCCGGCCCGTGCGGCGACCACGCTCGTGGCGAGCGTCGCGGCATCCCGGTCGAGTACCGGCCGGCAGGGTCCGTCACCGTACAGGGCATCGCTCAGAAAGCGTTTCCTGGATGCACCGACGAGCACGGGGAAGCCAAGACGGAGCAGGTCGTCGAGGTGGGCGAGCAGGAGCCAGTTCTGCTCGCCCCGCTTTGCGAAACCGAGCCCCGGATCGAGAATCAGCCGGTCCGGGTGGACGCCGGCCTCGACGGCACCGTCCACCCGCAGGAGCAGCTCGGCCGCGACCTCGCGCACGATGTCGTCGTACCCGGCCGTCGCGTACATGTCCCGGCTCGGTCCACGTGAGTGGTTGAGCACCCACGGCACCTCGGCGGCCGCCACGACCCGGGCCATGGCGGGGTCGGCCAGGCCGCCGCTGACGTCGTTGACCAGTACCGCACCCGCGGCCACGGCTGCCTCGGCGACCGCGGCCCGGGTGGTGTCGATGCTGACCGGCACCCCGGCCGCCGCCAGTTCCCGCACGACGGGAATCACCCGGCGCAGTTCGTCCGCGGCATCCACGCGGCCGGCTCCCGGTCGAGTGGACTCCCCGCCGACGTCGACGTAGTCGGCGCCGGCGTCCCGGAGCGCAAGTCCGTGCGTCACCGCCGAATCCGTCGTGGAGTACAAGCCACCGTCGGAGAACGAATCCGGGGTGACATTGACGACCCCCATCACTCGGCACCGTTCGGTGGGGACGTCCCCTTCTTCGGCGGTGCCCCGCAACCGCGCAAGACTCTCCATGGACATCGGCCGACTTCCTTCATGCATCGGGGCGAGGTGGACAGCTGGCCGATCAGGTCGGCTGTGCGGTCCGGTTGTCGAAGAGGGCGAGGCCGGCCGCGGTGTTGGATGCGGGCACGTGGTAGGCCGAATGGACCTTGCGGACCTCGGCGTTCAGCGCTCCGCGCATGACCAGCCACATGATCAGCTCGATACCCTCCGAGCCGGCCTGGCGGATGTAGTCCTCCCGGCTCAGCGCGGCCAGCTTCTCGGGATCCTTCTCGATCGCCTCGAAGAACATGTGGTCGAAGGTGGGGTTGATGAACCCGGCCCGGGCGCCCGCGATTTGGTGCGACATTCCACCTGTGCCGAGGATGCCTACCGTCCGCGCGCCGCCGTAGCCGGCGATCGCGCGGCCGAGGGCCTTGCCGAGCGCGTAGCAGCGCGCCGCGGTCGGCTGCGGGTAGCTGATGACGTTCACCATGATCGGGATGACGGGGCAGGGCCAGGCGTCGCCGGGCTCCGGCGTCCAGACCGACAGGGGCACCGTGAAGCCGTGGTCGACATCGAGCTCCGAGAAGACCGTGAGGTCGAAGCCCTCGTCCATCAGCTGCTGCAGAAGGTGAAAGGAGAACTCGGGATCCCCGACGACGTCCGGCACCGGACGACGGCCGAAGCCCTCGTCCGCCACCCGGTAGTTCTCCGCCGTGCCGATCGCGAACGTCGGGACGATGTCGAGGTCGACGCCGTTGGCGTGGTCGTTGTAGACCAGGATCGCGACGTCCGGCGTGTGCTCCGCGAGCCACTCCCGCGCCGGCCGGTACCCCTCGAACAGCGGACTCCACACCGGGTCCGCGGTCATGCCCCGATCCATCGCCGCCCCGATGGACGGCACATGCGACGTCGCCAGTCCCCAGATCACCTCAGACATCGGTCCGCCCTCCCGCCAGCATCGCGGCCTTGAACTCCGCCTCGGACATCCCGGTGAACACTCCGCCGAGGTACTGCAGGGTCAGCCCGTCCATACACGCGAGCTTGTAGATGTAGAAGATGCTCCCGCCGAGGTCGAGCATGGCCTGCCAGTCACGACCGAGAGTCGCAGTGGTCTGCTCTGCGGAGAGTCCGAACTTCCGGCAGTACGCGGCTTCGTCCGCGCTGAATTCCCGGCGGGCGTTCCGTTCTCGAAGGGACATGAACAGCTTGTTCATGTGGTGCCCTCGGCGACTCGTGGGACCGTCGAAGACGTAGGTCCCCTGCGGGTCCGGCCTGCTCCGGCTGGTCATGTGGGGTACTCCCTGGCTTGGGCCGCGCGACACCCCGTCGGCGGTCTGCTCCGACGGTAGAGCGCTCGGCCCCACCTGCCATTGCGCAGTTGTCGCGACTTCCCGGCGGCGAGCTGGCGAAGGCGGGGCGGGACAAATGACGTACAGCGGCTCCCCTACGTCAAATGACGTGCCGGCACTGACCGTCCTGGCGATTCCACTCGCGCCATTTCTCGCTGCCGACGCGGCGGGATCACTCCCTAGCGTCGAACGACGGAACAACCGCCACTTCAGAACGGGTAGCCCAATGAGCGCCAAAAACCTTCAGGACGTGTTGGACCAGACAGGCAACACCGTAGAGCTGCTCCGAAGCTCTCAGCTCGGGGCCTACATCTACCCGGTCGTGCCGGCCGAGTTCACCAACTTCCGCCGGGAAGCGATCGCCTGGCAGAAGACCGCGGTGCTGTTCGACCAGTCGCACCACATGGTCAACCTGTGGGTGTCCGGCCCCGACGCACTGAATTTGTTCACCGACACCGGCATCAACAGCACCGCGAATTTCCCGGTCGACTCGGCCAAGCAGTTCGTCCCGGTCTCCCCCGAGGGCGGCGTGATCGGCGACGGCATCCTGTTCCGGCTGGCCGAGGAGGAGTTCGTCTTCGTCGGGCGGGCTCCCGTCGCCAACTGGCTGATGTACACCGCGGAACAGGGCTACCACGTCGACATCCGATACGACGACCGCTCCCCGTCGCGTCCCTACGGCAAGCAGGTCACCCGTGATGTCTGGCGCTTCCAGATTCAGGGTCCGCGCGCCTGGGACGTGATCGAGAAGGTCAACGGCGGCCACGTCGAGCAGGTCAAGTTCTTCAAGATGGGCTCCATGAACATCGCCGGTGAGCGCATCCGCACGCTGCGCCACGGCATGGCCGGAGCGCCCGGACTGGAGATCTGGGGACCGTACGAGACGTACGACAAGGTCCGCGACGCGATCCTTGAGGCCGGCCGGGAGTTCGGCCTGGAGCCGGCCGGATGCCGGGCCTACTCCTGCAACACACTCGAATCGGGGTGGATCCCCTCGCCGCTGCCCGCGATCTACACCTCGAAGGAGCTGCGCCCGTACCGCGAGTGGCTCGGTGCCGACAGCTACGAAGCGGTCAACGCACTCGCCGGCAGCTTCGTCTCCGACAACATCGAGGACTACTACCTCAACCCGTGGGAACTCGGCTACGGCGGGTTCGTCAACTTCGACCACGACTTCGTGGGCCGCAGCGCGCTCGAAGCCATCGCCCCGGACACCCAGCGCCGCAAGGTCACCCTCGCCTGGAACGCCGAGGACGTCGCCAAGCTCCTCGCCTCTCCGGTCGACCCCGAAGGCCCCGGCTACCAGTTCTTCGATCTGCCCAACGCCAACTACGGCTCGTCCAACTACGACGCGGTGCAGGACGCCGACGGCAACCTTCTCGGTCTGTCGCTGTTCACCGGCTACAGCCCCAACGAGCGCACGGCCCTGTCGCTGGCCACGGTCGACCCCGATGTCCCGCTGGGTGCCGAGGTCACGGTCGTCTGGGGCGAGCCGAACGGCGGCTCGGAGAAGACGACTGTTCAGCCGCACCGGCAGTTCCCGGTCCGCGCCATCGTGAGCCCGGCCCCCTACGCGGCGACGGCCCGCGAGGCCTACCAGCCGGGATGGCGCACCTCCGCCTCCGTCTGAGCCGCATCGGCAGCCACGGTGCCGGTCTCCCTGCCGGGAGGCCGGCACCGCTCGTCCCTGCGGACCGTCTCTTCCCCAGGGACCGGACGCCGACTCTCACCGGAGGCCGTAGGATTCGCCGCCCCCTGCGGCGTGCGCACGACCGCCGTTGATGCCACGATGCCGGGACCCCGATGGGCCCCGGCACGGTCCTGGCAGGACTCAGACCAATTGACGGGTGAGGAAGGTGACGACGCAGGCGGGTTTTGAGGCGCCCTCGACCGTGATCGTCATGGTGAGGGTGAGCTGAAGGCCCCCCTTGACCTCGCTGACCTCGTCGAGAACAGCGGTGGCGCGCACCTTGCTGCCCACGGGGACGGACGCCGGGAAGCGAACCTTCTCGCAGCCGTAGTTCACGACCAATTCGAAGCCGGTGATCTGCAGGATCTCCGGCAGGAGCCGCGGCACGAGGGAGAGGGTGAGGTAGCCGTGGGCGATCGTCCCGCCGAACGGCCCGTCTTTCGCCCGCTCCGCGTCGACGTGGATCCACTGGTAATCGCCGGTGGCGTCGGCGAACTTGTCGACGGCGGCCTGCGTGATCTCGTAGCGGTCGCTCTGTCCGAGCACCTCACCGATGGGGAGGGCGCGCACGCCCTCGATGCCGTTTGCGACGATGGGCACGTCAGTTGCCTCCGAAGTCGAGCGGGGTGGGCAGGTAGTCCTGCAGCTCGCCCTTGAGCGGGCCGGCGAAGGCCGCTGCGACGCCCTCGGGTGTCCAGCCACCGCCGTGCAACTGCTCAGCCACCTCTCCCGGGTGGGTCCACAGGGCGATCCGATCGCCGCCGACCGCGATGGCCTGGCCGGTGACATGGGCCGAGTCGGCCGAAGCCAGGTAGACGATCACCGGGGCGACGTCGTCCGGCGTACCGAGACCGCGCCGGCGCACCTTCGCCGGAACGGGTTCGCCACGGTCGGCCTTCTCGACCAGCTCCCCGAGCCCCGGGACCGTGGCCACCATCCGGGTCAGGGCCGTCGGCACGATCGCGTTGGCCGTCACGCCGATCTTGGCGTTCTCGACGGCCCAGGTCCGCATCATCGCCACGATCGCGCCCTTGGACGCCGAGTAGGCGGTCTGACCGAAGCTCGCGCGCTGCCCGGCCGGCGACCCGACCAGGATCAGTCGACCGCCGTCGCCCTGCTCGCGGAAACGGGCCACCGCGGCACGGCCGCAGGTGAAGGTCCCCCGCAGATGGCTGCGGACGACCAGGTCGAAGTCCTCATCCGTGGTGTTGCGCAGCGTCTTGTCCCGCAGCGCACCCGCGTTGGTCACCATCACGTCCAGCCGGCCGAACTCGTGCACGGCCCGAGCGACCAGTGCCGCAGCCATGTCCGAGCTGCCCACCGCGCCGATTTCGGCGACCGCCGACCCGCCGGTGTCGACGATCGACCGCACCGTCTCCTCGGCAACGTCTCCGTCAAGGTCGTTGACCACGACCGAGGCACCCGCGGCGGCCAGCGCCCGGGCATAGGACCGGCCCAGGCCGCGGCCCGATCCGGTCACCACAGCAACCCTGCCGTCAAGCATGTGTCCTCCTCGCGCGCCCCGACGGGCGCCGTCGGCATCTCCTACGCGGCGTCCCCCACGCAGCCGGCGACCGGGGCGTCCACACCGCGCGATGTGCTCGACGCTAGAAGAGCGATCACCGTCGCGGATGCGGCCGATGACGGCATCCGCAGCCGCTTCCGTCGCGCCGGGGACTACGTCATTCGTCGCGAGCCGCCGCCTCGCATGCGCGCCCTTGCCGCCATCGGGCCGTCTCCATCGGCCTTTCTTCCTCGGCTGGTCCCCAGCCGCAGATCGTGCCGTCATCGACCCCGTACGGTCGGCGGCCGCGGCGCGCGCGGGACCTGCCGGCGAGATCCGTCTACGTCATCCGTCCCAGCCCCGCAGGGACGAGGGGCACAGGCACCGATCGGTCATTCCACGGTGGTAGGTCCCCTCCGAGGTCCTTACCGTGAGGCTCCGAGCGTGCACGGCCGCCTTTCGCCCCCGTGCCGAACGCCGACTCACCGAGGAGCCCGCATGGACGTCAGCCGGCTGACCGCGATCGACGTGCACACCCACGTCCTCGCATCCGTCACCGAAAAGGAGCGTTCCGGAACCGGTTCCGACGCCCTCGCCGGGGTCTTCGGCTCGATTCCCGAGCTGACGGTTCCCGAGCTCGCCGAGTACTACCGCGAGCGGTCCATGGCGGCGATCGTCTTCACCGTCGACTCCGTCACCCGGACCGGTCAGGAGCCCCGGGTCACCAACGAGGAGATAGCCGAGCACGCCGCCGCGCACCCGGACACCCTGATCCCGTTCGCCGGCGTCGACCCGGGCCGCGGCGCGGCCGCCGTGCGGACCGCACGCCGCCTGATCAACGAGCACGGGGTCCGTGGGTTCAAGTTCCACCCGAGCGACCAGGGCTTCTTCCCCAACGACCCGGCGGCCTACCCGCTGTACGAGGTGATCGCCGAGGCGGGCCTGCCGGCCCTGTTCCACAGCGGGCAGACCGGAGTCGGGGCCGGCCGGCCGGGCGGGGGCGGCATCCGGCTCAAGTACTCCAACCCGATGCACCTCGATGACGTCGCGGTCGACTTCCCCGACATGCCGATCATCATCGCCCACCCCTCGGTCCCCTGGCAGGACGAGGCGCTGGCGGTCGCGGGCCACAAGCCTCAGGTGTACATCGACCTCTCCGGCTGGTCCCCCAAGTACTTCCCGCCCCAGTTGGTCGCGCAGGCGAACTCGCTCCTGAAGGAAAAAGTCCTCTTCGGGTCGGACTTTCCCGCGCTCTCTCCTGACCGCTGGCTCGCCGACTTCGCCAAGCTCGACATCAAGGACGACGTGCGCCCCATGATCCTCAAGGAGAACGCGGTGCGCCTCCTCGGCCTGGACGACTCGGCGAAGGTTGCGGAGGCCTGATCATGGACGTCTCCTTCGGCACCGTCTGGGAAGCCGTGGCCACCCGCCTCCCGCACGCGGTCGCGATCTCCGAACCGGGCCGCGACTTCACCTACGCCGAGTTCGATGACCGCGCGTCCCGCCTGGCAGCGGCGCTCGAGGCCGCGGGTGTCGGGCCGGGCGACACCGTTGCCTGCTACCTGTACAACGGTGCGCCCTACCTGGAGACGGTGTTCGCCGCCTTCAAGATCGGCGCGATCCCGGTCAACGCGAACTACCGCTACACCGAGGAGGAGCTCTCCTCCCTGCTCGACGACGCCGACGCCGCCGCCTTGGTCTTCAGCGGGGAACTGGCGGCCAACGTCGGCCACGCCGCGGCCAATGTGTCGTCGCTGCGCCTGCTCGTACAGGTCGGCAACTCCCCCGGGTGGCCGGCCGGGCCCACCGCACGCGACCTCGACGACCTGCTCGCCTCCACCGGTCCACGCCCGCACCGTCCCCGGCCCGGCTCGGATCAGCTCTTCATGTACACCGGCGGCACGACCGGCAAGCCCAAGGGCGTCATCTGGCGGCAGGCCGACCTGCTGCACAGCCTCACCGTGCCGATCTTCCGCCCGCTCGGCCTGGCCGGGCTGCCCCGCTCGCTGGAGGAGGCAGTCGATGTTGCGGTCAAAGCCCACGAGGACCGCATGGCGCCGGCGGTCATGCCGGTCGTGCCACTGATGCACGGCACCGGCCTGTTCAACACGCTCGGCGCCCTGCTGGTCGGCGGCCGGGCCATTACCGTGCGCCCCGGCCGCCTCGTTCCACACCACGTCTGGGAGACCGCGGTGGCGCAGCGCGCGGGCACGATCATCGTGGCCGGCAACGCGGTCTGTCAGCCGCTCGTCGACGAGCTGATACGGGCGGAGAACGCCGGCTCGCCACACGACCTTTCCTCCCTCCGTGCCGTCCTGAGCTCGGGTACCGCTCTCAGCGACCGCCTCAAGCAGGCTCTGCACGAACGGGCGGACCTCACCATCACCGATGCGATCGCCTCCAGTGAGGGCGGTCCGTTCGCCTTCGCGGTGACCCGGTCCGTGGAAGACCTCCCGGCCCGCTTCTTCCCCACCCCGGCGACCAAGGTCATCACCCAGGACGAGCGCATCCTCGAACCTGGCAGCGACGAGACGGGAATGCTCGCCTACAGCGGCCCGATGCCGCTCGGCTACTACCACGACAGGGCAAAGACGGCGACCACCTTCCGCACCGTCGACGGCGTCCGCCATGCCATCCCCGGCGACCTCGCACAGCTGGAGGCGGACGGATCGATCCGCTTCCTCGGCCGCGGCTCGGGTGTCATCAACACCGGCGGCGAGAAGGTCCACCCGCAGGAGGTCGAAAGCGTCCTCCTCACGCATCCGGACGTCACCGACTGTGTCGTCATCGGTGCCCCTGACGACGTCTGGGGCGAGCGGGTCGCCGCCATCGTCGCCACGTCCTCGCCCCGCTCACTCGTCGAGTCGGATCTCCAGGACTGGGTTCGCCAGTCCCTCGCCGGATTCAAGGTCCCGCGCACGATCGTGCTCGTCGACAGGCTGGCCCGGACCCCGACCGGCAAGTTGGAGATGGCCTGGGCCAGGGCGACTGTCAGCGCGGACAAGCAATAGTCCCACCCGCACTCGAAGTTCGGGTGCGACGAGCCGGCGCCGACCCGGTTCAGCTTCCGGCCGACCCGGTTCAGCTCTGGGGCGGCACGAGGCCCTGTCGCACCGCGACGAGAGCGGCCTGGGTACGGGACGTGAGCTGGAGCTTTCGCAGAACGTTGCTGACGTGCGTCCGGGCGGTGCGCTCGCTGATCACGAGTTCGTCCGCGATCTCCTGGTTGGAGCACCCCTGGGCAACGAGAATCAGGACGTCGCGTTCCCGGCCGGTCAGCGCACCGATGCCGGTCGGCGGTGACACGATCTCCTGGGTGAGCTGACGGGCCACCGCGGGGTCGAGGAACACATCACCCACCGCTGCCGCGCGGATCGCGGCAACGACCTCGCCGGGTTCGGCATCCTTGAGCAGGTAGCCCGACGCGCCGTTGGCCAACGCGGCGTGCACCCGCTCCATCTCACCGAAGCTGGTCAGGACCACGACCTTCACGCTGGGGTGCAGCTGGGTGATGCGCGCCGATGCCGCGACCCCGTCCATTTTGGGCATCAGCAGGTCGATCAGGACGACGTCCGGGAGTTCGCCGTAAGCGGCCATGGCCTCCAGCAGATCGAGGGCCTCCAGACCGTTGCCGGCTTCGGCCGCCACTTCCAGGTCGTCGAGAACCTCAAGGTAGGCGCGGATACCACGGCGGACCACGGCGTGGTCATCAACGATCATGACCCGGACCTCTGCATGGGTCGGCGTCGGTGCTGCCGGAGCGTTCACGGTGTCGGGTCCTCCCTCGGTTCATCAGGCCTCTCGGGCTCCGGGAGTGCGGTGTGTGGCACGAGATCGGGCAGCGGGACCACGGCCCGCACCGAGGTGCCCCCGGCCGAGCGTGGTCGCACCCGCACCGTGCCGCCCCATCGCTCCGCCCGCTCCCCCATGCTGACCAGGCCGTATCCACGTGCCGGGCCCTGACCTTCGGCACCGCTCGCGCGAACGCCCCTGCCGTCGTCGGCCACGGTCACGGCGAGCGCGTGCTCTCGCACGCTCAGGCAGATGGTGACGCTCTCCGCCTCAGCATGCTTGACGACGTTGTGGATGGCCTCAGCGACGATCCGGTACACGTCCTCGGCCATCTCCGGGGCGATGCGGTCCAGCCCGGACCCGGCGATGACGCTGAACCGCAGACCGGTGCGGTTCCCGGTGCTCTCGGCGAGGGCCCGGACGGCCTCCTCGAACCCCAGTTGGGTCGAGGCCGCCGGCCGGAGTTCGTGCACCATGGCACGAAGGTCCGCCAGGACGGTCTTGGACAACACTCCGACCTCTTCGGCGATGCGCCGCACCCCCGCGGCCGGGACGCTCTCGCCACGAGCTCCCAGCACGCCCAACGACTTGGCCTGCATCCCGATGGAGAACACCTGCTGCACGATCGAGTCGTGCAGGTCCCGGGCCAGCCGCTGCCGCTCCTCCCGACGCGCGAGCTCACGCTCCTTCTGCAGCAACGAGACGTAGTCGACCGCAACGGCGGCCTGTTCGGCCATCGCCAGCAGGAACTCCATGGTGGGGCGACCGACGACCTGTCCCGGCTCGAAGAACGCGTTGAGGACGCCGGCGGAGCGGCCGCGGATGATCAAGGGCACGCTGGCGAACCAGTCCCACTCCAGCTCGCCGAGGTACTCGTGCAACGGTTCCCACGACGGGTCCTTCCGGATGGACGCCCAGCGGTCGGGCACCACGACCGGCTCGCCCTGCTCCAAAGCGTCGATCATCGCCAGGACGGCTCCGCGCTCGCGGCACTCCATGATCCGGTGAAAGAAGTCCGGCCAGCGGCGGAACCCGGCCGAGCCCATGATCTGCAATCCCTGGCCCGACTCGTCCAGCGTCAGGATCTGCACCCCGGCCAAGGCGTCGGCCTGCAGCACCTCTCCGGCGAGGGCGTCGAGAGTCGCCGTGATCGAGCCCTCCGACGCCAGCTTCACGGACGAGCGCGCGATGGCGGCCACCCGGCGCTGCCGCTGCCGCTCGGCACTGACGTCGCGAAAGGCCACCACGGTCACCGACGGATCACCCGGCAGCGGGCGGGTCCGATAGGCGAACTCGCGGCGCCGCCCGGCGACCGGGGTCCATACGCAGACCTGCTCGGTTGCGCCATCATCAAGAAGCTTCAGGGTGTCGGCCGAGAAGCACTGCGCAAGCTCGAAGGGTGCGGGCGTCCCGGCCAGGTCGTCCGCGGGGCGTGCGCACAACGCGGCCCCCGCCGCATTCACCTGGACGAACAACCCATCGGAGTCGATCACGGCAATGCCGTCGGGAACATGCTCAGCCGGCATCGCCCACGCAACCGGCGGGCCGAGCGCCCCGGCTCCCCCGTCATGCGACGCCACGACGTTTGCTCCGCGATCTCGGCTGGACATCGGCCCTCCTCCCGGACCTTCCAAACGGCGGCTGTCCGGCCAGCATGCGCCCAGCCGCACCCCGCCATCATCGGACTCCCGGCACATTCCGTCTACGTCATCTGTCGTAGGCACACGGGGAGGGACCGCCGAGGGCGACAGCACCAGGACGGCGACCGCCTTCCGCACCGTCGACGGCGTCCGCCTGTTGGTCATGTCGGCGAACGCCCGCGCGGACCGAGGGACCGACGGTCAGGCGACTCTCAGTCGCCGCGTTCCTCCGCCACCCCGGCAAGCTCCCGCAGCAGCGGCAGGAGCTCCTCCATCCGCCGAGCGCCGAGCCGCTCGACCGGCCAGCTGTCGACGCGGGCGGCCGCGGGGGCGACACGACGCAGGAGATCACGGCCTTCGGAGGTCAGCCGGACCTGGTGCCGGCGGCGGTGGGCGGGGTCGACCTCGCGAGTGACCCAACCACGGGAGGCGAGTCTGTCGAGCATGGTGGCCATGGTGGACCGGTCGATCGCGGTGGCCCTGCAGAGCTCCACCTGGGTGCTGCCGGGTGAGTCGACGAGAACGGTGAGGACGGCGTACTGGGGGGCGGTGAGGTCGGGAACCTCTGCTTGCCAGACCGCAGTGAGCTGTTGCAGCGCGCGACGCAACAGGTGCATCGGAGTGTCGGCGAGGGACTGCTCGGGCATGGCCGCGGTGTCTCCGAATCGTTGCAGCACTGGCGGACAGCCAGTGGGGCCACGCCATGGGGCTCCGGACGAATCCTTGCACAGACAGTCAGAGGCAGGACAAGCATCCACAAGCCAGAACATCGGGCTTGGTCAGGTCGGTGGGGCCCGGTCCCTCGATCAGGCCGCGGAAGTGCCAGTCCTGGCCGTAGGCGCGCACGGGACGTCATCGCCGCGCGCGGTGGAAGGCCCCTGCCAGCGCACCGCGCGTTGACTGTCGAGGCCGAACTGGTCCATGACGCGGGCGACTATGTGATCCACGATGTCGTCCATCGATGCGGGCTTGTTGTAGAAGGCCGGCATGGGCGGCAGGATCGTCACTCCCATCCTGGAGAGGGCCAGCATGTTTTCCAGGTGAATGGCCGACAGCGGGGTCTCCCGTACGCCGAGCACCAGGGGACGCCGTTCCTTGAGAGTGACATCTGCCGCCCGTGACACGAGGTCACTTCCGTAACCGGCCCGGATCGCAGCGAGTGTCTTGGCGCTGCACGGCAGAATCACCATGCCGTCGGTGCGGAACGAGCCGCTGGAGACAGCGGCCGCCTGGTCCTCGGGGCCGTGAACCGCATCCGCCAGTTTCGCGACCTGCCGCGCCGTCCACGAGGTCTCCAGCTCAATGGTCGCCCGCGCCCAGCGACTCATGACCAGGTGTGTCTCCACGTCCGGCTGCCGGCGTAGCTCCTCCAGCAGTCGGATGCCCAAAATCGCGCCCGTGGCGCCCGTCATCCCGACGACCAACCGCATGTACATACCTTTCGCTCGAACTTGCCTGAATGCCGGGTATCGCGCCGATTCGAAGAGGCGCATTGCCCCCGGCGTGTTCCTTCCGCCCCGCCGTGGAGGTGTATGTGGCTTCCGGCGGGACGGTGTGGGCGCCACGGCATGGGACGCGGGGCGGCCGGGGCCGAGCCCGGCCGCCCCGCGTCCCATCGGAGTCAACGCTGGTGCCGGGCCAGCACCTTGGCTCGCACATCGGCGGGGTAGGCGTGCTCGAAGTCGGAGGTCACCTGACGCTCTCCGGGTGCGGGGAGGAGTGCCTCATGGACCACCTTGGTGCCCTGTGCGGCGTGCCGCTCATCCTCGGTGTAGCAGGCGAGCAGCGGCAGGATCGGACCGCCTTCGAAGTAGACCTTGCGGTCCACGGGGTGGACCCGGGTGGCCAGTGCCCACATCAAGACATGCTCGTCGGCGGGATCGATGTCGTCGTCGAGCAGGAACACCTGCGGCAGGCAGTGGCCGAACTTGGTCGAGAAGAGGGTCTCGCCGACCCGGCGGGCGAACTCCTCCGGCGTGCTGCCGGGCAGTTGGTCGCGCCAGTCGGCGGGCACGGTCACCGCGTACCAGTGGCCGGCGCTGTACATCGAGCCCCAGACGGTGGTGACCGGAAGGTCTGCTGCGCGCAGCGCGGCCACTGCGCCGACGGCCATGCCGATGGTCTGCGAGGTGTGGCACTCGTCGACGGGTGTGCCTTCCGCGACCAGGGGCCAGATCGGGTCGTCGCGGTAGGTGATCGCCTCCACGCCGTAAACCGGCTGGAGGCTGGTTTCCGTCGGAATGTAGCCTGCGTATTCGCCGAACGGCCCCTCCACGCCGGAGCGTTCGATGGAGAGATGGCCCTCGATGACGATCTCGGCACTGGCGGGCACCAGCAGATCCGACAGTTCGGCCTTGACCACCTTGAGCGGTTCATCGATCAGTGCGCCGATGTAGTCGGCCTCGTTGACATTGTCGGGCAGCGGGACACCGCCGATGAACGGAATGGCCGGGTCGCCGCCCTGCACCAGGGCGTACGGCATGGGCTTGCCGAGGTCGACCCACTGCTGCCAGACCTGGGCGATGTGCTGAGGGTGCAGGACCAGACCGGTCATGTGCTTGCCGTCGACCATCATGATCCGGGCGATGGACCAGTTGGTCCACGAACCGTCCGGGGTCTGGGCGATGATCACGCCGTAGGTGTTGGCGTAGCGGTTGCCGTCCCCGTGGTGCACGAACGGCACCGGGAAACGGGTCAGGTCCGCGTCGTCACCGAGCAGCACGTTCTGCTTGACTTCGGCCTCTTCGCGGCTGACCGACTTCGGGGGGATGCCGGGGCGGCTCCAGGTGGCGACCAGGTGGTCCACCACCTCTCGGCCGGTGGCCTCCGGCGGAAGGCCGATGCTCACCGCGATGCGGGCGAACGGCTTGTCCGGGGCGACGCTCAGCGCGGCCGGCGAGCCGAGCAGGCGAAAGCCTTCCTCGACACCGCTCACCTTCTGAAACAGCGGTGCGGGAAGACGGCGCTCGACGCTGTAGCGCGTGTGCGCGGCGGCTTCCAGGTTCCAGTCGACCTCCGTCTCGATGCGGTCGAGGTCGCCAAGGGATTCCAGTACCGCAATGTGTTCGCGCAGATCCGAAGGGTGACGCATAGGGACTCCTTCCAAAGGACAGCGGACGCTATGTCCGTGTACTGACTATCAGTGTACGCCTAATGGTTGCCTCGGGAAACCTGATGCGTGTCGGGCAGCGTGCGGATGCCGGGCTGCGGCTTCGTCGTAGTGCCCCTTTGAAGGTGGCGGGCGCGCGCTGTGCAGGCCGCGGTGGTGCCGCCCGCATGCGCGTTGCCCGCATGTCAGCGCGCGGTAAGCGGCGCATCAGCCCGCCGGTGAAGCATTCCTCTTGTCCGCATCCAAGGAGCACGAGTACTGGGAGGCGGGGGAGATGAGTAACACGGTGAACACCGCACTTCGCGTGGACGAGTCCGCGCTCGATGCCCTCCGCTGGGAGAGCGGCCCGGCGTCGCCCCCGGTACAGCACACTCCGGCCCAGCCGAGGCGGGCCTTGGATCACGCCGGGAAGTCGGCTCCCCGGGCCGTGCTCGCCGTGCCCTCGCGCGAGCCGTTTGTGCGCACCTGCCGCGCCTTCGCGACGCAGGTGCTCCGCCGCTGGGGCGTTCCCGGAGCGGCGCGGGACTCCGCCGTGCTGGTCATCGACGAGCTCGCGGTCAATGCCGTCCAGCACGGCCACGCCGACACCACAGTCGTCCTGAGCCGGGTCGGGGACCTCCTCTTGATCTCGGTCACCGACTCCGGGGCCGCGGTGCCCCATTCCTGGGACGGCACGGACAGCGATGAGCACGGGCGCGGTCTGGCGATCATCGATTTCCTCGTGGAGTGGACCGAGGTGCACCACACCACGGCAGGGCGTCAGGTGCGCGCGGGTCTGCGTCTCCGGCGGGACCTGTGACGGCCGGGTCGAGCCCGTCGACCGGCGGACTCCGCTCGTCAGTCACATGTCAGTGCCACGTCAGCGCTTCCTCAGGCCGGTCCTGACGATGGGTGTATCAGGTCCCGCTCGCCCCGCACCGGTCTCCGGTGCGTCGGCGGGCCGCTGAACCGAGAGAGGGGTCGAATATGGCGGTAGCTCCGGTCATTCTCAACCTGCGGCGCTGGATAAGCGACAACGTCGAGCACTTTCAGCCGCCGGTGGGAAACCGGGAGTTGTGGAAGGAGGGGTCCCAATTCATTTTCATGGTGTCCCGCGGGCCCAACTCGCGCAACGACTTCCACATCAGCCCGAGCGATGAAATCTTCTATCAGCTCACCGGTGACATCCGCGTCGACTATCGGGACGAGAACGGACGCATGGAGAGTGTGACCGTCCGCGAGGGCGATGTCTTTCTGATGCCCGCGATGGTCCCGCACTGCCCGCTGCGGCCCGCCGGGACCTGGGGAGCGGTGATCCAGCGGGTGCGCACCGAGCAGGAGCCCGATTGCATCCTCTGGTACTGCAAAGGCTGCGGTGACCGGCTCAACGAGACATGGTTCGGGCTGTCGGACATCGAGGTCCAGGTCAAGGCCGCCATCGACCGGTTCAACGGCAGTGCGGAACTGCGGACCTGTGCGAACTGCGGCGCCGTACACGAGGTCGCCGGGCCCTTCGTGATGCCCCGGAGTGCCGCAGAAGGCGGCCGTAGCCGGAAGGGAGAGCGTGGCGATGACGCGGAGTAAGGGACGTCAGGGCGTCGTCGCCGACCAGGCGGTGCCGCGTGGCAGGTATCCGCACCTCCGGCGGGCCGGCGACTTCGTCTTCGTCTCGGGAATCAGTTCACGACGTGCGGACAACACCCATATCGGCGCGGAGGCCGATGAGTTCGGCACGGTGCGGCTGGATATCCGCGCACAGACCCGCGCGGTGATCGAGAACATCGCACGGATCCTGGCCACCGCCGGCTTGGGTCTTGGCGACATCGTCGATGTCACCAGTTTCCTCGTCAGCATGAATGACTTCGCCGGATACAACGAGACCTATGCGCAGTTCTTCGACTTCGACGGCCCCACCCGCACCACCGTGGCCGTCCATCAACTCCCGCACCCGCACCTCCTGATCGAGATGAAGGTCATCGCCGTCATCCCGACCGAGGGCTCGCGGTAACACAACTGGCTCATCAACGAAGGAGGATCGACCACATGGGTGCGCGCACTGCACAGGAGTACCTTGCGGGCCTCAATGACGGCAGAGAGGTCTGGCTCGGCGGGGAATCCGTAAAGGACGTCACTTCCCACCCCGCCCTGCGCCGCGGAGCGAGTTCGATCGGCGCCTGGCTCGACCGGCAGCACGAAGCGGAGCTGCGGGACGTTCTCACCTTTCCCTCACCCGAGTCCGGCGATCGCGTCGCCACGTCCTTTCTGCGCCCCGTGACCCAGGAAGACCTGGGCAAGCGTTCCGCCGCCTTTCTCGAAGCCGCACGGTGGAGCGGCGGAATGCTGGGGCGTACGCCCGACTATCTCAACTCGTCGTTCATGGCGCTGGCTTCCGCCTCGGAGTTCTTCACCGCGGTCAACCCCGAGTTCGGCCGGAATATCGAGGCGTACTTCCGCCATCTGCGGGAGAACGACATCGTGCTCACCCACACCCTGGTCAATCCGTCGGTCAACCGACGGCTCACCGATCAGGGAATCCCCAGCGCACAGGTGGCCCTGCACATCGTCCGGCACACCGACCGCGGCATCGTGGTGCGTGGGGCGCGGCTCCTTGCCACGCTCGGTCCGCTGGCCGACGAGCTGGTGGTGTTCCCCTCCACCTCGCTCAAGGACGACCCGTCGTCGACCCGTTACGCCTTCGCGTTCGCCGTGCCCTGTGCCACCAGCGGCCTGCGTTTTCTGTGCCGGGACAGCTACGACACGGGCCGGCCGGTCTTCGACGCCCCGCTCTCCGCCCGGTTCGAGGAGATGGACGCCGTCGTCGTGTTCGACGATGTCGAGGTCCCCTGGGAGCGGATCTTCCTGCTGGAGGACCCGTCCTCGTGCAACGCGGTGCATTCCGCGACGAATTCACTGATCCACATGATGCACCAGGTCGTCTGCAAGAACATCGCGAAAGCCGAGTTCATGGTCGGGCTGCTGTGCGCGATGACCGGCGCCAATCAGCGTGACCGCGCCCCGCAGACACAGGCACAGATCGCCGAGGCGATGTGTGTGGTGGAAATGATGAAGGCCTGCCTGACCGCGAGCGAGGCCCACGCCAGGGCCGACCAGTGGGGCACGATGACGCCCGACCGGATGCCGCTGGACGCCGCCCGCAACGTCTTCCCGCAGCAGTACCAGCGGCTGGTCGAACTGGTCCAGCTCCTCGGCTCCAGTTCGCTGATGGCCACCCCCGCCCAGGCCGACCTGACCTCGGCGATCGCCGGTGACATCGACACCTACTTCGCACTGGAGAACCTCGAATCCCCGCAGCGCATCGGGCTGTTCCGGCTCGCCCAGGACGCCGCCGTATCGGGCTTCGGCGCACGGCAGGCGCTCTACGAGCGCTTCTTCTTCGGCGCACCGGAACGGGTGGCGGGCATGCTGTTCCAGGCGTACGACAAGGAACCCCTCACCAAGAGGATCTTCGACTTCCTCGGCCGTCCGGACGGCCTCGCCGGCCTCACCGACGGTTCGGGACAGCGGGACACGGCATCGGAGGCCGATGATGGACGCTGACTCCTTCCGCCGGGCGCTGGGCAGCTTCCCCAGCGGCGTGACGATCGTGACCACCGCCGATGCGGACGGCGAGGCGTGGGGCATCACGGTCAGCGCCTTCTGTTCGGTGTCCCTGTCGCCGCCACTGGTGCTGTTCTGCCCGGCGGTGTCCGCACGCTCCCACGACGTGTTGCGGCGGGCCGAGCGGTACGCGATCAACGTGCTGCGGCCCGAGCACCGCACGCTGGCCCTGCGGTGTGCGAAGGCCGGCGCCGACAAGTTCGCCCGGGCCGGATTCCGTACCGAGGGCGGAGTTCCCGTCCTGCCCAGCGCGCTGGCCAGCCTGGTCTGCCGGGCATCCGCCCGGTACGACGCCGGTGACCACAGCATCCTCGTCGGCGAGGTCGAAAGCGTCCGGGTGAGCGACGGGCTGCCCCTGGTGTACTTCGACCGCGAGTTCCGCGAGCTGTCACCCGCGCCGCTCCTCGCACCACCCGGCATGGTCGACCGCTACCGCGACCGGCCGCTGTGGGAAACGGACGGCGCCGACGGAAGCCATGCGGCGTGACAAAGTGGCCGCTGACCGGGGATGTTACCCTTCTCACATGCGAGTTCAGCTGCTCGGACGGCTGGAAGTGCGCGAGGCGGAACAGCTGGTTCCTCTTGAGGGGCCCCGGCAGCGGACCTTGCTGGCCCTGCTCGCGCTGCACAGCGGAATGGTGGTCTCGACCGACCGTATCCTCGCCGAGGTCTGGGCCGAGGACATGCCCTCGCACCCGGCGAACACGATCCAGGCTCAGATCTCGCGGCTCCGGGCGCTGCTGGGCAGCAAGCGGATCGCCACCGCGAGCGGCGGCTACACGCTGGACGTGGACCGCGAAGACGTAGACGTCTACCGGTTCGAGGCCCTGGTGGCGGCCGGTCGCACGGCGCAGAAGTCCGGTGAGCCGGAGGCCGCTGCCGCCACCCTGTCCGAGGCGCTCGCCCTGTGGCGCGGGCCCGCCCTCGCCGATGTCCTGGACATGGACTTCGCCCGGACCGAAGCCGGTCGCCTCGACGAATTGCGGCTCATCGCCCTGGAGAGCCGCATCGAGGCAGACCTCGCCCTGGGCCGCCATGCCGAGGTCATCCCGGAGCTGTCCGCGCTCACCGAGGCACACCCGCTCCGGGAGCACTTCTTCGCCCTGCTCATGATCAGTCTCTACCGCTCCGGCCGCCAGGCCGAAGCCCTGCGGGTGTTCCGGAAGGCCCGCGCCCAGCTCGTCGACGAGCTGGGAGTCGACCCGAGCGAGGAACTGCAGCAGCTGGAGCAGCGGATCCTGATCCACGACGCGGGCCTGCTCGGACCCGCTTCCGCGCCGGTCCACCAGGCGACGCCCGCGGCCTCGCGCGCCACGGGCAATCTGCGCACCCCCTTGACCAGCTTCGTCGGACGTCATGACCTGCTCGGCCAGGTGCGGCAGTTCATCCGTTCATGGCGGCTGGTCACCTTGACCGGGGCCGGCGGGACCGGGAAGACCCGCCTTGCCCTGGAAGCGGCCGGCGCCGCCGACCTGCCGCTGCCCGACGGCGTATGGGTGGTGGAGCTGGCCCCGGTCTCCGAACCGGACCGGGTCGCCGGCGCGATCCTGCAGGCTCTCGACGTCAGGTCGCAGCCGCCCCCGACCATGCAGGCGGCGCCCGCTCCGGGTACCGTCCGGCCCGCCGTCGACCGGCTGCGGCAGTACCTCCAGGAAAAGCAGCTGCTGGTGGTGCTGGACAACTGCGAACACCTCGTCGAGGCCGTCGCCGAGCTGGCGGAAGCGCTGCTGCGGGACTGCGGACGGCTGCGCATCGTCACCACCAGCCGGGAGCCGCTCGGCGTCCCCGGAGAGATGCAGCTGCCCGTACCGCCCATGCGCTACCCGGGTCCGGCCGAGCAGGACCCCGAGGCCATCGCCGGCCACGAAGCGGTACAGCTCTTCGTGGAGCGCGCCCGTGCCGTCAGCCCCGGCTTTCGCCTCTCGGAAGGGAACGCCGTACCGACCGGGGAGATCTGCCGCCGGCTGGACGGTATTCCGCTGGCGATCGAACTCGCCGCCGCCCGTACCAAGACGATGTCGCCCATGGAGATCACCCGCGACCTGGCCGACCGCTTCAGCCTGCTGACGGGCGGCTCCCGCACCGCGACAGCGCGCCACCGCACCCTGGCGGCGATGGTCGACTGGAGCTACGAGCTGCTGTCCGCGGCGGAGCGAGCGGTCTTCGACCGGCTGTCGGTGTTCTCGGGCGGTTTCACCGTGGACGCGGCAGCGGCCGTCTGCGCCGACCTGCCGGAGATGGACGCGGCGGCCGTGCGGGACTGCCTCGACCGGCTGGTCAACAAGTCCCTGGTCACCGTGGAGGTGGGAAAGGGCGACCGCGCGCGTTACGAGATGCTGGAGACGATCCGGGAGTACGGCACCGCACGGCTGCACGCCACCGACGACTACGGAAAGGCACGCGACCGGCACGCCGCGTACTTCCTCGCGGTCGGTGAAGAGGGCGGCAGACAGGTACGCGGGCCCGACCAGCCCGCATGGCTGGACATCCTGCAACAGGAGACGGGCAATCTCGATACCGCCCTGGACTGGCTGCTCGGACGAGGGGAGGCCGAGCCGGCGCAGCGGATGGCAGGCGCGCTCGCCTGGTACTGGTGGATCCGTGCCGAGCATCAGAGCGGTACCCGGCGACTCCTCGCCGCGCTCGAGCTGGACGGCCGCGAATGCTCGCCCACCGTCCATGCGCTCGCGCTCGCCTGGGCGTCCCACCTCGCGCAGAACGCACACGACCTCGACGCCGCCGTACGCCTCGGCCGCAAGGCGCTGGACGTCGGGAGTGCCGCCGGCAGCTCGGACTCCGATCTCGCCCTGGCCTCGGCCTTTCTGGCGCACGCGCTGATGCGCCAAGGGGAGCACGCCGAAGCCGCCCCTCATATCGCCCGCGCCTTCGACGGGCTGGACGAGGCCACCGACCATTGGGTACTGGCGAGTTCCTACCTCGTTGCCGGACTCGGTGCTTTCTGGCAGGGCGATGTCGAACGCGCCACGGAGCTGTTCACCCACGCCCTGACGCATTACCGCCGCAGCGGCGACCAGTGGGGAGTCCTGCGGGCCCTGTTCCGCCTCGGTGCGGTCAGCGAAAGTCGCGGCCGCTACCGTGAGGCGACGGCGCTCGCCGACGAGGGGCTCGGCCTGGCCCGGCACCTCGGGCTGGCCGAGATGGTCGCGGCACGGCTGGCCGACCTGGGGCGGCTGGCCATCCTCCGCGGTGAACCGGACGCCGCCCGTGACCTGTTGCACGAGTCGTTGAACACCGCTGCCTGGATCGGCGCCGAAGAGCCCGCCGCCAGTGCCCGCAACAGTCTTGGCATCCTCGTGCGTGCCGAGAAGGACCTGGAACGGGCCAGTGCCCTGCACACCAGCGCCCTGGAGTCCTATGAACGCATGGCCCTGTCCAGGGAAGCGGGGATGTCCCGTGTCTGCCTGGGCCTGGTGCTTCTCGACCTCGGCAAGACGGCGGAGGCACGGGAGTGCTTCGAGCGCGCCCTCGCCGCCGGCAAGTCGGTGCACGACCCCTGGACGCTGGCCATGGGCCTCGAAGCCCTGGCCCGGGCGGTCTGCCGGACCGACCTGCGGCGCGCCGCCGAACTGCTGGCCCAGGCACGGCAGATCCGCGACGAGACGGGAATGCCCACTCCGACCTGGCTGGCCGACGACGTGAACCGCACCGCTAAGGCCGTGCAGGGCCAGGCGCCCCCGCCACCGTCACCGACGCCGAACCGAGCGACTCGATCACCGCACGCACCTGCGCCCCCGGGCGCAGCGGAACCGCCGCGGTAGCACCGCCGGCGAGCACCACCCACCCCGCCCGCAGCGGCATCCCGGCGCGCCCGGTCAGCCGTGCCGCGGCCGCCAGCGAACGCCACGGGTCCCCGAGGATCGACGCGGTGGCCCCGACCTCGGCGGTCCGGCCGTCCACCTCCAGGAGCACGCCGAGGCAGTCCAGCGACGGCGGCACGGCCTGCCAGGCGCCGAGGACGAATCCGGCCGCGGACGCGTTGTCGGCCACCACATCCGCCAGGGTGAAGCGGAAGTCCGCATAGCGGGAGTCGATGATCTCCAACGCGGGGGCAACCGCAGTCACCGCCGACGTGATCGTCTCCGGTGGTGCGCCAGGAGGGATGTCGCGTCCGATCAGGAACGCGACCTCGGGTTCGATCCGCGGATGGATGTAGTGGTCCGGTGCGATCCGGTCGCCCTCCGGGACCAGCATGGCGCTGGTCAGACGTCCCCAGATGACCTCGTCCACGCCCATCTGCGCCATCTTCTGCCGACTGGTGAAGCCCATCTTCACCCCCACCAGACGTTCGCCGCGATCCAGCCGCCGGGCGACGGCCAACTCCTGTACCGCGTAGGCGTCCGCGACACTCAGCACAGCTGCTTGTGAGGGCTGCGAGGTGACCTCACCCCGCCGGGCCGCCTCGTCGAGCCGCGCGGCCAGCCTCTCCTCGGGAGTCAATCCACTCATGGCGACCTCTCACGCGTCGTCTGCGGTGTGTGTCCGGTGTGCGCGGTCGCGCGCCAGGTCGAGCGCCACGTCCACGATCATGTCCTCCTGTCCGCCCACCATCGCCCGGCGGCCCACCTCGACAAGGATCGAGCGGGCGTCCACCCCGTACCGGCTCGCGGCGCGTTCGGCGTGGCGGAGGAAGCTCGAATAGACCCCGGCGTAGCCGACCGCCAGGGTCTCTCGGTCCACTCTGACCGGACGGTCCTGCAACGGGCGGACGAGTTCGTCCGCGGCGTCCATGAGCGGGAAGAGCTGACAGCCGTGCCGCCATCCCATCAGGGTGGCCGTGGCGATGAAGACTTCAAGCGGAGCGTTGCCCGCTCCCGCGCCCTGGCCCGCCAGCGCGGCGTCCACCCGGCAGGCGCCGTGTTCGACGGCCACCACGCTGTTGGCGACGCCCAGGGAGAGGTTGTGGTGGGCGTGGATCCCGATCTCGGTCTCCGGCCGCAGCACCTCACGGTAGGCGCTGATCCGCGCGGCGACCTCGTCCATCGTCAGCCGCCCCGCGGAATCGGTGACATAGACACAGTGCGCGCCGTACGACTCCATCAGCCGGGCCTGCTCAGCAAGGACCGCCGGCGGCGCCTGGTGCGACATCATCAGGAATCCGGCCACGTCCATACCGTGCTCCCGCGCCCAGGAGATGTGCTGGGCGGCGATATCCGCCTCGGTGCAGTGCGTGGCGACGCGGACGCTGCGCACCCCCAGATCGCGGGCCTGCCGGAGATCTGCGATCGTGCCGATTCCCGGCAGCAGCAGCGTCGTCAGCCGCGCCCGGGTGAGCGTCTCGGCGGCGGCCTGGATCCACTCGGCGTCGGTGTGCGCGCCGTGACCGTAGTTCACGCTGGACCCGGCCAGGCCGTCCCCGTGCGCAATCTCGATCGCGTCGACCCCGGCCCGGTCCAACGCCCCGGCGATCAGCCGTACTTGATCCAGGCTGTACCGGTGCGCGATGGCATGCATTCCGTCGCGGAGCGTCACGTCCTGGATGTAGAGGTTCCGGCTGCTTTCCTCCGCCGTTCCCCTCGCCGTGCCCTTCGCTGTTTCTGCCGTCTTTTCCTTTGAGTCCACCGTGGTCACCTGGCAGCTGCCTTTCTGCGGAGTTCCACCAGGCGCTCGGCTGTACGCACCGCGGCGGACGTCATGATGTCCAGATTTCCGGCATACTCCGGCAGGAAATGGCCGGCTCCGGAAACTTCGAGGAAGACGGATACCTGAAGGCCCGTGAAGGAGCCGCCGAGTGCGGGAACATGCCGGGGGCGGTCGACGCGCTCGAACTGCACGGGCTGCTTCAGCCGATAGCCGGGCACATACGCGCGGACGGCGGAAACAGCGGCCTCCACCGCGGCGCTGATCGCGTCCGGATCCCCGTCCGGGCACAGGCAGTGCACGGTGTCCCGCATGATCATCGGCGGTTCGGCCGGGTTGAGGATGATGATCGCCTTCCCCCGGCGCGCGCCTCCCACCTGCTCGATGGCGCGCGCGGTCGTCTCCGTGAACTCGTCGATATTGGCCCGGGTTCCGGGACCGGCCGACCGTGCGGCGATGGTGGCCACGATTTCGGCGTACGCCACCGGCGCCACGCCGTGCACCGCGGCCACCATGGGAATCGTGGCCTGGCCGCCGCAGGTGACCATATTGAGGTTCTGGGCGTCGAGTCGGTCGAGGTTGACATTCGGCACCACATAAGGGCCGATTGCGGCAGGTGTGAGATCGATGAGGGTCTTTCCATGGGGGCTCAGCACTTCCGCGTTGTGCAGGTGCGCGCGGGCGGATGTCGCGTCGAAGACAATCTCGATCTCCTCGAAGCCGGGCAGTTCGGTCAGTCCCTCGGCTCCCGATGTGGTGGTCGGTATGCCCAGTCGACGAGCGCGTGCCAGCCCCTCCGACGCGGGGTCGATCCCCGCCAGGGCCGCCATCCGCAGACCGCTCGACTGCCGGAGGATCTTGAACATCAGGTCGGTGCCGATATTTCCGGACCCGAGAACGGCGACCGGTACAGTCATGAGTGAATTCCCTTCGCGAACACCGCTCGTACCGAACCGAGCCCGGAGACACGCGCTTCGTAGACGGTTCCGGGCGCCACGCGGACCATGGGGCCGAGGGCACCGGAGAGGACCACATCGCCGGCGGCGAGCGGGTGGTCGGTCTTGGCGAGTCGGCGGGCGAGCCAGGTCACGGCGTTCACCGGGTGCCCCAGGCACGCCGCGCCGGCTCCGACGGACAGGGGCTCGCCACCGGCCAGCAGGACCGCTCCGCTCTCCCGCAGATCCAGTCCGTCCAGGCGCCGTGGGGTCCCACCGAGAAGAAACCGGCCGCTGGAGGCGTTGTCGGCGACCGTGTCGACGATATCGATGTCCCAGGCGGCGATCCGTGAGTCGACCACTTCGATCGCCGTCACCACGTAGGCGGTCGCCCGCAGCACGTCGGCCGTCGTCGTCCACTCATCGGCGAGGCCGGTTTCCAGGACCAAGGCGACCTCCACCTCGATGCGCGGGTCGATCAGCCCCGTGAGATCGATTTCCTCGGCGTCGCCCACCGCCATATCGCCGAACAGCACCCCGAAATCCGGCTGATCGACACCCAGTTGCTGCTGCACCGCCGGTGAGGTCAGTCCGATCTTGCGCCCGACGAGCCGTCGTCCCTCGGACAGCGCGCGTCGCGTGTTCACTTCCTGAACCTCATACGCGGCCTCGATATCTCCAGCGCCCAGCAATGTGCGGATGGGTGCGCAGGGCAGATTGCTCATACGCGCGTTCCAGAGCCGTTGTGCCGCTTCCGCGATGCCGTCGCTTTCCGTGCTCGGAAGCATGCTGAGGGCTCCTTTCGGTATTTCCTTGGCTTGCCCGGATTCACGGATCGGACGCCGGACAGCCACACCCTGCCCCCCGGCTCTGCTGCCGGCCTGACATGGCGCTGACACGGCGGCCCGACTGCGTGCCCGGGGGCGTCAGCCCGTCGTCAGGTGCACCTCAGCCGGCGGGGCGACCATTGCCGCCACTCTCGACGCGCACAAAGGCCACGGATGAATTCCGACAACGTGGCCGCGGGGCCTCGTGCCAGGAAGAAGAAAGAAGAAGGAGGAGGAGATGTGCACCAGTTGCTACGCCTGAGTGATGAGGTCGAACAGGCCCTTCGGGAAGGACAGCCGGTGGTGGCATTGGAGACCACCGTCATCAACCACGGACCGCCGTACCCGGGAAATCTTGAATTGGCCTTGGCCATCGGCCAGGCGGTGCGCGAAGGGGGCGCCATTCCCGCCACGATCGGTATTGCCGACGGGCACTTCGTGGTCGGGATGAGCGAGAGCGAACTCGAGCGGTTCGCCGGCACCGAGCACATTCCCAAGGCCACTACCCGGGATGTCGGGTTGATCCTGGCCTCCGGCGGCCTCGGGGCCACCACCGTGGCCTCTTCCTTGTTCATCGCCGACAACGCCGGAATTCCGGTGCTCTCGACCGGAGGCATCGGAGGAGTGCACCGCAACGCCTCGGTCACCTTCGACATCTCCGCCGATCTAGTGGAATTGACGCGCCGTCAGGTCGCCGTGGTGTGTTCGGGTGCCAAGAGCATTCTCGATGTGGGGCTCACGCTGGAATATCTGGAGACGCTGGGGGTGCCGGTCATCGGCTATCGGTGTGCGGAATTCCCGGCGTATTACTGCACTTCCAGCGGGTTCCCCAATCCGCAGCGGACCGATGAGCTCACCACCTTGGCCGCGGCCATCGATGTGCACTGGGAGGCCGGGGCGACCGGATCGGTGGTCGTCACCTCGCCCATCGAAGCCGAGGACGCGCTGGACAGCGACCGCATCGAGCAGGCGGTCCAAGGCGCCGTGCAGGAAGCCGAAAGCGACGGTGTGCACGGCGCAGCAATCACCCCGTACCTGCTGGAGGCCGTATCCGCGGCGACCCGGGGACGGAGTGCGGCGGCAAGCCGTGCGGTGCTGATCAGCACCGCGAAGCTGGCCGGACAGGTGGCCCGCGCTCTTGCGGACCGCCAGGCAGCCGAGCGCGACTCCGGCCGTGCTCCGGGACCGGGACGGCAGGCCGGCCGGGCCGGCGACATGTGGAAGCGAGTGACGTGATGACAAGCCCCAGAACCAAGGCCGTTGTGGACCAGCACCGGCGTTTCCGGTCCGCCCCCTCCGCCCGTGCGGCAACGCTGATCACCAGCTGCCTGGCGGTGTGTCTCGCCCAGATCGCGCTGGCCATGCCCGCGACCCTGAACGGGCTGTTCCAGGAGAGCCTGCATCCGGTCGGCTCCCAACTCACCTGGATCTCCGACGCGTTCTTGTTGCCCGTGACGGTACTGGAGCTGACCTTCGGTGTGCTGGGCGACCTCTTCGGCCGCAAGCGACTGCTGGTAGGCGGCGCGGGGCTGCTGGCCGTCGGCGAGGTGGTGGCGGCGACTTCCGTGGGTGTCCCCCAGTTGTGGGCGGGCCAGCTCCTCGGCGGCCTGGGCGCCGCGGCGCTGTTCCCCACCACGCTCGCCATGGTCGCGGCCGGCACCCACACACCGCGCGACCGGGCCCGGGGCATCGCGGTCTGGACCGCCGCGCTCTCCACCGGCGGGTTCATCGCCCCCGTTCTCGGCGGTATCTCCGGAACCTACGGTTCTTGGAAGCTCTCCTTCGTGATCGTCGCAGCCCTGGCCGTGATCACCGTGCTGGTCTGCTGGCTGCTCGCCGAAGACTCCAGCTCGCCGGAGGGTCGCTCACTGGACTGGGGCGGCCAGATCACCATCCTCATCGGCCTGTTCGCCCTGCTCTACGCGGTGATCCAGGGGCCGACCGACGGCTGGGGCTCCCCGTTGGTGATCGGTGCCTTCGTCGTCGCCGCGGTGTTCCTCGTACTGTTCGTCTTCGCCGAACACCGGGCCCGCACCCCTCTGCTGCGCCTCGACCTGTTCCGCAACCGCGCCTTCACCATCGTCTCGGTCATCACCGTCGTCGGGATGTTCAGCTTCCTCGGCACCGCCTATGCGACCAGCATCCGCCTCGGGGTGATCCAGCACCAGAGCCCCCTGCGGACCTCGGTGGCCTTCGTCCTGCTCGGCGGGTTCTCGCTGGTACTCACTCCGCTCATCTCACGGCTGCTGGAGCGGGCGAACCCCCGCTGGCTGCTCTCCGGCGGCCTGCTGCTGATGGCCACGGGCGACTTCTGGATGGCGACCCTGGACGTACGGGAGACCTCGCTCGGCGCGTACCTCGTCCCCCTGGGCCTGGCGGGCATCGGCTATGCGTTCAGCATCGCGTCGCTCACCGCCGTTGCCGTGAACACGGTGCCGATCCGCTACGCCGGTATGGCCAGCGCATCGACCAGCCTGCTCCGGGACTTCGGGTTCACCCTCGGCCCGGCCCTCATCGGCGCGGTCGCCCTCGGCCATGCCGCCTCGGCGTTCCAGTCCCACCTGTCCGCCTCCTCGCTCGCCCCAGCGGTGAAATCCGCTGCCACAGAGGTGGCCCGGGCCGGCGGCCCCCTGGCGGTGAACTCGGTTCCGCCGGACTCCGCACCAGGTCAGGCAATAGCCCTTGCCCGGGACGCGCTCGGCCGGGGCTACTCGCTCGGGTACGTGGTCTGCGGGGCGGCCGCGTTGATGTCGTGCCTGCTGGCCGTGTCGGCCCTGCGGGGCGACTGGAAGGGCACCCCGAACACCGGGGAGTCGCTGGCGGCGGACACCCCGGCGACGGCGGCCCCGGAGCCGCTGTAGCAGGCCAACCGGTGCGCACCGACAGGCTTCGAACACCTCGATGCGCTGGGCCAGAAGATAGCGGGACAGGGCTGCCCCGTAGCTACCGGCCCCCTCCCCCCGGCCCGGCGCACTGTACCCAACTGGCAAGCCCACCCCGGCAGTTGCCGATATCCGGCCCCGGTGGCCGGGAAGGTCTCCCGGCCGAGGACCGCCCCCAGCGGGGAGGGTGCGGGGGCGGCATGGATGTCCAGCGTTCAACCTGCTACGCTACATCCTACCTAAACCGAAACGGTTTCGGTAAATCCGCTCGGGCACCCCCACTCCCTGGCCGGGCGATCGCGTACATGCCAGGCCCGGAAGCCCCCTGTACGGGCTCTTCCGAGCGACGACAAGCAAAGGACAAACCGATGACGGCGGAAGGCAGCCGAGCCCGCGTCGCGATCGTGACTGGGGCGGGAAACCCTGATGGCATTGGATTTGCCTGTGCGCTGCGACTGGGGACTCAGGGAAATCGAGTAGTGCTGACCGCGACGACGGAGCGGATCCGTCAGCGTGTCGTCGAGCTGGCAGAGCAAGGGGTTGAGGCCGTCGCCGTGGTGGCCGACTTGACTGAGCCCGCTGCTGCCGGGTCTCTGGTGCAGACCGCCCTGGAGCGTTTTGGCGGGCTTGATGTCCTGGTCAACAACGCGGGGATGACCTCGGTGAGTGATCCCGAGCAGTCGGCACCATTCAGCCGGCTGTCGACCACTCAGTGGCACTCCGCGCTACGGCGGAATCTGGACACCGCGTTCTACGTCACTCGAGCCGCCGTGCGGCCCATGGTCGAGGCCGGATACGGGCGGATCGTGAACATCGCCTCGGTCTCGGGCCCGGCTATGGCCTATGCGGGGGATGCTGCTTACCACGCCGCCAAGGCGGGGCTCGTGGGCCTGACCCGGGCCGTGGCTGTGGAGACCGCCGCGCACAACGTCACCGTGAACGCCGTGGCGCCGGGCTGGATCGCTACCGGATCCAGCACCGAACGCGAGCGGAGGATGGGTACAGCTACTCTGGCGGGCCGTTCGGGCACGCCCGACGAGGTGGCAGCGCTTGTCGCGTTCCTGGCCTCCCCGGACTCGAGCTACATCATCGGGCAGGTGCTCACAGTGGACGGCGGCAACGGCATCCAGGAGGAGCGCGGCTAGGGGCTGTCGTTTGGATCAGCCCGGCATGATCCAAACGACAGCCCCTAGGCCCGTCCTCCGCCTTCGGGATCCACACCCACCCCTTCCTGTGGGACGTCGATTGAGTACGCCTGCCTGACGTCACGGACGAGACAACGGTGTGGTCAGGAACTTCTCCGGTTGCTGACGTGCAGCCCTTCGCTGGTGGCGGCCCACCATCCGTACGTCCTGCTTGCGTTTCACCCCGCAGGGGCACGGTGTAGCCCACGCGCACCGCGAGGCCGGCGCCGCACGGTGCGTCGGCTCACGGGCCACCAGCCGCCGAGCGCCTAGGCCGTTCCCGCAGCCGGCCGGCACCGCGCCCCCCTGCCGGCCTTCCCCCACACCTCCCCTCCCCCGCACCGAAAAGCTGAGGAGCCCGGCATGACGTACGACCAGTCCCGCACCGTCGATTTCTTCACCCACCAGGCGCTGCCCGCCCCGCGGCTGACGTCCGACCAGGCCTGCCGGATCGCCGCCGAGCACTTCGGTCTCACGATCCGCGCCGAGTCGCTGGGCAGCCAGCAGGACGCCAACTTCCTGATGACCGACGACGACGGCGCGCCCGCGGCCGTCCTCAAGATCGCGAACCCGGCGTTCACCGCGACCGAGATCGACGCCCAGGACACCGCCGCCGACCTGATCGCCGAAGCACAGCCCGGCCTACGTCTGGCAACCGTTGTGCGCGACGCCGACGGCAACCGTCGCACCGCCCTCGTGCGCACCGACGGCGGCCCGGTCACTGCCCGCCTGCTGCGGCACCTGCCCGGCGGAACACTGTCGGGCCCGCGCCACCTGTCGCCCGGGACGGTAGCGGCCATGGGCCGCATCGCCGGCCAGGTCAGCACCGCCCTCCAGCCCTTCGAGCACCCGGGGCTGGAGCGCGTCCTGCAATGGGATCCCCGCCACGCCGACCGCGTGGTCGCCCGGCTGCTGGATCACCTACCGCAGGTGGGGCGCCGGTCCGCCGTGCTCGCCGCGACCACGGATGCCTGGGCCGCTGTGCTGAAGGTCGCCGAGCGGCTCCCGCGCCAGGCCGTGCACCTGGACCTGACCGACGACAACCTGGTCCGCTCACCCGGCAGCCCGCTGCCGCTGCCCGACGGGATCATCGACTTCGGCGACCTCACGGACACCTGGGCGGTGTGCGAGCTGGCCATGCCGCTGTCCTCGATGCTCCATCACGACGGCATGGAACCGCACCACGTCCTGCCCGCCGTCCGTGCCTTCCACGAGATCCGCCCGCTCTCCGCCGACGAGGCGGCCGCCCTGTGGCCACTGGTCGTACTCCGCGCAGCCACCCTGGTCGTCAGCGGACGGCACCAGGCCGCCATCGACGGCGACAACGCCTACGCCCATGCCGCCCTCGACCGCGAGTGGCGCATCTTCGAGCAGGCCACCGCGGTACCGACCGCGGTCATGACCCGCCTGATCACCGAAACGCTCGGCCTGACCTGCCACCGAGCCACCATCCCTGCACCCGCGCAGCCGCTGGTGGCGGGACTGGGCCCCGACCGGATCTCCGTGCTCGACCTCTCCGTCGAGGCCGACGCCATGGACCACGGCGCCTGGCTGGACGAAGCGGCCGAAGACCGCCTCGCGTCGGCCCTCCTCGCGCACGAAGCCGTTGCGGCCGCCACCCGCTACGGGCAGGCGCGGCTCACTGCGACCCCGGCCCTGTCCGCCACCTCGCCCGCCACCATCGCCACGGGTATCGATGTGTGGCTCGATGAGCCCGCGGTTCTGCAGGCGCCCGGCGACGGTGAGGTGCTGTGGGCGGCGCCCGGCCACGCGGCCGTCACCTGCGGTCCCCACGCGCTGTGTCTGTCTTTCCCCGACACCGTCCACCCCACCTTGCCCGCCGCCACACTCGTCCGCGCGGGTGACCACCTGGTCGCCCTGCCCGCAGGCACCCGCGTCCACGTCGCGCTTCAGCAGCTCGACGCACCCGCCGTCCCGCCACTGGTGCGACCCGAGTACGCCCCCGGCTGGCTCGCGCTCACCGCCGACCCCGCCCCGCTGCTCGGCCTGCCGGTCGCCGGGACTGCTCCGCAGCCGGATTTGCTCGCGCGGCGCGACGCCACCTTCGCCACCGTTCAGGAGCACTACTACGACAACCCGCCCCGCATGGAACGCGGCTGGCGCCACTACATGGTCTCCGCCGAGGGCCGCTCCTACCTCGACACGGTCAACAACGTCACCCCGCTCGGCCACGCCCACCCCCGCGTCGAACAGGCGGTCTCGCGGCAACTGCGCAGACTCAACACCAACTCCCGCTTCCACTACGCCGCCGTTGTGGAGTTCACCGAACGCCTCACCGCGCTGCTGCCCGACCCGCTGGACACCGTATTCCTGGTCAACTCCGGCTCCGAGGCGGCCGACCTCGCGATCCGGCTCGCCATCGGCGCGACCGGGCAGCAAGACCTCGTCGCCCTGCGAGAGGCATACCACGGCTGGACCTACGCCTCCGATGCCGTCTCCACCTCTCTCCAGGACAACCCCAACGCCCTCGCCAGTCGCCCGAACTGGGTCCACACCGTCGACTCGCCCAACCCGTACCGCGGCTTGCACCGCGGCGAGCAGGCTGCCCGGTACGCCCCCGAGGCGGTCCGAATCATCGACGACCTAGCCGCCTCCGGCCGCCCGGCGGGCGCCTTCCTCAGCGAGTCCTACTACGGCAACGCAGGCGGAGTCGCCCTCCCCGACGGCTACCTCGCCCAGGTGTACGCGGCAGTGCGCAGGCATGGCGGACTGGCCATCGCCGACGAGATTCAGGTCGGCTACGGCCGCCTGGGCACCTGGTTCTGGGGCTTCGAGCAGCAGCAGGTCGTGCCCGACATCGTGTGCGTCGCCAAGGCCATGGGCAACGGCCACCCCCTCGGCGCCGTGATCACCACCCGGGCCATCGCCGACCGATACCGCGACCAGGGCTACTTCTTCTCCTCCACCGGCGGCAGCCCCGTCTCCAGCGTCGCCGGCCTCACCGTCCTCGACACCCTCCGGGACGAGGACCTCCAGGGCAACGCGGTCCGCACCGGCACCCGCCTCAAGACCGGGCTTCAGGCCCTCGCAGCCCGCCACGGAATCATCGGCGCAGTCCACGGCACCGGCCTCTACCTCGGCCTCGAACTCGTCCGCGACCACACCACCGTGGAACCCGCCACCGAGGAAACCGCCGAACTCTGCGACCGCATGCTCGACCTCGGCGTCATCGTCCAGCCCACCGGAGACCACCTCAACATCCTCAAGATCAAGCCGCCGCTGTGCATCGACCCCGCCGCGGTCGACTTCTTCACCCGCACCCTCGACCGCGCCCTCACCGAACTCGGCCACCGCAGCACCAGTGAGCACACTCACTGAGCGACACCAGAGCTCCTGCCTCCGCGTCGTGCGCACCGTGAGGTCACCACCGTGCGCACAACGACTCCGGTCATCTGGCGAACCGACGTTCCGTCCGCCGGCACGCGCCTCGGTGATCTCGAACCGGATCGGCCAGGTGGCCTCCGACGCTGCGCTGAAGGCTTCAACAAGGGCGATCGCCGAACAGAACGAACCTACCGGCACGATGCTCGGACGTGCCCAGGCGGAACGCCAGGTGCGCGCGGACCTCACCCCGGCCGGACCTGTCACTGCGCTAGGTGGTTCTCCGCAGGTGGTCCTGGCCGACGCCGTCAACCGGCTCGGTCATCATCCTGCGCGACGACCTCCGCCCGCGCCCCGGTCTGCCCAGCACAGTGGCGAGATAGCCAAGGAGAAAGCCAACCGGTGCCGAGACCAGGGCTACGTTCTCCAGTGGAAACCAGTCAAGATGCCATGAAGGGAACAGGGACGAGGGAACACCACTGACGCGCGGCGAGAAAAGAAGAAGGGCCAGGGTGGCTCCCATGCCGCCGTAAAGCGTCCACAGAAGTCCGCGGTGGGTGTACTCACGCCAGAACAGCGAGTACACCAGGGCAGGCAAGAGGCTGGAGGCGGCGATGGACAGCGCAATGGCGGTCAATTGTTGGATGTTCTCGTTCCGCGCGGCCACCGCCAGGGCGATAGCCGCAGTGCCCACAATGGCCGCGGCCCACTGTGCCGCAGCGACCTCTGATCCTTCGGACTGCCTCTTCCCGTAGGTGTGCGGGGAGATGTCGTGCGCGACCGCTGCGGCAGCAGCCAAGGTGACGCTCGCCGTCGCTGCCAGCACGGTCACGAAGAGCGCGCACGCAACGAGGATGAACACGGCAGCCCCGCCGGCGCTCGAGGGACCCCCGGCCAGGCTCGCGGACAGCAGCATCAGCGCGCCCGCTCCGCCCGTGTCAGCGGAAATAATTCGCTCGCTGCCGACGAGTGCGGCCGCTCCCAGGCCCATCACCACAGTTCCGGCCATGAAGGCCGCGACAACGTACATCACCCGGCAGACGACTGACGCTGCAGTGGCGTCGTCGGAGAGGGCATTGATGCGCATGACCACATGGGGCATGCCGGCCAATCCAAGGATGATGGTCACCTGGAGGCCCACGAAGTCGGCTGCCCCGACAGCATCGGAGGCCCGGGGTACCGTGCTCATCCCCTGGCTCAGGAACGCCTCCGGGCGGTAGCTGTGGCTCCGCGCGGACTGAAGCAGGGCGCCTGGGTTGAAGCCGAAGTGTTTCATCACCAGGATGACGACCGCGGCGCATGCAGCGAACAGCACGACGCCTTTGACGATCTGCAGGGCAGTCGCGCCACGCATACCGCCGAACACGGTGGCTGAGACGATCAGGACACCGATCATTATGGTGAAGACTGACCGGGCGCCGCTGCCGGCGAAACCGAGAAGGAGCGCGGTGTTGATGCCGGCGCTGGCGAGTTCGAACATGAGCAGGGGCAGACAGACTGCAAGGGTGACGATGCCCGCTGCGACTCGCGGAGCCCGGCCCTGGGTGTGCTGTGCGCACACGTCGCCGATGGTGAAGCGTCCGCGGCGCCTTAGCGGTCTCGCGAGGATGAGCAGCAGTGCCAGCGCGAACAGCACGCTGAGGGCGATGAACATGCCGTCGTAGCCGAAGAGACTGATCGTGCCCGTCATACCCAGGAGAGTGCTGGCTGGAAGGCACACGCCCACCATCGCCAACACGGCGCTGAAGAGAGTGCTTTGGCCGCGCCCTCGGTAGAAGACGTCGGCGTGATCCTGCTCCGGACCCAGGAACAGACAGAAGAGCAGGGCGCCAACAAGAAAGCCAAGAAACACCATGAGCAGGATCGTGCGCGTGTCGTTCGTCATCGGCACGATCACGGCCAGCATGCAGCCGGTCATTTCTCACCTCCATATTCCGAGGCGGGGGCCGACGCGTACCGGGAGGCTGTCCACAACAACAGCACGCTCTGCCCGATGAGCAGCAGGGAACCGGGCGTGAGTTGGCCGACCGCGTCGCTCGCAAGTTGTGGTTTGGCGGCCAAGGCCAGCACCATGTGGAGCACCAATAGGGCCACGTTGAGTCTTACGAACCGTCCCTCCGGACTCCGCTGCCATCGGCATGCGTGCTTACTTTCATGTGCCGCAAGAGATCGAGACATACCTGCCTCCCCCACACTTCTTCATAGGAGTGGTCGTGCGTCCGGACCGACCCGGGGGGCGGTACGGATGCACGCAAGGCCAGTTGGCGGTTGGGGCGACGGCTGCAGCTGTGTGCACCGCGGCAACCCTGAACCGATGTGACGTCGCTACCGAGGCACGCACGCAGGCTGTTGGCGACCTCGGCGCCAGAAAGCCGGGTCCGGGCACTGCGGGTCGTAACTCCTGCTGGTGACCCGCCAGACCGATTGTTGTCGGTCTCATACGGATGTGCACGAAGCGGGGCACTCGGCATGAGCACCCGTGACACCGGATGCACGGTTGATCTGTGGGTCAGCCGGCGAGGTCGGATGCCTTGATCTGGCCAAAGCTCATGTCGAACGGGTTGACCCAGAAAAGCTCTGGATTCCCCGGGTCACGAACCGTGATGTGCCCTGCGACTCCTTCGGGGAATCCGAGCCTGCCGAAGATACGAAATCCGGCTGCCGGCTCCCGCTTCCGGTACGCCCTCTCGTCCTCCGCCGATGTGCATGCCGGGGGCTGCGGTATGACGGCGCCGGCAGGCATCTGCCCCACTGCCGACCGCATCGGTTCGGGCAACGTGCTGGTCATTTGTCCTCCTGATATCGATTCACTCTTCGTCACGCCATGGCTCCAGGGGAATTCCGTGGTTCACGGCCTGGTCCGCACGCGGCCTGTTCTCCCGAACTGGCCGGACAACAGCCCTTCCCGCGTCGGATCAAGTCCCGGGAAGCGGCTGAGTACGGCCTGCCGCGGCCCCAGCACGTCGCGCCATGACGGAACGGATTGGATGCGCGGTAAAAGAGCTGAACGGCCAGTACCGGTCGACGATCCGCCGCAACTCGTCGGCCTACTGCGGTGCCGGCTTTCCGGTGTAGGAGGCCGGCTGTGCGCGCAGGTGGAGAATGGCGAACTCAGGAACCGTTCCGGTGTGATCAAACCGGTTCAGCCGCATCGCGACGGCCATCCGACGGAGACCTGATGCACAGGCAGTCCAGCGTGCTGCGGTTGATGACGCTCTGGAAGCCCCCAACTCGCTGCCCGGGTCCGCCCTCGCCACGGGTACCTCCCCTTCCGTCCCACCCAAGAGCGGTTCCCGCAGCGCCTGTGACAACCTGGCCACGCTCTGCATTCTCTCTTTTTGAACCATTGGTGTCAACGATGTTCGGCCATCGTGCGGCGCGCGGATCCAGGGTGACCACAATGCCCTGGTACCCACCCTTCTCTGCACGGTGGAAGCCCGGGGTGTCGCCGAACTCGGCGGCGACCTCCTCCAGCGGATCGACGGTCAGTGTGGAGGCGACCATCGGGACGCCGGTGCGGGCGGCGGCGCGGGCCGTGGCCAGATCGCCGTGGCCGGCCTGTGCGCACAGGCCGATCACGCCGACCGGTGCCATGAACAGCGGTGCGGGCAAGCGGATCCCGAACAGGTCGACGGACAGATCCCGGTCCGTGGCTCCCACCATCATGCGCGGGATGAGGCCCCAGCGTTCGAATGCGGTGACGTTGGCGCGCTGCGTGCCCTCGTCACCGGCTCCGGCCATGACGTAGGAGCGGACCCGACGCGGGCATCGCGGCCTGTGCCAGCGGCTCCAGGTCGTCGTAGGTCATCAGGAAGGGCGGCACCACGCCGCGCAGCCCGTCCATGTAGATCTCGTTCTGACAATCGCCGTACGCCATGGTGCGACCTCCTTCACGCCCGCCATGTGTTGGCATCACCACCCGTACAGGCCCGGATCGTCACCCACATGTTCACCGAGGGCGGCCGATGGCGCATCGCCGCCCTGCCCCCCGTGGCCGCTCCGTCGGCATCATCCCGCCCGACCTATGGGCGGAACCGGCGATGTGACGTGCACGGCCGAGGCCACGCACGGCATCCGGGCCGGGAATGCGGCAGACGGGCGCGGGCGGCGCCCCACGGTGCGGCGGGGTGGTCAGGTCGGGACCGGAAGGTCACCAGCCTTGCCGGGCCGGCTCCGCCCGGCGCCCCACCGATATCCGACAAATCGGGATGCTCTGAGGTCTTCCTACCCGATGGCGCAAGTGTTACTTTGCACTTATCTAAATCGAAACGGTTTAGATAAACCGCGCCCCCGAACCGGACGCCCGCCCCCTCTGGACCTGCCATGGAAGCCACCAGGACAGACTCCCCGCACACCACCGCCACCCCGCCCCGGGCGCTGCACGGCAACCTCGGCACCCCCGAGACGGCCTGCTCCACCACCAGGCGCCCCGCCCGCCAGGACCCCCCAGGTCCCGCCGGCTCCCCCTGGCCGACATACACCCCGGCACTGCCGCCGCACGATACGAGGCCACCACGGCCAATGATCCCGGCCGCCCCCCGCGCCGGTGACCGGCACACCACCTGGCCCGTGAACTGCGACCCGGCTGAAGTCGGCCGCATCCGCCACCGGACCACCGCACAGTTGCACGACTGGGGCCTGCAAGACCTCAGCGACACCACAGAGCTCCTGGTCAGCGAGCTGATCACCAACGCCTTGCGCTACGCCCCCGGCCCCATCCGCCTCACCATACGAATCCTCTGGGCCTCCCTGCGATGCGAGATCGAGGACACCAACCCCAGCAGCCCGCAACGCCGCACCGCCACCCCGGACGCCGAAAGCGGCCGCGGCACCGAACTCCTCGACGCACTCACCGAAGCCTGGGCAAGCACCCGCACCCCCACCGGCAAAACCACCTGGTTCACGCTGCCCCTCCCGCACCCCCAGGAGAGCGATCCCCACCTCGCCGACTGAACCCAGGAACAACCCCGGCCTACAAAGCCCGACAACCGCCATCCCGCACCGCCACGCCGGCAACTCCCGCCGCCACACGCCGAAGCCGACGGACCCCTCCCGGCAACTACGCGCCCGGCGGCTCCAGGACATGGGCATCGGAGCAGGCTCCGCCAGGGACGGTTCAGCGGGAAGGGAGGCTTTCGGTGAAGCCCGCGAGCAGGGCGGCCAGGCCGGCTTCGAAGGCTCGGTCGGCGCGTTCGGCGCGTTCGGCGTCACGGGGCACCGCCCCCAGGGCCTTGGCCAGTTCTGGGGCCTCGGCAGCGTCGGGGATCTCCCACATGACGGGGGGTGCAGCCAGGTCCAGCGCGGAACCGATGATGAAGTTCTCGACCGCGGTCACCATGGCCAGGGAGTCCCGCTCAGGGAAGCCCGCCCCGTGCAGCATGGCGATCACCCGCTCGTACGCACTGATGACGAGAGGTGCGCGGACGGTGGTGGTGGCGAGGATGGGCACGAGGTGCGGATGGGCGGCGAACGCCTCGCGGTAGGACCGGGCGAAGCAGGCCAAGACCTCCTGCCAAGGACGCTGGTCGATCCGATCCAGTTGGTCGTAGTCCATCGCCTCGCCGACCTTCTCGCGCAGCAGCTCTATAACGCCCGCACGTCCGTCGACGTGGTGATAGAGGGAAGAAGTCTGCACGTTCAGCGCTCGGGCGATCGCGGGCACGGTGAAGTCCCCGGTCTCGTCAACGATCGCCAGGGCAGCATTGGCGATGCGTTCTCGGTCCAGCAGTGCTACGCGCGGCCTGGCCATCTCGGCAGCCTCCGTCATGACGATCTCTTGGGGGCCCTGCAGGTCCGTCCGGCCCGGTGCCTACATGCTAGCGCCCAGTTACCTAAATCGAAACAGTTTAGTTTAGCAGTTCCGACACCCTTGGATCCGGAGCGCCGAACCGGCAGCAACCGCGGCCCGCAACAGCGGCGATCCCGCACCGCCACGCCGGCAACGCCCTCCGCCGCGACCGCAGCCATGTGACGTTTTCGAGACACGCTGGGCTCTTCCTCTGCGCCGCCGCACCGGTTAGCTTCCACTTACCTAAACCGAAACGGTTTAGGTAAGTGGGCGCCCTCGATCGGACGCCCGCCTTACCCTTGACCCTGCGATGGGAGCCACCATGACAGATTCCCCGCACACCACCGCTGCTCCGCCCCAGCCACTGCGCGGCAACCTCGGCACGGGTGACATCGCCTTCTTCGTGGTCTCGGCGGCGGCTCCCCTGACCGTCATGGCCGGGATCGCTCCGTTCGCGATCATGTCCGGAGGCATTGGCGCACCCGCCGCCTACCTGTTCGCCGGCGTCGCACTGGCCATCTTCTCCATCGGCTTCACCACGATGGCTCGTCACGTCGACGCAGGCGGTGCGTTCTACGCGTACATCACCCGGGGCATGGGTGCACGGACCGGCATCGCGTCCGCATGTCTGGCCCTGTTCGCCTACAACGCCTTGCAGATCGGCCTGTACGGACTGTTCGCGACCGCCACCCAGGCCACTGTCCATGCCTTTCTCGGTGTCAACATCCCGTGGCCCGTCTATGCCTTCGCTGCGATCGCCCTGGTCGCCCTCGCCGGCTACCGCAACATCGACTTCGGCGCGAAGCTCCTCGGTGTCCTGCTCTTCGCCGAGACCGGCATCCTCGCCCTCACCGACGCCGCTGTCGTCGTGCAGGGCGGAGCGCATGGCCTGGAGCTGTCGTCGTTCGCCCCCACGCACGCGATCAGCCCCGGCACCGGGATCCTCCTCGCGTTCGCGTTCGGCGCCTTCATCGGCTTCGAGTCCACCGCGATCTACCGCAGCGAAGCCCGCGACCCCCAACGCACCGTCCCCCGCGCCACCTACATCGCCGTCGGGTTCCTCGCCTTCTTCTACGCCTTCACCTGCTGGACCATCATCGAAGCGGTCGGCGTCCCTCACGCGGTGCAGATCATCGCCAAGGACCCGACGTCCGTGGTGTTCAACGTGACGGGCCAGTACGTGGGCGGCTGGGCCGCGAACACCATGTACGTGCTGATCATCAGCAGCGTCTTCGCCGCGCTTCTGGCCTTCCATAACGCGATCAACCGCTACACCTTCAGCCTTGCTCGGGAAGGCATCCTGCCCGCCCGCCTCAGCCGCACGCACCCCAAGCACTGCTCCCCCCACACCGCAGGCGTCGTGCAGACCGCACTCGCCATGGTGGTCGTCGCCGCGTTCGCGATCGCCCACGCCGACCCCTACCGCCAGCTGCTGATCTGGGTGAACACCCCCGGGGTCATCGGAATCGTGCTGCTACAGGCCCTCACGGCACTCGCCGTCCCGCTGTATTTCCAGCGCACCGCCCACAACGAAGGCGTGGTGCGCACCGTGGTGGCGCCGGCCGTGTCCGCGGTGCTCATGGCAGGCGCGCTCTACCTCATGATCAGCAAAATCGTCCTCCTCACCGGCGCGTCGGCCACCGTGAACAACGTCCTGATGGGTTGCGTGCCCGCCGTCCTCGTCGCCGGGTACGCCGTCGCCGCCGTGGTCCGTTCGAAGCGCCGCGAGGCCTACGACAGCCTGGCGCAGCCGCACGAGGCTCCCGCAGCAAGCTGACCCGGAGCCCAAGTCTCATTCGTTCCGGGCCGCCCGACTCCTGCCTCGCCCCAGTCTCGCGACCCTGCCCTCCTTGATGCCAGGAGCTCATCCATGCCGCAGGCCGACACGATCGTCCTCGCCCGCCACATCCACACCCTCGACCCCGACAAGCCCGGCGCAACCGCCGTCGCCGTCACCGACGGCCTGATCGCCGCCGTCGGAGACCACCGCGACGTCCGCGACTGGCGCGGCCCGGACACCGAGATCATCGACCTCGAGCACTGTTACCTCACCCCAGGCTTGGTCGACGGCCACACCCACCCCGTCCTGGGCCTCGACCTGGCCACCGGTATCGACCTCTCCGCCGTCGCCACCCCCGACCAACTGCGCGACGTCCTCGCGGACGCCGCCCGGTCCACCCCCCGCGGCGGTTGGGTCACCGGCTTCGGCCTCGAACACAGCGCCTTCGACGGCATCCCCATCACCGCAGCCGCCATCGACAACGTGCTCGGCGACGTCCCCGCGCTGCTGGGCCTGTACGACGGGCACTCCGCACTCGCGTCCACCAGAGCCCTGCACCTGGCCGGCGTGACCGGCCCCCGTGTCTTCCCCCAGCGCTCCACCGTCGTCTGCGACCCGGACGGCCGGCCCACCGGGCACCTTCTGGAAGCTGCTGCCATGGCCCTCGTCCAGCGCATCATCCCGCGCCCTGACCAGGCCCAGCGCCGCGCCGGACTGCGCGCTCTCCTCGACGACATGGCAGCCGTGGGCCTGACCGGCGGGCACGTCATGGACTGCCAAGGCGACGCCCTCGACCTGGTCGCCTCGCTCGATGACGAGGGCGAGCTGCCGCTGCGGCTGCGGCTGGCGCCGTGGTGCATGCCCGGGGTCACCGACGACGAGCTCGACAGCCTGATCCGCGACCACGGCCGGCACGGCCGGTACTGGCAGCTCGGCGCCGTGAAGTTCTTCATCGACGGAACCGTCGAGGGCGGCACCGCATGGCTCGAACACGCCGACTGCCACGGCGAGGGCACCGAATCCTTCTGGCGCGACCCCTCCGCGTACGCGCGCGCCGTGCATCGTCTCGCGGCCGCGGGCATCCAGACCGCTACCCACGCGGTCGGCGACGCCGGCGTCCAGCACGTCCTCGACACCCTTGAAAGCGTCCGCACCCGCTCCGTTATGCATCGCATCGAGCACATCGAGTCCCTGCCCTTGGAACACACCGGGCGCTTCGCGAAGCTGGGCGTCGCCGCCTCGATGCAGCCAACCCACGCCGCCTACACCCGGGCCGAACACACTGATGAGTGGTCCCGCCGACTCGGGCACGAGCGCGCGAATCGCGCCTGGTGCACCGGCGACATCCACGCCACCGGTGCCACCCTCGTCCTCGGCTCCGACTGGCCCATCGCCCACTACGACCCGCGGGAAGTCCTCGCGACCGCACGCCTGCGCCGCCTGCCCAGCCGTCCCGACGCCGCTCCGGTCGCACCCGGGCAGGCACTCGATGCGCTCGCCGCGCTCCACGGCATGACCACGAACCCCGCGAAAGTCGCCGGCGAGCAAGCTTCGGCAGGGCGTATCGCGCCCGGCTACCGAGCCGACCTCACCGTGTTCGGCGCAGACCCGGTGCACGCCCCCGCGGACGAACTCGCCGACGCGCCCATCGCGCTGACCATGCTCGGCGGCAACGTCACCCACCGCGCCTGACACCAGCAGGAGTATCGGACCGGCGACCTCGCGCAATCGGGAGTCGGACACCGGATCCGGCCTCACTGATGCTTGGCCGGCCCCCCGGTAGGCCGTAACCGGGCGGGTGGCCGAGCCGCGGCCCGACGCTGCCGACGCGATGCCACGCCGTCGAGAGCCGACTACCGGCCTCCGCGTGCGCGGAGTTCGACGGCGTCGAGGAGCAGTCCGAGCGTCGTCTCGAACTGGTCGTCCTCGTCGGCCTCGGCCAGGAACGGGGCCACCGCCGCCAGGTCCGGGTACCGGGCCGGAGAGACGGCCAGGTACTCGCGACGCCAGGCCATCCGGTCCCCTTCCAGGGACGCGCTGTCGAGCGCAGTGACAGCCGCCTCGTAGGACGCCAGCGCCATGGCGGTGTCCACCAGCGACCGGTAGTAGCGAGCGGCGTCGCGGTCCTCGAAGCCGGCCTGGCGCAGCGCGCCGATCACCACGTCCGCCCCCCGGAACTCCGCCGCGCGCCGGGAGACGCGGGTGGCGACGAGCACCGCGACCTGAGGGTGGGCCAAACACGCCGCGCGCACCCGGCTCGCCATCGACTCCAGCGTCTGCCGCCAGCTCGCGGACGGGACGAAGCCGTCCATCGCTTCCGCGATCAGCCGCTCGGCGAGCCCCAGCAGGATCTCGTCCTTGCCCGCGAAGTGCCTCAGTACCGCTGTGTGGTTGGCCCCCAGTTCGGCGCCCAGGCGACGCAGCGTCAACGCGTCGGCCCCCTCGCGCTCGATGACGGCGAGCGCGGTGTCCAGGATCAGTCCCTGGTTCAGCGACGTGGAAGGCGGACGGCCCCGCCGGGGCTTCGCCTCAGGCGCGCCCGTGGTCCCGGATTCCGTCATGGCGACCATCCTAGCCATCCGCTGTCACCGCGGATTCCGGGACCACGAGCGAGTTGCTCAGCCGCCCGCCTCCAGGTGCGAGACGAGGCCGGTCAGCGCCCGTACCGTCTCGGCGTCCCGATCGAAGTCGTCCGCCGTGGGCCAGGCACTGGTCTTGACCACCACCACGTCGGCCTCCGGATCGACCCAGAGGAACTGACCGTGGATGCCCACTCCGGTGAAGGCCCGGCGCGCGCCGCCCAGCGTCCACCACTGGTTGGAGTACCCGTAGTGCGGCGGGATGTCCGGCCCGAGCGCTCCGACCTCCAGATGCGCCAGGCCCGCGCCGCGGCTGCGCTCGACCCACGCCCGGGGCACGATCTGCTGCCCGTCCAGCACTCCGCCGCGCGCCATCAGCAGACCCAGCCGCGCCATGTCCCGCACCCCTGCGTTGAACGAGCCGCCGCCCAGCGCCGTGCGCGGATGCCTCCGGGTGAGGAAGTAGTGTGCGTCGAGCTCCGCGCCGACCGGTTTCCACAACCGCTCCGCCGCGTACCGCGCCAGCGACATCCCCGTCGCCGCCTCCAACACCCAGCCCAGCACCTGGGAGTCCATCGTGGAGTAGTTGAACACCGTCCCCGGCTTGGCGGCGCTCGGCACCGTGCGGAGCACCTCCAGGAGCGACCCGTCGCCCATGACCGCGTGCTCGAAGCGCGAGATCGTTGCGTCCGGGTCGGTGTATTTCTCCACGAAAGCTGCGCCGCTGCTCATGTGCAGCAGATGCTCGATCGTGCGGTCGTCGTAGGCGGTGCCCGCCAGCCCCGGAAGGTAGGAGACCGCCGTCCGGTCCAGCGAGGCGATGGCTCCTTCCTCCAGCGCGATGCCGACGAGCATCGAGGTGACCGACTTGGTCAGGGAGAAAAGCTGGAAGCGGGCCCGCGGCGAGGCGAACCACCCCGGGTAGGACTCGTGCACCAGCAGTCCGCGGTGCAGGACCGCGAACCCGGTGGTGAATGTGCGCTTGTGCAGGTCTGCCAGCGTGCGCCGCTCGCCGGCGTACTCGTAGGTCCACCCGTCGAGGGCTATGGGCGCGTAGCGCAGCGATCGCGGCTCCACCGCACGCGGCACGCTCTCGGTCGGCATCAGGGCCGAGGTGTGCGTGAAGGTCCACTCGTTGAACGGCCGTGAGGTCGCGACCTCACCCTGATGTCGCCACAGCCACCTCGCCCCGGCCGCGAGGCCCACGGCTGCCGCACCTGCCGTCAGCGCGCGGCCCGGTCCTCCCATGTCATCCACCACTTCGAGCCTCCAGTGATCAGACGATCCATAATTTTGAACCTATGGTGACACCATTGGTCATCGGGCGCAAACATCATCGGCGTTCCGCACCGACACGCGTCCAAGCCCAACTACGGCCTGGACCATGGCGCTTACATCCCCCTCAAGGAGATGTACCTCGGCGCCGACATCCCCAGGAGCCGCCGCGCGCCCTGGCCGCCCAAGACCTCGACGGGCTCTTCGACTTCGTCGGCAAGGCCCCGGCCGCGCAGATCGCGCACCTGTGTGAATCCGGAGCCGCCTGGCCGGCGGCCGCGATCGCAGGACGGGGGATTTTCGCCTCAGCCGAGTTGGATGGAGCGTTTGACCAGGCCGTACCGGTAACCGTCGATGAGGGTCTGCTGCTGGTCTAGGTCGTCCTCGCCGGCGCCGAGGGTGATGAACAGCGGGCCGAAGTGCGCGGGTGCGCGTCCTCGACCTTGAAGTTCGGCGGGAACGACTGCACCAGCTGGACGAATGTCTCGCACCCGTCCGGCACCTGCGGATCGTGCTGGACGTAGTTCGACCCCCACATCAACCGGAGGGCATCCTCATGTTTCGACAGTAGCACGAAAGTCGAGGAGTGCCTCATGTCAATTTCGATCGCGCACGCCCGCTCATCGGACGGGCCGCGGGCCGCATCTGCTTCCTGGAGGCGGGCCGCACTCGGCCGCGCACTCGGTTACGCAGGATCCCCCCGGCTGATCCCCAGCCCCTTGTCGATGCCCTCGTATCCGTTCTCCGGGTTCGACGGGTGCGAGGCGACGGCAAGCGCCTGGGAACTCCGTCGAGTGCGCCTTCGCCGCCATCAGCGAGGGCGTGACGATCGCCGACGGCGACTTCGTGTTCTTCTACAACCGGGTCACGGGCTTCGGCCCCGAGCCGCTGATCGCGGCCGAGATCTTCCGCCTGGAGAACAACAAGATCGCCGAGCGGTGGGCCGTCTACCAGCCGGACCTCGACAAGACCGTCAGTGGCCACCCGCTCTTCACCCCGGACATAGCCGGCTCGCGCTGATCACCGCCACGCGGATGCCCCCGGCGCCCTGGGGTGCGAGGGGCATCTGTGGTGTCACCTCGTTCTCACCCCCCTGAGGCCGGGCCGAGTTCCGCAGGACCGGCCGCGACTCCTCCCGGCCTCCACCGGAGGCGGCGGGGCGTCGCGGCGGGCGCGGGGCCCGCGGGTCGTTCCCCGATGGCCGGTTGGCCGGCTTCACCGGCCGTAAGAGCGCTCGCTCCCCTGTCCGGTCGCCGGATACGGCCGTCTACCGTTCTTCACCGGTGACCCGCGCTCGCATGTCGGGCGGTGTCGAGCCCCGTGGGGGTTCCCGCGTCGTGACCGTCGTCGTGCGCGTACTGCCGAAGCCGGACGACGCCGGGTGGAGGTTCAGCGGATCATTCGGTGCGGGAGCCGCCGAGGGTGGTCATGGCGCGGCTGACCTCGTCGGGTGTCATGGGGGGTTCGGGCAGGGGGTGGGCCCTCTCGGCACGGAAGGCGTCGAGCGTGAAGCCGAGGTGGCGACGCCAGGCGGTGGGGGCGACGGTCCGGGTGGCCTGGATGATGCGGGCCTGGGACCAGATGAGGAAGGCGAGGTCCTCGGGGGTGGCGTCGTCGCGCAGTGCACCCTGTTCCTGGGCGCCTGCGAAGATCTGGCAGGCGAGGTCGTAGCTGCGCCGGCGGACCTGCGCGGTGAGGGCTTCGGTGGGCAGGCGCATGGAGACCAGGTCGTTGAACGCGCGGTCGTGCGCCTGCAGTTCGCAGAACTTCTCCAGGTAGGAGCAGAAGCCCTGCCAGGCGTCGTCCATGGCCACGGCCTGCTCGCCGGCCGTGAGCCATTCCTGGAATTTCTCGGCGAACAACTCCTCCACCAGAGCCACGCGGGTGGGGAAGTGCCGGTACAGCGTCCCGATCGCCACCCCGGCCTGCCGGGCGATGCCTTCCAGGGACGCCTCCAGCCCCTCTTCCGCGAAGGCGCTGCGGGCGGCGGCCAGGAGCGCGTCGCGGTTGCGCTGGGCGTCCCGGCGCAACGGCTTGACCTGGGGCGGAGTCGTTGACGACTGGTGTGACATGAAACCCACCCTACCAACATGAGGCCCCCTCAGCTTCCGTGTTCACGTGCAGAAACACGTCATGCTCATCGTCACCGGGGCGACCGGACAACTCGGCCGCCTTGTCATGGAACACCTGCTGGAACTGGCCCCGGCCGACCAGGTCGCCGCCATGGTCCGCGACCCCGGCAAGGCGGCCGATCTCGCCGCCCGCGGCATCCGGATCCGCACCGCCGACTACGACAACCCCCACTCCCTGTCCGGCGCGTTCGGCACCGGCGACCGGGTCCTGCTGATCTCCGGCAACGACACCGCACGCCACGTCCCCCAGCACCTCGCGGTCATCGACGCCACCAAGGCCGCCGGCGTCGCACAGCTCGCCTACACCGGCATCCTCGGCGGCGGCGCCGGCCAGACGGTGTTCGCCGCCCACCACACCACCGAACACGCCATCCAGGACTCCGGCCTGCCGTACACGTCCCTGCGCAACGGCTGGTACACCGAGAACTACACCGCGCAGCTGCCCACCATGCTGGAACGCGGCGTGCTCCTCGGCTCCGCCGCCCCGGACAGCCGCATCGCCTCCGCCACCCACGCCGACTACACCGCGGCCGCAGCCGCGGTCCTGACCGGCGAAGGCCACGACAACGCGGTCTACGAGCTCAGCGGCGACAGCACCTGGAGCCTCGCCGAGTACGCCGCCGAGGTCTCCCGACAATCCGACCGGCCTGCCGTCTACCAGCAACTCACCGCCGACCACCACCACCAAATCCTCCTCGACAGCGGCCTGCCCAAGGAACTCGCCGACGCCCTCCTCGACGCCGAGGACCTCGTCAGCCGAGGCGAACTCGCACGCACGACAGGCGACTTGAGCCGTCTCATCGGCCGCCCCACCACACCACTCGCCCGGACCGTCAAGGACGATCGCGCGATCCAGCTCGTCGTAGCTCACCATGATCCGCCGGTACGGATGCGGCGCCTCGCTCGTGACCAGGGCCTCGTGTCCCCGGACGCGGATGAAATCGATCCGCCGGCACCGGCGGGAGCCCGCGGATCTGGAGGCCGACCCCCGACTGCACCTCAGCATGGGCTGGACCACCCACCACTGGGAAGACCACCCCACCCGCGCCCCTCTTTCCGGGCGAGCCCCTAGTATCACTTCGCGTTCTCCGACGAACGCTGACGCCCGCTGGGTCGTGCCCGCCGCCCAACGCCCGGCACGACGACTCCACCGCATGGAGATGGAGTCAAGCACCGAGGAGAGGAACGTTCATGCGCGCCCGGAGCATCGCCACGGCCACCGCAACAGCATTGGCACTGGTGGCCGCCCGTGACCTTGTCCAGAAGAAGCACGCATTGCTCCGGAACTTCCCTGTGCTCGGGCACGCCCGGTACCTGTTGGAGACGATCGGGCCGGAGCTGCGGCAGTACATAGTGACCTCCAACGACGAGGAGCGCCCGTTCAGCCGTGACCAGCGCACCTGGATCTACGCGTCGGCGAAGGGGGAGAACAACTACTTCGGGTTCGGAACGGACAACGACGTCGAGCACACGCAGGGGCACGCCTACCTGAAGCAGCGCACGTTCGCCGGCACGTTGCCCGACCTGCACGACCCGCAGGCCCTACTGCCATCAGCCAAGGTGCTGGGCGGGCCGCGCGGGCGCGCCAAGGCGTTCCGGCCGGCGAGCGTGGTGAACATCTCGGCGATGAGTTTCGGATCGCTCTCCGGCGCGGCGATCACGGCGCTCAACAAGGGGGCGGCGCTGGCGGGCACCCTGCACAACACGGGTGAGGGCGGTCTCTCGCCGTACCACCGCAACGGCGGCGACCTCGTCCTGCAAATCGGTACGTCCTACTTCGGCTGCCGCAACGAGGACGGCAGTTTCAGCATCGACAAGCTCAAGGATGTGGTCGCCGGCGCCCCGGTCAAGGCGATAGAGATCAAGCTCTCCCAGGGTGCCAAGCCCGGGCTGGGCGGAATGCTCCCGGGCGCGAAGGTGACACCGGAAATCGCCGAGATCCGCGGCATCCCGCTCGGCGAGGACTGCGCTTCCCCGTCACGGCACACCGCGTTCGGCGACGTCGACTCGATGCTCGACTTCGTCGAACTGCTCGCCACCGAGACCGGCCTGCCGGTCGGGATCAAGAGCGCGGTGGGCGAGATGGAGTTCTGGCAGGAGCTGGCCTCGCTGATGGCGCGGGGTGACCGTGGTGTCGACTTCGTGACCATCGACGGCGGCGAGGGCGGCACCGGGGCGGCGCCGCTCACCTTCTCCGACTCGGTGTCGCTGCCCTTCCGGATGGGCTTCTCCCGGGTCTACGGCGTCTTCGCCGAGCGGGGGCTGACCGACGACCTGACGTTCATCGCCTCCGGCAAGCTCGGACTGCCCGAGAACGCCGCGGTCGCCTTCGCTCTGGGTGCCGACATGATCAATGTGGCTCGTGAGGCGATGCTGTCGATCGGCTGTATCCAGGCGCAGAAGTGCCACACCGACAAGTGCCCCACCGGCATCGCCACCCAGAGCCCGTGGCTGGCCCGCGGCCTCGACCCGACCTCGAAGGCCACCCGGGCCGCTGTCTACCTGCGGACCCTCCGCAAGGAGCTGATGAAGGTCTCGGCGGCCGTCGGTGTCGCCCACCCGGCGCTCATCACGGCCACGGACATCGAGATCATGAACGGCGACTACGAGGCTCGCACCCTGGCCGGCGTCTACGGCTACAAGGACGGCTGGGGCGAGCTCGGCCCGCACCTCGCCGAGGAGATCACCGCACTGCTCACCTCCGAGCAGTCCCCCGAGCAGTCCTCCGACCAGAAGCCGACCGCCTGACGCGCCGATCACGGCAGGCACCCCGCTCGCCGCTCCCCTGCCCGGAGCGCGCGCGTGGCGCCGGCCGGTGGCACCCTTGTCTTGCCTGCTCCACGAACAGCCCCTGCCTAGGTGATCACAACATGAGCGAAAAAGTGAGATTCCCGAGCGTCGTCGGCCCCGAACTGGCCGGAGCGATCGACCTCCCGGACGGCGAGATCCGCGGCTGGGGGATCTTCGTGCACGGCTTCACGCTCGGCAAGGGCTCGCCGGCCGCGTCACGTGTCAGCAAGCAGCTGGCACGCGAGGGGATCGGCATGCTGCGCTTCGACAACCTCGGGATCGGGGACTCCGACGGCGACTGGGGGGACGGTTCCTTCACCGTCAAGGTCCAGGACACGATCCGTGCCGCAGCCATGATGGCGGAGCGAGGAACTCCGGCAGACCTGCTGGTGGGGCACTCATGGGGAGGCGCCGCCGTCCTCGCCGCGGCGGCCGAGGCAACCGGCGTCCGCGCGGTCGCCACGATCGGGGCGCCGGTCGATCCCAGCCACGTCGAGCGACAGTACGACGCGGTCGTGGATCGCGTGCTCAGTGACGGGTCGCACGAGTGGTTCGTCGGCGGGAGGACCCTGGTCCTCAAGCGCGCCTTCGTCGAAGACGTCCGCCGTGCTCACCTGCGTGACCGGATTCGCGAGTTGGACCTACCACTCCTCGTCCTGCATTCGCCGACCGACGACACCGTCCACATCGACAACGCCGGAGAGATCTTCCGCGAGGCACGGCACCCGCGAAGCTTCGTCTCACTCGAAGGAGCAGACCATCTCCTGACCGCCCGAGGACAAGCTCAGCGAGCCGCCCACATCATCAGCGCCTGGGCCGACCAGTACATCCACGGACCACAGCCCGCAGGAGACACATCTCAGGTGGTGCAGAGCTCGCTCGGGTAGTCCCGCAGGGCCCCCTGGCGGGCACCCGGTCCGACGAACTCGGCGGGGTCGAACTCGGCTCCAAAGGTGGCGAGGGCGGGTCTCCCTGCGGCGCGGCGGCGGGGGTGCTCCTCGTCGAGGTGTCGCGCATGGTGCACGCCTGGTGCGGTGGGCGCCTGCTCCTGGCGGGCGCGTGCGGACATGCGCAAGGGGCCCGCTCCTGGCGGGCCCCTTGGGGGTGGTGTTGTGGGTGGCGAGTGCTGTGCTACCTCATCAGCAGCCCGGGAACGTCGCCGCCGGGGTTTCGAAGGTCCCTTGCCCCCTGACCTTGATCAGGCCAACGGCCTTTTTGCAGGGCCAGCTCATCTTCCAGGTGTTGGTGGCCCGGTCGCCGTCGCTGATGGTCTCCAGCCCGGCGTATGACGACGAACCGTTCATGCGATACCCGAGTTGCGCCTTGATGTTCGCGCCACCCTTTTTGGTGTAGATGACATCGATGGACTGGGGCCGGCTGTCCATGACGATGCAGAGTTGCCCCTTGCTCAAGCGGGTGCACTTGACATGGTCCGAGCCTGACGCCACTTTCTGCGACGCGTGGGTGGGCGTCGCCTCGGCGCCAGCCGCATGAGCCGGAACAGTGACAAGCGAGAAACCAACGGCCGCACACGCGGCGGCTGCCAGTGAGACACGACGAATCATGAAGATCTCCCCGTTCGAAATTTCTCTGACCGTATAAAGGATCGATCACTGGAGCGACCCATTTTCGGACAAGCTTCACCCTTGTTCGAGCCGAAGGCATGAGGGGATGTCGCTTGGTCCGCGAGTCCCCTGGCGTGGTCGTGAGCCCGAGCGAATCGGGTGGGCTACCTCGGGCTGATCGTGACCCGGTAGGTGGCTCCGGCCCTGTCGTGGGTGCTCACGGTGACGGTCTGGCCGTGGGCGTCCCAACTGGCCTTGCTGCCTTGGATTTCGACGCGGTAGCCGCCTGGGTACGTGTCCCTGGGCACGGTGATCCGGGTGGGCCCCTCTGCGTGGTCGCGGGTGCGGAAGGTGAGCGTGTAGGTGCGGGTAGCCGGGGCGTACGCGAACGTGAGCGGGTCGCCCGCGACGGCCCGCGCGTACGGCTGGACGAGCAGTTGGGCGTTGGGCTTCGCGGCGCCCGTCTGGTCGAGGAAGCAGTAGCCGCCGCCCCGGCACCACTGCCACCACGTCCAGCCACTGGCGAAGCGGTCCAGGGAGGCCGTCATGTCGGTGACGAACTGGCTCGCGTGCGGAATGTAGGGGTTGCCGCCCCACTCGCCCACGATCACCGGCATGCGGTTGCGGGTCGGGTAGTGGCTGATCGCGGCCTCGTAGGCGGGGATGAAGGTGCCGTTGGGGTCGTAGTCGGCGCCGGTTTCCATCGCGGTCTCGTAGAAGTGCGGCGCGTAGCCGGCGTGCGGGTCGTCGATGTGGCCCATCTGGGTCGGGACGCCGACACCGACGATGACGGTCGGTTCGACGAATACCCACGACCTGTGGTCGACCAGGCGGATCGCCCGGGCAAGGCGGTTCCACAGCTCGGTGAGCTCGGTGGCCTCGAAGCGGGCCGCGGCGGTGGGGAGGTCTTCGCCGTCGAGGAACTTCGCGAACGGCTCATTCATCAGGTCGTAGCCGAGCAGTGCCGGGTGCCTGCCCAGGGCGGCGGCGACCGTCATCCACATGCGAGCGTGCGCGGCGCGGAGGTCGGCGTCCTTGTACAGGTGGTCGAAGGCGGTCTGTACGGATAGCTCGAAGTACTCGGAGAACCAGTCGTCGGGTATCGGCGAGAACGGCAGCCCCTCGTCGCGGGTGGCCCAGTCGGGGACGCCGCGGGAGCCGAAGTGGGGGCCGTATACGTCCTGGTGGGCGTCGAGGATGACCTTGATGTGGTAGCGGTCGGCCCAGTCGAGGATGCGGCGCATCTTGGTGAGGTAGCCGCGGTCGTAGTGCGCGGGGGTGGGTTCGAGGTCGTCCCAGAAGAACGCGAGGCGCGCGAGGTTGAAGCCCCGGGCGGCCATGTCTTCGAGGTCGCTCTCGTGGATGTCGGCGAACGCGTGAGTGCCTCGGCTGCTCTTGTCGGCGAGGTTGAAGCCGCGCCACTGCAGCGCGCGGCCTTGGCCGTCGGCGATGAAGGTGCGGTCACCGACCGTGACCCGGTCGGGGGCGCGGTCGGGGGCGCGGTCAGGGTGGGCCTGGGCCTGCGCGGGGAGGACGCCGAGCAGGAGGGCGGCCACGGCGAGGGCGGCGGGCGCGACGCGGGAGGTCAGGCGCATGCAGGAGCCCCTTTCGAGGATGGCTGCTTGAGCGGCGTGCTACTGGCCGGCCGGATGCTACTGGCGGGTGGGTCAAGTTCCCAGGGATGCACGGGAGTTGGCGGGAGTTGCCGGGCCTGGCCTCCGCACCTCCCAAGAAGATCGACAAGATAGAGAGCTTTACCGACGCATCCGGAAGGGTGCTGAGACGGCAGGACTCTCGGCAGAAGCCCTGGCCAGACGGCACAACGTCACCTGTCGGACCGTCCGAGCCGCCCTGGATGGCCTCGAACCCCGCACGCGCAAGCCGATGCCCCGCCGGAGGATGAGCACATTCCGGCGGGGCAACTCGTCGCACGCGCTCTCAAGGTATGGAATCTTCCGCCCGGAACGGGGTCAGAACCTCACGGTCGAGACCGTGTAGACCACCGGGTGTCCGGGCTCGTCGTAGCTGACCATGATCCGCTGCGACGGGCGCGGTGCCCGGTCCGTGGTCGTGGTGCCCGACCACGGCAGGTCGTCGTCGAAGCCCCAGCCGACCTTGGATGCCTGTTCCGGCGGGATGGTCTGCTGCTGCTTCTTGAGCGCCGCGGTGCTGGTGCCGATGGCGTTGAGGTAGTGCTCCAGCCCCCAGTCGTTGGTCCGGAACTGGACGAACAGCGAGCTGGTCTGCCAGGAGTTGGTCTCGTAGTAGTAGACCGGGGTGGAGCCGATCGGGACCGGGACGTTGTAGATCCGCTGCTGGACCTTCGTGGGGAAGGCGTTGGTCAGGCCGGTGGCGGCGGCCTCCGCCTCCTTGCCCTCGCCGCTGTCGCGGCTCTGCTCGGCGGAGATGACGATGTAGCCGGCCGGGATCGCGATCAGCAGAAAGACGATCAGTGCCGTCAGCAGGGGGCGACGGCGCTTGACGCGGGGCGGCTGGGCGGGGTGCGGGTCGTCGTGCAGGGGGTGCAGGTCGGTGTCGGTCATCGGCGGCCGGTCCGTTCATAGCGCTCGTACCGCTCGACGCGGCGCCGGTTGGCGCGCCGGAAGCGGCGGGCCACCAGGCGGGCCAGGTCGGCGGCGCCGACCATCCCGGCCTCGGGGCCCAACTGGGCCTTGGCGATGGTGGCTTCGGGGCGGTAGCCGCGGCCGGTGAGCTGGCGCCGGAAGGCGTCCCGGGCCGGGCCGATCAGCAGGTCGTCGGCGGCGCTGACGCCCCCGCCGATGACGAAGCAGGACGGGTCGAGGGCGGCCGCGAGGTTGGCGATGCCGACGCCGAGCCACTGGCCGATCTCCTGGAGGAGCTCGACGCACATCGCGTCGCCCTCCCGGGCCAGCTCGGTGATCAGCGGTCCGGTGATGTCGCCGATCTGCCCGCCGACCCGCTCGATGATGTTGTACGCGACCGGGGAGTCGGCGGCGGCCAGCTCGCGGGCCTCGCGCACCAGGGCATTGCCGGAGCTGTACTGCTCCCAGCAGCCGCGGTTGCCGCACGGGCAGCGGTGGCCGCCGGGGACGACCTGCATATGGCCGAATTCACCGGCCACGCCGTACTTGCCGCGCTTGACCGCGCCGTCCTCCAGGATCGCGCCGCCGATGCCCGTCCCGAGCGTGATCATGACGAGGTGGTCCTCGCCGCGTCCGGCGCCGAAGCGCCACTCCGCCCAGGCAGCGGTGTTGGCGTCGTTGTCGACCATCACCGGCACCGCGAGGCGGCCGGCGAGGCGGTCGCGCAGCGGTTCGTTGCGCCAGTTCAGATGCGGGGCGAACAGCACCTTGCTGCGGTCCGCGTCGACCCAGCCGGCCGCGCCGATGCCGACCGCGTGGACGTCGTGCCGGTCGGAGAGGTCGAGCACCAGCTCGGTGATGGTGTCCTCGACGACCTTGGGGCTCTTGGACTTGTCCGGCGTCTCGGTGCGGATCTGCTCCAGGATGGTGCCGTCGGGGTCGACGACACCCGCCATGACCTTGGTACCGCCGATGTCGATGCCGACCGTGGGCACCCGGGGGGCGGTCAGGTGCGAGCGCCGCTCGCGGGTGCCGACCGTGCGCAGCACGGTGGCCCTGGCGGATCCGCGGTGCACCCGGTCCCGGTACATGCTCATCGACCCACCTCTTCGCCGTGGCTCCCCCACTGCCTGAAGGGCGTGGGTGATGCCCCCATGCGGCTGCTGCTGCGCAAGAGTCGTCTCGTCCCTGCGGGTCTCGGGAGGCCGGGGCCTCGATGTGCTGGTTCGCTGCGATTGTGCATCACCGGCGGCGTCCGGCGCACCGCGACCGACGGTGATGCGCCCCGCACGGCCCGGAGGCGGTGCGGGGCGCGGCGCCTCCCCAGGGTGCCTCACTCGGGCCGGTGACCTCCCGGGAACTCCGGCGTCGCGGTGCGGGCCAGCTCATGACTGAGCTGTTCCAGCTCGCTGCCGCCTGCCATCTGGCGGGTCAGCTCCTCCAGGGCGATCTCCGTTTTGGCGTGGCTGCCGGCCATCGTGCCGCGCTTGAGGAGCACGAAACGGTCGCCGACGAGATAGGCGTGGTGCGGATTGTGGGTGATCAACACCACGCCGAGTCCGGCGTCCCGGGCGGCCGCGACGTACTTGAGGACGACGCCGGACTGCTTGACGCCGAGCGCCGCCGTCGGCTCGTCCAGGACGAGGACCTTGGCGCCGAAGTAGACGGCCCGGGCGATGGCGACGCACTGCCGCTCACCGCCGGACAGCGTCCCGATCGGCTGGTCGACGTCGCGCAGGTCGATGCCCATCCGCAGCAGCTCGCTGCGGGTGGTCTCGCGCATCGTCCGGACGTCGAGCCGCTTGAAGGGGCCCACGCCGGTGGTCGGTTCGGAGCCGAGGAAGAAGTTCCGCCACACCGGCATGAGCGGGACCACGGCCAGGTCCTGGTAGACGGTCGCGATGCCGCGGTCCAGGGCCTCGCGCGGGGAGGACAGGGTGGTCTCCTCGCCCTCGATGGTGAAGGAGCCCGCGTCGTGCCGGTGCAGCCCGGCGATGATCTTGATGAGGGTGGACTTGCCGGCGCCGTTGTCCCCGAGCACACAGGAGATCTCCCCCGCGTGCACCTCCAGGGACACACCCTCCAGTGCCCGGACGTTGCCGTAGTACTTGCTGACGTCGGCCAGCTCGACCAGCGCTGTCATGCCTTTTCCTCCGCCCGCTTGCGGACCCATGCGTTCAGGAGTGTGGCGAGCAGCAGCATCGCGCCGAGGAAGAACTTGTACCAGTCCGGGTTCCACTGCGCGTAGACGATGCCCTTGCTCGCCATGCCGAAGATGAAGGCGCCGACGGCCGCGCCGATCGCCGAGCCGAAGCCGCCGGTCATCAGACAGCCGCCGACCGCCGCCGCGATGATGTAGAGGAATTCGTTGCCCACCCCGTCGCCGGACTGGATCGCGTCGTACGAGAACAGCAGATGCTGGCCGGAGACCCAGGCGGCGAAGGCGACGCCCATATAGAGGCCGATCTTGGTCCTGGTGACCGGGACGCCCACCGCCCGCGCGGCCTGGGCGTTGCCGCCCACCGCGAAGATCCAGTTACCGACGCGGGTGCGCAGCAGGATCCAGGTGGCGAAGCCGACCAGGACGAGCCACCACAGGATGGTGATCTGGATGTCGACGCTGCCGAGGGTCAGATGCGAGGCGAAGATCGTACGGGCCGAGTTGAAGCCCTCCATGTCGGCGATGGACTTCGTCGAGACGGTGCCGTCGATCAGCTTGGTGAAGCCGAGGTTGAGGCCGGTCAGCATGAAGAAGGTGCCGAGCGTGATGACGAAGCTGGGCAGTTTCGTACGGGTCAGCAACAGCCCGTTGAACGCCCCGATGGCGAGGGTGACCAGCAGCGACACCCCGACGCCCACCCAGGTGTTGGCGGTCATCTGGTAGCTGAACATCGACGAGATCAGCGCCGAGCTGACGACCATGACACCGGCCGACAGATCGAATTCCCCGCCGATCATCAGCAGCGCCACCGGCACGGCCATGATGCCGATCGTCGAGGACGCATAGAGCACCGTGGAGAGGCTGGAGGCCTGCAGGAACGGCTCGGCGACGATCGAGAAGAAGACGAAGACGGCGGCGGCGCCGACGACCGAGCCCAGTTCGGGGCGGCCCATCAGTCTGCGCGTCAGGGAGCGGTGCAGCAGCCGTTCGTCGATCTTGGCGGGCTGCACCGGGGACGCCTCGGTCCGGCTCATCGGGTCCCCCGCTTCGTGTAGTCCTGCAGGGCGTCGGCGTCCTTCTTGGTGATCACCTGGGGTCCGGTGAGCACCGGCTTGCCGCCGCCGAGGACGTCGGAGTTGTACTTGTACAGCCACAGCAGGTCGACGGCCTCGTAGCCCTGGAGGTAGGGCTGCTGGTCGACGGCGAAGCCGAGGGAGCCGTCCTTGAGCCCGGTCGCGACCTGGGCGTTGAGGTCGAAGGTGTCGATCTCGGCCTTGCTGCCGGCCTGCTCCCTGGCCTTGACGGCGGTGGCGGCGAACGGGGCGCCGAGCGTGACGACGGAGTCGATGCCCCGGTCCGCCTGGAGCTTGGACTCGATGGAGGACTGCACGTCGGGCATGTTGGTGCCCTCGACGTAGAGCTTCTGCAGATCGCCCTTGAAGGTCTTCTTGGCGCCGTCGCAGCGCTGCTCGTGGCCGACGTTGCCCTGCTCGTGCAGCACGCACAGGGCCTTCTTCCGGCCGCGCTTGTTCAGCTCCTCGCCGACCGCCTCACCGGCCACGGTCTCGTCCTGGCCGATGTGGCTGAGCGCGCCGAACGCCTTGGACTCCTCGGCGCCGGAGTTCACCGTGATCACCGGGATGCCGGCCTTCTCGGCCTTGGCGACCACGTCCTTCATGGCGTTGGGCTTGGCCAGCGAGACGATCAGCCCGTCGACCTTCTGGTCGATGTAGGACTGCACCAGCTGGCTCTGCCGCTGGCCCTCCTTGTCGTGCCCGTAGACGAACTTGATGTTGTCCTTGGCGGCGGCCTGTTGGGCACCGTTCTGCACGATGTCCCAGAAGGTGTCGCCGTCTCCGGAGTGGGTGACCATCGCGAACGTCCACCGGGGGGTGTTCACCGCGGCCTTGCCGCCGGCGGTCTTGGCGGCGCGTTCCTGTTCCGCGCGCAAGCCTCCGGTGCTGCTGCACCCCGCCAGGGAGGCGCCGAGCACCGCCGCCAGTACGGCGCCGACCACGCGTCCCCTTCTTCGAACCCGTGCCACGAGGACTCGCCCTTCCCGCTCATGCGGCCGTGTCGGCCTGGTTGGTTGTATTCGCTGTCCGGATTGCCCGGTTCGTACCTGTGTCGTGTGGTGCCACGGCACCGGTCGGGCCGGCTCAACCGGCCAAGTATCCGTTACCGGTGATCTGTCCCGGTTCATGGGGTGGTCCCGTCTTCCCTGAGGCCTCACCTGGTGCCTCGCCCGGTGTACTCGGTGAGCTTCGGTACGTCCTCCTCGGTGACCAGGGCGGGCCCGGTGAGCACCGGCTTGCCGCCGCCGAGCACATCGGCGTTGGCCCGGTGGAGCCACAGCAGGTCCACCGCTTCGTAGCCCTGGAGGTAGGGCTGCTGGTCGACGGCGAAGGTGACGTCCTTGGCCTTGAGCAGCTTGACGACGGCGGAGTTCAGATCGAAGGTCGCGATCTGCGCGGAGCTGCCCGCCTGCTCCTTGGCCTTGACGGAGATCGCCGCCATCGGCGCACCGAGCGTGACGATCGCGTCGATGGACTTGTCGGACTGCAGCTTCGCCTCGACCGAGGACTGCGAGGCCGGCGCGTTGGTGCCGTCGACATCGAGGTTCTCGACCGTCCCGTGGAACGCCTTGCGGACACCCGCACAGCGGTCCTCCAGCGAGACGTTGCCCTGCTCGTGGATGACGCAGAGGGTCTTCTTCGCGTGCCGGTGGTTGAGCTCCTCGCCGACCGCGCGGCCGGCCACCGACTCGTCCTGCCCGATGTGGGTCAACGCACCGTACGCCTTGGAGAACTCACCACCGGAGTTGATGGTGATGACCGGGATGCCCCGCGCCACGGCCTTGCGGACGGCCGCCTGGACGGCCTCCGGCTTGGCGAGGGTGACGATCAGGCCGTCCACCTTCTGATCGATGTACGACTGGATCAGCGCGGCCTGCTGGGCGCCCTCCTTGTCGTGGGCGTACAGGAACTTCACGTGATCCTTGGCGGCCGCCTGCTCCGCGCCGTTCTGCACGATGTCCCAGAAGGTGTCGCCGTCGCCGGAGTGGCTGACCATCCCGATCGTCATGTGCGGGGTGGCGGCGCCCTTGCCCGTTCCGCCGCTGCCGTCCGTGGCGTCCTGGGCGCCGGCCGCGGCGCATCCGGTGGTCAGCGCGAGGGTGGTCAGTAAGGCGGCGGCGCAGCGCACCGCGCTGCCGCGGACAGTGAAGGGGCTAGCCGTACGCACGCCGTTCATCGTGGAACCGCCTTTTTCTCCCGGCCGCCGGAATGCGGTTGGAGGAGTTTGTAACGGCGCGCACGGAGCCACGTCAATGGTTTGTCAGAACATTCTGACGACTGGGCTTTAGACTGCCCCGTTAAAGCAGGGAATTACGGGTGATATCGCCCGGCCCGGCAGCCTCAGGAGGACGGGGCGGCGGATGCAAGGCCCCTCTGGGGCATCCGTACGGGGCATCCGTACGAGGCAGGCGCGGAGGCATGCCGGAGGCCGGCGACGGCTCCTGCCGGAGGCAGGCGAAGAGACCTTCCGGAGGCGGGTGACGGCGTACGACGGCGCGGCGCTGTCCGCCGGCCCGGGCGGCACTCCGGGACCGGCGTAGGCGCACCGTGGAGACGGACGAGAGACGGCGCGGCGGGGCACCGGTCGGCGCCATCCCGCGCGGGGACGCTCCGACCCTCCCGGGGACGCTCCCGCCCACCGCGGGCGCCGGAAAACCGCGCGCCCGCCCCGCTCAGGGACGTACCAGCAGCTGGAACTCGAAGGCGTAACGGGACGCGCGGTAGACGTGCGAGCCGAACTCGACGGCGCGCCCGGTGTCGTCGAACGTCGTCCGCTGCATCGTGAGCAGCGGGGCGCCCTCGGGCTCGTCGAGCCGCGCGCCCTCCTCCGCGGTCGCGGCACGGGCGCCGACGGCCTGGCGGGCGCTGTGCAGCGTGATGCCGGCCGACCTCATCAGGCGGTACAGACCGGTCTCCTCCAGCGCGGCGGTCTCCAGCGGCAGCAGCCCCGCGGGAAGGTGGTTGCGCAGATGCGCGACGGGCTCGCCATGCGTCAGCCGCAGCCGCTCGACCAGCGCGACCTGCGCCCCCTCGGCGATCCCCAGCGCGGCGGCGACCTCGGCGTCGGCCTCGGTGGTGGTGTTGAGCAGCACCCGGGTGGCGGGCTTCTGTCCGGCCGCCTCCAGGTCGTCGTAGAGGCTGCTCAGCTCCAGCGGGCGCTTGACCTGGCTGTGGACGACCTGGGTGCCGATGCCGCGGCGGCGCACCAGCAGCCCTTTGTCGACCAGCGACTGGATGGCCTGCCGGACCGTCGGCCGGGACAGCCCGAGCCGGCCGGCCAGCTCGATCTCGTTGCCGAGCAGGCTGCCGGGTGCCAGTTTGCCGTTCTCGATCGCGGCCTCCAGCTGCTGGGACAGCTGGAAATACAACGGGACCGGACTGCTCCGGTCCACGCTGAACTGGACGGGGCTCCTGGCGCCCAGGGCCTCTTCACTCTCGCGTTTCCCCACGCTCGCGAGCGTATCCGCCCGGGCAGATGACGGGAAGTCCGGAGGTCACATTGTCCGGACAAGGGTGGGTGAGGCCATGTAAGCAGGTCGGGCGGCGTCGGGGGCCGATTCCCTCGGCGTACGGCGGCCGGGCGCGGACACCGGGTGCCGGCCACGGCTTGCCGACGGACCGGACAGGGCTTGCCGAGGCGCCGGGCCCGGCGTGCCGACGTGCCGGGCCCGGCATGCCGACGTGCCGGGAACCGCAGGCGGCGCGGGACGCCGCACGGAAGAATCCGTCCGGCACCTCCCACTGCTCGCCCCCGGCCCGGCAGCCGCCGGCCGCCCGTCCCGTCCCGTCCCACCCCGAAGGAGCCACCCGTGCCCGTACGCCGCGTCGTCCCCGACCTCCAGTGCGACGCCCTGGAAGAGAACCGCACGTTCTACGGCCTGCTGGGGTTCGAGGAGGTGATGAACCAGGGCTGGGTGATGACCCTCGCCTCCCCCGCCAACCCCACCGCCCAGCTCACCTTCCTGACCCACGACAAGACCGCCCCGGTGACCCCCGATCTGAGCATCGAGGTCGAGGACGTGGACGCGGCCTACGCGGCCGTGCTGAGCTCCGGCGCGCGGATCGTCCGGCCGCTCCAGGACGAGGAGTGGGGCGTCCGCCGCTTCTTCGTCAAGGACCCGAACGGCCGGGTGGTCAATGTCCTGGCGCACGCGGCAGCACCCGCCGACGACGCCGCCACCGAGGACACCGGCACCGGCGGCTGATCGCCCGCGGGGGCCGGCCGGGCCGGCCCGGGTCCGCTCAACCGGACAGGTCCTGGCGCGCCCCGCCACCGTCCGGGGCACCGTTGAGCGGCAGCGCCGTCCCCTGCGCCACCGCACACACCCGCTCCGTCCCCGCCTCGTCGATCACCGTCAGTTCGCCGCGGCACACGGCCTGCCGGCGCCCGGCCTGGACGACCTCGGCGCGGGCCCGCAGCGTCCGGCCGCGCGCCGGACGCACGTACTGGATCGTGAAGCCGCCGGGCCTCGCGAGCGCGCTACTTCAGCCAGGCGTCCTCGTACTTGCGGTACGTCCCGTCGTGGGTGGCCAGGTGGACCCACTGGTCCACATAGGCCTTGAACTCGTCGTCGCCGCGGGGCAGGGCGTAGGCCTTTTCGGAGAAGGTGAAGGGCTTGTCCGGGTGGAGCGAACAGAGTTGGGGGTGGATCTTGGCTTGGTAGCGGGTCTCACTGGCGTCGGTCATCATCACGTCCGCACGTCCCGCGATGATCTCGTCGAAGATCGTCGTGTTGTCCGGATGCACCGTGAGGGTGGCGTGCTTGAGGTGGGAGCGGGCGAATTCCTCGTTCGTCCCACCGGGGTTGACGATGACCCGGGTGCCGGGCCGGTCGATCTGCCGCAGGGTCCGGTACCTGTCCTTGTCCGTACAGCGCACCAGGGGCGTCTTGCCGTCGGTACGGGTCGGCTCGCTGAAGTAGGCGGAGCGGGCGCGTGCGAGGGTGACGGAGACCCCGCCCATGGCGATGTCACAGCGGCCGGCCGACAGATCGCCGACGAGCCGTGCCCAGGTCGTGGCCACGTAACGCGGCCTGGCGTCGAGGCTCTTGGCGAGATCCCGGGCCATCTCGATGTCCACACCGCGGTACCTGCCGGTCCCGGGGTCGCGGTAACTGAGGGGCCGGTAGTCGCCGGTGGTGCAGACCCGCAGCACCCCGCGCCGGGGGACGGCATCGAGCGCCGAGGTCTTCCCGGCGGCGCGGGAGGCGGTGTCCCGGCCCCGCGCGGGAGAGTCCGAGACCGCCGGGGCGGCGGCGGTGACGGCGAGCAGACAGGCGAGGGCGGAGAGGGCGGCGGCGCGCTTCATCAGGGCTCCTGGGACTCCGGTACGCGGCGGCGTGAGCACACGGTCGAAGCCCTCAGAGTGGCAGAGCCGTGCTGCCGGTGCACCCCTTGAGCGGCTGGTGGAACGGCCGCAGGGGCCCGGGCAGCGGCGAACCGACGGATCTTCGGTCCACGTAACCGACGGGACGTCAGTCGTCGTCACCGACGGGACCTCAGTCCTCGTAGAGGTCCGCGCTGCCCCTCGTCGTCGGACGGTCCGGGGCGGCCTCGTCGAGGCGGACGAGGAGGTCGGCGGCGCGCTTGGCGACGGTGTCGCGGTCCCCCTCGGAGAGGGCTGCGCCCATCCCGACGGCGACCGCGCCCGCGGCGATCCACTCCGGTGCACTGTCGACCGTCACCCCGCCCGTCGGCAGCAGCGGCACCTGCGGCAGCGCGGCCCGGACCTCCGTCAGCCAGGACGGATCGTGCGCCGCGGCGGGGAACAGCTTGAGCGCGTCCGCGCCGAGTTCGAGGGCGCGGACCATCTCGGTCGGCGTCGACACACCGGGGAAGACCGGCACGCCATAGCGGTGGCCGGTGCGGATGACCTCGGCGTCCAGGCTGGGGGAGACCAGGTAGCGGGCGCCCGCGTCGACCGCCATCCGGGCCGATACCGCGTCAAGGACCGTGCCCGCGCCGATGATCGCGTCGTCACCGAGCTCGCGGGAGAGCGTGGTGACCGCTTCCAGGGCGAACGGGGTGGTGAGAGATATCTCCAGGCTGGTGATGCCGGCCGACAGCAGGGTGTCGGCGGTGGCGCTCGCCTCGTCATAGGTCCTGCTGCGGACGATGGCGAAAACCCGCTGCGCCAGTGCGGCACGGGTGATCTCCCAGCGATACACGGCAGTTCGCCGTCCTTCCTTGTCTCCGACAGTGCATGCCGTCCGGTACGTGACCCATGACGGACAGGGCACGTTCCGGGGCGCTTCCCGGCAGCCGACCACAGAGGGTCTTTTTCCGCCGATGCCCGCCCGCTCCTCGTTTCTACCGAAACGCTACCGGGAACCACCGACAATCCTCTCTCGGGGGTGCGCCCCATGCGCCCCTTCTGCCGAGAACGGGGAGAAAAGGCAGGTCGGAGGGGGCGCACAGCACAGCGGCGGCCGGGGTGCATGGGCACCCCGGCCGCCGTGGACTCCGGACAACGGGCCCAGCGAGGCCCGTTACTCCGTTCTTCCTGTCGTTCCTGTCGTTCCTGTCGTTCCTGTCGTTCCTGTTGTTTCTGTTGCTTCCGTTGTTTGCCGGCCTCAGCAGCTGCGGTCGACGAGGGCGAACGTCCCGTAGTGGTCGGCGGTGTAGTAGTCCTCGTCCTTCTTCTGGCCGGCCACGATGCGGCGTGCACCGCGGTCGGGCGAGCCCGGCGTGACGACGGTGTACTCGTGGTAGTAGTCGGCGCTCTGGTCCGGGAGGACGTGTTCCCGGTTGTCGAAGACCGTGCCGTCCTTCGGATAGGGGTAGGGCCCGCCCTTCGCGATCAGGTCGAGGGTGTCATGGGCCTGCGAGGGCAGCTTGGAGTAGCAGAGCTTGCCGATGTCCATGGCGTGCGCGGCCGTCGCGTGCGCCGTCGTGGCGTACGAGGTGGCCGGGTGCGTCGTGGCGACGGCAGGGGTGGCGGAAACAGCGGTTCCGCCGATGAGAAGGGCCGATGCGAGGGCGCCTGCGGCGCCGATCCTGGTAATCCGTGGGGGGATTCTCATGCCTCCCAGAATGACGCGCGTAGACATGGCCCTGTCAATCCCAAGCAGCGGAAGTTTTCCGGGAGTTCACACGGTCCGCCCAATTGCCCCGTCTCCGACGGGGCGTCAGAAGCACGTACGGAAAGTCCCTTTCGTGATCGGGAAGCAGGCACGTCGCCGACCGTCCGCACCCCTCTCCGGCAGGACGAACCGTCCCGCCGTCAGACGGACCCCGACACCGGCGGCTTGGGGTTGAATTCACGGGTTGAACGGAATCGGCCCCGGCGCGCAGCGCCACGGGCCGGGCCGAGCCGGACCCACGGTTCGGCCCACATCACTGGAGGTAACCCATGCGGGTCAAGGGCTTCGATCACCTGGTGCTCAAGGTGCAGGACATCGAGCGCGCGCTGGAGTTCTACTGCGGGCCGCTCGGGCTGGAGCCGGTCCGGGTGGACGAGTGGCGGGCCGGCGACGCCCCCTTCCCGTCGGTGCGGGTCAGCCCGAGCACGATCATCGATCTGATCGTCGGCGACGCGCGCGGCGGGTCCAACGTCGATCACATCTGCCTGGTCGTCGAGCCGTTGGACTGGCAGCAGGTCATCGACTCGGGACGGTTCACCGTGCTGGACGGTCCGGGCAGCCGCTACGGCGCACGCGGCGAGGCGCAGTCGATCTACATCGAGGACCCGGACGGAAACACCGTCGAGCTGCGCTGGTACCCGCAGGACGCCGGGGAGTGAGACCGGCCCGGGCCGTCGCCGGGCAGCCGCCCGGCGGCTCGTAGGCACGGGGGCTCGTCGGGCTTTTGCCCGAGAGGCAAATCTTTTGCCCGATGGGCGAAAGGTCGTTATACCGGGGACATGACCGAGCTCCCCGACGAGCCCTCCGGCGCTCCGCCGGAGGAGCTGTCCACCGTCGCACCGCGCCTGCGTGACCTGCGGCGACGCAGTGGGCTCACGCTGGAGACCGCGGCCCGGCTGGTGGGTCTGTCGGCCGCGCATCTCTCGCGGCTGGAAACCGGCCGGCGGCAGCCGTCGCTGCCGATGCTGCTGGCGCTGGCGCGCACGTACGGCACCACGGTATCCGACCTGCTCGGCGAGACCGCGCCGGAGCGGGACCCGATCGTGCGGGCCGGGCGCACCGAACCGTCCCGGGCCGGCGGCTGGACGTACTGGACCGTCGGCGGGGCCGGGCGGGCGATGCAGGCGCTGCGGGTGCATGTGCCGCAGCGGGCGCAGGGCGAGTTGGTGCGGGTGCATCCCGGCGAGGAGTGGCTGTACGTCCTCGACGGGCGGCTGCGGCTGACGCTCGGTGCGGCGGTGCACGTGCTGGATCCGGGGGACGCGGCGCACTTTGACTCGCTGACCCCGCATCGCATCGCCGCCGCCTCTCCGGACGGGACGGAGCTGTTGTTCGTCCACACCCTGCTGCAGAGCGGGGCCGCCGACCTGTGCCTCGGCGACGACGCGAGGCGCCGCGGGCTGTGAGCCCGGGCGCCGCTCTCGACGGAAGGACCGTATGCGTCATGCCTGATCAGACCACCCCTGCCAGTCCCCCGGCGGCGGAGCAGCTGCCCGAGGCGGCGTCCGGACGGACGTACGTCGAGAACAAGCCACCCCGTGGGCTGTACGTGCGGGTCTTCATCTACGTCGTCGCCACGCATGTGCTGCTGGCGTTCATGAGTCTCCTGGTGGTCATCGCCAAGACGCGGTGACGCCGGGACCGGCAACGTCCATCCCTTCGGCTCGAAAGTCCATGGCCCCGGCACGGCGGCCGGGTGAAGCCTGCTGGCGCACGCGGCTCGCGGCACTCCCGCCCCGCACGTCGTCGTGCCGAGGAGGACCGAAGGATGCACCGTACCCGCACCGCGGCGGCCACCGCGTTGGCCATGGCCCTGGCCGTGCTCCCTCTGACGGGCATGTCGGGGCCGCCGGGCACCGGCCACGACCGGGCACCGGACGGCGCCCGGACCCGGCCCCTGGCTGCCGCGGCCCCGTCCCTGTCCCCCACGCCCCGCTCCGTCCAGCGCCGGTCCGACCGGGTCACCCTGACCCGGTCCGTGACCGTCGTCGCAGGTCCGAAGGCCGATGCCGGCGCGCTGTCGGTCGTCGAGGCGGCGCTGGCCGACGCCGGTGCACAGCACGTCGTACGGGCCGGGCGGGCGCCGGGCGGCGGGCAGCTCACGGTGTACGTGGACGGCGCGGGTGCGGACCGGGCGCTGGCGGAGCTGGGCGCACGGGGGCCCGGCGGGCTGCCCGCCGAAGGCTATGCGCTGGCCGTCGGCGAGGGGCGGATCGCCCTGTCCGGCAAGGACGCCACCGGTACGTATTACGCCGCGCAGACGTTGCGGCAACTGCTGCCGCACCGGGCCCGGCCGGGCGCCCGGGTGGCGGGCACCCGCATACGGGACTGGCCCGCCACCCCGCTGCGCGGTGTCATCGAGGGCTTCTACGGCACCCCGTGGTCCCACGAGGCCCGGCTCGACCAGCTCGATTTCTACGGCGCGCACAAGATGAACCTCTATGTGTACTCGCCGAAGGACGATGCCTACCTCCGGGAGAAGTGGCGTGACCCGTACCCCGCGGAGCGGCTCGCGCAGCTCAAGGAGCTGGTGGACCGGGCGCAGCAGCGGCATGTGGAGTTCACCTACGCGCTCTCCCCGGGGCTGTCCGTCTGCTACAGCTCCGACGCCGACCTCAAGGCGCTGACCGCCAAGTTCCAGACGCTGTGGGACATCGGCGTACGGACCTTTGCGGTGCCGCTGGACGACATCAGCTACACGGACTGGAACTGCGCGGCGGACAAGGACCGGTTCGGGACCGGCGGCGGGGCGGCGGGGGCCGCGCAGGCGCATCTGCTCAACCGTGTGCAGCGGGAGTTCATCGCCGCGCATCCGGGCGCCGGGCCGCTGCAGATGGTGCCGACCGAGTACTCCGACGTGCAGCCGTCGCCGTACAAGAAGGCGCTGGCCACCCAGCTGGACCCGAAGGTGCTGGTGGAGTGGACGGGGGTGGGGGTGATCGCGCCGACGATGACCGTCCGTCAGGCGCAGCAGGCCCGGGAGGTCTTCGGGCACCCGATCCTGACCTGGGACAACTACCCGGTCAACGACTATGTGACGAACCGGCTGCTGCTCGGGCCGTTCCACGGCCGGGAGAAGGGGCTGCCGGAGCAGCTGGCGGGGATCACCGCGAACCCGATGATTCAGCCCGCCGCCTCCAAACTCGCCCTGTACACCGTGGCCGACTACTCCTGGAACGACACGGCGTATGACGCCCGGGCCTCCTGGGGCGCGGCGATCGAGGAGCTGGCCGGCGGCGACGCCCGGACGGCACGGGCGCTGCGGGCCTTCGCCGATACCGGCTACGCCTCGGCGCTCAACCCGCAGCAGGCACCCGAACTGGCCGCTGCCATCGCCGAGTTCACGGCGGGCGGGCCGGCGCGGCGGCTGGATGCGGTGCTGCAGACCCTTGAGGACGCCCCGGCCGTACTGCGCGACCGACTCCCCGACCGCGGCTTCGTCAGGGACAGCGCGCCCTGGCTGGACGCGACGCACGCCTGGGGCGTCGCGGCACGTACCGCGCTGCAACTGATCGAGGCGACCAAGGCGGGCGACGGCGCGCGGGCCTGGGAACTACGGCAGCGGCTACCGGAGTTGATACGGACCGCGCAGTCCTTCGTCTATGTGGACATGCGGGGGAAGAAGGTCCCGGTCCTGGTGGCGGACGGCGTGCTGGACACCTTCGTCGACGATGCGGTGGCCGCGCACGACCAGGCGCTGGGGATCACCGGCCGCCCCCGGGCGTCGACGGATCTCTCCGTCTACCAGGACAACGCCCCCTCCCGGATGACCGATGGCGAGGACGCCACGTACTTCTGGAGCGGGGCGGCGCCCCGGGCCGGTTCCGTCGTCGGACTGGATCTGCGGGCCGAGCGTCCGCTGGGCCCCGTCACCCTGGCCATGGGCAAGAGCGACAGCCCGGACGACTACCTGCACCAGGGCGTCCTCGAGTACTCCTCGGACCGCACGCACTGGCGGCAGCTGGCCGCCTTCGACGGGAAGGCCGAGGTGAGAGCCGTACCGCCGGCCGGCACCAAGGCCCGGTACGTCCGGGCGCGGGCCACCCGGGCCCAGGACAACTGGCTGGTGGTACGCGAGTTCACGGTGTCCGGGGCCGAGCAGGCGACGGTGGCCGGGGGCCCGCCCGCGGCCGGAGGCAGCGCGCTGCGGTCTGCGGGGGACGGCGATCCGGCGACGGTCTACCGCGCGGCGCGGGCACCCCAGCCCGGCGAGGCGCTGGAGTTCACTCCCTCCGCACCTCGCACAGCGCGGTCCGTGGTGGTGCTGCGGCCGCACGGCGCGCCCGGACCGGCGGCGCGGATCGAGGTCCGTACGGGTGGTGTCTGGCGCACGCTCGGCACCCTGTCCGGTGCGTATACGCGGCTTGCGGCAGGCGGCGGTGCGATCGAGGCCGTACGGCTGGCCTGGCGGGACCCGTCGGCGGTCCCCGAGGTCAATGAGGTGATTCTGCACTGAGCGGCGGGCCACGCGGACGGCCCTGCCCGCGACGACGCGGTATGCCGGACGGCCTGCCGCGTCGTCCCGCCCTGACACGGGTCCGGGGGCCGTCCGCTTCCCCCGGACGGGCCGCGTCATCGCACCCGCAGCCGGTCTCCCGCGCCCTAATCTGAGGCGCTGGCCACCGCCCTCGCCCCGGAGGAGACCGACACCATGGCCCGACCCGCCCCCGACGCCCCCCGCCCGACCGCGACCGCCGTGCTCGACGACGCGGTGCGGGTGCTCGCCCCGGACACCGATGCCAACCGGCTGGTCGCGCGGATCGAGGCGGGGACGGCGCCGCGCTCGGTGTTCGCCACCTTTGCCCTCGAACAGCATCAGGTGATCGCCGCCGACCGGCTCAGCTTCCAGCATCTGGCGCGGCGGGCGGACGGCGATCCGCCGGTCGCCGACTTCTTCGATCTGCTGGTCCAGGGCGAGACGCAGGCCCTGAAACAGCTGGCCGGGCTGGCGGATGCCTGCGAGCTGACCGAGCGGGAGATCGCCCAGTACCGGCCGCGCCCCGGCTGTCAGGCGTACCCCTCCTACGCGGCGCGGCTCGCCCTCGGCGGCGAGCCGACCGATGTGGCGATCGCACTGACCGCCAACTTCGCCGCCTGGGGCGGCTGTTGCGCGATCGTCGAGGCCGCGATGCGGGAGCATTACGCCTTCCCGGAGGCGGCCCGGGACTTCTTCGGGTTCTTCGCCGAGCCGGCGCCGGCCGTCGAGGAGAAGGCCCGCGCGGCGGTACAGCACGGCCTCGACACCGGCCAGGCGCAGCCGGCCATGGCGCACCGCTACGGCCGTCTCCTCCAGGCGTACGAGCTCATGTTCTGGGACGCGGTCGCGGACTGACCCGCCCGGCGGCCCCGGCGAAGGGCCGGAGCCGACCGTGACGAAGGGCCGGGGCCGACCGTGGCGGCCGCGGACCGTTCAGCGGCCGCCGCTCATCCGCCCTGCGGCCGCTGCAGCAGCTCACCGGTGGGCTCGGCCAGGGTGGCGCCGTCGTTGATCTGCCGGCCGCGCAGCCAGGTGGACCGCACGACGCCGTGCAGGGTCTTCCCCGCGTACGCGGTGATCTTGTTGCGGTGCTGGAGAGCCTGCGGGTCGACGGTGAAGGTCTCCTCGGGGGCGAGGACCGCGAAGTCCGCGTCCCGGCCGGGCTCGATGGCGCCCTTCCGGTCGAGGCCGGCCAGCGCCGCGGGGGCGGTGGCCATCCAGCGCACCACGTCGTCGAGACGGTGCCCGCGCGCCCGGGCCGCGGTCCAGATGGCGGGCAGGCCCAGCTGGAGGGAGGAGATGCCGCCCCAGGCCGCGCCGAAGTCGGCGGTCTTGAGGTCGGCGGTGGAGGGCGAGTGGTCGGAGACGATGCAGTCGATGGTGCCGTCGGCCAGCCCCGCCCACAGCGCGTCCTGGTTGCCGGCCTCGCGGATCGGCGGGCAGCACTTGAACTCCGTGGCGCCGTCCGGGATGTCCTCGGCGGCCAGGGTCAGGAAGTGCGGGCAGGTCTCGACGGTGAGCTGGACGCCCTCGCGCTTGGCGGCGGCGATCAGCGGCAGCGCGTCGGCGGAGGACAGATGCAGCACATGCACTCGTGCGCGGAGCCGCGCGGCGAGTTCGATCAGCCCGGCGATGGCGTCGTTCTCGGAGATCCGGGGGCGGGAGGCGAGGAAGTCGGCGTACTTGGGGCCATGCGGTACGGGTGCCGCGTCCAGGTGGCCCGGGTCCTCGGCGTGCACGATCAGCAGGCCGCCGAAGCCGGCGATCTCGCCCAGCGCGGCGGCCAGTTGCTCCTGGTCGACCGCGGGGAACTCGTCCACGCCGGAGGGCGACAGAAAGCACTTGAAGCCGAAGACGCCGGCGTCGTGCAGCGGGCGCAGATCCTTGACGTTGCCGGGGATGGCGCCACCCCAGAAGCCGACGTCGACATGGGCCTTGTCGCGGGCCACCGCGCGCTTGGTGTCGAGGTGCGCCGTGGTGGTCGTGGGCGGCAGGCTGTTGAGCGGCATGTCGACGAGGGTGGTGATCCCGCCGGCCGCGGCCGCGCGGGTGGCGGTCCAGAAGCCTTCCCACTCGGTGCGGCCGGGGTCGTTGACGTGGACGTGGGTGTCGACGAGGCCGGGCAGCAGGGCGTCGGCTCCGAAGTCCACCACCCGCGCCCCGGCCGGAGCCGGGGCGTCGTACGGCAGCACCGCGGTGATCGTGCCGTCCTGAACGGTGACGGACGCGGCGCGCGTGCCCTGCGGGGTGACGACGCGTGTGGAGCGCAGCACCAGCTCTCGTTCGGACACCCGGTCCCCTCCTCGTCTCATGTCTTCCATCGTTGGCCGACGGCGTGTGCGGCGCATGGCCGACGGGGCGGCCGGACCTCCGGAGCACAGCGTCCGCCTTGGCTTGACCGGCAGAATTCAACAGTCTGTTGAACGAGTCTTCACTCCGGACCCCGACCCGTCAAGACCCCTGGCCCGGCGCCGCCGCGCCCGACCCGGCATCCCAGGAGGCCGACACGGTCACACCGAAGGCCGAGGCAGGAAAAGGCGCCGAATGCCCGGGAATCCCCTTCCACCCCTTCCCTTGGAGGATTCCATAGAATGGATAAGAAATTTCGCTCAACAGAACGTAGCTCTGTCCACTGGCGCCACCGGGAGCGCACGGCCGGCCGTCGGCCCGAGGGTTCACAGCCTGGGACAAAGAGGGCCTGACCGGCGGGAACGAGTGCGCAAGACGCCGTGTGCCACGGTAAGGGGACCGGTAGGCTTCTCCGATCGGGCCCGGCGCCCGTGAGCCCTGCCGAGACCGATCCGCCCCGCCCGAAAGGAACGCGACGTGCCGTCGTCCAGCGCCAGCACCTCCGCCGCCGAAGCCAAGCCCGCCGGCGGCGGTGTCCAGTCCCTTGAGCGCGCCTTCGACCTGCTCGAGCGGATGGCCGACGCCGGCGGCGAGGTCGGTCTGAGCGAGCTCTCCAGCAGCAGCGGACTGCCGCTGCCCACCATCCACCGGCTGATGCGCACCCTCGTCGCCTGCGGCTACGTCCGCCAGCAGCCCAACCGCCGCTATGCGCTCGGCCCGCGGCTGATCCGGCTCGGCGAGAGCGCCTCGCGGCTGCTGGGCACCTGGGCCCGGCCGTTCCTGGCCCGCCTGGTCGAGGAGACCGGCGAAACCGCCAATATGGCGCTGCTCGACGGCGACGAGATCGTCTATGTCGCCCAGGTCCCCTCCCGGCACGCGGTGCGGATGTTCACCGAGGTCGGCCGACGGGTGCTGCCGCACTCCACCGGCGTGGGCAAGGCGCTGCTGGCCCACCACTCGCCGGAGGAGGTCCGCGCACTGCTCGGCCGTACGGGCATGCCCGCCGCGACCGACAAGACGATCACCGACCCGGACCGCTTCCTCGATGCGCTCGCCGATGTCCGCCGCCTCGGCTACGCGGTCGACGACAACGAGCAGGAGATCGGCGTCCGCTGCCTCGCGGTGCCGGTGCCCAACTCCCCCACCTCCGCGGCGATCTCCATCTCCGGCCCGACCGGCCGGGTGTCGGAGGCCGCGACGGACACGATCGTGCCGGTGCTGCAGGACGTCGCGGCCCAGCTTTCGGTGGCGCTGGCGAACCAGGCGCCGGCGTAATGGGAGGCGGGCGGCGGACGCCGGAGACTCGGCTCGGCGCCCCCTCAGCGGGGGCGGGGCAGCTCGCCGAACCGGTCGATACCCTCCCGCACTTCGGTCAGCGCGGGCGAGAGCGCGCTCACCGAGCCGACCGCCCCGGCGATCAGCAGCAGCGAGCGACGCAGCCGGGGCACCTCGGGCAGGCCGTGGCTCACCATCGCATCCAAGGCGGCCAGCTCGTCGTCCGCGGCCGCCCGGTCCAGCAACTCCCCTGGAAGGAGGGCCAGTTGGCGGCGCAGCCGCGCCACTGCCCCGCGTAGCTCATGGACCCGGGGGTCACCCTCGACCCCGGTAGTTCGTCTGTCACTCTGCAGCTGTTCCACCACGACGGCGTCCTCCGTGGCCGTTGCCCGACCCGCGATGCCGGACAGTTAACGCCACTCTGTGCTCCTCGCGCCATACAGAGAGCGAAAAAAACCGATCACTGGCGGGATTCGTCCGGCGATCGTCCGGCCGGCGCACCCGGCAGAAGCGCGGCTCGTACGCCCGCTCACGCCCCTGACCTCAGGAAACATAGCCGTCGGGCAGGTGGGCGCGCTTACGGTCGACCGGCTCCGGGTCCTGCTGTGAGGCGGCGGGGGTACGGGTCCCGTCATCCGGGGCTCCGGGGCGGGTCCGCGGCGGGGAGGAACGATATCCGGCCACCGGCCGCGCCAGGACCTCGCCGGCGAGGAAGGGGAGGCCTGGCCCGAAGAGTCGGTTTCGCGACGGATGTTGGCCGCCTCGGCACCCCCGGAACGGGTCCGCCCCACAATGCCCGAATTCGGCTTGATTATGCGTCAGCACATGCGTTCCCCATGGCACCCGATGGCGTGGGCACATCCGATACGAGGCGTATGGCAGGGCGCGATGGAGCATTCTCCCTTTCAAGGAAATATCCGGCATATCACTGGATCGGAGAGTGCCATGGAACCCCACTCCGGCCCCGACACCGGCTCGAACCGGCGTCGGGTCAGCGTCGTACAGCTCATCTGCCGTGCGTACGGCCTGTCCGATGCCTCCGAGATCACGCTGGAGCACATAGACCGTTACGTCGCCGAGCAGCGGCGCGTGGAGGAGCGCACGCATCAGCTGCGCGAACGGTTCCGGCCGCACATTCCCCGCCCCCGCGCGTCGGACGACGCCGCCTGACCCGGCGGGCCATGCTCCACGGTGCCATGAGGTATGCAGTCCTCATGGCACCGACAGCACCGAGAGATCCGGGCGAACAGCCGCTCCGCGCCCGGCCGGACGTCCCTGAGGGGACCCGGGAAGCCGGGCGGCCCGGAGGGCGGGTGGCCGGTCTGCTGCTCGCCGCGGGTGGCGGGCGGCGCCTGGGGGGACGGCCCAAGGCGCTGCTCGACCACCGGGGCCGGCCGCTGGTCGAGCACGCCGCGCGGGCCCTGCGACAGGGCGGCTGCGACCCCGTCCACATCGTGCTGGGCGCGGCGGCCGATGCCGTACGCGAGCGGGCCGAGCTCTCCGCGTACCGCATCCGGTACAACCCCGACTGGGCGCAGGGCATGGGCTCGTCGCTCCGGGTGGGCCTGGCCGCGCTGGCCGGCTCGGGGGCGGACGCGGTCGTGGTGTCCCTGGTGGACCAGCCGGGTATCGGCGCCGCGGCGGTGGCGCGGGTGGTGGCGGCGTACGACGGCGGCAGTTCGCTCGCCTGTGCCGCCTACGACGGCCGGCGCGGCCACCCGGTGCTCTTCGGCGCCGACCGCTGGCCGGACATCGCCGCCACCGCAACGGGCGACCGCGGTGCGCGCGCCTACCTCCAGCAGCATGCGGCCGCCCTCACCCTGGTCGAGTGCGCCGATGTCGCGGAGCCGTACGACATCGACACCCCGGAGGATCTGCGCCGGTTGGAGTGACCCTTCGCACCGGCAGGCACTCGCCCGCCACCGGAGCGGGAGTAATGGAGAGTGACTGTCGTGGCACCGGGAGCCATTCGATCAGCGGGTGTGTCGACCCGGAGAATCTCGACATCAACAAACCATTGAAGTTCCGCGATAAGGAAACTAGTCTCCACTGGTCAGAAGCGCCCTGAACCCAGACGGCGCCCGCGACCGTACCCCGGGGCCCGCGGCACCCCGTGCCGCCCGGCGCCCCCGGCGGCCGCCGGCACCGCCGATGAATGGAGTGACAGCTCATGTCCGCACCAGCGCCGTCCCCGCTGGCCATCGTCGAAGTCGACCCCGCGCACACCCCCGAACGGCAGGGCGAGGTCCTCACCGACGCCGCGCTCGCCTTCGTCGCCGAACTCCACCGACGGTTCACCCCGCGCCGTGACGAGCTGCTCGCCCGCCGCGCCGAGCGTCGTGCCGAGATCGCCCGCACCAGCAGCCTGGACTTCCTGCCGGAGACCGCGCAGATCCGCGCCGACGACAGCTGGCGGGTCGCCGAGGCGCCCGCCGCGCTCAACGACCGCCGGGTGGAGATCACCGGCCCCACCGACCGCAAGATGACCATCAACGCGCTCAACTCGGGCGCCAAGGTCTGGCTCGCCGACTTCGAGGACGCGTCGGCCCCGACCTGGGAGAACGTCGTCTCGGGTCAGCTGAACCTCATCGACGCCTACGAGCGGCGCATCGACTTCACCGACCCGGCGTCCGGCAAGTGCTACGCCCTCAAGCCCGCCGGCGAACTCGCCACCGTCGTGATGCGGCCGCGCGGCTGGCATCTGGACGAGCGGCACCTGCAGTTCGAGGGGCGGCCGGTCCCCGGCGCGCTGGTCGACTTCGGCCTCTACTTCTTCCACAACGCCAAGCGTCTGCTGGACCTCGGCAAGGGACCGTACTTCTATCTGCCGAAGACCGAGTCGCACCTGGAGGCCCGCCTCTGGAACGAGATCTTCGTCTTCGCCCAGAACTATGTCGGCATCCCGCAGGGCACGGTGCGCGCCACCGTCCTCATCGAGACCATCACCGCCGCATACGAGATGGAGGAGATCCTCTACGAGCTGCGCGAGCACGCCTCGGGGCTGAACGCCGGCCGCTGGGACTACCTCTTCTCCATCGTCAAGAACTTCCGTGACGGCGGCGCCAAGTTCGTGCTGCCCGACCGCAATGCGGTCACGATGACGGCACCGTTCATGCGCGCCTACACCGAACTCCTCGTCCGTACCTGCCACAAGCGCGGTGCGCACGCCATCGGCGGCATGGCGGCCTTCATCCCCAACCGCCGGGACCCCGAGGCCAACGAGCGGGCCCTGGCCAAGGTCAAGAACGACAAGGACCGCGAGGCCGGCGACGGTTTCGACGGCTCCTGGGTCGCCCACCCCGACCTGGCCCCGATCGCCCGCGCCTCCTTCGACGCGGTGCTCGGCGACCGGCCGAACCAGAAGGACCGGCTCCGCGAGGACGTCGACGTCAAGGCCGCGGATCTGATCGCGATCGACTCCCTGGACGCCAAGCCCACCTACCAGGGCCTGATCGACGCCGTTCAGGTGGGCACCCGCTACATCGAAGCCTGGCTGCGCGGACTGGGCGCCGTCGCCATCTTCGGCCTGATGGAGGACGCCGCCACCGCCGAGATCTCCCGCTCCCAGATCTGGCAGTGGGTCGACGCGGGTGTCGTCTTCGAGAACGGGGAACGGGCCACCGCGGAGCTGGTGCGCCGGGTCGCGGCGGAGCAACTGGCCGCGATCCGCGCCGAGGTCGGCGAGCAGGCCTTCACCTCCGGCCGCTGGCAGCAGGCCCATGACCTGCTGCTCCGGGTCGCCCTGGATGCGGACTACGCGGAGTTCCTGACGCTGCCGGCGTACGAACTGCTGCGCTGAGGCCTTCGCCCGTCATACCCGGGGGCCGGTACGGACCGCCGTTGTGCGGTGCGTGCCGGCCCTTCGCGCTGCGCTCGGGCGAACTGCTCCTCGCGCGTACGACGCCGATGTCGATGACGACCCGTCACCTCGGCTCGCCGGCACGGTAGGTCGCGGCGTACTCGGCCATGAAGGCGGCCTCGGCGAGCAGGGCGCCGCGCAGTTCGGACAGCAGCACCCGTTCGTTGGGGCCGTGCAGACCGCAGAGGCTGTCCTCGGCGCCGAAGAGCAGGATCTCGGCGTCCGGTACGGCCCTGGCCAGGCCGTTGACCAGGGGCACGGAACCGCCGGACGCGGCGTGTACGGGGTCGGCGCCCCAGGCGCGGCGCAGGGCGGTGCGGGCGGCGCGGTAGGCGGGTCCGTCGGCGGCGGCTTCGTAGCCGGGGCCCGCGTCGCCCGGGGTGACGGTGAGCGGGATGCCGTACGGGCGCAGCCGTTGCAGATGGCGGATCAGGGCGGCCTGCGCCTCGCGTGGGTCCTGCCGCGGGTGGACACGGAGGTTGAGCTTGGCGCGGGCGTACGGGACCACCGCGGCGGCGGCGCGGTCGACGGGCGGCGCGTCCAGGCCGATGACGGTGACGGCGGGGCCGCTCCACAGCCGTTCGCCGAGGCCGCCGGAGCCGAGCAGCGGGGTGCCGTGCGGGACCCCGGCCACCTCGCGGAATTCGTCGTCGGTGAAGGCGGTGCCGTCCCACGGCTCGCGGTGCAGGCCCTCGACGGCGACATCGCCGTGCACGTCGTGCAGCGTCGCCAGGGCCTTGAGCAGGACGAGCAGCGCGTCGGGGGCGGCGCCGCCGTACGCGCCGCTGTGCACGGCGGCCCGGAGGGTGCGGACCTCGGCGAAGACCACGGCGGACCCGCGCAGGGCGGTGGTCAGGGTGGGGGTGCCGGGGCGGATGTTGCCGGTGTCGGCGATGATCATCGCGTCGCAGGCGAAGAGGCCGGGCTCGGTGGGCGGGTAGTCGTCGAAGGCGCTGCCGTACTCCTCCTGCCCCTCGAAGACGATCCTGATGCCGACCGGCGGACGGCCGCCGTAGGCCCGCAGCGCACCGATGTGGACCATGAGGTTGGCCTTGTCGTCGGCGATGCCGCGGGCCCGGATGCCGCCCTCGATGTCGGTCGGCTCGAAGGGCGGGGAGTCCCAGAGCCGCTCCTCACCGGGCGGCTGGACGTCGTAGTGGCCGTAGAGGAGGACGGTGGGGGCCTCGGGAGTGGGCGGCGGGAGGCTGCCGGTGATGACGGGGGCGGTGCCGGGGAGGTTGAGCTCGCCGATATCGGCCACACCGGCGTCCCGGAGCAGGGCGACGAGCAGGTCGCGGGCCTGCAGCACCGGTTCGGGGGAGAAGCCGGGGAAGGCGATCGACGGGATGGCCGCGAGCCGCTTGAGGTCGGCGCACACCCCGTCCATCAGGGCGTCGACGGTGCTCTCCAGAGTGCCGCGGGCCGTGCCGGTGCGGCGGAAGGGCGGGTCGCCGGCGTGCTCGTCCACCGCGGAACCCCTCTCCGTGGCGCCGTCGCCGCGCACACATCGATCACCTGACTCCCTGTCAGGGCCGATGCAGCATACCCGGCATAGCACAGTAAATGCTGTTATGTGCGCGAGGGCTCGCGCCCCGGTGGGGCCCGCCGGGCGCGTGGCCGACCGGGGGCTCGGGGCGGGGCCCACGGAGGCCACCGACCGCACGCTCCGCACCGCACGCGCGCCGGCACCCGATCCCCTCGCGGCACTATGTCTATAGTGTCTCGCCCCTGCACAAGCAGGACGAACGGGCACGGCACGAAGGGCGCGCGGCGTGGCACGACGGCGGGAGCAGGTCCTGGACGCGGGGATCCAGGTACTGGGCAGCGAGGGCGCGCGGCGCCTGACCTATCAGGCCGTGGACGCCGCGGCAGGGGTTCCGTCGGGCACCGCCTCCAACTACTTCCGCAACCGGACGGCCCTGATCGGCGGCATCGTCGACCACCTCCAGGAGCTGGAGCGCCGCGACTGGGAAGCCTTCGCCGCGGCGGCCGCCCCGGCCGATGCGGGTGAACTCGCCGCTGCCGTCGGCCGGTTCCTGCGGGACGCGACCGGCCCCGAGCGCGCCAGGACCGCCGCCCGCTTCGCGCTCTACCTGGAGTCCACGTCCCGGCCCGAGCTCCGCCCGGCGCTCACCCGCGGGCGGGAGGCCGTCGTCGGCTGGGGCGCGGAGTGGCTGCGGCGCTTCGGTTCACCGGCGCCGCAGCGGCACTGCGGGATCCTCCTCGACTACATGGACGGCGTCGTTGTCCGGCAACTCGCCTTCCCTGACGAGGACTTCGACCCGGTGCCCGGGCTCCGCGAGCTGCTGTCCGGGCTGCTGGACCGATCCCCGCAGGACCGGACAGCGTACGGCGAGAGCCACCGCACCGGCTGACGCCACATCCGCGCTCGAACAGCCCGACGGCCCGTAGGGAAGCTGCGGTTGCCGCTCCCGTACGGGCCGTTTGCCGTTGTCCCGTTCCGGCGTCAGTGGGCGGGCGCCGCCGCCGCGGGCTCGCCGGCGCCGCCCTCGGTGGCGAGGCGCGGTGGTGGCGCGACCTCCGGATCGCCGGGGGCACCGGCGTCCGGCGCCGTTTCCGCGTCCCTGCCGCCGAAGTGGTTGAAGGCGAGGTTGAGGACGATGGCGACCAGACAGCCGGTGCTGATGCCGGAGTCCAGAACGACCAGCAGGTCCTTGGGGAGGGTGTGGTAGAAGTCCGGCGCGGCGATCGGGATCAGCCCGATGCCGACGGCGGCCGCGACGATCAGGGCGTTGTCGCCCTTCTCCATGGCGGCGGAGGCCAGCGTCTGGATGCCGCTGGCGGCCACCGAGCCGAACAGCACGATGCCGGCGCCGCCGAGCACCGGCAGCGGGACCAACGAGATCACCGAGGCGGCCACCGGACACAGGCCCAGCACGATCAGGATCAGCCCGCCGGTCGCCACGACGTAGCGGCTGCGCACCTTGGTCATCGCGACCAGGCCGATGTTCTGGGCGAAGGCGCTGTTGGCGAAGCCGTTGAACAGCGGGCTGAGGGCCGTGCCCAGGGTGTCGGCGCGCAGTCCGCCCTCGATGGTGCGCTCGTCCGCCGGACGGCCGACGATCTTTCCGAGGGCGAGCATGTCGGCCGTCGACTCGGTCATGCAGACCAGCATCACGATGCACATGGAGACGATCGCGGCGATGTCGAACTGCGGGGCACCGAAGTGGAACGGCGTCGGGAAACCGATCAGGGACGCCTTGCCGAGGGCGGCGAAGTGGGTGATCCCGACGGGTATCGCGATCAGCGTGCCGGCGACCAGCCCGAGCAGGATCGCGATCTGCTGGAGGAAGCCGCGCAGCACCCGGCGCAGCACCAGCACGATCACAAAGGTCAGCGCGGCCATCCCGATGTTGGTCGGTGAACCGTAGTCAGGGGCCTGCGGATTGCCGCCCTGGGACCAGTTGAAGGCCACCGGCAGCAGCGAGACGCCGATCAGGGTGATGACGGTGCCGGTGACCACCGGCGGGAAGAACCGTACGAGCTTGGAGAAGTACGGGGCGAGGAGGAACCCCAGCACACCGGCGACGATCACGGCACCGAAGATGATCGGCAGCGCATGGCCGGGGCTCTGGGCCTTGCCGATGGCGACCATCGGGGTGACACCGGCGAAGGAGACCCCGTTCACGAACGGCAGCCGGGCGCCGACCTTCCAGAACCCCAGCGTCTGCAGCAGCGTCGCGATGCCCGCGGTGAACAGGCTGGCGCCCATCAGGAACGCGGTTTCGGTGGCGCTGAGCCCGCAGGCCGGCCCCACGATCATCGGCGGGGCCACCACACCCGCGTACATCGCGGCCACGTGCTGGAGGCCGCTGGTGAACATCTTCAGGGGCGGGAGGGTCTCGTCAACGGGGTGTTTCCGGTCCCCCTCCGGCTTCTGCCCGGTCATTGCGGCCACTGCGGGCCTCCTTCGTTTTCTGCGTCGCCGGGGCCGGCGAGGCGAGGCTGTCACGGAGGTCTTGCCTGTGGTGCGTGGTGGTGGCCGCCTGGTGAGCGGTGCTGCGTGCGGTGCGCTTGTGGCGCGTGGACGGCGGCGAGGCCGACCGTCCCGGGGGTGCGGGCAGATCCCGTACCCCCGGGTCCGGCGCTTGTGGATCCCGCTCGGATCCACAAGCCCGGCCGGGAGCCGTCCCTCCCGGCCGAGTCAGGGGTCGTCGGCCGCAGGGCCGCGCCAGGGGGTCAGTCCCCGGCGGCGATCCGGGCCAGACGCTGTGCCTCGGCCCGCGCGGTGCGGGCGAGGGCGTCCTCGTCGACGTTGCTGAGGTGGTTGTCCTCGACGACCGGCCGGCCGCCGACGAGGGAGAGGGTGACCGGTGCGGGCGGGCCGAAGACCAGCGCGGTGACCGGGTCGGCGATGGAGGAGTGGCCGAGGCCGTCCAGCTTCCACAGCACCAGGTCGGCGAGCTTGCCGGCCTCCAGCGAACCGAGCTCGGCGGTCCGGCCGAGGACCTGCGCACCGCCGTACGTGCCCAGCCGCAGCGCCTTGCGGGCGTTCAGCGCGGCCTCCCGGTGGGCGCCGAGGCGGTTGATCAGCAGGGCGTTGCGCAGCTCGGTGTGGAGTTCGCCGGACTCGTTGGAGGCGGTGCCGTCCACGCCGAGGCCGACCGGGACGCCGGCCGCCAGCATGTCGGGGACGCGGGCGATGCCGGCCGCGAGGCGGGCGTTGGAGGACGGGCAGTGTGCGACGCCGGTGCCGGTGCGGGCGAAGGCGGCGATATCGGAGTCGTTCATGTGGACGCAGTGCGCCATCCACACGTCGTCACCGAGCCAGCCGGTCGACTCGAAGTAGTCGGTGGGTCCCATGCCGAACAGCTCATGGCAGAACTTCTCCTCCTCCACGGTCTCCGAGCCGTGGGTGTGCATCCGCACGCCCTTACGGCGGGCCAGTGCGGCGCCCTCCCGCATGAGTGCGGTGGAGACGGAGAACGGCGAGCAGGGCGCGGCGGCGATGTGCACCATCGAGCCGAAGGAGGCGTCGTGGTGCTTGTCGATGGCCTCCTCGGTCGCCAGCAGGGCGCCCTCGGTGGTCTCGACGGCGAAGTCCGGGGGCAGCCCGCCGTCCTTCTCGCTGCGGTCCATGGAGCCGCGGGCCAGGGTGATCCGGGCGCCGATCTCGGCGGCGGCCGCCAGTTCGGCGCCGACGAGGTCGCCGGAGCCCCGGGGGAAGACGTAGTGGTGGTCGGCGGCGGTGGTGACGCCGCCCTTGACCATCATGCCGAGCGAGCCCTGGGTGGCGGCGGCGAGCATCGGGGCGTCGATCCGCGCCCAGGTCGGGTAGAGCGCGACCAGCCAGTTGAACAGGTTGTGGTCGGTGGCCAGCCCGCGGGTGAGCCACTGGTAGAAGTGGTGGTGGGTGTTGACCAGGCCGGGCGTGACCAGATGTCCGGTGCCGTCCACCCGGCGTACGACGCCCGGAAGCCCCTCGGGCGCCTTGCCCGCGCCCACCGACTCGATGAGGTTGCCCGCGACCACCACATGGCCGGTGGCGTACTCGGTGTCCTGGGCGTCGACGGTCGCGAGGGCACAGTTCTCGATGACGATGCGCTGCGTCACCGCGCCGTCAGGGGATGCCGATGCAGCCATGGTGCTTTCCTTCTTTCGGTTCCGGCATGGGGATCCCCCTGGACGGTGCAGGTCCTCCCGCCCGAACGGCGTCGGGAGCGGGGGACGGCCGGAGTCCCAGGGGGAGGGCACGGCATGGCCCTACGGAGTTGAGTGCCGGAGCCGGGCGGGACGGCTGACAGGGCCGCCGCCCGTGGAGTGCTCCGGGTGCCGAGTGCGGGGAAGAGCAGCGGGAGCGGGAGCGTGTGTGCGGTTGCTGTGCCATAGGTCGCTCCCCTCGGGGTGCGTGCCCCTCCCCGCTGCGGGACGGGGAGCGGGCACGGCGTGGCGTGGCGTCGGGACGCTCAGAGGTTGGTCAGATCCACGGGGATCCGGGCTTCGACACCGTCGCGCAGGACGGTGGCTTCGATCAGGCCGTACGGGCGGTCCGCCGCGTAGTAGACAGCTCCGTCGGCGGTGTCGTTCTTGATCCCGAACGGCTCCAGATCCACCAGGAAGTGGTGCTTGTTCGGGAGCGAGAAGCGGATCTCGTCGATCTCGGAACGATGGTTGATCACGCGCGAGCCCATCTGGTACAGCGTCTGCTGGAGCGAGAGGCTGTAGGTCTCCGCGAACGCCTGCAGGATGTGCTTCTTGACCTGCTCGTACGAACGCTCCCAGCCGGGCATCCGCTGGTCGTCGTCGGTCCAGTTGAACCGCCAGCGGGCGGACACCTCGGTGGCCAGGATGCGGTCGTAGGCCTCCTTCAGGGTCGTGTACTTGTCCTTGATGTAGCCCCAGAACTCCGAGTTGGTGGAGTTCATCACCACCAGGTCCTTGAGACCGGAGATGACCTGCCACTGCTCACCGTCGTAGGTGATCTCGGTCAGCCGGGTCTCCTGGCCCTTGCGGACGAAGGAGTGCTTGACCTCGTCGGAGCCGATGAAGCGGGAGTTGGCGTCGGAGCCGGCGATCCGCTCCCAGGCGTACTCCTCGATCCGGATGCGGGCCCGGTGGATCGGTTCCTGGCTGGTGACGAAGTGCCGGGCCAGATGGATGCCGAACTGCTCGGCCGACTCGATCCCGTACTCCTTGGCGAAGGCGTAGACGGTGTTCTTGGTCGTATCGGTGGGCAGGCAGTGCGCGTTGGAGCCGGAGAGGTGGACCTCTTCCAGGTCGCCGGAGAGCGAGACCGAGACGTTGAGGTCCTTGATGTGGTGGGTGTCCCCCTCGCGGGTGATCTTGACGACGCGGTTTTCCGCTTTGCCGTACTGGTTCTGGCCGAGCATCACCGGGCGGGAATGGGCAGTCATGTCGGTGCTAGCTCCCTCGGTATACGGAGTAGCCGAACGGGTTGAGCAGCAGCGGTACGTGATAGTGCTCGCCCGGGGTGACGGCAAAGGTGATCGCCACCTCCGGGAAGAAGACTCCGCTGTCCCTTGCGCGGGGGGCGTCCTGCTGTTCCTCGGCTTGCTGGTGTGCCTTGCTGGATACGAAGTACTCCTCGACGGCGAAGTCGAGGCGCACATGGGTGGTGCCGTCCGGCAGCGCCGGCAGGTCCTTGCAGCGTCCGTCCGCGTCGGTGGTGGACGCGCCGTGGGCGGTCCAGGCGCCGTCGCTGCCGGAGCGCACCGAGAGCGTGAGGGCGACTCCCTCCGCGGGGCGGCCCACGCTGGTGTCCAGGATGTGTGTGGACACCGACGTCGGTGCTGCCGTCTCGCTGCTCATGCTGCGTCTCCTTCTGCGTGCTCCGCGATCCGGGTCAGACGAATGCGGTTGATCTTGCCGAGCTCCACCCGGACGATCTCTCGTTCCTGTTCCGGCGTGTTGTCGATCCGGTGCCGGACGGCGTCCCGCATCTCCTCACCGGTGCGGCCGGAGGCGCAGATCAGGAAGGTGTGCCCGAACTTGTCCTGGTAGGCCAGGTTGAGTTCGAGCAGCTCCGCCTTGAGCGCGGCGGAGGCGCCGGCCATCCCGCTCTGCTCGCGGTGCGAGGTCGGGTCTCCCGGCGTGGGCCGGCCGATGGGCGGGTGCCCGGCCACCGCCTCGGCCAGATCGTCCGCGGTCAGCTCGGCCATGGCGGCGTCGCTCGCGGCGCACAGGGCGTCGGTGGTGGCGTAGGGGCGCCCGGCGAGAATCCGGTCTCCCCATGCCCGGCTGGCACACGCCTCGTGCAGTGCGGACCGGGCCGCCTCGTCGTCGGCGGTGTTGAGCCGGCTGAGCCCCGGCGGGGGCACGGGGGTGTCCCCCGTCGAGCGCGGTGAACTCGAAGACACGGGAAGCCTCCGTGGCAGGTGGTGCGGCAGGTGGTGCGAGACAGCTCTGGTTGGCTGGAAACAGCTAAGACCCCCGGCAACACCACGTCAACACTTTGTTGAAAACTCGGCGACACAAAAGCCACCGTCGGGTGATTCCGGACGGAAATGCCGCCCCGCTCGCCCCGCCGCTCGCCCCGCCCCCGCTACTCGCCTGCCGCCTGCGCCCCGGGCTCCCGCGCGGCGCTCTCGCGGTTCAGGTAGTTGTAGACGGTGAAGCGGCTGACGCCGAGGGCGGTCGCGACCGTTTCGACGCCATGGCGGACCGAGAAGGCGCCCCGGGACTCCAGGATCCGCACCACCGACTGCTTGGTCTTGCGGTCCAGCTCCGCCAGCGGCTTGCCGTGCCGGCGCTGGAGCTCGACGAGGATGTGGTCGAGGGACTCGGACAGATGGGGGAGGCGTACGGCCACCCGGTCCTGCCCCTCCCAGGTCAGCACGACGTCATCGCCCTCGGCCTGGTCCGGTGCGACCAGCCGGCCGCCCATCGCATCGACCAGCGGCTTGACGGCCTGGACGAACGGGTGGTCGGCGGGCTCCGTCACGTCGCCTCCCCCTCGCCGCGCCCGGCGTCCGCGATCACATTGACCTGGAGGGAGACCCGGGTGGCGCCCGCCTGCAGGGTCTCCCGCAGCAGGGCGTTCACCGCACCGAGCACCCGGTCCGCGTCGCCCTCGGCCGTATTGCCGAACGGGCCGACGTCGACGGCGTCCAGTGCGGCGCCCGTGACGATGTCCCGCGCCACCACCGCATGCGGGGGCGCCTCGTCCAGATCGAACGGCTCCGTCGTGAACTCCACTCTCAATCGCACGTCGCTCAACCTACGCGCGGTTCGGCCCGGCCACCAGAAATTGCCCCGGGGCCCCCTTGACAGCCTCCGAGCCCGGCAGGCAGTGTTCCATTAAGCAGAAAAACAGTTCCACTATCCGGAAGGGGCGCCGGCCTGATGGGCTTCACGGACACGCGCTTCAACGTCAATCTGTCGATCCTGTTCACCGAGCTTCCGTTGCTGGAGCGGCCGGCGGCCGCACGGGCGGCGGGTTTCACGGCGGTGGAGCTGTGGTGGCCGTGGGTGGACGCCCCGGTCCCCGACCCGACGGAGACGGCCGCGCTGCGTGCGGCGCTGGACGACGCCGGGACCCGGCTGGTGGGCCTGAACTTCTACGCGGGGCAGCTGCCGGGGCCCGACCGTGGCGCGCTGTCCGTCCCCGGGGCGGAGTCGGAGCGGTTCCGGGCGAATGTGCCGGTGGCCGTCGAGTTCGCCCGCTCGCTGGGCTGCACCTCCTTCAACGCCCTGTACGGCAACCGCGTCGAGGGCGTGAGCGAGGCAGAGCAGGACGAACTGGCGCTGGAGAACCTGGCGTTCGCCGCCCGCGCCGTCGCCGAGGTGGCGGGGACGCTGCTGATCGAGGCGCTCAACGCGCCCGAGTCGCCGCACTGCCCGATCGTCTCGGCCCCCCGGGCGATCGAGGTCGTGGACGCGGTGAACGCGGCCACCGGCCTGGACAACGCCCGGTTCCTGATGGACCTCTACCACCTGTCGATGAACGGCGAGGACCTGCACGAGGTCATCGACCGCTACACCGCGAAGACCGCGCACGTGCAGATCGCCGACAACCCGGGCCGCGGCGCCCCCGGCACCGGCGACCTCGACTTCGCCGATCTGCTCGACCGCCTCACCAAGGCCGGTTACGACGGCTGGACCGGCCTGGAGTACAAGCCCGGCGACGGGCCGAGCGCGGGCGCCTTCGCCTGGCTGCCGGCCCCGCTGCGCGCGGCGAGCTGACCCGTAGGAAACCGGCGGCCCCCCGCCTGACGACGCACGCTTTCGAAAGAGGCACCCTCATGAGCAACCTTGCTGACTCCTCCCGCCCGACCCGCCCGGCGATTGCATGGATCGGCCTGGGCATCATGGGCTCCCCCATGGCCGAGAACCTGCTCAAGGCCGGCTACTCGGTCACCGGCTACACCCTGGAGACCGACAAGCTGGAGCGGCTGGCCGCGGCCGGCGGCACCGCGGCCGGCTCGATCGCCGCGGCGGTCGCCGATGCCGACGTCATCATCACCATGGTCCCCGCCTCCCCCCAGGTCGAGGCCATCGCCTACGGGCCCGACGGCATCCTGGAGAACGCCCGGCCCGGCGCGCTGCTGATCGACATGTCCTCGATCACCCCGCAGACCTCCATAGACCTGGCCGAGGCCGCCGGCGACAAGGGCATCCGCGTCCTGGACGCCCCCGTCTCCGGCGGTGAGGCCGGCGCCGTCGAGGCCGTGCTGTCCATCATGGTCGGCGGCGACCGGGCCGACTTCGACGCCGCCCGCCCCCTCCTGGAGGCGCTGGGCAAGACCATCGTGCTGTGCGGCCCGCACGGCTCCGGTCAAACCGTCAAGGCCGCCAACCAGCTCATCGTCGCCGTCAACATCCAGGCCTGTGCCGAAGCCGTCGTCTTCCTGGAGAAGTCCGGCGTCGACCTGGCGGCCGCCCTCGACGTCCTCAACGGCGGGCTGGCCGGTTCGACCGTCCTGACCCGCAAGAAGGACAACTTCAAGCACCGCGACTTCCGGCCCGGCTTCCGCATCGACCTGCACCACAAGGACATGGGCATCGTCACCGACGCCGCCCGCACCGTCGGCGCCGCCCTCCCGGTCGGCAGCCTCGTCGCCAGCCTCGTCGCCGCGCTGCGCGCCCAGGGCGACGGCGGCCTCGACCACTCCGCCCTGCTGCGCGGCGTCGAGCGCCTCTCCGGAGCGCCCACCGCCGACTGAGGCCGGGACCGACGGCACGCCCCCTCCAGCTTCCGGGCGGCGGCCGCGCCGACACCTGTCCTGTCGCGCCCAGGCGCGGCCGCCGCCCGGAATTTCGCCCCGCCTCTCCACCCCCGGTTTGTTTCAACAAACTGTTGACGTTTGGTCGGAGCGCTTCTTACGCTCCGACAGCGGAAGCCAACTTCCGCGCTCTCGTACGGAAGGTCACCATGTCGAAGCCCACGCTGACGGCGCGCTTTCTCACTACGGAGGCTGGCGCCCCCGTCGCCGACAACCAGAACTCCGCCACCGCCGGCGTCGGCGGCCCGCTCGTCCTCCAGGACCAGCATCTGCTGGAGAAGCTCGCCCGCTTCAACCGCGAGCGCATCCCGGAGCGGGTCGTGCACGCCCGCGGCTCCGGTGCGTACGGCTACTTCGAGGTGACCGACGACGTCACTGGTTTCACCCGCGCCGACTTCCTGAACACCGTCGGCAAGCGGACCGAGACCTTCATCCGCTTCTCGACCGTCGCCGACAACCTGGGCGGCCCGGACGCGGCCCGTGACCCGCGCGGCTTCGCCCTGAAGTTCTACACCGAAGAGGGCAACTACGACCTCGTCGGCAACAACACCCCGGTGTTCTTCATCAAGGACCCGATCAAGTTCCCCGACTTCATCCACTCGCAGAAGCGCGACCCCTTCACGGGCAAGCAGGAGCCGGACAACGTCTGGGACTTCTGGGCGCACTCCCCCGAGGCCACCCACCAGATCACCTGGCTCATGGGCGACCGCGGCATCCCGGCCTCGTACCGCCACATGAACGGCTACGGCTCGCACACCTACCAGTGGACGAACGCCGAGGGCGAGGCCTTCTTCGTCAAGTACCACTTCAAGACGAACCAGGGCATCCGCTGCCTGAGCAGCGAGCAGGGCGCCGAGCTGGCGGGCAAGGACCCCAACAGCCACCAGACCGACCTGCTGCGGTCCATCGAGCGCGGCGTGTACCCCTCCTGGACGCTGTACGTGCAGCTCATGCCGGTGGCGGAGGCGGCGGGCTACCGCTTCAACCCGTTCGACCTGACCAAGGTGTGGCCGCACGCGGACTACCCGCTCCAGCGGGTCGGCCGGCTGGTCCTGGACCGCAACCCCGACAACGTCTTCGCCGAGGTCGAGCAGTCCGCCTTCTCCCCGAACAACTTCGTGCCCGGCATCGGCCCGTCCCCGGACAAGATGCTCCAGGGCCGGCTGTTCGCCTACGCCGACGCGCACCGTTACCGCCTGGGCGTCAACCACACCCAGCTGCCGGTGAACGCCCCCAAGGCTGTTTCTGGTGGCCAAGCCGCCAACTACGGCCGGGACGGCCTCATGGCGGCCAACGGCTACGACCGGCACGCCAAGAACTACGAGCCGAACTCCTACGGCGGCCCCGTGCAGACGAACCAGGCGCTCTCCGCCCCGCTCGCCGTCTCCGGCCACACCGGCACCCACGAGGCCCCGGCGCACACCAAGGACGACGACTTCTTCCAGGCCGGCGAGCTCTACCGGCTGATGTCCGAGGACGAGAGGACGCGCCTGGTGGACAACATCGCCGGCGGTCTCTCCCAGGTGGGGCGCGACGACGTGATCGAGAAGAACCTCACGCACTTCCACGCCGCCGACCCGGACTACGGCAAGCGCGTCGAGGCACGGGTCCACGAGCTGCGCGAGGACTGACGGGAGGTCAGCATCCTTGCGCATCCGTACCGGCCGGCTGGCTGAGGGGCGGCCGGCCGGTACGGGCAGGGAGCGCGAGCTCCGCGGCATCCGGGACACTCCAGTGCGGTGGCAGCGCCCGCCCGGCAGGAAGGGCGAGCCGATTCCCCGCCGCGGAGCCCGCCTCCTGCGACCCCACTGACTCCGTCCGGCGGCGCGATGTCCTGTCGCGCCGTTTCTCGCGCTGTCGGACGGGATCCACCGCAGGGCCCGGAATCCGTACGGTCACGGATTCCGGGCCCTGCGCCACGTGTGCCGGGCCCCGGCCGGTGGCGCGCCGTACCCCCGCCGGCGGGGTGGGCACGCCCCGGTGCGCTCCCCCGTGCGCCATGGCTCCCCGTGTTCTTCCCCACCCCGGGCTCTCCCGCAATTCGGCCCCGGGCGGCCGGTTTTGGCGAGACCATGGAGCCGGCAGCAGATCCGACCTGACTGCCGCCCGACCTGCCAGGAGCCCAGCATGGCCGAGAGCGTGCCGGTGCGGTGCCCCACGTGCCGCCGCGAGAACGCCTTCACCCCGCCCACCTTCCCGTGCGCCTGCGGTGCCCCGCTGACCCTGCCCGTGCTGCGCGGCGGGGTGCCCGTCGAGATACTGCACCGCACCTGGCAGGCCTCCTGGGTGGAGGTGCGCTGCGAGGTCTGCGGACGGCAGGACGAGTGGCCGGCGCCGGAGTCCGGCTGCGCCTGCGGCACGGTCGTCCGGGTCCCGGTCGCCCCGGCTCCCACGCCACCGCCCCCGAACTTCCCGTCACCCGGCCGGCCCGCCCGGCAGCCCGCACCCGTCTCCCCCGCCCCGCACGGCATCCCGTACGGCACCCCGCGCCCGGCGTTCCGCCCGGTCACGATCCGTACGGCCCGCGACTGCGTCACCGCCGCCGAGCAGTACCTGAAGTGGCTGGGCTACGCCGATGTCGCACGGACCCAGGAGCGCACCGCCTCCGGCGTGGACCTGCGCGGTACGGGCCTGGTCGCGCAGGTCGACCCGACCACCCACGCCACCGCGCTGCGGGAGATCGAATGCGTCTGGCTCAACGGCCTCAACGACTCGGCCCTCGCGGTCTTCTTCTCCCTCGCCGGCTACGCCCGCGACGCCCGGTCCCGCGCCGACGAGCTCCGTCTCCCGCTGTTCGTCATGGACCTCACCGGCACCCCACAGCCGGTCAACGACCCGGCCGACGAGCTGATCAAGTACGGCGCGGCCGGGCGGTGACCCGGCCGCGCAACACCACATGACGTTGCGTCAGCTGTGATCGCCCCCGCCCGACCCCGCTCCGGCGATAATGACGGAATGATCGACGCGAACACCCTGCGGGCCGTCTGCCTGGACTTCAACGGGGCGGCCGAGGAGTTCCCCTTCCCCCGGCACCCGGACGTGTCGACCTTCAAGGTCGGCGGCAAGATCTTCGCGCTGACGACGCTGACGGAGGCTCCGCTCACCGTGAGCCTCAAGTGTGAGCCCGAGCTGGCGGAGCGGCTGCGGGCCGCACATCCCGAGGTGGTGCCCGGATATCACCTCAACAAGCGCCATTGGAACACCGTTTCCCTGGACGGCGCCCTGCCCGACCGGCTCGTTCTCGACATGATCGAGGACTCGTACGACCTCGTGGTCGCCTCGCTTCCGCGCGCACAACGGCTGCTGCTCGACTGGCAGGGAGAGCGACGGCCCTGACAAGAGGCCCCAAGGGGCCGCTCAGTGCGGCACCCGCCCCAGGTCCCTGGCCAGCCGCTCGCGCAGTTCGACCTTGCGTACCTTGCCGCTGACCGTCATCGGGAAGGCGTCGACGATGTCGAGGTGCCGCGGCACCTTGTAGTGGGCGAGCCGGGAGCGGCAGAAGCGGGCCAACTCGTCGCGGGTGAGCGGGTCTTCGGGGTCGCGCAGGATGACACAGGCCGCGATCTCCTCGCCGTATTTCTCGTCGGGGACCCCGACGACCTGTACGTCGGCGATCTTGGGGTGGGAGTAGAGAAACTCCTCGATCTCGCGCGGATAGACGTTCTCGCCACCCCTGATGATCATGTCCTTGATGCGACCGACGATCCGGACGTAGCCGTCGTCGTTCATCACGGCGAGATCGCCGGTGTGCATCCACCGGGCGGCATCGATGACCTCGGCGGTGCGCTCGGGCTCCTCCCAGTAGCCGAGCATCACGCTGTAGCCGCGGGTGCACAGCTCGCCCGGTGTCCCGCGCGGCACGGTGACCCCGCTCGCCGGGTCGGCGACCTTCACCTCGATGTGCGGCAGCACCCGGCCCACGGTCTCGGTGCGGTGGGCGAGGTCGTCCTCGCGGCGGGTCTGGGTGGAGACCGGCGAGGTCTCGGTCATGCCGTAGCAGATGGAGACCTCGGCCATGTGCATCTCGGCGACGACCCGCTTCATCACCTCCTCGGGGCACGGCGAGCCCGCCATGATGCCCGTACGCAGCGAAGAGAGGTCGTAGGAGCCGAAGTCGGGGTGGTTGAGCTCGGCGATGAACATGGTGGGGACGCCGTAGAGGGAGGTACAGCGCTCGTCCTGGACACTCTGCAGGGTGGTGGCGGCGTCGAAGGCAGGGGCGGGGATGACGATGCAGGCGCCGTGCGAGGTGGCGCCGAGGTTGCCCATGACCATGCCGAAGCAGTGGTAGAAGGGCACCGGCAGACACACCCGGTCGTGCTCGGTGTAGGCGAGGGTCTCGGCGACCCAGTAGCCGTTGTTGAGGATGTTGTGGTGGGAGAGGGTGGCCCCCTTGGGGAAGCCGGTGGTGCCGGAGGTGTACTGGATGTTGACCGGATCGTCGGCCGTCAGGGTCTGTTCGCACTCCGCGAGCCGGGACTGCGGGACGGCGGCGCCGGCGGCCAGCAGCCCGCCCCAGGTGGGGTCGCCGATGTAGACGACATCACGCAGCACCGGGCTCTCGGCGCGCACCTGCTCGATCATCCGGCGGTAGTCGCTGGTCTTGTGGTGGGTCGCGGAGACCAGGACCGTGATGCCGGCCTGCCGCAGGACGTAGGCCAACTCGTGGACGCGGTAGGCCGGATTGACATTGACGAGGATGGCGCCGATCTTCGCGGTCGCGTACTGGACGAGTACCCATTCGGCGCAGTTGGGGGCCCAGATGCCGACCCGGTCGCCCTTGGTGACGCCCTTGGCGAGCAGGCCGAGGGCCACCTCGTCGACCGCGCGGCCCAGCTCGGTGTAGGTCCAGCGGCGGCCGCTCGCCACCTCGACCAGCGCCTCGCGGTCGCCGAACCGGGAGAGGGTGCGGGCCAGATCGGTGCCGATGGTGTGGCCGAGCAGCGGGCGTCCGGCGGCGCCGCTGGCGTACGACAGTTCCTGGTGCGACGGGCTCATCGGTGGTTCTCCTCCAGGGCGTCACGGGAGTGCGCGAAGAGCTGCTCCGCGCTCCCCGGTGCGAACGGCGGGACTCGTCATCGGAGGCCGTGAAGGGATCGACCTTGTCAAGGGATCTTCACCCCTCATCAGCCGGGGATCAACCCCTCCCCTGACCTCACGGCGCACAACCATCCGACGCCCCGGCCGAGCGGGTGAACGGTGGCTCCCGGTGCGGACCTGCGCACCGGGCGGGCCGGGTTCCCCACAGCCTTGCCGAGCGGTTCGTCGACCGTGAAGATGCGAGGGTTGTCGAAACCTGGGGAGGCGCTGTGGGTCTGGGGACGGTGGCGGTGACGGGCGCGGCGGGGAACATCGGTTCCGTGGTGCGGGAGGCGCTGCGGCGGGAGGCAGCGCGCTTGATCCTCGTCGACCGCGTCCCGCTGCAACCGGAGGCCGGGAACGAGGTCGTCCACACCGTCGACCTGCGGGACGCGACTGCCGTGGAGTCGGCGCTCGCGGGGGCCGACCGCGTGCTCCACCTGGGCGGGGTCCCGGACGAGGCGCCGCTTCCCGACCTGCTGGAGGCCAACGTGCTCGGCACCCACCACGTGCTGGAGGCGGCGCGCCGCGCGGGAATCGAGCGGGTGGTGCTGGCCAGCAGTAACCGGGTGACCGGCTTCTACCCCGCGGGGCAGCACACCGGCCCGCGCGAGCCGGTACGCCCCGACGGCCTGTACGGGGTGAGCAAGGCGGCCGTCGAGGCCCTCGGGCGCATGTACGCCGACAAGTTCGGCCTGTCAGTGGTCTGCCTGCGCATCGGCAGCTTCGAGCACGCGCCCACCGAGCCGCGGCATCTGGCGACCTGGCTGAGCCCGCGCGACGCCGTCGGCTATGTCCGGGCCGCGCTGACCGCCCCGTCGTCCACCCGCTTCGCCACGGTGTACGCCGTCTCCGCCAACACCCGCCGCTTCTGGGAACTCCCCGACCCGACGGTGCTGGGCTACACCCCCGTCGACGACGCCGAACTGCATGCCGGGGACATCCCCGGCGCGGACCTCCCGGCCGACCCGGCCGCACCCCAGGCCGGCCCCTACGCCCTGCCCGAGTTCACCCTCAAGCACCTCGGGCCCTGACCCACGCCGGATGCGCACGTGGCGCGGAGGTTCCCGGCCTCGCCCACGTGCACCCCGGGTCCGGCGCCACGTGTTCACACGTCCGGATGGTCCGGCACCGGTGAGGACGCGACAGCATCGTCGAAGATCTGGTCCCGCGCCGAGACGACCAGCCTGTGGAGTGTGGTGGCCACGGCGAGCGTCTCACCGGGCCGGTCCGGGTAGGCGATCCGGCCGGTCGACTCGTCGAGGAAGGCCATCGCCTTCCGCATGAGGCTGTGCGCTTCAGGGGTGGCGGGAAGCCTCGGCCCTGACTCCCGTATTCGGGGCGCGAGTTGAGCGTCCGGTTCGGTGGCGTGCATGCGGACGTACGGGGGCGGGGCGGTGCGGGACGGTGGTGAAGACTGTGGGCATGGAGTTCTTCATCTACCACCGCGATCGGCCCGGCTCCCTCGCGCTGCGCCACGAGCTGCTGGAAGAGCACTGGTCCTACATGGACCGGTACGCGACGGAGATGATCGCCCGCGGCCCCACCCTCGCCGGCGACGGCGACACACCCACCGGCAGCCTGCACCTCGTCGACCTGCCGGACCCCGCCGCCGCCCGCGCATTCGCCTTCGACGAGCCCGGCTACCAGGCCGGCGTGTACCGGGACGTGTTGCTGCGCCGGTGGCAGAACACCTTGGGGCGCACCATGTGGGATTTCCCCGGTGGCCGGACCGGCGGCAACCGGTATCTGGTGCTCGGCCTCGGCACGGGTCAGGCCGCCGACCTCGCCGTGCCGCCCGACCGGGACGAGCTCATCGCGTACGGACCGCTGCTGTCCGACCACGGCACCGGCTGGCTGGGCACGGCGGCGCTGGTCCGGGCACCGGATGCGGACGCGGCACGCGCCGTCCTGACACCGGACCGGTACGCCGACATCGAGGTCCACCACTGGCGGTTCGGCGGGCGGCCGTCATGAACGTGAGGCGTTGCCGCCCTGCCTGCCACCGACCGTGGCGCTCGGCCCCTGCCCCCAGACCGTGCGGAACAGGAGCCGAGCGTCACGGCAAGACACCTAGCGCACAGTGACGTTGAAGACGCTGGAGGCGGTCTTTCCGTTGACGATGCGCAGGTCGTTCTTGCCCTTCAGGCCGAGCTTGACGCCCAGCGAGTAGGTGCCCTTGTGCGTGACGGGCGCGGAGGCCGGCAGGGAGACCCACTTGCCGTGCTGCTTCTGCTGCAGGGTGACCTTGCTGCCCGCCTTGATGCCGGTCGTCTTGCCGGTGACACGGAACAGCGTCCATGCCTTGACCGCGGTCACCGACGGCTTCGCGGTGATGCCGGCCTTGGTGACGGCAGCCTTCTGCGTGACGGAAGTGGTGGACGCCGCCGGGGTGGCGGCTATGGCGGCGGTGCCCGCCAGGGCGACGGCTGCTGCGCTGAGGGCGCCGACGGCAGCGATACGCAGGGAGTGCCGCTTGGTGACGATCATGGATGTCCCTTTCGGTAACGATGGTGGGTGTTCACGCTCAAAAGCTCATATCTGCACATTCGCGTGACTCTCGACCGAATAGATGCGCCCTCGGCCGCGTGCGTTGTGGCCCCGGCGTCACTGTCTTGTAACAGGTGCGCGGGAGGCGTGGCCGGGAACCGCATCGGAGCCCGCCACGTCGCCCATGCCCAGGGGCAGCGCGGGTGCCGTAGGGGGCAGCTCGCGCACCTCGCCGTCCGCGGTGAGCATCAGGGGCGCCGGGCTGGCCGACCGCGCGGTAACCAGGGCGTACGGCGGTCGGCTCCGCGGCGGCGGTGCCCTTGCGGGCGATTGCCCGGTGGTCGGACCCCGGTGCCCGCCGTCCTACGGGCGCACCCTCAACTGACCCCTCGGTCACGCCCGGACCAGTACGGCTGCCGGAGCTTGAACTTCTGGATCTTGCCGGTGGCGGTGCGGGGAATGCTGTCCCGGAACTCCACCGAGGTCGGGGCCTTGTAGCCGGCCATCCGCTGCTTGCAGTGGGCGATGATGTCGGCCTCCTGCGCCGTCGCGCCCTCGGCGAGGACCACCAGAGCCTTGATCGTCTCGCCCCACTTCTCGTGCGGTACGCCGATGACGGCGACCTCGGCGACGGCCGGGTGGCTGAAGATCGTGTCCTCCACCTCGATCGACGACACGTTCTCGCCGCCGGTGATGATCACGTCCTTCTTCCGGTCGGAGATCGTGAGGTGGCCGTCGGTCTCGTCGAGGGTGCCGCCGTCGCCGGTGTGGAACCAGCCGTCCTCCAGCACGTCCGCGGTCTCCTCCGGCTTGTCCCAGTACCCGCCCAGCACCGTGTTCGAGCGGGCCAGGACCTCACCGGACTCCGAGACCTTCAGCTTGACGCCGAGGGCGGGCAGGCCCGCGCGGCAGAGTTTGCGGGCCCGTTCCTCGGCGGGGAGGTCCAGGTCGGCGGGCCGGGTGCGGTTGAAGGTGAGCACCGGCGAGGTCTCGGTGAGACCGTAGAGCTGGATGAACTCCCAGCCCAGTTCCTCCTCCACGCGCTGGATCGTCCTGGTCGGCGGCGGGGCGCCCGCGCAGACGATCCGCACCCGGTCCCGGCCCGGGATCGCGCCCTCCCAGGTCGCTGCCGCCTCCAGCACCATGTTCCAGACGGCCGGGGCACCGCACATGAGCGTGACCCCGTGCTCCGCGACCCGCCGCAGGATCTCCGCACCGTCGACCTTGCGCAGCACCACCTGCTTCGCGCCCAGACCCGCCATCACGTACGGCATCCCCCAGCCGTTGCAGTGGAACATCGGCAGCGTGTGCAGATAGACGTCACGCTCCCAGGCCCGGGTGTGCAGGCCGAAGGTGAGGCCGTTGACCCAGATGTTGCGGTGGGTCAGCTGCACGCCCTTGGGACGCGCGGTGGTGCCGGAGGTGTAGTTGATGGTCGCGGTGGCGTCCTCGTCCGGGTGCGCCCAGGGACGCGGCTCGACGCCGAAGCGCATCAGTTGGGTCTCGGTCTGCTCGCCGAGGACGAAGCGGTGGCGCGCCGTGACGCCGGAGAGCGTGTCATCCAGCTCCGGGTCGACGAGCAGGACCGAGGATCCGCTCTGCCGCACGACGTAATCGACCTCGTCGGGCTTGAGGCGGAAGTTCACCGGGACGCAGATGCGGCCGCTCATCGGCACCGCGAACAGCAACTCCAGCAGGCGCGCGGAGTTGTGGGCGGCCACCGCCACCCGCTCCCCCGCACCGACGCCCAGGGCGTCCAGGCCCGCCTGCCAGGCACGGACGCGTGCGCCGAACCGCCCGTAGGTCGATTCGGGCACGGGCGGGGCGGGTTGCCGCGGCTCGTCGATCACTCCCGGGCTGTCGCGGAACCCCAGCTCGGCCCGGTCGAGGAAGTCCGCGATCGTCATCGGTGTCCGCATGCTCTCTCCTGCGTTCGGATGTAGAGGTACCCGTAGATGTACCGGGAGAGGTGCGTGTAGCGGTACCAGGAACAGACGTGTCTGCCCCGCCAGGCACCGCCGCGCCCGTTCCCCGGCCGGACAATTCCCTTGCCGCGCCGTCCGCGGCCCGGACATCATCCCCCCGTGATCGATGCCACCGCACTCTCCGAGAAGCCCGTACTGACGGGCGACGCGATTCGTCTCGTACCGCTGTCGGCGCGGCATGCGGACGCCTTTTACGCCGCCTGTCACGACCCGGAGATGCGCCGGCTGACCGGTACCCACCACGACTTCACTCGGCAGGAGATCCAGGACTGGTGCGCCGGTTGCCCCGACCGTGCGGACCGGCTCGACCTCGCCGTCGAGGACCGGGAGAGCGGTGCGTTCCTGGGCGAACTCGCGCTGAGCCGGATCGACCAGGACAACGCCCACGGGGTGTTCCGGATCGCCCTCGTCCCGCACGCCATCGACCGCGGCATCGGCAGCGAGGCGATACGGCTGCTGCTCGACCACGCCTTCGACCGGGTGGGCCTGCACCGCGTCCAGCTGGAGGTCTTCGACTACAACCCGCGTGCCCGGCGGGCCTACGAGAAGTGTGGCTTCGAGGTGGAGGGCCGGCTGCGCGAGGCTCTCCACTGGGACGGCGAGTGGCACGACGTGCTGGTGATGGCGGCCCTGCGGACGCGGCGGGGGACGGACGCGGGCTGAGCGCGGACCTGAAGGGACACCCCGCCCGCACCTTCAGGCCCGACGACCGACCCGACCGCCCAGACCACCCCGGACCGGAAACGACAAGGTCAGTCGTTGTCCCCCGTGCATCAGTCGTTGTCCGCCGTGAACGGAAGCCACTCGGTCTGGAGGGCGGCGTCCAGCCGGCGGACCGCACCCGGGGTGTGCTCGGTGACCAGAGCGGCGTGCGCCAAGCGCCGGAGCGGGGTGCCGCCCAGATAGCAGGCGCTCAACTCCCGTACGTCCAGGGCGAGATCGGGGTCGTCCGTAGTGGGAGTCCAGGTGGCACCGGCGGGGGTGGCGGTCAGCCGGAAGCGGCCCGCGTTGGCGGGCAGCGCGCGGTCGCTCAGGTCGAGGACGAGGTCGACGGGCGCCGCCCAGGAACGGGCGGTCAGCGCGGCGCGGACATCCACGAGCCGGAGCCACAGAGCGGGTTCCTGGCCGGTGACGCGCACCTGGTCGCGGTCGGCGGCGAGGCTGAACAGCAGGTCGTCGGCGGGGCGGGCGTGGATCCGGACGGTCGAGGTGAGGTCGATCGCGGCGAGGTAGGACCACAGGGCGGCGGCGGCCGGTGCGGACTCCGCCTCCAGCTCCGTCACCGCGACCGCGCCGGGACGGCTGTCGTTCGCGGAGCGGGTGCGGTAGACCGCATAGCCGCCCGGCGCCTCGCCGTCCGCGCCCAGCACCACCACGCGCACCGCCCCGAAGCCGTCCCGGTCGTCGCCGCTGCGGGCGCCGTCGAGGTCCAGCACCTGGGTGCGCCACCAGGTCTCGTCGCGGGTGAACCGGCCCGCGCGGTCGGCCAGGCTCGCGTCGTAGCGCGCGGCGAGCAGGGCGGGTGCCGCGGCCGGGTCGATCAGCCGCAGCGGACGCCGGTCGGCCGCGATCCGCAGCGCGAGCGGCCGGGAGGAGTCGATCTCCACGCGGTACGCCTCGGTGGCCGCGGCGAAGCCGAAGCGGCCGTAGATGGCGCTCTCGGAGGCCCACAGGCAGGCCAGCGGCTGTCCGTCGGCGGCGCAGCGGCGCCACAGCTCGCCGATCATCGACGTCAGCACCCCGCGGCGCCGGTGGGTGGGCGCCACGGAGACGAAGTCGAGGGCGGCGCAGGGGAGTTGACCGCCCGGGACGGAGAGAGCGAGGCGATGGGCCCCGGCCACCCCGGTCAGCCGGCCACCGTGCCGGGCGCCGATACGGGTGCAGTCCCGCAGCAGTTGGCGGTGGTAGGTGCGGGTCTTGTCGGGGAGCGTCAGGTGGAACGCGAGGTAGACGAGGTCGAGGGCCTGGTCGAGGTCCTCTTCGGGGATGTCCCCGAGGTGGGGGGCGGTGCGGGTGTCGTCGTGGGTCACCCGGGGACGCTAACCCGGCGTGCCGGGATCCTCATCCCGTTATTGCGCACGCCGGGCCGGCATCCCCGGGCCCCCGGTGGCGTTACAGCCAGCTGCCGAACCGGCGGATGTACCAGGTCTTCACGCCCTGCGTGAGCAGGCAGTACGCCGTCAGCGTGGCGACCAGCCACGGGAAGTAGCTCATCGGCAGCGCCTGCATCCCGAGCACCCCGGCCAGCGGCGAGAACGGCAGATAGAGGCCGATCGCCGTCACCGCCGCCGTCATCACCATCACCGGGAGGGTCGCCCGCGACTGCACGAAGGGGATCCGGCGGGTGCGCAGCATATGGACGACCAGCGTCTGGGTCAGCAGGCCCTCGACGAACCAGCCGGACTGGAACAGCGCCTGGTGCACCTCGCTGTTGGCCCCGAAGACGTGCCACATCAGCAGGAAGGTGGTGATGTCGAAGACCGAGCTGGTCGGCCCGAGGACGAGCATGAAGCGGCCGATGCCCCGGGCGTCCCAGGTGCGCGGGGTGCGCAGATAGTCGCGGTCCATCCGGTCCCAGGGCGTGGCCAGCTGGGAGATGTCGTACAGGAGGTTCTGTACGAGCAGCTGCATGGCCAGCATCGGCTGGAAGGGCAGGAACGCGGACGCGGCAAGCACCGAGAAGACGTTCCCGAAGTTCGAGGAGGCCGTCATCTTGAGGTACTTGATGGTGTTGCCGAAGGTCAGCCGGCCCCGCAGCACCCCCTGCTCCAGGACCATCAGGTCTTTCTCCAGGAGGATGATGTCCGCGGACTCCTTGGCGATGTCGACCGCGGTGTCGACGGAGATCCCGACGTCCGCGTCGCGCAGCGCGGCGGCGTCGTTGATGCCGTCGCCCAGGAATCCGACGGTGTGCCCGTCGGCCTGGAGGGCCCGGACGATCCGGGCCTTCTGGGTGGGGTCGGCCTTGGCGAACACCGTGGTGGTGCGGGCGAGTTCGCGCAGGTGCCGGTCGTCGAGGACGTCGAGTTCGGCGCCGGTGACCACGGTGCCGACGTCCAGGCCCACATCGGCGCAGACCCGGGCGGCGACCAGTTCGTTGTCACCGGTGATGACCTTGACCGCGATCCCGCTGTCGGCCAGTGCCCCCAGCGCCCGGGCGGCGTCCGGCTTCGGCGGGTCGAGGAACGCCAGGAAGCCGATCAGGGTCAGCCCGGTCTCGTCCGCGACACCGTAGGAGGCACGGGCCGCTTCCCTGCCGTCGGGGCCACCGGCGGCCTCGCCGGGCAGGGTGCGGGTGGCCACGGCCAGCACCCGCATGCCCTGCCGCTGGTGGTACGCCGCGGTGTGCAGGACCTGCCGGCGCAGGGTGTCGGTCAGTTCGGCGCGGCGGCCGCCACCGGTCAGCTGGCTGCACCCGTCGAGCACTTCCTCGACCGCGCCCTTGGTGATCAGGATGTGCTCGCCGGCCGGCCCGTCCGCGTCGTTGCGGCGCAGTACCACCGACATCCGCCGCCGTGCGAAGTCGAAGGGGATCTCGTCGACCAGCGTGAAGCGGGCGTCGACGACAACCTCCTCGGCCTCGTGCATACGGTCGATGACCGCCTGGTCCAGCAGGTTGCGCAGCCCGGTCTGGAAGTGGCTGTTGAGGTAGGCGTACTCCAGGACCTCGTCGTCCGGCTCGCCGTGGATGTCGAGGTAGCTGTCCAGGACGATCCGGTCCTCGGTGAGGGTGCCGGTCTTGTCCGTGCACAGCACGTCCATGGCGCCCAGATTCTGAATCGCGTTCAGGCGCTTGACGACGACCTTGCGGCGGGACAGCGCGACCGCGCCGCGCGCCAGGTTGGTGGTGACGACCATCGGCAGCATCTCGGGCGTGAGGCCGACGGCGACGGCCACCGCGAAGGTGAAGGCCTCGGCCCAGTCGCCCTTGGTCACCCCGTTGATCAGGAAGACGATGGGGACCATCACCAGCATGAAGCGGATCAGCAGCAGGCTGACCTTCTTCACTCCGGTGTCGAAACCGGTCTGCGGCCGCTCGCCGGTCAACGCGTCCGCCATGGAGCCGAAGTAGGTGTACGGGCCGGTGGCGACGGCCACGCCGGTCGCGGTGCCGGAGGTCACCGAGGTGCCGGCCAGGACGAGGTTGTCGGCCTCGATCGGGTCGCTGGTCAGCCGCTGCCCGTCGTCGGGGAAGCGGGTGTCGGCCTTGGCCGCGGGCAGTGACTCACCGGACAGCGCGGCCTGGCTGACCATCAGGTCCTTGGCGGTCAGCAGCCGCAGGTCGGCGGGGACGAGATCGCCGGCGGCCAGCTTGATGAGGTCGCCCTTGACCACGCCGTCCATCGGGATCTCGACGGTGGTGGGCAGCCGTCCGTTGCCGGCCAGCCGCTGTACGGCCGTGGTCGTGGTGACCAGGGCCTGCAGGGCGGCGGCGGAGCTGTTGGAGCGGTACTCCTGCCAGAACCGCAGCCCCACGCTGATCAGCACCATCGCGCCCAGGATCGCGATCTTCGGGTCGAACGGCTCCTCGTCGGCGACCTGGAGCCACTGCACGTACATGACGGTGACCAGCACCGCCAGCACAAGGATGAAGGGGTTCCAGAAGGCCTTGGCGAGCTGGGCGTACCAGCGCGGGGCGGACCTCGGGGTGAGGACGTTGGCGCCGTCGCGCTCCAGCCGGTGCTGGGCCAGGCCGTAGGACAGCCCTGCGGGGGTGGTCTGCAGATCCTGCAATACCTGGGCGGCGGGACGGCCGCTGGCCTCGGCCAGCTGGTCGGCGACATGCCGGGTACGGGCCGCGGATTCGGCGGCCTGCCGCTCCCGCTTGAGACGGCGGCCCGGCGGAGCGAGCTTTTGAGGGGTGAGCAGATGGGTCATGACAAAACCTCCGTGCGCGCAGAAGGGCACACCGGCGGACCGGAATACGCGACACCGGCGCGTGGCACAGGACAAGTCACTGCACAAGGCACAGCACAAGTCACTGCGCACGCAATTCGGCGTTCCGGGCCGAAGGACGGCCGGCTGTTTTCAGGCAGGCCGGCATGGCCTTCGCGCGAAGAATGCGAAAACTCGAAGGAACTCGAAGGAACTCGAAAAAGGGGAACCCAGGGGCGGCCGGACGCAGCCGGAAGCGCCCCGGTATCAGGGTGAAGGCATACCGCGAAGCCGGTTCGGGACCCTTAGGGGCACCCCGTCAACGGCTCGGAGAAAGGCAGCAGTCAGTACGCTGCAACGCTGCGGCAAGGACTTCCTTCGGGACTCATCCCGATCACCTCCTTGCTCGCGCGGACATATCCCGGCGCCCTCACCACGGGCGCCGTCATTTCCCCATGCTGCCATATCCCCGCAGCGGGCCCCTCATTCTTTCGGCCGAAATGGCGTCCCGGGGCGGTGTGATCTGCACCGCTCCGCAATGAGCGGTGCGGACGGCGACAATGGAGCAGGGCGGCGGACGGCGGGCGGCAAGTGCGGTGCCGGGCAGCCTTATTGGCGGGGGGCAGCAGTTTTGATGCGGGCAACCGTATTCGTGCCGACGGCCGTGGCTCAGGCCACCGACCCGATCCGCCCCACCGGCCGGCCCGTGTCGTGGTGGATGGGGGTGTGCGCGCCGGTCAGCGGTGTGCCGGTGCCGCCGCGGCGGCTGGCGACGATCTCGGCGGCGATGGACAGCGCGGTCTCCTCCGGGGTGCGCGCGCCGAGGTCGAGCCCGATGGGCGAGCGCAGCCGGTTCAACTCCAGCTCGGTCAGGCCGATTTCGCGGAGGCGCCGCTGACGGTCCAGGTGGGTGCGCCGGGAGCCCATCGCCCCGACGTAGGCGACCGGGAGCCGCAGCGCGCGCTCCAGCAGCGGGACGTCGAACTTGGCGTCATGGGTCAGCACACACAGCACCGTGCGGGCGTCGAGGTCCTGGGAGTCCAGGTAGCGGTGCGGCCAGTCGACGACGATCTCGTCGGCGTCGGGGAAGCGGCTGCGGGTGGCGAAGACGGGGCGGGCGTCGCAGACCGTGACGTGGTAATTGAGGAACTTTCCGACCTTGACCAGCGCGGCGGCGAAGTCGATGGCTCCGAAGACGATCATGCGGGGTGCGGGGACGGAGGATTCCACGAGCAGTTCGATGGTCCCGCCGCAGCGCGAGCCCGCCGGCTGCGCCCCGTCGTCGCCCTGCGGTGCGGCGTCGGCACCACCCGTGCCGATCGCGACCGTCGTGGTGCGTCCGGCGTCCAGCAGGGCGCGGGCCTCGGCCAGCGCGGTGCGGTCCAGCGCGGGGTGGCCGCCGAGGGTGCCGGTGTGGCTGCCGTCGGGGCGGACGAGCAGGGCCCGGCCGAGGTACCCGTCGGGGCCCTGGACGACCCGGGCGAGGGCCGCCGCCTCCCCCGCGGCGGCGGCGGCCAGCCCGGCGGCGAGCGTGCCGGCGGTGCGGTCCGCCGGCTCCCTCGCCGCCGTGCCGTCACCGGCCGGACGCCCGGCCGCGGCCGGTATCGGCTCGACGAGGATGTCGATGATTCCGCCGCAGGTCAGGCCCACGGCGAAGGCATCCTCGTCGCTGTACCCGAAGCGCTCCAGGACCGGTTGGCCGGTCCGCAGCGCCTCCTGGCACAGTTCGTACACCGCCCCCTCCACACATCCGCCGGAGACCGACCCGATCGCCGTGCCGGCACTGTCGACCGCAAGGGCGGCTCCGGGCTGGCGGGGCGCGCTGCCGTGGGTGGCCACCACCGTGGCCACCGCGACGTCGCGGCCCTGCTCGACCCACCGGTGCAGCTCGTCGGCGATGTCCAGCATGTCGGTCTCCTTATGGACGGGGGGAGGGCCGGGCGGTTACTTGACGCCCAGCCACTGCTCGATCGGATGGAGCGAGAAGTAGACGAGGAAGATCGCGGACAGCACCCACATGAAGCCGCCGACCTCGCGCCACTTGCCCTGCCCCGCCTTGATGACGGTGTAGGCAACGACGCCGGCGCCGACACCTGCGGTGATGCTGTAGGTGAACGGCATCAGCACCACGGTCAGGAAGACCGGGACGGACACCGAGCGGTCGCGCCAGTCCACGTGCCCGGCGGCACTCATCATCATCGAGCCGATGACGACGAGGGCGGCCGAGGCGACCTGGGCCGGTACGAGCTGGGTGAGCGGGGTGAAGAACAGGCAGGCCGCGAAGAGCAGACCGGTGACGACGGACGAGAGGCCGGTACGCGCACCCTCGCCGACGCCGCTCGCCGACTCGATGAACACGGTCTGGCCGGAGGCACCGGTCATGCCACCGATCGCGCCGCCCGCGCCGTCCACGAACAGCGCCTTGGACAGCCCCGGCATCCGGCCCTTGTCGTCGGCCAGCCCGGCTTCCGTACCGACGCCGATGATGGTGGCCATCGCGTCGAAGAAGCCGGCCAGTACCAGGGTGAAGACGATCATGCCCACGCTGAGGGCGCCGATCGAACCCCAGCCGCCGAAGTCCACCTGGCCGAAGAGACCGAAGTCGGGCATCGCCACCGCGCTGCCGCTCAGCTCCGGAGGCGTACCGCCCCAGTCCTTGGCCGTCAGTCCGCCGATCCTGGTGGCCGCGATGGCCAGGACGCTGCCGGCCACGATGCCGATGAGAATGGCACCGGACACCTTGCGTGCCTGCAACATGAAGATCAACAACAGCGTGACACAGAAGAACAGGACCGGCCAGCCGGAGAGCTGACCGGTCAGGCCGAGGGTGACCGGGCCACCCTCGCCCTTGCCCACGAACCCGGCCTTCACCAGGCCGAGCAGGGCGACGAACATCCCGATGCCCATGGTGATCGCATGCTTGAGCGCCAGCGGGATGGCGTTCATGATCATCTCGCGGAGGCCGGTGACCACCAGCAGACAGATGATGACGCCGTAGATCACGCACATGCCCATCGCCTGCGGCCAGGTCATGTGCGGGACCACCTGCGCGGTCAGCGCGGCGGAGACGTTGAGGCCGGCCGCCAGCGCCAGCGGCACCTTCCCGATGAAGCCCATCAGGAGGGTGGAGACGGCCGCGGCGAACGCGGTCGCGGTGACCACACCGGCGTGCGCGAGGGTGTTCTTCTGCACGTCCGGGGTCGACAGGATCAGTGGGTTGAGCAGGAGGATGTAGCACATCGCCATGAAGGTGGTGATGCCGCCGCGCAGCTCGCGCGCGAGCGTCGATCCTCTGTCGGATATGTGGAAGTACCGGTCGAGCCAGTCCCGGCCGGCGGGCTGGCGCGAGCCGGCGCCCGCGTCTTCCGCCGTGGTCCGCGGCTCAGTGGACTGCTGGGTCATGGTGCCTTGCTCCCAAGGTTCAAAGGGGCCCTCGCATCGGATGCGAGATTTGGGATGGTTCATGGCTGCACGACCCGGGGGACGGCCCGAGACGAACGGGGTACTGACTCCGTACGTGGGGCGGAGCAGTGACTGCGTGGTGCGGGCCTGCGGAGGGTGCGCGCAGGAGGACCGGCAGGACCTCCTGCACGCACCGCCCGGAAGCCGGGCCCGGGGTCCGGCCCCGGACGGTCTCTAGGTGCCGGTGAGGTGCTCGGGGCGCACCGGCGTCTTGTTGAGCTCCAGCCCGGTCGCGTTCCGGATCGCCGCGAGGACGGCCGGGGTGGACGACAGGGTGGGGGCCTCGCCGATGCCGCGCAGCCCGTAGGGGGCGTGCTCATCGGCGAGTTCGAGCACATCGACCGGGATGGTCGGGGTGTCGAGGATGGTGGGGATGAGGTAGTCCGTGAAGGACGGGTTGCGTACCTTCGCGGTCTTGGGGTCGACGATGATCTCCTCCATGACGGCCACGCCCAGGCCCTGGGTGGTGCCGCCCTGGATCTGGCCGACGACGGACAGCGGGTTGAGCGCCTTGCCGACGTCCTGGGCACAGGCCAGTTCGATGACCTTGACCAGGCCGAGTTCGGTGTCCACCTCCACGACCGCGCGGTGGGCGGCGAAGGAGTACTGGACGTGGCCGTTGCCCTGGCCGGTGCGCAGGTCGAACGCCTCGGTCGGGCGGTGCCGCCACTCCAGCTCCAGGTCGATCGCCTCGTCCTCCAGGACGTCCGCGATATCGGCCAGGACCTCTCCGCCGTCGGTGGTGACCTTGCCGCCCTCCAGCAGCAGTTCGGCGGTGGCCCAAGCGGGGTGGTACGTGCCGAACTTGGCGCGGCCGGTCGCCAGGACCTTCTCGCGCACCGCCTCGCAGGTGTGCTTCACCGCGCCGCCGGTCACATACGTCTGCCGGGAGGCGGAGGTGGAGCCGGCCGAGCCGACCTGGGTGTCGGCCGGCTGGATGCTGACCTGCTGGACGCCCAGCTCCGTACGGGCGATCTGGGCGTGCACGGTGATGCCGCCCTGGCCGACCTCCGCCATCGCGGTGTGGACCGTGGCGACCGGTTCGCCGCCGATGACCTCCATCCGCACCCGGGCGGTGGAGTAGTCGTCGAAGCCCTCGGAGAAGCCGACGTTCTTGATGCCGACGGCATAGCCGACCCCGCGGACCACGCCCTCGCCGTGGGTGGTGTTGGACAGCCCGCCGGGCAGCGCGCGCACATCGGCGCCCTCGCCGGCCGACAGCCACTGTTGCTCGGGCGGCAGCGGCATCGCCTTGACCCGGCGCAGCAGTTCGGCGACCGGCGCGGGCGAGTCGACCTGCTGTCCGGTCGGCAGCAGCGTGCCCTGTTCCATGGCGTTGAGCTGCCGGAACTCCACCGGGTCCAGCCCCAGCTTCTTCGCGAGCTTGTCCATCTGCGCCTCGTACGCGAAGCACGCCTGGACCGCGCCGAAGCCGCGCATCGCCCCGCAGGGCGGGTTGTTGGAGTACAGCGCGATGGCTTCGATGTCGACGTCGTCGACGACGTACGGGCCGACCGAGAGGGACGAGGCGTTGCCGACGACGGCCGGGGAGGCGGAGGCGTAGGCGCCGCCGTCCAGCACGATCCGGCACTTCATGTGCGTGAGCTTGCCGTCCTTGGTGGCGCCGTGCTCGTACCAGAGCTTCGCCGGGTGCCGGTGGACGTGCCCGAAGAAGGACTCGAACCGGTTGTAGACGATCTTGACGGGCTTGCCGGTGCGCAGCGCCAGCAGGCAGGCGTGGATCTGCATCGACAGGTCCTCGCGGCCACCGAAGGCGCCCCCGACGCCGGAGAGCGTCATCCGTACCTTCTCCTCGGGCAGGCCGAGGACCGGGGCGATCTGGCGCAGGTCGGAGTGCAGCCACTGGGTGGCGACGTAGAGATCGACGCCGCCGTCCTCACCGGGCACCGCGAGGCCGGACTCCGGGCCGAGGAAGGCCTGATCCTGCATGCCGAAGACGTACTCGCCGGAGACGATGACATCGGCCTTCTTGGCGGCCTCGTCCGCATTGCCGCGGATGATCGGCTGGCGGTGCACGATGTTGGGGTGCGGCACATGACCCGAGTGGTGGTCGCTGCGGTTCTCGTGGACCAGCGGCGCGCCCTCGGCGGTCGCGGACGCCTCGTCGGTGACGACCGGCAGTTCGCGGTACTCGATCTTGATCTTGGCGGCGGCGCGGCGTGCGGTCTCCGGATGGTCGGCGGCGACCAGCGCCACCGGCTCGCCGTGATGGCGCACCTTGCCGTGCGCGAGCACCGGCGTGTCCTGGATCTCCAGGCCGTAGTTCTTCACGTCGGTGGGCAGGTCGTCGTAGGTCAGTACGGCGTAGACACCGGGGGTCGCCAGCGCCTCGGCGGTGTCGATCGAGCGGATCTCGGCGTGTGCGGTGGTGCTGCGCAGCGTGTGGCCCCACAGCATGTCCTCGTGCCACATGTCCGAGGAGTAGGCGAATTCGCCGGTCACCTTGAGGGTGCCGTCCGGCCGCAGGGTGGATTCGCCGATCCCGGCCCTGGTCTTGCCGCCCTGGGTGAGGCTGGTGGGGGTGCGGGTGACACCTGCCATGGCGATCAGGCCCCCTGTCCGGCGGTGTGGGAGTCACCACGGGCGGCCGCCAGCCGCACCGCGTCGAGGATCTTCTCGTAACCCGTGCAACGGCAGAGGTTGCCCGACAGCGCCTCGCGGATATCGGCGTCCGACGGGGAGTCGTTGCGCTCCAGCAGTTCATCGGCGGCGACCAGCAGTCCCGGGGTGCAAAAACCGCACTGGACCGCGCCGGCGTCGATGAACGCCTGCTGGATCGGGGAGAGTTCGGCCGCCTCGCCGGTCTGCGAGCCGGCGGGCCGGGCCTGCCACCGCTTGGCCTCGTCCACGCTGGTGCCACAGACACCGGAGGCGCAGCCGCCCCCTTCCGCACGCTGCTTGGCGAAGTCCGCCAGGCCCTCGACGGTCACCACCTCGCGGCCCTCCACCTGGCCCGCCGCGACCAGACAGGAACACACCGGCACCCCGTCCAGACGGACCGTGCAGGACCCGCATTCGCCCTGCTCACAGGCGTTCTTGGAGCCCGGAAGCCCCATCCGCTCGCGGAGGACGTACAGCAGGCTCTCGCCTTCCCATACGTCGTCGGCCTCCTGCCGGCGGCCGTTGACGGTGAATGTCACGCGCACTGTGCGCCTCCCTTTGAGCCGTGGGCGTTGCCGCGGTAGGACTCCCAGGTCCAGCCGAGGGTGCGGCGCGCCATGATGCCGACCGCGTGCCGGCGGTACGCGGCGCTGCCGCGCACGTCGTCGATCGGGTTGCAGGCGCCGGCGGCGAGCTGCGCGAACTGCTTGGCGACGGACGGCGGAATGGGGCTGCCCGACTCCCAGAGGCCGCCCTCCTCCAGCGCCGCGGTGAGGAAGGCCTCGGCCTCCTTGGCGCGGACGGGGGTGGGCGCGGCGGAGCCGATGCCGGTGCGCACCGTGCGGGTCTCGGGGTGCAGCGCGATACCGAACGCGCAGACCGCGATGACCATGGCGTTGCGGGTGCCGACCTTGGAGAACTGCTGCGGGCCGTCGGCCTTGGGCAGATGCACCGAACGGATCAGCTCGTCGGGCGCCATCGCATTGCGCTTGACGCCGGTGTAGAAGTCGTCGATCGGGATCATCCGGCGGCCGCGTACGGACTCCACCTCGACCTCGCAGCCGGCGGCCAGCAGCGCGGGGTGGGCGTCGCCGGCCGGGGAGGCGGTGCCGAGGTTGCCGCCGACACCGCCGCGGTTGCGGATCTGCGGGGAGGCCACCGTGTGCGAGGCCAGGGCCAGGCCGGGGAGCTCGGCCCGCAGGTTTTCCATGATCTGGGTGTAGGGCACGGAGGCGCCCAGCCGGACGGTCTTCTCGCCGACCTCCCACTCGTTCAGCTCACCGATGCGGTTCAGATCGAGCAGGTACTCCGGGCGGCGGTGGTCGAAGTTGATCTCGACCATCACGTCCGTGCCGCCCGCGATGGGCACAGCGGTGGGGTGCTCGGCCTTGGCGGCGAGCGCCTCCTCCCAGCTGGCGGGGCGAAGGAAGTCCATGGGGTGGCCTCTTCTACGAATTCTACGAATGTGCTGCGAAATCGGTCGCTCGGTGCTCATGGTGCGGACGCGGTGCTCGCGCCGCCATGGAGCGGTTCATGTCTCGTTCATGTGATGAGGCTCAGTGAACGCCCCTGGACCCGTCGGGTGCAGTCACCGAAACCATGAAGCGGTTGGCTGGCCAGGCCACCCGTCTTGTAGATTCGAACGAAAGTCGAGGCTTGGAAACCTCGCGGCATTCCACCGGCAACACCAGACAGCAAAGAACGGCGGGCGAGGTCATGCGGCTCCGCGTACTCCTGGATACCCACTCCCTGGGCCTCAGGCTCCTCGGAGGCGAGGACGAACTGGATCGCACTGTACGCGGCGTGATGACCACCGATCTCCGCGATCCCAGCCGCTATCTCTCCGGCGGCGAACTGGTGCTGACGGGCCTGGCCTGGCGCCGCGAGCCGGAGGACTCCGAGCCGTTCGTCCGCATCCTGGCCGCCGCGGGCGTCGCCGGACTCGCGGCGGGCGAGGCGGAGCTGGGCTCGGTCCCGGACGATCTGATCGAGGCCTGCGCTCGGCACCGGCTGCCGCTGTTCTCGGTCGTCGAGGACGTCTCGTTCGCCTCCATCACCGAGCATGTCGTCCGCCAGGTCTCCAGCGAGCGGGCCGGCGATCTGGCGGCCGTGGTGGACCGGCACCGGCGGCTGATGACGTCCGCGGGCGGCGGCCCGGAAGTGGTCCTGGACCTGCTCGGCTCCGACCTGGACCTACGGGCCTGGGTGCTCTCCCCCACCGGGCGGCAGATCGCCGGCTCGACCCTGGCGGACGCCGGGCCGGAGCTGTCCGGTGAACTGGCCGCCCGGCTCGCGGGCGAGCATCTGGCGGCCGCCCGCACCGGCCGGCGCGGCCCGCACCGCGTCACGATCGAAGGGGGCGGCGCGCAGCGCCTCGATGTGGGGCGGCGGTCGGGCGACGGGTCGGGAGGGGCCACCTTCTCGCTGTTCCCGATCCGCCAAGAGGGCCGTGACCTGCGCCAGACGGTGCTGAGCGACTGGCTGCTGGCTGTCGAGGCGGACGCCGGCGAGTGGCCGGCGGAGCGCCTGGATCTGCTGCACGGCGTCACCCAGCTGATCGCGGTGGAACGCGACCGGCGCGATGCGGCGCGCACGGTCCGCCGCCGGCTCGCCCAGGAGGTGCTGGAGCTCGTCCAGGCCGGCGCCCCGCCGGCCGAGATCGCGGCCCGGCTGCGGGTGGCCGCCCCGGTGCTGCTGCCCGGTCTGGGCACCGCACCGCACTGGCAGCTCGTGGTGGCCCGGGTCGAGTGGGAGGACGGCGACGTTCCCGGCGGCCCCGTGGCGCAGAGCCTGCTGGAGGAGATGCTGGTCGACCCCGGCGCCGCCGGGCCCGAGCACTCCGACCGCATCGCCGTGGCGCACACCGGCGACGAGGCGGTGGCCCTGGTGCCGCTGCCCGTGCCGGACGAGTCCGGGGACTCCGCGGCGACGGGGCTGCACGCCGCCGAGCTGCTCCGGCTCGTCCAGGAGCCGCTCAGCCGCGGTCTGGACGACGACGGGCGGCTGACGGTCGGGGTGAGCGCCGCGGTGCACTCCGCGGAGGGCCTGCGCGGCGCCCTGGAGGAGGCCCGGCACGCCCGCCGGGTCGCCGCCGCCCGCAACGGCCGGGTCTGCGCCGCCGGGCACGAGGAGCTGGCCTCGCACGTCCTGCTGCTGCCGTTCGTGCCGGACGACGTCCGCCGCGCCTTCACCGCCCGTCTGCTGGACCCGCTGCGCGAGTACGACCGCAAGCACCGCGCCGAGCTGATCCCCACCCTGGAGGCGTTCCTGGACTGCGACGGCTCCTGGACCCGCTGCGCCACCCGTCTCCATCTGCATGTGAACACGCTGCGCTACCGGGTGGGCCGAATCGAGCAGCTCACCGGGCGCGATCTGGCCCGCCTGGAAGACAAGCTGGACTTCTTCCTGGCGTTGCGGATGAGCTGACGGCGCCGACCCCTCGCGGATTCCGTCGCCGACGGGATCCGCCGGTCCGCGGCCGCCCGGTGCGATCCAGCAGCCCCACGTCCGCCGTTCGGGGTAACTCGATCGGGCGGCATCGCGGCGGCGGAGACCGGCCGCGGCCGCCCGAGCTTGCGCCGCAATGCGCCCGATCAGGGCCGCGCGCCCCGTCCGAAGCGCGCACCGGGTGATTGTGAAAACGTTCACCCGCCCCCTTGGCCCGGCAGCGGAGTTCGTGCTGAGATGCGCGCACGGCTTCCGATTTCCAGCTCAATGGCGCGCTTGGGAGGGCAACGTGGCGGATACCGCCATGCCAGATTCAGCGGATCCCGCGGATCCGGAAAGTTCTGCGGATCCGGTGCCGGTCACGGTACCGAGGCCCGCATCCGCACCGGAAGTACCGGCCGTCGGCACGGTCGAGGGGGACGATCCCCTCGACCGTGCCGTTTGGCGACTGCGCTCCCGCGGCTGCTGGGACGACGCGGCCGCGCTGCTGGAGCCGCACGCCGTCCGCCACGCACCCTCCGCGCTGCGCCGCGCGGCCCTCCTGGTCGAGCGCTGTGTGTTCACGGCCACCGGCTGGGCCGAGGCCGAGGACGCGCTGCGCGGCGCCGAGGCCCTGGCGGGCGACGACGACGAGCGGGGCGGTGCGGCCTGTGAGCGCGGCCATCTCGCCTACGCCGCCACTGTCTTGGGCGTCCGGGACCGGGCCGACGAGGCGCGCTCGGCGCTCGGCCGGGCCGCCGCGCTGCTGGCACCCGCCGCGGCCGGCCGCCCGCTGCTGGACTTCCGCCGCGGGCTGATGGCCGAGCACGTCGCCGACAGCCCGGATTCGGCGCGCGCCGCCTACCGCCGCGCGCACGCCGGCGCCACCGCGCACGGCGACCACCTGCTGTTGTCCTTCACCTGGCGCCATCTGGCCGGACTCGCGCTGCGGGACGGGGAGTTGACGGAGGCCCGGCACGGTTTCGCCGAGTCGCTGCGGATCCGTGAGGAGCTGGGCTTCCTCATCGGTACGGCACCGGCCCTCGCGGCCCTGGCCGATGCCGCCCCGGAGGCCGACGCGGACCGGCTGCGCGCCGAGGCGGCCCGTCTGTTCCGCCTCATGGGCGGGGTACCGACCTGGCTCGCGGATCATCTGTCCACGGCCGGCACGGCGCTCTAGCCAGATGGGTCACGCTGCCCCGGCCCCCGGCCGGGGACCCGGCGAGACGGCCCACCACCCGCCGAACGCGAGTGGTGGGCCGTCACCGTTCTCCGCCACCGTTCTCCGGCGCCGGAGGGAGCTCCTCCGCTCGCCGTCAACCCCCCTTCGTCAGCCATGCGCGCAACCGGCTCGATTGGCTGGATTTCGACGGTCCCCGGGGCGGATCGGCCGGGGCGCGACGGTTCCCGGGCCGGCCGGCGGTCGACGCGCCGGGTGAACCGGGAGGTGGGACCATGGGGCGAAGGCCCGGGGCCGGGGTGTCTCCGAACGCCCCACAGGCCCCGAGAATGGCCGCAAGTCGCACTGTGAGGCGGCGGCGGGGGTAGGGATGCTGGTCCGGGACCAGCTGAGCCCCCACCCATTGGCTCAGCCTTTCAGGAGGCCACATGACAGCAGGAGTGACCAACACGACCGCGGGAACCGACTGGGGCAAGGCGGATTTCGAGGCGATTTACAACTGCCTTGATCCCCGCCGGTACTTCACCACACTGCAGCCCCTGGATTACCAGATTCCGCACCACGGCCAAGCGGTGTTCCGCACGGTGACCGAGACGCTGCAGCGCCACCGCAGTGATCGTCCGCCACTCAACGTCGTCGACCTCTGCTGCTCATACGGGGTCAACGCGGCACTGCTCAACTGCCAGCTGTCCCTCTCCGACCTCTACGACCGCTACACCGCGCTCCGCCCGGATGTGCCGACGACCCGTCAACTCATCGACGAGGACCGTACATTCTTCGCCAGCCGGCGGCGTGCCGAGTCCGTACGCATCACCGGCATCGACGCGGCGGACCACGCGGTCGGCTACGCCCGCGAGGTCGGTCTGCTCGACCACGGATTCGCGGAGAATCTGGAGCTCGACGAGCCGAGTCCACAGCTGCGGCGCGTGCTGGCGGACACGGATCTGATCACCGTCACCGGTGGCGTCGGCTACATCACCGCGACCACCTTCACCCGTCTCTTCGACTGCGTGTCGTCACCGCCGTGGGTCGCCGCGTTCGTGCTGCGCACGGTGCCCTACCGCCCGGTCTCCGCCCTGCTGGCCCGGGCCGGACTGGTCACGGAGAAGCTCACCACCCGTACGTTCCGCCAGCGGCGGTTCGCCGACGGGGCCGAGCGGCGGGGGGCGTTCGAGGCGATCGCCGGACACGGCCTGTCCACCGCCGGCAAGGAATCCGACGGCTTCTACCACGCCGATCTCTATCTCTCCCGGCCCGCCGCCGATGTCGCGGCGCTGCCTCTGGAAGAGCTGCTGCCCGGCTGAGCCACCGGACGGTTCAGCGCGGGTGCCGGGCCGCCGAAACATGCGCGCGGGCGATCCGCTCGGCGACCGCGAACTCCTGGGCGCTCAGGGCGTCGAGCAGCTCGTGGTGTTCGGCGGCATCGGCCAGCAGCTCGGCCGCGCGCCCGGATCCGGCGGCCGGCGGCCACTGGGAGCGGCGCAGCAGATCGCCGGTGACCTCGGTGAGCCGGCGGTTGCCGGTGAGCGACATCAGCGCGTCGTGGAAGGCGTGGTCGGCCTCGGCATAGCCGACCCGGTCGCCACCGGCGGCGGCCGCCACGCCCGCCGCGGCCAGCGGGCGCAGCTCCTCCCAGCGCTGCGGGGGCAGCGTCCGGGCCAGCCGGACGATCGCGGGCACCTCCAGCATCGCCCGGACCTCGGCCAGCTCGGCGAGGTCGCGGGCGCTGCGCTCGGCGACCCGGAAGCCGCGGTTGGGCACCACCTCGACGGCGCCCTCGCCCGCGAGCTGCTGCATGGCCTCGCGGACCGGGGTCGCGGAGACGCCGTAGCGCTCGCCGAGCGCGGGCGCGGAGTAGACCTCGCCCGGGGTCAGCTCACCGTCGACCAGCGCACGGCGCAGTGCGGCCAGCACCTGGCCGCGGACGGAGTGCCGCCGGGGCACGCCGGGACCGGGCTGCGCGGGCACCCACCCCTGCACACACGGCTGCGGTTCCGCTGTGCCCTGCTCCATGACGATTCCTCCTGACGTTCCCAGCACCATAGGCGGCGCGGGCCGCCGTGCACATCCGAAACCGGACGAGGAACGTCCGGGAGCCGCGAGGACTGGCGTTCGGCAGGCACGGGTAAAGTCCTCGGGTAAGGTAAGGCTTACCTGCTGACGCTCGCGATTCGGTGGTCTCCCCCATGGCTCCTGTCCCCGCCGCTCCGCCCGCCGCCCACCCCGTCGCCGACGCCTACGCCCGGCTCTCGGAGGTCTTCCCCGGCCTGCAGGTGACCACCTGGGACGCGGCGCCGCCCAGCGGCGACGGCTGGGTGTGCGCGGCCGGTCTCGCGGCCGGCGGCGCGGCCCTGGAGACCTTTCTCGCCCAGGACGACGCGCAGATCCTGCGGGATTACGGACAGCGCGCCCGGCCGGACGTCGTCGCGAGCTTCGCCCTGCACCGCTACGCCTGGCCCGCCTGCCTGCTGATCACCCTGCCCTGGTTCCTGCACCGCCGGGTCCCGCGGCTGCCCGTACAGGACGTGTCCTTCCAGCGGGAGCCGGGGCGGATGGCGGTCCGCATCGGCGCGTTCTGCTGTCTTCCGGACGATCCGGCGGCCGGGCTGCCCGGCGCCCGGGTCGTACCGGACGAGGAGGCGCTGCGCGCGGAGGTGCGGGCCGCGGTGGCCGAGCACCTCGCCCCCGTCCTGGCCGGTTTCGCCGCGCGGATGCGGCGCGGGCCGCGGGCGCTGTGGGGCCTGGCGTCCGACGAGCTCGTCGAGGGCCTGTGGTACCTCGGGCATCTGCTGGGCGAGGAACCGCGCGCGGTGGCCGCACTGAAGCGGCTGCTGCCGGGCACCACCGCTCCCTACGTCGGCGCTGCCGGATTCCGCACCCTCACCGGCCCGGCCGGCGAGTCGCTCCCCACCCGGGACCGCGCCAGCTGCTGCATGTACTACACCCTCCGCCCCGAGGACACCTGCGTCACCTGCCCCCGCACCTGCGACACCGCCCGCATCAAGCGCCTCACCGCAACCACCTGACCCCCACGCCACCCATTTCGGGTCGCACCCTTCGAACTCAACTCGGCTACCAGGAAGTTCGAAGGCACGCCCGTCCTCTGCGGGACCCGCCACCCCCGCGGACGACGCGGCCTTCCCCGGGAGCCTCCACCCCGACCGTGAGGGGGCCGTACCGAGGACTCGTGGGGCAGCGCACGGCTCCGTGTGCGCTGCCGTTCAGGCATATGTGCTGTCGCCGGGGACGGTGAGGCGGAAGCCGATGCCGCGAACGGTGGCGATCCAGGCCGGGTCGCCCAGCTTGCGGCGCAGCGCCGACACGTGCACGTCGAGCGTGCGGGTGGGGCCGAAGTAGTTGGGGTCCCACACCGTGTCGAGGATCTGCTGGCGGGAGTGCACGGCGCCGGGATCGCTGGCCAGTTGGGCCAGGAGATCGAATTCCTTCGGGGTGAGTGTGAGCGGGCGGCCGTCGATGGTGACGCCCCTGGTGCGCCGGTCGATGGTCAGCGGGCCGAGGTGCTGGACGCCACGATCCTCCGGAAGTTGCGTGCGCTGACGGGGGAGTCCGGTTGCCGTGCCGGTGTGCAGTGGGGCGAGTCTCTCGGGGTGGGTGCGGCGGGTGACGGCTCGGATCCGGGCGACCAACTCGCGTACCCCGAAGGGCTTGGAGAGGTAGTCGTCCGCTCCGACTTCCAGGCCGACGACGCGGTCGGTCTCCTCGCCTCGTGCGGTGATCATGATGATGGGGACGGTGGAGCGGGCGCGCAGGGCCCGGCAGACGTCGATGCCGTCCATGTCGGGCAGCCCGAGGTCCAGAAGGATGAGGTCGGCGGTGGAGGCCGACAGGGCGGAGGCTCCGGATTTGACGTGGTCGACGGCGAAGCCGTAGCGGTTCAGCCCTTCCATGACGGGACCGGCGATCCGGTCGTCGTCTTCGACGAGCAGGAGCCGCATGGTTTCTGCCGATGGTCCGGCCGGGACGACCTGGTCGGCCCCTGCGGTGTACGAGGGATCGCTATGCGTCGGCATGGCTGTGTCCGTGATCGTCTGGGGTGGGTCCGCCGCTGCCGGCGTCGCGGCGTGCGGTGGTGGTGACGGTGCTGCGAGTGGGGAGGGGAGGCACCGCGCCCTGTCGTGCCCGCATCGCGGACCGGGGACGTCGGGGATGGGCTGTGCGGTGGGCGTCAGCGGTCCTGAGGCGGACAACGGCATCAAGTCCGCCGCCGGGTGCGGCCTGCAGAGTCACCTCGCCGCCCGAGGCGCGGGCCAGTTGCTTCACGATGGGCAGGCCGAGGCCGGTGCCTTCGTGGTCGGCGTCGCTCGCTCGCCAGAAGCGGTCGAAGGCGCGTCGCCGCTGTTCCTCGGTCATGCCCGGGCCCTGGTCGGTCACGTGCAGTTCCACGGTTCCGGGCGCCCCGCTCGCCCAGGCGGTGGCCAAGGTGATCGTTGTTTCGGGCGGTGAGACCCGCAGCGCGTTGGAGAGCAGGTTGTCGATGATCTGGTCCAGGGCGCCGGGGATGGCCCGCACCCGGCCGATCTTCGGCCCGGCGACGACGATGTCCACGTAGTGTTCGCCGGCGAAGGCGGTCCACACGGCCGCGCGGTCGGCGACGACGGAGTCGAGGTCGGTGGCCTCGGGGGTGGTCGCCGCGTTCTCCAGCCGGGCCAGGGCGAGCAGCCCCTGCACCATGCGGCTGAGCCGCTCCACCTCCTCCACCGCTTCGTCCAGGCTGGGCCGGGCGCGCGGGTCGAGGTAGGGCTCGAAGTTCTCCAGTCGCAGCCGCAGCGCGGTCAGCGGGGTCTTCAGCTGGTGGGACGCCTCCGAGGCGAACGCGTGCTGGGCCTTGAGCAGATGCTGGAGCCGGGTCGCGGTGCGGACGAAGCTGGAGGCCAGGCGCCGTAGCTCAGGGGGTCCGAGGTCGGTGGCGGGCAGATCCTTCAGGGTGCCGTCGGCCAGTTGCGTCGTGGCGTGCTCCAGCGCCCGCACCGGGCGGGTGATCCAGCGGGCCAGCGCAAGAGCTATCAACGCAACGGCCGCCAGTACCCCCAGACCCACGGCTGCCAACGCCAGCCAGGCGTCATGGACCTTGGACGTCACCGTAGTGAGGGGAAAGGAGGCCCGTACGACGCAGCGGACCGTGGCGCCGGAGGCGCCCGGCACGGTGGCGAAGAAGGCCGCTTCGTCGAGAGCTGGATCCTGCCGGGTCCCCGAATTGGACCGGTTCCGCAGAGCGGCTGCGATATCCGGCTGCGTGGACAGGTCCGCCCCGGCGGGCAACGCGTTGCGTGAGTCGGTGAGCAGTTTTCCTTGGCTGTCCACGACGGTGACATGGCTGCCGGTGCGCCGCGCGAAGCTCGCCACCAGCTCCGGCAGGTCGGTGGCGGTCCGCCGCTCGACCTTCTCCTCCAGCACCTCTGCGAGCATGACCACGGCCTGCTGCCCGTTGCCGGTGAAGCGGGACATCTGACCGCGGGCGTAGACGTAGCCGAACGGCACTTCCAGGCACAGCAGCACCAGCAGGGTGAGGCTGAGATAGCTGAGGAGGAGGCGGCGGGTCACCGGTCACCTCCTTCGATGTGCTCTTCCGCCTGCGAGGCGAATGCGCCGCCGGCGGGTGGCATGAGCCGGAACCCCACGCCGCGGATGTTGTCGATCCAGGCGGGATCACCGAGCTTGCGACGCAGTGCGGCGACGTGGACGTCCAACGTCTTGGTGGGACCGAAGTAGTTGGGTTCCCACACGGCGTCCAGGATCTGTTGTCGCGTGCGGACGGCGCCGGGGTCGTCGGCGAGATAGGCGAGCAGGTCGAACTCCTTGGGCGACAGGGCGATGAAGGTCTGGTGCAGGCGGACTCGGCGGCCCCGCCGGTCAAGGGTCAACGGGCCGATCTGCTGCGCGCGGGCCACCGGTACGGGGTGGCCGTCCCGGGAAGCGGGCATGGCCGCCACCGGCTCGGCCGCAGCCGGTCCGGCACGACGGAAGACGGCCCGGATCCGGGCGACCAGTTCCCGTACCCCGAACGGTTTGGACAGGTAGTCGTCGGCCCCGAGCTCCAGACCGAGCACACGGTCGACCTCGTCGTTTCTCGCGCTGATCATGATGATGGGCACCTGGGAGCGCAGTCGGAGGGTGCGGCAGACATCGATGCCGTCCATGTCGGGCAGCCCCAGGTCCAGGAGCACCATCTCCGCTTCCGCCGCGGCGAGTCCGTCGGCGCCCGTACGGGCGTGCTCCACGGTGAACCCGAAACGGCTCAAGCCCTCCATCAGCGGCCCGGCGACCCGGTCGTCGTCCTCGATCAGTAAGACATGCATGTCGACAGACTCACAAGCCGGCGGTGCCCTGCGCCGGGAAACTGCTGAATGTCGCGCGGATTGCCTTCGGCGAAAGTGAACAACCGTCTTCCTTCACTGCCTGCTGTCCGTCACCGACCCTACGGGGCCTGATGCAGCACAACGTCAGCGAGATGACAGCGGCGTGCAAGCAGTCTGTTAAGAAGTGCAGCGCAGGCTTTTCGTCGGCCGGCAACCGCTTTCCGGGTAAGCGGTACCCCGGCGCAGCCGCTCCGCTTGCCGAGCCGGGCACACGGGACATGCGGCCAATTGTCCGACGACGGTTCCATTTTCCGGAACGGTGGAGCGGTCGGAATGCTGGATCGATTCTGATACCGGCCTTCCTTTTCTCTGGCGATCAGTTAACTAACGATCCCGTAACGTTGCCGGCAACTGATCGCGGACGGCGCTCGCATTCGCGCTTTCTCTTTGCCTCCGCAGCCTCTCCGCTCATTTTCCTATGCCACGGGACGGTGAAACATGCCGTACAGCAGCACGATCGACGAACTGCGCCGAGTACGCCCCGATCTGGTCGAGCCCTTCACGGCCGCGCTCCCCGGTGCGCGTGCCACGGTGCTCGGCCGACTATGGGGCGCCTTGGCCCGCGAACCCCTGCCGGGTGTCGTCGACCGCAACCGCGACGCCGACACCCTCGTCATCCGCCTCACGGGCGGCGGACAGGTCTCGGGCCCGGCCGCCGCGGCGGAACGATTCGCTTCGATCCCCGCCGACTTCACCGTGCAGGGCTCCCACGGTCCGATCGAGGGGCCGACCCGGCTCCTCGCCGCCCTCGGGGTCCACACGGAGACCGCCTCGCGTCTGGCCGCCGAGCTCGACAACAGCATCGCCAACCTGGCCCTGGCCCGCGCGGCGAACCACGAGCCGGACGCGGTACGGAACTCCGCCGACGCCGAACAGACGGTGGTCGACGGCCATCCGCAGCACCCCTGCTGCCGCACCCGCACCGGACTGTCCGTCTCCGAGGTGCTCGCCTACGCGCCCGAGCACCACCCCGTCATCGAGCTGGCGCTCGTCGCCGTACCGGCCGCTCGCTGGCAGGTCACCGGCGAGTGGCCCCAGGAACTGCGGGACGGCGACACCGTCCTGATGCCGGTCCACCCCTGGCAGCGTGACCACGTCCTCGCCCGGCAGCCCGACCTGCCGGTCGTGGACCGTACGATCGCCGCCCGCCCGCTGCTGTCCATGCGCACCATGTCCCCCCTCGACGCCCTGCCCGGCTGCCACATCAAGACGGCGCTGGACGTGCAGGTCACCAACTACCGGCGCACCATCTCCCCGGCCGAGGTGGCCGACGGAGCCCCACTGTCCGAGCTGGTCACCGCCGTCGTCGACAAGGCCGGCCACGGCGAGAGCCTGCGCATCCTGCGCGAACTCGCCGGCGGCGCCATCCGCGTGAACGGCACGCCCTCGGCCAGCCTGGCGGCGATGATCCGTGAGTCCAGCGAACGGCACCTGGAATCGGGAGAGATCGCCGTGCCGCTCACCGCCATCCACGCCACCGGGGCCCGCATGGTGAGCGGCGACCCGGTCAGCTGGCTGGCGGAATTCGCCGGACTCGTCCTGCCGCCCGCGCTGACGCTGTTGTCCATGGGTGTGGCGCTGGAGGCCCATGGCCAGAACACGCTCGTCGCGCTGCGCGACGGACGGCCGGTACGGGTGCTCTACCGCGACCTGGACGGCGTACGCATCCATCCGGACCGGCTCGCTCTGCACGGCTTCGCACTGCCACCGCTGGCCGGCACCCGAGCCGGAAACGACGAGTCGGCGCTGCGCACCAAGCTGTTCGGCGGCCTGCTCAGCGGTGTCTTCAGTGAACTGGTGGCCGTGTTGTCGCGCACGCACGGGGCCGACCCCGAGGAGCTGTGGGCCGCGGTGGCCGCCGTCGGCCGCCGCGTCTACGCCGACCTCCCCGATGCCGCCGGGGACCGGCAGGCCTTCTTCGGCGACACGCTGCCGCTGAAGGCGACCATCGCGATGCGCCTGGCACAGGACTCCGGCGTCGCCCGATGGACTCCCGTCCCCAACCCCCTGGCCCGCCACCGCTGCTGACTGACAGCCCGCTTCCCCCTGCCGTGCCCGGCCGGCCTCCCCGCACCTCTCCTTGCACCGACTGGAGTCTCTCCGCATGACCCTCCCCAGCACCAGCGGCGCCGTCCTCGCCACCACCGACAGTCCCGCTCAGGTCGCCGACGCCGTCACCGCCCATACCCTGCTCAACTGCCTGATCCGCGAACTGTCCGCGCCCGAGCGACAGGTCACCGTCGACAAAGACCGCCTGCTGCTGTGGCTGCCCCGCCGCGACGTCCTGCTCCGCGTCCCCCTGCGCCGCATCTCCCTGATCGGCGCCCACCGCTTCGACGGACAGATCAAGCGGTACGACGGCGCGAGCTGGTCCCCGATCGGCTGGCGAGAGCTCGCCGGATACATCCAGGACGAGCTGGAACTGCGGACCGGTGTGGCCAACGACGAGTTCCTGGACCAGGTCACCGACAGCCGGAACACCATCCGCACCGTCCTGGACCTGCGCGCCACGGCGGCCTTGCCGCAGGACCCGTACCTGGAGTCCGAGCAGTCCCTGGTCTTCGGCCACCGCTTCCACCCCTCACCCAAGTCCCGCACCGGTGACCCCGAGGACTGGCTGGACTACGGCCCGGAGACAGGCACCCGCTTCCCGGTGCGCTACCTCGCCGTCCATCGGCGTCTGGTGCGCGAGGAAGGCGATCTGAGCAGGCTCGACGCCCTTCACCCGGACGGGCGAAGGGATTACCTGACCCTGCCGGTGCACCCCTGGCAGTACCGGCTGCTCGGCGACCACGCCACCCTGCGCAGGGCCATGGCCGCAGGCTCGATCATCGACACCGGCGTCACGGGCCCGGACTTCGCCCCCACCGCCTCCGTGCGGACCCTCTACCAGCCGGACGCCGACACGTTCCTGAAGTTCAGCCTCAACGTCCGCCTGACCAACTGCGTCCGCAAGAACGCCGCATACGAGCTGTCCGGCGCCGTCGCCCTCAACCGGCTCCTCCACCCCGTCTTCGCCGCAATCGGTCAGGCGCATCCCGGAAGCTCGCTGCTCCCCGAGCCGGGTTACCGCACCCTTGCCCTCGACGGCGACCTCTCCCTCCTGGAGGGCTTCGGCGTCATCGTCCGCAGCGGCCTGCGCGCACACCTGCGTCCGGGCGTGACCCCGCTGCTGGCCGCCGCGATCGCCGACGAGCACCCCACCAGCTCGGCCCAGGTGTCCCGCCTGCTGGCGCGCGGTGACGGCGATGCGCTCGCCTGGTGGGACGCCTACCTCGGCCTGCTGCTGCCGCCCGTCCTGACCGCCTACTTCGAGCACGGCATCGTCCTCGAACCCCATCTGCAGAACGTCGTCGTCGGCGTACGCGCCGACGGCACCCCCGCCCAGATGCTCTTCCGCGACCTGGAAGGCACCAAGCTCCTCCCCGAACACCACCGCGAGTTCCTCACCGCCCTGCCCGAGGACGTCCGCAAACCGATGACGTACGACGCCGAACGCGGCTGGAACCGGGTGGCCTACTGCCTCCTGGTCAACCACACCGCCGAAGTCCTCGCCGCCCTCGCCGACACCGACCCGGCCCTGGAGCCCGCCCTGTGGGGCCTGGTCCGCGACCATCTCGACGCCCACTCCCGCAGCGCGGGCGAGCCGCCCCGGCTGCGCGCCCTGCTCTCGGGCGTCCCGCTGCCCGCCAAGGCCAACCTGCTGCTGCGCTGGTCCCGGCAGGCCGACCGGCACGCCGGCTACGTTCCCCTGCCCAGCCCGCTGGGCGAGGGCTTCCCCCGCGAGGTGACCCGATGAGGCCGCAACTCCTCCAGCACGTCGCCGAGCTGGGTGCCGAAGACCTCCCCGTCTACGTCTACGACCTGCAGGACCTGAGCGCACACGCGGCCGCCATCCGCACCGCCCTGCCCGAGCGCGTCGAACTCTTCTACGCGGCCAAGGCCAACTCCGACCCCCGGCTCATGGAGGTGCTGAGCGACCACGTCGACGGCTTCGAGGTCGCCTCCGGCGGCGAACTCCACCACATCCAACGCACGTGCCCAGGCACGGCGATCGCCTTCGGCGGCCCCGGCAAGACGCCCGCCGAACTGGAACAGGCCCTCCAAGGCGGAGTGGACCGCCTGCACATCGAGAGCGAACAGGAACTCCACCTGCTCACCGGCCTGCTCGGCGAGCGCACGGTGGACGTCCTGCTCCGGGTCAACCTCCCGATCGCCCTCGGTCCGGTGGCCCTCGCCATGGGCGGTCGGCCCAGCCCCTTCGGCCTGGAACCCGGCCACCTCGACCGCTGTCTGGCCCTCCTCGCCGACGACCCGCGCATCCGACTACGAGGCATCCACGTGCACCTCGCCAGCGGCCTCGATGCCACCGCCCACCTCGACCTCGCCGGCCAGGTCCTGACCTGGGCGAGCGAATGGGCGGACCACAAGGGCGTGGAATTGACCGAGGTCAACCTCGGCGGTGGCATGGGGGTCGACTACGCCCGCCCCGACCGGCGCTTCGACTGGGCGGCCTTCGGCGCCGGTCTGCGCCGTCTGCTGGAGGGACACCCCGGCCTGACCCTGCGCATCGAGCCGGGCCGCGCGGTCACCGTGTACTGCGGCTGGTACGTCACCGAGGTCCTCGACATCAAACGCAGCCACGGCCACGCCTTCGCCGTCCTGCGCGGCGGTACGCATCACCTGCGCACCCCGGCCACCAAACAGCACAACCAGCCGTTCCGCATCCTCCCCGCCGACACCTGGGACCGTCCCTGGCAGCGTCCCCAGGCCCAGGACGAACCCGTCACGCTGGTGGGCCAGTTGTGCACACCCAAGGACGTCTTGGCCCGCGAGGTGCACGTCGGACGGCTGCGCGTCGGCGACCGGATCGCCTTCGCCCTGGCCGGGGCGTACGCCTGGAACATCTCCCACCACGAGTTCCTGCTGCACCCCGCCCCGCAGTTCCACCACCTCGACCACGCCCCCGTCCTCGCCGGACCCCACCCGTAGAAGGTCATGAGCAAGCACCGCCGTGTCCGCAGCAGCGACAGGATGCAGACCCTCCGCGCTTGCTTTGCCACCCCCGGCGTGGGAGGCCGACACCGCAGGGTCCGAAGGGGCGGAAAGCGACGGGCCCGGAGCGAAGCACTCGCCACGCTCGGGGCCCGCAACTTCCGCCGGTACCTGATCGGGCAGCTCGTCTCCAACACCGGCACCTGGATGCAACGCGCCGCCCAAGACCTGCTCGTCCTCCAGCTCACCGGCAACAGCGGCAGCGCCGTCGGCATACTCACCGCCCTGCAGTTCCTGCCGCAGACACTCTTCGGTCTCTTCGGGGGCGTCTTCGCCGACCGCTTCGCCAAACGCCGCCTGCTGACCCTCACCCAGTCCGCCATGGGAGTGCAGTCCCTGGTTCTGGGCGTCCTGACGGTGACCGGAGCAGTGCACCTGTGGGCCGTATACGTGCTGGCCTTCCTGCTGGGCACGGCCACGGCGCTGGACAGTCCGGCCCGTAACGCCTTCGTCTGCGAACTCGTCGGCACAGAACGCCTGGCCAACGCCGTCAGCCTGAACTCCGCCCAGTTCAATGTCGCCCGCGCGATCGGTCCGGCCGTGGCCGGCCTGGCGGTCGCCGTCGCGGGCACCGGACCCGTCTTCCTGGCCAACGCGGCGTCGTACCTTGCCGTCCTCTACGGCCTGATCACCCTCCGCGCCGACGAACTCCACGCGCCCAAGGAGAAGAACCGCGGAAACACCGGCTTGTCCGACGCGTTCAGAGCCATCCGCGCCACCCCCGAACTGCTGCTGCCGATCACGGTCATCGCTTTCGTCGGCACGTTCGGCTTCAACTTCCAGGTCACCATCGCCCTGATCGCCCGCACCGTCTTCCACTCGGGCTCCGCCGCCTACGGTTACCTGTCCGCTGCCTACGCCGTCGGCAGCCTCATCGGCGCGCTGCGGGGGGCCGGGAAACGCAAGCCTCCCACCGCTCGCCGCCTGGTCACCGCCACGGTCGTCTTCGGAGTCCTGGAGGCCCTGTCCGGCTTCATGCCCGGTTACGCCGCCTTTCTGCTGGTCCTGCTGCCCACCGGGCTCGCCTCCGTGACCGTGATGACCACGGCCAACGCCATGACGCAGCTGAACGCCGACCCGGGCATGCGCGGCCGCATCGTCTCCGTCTACCTCTTGGTGCTGCTCGGCGGCACCCCGGTCGGCGCCCCTTTGGTCGGCCTGGTCTCCGACACCCTCGGCGCCCGCTTCAGCCTCATCCTCGGCGGCGCGCTCTCCGCCATGGCCGCCCTCACCCTCTCGACCGTGATCACCACACGCTCACGCACCGCCCAAGAGAGCCCCCCGCTCGCCACGGTCGCCTCACCGCCACCGATAGCCATCGACAGCCGCCTCCACCCCGAATCCGCCGCACAGCCCGTCGCACGCCGACCAGCGGCCTGAGGCAGGACGTGCCAGCTGGCCGCACCGGGGGCCGCCGCGCCGAGGCACTGGCACGGCGGCAGCGCCGCCCCCTGCAGCACGAGGTGGAGCACGGCGGCGGCAGCCCCCGGCGACCGGGTCGGTACGTCAGCGCTTCGGCGGCGGCTTGATCAGGTAGAGCCGGCGGGCCAGGTCCAGCGCGGTCAGCATCACGTTGGCGCCGTTCCAGCGGTACGGGCGCTGCTGTCCCCACACGGAGCGGTTGCCGCCGCTCGGGTCGGCGGCACGCGCGCCCACGACGACCCCGGACCGATCGCTCCAGTCATGGAGCTCCGCCTCGTGGTCGCCCACTGTCCAGCTCTGCCCACCCCGGATGTGCTGGGCGATCAGCCCGGGAATCAACTGGAACCGCGACCCTTCGGCCAGAGCCACGGCCAGCCTCTCGACACCGTCCTGCAGTCTGTGGTTGCTCGTGCCGGCGTCGTTGTCGAAGAGTTGGCGTACGGCATCCCTCAGGAAACCCCGGCCGACTTGGATGGTGGGGAGGTCGCGATAGGTGACGGGGAAGGGGAAGCGCGACCTTTGGGCGCCCTCGTACACCTCTCCCGGGACCATGTCCCTCCCGCCCTCGGCGAACGTGTAGACGATCTGGCGGCCGTCCTCGTGACGCACGTAGAAGCCCAGCAGATAGTTGTCGGACCGGCGGAAGAGTCCTCGGACCGCGCGGCCCGCGATGTCGTCGCGCTCGGCGAGCCGTCCGATGTTGATCGACTGGAAGGCTTCGGGGTCGGGGTTGCGGATCAGATGGCCGGACCCGGGCTGCCGGACGGCCTCGTCCCCCAGCATCGCGCTGCGGATGTTCCCGACCGTGTGCGTGTAGAGGTCTGCGTACTCCTCGTCGCTTCCTGCCAACCTCGGCTGGGCCTGCGTCTGTGGCCGGGACTGTGGCCGGGCCTCCGGGCTGTTCTGGGCGACCGCGCTTCCCGCACCGAGCGTGCCCGCCAGCACGGACACCATGACCGTCGCACTGACCAATCGCCGCCGCAGCAGCCCGTGTTCAGTTCCTCGCGTCATCTCTCCTCGGCCTCCCATGTCAGGCCCAGAAGTCGAACTCGGCCCGCAGATGGCCCTTGGTGACCCGGCCTCCGTCGCTCCAGTAGAAGGCCTTGTACTCCTCGCCCTTGTTCAGGTGCAAACCGATCATGGTCGAGCCGTACGCGCCGCAGTGGTCGTTGCCGCAGGCCCAGTCCCACGTGATGCGGTTGCCTTTGCTGTCGGTGATCTCGATCCAGTCCCAGCCGTCGTACGGATCCCGCCCCGAGGGCGCCATCCATGTCACGTTGATGCCGGTGAGGTGGGACTGGTACCACCAGCCGCGGTGTTGCGCCGGCGACACCTCGCTGATCAGGTAGTCGGCGTTCATCGTCGGGAACTCCGCCTTGGGGTCCCCGGGGCCCACCTTCTGGTGCGTCGGCGGCTGCCAGTGCGCACGCGCCGAGTCGGTCGCCGGAGCCGCCTGCACAGCGGCCGTCGTCGACTTGCCCGAGTCCTGCGGCGCCGCGGAAGCCGTCCCCAGCGCCACCACGGACACGCTCGCGAGCACCCCGGCCATGACCGCGGCCCGCCGCCGGGGCGTGTTCACCCCGGCGTATAAGGAAGAAACCTTTCCCCTGCCTCGTGTACGGAACGACATACGTACCCCACCTTGCCGTTGATCGGTGATCGGTGATCGATGCGCCAGAGACGCTAGGGAGCGGCGATCAACGTTCCTTTGACGATCGCTCAACGCGAGGCTTCACGCGTGGATGCGAGGCATGTCCATGACGTCGCAGACCTCCGCCTCAACGTCCTCCTCCATGCCCCGAGGAAGGAAAGGCTCCGATATCCAGTCGGCCGCGTCTTTCAAGGTCGCATGAAGAAATTCACCACACGCCGATTTGCCTCGCCTGGGGGCGGACGGCACCAGCCACGAATCGACGCTCGACCTCGCACTCCGGCCCACACGCCACCCGTCAGGGTGATCTCGCTCGAACTCAACTCAGTTCCAGGGAACGACAGTTCGACGCCAACGAGGCTCTTCGCACCCCTTGGCGTCGTCTTATTCCGAATGCCTCAGTTACGGCAGCAGCTTCCGCCAGGATGACGCGCAAAACGCGGACCGCAACGCAAAGGGACCCCGGAATGAGAATGATGACCGACATATCGCTGGATTGGCTGGTTCCCGGAGCCCTGGTGCTCGTCGGGGTGCCGGTGGCAGTGGCGCTGGTGGTGCGTGGTCGGCGGGCGGCGGCGCGGTCCGACGGTGGCGACTCGTGGGAGCGCAGCGAGGAGCGGCGCCGCCGCAAAGAGACCGTCTTCGCCTCGGCCTCCTATCTGCTGCTGTTCTGCTGTGCGGCGGTCGCTGCCGCACTGTCCTTCCACGGTCTGGTCGGCTTCGGCGTACAGAACCTCAACCTCTCCGGGGGCTGGGAGTATCTGGTGCCGTTCGGGCTCGACGGTGCGGCGATGTTCTGCTCCGTGCTCGCCGTGCGGGAGGCCAGCCACGGTGATGCGGCGCTCGGCTCCCGGATGCTGGTGTGGACCTTCGCGGGCGCCGCTGCCTGGTTCAACTGGGTGCATGCGCCGCGCGGCCTGGACCACGCCGGTGCGCCGCAGTTCTTCGCCGGGATGTCGCTGTCGGCCGCGGTCCTCTTCGACCGGGCGCTGAAGCAGACCCGCCGGGCCGCGCTGCGCGAACAGGGTCTGGTGCCGCGTCCGCTGCCGCAGATCCGGATCGTCCGCTGGCTGCGCGCGCCTCGGGAGACCTTCGCGGCCTGGTCGCTGATGCTGCTGGAGGGCGTACGGACGCTGGACGAGGCCGTCGAGGAGGTGCGTGAGGACCGGCGGCAGAGCGAGCAGAATCGTCTGCGCAGGCGCGAGCAGGGCAAGCTCGACCGGGCCAGGATCAAGGCCATCAACCGGCAGCACCGCAGTTGGGGCCGCGGCGGCCGGCAGCTGGCGGTGACGCAGGCGGCATCGGCCCCCGCGGAGGTGGCCGGCCCGGACCCGGCCATAGCCGGTGAGCCGCAGCCACCGCTCGCCGGGGAGCCGCCGGCGCACTCCCGTCCGGCACTGAAGGCCGTGTCCGGTGCTGAGGCCGGGGACGCCGAGGACGCTGCCGGTCCCCGGCGGACCGTCGATCTCACCGCCGAGGACGACACCCAGACGATTCCGCGTCTGGACTCCCTGGAGGAGAAACTCGCCGAGATCGAACGGCAATTCGGCTGACCGGTGGCGGACCGCGCCGGCCGGCGCCCCCGACCCGGGTCAGGCCGGTCCGCCGCCCAGCTCGAACCACACGCTCTTGCCGAGGCTCTCGGTGCGGATCCCCCACGCATCGGCTAAGGAACGCACCAGCATCAGCCCGCGGCCGGAGGTCCCGTCGGTGGTCGGGGCGCGCGGCTCGGGGCGCCCGGGGACGAAGTCCCGGACCTCCACCCGCAGCCGGTCGCCGACCCGGGCCGTGACGACGGCACCGCCCTCGGCATGCACCAGGGCGTTGGTGACCAGCTCGCTGGTGAGCAGCGTGGCGACCTCCATGAGCTCGCCGCCCCCCGGCACCGTCCAGCGGCTCAGCAGCTGGCGCAGCTCGCGGCGCACCTCGCCGACCGCCTTCAGGTCCGCATGGCGCACCTTCCGCTCCAGTACGCCCGGCGCCCGCGCGGCGCTCCCGCCGCTGCGACTCACCTCGACGCCGCGCTCTCCTCTGTCCCGTTCCTCGCGCCGCACAGGCTGACGCATGCTCTCCCCCGCCCCCAACGAACTTCGGCGCTCTGCCTCGAACAGCCTCACGGTCAGCATGCCCATCGGATCAGCCGCCATGCTTCCGCCCGCGGGGTCACCGGTGCACGCCCCGCGCGCCGGGTGAGCCCCCCGTGTCCCAGTGGGTATGCCTGACCAGAGCCCGTCGTGGAACCCCGCCGGACCGGGCCACGCCGGGGAGGTGCTCCCCGGCCACCCGCCGGGGGCGCGCCCCCGGCGCACGGGGAGAACGAGTGTGAGGAGCCGCTGTGCACGACGACCGACTGCTGGTGGAGGGGCGCCTGGAGCGGGCGCTGAGGCAGTTCATCAGGCCCGCGCAGTACGCCGCGCGGGAGCCGTTGCGGCTCTCGGTCTGGCATGCGCCGGGGATTGGGGCCTCCCCTGCGCATGGGGGTCCCCCCTGCTCGAACGGAGCCGAGAGCGTGGGGGAGGAGTCGAGAGCTTGGGGAACCGTCCCCGTGGGGGAGGCGCTGGCGGCCGCGTACGAACCGTTCGCAACCGGTGAGGCGTGGGGGCCGCCGTGGTCCACCAGCTGGTTCCGGCTGGCGGGCCGGGTGCCGCAGGAGTGGGCCGGGCGGCGGGTGGAGGCCGTCATCGACCCAGGCTTCAGCGGCGACGGGCCCGGGTTCCAGGCCGAGGGGCTGGTCTACGACGCCGACGGCGTGCCCCTCAAGGGCATCCATCCGCGCAACCGGCACATCCCGGTCGGCGCGCCGGCCGACGGCGGGGAGGAGGTCCGGCTGCTGCTGGAAGCCGCCGCGAACCCTGCGGTGCTGCGGGACTTCTCCCCCACCGACCTCGGCGATCTCCGCACCGCGCCCGGACAGCCGCTGTACCGCTTCGCCGCGGCGGATCTCGCGGTGCTCGACGAGACTGTCTGGCAGCTGGTCCTCGACATCGAGGTGCTGTCGGAGCTGATGCACGAGCTGCCCGTCGACCGCCCGCGCCGGCCCGAGATCCTGCGGGCCCTGGAGGACATGCTGGACGCGCTCGATCTGCATGACGTCGGCGGGACGGCGGCCGCGGGCCGGGCCGCGCTGGCGGAGGTGCTCGGCCGGCCGGCCGCCGCCAGCGCCCACCGCGTGTCGGCCGCCGGACACGCGCATATCGATTCCGCCTGGCTGTGGCCGCTGCGCGAGACCGTACGCAAGGCGTCCCGCACCTTCGCCAATGTCACCCACCTCGCGAAGGACTACCCGGAGCTGGTGTTCGCCTGCTCGCAGGCGCAGCAGTACGCCTGGGTCAAGGAGCACCAGCCGCATATCTGGGAGCGCATCAAGGAGGCCGTACGGGAGGGCAACTGGGCGCCGGTCGGCTCGATGTGGGTGGAGTCGGACGCCAATATGCCCGGCGGTGAGGCGCTGGCCCGCCAGCTCGTACACGGCAAGCGCTTCTTCCTCGACGAGCTGGGGGTGGAGACCGAGGAGATCTGGCTGCCGGACTCGTTCGGCTACACGGCCGCCTTCCCGCAGCTGGCCCGGCTGGCCGGGGTGAAGTGGTTCCTGACCCAGAAGCTGTCGTGGAACCAGACCGACCGGATGCCGCACCACACGTTCTGGTGGGAGGGCATCGACGGCACCCGCGTCTTCACCCACTTCCCCCCGGTCGACACCTACAACTCCCGTCTGCACGGCGCCGAACTCGCCCATGCGGAGCGGAACTTCGCCGACAAGGGCCGCGCCACCCGCTCCCTGGTGCCGTTCGGCTGGGGCGACGGCGGCGGCGGGCCGACCCGCGAGATGCTGGAGCGGGCCCGCCGGCTGCGCTCTCTGGAGGGCTCACCGCGCGTGGAGATCGAGCCGCCGGCGCGGTTCTTCGAGGCCGCGCACGAGGAGTACGGCGCGACGGCGCCGGTCTGGTCGGGCGAGCTGTACCTCCAGTTCCACCGCGGTACGTACACCTCGCAGGCGAAGACCAAACAGGGCAACCGGCGCTGTGAACATCTGTTGCGCGAGGCGGAGTTGTGGGCCGCGACGGCCGCCGTACGGGCGGGCGAGGCCTCCGTAGGAGCAGACGGGGGCGCCGCGTACCGCTACCCGTACGAGGCCCTCGACCGCCTGTGGAAGACCGTTCTGCTGCATCAGTTCCACGACATCCTGCCGGGGTCGTCCATCGCCTGGGTGCACCGCGAGGCCCGTGAGACCTATGCGGCGGCCGAGGCCGAACTGACCGGGATCATCGAGGCGGCGATCGGCGCGCTGGACGGGACGGGAGCGGGGAGCGCCGGGCCACCGACGGTGTTCAACGCCTCGCCCTACGACCGGGACGAGATCGTCGAACTGCCCGCGGGAGGCCGGGCCCCGGACGGACCCACCGCCGTCGCGGTCCACGTCCCCGCGCTGGGCTCGGCCGTCGTCCGCCCGCCCGGCCCGGACTCCCCCACCCCGCCGCCGGCGCCCGTCCGGACCGAGACCGGCACCGAAGGCGACCTCACCCTCGACAACGGGCTGCTGCGGGTGCGGCTCGACACCGACGGGCTGCTGGTGTCCGTACGCGATCTGCACGCCGGGCGGGAGGTCCTGGCGCCGGGCGCCCGCGGCAATCTGCTGCAGCTGCACCCCGACCATCCCAACCAGTACGACGCCTGGGACCTCGATCGGCACTACCGCAACCGGCACACCGATCTGACCGACGCCGAGTCCGTCGAGCTGGCCGCGGCCGGGCCGCTGTCCGCGACGGTGCGGGTGACCAGGGCGTTCGGCGCGTCCCGGATCGTCCAGGAGCTGACCCTGCGGGCCGGGTCGCACCGCCTCGACATCCGCACCGACATCGACTGGCACGAATCGGAGAAGGTGCTCAAGGCAGCGTTCCCGCTGGACGTGCACGCCGAACGGTCCACCTCCGAGGTGCAGTTCGGGCACGTCCACCGCCCCACCCACACCAACACCAGCTGGGACGCCGCCCGTTTCGAGATCTGCGCCCACCGCTGGCTGCGGGTCGCCGAGCCCGGCTACGGCGTCGCGCTGCTCAACGACTCGACGTACGGCCATGACGTCACCCGCACCCCACACCCCGAGGGCCTGGGCACGACGGTGCGGCTGACCCTGCTGCGCGCACCGCACAGCCCCGACCCCGAGACCGACCAGGGCACCCACCACTTCACCTATGCGCTGCTGCCGGGCGCCGGGACCGGCGAGGCCGTCGCCGAGGGCCTGGCCCTCAACCTCCCGCTGCGCACCGCCGCCACCCCGCCCGTGCCGCCGCTGATCCGCGTCGACCACCCGGCCCTGACCGTGGAGTCGGTCAAGCTCGCCGAGGACCGCAGCGGCGATGTGGTGGTGCGGCTGTACGAGTCGCAGGGCGGAAGCGCGAGCGGCACCCTGTCCCCCGGCTTCCCCGTCGAACGGGCCACCGTCACCGACCTGCTGGAGCGTCCGCTGCACCGGGAGGAGGAGGGGCCGACCTCCGATCTGACGGTCGAGCTGCGGCCGTTCCAGATCCGCACGCTGCGGCTGCGCCCCCAGCACCCGCCGGTCGGCTGACTACATCCGGGGAATGTTGCGCAGGTTGGAGCGGGCCATCTGCAGCATCCGGCCGACCCCGCCGTCCAGCACGATCTTGCCGGCCGACAGCGCGAAGCCGGAGACCATCTCCGCGCTGATCTTCGGCGGGATCGACAGGGCGTTGGGGTCGGTGACGATGTCGACCAGCGCCGGGCCCTTGTGGCGGAAGGCGTCGCGCAAAGCGCTGCGTACCTGCTTGGGCTTCTCCACCCGGACGCCGTGGGCGCCGGCCGCGCGGGCGATGGCCGCGAAGTCCGGGTTGCGGTTGGTGGTGCCGTACGACGGCAGACCGGAGACCAGCATCTCCAGCTCCACCATGCCCAGCGAGGAGTTGTTGAACAGCACCACCTTCACCGGCAGGTCGTACTGGACCAGGGTGAGGAAGTCGCCCATCAGCATGGAGAAGCCGCCGTCGCCCGACATGGAGACGACCTGCCGCCCGCGGTCGATGAACTGGGCGCCGATCGCCTGCGGCAGCGCATTGGCCATCGAGCCGTGGCTGAACGAACCGATCACCCGGCGGCGGCCGTTGGGGGTGAGATAGCGGGCGGCCCAGACGTTGCACATACCGGTGTCGACGGTGAAGATCGCGTCGTCGGCGGCCTCCTCGTCCAGAATGGCCGCGACGTACTCCGGGTGGATCGGGGTGTGCTTCTCGACCTTGCGGGTGTAGGCCTTGACCACGCCCTCCAGCGCGTCGGCGTGCTTCTTCAGCATCCGGTCCAGGAACGTGCGGTCCTGCTTCTGCCGGACCTTGGGGGTCAGGCACCGCAGCGTCTCGCGGACATCGCCCCAGACGGCCAGGTCGAGCTTGGAGCGGCGGCCCAGGTGTTCGGGCCGGACATCGACCTGGACGATCTTGACGTCGTCGGGCAGGAACGCGTTGTACGGGAAGTCGGTGCCGAGCAGGATCAGCAGATCGCACTCGTGGGTGGCCTCGTAGGCGGCGCCGTATCCCAGCAGCCCGCTCATGCCCACGTCGTACGGGTTGTCGTACTGGATCCACTCCTTGCCCCGCAGCGCGTGGCCGACCGGGGACTTCACCCGCTCGGCGAACTCCATCACCTCGGCATGGGCGCCGGCGGTGCCGCTGCCGCAGAACAGCGTGACGTACCGGGCCTCGTCGATCATCCGGGCGAAGGTGTCGATCTCGGCGTCCCCTGGACGCACGGTCGGGCGCGAGGTGACCAGCGCGTGCTCGATGGCCCGCTCGGGGGCCTGCTCGGCGGCGATGTCGCCGGGGAGGGAGACCACCGAGACCCCGCGCTGCCCGATGGCGTGCTGGATCGCGGTCTGCAGCACCCGGGGCATCTGTTTCGTGCTGGAGATCAGTTCGCTGTAGTGGCTGCACTCGGTGAACAGCCGGTCGGGGTGGGTCTCCTGGAAGAAGGTGGTGCCGATCTCGCTGGAGGGGATGTGGGAGGCCAGGGCGAGGACCGGGGCCATGGAGCGGTGGGCGTCGAAGAGGCCGTTGATGAGGTGCAGATTGCCCGGGCCGCAGGAGCCGGCACAGGCCGCGAGCGAGCCGGTGAGCTGCGCTTCCGCTCCGGCGGCGAAGGCCGCGACCTCCTCGTGGCGGACCTGGATCCAGTCGATCGCGGAGTTCCGGCGGATGGCGTCCACCACTGGGTTCAGACTGTCGCCGACGACGCCGTAGAGCCGCTGCACCCCCGCCCGCGCGAGGATGTCCACGAACTGCTCGGCCACGGTCTGCTTCGCCATGTCGCTGCCGCTCCTTCGACGGGTGGGTGGCTGCGGGTCCGTTCCCATGAACCCATGCGCCGCCTCGGGGCGCCTCCGCTGGACGTCCGCCTCCGATCCGGTCCGGATCCCCGTGTGCCCCGGGCTACGACTCCCACACCCCGACGGCCGTACGGTCCTTCGGGTGGCCCTCGACCCGCAGTTGGGCGGCGGTGAGGAAGTCCGCCAAGCCCGGCGGTTCGGGGGCGGACCAGGCGGCGGCCAGCCGCGCGGCGAACGCGGGCTCCTGGTGGAGCGGTTCGGCGAAACCGGCGCTGCACAGCAGCAGGGTGTCCCCCGGACGGGCGAAGGCGGTCCGGAAGAGGAACGGCTCGGGCCGCGCCGGGCTGCCGGCCGGATACCCGCCGGCGGCGGGCGGGGGCGGGTCGCCGGCGTCCGCCGGGGCGTGCCGCGGCAGGTGGTCCAGCGCGGCGGGCTCCAGGTCCTGCCAGGCGCCGTCCCGCAGCCGGAAGAGGCCGCCCGCGCCGACCCCGAAGAACACCCGGGTGCGGCACTCCGGGTCGGCGGGCAGCAGCAGACAGCGCAGCGCGGCCGTGTACTGCTCCGGCGGAACGCCCCGCTCCTCCGCCCGGGCGCGCAGCTTGCCGTAGCCGCGGTCGATGAGCCGCTGCAGCCCGGATTTGAGGGCGTCGCGCTGGTCGGTACGGATGTCCTCCGCCAGTCGGGTGTAGCTGCGGCCGACCGCACCGCCGATCAGGGCGCAGGCGTCGCGGGCGGCGCGCGGGGCACCCTCGACGCCCGGCAGACCGGTGGCGACGGCGACCAGGAGCAGCGCATGCCGGCCCGCCCCGAAGCGGACGGTGAGCAGCGCATCGCGGCGGACGTCGCCGCGGTGGCGGGCCAGATCGCCGCGCCGGGAGGCGGCGCGCAGGGTCAGCGAGCCGTAACGGGCGCCGTCCAGCGCGGTGTCGGGCACCAGCTCGTCGAGGGCTGCGGGGTCGGCGGCGGGGAGGGGGCCGGGCTCGGGGGCGTATCCGTTGGGGCCGTAGTGGGGCGGTCCGGGGTCGTTGGGTCCGGATCCGGGCGGGTCGGGCTCGTACCCGTTCGGATCGGGTCCATTCGGCCCGTATCCGTTGGGTTCGGATCTGTTGCGTTCGGATCCGTTCGGTTCGCGTCCGCCCGGATCGGGTCCGGTCAGCTCGCGCTCGCCCGGATCGCGCCCGTACGCGGGCGGGCGGTCACCGGCGCCGCCGGCGGGGGCGGCCGGCGGCGTGTCACCCGGCGCCCCGCGCGGGGCCGGGGCGGGGCGGCGCGGGGCGGCTGCCGGGCGCGTTCCGGGGCCGGTGGACTGGAGCGGGATCGGTGCTGACGGGGCGGGCGGGGGCAGTGACGCAGCTCGGACGGGTGGTTCCCCGACGGCCGGATCGGGCCACTCCGGCGGGTCCCCGGGGGCCGGCTCCGGCCGTCCCGGCGGCTCTCCGTCCGCCGGCTCCGCCCACCGCGGCGGCTCCTGAGGCTCCGTATCCGCCCACCGTCGCGGCTCCTGCGGAGGCACCGTATCCGCCCTCCGCGGTGGTTTCGGCGGAGGCGGCGCCGTCCTCCCGGGCGGCCGCTGGGGCGCCCGGTCCACGCGTCCGGGCGACGCGAGCGCCCGCAGCGCCGACGCGACCCGGTCGTCGAGGGTGTCCGGGGCGTCGGACGGCCCGGTGTCGCCCACCGCGCCGCTCCCCGGGACGTCGTCCCCGCCGCCCCCGCCACCACTGCCGCCGCCGTCGCCGTACAACCGCCGCCACCAGTCGTCCTCGTGGCCGCGCCCGGTCCCCTGCTGCTTCATGGACCGTATTGTCCCCGGACGGCCGCGGCCCAGACAGGGCGCGAGAGAGCGTTCCCCCGTCGGGGTCACCGGGCGGCGCGGCCTTGATCGGGCTGCCGGGGTGTGTCCGGTGGTGTCCCTCTGGGTGTCTACGGCGGAGTGCCGCCCCGGGGCCGGCGAAGTCCCCCGCGGGTACGGCAGGTTGCAGACGGCCCGGGCGGACGGGCCGGGCAAGCGGAACGGACGGCCCGGCCGAGCGGCCCGGGGTGGGCCGCCCGCCCCTGCCCGCCCGCCGGCAAGCGCTTCCGGGCCGCGTCCGGCACGCTGGGCCCATGAGAGTGTGCAGCGGACGGTCCGTCACGGGGCGGGCGCCCGCCGGGAGTGAGGCCGGCGGGTGAGTGCGGGCAGCGAGCGGGCCGGGACGGGAGCCGCGCCCCGTGCCGGCGGGGCCGGCGGGCGGAGCGGGGCCGGCGCATGAATGTGTGGCAGCTGGTGGCGGTCGGCCTGGTGATGCTGCTGGGGCTGCTCGGGGTGCTGGTGCCCGGTATCCCCGGGCCGCTGATCGTGTGGGCGGGCACGGTGTGGTGGGCGCTGTCCGAGAAGTCCGGCCTGGCGTGGACGGTGCTCATCGGCGCCACCGCCGTCCTGCTGCTCAACCAGGTGGTGAAGTGGCTGCTGCCGGCCCGCAATCCGCGGGCCGCGGGCGCGCCGTACCGGACCCTGTTCCTGGCGGGGGTGGCCGGCATCGTGGGGTTCTTCGTGGTCCCGGTCCTCGGATGCCCGCTGGGCGCCGTCGGCGGCCTCTATCTGCTGGAACGGGTCCGGCTCGGCGGCCACGGCCAGGCCTGGGCCTCGACCCGTACGGTGCTGCGCGCCACCGGCCTGAGCGTGCTGGTCGAGCTGTTCGCCTGCCTGCTGGTCGCCGGGGCCTGGGCCGGGGCGGTGTCGGCGGGCTGAGGCGTCAGCCAGGGCGGCGGCCGCCGCCTCGTACCCGGTCTCGTCGTCCATCACGCCCGCAGTGTGTGCCGCGCGCGACGCACCCGGCTGGCGGACATCGGACGTGGCGTTCCGGGGGAGGGACCGGCCCCTCCCCCGGACTGCTGCCTCAGCGCTGCGGCCCCCGCTTCCGCTCCATCATGTGCCGGCCCAGCGCCTGCTTCTGCTTCCAGTCCCGGCGGAGCTCGGCGCGCAGCCGGGCGTCCGTCTTCGCCACGATGCGCTGGTTCTCGCGCTGGAGCTTCCGATAGCTCTCCAGCCGCCGGACGGTCAACTCCCCGCTGTCGACGGCCTGTTGCACCGCGCAGCCCGGTTCGCCACGGTGTGCGCAGTCGTGGAAGCGGCACTCCTCGGCCAGCTCCTCGACGTCCGAGAACGTCCGGGCGAGGCCGGTGTGGGCATCCCACATTCCGACGCCGCGCAGCCCCGGTGTGTCGATGAGGACCCCGCCACCGGGCAGCGGCCGCAGATCGCGGGTGGTCGTGGTGTGCCGTCCCTTGCCGTCCCGGTCGCGGATCGCCTGCACCAGCTGCACCTCCTCGCCGACGAGGACGTTGACCAGGGTGGACTTGCCCGCACCGGACCGGCCCAGCAGGACGGAGGTGCCGCCCGCGAGCACGGCACGGAGCACATCGAGCCCGTCACCGGTCGCCGAACTGACCGCCAGCACCGGCACTCCGGGCGCCGCGGACTCGACATCCGCGACGAGATGCGCGAGGCCCTCCGGCGCCCCGGCCAGATCCGCCTTGGTCAGCACGACCACGGGCTGTGCCCCGCTCGCCGGGGAGGAGGCACAGGTGTCCAGCGGTCCCTCGTCGGCCGCGCTGGACATCGCCAGCGCCAGGAACCGCTCGATCCGTCCGAGGTCCAGCGGCTCCGCGAGCGAGACGCAGATGACGATGTGGTCGAGGTTGGTGGCCAGCACCTGGCCCTCGGCCCGCTTCGAGGACGTGGACCGCACGAATGCCGTACGGCGCGGCAGCAACGCCCGTACGACACCGTCGACATGGGCTCCGCTCCGGCCGTGGGCGAGGTCGAGCACGGCCCAGTCCCCCGTGCACGGCACGCGCAGGGGATCGCCGGTGGCCACCGGTGCGGTGTCCGCCAGCACGGTCCGGACGCCGTCGCCGTCCGGCACGACGGCATCCACCCGCCCGCGGTCCACGCGGACGATCCGGCCGGGCAGGAACCCCTGCTCGGCATGGGGAACAAAGCTCTCCGCGAATCCCTGGTCCCAGCCATAGGCGGACAGCGGGTGCGCAGCGGAGAAGGTGAGGTTGAACAACGGGTTGGCCCTTCAGAGGGTGGGGCCCCGGCGCCGCGCGCCCACGCGCGGAAGTGAGAGGTAAAACTGCGTCAGCCGGAGGCCACGGGGGTGGGGTTGAGGAACTCCTGAATGCGGGCAGTGCCCACCGCAACGGCAGTCATCAATGTCCTCACCTCCCGTTCGCTCACACGGCCGGCGACGGCGGCCACGGCCGCCGTCCCGAATGCTGGGGACGTTAGCGCGGTGCCGGTCGGGGGTGCCACCGATTTTCTTCCGGCCGCGGCGGACCGCCACCGCGGCCGGGCCCCCAGCCCTTACGTCCTGTATGCCGGCCTGCCGCAGGGCCGCACCGAGAGCCGGGCACCCCCTGGCTGAGCAGAATGCTAAATATGGGTCATGAGGGAATTTTTCCGGCGTGAGCGTGACGATTCCCCGGATTCGTCACGCTCCCCGGGACGGCACCTGCACTCACTGCTGGCCACCCACAGCGTCGCGGGCCAGGTGTTCGTACTACAGCTCGCGCTCACGGTGCTGCTGGTCGTCGCGGCGGTGGTGGCCCTGTTCTTCCAGTCGGAGCGAGCGGGTACCCAGGAGGCCCGGCAGCGTTCGGCCGTCGGCGCCGAGACCTTCGCCCATGCGCCGGGCACCCTCGCCGCCATGCAGTCCGCCGACCCGACCGCGCGGCTGCAGCCCGCGGCGGAGGCGGCACGGAAGGCCTCCGGTGCGGACCTGATCGTCGCGCTCCGTCCCGACGGCATCCGCTGGACCCACACCGATCCCCGCCTGATCGGCAAACCCGTCCCCCGCCGGCCGGCGCTCGACGGCAAGGCGCACACCGCCACGTTCACCACGTCCGTCGGCCCCGCGGTGAGCACCACGGTGCCGGTCCGCGCCGAGAACGGCTCGATCGCCGGACTGGTCTCCGTCGCGATCCGCGTCCATCAGGCGGACGAATGGACGGTGCGCCAGCTGCCGCTGCTGCTCGGCTCCGCCGCCGCGGCGCTGCTGCTGGTCACCGGCGGGGCGGCATGGGTGAGCAACCGGCTGCGGCGGCAGACGCACGGGCTGCATCCGGCCGAGATGCGGCGGATGTACGACCACCACGACGCGGTGCTGCACGCCGTACGGGAGGGCGTACTGATCATCAGCAGTGGCGGGGTGCTGCTGCTGGCCAACGACGAGGCCCGGCGGCTGCTCGAACTGCCCGCGGACGCGGAACGGCGCCCGGTCGCGGACCTGGGCCTGACGGCGCGGCTGAGCACCCTGCTGGCCTCGGGACGGCCCGCGACCGACGAGGTGCATCTGGCGGGCGACCGGCTGCTCGCGGTCAACGTCCGGCCCACCGCCCCTCGCAGCGGCCCGGCCGGGACCGTGGTGACGCTGCGGGACACCACCGAGCTGCGGGCGCTGGCCGGCCGGGCGGGGGTGGCCCAGGAGCGGCTGAAGATGATCTACGACGCGGGGCTGCGGATCGGCACCACGCTCGATGTGGGGCGCACCGCCGAGGAGCTGGCGGCCGTCGCGGTCCCCCGGTTCGCCGATGTGGTCACCGTCGAACTGCTGGAACCGGTGCTGCACGGCGACGAACCGGCGGCCGGGGCGAACGCCGTGCTGCGGCGGATGGCGATCCGCGGTCTCCCCGAAGAGTCGGCGACCTACCGGGTGGGCGAGGCCCTCGCCGTGGTGGCCGGCACCCCGATGGGCCAGGTACTGGCGAGCGGACGGCCGGTTCTCGTGGCGGATCTGCGCAGGGCGGACGAGTGGCGGCGGCAGGACGTGGCGGGCACCGAGCGCGTGCTGGAGCGGGGGATCCGGTCGCTGATCGCGGTACCGCTCCAGGCGCGGGGCGTGATCCTCGGACTCGCCAACTTCTGGCGGGCCGAGGCCTCCGGCCGCTTCGAGGAGGAGGACATGACGTTCGCCGAGGAGCTGACCGCGCGGGCCGCGGTCGCGATCGACAACGCCCGCCGCTACTCCCGTGAGCACACCACGGCCGTCACCCTGCAGCGCAGTCTGCTGCCCCAGACGCTGCCCGAGCAGTCCGCCCTGGAAGTGGCCCACCGCTATCTGCCGGCCCACGCCGGGGTCGGCGGCGACTGGTTCGACGTCATCCCGCTGCCGGGCTGCCGGGTGGCGCTGGTGGTCGGCGATGTCGTCGGCCACGGCCTGCACGCCGCCGCCACCATGGGCCGGCTGCGTACCGCGGTCCACAACTTCTCCGCCCTCGATCTGCCGCCCGATGAGCTGCTCGGTCATCTGGACGAACTGGTCAGCCATATCGACACCGACGAGGCGCGGGCGGCCGGCCTCGGCACCGGCCACGGGGGCGGGCCCGGCGACGAGGGGCTGTGGCCGGGCGGTGTGCCCGGCGACACCGACGGCGGTCCGGCGGGCGCGGGGCGCACCGGCATCACCGGCGCGACCTGTCTGTACGCCATCTACGACCCGGTGGGCGGCCGGACCACTCTGGCCAGAGCCGGCCACCCCGGGCCGGCCGTGATCGGCCCCGACGGCACCGTCTCGTTCCCGGAGGTCCCCGTCTCCCCGCCGCTGGGCCTGGGCGGCAGCCTGCCGGTGGAGACCGCGGAGCTCACCCTGAGCGAGGGCTCCCGGCTGGTGCTGTACACGGACGGGCTGGTCGAGAACCGTGACCGCGCCATCGACACCGGTCTGGAGCTGCTCCGTACGGCGCTGGCCGCCGGGGCCGACCGCACCCCGGAGCAGACCTGCGCGGCGGTCCTCGCGGCGATGCTGCCCGACCATCCCAGCGACGACATCGCCCTGTTGGTGGCCCGTACCCGGCTGCTGGACCCCGCCCGGGTCGCCGACTGGGAGGTGGCTTCCGACCCGGCGGCGGTCGCGCCCGTCCGGGCGGCCTGTCTGGACATGCTGGCGTCCTGGGGGCTGACGGCGGCCCAGTTCACCACCGAGCTGATCCTCAGCGAGCTGCTCACCAACGCCATCCGCTACGGCGCCCAGCCGATCCGGGTCCGTCTGCTGTACGACCGCAGCCTGATCTGCGAGGTCTCCGACGGCACCAGCGCCTCCCCGCATCTGCGCCGGGCCGCCACCACGGACGAGGGCGGCCGCGGGCTCTTCCTGGTCGCCCAGTTCGCCCAGCGCTGGGGCACCCGATACACCCCCGGCGGCAAGGTCATCTGGACCGAGCAGTCCCTCGACGGAAGCCGGCCGGACACCGGACCGGAGTCGGCCGACGACGTCCTCGACCAGTGGGGCGACGTGCCCGAGCTGTGAGGGCGGCGGTGCGTGACGGCCGTGGTGCGGGCGCCACCCGGTCGCGCCATGGTCGCCCGGGTGCACCCCGGTTGTCCCCTGGCTAGGCTGCTTCAGGGGGCCGAAGACATGATCTTGGAGGCTCCCGTGGTGCAGCTGCCCGAAGCGCGAGATGTGGCCCCCCGTCTGGCCACCGGCGCCTTCCTCCTGAACTCCGGGCTGATGAAGCTGCGGGCCGACCGGGCGACCGCCGAGGGCGTGCACGGGATGGCCGTCGTCGCCTATCCGTTCCTCGACCGGGTTCCCGCCGAGCGGTTCACCCGGCTGCTGGCGTACTCGGAGATCGCGGTCGGCGGCGCGCTGCTGACGCCGTTCGTGCCCACCCGGCTGGCGGGACTGGCGCTGACCGGGTTCTCCGGCGGGCTGGTCGGGCTGTATCTGCGGACCCCGGGGATGCGGCAGCCGAAGAGTCTGCGGCCGACCCAGGACGGCTTTCCGCTGGCCAAGGACTTCTGGATGCTGGGCATCGGGCTCGGCTTCCTGGGGGCCGCGCGCCCCTGGAAGCGGACCGCGTCCCGCCGGCGGCGGGCGGCCTTCCCGCGTTGCCGCCACCGGTGCTGCCGACGCTGACCACCCGGCCCGTCCCGTCGTACGCGGCGCCGCCGGCCGTGACCGCAGGGACGCGGGCGTCGGCCCGGCCCGGCCCGGCCCGGGGCAGTCGGCCCGGCCCGGGGCAGTCGGTGCGGACCGTCAACCGGTGCGGACCGTCACCCGGTGCGGACCGTCACCCGGCCGAGCGGCGCCGGACGGTGCGCAGGGCGGCGGCCCCGCACGCGCCGGCGGCAGCGGCGACGAGAAGCATCAGCAGACTCGTCCGGTCCTGCGCCCGGAAGGCCAGGTCGGAGTGCCCGTTCAGCACGAAGCCGTCGTAGAACAGCCAGGAGACCAGGGCCACGACGGGCACCACGACCGGCCGGGCGAGCGCGGAGACGGCCACCGTCAGCAGGAGGAAGGCGGCCGGCGCGACCGGGGAGGGGGCACTTCGACCGGTCAGCATCAGGGCGGTCACCAGGAGCGCCGCTCCCACCGCGCCGAGCGGCAGGGCGAGGTCACGCGCGAGGGTGCGGCCGGGTGCCACCGGGTGGGCCGGGGGCGCCGTCATGCGCGGCGGGGGCCGGCGTGCGCGGGGGCGGCGCGGGGGCGCCGGCCGGTGCAGCAGAGCCACGGGGAACACCTCCAGCTGTGGCCCCTGCGGCGGACCGGTGCGGTCCCGTGGACCCGCGGTGGACCCTTGCCGCCAGACTGCGCGCCGAAGGCCGGGCGGGCGCGCCACCGCGCGGTCCTTAACGCCGTTCGTACGGCCGGCGGACGCTTCCTGACGTCGTCTTAACGCCTTCTTGACGCCGGGTGTGACGTCTGATGCGGGGCGGGCGACGACAGCGTCCTCACAGTGATGCATACTCGCTGCTCGTTGCCCAAAACGAACGACCGAAGATCGGCAGGACGCGCTCACATGACCACCACTGTCCAGGCGGACCCCACGCCCCCCGCCCCCGCCTCCCGGCGGTGGCGCGCCTGGCTGCTGGACGGGCTGAGCAGTCAGGCCGCCCGCCACCCCGGGCCGCACGGCACCCCGCCGGCCGAGCACCAGGGGCACTCCTGGTGGCGCGTCATGTGCCTCACGGGTGTCGACTACTTCTCGACCCTGGGCTACCAGCCGGGCATCGCCGCGCTGGCGGCCGGCGTGCTCTCGCCGTTCGCCACCCTCGTCCTGATCGCGCTGACCCTGCTCGGCGCCCTGCCGGTGTACCGCAGGGTCGCCAAGGAGAGCCCGAACGGCGAGGGTTCGATCGCCATGCTGGAGCGGCTGCTGCCGTGGTGGGCGGGCAAGCTGCTGGTCCTGGTGCTGCTGGGGTTCGCCGCCACGGACTTCGTCATCACCATGACGCTGTCGGCCGCGGACGCCTCGGCGCACGTCGTGGAGAACCCGTTCGCCCCTCCCCTGCTGCACGGCGCGAACCTGTGGATCACCTTGCTGCTGCTGGCCGCCCTGGGCGCGGTGTTCCTCAAGGGTTTCCGTGAGGCGATAGGCATAGCCGTCGGTCTGGTCGGGGTCTATCTGACGCTGAACGTCGTCGTCCTGGCCACCGCGGCCTGGCACGTGCTGTCGCACCCGGTGGTGATCGACAACTGGTGGGGCACGCTGACCGCCGGGCACTCCTCGCCGCTGGCGATCGTCGGTGTGGCGCTGCTGGTCTTCCCCAAGCTGGCGCTGGGCATGTCCGGCTTCGAGACGGGTGTCGCCGTCATGCCGCAGATCCAGGGCGACGCCGCCGACACCCCCGAGCGCCCGGCCGGCCGGATCCGCGGCACCCGCCGGCTGCTGACCACCGCGGCGCTGGTCATGAGCTGCTTCCTGCTGCTGTCGAGCCTGGCGACCACCCTGCTCATCCCGCAGAAGGAGTTCGACACCGGCGGCGCGGCCAACGGGCGTGCGCTGGCCTATCTGGCGCACCAGTACCTCGGCGAGGGCTTCGGCACCGTCTACGACATCTCCACCATCGCCATCCTCTGGTTTGCCGGCGCCTCGGCGATGGCCGGACTGCTCAACCTCGTACCGCGCTATCTGCCGCGCTACGGCATGGCACCGGAGTGGACCCGGGCGGTGCGTCCGCTGGTGCTGATCTTCCTGGCCATCGCCTTCGGCATCACGTTCTTCTTCGACGCGAGCGTCGACGAGCAGAGCGGTGCCTATGCCACCGGTGTGCTGGTGCTGATGCTCTCGGCGTCGTTCGCCTCCACCGTCGCCGCCCGCCACCGGCGGCTGCGCGCGGCCACCGCCGGGTTCGGCGCCATCACCCTGGTCTTCGGCTACACCCTGGTCGCCAATGTCATCGAGCGGCCGGACGGTCTGAAGATCGCCTTGCTGTTCATCCTCGGCATCCTGCTGACCTCGTTCGCCTCGCGTGTCCACCGGGCCTTCGAACTGCGCGCCGTACAGGTCGACTTCGACGAAACGGCACAGCGGCTGATCGACACCGCGCTCGCGGCCGGGCCGCTGCGGGTGATCGCCAACGAGCCCGATGAGCGGGACGCGGCGGAGTACCAGGAGAAGGAGTACAGCCAGCGCGAGGAGACCCATATCCCCGACGGCCGGCCGGTGCTGTTCCTGGAGGTGACGGTCCGGGACTCCTCGGACTTCACCACGGATCTGCACGTCCGGGGCGAGGAGCGGTACGGGGCGCAGATCCTGCTGGTCGAGGGCGCCGGCGTGGCGAACACCATCGCCGCCGTACTCATGCAGCTGCGCGAGCACACCGGCCAGGTGCCGCACATCTACTTCAACTGGACCGAGGGCCATCCCGTCAGCCATCTGCTGCGCTTCCTGGTCTTCGGCGACGGCGAGGTCGCGCCGGTCACCCGGGAGGTCCTCCGCCGCGCCGAGCCCGACCCGGCCCGGCGCCCGCGGGTCCACGTGGGCTGAGGCGGCGGACGGCCCACTCCGGCAGGCGGCCCAGCGGACGGTGCCGGCGGCCGCCCGGGCACCGGGTGGCCGCTCGTCCCCTCCTCGGCCCGTTGTGACACGCTGCGCGCAGAGGTCCGGCGGTCCGGTCGCCGGGCCGCAGCGACCGGAAGAGCAGCGCCCATGAATACGTCGGACACGTCGAACACGACGGACACCCCGGGCCGGGCGGCCGTCACCCCTGCCGTGCACCGCGACGCCGTCGCGACGGAGACCGCGCGGTTCGTGGCGGCACTGGACGGCGCGGACCTGTCGGTCCCGGTGCCCGGCTGCCCCGACTGGACGCTCCGGGACCTGGTCGCTCACACCGGGAGGGTCCAGCGGCTGTTCGCACTCCTGCTGCGCCGGCGGGTCCAGGAGCCGCCGCGCAGCCGTGAGGTGGAGTTGCAGCTGCCCGCGGACGACAGCGGCTGGGCCGACTGGCTGACGGCGAGTGCGGCGGAGGCCGCCGATGCCTTCGCCGGGACCGACCCGGATGCCCCGATGTGGGCCTGGGGCGCCGACCCGCACGCCCGGTTCTGGATGCGGCGGATGCTGTTCGAGACGCTGGTGCACCGCACCGACGCGGAGCGTGCCGTCGGTCTCCGGCCGGTGATCGATCCCGCCCTCGCGGCCGACGGCGTGGACGAGTTCCTGGTCAATCTGCCGTTCGCGGCCTCCTTCGCCCCCAAGGTGGCGCACCTGCGCGGCAACGGCGAGACCCTCCGCTTCCGGTGCACCGACACGGCCAGCGACTGGCTGGTCCGCCTGCGGCCCGACGGCTTCGGCCTCGCCCCGCAGACCGCGGCCCCCGGCTCCGCCGACGCCGGTGTCGAGGCACCCGCCGCGGACCTGCTGCTCCTCCTGTACGGCCGCCTCGACCGCGGCGCGGACGCCGTCGAGACCGTCGGCGACGAGCAGCTGCTGGCGCGCTGGTTCGCCAACTCCGAGTTCTGAGGCGGGTGTTGGGAGCCGCCCACGCGCGCTCCGACTGGTCGACGGGCACCGAACCCCGCCTCGCCGCACCCCACCCGGTGACGGGCGGCGCACCCTGCTCCATGGCAGCCTGACGCTCGGGTGTCACACCGGCTCTGCCCCACGGGTCACGTCTGCGGCACACCACCACGACGGACGGGATGGGTGACCGATGGACGAGCAGGACCTGCTGGCGGAGCGGTTCGAGCGGCACCGCCCCCGGCTGCGGGCGGTGGCTTACCGGGTGCTCGGCTCGACCGGCGAGGCGGAGGACGCCGTCCAGGAGGCCTGGCTGCGGCTGAGCCGCTCCGGCGCCGGTGAGGTGGAGAACCTCGGAGGGTGGCTCACCACGGTCGTCGCGCGGGTGTCGCTCGACATGCTGCGCTCGCGCGCGAACCGGCGGGAGGACTCCTGGCAGGCGCACCGGGCGGAGGCGGCCGCGGGGCCCGCGGAGGAGGCCACCGGCCCCGAACAGCAGGCGGTGCTCGCCGATTCCGTCGGCCTTGCGCTGCTCGTCGTCCTGGACACGCTGGCGCCCGCCGAACGGCTGGCGTTCGTGCTGCACGACATGTTCGCCGTGCCGTACGACGAGATCGCCCCGGTCGTCGAGCGCACCCCGGCCGCGGCCCGGCAGCTCGCCAGCCGGGCCCGCCGCCGGGTGCGCGGCGTGCCGGGCCTTCCCGAGACCGATGTCGTCCGCCAGCGCGAGGTCGTCGACGCCTTTCTCGCGGCCGCGCGCGGCGGGGACTTCGGGGCGCTGCTGGCGCTGCTCGACCCGGAGGTGGAGCTGAGCACCGACGCCGCGGCCGCACTGGCGGGGGTGAGCCCGGCGCACGGGCCGGCGGCGGTGGCCGAGACCTTCGTGGGACGCGCCAAGGCCGCACAGCCGGCGCTCATCGGGGGCACTGCGGGACTCACCTGGGCCCCGGGCGGCACCCCCCGGGTCGTCTTCGGCTTCACCATCCGGGACGGCCGGGTCGTCGCCATCGAGCTGCTCGCCGACGCCCAGCGCATCGGCCGGCTGGATCTGGAACTCCTGGCCGGCTGAGCGGCCGTGGCGGGGACCAGGGGCTGCTCCGCCCCCGGCCTCCCACCCGTCCCTACGGTGCCTGGACGAGCCCCTGACACGCCGCGGACCGGCGAGGTGACCGCGGGCGGCAGCTGACCGGCCGGGCCGGGGCACCGCCGCGGCCACGTCAGCCCGGCCACCCCCTACGACACCGACACCGCCCCTCCCCCCCCCGCATTACGCTCGCATCACGCCCCGTCGACCAGCCGGTCCCAAGAATCGCTACCGCCGGGTAAATGGCGAGCCATCGGCTATACCCGGTAAGCGAGTTGCGGCGTGAAATCGGACAGATAGCGCACATCCCCCGCACCCCGGTCTTCAGGGCCCCCGAGGCCTTCAATCCGAAGGGCGAACTGGAGATTCGTACGTATGGACCATCTGTTAATCTGCCCGCTCCTGGATGTTCCTCCATCTCCAGTCCCCCCAAGCACCCTTTGTCCGCCGGGTGCAGCGAGGTGTCCCGAACGTGTACAGCACTCCCTTTTCTCCCGCAGAGGCCAGATCCGCGCGGGCCCGGGTGGGCCTGAGCACGGCTCAGGTGTCCCAGGCCATGACGGCGTGCGGAGCGCCGGTCCGTCCCGAGCTCGTCGAGGCCTGGGAGTACGGTGCCCAGCTCCCTACCGAGCCGCAGCTGTTCGCCCTGGCCGATGTTCTGTGGTGCGCGCCGACCGTGCTGATGGGCGTCGAACCGCGGACCCTGGCCGAACACCGGATGGCCCGCCAGCTGAGCGTGGAGCGCCTGTCGCAACTGATCGGCATGGACCCGGCCCGATACCGGGCGGCCGAGGCGGCACAGCAGTGGACGGGCGACTACCGGCAGACCAAGGCGCTGGTGGACGCGCTCGGGCTGTCGCTGCGCAAGCTGATCGCGGTGATGGGGCACGACGAGGAGCTGGCGGGGCATCTGCGAGCGGCCATCGACGGGCGCTGGAAGTCGCACGTCGGGCCGGTCGCCGCGATCAGCACGCTGAACAAGAGCCGGGTGAGCGACGCCCTGCGCACGATGCATGCGGAGTTCGCGGAGTTCTCCGAGCGCTATATGGGGCATGTGGTGGCGCGGAGCGCCGACGCCCGCCTCAAGGAGGTCGCGGGCGAGCGCTCGGCGTATCTGCGCCGGCTGGTGGACCACTTCTGGGAGCTGATCGGGGACGCGGGCGAGGCGCCGCCGTTCAACACCGTGGCCACGCACTGACGGGACGGCGCGGGGCACCGGGCGCGGACGGACGGAAACGGGCGGGGCGGGACGTGTCACCGAGTCCCGCCCCGCCCGCCCGCGGCGTCGGCGGACTCAGTGGCCGGAGGCGCCCCACTGGGGGCCCTGCGGGTGCGGCGGGTACTGCGGGCCTGGCGGGGTGTGCGGCGCCGGGGCTCCGTGCGGACCGTACGGGTCGGCCGGCGCGTACGGGTCCGCGGGCGCGTGGGCGTCCATGGGGCCGGGCGCTTCGGCCGGTTCGTCGGCCTCGATCTCGTCCCAGTCGATCTCCATCGTCCGGCGGCGGGTGAAGACGTTGAAGAAGAGGTTCAGCAGCACGGCGGTCAGACTGCCGAGGGTGATGCCGCTGTCGAGGACCGCCCGGACGTCCTCCGGCATCCGCTGGAAGAACGGCTCGACCGCGGTGGGCAGCAGCGAGGCGGCGAAGCTGACCGCCAGGATCAGCGCATTGCGCTCCTCGCGCAGATCCACCTTGCCCAGGATCTGGATACCGACCGTGGCGACCATGCCGAACATCGCGATCGCGGCGCCGCCGAGCACCGGGTGCGGAATCGCGGCCACCACACTGCCCGCCTTGGGCAGCAGCCCCATCACGATCATGAAGCAGCCGGCCGCGACCACCACGAACCGGCTCATGACCTTCGACATCCGCACCAGGCCGATGTTTTCGGCAAATGCCACGTACGGAAAGGAGTTGAGCACCCCGCCCAGAACGGTGGCGAGACCGTCCGCACGCAGGGCATTGGCGACGGTGGTGTTGTCGATCCGCTTACGGGTGATTTCGCCGATGGCGTAGACGTCTCCGGTGGTCTCCACCATGGTGATCAGCATGACGACGACCATGGCGATGATGGGGAAGAGCTCGAACTTCGGCATTCCGTAGTGGAATGGCGTGCTGACACCGAACCAGGCGGAATCCTTCACGGCACCGAAATCCGCGTCGCCGAGGAACCAGGCGACCGCCGTGCCGGCGACCAGGCCGAGCAATACGGCGAGGCTGCTCAGATACGGCTTCCCCACGCGCACCACGAGCAGGATGAACAGCAGGGTGCCCAGCGCGTATCCGAGGTTCTTGAGATCGCCGTATCCGGGGTGTCCGATCAGCTGCGCACCGCCGGCCGCGTCCTTCAGCCCCTGCGGGATCAGGGTGAGGCCGATGATGGTGAGGATGGTGCCGATGACGACCGGCGGGAAGTACTTCACCAGCTTGCTGAAGAACGGGGCGAAGAGGAAGGTCGCTATGCCTGCCGTGATCACCGCGCCGTAGACGACGAGCAGGCCGGCGGTGCCGCCGCCGGCCCCCAGGCCGATCGCGATCATCGGCGAGACGGCGGTGAAGGTGACGCCCTGGACCAGCGGCAGCCTGGCGCCGATCTTCCAGATGCCCAGAGCCTGGATGATCGAGGCGATACCGCAGGTCAGCAGGTCCGCATTGATCAGATAGACCAGCTGTTCGTGGGACAGGCCGAGGGCGTTCCCGAGGATGATCGGGACGATCACCGCGCCCGCGTAAAAGGCGAGGACGTGCTGGAAGCCGTAGAGCGTGAGCTTGCCGACCGGGAGCACCTCGTCGACCGGGTGCGTGCCGTCGCGGGAGAACTGCTCGGGGTCGTGTCGGGAGACTCGTGCCATCTCTGCCTTGCCTTCAGGAGGTAGGTGAATAAGAAGGGACCGGCCCCGCCGCACCACAGGACGGACGGGCCGGCTGGGTCCTACAAAGCCGACGCTCTGCGGTGTTGCCGGCACTACGCAGCCCTGCGCTGTACTTAACGTCCTGGTTCGGCAGGACTTCCTTCGATCAGCGCAACAAATTCCGGCATTTCCATGGAATTTGCAGGTGAGGCCAATCGGATCGCTCACCCTAGTTGACCTGTGCCCTTTCTCGCGAGTAACCGGTCGTATGCGCTCGCATAAAGGGGGATCATGTCGCGAAATGCCGTTTTGGGCAGGGCTTTTGTGGGCTGCGGTGCTGCCGCGCGAAGAGGCGGAGGCGGTCCCTCCGCCGTAAAATTCTGGTATGGCCGAGTGGCAGGGTTCGCCCACCGCGCCGGAGCTCGTCGTCGAGTCCGACGGCGGCACCCAGGTGATGGACCCCGGCCGCGTCTACCACGTCGGACGGGACCCCGCGAGCGAGGTCGTCCTGAGCGACGCGCGGGTCTCCTGGCATCACGCGGTGCTCCGGGCCAAGGCCGGGCACTGGACCGTGGAGGACGAGGGCAGCACCAACGGCACCTACGCCGACGGGCGGCGGGTGCAGGAGTCCGGGGTCGGGCCGGGCAGTGTGATCCGGTTCGGCAACCCCGCCGACGGGCCGTGCGCGGTGCTCTCCGCGCCGCCCCGCCCGACCCGGGTCGAGCGGCCCTCCGCCGTTTCCCACCCCGCGGGCACCAGCACCTTCCGCCGCCCCAGTGCGGTGCGGCCGCTGCCGGCCGCCCGGACCACCCGGATCGGCCGCGCGAGCGACAACGACCTGGTCGTCGACGACCTCACGGTCTCCCGCCGGCACGCGGAGCTGCGCGCGGGCCCGGACGGCTTCGAGATCGTCGACCTGGACAGCCACAACGGCACCTACCTCAACGGCCAGCCGGTGGACCGGGCGCCGATGATCCCCGGCGACATCGTCGGCATCGGGCACTCTGCGTTCTCCCTGGTCGGCGATGAACTCCAGGAGTTCATCGACACCGGCGAGGTGTCACTGGACGTGCAGGACCTGGCCGTACGCGTCGACAAGGGCCGCAAGACGCTGCTGGACAAGGTCTCGTTCCCGGTGGGTGAGAAGTCGCTGCTCGCCGTGGTCGGACCGAGCGGCGCGGGCAAATCGACGCTGCTCAACGCGCTGACCGGACAGCACCCCGCGGACCACGGCACGGTGCTCTACGACGGCCGTGACCTCTACCGCGACTACGCCGAGCTGCGCCAGCGCATCGGACTGGTCCCGCAGGACGACATCCTGCATCTGCAGCTGACCGTGCGCCGGGCGCTCGGCTACGCCGCGCAGCTGCGCTTCCCCGAGGACACCGCGAAGGCCGAGCGGCAGGCGCGGGTCGACGAGGTGATCCATGAACTGGGCCTCGACCAGCGGGTGAAGCAGCCGATCCACAGCCTCTCGGGCGGCCAGCGCAAGCGGGTGAGCGTCGCGCTGGAACTGCTGACGAAGCCGTCGCTGCTCTTCCTCGACGAACCGACCTCCGGGCTCGACCCCGGAATGGACCGCTCCGTCATGCATATGCTGCGCGGCCTCGCGGACGACGGCCGTACCGTCATCGTCGTCACCCACAGCGTGCTGAGCCTCGATGTCTGCGACCGGCTGTTGATCCTGGCGCCGGGCGGCACGATCGCCTACTACGGGCCGCCGCAGGAGGCACTGCACTACTTCGGGTACACGCAGTGGCCGGAGGCGTTCGAGGCCTTCGAGAACGACAAGGGCCGTGACTGGTCGGGCGAGTTCCGCGCCTCGCCGCAGCACCGCCGCTACATCGCGATGGAGTCCCACCAGCCGCCGCGCGCCCCGGAGGCGCCGCGGGGACCGGTGGCCGCGCCCAAGGCGCAGAGCTGGGGCAAGCAGCTGCACACACTGGTCCGGCGCTATGCGGCGGCACTGACCGCCGACCGGACCTTCCTGATCATCATGGTGGCGCTGCCGTTCATCATGGGGGCCATGGCGCACGCCCTGGCCGGGTCCTCGCTCGCCGAGGGCGCGGGCGCCATCAACGCGCTGCTGATCCTGTGTGTCGGAGCGGTGCTGACCGGCGCCGCCAACGCGGTACGGGAACTGGTCAAGGAGCGGACGATCTATCAGCGGGAGAGAGCCGTCGGCCTGTCCCGCTCGGCGTATCTGATGTCCAAGGTGCTGGTGCTGGGGTCGATCACGATCGTGCAGGCCGTGGTGCTGACCCTGGTGGCGCTGTTCGGCGTCAACCTGAGCGCACCGGGCGGCAAGGGCGTGTTGCTGCCGCCACTGCTCGAAATCACCCTGGCGGTGGCCCTGTTGGCCTTCACCGCCATGATGCTCGGCCTGTTCGTGTCCGCGCTGGTGCGGAAGGAGGAGGTCACCATGCCGCTGCTGGTCCTCCTCGCGATCGTCCAGGTCGTGTTCTGCGGTGCGCTGCTGAAGCTGACCGGCGTGCCGGTGCTGGAGCAGCTGTCGTGGCTGGTGCCGTCCCGGTGGGCGCTCGGCGCCATGGCGGGCACCATCGATCTGCACCATCTCGTACCACAGGCAAGCACCACCGACCCACTGTTCCAGCACTCCGCGGGAATCTGGCTGCTGGACATGGGCATGATGATCGTGCTCTCGCTGATCCTCGGCTTCGTGGTGCTCAGGCTGCTGCGGCGGCACGAGCCCGAGATCATGCGTGAGTAGCGCCCGGGAGCCGCCGATGACCTCGCCCGAGTTCCTTCCCAGCCATGTCGTCCCACCGGAGGGGATGGCGACCTGGGCGGCCCCGGACACCACCCGCCCGTCCTCGCCGCTCGATCCGCTGCTGCCGGTCCAGGTCATCGACCGCCGGGGCGACTGGGCGCTGGCGCTGTGCTCCAACGGCTGGTCGGCCTGGGTGGACGGCCGGCTGCTGCTGTCCGTCCCGCGCGAAGCGCCGGCCGCCGCACAGCCCGCCGCCCGGACCGCGGACCCCCGGCCGTTGCTGGGCGCGGTGGAGGAGGAACTGAGCCGGTACCGGCACCTGGTGGAGGAGCTGGCCGCCGGGCAGCTGGACGGCGAGTCGTTCACCCGGCGCACCCGGGGCAACCGGCTGGGAGTGGTCGTGGACGGCGATGCGGTCTGGCTGTACGACGCCCGGCACGAGCGCTGGTGCTACTGCGACGGGGTGTCGTTGCAGACGTACGCCGTGGGGTCGAAGCCCTCCTCACGGCCGGGGCGGCAGAGGCCGCCGGAGCCGGGCTCCGGGGGGCGGGACGCGCCGGACGGGCCGGGGGACGCGGCTGACGCACCGGACGGGCCGGAGGGCAGGGCCGACGTACCGGAGGGCGCGGCGAATCCGGCGCAGGAGCCGGCCGGCCCGGCATCCGGCCCCGTATCCGGGCCCGCCGCCCCCGAACCGGCTCCCGGCCCTGCCGGGCCGCCGGACGGACCGCCCCCGCCGGACCCCGACCGGACCCGGGCCATGGACCCCGGCGGTCCGCCGCCGGCCGCCGGACGCGGGTGACCTCCGGTGAACGGCGAGCAGGAAGCCGCCGGCCGGGGCCAGGAGCGTGCCACGGCCTCGGACGCCCCCACGCTGCGCGGGCGGCAGCTGGCCGGGTATGTGCTCCAGGACGAGATCGGCCGGGGCGGGATGGCCGTGGTCTACCGTGCGGAGGATCTGCGGCTCGGCCGCACCGTGGCGGTCAAGGTGCTGGCACCCGAACTCGCCCGGAACGACACCTTCCGGCAGCGCTTCACCCATGAGTCGCGGGTGGCCGCGGCGATCGACCACCCGCATATCGTGCCGGTCTTCGAGGCCGGGGAGACCGAGGGCGTGCTCTACATCGCGATGCGCTACGTCCAGGGGCGGGATCTGCGGGCGCTGCTCGACCGCGACGGGCCGCTCCCCCTGGAGACCGCCTGCCGGATCGCCCTCCAGGTGGCCTCGGCACTGGACGCCGCCCATGCGCACGATCTGGTGCACCGGGACGTCAAACCGGGCAACATCCTGATCGCCGAGGGCACCGACAGCGACCGCCCCGAGCACGCCTACCTCACCGACTTCGGGCTGACGAAGAAGTCGCTGTCGCTGACCGGGTTCACCAGCGTCGGCCAGTTCGTCGGCACCCTGGACTACGTGGCACCGGAGCAGATCTCGGGCCGCCCGGTGGACGGCCGCTGCGATGTCTACAGCCTGGCCTGCGTGCTCTTCGAAATGCTGACCGGGGCACCGCCGTTCCGGCGCGACGACGACATGGCGCTGTTGTGGGCGCACCAGTACGATCCGGCGCCGGCCCTGACCCGGCAGCGGCCGGATCTGCCGGAGTCCGTCGACACGGTGTTCGCCCAGGCCCTGGCCAAGGCGCCGGAGAACCGCTACGAGACCTGCCGGGGGTTCGTGGCGGCGCTGCGCGCGGCCGGCCGGACCGCGGATCCCGGGGCAGCGGTGGGCGCCACCCGCGCGCATCCCGTGACGCAGGTGGACGCCCAGGCGGACCCGGGCGGCCGGCGCAGCGCGGCGCCCCCGCCGCCCCCGCGCTGGGCCACCCCGGTCTTCCCGGGCCGCGCGGGGCAGCCGCCGGCGGCGTGAGGTCAGGGCTCCCGTGGGCGCTGCGGCGCCGGTACCTCGCCGGGATGCCGTACCCGCCGCGCCAGCAGGCTGCCGAGGAAGCCGGTGACCAGCCCCCATAGGAGGCCCACCCCCACCAGGCGCAGGAGTTGCGGATCCAGGGTGACCGCGTTGCCCAGGCCGCCCCCGAGGTCGCCGACGCCGAGCAGGGAGAGCCCGAAGCTGGCGGAGATCCGGGTGAGCAGTCCGACGGTGAACAGGGTGAGCGCCAGCGCCACGGCCATCTCGACGGCGTGCCGCCAGGCCGGCCGCCGGGCCGGGGAGCGGACCGCCGCGAAGAAGGCGGCCGCGAGCAGCACCACGGCCGCCACCGCCACCAGTAGCCAGACCCGGCCGTCGTACGCGGAGAGCGAGTGGAGGTCCAGGGTCCGCTGCCCGCGAGTGCGCAGCACCTGGTCGAGGGCGGGCGGCACGGGCAGTCCGATCGCCTTGTCGACATGCCCCACCCAGCCGCCGCCGGTGCCGATACCCAGCGCCATCCAGGCCAGGTTGGGCAGCCCGAGAAAAATGACGGCGAAGGTCCGTGCCGGATCCCCCCGGGCGAAGAGCTCGACGATGCCGATGACCAGCCCGATCGCGGCATAGGCGAGCAGGGTCAGCAGCATCGCGAAGGCGGGTGGCCGGACGGAGTCCTGGAAGTGCAGCAGCCGGGGGGAGAGCGGGGCCCGGCGCGAGATGAGGAAGGTCAGCACGAGCAGCGCCAGCACCCAGAGCAGCCCGACACCGAGCGTCGCGGGCACGTCGGCGCGGAAACCGATGACGGGGGTGGCGCCCAGCTCGGCGCCGAGCTGATCGGCGAGGTCGTTGCCCACCGTGATCCGGAAGTCGTGCGAGGACGCGAGCGCGAGCAGCAGCAGAAGCACCAGCCAGCACACCGCCGTGCGGGCGATCCGGCCGAGCAGCTCCCCGGTGCCGGCCACCGCCCGGTGGCGCAGCGGCAGCAGGAAGACGGCGGCGGTCACCAGCGCACCGGCGAGCGTGACCGACAGCGGTACGGCGTCGAGGTTCGCGTGGGCCTGGGCGAGCACTCCGGCGTCACCGGACAGGCCCACCGAGCCGCCGGCGGCGACCACCACGGTGGCCGCGACCACCGAGGGGAAGGCCCCGCCGGGGAGGTCCGCGGCGCCGGCCGCCCACAGGCCGAGCGTGGCGATCACGATCATCGTGACGATGCCCGCCACGGCCGTCCCGAGCGCGTGTGCCCAGGCCCGTACCTCGGGCGGGGCGCCGTGGACGGCTACCGGGCCGGGGGGACCGGCCGACGTGGGGCCTCGCAGCTGGCTCACGCTCTCTCCTGCCGGTACGGGACCGCCCTTGCAGGCGATCCGCCTGATGGACCGCCTGCAAGCTGCTGCGCACGGGGCCATGGCGCTCCGCCGGGGGACGCGCAGCGCGGTGCCGTGCCCGCATGGACGGCTGTCCCCACCACCGTAAGCACCCTGTGTACCGCCCCGCTTGCGGACCGTACCGAACCCGGGCACACAATGGCCTTGACATCGACAAACACGGGCAAAATTCGCATAGCCGGATGGCCCACACGCGTCGGAAGGGCCACCCGTGACTTCTTCACCGCCGCCGGACAGTCACCCGACAGGACCGCCGTCGGGTCCGCTCTCCGGCCACCCGCACGAGCCCACACAGGTGGCTCCGCAACCAGGAGCGCGGCCGGAGGAGCCCACCACGCCGGTAACCGCCCCCCGCCCGGGCGGACCCAGCGGCCCGGGTGGCCCCGGCGGACGCGGCGGGGGCGGAGGCGGCGGGGGCGGCGGAGCCGGGGGCGGCAGGCCCTGGTGGCGGTCCGCACCGCGGGTCGCGATCATCGCCGCGGTCGTGGTCGCGGCCGTGATCATCACCATCGTGCTCACCCGGCCGAGCGGCACCACGAGCGAGGTGTTCGCCGAGCCGGCCGCCTCGACCGGCCCGAACCCGGTCACCGAGTCGTCGGCGAACGAGTCCACCCCGACCACGTCCGCCACGCCCAAGCAGTCCAGCGGCTCCAACAGCGAATTCTCGGGCGCGACCCCCGGCCTCTACGGCGGGACCGAGAACAGCGCGAGCTGCGACGTCGAGAAGCAGATCAGCTACCTCACCGGCGCCCCCGCGAAGAACCAGGCGTTCGCCGGCGTCGTGGGCGTCACCCCGGGCGATGTCCCGCGCTATCTGCGGTCGCTGACGCCCGTACAGCTGGCCTATGACACCCGGGTCACCAACCACGGCTACAAGGACGGCAGGACCACCGAATTCCAGTCGGTCCTGCAGGCCGGCACCGCGGTCATGGTCGACGCGTACGGCGTGCCGCGGGTGCGCTGCAAGTGCGGCAACCCGCTGACGCAGCCGAAGGCCCTCCAGGGAAGCGTGAAGACGGTCGGCACGAAGTGGCCCGGATACCGGTCCTCGAACGTGGTCGTCGTCAAGCCCGCGAAGTCCAAGATCAAGGAATTCACGCTGCGCAACCCGAAGACGGGCACCTGGTTCACGCGCCCCCAGGGAACCACCGGCACCGCCGACAGCCCGACCTCCCCGCCGTCCGAGACCCCCAGTGGACCCTCCTCCTCCCAGCCGCCGCCGAACGAATCCCCGTCGTCCGGCGAGACGTCCTCCGGGACCACCGGCTCCCCGGGTACGAGCACCGGCGAGACCACCGGGCAGCCGCCGGGGACCACGGGAGGCAGCAACACCACCGGCGGGACGCCCTCGTCGACGGGAGGGGAGACCGGTCCGGGCGGTGGGACCACCGGCGGGGGGACGCCGAGCGAAGGGGTGCAGGGCGGCGGTACGGGAACACCGGGCAGCGGCGGGGGCGGCACACCGCCCTCCAGCTGACGCTTCCGGCCCGCTGACGCTTCCCGACCGGCTGCCCCTGTCCGCCCCTGTTGCCCGCGGCGGGGCCGCGGGCAACAGGGGCGCAGCCATGTGCCCATGGCCGGCCGCCATGCGACCGAGGCCGGCCACCGTCCGTGGCCGGCCACCGCCGACTACCCAACAGCCCCGATATCGAACTGTGTCCTCATGAATCGGTGCACGAGGCAACCATCTCGGCAGACACACCCTCTGCATATGCGGCGGGTGCATCGACAGCCCTGAACGTGACCCCTCAGGGCCGGGCTCCGCCACTGTCAGCTGTTCTGCTTTGGAGGGACCCCCGTGCACGCCGCATCACGCCGCCACTCTGCCCGGTTGATACCCGCCCTGACCGCGGCGGCCGCACTGTTGAGCGCGTGCGGGCCGGGTACGGACGCGTCGAAGGCGGACGAGCCGGCGACCAAGGTGACCGTCACCCCGGCCGCCGGAACCAAGTCGGCCAAGCTCGGCTCGCGGATATCCGTGCGGGCCGACGGCGGAAAGCTCACCTCCGTCGAGGTCAAGACCGACAAGGGCGACAAGGTCGCCGGACGGCTCGCCGGTGACGGCACGTCATGGACCTCGGACGGCAAGGTCGCGCCGCAGACCACCTACACCGTGCACACGAAGGCGAAGTCGGCCAAGGGCAAGGAATCCTCCGGCACCTCGGACTTCACCACGCAGCAGGCCGACAAGGTCAACAAGCTCACCAACACCCCGGGCGGCGGCCAGACCGTGGGCAGCGGAATGCCGGTCTCGATCCTGTTCGACCACCCGATAGCCAAGGACCGGCGCGCCGAGATCGAGAAGGCGCTGACGGTCTCCACGCAGCCGAAGGTCCAGGGTGCCTGGGGCTGGGTCAAGGACTACTCCGGCAAGGACCGGATCGACTGGCGCCCCAAGGACTACTGGCCGACCGGCACCAAGGTCTCCGTGAAGGGCGCGCTGTCCGGGATCAACTCCGGCACGGACGGCGGCTGGTTCGCCCGGGACTACAACTTCGGATTCACCATCGGCAGCGACCACAAGGCCGTCATCGATGTCCCGTCGCACACCATGACGATGTACGACAACGGCAAGAACGTCGGCACCATCCGCGGCTCCGCGGGCTCCCCGGAGGCCCCGACCCGCGGCGGGGTGCACACCGTACGCAGCAAGAACGCGGCCGAGACGATGGACTCCGCCACCATCGGGTACGGCGACAAGTGGATGCTGGACTCCAAGTGGGTCACCCACCTCACCGCGTCCGGGACGTTCCTGCACTCCGCCCCGTGGAACAAGTCGATCGGCGTGGAGAACAACAGCCACGGCTGCTTCGGCATGACCACCTCGGACGCCAAGAAGGCCTACGACTTCCTCCCGATCGGCTCCACGGTCGAGGTGAAGGGCACCAGCAACACCGACAAGACCGATGTCGGCAACGGCCTGGAGGTCTGGCAGGAGAGCTGGCAGCAGTGGCAGCAGCGCAGCGCGCTCAAGCACTGACCCGGGCGGCAGCCCCGACTCGGCACTGACCCGGGCGGCGCAGGCTCATCTGCGGTGTCTGCCCGGCGGCCGGGCGCGGGTGGACAGCAGGAAGACGGTGGCCAGGACGGCGACGGCCTGGGCGAGGGCGGCGATCTTCTTGTCGCCGGTCCAGGCCCGTTCGTACATGTTCGGCACCGGCCCCAGTGTGCCGACGTCCACGTAGGTGTACAGGAGCAGCAGCGCGAGGCCGCCCGTGGCGACCAGCCAGGCGAAGATGTCGGCCGCCGGACGGCGCCAGACCAGCACCAGCAGGGCGGCGATTGCGGCGAGGACGGCCTCGACGCGGAAGAGCGTGCCCTGGCCGATGGTCGCGGTGACCGCGTCGTACTGCGCGGCGACCCGGGCATGGACGGCGGCGTCCACGGCCAGCCCGGCCGCCGCGAGCACCCGCGCGATGCCGCGGGGGACCCGGCGGGCCCGCCCGCGCTCCGGTACGGAGCTGTCTGGTGCCACGGCATCTCCCAGCCTCATGGTGAGCGGCGGTCAGGCGGTCAGGCGGTCAGGCGGTCAGGCGGTCAGCGGACGGTGAGCGCGCCCTTCATGTACGGGTGGATCGTGCAGATGAAGGGGTAGCTGCCGGCCTTGCCCGGAGCCTTGAAGGTGACAGTCCGGCCCGGCCCGATGCTGCCGGTGTCGAAGGCCTTGGGGCCGGTGGCCGTCACGGTGTGGGTGGTGGAGTCCTCGTTGACCACGGTGACCGTGCCGCCGGGCCGTACGGACAGCGCGGCCGGCTTGAAGGTGAAGTCCTTGATGGTCAGGCGGGCGGCGGCCGGGGCCGCGCTGGTCGGCCCCGCGGTCACCGTCGCCGCGGTGGGGGTGCGGGACCGGGCCGGGGCGGTGCCCTCGCCGGTGTTCGTACAGCCGCCGAGGCCCATGGCACACAGCGCGACGGTGGCCACGGCGACGGCCGGGCCGGCGGTTCTCCTCATCGGGCGTCCTTCTCCTCGGTCCGTCCGCTCCGGCCCCGGGCGGGCCACCTCCTGACTCAATAGACAGCAGACGCCGCCGCCCGGCCATCCGGGCGGCGGCGTTCGGCGTAATCGGGCATCTGCCGGGCGAGCGAGCGGGGGGGGCGGCCGCCCCCGCCGGGGGCCGGCGGCGGGGGGGGCGGGGATCGACGGCGGCGGGCGGCCGGTCAGTGGACCCGCCGGTCGGTCAGCAGGTCCCGCCTCCCGTCACCCGATCCCGCCGGTCGGTCAGCGGGTCCCGCCTCCCGTCACCCGATCCCGCCGATCGTCCGACGATAGGTGGACCGCCGGTCCTCGATCCGGCCCCAGCGGTCGCCGTAGACGTTCTCGACGACCCGCGGCTCCCGCAGGAAGTCGTGCGGGAAGCCGAGGGACACCGCGCTGGTCCGGTCGAGCCGGGCCAGCGCATCGGCGTCGAGCGTGACCTCGACCGCGCCGAGATTGTCGCGGAGCTGGCTCTCCTTGGTGGCGCCGATGATCGGGATGACGGTGCCGGGCCGGCTGCGCAGCCACGCCAGCGCCACCTGCGCCGGGCTCCAGCCGCCCTGCTCGGCGACCTCCAGCACCGCGGTGATGGTCTCCTCCGCCTGGTGGTCTCGGGCGTCGTCGGCGGCGTTGCCGTCCAGCCGGCCGGTCTCGCCGCGGCGGTACTTGCCGGTGAGCCTGCCGGCCGCGAGCGGTGCCCAGGCCAGCACGGCCAGATCGAAGGCGCGGGCCTGCGGCAGCAGTTCCCGCTCCGGCGTCCGCTCCAGCAGGTTGTAGCGCAGCTGCGAGCCCGCGAACGCGGTCCAGCCGCGCAGCTCGGCGAGGGTGTTGGCCTGAGCGATCTCCCAGGCCGGCCAGTCGGAGACGCCGACGTGGAGCACCTTGCCCGACCGCACCATGTCGTCGAGCGCCCGCATGACCTCCTCCACGGGCGTGAAGTGGTCCCGTGCGTGCACCCACAACACATCGACGTGGTCGGTGCGCAGCCGCTCCAGACTGGCCTCCACCGAACGGACCAGGTTCTTGCGGTGGTTGCCCGCGGCGTTCACCTCGCCCTGGCGGGTCGCGCAGGTGTATTTGGTGGCCAGCACGAAGCTGTCCCGGCGGCCTTCGAGCAGCTCCCCCAGGATCCGCTCCGAGGAGCCGTCGGTGTAGTTGTTGGCGGTGTCGATGAAGTTGCCGCCCGCGTCCGCATAGGCGTCCAGGATCCGGCTGCTGGTGTCCTTGTCGGTGCCCCAGCCCGGGTCGCCGCCGATCGTCATGGTCCCCAGGCTCAGCTCGCTCACCCGCAGGCCGGTCCTGCCGAACAGTGTGTAGCGCACGATGTCCCCTTCGTTCAGCGACGGGTGGTCAGGTCCTGCGCCCACGCTAGGAGCTGGAGTGCGCTCCAGGGCAAAGCACAGCGGCGGGCCGGTGGCCCATGTCACGCGCCGGAGTCCGGGAGCCGGTGTCCGATCGGGGCGGCAGCGCCTAGGGTGGCGGGTGCAACTGGTTCGCCCTGCCCGCCAGGCAGACGCGTCGCAAGAGGGAACCCGGTGGAATTCCGGGACTGCCCCGCAGCGGTGAGTGGGAACGACCGCCGTCATACGCACTGGGCCCGGCCGGGTCTGGGAAGCGACGGCCAGTAGATGTCCGCCCAGGCGGATGTGCCCACGAGTCCGAAGACCTGCCAGTGCCCCCGTGCGACCGGTGCACGGGGCGATCTCGGTGACCTCGAGGGCAGGTCGGCGGACACCTCAGGCGGGCACGGACGGCCAGTTGGCGCCGCTGCCCGCCCGGTTCGCCGTCCCTTCGCGCTCTCGACCCGTCCCGGGGTCCATGGAGTCATACTCGCGAAGGAGAGTTCCGTGACCAGCACATCCGCCGCCGCGGCCGCCCGCGCCACCGTGCACGGCTACCCCCGTCAGGGACCGCACCGCGAACTGAAGAAGGCCGTCGAAGGCTACTGGAAGGGCCACGTCAGCGCCGACGCCCTCGAAAGCACCGCCGCCGCACTGCGCCGTGCCACCTGGCAGCAGCTGGCCGAGGCCGGTGTCCACGAGGTGCCGACCGGCGACTTCTCGTACTACGACCACGTCCTGGACACCACGGTGATGGTGGGGGCGATCCCGGCCCGGCACCGCGCGGCGGTGGCCGCCGACCCGCTGGACGGCTACTTCGCGATGGCCCGCGGCACCCAGGACGTGGCGCCGCTGGAGATGACCAAGTGGTTCGACACCAACTACCACTATCTGGTCCCGGAGTTGGGCCCGGACACGATCTTCGCCGCGGACTCCGGCAAGCAGGTGACCGAACTGCGGGAGGCGCTCGCGCTCGGCCTCACCGCCCGCCCGGTGCTGCTCGGTCCGGTCAGCTACCTTCTGCTGGCCAAGCCCGCGCCCGGTGTCGCGGCCGGCTTCGACCCGCTGACGCTGCTGGACCGGCTGCTGCCCGTCTACGCCGAGGTGCTCGCCGACCTGCGGGCGGCCGGCGCCCGCTGGGTGCAGCTGGACGAACCGGCCCTGGTGCAGGACCGCTCCCCCGCCGAACTCGACGCCGCGGCCCGCGCCTACCGCGGCCTCGGTGCGCTCACCGACCGCCCGCAATTGCTGGTCGCCTCGTACTTCGACCGGCTGGGCGAGGCGCTGCCGGTGCTGGCCAAGGCGCCCGTCGAGGGCCTGGCGCTGGACTTCACCGGCGCCGCGGCCGCCAACCTCGCCGATCTCGCGGCGGCCGGCGGACTGCCCGGCAAGCGGCTGGTCGCCGGGGTCGTCGACGGCCGCAATGTGTGGCTCAACGACTTCGAGCAGTCGCTGGCCACCCTGGGGACGCTGCTCGGTCTGGCCGAGCGGGTCGATGTGTCGTCGTCCTGCTCGCTGCTGCACGTTCCGCTGGACGTCGGTATGGAGCGGGAGATCGACCCGCAGATCGCCCGCTGGCTGGCCTTCGCGCGACAGAAGACCGCCGAGGTCGTGACGCTGGCGCGGGGTCTGAGCCGGGGCACCGGCGCGATCGCCGCCGAACTCGCCGCCAACCGGGCGGACCTGGCGTCCCGCTCCGGTTCGCAGCTCACCCATGACCCGGCGGTACGGGCCCGGGCCGCGGCCGTCACCGGGGCCGACGGCCGCCGCTCGGCGCCGTACGCCGAGCGGGCCGCCGCCCAGCGAGCCCACCTCGGGCTGCCGCTGCTGCCGACCACGACCATCGGCTCGTTCCCGCAGACCGACCAGTTGCGCGCCGCCCGTGCCGCGCTGCGGGCCGGGCGCATCGACGCCGCCGCCTACGACGAGCGCATCGCGGCCGAGATCCGCGAGGTCCTCGCCTTCCAGGAGAAGGCCGGTCTCGATGTCCTGGTGCACGGGGAGCCCGAGCGCAATGACATGGTCCAGTACTTCGCCGAGCAGCTGACCGGCTATCTCGCCACCCAGCACGGCTGGGTGCAGTCCTACGGCACCCGCTGTGTCCGCCCGCCGATCCTGGCCGGTGACATCTCCCGCCCCGAGCCGATGACGGTGCGCTGGACGCAGTACGCCCAGTCGCTCACCGACCGCCCGGTCAAGGGCATGCTCACCGGACCGGTCACCATGCTCGCCTGGTCCTTCGTCCGGGACGACCAGCCGCTCGCGGACACCGCCCGCCAGGTGGCGCTCGCCCTGCGCGATGAGGTCAACGACCTGGAGGCGGGCGGGAGTTCGGTGATCCAGGTCGACGAGCCGGCGCTGCGGGAGACGCTGCCGCTGCGCCGTGCCGGCCATGCGGAATATCTGGCCTGGGCCACCGAGGCGTTCCGCCTCACCACCGGCGGGGTCCGTCCGGACACCCAGATCCACACCCATATGTGCTATGCGGAGTTCGGCGACATCCTCCGGGCCATCGACGACCTCGACGCGGACGTCATCAGCCTGGAGGCGGCCCGCTCCCATATGCAGGTCGCCGGGGAGCTCGCCACGGCCGGCTATCCGCGCGAGGTGGGGCCGGGCGTCTACGACATCCACTCCCCGCGCGTGCCCGGCACGCACGAGACAACAGCCCTTCTGCGCAAGGGACTTGAGGCCATTCCGGCCGAGCGGCTGTGGGTCAACCCGGACTGCGGCCTGAAGACCCGCGGCTGGCCCGAGGTACGCACCGCCCTGGAGAACCTGGTCGCGGCGGCCCGCGGGATCCGCGGCGAACTGCCCGACGCGGCCTCCTGAGCCGACCGGGCCGGGAGCGGTGCCGGTGACCGCCGCGCCTCCCGGCGGGACCGCCACCGCTCCCCGGCCCGCCACCGGCACCTGACCCGTGGCGACGGCGGTACGGCGTACGGCTGCGCGGACGGCACCGGGGATTCGGCCAACTTGGGCCGGATCCCCGGTCGCTCCCGGCCACCGGCCACCGGTCCACGCCGCATCGCACGGGCCCGCCCCCGCCGCCCCGGCACGCCCGAACACCAGCGTTCCCGCTCCACCCGTACGCCGTTGTGCCCCGCACCTCCCGCCGCAGAGAGTTTAAAGAGGCACAAGACGCCTGATCGCATGAAAACCCGTGCGAAACACCGCTGACAGGTGAGGTGTTCGTTACGTTCTCCTTGCGCCGCATCCCTCCCCGCCCGGTGCGGCGCACCCGTTCCACAGCACCTCACGAAGCACGGGAAAGAGGCCTGTCATGCCACGCGCCCTCAACCGGTTTCTCCTGGTCCTCGGCCTGCTGGCCGGCCTGCTCGGCGGGTTGACCGCCGCCACCGCCACCGCCGCCGACAGCGTCCCCTACCGCATCCTCAACAACGCGACCGGCGGCAGCCTGCTGCCCCACGGCTACGGCAGCGACTCGTCCGACGGCATCGTCGTGTACGCCTGGAACCCCGCCCTCACGTACGGCGGCGACGAGTGGACGTTCGAGGACGTCGGCGGGACCTACCTCATCCGGAACACCAAGACCGGCAAGTGCCTGAAGCCGGGCGGGCCGTGGTACGGCAAGACGTATGTGACCCAGGGTGCGTGCAACACCGGCTACGAGTTCCAGTGGTCGCTGCAGCTGCGGGACTCGGACGGCCAGTACAAGATCATCTCGCGCTCCTCGCACCAGGTGATGACGCCGTACTACGGCAACACGGTCGGCGAGGTCGTCGTCCTCGAACCCGACAGCAACATCGCCAAGAACTGGTGGTCCATCACCCCGGTCTGACGGCCACCGACAACGGAGAACGGGGCACCCGCCATATGCGGCGGGTGCCCCGTTGCCATGGCGGCGGGACGTGCCCGCGCCGCCCGTTCAGCCGGTGATGATCGCCGGGTCGCTGACGCCCGGCTCACCGTTCTCGACGTGGCCGGCGAACCGGCGCAGGAAGGTCTTGTCCGAGTCGGAGGTGACCGACAGGTCGTACCAGCGCTTGCTGGCGCGCAGGTCGAGCGGCTTCGTGACGGTGGCCCCCGCGCGGACGGGGTAGGTCTCGCTCGCCCCGCCGTAGGCGTTGGTGACGGTGAGGTGGCAGTCGGTGCTGCCGTGGTTGGTCAGGGTGAGGACGAGGCGGCCGGCGGTCGCGTCGTGGCGGGCGGTCACCTCGGGGCCGGCCTTCTTGCCGTCGCCCTTGAAGGTGCGCAGGAAGCCGTTCGGGCCGTGGACCGACAGGTCGTAGCCGCCCTTGGAGTAGGCGGTGTTCCAGGTGTCGGAGATCTTCTTGCCGGCCTCCGTGGTGTACGTCCAGGGGCCGTCGGTGCGGTTGCCCGCGGTGACGGTGAAGCAGGCACCGGCCTTGTCGCCGCTCTTGAACGTGAGGGTGTAGCGCCCCGTGGAGGGCGTGCCGGACCCGTCGACGAGCGGCGCGTACGGCAGCGGGCGGGACGGCCGGGAGCCCGGCTCCTGCTTGGGCAGGACGGAGTTGGCGGGCGGCTTCGGCACGTAGCTGTCGTGCCGGTTCTTGTCCGGCGGCTGGTAGCCGTCGGTGGCCGGCAGCGCGGCCGGCTTGGTGTTCTCCAGGCCGAAGTCGAAGGCGGAGGTCAGATCGCCGCTGATGGCGCGCCGCCAGGGCGAGATGTTCGGCTCGTGCACCCCGAAGCGGCGCTCCATGAACCGGATGATGGAGGTGTGGTCGAAGACCTCGGAGCAGACGTAGCCGCCGGTGCTCCAGGGCGAGACGACGAGCATCGGGACGCGCTGGCCGTAGCCGTAGGGCCCGGCGGAGTAGGACGCGTTGCCGCCGAAGGAGTCGAGCTTGGTGTCCACGGTCGACAGACCCTGGTCGGCGGAGGCCGGCGGGAACGGCGGCAGGACGTGGTCGAAGTAGCCGTCGTTCTCGTCGTAGGTGATGAACAGGGCGGTCTTGCTCCACACCTCGGGGTTGGAGGTGAGCGCGTCCAGCACCTGGGAGACGTACCAGGCGCCGTAGTTCGCGGGCCAGTTGGGGTGCTCGGAGAAGGCCTCGGGGGCGGCGATATAGGAGACCTGGGGCAGCTTGCCGGCCTTCACATCGGCCTTGAGCTGGTCGAAGAAGCCGTCGCCCTGCTTGGCGTTGGTGCCGGTGCGGGCCTTGTCGTAGAGCGGGTCGCCGGGCTTGGCGTCGCGGTACTGGTTGAAGAAGAGCAGGGAGTTGTCGCCGTAGGTGCCACGGTAGGCGTCCTCGATCCAGCCCCACTTGCCGTCGGCGTCCAGGCCGTCACCGATGTCCTGGTAGACCTTCCAGGAGATCCCGGCCTTCTCCAGCCGCTCCGGGTACGTGGTCCAGCTGTACCCCGCCTCCTCGTTGCCCAGGACCGGGCCGCCGCCCGAGCCGTCGTTGCCGACGTGGCCGGAGAACATGTAGTAGCGGTTGGGGTCGGTGGCGCCCATGAACGAGCAGTGGTACGAGTCGCAGATGGTGAAGGCGTCCGCGAGCGCGTAGTGGAACGGGATGTCCTTGCGGGTCAGGTACGCCATCGTGCCGGCGCCCTTGGCCGGGATCCAGCTGTCGTACTTGCCGTTGTTCCAGGCCTTGTGGCCGCCGGCCCAGTCGTGGTCCAGGCCCGCGATGAACTGCATGCCGAGGTTCTCGGCGTCCGGGTGGTAGGGCAGGACGTCCTTGGAGCCGTCGGACTGGTGCCAGACGGACTTGCCGTTCTCAAGGAGGAGCGGCCGGGGGTCACCGAAGCCGCGTACGCCCTTGAGCGAGCCGAAGTAGTGGTCGAAGGAACGGTTCTCCTGCATCAGGACGACGACGTGCTCGACGTCGCGCAGGGAGCCGGAGCGTCGCGCTGCGGGGATGGCCGCGGCACGGGCGATGCTGCTCGACAGGGCCGAGACACCCGCGGTCGCGCCGGCGATCTGGAGGAAACGCCGCCGATTCAGTTCAGGCATGAGATGGGGAACCTCGTGGTGTGTGCGGGAATTCGCGATGGTGGGGGTGATGCTGTGCGGTGATGGAGAGAACAGTGGGAAGTACAGCGTCAGCAGAGTGTTCCAAGAGGAACGAGCATCGGGGAAGGGGGTGTGACACGGGTGTGACATATCGCGGTACGCACGGCGAACACCCTGGTCGGGCAGGAGAAGGCAGCGAGAGCGGGCCACGACGGACGAGGAGCACGCGATGAGCCAGGGAGCCACGGGAGCCGACGGGCCGCTCCCGCCCGACGAAGTGGCGGCGGGCAACACCGCGCAGGCACAGGCGTGGAACGGCGCGGACGGACAGTACTGGGTCCGGCAGCGGGAGAACCTGGAGGCACGCTACCGCCGGCTCACCCCCCAGCTGATGGCGGCGGCCGGGATCCGGCCGGACAGCCGGGTGCTGGACGTCGGATGCGGCAGCGGCGGCACGAGCCTGGCGGCGGGGCGGGCCGCCGCCGAGGGGTCGGTGCTCGGGGTCGACCTGTCGCGGCCGCTGCTGGCCGAGGCCCGGCAGCAGGCCGCGGCGGCCGGGCTGTCACAGGTCACCTTCGCGGAGGGCGACGCCCAGATCCACCGCTTCGCCGACGGCGCCTTCGATGTCGTGCTCAGCCGCTTCGGCGTGATGTTCTTCGCCGATCCGCGGGCGGCCTTCCACAACCTCGCCCGCGCCCTGCGCCCGGGCGGCCGGCTGGCCTTCCTGTGCTGGCGGGAGCTGCGCGAGAACGCCTATCTGACCGTGCCGTTCGCCGCCCTCGCCCCGTATGTGCAGCTGCCCGACCTCGGGGCACCGGGCGCCCCCGGGCCGTTCTCCCTCGACGCCGCCGACCGGATCACCGCACTGCTGGGCGGCGCCGGATTCGAGGAGGTCTCACTCACCGCGCTCGACGAGCCGATGTGGGTGGGCACCGACGCGGACGATGCGGTGGCCGCGCTGACCGCCATGCCGATGGCGCAGGAGATGCTGTCCGAGCTGGGCGAGGAGACCGGGGCCCGGGCACGTGCCGCACTCCGGGACGCGCTGGCCGCGCACCAGGGCCCGGACGGGGTCACCCTCGGCTGCGCGGCATGGTTGGTGACGGCGCGGCGGGGGTGAGCTGCGCTCCGCCGGCGGTCCGGCACCGGTGGAACCGGCGGCCCGCGGCGGAAGGGAGCGGCCCGCCCCGTCCCGTACGCACTGACGGGAACGGGGCGGGCCACCGGTTTTCCTGGGCTGCTCGCCGTACGGCGGCTCTCGCCATACGGCGGCTCTCGCCATACGGCGGCTCTCGCCGTACGGCGAATTGATGGCTGGTCAGGCGACCGACACCGCCGCCGCCTCCGGGGCGGCGCCGGCGGCCGCCTCGGGCACCGGCTCGACGAGCGGCTCGGCGGGGACCGGCGGCGGCACCACGGGCTGGCCCTTCGTGTCGGGCACGCTGCGCAGCGGGGTGCGGGCCGTCAGCCGGGACTTGCGGGCCGACTCGACCCGGCGGGTGAACCAGATGACCTTGCCCTCCGGGGTGCCGCAGGTGCCCCAACTGTCGCTCAGCGCGGCCACCGTGGAGAGCCCGCCGCCGGCGGCGCTGCGCAGCTTGGGCAGCCGGGGTCCCTCGTCGGCGACGGAGGCCGTGAGGTGGCGGCCGGTCCAGCGGAGTTCGACGACGCACCGGGCGTCCGGCCCGATATGGCGATGGACGTTGGTCAGGAGTTCCGCCACTCCCCGGCACACGGGCGGGATATGCAGCTCAAGATCCCAGTAGCGCAGATGCGCGGCGAGAATCCGCCGGATCTGCGGCACACGCTCCGCCGAAGCATGCAGTTCGACCGTGTAGTGCCGGTCGCCGGGAAGTGTCATGTCGTGGCTCCTCACCGCGAGGCTCACGCCCTTCACCTCGTTGGACCAACGAACCCCGAAACACGAAGAGTGAGCATTTATCACGTATGGGTCATTTGTCATGGTGACCCGACTGGGCGGGTTCCGCAACAGATCTTGGAGTGCGCGGACCCTCACCCGGGCCCTCCAGGCCGGCCCCTCACCCGGCCCCCTCCTGGCGAGCCCGCAGCCGCGGCAGGACCTTGTCCGCGGTGAGCGGGAGGTCGCGCAGCCGGATGCCGGTGGCGTGCCGGAAGGCGTTGGCGACGGCCGCCGCGGTGCCCACGATGCCGATCTCCCCGATGCCCTTGCTGCCCATGGGGTTGAGGTGCGGGTCCTCCTCGTCGAGCCAGTGCGCCTCGATCTGCGGGACGTCGGCGCAGACCGGCACGTGGTAGGAGGCCAGATCGCACTCGGCGAAGTCCCCGAAGGCGGGGTCCAGCCCGCTCCCCTCCATGAGCGCCATCCCCAGCCCCATGGTCATCCCGCCGATGAACTGGGAGCGCGCCGTACGGGCGTTGAGGATCCGGCCGGCCGCATAGACGCCCAGCAGCCGGCGCAGCCGGACCTCGCCGGTGACGGTGTCGGCCTGGACCTCGGCGAAGGTGGCCCCGAAGGCGTGCCGGGCGTAGGGGGACCGTTCGGCCGCCTCCTGACGGGTGTCCGCGACGGCGGTCAGCCCGCCGGCCGGCAACGGCCCGTCGTGGTGGCGCAGTTGTGCCCGCAGCGCCATACAGGCCTTGTGGACGGCCCAGCCCCACGAGGCGGTGCCCATGGAGCCGCCGGCCAGCATCGCGGGCGGCAGATCGCTGCTGCCGATCTCGATGTGGACCCGCTCCTCCGGCACGGTCAGCGCGGCGGCGGCGATCTGCGCGAGGACGGTGCGGGCGCCGGTGCCGATGTCCGTGGCGTTCACCCGGATCCGGTAGCTGCCGTCGGCGGCGGCCTGCGCCTCGGCGCTGGACGGGGCGACGTAGACGGGGTACGTGGCGGCCGCGACGCCGGTGCCGAGCAGCAGGTCACCCTCGCGCCGGACGCCCGGCCGGGGATCCCTGGGCAGCCAGCCGAAGCGCTTGGCGCCCTCCCGGAGACAACCGATGAGATGCCGACTGCTGAAGGCGCGGTCGCTGTCCGGCTCGGTGTCCGGCTCGTTGCGCAGCCGCAGTTCGACGGGGTCGACGTCCAGCAGCACGGCGAGTTCGTCGACGGCCGACTCCAGGGCGTACATCCCAGGGGCCTCGCCCGGTGCGCGCATCCAGGAGGGGGTGGGGACGTCGAGCGGGACGACGCGGTGCACGGTCCGGCTGTTCGGCGAGGTGTACATCATGCGTGCCGGGACCGCGGCCTGCTCGACGAACTCCGCGACGGTGGAGGTGTGGGTGGCGATCTCGTGTGCGAGGGCGGTGAGCACCCCGTCGTCGCCGGCCCCGAGGCGCACCCGCTGGACGGTGGGCGCGCGATGGCCGACGACCGCGGCCATCTCACGGCGCGGCAGGGAGAGTTTGACCGGGCGCCCGGTGTGCCGGGCGGCCATCACGGCCAGGACGACCTGGGGGCGGGGCGTCCCCTTGGAGCCGAAGCCGCCGCCGACGTGCTCCGAGACGACCGTGACCTGGCCGGTGTCCAGCGAGAACAGCGCGGCGAGGTCCTCGCAGACCTTGGTGGAGCCCTGGCTGGAGTCGTGGACGGTCAGCCGGCCCTCGCTCCAGTGGGCGGTGGAGGCGTGCGGTTCCATGGGGTGGTTGTGCAGCGGGGGCACGGTGTAGGTGGCGTCGACGGTGACCGGTGCGGCGGCGAACGCCCCGTCGAAGTCACCGCGTTCCCGGGTCCCGGGATAGCCGCCGTTGGCGGTCTCGGCCTCGTACAGCCGCGGATGGCCGGCGGTCAGCAGCACGTCGTGGTCCTCGGTCGCATAGCTGACGCGGACGGCCTCGGCGGCGGCGCGGGCGGTTTCGAGGCTGTCGGCGACGGCGAGCGCGACGTACCAGCCGCGGTGCGGCACCCGGTCGTCCTGGAGCAGCGACAGCGTCGGGTCGGCGTCGGCCGCGAGGCGGGGCGCGTTCTCATGGGTCAGCACCGCGCACACTCCCGGCAGCGCGAGCGCCCCGTCGGCGTCCACGGCGGTGATCCGGCCCCGGGCGACGGTCGCGGCCACCGGCCAGGCATAGGCGCAGCCCGGCGGGGTGTGTTCGGCCGCGTAACGGGCGGTGCCGGTGACCTTCTCCCGTCCTTCCCGGCGGGCGAGCGGGGCGCCCAGGGGGTAGGGGGGTGGTCCGAGCGGGAACGGGTCGGGGCTCATGGCTCGCGTCCTTGGGTCGGGGACGGGGGGCGGGGGCGGGGGTCGGCTGCGGCGGTGGCGCTCCGGTCGTCGTGGTCGGCGTGGTCGTCGTGGTCGGCGTCGTGTGGTCGATCAGCGGGCGCCGGCCGGGTCCGCCAGGCCGGTCAGCACACTGACGGCCAGGTTGCGGGCGAGTTCGACCTTGAAGGCGTTGTCGCGCAGCGGGCGGGCGGCGGCGAGTTCGGCGTCGGCGGCGCGGGCGAAGGTGTCCTCGGTGGCGGGTGCACCGTGCAGCACCTCTTCGGCCGCGCGGGCCCGCCACGGCCGGTGCGCGAGGCCACCGAACGCCAGCGCCGCCCGCCCCACGACGCCGTCCTGCACCTCCAGTACGGCGGCGACGGAGGCCAGGGCGAACGCGAAGGAGGCGCGGTCGCGGGCCTTGCGGTAGTGCGAGCGCGCGCCGGGGGCGGCCGGCGGGAGCCGGACGGCGGTGAGGAGTTCGCCGGGCCGGATCTCGGTGTCCTGCTCGGGCCGGTCGCCGGGCAGCCGGTGGAAGTCGGTCACCGCCACCGTGCGCTCGCCGTCGGGGCCGTGCAGCTGCACCTCGGCGTCCAGGGCGGCCAGGGCCACGGCCAGGTCCGAGGGCTGGGTGGCGACGCAGTGCGCGGAGTGGCCCAGGACGGCCAGATCGCGGTGGACACCGTCGCGGGCCGGGCAGCCGGTGCCCGGGGAGCGTTTGTTGCAGGGCTTGCTGATGTCCTGGAAATACAGGCAGCGGGTGCGCTGGAGCAGATTGCCGCCGGTGGTCGCGGTGTTCCGCAGCTGCCCCGAGGCGCCGGCCAGCAGCGCCTGCGACAGGGCGGGGTAACGCTCGCGTACGGGGACGGCCGCGGCGAGGTCGCTGTTGCGGACCATCGCACCGATCCGCAGCCCGCCGTCCGGCAGTTCCTCGATGTCCGCCAGCGGCAGCCGGGTGACGTCGATGAGCAGCCGCGGTGCCTCCACGCCCAGTTTCATCAGATCGACGAGGTTGGTGCCGCCGCCGAGGAAGCGGGCGCCGGGCCGGCCGGCGGCGGCCCGTACGGCCTCCTCGACGCTGGTCGCCCGCAGATAGCCGAACGGTTTCACGGCGCCACCTCCTGGCCTGCGGACCGCGCGGTTCCACCGGGCCGGGCGCCGGCGTCCGCGACCGCTTCGACGATCCGCGGATACGCGCCGCAGCGGCACAGATTGCCGCTCATCCGCTCGCGGATCTCGTCGGCGGTGAGCTCGACCGGTGCCGTGGGGTCCGCGGTGGCCGGGGTGACGTGGGACGGGAAGCCGTCCGCGGCCTCGGCCAGCACACCGGCGGCCGAACAGAGCTGGCCCGGGGTGCAGTAGCCGCACTGGAACGCGTCGCGCTCCAGGAAGGCTTCCTGGAGGGGGTGCAGCCGCTCCCCGTCGGCCAGGCCCTCGACGGTGGTGAGCCGCCGCCCCTCCTGGGCCACGGCCAGCAGCAGACAGCTGTTGGCGCGCCGCCCGTCGACGAGCACCGTGCAGGCGCCGCACTGTCCGTGGTCGCAGCCCTTCTTGGCGCCGGTGAGAGAGAAGTGTTCGCGGAGCAGGTCCAGGACCGTGGTCCGGTGGTCCACGGTCACGGTGTACGCCACATCGTTGACGTGCAGGATCAGCTCGGACCGCTGCTCGGTGGCCGGCGCTGCACCGCCGCCGTCCGCCGGAGGTGGGGTGGGCTCCACTCGCTCCTGCCTTTCCGCTCCGGGCCTCGGGGCAAGTGGTGCGGCCCGGGCCGTCGCTCTGCGTGCGCCGTGGTCGTGGTCCCCCTGGTCCCCTCCCCGTCGGTCCGCTTCGGATCCGCGGCCCCTAACGGGTCTCCAGCCGCAGTTCGACCTCCTTTTCCTGGTCGCCGGCGGCGGTGCCGAGGACGTGCACCGCGAACGCCGACTCCAGGCCCCGGCACAGCTCGTCGACCGCCCAGTAGCCGCCCTGGAGGCTGACCACGACGGGGGCGGACAGCCGGCGGGGCTCGGCGGCGGCCTTGCGGTCGCTCACGTCGAAGGTCGAGGTCCACACGGTCGCACCCGGGCCGGCCATCTCCTCGGGTACGTCGTCCGCCTCCCGGTCGGAGCTGAAGGTGGTGCGCAGCGCGCTGAAGACGGCATGTGCGTCCTGGGTCGCACAGCTCTCCAGTTCCACCATCACCTCGGCCGGTACATGTTCCGCGTGTGCCGCCTGCTGTGCGCTGTTCACTGTGGGGGCCTTCCTTCGTGGACCGTCCTCCGGAGCCGAACGCTTCCAGGCTCGCCCGGCGGCCCGGTGTGTGCGACCCGAGGCTCGAACGAGTGGTTTGAACGGGCGGCACCGCACGGCACTCCGCAGCGGAGTTACGCTGTGTAGCCAGTGCAAGCGCTCTGTAATCAGGGGCGGAATGCGCGCCTCGCCCGGCAATCACCGCATCCACCGTCGACCACCAGGAGCCTTCGTTGACCAGCACCACCATCGACCAGAAAGCCACCGGCTACACCGTCCGCCATGCGCTCGCCATGGCACGCGCCGCCGCGCTCGCCTACCAGGACGAGGCGGCCATCGATGCCGCCGCCCGGACCTGGGGCTTCGACCGGGTGCGCCATCACCACACCACGTTCCGCCCACCGTTCCCGCTGGAGGACACCCAGGCGTACACCCTGGGCGGCCACAGCATGATCATCACCAGCTTCCGCGGGACGGAGCCGGCCGAGCTGCGCGACTGGCTCTCGGACGCCACCACGCCGCCGAGGCCCGGCCCCGGCGGCAGGGGGTACGTCCACTACGGCTTCGCCGAGGCCCTGCAGGCCGTCTGGCCGCAGGTCCGCGCCGCCGTCGACGAGTTCCGCGACAACGGCCAGACGGTGTGGTTCACCGGCCACAGCCTGGGCGGGGCGCTGGCGATGCTGGCCGGGGCCCGGCTGCATTTCGAGGAGCCGCATGTGACGGCCAACGGCGTCTACACCTTCGGCCAGCCGCGCACCTGCGACAGACAGCTGTCCAAAGAGTTCAACACGGCCTTCTCGGACCGGATGTACCGCTTCGTCAACAACAACGACATCGTGCCGCAGCTGCCCCCGGAGCCCACCTTCCATCACGTCTCCGCGCTGCGCTACATCGACTCCAAAGGCGCCATCCACCACACCATGCCGCTGCTCAGCGGCATGCTCGACCATGCCAGAGGCCTCACCGCCGATGCCCTCGCGCCCACCTCCGACGGCGTCCGGGACCACTTCATGGACGCCTACCTCCAGGCCCTGGAACAGAACCAGAACTGACCGGCCGGCCCCGGCGCGGCCGACGGCGCCGAGGGCGAGCCGGCCGCCGCCCCGGTCAGAGGGGCTGGGTGAGGTTGACCGCGTTGCCGTCCGGGTCCTGGATGTGGGCGACCCGCTGCCCCCAGGGCATGTCATCGGCCGGGCCGCGCACCGTTCCACCGAGGGGCTCGACCCGGTCCAGGAGGGCGTCGACGTCCTCGACGGCGATGCTGAGCAGGATGCGGGTCGGGGTGCCGATCGCCATGCTCCGGTCCGCGACGAGGCCCAGCTCCGAGCCCCGGATCCGCAGTCCGACGAAAAAGGCCGGGCCCTCCTCGGGCACCCGGGTGAACTCCTCGGCTCCGGCCAGTGCGCGGTAGAAGTCCCGCAGCCGGTCGAGGTCAGGGGTGACGATCACCGGCTGGACGGCGGCGGGGGCGGGCGACGGGGTGGCAGACATGGCGTCCTCCGATGGGCGTGGACCTGCGGGTTCGGTGAGGTAGACGGCGCCCGGCGGGCCGATTCATCGGCCCGGGCCGGATGACTTGGCACGGATCTCGGCGGCAGCGGCGACGCTACCGGCCCCCGCCGCCCGGGCCCCCTCCCCCGGCCGGCGAATGTCCTCGCGCCGGGACCCTCGCCGAGGCCGCCGGCCTGCGGTTTCACCGGCCACGGCCGTACGGCACCACCCCCGCGCCGGCCGCCGCGGCGCCGCACCACGCCGACGCTCCGCCGTCCGGCCTCACATGGTTGCCATGGGCATCGACCCGGGCGGATCATCCGATACGTACGCCGTACCCACGTACGGAAGCACGGGATGACCGCACCCGGACGACGCGAGGAGAGCCACCGTGGGACCAGCCACCGTCAACGGCCACTGCGCACCGGGGTTTGCAGGCGTACGGGAAGCCTTCGCACGGAACTTCAGCGAGCACGGCGATGTCGGCGCGGCGGTCACGGTGACCGTGGAGGGCGAGGCGGTGGTCGACCTGTGGGGCGGCCATGCGGACGCGGCCGGCGCCCGTGTCTGGGAGCGCGACACCCTCGTCAACGTCTACTCGACGTCCAAAGGGATGACCGCGCTGTGCGCCCATCTCCTGGTGGACCGGGGCGAGTTGGACCTCGACGCGCCGGTCGCCCGCTACTGGCCCGAGTTCGCACAGGCCGGCAAGCGGGACCTCCCCGTGCGCTGGCTGCTCAGCCACCGCGCCGGACTCATCGCCCCCCGTGAGCGGCTGTCCGCACGGGACGCCTACGACTGGGACCGGGTGTGCGCCGCCCTGGCGGCCACCGAGCCGTGGTGGGAGCCGGGCACCGCCCAGGGCTACCACGCGGTGACCTTCGGATACCTCGTGGGCGAGGTCGTCCGGCGGATCACCGGGCAGTCCCTCGGCACGTTCCTGCGCAGCGAGATCACCGGGCCGCTGGGCGCGCGGGTGTTCATCGGCACCCCCGCCGAGGAGCACGCCCACTGTGCCGACATGGTCGGGCAGCTGGACGAGGCGCGGCTCGCCCGGCAGTTCCCCGGCCTGCCCAAGCCGCCGTTCAAGGCGCTGTCCGACCATCCGTACGCCGTCGTCGCGCTGGCGTTGACGTACGTCCCCACCGGCGATGTCAACAGCGCCGCCTACCGGTCCGCCGAGATCCCGGCGGGCAACGCGCATGCGTCCGCCCACGGGCTGGCGACCGTGTACGGCGCGCTGGTGGGCGGCACGCTCGTGCGGCCCACCACCCTGGAGGCGATGCGCCGGTCGCAGAGCCTGCCGGGCGAGCGCGATCTGACCATCGGCGCACTCGCCCCGGAGGGCTACGAACACCGCTGGGGGCTGGGCTACATGCTCAACCACCAGGGCCAGGCGGGGCCCAATCCGCGGGCGTTCGGACACGGCGGCGCGGGCGGCTCGTACGCCTTCGCGGACCCGGAGAACCGGCTGTCGTACGCGTACACCATGAACAAGTACGGCGGGGGCACCACGGGCCTCGATCCCCGCAACGCCGGGCTGGTCCGGGCGGTGTACCAGGCCCTGGAGCACGGCCGGAGCTGAGCACCGGCCCGGCTACGGTGCGGCCGACTCCGGCGGCGGGGCCGGCCGCGGGGCCACCGGCGGCTCGCCCGCCGCGTCGGTGAGCGCCCGCAGCGAGCGGACGAGCCCGGCGCGTTCGCCGGCCGGCAGCCGGGACACGAGCGCGGCGATCTCCGTGTGCCGGGCGGCGAGCACCTCCTCGACGAGCGCGCGGCCCGGCTCCGTCAGGCTCAGCACGACCTCGCGGCGGTTGCCGGGGTTGGCCTGCCGGGTGACGCTGCCGGCCGCCTCCAGCCGGTCCACCATCCGCATCGCGGTGGACGGATTGACGCCCAGCGCACCGGCCAGCGCGGCGAGCTTGACCGGCCCCTGACTGTCCAGCACCACCAGCGCCCGCAGCTGGGGCAGGGTGAGGGAGGGCGCGGTCCGGCCGAGCGCCCGGGCGGAGATCGCCACCAGCAGCCGGGAGGCGGTCAGCACCGCGGCGATGACCTCGTCGACGTCGTGGTCGAGGTCATGGTCGAGATCGCTGCCGGACGCGGTCACCCCGGCCGGCCGCGGTGCGCCATGCGCGTCGTGCCCCATGGCGCCTTTATACCCGGTGACGGCATCGTGCCTGGTCGCGGGCGCTACAAGGGGCGATCCACGGTCCGCGGCTCCGGCCCCCCGCACACCCTCACGGAGCGCCATAATGGGAGGAGCGGCAGGCATCCGGCCCCGGTACGAGCACGCAGGGCCGGGGAGAGGGCGTGATCACCATGGAACGGGACACCGAGACGGTTCACGAGGCATATTCCTTCGTCTGTCTGCACTGCGGGCACGGCTGGGAAGAGGAGTACGAGATCCGGCACACCACGGATCTGGCCGGCCACCGGCGCGCCGACTACTTCACCCGCGGCGTCCGCGTCGCCTCCCCGCTGACCCGCGCCGAGTGCCCGTCCTGCAATCGCGGACCGCTGCGCATCCTGCGCCCCGGCCGGGTGGACTCGACCCGCCCCTACCTGGCCTGAGCCCGCCCCCGATGAGCTGACTCCCCGTCACCATCCGGTGTACAGGAGGTGGTTGAGGAGCAGCGCCAAGACGGCCTGAGCCGCCAGCCAGTGGCGGTGCCGGGCCGTGGGCAGCAGGGCGCAGGCCGCCGGCAGCCAGGCGGCGAACGGCAGCCATATGCGTTCGGTCTCCGCCTTGCTCATCCCGGAGAGATCGGCGACCAGCACGGCGAGCAGCACGGCCAGCACGAGGACGACCAGCCGGTCGGTGGGGTGGCGCAGCGGTCCGGCGGACGGGCGCAGCCCCCGCAGGGCGGTGGGGGCCGCCACGAGGGTCCGGCGCACCCCGGCCACCGTCGCCAGGCCGGTGATCAGCACGGTGCAGGCGAGGTTGCCCCACACCCAGTACGCGTACGGGCGGACGGCCGCGGCGCCCTGGTAGTAGCGCTCGACCAGCAGCTGGTAGCCCTCCCACCAGGAGAATCCGGCGAGGGTGAAGGCGGTCGCGACGGCCGCGGCGCCGACCGCGAAGAGGGGCAGCGGGCGCCAGGTCCGGGTGAGCAGCAGCACCGCGCCGGCGATCAGCGCGATCAGGGTGAGGCCGTAGGAGAGATAGCAGGTCAGGCCGAACAGGAGGCCGGAGGCCAGGGCGGCGGCAGCCGGGTACCGAGTGCGCCGGGTGGCGGCCAGCGCGAGCAGGGCCAGGGACCAGGCGGCGACCGCCGCGAAATAGCCGTCCGCCGAGGTGCCCACCCAGACGGCGGACGGGGCCAGGACGAGAAACGGGGCGGCCCGGCGGGCGGTCGGCTCGTCGGTCAGGGCGCGCAGCGCGACGAGGACGGCGGCCACGGCGGAGGTGCCGAGGGTGAGGCACCAGACACCGGCCCAGCCACCGCCGCCCAGACCGATGCGGTCCAGGCCGACGAAGGTGAGCACGGCGGCCGGGGGGTGCCCGGCGACATGGGCGGGCCAGTGGTCCGGGCCGTTGTTGAGGATGTGGTGGGTGAAGTTCCGCACCGCCGCGCCGAGATCGTCGAAGCGGTGGATGACGGTCAGGTACTCGTACGAGGTGGTCAGGCGCCGGGCGATGCCGGTCTGCCAGCCGTCTATCAGCGCCAGCGACCAGGTCCAGGCCAGGGCGGCGGTCCAGCTCGCCAGGACGAGACGGCGCCAGGGCAGCCGGGCCGCGAGGGAGGGCCCGTGGAGGGTCACGGCCGCGCCGACCGCGAGCGCGGCGGGGGTGCCGGGGCCCAGGTGCGGGAACCACGAGGCGTACAGCGGGGGCCAGTTGACATGCAGGCTGCCGTGGGTCCGCTCGATGACGGTGCCGACGACGGCGGCAACCGTGACAAGCAGAACGCCGGCCGCGGCGGCCCGCAGGTCGGCTCGGTAGGGGGCACGTTCTTCGGTGGTCACACGGGGAGTCACAGCCGCACGCTAGGCGCCGATGGGCGGCCCGGGACGTCCGGCGGCCAGGGCGTCACCGTTCCGTCAGATTCTCCGGCGCCGTGCCGCCGTTCCGCCGACGTCAGAGCTTCGTCATGCGTTGCAGCCCCCTCGGCACACCGGTCGCGGCATAGCGTCGGCACCAGGTCCCGTCCGGCCCCGACCCGCCGGACGGTTCACCCGCGACGGACCGCCGTCGCACCGACCGCCGAGGACACAACATGGGTGCCCGTTCCCCGTTCACTCCCCCGACAGCGCCGTCGTTCTGGCGCAGTCCGCTGCGCGGCCCGTGGCTGACCGCGGTGCTCGGCACCGTGCTGCTGGCCGGCATCACGCTGCTGTTCGTGACCGGTCTGCTGTCGTACGCCGCGTACAACCCGGATCTGGCCGGCGGCGTCAACGACAAGACGCCGGACAAGGGCCTGCTGGGCTTCTATCTCTTCAGCTGGCCGACCGGTCCGCACTGGCTCTACCGCCTCACCCAGGGACTGCACGTCATCCTGGGGATCACACTGGTGCCCGTGGTGCTGGCGAAGCTGTGGTCGGTGATCCCCAAGCTGTTCACCCTGCCGCCGGCCCGGTCCGTCGGCCATGCGCTGGAGCGGATTTCGCTGCTGCTGCTGGTCGGCGGGGTGCTGTTCGAGTTCGTCACCGGGCTGCTCAACATCCAGCTGGAGTACCTCTTCCCGGGCTCCTTCTATCCGCTGCACTTCTACGGCGCGTGGGTGTTCATCGGCGCGTTCGCCGTGCATGTCGTGCTGCGGCTGCCGCGGGCCGTGCGGGCGCTGCGCGAGCGCCGCGACCCGCAGGCGGCGGCCGACGACACCGGGCTGGTGGCGGCCCGGCCGGACCGGCCGACGGTGACCCGGCGCGGTGCGCTGGGGCTGGTCGGGGCCGGTGCGCTGGTGCTGTTCGCGACGTCGGCGGGGCAGAGCATCGGGGGGTGGTGGCGGCGTACCGCCCTGCTGGCGCCGCACGGGGGACGGGATCCGGGCAGCGGCCCGAACGGCTTCCAGATCAACAAGACCGCCGCGGCCATGGGCATCCGGGCCCGGGACACCGGCGACGACTGGCGGCTGACGGTCGAGGGCGGCGGGCGGCGGGTACGGCTCAGCCGCGTCGATCTGCTGACGCTGCCCCAGCACGAGGCGGCGCTGCCGATCGCCTGCGTCGAGGGCTGGTCGACCGACGACCAGCAGTGGGGCGGGGTGCGGCTGCGCGACCTCGCCGGGCTGGTGGGGCTCGGTGCGCAACCGCCCGGCGTGCTGGTCGAATCGCTCCAGCTGCACGGCGCGTTCCGGCGGGCCGCGCTGCGCGACAACCAGGTGCGCGATCCGCGGTCACTGCTCGCGCTGCGGGTGGGCGGGGCGGAGCTGTCCGAGGACCACGGCTATCCGGCGCGGATCATCGTCCCGGCGGCACCCGGGGTGCTCAACACCAAGTGGGTCTCGCGGCTGACGTTCGGGGAGTGGTGAGGATGCGGGAGCGGCTCGTGACGTGGCGTGAACGGCTCGTGGGGTGGCGGGCGCGGGGAGCCCGGGCGGTGGGCGCGCTGCGCCGCCGGCTGCGGTACGGCGAGGGGCCGCTGCATCTGCTGCTGATGCTCGCCTCGTTCGCGCTGACCGGCTATGCGGGGCTGCGGCTGCTGGCCGGCGGGCAGTGGCCGCTGGTGCTCGTCTGGTTCGTCGGGGCCGCGCTGCTGCACGATCTGGTGCTGCTGCCGCTGTATGCGTCCGCCGACCGTGCGCTGGCCCGCTGCACGGCACCACGCGCCCGGCACCGGGCCTGGACCGGGTACGTCCGGGTCCCCGCCGCGGTGTCCGGGCTGCTGTTGCTGGTGTGGCTCCCGCTGATCGCGGGCTCGTGGGACCCCGGTGCGGCGGCGCGCTACGAGGCCGGGACGGGACTGCCCGGCGGGGTGTTCCTGGCCCGCTGGCTGCTGGTCACCGCCGGGCTGTGCGCGCTGTCCGCCCTGTGGCTGCTGGGCCGTACGCTTCAGCCGCGGCTGCGCAGGGCGGCCCGGCGGCGCAGGGAGACGAAGCAGCGTTCGGCGCCCGGCAGTTGATCCGCCTGGCCGGTGACGGTCCACTGCTCGGCGGGGGCCCAGCCGGCCTGGGCCGCGTACCGCAGCAGCGCGGGGGTCCCCACCCGGGCCCAGGGGAAGGTGTCATCCGGCGACCGAGGGGCCCCGCCCGGGGCGTGGTGGCCGCCCTCGACCCGGACCCGGACCTGTTCATCGACGTCCGCCGGGGTGGTCTCCACTATGAGGAGGCCACCCGGGTCGACCAGTTCGGCGCTGCGGGCGAGCAGGGCGCGGGGGTCGCCGCCGATGCCGATATTGCCGTCGAGCAGCAGGGCGGTGCCCCAACTTCCCTCGCCGGGAAGGGAGTCGAAGACCGAGCGGTGCACCGCGGCCCCACCGGTCGCCCGGGTGCGGGCCACCGCCGCGGCGCTGACGTCGATGCCGAGCGCACGCCGGCCCCGCGCGAGGAGCGCGGCGACCAGCCGGCCGGGACCGCAGCCGATGTCGAGGACGGCGCCCTCGCAGCGGCGCAGCGCCGACAGATCGGCGGCGTCCGCCCGGGCGCACCAGCGCTCGACCTCCAGCGGCAGCAGCCAGCCGTCGCTGCGGCGCAGGAACAGCGGGCCGCGGCCGTTGCGCAGGGCATCGGCGTACGGGTCCGCTCCCCAGGAGACGGGGTGGGGCCGGTCGGTGCGTGTCGTGGGCGGTACGGCGGTGCTCATCGTCCGGTGACCCCCGTCAGACGGGCCAGGGTGGCGGCGAAGCGGCCGTCCGGTGCCGCGGCCGCGACCTGCTCGGCATCGGCCGCGGTGTCGACATCGCGCAGCGGCGGCAGTTCCCGTACCCGGAGTCCGGCGGCGGCCAGCCGGGCGCGCTGGGCGGCGCCGGTGCGGTCGGTGGACATCGGGACGCCGCGCAGAAGCCGGGGGTCGGGGGTGGCCAGCCCGAGCGCCCAGAATCCGCCGTCGTCGGCCGCCCCGAACCAGGCGTCGCAGTCGTCCCAGGCACCGAAGTCCAGTGCCGGGGCGAGGAGTTGGGGGGTGACCTGCGGGGTGTCCATACCGATGAGCAGGGTCGGGCCGGCGCTGCCGGCGAAGGCCGCGGCGAGCCGCTCGTCGAGACCGCCGGGGCCCTGCTGCCGGACGTCGAAGCCGGCCGGCAGCCAGTTCCCCGGGCGGCCGTCCAGGACGACCACCCGTCGCCGGGCGGGCATCGCACGGACGGCCTGGAGGGTGTCGTACAGCGCGGCCTCGGCCAACCAGGCGGCCTGGTGCGGGGTGTAGGGCGGGGTGAGCCGGGTCTTGACCCGCCCCGGCACCGGCTCCTTGGCGATGACCAGGACCGTCGTGGGCCCCGGTCGCGCCGGCTGGTCTGCGGACTCGGTCATCGGGCCGTCTCCTCGGTACGGAGCGTCAGCGGCGGCTGACGCAGGACGGTGCGCATGTCGCGCACCGCATGCCAGGTGCCGCGCCAGGTGCCGGTGACCTTCGAGCGGCCGGTGCGCGGCCGGTAGGGCACCTCGCGTTCCTCGACGCGCCAGCCGGCGTCGGCGGCCCGGACGACCATCTGTAGGGGGTAGCCGCTGCGGCGGTCGGTGAGGCCGAGGCCGAGCAGGTCGGTGCGCCGGGCGGCGCGCAGTGGGCCGAGGTCGTGCAGCCGCAGTCCGGTGCGCCGGCGCAGCATCCGGGCCAGGGCGAGGTTGCCGAGCCGGGCGTGCGGCGGCCAGGCGCCGCGCCCCTCGGGGCGCCGGCGGCCCAGCACCAGATCGCTGTCGCCGTCGCGGACGGCCCGGACGAACGGGGTGAGCAACGCCGGGTCGAGGGAGGCGTCGCAGTCGCAGAAGCAGACGATGTCCGCGTCGGCGGCGAGCAGTCCGGCGTGGCAGGCGGCCCCGAAGCCGCGGCGCGGCTCGTGCACCACGGTGGCGCCCAGGCCGCGGGCGACCTCGGCCGAGCCGTCGGTGGAGCCGTTGTCCACGACGATCGCCCGCCAGCCGGCCGGGATGCGGGCCAGCACCCAGGGCAGTGCGGCGGCCTCGTCGAGGCAGGGCAGTACGACATCCACCGAGCCGGGCCGGAGGCCGGGGGACGCGGAAGAAGGGGAGGAAGGGGTCATGCCGTCACCTGCACCTCAGAAGCGGAACATCAGGACATCGGGTTCGTGGAACACGCGGACGGCGTGGACGCCGCGGGCCGTGCGGACGGCGCCGCCCGCATCCCTTCGCGGGCGAACTCCGCCATCCCCTCGGTGAATCCGGTCGCCGCCCGCCAGCCGAGGTCCGCGGCGATCCGCCGGGACGACGCGGTGATGTGCCGTACGTCGCCCAGCCGGTACTCCCCCGTCACCACGGGCGGCGGCCCGCCGCACGCCGCGGCCAGCGTCTGCGCCATCTCCCCGACGGTGTGCGGCACTCCGCTGCCGGTGTTGTACGCGGTCAGGGTCCCCGGCGCACGGTCCGGCAGGGCCGACAGCGCCACCTCGTTGGCCGCCGCGACATCCCGCACATGGACGAAGTCCCGCCGCTGGCCGCCGTCCTCATAGACCGTCGGCGACTGCCCGCGGGCCAGCGCCGAGCGGAAGAACGAGGCCACCCCCGCGTACGGGGTATCGCGCGGCATCCCGGGCCCGTAGACGTTGTGATAGCGCAGCGAGACCGCCCGGCCGCCGGTGGCCCGCGCCCAGGAGGCGGCCAGGTGCTCCTGGGCGAGCTTGGTCGCCGCGTAGACGTTGCGCGGATCGGTGGGCGCGTCCTCGCCGACCAGCCCCGGCCGCAGCTCCGCGCCGCACTGCGGGCAGCGCGGCTCGAACCGCCCCGCCGCCAGCTCGGCCTCCGCCCGCGGACCGGGCCGCACCGCCCCGTGGCCGGGGCAGGTGTAGCGCCCCTCCCCGTAGACCACCATCGACCCGGCGAGCACCAGCTGCCGCACACCGGCCGCGGCCATCGCGGCCAGCAGCACCGCGGTACCCAGGTCGTTGCAGCCCACATAGTCGGGCGCATCCGCGAAGTCCTTGCCCAGGCCCACCATCGCGGCCTGGTGGCAGACCGCCTGCACCCCGTCGAGGGCCGCGTCGACGGCCGCCCGGTCCCGTACGTCGGCGACGATCCGCCGCTCCCCCGGGCGCAGGGGCGGGGGCTCGGGGTGCGCCGAGGGCAGCAGCGCGTCCAGCACGACGGGCTCGTGCCCGCGCGCCAGGAGCGCCTCGACGACCTGCGATCCGATGAAGCCGGCACCGCCGGTGACCAGTACACGCATGCCGGTCACGCTAAGCGGGTCAGGGCGCTCGGGCCCGCGTACGGAGCGCCGTGTCATGGGTCCGTAAGATCCGCGGCCCGGCCGGCGCGGGCGCGGACCGGCCTCTCCCGGCCCACTGCGATTCGGTAACAGGGCGCATTCGAGGTATTTCGGTACGGCATACGGTGCTTATGCTCAGGCCGGGGGAACGGGGGACCGCTTCGGGACAGTCCGACGGCCGACGGTCCCCTGCCCGATCACCTCACCTGACACCGTCGGAGAACACCTTGGCCGTGGAGAACGTCGAGCGCTGCACCGGCTCCCGTGTGCTGGCCGCGCTGCCGTACGCGGTCATGGCCGTGGTCGGCGCGGTCGACCTCACCGCGGGCCCGGGGGTGGGGTTCCTGCCTCTGGTGTCCCTGGGGCCGGCGTTCGCCGGGCTGGTCGGCGGCTGGCGGCGCACCGCCGTGGTCGGGCTGACGGCGTGCGTGCTCTGCGTCTCGCTGGGCGTCTACAACGGCCTGTTCGAGAGCCGGCGCGGGCTGACCGCCCTGCTGTCGGTGGCCGGCGTGACCGCGGCGGGTGTGGTGGCCGCCGTGATGCGCCAGCGGCGCGAGGCGGAGCTCGCCAGCGTCCGCTCGATCGCCGAGGTGGCGCAGCGGGTGCTGCTGCGGCCGGTGCCGCGCAGCGCGGGCCCGCTGCGGATCGCGGTCTCCTACACCTCCGCGGTGGCCGAGGCCCGGATAGGCGGCGACCTGTACGAGGTGGTGACCTCGCCCGCCGGGGTCCGGATCATCGTCGGCGATGTGCAGGGCAAGGGCCTGGAGGCGGTGGAGAGCGCGGCGGTGGTGCTGGGCGCGTTCCGGGAGGCGGCGCACGACGAACCGGATCTGCCGGCCGTCGGGGAGCGGGTCGAGCGGGCGCTGAACCGTCATCTGGCGGGCGAACGGTTCGTCACCGCGGTGCTCGCCGAGATCGGTGACGGTCCGCAGGCCACGCTGCTGAACTTCGGCCATCCGGCGCCCCTGGTGGTCCGCCCGGCCGGCGCGGTCGCCTTCGCCGCCCCGCCCGACCGCGCCCTCCCGCTGGGCCTGACCCTCCAGGGAGCCGGGGCACCGGTCCCCTACGAGGTGCCGTTCGCCCCCGGGGACCAGATGCTCTTCTACACCGACGGGGTCACCGAGGCCCGCGATGCGGCGGGCCGCTTCTACCCTCTCGACGAGCGCGCCGCGCTGCTGAAGGACCCGGACCCGGAGGCCGCACTGCGCTCGGTGCGCGAGGACCTCGTCGACCATGCCGAGGGTCCGCTGCACGACGATGCGGCGATGCTGCTGGTCCGCCATCGGGAGGAATGGTGAACCGGGTTCGGGCCGGGGGCGGCCGGGGCGGTGCGCCGCGCTCGGCTCAGTCGTCGCGCCGGCCGTCGCTGCCCTGACCGCCGTCGGTGCCGGGCCGCTCGCCGCCGGCCTCGCCCTTCCCTCGCTCCCCCGGCTCCCTCGCGGGCTTCGCCGCCGCCCTGGCCTCCAGTCGGCGGGCGGCCTCCTCGCGGGCCGCGGCCGTGGCGACCGAGGGCCACACGCGGTCGAGTGAGGCGTTCATCGCGGCCCCGACCAGCACCGCGAAGGCGGACACCCCGATCCACAGCAGGACCGCGACCGGTGCGGCCAACGAGCCGTAGATCGTGGGGCCCTCGACCGTCGAGGTGAGGTAGAGGCGGAGCAGAAAGCTGCCGAGCACCCACATGCCGAGGGCGACCACCGCGCCGGGAATGTCCTCCGGCCAGGGCGAACGGACCGGTACGGACGCGTGGTAGAGCGTGGTCAGAAAGGCCACCGAGAGGATCAGGACGACCGGCCAGTACAGCGCCCGGATGATGTGCTCGCTGGCCGGCAGCCAGCCCACGACGGTGTCGGGGCCGGCGACCATCAGCGGCAGTGTGACGGCGCCGACGACGAGCGCGGCGAGGTACAGCGCGAACGACAGCAGCCGGGTCCGCACGATGCCGCGCCGGCCGTCGAGGCCGTACATGATGGTGATGGTGTCGACAAAGACGTTCATCGCCCGGGAGCCGGACCACAGGGCGATGGCGAAGCCGATGGAGATGACGTCCGGGCGGCGGCCGGTGAACACATCGTGCAGCAGCGGCCGGGCGATCTCGTTCACGCCGCGGCTGGACAGCACGGTGCCGGCGCCGGAGAGGATCTGCTGCCGGACGTGGTGGAGGGTGTCGTGGCCGATCCACGCCTGCGTGTAGCCGAGCACACCCAGGAGCCCGAGGATCAGCGGGGGCAGCGACAGCAGACTCCAGAACGCGGCCTCGGCGGCCAGACCAGTGACCCGGTACTTCATGCAGGAGTGGACGGTGTCCTTGAGCAGCAGCCAGGCCAGCCGGCGCTTGGAGACATTGCGGTAGAGGGCACGGGCCTTGATCAGGCGCCCCGCGGGCCGCTCGGTTGGTTCGTTTGCCGGCTGCACCTCCTTACCGTATCGGGCATGGCAGCCACCACTCACACCGTCACGAACCAGCCCCCGCCGCTGGTCGGATACAACGTCTTCGGGAGCGACCCGGTCCTCACCGAGGGCATCACCCGGCACATCGCCGAGGCCCGGCTCGACGAGGTACGCGAGGAGCTGAACACCCTGGGACGGGCGGCCGGCTCCGCGCACGCCCGCCAGTGGGGCGAGCAGGCCAATGACTGTCCGCCGGTACTGCGCACCCATGACCGCTACGGCCACCGCATCGACGAGGTCGAGTTCCACCCGGCCTGGCACCGGCTGCTCGGCCACGCCGTCACGGCCGGACTGACCGGCGCCTGGTCCCGGCCCGACGGCCATGTCCGGCGCACCGCCGGCTTCCTCGTGTGGACCCAGGCCGAGGCGGGGCACGGCTGCCCGCTGTCGATGACCCATGCGGCGGTGCCCACGCTGCGCGCCGAGCCGGAGCTGGCGGCCGAGTGGGAGCCGCTGCTGACCTCGCAGGTGTACGACCGGGAGCTGCGGCCGGTCGCCGAGAAGGGCGGGGCGCTGGCCGGGATGGCCATGACGGAGAAGCAGGGCGGCAGCGACGTACGGGCCAACACCACCCGCGCCGAACCCCTGGCCGCACCCGGCGAATACGTCCTGACCGGGCACAAGTGGTTCTGTTCGGCGCCGATGTCGGACGCCTTCCTGGTGCTGGCCCAGGCGCCGGGAGGGCTCACCTGCTTTCTGCTGCCCCGGGTGCTGCCGGACGGCAGTCGGAACGCCTTTCGCATCCAGCGGCTCAAGGACAAGCTCGGCAACCGCTCGAACGCCTCGGCGGAGGTGGAGTTCGACGGGCAGACCTGGGCCCGCCGGGTCGGCGAGGAGGGGCGCGGGGTGGCCACCATCATCGAGATGGTCGCGGCCACCCGGCTGGACTGTGTCACCGCGTCGGCGGCGGTGATGCGGCAGGCGGTGGCACAGGCGGTGCACCACACCGCCTACCGGGAGGCGTTCGGCGGCCCGCTGATCGACAAGCCGCTGATGCGCAATGTGCTGGCCGATCTGGCGCTGGAGTCGGAGGCGGCGTCCACCCTCGCGCTGCGGCTGGCGGCGGCGTACGACGGCGACACCGAGCAGGACCGGAACTTTCTGCGGCTGGCGGTGCCGGCGGCGAAGTACTGGGTGACCAAGCGCTGCACCCCGGTGGTGGCCGAGGCGCTGGAGTGCCTGGGCGGCAACGGCTATGTGGAGGAGTCCGGGCTGCCGCGGCTGCTGCGCGAGGCGCCGCTCAACTCGATCTGGGAGGGGGCCGGCAACGTCCAGGCGCTGGACGTGCTGCGGGCCCTGCGGCGCGAACCCGACGCGCTGAACGCGTTCCTGACCGAGATCGGGACGGCGCGGGGCGCGGACCACCGGCTGGACCGGGCGATCAGGGCGATGCTCACCGAACTCGCCGACCTGGAGGGCATCGAGGCCCGGGCCCGGCGGCTGGTGGAGCGGATGGCGACGGTGCTCCAGGGGTCGCTGCTGGTGCGCCACGCACCGCCCGAGGTCGCGGATGCATTCTGCGCCTCCCGGCTCGGCGGCGATGCCGGGGCGGCGTTCGGGACGCTGCCGCACACGCTGGATCTCGCCGCGGTGGTGGAGCGGGCCCGGCCGGAGATCGACGACTGCCCGCCGGACTGAGCCGGCGGCACGGAGAAGGGGGCGGGCTCGGCGCCGCGGCGGGCCGGACCGGTCGGCGCCGGTTCGCCGCGGAGCATCCACGGTGCAGGCGTCAGCCGGACGCGGTGGGCGGCGGGATGGGGGCCCATGCCTTGGGCGAGGAGAGGACGAAGGAGGTCGCCGGCTTACCGAGCTCGTTGAGCTGGTCGATGAGCGGTTCGAGCGCGCCGATCTCGTGCGCGACCACGCGCAGGATGTGGTCGTCGGTGCCGGTGACACGGTGGTCTTCGAGGATGTGCGGCGCGGCCTGCGCGAGGTGGGCGGTCTGGTGGGACTGGCGGATGCCCGCTGTGGACAGCACCACGAAAGCGTGGACGGGCCAGCCGGCCTTGGCCGGGTCGACGCGGGCGCTGTAGCCGGTGATCACTTGGAGGCTCTCCAGGCGCCGTACCCGGGTGGCCACGGCCGGGGGGCTGAGCCCTACCCGCCGTGCGAGTTCACGGAAGCCGAGTCGGGCGTCGTGCTGCAGCAGTTCGAGCAACTGCCAGTCGGTGGAGTCGAGGGTCGCCATGCCGTGATCACACCTCGGGACTTAACACATGGCAAGTGGAAGCTCGGCTCAGCGGCACAGTGTGCATTCCAGCGCCCCGGTGCCCGTGCGTACGGTCTGCCCATGCCTGATCCGGGCATGTTCTTCGACCCGTGGAGTGCCGATGAGCCGCCGTGGCCTGCTGCTGTTCATGACCGTGTCCGTGCTGTGGGGCGTGCCCTACCTTCTGGTCAGCGTGGCCTTGGAGGGGCTGGGGCCGGTGAGCGTGGCGGCGGGGCGGGTCACTTTGGGGGCCTTGGTCCTCCTGCCGATGGCGTGGCGGCGCGGCCTGCCGCGGCTGCTGCGCGAGCGATGGCGTCCACTGCTGCTGCTCGCCGCGGTGGAGGTCGCCGCTCCGCTCACCCTCATCGCGGTGGGTGAGCGCACGGTGCCTTCCGGGCTCGCCGGGGTGCTGATCGCCACGGAACCGCTGTTCATCCTGGCCCTGGGCCTTTTCTGGGGGAAGCGTCGGCGACTGGCGCGCGGGGCGTGGGCCGGTGCGGCTCTCGGCTTCCTCGGCGTCGTCGTCCTGCTCGGGGTGGCGGGCACGGGCACGGGTGCCGTACTCGTGTGGGCAGCCGCGGCCTGCTACGCGGTGGGCGCGGTGCTGATGCACCGTCTCTTCCCCGGCGTACCACCCCTGACCGTCGCCGCGGGCATGCTGGCGCCGGCCGCCGGCCCACTGCTGGCGGTGGCCGCGGTCACGGAACCGGCTCCGCAGGTCACGGCCCGGGTCCTGGTCGCGGTCATCGGCCTGGGCGCGGCCTGCACGGCGGGCGGCTTCACCGCGTTCTTCGCCCTGATCGGCGCCGAGGGCCCGGCACGTGCTGCGTTCATCACCTACGTCGCGCCGGTCGTCGCGGTCGCCGCGGGAGTGCTCCTGCGCTCCGAACCCGTCACCACACGCACGGTCGTCGGCACCTTGCTGGTCCTGGCCGGAGCCGCACTGGCCGCCCGCCGGCCCACCGCGGCAGCCCTGCCCGACTCACCCGAAGTGCCGGCCCTCTCGGACAAGCGAACAGGGAGTAGGCAGGACGTCGGGCATGTCGTCGATGGCTCTCATGGTGCCGAAGCCGACGTCCAGCCCCTTTGACGCGCGGCCGGGTCACACCCCGCCGGGGCGGGCCACCACCTCCGCGGTGGTCGGGGAGCGGTGCCGCGCCGACTCGGCACCGCTCCCTGTCTCAGGGGCCGCCGGCCGGCCCGTCCGGCGGGTCCTCGGTGCGGCCGCGCAGCACCGCGTCGACCGCCACGATGAGGTCGCCGTCCGGTGCATCCGGCGGGAAGGCGGCCAGCATCCCGCGCGCCTCGTAGTAGCGCAGCACCCGCCGGGCCTCGTCCGCACCGGTCCACTCCGCGCCGTGCAGCAGCACGACGAGGTCGGCGAAGGCCAGCGCGGGGCGCAGACCGCCGATGCCGCTCGCCCCGTCGAGGAGTTGGGGGGCGCTGTCGATGACGTAGCCGCCGGGAGGCAGCGGCCGGCGCCTGAGCAGGAGGTCGGCCGCGGGCAATCGGGGGATCCCGTAGTGGTCGGCCAGCCGGGCGGCACGCGCGAGGCGCGCCCCCTCGTTCGCTCCGATCACCACGAGACGCGGGGCGGCGGACACCATGGTGAGCCCCCTCCCGCACCGTGCCGATGTCTCACGGCGGCCGATGGCGTCCCCGGCGACAACCGGCGGGGTCTCCGACGGGTGACCGGCGAGCCCGCGGTGGCGAGGCGCCATCGGCCGCCGGCACCAGAATCCCCCGTACACCTCAGGGGCCACAACGGTTGCAATGCGTTGCAGTGCGTTGCGACGGACCGGAACAATGGCCCTTCCAGGACGGCCTGATGACGGCTCGCTGGGCACCGCCCACCGGAGTGCACAACGGAGAGCAGCGTGAGCGACAGACCGATCGACAGCGCCATCTGGTCGGACCGGGACGTCCGCGCCACCACCCGCCGCCTCGCCACGGTGCACGAGGCCGCGCTCGCGGGCGAGGCGACGGGCGGCGCTCCGCTCGCCGCACCCCGCGCGGTGATCGGCGAATCCTGGCGCCGGGTGCTGGTCTCGGGGAGCGTGGACCCGGACCGCGATTCGCCGCAAACCCTGCTCTCGGTCGCGGAGTTGGAGCACCGTCGGCAGGTCTCCCAGCTGGCGGCGGTGCTGCCGGTCCTCCACGAGGGGCTGCTGCCGGCCGCCGACGCCGCGCAGCAGATCATGGTCGTCACCGACGCCGAGGGCCGGGTGCTGTGGCGCGAGGGCAGCGCGCCGGTCCGTCGGATGGCCGACCGGCTGGGCTTCGACAAGGGCGCCGACTGGCGGGAGGGCGTCGTCGGCACCAATGCCATCGGCACCGCGCTGGTGGCCCGCCGGCCCATACTGGTGCACTCTGCGGAGCACTTCGTCCGCAGCCATCACCAGTGGACGTGTGCCGCGGCGCCGCTCCACGACCCGCGCGACGGACGGCTGCTGGGCACGGTGGACCTCAGCGGTCCGGCGCCCTCCTTCCACCCCACGACGCTCTCCCTGGTGTCCGCGGTCGCCCGGCTCGCGGAGGGCGAGCTGCGCAGCCGCCACCAGCTGTCCCTGGAGCGGCTGCGGTCGAGCGCGGCGCCGGTGCTGGCGCGGCTCGGCGGGCGGGCGCTGGCCGTCGACCCGAACGGCTGGGTCGTGGGGGTCACGGGCCTGACGCCGCCGGACCGGGTGGCGCTGCCCAAGGCGCCCCAGGCCGGGCCGCTGTGGTTGCCGCGGTACGGCAGCTGCGCGCTGGAGCCGCTGCCCGGCGGCTGGCTGATCCGGGTCGGGCGGCAGGAGCGGGACGGGGGACCGAGCCGGGTGCTGCTGGACGTCAGCGGCCGGGACGGCCCCACGATCACCGTCAGCGGCCCGGCCGGTAGCTGGGCGCACGAGCTGACGCCGCGCCATGCCGAGCTGCTGTTCGTCCTCGCCGCGCATCCGCAGGGGCGCAGCGCCGCCGAACTCGCCCGGGACCTGTTCGGCGACGAGAGCCGTACGGTCACGGTGCGGGCCGAACTCTCCCGCCTGCGCCGCCATCTCGCGAGCGTGCTGGCACACCGGCCGTACCGCTTCGCGGACGGGGTGGAGGTGGAGCTCCGGCTGCCGGCGGCGCGGGCCCATCTGCTCCCGCAGTCGTCGGCGCCCGCGGTGGCGGCGGCTCGGCGGGGGTGACCGGGTGGCGCGGGCGGGGACGAGCCGACGGCGCGGGCCGGGATGACCGGGTGGCGCGGGCGGAGATGAGCCGACGGCGCGAGCGGGGCTGACCGGGCGGCGCGGGGCCGGCGCGGAAATTCGGATGCGGACGCGCGTTCCCCTCTCCTAGGGTGGGCCGCACTCATACCGCAGCTCCCTCCAGAAGGACGTCGCAGAACGGGAGCAGCCCGCGCCACCCCGCGCGGAAGAGGACGAGTGGGCGACATCGAGTTCCGTCATGCCCGCACGTCCTTCTGGAGGACCTCCATGTCCGTCGGCCTCGGCCTTCCCATCGGCGACCCCGCGCAGCTGCTCAGCTGGGCCCGGCGCGCCGAAGCCACCCCCTTCACCACGGTCGCCCTGCTCGACCGGCTGGTGTTCCACAACCCCGAACCGCTGATCACGCTGGCCACCCTGGCCGGCGCCACCTCCCGGATCCGCCTCCAGACCGAGGTGCTGCTGGCCCCGCTGCACCGTACGGCGCTGCTCGCCAAGCAGGCCGCCACCCTCGATCTGCTCTCCGGCTCCCGCTTCACCCTCGGCATCGGTATCGGCGGCCGCGACGACGACTATCTGGCCGCCGACGTCGACCTGCGCACCCGTGGCCGGCGGCTGGACGCACAGATGGCGACCCTGCGGCGGCTCTGGTCGGGCGAGCCGCTCTCCGAGGAGGTCGGCCCGATCGGTCCCGCGCCCGCGCGGCCCGGTGGGCCCGAGGTGCTGTTCGGCGGCTTCGTACCCGCCGCGATCGAGCGCGTCGCCCGCTACGGCGACGGCTTCCTCGGCGCCAGCCTGCCGCCCGCGCACATGGACGGCATGTTCCGCGCCGTGGAGGAGGCGTGGTCGCGGACCGGGCGTACGGGCCGGCCGCGGCTGCTGGCCCAGGTCAATGTGGCGCTCGGCCCGCCGTCGGTCGTCGACCGCGCCCGCCGGGAACTGCGCGCGTACTACCAGCCGAGCGGCCACACCGACCATGTCGTCAACGGGCTGCTCACCACCGGGGCACAGATCCGTGCGGCGGTGTCCGCGTACCGGGCGATCGGCGCGGACGAAGTGATGCTCTACTGCTGGTCCCCGGGCCCGGACCAGGTCGAGCGGCTGGCCGACGCGGTGTTCGGGACGGAGTAGCCGACACGTCGGCCGCCCGGCGGGTCCGGGCGGCCGGGCCGGCCGCCACCCGTTCGGCCAACTGCGCTCGCCGCCGCCCCGCGGGCGCGCCTAGCGTGCCGACTGCGGACCGTGCACCGCGGGGCGCGCGGCCGCGGGAGGTGAGCGATGAGCCCGGCAGGCCCGACCGAAGCGGCGGCCGCGGAACCGGCCGCCGCCCGTCGGCCCCGGTGGGGCGTGCTGGTCCTGGCCGGACTGATCGGCCTCGGCATGGTGCGTCAGGGGCTGTCCGGCGAGGCGGACGGGCCGCCGCAGCCGGCGGCCGGCGGTGTGCTCTTCCCCGGCGACCTCCCGCCCACCGGCCCGGCGCCGCCCCCGCTGCCCCGTTCCGTGCCCTCCCGGGTGGCGATCGCGTCGATCGGGGTGTCGGCCCCGCTGATGCCGCTGGGCCTGGACGGGCACGGCTGGATCGAGGCGCCGCCGGCCGGTGAGCCCGGGCTGGCGGGCTGGTACGCGGACGCCCCGACGCCGGGGGAGAACGGCACCGCCGTCCTCGTCGGGCATGTCGACAGCGCCGCCGGACCCGCCGTGTTCTACGGGCTGGGCGCCCTGGAGAAGGGCCGGACGATCCGGGTGACCCGCAAGGACGGCCGGACCGCGGTCTTCGAGGTCTACGGGATCCAGGTCTTCGACAAGCACAAGTTCCCCGCCCGGAAGGTCTACGGCCCCACCGGGCGCCCCGAGCTGCGCGTGCTGACCTGCGGCGGCGCCTATGCGGCGGGCTCCGGCTACGCGGGCAATGTGGTGGTCTTCGCCCGGATGACGGGGACCGCGTAGGCCGGCCCGCCGGCCGGTGCCGCCCCGAGATGAGCGGACATCTCATGATGCGGACGCGGCCCGGCCCGCCTCTCCAGGCTCTCCCCCGATCCGTGGCCAGGGCCCGACCGGGTGTGATGTGCTGACGCCATGAGCCTCTCGGTCACCACCTGGTACCTCGAACAGACCTCGCGGGCCGACCTGACTCCCGTCCAGGGGCCGCCGCCCGAGCAGGGCGTCCGGATCGCCCGGTCCGAGGTGCCCTCGCCGGAGTTCAGCCGCTTCCTCTATACGGCGGTCGGCGGGGACGTCACCTGGACCGACCGGCTGAGGTGGCCGTACACCCGGTGGGCGGAGTACCTCGGGGGGCCGGGCGTAGAGACCTGGGTGGCGTACGAGCGCGGGACCCCCGCCGGGTTCATCGAGCTGGAGGCAGGCCCGGACGGGTCCGTGGAGATCGTCTACTTCGGACTCCTCCCGGCCTTCCGGGGGCGCCGGATCGGCGGGCTGCTGCTCTCGTACGGGATCGAGCGGGCCTGGGACCTCGCCGAGCGGTGGCCGGGGCAGGCCCCGACGAAGCGGGTGTGGGTGCACACGTGCAGCAAGGACGGCCGGCACGCGATGGCCAATTACCAGCGGCGCGGCTTCCGGCTGTACGACACCACGGTGGCCGAGGAGCCCGACGTACCGGCCCCCGGCCCGTGGCCCGGGGCGGGGCCCCGCACGGCCGGCGCGGCCGCCGGAGAGTGACCGACAGCACATTGTCTCGCGATGCGGGACAGAGTTGTCCATATTTTGGATGACGGTGGACTGGCCGGAGAACGGCGTGACAGGCTTCCGTCATGTCTCGAGCTGGAATTGCCTTGGTGAGTCGGCGGCACGTCGACCTCGGCCGCATGTCCAGCGCCATTTGTCGGGCGGGCTGAGGTCGCATTCACCAGGGCCTTCGGCCCTTGGCAGCACTCAGCACCACCGAACCTCCGCCCCTCGTCCCCGCCGTCGCGGACGCCCTGACGCCCCCTGCCCCGCAGGCCTCACCGACGCGTTGCCACGCGCCGCCCTTCGGTGTGTCTGCGCAGGTCATGCCAGGCGTCCGGAGATCCCCGTCCGCCTCCTTGAGCCCGCCCAGAAGGACAGACATCCATGGCCGCCACCCCGGAATCGACCGCAGCTGCCTCGACCCGCCGCAAGGCCGGCCGCCACCGCGGCGAGGGCCAGTGGGCCGTGGGGCACTTCACTCCGCTCAACGGCAACGAGCAGTTCAAGAAGGACGACGACGGTCTCAATGTGCGGACACGCATTGAGACGATCTACTCCAAGGCCGGTTTCGACTCGATCGACCCCAACGACCTGCGCGGACGGATGCGTTGGTGGGGTCTGTACACCCAGCGCAAGCCCGGGATCGACGGCGGCAAGACCGCGATCCTGGAGCCGGAGGAGCTGGACGACAAGTACTTCATGCTGCGGGTCCGGATCGACGGCGGCCGGCTGACCGTGGCGCAGCTGCGCGCCATCGGCGAGGTCTCCGAGCAGTACGCCCGCGGCACCGCGGACATCACCGACCGGCAGAACATCCAGCTGCACTGGATCCGCATCGAGGACGTCCCCGCCATCTGGGAGAAGCTGGAGTCCGTGGGGCTCTCCACGACCGAGGCCTGCGGCGACTGCCCGCGAGTGATCATCGGCTCCCCGGTGGCCGGCATCGCGGCGGACGAGATCATCGACGGCACCCCGGCCGTCGACGAGATCCACGAGCGCTACATCGGCAGCAAGGAATTCTCCAACCTGCCGCGGAAGTTCAAGACGGCGATCTCCGGCTCGCCCGTCCAGGACGTGGTCCACGAGATCAACGACGTGGCCTTCGTCGGTGTCGTCCACCCCGAGCACGGCCCCGGCTTCGACCTCTGGGTCGGCGGCGGCCTGTCCACCAACCCCAAGCTCGCCCAGCGCCTGGGCACCTGGGTGCCGCTGGACGAGGTCGCGGACGTGTGGGCCGGTGTCGTCGGCATCTTCCGTGACTACGGCTACCGCCGGCTGCGCACCCGCGCCCGGCTGAAGTTCCTGATGGCCGACTGGGGCCCGGAGAAGTTCCGCCAGGTGCTGGAGGATGAGTACCTCCAGCGCAAGCTGGTCGACGGCCCCGCGCCCGAAGAGCCTGTCTCCACCTGGCGTGACCACATCGGTGTGCACCGGCAGCAGGACGGCCGCTTCTACGTGGGCTTCGCCCCGCGCGTCGGCCGGGTCGACGGCACCACCCTGACCAAGATCGCCGAACTCGCCGCCGCGCACGGCTCCGACCGGCTGCGCACCACCGTCGAGCAGAAGCTGATCATCCTCGACGTCGAGCAGGACCAGGTCGACGCGCTGGTCGCCGGGCTGGAGGCGCTGGACTTCCAGGTCACCCCCTCGCCGTTCCGGCGCGGCACGATGGCCTGCACCGGCATCGAGTTCTGCAAGCTCGCCATCGTCGAGACCAAGGGCCGCGGTGCCTGGCTCATCGACGAACTGGAGCGCCGGATGCCGGACTTCCAGGAGCCGATCACCATCAACCTCAACGGCTGCCCCAACGCCTGCGCCCGCATCCAGGTCGCGGACATCGGCCTCAAGGGCCAGCTGGTCCTGGACGCCGACGGCAACCAGGTCGAGGGCTACCAGGTGCACCTGGGCGGCGCGCTGGCCCTGGAGGCCGGCTTCGGCCGCAAGGTCCGCGGGCTGAAGGTCACCGCCGAGGAACTCCCCGACTACGTCGAGCGGGTGCTGCGCAATTTCGAGGCGGAGCGCGAGGAAGGCGAGCGGTTCGCCCAGTGGGCGGCCCGTGCGGAAGAGGGTGCGCTGAAGTGAGCGAGCCTCGGCGCGCGGCGCCGGCTGGACCGAGGAGCCGCGCAGTGACGAAGGAACGAGCAGTGACGAGGGAAGCCGGCGCACCCGAGCGCGCCGGGGCTGAGCGGGGGACACCGTGAGCGAACGCGCCGCGCCGTTCTACTGCCCGTACTGCGGGGACGAGGACCTCCAGCCTTCCGAGGAGGGCCACGGAGCGTGGGAATGCCGGTCGTGCAGCCGGGCGTTCCGGCTGAAGTTCCTGGGCCTGCTGGCCCCGGGAGCCACCGACCTCTCCCCTTCCGCTTCCGACGGAGGTACGCCGTGACCACCGCTACCGACCTTCAGCAGCTCGCCGAGCAGGCGGGCCGCGATCTGGAGGACGCATCCGCCCTGGAGATCCTCAAGTGGGCCGCCGAGACCTTCGGTCCGCGCTTCTGCGTCACCTCCTCCATGGAGGACGCGGTCGTCGCGCACCTGGCCTCGCGGGCCTTCCCCGGCGTGGACGTGGTCTTCCTGGACACCGGCTACCACTTCCCGGAGACGATCGGGACGCGGGACGCGGTCGCCGAGGTGATGGATGTCAACGTCCTCACCCTGACGCCGCGGCAGACCGTGGCCGAGCAGGACGCCGAGTACGGCCCGAAGCTGCACGACCGCAACCCCGACCTGTGCTGCGCGCTGCGCAAGGTCCGGCCCCTCGAAGAGGGTCTGGCCGCCTACGACGCCTGGGCGACGGGGCTGCGCCGGGACGAGTCGCCGACCCGGGCGGGCACCCCGGTCGTCGGCTGGGACCCCAAGCGGCAGAAGGTGAAGATCTCGCCGATCGCCCGCTGGACGCAGGCCGATGTGGATGCGTACGTGACCGAGCACGGGGTGCTCACCAATCCGCTGCTGATGGACGGCTACGCCTCCGTCGGCTGTGCGCCCTGCACCCGCCGGGTGCTGGAGGGCGAGGACGCCAGGGCCGGCCGCTGGGCCGGCAGCAACAAGACCGAGTGCGGGCTGCACGGATGACGGACCATCAGGAGATAGCCATGACGGGCGCCACGATCTGGCTGACCGGTCTGCCGAGCGCGGGCAAGACGACCCTCGCGCACGAGCTGGCCGGCCGGCTGCGCGGCGAGGGCCACCGGGTCGAGGTGCTCGACGGCGACGAGATCCGCGAGTTCCTCTCCGCGGGGCTCGGCTTCAGCCGCGAGGACCGGCACACCAACGTCCAGCGCATCGGCTTCGTGGCCGAACTGCTGGCGAGCAACGGCGTCAAGGCGCTGGTGCCGGTGATCGCGCCGTACGCGGACAGCCGGGAGGCGGTGCGCAAGCGCCACCAGACCGAGGGCACCGCGTACCTGGAGGTGCATGTGGCCACCCCCGTCGAGGTGTGCTCCGAGCGGGATGTGAAGGGGCTGTACGCCAAGCAGGCGGCCGGCGAGATCTCCGGGCTGACCGGCGTGGACGACCCGTACGAGGCCCCCGAATCGCCCGATCTGCGCATCGAGTCGCACACCCAGACCGTGCAGGAGTCCGCCGCGGCGCTGCACACGCTGCTCACCGAGAGGGGACTGGCATGACGACGGCCGCTTCCATCACCGCGACCGGCCCGGGCCACGAGGGCGACTCCCCGTACGCCCTCTCCCACCTCGACTCGCTGGAGTCCGAGGGCGTGCACATCTTCCGCGAGGTGGCGGGCGAGTTCGAGCGGCCGGTGATCCTGTTCTCCGGCGGCAAGGACTCCATCGTCATGCTGCACCTCGCGCTGAAGGCGTTCGCGCCGGCCGCGGTGCCGTTCTCGCTGCTGCACGTCGACACCGGGCACAACTTCCCCGAGGTCCTCGACTACCGCGACCGCACCGTCGAGCGGCACGGGCTGCGGCTGCACGTCGCCCACGTACAGGACTTCATCGACCGCGGTGAGCTGCGCGAGCGCCCGGACGGCACCCGTAACCCGCTGCAGACCGTCCCGCTGCTGGACGCCATCGAGAAGAACCGCTTCGACGCGGTCTTCGGCGGCGGCCGCCGGGACGAGGAGAAGGCGCGCGCCAAGGAGCGGGTGTTCTCGCTGCGCGACGAGTTCGGCGGCTGGGACCCGCGCCGGCAGCGCCCCGAGCTGTGGCAGCTCTACAACGGCAAGCACTCCCCCGGCGAGCACGTCCGGGTCTTCCCGCTGTCCAACTGGACCGAGCTGGACGTGTGGCAGTACATCGCCCGCGAGAAGATCGAACTGCCCGCCATCTACTACGCCCACGAGCGCGAGGTCTTCGGCCGCAGCGGCATGTGGCTGGCGCCCGGTGAGTGGGGCGGCCCCAAGGACGGCGAGACCCTGGAGACCCGGCAGGTGCGCTACCGCACCGTCGGCGACATGTCCTGCACCGGTGCCGTCGACTCCGACGCGGACACCATCGAGGCCGTCATCGCGGAGATCGCCGCGTCCCGGCTGACCGAACGGGGTGCGACCAGGGCCGACGACAAGATGTCCGAGGCCGCCATGGAGGACCGCAAGCGCGAGGGGTACTTCTAACCATGAGCACGACCCATGCTGTTGAAGACGTCGTTGACGCGGGTGCCACCTCGCTGCTGCGGTTCGCCACCGCCGGATCCGTCGACGACGGCAAGTCGACGCTGGTGGGCCGGCTGCTGCACGACTCCAAGTCGGTGCTCGCCGACCAGCTGGAGGCCGTCGAGCGCGTCTCCCTGGGCCGCGGGCAGGAGGCGCCCGACCTGGCGCTGCTGACCGACGGGCTGCGCGCCGAGCGCGAGCAGGGCATCACCATCGACGTCGCCTACCGCTACTTCGCCACCCCGCGGCGCCGGTTCATCCTGGCGGACACCCCCGGGCACGTGCAGTACACCCGCAACATGGTCACCGGCGCCTCCACCGCCGAACTGGCCGTGGTGCTGGTCGACGCCCGTAACGGCGTGGTCGAGCAGACCCGCCGGCACGCCGCGGTCGCCGCCCTGCTGCGGGTCCCGCACGTGGTCCTGGCCGTCAACAAGATGGACCTGGTCGACTACGCCGAGCCCGTCTTCGCCGCCATCGCCGAGGAGTTCACGACCTACGCGGCCTCGCTGGGCGTCCCGGAGATCACCGCGATCCCGATCTCGGCGCTGGCCGGCGACAACGTCGTGTCCGCGTCGGCCAACATGGACTGGTACGGCGGCCCGACCGTGCTGGAACACCTGGAGACCGTGCCGGTCGTCACCGACCCCTCGAACGACCCCGGCCGTTTCCCGGTCCAGTTCGTCATCCGTCCGCAGACCGCGGAGCACCCCGACTACCGCGGCTACGCGGGCCAGATCGCCTCCGGTGTGCTGCGCGTCGGCGACGCCGTCACCGTGCTTCCCTCGGGCCGTACGAGCACCATCGAGGCGATCGACGCGCTCGGCCAGGCCGTGGACACCGCGTGGGCACCGCAGTCGGTGACCGTCCGGCTCAGCGATGACCTGGACATCTCGCGCGGCGACCTGATCGCCCCGACGGCCACCGCGCCGGCCGTCTCGCAGGACATCGAGGCGACCATCTGCCATGTGGCGGACCGTCCGCTGAAGGTCGGCGACCGGGTGCTGCTCAAGCACACCACCCGCACGGTCAAGGCGATCGTCAAGGACATCCCGTCCCGGCTGACGCTGGACGACCTCTCCCAGCACCCGGCGCCCGGTGAGCTGGTCGCCAACGACATCGGACGGGTCAAGGTCCGCACGGCCGAGCCGCTGGCCCTGGACGCCTACGCCGACTCCCGGCGCACCGGCTCCTTCCTGCTGATCGACCCGGCGGACGGCACGACGCTGACCGCGGGGATGGCGGGCCACGCCTTCGCACAGGCGGCGGCCGAGGCCGCGCAGGCCGATGGTGACGACGAGGGATGGGACTTCTGATCATGATCCAGGACGTGTTCTCGACCTTCGCGATTGAGGGCGGCCGCATCGGCAGCGGCGCCCTGGGCAGCGGGCAGGGCGGAGTCGGCCGATGTGTGTGCTGACGATGTCTCCCTCCGCTCTCCCCTCACCCTGCTACCGAAGATCCGTCGATCTGCCGGGCGTGCCATAGGGGCACACCGACCCGGCCCTCCGAGAGGAACACCTTCCGTGTCTGCCGTTCGTCACCGCCTGCTGGCCGCTGCTGTCACCGTCCCGCTCCTGGCCGGAGCGCTGGGCGCCTGCGCCTACGGTTCCCAGGCCAAGAAGGACACAGCGGCCGGGGTCGCCCCCAAGGGCCCCAAGACCGATGGGCTCGATCACGTGACGATCGGGCTCTTCGGCAACACGACGCACGCCACTCCCCTGATCGGCCTCCAGAACGGCCAGTTCCAAAAGGAGCTGGGCGGCACGGAGGTGAAGTCCTCCGTCTTCAACGCGGGCCCCGCCGAGATCGAGGCGCTCAACTCGGGCGCCATCGACATCGGCTGGATCGGCCCCTCCCCCGCCATCAACGGCTACGCCAAGTCGCACGGCAAGAGCCTGAAGATCATCGGGGGTTCGGCCTCCGGCGGGGTGTCGCTGGTGGTCAACCCCAAGAAGATCAAGAGCCTGAACGATCTCAAGGGCAAGACGCTCGCGACCCCGCAGCTGGGCAACACCCAGGACGTCGCGCTGCTGAACTACCTGGCCGGCAAGGGCTTCAAGGTGGACCCCACCACCGGCAAGGGTGACGTCACCGTCCAGCGCACCGACAACAAGGTGACGCCCACCGCCTTCCAGCAGGGCTCCATCGACGGCGCCTGGGTCCCCGAGCCCACCGCTTCCAAGCTCGTCGCCGAGGGCGGCAAGAAGCTCCTGGACGAGAAGACGCTGTGGAAGGACGGCAAGTTCGTCATCACGAACATGATCGTCTCGCAGAAGTTCCTCAAGGAGCACCCGAAGGCCGTCGAGGCGGTGCTGCGGGCCTCGGTGCAGACCAACGCCTGGATCCGCTCGCACCCGGCCGAGGCGAAGAAGGCCCTGAACGACAAGCTCGCCTCCCCGGACGTCGCCGGCAAGGCGCTGCCCGCGAACGTCATCGACCCGGCGTTCGGGAACGTCCAGATCACCGATGACCCGCTGGCCGCCACGCTCCAGCAGGAGGCGGACCACGCGGTCAAGGCGGGCCTGCTGAAGAAGCCCGACCTCAAGGGCATCTACGACCTCACGCTGCTGAACAAGGTGCTCAAGTCCGAGGGCAAGCAGCCGGTCGACGACGCCGGACTCGGCAGCAAGTAGCCCGCAGCACCGCACTCCCCCAGGAGGTGACACCGATGACGACCACCACGCTCACCAAGCAGCCCGCCACGGCGGACACGGGCACCACCGTGCCGTACGCGGCTCGCATCGACCATGTCTCGAAGTCGTTCGGCCGCACCGGCGCACAGCAGCATGTGCTGGAGGACATCAGCATCGATGTGGCGCCCGGTGAATTCGTCTGCCTCCTGGGGGCCTCGGGCTGCGGCAAGTCCACCCTGCTCAACCTGGTGGCCGGCCTCGACGCCCCGTCCGCCGGCGCCATCGAGACGCCGGGCGGCCGGCCGGCGCTGATGTTCCAGGAACATGCGCTGTTCCCGTGGCTGACCGCGGGCCGCAACATCGAACTGGCGCTGCGGCTGCGCGGGGTGCCGCGCGCGGAGCGCCGTGCCGAGGCCGAGCGGCTGCTGGAACTCGTCCGGCTCAAGGGTGCCCACGGCAAGCGGGTGCACGAGCTGTCGGGCGGGATGCGCCAGCGCGTCGCGATGGCCCGGGCGCTCGCGCAGGACAGCCAGCTGCTGCTGATGGACGAGCCGTTCGCCGCGCTCGACGCGATCACCCGCGATGTGCTGCACGACGAACTGACCCGCATCTGGCGCGAGACGAACCTGTCCGTCCTCTTCGTCACCCACAACGTCCGCGAGGCCGTACGGCTCGCCGAGCGGGTGGTGCTGCTGTCCTCCCGTCCGGGCCGGATCGCCCGCGAGTGGCAGGTCGACATCCCGCAACCGCGCCGCATCGAGGACGCCGCGGTCGCCGACCTTTCCATCGAGATCACCGAACAGCTCCGGGGGGAGATCCGCCGACATGGCCAGCACTGAGACCGACGAACCCGCCGCACCCGCCGCGCCCAGCGCCCGGAACGGCGAGGAGCCCGCGGCCGCCGGCACCGACGCCACCACCGACGCCGGTGACCTCGCCGGTCTGGAGGCCGGACTCGACGCCCTCGAATCCCGGGTCGTCGCCCGGCAGCCGTGGCTGCGGGCCGCCGCCGCCAAGGCGCTGCCGCCCGTCATCGCCATCGCCATCGTGCTCGGCCTGTGGCAGCTCGCCTACCACTTCGCGCTGAAGCCGCACTACCTGCTGCCCAGCCCCCTGGACGTCTTCGGCTCACTGAAGCAGAAGTGGCTGGAGGGCACTCTGCTGAGCTTCGTGTGGACCAGCGTCTCGCGTGGCGCCCTGGGCTTTGTGACGTCGGTCGCCATCGGTACGGTGCTCGGCCTGATCGTCGCCCGGGTCAAGGCCGTTCGGGCCGCGATCGGGCCCATCCTGAGCGGTCTGCAGTCGCTGCCCTCGGTGGCCTGGGTCCCGGCCGCGATCATCTGGTTCGGGCTGAGCGACGCCACGATCTACGCGGTGGTGCTGCTCGGTGCGGTCCCGTCGATCGCCAACGGCCTGGTGGCGGGCGTCGACCAGATCTCCCCGCTCTATCTGCGGGCCGGCCGCACCATCGGCGCGACCGGTCTCACCGGGGTACGGCATGTGCTGCTGCCGGCCGCGCTGCCCGGCTACATCGCCGGACTCAAGCAGGGCTGGGCGTTCTCCTGGCGTTCCCTGATGGCCGCCGAACTCATCGTCAACGCGCCCGATCTGGGCACCGGCCTGGGTCAGCTGCTGGAACAGGGCCGCGAACTCCAGGACATGTCCTGGGTGCTCGCCGCGATCCTGCTGATCCTGATCGTCGGCATCGGCATCGAGCTGCTGATCTTCGCCCCGATCGAGCGCCGGGTGCTGCGCAGCCGCGGCCTCCTCGTCAAGAGCTGACCCCATGGACGCACGCCCCACGCTTCTCGTCATCGCCCACGGCAGCCGCGACCCGCGGCACGCGGCGACCGTCTCCGCGCTCTGTGCACGGGTGCGGGCGCTGCGGCCCGGGCTGCGCGTCGAGGTCGGCTATCTCGACTTCCATGCGCCCCGGGTGCCGCGGGTGCTGGAGCGGCTGGCGGACGAGACGGCGGGGCGGCGCGCAGGGCCGGCGTCCGGGCGCGTACGGGACGTGGTGGCGCTGCCGCTCCTCCTCACCCGCGCCTTCCATGCGAAGTCCGACATCCCGGCGGTACTGCGGGAAGCCGCCACCCGGCTGCCCCGACTGGCCGTCCACCAGGCCGCGGTGCTCGGCCCGTCCGCCCTGCTGACCGCCGCGCTGGAGCGGCGGCTGGCCCAGGCCGGGGTGCGGCCCGGCGACCGCCGCTCGACCGGGGTCGTGCTGGCCTCGGCGGGCTCTTCCGACCCGGAGGCGATCGCAGTGATCGCTGAAATCGCGCGGGAGTGGCGGCGCACTGCTGGATGGTGCGCCGTGCGACCTGCGTTCGCCTCCGCATCTCTGCCCCGCACGGCCGATGCCGTGCGGGAACTGCGGGCCGAGGGCGCCGAGCGGGTGGCCGTCGCCCCGTACGTCATCGCGCCCGGTTTCCTGCCGGACCGCATCGCCGCCGGGGCCCGCGAGGCCGGTGCCGATGTCCTGGCGCCGGTCCTCGGGGCCGCGCCCGAGCTGGCCCGGCTGCTGCTCCGGCGGTACGACGCGGCGGTCGCGGACCGGGCCGGTGCGGACCGGCCGGCGCTGATCGCCTGACCGGTCCCGCCCGGTGCGCCGGTCAGCCGGCCGCGGTGTGCAGCCAGACCGTGGTCCACGGCGGGAGTTGACCGCCGGTGACCGGTGCGGAGGACAGCAGCAGCTCGCCGGCCGGCAGCGGCCGGGGCTCGTCCGACAGGTTGGCCACACACTCCCAGCCGCCCGAGCGGCGGAAGTGGAGTATGTCCGGGGCTGCGGTCGGTGCCTCGTCGGCCCACTCCAGCGCCTCGTCGGCGATCAGCCGGCGGCGGGTGGCCAGCGCCGCGCGGTACAGCTCCAGCGGCGAGGACGCCACGCCCTCCTGCGCTTCGACGGACCACTCGCCCCAGCCCGTGGGCTGCGGCAGCCACGCACCGCCGCTGCCGAACCCGTACGAGCTGCCCGCGCGCCGCCACGGCAGGGGCACCCGGCAGCCGTCCCGCCCCTTCAGCCGGCCCGCGCTGCGGGTCCACACCGGGTCCTGGAGGCTGTCGCGGGTCAGGTCGGCGACCTCGGGCAGTCCCAGTTCCTCGCCCTGGTAGAGGTAGCTCGAACCGGGCAGCGCCAGCATCAGCAGGGTCGCGGCCAGCGCCCGGCGCAGCCCGAAGTCCCGCTCCAGCGGCGGCTCCTGGCCGTCGGAGAGCAGCCAGGCCTCCTCGTCGCGGCCCTCCGGGAGGCCGTAGCGCGAGGCGTGCCGGATCACGTCGTGGTTGGAGAGCACCCAGGTGGCCGTCGCGCCGGCGGCCCGGGCGTCGGCGAGCGCGGTGTCGATGGAGGCGCGCAGCTCCGGCGCGTCCAGCTTCGCCTTCAGGAAGTCGAAGTTGAAGGCCTGCCCCAGCTCCTGGGGGGTGGCGTAGGCGGTGCGGCGGGAGTTGCGCACCCAGGCCTCGGCGACGGCGATACGGGGCGGGTCGTACTCGTTGAAGACCTTGCGCCACTCGCGGAAGATGTCATGGACCTCGTCCCGGTCCCAGAAGGGGTGGCTGCCGTCTTCGGGCAGGTCTTCCGGCCGGTAGCTCTCCACGCCGCCGATGTCGCGCAGCGGTGCGGCCAGGTCCTTGGCGAGGCCGTGGGCCACATCGACCCGGAAGCCGTCGACGCCGCGGTCGGACCAGAAGCGCAGGGTCTGCCGGAAGTCGGCGCGGACCTCGGGGTTGTCCCAGTTGAAGTCGGGCTGCTCGGGGGCGAAGAGGTGGAGGTACCACCAGCCGTCGGGCAGCCGGGTCCAGGCCGGGCCGCCGAAGCAGGAGACCCAGTCGGTGGGCGGCTCCGCCCCTCGCTCGCCCCGCCCCTCGCGGAAGACGTAGCGCTCCCGGGCGGCGGAGCCGGGGGCGGCACGCAACGCCTCCTGGAACCAGACGTGCTGGTCGGAGGAGTGGTTGGGCACGATGTCCACCATCACCTTGATGCCGAGGCGATGGGCCTCGGCGACCATGGCGTCGAAGTCGTCGAGGGTGCCCAGCCGCGGGTCGACGTCGCGGTAGTCGGCGACGTCATAGCCGCCGTCGGCCAGCTCCGAGGGGTAGAAGGGGCTCAGCCAGACGGCGTCCACGCCCAGGCCGGCGAGGTAGGGCAGCCGGGAGGTCACGCCGGGGAGGTCACCGAGACCGTCGCCGTCGGAGTCGGCGAAACTGCGCGGATACACCTGGTAGACGACGGCCTGCCGCCACCAGTCGGTGGTGTTGCTGTCGGAGCCGAGGTGCTGTGCGGTCACGTGGATACCCTTCGGTGCGGTTGCGGTTGCGTGGCGGGTTACGGCGCGGTGCGGCGACGCACGCGACGGGGCGGGGTGGGGCCGGCACCGGCGCCGGCCCCGCGGCCGAGGAGTCACCCCTTGACCGCCCCCGAGGTCATGCCCGAGACGATCGAGCGACGGAAGATCAGGACGAGGATGCCGATGGGCAGGGTGGCGGCCACCGCGCCCGCGAAGAGCGTCCCGTAGGGGACCGTGTACTGGCTGGTGAACAGGGCGATGCCGACCGGGACGGTGCGGTGGCCGTCCTCGCTGTTGAAGGTCAGCGCCAGCAGGAACTCCGCCCAGGTCGCGGTGAAGGTGAAGATGCCCGCGGTGAACAGGCCCGGCCGGGCGAGGGGGGCGATGACGGTCAGGACGATCCGCAGCGGCCCCGCGCCGTCGACGGTGGCCGCCTCCTCCAGTTCATGCGGGATACCGACCAGATAGTTGCGCATGATCCAGATGGCGAACGGCAGATTGAGCGCGACGTACGGCACGATCAGGCCGGCGTAGCTGTTGAGCAGCCCCAGCTGCCGCTCCAGCAGGAACAGCGGGACGACCAGCGCGATCGGCGGGAAGACGGACAGCATCAGCAGTGCGGTCATCAGCGGGCCGCGGCCCCGCAGCGGGGTTCGGGCCAGGGCGTACCCGGCGAAGAAGGACAGGCCCAGCACGACGACCGTCGAGACCGAGGCCACCAGCACGCTGTTGAGCAGATAGCGGCCGATGCCGTTGCGGACGAAGGCCTCCGCGTAGTTGCCGAGCGTCGGCGACTCGGGTGCCAGGGTCGGCGGGGCGGCGCTGATCTCCCCCGGGCCCTTGAAGGACGACGCGAGCATCCAGTACAGCGGCAGCGTCGACAGCACGACGATCGCCAGACCGCCGAGGTTGACGACGTTGCAGTACCGGCGGATGCCGGACGCCGGTGCGCGGCGGCTCATCCCCGCCCCCCTTCGTCGGCCTGCGCCTTGAAGAGCCGCAGGAAGAGCAGACAGCAGCCGACCACGATCACGGCGGAGGTGGTCGCCACCGCCGCGCCCCGGCCGATTTCGAGGTTCTGGAAGAGCGTTTTGTAGCCCAGGATCGCCAGGGACTGGGTGGCGGTGCCGGGACCGCCCTGGGTCAGCACGAAGGGAAGGTCGAAGACGCCGAAGGCCTGCAGGATGCGGAAGAGCACGGCGATGGCCATGATCGGGCGCAGCTGCGGCAGGGTCACCTTCCAGAACGTGGTCCAGGCGTTGGCCCCGTCGATCTCTGCCGCCTCGTAGACGTCGTCGGGAATCAGCATCAGCCCGGCGAGGACGACAATGGCGACAAAGGGCGTGGTTTTCCATACATCGACCACCACCATGGCGCCCATGGCGGAGGCGGGCTGCCCGAGAATGTCCGGCTGGTGGCCGAGTATCTGCTCGAAGAACCAGGTCAGCCCGCCGTAGGTGCCGTTGAAGAGATAGCCCCACAGCTGGGCGGCGACCACATTGATCAGCGCCCAGGGCAGCAGCAGCACGGCAAGGACCCCGCCGCGGGCGGCGCCCAGCCGGTCCAGTACGAGCGCGGCCGCGGTGCCCAGCACCAGCTCCAGCACGACGGTGACGACGGTGAAGCCGAAGGTGAAGGCGAGCGCCTGCCGCCATTCCGGGCTGCTCAGCACGGCGGCGTAATGGTCGCCCGTCAGGGAGCGGAAGCTGAACCCGCCGTATTCCAGGCGGACATCGGCGAAGCTCAGCAGGACCGAGAAGAGCACCGGGAAGACGGTCACCGCACCGATGGTGAGCAGCGCCGGCGAGGCGAAGAGCCAGCCGGTGCGCGCCCGTCGGCGCCGGCTGGCACGGGCCGGACCGCCGCTGTCCGGGGCCGGTCCGTTCCGGGGGCCCGCCTGCTCGGCGGCCGGTTCCCGCGACACGGTCGCGGAGGAGGTCACGGCATTCACAGTGCCCTGCCTTCCAGCGCGGTGCGGATGTCGGCGCGGGCCGCGCGCACGGCCTGGGCCGGCGAGGTCCGGCCGCCGGTCACCGCGTTGGCCTGGGTGTAGAGCGCCTTGCTGACCTGGGAGTAGTACGGGGTCTGCACCGGCCGGGCGACCAGGTGCAGTTCGTGCGTCATGGTGAGCGTGGGGTCGCCGACCTTGCGGGCCTCGGGTCTGGTGAGTACCTCTTGCAGCGCCGGAATCACCCCGGCGTTCTTCAGCAGGATCATCTGTGCCTCCTCGCCCGCGCAGAAGCGGGCGAAGGCGACCGCGGCTCCGAGGTGGTGGGAGTTGGGATTGACGAAGTTGCTCCAGCCGCCGGCGCAGCTCACCCCGGGCGGGCCGCCGCCGGCGAAGCCGGGCCGGGGTGCGACGCCGACCCGGCCGGCGATCTTGGAGGCCGAGCGGTCGGCCGAATTGCCCCACGCGTAGGACCAGTTGCGCAGAAACACGCCGCGGCCGCCGGTGAAGGCGTCCTGCGAGTCCGCCTCGACGTAGGTGGTGACCGTAGAAGGGGTGACTCCGGTCTCGGTGAACTCCCGCATCAGCGCAAAGGCCCGCTCCGCGCCCGGACCGTTCAGCGCCACACCGCCCGAGTGATCCAGTACGGGGGCGTCGGCGTCGGCCAGGAACTCGGTGACGTTGCAGGTCAGCGACTCCGAGACGTTCCCCTGCCAGAGGAAGCCGTAGGCGGCGTCACCGGACCGCTGGATCGTGCGGGAGGTGCGCAGCAGCTCCTCCCAGGTGCGGGGCACCGGCAGTCCGTGCTTGGCCAGCAGGTCCTTGCGGTAGAAGAGGAAGGCGCTGTCGGTGAAGAAGGGCAGCGCATAGACGGCGCCGCGGTATTCGCTGACCCGGCGCAGGGCCGGCGGATACCCCTCCCAGAAGTCTTTGGGCAGCAGCTTCTGCAACGGCAGGGCAAGGGAGTTGGCGCCGAACTGGGCCGGCCAGATGGTGTCGCCGAGATAGACGTCGGGGGTGGGCGAGGCGCCCGCGAGCTGGGTGGTGACCGCGGCCCGATTGCTGTCGGTCGTACTCAGGGCGTTCGACTTTCGGACACGGATATTCGGATGTCGGCGCTGGAACGCACGAATGATCAGGTCGGCCACCACGGGACCGCCCCGGGAGGGGATTTCGGACACCCACCAGGTGAGAGTGGCCGGGGTACGCGGGACGTGGGCAGCCTGGGTCAACAGGGTGTCCAAGGACTTGCCCGCGCAACCGCTGGTGAGCCCGGCTCCGGCGGCGAGACCGCCCGCGAGCAGGGTTCTGCGGCTCAAGGCCATGAGTGCTCCTCACGTCTTGGCTGTCACCGATGACAGCGCTTGCAGGCTAGAAGTGGCCTTGTCGTCAGGTCAACGGGTCGTGAACAGCAGATTTCGTGTGGGGATCACTTGGCAACGCTGTCATCGCCATTTTGTGCTAGCGTCCCGGCATGTCCTCAGCTCGGAGCGAGGCCACGATGGCCGACGTGGCCCATCGGGCGGGGGTCTCGGTGTCCACGGTGTCGCGCACGCTGCGCGGCCTGTCCACCGTCTCGGACCCGACCCGCGCCCGCGTCGAAGCGGCAGCCCGCGAGCTCTCGTTCGCGATCACCCGCAGCGCCTCCAGCCTCGTCACCGGCCGCACCGGCCGGGTCGCCGTCCTCATGCCCCACCTGGCTTCGTGGTTTCTGAGTTCGGCGCTGTCCGGGATGGCGCCCGCGCTGCGCGAGGCGGGCCTGGACCTGCTGGTGTACAGCGTGACCGATGTGCACGAGCGGGCCGATTTCTTCGACCGGCTGCCCGCCCGCCGTAACGCCGACGCCCTCCTCGTGGTGAGCTTCGCCCTCACCCCCGCCGAACGCGCCCGGCTGGACGATCTGGGGATGCCCCTGATCTTCGTCAGCCAGCACGCACCGGGGCGCCCCAGTGTCTATGTGGACGACGAGGACGCCGCCCTGCGCGGCACCCGCCATCTGATCAATCTCGGGCACCGGCGAATCGCCTTTCTCCAGACGTTCGACGAGACCGGCTTCGCCTGGAGCAGCAAGAACCGGCTCGCCGGACATCTGCGCGCCCTCGCCGACGCCGGACTGGAGCACGATCCCTCGCTGGTGATGAGCGTGCCCGACTGGAAGGGCGCCGGAATGGCCACGGCCGTGGGACGGCTGATGAGCCTCCAGGACCCGCCGACCGCGCTGTTCGCCGAGACCGATGACCTGGCGTTCCGGCTGCTGGCGGCACTGCGCGCGGCCAACGTCTCGGTACCGGGGCAGGTTTCGGTCATGGGCTTCGACGACCACGTCATGGCGGGAGTGCTGGGCCTGACCACGCTGGCCCAGCCCGCCGTGGAACTCGGCCGTACCGCCGTACGCCTCACCCGGTCGGTGATCGACAACTCCGACGGCGCCCACGAACGCCACATCGTGCTGCCGACCGAACTCGTCCCCCGCGGCAGCACGGGACCGCCGCCGGCGGCGGGGCGTGAGGACAGGCCCTAGAGGACGTCGCGCGCCGAGCGGGCCCGAGACGGTCAACTCATCGGTGCCCGCAGCCATTTGGCGTACCGCGGGCCGCGCCGGCCGGGACCGGCACCGCCCTACCGGCCCGCAGCCGCACAGCCCGGACGCAGCCCCCCGCAGCCGGGCCGGAGTTCACTGTCCTCGGTTCAACTGACCGCCCGTACGGAAACGTCGACCTGGCCGAGAACCACACGCGCCGGCGACAGGCCCGACGCTCTCGGGCGCGAAGCCGGGAGTCACAGGGGCGTGCGTCAGCCCCTCCCGCACCCTCTCTCGCCTCAACCCGCCCCGCACGCCCCCGACTTCCGGTGCGACCGGCGCCGACCAGCCCCGAAGGCACAGCACACGGCCCGCCGGCAAGAGTGCCCGCCGCGACATGAGCGCCGGATCGGTGCGGCCAGACCGCGACTCAGCGGAATCCGAGCGGCTCTCAAGGGGGGCATGTGACGATGGAAGTTTCCGCCGAGATAAACCGGAAAACAATTCCCCCGCACTTCTCCGAAGAATTCGCACGTCAGGGCGCCCGGCGACATAATTCCTTTTTCCCACGGTGCAAATGGCCGGCAATCGTGTATTCTGCGTTCGCCATCCGGAAAGGCGGTAACCAGCCGTTCTTTCCAGCACTTTTCGGGCAGTGTCTTCTCCGGCACGGGACACGGCGCCCCACGTCGATGGCCACCGCCACGCCGGGACGGTCCGGCACCGGAACGACACATCGAACGAAGACGCGCCCGGAACCTCGGAAACACGACATGGGGGAGCGAAGAGTTCCGTGTTAAATGCGCGAAAGACCGCGACTGCCTTGATCTCAGCCCTCATACTCGCCTGCTCGGCCGGCACCGCAACCGGCGCCGCGCCGACCGACGCCACCGCGCCCGAGCAGACAACGGGCGGGACCTCCTACTACGTCGACTGCTCCTCGGGGGACGACGCCAAGAGCGGCACCTCGGCCGGCACGGCCTGGCGCACGCTCCAGAAGGTGAACAGCGTCGTCTTCCACCCCGGGGACAAGATCCTGTTCCGTAAGGGCTCCACCTGTCAGGGGCAGTTGGTCCCCCAGGGGTCGGGCTCCGACAAGAAGCCGATCGCGGTCGGGTCCTACGGATCCGGCGCCCGGCCGAAGCTGGTGGCCTCCGACGCGCGCGCCGCCGTCTACCTGCACAACGTCGAGGGCTGGGAGATCCGTGGCCTCGACATCTCCGACCCGGGCGGCAATGTCACCGACCCCCGTACCGGGATCTACGTCGAGCTGACGGACTTCGGCGTCGGTTCGCACTACGTCTTCGACGACAACTACGTGCACGACGTGGCCGGTTGTGACTGCACCAACCCGGGTCAGCCGGGCGGCGGGATCGTCTTCAACGCGACCGGTTCCGGGAAAGTCACCTCCTTCTCCGGCATCACCGTCACCGACAACACCCTGCGCGACGTGAGCGGTATCGGGATCGGGACGTCGTCGCTCTGGGCGCGCCGGGCGCTCTACCCGAGCGGGCCGGGGAGCGCCTACGGCCCCGACACCGGCATCGTGGTGGAGCGCAATCACCTCAGCCGGCTCGGCGGTGACGGGATCAACATCACCAACGGCCAGCACGCGATGATCCAGCACAACACCGTCGAGGGATTCGGCCTGAAGGCGACCACCGACCACGCGGGCATCTGGGCGTGGAACTCCGACTACACGACGATGCAGTACAACACCATCGGCGGCGGGGACGCGGGGAAGTTCGGGGCGTTCGCCTTCGACGTCGACGGCGCGGACGTCGGCGACCTGTACCAGTACAACGTCAGCCACGACAACGGCGGGTTGATGCTCATCTGCTCGGTCGAGGGGCTGCCGTCGGACAAGCCCACGATCCGCTACAACATCAGCCAGAACGACCGCGACGTGTCCGGTGGCGTGATCATCCTGGCCTGCACCAAGCAGACGAACATCTCGATCTACGGCAACACCGTCTACGCCCCTACGGCCGACACGATGTGGTGGAACATCAGCCCGGACACCCCGCTGGTCGCGAACAACATCTTCGTCGGCAAGCCCGGGGGCTCCGCGTTCAAGGACACCACCAGCACCTTCACCGGGAATCTCTACCAGAACATCTCGTCGGTCCCCGCCGATGCGCAGCGGGTGGTGGGTGACCCGAAGTTGGTCGACCCCGGCTCCGCGACGTCCATCGACGACGCCGCCGGGTACAAGCTGAAGAAGTCCTCGCCGGCGCTGGGCAGCGGCGTACGCCTGCCCCAGGACGCGGCGCGCGACTTCTTCGGCAACCGCGTCCCCGCCGCGCACCCGAACATGGGGGCGTACCAGGGGCCCGGGATGTAACCGGGGCGGACCGTACGCAGTACGGCGCAGGGGCGCCGTCCCCATGAGCGGGGCGGCGCCAGACCTTTCGCGTGTGGCCGGTGGGCATGCCCACCGGCCACACGCGTGTGTGCGCCATGCGGCGCCCGCCCAGCTCCGGACGGAGGTTGAATTAGTCGCTCCCTGACTAGTAACCTGGATACTATGACGTACAGGCGCTCAACGTTGGCTCTGGCGGTGCTCTCCCTGCTGGCCGAGGTGGACCACCAGCAGCAGCCCGGCATGCACCCCTACAAGATGCAGCGGTTGATGAAGGACCGCGGCAAGGGCGAAGTGGTCAACGTGGGTCAGCGGGCCAGCCTCTATCGCACCATCGACCGTCTGCACCGCAAGGCCCTGATCGAGATACGGGAGAGCAGCCGCGAGCACAACCGCCCCGAGCGGACGCTCTACGCGCTCACCGACGAGGGCCGTGCCGTGTGGCGCGACTGGATGCTCGACGCGCTGGCGGCTCCGACCCGCGAATACCCCGAGTTCCTGGCCGCCATGGCGTTCGTCCCCCTGCTGGAACCCGGCGAGGTGGCCGAACAACTGGAGAAGCGGCAGGCGAACCTCGCCACCGAACTGGCCCGGCTCGACACGCAGATCGCGGCGTCGGGTGAATGGGGCAGGCTGTTCACCCTGGAGATGGAGTGCATGCGGGCCACCACCGCCGCGGAGCTGGACTGGGTGGAATCGGTCATCGCAGATCTGCGCTCCGGGCGCATCAGCTGGACCAAGGAGTGGCTCGCCGCCATGGCGGCCGCCCACGACCGCCAGGGCGCCCCCACCCGCTAGGACGTTCACGCCCTGGGCGGGGTCCCGACCACGGCGCCGACGCGCCTTTCACACATGACGAAATGGGAGACCACAATGCCCGGTTTACCTTTGCATGTCATCATCATCGGCGCCGGTACGGGCGGGCTCTGCCTCGCGCAGGGCCTCAAGCGGGCGGGCGTCAGCGTCGCGGTGTACGAACGCGACCGCACCCGCCGCGACGGTCTGCAGGGCTACCGGGTCGGCATCGACGCCGACGGCAAGCGGGCGCTGCGGGCCAACCTGTCACCGGAGCTGTACGACACCTTCCTCACCACCTGCGCCCGGCGACCCGTCTACGGCAACCAGATGACGCATGAGAAGAAGTTCCTCTTCTCTGCCGGACCCGAGGTGCTGAAGGCGGAGGACCAGCCGTCGGAGGACGACGCCGACGAGTCGGTGAGCCGTATGACGCTGCGTCAGGTGCTGCTGACGGGGGTGGAGGACGTCGTCCACTTCGACAAGCGCTTCACCCACTACGAGCAGCACGACGACGGACGGGTCACCGCGTTCTTCGCGGACGGCGACTCGGCGACCGGCGATCTCCTCGTGGGCGCCGAGGGGGCCAACTCCGCCGTCCGCCAGCAGTATCTGCCGCACGCCAAGCTGGTCGACACCGGGCTGATCGGTATCACCGGCAAGACGCCGCTCACCGACGAGACCCGGGCGCTGCTGCCCAAGGAGGTGATGGAGGGCGTCACCATGGTGCACGGCCCCAAGGGGTTCATGTGCATCCTGCATGTGATGCGCTTCAAGTGGGACGAGGACGGCAGGCCGAAGCAGGGCATCGGCAGCACCGACGCGGAGGCGCTGCGCGCCTGGCCCGGGATGCTCTACGACAACAGCCGTGACTACATCATGTGGGGCTTCGCCGCGTCGGAGAAGTGGCTGCCGAAGGACGTCACGCAGATGCGCGGCGCCCGGATCCAGCAGCTGGTGCAGGAGAAGACCGCGTCGTGGCACCCCGACTTCCGGCGGATCTTCTCGCTCGGGGACCCGGACAGCAGCTTCCCGCTGGTGATCCGGACGTCCGAGCCGATCGACCCGTGGAAGCCCAGCACCGTCACGCTGATCGGTGACGCCATCCACACCATGACGCCGGGCCGCGGGGTGGGCGCCAACACCGCGCTGCGCGACGCCCGGCTGCTCACCCGCAAGCTGGTCGCCGCGAGCGGCGGCGAGCTGTCCCTGCTCGATGCGGTGGGCCAGTACGAGAGCACCATGACGTCGTACGCCTGGGACGCCGTCATCAAGTCCCGTGCGCAGATGGACGGTCACTCCGTCATGCACAAGGGTGATCTGATCGGCAACCTGGCCCGCACGGGGATGCGGACCGCGATGCGCACGATGAACCATCTGCCGCCGATGAAGCGGAAGATCGTCCTGGCGGAGAGCTCGTTTCGCGGTGCCGGCCGCGAGGACGAGGACTGACCCACCGGCCCGCCCCCCGGGGCGTGTCGTCCGGAACACGCGGGACCGCCGCGTGTTCCGGACGGATCACCCGGCCCGCGGGTCGCCGGGCTCCGGCTCCTCCTCCGGCGGCGGGAGCAGCGGCACCCCCACGAGCCATGCGGTGGAGTGCCCCAGGACGACCAGCAGGTTCAGCAGGGCGCGTGCCACGTCGCGCCACGGCGGCACGGCTGCCCCAGGGCATCCGCAGCGGTCAGTAGGCCGCGGTGACATGGAATATCTCGAACGGGCGGCCTCCGTCGTGGTCCCGGAACGGGCGCAGCGGTGAGGTGCTGTCGCGGTGCGCGGCGCCGGCCTCCCAGGTGCGGAAGGCGGCCACGTCACGCCAGCGACTGACGACCACGAAGACGCCGTCGTCGCCCAGTCCGCGCCACAGCTCGTTGCCGAGCATGCCCGCCACACCGGCCAGTTCCTTGCTGACCTGGTGGTAGGCGCTCTCGATCGCCTCGGGGTCCTCGGCGACGTGCCGGACGGTCACCCGGACCTCGTCGCTCATTCCACGGCCTCCCAGTCGTGGTGGGTGGCCGGCGCGCCCGGGTCCGCCGTGAGGTGGGCGACGACCGTCATCGTGGTCATCGAGCCATCGCTGCGGTAGGGGTGCAGATGGCGGCGGTGGTCGAGGTGGCGGCGGCTGGTCTCGAACTCCCGGAAGCGGGGCTCGTCCACCCAGTCGCTGACGATGTAGTAGACGCCTGCCTCGTCGAGGCTGCGGGAGAGCCACTGCCCCAGGTTGGCGGGGTGGGAGGTGACCGACGCGCCGACGTCCCGCCAGACCTTCTCGAAGTCCTGCTCCATGCCCGGCTTGATCTGCATGCGCAGCATCACCCGGAACGGCTGCGTCGCCGCGCCCATCAGGAGATCCCCCCGTCGACGGCGAGGGTGGCGCCGGTGACGTAGCTGGAGAGGTCGCTGGCCAGCCAGAGCACCGCCCCGGCGATCTCGTCCGGGGTACCGAGCCGGCCGAGCGCCGTCTTGGCGCCGTAGCGGGCGCGCATCGCCTCGGCCTGCTCCGGGCTCATCGCGTCCAGCGCCTCGGTCGCGATGACGCCGGCGGCGAGCACGTTGAAGCGCAGGCCGCGGGGGCCGAACTCCTTGGCCAGCGAACGGGTCAGGCCGCGCAGGGCCGCCTTGGTGGCGGTGTAGTGCGCGCGCAGCGGGATGCCGACCTCGGAGGACTTGGAGCCGAGGCTGATGACCGAGGCGCGTTCGCCGAGTATCGGCAGGGCGTGCTGGATGACCAGGTGGGCGGCGGTGAGGTTGGTGTCCATGATCCGCTGCCACTCGGCGAGCGTCAGGTCGCCGTAGGGCACATGGCTGATGGCTCCGGCGTTGTTGACGACGACGTCGAGGGTGCCGAACCGGTCGGCGCACTCCCGGAGCAGGCCCGCGATCTGGCCGGGGTCGGTGAGGTCGGCGCGGAGCACATGGTGGTTGCCGCCGGTCTCCTTCAACTCGCTCTCCAGGGAGGCGACGGCATCGCCCTCCTGGCGGTGGCAGGTGACGACGTCCGCCCCCGCCCGGGCCAGGGCCAGCACCACGGCGCGTCCGATGCCCCGGGTTCCGCCGGTGACCAGGGCCTTCTTACCTTCCAGGTGGAGTTGCACAGCAGCCTTCCCTTCGTGAGATGTGGTGGGAGACGGCGCGCCCGCTCACAGCAGCAGGCCGCATCCCAGGCAGTTGGCGAGCAGCGCGGCGACGGCGAGGACGCAGCGGCCGCGGTTCCACACCCCCCAGTGCGCGCGGGGGTCCCGGTCGGCGAAGTCCGGCGGCAGCGCCTCCGGGTCGAGCGACCGGATCCACCGGTTGACCGGCACGTTCCTGGTGACCGAGATGACCACGGCCGCCAGCACCAGCGGCACGCTCCCGCCGAACGCCCAGCGGGCCGCGGTCTGCGGTGCCCAGGCGGCGAGGAGGACGTCGCCGAGCACCGTGCCGAGGAAGCACACGGGCATGAACGGGTCGTAGCGGGTGGCGAAGAAGGCGTGGGCGTGGACGTAGCGCCGCGGCGGCAGGGCGGCCAGCAGGGGCCAGCCGCCGAGCTGGGTGCCCACCAGGACCCCCGCCGCCAGGCCGTTGGCGAGCAGGACCAGGGGCACGACGAGGGCCGTCACGTCCGCCCCTGCTCAGTGGGGAGCAGCGGTGCGCCGGGCGGCCGTCTCGATCTGCTCCTTGATGCGCCGCATCTGGGTGCCGCTGTTGGTGTCCAGCCGGGCGGTCATGGCGGCGTCGTCCATCGGCAGACCGGGCTTGAGCTCGAAGTCCTGGACCCAGCGCATGTGCACGCCGTCGTGTTCCTGGAGGAACTCCCAGTAGATCCACATGTACTTGAAGTTCCCGGTCTCCACACGGCGGGAGTGCACCACGTGGGCGACCGGGTCGCTGATCCGCTCCGAGACCCAGCTCCATGTCGTGCCGTTCGCGTCGGGGTGCAACGACAGCCGGAACCGGACGCGGTTGCCCTCCCGCTCCAGCACGGTGGCCTCCGCGTACTCGCTGTACAGCGTCGTCCACGAGGCGACGTCGTTGGTCATCTGCCACACCAGGGGCATGGGTGCGTCGATCACGATGGTGTTGTCGACGTGTCCGGACATGCTCAACTCCCCGCTTCGGTCAGTGCCTGGTTGACACAGGCCACGAAGGCGCCCGGGCTCGGCGCCTCCAGGGCCAGTTCGTCGGCGATGGGGACGCCCACCGCGCGCTGTACCTGGCTCGCCAGTTCCAGTACGGCGAGCGAGTCGTAGCCCAGGTCGGAGAACGTGACGTCGGCGATGTCCCCCGACAGGTCCACCGACTCGTCCACCCCCACGCTCTCCCGCATCACCACGCGCAGCTCGTCCAGCGTGTAGCCGCTCATGCCGTCTCCTCTCCTTCGTCGTTCCCGCCGGCCCCGGTCCGGCGCAGGACCATGGCCGAGGTGAAGCCGCCGTACCCGCGGGCGAGGACGACGGCGACCCGCAGTCGCCGGTAGCGCGGGGCCCCGGTGACCAGGTCGATGTCGTAGCCGGGCGCCGGGCGGGTGGTGCCCGCCGTGTGCGGGATGACGCCGTCGCGCAGCGCGAGCAGCGCGGTGGCCACGTCGAGTGCCGCGCCGCCGCCGTAGAGCCGTCCGGTGAGGGCCTTGGGCACCGTCACCGGCACCGCGTGCGGCCCGAAGACGGCGCCGATCGCCCGGGCTTCGGTGCGGTCGCGTTCCGGCACCCCGCTGCCGTCCGCGAAGACGACGTCGACCTCGCCGGGAGCGGTCCCGGCGTCGTCGAGGGCGCGTTCCAGCGTGCGCCGCAGGACCGGCGGGCGGGGCGAGCCCGGGGGCGGGTCGAAGCCGGCGGCGTAGCCGGCGATGACGCCGTACCCGGCGCCGGCCGGGAGGGACGAGGCATCCTGGGCGACCAGGATCGCCCCGCCCTCGCCCGGTACGGCTCCGCTCGCGTCCTGGTCGAAGGGGAGGTAGGCGCGGGCCGCGTCCTCCACCGTGGACAGGTGGCCGCCGGAGAGCTGGGCGGTCAGGCCGTAGGGGCACAGCGAGGCGTCCGTACCGCCGGTGACGACCAGTTGGACGTCGTCCCGCAGCAGGCGCCGGGCCTGGCCGATCGCGTCGAGCCCGCCCGCCTGCTCGCAGGCGAGCACCCCGCACGGCCCCCGCATCCCGTGCCGGATGGAGATCTGCCCCGTGGTGGCGGCGTAGAACCAGGCGATCGACTGGTACGCGCCCACCCACGAGGGGCCGTTGCGGTAGAGGCGTTCCATCTCGTGCTGCCCGAACTCGGTCCCGCCCGAGGAACTGGCCGTGACCACTGCCATGGAGTACTCGGGGAGCGCGGCCGGGTCGATGCCGGCGTCCGCCAGCGCGGCCTGCGCGGCCCACAGGGCCAGGTGGGTCCAGCGGTCGGTCTGCGGGACGAGCCGGCGCGGCAGCGTCTCCAGGGCGTCGAAGCCGGGTACTTCGCCGGCCAGCCGGACCGGGTAGGGCGAGGGGTCGAATCGGCCGAGGGCACCGATGCCTGTCTTGCCCGCCAGCACGGCCTGCCAGTGCGCGTCCGTTCCGAGGCCGGTGGGCGCGATCACGCCGATGCCGGTGACAACGGCTGCGCGGGGGGTGGTCACGGCCGCCCCCTTTTGGTGTGTCCCGTGCCCGGGCGGGCCAGCACGGTCGCGCTCTGGAACCCGCCGAACCCGCTGCCGACGCTCAGGATGGTGTGCATACGGTGCTCCCGGGCGGTCAGCGGCACGTAGTCGAGGTCGCACTCGGCGTCCCGGGTATGCAGGTTGGCGGTCGGCGGCACCACCTGCTCGCGCAGGGCGAGGGCGCACGCGGCGACCTCGAGGGACCCGATGGCGCCGAGCGAGTGCCCGATCATGGACTTGATGGAGCTGACCGGTATCTCGTAGGCGCGTGCGCCCAGGCTGCGTTTGAAGGCGGCCGTCTCGTGCCGGTCGTTCTGCCGGGTGCCGGAGCCGTGGGCGTTGATGTAGTCGACATCGGACGGCGCGAGGCGGGCCCGCCGCAGCGCGGTGGTGATCGCCTCGGCCATTTCGCGGCCGTCGGGGCGGAGTCCGGTCATGTGGTGGGCGTTGCTGCGGCTGGCGAAGCCGGCGATCTCCGCGTAGACCCGCGCGCCACGGGCCCGCGCCGCGCCGGCCCGCTCCAGGACCAGGACCGCCGCGCCCTCACCGAGGACGAAGCCGTCGCGGTCGGCGTCGAACGGGCGGGAGGCGTGCGCGGGGTCGTCGTTGTTGGGCGAGGTGGCCCGGATGGCGTCGAAGCAGGCCGAGGTGATGGGCGAGAGCGGCGCGTCGGTCGCCCCGGCGAGGACGACGTCGGCGGAGCCCTCCTCGATGAGCTGGGCGCCGTGCCCGACCGCGTCCAGGCCCGAGGTACATCCGGTGGAGACCAGCGCCACCGGCCCCTCCGCCGCCACCTCCCGGGCCACATCCACGGCCAGCGAGCTGGGCACCATGTAGCCGTAGAGGTGCGGCACGCCGTAGGTGTGGTCGACCAGCCAGTTCCGCCCGTCGTCGGACAGGACCTGGTACTCGCGCTCCAGGCTGGTGGTGCACCCCACGGCGCTGCCCAGGGAGACCGCCACCCGCCCGGGGTCGGCCGCCGGCATCCGCAGCCCGCTGTCCGCCAGGGCCTCGCGCACGCCGACGACGGCGAATTGCGCCGCCCGGTCCATCCGCCGGACCTCCTGGTGCGTCAGTCCGCACGCCCCCGGGTCGAAGTCGACCTCGGCGGCGATGCGGGAGCGGAACGCGGCCGGGTCGAAGCCGGTGATGCGCCGGGTGGCGGTGCGGCCGGCGGCCAGCAGCTCCCAGAACGCCTCCCGCCCGACGGCGCCCGGTGCCACCACCCCGATCCCGGTGATGACCGCCTTCTCAGCGCTCACCGGTCCGCCCGGACGTCGGGATGGGGCTCGGCGGCGGCGACGACGGGCTCGGTGTCGACGTGGCCGAGCTCGGGGCGCGGCGCCAGCGGCGAGAGGTGGAAGACGCCGGTGGCGGGCTCGTCCCCGACGTTCACCAGCCGGTGGCGCACCCCGATCGGCACGAACAGCGAGTCCCCGGCGGCGAGCGCGACCGGCTCGCCGTCCATCGTCATCTCCAGCGCACCGCTCACCACATGGAGGAACTCCTCGGAGTACGGGTGGTAGTGCTCGGTGACGACCTCACCCGGGGCGAGGTGCAGCACGCCGCCGAAACCGGACGTGCAGCCGACGGTCCGGGGGCTGAGCGTCACCCGGAGCTCACCGCCCCGGCGGCGGTTGGCGGCGACGTCGGCGGCGTTCAGCCTGCGGGGCAGCTCCGCGGTCACCCGATCCTCCCCTGCTCCGCCGTCCAGACGTAGAACGGGGACGCCATGGCATCCTTGGGTTCCTTCCAGCCGGGGTCGTACGGCGAGACGAACGCGGAGAGCCGGGTGTTGATGTCGGAGTAGAGCGGGTGGCTGCGCGCCCGGTAGAGGTTCGGGCCGATGTCCTCGTCCGCCTCGACGAGGTGGAAGTACAGGTCGTGGAAGGTGAACAGGGTCCTGCGGGACACGCCCACCATGTGCGGTAGTTCGGTCGCGTCCGACGCGCCGAAGACGTCCGCGATGCGCGCGGGGTCGTCGGTCTTCAGCCTGGCGACGATCAGCGTGCGGTGCACAGCGCCCTCCTCAGGGGTGCGTGGGCTCGTAGGCCGACCGTCGCAGAGCGGTCTGGAAGCCGGCTGGAGCTGACATCAAGCGGGTGTGGAGCCGGTGTCCGGTGGGGTGGCTGCGCTACCAGCCGACGATCCGCCCGCGGCGGAACAGCACCCCGGTGGGGCCGTCGTCGGGCAGCCCGAGGGCGGCCACGACGTCGTCGGCGGCGTCCCGCACGGTGCCCCGGGCGTCCGGCATCATCCGGGTCCGGGTGCGCCCGGGGTTGACCGCGTTGACGAGCACACCGGTGCCGCGCGTCGTGGCGGCCAGCAGCGTGGTGAGCCCATTGACCGCGGTCTTCGAAAGGGAGTAGCCGGGGGTGCCGGTGAACAGCCCTTGGGTGAACGTGCCCGTGCCGCTGGAGAGGAGGACCACCCGGCCCCAGCCGGCGCGGACCATGTCGGGCACGAAGGTCTGGCAGACCCGCCAGGCGCCCAGGACGTTGACGTCGAGGGTGGCGCGGACCAGGTCGACCGGGACCGTCAGCGGGTCGTACCCGGCGTCCAGCAGCACGCCGGCGTTGCTCACCAGCGCGTCGACCGGTCCGGCCGCGTCGCGGGCGGCCGCCACGCTCTCGGGCAGGGTCACATCGAGGGCTATTCCCATGGCGTGTGGCCCGGTTTCGGCGGCGGCGGCCCGTGCCGCGTCCCGGTCCCGGGCGGCGAGCACGACACGCCATCCGGCGCGGTACAGCGCCTGGGCGGTGGCCAGTCCGATGCCGCGGTTGGCCCCGGTGACCAGGGCGGTGCGGGGGGTCGTCACCGGTCTCCCCTCTGTACGACGGGTGGGGTGTACGGACGGGTGGGGTGTGCGGACGGGTGGGGTGTGCGGACGAGGTATGTGTCCGGGCGGAGCGGCGCCCACGATCCCCGCGCGGGCTCGACGCCCGGTGAGGCGGCGCCCACCTCGGTGCCCAGCGGTCTTCGAGCCCGCCACGAGCAGCGCGCCACACGATGGCCGCAACCGCGGCGGGAAGGGACGCACCGAGATGCGCTTGCTGTTCACCACCTGGGCCTGGCCGTCGCACCTGTACGCACTCGTGACACAGGCGTGGGCCTGCCGCGCCGCCGGACACGAGGTGCTCGTGGCCAGCCAGCCGGCGCTGGCCGAGGAGATCGGCCGGTGCGGGCTGCCGGCGGCCGTGGTCGGCCACGATGTCGACGCGGTGGCCATGGTGCGCCGTTATGTGATCGGCGCACCGCGGCCCGGCGCCGGCGGGGGCGGCGGCCCGCGGGCGGCGGAGATGTTCCTCGCGCACGCCGAGTCCATGACCGACGGGCTGGTCGCGCTGGCGGCCGGCTTCCGCCCGGACGTCGTGGTCTACGAACCGACCGCGCTGGCCGGCCCGTTGGCGGCCGCCGTGCAGGGGGTGCCGGCCGTGCGGCACCTGTACGGGACGGATCTGCTGGCCCGGGCGGGGAACGTGCTGCCCGGGCTGCTGGCGCCGCTGGCCGAGCGGTACGGGCTGGACGCCGTCGACCCGTTCGGCGCGCTGACCGTCGATCCCACTCCCCCGTCGCTACGGCCGGCCACCGCGCCGCCGGCCGTCCCGGTGCGGTATGTGCCGTTCAACGGCGGTGGCCGGCCGGTCACACTCCCGAAGACGGCCGGACCGCGGGTGTGCGTGACGTGGGGGCACACGATGGCGAAGCTGTCGGCCCGGCGGTTCCTCCTCCCCGAAGTGGTGCGGGCGCTGCACCCGCTGGGCGTGGAGCTGGTGGCGGCCGTCTCGGCGGCACAGGCGCCGCTGCTCGGCCGGCTGCCCGAGGGCGTGCGGGTGGTGGTGGACGCGCCCCTGCACGGCCTGCTGGACGCGTGTGACCTGGTGGTCGCGCACGGCGGCGCCGGCACCGTCCTCACCGCGCTGCACCACGGGGTCCCGCTGCTGCTCGTACCGCAGTTGCCGGACCACGCGGGGCATGCGGGGGCGGTCGCGGGCGTCGGTGCCGGGCGGCTGCTGCCGGCGGCGGACGCGACGCCGGAGCGGCTGCGGGAGGAGTGCCGGCGGCTGCTGGCGGACGGCGCCGTGCGCGCGTGCGCCCGTCGCCTTCAAGAGGAGATGCGTCGCCAGCCTCCGCCGTCCGCACGCGTCGGCGACCTGGTGTCCGCTGCCCGCCGGCCGGCGTGAGCGGCCTTCAGACGACTGACGAGGGGACGACATGTGCGGAGTGGCCGGGTGGATCGACTTCGAGCGGGACCTGACCGAGCACGGCAGCACGGTCCGCACGATGGTGGCCGCGATGGCCAACCGCGGGCCGGACGCCGAGGCGGTGTGGGCCGACCGGCGGGTCGCGCTCGGCTTCCGGCGGCTGGCCGTGATCGACCCGCCGGGCGGCCGGCAGCCGATGACCACGGAGCGGGACGGCACCGTGCGGGCGGTCCTCGCCTACAACGGCGAGATCTACAACTTCCGTGCATTGCGCGGCCAGTTGGCGGCCCGCGGCCACACCTTCCGTACGTCGAGCGACACCGAGGTGGTGCTGGCCGCCTACCTGGAATGGGGGGAGCACTGCGTCGACCGCTTCGACGGGATGTTCGCCTTCGCGGTGTGGGACACCGGGCGACAGGAACTGCTGCTGGCCCGCGACCGGCTCGGGGTCAAGCCGCTGTACTACGCGCCGACCCGCCGCGGCCTGCTGTTCGGCTCGGAGGTCAAGGCCCTGCTCGCCCACCCGCTGGTCGACTCGGCGGTGGACGGCGAGGGGCTGGCGGAGCTGCTGTCGTACCTCGCCACGCCCGGGCACGCCATCTACTCCGGCATCCGGCAGGTGCCGGCCGGGCACGTGCTGACCGTCCGGGACGGCGGGTTCCGCGAGCGCGCCTACTGGTCGCTGCCGGGACGCGCGCACACCGACGACTGGCCGACGACGGTGGAGACCGTGCGGGGGCTGCTGACCGACTCGGTGGCGTCCCACCTGGTGGCCGACGTCCCGCTGTGCACCCTGCTCTCCGGCGGACTGGACTCCAGCGCGATCGTCGCGCTGGCGGCGCGGCACGGGCAGCGCCCGCGGACCTTCGCGGTGGACTTCGAAGGGCACGCGGAGCGCTTCCGCCAGGACTTCTGGCACCACAGCCCGGACGCCCCGCACGCCGCGGAGGTCGCCGCCTTCGTCGGGACCGACCACGAGCCGGTCGTCCTGCGCACCGAGGACCTCGCCGATCCGGTGGTGGGGCACGCCGCGATGACGGCGCAGGACCTGCCCCGGCCCACCCCGGACATGGACCGTTCGCTGTACCTGCTGCTGCGGGCCGTCCGGCAGCACTCGACGGTGGCGCTGATGGGCGAGGTGGCCGACGAACTCTTCGGCGGGTACCGGTCGTTCAGCGACGAGAACCTGGTGGACAGCGGCAACTTCCCCTGGGTCACGATGGGGTTCGGAGTCGCCCCGCACGGGATGAGCACCGGGCTGCTGGACCGCTCCCTGCTGGAGAAGGTCGACGTGCCCGGCTACTCCGCGGACCGCTACGCCGAGGCGGTGCGCGAGGTTCCCGAGGTGCCGGGCGAGGACGCCCGGGAGGCCCTGCTGCGTCGCGTCGGCTACCTCCACATGACGCGGTGGCTGCCGTTGCTGCTGACCCGCAACGACCACCTGAGCATGTCGGTGGGGCTGGAGGTGCGGGTGCCCTACTGCGACCACCGGCTCGTCGAGTACGCCTTCAACATCCCCTGGCGGCTGAAGCGGTACGGCGGCGAGGAGAAGAGCCCGCTGCGCGCGGCGCTGGCCGGGCTGCTGCCGGAGCGGGTGCTGCGCCGCCCCAAGAGCCCGTTCCCGATCACCCAGGACCCGGGCTACGGGCAGGTGCTGCGCGACCGGCTCGCGGAGCTGGTCGCCGATCCGCACTCCCCGGTGCGCCCGCTGCTCGACGTGCCGGCCGCCCGGCGGCTGCTGGCCGAGGGCCGGCCGGTGCGCACCACCGGCTGGGGGGAGCGCCGCGACGTGGAGATGGTGCTCCAACTCGACGCCTGGCTACGGCATTACCACGTCCGGCTGGCGCTGTGACCCCTACCCGAGAGGAAGCTCCCATGCTGCGAGACCGGCTGATCGCGATGGCCGATCCGGTGCTGCGCGAGGTGCTCGACCATCCCTTCTGGGCCGGGCTGCGGTCCGGCTCGCTCCCCGGTGAGGCGCTGACGCACTTCGTCGAACAGGACACCGGGCACCTGCTGCCCGCGTACGGGCGGGCGCTGGCGCGGTGTGCCGCGACCGCGACCGACGACGCGCACGCGGTGTTCTTCGCCCGGGCCGCGGTCGGCACGCTTGAAGCCCGGGACCGGCTGCGGGAAGCCTTCACCAAGCTCGCCCCCGACCTCGGCCTGCGCGCGCCGGCCGCCGACGCGCCGGCGGACCCGCTCGCCCGGGCCCACTGCTCCTTCTTCCAGGCCGCGGCGACCACCTCACCGGCCGCCGCCATCGGCGCGCTGCTGCCCATGGCGTGGTTCAACCACCAGGTCTCCGCCGACCTGGCACGGCGCTGCGCGCCCGGTTCGCGTTACGCGCCGTGGGCCGCGCTGTACCAGCCGGCGGACGGCTATGCGCGCGTCGTCGAGCGCTATCTGAGCGTCGCCGAGGAGATCGCGCAACAGGGCTCGGACCGCGACCGCGCCCAACTCACCGACTTCTTCTCGCTGAGCGTCCGCTACGAGTGGACGTTCGCCGAGAGCGCCTGGGCGCGTCCCGACTGGCCCGTCCGGCCCTGACCCCGCTCCCACCCCATGAGAGGCAAGGACGTCGATGTCTTCCCCTTCCCCCGTCCGTTACCCGTTCCCCTGGTCCCCGCCGATGGAGATACCCGAGGCGCTGCGCGGTCTGCGCAGCCGGTCGGCGGTCGAGGTGATGCTGCCCAGCGGTGACCGCGCGCTGATGGTGACCCGGTACACCGACGTGCGCTCCCTCTTCGCCGACCACCGGCTGAGCCGCAACATCTCCCGCAAGCAGCGCCCGGACGTCGCGCGGATCTCGGCCGACAACGAGCTGTTCGCCGACCCGAAGATCAACCCGGACCCGCCGGACCACATCCGGGTGCGCGGGCTGGTGACCCGGGCCTTCACGGCGCGCCGGGTCGAGGCGCTGCGCCCGGTGGCGCAGGCCGTGTGCGACGAGCTCATCGACGCGATGGCCGCCGGGCCCCGTCCGCTCGACCTCAACGAGGCGTTCGCCTTCCCGCTGCCGATCCGGGTGATCTGCCGGCTGCTCGGCGTACCGCTGGCGGACATGGACCGGTTCCGGTACCTCGTCGACGGCTTCCTGTCCGTCAGCAAGCTGCCCGTCGAGGAGATGCAGCAGTGCCGTGACGGGCTGTGGCGCTACCTGGGCGAGCTGATCGACAGCAAGCGCACGACCCCCGGCGACGACCTGGTCAGCGGGTTGATCAAGGCCCGCGACGAGGACAACAACCGGCTCTCCGAGCACGAGTTGCAGTTCTGGACCCAGGGCCTGTTGATCGCCGGGTATGTCACCACCGCCAGCCAGATCGGCGCGAGCGCGGCGGTGCTGCTGCACCACCGGGACCTGGTCAAGGAGATCCAGGCGGACTGGTCGCTGGTGCCGGGCGCGGTCGAGGAGCTGCTGCGGACCCAGATCATGGGCTCCTCGATCGGCACGCTGCGGTACGCCGTGGAGGACATCCCGCTCTCGGACGGTTCCGTGATCGCGAAGGGCACCAGCGTCCTGCTGTCCGAGGAGTCGGCCAACATGGACGAGGAGGTGTTCCCCGAACCGTTCAAGATCGACATCCGGCGTACGGACAACCACCACATGACGTTCGGCGCCGGGCTCCACTACTGCGCGGGGGCCGCACTGGCCCGCATGGAGCTCCAGGTCGCGACCCGGTCGCTGCTCGAACGGCTGCCGGACCTGCGGCTCGCGGTCACCGGCGACCAACTCCCCCGCGGCCTGGGCGGATTCACCGAGGGCTTCACCGAGATCCCCGTCACCTGGTAGGAGGAACCGTGCGCGTCACCGCCAATCGAGACACCTGCACCGTCAGCAGTCTGTGTGTCTACCGGGCTCCGGACGTCTTCGACCAGGACGACGACGGCCATGTCCTCGTCCTGGACCCGGAGCCGCCGGAGAGCTCCCGAGCGGCCGTACGCGACGCCGCCCGCAGCTGCCCCACCCGCTCGATCCACCTCGACGAGGAGGAGTAGCGGTGCCGTTCGCCGCGCTGACCTACGACATCCGGCCCGGGTGCGAGGACGAAGTGGCGGAGGTCTTCGCCGGTTTCCGCCGGGTCGGGTCACCGTCGGTGCCCGGGCCCTCCGGGGGCACACCGGCCGCCCGCCTCCTGGCCACCGCGGTGTTCGTCCGCGACGCGACCCTGGTGCGGGTCATCGAGTACGAGGGCGACCTCGACGCCGTCGCCCGCCACATGGCCGACCAGCCCGGCGTCCAGGAGGTGGAACGCCGCCTGAAGCCGTACCTGAACACGCCGCGCGACACCGACAGCGTCGAGGGCTTCGTCCGCACCTTCCGGCAGAGCCTGCTGCGGTGCGTCACCCAGATCGGGGTTCCGCGCGACTGAGGGCGCCGCCCGCTTCCTCCGCCCCGGCCGTCCGTGACCGCCGGGGCGGAGTGGTGTGCGCGGCCGGGACCGGCGCACCCGGTGGCGGGAGGTGGTGGAGCCCGCCGGCGAGGGCCGGCGGGCTCTGGACGGGCGGGCCGGGAATTCCCCGCCCCGGGTCAGCTGAACAGATGCAGATGCGCCGCCACCCACGCATCGAACGTGCGCGGCGCGCGGCCGGTGATCTCCCGCACAGTGGCAAGCGGCACCCCGCCGCGGGCCGGGTCGGGATCGGACTGGGACGCGAGGAGTCCGTCGACGTAGGCAGCCGGCAGGCCGGCGTCGGTCATTGCCCGGTGGGCCTGTTCGGGGGGCGCGTCGACGAAGGTGAGGGGGCGGCCGAGGGCGTCGGAGAGGCGGCGGGCCCGCTGGCGGGGTGTCAGTGGCTCGGGGCCGGTGAGCGCGTAGGCGCGGCCGCCGAGGGCGGGGGCGGTCAGCACGCGCAGGGCGACCTCGGCGACGTCGGCGGGGTCCACGACGGCCTGGGGGAGGTCGCCGAAGGGCTGGAAGACGGTGGACCGGTCGGTGATCGACCAGTGCCACTGGAGGGTGTTGGACATGAAGGCGGCCGGGCGCAGGAAGGTGCAGCGGGCGCCGGTGGCGCGGTAGGCGTCCTCGGCGGCGGCGTGGGCCGCTCCGTAGGAGTCGTGCACCGGGGGCAGGGCCGCCACCGAGGTCACCTTGACCACGTGCCGCACCGCGTGGCGCGCGACGGCCTCGGCGATCGCCCGGTCGTGGGCCGCCGCCTCCGGGCCGGCCGTCACCACGAAGGCGGCGTCGGCACCGGCCAGTACCTCGTCGGCGCAGCCGGGGGTGGCCAGGTCGCCTACGACGGCCTCGGCGCCCGGGGCGAGTGGGGCGCGGCCGGGGTCGCGGGTCAGGATCCGCGGGTGCGTGCCGCGCGCCAGGAGGCCGGCCACGAGCGGGCGGCCGACGTTTCCGGTGGCTCCGATCACGGCGATCATCGGGCGGCTCCCGTGGGGAGTTCCGGCGGGTGCCAGTCGCCGATCCGGGCGAGCGCGGCCTCCCCCGTCCTCGGGGGCGCCAGGGTCGTCAGGGCGTTGCGCATCAGCACCTGCCACCACTGCTCGCGCAGCTTCATGTGGCCCACCCGGTGGGAGGCCGCCACGATCGCCTGGGCGCGGGGGCGCCGGCGCGCGTCGTAGTCGGCGAGGGCCTCGTCGGTGTCCGGGTGGGCGGCCAGCGCGGCGCACAGCACGACGGCGTCCTCCAGGGCCTGGCAGGCGCCCTGCCCGAGGTCGGAGGTCATCGCGTGTGCGGCGTCGCCGAGCAGCGCGGTGCGTCCGGAGACGAACGGCGGGAGGGGGAGGGGGAGTTCGAAGATGTCGTCGTGGCGGACGGCGCGGGGCGGGGTGCGGCCCAGCAGGTCGGGGAGGGGCCGGTGCCAGGTGCCGAACCGGCGTACCACCTCGGCGTGTTCGTCCATGTGGTGCTCCCCCTCGGGCGTGTTGGCGACGGCGTACCAGTAGACCCGGCCGTCGGCGAGCGGCATCCTGCCGAACTCCTGGCCGCGGCCCCAGGTCGTCCCGCCGGGCTCCTCCCGGTCGATCTCCGCGATCCCCCGCCAGACGCTGTGCCCGCTGTAGACCGGGGGCGCCGCGGCGGGCCACAGCTGCCGGCGCAGGCGGCTGTTGAGGCCATCCGCGGCGATGACCACCTGTGCCGGGACACTCGCCGGGACCCCGCCGCGGCGGTAGTGCACCAGCGCGGTGCCGTCGCTCCGCCGCGCCACGCCGGTGACCTCGGCGCCGGTCAGCACGTGTGCGGCGGGCACCGCGTCGCGCAGGGTCCGGTGCAGGTCCGGCCGCGGCAGCACGGCGGTGGAGAGCCCGTGGCGGCGTACGAAGGCGGGGTCGGTGGGCTTCATCAGCCGTCGGCCCCCGGCGGTGCGGACGCCCTCGCCGCCCGGCAGCATGGTGGCGGCCAGCTGCCTGATCCGGCTGCCCACACCGAGCTGGTCCAGCGACCGCTGGGCGTTGGCCAGCAGGGAGATGCCGGCGCCCTCGGTCCGCAGGGCCGCGGCGCGTTCCAGCACCAGTACGGACCGTCCCACCCGGGTCAGGCCGGCCGCCGCGGCCAGCCCGCCGATGCCGGCCCCGACCACCACCGCGAAGGGGTGGCCGGGCGTGTCGGCGGCCATCAGATCCGCTCGCCGGGCGCGTCGGGACGTCCGGTGATCAGCAGGGACGCGCCGAACGCGAGCGCGATGACGAGGGCCGCCATCCACAGTGCTGCACGGTAGCCGTCCGCGGAGTGTGCCCCGGCCGGTCCGACGAGCTGGGCGGCCAGGACGAATCCGAGGGACGAACCCACGCCGTACGCGGCCGAGTTGACGCCGGGCAGCAGGCTGGGGCTCTGCGGCGCGGCGAGCAGGGCGCTCAGGCCGTTCAGTGGCGTCATGGCCCCCGCGAGGCCGAAGCCGACGAGGACCACCAGGGCCAGCACCAGCCCGCGCGAGGACAGGCCCAGGGCGAGGGCGGCCAGCACCGGCACCGTCAGGGCGGTGGCGATGCGCAGGATGCGGCGCCAGCCCACACGGGCGGCGAGCGTGCCGACGGCGGGCGCCAGGAAGACGTTGACCAGGCACACCGGCACGATGAAGAGCAGCGCCGCCTCGGTGGCCGAGAGGCCGTACCCGACGTCGTGGTTCTGACTGAAGACCGGTATCACGAAGTTGATGGTGCTGAGCATGCCCATGGTGACGAGGATCGAGGTGAGCAGGACGGGCCAGGCCTGACGGGATTTCAGGTACTGCGGCGGCAGCAGCGCGTTCGGCCGCCGGCGCTCGATGGCCCAGAACGCCACCAGGAGCAGCGCGCCGAGCACCAGCATCCCCGCCACGCCGCCCGCCGGGGCGCTCGCGGCCATGCCGATGCCCAGCTCCACGCAGGCCAGGGCGAGCGCGAGCACGGTGAGCCCCAGCCAGTCCAGGCGGCCGGTCGCCACGCGTTCCGGCTCCGGTACGGTCCGGCCCACGACGAGCGCGGTGAGCACCCCGAACGCGGCCATGACCAGGAAGACCGACCGGTAGCCGTACCGGTCGGTGAGCCATCCGGAGAGCAGGCCGTCCAGCCCGACGATGCCGCCGTTCGCGGCGGTGATCAGGCCCATGGCACGGCCGAACTGCCGGGGCCCCAGGGTCTGTCGCATGACGCGCAGCGCCAGGGGGAACACCGCGGTCGCCGTGGACTGCACGGTCCGGCCGAGGACGAACAGCGCCATCGTCGGGGCGGCCGCCGCGACCAGCGCCCCGACGACGGCCAGCGCCAGTGCGCCGATCATCAGGGCCCGGGTGCGCCCGTAGTCGCTGCAGGCCGCCATGATCACCGAGAGCAGCCCGCCCAGGAGGAAGAACAGGGCCTGGGCGAGGCCCACGGCGGCGGTGTCGGCGTGCAGCCGCCGGGCGATGTCCGGGAGCGCCGGAGTGGGCATGGAGATGCACAACTGGCAGGCGACCGCCGCGAGGACGAGCGCGGCGACCAGGGAGGTCGTACTGCGGGAGGGCGGGCCGGCCACGTCGGGCGACAGGCCGGGGGGTGACGTCTGCTTCATGGCGGACCTCGTGGTGGTGGACGGGCTCAACAGGGAGAAGGAGCAGGTACCGCGGGGGCCGGGCCGTCGTCGAGGGCGGCGTCGGCGAAGGCGAGTTCGCAGCGGGCGCCGCGCAGGAACCAGTCGGCCGTCTCCGCGGTCTCGGCGGGCGTCGCCGTCGCACCGAAGCGGTCGGCCAGCTCCCGCACCGCGCGCACCGCGTACCGCGCGCCGTCACCGGGCAGATAGGCCGCAAGCCAGGGCACGTAACGGGAGTCCGGGCGCTGTCGTGCCCGGAGGTCCTGGCAGACCTCAAGGTGGAAGAGCATGAAGGGCAGCAGCGCGCCGAGGCCGGCCGCCCACGACGTGGCGGCGGCCGCGGTCACGGTGGCGCACTGGACGCGCGCGGCGTGGTGGGCGCCGGCCGCCGGATCGGGCCGGCGCACCCCGAGTGCGGGCGCCAAGTCGGCCAGCGCCGCCCGCAGTCGCGGGCCCGAGGCGACGGTCTCGAAGGCGCAGCGGGAGAGCAGGACGAGGTCGCCGTCGTCCGCGGTGAGCGCCGCGCACCGGGCGAAGGCGCGCCCGTAGCACGGCAGGAGGTGACCGGTGTCCTGTTCCACGAAGCGCACCAGGGCCTCGCCGGGCAGCGTGCCCTGGCGCAGCCCGGCCCAGAAGGGGTGGTCGAGCACGTCGCGCAGCACCGGGGCGGCCAGCTCGGCGAGGTCGTCGGAGAGCATGGCGGACTACCAGGCGAGGGGGACGGTGCGCGGGCGGGAGAAGGCCAGCCCGCTGCTCCACTCCAGTTCGCCCTCCGGCACCGCCAGGCGCAGACCGGGCAGCTCGCGCAGCAGCGCCCCGATCCCCAACTCCAGCTCCATGCGGCCGAGTTGCGCACCCAAACAGTGATGGATGCCGTGGCCGAAGGAGAGGTGCGGGTTGGGTGTGCGGTCCAGGAGCAGTTCGGCGGGGTCGGGGAAGACCTCGGAGTCCTGGTTGGCGGCGTTGATCAAGGGGAGGACGGCGTCGCCGGCGGCGATGCGGACCCCGTGCAGCTCGACATCCTCCAGGGCGATGCGCAGCGCCCCCAGCCCGCCGCCCGCCTGGGAGCGGCGCAGCAGTTCCTCGACGGCAACGGGCAGCAACTCCGGTTCCTTCCGGAGCCGTTCGAGGTCGGTCGGCCGGCGCAGCAGGGTGAGCACCGCGTGCACCAGCCCGGACGTCGTGGCGTGGTAGCCCGCGCCGAGCAGGGTGTAGCCGAAGGCGAGGAGCTCCTCGTCGTCGAGCCGGTCGCCGTCGTCGGCCGCGTTGATCAGGTCCATCAGCACGTCGTCGGTGGGGGCGGCCCGTTTGGCGTCGATCAGCCGGGTGAGGTACCGGCTCAGCGCGCCGCGGGCCGCCACCACCTCCTCCCGCCGCCCCCGGTCGTAGCTGAGCATCACGTCGGTCCAGGCGCGGAATTGGTCGACGTCCTCGTACGGCACCCCGAGCAGCCGGCAGATGACGGTGATCGGCAGCGGCTGGGCGAGGCCGGCGACGAGGTCGGCCGGCGGCCCGGACGTGACCATGGCCGCGACGAGGTCGTCCGCGAGGGCGCGCACCTCGGTGCCGAGCGCCCTGATCCGGGCCGGTGAGAAGGCGCCCGAAACGAGCCGGCGCAGCCTGCTGTGCTCCGGCGGGTCCATGACGAAGATCGATTTCGACCCCTCCGCGAGGGGCAGCAGCCGCGGCGCGCCGGGCGCGGTGATGGCCTGCCGGCTGAACCGCTGATCGGCCAGGACCCGGCGGACGTCCTCGTGCCGGGAGACCAGCCACACCAGGTCGCCGGTGGGGAGGGCGACCCGGGCGACCGGCTCGTCGCGCAGCAGGGCGGCGTAGCGTTCCGGCGGGTCGAGCGGATCGGCCGGGGTGAACGGGAAGGTCTCGTCGGTGGGCATCGGGCTCTCTTTCCGGGTCGCTTCGTACCGGCCGGTGCCTGCTCAGACCGGCCGGTACTCCAGCAGGGCCAGGTCACCGGGGGCGGGGTCGCCGGCCGGGGCGAAGCCGGCGGCCGCGGCCAGCCGGTTCCACTCCTCGCGGTCGCGCTCCCGGCCGCCGAGGACCGCCAACATCTCGATGTCGGTGAGCTTGCCGAGGTCCCACGCTCCGGGGCCGGTCAGCAGCGCGTCGACGATGAGCAGCCGGGCGTCCTCGCGGGTGCCGACGGCCTCCCGGACGCGGGTCAGGATCCGGCCGGCGTCGTGGTCGCTCCAGTTGTGCAGGGTGTGCTTGATGAAGTAGGCGTCGTACCCGGCGGGGACGGACGCGAAGAAGTCGGTCGCCACCGCGGACGCCCGGTCGGCCACCCCGCGGCGTTCGAACTCCTTCTTCGCCTCGGCGACGACCTGCGGCTGGTCGCAGACCGCCCCCGTACAGCCCGGGTGCCGGGCGAGGACCTCGGCGAGGAACTGCCCGCGGCCGCCGCCGACATCGGCGATCCGGCGGAAGCGGGAGAAGTCGAACCGCTCGAAGATCCGGTCGGTGCCCGGGTAGTGGTTCTGCACCATGGCCCGGTCGAAGAGCGCGGCAGAGCCCGGGTGCGCCCTCAGATGGTCGAAGAACGTCCCGCCGAAGGCATCGTCGAAGGCCGGCGCGCCGGTCCGCACGGTGTGCAGCAGGTTCTCGTAGGGCCGCCACATCATCGGGTCGCTGGCGAACAGGAACATGTCGCGCACGCTCCCCTCGACCCCGGTGCGCAGCCCCTGCCCGGCGGCGGTGAGGGCGAAGGCGCGCTCCGCCGTCTCCGCCAGGACCCCGGTGGCCGCCGCGCAGCGCAGCACCCGGTACAGGGCGTCGGCGTCCGCGCCGGTCTGCTGTGCCAGGTCGGTCGCGGTGCGGGGCCCTTCGGCCAGCAGGTCCGGGATGCCCAACTGCACCACCGGGCGCAGCGCGCCGATCGTCCACTTCCCCACGAACAGCCCGATCACCCGCTGGGCAGGGGGGAGTTCGACCGGAAACCACGACAGGACCCCGGTCACCTCGGAGTCGTCCTCCGCACCGTTCATGGTGTCTCCTCTCCGGCCGCGGTACGGCTCAGGTGAACCGTGCGGGCATGTGTCGGAAGCTGTTCATGAAGTTCGTGATGCTGCGCACCGGTGTGCCGGTGAGTTCGAGGCGGGGCAGCCGGTCGATCAGGGCCGCGAGCAGCAGCCGCAGTTCCAGCGTGGCCAGCCCGCGGCCGATGCAGACGTGCGGTCCGCCGCCGCCGAAGGAGATGTGCGGGTTGGGCTGCCGGCCGACGTCGAACCGTTCGGGGCGGTCGAAGGCGGACTCGTCGCGGTTGGCGGAGGTGTACCAGAGCACCACCCGCTCCCCGGCGCGGACGGGCTGTCCGGCGATCTCGGTGTCCCGGGCCACCTGGCGGGCGAAGTGGGTCGCGGGGGTGACCCAGCGGATGATCTCCTCGACGGCGAGCGGGATCAGGGTCCGGTCGGCACGGAGGGCCGCCAGTTGCCCGGGGTGGTCGAGCAGCGCGAGCACGCCGCCGGTGACCGAGCAGTACGTCGTCTCGCTGCCCGCCCCCATGAGGGTGGTGGCGAACAGGGCGATCTCCTGCGGCTCCAGCCGGCCGGCGGCGTCGTTGCCGGCCGCGAGCAGTACCGAGAACAGGTCGTCGGCCGGTGCGGCGCGGCGGCGCCCGAGCAGTTCCTCGAAGTACGCCATGAGGTTCCCGAACGCGGCCACCGCCTTCTCGGGGGTGCTGTGGTGGTAGTCCGGGTCGCCGAGGTTGACGGTGTGCCGGGTCCATTCGACGACCTGGGCGCGTTCCCCGGGCGGCACCCCGATCAGTTCGGTCAGCACCTCCAGCGGGAGCTGCATCGCGAGGTCCTCGGCCAGGTCGAACTCCCCGGCGTCGGCACAGTCGTCGAGGATGCGGTCCACGATCGCCGCCACCGGCTTGTCCAGCGCGGCCAGGCGGGCGGGGGTGAACCCCTTGAAGGCGAGCTTGCGCAGGCGGGTGTGTTCGGGGGCGTCCAGGAACGAGATGAGCGGCAGGCCGGTGCTGTCCTGGCGCACCGAGGTCATCGTGCTCGGGCCGGAGCGGAAGGTGTCGTGGTCCCGCGAGGCCCGCACCACGTCGGCGTGGCGCACCAGGTACCAGAACGGGTAGCCCTCGGCGTCGTGCGCCCGGGTGAGGCCCGGGCGGCTGCGCAGGTGGCGGAAGTAGTCGTGGGGGACGCCGCCGGCGAAGGCCCGCGCGTCCATCAGGTCCCTTTCCTGCATGGTCTCAGCACTCTCCGCGGCGCCGGGAATGCCGCCGTGGTCCACGAACGGGGGTGTGGCGTAAGGGAGTTGTTCCCGTCCGCCGGGCGGTCCGCGGCCGCCGGCCCCCGGTGGCCGGCGGCCGCGGGGTCAGCCCGCCTTGCGGCAGACGACGAGGGTGTCGTAGTCGCCGAGCGGCCGGTCGGTGACCGAGACGAATCCCGCCGCGCGGGCGTGGTCGCGCAGTTCGGCGACGGTGTACTCGCTGCCGCCGTCGGTGACCAGCAGCATGTCGAGGCTGATGACCAGGTTCTCCACGTGGCGTGGGTCCTCGTCGAGCATCCGGTCGTAGACGAGCAGCTCGCCGCCGGGGCGGACGCTGCGGAAGGCCTTGTGCACCAGGAGCCGCCGCTGCTCGGCGCTCCAGTCGTGCAGGGCGTGGCCGATGACGACGAGGTCCGCCTCGGGCAGCTCCTGGGTGAAGAAGTCGCCGGGGTGGAAGGTGACCTTGCCGGTCATGCCGAGCTCGGCCATCTTCTCGTCGAACAGCGGGGCCATCTGCGGGAGGTCGAAGACCCGCCCGGTCAGCCGGGGGTGGGCGGCCACGATCCGGGCGGCCATGTTGCCGCGGCAGCCCCCGACGTCGAGGACGCATCGATAGCGGTCCCACCCGTCGTAGGCCGCCAGCAGCTGCGGGGCCAGGACGTGGGTGAGCGCGTCCATCATGTCGACGAACTGGCCCAGCAGGCGGGGGTCTTCGATCATGGTGAAGAAGTCGCCCCCGGCCTGCGGCTTGCCGGTGCGCAGTGCCTCGGTGAGCCGGCCCCACGCCGGGTACAGATTGCGGTTGGACCGCTCCAGGAAGCCGCCGACGTACAGGGGTTCACCCCGCACGAGGTAGCTGCGTGCCCCCGGTGCGTTGCGGTAGCGGTCCCCGTCCCGCTCCAGCAGGTCGAGCCCCACCAGGAGCTGGAGCCAGTCGCGCAGCCCCCGGCCGTGCAGGCCGAGCGCCGCGCCGATCTCCTGCGGAGTCCTGGCCTCGTCCCGCAGGGTGCTGAACAGATCCAGTTCCACGGCGCTCAGCAGCGCCTTGGCGTCGCAGAAGGCATTGGCCAACCGCAGGATGCCGGCCGGCGTGGAGGTACCCGCGCCGTCGTGGGCAGCGATGCCCGTCATCCGCCTCACTCCTTCCCACCGCGGCCTGGCGGGACCGCCACGCCGGTGCAGGCACGACGCTGGCAGTGTGCTGTGGAACTCCGCTCGAAGGCCGCTGGAGGGCCGGGGAACGGACGGCTCCTGCTCGGGACGCCACCGTTTCTCAAGTACCGGGAGACGGGCGTGGGCTTCGATGGGCCGGCTAGGCACACCGAACTCGTCGAGGGATCTGGCATGGACGACATGACAATTCCGGTGCTGGTCGTGGGCGGCGGGCCCGTCGGCCTGTCCACCGCGATGTTCCTGGGCCGCCACGGCGTGCCCACCGTGCTCGTCGAGAAGCGCGAGGCCACGTCGCTGCTGCCCCGGGCGCCGGGCCTGCAGGCGCGGACCATGGAGCTGTTCCGCGCGGCGGGGTGCGTCAAGGAGGTGCGGGCCCTGGAGAAGGGCGACTCGCACCCGTACTTCGAGGGCGGGATCATCCAGACCTCCACGTTCGCGCGGATCGACGAGGCGGTCACCCTGGAGGCGCCGTCGCTGGACGGCCCGCTGGTCAGCCCGGAACGGGTCATGGGCTGTGGGCAGGACCGCTACGAGAAGGTGCTCGTCGCCAAGGCCACGGAGGCCGGCTGCGGCGTGCGGTTCGGCACCCGGCTGACGTCGCTGACGCAGGACGAGGACGGCGTGACGGCCGTGGTGCGCGGCCCGGACGGTGCGTCGTACACGATCCGCGCGCAGTACGTCGTGGCGGCCGACGGCGCGAGCAGCTTCGTCCGCCGGCAGCTGGGGGTGGAGCGCTCCGGGCGCGGCACCGTCTTCAACGCGCTGAGCATCTACTTCCGCGCGCCGGAGCTGGAAGGGCTGCTGAAGGGGCGCAAGTTCATCCTCTGTTACGCGACGGCTGCCCGCGGCTCGCTGATGAGCCTGTCCCGGCTGCACGGCTGCGACCCGTGGCTGGCGACCCCGCTGTACTTCCCGGACAAGGGCGAGACACCGGAGGACTTCACCGACGACCGCTGTGTGGACATCATCCGGACGGCGGCCGGCCGCGACGACCTCGATGTCGAGGTCGTGTGGAAGGTGCCGTGGCAGGGCGCGCAGCTGGTGGCCGAACACTTCCGCGTCCAGCGGGTGTTCCTGGCCGGCGACGCGGCGCACGTCCATCCGCCGGCCGGCGGGTTCGGCGCCAACACCGGTATCCACGACGCGCACAACCTGGCGTGGAAGCTGGCCGGCGTGCTGCACGGGTGGGCGGGCCCGAACCTGCTGGACAGCTACGAGGCCGAACGGCACCGGGTCGGCGAGGCGATGGCCGAACAGGCCATGATCCGCAACCGCATCCGCCACGGGTACGCCGACGAGGCGACCCGGGCCGCCATGGTCGACGACATCATCATCACCCTCGGCTACCGCTATCACTCCACGGCGGTCCCCGGCGGCGACGCGAGCGCGCCCGCCCTGTCCCCCCGGCTCGACCTGACCGGCCGGCCCGGTACCCGCGCGCCGCACGTGTGGCTCGACCGGGACGGCGAACGGATCTCCACCATCGACCTGTTCTGGGACAGCTATGTGCTGCTGACCGGGGCGCGGGGCGGGCGGTGGGCCGAGGCCGCGGAACGCGCCGCCAAGCAGGTCGGCGTGCCGCTGCGCCACCACGTGGTGGCGCAGACCGGTGACCTGCGGCCGCTCGACCGGCCCTGGGCGCCGGCGTACGGGGTGACGGACGGCGGGGCGGTGCTGGTGCGGCCGGACGCCTGCGTGGCCTGGCGGGCCGCGGAGCCGGTGGACGATCCCGAGACCGAGCTGGGTGGCGCGCTGGCGCGGGCCGCCGGGTTCGCCGTGCCGGCCGGGGAGGCGCGATGAGCGAGGCGTTCGGGGCCGGCTCGCTGCTGGAGACGGCGATGTCCTTCCAGCGGGCGAAGCTCGTGCTGACCGGCCTGGAGCTCGGGCTCTTCGAGCTGCTGGCCGGCGGGCCCGCCACGGAGGCGACCATCGGGGAACGGCTCGGTCTGCACCCCCGCGGCACGGGCGACTTCCTCGCCGCGCTGGCCGAGGCCGGGGTGCTGGCCCGCGAGGGGAGCCGCTACCGCAACGGGGAGGCGGCGGCGCAGTTCCTGGTCCGCGGCGAACCGGGCTTCCTGGGCGGCTTCCTGCACGTCGCCGACGAGGTGATGTACCCGGCGTGGGGGCGGCTCGCCGCCTCGCTGCGTACCGGTGAGCCGCAGGCCGCGACGTACTCCCGGCCCGACATGTTCGCGGAGCTGTACGAGGACGACGCCAAGCGGTCGGCCTTCGTGCGCATGGCGGAGGACGCCAGCCGGCCGCTGATCCCGGCGCTGGCCGAGGCCTTCGACTGGGCCGCGCGCGGTGCGGTGCTGGAACTGGGCGGCTGCCGGGGGAACGTGGCGGCCGGGCTGGTCGCGGCGCACCCGCACCTGGACGCGACCGTGCTGGATCTGCCGCAGCTCAGGCCGGAGTTCGACGCCCACATGCGCGCCCTGGGCACGACGGGAAAGGTGCGGTTCCACGGGGCCGACTTCTTCGCCGACGGCCTGCCCGAGGCCGAGGTGATCATGATCGGGCACTGTCTGGTCGACTGGACCGACGACCAGCGCCGGGCCCTGATCGCCCGGGTCTTCCCCGCGGTGCGCCCCGGGGGCGCCTTCCTCATCTGGGACCCGATGATCGTCCCCGGGGCCGAGAGCTGCCTGCGGAACCTGGTCCGCAGCCTCAACATGCAGCTGATGACGCCGCACGGGGCGAACTACCGGGTCGACGAGCTCACCGGCTGGCTGCGGGAGGCGGGGTTCGGCGAGGTCCGGCACGACGCGCTGGGCCAGGACGTGACCCTGGTGACGGCGGTCCGGCCGGAGTGACGCCGGACCGGTGAACGCGCCGTCCGTCCCCGCCGCCGCCCCGACCGGTGGCGAGGACGGACGGCCGGCCCGGCCGGAGCAGCGCGAGGGGCCGCCGGCCGTGCCACCCGGATCGCGGGGGTGGCACGGCCGACGGCCCGTCAGAGCAGAGCGAGCCCGGCCGCGTTGAGGGCGGCGGCCACGACGGCCAGTACCGTGCGCGCCAGGTGCCAGCGCCGCCACAGCGGGCGGGGGTCGCGCCAGTCCGGAGGGATCGCCTCGGGGTCGATCCCCTTCACCCGGCGGTTGATCGGCACGTTTCCGAAGTGCGACACCACCGACACCAGCAACAGGAGCACCGCGGCGGCGGCGAACACCGGCCACCCCCGCCCGCCGGCCGGCGTCGCCGCGAGGGCGGTGTCGGCGGCGAACGAACCGAGGACGACCACCGGCATCGTCGGGTCCCAGTGGCGTCCGAGCAGCTGGTGCGCGTGGACGTAGCGGTCCGGCGGCATGGCGTCGAGCGCCGGCAGCACGCTCAGCGCCACGGCGAACAGCACCCCGGCCACCAGGCCGCTGGTCACACACACCCCCGCGGCCAGGACGGCGGGCCCGTTCACCACACCGCCCCGGCCACCAGGTCCACCTGCTCCGGGTCGGCCGAGCAGGGGAACAGGACGATCTCGTCGCACCCGGCGTCCGCGTACTCGGCCAGAACGTCGCGCAGCCGGCGCCCGTCGGTGACGGCCCGCGAGGCCGCCTGCCGGGCCTTGGTGCCGATGTACGCGTAGTAGGAGTGCAGGTACGCCTCCGCGTGCCGCCGCCCGTCCGGGCCGAGGGAGACGTAACACAGCGAGACCACCCGAGGGGGCTGCGTCCGCCCCTCGTCCGCCCACGCCTGCCGGGCGCGGTCGACCAGCTCGCGGTAGGCGGTGCCCGAACTGCCGCCGGAAATCCAGCCGGAGCCGTACCGGGCGGCCCTGCGCATCGCCGCCGGGGAGTGCCCGCCGAACAGCAGCGGCGGCCCTTCCGGACGCACCGGCCGGGGCCCGACACCCGCGGCGGGCCCCTCTCCTGCCCACACCGCCCGCAGTTCCCGTACGAGGGTGTCCATGCGCCGCCCGCGTTCGGTGAACGGGACGCCGGCGGCGACGAAGTCGTCCTCCCGGTCGCCCACCGCGAGGCCCACCACCAGGCGGCCGCCGCTGAGCCGGTCCACCGTCGCCAGCTGCTTGGCGAGCGGGGCCGCGCTGCCCCGGCAGGAGCCCAGCAGCACGGTGCTGGCCAGCCGGATGCGGGTGGTCACGGCCGCGGCGGCGGCGAGGACGGCGAGCGGCTCGTAGCCGTCGTGGACGAGCCGGTCCACGGCGCACAGGCTGGTGAAGGGGGCCCGGTCGGCGCGGCGGGCGCATTCCAGCAGCGCCGCGCCGGTGACGTCGGGCACGGTCGTCGGCAGTCCGATCGAGACGTCCACGTTCCCCTCACCTTCCGGCGGTCCGGTGGCCCACCACCAGCGTGTTGCCGAGGCCGGCCGGCCGTACGCAGATGTCCTGGAAGCCCGCCTCCGTGAGCCAGCCGGCGCACCGGTGCGGCGGATAGCCGGCGCCGGCCGGCGACATCACCAGCATGTGGAGGCTGCCGACGAGGGACAGCGGGTCCGGGTCCGCGGGGTCCGGCATCGGGTCGTAGACCACCAGGGCACCGCCGGGGCGGAGTGCCCGGTACGCCGAGCGCACCAGCGCGGTGCGCTGTTCCAGCGAGAAGTCGGCCAGTACGTGCCCGATGACCAGCACGTCGCTGGGCGGCAGGGGGTCGGTGAAGAAGTCGCCGCCGACGAAGGAGACGCGGTCGCCGACGCCCTGCCGGGCGGCGTGCTCGGCGACGTCGGGGCCGTTCTGCGGGCGGTCGAAGACCACCCCGCGCAGGTGCGGATGGGCGCGCAGCAGCAGCGACACGAGGTTGCCGCGGGCCCCGCCGACGTCGGTGACGGAGGGGTGCCGGCTCCAGTCCAGCGCCTCGGCGATGGCGGGCGCCAGCGGGGCGCTGAGCGAGTCCATCATGCCGTGGTACATCCGGCGCCGTTCGGGGTCGGTCAGCATCTCCTCGAAGTCGCCGGTGTTCTGCGGCGCCCCGGTGCGCAGGGCGGAGGTCAGTCCTCCCCAGGCGGGGTAGAGGACGGCGTTGGCGCCCTCCAGGAAGCCCGCGTCGTAGTGCGGGCCGCGCACCAGGTGCCGCTGGGCGACCGGGGCGTTGCGGTAGCCGTCGCCGGCCCTCTCCAGCAGGCCGAACGCGGTCAGGGCGGCGAGGAAGTCGTCGAGTCCGCGGCCGTGCAGCGCCAGCTCCTTGCACAGCTGCTCCGGGGTGCGCGGGCCGTCGGCGAGGACGGTGAACACGCCCAACTCCAGCGCGGAGAGCACGATCTTGGCCGTCGCGAACCCCATCCCGAGTCCGGTGACCGCCTCCCACTGCGGCGCGTCGGTACGGTGCCGGGTCGTCATCGGTGGTTCTCCTTCGACGGGGGCGGGACTTCCACGACGGCGGCGGCGTCGTCGTCGGCGTGGCCGGCCGCGAGGGCCGATCCGAAGCGGGTGACGGCCTCGTGGCCGAGGGGCAGTTCCATCTGGTAGGCGGCGGCCTGGTCCAGGGCGAGTTCCAGGTCCTTGTGCATCAGGGCGGTACGGAACGCGGCCGGCCGGTAGACCCGGCGCCGCATGAACTCGGCGCGGAACCCCAGGACGGGTGAGCGCCAGCCGCTGTGGAGCACGACGTCCAGCAGCAGTTCACGGTCCAGCCCGGCCGCCTCGGCGAAGGCGGCGGCCTCCGCCAGCCCCGCCGTCTGGATGCCGAGGAGGAGGTTGAGGGCCAGCTTCAGGGCGCTCGCCCGGCCCGGCCCGCCCAGGTACCGGACTTCCTGGGAGAGCGCGGACAGCACCTCGTCCACCGCGTCCAGGGCGGCCCGGTCCCCCGAGACGAAGATCCGCAGCGTGCCCTCGGCCGCCATGGCGGGGTTGCCCATGACGCAGGTCTCCAGGCGCCGGACGCCGGAGGCGGCGAGCCGGGTGGCGGTGGTGCGCGCGTAGGACGGGGAGACCGTGGTCGTGTCGATCAGCACGGTTCCGGGGCGCAGCCGCCAGACCAGGTCGCCGAACAGCACCTCCTCCACGGCCGGTTCGTCCGCCAGGCTGAGCAGCACCGTGTCGGCACCGGCGGCGGCCTCCACGGCGGTGGACGCGACGACCGCGCCCGCCTGCTCCAGGGGTGCGGCCCGCTCCCGGGTGCGGTTGAACACCGTCACCGCGTACCCGGCGCCGAGCAGCGCCCGGGCCATGCCGCCGCCCATACCGCCCAGGCCGATCACGGCCACCGGTCCCGTCATGCCGCCGGCTCCCCGTTCGGGTGGGTGTCCACGGTCAGCTGCGCGATGCACCGCATGGTCGCGTCACGGAAGTAGCCGGTGAACCCCTCGGTGGTGGACGTGTCGCGGGGGTGGGCGAGGAAGGGCGAGAGCCGCTCCTCGATGAGGTGGACACCGCGCTGGGCGGCCATGTGGCGGGCGATGGCCCGGAAGTCGCCCTCATAGTGGATGACCCGCACCAGCACGTCGTCGCGGAGGAAGACCGCGGTGCCCAGCAGCCGGCCGGCAGGCGCGCCCTGCGCGTCGCGGAAGTCCGGGGTGTCCACGCGCTGGAAGCCGGCGAACAGCTCGGCGATCTCGTCCTCGTGGCCGGGCTTGACCCGGTAGGTGATGGCCGCGTACGGCATCAGATGCCTCCGTCGACGTTGAGGGTGACGCCGGTGATGTAGCGCGAGGTGTCACCGGCCAGGAAGAGGACCGCGCCGGCGACGTCCTCGGGGCGGCAGATCCGGCCGAGCGCCGTCATGCCGACGATGCGCTCCACGGCGGCCGGCGGCAGTCCGGCTCCCGGCTCGGTTTCGGTGAGGCCCGGGGCCACGGTGTTGACGCGGATCCCGCGCGGGCCCACCTCCTTGCACAGGGCGCGGGTGAACCCGATCAGGGCGGCCTTCGAGGCGGTGTAGTGCACGCCGTTGGACCGGCCCCGCAGGGCGACGGAGGAGCCGACGTTGACGATCGAGGCCCCGTCGGCGAGCAGCCCGAGCGCGGCCCGGGTGACCAGGTACGGCGCCGTCACGTTGTGGTCGAACATCCGCCGCCACTCGGCCTCCTCGATGCCCTCGAAGGGCACCGGGCCGTCCACGCCCACGTTGTTGACCAGCGTGTCCAGCCCGCCCAGGACGTCCCGGCAGACCTCGGCCAGCCGCGCCACGTCGGGTGCGTCGGTCACGTCGCACCGCACCACCTCAGCGGCACCGCCGAGGTCCTTCAGCTCGCGGCGCAGGCTCTCGGCGTCGTCGTCCGGCGTGCGGTGGCAGGTGACCACCCGGGCGCCGGCCCGGGCGAGGGCGAGGACCGTGCAGCGCCCGATCCCCCGGGTTCCTCCGGTGACCAGTACGCGTTTTCCGGCCAGGTTCGAATCCACGTCTGTACCTCCTGGGCACCGCTCGCGGCGGTCGCCGCTCGGGTCGGATGGGCGGTGGGCGACGCCTCCCGCGGGCCGGCCGTGGCATGCGGGGCTCGCGGGGGCGTCCGCCCGCTGGGGCCGCGCCCGCTGCGGCGCGCGGCGGGGCCGCTCAGGCGCGTCGCAGCGACAACTGCGGCCGGTAGGACAGGTAGAGGCCGCTGACCGCCCGGTCCGGGCTGATCGGGGCGACCTTCAGTTCGTGCTCCTTGTTGAGGTTGGCCAGCGGGTTGGGGTCGCCGCTCTCCGCCCCGCCGAGGTGCTGGCGCACCCGCCGGTAGACGTCCTCGGCGTCCTTCAGGTCGGCGATCCCGGTGATGATGTGGTCGAAGGACGCCTGGAGGTCGAGGGCGTCGCGGTCCTCGGCGGACAGCCGCTGGGCGTTGTAGAAGTGGAACTCCTTGCCGCGGTAGCTCTCGTAGAAGACCGACACCAGGACCAGCAGCCGCTCGTAGGAGGACCGGTAGACCCCGTCGAAGAAGGCCCACGCCTCGCTCTCCTCGACCTCGCCGCGCAGCACCGAGCCGATCGCCGCGGCGGCGAGCATGGCGCTGTAGGTGGCCAGGTGCACCCCGGTGGAGAGCAGCGGGTCGAGGAAGCACGCGGCATCCCCGCAGAGCAGGTAGCCGGGGCCATGGAAGGTCTCACTGGTGTAGGAGTAGTCCTGCTCGGTCTTGAAGTCGCTCACCCGCTCGGCGTCGGCCAGCAGTTCCTGCACGAGGGGGCACTGGCGCAGCGCGTCGTCGTAGACGGCCTCGATGCCGCCCTGCTCGCGGCGGCGGCGGTTGAACGTGTCGCGGCCGGTGACCAGTCCGACGCTGGTGGTGCCGTCGTGCAGGGGGATCGCCCAGAACCATCCGTCGGGGACCGAGGCCACCGTGATCGAGCCGGCCGGGCCCCGGTCCAGGGACTTGGCGTTCTTCCAGTACGACCAGGTGGCGACGTTGCGGAAGACGCTGTGGAACTTGCGTGCCCCGAGGTACTTCGTCGCCATGACGCCGCGCCGCCCCGAAGCGTCGACGAGGTAGTCGAAGGTGAGGCGCCCGGTCTTTCCGCCCCCGGACCACCGCGCCGCCACCGGCCGGTCGCCGTCGAACTCGATCTCCTTGACCGTGACGCCCTCGTGCACGTCCACGCCCAGCTCACGGCTGTGGTCGAGCAGCAGCTTGTCGAAGTCGGCCCGGGTGACCTGCCAGGCGTTGGCACCGTCCGCGCCCAGCTCCGCGAAGCGGACCTCCCACTCGTCCGGGCCCCAGCTGAAGTAGGCGCCGCCCTTCGGCTGGAACCCGAACGCCTCGACCTTGTCCCAGACCCCGAGCAGTTCGAAGATCGGACGGCAGGACGGCAGGATCGACTCACCGATGTGGTACCGCGGGAAGGTCTCCCGCTCCAGCAGGGTGACCTGCACGCCCTGACGTGCGAGCAGACCGGCGGCCGTCGATCCGGCGGGGCCGCCTCCGATGACCAGAACCTGCGTCCCTGCGCGCATGTGCGTCTCCCCTTCCGAGGCTGTGTGCGTCCGGATGAGAACGTTCCAGGCCCGGGTCGAAGGCCGCTGGAGTGGTGGTCGTGGCACCGGCGGAGGGCCGGTGGGGGCACCCTCCGTCGGTGCGCGGTCAGGCCGAGCGGGCCGCGGCCCGGGCCAGTTCGAGCGTGGGCAGCACGCGGGCCCCGTCGTCCGGCGGCGCCGCATAGGCGGCGTCCTCGGGCCGGTTGGTCAGGCTGGGCGCCACGGTGCGGAACGGGCCCCTGATCGAGTAGAGGAACATCCCTCCGATGTCCTCGGCCTCCGCGAGCTGGAACTCCACCAGGTCCTCCAGCAGCAGTTCGGCCTCGGACTCCGCCACGCCGAGCAGCGCGGCCGCCCCGGCGACCGACACCCCGGACTCGGTGCTCGCGGCCACCAGGCGGAAGGCGGCCTGTTCGGCACTGGACAGCAGGCGGAAGGAGCGCCCCACGCTGTCGGCGATGCGCGGCGCGTCCCGGCTGGCCGGGGGGATCCGCCGCACGTCACCGTCGGCCAGGTTCAACAGCTTGCTGATCGGCCAGTGGGGGCGCCGCTGGAGGAGGCTGGCGGCCGCGCGCAGCGCCAGGGGCAGGCCGCCCGAGAGCTTGACCAGCTCCCCCAGTCCCGCGAGGTCCGCCTGGAGCCGGTCGTCGCCGAGCACGTCGCTGAGCAGGCACCGGCAGATCTCGTCCGCCAGCGGGGCGGTGCGCGTGATGATCACCACCGCGGGATGGGACAGCAGCCGGCGGCTGGAGGCGATCATGGCCGATCCGGTACCCGGCAACAGGGCGTCCAGCTGGTGGGTTTCGACGACGTCGTCCAGGACCACCAGCAGTCTGCGCTGCGCCGTCCAGGTGCGGAAGGCCGCCTGCATCTCCTGTGCGGACGCCCCCCGAAGGGCCCGGCTCAGGCCCAGGGCGCGCAGGAAGTCGGCGAGGACCTCGTCGGTCGGTACGAGCGAACCGTCGTCCCGCTGGAGCCGGGCGAAGAGCACGCCGTCGGGGTACGCCTCCCGTACCCGGTGTGCGGCGTGGACGGCGAACACCGACTTGCCGGAGCCGGGCGGGCCGACGGCCAGGGCGACGACCGAGGTGGGCCGGCGCCCGGTGTCGGTCAGTGTGCGCCGCACCGCTTCGAGCGCTTCCTCCCGGCCGACCAAGTGGTCGGTCTCCAGCGGGAGTTGATTGGGCTGCTGGTGGGTGGCAGTGACCACCATCGTGCCGGTGGCGTCGGCCGGCGCGTCGAGGCTGGGGTCCGCGGTCAGCATGGCCTGGTGGAGGCGCCGCAGCTCCGCGGACGGCTCCAGCCCGAGTTCGGCGGCGAGCGCCGTACGGGCCCGCTGGTACGCCTGGAGCGCCTCCGCGCGCCGTCCCGCCCGGTAGAGCCCGAGCATGAGTTTCGCCTGAAATCCCTCGTGCGTGGGTTGTTGCGCGACCAACGTGGTGAGTTCACCTATCAGGTCTATATGACGGCCGAGTTGTAAGTCGGCCTCTAATCGGTGACCGAGCGCAAGCTTTCGCAATTCTTCTAGGCGCACCATATGCGCGTGCAGCAACGGCCCGGGGCTCACCGCTCCGAATGCCCGGGAGGTCCACAGATCGAGCGCCTGCCGAAGGACGAGGGAAGCCCGCTCGAAATTCCCGGCCATCAGCTGTTCACGTCCCAGCGCGGCAAGCTTCTCGAACTCCACAGCGTCGAGCGCATCGTCCGGAAGGGTCAGCATGTACCCACCGGGCGTCGTGCGAAGCGTCACTTTCACGCCAGTCCCGCAGGCATCGCCGGTGGCCGCTTCCGACCAGTTCAGATGCTTGCGCAACTGGTAAATGTAGGTTTGGAGGGTGGTGACGGCACTCAGGGGCGGCCTGTCGTCCCACAGTTCCTCGATGAGTTGGTCGGTATGCACCGCCCGGTTCGCCTCCACCGCGAGGAGCGCGAACACGCGGCGCAGCTTGGGGGCGGCGGGCGTCACTCGCACCCCGGACCGAAGGACCTCGAACTCCCCTAGCACCTTGACATGCATACAAGCTCCCCCTTGTTGGATCAGCCGGTGACGAAAACGGATTCGTGACCGATCGCGACAGCTGTCGCGATCGGGCCCTGGCGCGATCGAAGGTGAGTGCAGCCGGCACCCTCCCAGCCTCGGTTGATGTTCAACCAGACTCTCGGGTGTGTCCCGCTAGAAAGCCATGGACCTGTTTAACGTCACGACATCGAATTCCGCTAGAGCATCGCTGAGTAGCGCGTCGCAAATGGGTCGAGTCTTTTTGTGTACAACCGGCCCGCCTCGAAAATCGCCTGGTGACTGCGGTGGCCCCGCCGGGTGGATCAGCCTTGATAGTCGCCGGGTGGACTAGTAGTCTGACAACTATTCATCACCGGCGGGCCGGTCGCGGCCCGCGTTCGTCGTCGGCGGAAAGCGCCGACCGGTCGAGGGGTTACCGAATGGATCTGGGACTCACGGACAAGCGGGTGCTGATCACGGGGGGCACGAGGGGCATCGGCCGCGCGACCGCCCTGCTGTACGCCCAGGAGGGCGCCCGGGTGGCCATCACCTACAACTCCTCGGCGGATGCCGCCCACAAGCTCGTCGAGGAACTGGGCGGACCGGACCGGGCGATGGCCGTCCCTTACGAGCTGCGCGACCCGGCCTCGATCGTCTCCGCCGTCGACACGGTGCGTGACGCGTTCGGCGGCATAGACGTCCTGGTGGCCAATGCCCTCTGGTTCACCTGGGGCGACCCGGGCGAGGACGACGCCTTCGAGGACCTCGACCCGGAGAAGTGGACGCGGCGCTTTCGGGCCAACACCGAAGGGCACATGCTGACGGCCCAGCGAGTCGTCAAGGACATGCGGGCCAACGGATGGGGGCGGGTGGTCCTGCTCTCCTCGATCACCGCGCAGTACGGCATGTGGCGCTCGGAGATCTACAGCAGTTCGAAGGCGGCGCTGCACGGCTTCGCCAAGGGCCTGATGTGGAGTCAGCACGGCGTGCTGGTCAACGTCGTGGCGCCGGGCGCGACCAGGACGGAGTTCATGGAGCAGCTCCTGGAGGACCCGGACACCCGGGAGATGGTGGAGAAGGAGATCGAGCGGACCCCCAGCGGACGGATCAGCGAGCCCGAGGACATCGCGAAGCTGATCCTCTTCCTCGGCTCGGGAGCCAACGGCAACATCAACGGCGAGATCATCCACACCGCCGGCGGGCGCTGAACCACGCACGGAGCCGAGGGACGCGACGCGGTGGCGTCCCTCGGCTCGGGCCCTGCAGTGTGCCGGCGTTTCAGGCGGTGGCCCGGAAGAGGGCGACATTCCCCCGCACCACGACCCGCGAGAACGGAAAGTGCGCGGCGAGCGCCCGGGCCAGACCATCCGGACCGTCGCCCTGGTTCTGGAAGTTGCCGCGCCGGTGCTGCTCCACGAGCAGCCGCCGGGTCAGCGCGTTCATCCGCACCCCCTCGGCGAGCACGGTCGACCCGAACAGCGTCCCGCCCGGCCGCAGCACCCGGGCCAGCTCCGCGAAGGACTTTCCCTTGGCGTCCCAGCCGCCGGGGACGGTGTGCAGGACCAGGCTCATGGCGACCGAGTCGAAGGCGCCGTCCGGCAGCGGCAGCGGTTCGAGCAGGTTGGCCCGGCAGGTCCGGGGACGGTAGCGAGCCAGCCGGTGCGCCGACATCTCCAGGCACTCCTGGCTCAGGTCGAGCAGGGTGATCTCGGGCGGCGGCCTGGTGAAGCCGCAACGGTCCAGGAAGTAGCCGGTACCGGGTCCGATGTCGAGGTGGCGGGCACCGGTGGCGCGCCGGTAGAGCCGCAGCATGTCGCCGCGCGGACAGCGCCACACCACCGAGCAGAACAGCCCCAGCACCACGGCGTCGTACACCGCCAGCCGCCGCCGGGTGTACGCCTCCTGTGCGTGACGGGTCCGCGGATCCCATGCCCCGGGGTCGGACAGGTCGGGGATGGGCGGGTCGGGGACGAGCGGGTCGGGGACGGACAGGTCGGGGACGGACGCCCCGGATTCGGATGCGTCGGAATCGGATGCGTCGGATGACACAACCGCACCTCCTCCCATGCAGTTCGGCCGCGGCGGGCCACGGGCGAGCGCGACAGGCCGGACGGCTCACCTGGTCCGGTGGGCCACGAGCAGGGTGTCGTCCCCGGCCAGCGGCCGATGGCTCACCTCCGCGAAGCCGGCGTCCTCGAACCACCGGGCGCCCTCCGACGGCGTGTACTCACTGCCGCCCGGGGTGCAGAGCATCATATTGAGGCTGACGAGCAGGGAGTTGGTCTTTGCGCGGCGCTCCTCGTCGATCATCGTGTCGTAGGCGAGCGCGTAACCGCCCGGCGCCACCGCCTCGAAGGCCCGCCCGGCGAGCTGCCGCCGCTGCTCGACGTCCCAGTCGTGCAGGACATGCCCGAACACCACGACCTCGGACTCGGGCAGCGCGTCGCGGAAGAAGTCCCCAGGCCGGAACGCCACACGCCCGGTGAGGCCGAGTTCCGCCATGTGCTCGGTGAAGACGGGCTCCACCGCGGGCAGGTCGAAGACCGTCGCCTCCAGGTGCGGGTACGCCCGTACGAGCTCGGCGAGCACATTGCCGCGCGCTCCGCCGACGTCCGTGACCCGCTTGACCGTTCCCCAGTCGAAGGCGTCCACCAGCGCGCGGCCGCTGGGGCCGTTGAGTGCGTCCATACCGCCGTAGTAGGCGCGCCACTCCTGACGGCTGCGGTGCTGGCGGACGAACATCCCGGCTCCCGGGCGCGCCCCGTTCTGCGGCTCGCCGGTGAGCAGCCCCTCGCCCAACCGCGACCAGCGGGCATCGGCCTGCTGGAGGAACCGGCCCAGGTAGGCGGCCTTCTCGCCGTCGAGGAACCGCGCGGCCAGCGGCGCGGTGCGGTAGGGCCCGTCCCCGTCCGCCCGTTCCAGCAGCCCGACGGACACCAGGGAATCCAGGAAGTCGGCCGCGCCGCGCCGGCTGATCCCGAATCGGTCGCACACCCCGGCCGGTGTCATCGGGGTGTGCAGCAGCGCGGTGAACAGCCCCAGTTCGACCGCGAACAGGACTGTGCGCCACTTGTAGAAATCGGCAGCCATCTGCAGCAACGGCTCGGCCGTCGCACCGGCCTGTGCACCCTTCGTCATACGCCCGTCTCCTTCGGCAGTGTCTGACGGTGCTCGGCAGGAAGCTACGGCGCGGCACTCGACAGCAGCTAGACGACCGCTGGATACCGCCCCCAGCCAGGCGAACGACGCGGGCCGAGAGCCGCAGCGTCCCCCTGCCGCGGGACCCCACCTGGTCCCTATTCCTGCCGCACCGGCTCCCGGTCCCCCGGCCTGGCGAAGCACCGCAGCAGCGGTCCGGTCATCACCGTCGTGACGAGGGCCATCACGACCATCTCCGAGTAGAGCCCGCCGTCCAGCAGACCGATCTGCAACCCCACGCTCAGCGCGATGAGTTCGGTCAGCCCACGGGTGTTCATCAGCGTGGCCAGTACCGCGGAACGGCGCGCCGGCAGCCCCTGGGATCTGGCACCGAGCCAGGTGCCCGCGAACTTCCCGGTGACCGCGACGGCCAGGATGAGACCGAGGTCCCACAGCCCCGACGCACCGATCCGGGAGAGATCGACGTTCAGCCCGGCGACGATGAAGTAGACCGGCAGCAGCAGTGTCGTCGTGAACTGCACGCGGGGCAGGAGTACGTCCTTCAAGCCGGTGCCTTCCCCACGGGGCATGACGAGGCCGAACAGAAAGGCCCCGAGCACGAAATGGAGCCCGAGCGCCTGCGTCACCGCGGCCGACACCAGCAGGCCGATGAGCACGACCGCGAGACTTCCCGCCGACGCCGGGCCCTCGGGGCCCCCACCGCGCAGCGCCCGCTCCAGCAGCGGCCTGCCACGGGTGATCAGCACCACGGCGTAGGGGACGATCAGCAGTACCCACCAGGGACTTTGGCCCGCGGTCCCGGCGAGCACCTGGACGGCGGCCAGCGCCGTCCACGCGACGAGATCGCACACCGCCGCCGACGACAGTGCGATCGTCCCCAGCCAGGTGCCGCTCATGCGCCGGTCGGTCAGGATGCGCGCCAGCACCGGAAAAGCGGTGACCGACACGGCCACCGCGATGAACAGGATGAAGCCGGCCCGGCTTGCGGGGTGCCGCTCGCGGAGCAGGTGGAGGGCGAGCAGCGCGCCGAGGGCGAACGGCACGACGGCGGAGCCGAGGACGGTTCCGACGGCGATCCGTCCGCAGCCCCGGAGCCTGCCGAAGTCGACCTCGTACCCCACCACGAACATGAAGAGCACCAGCCCGAGATTGGCCAGTGCACTCAGATAGGGCCGGATGTCCGTGGGGAACAGCGTGTGCGCGAGCGCCCCTTGGAACAGTGTGGGGCCCAGTAAGAGCCCCCCGACGATCTCACCGATGACTGCCGGCTGGCCGAGCCGGTGAGCGATCCGGCCGGCCACCCGGGCCATCACAAGGATCAGGGAGAGATCTGCGAAGAGTATTGCCGCGTTGAGTTCGGTCACCGGTCGCCACCTCACGCTTCGGTCCGCATCCGTCCGTACATCCGCATCCGTCCGTACGACGGCGACGCCCTGTCGTACGGAGCACTCCGCCCAGGGCGTGTCTTTCGGGTCACCCCGGGGCCGCTTCGGACGCCTCCGTGCGCGCGCCATCCTCGGGCACCGCACGGCGACCGGCCTCGAAGACCACTGGAATCCCGGGCTGTTGGCCCCACGCGGACGGACCGGTCCGGCTGCCGACGGCGAAACTGACCGAACTGACCTTGCTGACCACCGTCTGCTCTTCACCCCGCCCCGCTCCTGCACTGTCATGGGTAGAGCACCCACCGGTGCGCCGGCGACCATCTGGGGGGAACTGATGCTGGACAAGAGTTACGTCGTGCCCTGGGGCAAGCGGGGCGTGCTGCCCGCCGACACCGAGGCAGCCGTACTGGCCGAGCTCATCCACGAGAGCACCCCACTGCCGACGGGCGTGCGACGGGAACGGTTCGAGCGCTCCTTCGCCGAGTCAGTGGGCAGCAGGCACGCCATCTCGGTGACCAGCGGAACCGTCGCCCTGCAACTGGCCGTCCGGATGCTCGGGCTGACCCCCGGGGACGAGGTGATCGCCACCCCGCAGACCCATCAGGCCACCGTCCAGCCGCTGTTCGACTACGACGTGCAGGTCCGGTTCTGCGATATCGACCCCACCACCCTCACCCTCGACCCGGCCGTGCTGGAGTCGCTGATCACCCCGCGTACCAAGGCCCTGCTGCTGGTCCACTACGGCGGCTGCCCCGCCGAGATGGACACGATCATGGCGCTGGCACGCCGCCACGGCTTTCTGGTGCTGGAGGACTGCGCCCATGCCCTGGGCACCCGCTACCGCGGACGCAGCGCGGGCTCGCTGGCGGACATCGCCACCTTCAGCCTCCGCAACTCCCGGAACAACAGTCTGCTCGGAAAGGGCGGTCTGATCACCTGCGACCGGGACGACTGGGCCGAGCGTCTGTACCGGCTGCGCGCCGACGGCACCGACGCGCGCAGCGCACACCTGCGGCCGGACCACACGGCGGCGCCGAACCCCGCGCTGTGGACCCCGCACACCGTCCCCCTCCAGCGCGGTCCCGCACGGCGGCCCGGCGGCGCCGCGACGATGCCGGACATGGTCGCGGCCCTCGGCCAGACCCAGCTCACCCGGCTCCCGGCCACCACCGCCAGACGGCGCGCACTCGCCGGCCGCCTGGACGAGGTACTCACCCGCTACCCCTTCATGACCCCGCAGTCGACGCCCGCGCACAGCACACACGCCTACCACCTCTACACCTGCTTCACCGACCACCAGGAACTACGCGACCGGCTCGTACTGAGCCTGGACCGCAGGGGCGTGGAGATCCAGCTCCGCTACTTCCCCCAGCATCTGCTGCCGCAGTGGCGCCACCGGGGCCATCTGCGCGGCGAGTGCCCGGTCGCCGAACGCAGCTGGTTCGAGCAGCATCTCAACCTTCCGTGCCATCCCTTGCTGACGGCATATCAGGAGGATTACCTCATTGAGGCGTTGGACGAGTCACTGGCCGAGCTGAACGGCGGAGCCCCGGCGCCGCTGCCGGTGCCGGTTACGGCCTGCGGGCGGTAGCCGGGGGCCGGCAGGCGGTGGCCGGTGGCCGGCCCAGCACCGCCCCGCACCGCCCCGCCCCGCCCCGGCCCGCCATCACAGCCCACCCCCGGCATGGTTCCTACGACAACGTCGTGACCTCGGCGTACTTCTTGATGAGTTCGTAGGAGCGAATGCGCTCGTCGAGCTCGTAGACCGGTGTGGTCAGCATCAGCTCGTCCGCTCCGGTCTCGCCGGCCAATTGCGCAAGCCGACGCACAACGGTCTCGGGTGTCCCGACGGCTTGCTGTGCACGGAACCCGGCCAGCGCCCGTCGCTCCTCGGCAGTGAAGGGGTGGGCGGCCGCGTCCGCGGGCGTGGGGAAGGGGATCTCACTCAGGCCTTTGAGAAGCCCGGCTTTGACGACCTCCATCGGCCCGACTCGCCACGCGGCTTCTTCTTCCGTCTCGGCACACACCGCCTCCACGCACACCAGCACCCGAGGTCGCTCGCACCACCGGGACGGGGCGAAGTCGGCCCGGTACCGTTCCACCACCGCAAGGGTGTTGTCCGGCCGGATGTGGTGCGCGAGGGCGATCGGCAAGCCAAGTCGTGCGGCGAGAGCGGCACCCGCGGTGCTGGACGCCAACAGCCATGGCTCCGGCAGCGGGTCGAGCGCGACTTCGTCGACCAGGAAGGACAGGATCGCGGCCACATCCTCGTGGTACTCCGCGTCCGTCGTCGGTCCGGCCCCGCGGCGCAGTGCCCGTGCGGTGGCCTCGTCGAAGGTGCCGGGGCCACGGCCGATACCCAGATCGATACGGCCCCCGTGCAGCCCGGCCAGCGTTCCGAACTGCTCCGCCAGCATGAGGGGAGCGTGGTTGGGCGCCAGTACACCGCCCGAACCGAGACGAAGGGCCGAGGTCGAGGCGGCAGCGTGCGCGATCAGCACGACCGGCGGAAACGCCCCGATGGCGGGCGAGTGGTGATGCTCGGCGTACCAGATCCGGTGGTAGCCCAGCCGTTCCAGTCCCTGCGCGAAGGCGGCGGTGTCGCGCAGGGTCTCCACGGCTCGTCTGCCGGTTTGGACCATCGCGACTTCCAGCGCTGAAAGAGGTACATCGATCATGTCGTCAGCATAAGGATCGGGCGTTCGAAAAGGGCGCCGCGCTCTCCCTGTCCCCGGCAACAAAGCCCAGGCCGCCGCCGCGAGTTCGGGCGGCGGGGGCGCCAGGGGGTGCTGCTGTTGGCTACGCTTCCTCGCCCTCCCGCCTGAGGAGTTCGTCCTCGACGGCGCGCAGCCTCTGGCGCCAGTCACGGGCAGCCTTGGGGTTGCGGCCCGTCCGCCGCGCTACGGAGTCCTCCGCGCGCTGGGCAGCAAAAGCTCGGCGCTCACGCAGCTGCTCGATGGTGAGGCCGGCGAGATCGGCATACCAGTTGTCGTAAAGCTTCCAGCGACTCATGGCAGCCAGGATGCCGCCACAACGACCGGGTCGCTCGGGATTTTCGATCCCGGCAACAGGCCCTCGCTCACAGATCGCCGAGACATCTGGCAGGGAGCTACGGGTGAGGTGGGATATGTCAGGCCGCCTGGCGCATCAGGTGCGCCAGGGGTGTGCGTAGCCTTCCCGCAGCGGTCCGCCCAGCAGGTCGAGCACCTGCTCGGCAGCGGCTGCCAACGGGGCGGGGTCGGCGCGTTCGGCCACCGCCTGATGGCCGTCCAACAGGGCCTTGCCTCGTGCCGGGTCTGCGCTCAGCAGCCTGCGGGGCAGCCACTTGCCGATGCCCGTCCAGGCGTTGTGGTAGGCCGTGAGAAGGTGTGCCGCCTCGCGCAGAGTGAAGTCGGCGAGGGCGAGCTGTTCGTACCGATGGGTCGGCGGGGTGTCGACCAAGTCGTCCATGAAGCAGGTGAGGCCGTAGCGGGACCGTTCCCGTTCCGCCGGGGTGAGCGGAGGTGGACCGGCCGCGAGTACCGCCCGGGCCTGTTCGCGCGTGCGGGACAGATGGCCGTGCGGGTCCAGCAAGGGCAGCCCCTGGTCATAGAGGAACAGGACCGTGCCACGACGACGGGCTCTGTCCCACGCGAAGAATTCCGGCACGTCCGCGAGAGTGTTCAGGAACAGCTCGGCCAGGCGGCCCTCGTGGCGTATCACCTCACGACGGCTGGTGTCCGAGTCCGGCAGGAGGACGGCCACGTCGAGATCGCTCGTCGGGGTGGCACGCCCCTGAGCAACCGAGCCTCCCAATAAGGCCCCCAGCGCGTGGGGGAAGAGGGTGGTGACCAGGCGCAGAGCTTGGGCGGCGGTGATTTCTTGATCATTCATGGGAACTCATCGTGCCAGGTGAGATCCTGACGTCGTACGACCTTCCCGGCGCTCAGCCGATGATGAGCGGGAGCTTCGCGGCGAGCTCGCCCAGCTCGTCCTTCTCTTCGCCGGTCGGCGTGCGGCGTCCGGTGCCGATCAGCAGCGCGTCCCTGTCGGACAGCGAGGCGGGAAACGGGGTCCCGGCGATCTTCTCCAGCGACGCACGTGCTGCCGCGAGGGTCTCGGCGGGCGGCTCGGCGGCCGACGGCAGATGCGCGATCAGGTCGAGGTGGTGCAAGGTCCATTCGAGCACGTACGCCGACAGGTAGTCGCCGACGGTCAGCACCTCGTCGCGGGTGCTGACGCGGACGGCGGGATCGGCGAGCTCGGCGGCGCGGCCCGCGGCGGAACCGACGTCGTCGAAGTGGAACTTGAGCCACCGCGGCTCGCCGTATGCGGCGGCGAGCCGGGGAATCAGCGCATCGAGCGGGTCCTCGCCGGTCGGGGGTTCGACGAGCTGCCAGTAGGTGACCGCGTCCACGGTCGGTTCGGTTTCGGCGGGCGTGACCAGGGTGATCAGGACGTCCTGTGCGTCGATGACCAGGTGGCACACCAGGTCCCGCACGAGCCAGCCGGTACAGCCGGACGGCCGCTCGAAGTCCTCGTCCGGGATATCGGCGACCGCCGTGCGCAACGCCGTCCACGAGCGTGAGAAGAGATCCACTGCGGCACGGTAATGCCGCAACGGAACGACGGACAAGCATATTTGGATGGTCGGTCCGCGTACCCGAGCCGTCGGTTCGCGTGCCCCCGGACGGTCGGTTCGCGATCTGGTCAAGGCTCATTGCCCACTACGGTCATGTCCGGCCGTACACCCCAGTCATGGGATCTCGATCCGTTCGCAGCATTCTGGCCAATTCGGAAGGAATTGCACCATGGGCAAGGGAACTACTGGACTTCTGCACCACGTCGAGATGTGGGTACCTGATCTGGAGCGCGCCATCGCGAGCTGGGGCTGGTTGCTGGGAGAACTCGGCTACACGCTCCACCAAGAGTGGAAAGCTGGTCGCAGTTGGCGTCTCGGCGCGACGTACCTGGTGGTTGAGCAGTCACGTGCTCTGACATCCGACCAACACGACCGGTGCCGTCCTGGACTCAACCACATTGCCTTCCACGTCGAGACCCGTGACAGGGTCGACTCCCTGGTCGAGCAGGCTACGGGCCGAGGCTGGAAGCTGCTGTTCCCTGATCTCCACCCGCACGCAGGAGGCGAACGGAGTTACGCGGCCTATTTGGAGAACGAGGATGGCTTCGAAGTCGAACTCGTCGCTGCTGATCACGTGTGACGATGGCCCGCCACGCTGACGGACTTCACCTCTCCGGTGCGCCGACCGGCTGGTCGCTCCGGCTCGGGCCCGGTTCTTTCGTAGCTCTGGGTACCGAGTGGACAGGCTGATGCCGAGATCCCGGGAGACTCGTTCCGGGAAGGCGCCGTTCGAGGCGGCTCACTGTCGAGATCCGTCGGCCGCTCGGTCCACTCGCCAAGGGTTACGTGGTGGGTCTGTATTGGAAGAGGTAGGCCGTGGCGGGGTGGGTGTACGCGATGCCGCGGCCACGTTGGTGCAGTTCCTCGCGCGTGGGGTGGGGTGGCCGTTTGGGCTGGAGGTAGCGGTCGAGGTGGTGGGCGACCAGACGGTAGCGCCTGCCGTCGCTGTGGAGGGCGGCGGTGAGGCGGTAGGCGGGGTCGAGTGCGGCCAGGCCGGCGTCGGCGTGGCTGTTGTTGACCAGGAGCCGGCCCCCTGGGCGCAGGCACCGGGTGGCGTGTTCGGAGACGGGGCCCGCGTAGAGGGAGATGACCAGGTCCCAGCCGTCGGCGGGCAGGGCTTCGAGGGTGTGGGTGTAGTCGCCGGGGACGAAAGTGATGTGTGGGTCCTCGGGGAAGCTCTTGTGGCGCGTGGCCAGTTGATGGGCGAGGGCCGGGTCGGCGAAGGCACTACGGGCGCGCGGGTCGGAGTCGAGGTAGGTGACGTCGGGCCAGACGAAGGAAGGAGCGAGGTCCAGGTAGCTGCCGGGGTAGAGGACGCGCTGGGCGCCGGCGTGGGCGGCGACGGCCTCGTACATCGCGGTGCGGTCGCCGATGTGGTCGATGTAGTCGGTGAAGGCCGCGGTGAGGGGGCGGGTGGGGCGGGGCATGGGGGCTCCGGATCTCGGTCGGTCAGTGCAGGCCGGCGAAGTGGATGGCTCCGGCGGCCGCGGCGCCGGCCGCCGCGGCCTCGATGGCGCCCTGTTCCCACCGGGTGGTCAGGTCTCCGGCGGCGTAGAGCCCGGGGACGCTGGTCCGGCGGGCGTCGTCGACGGTGACGAAGCCGTCGTCGTCCCGTGCGAGTCCGAGTGTGTTGGCCAGGCGGCGGACGAGCGGGACCTGTTCCTGGGGCGGGGACCACAGCAGGGTCTGCCGTGCGATGCGGGTGCCGTCGGCGAGTTCCACGGTGTGCAGGTCGCCGTTGTGGTGGTGCAGTCGGGCGATGTCCCCCTGGACGAGGTCGCTGCCCGCCTCCTGGAGGGTGCGGCGCACCTGGTCGGCGCGGTCCATGCCGAGCGGGGCGATGGCGATCACGTCGCCGGACCAGGCGCGGAACGCAGTGCCCGCCATGGCGGCGTAGTCGGGGTCGTCGGCGAGCACGGCCCAGCTGCGGTCGGCGTTCTCCCAGCCGATGCAGAACGGGCAGTGGATGACGGTACGGCCCCAGCACTCCTCGAAGCCCTCGACCCCTTCGGGGTGCAGGTCGCGGACTCCGGTGGCCAGCAGCACGGTGCGCGCCCAGGCGGCGGTCCCGTCCGCCAGCCGCACCCGGAAGCCGCCCTCGGGGAGCGGAACGACATCGTCGGCGGTGGTGCGGCGCAGCTCGGCGAGGCCGTAGTGGTGCAGCTCCCGCCACGCCCGGTCCCGCACCTCGGCAGGCGTCGCGCCGTCCAGGCCGATCATGCCGTGGACGCCACGGGACGCCTGATTACGGGGCGGGTGCGGGGATTCCACGACCAGGGACCGGTGGCGGTAGCGGGTGAGGGCCTGGGCTGCGGTGAGTCCGGCGGGGCCGCCGCCGATGATCACGGTGTCGTACTCGGGGGTGCTCATGACTGTCTCCTGGAGCGCTTGGCGAATGAATGACCGTCGGTCATACTACTGACCAACGGTCATTCGCGCCGTACTCTTCCCACGGAGGCACCCTGTGAACAGCGACACACCCACCAGCAGCCCCGCCCACGGCGCCCATGACGGGCACACCGACTGGGACGCCGTCTACCGCGGCGACGGCAGCGACACCGTGCCGCCCGACCCGCTGCTGCTCGCACCGGCTGAGGGGCTGGCCCCCGGCCGGGCCCTGGATCTGGGCTGTGGGGCCGGCGGCAACGCCCTGGCGCTCGCCGAGCGCGGCTGGCGGGTGACCGGCGTCGACATCGCACCCCGCGCGATCGCCGGTGCCCGTGCCAGTGCCTGCCGACGCGGCCTGGATCTCGAACTCGTCGTCGGCGACAGCGCCCTCTGGAAGCCCGACGACACCTACGACCTGGTGCTCAGCTCCTACGCCCTGCCGCCGCGCGGCCCGGCCCGCACCGCCACCCTGGCCACCGCGGTCGCCGCTCTCGCGCCCGGCGGCATCCTGGTCATCGGCGAATGGGACGAGGACGGCTGCGCGTGGGGAGCCCCCGGCGAGCTGGTCACCCTGGACGAGCTCCGCGGGCACCTGGCAGGTCTGGAACTGCTGCGCGCCGAGCGGCTCCGCGTCCCGCTGCATCGGCATCCCGGATTCGAGCAGGCAACGGGCTCTCGCGACGAGGGGCACGGCACGGACGCCGCGGTGCTCGTATGGGCCCGCAGGCTGCATGGCATCCTCGGTGACGACAGCTGACCGGACACCGGTCACCGCCCTGCCAGGAGAGGACCCCGTGCCCGCCAAGACCGCGCCCACCGGCCGCTTCCAGCCGCCCGACGTCCGCCGCCGCCAGATCCTCGACGCGGTGGCCGCCCTGCTGCTGGAGGACGGCTACGAGGCGCTGACGATCAGCAAGGTCGCCGCGCGGGCCGGGGTCGCCAAGGGCACCGTCTACCTCTACTTCGCCTCCAAGCAGGAGCTGCTGACCGCGCTGCAGGCGGAGATGTGGGAGCGGATGGCCGAGCGGCCCGCCCGGCTGCTGGAGCAGTCCGGCCTGAGCTGGGCCGAGCGCCTGGACGGCCTGGTCGACGCCTGGGTGGCCGCCGAGCGCGACCATCACGAGCTGTATCACCTGCTCTTCCATGAGCTGGGCGCGGGCGGCGAGGAGCCCATGGGCGCCGCGCGCGACGTCCTGGTGACCCTCCTCACCGAGGGCACCAAGGCCGGTGAATTCGACATCGCCGACGCGGAGTTGACGGCGGACTTCCTCACGCATGCCTACGCCGGGCCCTGCCACCACGGCTCCGCCGACGAGATCACCGTGGCCGTCCAGGCGCTGTTCCGCAGGGTCGTCGCCGCGCGGACACCGTAAGGGGCCGTCAGTCCCGGTCGCCGGTGCAGATCCCGTTCTCCCAGGCCCAGGCGGCGATCTCGACCCGGTTGCGGGCGGCGAGCTTGCGCTGGACGTTGCCGAGGTGGGTCTTGACCGTGGACAGCGTGACGTAGAGCTCGGCGGCCAGTTCCTCGTTGGTACGGCCGCGCGCGACCAGGCGTACGACGTCGAGTTCACGCTGGGTCAGGGGCTCGACCAGCCCGCCCGGCCCGGCCTTTGCGGTACGGACCGGGCGGTCCTCGAAGGTGGCCGGCCGGCTGCGATGCGGTGCCATGTGCGCGAGCAGACGGACGGTCACCGAAGGGGAGATCAGCGAGTTTCCGGCCGCCGCCGCTCGTACCGCTTCGGTGAGCAGGCCGGGTGCGCCGTCCTTGAGGAGGAAGCCGCAGGCGCCGTTGCGGAGGGCGCGGTAGACGTATTCATCGAGGTCGAAGGTCGTGGCGATGAGGACGTTCAAGGGGTCTTTGACGCCCGGCCCGGCGAGGAGGCGGGTGGCTTCCAGGCCGTCCAGCTCGGGCATGCGGATGTCCAGGAGGCAGACGTCGGGCCGTAGCCGCCGGGCCTGGTCGAGCGCCGTGGCCCCGTCCGCCGCCTCCGCGACGACCTGTATGTCCGGCTGGGAGTCGAGGATCATGCGGAACGCGGCACGGACCATCTCCTGGTCGTCGGCGATGAGCACCCGGATCGTCATGCCGGACATGATCGCAGGCGGCGCGCCGGCCATCAGCCGGCGGAGGACTCGGGGTCCAGGGGCAGGACGGCCAGGACGCGCCAGCCGCTGCCGTCCTGCGGCTCGGCGGTGATGCGCCCGCCGAGCCCCTCGGCCCGCTCGGCGAGACCGATCAGGCCGTAGCCGCTCCCGGCCGCCTTCTCACGGACGGTCGGGATGCCGCCCCTGCCGTCGTCGGTCACCGAGACCTCCAGCCGGTCCGGGGCACCGGGCAGCGCCTCGACCCGCACCTCGACCCGAGTGGCCCCGGCCGCGTGCTTGCGGACGTTGGTCAGTGCCTCCTGCACCACGCGGTGAACCGTGGTGGTGACCTCGGGAGGGAGGCGGCGTTCGGCGAGCCGCGGGTCGAGAGTCAGGGCCGCGGGCGGTCCCGCCGCGGAGAACTCCTGCGTGAGGTCGCGCAGCCCGCCCAGGTCGCCCGTGGGACGGATGGCGGCGGGTGCGGTGGTGTCCCGAAGCTCGGAGACCATGGCGCGCATCGACCCCATCGCCTGCGATCCGGCCCGCTCGATCTCGGCGAGCATCCGGTCCAGGTCCTCGGGGGTCTGGGAATGGCCGGCCGCGGCCGCGAAGCGCGCGGCCTTGGCCTGCGCGACGATCGCCGTGACGTGGTGCGCCACGAAGTCGTGCAACTCCCGTGCCTGTTCCAGGCGTTGGGCCTGCCGGACGGCCTCGCGTTCCCGTTCGCGCAGGGTGTCCCACAGGCGCAGACACCAACCGAGCACCACCATGAACGGCACCGCGAGCACAGCGATCGCAGCGATCAGGGCGTTGAGGTTGTTGCCCCACTCGGCAAGCCGCAAGGGCAGAAGGACGGCGGCGAGAGCCGGTCCCGCGCCCAACACGAGCGCCTTCCAGGGAGGTTGGCGCCGCACGGCACGGGTGATCAGCAGCAGCAGTGCGCACAGCTCCACCAGACCCGGGGTGTTCTCGGGACGGTGGGGCAGCTGCGTCTCCATCACGGTCAGGGCGCACGAGGCAACCGTGGCGAGTACGACCTGCCGTGCGAACAGCCGTTCCGGCACGACCAGGGCGGCCAGGCACAGCACCCCGGAAGCTGCCGTCGCCGCAGCCAGCGGCAGGTACGGCGCGTTCAGCCCCTCCAGCACCACGAGGACGACCAGGGCAGCGCCGACGAGGCTCAAGAGGGCTTGCTGGGTACGGGAACGAGCCCGGAGCGCGGAGATCATGGCAGGTCACGCTACGACAGCGCGGTGCGCGCCACGTCAGCCTTTCGACCGAGGGAGAGTGCGGCCGCTTCGGCAATCCGGTGGATCCGCCGCACCCGCACCACGCCGAAAGATCGACCCCAGGGGCGCCCCGGTGACCGCCGGCCGCGCCCCTCCCCCGCCCTTCGGCCCAGTCGCCATTCCCCGAGCAGTCATCCAGGAGCGATGCAATGAACCAGAGGATGGACGCCCTGTCGTCCCCCGGGAGGCCGGGCGCGGTGGTCGCCGCCGCCGACGGTCTGACCAAGGTCTACGGCGAGGGCGAGACCCGCGTCATGGCGCTCGCCGGGGTGTCGGCCCGCTTCCTGCGCGGCGAATTCACCGCGATCATGGGGCCCTCCGGCTCCGGCAAGTCCACGTTCATGCACTGTCTGGCCGGACTGGACACCCCCACGTCCGGTACGGCGCGCCTCGGCGACACCGACCTGGGCTCGCTGAACGACGTCCAGCTGACCAAGGTCCGGCGCGAGCGCATCGGCTTCGTCTTCCAGGCGTTCAACCTGCTGCCCACCCTCACCGCCTGGGAGAACATCACCCTGCCGGGCGACCTGGCCGGGCGCACCCCCGACCAGGAGTGGCTGACGAACCTGATCGACATCTTGGGGCTGGCGGACCGCCTCGGTCACCGCCCCGCCCAGCTGTCCGGCGGCCAGCAGCAGCGGGTCGCCTGTGCCAGGGCCCTGGCCACCCGGCCGGCGATCGTCTTCGCCGATGAGCCCACCGGCAACCTCGACTCCCGGGCTGGGGCCGAGATCCTGTCGTTCCTGCGCTCCTCCGCAAAGGAGTTGGGCCAGACGATCGTGATGGTCACCCACGACCCGGTCGCCGCGGCGCACGCCGACCGTGCCCTCTTCCTGGCCGACGGAAGCCTCGTCCACGAGATGCCGGACCCGACCGCGGCCGGGGTGCTGGAACAGATGAAGGCATTCGACGCCTCGCAGCGAGTGAGCTGACCGCGATGACCCACCCACCGATCCCCTCCCGAAGGCCGTCGATGTTCCGCGCCGCTGTCCGCACCCTGCGCTCCCACCGCCTCCGTTTCGCGATGCCCGCTCTCGCCGTGCTGCTGGGCGTGGCATTCGTGACCGGAACGCTGATCTACAGCGAGTCCGTCAGTACGGCCGTGGCGCGCGCACGGGCCAACTCCCAACCCGATGTCTCCGTTGAGATCACACCGGACCGCTCCGCCCCTTCGCGTCCCGCGGACTCCTCCGGCGGTACCCCCCGCCTCGACGACGCACTGCTGCGGCGGCTGGGCGCGCTGCCCGGGGCGGCCGCGGCCCGTGGCGCCGTGGAGGGCCGCTCCTTCCTCGCCGGGGCCGACGGCACCCTGGTCGGCGATCTGAATCAGGCCGCGGGCATCAATTACGTTCCCGGCCGTACGGGCAAGGACCCCCGTTACCCGCTCACGGCGGGCCGCGGGCCCCGTGCCACCGGAGAGGTCGCCGTCGACAAGCAGGCCGCCGAGCGGGCCGGGCGCCGGGTGGGTGACCGGGTGCGCATCGTCGTCAACGGCACCGCCCAAAGCGCCCGGTTGGTCGGCATCTTCACCGCCCAGGACAGCCGCTCGGCGGCCGGCGGCACGCTCATCGCCTTCGACACCCGCACCGCGCAGAAGCAGTTCGCCCCCGCCCCGGGCAGTTACACGGCGATCACCCTGGCCGCGGCCGACGGCACGACGGAGGACCAACTCGCCGCACAGGCACAGAAGTTGCTGCCTTCCGGACTGCGGGCCGTGACACGAGCGGACCTGGACGCCGAAGCAGCGGCCGCCACCTCCGACGATCAGAAGCTCACCGGACTGCTGCTGAGCTTCGCCGGCATCGCCCTGTTCGTCGCCACCCTCCTGGTCGCCAACACCTTCACCATGCTCAGTGCGGCCCGTGCCCGCGAACATGCCCTGCTGCGCGCGGTCGGCGCCACCAGGAAGTACGTGCTGCGGCTGGTCCTGGCCGAAGCCGTCCTCGTCGGAACGGTCGCCTCGGTCGCGGGATATGTGTTGGGCATCGGGGTCGCGGCGCTGCTGAGCAGGCTGTTCGGTGTCACCGGAGGGCCGAGCGCCCCGTTGCGCCTCTTCTCCGGCACACCGCTCATCGCGGCGTTCGCGGTCGGCGTCGGCGTCACCGTACTGTCGGCGTACCTGCCGGCCCGCCGGGCGGCGGCCGTACCGCCCGTGGCGGCGCTGCGCACCAGCGAGCCTCCCACCGCCGCCGCACTGCGCCGCCGCAACCTGGTCGGCCTGGCCGTGACCGCGTTCGGAGCCCTGCTGGTCGCTGCCGCCGTCGGCAGCCAGAACGTCCTCTTCATCGCCGTACCCGTCCTCCTGATCGGACTGATCGTCCTCACCCCGCTGCTCGCCCTGGGCGTCACCGGGCTGCTGCGCTCCCCGCTGACCCGGCTGGCAGGCATCCGCGGCAAGCTCGCCGTGGAGAACGCCCGCCGCAATCCACGGCGAACGGCGGCCACCGCGACCACCCTCATGGTCGGTCTCGCGGTGATCACCGCCGTCACCGTGGTCGTCACCTCGGTGAGCCGCATGGACGAGCAGGACGCCGACCGCTCCATGACCTCGGAGCTGCGCATCACAGCCGTCGACTTCGCCGAGATCGGCGACGACACCGCCGCCCGCGTGGCACGGCTCGCGGACGCCGAGGCCGTCACCCCGGTCGTCCACACGTTCTTCGACGTCTCCGGCGGCACCTCCCTGCCGGCGAACGCCGTCAACCCCGCCACGGTGCAACGCCTGGCGGCAGTCACCGTCCGAGAGGGCTCGCTGGACCGACTCGACCACGGCATCGCCGTCACCGAAGAGACGGCCACCGACCAGGGCTGGCGGCTCGGCTCCCGCGTCACCGCGACGCTCAACGACTCGGGCACGAAGACCACCCTGCCCGTCGTGGCGATCTACAACGGCTCCAACGCCCTGGCTCCCGTCCTTCTCTCCGACCGGACACTGCCGCCCACCGCGGACACCGAGCGCCGGCCGCGTGTCGGATCCGTCCTGGTCAACGCCGCCCACGGCCGCACGGCCGCGCTCCGTCAGGAGATCCGGCGCACGCTGGACAACCCCGCGCTCCTCGTACAGGACCGCACCGATGCAAGGGCGGCAGCCGCTGCCAGGACCGGCCCGTTCCTGAACATCATGTACGCCATGCTCAGCGTCACCGTGCTGATCGGGGCCCTCGGACTGGTCAACACCATGGGCATGGCCGTCTTCGAACGCGTCCGGGAGATCGGCGTACTGCGGGCCCTCGGCCTGGACCGCCGAGGCATCGGCTCCGTCCTGCGGCTCGAATCGGTCACCATCTCCCTCCTCGGCTCCGCACTGGGTCTCCTCGCCGGCAGCGCGATCGGCGCGGCGGCCGTCGCCGGCCAGGAAAGCGTCCCCCTCGTCATCCCGTGGGACCGTGCGGTCCTCTTCTTCCTCGCCACCGCCGCGACCGGCGTCCTCGCCTCCCTCTGGCCGGGGCGCCAGGCCGCGAGGATCCCGATGCTGAAGGCCATCACGACAGACACCGAATGACGGAGGGATGGCTACGGCGGCCGGGTCGACTTGCCCGTCGACCCGGCCGCCGTTGCCGACATCCGCTCAGCCGCTGCGATTACTTCTTCGCGGGGGCCAGATCGGTTCCCTCGACCTGCTTGGCGAGGTGGGGGCGCTTCTTGATCAGGTCGGCGGCGATCGGGTCCCGGAAGTACTTCTTGTACAGCTTGACGTAGGTGCCGTCGTCGATCATCGCGTCGATCTGGGCGTCGATGTCCTTGAGGAGCTTCGGGTCGCCGTTCTTGCGCAGCGGGAAGGCGCTCCCTTGAAGGCTGTCCTGCTCGACCGCTATGCGTACGGGCTGCTTCTTGACGTATGCGTCGGCGTCGGCGCCACCGAGGACGATCGCCTCGACGCCGCCGGAGAGCAGCTGGGAGATCAGCGCCGTCTGATCCTTGAACTGCACGAGCTTCGCCTTCGGCATCTTCTTGGCGATGAAGGCCTCCTGGACCGCGCCGCTGACGACGCCGACCCGCTTGCCGTCGAAGTCCGAGAGGTGCGTCTCCTTGCCGCTCTTCTTGGTCACCACGGAGGTGAAGCCCCAGTAGTACGGGGTGGTGAAGGAGACCTGCTTGGCGCGCTCAGGAGTGGCGCCCACACCTGCGACGCCGATGTCGTACTGCCCTGCGGACAGCCCCGCGAGGATGCCCTGCAGGCTCGTGGTCTTGTACTGGACCTTCACATCGAGGCGCTTGGCGGCCTCGTTCATCAGGTCGACGGCGAAGCCGGTGGGGTTGCCGGAGCCGTCGGTCATCGCGAAGGGCGGCTGCTCGGCCTGGGTGCCGGCGGTGATCACTCCGTTCTGTACCAGCTTGTACGGGGCAGTTGCCGCCTTCGCCGAGCTGCTGCCGCCGCCGCAGGCGGTGAGGGGGAGCAGCATCGTGGCCGCGGCGCCGGCGAGAAGTGATCTGCGCAGGGTGCTGTGCATGGGAGGGGCTCCTGTAGGGGGACGGCGTTGGTACGGGGGACGGCGTTCAGAGGACCTGGGAGAGGAACTGGCGCAGCCGGGGGTGGTCGGCGCGTTCGAAGATCCGGTCGGGGGTGTCGATCTCGGCGAGGCGGCCGTCGCACATGAAGGCGACGCGGTCGGCGGCCTCCCGGGCGAAGCCCATTTCGTGGGTGACGACGGCCATGGTCATGCCGCCCGATGCGAGGTCCCGCATCACGGCGAGCACGTCCTTGACCAGTTCGGGGTCGAGCGCGGAGGTGGCCTCGTCGAAGAGCATCACCTCGGGCTCCATGGCGAGCGCGCGGGCGATGGCGACGCGCTGCTGCTGGCCGCCGGACAGTTGGGCGGGCCGCCGGTCGGCGAAGGCGGCGAGGCCGACCTCCGTCAGGCGGCGCAGCGCGCGCTGCCGGGCCTGCTCGCGGTCCATGCCCTTGACCGCGGTCAGAGCGAGGCTCACATTGCGCTCGACGCTCATGTGCGGGAAGAGGTTGAAGTGCTGGAAGACCATGCCGATGCGGGCACGGGCGGCGTCGACGTCGGCCCGCGCGGCCGTCAGACAGGTCTCGCCGAGCCAGATCTCGCCGGAGTCGGGGGTCTCCAGGAGGTTGAGGCACTTCAGGAGGGTGGACTTGCCGGAGCCGGAGGGACCGATCAGGCAGAGGGTCTCGCCGGCGCGTACGTCGAGGGTGATGCCGCGCAGCACGGTGTGGCTGCCGTAGCTCTTGCTGAGACCGGTGACCCGCAGCGCGGCGGGGGTGGCCGGGGCCTTGGTCATGGCGGTCATGCCTGCCCTCCTGCGGTGGCCGATACGGGGGTCGGGGGGACGTCCGCGTCGGCGACGGCCCGCGGGTTGCCGTCCTTCGGGCCTTCGCGCAGCCGCTTGTCGAGATGGTTGACGACGTACGTCAGCGGGATGGTCAGGCAGAGGTAGCACAGGCCGGCGGCGATCAGCGGGGAGGAGTTGTAGGTGCGGGCGACCTCCTCCTGCGCGATGAAGTACAGCTCGCGCTGCCCGGCGGCGAGGCCGAGGAGGTACACCAGCGAACTCTCCTTGATGTCCTTGACGAACTGACCGGCCATCGCCGGCAGCACACGCCGGATGCCCTGCGGCACCACGACCAGGCGCATCGCCTTGAGATAGCTCAGGCCGAGGCTGCGGGCCGCCTGGAGCTGGCCGGGGTCGACGCTCTGGATGCCGGAGCGGAAGATCTCCGCGGTGTACGCGCCGGAGATGATGCCGATCGCGAGGATGGCGTAGCCGAACGGGTCGGTGCCGAAGGGGCGGATGCCGGCGGCGGGCAGGCCCACGCCGATCAGCATGACCGTGATGATCACGGGCAGGCCGCGGAAGATGTCGACGTACAGCCGGGCGGGGAGCCGTATCCACCAGCGGTTCGACAGCAGCAGCAGGGCCGCCAGCAGGGCGATGACGATGCCGACGACGATCGCACCGGCCGCGATGACGAGGGTGTTGAGCAGCCCCTCGGTGATCAGCCGGGGGAACGTCTGGGCGATCAGATCCCCGTTGAAGAACGTGTTGACCAGGGCATTGGACGCCAGGTCCGGCGGGGAGGAAGGGTCCATCACGACTCCTGACAGCGAGCGAGGGCGGAAGCGGGCACGGATGCGTGGAACTCCTCGCGCACCGAGGTAAGGAATTCCGGGTCGCCGAGAAGGTCCAGGACCAGAGCGGCGAGGGCGGTCGCGATGGTTTCCGTCGTGGCGTGGGCTTCCGGCGTACGGGCTGCCTCGCGCATCTGCGCGGAATGCCCGGGAGTCCCGCGGGGGCAGATCTGCACGTACGGATGGATCACGGGCATTTTCACGGACACATTACCGATGTCCGAGGAACCTGCCGGATTCGCGGGGGACGGCGGCTCCAGGTCCAGGCCGAGGCCGGCGGCGTGGACGGCGAGCCGGTCGGCCATCGTCATGTTGTTGTTGCGCTCGGTGTAACGGGGTGCGGTCTCGGTGTGTTCGACCGTGGTACCGGTGGCCAGTGCGGCGCCCTCGGCAGCGGCCAGTACCCGGACCAGCAGCTCGTCCAGGGCCGCGGAGGTGGCCTCGCGTACGTAGAGATCCAGCTCGGCGCGCTCGGGCACGACGTTGGGGGCGTCGCCCCCGTGTGTCACGATGCCGTGCACACGGGCGGTCGGCGGGACGAACTGCCGCATCGAGTCGACCGCCGTGAGAAACAGCTGTGCGGCGGCGGCTGCGGAGCGGCCGTCCCAGGGCGCCTTGGCGGCATGGGCGGCGACGCCGTGGAAGGTCAGCCGCAGGTGGCTGGCGGCCAGTGCATGCCGGGCCCGCAGGCTGCGGTCGGCCGGATGGAACATCACCGCCGCGTCCACGCCCGCAAAGACGCCGCGCTCCAGCATGAGGATCTTGCCTCCGCCGCCCTCCTCACCCGGGGTGCCGATCACCTTCAGCATCCCGGCGTGGCCGGGCCGGACGGCGACCGCGGCGAGAGCGGCGATCAGGCCACCGGCCGCAATGAGGTTGTGGCCGCAGCCGTGACCGATGCCGGGCAGCGCGTCGTACTCCAGCAGCACCGCGATCGTCGGGCCGTCCGCGGCACCCCGGTGGGTGGCGGTGAAAGCGGTCGGTAGGTCCGCGACTCCTTTGTCCACCTCGAAGCCTGCCGCGGCAAGACGGTCGGTGAGCTGCTCGACGGCGTAATACTCCGCGAACCGGGTCTCCGGCATGGCGTGCAGCATGAGACTCAGCTCCTTCAGCGCAGGCCGGTGCTCGCACACGACGGCACGCAAATCGGGGACAAGGGAATGCATGGACGCTCCGAGTGGTGCGACGTTCTGGGGTTGCCGGAACGCTAGGAGCTGCCCGTACGGCTTCGACTATGGTTACCGCACTCGCGGTAAGCGACCGAGGTGCGGCAAGGGACAGGAGGCGGCGATGAGCGTGGTCCTGATGCTTGCCGGAGCGGCCCCGTCCCGCATGGTCGTCGGCGCCTCGCCGCTGGCCGAGCTGACGGCGGCGCTCCACGCCTACACGGAAGCCGAGCACCACCCCGCGACGATCCGCTGGGCCCGCAGCCTGGACGCCGAAGGGCCCGGAAGCGGTGGCCCTGCCCGGGACGAGGGGGCGGTCGCGGCGCTGCCCGCGGGGCTTCGGCAGCGGATCATGGGCTGGGCCCCGCTGTGGGCCTCCTACCGCGCCCGGTACCTGCTGCCCCTGCGCGCGGCGGCAGACCGCCCGCTCGACGCCGAACTGGCCGATATCGCGGACCTGCCGCTCCCGCGCTTCGCCGAGCTCACCGGCTATGCGGTGCGCGGCGGCAACTCCGGGGCCCCGCTGGACCGGGTGCTGCACGACTCCACGCAGCGGGACGACCTGCTGGCCGCGGCCGAGCTGCGCTCCACGGCGCGAGCCGAGCTCGCCCGGCGGCTGCTCGACGCTCCCGACGAACTGCGCTCGGACCTGCTCGCCCTGCTGTCCCAGGCAGCCCAGGCCCTGGAGCCGGACCTGACGCGGGCCGCTCGTACGATCGCCACCCATGTGCCCCGGCTCCGCGCGGCCATCGAACGCAGCGGCCCCGGCCAGGCACTGGCCGGACTGGACCCCTCGGCCTCATACCGCAGCGGGCCACCGCGGGTCGTCTTCGACAAGTTCCACCACGGCATCGTGAACGTCGCCACCACACGGCTTCTCGTGGTGCCTTCGGTCTTCGGCCGCCCCCATGTCCTGGTCAAGCACGAGCCGGGACCGGTGGCCGTCATCCAGTACCCGCCGCTCACGGACGGCGCCGCACAGCCCAACTACGCGGATGTCCACCGCCGACTCGAAGTCCTCCGCGACCCCGGCCGTCAGCGCATCGCCCGGGCCATCGCACGCGAACCCCTCACCCCCTCGGACCTGGCCGCCCGCAGCGGCATGACCCTCCCCCAGGTATCCCGCCACCTCGCCCGGCTGCGCCAGGCGGGCCTGGTGACGGTCGACCGTGCCGGCCGCCGTGCGTACTACCAACTGAGTCTGGAGCCGGTGCGCCGCATCGGCGATGATCTGCTCGCCGCACTCTTCCGCTGACGTCGGGGCAAGGGAGACGGGTGGCACGCGTTCAGTTGCTTTCCTTCCCATGGTTCTGACCTGTCGGCGCTGGCGGACGGCGGGGGGCGAGGGGGCGGCGGGCGGCGGGCGGCGGGCGGCGGGCGGCGGGCGGGCCGAGCAACACCCCCAGCCCCCATGGGGGTTCCACCCTCCCGAACCCGCCCTCTCCCCCGTTCCCCCCTCCCCCCGTTCCCCGCACCGCTAGTCAGCCCGAACCCGTGTCACCCCGTCCTGGCGAGTGCCGGTCGGGCGGTCGGGCCATCGGCCCGTCCCTTCTCGTAGACGGTGAGTCCCCGCGCCAGGTGGAGCGGCACCAGCAGCAGCTCCACGATGAGGGCCTTCCAGGCGTAGACGAGGTTGACGGCCTTGGTCGCGTAGACGCAGGGGATGTTCAACAGCACTCCCGGCAGCGGGAGTTTGCGGCGACGGGCGGCGTAGAGGAGAGGTGGTGTCGTCAGCAGGAGTTCGGCGCCGGCCCACCAGAGGAAGGCGAGTGCGGGTGGCTGATCGGTGGTTGCGGCGATGACGAACGGGGTCGCCCACCACAGCGGTGCGGTGAGGATCTCCAGGAGGGCCAGCAGTACCCAGACCGCCAGCAGTGGTTTGTGGACGATCAGGCCACCGAGGTGGAGCCGGACGTTCTGGCAGAAGCCGGCCATCCAGCGCCAGACCTGTTTGCGGAGGTAGGTGAGGTCTTCCGGGTCGGCGGCGAGGGCCACGGCGTCGGAGACGTAGACCGCACGTCTGCCCGCGATCTGCTGGGACCACGTGAAATCCATGTCCTCCACGATGGTTCGTTCGGGGAAGCCGCCGAAGGCCATCAGATCGTCGCGCCGGAAGACGGAGCAGCAACCCGAGCAGACCATGGGGCTGTTGGCGCGGGCCTGGATGGGGCGGTGCCAGTGGAAGCCGAAGAGATACTCGGTGGAGCGTCCGCGCTCCCAGAGCGTACGGGTGTGGCGGGTGCGGACCGTGCCTGCCGCGACGGCGACACCGGGGTCCTCGAAGACGGGAACGACGGTCTCGATGTAGTCCGGCGCCAGGACGGTGTCCGCGTCGACGGCCAGAACGAGGTCGGTGGTGCACTGCGGCAGGGCGAAGTTCTGCGCCCTGGCCTTGCTGCCCAAATTGCGCGGCGGGCGCAGTACGGTCACGCCGTGTGCGGCCGCCACCTCGCCCGTACGGTCCGTGGAAGCGTCGTCCACGACCAGGATCCGGTCAGGTCGGACGGTTTGCCGTGCGAGGGACTCCAGCGTGGCCGGCAGTCCCTCCTCCTCGTTGTGAGCGGGCACGATGACGGTGATGGTGTGCAACTCGATCTCCCCCTGTCTTGCGGATCGCGCCGGCTACGACCATGACCAGTCCGATCACGCCGTAGACAATGGTGCTGATGCCGATGAACGGCAGTCCTCCGTGCATGTCACCGACGGTAGTGACATGTCGCGAGGGATGGTTCCGGAGGCTTCCTCCTGTGGATAACTCAGCGTCGGGGGCGCCGGGTTGGGGGTGACGGGAGGTCAATGAGCGGGTCGGCGGGGCCAGACGGACCGTCGTCCGGAGCTCGGTTGCGCCCGCCGCCGGGGGAACCCACCCCCGCACACGACAACGCCGGCCGTCGCGCCCCGTGGGGGCGGGCGCGACGGCCGGCACGTGGAGCTGAGGCGGCGAGTGGTTACTCGACGACCTTCAGCAGCTTGTTGGGCGTGCCCTTGGCCGGATTCGTGATCTTCCCGGCTGTGGCGCCGTCGGTCAGGGCCTTCTCCACGTCCGCCGGCTTGGCGTCCTTGTGACCGGCCAGGTAGACCGCGGCGGCGCCGACGACATGCGGGGTCGCCATGGAGGTGCCGGAGATGGTCTTCGTGGCGTCGTCGCCGGTGTTCCAGTCCGAGGTGATGTCGGAACCGGGCGCGTAAAGGTCCACCGCGCTACCGAAGTTGGAGAAGTCGGACTGCTGGTCGTCCTTGGTGCTGGAGGCCACCGTGATGGCTTCCTTCACCCGCGCCGGAGAGCTCTGGCCCGCGTCGGAGGACTCGTTGCCGGCCGCGACACCGAAGGTGACACCGGCGTCGATGGCCTTCTTCACGGCCGCGTCCAGCGCCTCGTCCACGCCGCCGCCGAGCGACATGTTGGCGACCGAGGGGCCCTTGTGGTTCTTGGTGACCCAGTCGATGCCCGCGACGACCTGCTCGGTGGTGCCGGAGCCCTGACCGTCGAGGACCTTGACCCCAACGACCTTGGCCTTCTTGGCGACACCGTGCTCGGTACCGGCGATGGTGCCCGCGACATGTGTGCCGTGCCCGTTGTCGTCCTCGGCCTTGTCGCTCTTGTCGATGGCGTTGAAGCCGTACGACGCACGGCCGCCGAAGTCCTTGTGGCTGATGTGGATGCCGGTGTCGATGACGTACGCGGTGACGCCCGCGCCCGCACTGTCGGGGTAGTTGTACTTCTTGTCGCCCTTGGCGTCCGCCTGGTCGATGCGGTCCAGGCCCCACGACGGCGGGTTGGCCTGGCTGCCGTCGATGTGGAACTTCTTGTTCTGGACGACCTTGTCGACGGCCGGGTCGGCGGCGAGGCGCTTGGCCTCCTCGTCGCTCAGCCCGGATGTGGAGAAGCCGTCGATGGCGGAGGAAAAGTTCCGCTTGACCTTGCCGCCGTACTTGGCGGCGAGGTCGCCGCTCTCGGCAGTACGGATCGACTTCTTCAGCATGACGATGTAGCTGCCGTTGACGGCGCCCTTGGCCTCGGCTCCGTAGATCTTTCCTTCGGCGGCAGGGGACGCCCCCGCGGTGACCGCGGTGACGGTTGCGATACCAGTGGCGGCAACCGCGGCGCCTATCGCCGTGACGAGCCGCTTCTTGCTGGAACGCTTGTGAGCCATTGCGAGGGTTCTCCTCGTTCGTGGTGTGGGGGGAAAGCGTTGCGCAATAGCCCGAGGAGACCGGAAGATCTGCGTCGGACTGGCTCGAAACCCTGTCTGATTGATCAGTCCGATTTCAAGGCCAGCCCGGTCGTGTGAGATAAGCAACAACCCGACCAAAAAGGGAAAGGTTTCAGAAGTGGTCAAAAGTATCGGGGAGTTGAAGCCGAGGGACTCAACTCCGTTTACATGAATGCAATGGACGTAGTTGAAAGTGACGCGAACGGCGCCTGGGGAGGGTGGAGTTGGGGTCCGGGCGACCGGTGCGGGGCGATGCAAGGAAGGGGACGCCGTAGATCCGGCCGCCGACCGTGCCGGTTTCCCAGCTGCGCCGGGGGATGCCGCGCCGGAGGCGGGACGGATTACCGGCCGGATTGCGCGACCGGATTTACCGGGTGGGGTGCCGACTGGATTGTCGGTGGATTGCTGACCGGATCACCGGCCGTTTTGGCAGGTGGATCCGCCCGCCCGTGAGGCCTCCCGAACCGCCGGTAGGCCTCCGGAACCATCGGGAGGACCTGCGACACTGGTCGCGTTCCCGCACCGCAGGAGGCATCCGATGACCGCACCGAGCTCCGCCGCCTTCACGGAGGCGCGCGCCCGGGACGTGCTGGCCGCGGCCGGGCGGCCCGATGCGGCGGCGGACGCCGAGCTGCTCGCGCTCGGCGAGAACGCCGTCTTCGCCCTCGGTGACCACGGGCCGGTCGTGCGGGTGGGCCGCAGCGCCGAACTCCTGGAGCGGGCCGAGCGGGAATTGGGCGTAGCGCAGTGGCTGGCGGCCGAGGGTGTGCCTGCCGTACGGGCTGCGGAGCCGGTGGCCACCCTGGTCGAGGGGCATCCCGTCACCTACTGGCAGCGGCTGCCGGCGGCCGTCCGCCCCGCCTCGCCCGACGATCTGGCCGCGCTGCTGAAGCTGGTCCACTCGCTGCCGAAGCCGCCGTTCGCACTCCCCCGGCGCGCGCTGCTCGGTGGTGTCGAGCGCTGGCTGCGGCTGGCCGGCGATGCCGTGTCGGCCGCGGACGCGGAGTATCTGCGCGGGCGGCGGGACGCGTTCGCGGCCGCCGCCTCGGCGCTGGAGCCGCGGCTGCCCCGGGGACCCATCCATGGCGATGCGCTGCCCCGCAATGTGCACATCGGGCCCGACGGACCGGTGCTGGTCGATCTGGAGACCTTCTCCTGCGATCTGCGGGAACACGACCTGGTCGTGATGGCGCTGAGCCGGGACCGCTATGGCCTGTCCCCGGAGGCCTACGACACCTTTGTGTCCGCCTACGGCTGGGACGTACGGGACTGGGAGGGCTGCGCCGTGCTGCGCGGGGCGCGGGAGACGGCGAGCTGCGCCTGGGTGTCCCAGCACGCACCCGGGAACCCCGCGGCACGCACGGAATTCCGGCGCCGGATCGCCTCGCTGCGCGACAAGGACGCGACGGTGCGGTGGTACCCCTTCTGAGCCGGGGAAGCCGGGTGACCCGGGAAGCCGGGCGCTCCGGCCGGGTCGTACGCCGGACAGCAGCGGCAGCGCTCAGACGCCGGCCTGGTACGGGATCAGCGGCCAGGCCGGCTCGACTATCGCCCGCGGGTCTCCGGAGCGCCGCAAATACTCCTGGAACGAGGCGGCTTGTTCGGCGGCCGCCTGCTCCTGAAGGGCGTGCAGCGCCCGCGGCGACGGGAGGGCGACGGCCGGATACTTCTCCCCGATGCGCCGGGCGACCCCGGCCGCGGCGGCGGCATCGGCACCCGCTTCGTGGGCGCCGTCGAGCCGGACGCCGTAGTGACCGCAGAGCGCCTGCAGGGCGCGCTTCCCCTTGCGATAGCGGTCCACGTGCTTGTCCAGGACGAGGGGGTCGATGACCGGCGCGGGGGGATGTCCGAGTCGTTCGGTCAGGGTCGGCAGGCCGTGGCGCCGGCACTCGCGGTCCAGCAGCGAGAGGTCGTAGCGGGCGTTCATCACCACCAGCGGGATGTCCGCGCGCAGGGCCTCGGCCAGCGCCTCGGTGATTTCCGCTATGGCGTCCGCCGGTGGGCGCCCGTGTTCTTGGACATATGCGGTCGAAATGCCGTGAATGGCCGCGGCTTCCTCGGGAATCGGCACCCCCGGATCGAGCAGCCAGGTCAGCTTCTCGGCGGCCCGGCCGTCCCCCTCCAGCCGGATCAGGGCGGCGGTGACGATGCGGTCCTGCTCGACGTCGGTGCCTGTGGTCTCCAGGTCGAAGCTGACCAGCAGCTCCTGATGCCAGCTCATGCGGCCTCCTTCGGTGGTACTTCCCCCGTGCCCGGTCACTCTCGCACGCACCACTGACAATCGACCGGCCACCCGTCGCCCCGCAGCGGCCCCCGGCCCCGCGGCGCAGCTCCGGCCCGGCCGACCGACCGCCCCGAACCGTCCCTCCCGGCCGGCACCGATCCCGACCGTCCCTCCCCGCCGAAACCACAGACCGGACCCCGACCGGCCCCCGCCGCTGCCGACGCTCCCCGCCCAAGCCCTCCCGGCTCACCACACCCCGCCCCCAACCGACCCCCCAGCCCCTAGGCTGACCGCCATGGACCTACGGCTGGCAGGACAGGGCGCGCTGGTGACGGGCAGCAGTTCGGGCATCGGCGCGACGATCGCCGAGACGCTGGCGGACGAAGGGTGCAATGTCCTCGTGCACGGGCGCAACGCGGGGGCCGCGGCGGCCGTCGCCGAGCAGCTCGCGGCCCGCGGTGTACGGGCCGAGGTGGTGCTCGGCGATCTGACGGAACCGGGGGTCGCCGAGCAGGTCGCGCTCACCGCACGGGACTTCGGGGCTCGCATCCTCGTCAACAACGCCGGTCCGTTCGCCGAACACGACTGGGAGAGCTCCCAGCCGTCCGACTGGCGCGCCGCCTTCGAGGGGAACGTGCTGCCGACCGTACGGGTCAGCCAGACGCTGCTGCCCTCGCTGCGCGCCCACGGCTGGGGCCGGGTGATCACCATCGGCAGCCGTGCCGTGCGGACACCGCTGCCCAACATGGTGACGTACTCCGCGGCCAAGGCCGCCGTGGTGAACATGACCACCAGCCTGGCCCGCCATCTCGCCGGTACGGGCGTCACGGCGAACTGTGTGAGTCCGGGGGTGATCGTCACCCCCTCCATGTACCGGATGTTCGAGGAGCGCGCAGCGGCCGGCGGGGACGAGGGGGCCGGCCGGGACGAGGCGGACATCGTCGCGGAGTACGCGCCGAACCCGAGCGGGCGGCTGGGCCGTCCGCAGGACATCGCGGCCGCGGTCGCCTACCTGGCGAGCCCGCTCGCCGATTACATCAACGGGATCGAACTGCGGGTGGACGGGGGAATCACCGGAACGTCCTAGACACCGCCGTTCCCCGGCCGTTCTCCCCGCCCCTCCGCTTCGCCCTTTCGCCGCCGTCGGCCGGTCAGGACACCGGTCGCGAATCCGCCCACATGCTCTCGAATTCCTCCCGGTAGGTCTCGAAGAGGCCGTGGTCGCCGTCGCGGCCCTCCCGGGCGTCCTGGCGGACGATCTCGCGGCCGCCGCCGCGCAGGACGAGGACGGGCGACTCCATCCCGCGGCTCTTGCGGAGGTAGGGCTGGACGACCGCCACACCGTCCGGCCCGTCACCGTCGACCAGGTAGGCGGTGAAGCGCGGGGTCTCGTCGAAGACCTGGATCTCGAAGGCACCGGGGTCGCGCAGCCGGGCGCGCACCCTGCGCATATGGAGGATGTTCATCTCGATGGAGCGGCTCATCTCGCCCTTCTTCAGGCCGATTTCGCGCTCCCGGCGGCGGACCGCACTGCTGGCCGGGTTGAGGAACAGCAGGCGGACCCGGCAGCCGGATTCGGCGAGCCGGACCAGCCGCCGGCCCGAGTAGTTCTGGACCAGGAGGTTCAGCCCTATGCCGACGGCGTCGAGCCGGCGGGCGCCGCCGAAGAGGTCCTCGGCGGGCAGCTGGCGCTGCAGGCGCACCCGGTCGGAGTGCACCCCGATGACATCGGCATAGCGGTCACCGACCAGGTCCTCCACCGCGTCGATCGGCAGCCGTCCGGAGATACGGGTGCCGACACCGGAGCCGAGTATGTCCAGGAGGCGGGCGGAGGCGCGCTCGGCCTGGGCGAGCACCGTCTCGGACAGCGCGCGGTTGCGGGAGACGATGTTGCGCGCGACCTCCAGTTCGTCGAGGGCCAGCTCGACGTCGCGGCGGTCGTCGAAGTACGGCGCGAAGCAGGGCCAGTGCTGGACCATCAGTTCGCGGAGTTGCGGAAGGGTCAGAAAGCTGACGATGTTGTCGTCGGCGGGGTCGAGGAGGTAGCCCTTGCGGCGGCTGACCTCGCGCACGGCGACCGCGCGCTGCACCCACTCCTGACCGGCCGGTCCGGCCGCGGCGACCACCCATTCGTCGCCGTGCACCGGCTCGTAGATGGGCCGCAAAACGGCCGCGACCACGGCCCGCAGCCGTTGCTCGACGAGATTCAGCCAGATGTAGGCGCGCCCGGCCCGGCGGGCCCTGGTGCGCACCTCGCTCCAGGCGTCGGCGCCCCAGTCCAGCTCCGCCCCGATCTCCAGCGGTCGCGCCAGGGACACCGCGCCGGGCGGTGCGTCGACGGAGCCGCCCTCATGGCCCTCATGACTCTCGTCACCAGGGGGCAACTCCAGCCCGCCGCTCACCTGCCACCGCCTTCCGAACCCCCGTGCCAACGATCAAGGCAGACTACTGCGGTGCGGGAGGCGGTGCAGCAGGATGGGTTGAGTCGGTTACCAACTCCCCTTATCCATAGTGCCCGTTGTGGCCGGACAACGCGGGCGGAGTGAGCGGATTCATAGCGGTGACATCACGCGGCACGAGCTGGAAGCCCTGCCAGTGCACGGGCATCGGCTCCTGGTCCTCGTCCCTGGCGATGTGGTGGAATCCGATGTTGACCCACGCGATGGGGTGTTTCAGCGGCTGGCCGTTGACCCAGGTGTCGACGCTCCGCCCGGCCCGGGGCCCACAGTTGGCCAGGTTGTTGCTGGCGAACTGCTCACATGCGTTGTAGTCGGTGACGTAGAGGTCGTGAGTGGTGTAACTGCGGCCGGTGTATTTGCTGGAGCGGCCCGGGACGATCTCGTACGAGCGCGGATGACCGTCCTTGTTCTTTCCGGTGTCGCTCACCACGCGCCACCACCGCAGCGGCCCGTAGTCGCCGGCCAGTTCCTTGGTGACGGGGGTGCGGGTGGTGCGGATGGTGGGCGTGCGGCCGCCGGGCCGGGTCGTGAGGGCGGAGTCGAACTGCTCGACCTTGTTGGTGGCGGAGCCGTCCAGACCGAAGTTCAGCCGCCAGAAGACATTGTGGCTGTGGCTGGTGGCGTAGTCCTTGGCGCCCTTGCCGATCGGCATACCGCGGCCGTCGCCGGCGTCGTAATCGCCGGGAGAGACGGTGCCGGTGGCGCCGACCTGCATGGTCATCGTGCCGTCACCGGAGAACCGCCACTCGCTGATGTACTCGTACCAGCCGACCTTGTTGACGGTGTAGACCAGCAGGTCCTTGCCCTGGAGCTGGTAGGTCCGGGCGTTCTCGCCGGGGTAGGGGCCCTTGCGGTAGGCGTGGCCGCGGGCGCGGGTGGTGGCACACAGGCCGCTGACGTCGGGGTGTGCGGGGTCATAGGCGCCGGGCACCCGGACGGTCTTGATCGTGCCGCCGGGGCATTCGGCGGGATCGAGCTTCTGCAGCCCCTGAGCGAAGCCCTGGCCGGTGAGGTCGTCGTACTCGTTGGTGCCGTCGTCGTACGGGACGTGGATCTGGGCGAGCTTGGCGGTGGTGAGCACCTTGATCGGGGCGCGTTCGCCCTTGGGCTGGTACGAGATGTCGTCCAGGACGAGGCCGGCGTTGCCCTCGTAGTGCCAGCACATGCGCCAGACGGTGCCGCCGTCGAGCGTCTGGGTGAGGCGGTAGGCGGCGCTGCACCGGGGAGCGGGTGCGGCGGGAGCCGCGGGGGCGGCCTGGGCGGCCGGGCCGGTCAGCAGGGCGGTCGCGGTGAACAGCAGGGGGACCGCGGCGAGTGCCGTGGTGCGGCGGCGAGTGCCTCGGGAGCGGGCACCGGTGGGGCGGCTTTCGGGCATGGCGAAGGCTCCTGTGCGAAGGAGTGGCGGTGGGGAGGGCGCGGTCAGCCCAGGCGGGCGACGGTGCGGGCGCTGAGGTCGATGACGAAGCGGCGGGTGTCGATCCACCGGCCGTTCTTGATCTTGGTGAAGAGGCGGATGCAGCGGTGTTTCCCGCACTCGCCCAGGGCGCCGGGCGCCGCGCCCTCCGCCCGGCCGCGGTAGACGAAGCCGGTGACGGAGAGCGGGTCCGGGCCGGTGAGGTCGTGCCCGGTGGCGTCGCGGTAGTCCTGGCGCAGACCGGCCCCCAGCGGGGCGGCGATCAGCAGCCGGGCCGCCTCGACGGCCTCGTCGTGGCCGGGCGGCGGCTGCACGCCGTGCTGGGTGTCGGCCGACTCCACCGTCGAGGTCGTGAGATTGACCGTCCTGGTGAGGTAGCTGTCGCTCCGGTAGTCGTAGAACGAGACCCTCGCCCGGCGCGGCGGATCGGCGAGCCCGGCTTCTGCGGGGGTGAGTTCGACCAGGTCGGTGGTGAGGCGCTCGGGCCCCGGCTTCCCGGTGACGTCCGCGGCGGCGCCGCGCAGGGTGCGCGGCAGCGCCAGGTCCTGGGCGCGCCGGAGTTCGTCGTCGGTGAGCGGGTCCCGTCCCGTCCCGCGCTCCCCCTGGGCGGGGGCCTTTTCGACGACGCCGGGCGGCGGCGGTCCCCCGTCACGCCCCGGCGCGGGGGCCCCGGCCGCGGCGGGGCGGCTGCCGCTGCCGTCGGCGGCGCCGGCGTCGGACGGCAAGGTGATCGCGGCCATCGCGGCGGTACCCGTGAGCGCGAGGGCGGCGCCCGCGACGATCTTGCCGAGGTGGCGGTGCATCAGGTGGCGCACTGTTCCCCCCTGCTGTCACATTCCGTGACACGCATGTCGGTCCCCCGTCGGTCCTCCAGTAGGACGACTGATAGGACGATCCGACATCGCGACGGGTTGCCCACCATTCAGCGGAGATCTCGCGAAAAGGCCTCTGTGTACGACAAGTTGCGAAAAGTTGAGGAAAGATTTCGTCTTGTTCCGCTGAGGTGTGTCGTGGAGTCGCCGCAGCGCCCGCCGAGAAAGTGGAAGAGTCTCCCCATGCAGGTCTGGCCGGGACAGATGTATCCGCTGGGTGCCACCTATGACGGGGCAGGCACCAACTTCGCGGTGTTCTCCGAAGCCGCGAAGCGCATCGAACTGTGTCTGCTGCACGACGACGGTTCGGAGACCGCCGTCGAGCTGCGCGAGAGTGACGCCTTCGTGCGGCACGCCTATCTTCCGGGAGTGATGCCCGGGCAGCGCTACGGCTTCCGGGCGCACGGCCCCTACGAACCGGAGCGGGGGCAGCGCTGCAACTCGGCGAAGCTGCTGCTCGACCCGTACGCCCGGGCCATGAGCGGCCGGATCGACTGGGACGAGGCCGTCTACGGCTACCACTTCGGTCGCCCCGAGGTGCGCAACGACCTGGACTCGGCGCCGCACACCATGGCGTCGGTGGTGGTCAACCCGTACTTCGACTGGGGCGACGACCGCCCGCCGCGCACCGCGTACCACGAGACGGTGCTCTACGAGGCCCATGTGAAGGGCCTGACCATGCGCCATCCGGAGCTCCCCGAGGAGCTGCGCGGCACCTACGCCGCGCTGGCGCATCCGGCGATCATCGACCATCTGACGAAGCTCGGGGTGACCGCCCTGGAGCTGATGCCGGTGCACCAGTTCGTCCAGGACCACCGGCTGGTGGACGCGGGGCTGACGAACTACTGGGGCTACAACACCATCGGCTTCTTCGCCCCGCACAACGCCTACGCGTCCTGGGGCGACCGCGGGCAGCAGGTGCTGGAGTTCAAGACGGCGGTGCGGGCGCTGCACCAGGCCGGGATCGAGGTGATCCTCGATGTGGTCTACAACCACACCGCCGAGGGCAGCCATCTGGGCCCGACGCTGTCCTTCCGGGGGCTGGACAACGCCTCGTACTACCGGCTGTGCGACGACCGGCAGTACTACATGGACACCACCGGCACCGGCAATTCGCTGCTGATGCGCAGCCCGCATGTCCTGCAGCTGGTGATGGACTCGCTGCGCTACTGGGTGCAGGAGATGCGGGTGGACGGCTTCCGCTTCGATCTGGCGGCGACGCTGGCCCGGCAGTTCCACGAGGTGGACCGGCTGTCGTCGTTCTTCGACCTGGTGCACCAGGACCCGGTGGTCAGCCGGGTGAAGCTGATCGCCGAGCCGTGGGACGTCGGGGAGGGCGGCTATCAGGTGGGCAACTTCCCGCCGCTGTGGACCGAGTGGAACGGGAAGTACCGCGACACCGTGCGGGATCTGTGGCGGGGCGAACCCCGCACCCTGGCGGAGTTCGGGTCCCGGCTGACCGGTTCCTCCGACCTCTACCAGGAGGACGGGCGGCGCCCGCTGGCCTCGGTGAACTTCGTGACCTGCCACGACGGCTTCACCCTGCACGATCTCGTCTCGTACAACGACAAGCACAACGAGGCCAACGGCGAGGACAACCGCGACGGCGAGCGCTTCAACCGGTCCTGGAACTGCGGTGCCGAAGGGCCGACCGGCGACCCCGGGGTCCGGCGGCTGCGGGCCCGGCAGATGCGCAACTTCCTGGCCACGCTGATGCTGTCGCAGGGCGTGCCGATGCTCAGCCACGGGGACGAGTTCGGACGCAGCCAGGGCGGCAACAACAACGCGTACTGCCAGGACAACGAGCTGTCGTGGGTGCGCTGGCCGGAGCGGCGGGGCCCGGGCGGGGGCACCGGGCTGCCGGACGGGGCCGAGGGGACCGACGAGCCCGACGAGGCAGACGGGACCGACGAGGCGGACGGGGACGCGGAGCAGCTGGCGCTGCTGGCGTTCGTCCGGCAGATGGTGTGGCTGCGGCGCGACCATCCGGTGTTCCGGCGGCGGCGGTTCTTCCAGGGGCATCCGGTGGAGGGCACCCCTGACGAGCTCTCCGACATCGCGTGGTTCACGGCGGACGGCGAGGAGATGGGCCCGCGCGACTGGCAGTCGGTGCACGCCAAGTCGCTGACGGTCTTCCTCAACGGCAACTCCATCTCCGAGCCGGGCCCCCGGGGCGAGCCGGTCACCGATGACTCGTTCCTGCTGATGTTCCACGCCCACGACCAGGAGAAGGAGTTCATGGTTCCGGAGCATCTGGGCCGGCAGTGGCAGGTCGTCGTGGACACCGACCGGCCGCAGGCGGTGGCGGACGGCGGCGGCGCCAAGGTCAAGGCCGGCGACCGGCTGACCCTCGTCGGCCGGAGCCTGCTGGTGCTGCAGCGGCCGGCTTAGGGCGGGCCGGCGGGCCGCCCAGGGCTGCGGGTGCCCTGGGGCGCCGGGCCGCCCGACACCAATGCCGGAAGCAGATGACACAACGAGCCGTCAGCGGGGTACGGGTGTTCCCATGACGCAGCCATCGAGTCCGTCGCCGACCGCCACCTACCGGCTGCAGCTCCAGCCGGACTTCCCGTTCGCCGCCGCGGAGCGGGCGGTCCCGTATCTGGCCGCACTCGGCGTCTCCCACCTGCACCTCTCGCCGGTGCTGGAGTCGGTGCCGGGGTCCACGCACGGCTACGACGTGGTCGATCACGCGACGGTACGGGCCGAGCTGGGCGGTGAGGCGGGGCTGCGGGCGCTGGCGGCGACGGCCCGGTCGCACGGCCTCGGGCTGGTCGTCGACCTCGTGCCGAACCATATGGCCGTGCCGGAACCGGTGTCGCTGAACGGGCCGCTGTGGCAGGTGCTGCGGGACGGCCCGGCGTCCCCGTACGCGCGGTGGTTCGACATCGACTGGGAGGCACACGGCGGCCGGCTGCTGCTGCCGCTGCTCGCCGGCCGGCTCGGCGACGAGATCCGGCACCTGCGCGTCGACGGCGAGGTGCTGCGCTACCACGGACACACCTTCCCGCTGCGCCCCGGGACGGAGGGGCTGCCGCCGGCCCGCCTCCTGGACGCCCAGTGGTACCGCCTCGCCTGGTGGCGGCTGGCCCGCAGTGAGCTGAACTACCGCCGGTTCTTCACCATTTCGGAGTTGATCGGGGTCCGTGCCGAGGACCCCGAGGTCTTCGAGGCCACCCATGGCACGGTGCTGCGGCTGCTGCACGAGGGCGTCGTCGACGGGCTGCGCATCGACCACCCGGACGGGCTGGTGGACCCCGGTGGCTATCTGGCCCGGCTGCACGAGCGGACCGGCGGCCGCTGGACGGTGGTGGAGAAGATCCTCACCGGCGACGAGCAGCTGCCGGCGGGCTGGGCCTGCGCGGGCACCACGGGCTATGACGCCCTGCGGCACATCGACGGGCTGTTCGTCTGCCCGCAGGGCTCGGGGCGGCTGTTCTCCCACTACCGGGACTTCGTCACCCCGCTGGCCGACGAGGGCGGCGACTGGGAGGAGACGGTGCGCCGGGCCGCGTACGAGGTCGTCACCCACGATCTGTCCGCGGAGGTCGAGCGGCTGGTGCGGACCGCGGCCCGGATCAGTGCGCGCCGGCCCGAGCCGGGCGATCATGCACCGTGGGCGCTGCGGCACGCCCTGCGCGAACTGCTGGTGCGGCTGCCGGTCTACCGCCCCTATGCCGCCGAGCCGGAGCAGGCCGCGCACAACGAGGCGTTGCTGGGCCCGGCGGCCGCGCAGGCGCGCACCGCCTTCCGGGTGCCCGAGGAGGCCCGGGCGGTGGACCTGATCCACGAGCTGGCCCTCGGCCGGCTCACCGACGGCCCGGACGACGCCACCGCGGACTGCGCCGACTTCACCGCCCGGTTCGCCCAGACCGCCTCCGCCCTGCACGCCAAATCCGTCGAGGACACCGCCTTCTACCGCTATCCGGTGCTGCTGTCGGCCTGCGAGGTCGGCGGCGACCCGGGCGAGCCGGCGCTCACCCCCGCGGCGTTCCATGCGTACTGCGCCCGGATGCAGCGGGACCGGCCCGCAGCCGGCACGGCGCTCTCCACGCACGACACCAAACGCAGCGCCGATGTACGGGCGCGGATCGCGGTGCTGTCGGAGTGCCCGGACCGGTGGCGGGACGTCCTGGGCGCCATCCCCGGGGCGGTGTGCGAGGCCGGGGGTGACCTGGTGGGCGGGGCCGGTCCGCGGGATCCGATGGTGTCGTGGCTGGCGTGGCAGACCGCGTTCGGCCTCGGGACGCCGGCCGACGGCCCGGCGGCGGACCGGCTGGTCCCCGCGGTCCTCAAGGCGGTGCGGGAGGCCGGGCTGCGCACCTCGTGGACGGAGCCGGACACGGCCTATGAGGAGGCCGTCGAGGAGTTCGTACGCAGCGGCCCCTGCGGTCCCGCGGCCGCCCCGCTCGCCGCGCTGGCGGCGGAACTCGCGCCGTTCATCCGGGCCAATGTGCTGGGTGCGGCGCTGCTGCAGCTGACCATGCCGGGCGTGCCCGACCTCTACCAGGGCACCGAACTCGTCCATCCGACGCTGGTCGACCCGGACAACCGGCGCCCGGCCCGTTTTCAGCCGGAGCTGCTCGACGCGCTGGACGGCGGGAGGGCACCCCGCGATCTGTCCGGCGAGAAGCTCCGGCTGACCGCCGCGGCCCTGCGCCTGCGGCGGGACCGGCCGCAGTGGTTCGGCGCTACGGGATCGTACGACCCGGTGTACGCGGAGGGACCGGCGGCCGAGCACTGTGTGGCGTTCTGCCGCGGCCGGCGGGTGCTGACGGTGGTGACCCGGCTGTCGCTGCGGCTGGTGGAGACCGGCGGCTGGTGGGACACCCTGCTGCGGCTCCCGCCCGGCGGCCCCTGGCGCGAGCAGCTGACCGGCCGCACGCTGCCGCAGGGCTCGGTGGTGGCACTGAACGAGCTGCTGGACGAGTCACCGGTGGCCTTGTTCGTGCGGGAGTGACGTCTCGTCAGGTGGGGGCTCGGGGGCACGGTCCGCCCTCCGCCCCGCCGCCGGAAAATTCGGTTGCGGGCTCCCGCACGGCTGGCAGCATGGCCCCGTACGACCGAATTTCCTGAACAGGAGCAACGGAATGCGCGGATTCCTCGGAACTACTCATCGCCCCGACCGGACGACAGTTCTTGAGGACTTCACCTTCCATGCTTCCTTCGCACACCCTGAACATCGGGATTCTCGCCCACGTCGACGCGGGTAAGACCAGCCTCACCGAGCGGCTGCTGTTCGACTCCGGTGCCATCGGCCGGCTCGGCAGCGTCGACGCCGGCGACACCTGTACGGACACCGGCGCGCTGGAGCGCCTGCGCGGCATCACCATCCGCTCGGCCGTCGCCTCCTTCACCGTCGGCGAGGTCCGGATCAACCTCATCGACACCCCCGGCCATGCCGACTTCATCGCCGAGGTCGAACGCGCCCTGGGGGTCCTCGACGGCGCCGTGCTGCTGCTGTCCGCAGTGGAGGGCGTCCAGGCCCGCACCCGGGTGCTGATGAAGACGCTGCGGCGGCTGCGGCTGCCCACCCTGCTGTTCGTCAACAAGATCGACCGGGCCGGCGCCCGGGACGAGGCGCTGCTCACCGACATCCGCCGGCTGCTGGCACCGGTGCCCGTCCCGATGACCTCCGTGACCGGCCTCGGCACCGCACGGGCCGGCTCGGTGCCGTACGACCTGGAGGACCCGCTGGTCCGTGAGCGGATCGCCGAAACGGTGGCCGAGGCCGACGAGTCGGTCCTGGCGCAGCTGGTCGGCGCGGCACCCGGAGGGCAGGAGCAGGAGGACGGGCCGCTGACCGCGGACCGGCTCCGCGCGGCGCTGGCCGCCCGGACCGCCGACGGCTCGCTGCATCCGGTGTACTTCGGCTCCGCGCTCGGCGGCCAGGGCGTCGGGGCGCTCGTCGAGGGAATCGTCCGGCTGCTCCCGCCGGCGCCGGCCGGGACGGGCACCGAGCCGCGGGGCACGGTCTTCGCCGTCCACCAGCCGCCGCACGGCGAGCGGACGGCCCATGTCCGGCTCTACGACGGCGAGTTGCGGCCGCGGCAGCAGATCACGCTGCACCGGCCCGGGGCGGACGGGGCGGCCGCGTCCGTGACCGGCCGGATCACCTCGTTGGAGGTCATCGGCCGGCCGCCCGGGGACACCGGGCCGCTCACCCCGGGAAATATCGCGGTGCTCCGCGGGCTGCCCGGCATCCGGACCGGCGACCGGCTCGGCCCGGCCGACGACACCGCGGCCGGGCCGGCGCTGTTCGGCTCCCCCACCCTCGAAACCCTGGTCCGGGCCCGCCGTCCGGCCCGCGCCGCCGCCCTGCGCGGCGCACTGCTGACGCTCGCCGACCAGGACCCGCTGCTCCAGGTGCGCCCCGCGCCGGACGGGGCGACCTCGGTGCTGCTGCACGGCGAGGTGCAGAAGGAGATCCTCGCGGCCACCCTGCACCAGGAGTACGGCATCGAGGCCGAGTTCACGCCGAGCCGGGTGGTGTGCGTGGAGCGGCCGTCCGGGGTCGGCGAGGCGTGCGAGGAGATCGCCAGATTCGGCCACACCGGGCCCTGGGCCACGGTCGGGCTCCGGGTGGAGCCGGGCGCCCGCGGCTCGGGGCCGGTCTTCACCTACGAGACCGAACTGGGCGCGCTGCCGCACGGCTTCCACCAGGCCATCGAGGAGACCGCCCTGGCGACCCTGCAGTGCGGACCGCAGGGGCTGGCGGTGACCGACTGCCGGGTGGTGCTGACCCGTTCCGGCTTCATCGGCCCGGTCAGCACCGCCGGGGACTTCCGTACGGTCACCGCCCCGGTGCTGCGGCGGGCGCTGGAGCGGGCCGGCACCCGGGTCTACGAGCCGTACCACGCGTTCGAGGCCGAGGTCCCGCTCCCCGCGCTGGCCGCGGTGACCGCCCGGCTCGCGGCACTGGGCGCCGAGCTCGCCGAGACCTCCGGCGGAGTGCACTCCTGGCTGGTCAGTGGCGCTCTCCCGGCCCGTCACCTCCAGGAGATCCAGCGGAGGTTGCCCGGACTGACGCACGGTGAAGGGGTGTGGATGTCGCACCCGTCGGGCGACCGGCCGGTGCGGCGGGGCGGGGGCGGGACCGGGGCCGGGACCGGGACCGGGTGAGGCGACGCGGAGCCCGGCGGGGCGGGCGCGGCACGATCCCGGCCGCGTCGCCGCTCACCACTCGCCCCTCACCGCTCGCCCCTCACCGCTCCGTCAGGACGTAGTCCACCTGGCCGAACGTGATGTGGTCGCCGGGGCCGACCGGCACCTCGCCCACCACCCGCCGGCCGTTGACGCAGGTCCCGTTGGTGGAGCCGAGGTCGCGCAGCAGCCAGCCCTTGCCGGCGCTGCGGAGTTCGGCGTGCGCGCGGGAGACCGTGTCGTGGTTGAGGCGCAGGCCCACACCGGGCGCCCGCCCGATGAGCAGCGGGAGCGGGCCCGGCTCGGGCAGCAGAAGCTTCGGCAGCCGCTCCCTGCGCCAGGCGCGGCGCACCCGGATGTGGAACGCCGAGGCCCGGCCCACCATCCGCAGGACGGTGCCCTGGACCTTGCCGCGGTCGGCCAAGTCGGCGGTGACCACGTCGAGTTCGGACTGCTGCTGGGCGGTGAGGACGAGTTCCAGTCGCCGCAGAAAGGTGTCCTGGGACAGCCGTCCCTGCGCCGCGCCGTCGCGCAGCAGATCAAGAGCGCGTTCCCGGTCCGCATCCGACGGGCGCGTCGGGCGCGCAGGGAACTCGAGCGAAGTCATACCGCGATTCTCGGGCCACCGCGAGCCGCTGTCCAGGCGGTGTCGCCGCGGGGACGGTGCAGGTGGGGGCGGGTCACCACAGCGGCACGCGGGAGAACGCGAGGTGGGCCCGTGTCGCAACACGGGGCTGTCGGGCGGCGCGCGGGCATGCTTTCTTCGTCGGGACCGCGAACGAAGGAGGACGGCCGTGCTGTTCGAGGTGTGGGCGCCGAGGGCCGGACAGGTCGCTCTCCAGTGGGCGGGGGACCGGGCCGGGGAGCCGAAGGTCGTGCTGGAGCGCGACCCCGGCCGTGCGGGCTGGTGGCGCACCGAGGCCCCGGCGCGCGACGGCGACCGCTACGCCTTCCGGCTCGACGACGGGCCGCCGCTCCCCGATCCGCGCGCCGTCCGGCTGCCGGACGGCCCCGGCGGGCCGGGTGCGGTCGTCGAGCACGACCGGTTCCGGTGGCGGCACCCGTGGCCCGGCCGCCCGCTGCCCGGCGCGGTGCTCTACGAGCTGCACCTGGGCACCTTCACCCCCGAGGGCACCTTCCGTGCCGCCGCCGAACGGCTGCGCCACCTCGCCGACCTGGGCATCACCCATATCTCCCTGATGCCGGTCTGCCCCTTCCCCGGCCACCACGGCTGGGGGTACGACGGGGTCGCGCCCTGGGCGGTGCACGAGCCCTACGGCGGGCCGGACGGGCTCAAGCAGTTCGTGGACGCCGCGCACGGTCACGGCCTGGGGGTGCTGCTCGATGTGGTGCTCAACCACCTCGGCCCGTCCGGCAACCCTCTCCCCGCGTTCGGGCCGTACTTCACCGACACCCACCACACCCCCTGGGGCGCGGCGGTCAATCTCGACGCCCCCGGTTCCGCCGAGGTACGCAGCTACTTCCTGGGCAGCGCGCTCTCCTGGCTGCGGGACTTCCGGCTCGATGGCCTGCGGCTGGACGCCATCCATGCGCTGTACGACGACAACGCCCCGCACTTCCTGGCCGAACTGTCCGCCGCCGTCGACGGGCTGGCCGGGCAGCTGGGGCGCCCACTCTTCCTGGTCGCCGAGTCCGATCTCAACGATCCGGGCACCACCGCGCCGCGGGAGCACAACGGGCACGGTCTGCACGCCCAGTGGAACGACGACTTCCACCACAGCCTGCACACCGCGCTCACCGGCGAATCCCAGGGCTACTACGCCGACTTCGCGCGCGCCCCGCTCGCCGCCCTCGCCAAGACGCTGACCGGTGGCTTCTTCCACGACGGGACGTACTCCGGCTTCCGCGGCCGGGCGCACGGCGCACCCCTCGACCTGCGGGTGACGCCCGCGTACCGCCTGCTGGCCTACGCCCAGACGCACGATCAGGTCGGCAATCGCGCACTCGGCGACCGGCTGGCCGCCGGGCTCTCCCCCGGCCTGCTCGCCTGCGCCGCCACCCTGGTGCTGTGCTCACCGTTCACGCCGATGCTGTTCATGGGCGAGGAGTGGGGGGCGACCACCCCGTGGCAGTACTTCACCTCGCACCCGGACCCGGAGCTGGCGGAGGCGGTACGGGCCGGGCGGCGGCGCGAGTTCGCGGCGCACGAATGGGCCGGAGAGGCCGGCGACTGGCCCGATCCGCAGGACCCGGCGACCCGCGACCGCTGCGTCCTGGACTGGACCCAGCCGGCCCGGAAGCCGCATTCCGCACTGCTGGCCTGGCACCGCACGCTGCTGGCGCTGCGCCATGAGCTGCCCCCGCTGACCGATCCGGATCCGCGCCACACCGCCGTCCGCTTCGACGAGGATGCCCGCTGGCTGCTGCTGCGGCGCGGCCCGCTCCAGGTGGCGGTCAATCTCGCGCGGGACGCCACGGCCGCCATCCCCGTCGACGACGCGGCGCGGGGCGGGACCCGGCTGCAGGCCCTGGCGGGCTGGCCCGCGGCCCGGCTCCCCGGGGCGGACGGGGTGCTGCGGCTGCCTCCGGAGTCGGCGGTGGTGCTGGGGCCGTAGCGGCCATGTGCCGCGCTCGGCTGAAAAGGTGAAGGGCTGTCGGCCTCCCTTGTGCCCGGCTCCCTCGGATGGGTTACTGGTGCTCCTACCAGGTGGGCCGCCCCTCCCTCCGCTGGTCAGCGGCGGCGGCCGGTCCACGGGTGAGCGGGCCCGGCTTGCCTGAGCACGGCGTCGCCCGGCGGAGGGTTCCGCCAACCGGCGCCAACACCGGTGTCGGCTGATGGGTGGCTCAACTACGTCTCCGAGGAGGAGTCTTGCGAGCCATCCCCATTGTGCGATCCCTGCTGGCGGCAGCTGTGCTTCCGCTGGCTTTGGTTTCCGCTCCCGCCGCGCACGCCGCGCTCCCGATCCAGGTGCCGTGCGGCGAGTCGGCGCTGGCCGACGCGATCAACACGGCCAACGCTGCCGGAGGCGGCAGCCTGACCCTCGCCGCCCTGTGTACGTACACCCTGACCAGCGCCCACAGTTCGGGCGGAGCCGGACACCCGGCGGGGCTGCCGAACATCACCACCCCGATCTCCATGACCGGCTTTCTCACGCAGATCACCCGGGCCCCGGGCGCGCCGGCCTTCCGGATCTTCGAGGTGGACGGCCCGTCACAGGTCCCGGGTGCCAACGGCCGGCTCAGCATGACCACCCTGACCGTCAGCGGTGGTGACGCCGGCCTCGGTGTGGGCGGGGGCATCGCCAACCTCGGCGGCACGGTGACCCTCACCAGCAGCACGGTCAGCGGCAGCAAGGCCTCCTATGGCGGCGGCATCTACACCGACGGTGCCCTGACCCTCACCGGCAGCACCGTCACCGGGAACACCGCGAGCGTCGTCGGCGGCGGCATCTTCACCAACGCCGGGACGGTAGCCCTGACCGGCAGCGCCGTCGTCGGCAACACCCCGACCAACTGCGGTGCCCTGCCGCCGGTTTCCCCCGCCTGCTGACCTCCCGGCCCTGCCGCCGACGCCGAATGTCTCACCTCGGCGGGCTCAGGACGGATCGTAGACATACGGCAGGGCGTTGCTGTTTCCGGCCGGGGTGTGTGCCACGACGTTCACCGTGCCGGGCGCGCCGCCCGGGGAGGTCGCGACGACCTGAGTGTCGGAGACCGCCGCGAACGAGGCCGGGACGCCGCCGAAGGTCACCGCGTCGGTGTAGGTGAGGTTGCTGCCGCCCAACACGATCGCGTCGCCCCCGAAATCGGGGCCGTGGGAGGGGATGAGACTGGTCAGAACAGGCGCCGCCAGATACGTGTAGTACGGATTCCCGGTGGCCGCCGTGCTGGTCCCGCCCGGTGTGGTGACGGTGACGACGACCGTGCCCGCACCGGCCGGAGCGGTGGCGATCAGCTGGCTGTCGGAGACCACAAGGACGGCAGTGGCCGGGTTCCCCCCGAAGCTCACCGCGGTGGCCAGGGTCAGATTGCTGCCGAAGACGGCGACGGTGTTGCCGCCGGTGGCCGGGCCGAGGTGCGCGGACAGATCGTTGACGGTGGGCGCGGCGACGTAGAAGTACGGCAGGGGGTTGCTGGTGCCGCCGGCCGTGGTGACCGTGACCGTGGTGGCGGACGGCGGCCCGGCGGGCGCGCTGACGACGATCTGCGTAGCGGTGTTGCTGAGAATGGTCGCCGGGTTGTTTCCGAATTTCACCGAGATCGCTCCGGAGAGATTGCTGCCGCTGATGGTGACGAGATTTCCTCCCGGGACCGGACCCGAGCTCGGGCTCAGACCACTGATGACCGGAACAACAGCAGCAACATACGTGTAGACAAGGGCATTACTGGTACCACCCACCGTGGTCACCGTCACCGCGACGGACGACGGCAATCCCGCAGGCGCGATCACCACCACCTGAGAAGCGGTATTACTCAACACAGTCGCCGAGTTGGCCCCGAAATTCACCGAGATCACACCGGCAAGATTGCTGCCGCTGATGGTGACGACATTGCCGCCCGAGACCGGACCCGAACTCGGGCTCAGACCACTGATGACCGGAACAACAGCAGCAACATACGTGTAGACAAGCGCATTACTGGTACCACCCACCGTGGTCACCGTCACCGCGACGGACGACGGCAATCCCGCAGGCGCGATCACCACCACCTGAGAAGCGGTATTACTCAACACAGTCGCCGAGTTGGCCCCGAAATTCACCGAGATCACACCGGCAAGATTGCTGCCACTGATGGTGACGACATTGCCGCCGGAGGTGGGGCCCGAAGCGGGACTGAGGGTGGTGAGTACGGGGGCGGCGACCGTCGTGTAGGTGAAGAGCACATTCTGGGTGCTGGTCCCGGTCGGCGCCGTGACCGTGACCATAACCGTGCCGGTCCCTGCGGGCGTCCTGGCCGTGATCTGCGTATCGCTGACGAGGACGAAGTTGGTGGGGGTGGGGCCGAACCTGACCAGCGTGGCGCCGGTGAAGCCGGAGCCGGTGATGGTGACGGCGGTATTGCCTTCAGGAGCACCTTGGTTGGGGCTGACGCCGGTCACAACGGGGGCCATGATGCTCTTCTCCTTCTCGTGCCGCCCGGGGCGGTCGCGCCCCGTGGCCCGCGATCGTCGGCCGGGGCGGAGGCGTGGCCGCCCGTCCGCGTCATGCGCTGCGGACGGGCGGCGACGTGGTGGTCGTGCCGTCGGTGCCGGTCGTCCCCGACGATCAGGTGATGGTGAAGGCCTGGGCGTTGGAGTTGCCGCCGCAGGTGTGGACCGTGATGGTCCCGGCGCCGGTGGCGAGCCCGCCGGGCACGGTGGCGACGAGTTGGCCGGCGCCCACGGGGGTGAAGACCGCGTTGGCGGTGGCCGCGGCGCTGTCGGTGAACGTGACGGTGTCGACGCCGACGAAACCGGTCCCGTTGACGGTGATCTGGTCCCCCGCCGTGCCCGACGTGGGCAGCACCGAGGTGATGGCCGGCGCGAGGTAGTAGTCGACCAGCGTGGTGCCCGAGGTGCTGGTACCGCCGGCGGTGGTGATGGTCACCGGCTGGGTCGACACCGTGGTGACCTGCCCCGGGTTGGCCGGCGCGGTGAAGGTGACCTGGCTCGACTGGGTGGGGGTGACGGCCACGTTGCCGACGGTGCCCACCCCGACCTGTGTTCCGGAGAGGAAGTTGGTGCCGAACAGCGTCACTGCGCCGCCCGTGGCGGCCGACAGGCAGGTGACACTCAGCCCCGTGGTGGTCGGCGTGGCGACGACGAAGAACGGCAGCGCGTTGCTGGTGGCACCGGCACTGCTGGTGACGCTGACGGATACCTGACCGGAGCACGGCGCCGTACTGGGCACCACGAAGGTGACCAGGGTGGCGGTGACACTTGCCGGGGTGACCGACGCCGCACCGAAGTTCACCCTCGTGGTGGTGGACAGACCGGTTCCGTTGATCTGGACGGTGTCCCCGGGTTTTCCCTGGTTGGTGGTGGTCGTGGTGTCCACTAGCGAGGTGATGGTTGCCATGCACTTTCTCCTTCGAATGTGCCGCCCTGCCGGGGGTGGGCAGAGCAGGCCGTGACTGACCCCGTCCGCAACGCATGGGAGGTCCCAGTGGGGCGGGAAGGGCATATGAAGACCCGTGGGGCCGGCACCTGGGCGGGTCGCCCCGTGTGAATCGACGCGGCGCCGCATACAGGGCGGCGTCAATCTCGCTCGATTGATTAAAGCCAAGGGGTGAAGGAGGCGACAGGTGAAATTGGCGCAACAAAGGCTTGATAGGTAAATAGGCTAAGGGCTACTTAACCGACCCCATCCGCCGTTGCGCGCCCCGGCCCGTTCCCCTGTTTTTCCAGCCGATAGGGACGCTGAAAAACGGTCGGCCGGCCTCAATCGCCCACCCGCCGACTGTATATGTGCGCACGTGAGCAGGGCCAAGGGCCGATTCTGCATCCGGGATTGTCCACCGCCTCTTGGGCAGTGCCGGGGTGCAGGGCCGGGGTCGTTCGATACGAGGGGGCGGGGCAACAGCGGGAACCGTGCTGCGCGTTACGCCGGTGCGCGCCCGTTCGGCTCGCCGGGGGTACCTGGTCGGTTCGACGCTCAGCTCGCCGTTCATTCTCGCCAGGCGGCATCCCTCACCAGCGGATGCCGTCGGGGACACCTCATGCGAGACCCTAGGGCGGGCAGGCCCTAGTGCGAGAACTCCGAGACGAACGCCGCGCAGAAGGCCTCCAGGTCCGCGGGCTTGCGGCTGGTGATCAGGGTGTTCGGTCCGGCGGTGCAGATCTTGACCTGCTCGTCGACCCAGGTGCCGCCCGCGTTGCGGATGTCGGTCCGCAGACTCGGCCAGGAGGTCAGGGTGCGGCCGCGCACCACATCGGCCTCGACGAGCGTCCACGGTGCATGGCAGATGGCGGCCACCGGCTTTCCGGCGTCGAAGAACGACTTGATGAACGCCACGGCCCGCTGGTCCAGGCGCAGCGCATCCGGGTTGGCCACGCCGCCGGGCAGCACCAAGCCGTCGAAGTCCGCCGCGGTGGCCTCGTCCACCGTCAGATCGACGGGGAAGGTGGCCGCCCTGTCCAGGTGATGGAACGCCTGCACCTTTCCCGTGTGGGTGGAGACCAGCGTCGGGCCGCCGCCCGCGGCGACCACCGCCTGCCAGGGCTGGGTCAGCTCCACCTCTTCGGTGCCCTCCGGGGCCACCAGAAACGCCGCCTGCATACTGCGTTCACGTCCCTTCGTCGGGTCGGGGAGCGAGGAAGCCCCCACCCCCACTTCTCGACCATAACGGCCCGAAGCGCCGGGCACTTCTTTGCCGAGCCGGGCCCCGCGGACCGGGCCCGACAGGCGCTCCCGAGCCCGTCCGGCGCCCTGCAAAACGCGCGCTCACCGGCCACCCCGCTCGCCCGATCGTCCACTCCCGGCAAATGTGCTGGACACTGTGTACATGCCCCTGCATCTCTCCGACCTCCTGGCCCGGCCCGACCTCGATCTGTCCGTCGCCTACGACGTGCCGCCGCACCTGCTGGCCCGCACGGTCGAGGCGGCGACGGTCTCGGATCTGCCGGCGCCGGGGAAGTGGCTGCAGGGCGGCGAACTCCTCATGACCATCGGGCTGTTGCTGCCGAAGGAGCCCGCCGCGTGCCGGGCGTACGTCCGGGATGTGGCCGAGGGCGGGGCGGCGTGTCTGGCGCTCGGGCTGGGGCAGGGGCTGCCGTATCAGGAGGCGCCGGAGCCGCTGGTGCGGGCGGCGGAGGAGGCCGGGCTGCCGCTGCTGACGGTGCCGGACGGGGTGCCGTTCATCGCCGTGACCAAAGCGGTCTTCGACGCGCGGGCCCAGGAACAGCGCGAACTGCTGCAGCGGGGCTTCGCCACCCAGCGGCGGCTGACGGCCGCGGCGACCGGCGGTGGCCTGCGGCCGATGCTGGCGGAGTGGACGGCCGCCACCGGCGTGGGCGCGGCGGTGCTCGACCCGCTGGGGCGGCTGCTGGCGGCCGGTGAGCGGGCGCACCGTACACCGCCCGCGCAGGCGCAGGAGCTGCTCGCCCGGGTCGCCGCGCACGGGCTGCGCGGCAGTGCCGCCAGCACGGCCGCCGGGCAGCAGCTGGAGGTGCAGCCGCTGGGGGCCCGGCGGCTGCGCGGGCTGCTGCTGCTCACCGGCCGCTTGGACGACGCCGCCCGCTCGGTCGTCCCGGGCCTGGTCTCCCTGCTCTCCCTGGAGCTGGAGCGCCGCCATCTGCGCGATGAGCCGGAGCGGCGCCGCAGGTCGGCACTGCTGTCGGAGCTGCTGGCGGACGAGGACCCGTCCGCGGACCGGGCCCGGGACGTGCTGCAGTCGGTGGGACTGACCGCCGAGCGGGTGCGGGGCGTCGTGGTGGAGGCCCCGGGCGGTGCGGGAGGCCGTACGGGGCCGGACGCGTCGCAGGAGGGGAGCGTGGAGGGCGCCGCGCAGGAGATGGCCGCCGATCTGGCGCTGGCGCTGCCCGGCGGCCTGGTCCGGGTCGTGGACGGGGCGGCGGGCCCGCTCATCGAGGCGGTGGCCGGCGAGGACCTGGACGTCCGCGAGGTGCTGGCTCGCTTCGCCCCGCACCGTCCGGCCGGTATCGGCCCGGCCGCCGGCCCCGAAGCGGTCCGGGTGTCGCTGCACCAGGCGGCCGGTCTGCTCGCCCTCAGCCGGGCCGGCGGGGAGCCCGCCCAGGCCCGGCAGAGCCAGGCCAGCCGGCTGCTGCTCGACCTGGGCGACCGCCGTACGCTGCACGGTTACGCCGACACCGTCCTGGGCCCGCTCGACCTCGCCGACCACGGGGAGGAGCTGACCGCCACGCTCGCGGCCTGGCTGGAGACCGGCGGGGCCTGGGACGCCACCAGCCGACGGCTCGGCGTCCACCGGCACACCGTCCGCAACCGCCTCGACAAGGTCATGGACCTCACCGGCCGCCGCCTCGACGACCCCGACGACCGCTTCGACCTCTGGCTGGCCACCCGCATCCGCCGCGGCGGCGCCCCCGGGACCGGCGGCCGCCCCGCTCCCCCGCCGCCGGGCCGATGACACGAACCCCTACATTTCCCCTCCGCCCTTCACTCTCCCCCCTGGCACCGTTTTTACTTCGAGGGTGACTTACGAGATCCGCACCCCCACGCCCGGCACCGCCGGCCCCACCACCGCGCCCCCTGCACGCTCCGCACGGGGCGGCGGGCGCGGCGCCCTGGTGGCCGTCAGCGATCTGCACGTCCGCTACAAGGAGAACCGCGACATCGTCGAGGGGCTCCAACCGCAGTCCGCCGACGACTGGCTGCTGGTGGCCGGCGACATCGGCGAGCGGGTGTCCGACATCCGCTGGGCGCTCGCCCTGCTCAGCAGCCGGTTCGCCAAGGTGGTGTGGGTGCCCGGCAATCATGAGCTGTGGACGACGGCCGACGACCCCGTACAGCTGCGCGGTGTGGCGCGCTATGAGCATCTGGTCGGCGTCTGCCGGGAGTTGGGCGTCCTCACCCCCGAGGACCCCTATCCGGTCTGGGAGGGCGACGGCGGTCCGGTCGTCATCGCACCGCTCTTCCTCCTCTACGACTACAGCTTCCGGCAGCCCGGGGTGACATCCACTCACGAGGCGCTCGCCCGGGCCGAGAAGGCCGGAGTGGTGTGCACCGACGAGCACTTCCTGCACCCGGACCCGTATCCGACGCGAGAGGCGTGGTGCCGGGCGCGGGTGGCCGCCACCGAGGCCCGGCTCGCCGCCGTGCCGGAGGACCTGCCGACGGTGCTCGTCAACCACTGGCCGGTGGTGCGCGAGCCCACCGAGCCGCTGTGGTACCCGGATTTCGCGCTGTGGTGCGGTACGGAGGCGACCGCCGACTGGCCCGTCCGGTTCCGGGCCGCCGCCGTGGTCTACGGCCATCTCCACATCCCGCGGCTGCTGGTCTGTGACGGCGTCCCGCATCAGGAGGTGTCGCTCGGCTACCCGCGCGAGTGGCAGCGCCGCTCCCGCGCCCCGGGCCGCCCGGTCCAGATCCTCCCCGTACCGGCCGCGGCCGGCGACACCACGGGGACCCCCGCATGATCGACAAACTGCTGCCGCCCCCGGTCGTGACCGCGGAGGCCTTCCAGGACGCCCCGGTGTCGCAGATGTTCCCGGAGGAGTGGGCGCTGGTGGCCGGGGCCGTCCCCAAGCGGCAGAAGGAGTTCGGCACCGTACGCGGCTGCGCCCGCAGCGCACTGGCCGAGCTGGGGTTCGCCCCCGCGCCCCTGCTTCCGGGCCCGAAACGGGAGCCGCAGTGGCCGGCCGGCGTCGTCGGCGCAATGACGCACTGCGACGGCTACCGCGCCGCCGCGGTGGCCCGCTCGGCGGAGGTCCGCACCATCGGCCTGGACGCCGAGCCCCATCTCCCCGTGAACGACCCCGGGGTGGTCGATCTGGTCACCCTCCCCGAGGAACGCCCCCAGCTAGCTCGACTTGCCGCAGCGCAGCCCGAGGTCTGCTGGGACCGCCTGATCTTCAGCGCAAAGGAGAGCGTCTACAAGGCGTGGTACCCCCTCACCCACCGCTGGCTCGACTTCCAGGAAGCCCACCTCACCCTCGACCCCACCAACGCCACGTTCACCGCCCGCCTCCTCGTCCCGGGCCCCGTGATCGACGGCCGAGAACTCACCGAATTCAGCGGCCGTTGGCTGATCGGGGCGGGGTTGGTGGTGACGGGGATCGTGGTGATGGTGTGAACTGCCCGAGGATCAGGGGTGGTTCCTGACTCCCGTGTCGCAGAGGGGCGAGCCGCACGTAACGCAGCATCAAGAGGCTTGTTCCGCAGCATCAAGAGTCGCGTTCCGCACCGATCGACCACAGTGACGGACCGCCAGCGCAACCCTGTACGTCCTGCGGTATTTTTATGAATCGTCAGGACGTCGAAGGGTCAGTAGCCCACTTATGCAAGAGCAATTCGCCCCCACCGGCGGAACAGAACCGTCCGATACCGAGCTGGTCGCGCGTATCCGTGCGGCCGCCCGGACCGGCGGCCCCGCGGCGGCCGATCCACATGGGGCGGCAGTTCCGGACGGATCGGCCGAGGAAGCCCTCGACGAGTTCCACCGCCGGCACTACGCCGCCGTATTGGCCTACGCCCGCACCTGCTGTGGATCCTCCCAGGCCGCGGCGGATCTGGCGGCGGAAGCCATCGCCGGCGTCCTGCACTCCCCCGAACCGGGAGAGGGCGCCGATACGGACTGGCAGGGCAGCTTGCTGGCGGCGGTACGTCACGCAGCCGCCGCCTGGCACCAGGGCTCCCGAAGGACCGAGCTGCGCGATGACTTCGCGTCCTGGCTGGCCGGGCGGCATCCGGGGGAGGGATCCGGTCCGTCCGACACCGGGCAGGTGTCCTTCACCGGGCAGGTCTCCTTCACCGGACACATGCCCTTCACCGGCGACGAACCCGCCGACTCCGTGCGCCCCATGGGGGTGAACCCGTCCAACGGGCCGCGCAAGGCCCAGGGGTCCCGACTGGCGCCGGCGCGCATCGCCGTGCTCGCCGCCGCCGTGACCGTCGTGGCCGGGGTTGCCATATCCGTCGGCCCGCTGCTCGGCCCGACGCGCCACGAGGCCTCGGGCACCGGCCCAGGAAGGGTCGGCCTCTCTTCGGCTCCCACTCCCGACCCGTCGCCGACCGCGTCTCCCGGGAAGTCGGCGAGCGCCTCCCGCTCGGCGTCGGGCACACCGACCGCCGGCCACACCACGGCGTCGAAGCACCCGAGTTCCCGGCCCTCGAAGTCGGCCACCCGGTCGCCCTCCGCGCCCCGGGGCCCCGAGGACAAGCCGCCGCCCGCCCACACCACCGCGTTAAGCGCCCGACCGTGGAGCTCCAGCCAGAACGGCTGGGGGCCGGTGGGACTGAACCGCAGCATCGACGGACGTCCGCTCACCATCGCCGGGACCAGCTACGCCGAAGGCCTGGGGGCCCACGCCAACAGCGTGATCACCTACCACCTCGGCGGCAGCTGCTCCGCCCTCAACGTGGACGTGGGGATCGACGACGAGGTGGGCGCGAACGGCTCGGTGGTCTTCGAGATCTACCGGGACGGCACATTGGTCGCCGCCAGCGGGCTGATGACGGTCGGCCAACCCGCGAAGCACCTCACCGCGGACCTCACCGGCGGCACCGACCTGCGACTCGTGGTCACGGACGGCGGCAACGGGAACAACTCCGATCACGCCGACTGGGGTGGGCCGCTCATCACGTGCAGGTGAGCGGCGGGCTACAGCAGCCGGCCGCCCATCAGTTCAGCGACCGGATGCGCCAAACAAACCTCTCTCAGCCGCGATGGGGAAGCACACCTGTGAGCTGTCCGGGTAACTTTCGTAATTCTCGTAGCACATATGTCATGTGCTGAACGTGCCCTGCCCAGGTCCACTTGGCGGGATTGCCCGAACCACGACTTCCCGCCCCATACGCGCAATCGCGGAGCCACCGCTCCCCGGCGCTACACACCGGCCCGCGGAAGTCGGGCGCTTCGACGAGGTGTCGGGCGAGCGAACGAACCACCGCAGAATGACCCAGACCTTCGGTAGGCACCTTGACAAGGAGAAAGGTGCGCTCTGTTGTGTAGCGCAGAAAACCCCATGGCGGGCCGCCCCCACTGTCGGCGGGCTGATCCGCACCGCCGACATGATGCGCGCTGTAGTCTCCGTATGTCACGTGGAGTGGGTCCTCGGGTCGAGCATGCCGGACCATGTGCCAGGCATCCCAGTCGAAACGATGCGCTTCCTCCGGCAACGCGCGGAACGACTCGGGCAGGGTGCGCGGGAAGGCGCCCGCCATCATGGCTACAACGCGCCATGGGTGAAGCGGGCCGAACAATTCCAAGGCACGCAGGGCCCACTTGTCCGCCAGGTGGTGTTCGTCGGTGACGGCGCCCAGGTCCAGGAGCAGATCAAGAGCGATGGACGGCGTGGTTCCTATGCGGTCGAGCAGAGCCTGGACGGCGTCGGCATGCCGCTCGTCGGGGAGGCCGGGCAGCAAGACGCGTATACCCACACCGTTTCCGCTTGCCCGCGCCAGTTCCGCGCACGCGGTCGTCTGCCAATCGGCTCGTTCGACCCCAGTCACCAGCCGCAACGGGCTGTCGGCCATGAGCGCCCAAACTCCCTCGATGACGGGCCCCGGCTCCTCCTCCACGTGGAAGGCGTCCAGCCATGCAGGTACGGCTTGCTGGACTTTCCTGACCTCGATGACCTTGCCACGCAGCCACTCTGTGAGAGCAGCCGGATCGGGGTCGGCGGGAGCCGCAGGCCGGTGACCCAGCGAGCGCATCGGGCCGATTCGAGGCGCGATGGTCCACAGCGGTGACGTCCTCGCCCGCAACGAAGGCGCCAGAGACGCGTATGCCCCGAGTGCGTTCCGCTTCGTCGGTAGTACGGGTATATAGAGCGGCTCGACCATCGCGGCTCCCCCATCGACCCCGCTGAATCGCCCTTGGTCGAAGGATGGAGGGGGAAGCCCCGTGCCGAAAGAGCGCAATTCCGGCCAGCGTTCGCGTCCTCTCCGCATAAAAGGGCATCACACCCGCTGCCGCCCCGCCATCGCAGCGGTGTCTGGACACGGCAGTGTGGAACGTACCGGCCTACCTGGTCTGGGCCGACGGACATCTCAGAAGATCGGCTAGCCGCAGAACGCTGGCCCCGTGGGCCGAGTGTGAGGAAAGTGCCCTCACACCGCCTGCAGATCTGCTGAGATAGGATCTTCACGAACTTGGGCAGTGGGGTCACGGGGGCACATGGTGGGGCTGGAGTTCGGGCATCGTCTCGGGCTGCCCGGGGCGCTTTCCGGGCTACCGCTGTCCCCGCTCGTACCTCGCTATCAGGAACTGGTCGCGCACCAGCGCACTCTGGGGTTGCGACACATCGGTGAGGTGCTCCTCGCACGCGGCGGATGTCTGCGCGTGCTCGACGGGGTGTATGTGCGGCGGGCGCCGCGCGGCTGGCGGCGCGTCGACTCTGCGGAGCTACGGCAGTTGGAGGCGGGCCAACCCGGTGCGGAAGTCCTTCTGCGGCGGTTGGCGGAGCTGCACGATCGAAATCTGATGGCTTTGCGGCAGGTGCTGCTCTATCAGTTGATCGAGATCCTGCAGGACCACCCGCAGGGCGGGCGGACAGACTCGGTGGTCTCCCTGGGGATTGACCCCGGGGAGGCCAACGCGCTGGTCCAGGCGGCCCGCACGCGACTTCGTCTGGATCCTCGGCAGCGGAGGGCCGCCGAGGACATTGAGGATGCATGGGAGCGCGGGCGACTGCGCCGAGCCGCACGGCTGGCGGCTGAGCTGCCGCCGGACGGCGGCCGGGACCCGTACCTCATCCGTCGGTTGGCGGCCATCGCTGCCCGCATCCGCGAGACGGATGCTGCCCTCGATGGCGCGTACCAGTGCGCGCGCGAGGGTGAGGCGGAAGCCGCGGGAGACCACTTTCTGCGTGCCGCCCAGCTGGCAGGTGACTGTCCCCACGCGATACGCGGACTCATCCGTATGCACCGTCCTGCCAAGGGCACGCCCGGCACACTGCGCGTCGACCTTGCCGGCGATTCAGTGACGTTGGCCTGGCCCGGAGATACGGGCCCATTACCTTGGCGGATCATCAGGCTCACTCGCAGCACCGCGCAGCGTCGCACGTCCCTCGCCGAGATCGACCGACAGGCGGAGCAAGCGCCTCCGCAGGACCTTCAGCCTCCAGTCGGATCTCAGGTCCGCTACGCGGTCTTCCCGCTGTGCGACGGGGAGATCGCCGGCCCGCCGCTCGTGTCGAGGGCGCTGCTCATCGCACCGGAAGTGTCCGGGCTGCGCACCGCAGACGGCAGGGCACGCATCGAGGCCACCTGGACGCAGCCACCCGGAGCTGTCGGGGTGAGTGTGACCGTCACGGGACCTGACGGCCGTACGAGCCAGATCGACGCCCCGGACGGCGGCTTCACCGCGCCCGGTCTGCAGACCGGGCAGCACCGCCTACGCATCAGCTGCTGCTACCGCACCTCCGACGGTGACGAGGTCGAATCGCCCGGTGTCCGGGCCCGCGTCACCGTCCATCCCTGGCCGTCGCCGGTGCTCGACCTGACCGCCGAGCCCCAGGTCGGGGGCGTACGGTTCGCCTGGACCGGCGGCGAGGACGCAGAAGTGCGCCTCGTCGAATGGCCTGGCGAGGCACCGGCGCCGGGTACGGAGCTGCCGATCCCACCGCCGGAATTGCCTGCGCCGCTCCCCTGGAAACAGACATCTGCGGGCCTTGTACCACCGCCCGGCACCCTCGCCTGGGTCACCGCCGTCGCGGTCCTCGGCGAGCGTGCCGTCACCGGGCCCGGGCTCCTCGTCGAAGCGCCCGCCCCGGTCACCGCTCTCATGGTGGAGCGCACCGAGGGAAGTCTCGCCCGGGTCGTCTTCGAGTGGCCCGGGGACGCCGGCCAGGTGAACGTGGTGCGGGAGCAGGACGGGCGCCGTGACGAGTACCGGGTGACCCGCACCGTGTTCCTGCGGGAAGGTCTGCGCATCCCCGTCGGGCCGACCACCGCGCGCATCCGCGTGGCACCCGCCGCCCGCACGGTCGACGCGATCGTCGTTCCACCCGCCCGTGCCGAGAGCCTGCTTCCGGCGGACATCACCATCGCCTACCGCATTCTCCCGGCGACTCGCCGTCCCCTGCGGCGGAAGCCCACCACCGTCCGCGTCGCCTTGACGTCTCCGGCCGGTGAACCCGCCACGGATCTGCCGGAGTTCGTCCTCGTCGCCCGGAGCGGCGACGCCCGGTCCCCGGCCCGGCCACGCCACCCGGCCGACGGCACCACCGTGCTGCGGCTGAGGGGCGAGGAGTTGCATCGCGCCGGCACCGTCGAACGCGAGATCCCCATCGGTGACTGCCGGCCCCCGTACGCCCTGCGCGGCTTCCTCGTCGGCGGACGAGCCGCGTCCGTTTCCCTCGAAGAACCCTCTCCCGCGACCCTGGTGGTGCGCTGACCTTGACAACCGTGATCTGCCCCTACTGCTTCGATCGGGCCGCTGCCAAGCAGCTGCCGTACCGCTGCTTGATGAAGGCCGCCGGCGTGCACGGCGACAAGCCGTGTGAAGCCGAACGTGACGACATCTGGGCCGAGTTCATGGGCCCCAGCGTGTCACCGGCGCTCCGTCTGCGGGGCCCGGTCTTCGCGGCTCCGCGCGGACTCGCCGGACTGCGCGGCGGGGGATCCCGGGCGGCCTGCCCCGGATGTGGGGTGCCCACCCCGGTACGCGTCTGCCGCCGCTGTCACAACGACCTTCCCAGCGACTACTGCGACCAGGACAGCCGCATCATCGCGCTGGTCGGCGCCAAGGCTTCCGGTAAAAGCACCTTCGTTTCCGTGCTCGTCAATGAGCTGCGCAACCGGGTGGGGCGCGCCTACGGCGCCTCACTTCCCGCGATGGGCAGCGACACCCAGCGCCGCGACCGCGAGCTGGCGGAGGACCTGTACGACCGGCTGCGTCTGCCCGACGCCACCAGGCCTGCCGCCATGGGCTTCAACGATCCTTTGATGTACCGGCTGAGCCTGCCCCGGCGCGGGCCCCTGGGCGACGGCAGCCGACACACCGCGCTGGTGTTCTTCGACGCCGCGGGTGAGGACCTGAAGAGTGCCGAGGCAATGGATCGCTACACCAGCTATCTGGGTGCGGCCGACGGCATCATCCTCCTTGTCGACCCGCTCCAGCTGGGTTCCGTACGTGATCGGTTACCGCGCGGCGACGGCCCGCCGCTGCCCGCAGTCGAGACGCCTCCGCAGCAGATCGCCGCGGACCTCGCCGCCCAGCTGCGCGCCCACGGCCGCGGTGGATCGCGCGGTCGGGTCTCCACCCCCATCGCCGTCGCCGTCACCAAGAGCGACGCCCTGCGGCCCCTGCTCAGCCCGCATTCGCCCTTGCTGCGGAACGCATCGCACAGAGGAGGGGCGTTGGACGAGGAGGACCGGCTGGCTGTACACGAGGAGATGCGCTCACTGATGGACGGCTGGGATTCCGGTGCGCTGTACCGGCAACTCGAACGTGACTTCGCGAAGCTGTCGCTCTTCGGGCTCTCCGCGCTCGGGGCATCACCACCCGCAGACGCCCCCGCCGACGCCCCCAAGTCGGGACCACAGCCGCTGCGCGTGGAGGATCCGCTTCTCTGGCTGCTCGGAGAGCGTGGCCTCCTTCCCGTGCACAAGACCGGAAAGCACCCGCGGGGAGGATCCGGCGCATGAGCCTGGCGCAGTGCCACTACACATCGGCCCCACCGGGCCCGGACGGCTCCGGCTTCCGGTTCACCGCGGTCACCCCCGATATGCCTCAGTCGCTGCTCAGGGAAGCCGAGCAGCTCATCGGGTACGAACCGCCTCGTGATGCCCCGCCGCGTCCCACGGACGCCGAGCTCGCGGGGTTTCCCCAGGCGCTCAGCCACAGCCTGCTCTCCGATGGCAGCCGGCTTCTCTGCCGTACGGTCTACACAGGCGCCGATTACAGCGGCCGATGGGGAAACTTCCACGCCCACGCCGTGCATCTGCCCGCACACGGCGGACTGCCCGGCGGCGCGTTGCCCATCACCACATGGGACTCCCCGCAGTGGGCCGTACGCACGCCGGACGGCGACGTACCGACTCCGTTGGGAGCACTCACCCCCTCGGGGTTCTTCGACCGGGACGGCCTCATCGGATTCGCCGCCTCGCGCGCGCCGTGGCTCCCGGGCTTCTTCTCCGATCTGCGCCGGCTGAGCCAGGATCCGGCCTCGCCGCAGATCATCCTCGTCGAGCGGAACAGCGCGGACGTGGCCCGGTGGATCGCACTGGCCGGGGCGGTGCTGCCCCGTGAGCTCGCCCACCAGCTGACCTTCACGACCTACACGCGGCGACCGCAGCTTGCACGGCAGCAGCTCATCGGGGTGCTGCCGACGGACGGACAGGGCCTTGCCGGGTACGAGGACCGCTACCGCGTGCACGACTGCACCGGCCCCGGACCTACGGAGCCGGTGACCGACGCATGGGCCGAGACCGCGGCCCAGGTCTGGCTCGCCAAGGTCCCCGAGGTGTTCAAGGAGGCGGCATCCCTGCCAGGGGAGCATTTCACCGCGGGATCCCTCGCAGCCGTCGCACTGGGTGCCCAAGTCGCGCTGCCCTCGCGGGGCCGGGTGGCCGCCGCCGAGTGGTCGAGCGGTGGCGCGGACGCGCTGGGAGGCCAACGGTTGTGCCAGCTCATCGACGCGCTGACTGGGCCGGTGGCAGGCCGGACGCCGACCGAAACAGCCGCACTGACCTCGCTGTTCGCCGCGCTGAACGGTAAAGCGCCGATCACCACGACCGCGCCGCTGGCAGCCGTCGTCCTCACCGAGGCCGTTCGGAGGGCCCCCGAGGTCGAGCTACCGGAACTGCGGAGTCCAGAGCTGACCGACGACTTGCGGCAGCGCCTGAGCGCCGAGCTCCGCCCCGATCTGCGCGCGGGCATCGCGGATTCCGCACAGGACGTCGCACGACGGGTCGAGCTGCTCCGCATCGCCGACACCCTCGCGGTGGACTGCACGGATCTGCTGCCCGATGTCGCACGCCGGCTGTGCCGGGCACTGCTGGTCGATCCGGACACGGCATACACCCCCGCGGTACGCTCCGCGCTGCAGGAGCACTTCGACCTGCGGGCGGCGTTGCTCGCCAAGTGCAACGACGCCGCGGCGGGCGATCCGCCCTCCGCCAGCCGGTTGCTCACCCGAACCGGATTGTCCCTCGACGGAGTTCAGGCCCTGCCGCATCTGCGGATGTGCGCCGAGGCTCCCGCGGCAACAGCGACCGGCGGCGACCGCGTCACCGCTCTGCACAACGTACTGCGCGCCGGCGGGGTCTCCGCGTTCGCCGAGCCGCTCGCGCTGCGCACCGCCGTACGGTTGGTGTGGGACGACAGCACGCCGACCGCCGGCGAGGCGCGGTTGCTGCTCGCCGGGCTGGGTTCGGATGTCCACCGCGCGGCAGACACCTGGCGCGAGATCGCCAACGCCGCACTGGAGGCACCCGCCGACGACCCGGACGCCGCGCAGCTGGCGCCCGAACTGCTGCGCTGCTTCTCCGATGAGCTGGCACCACGCCAGCGCGCGGCCCTGCTGCTCCTGGAGTTCGCCCGGGACCTGCGCGAGGGACAGGCAGGCAGCGGGTGGGCCGACCGCGCACTGGCACTGCGGGCCGCCGCCGAATCACCGCAGCCCGCCGTACTGGAGCAGGCCTTCGGCGCGCTCGCCGGCCGCCTGCTGTCCCAGGAGAGGCCGGACGGAGAGCTCTCCGCACTGATCAACAGCGGCGACCGGGATCTGATCGCGGCGTATGGCCGGGCCGCTCAGGAAGACCGGGTACGCGACCGGCTGCGCGTCGTCCCGGAGTACGTGGCCGACTGCTTCGTCTCATGGACGTGCCACCCTCAGGCGGGCGAGGCCTGGCACGAAACGCGCACGGCGCTGCTCGACAAGGTGCTGCGTCCGATTGTGCGCGCACTGCCCGACGAGGACATCTCCTCCATCGAGCGCCACCTCGAACGAACCGGAGGCCGGTGGGCCGACGAGTTCCGCGCGTGGAACCGGCCGGGGGCCTTCGGCCGGCTCGGGCGGCGCTTCGGCGGGCGGGGGCAGCGAAGCCCGCTGCGAGGACCGCGCTGGGGTGACGTGGAACCACCGCGAAAGGACGGAAGCTCGTCGTGAGCCTCATCAATCTGACGACGTTCGCCCTGGCGATCACCGCTCTGGTGGCGGTCCCCGTCTGCCTCTATACGACCGTGCTGTTCCTCGGCCTTTCCCTGACCGCTGCCGGACGTACCCTCGGTCCGTGGCGGGCTGGGGCACTCGACCCCCGCCTTTCTGGTGCCGTCGCCAGCGAGCCGGCCCACCGGGCGTACTGGTCCGCGCAGATGTGGCTGGACGCCCGAGACGCGTCGGACGGCGCGAGGAAAACCATCTGGCGCCGGTTGACCTTGTTGTGGCTCCACCGGTACGCCAAGCGGCTGTTGCACGGTCGGCGACCCACCACCGGGCAACGGGGGGAGAACTGGTTCACCAGCACCGTGCTGCGTGCCACCGCGCCGGGAACAGCCTTGGGAGCGGCTTTAGGAGCTCTGCTCGCGGCGCTGATCACCTCCGTGGTCCTGCTCGCCTTCGGGCTGCTGCTCGGGGTGGTCTGGCTACTGGTCATGGCGACCGTGGCCGTCCTCCGCGGGGCGGAACGCCTGTGGCTGCTCGTCCGCGGTATCCGCATGAAGTGCCCCTACCCCGGCTGCTACCGGCCGTTCCCGCTGGCCGTCCACCGCTGCCCAAGCTGCGGGGTCGCCCACCGCGAACTTCGCCCCGGGCGGTATGGCGCACTGTGGCACATCTGTGTCTGCGGACAGCGGCTGGTCACCACCTCGCTCGCCGGCCGGGGCCAGCTGGCCACCCGCTGCCCGCACTGCGACCAGCAGCTCCCCGAGACGGTCGGCAGCACGCGCGTGGTGCATCTGCCGCTGGTCGGCGGCACGTCGTCCGGGAAGACGATGGTCATGGCGGCGATGGTCGCCGGGCTGTACGCCTGGTCCCGGCGGAGTGCGCTGACGGTGGAGTACGCCTCCACGGCGGACCGCAACGACGCCGGTGCACTCAATCAGCAACTGAACCAGACTGGTTGGGCCCTCAAGACGCAGGGAGGCGATCCCCGGGCCTTCATGCTCCGCATCGGACACGGCAGACGGCACCGGCTGCTGTATCTGTACGACCCCATGGGCGAATCGCTGCGGGACGCGGATGCCGTACGGCAGCAGCAGTACCTGGCCCATGCCGACGGTGTGGTCCTGGTCGCCGATGTCCTCGCCGATCCACAGGTCCGGCGTGCACTGCTCGGTGGTGACGCGGAGCGCGCATCCGCCGCCCGGCCCTCCGACCAGAGCCCCCTGGACACATACCAGCGGCTGACCGGAGAACTCGCGGCGCTCACCGGACGGCGGCGGCGTCTGCCCATGGCAACGGTGGTCACCAAACGGGATGTGCTGGACCAGATCGACGCCCTGCCGGTTCCGGGGGCCCGGGTCGACAGCTGGCTGGAAGTGATCGGTCTCGGCGCCCTCGTCCGAGGCGTGGGCCACGACTTCGGATCCGCCCGCTACTGGGCGGTGAGTGCGTATGCGGCCACGGGCACGGGGGCTCTCGAAAGCGAGCAGCGCCGGGCGGCGGAGCCGGTGCTCTGGATCCTGGCCCGCTCCGGGCTCCGTGTGGGGGCGCTCGTCGGGGAACCGCCCGAGCAGGGCGTCCCCCGACCGCGTAGCGAGGCGGTAGCCGATCGATCCATTAGCTGACACGTGCAGGACCACTACACGAGTCAACCGAGCGAGGAAAAGGGAGGCCGAGAGTCGCCATGCATGGTGTGACACCGCAGATCGCACGGGGGCGGCGGCTTGTGCTGGGCCTGTTCGTCACCGCCGTCGTGATCTCGACGGCCTCGGTGGCAGCGCTGGTTCAGTACCTATGGAAGGTGCTCGGCGGCTGATGCACAGGAGGCACCCGGTGCATCGGTCGGGCAAGAACGACGAAACGGAGGACATGTAAGTGAGTGACATCCCGGGCGGTCCGATGGCCAACCGACCAGTCCATTTCATCTGGCTGCTGGACTGCTCGTACTCCATGCAGGGCGAGCGCATCGGCCAGCTCAACTACGCGCTCCGGGAGGCGATCCCGGAGATGCGCTCGGTTGCGCACGACAATCCCGCCGCGCAGCTTCTGGTGCGCACCCTCACCTTCTCCACTACTGCCGAGTGGCATCACAAGGATCCGGTCCCGATCGACGACTTCACCTGGCAGGACGTCCAGGTCGACGGCACGACCAATCTGGGCGAGGCACTGCACCTGGTGGCACGTGAGCTCCAGACGCCGCCCATGCCGCAACGTGCGCTGAAGCCGGTGCTGGCGCTCGTCTCGGACGGGGTGCCCACCGACGACTGGAAGGCCGGCCTGAAGGCCATCGACGCCACTCCGTGGGGGAAGAAGGCGGTCCGGGTCGCGATCGCCATCGGCGCAGACGCCGACCGCAGCGTGCTGCGGGAATTCCTCGGCAACCCCGAGCTCCAGCCGCTGGACGCCAACAGCCCCAAGCAGCTGGCCGCCGCTATCCGCTGGGCCTCGACTGCCGCGGTCAAGGCCGCCTCACAACCGGTGGCGAGCTCCTCGGACCCATTGGTGAAACAGCCCGCGTACGCCCCGCCGGTGTTGGACGACGACGATGACGATGTGTGGTGAGCGAGCCGTACACGCCGCTCTGGGAAACGGTCGCCGAGAGCGTCCAGGGCGTCAACAAACAGCAGAACCAGGACTGGCACACGGCAGAGGGAACCGGAGGCTCGGCGTCGCCATTGATCCTCGCGGTCTCGGACGGGCACGGATCGGCGGCGCACGCTCGCAGTGACATCGGGGCCCGTTACGCGGTGGAGCTGTTCGCCGTGCACGCCAGGGAGTTCGCGTCCATGGCCGGGGCCGAGGGGCCCGACGGGGAGCGGCGTAGTCTCAGCTGGCTGATGAATTTCGCTCGCCACACCATGCCGCGTCGTCTCGTCGCCCACTGGCAGCAACGCGTACGGGAGCACTGGCAGCGCCAATACGAAGCGGAACCCGGCGGGACACCGGCCGAACCCAGCGAGGAGCAGAAGCTGGTGCTGTATGGCGCCACGCTGATCGGCGCCGTACTGACGCCTCAGCTCTTCGCCGCCTGGCAACTCGGCGACGGCGAACTGACAATCATCGAGCACCACGACGAAGTGATCCTGCCGCTCGCACCGGCGGAAGCGGACCTCGGGGACGACACGGAGTCGTTGTGCGGCCGCGAGGCGTGGCGCCTGATGCGGATGCACTGGGCACCGATCACGGACCCGGCCCGTATGCCGCGTCTCATCGCGCTGTCCACGGATGGCCTGTCCAAGAGCTTCGCCTCGGACGAGGGGTTCATCCAGTTCATGACCGGAATGGACCAGCGTCTCTGTGAGGCGGGTGCCGCGGGGGTACGAGCCGCCCTTCCGGAGTGGCTGACCAAGGCCGCGCAGCACTCCGGGGACGACACCACCTTGGTGGCAGGGCACCGGCTCCGCCACCCCGAAGCAGCGGAATCTACGGAGAGATCATGACCGGCATGCTCGACAGCGGCACCCTGCTCACCGCAGACGACGGCGAGGAGGTCCAGGTCACCGGGATGCTCGGGGCCGGTGGCCAGGGCGAGGTCTACCGGGTGAAGACCACGAGCGGCGACAGGGCACTCAAGTGGTACTACCCGACGTGCGCAACACCCGAGCAGGAGGCCATCGTCCAGGAGCTGGTGGCCCGGGACTTCGACGACGACCGCTTTCTGTGGCCGACGGCGTACGTCCGTGATCAACAGGGCGGGTTCGGCTATCTGATGGACATCCTGCCGGACCGTTTCAAGCGTCTCCCCGCGTTGTTCACCAGGCAATTGCGCACCACGCCCCGAGCACTGCTGACCGCCTGCCTCTACACGGTGGAGGCGTATCAGGCACTGCACTCCCGCGGCATCGCCTACCGCGACATCTCCTGGGGCAACATCCTCTTCGATCCGGCCACCGGCGAAGTCCTGGTGTGCGACAACGACAACGCCGTGGTGGAGGGGGACAGCAGCGGTATCTCCGGGACCATGAAATTCATGGCGCCCGAGCTGGTTCGCGGGGACACGGGTGCCAGGCCCGGCACACAGACCGATCTCCACTCCCTCTCGGTGCTGCTGTTCATGCTGCTCATGAACCACCATCCGCTTGAGGGCAGGCGTGAGCTGGCCATCCGCTGTCTCGACGAAGCAGCGGAGAAGAAGCTGTACGGCAAACAGCCGCTGTTCGTCTTCGATCCGGATGACGACGCGAACGCGCCCGACCCCCTTGAGCAGGGCACCGTTGTCGCCACATGGGCCGTGGCTCCGCGGGCGCTGCAGGATCTCTTCACGCACAACTTCACCGCCGGACTGCACGATCCCGCGGTGCGGGTGCGTGAATCGCAATGGCGGGATGTGCTGCGGGCCGTGCTCGACTCGGTCGTCGACTGCGCGCACTGCGCACGGCAGAACATGACCCAGCCCGGGGAGACCGCTGCCGGGACGTGCTGGTCCTGCGGCGCTACGCTGATCCTGCCGCCCCGGCTGATCGTCACCACGCCGCTGCCTCGGGCCGAGCACCACATCCGGCTTCACCGCACCGCGCGGGTGCACGCCCACCATCTGGTGCCGGAACCCACGCGGCATGATTACAGCGACGCGACTCTCGTGGCCGAGCTCACCGAACACCCCAAGAAACCGGGGAAATTCGGGCTCGCCAACCATTCGGACCGGGCGTGGACCGGGACCCGCTCGGACGGTACGACACAGCAGGTCTCGCCGGGGCAGAGCGTGCTCCTGCGCGCCGGCCTGGAACTCGATCTCGGGGGCGCACAGGCCGTCGTACGAGCGACGTGACGCGAACGGGGAGCCCCCAGGGGCTCCCCGTGCATGTCGTTACGGCCCGGCTGGGCGCTCAGTGACCGATGAGGTGCCCAAGCTCCTGCGCAAGCGCCACACCGCTACTGCCCGCTGTGAGCCCGAGCGAAATGGTCTGCAGCGCCTGCCGGACCCTTCCGCGGTCAGCGGGCCGCTGCTCCTGCTCGGCCGCCACCAGTTCGCCGCGCACCACCTCAGCCTGTGCGGCGAGCGCCGACTGGCCTTCGGTGCACAACTGCCGTACAAGTTCGGTGGCGAGGCGCAGAGCCTCGGTGGAGCTCTCGCCGTGATGGTGAATCTCGATCCTGCCGCCGTCTCCGAAGTTGCTCGGGCCGGAGACTTCACTGTGGAAATTGAAGGTACTCATCCATGCTCCTGGGCGGGGAGGGGTGTCGGGATCGTCAGGTCAGGGCTGTCCACCGGGGTACCCAGGGGCCCCCGAGGGCTGCGGCCCCTGTCCGTACGACGCGATCTGGCCGTTGTTGCCGAAGTTGCTGGGACCGGTGACGTCCCCGGAGAAGTTGTACGTCTGGGTATTGATGACTTGCTGGGCCTTGTCGAAGGAGCTGGTGTCGACGTTGTGGTCTTTGAGGAATCGCTCCGTCGCGATCAGCACGCCTTGCTGGAGGCGGTGCAGGAAGTCCTGGGAGTCGGTGCGATCCGAGTGCCCCAACTCGTCCCAGGAAGCGACATGTTCGCGCAGGCTGTCCGCGGCACCGTAGTCGTACACGGCATGTCGCTTGCTGATCTCCCTGCGCCGCCTCTCCAGTTCCTTCGCCTTCCGGTTCCGCTCGGAGTGACGGCGGTGGTTTCGACCCAGCGCACCCCGCAGCGCCGGCCCGGTCGTCCTGGTGGCGAACCGCACCAGGTTCCACCACCGCTCGAAGCCGCCGAGCGGCAGATAGCCGACCCGGTCATAGCGGCGACTCACCGGAGGAATCGCATAGGCCGCGACCTCCCAGGACAGGCTGGGGTGCTGTAGCCGGGCCCGCAGATGCATCGAGACGACGACCCGACCTCCTTCACCCACGCGTTCCAAGCTCAGATAGGTGCGCATGCCTGCGCCGGGGTGGGCGAGACCTGCCTGCACCAGCTGCTTCGGGATCTGTACACGGGGCGGGCCGAGTGGATCCGGCAGCAGCTCGGGGCCGAAGTGCTGCACATGAGTGCCCAGCACGTAGAGCCGGTTCCTGGCTCGTAGCCCTTCGAGGCCGGCGATCTTCGCCATCTCCCGGGCCACGTAGGTGTGCAGATCGACCGCGTCGAAGGGCGTGATGGTCAGTTTGCCGCCGCCAGGGGCTTGGGCAGGGGTGCTGATGTCGATGGGCTGCCAGACCACCTCTTTGATCTTCCTGCCGCTGCCCACGAACGGATGGGTGCGTTCGGCGGCCGCCGTATACGGCACGACGTTGGCGCGCTTCAGCTCCCGGAGCCGGTCTTCCGCCTGCTGCGGAACGGGCGGGGCGAGGTCTTCGGGTTTGCCGCCCGTCCTCATGACGGTGAGCGCGGCGGCGCGGGCCCCGCTTTCCGCCTGGTACACCAGCCACCATGCGGCGCCGAGCAGGACCGGGATACCGCAGCCACCCGCCGCTGCGACGCCGGACGATCCGGTCCCCATACCCCATACCGCGAGCAGCGCAGCTGCCCCCAACCCTGCAAAGAGCCAGGCCAGTCGACGGTCCCGAGCATCTATCCGGTTCACCGCCACCCGGGCATGCCGCACGAGCGCCACCAGATTGATGCCGAGCGGCAGTCCGATCGCGGTCATCCGGTCCGCGGTGAACTCCTCGTGCGCCCGACGGGCGAACTGATCGTCCAGATGCGTTGCCGCACACAGTCGCCGGGTCACCGCGTCCGTCCGGTATGTCGGCAACGGAGGTAACCGCCGACTTGCCATTCACCCTCCCCGAGTACTTCTTCCGCAGCACCCTATGAAACCGGGCACCGGCTGTCCCACCGTTTCGCTGATCAAGGCCTTTTGCACACCGAGCCGCTCGACGTCGACCCGCCTCACCTCTACGCCGACCGCCCTCTCCGCCAGGACGACACGGATCCGGTCAGCCCTCGTCCGGCGCCAACCGCAGCGAGATGGAGTTGATGCAGTACCGCTGATCGGTGGGGGTGGGGTACCCCTCGCCTTCGAAGACGTGCCCCAGATGCGAGCCGCAGCGCGCGCACCGCACTTCGGTCCGCGTCATGCCGTGCGACGTGTCGGGCACGAGCTCCACGGCGTCCGCGTCGCGTGGGTCGTAGAAGGACGGCCAGCCGCAGTGGCTGGCGAACTTGGTGTCGGAGCGGAAGAGTTCGGCGCCGCAGGCGCGGCAGGAGTAGACGCCCTCGGTCGTGGTGTCGGTGTACTCGCCGACGAAGGCGGGCTCGGTGCCGGCCTCGCGCAGGACGCGGTACTCCGCGGGGGTCAGCTCGGCGCGCCACTGCTCGTCGGGCTTGTCGATCTCGTACGGCATCGGGGGCCTCCTTGGCTCAGCTGCCCAGGCGGGACAGGATGGCGGGGCCGAGGTCGGTCACATCGCCCGCGCCCATGGTGAGAACAAGGTCACCGGGCTTGGCCATTCCGGCGATGAGGTCCGGGACGGCGGCCTGGTCGCTCTCGGGGGTGACATCGGCGCCCGCGGCGCGCGCGGCGTCGATGATCAGGGTGCTGGTGACTCCGGGGATCGGGTCCTCGCGGGCCGGGTAGATGTCCAGGACCACGGAGGCGTCGGCGAGGGCGAGCGCCTGGCCCATCTCCGTGCCGAGCTCCTGGGTGCGGGAGAAGAGGTGCGGCTGGAAGACGACCAGCACCCGGGAGCCCTCGGCGGCGCCGCGGATGGCTTCCAGGTCGGCGGTCATCTCCGTGGGGTGGTGGGCGTAGGAGTCGATGACCTGGACGCCGGCCGCCTCGCCCTTGAGCTGGAGGCGGCGCTTGACGCCGGTGTACTTGCCGAGCGCGGAGGCGAGGTTGTGCGGCGGGAGGCCCAGGGCGACGCCGGCGGCCAGGGCGGCGACGGCGTTGTGGGCGTAGTGCCGGCCCGGGACGGAGACCGTGAAGGTGAGGATCTTGCCGCTGGTCAGGGTGACGGTGACGTCGCTGGTCAGGCCGCGGGGGTTGACCTTGAGGATGCGGACGTCGGCGTCCGCGGACTCGCCGTAGGTGACGACCTCGATGTCATGACGGCCGGAGATCCTTTCGGTCAGCTCGCGGGCGCCGGGCTGGTCGGCGGCGATGACCAGGGTGCCGCCCGGGCGGATGCGGCCGACGAAGGTCTCGAAGGACTCGTAGATCTCGTCCATCGAGGCGTAGTTGGCGTGGTGGTCCAGCTCCACGTTGAGGATGATGGCGACCTCGGGGGCGTACTTGTGGAAGCTGCGGTCGCTCTCGTCGGCCTCGGCGACGAAGATCTCGCCGGCGCCGTGCTCGGCGTTGGATCCCGGGGCGTCGAGGTCGCCGCCGATGGCGTAGGACGGCGTGAGGCCGAGGGCGCCGAGGGAGACGGCGAGCATGGAGGTCGTCGTCGTCTTGCCGTGGGTGCCGGCGACCGCGATGGGGCGCAGGCCCTCCATGAGGGAGGCGAGCGCGTCGGAGCGGTGGACGACCGGGATGCCGCGCTCCTGGGCGGCGGCCAGCTCGGGGTTGTCGGGGCGGATCGCGGAGGAGACGACGACACTGGTGGCGTCCTCGGCGAGATGCCCGGCGGCATGGCCGAGGTGGACCGTCACACCGAGGGCGCGCAGGGCCTGGGCGGTCGCGGAGTCCTTGGCGTCACTGCCCGCCACCTGGGCGCCGCGCTGCGCGAGGATCTTGGCGATGCCCGACATACCGGCTCCGCCGATGCCGATGAAGTGCGGCCGGTCCATCGAGGCTGGGATGGCGGGTGCCATGGTGCGTCTCCCTGATCGTCGATCATCGCGAGCGGTGATGCTGCCGTTCGGTCGTGCTGTCGATGATTCTCGCACCCGGCACCGACAGCGCCGGTCCATGGACCCCGGCCGGGCCCTGCGGCGGTGGTCAGCGGCGGATCAGGCCCTGTGCGGTGGCGGCGGCGACCGCGGACGTACGGGAGTCCACGCCCAGCTTGGCGTAAATGTGGACGAGGTGGGACTTGACGGTCGCCCGGCTGAGGAAGAGCAGTTTGCTGACCGCCGCGTTCGAGTGGCCCTCGGCAACGAGCTGGAGGACCTCCGTCTCGCGCCGGGAGAGCGCGGTGGCGGGGGTACGCAGCCGGTCCATCAGGCGCAGCGCGACGGTGGGTGCGAGCGCGGACCGTCCGGCGGCGGCGGTGCGGACCGCGGCGGCCAGCTCCTGGGGCGGGGCGTCCTTGAGGAGGTAGCCGGTGGCGCCGGCCTCGATGGCGGCGAGGATGTCGGCGTCGGTGTCGTAGGTGGTCAGCACGAGGACGCGCGGGCCGCCGGGGCGGGCGGTGATCTCGGCGGTGGCCTGCGAGCCCAGCATCCGGCCGCCGAACTGGAGGTCCATGAGGACCACGTCGACGTCGCCCTGCGCGGCGCGGCGGACCGCCTGCTCGGCGGTGGGGACATCGGCGACGATCTCGAAGTCCGCTTCGGTCTCCAGGACGGCGCGCAGCCCGGCCCGTACGACGGGGTGGTCGTCGGCGAGCAGCAGCCGGACGGTGGTGGCCGGGACGGTCACGAGGCGGCCTCCGGGGCGGCGTCGGGCGCGGGGGCGGGGCAGGGCAGGGTGACGGCGATCGCGGTGCCCTCTCCGGGGGCGGACTCGACGGCCAGCGTCCCCTGGAGGGCGCGGGCCCGGGCGCGCATCGCGGCGAGGCCGAAGCCGGTGCCCCGGGCCTCGGCGGAGCCGGGTGCGGGCAGTTCGGCGGGGCGGAATCCTCCGCCGTCGTCGACGATGTCCAGCGCGACCTCGGTGTCCATGTAGCTGAGGGTCAGCTCGACGCGGCCGGCGGCGGCGTGCCGGACGGTGTTGGCGAGCGCGGACTGGGCGATGCGCAGGAGGGCGACCTCGTGCGGGGTGGGGAGCGCGAGGGGCACGCCGGAGACCTGGCAGTGCACGGTGAGCCCGGAGCTGCGGGCCGTGGTGGCGCAGAGCCGCTCCAGGGCGGCGGGCAGCGACCCCGCCTCCAGGGCGGGCGGGCTGAGCGCCTGCACGAAGCGGCGTGCCTCGGCGAGGTTGTCGACGGCGGTGGTGCGGGCCTGCCGGACATGTCCGAGGGCCGCTGTGGGCTGCTGCGGCAGGACGCGTTCGGCGGCCCGCAGCAGCAGCTGGATGCTGGACAGCCCCTGCGCGAGGGTGTCGTGGATCTCGCGGGCCAGCCGCTCGCGTTCGGCGAGCCGGCCGGCGGCGCGTTCCGCGGCGGCCAGCTCGCTGCGGGTCGCGGTGAGCTCCTCGATGAGGCGCCGGCGCTGTTCGCTCTCCCGGTAGAGGGCCTGGTAGCCGAGGACGACGGCGACCGCGACGGCGGCGCCCAGGACGGGGCCGAGGACCGTGCCGACGCTGATGGTGTGGGTGTGCCAGCCGAATCCGGCGATGCCGGCGAGGGTGGTGGCCGCGACGGCGGGCAGCGACCGGCGCAGCGGCAGCAGATGCAGTTGGACGAAGAACAGCGGGAACGCCAGCCAGACGCCGTCCGGGGTGAGAACCAGCAGCGCCAGCCACACCAGGGCGACGGCCGTGAGCCAGCGGGCCGCGGCGGGCGGGGAACTGCGTACGCGGGGCAGCCGGGGGCCGAGCGCGTAGAGGGCGAGCAGCACGACGGCGGTGGCGACGACGGCCGGGGCGTTCGGGGCGCGCCCGGCGACTGCGCGTACGCAGGCGAGCGCGAGCAGCGCGGCCACCAGCAGATGCAGGCAGCTGCGCAGAGCCCGCAGGACGGGGGTGAGGGAGTGTGCGGTCACGGCTTCTTCGGTCACGGCCCTCACAGGCTAAGGGCCGTCCTCACCCGCGGCATCAACCAAAGGGTTGACCTCGGGGCGCACCTTCCGGCGCGGGGAGACCACTCCCCCGCGCGATGCCCGGCCCCCGCCCGGCAGGCGACGGTGGTCCGGCCGCCGGGCAGTGGGTCCGGCGGCCGGAAGCAAGGAGGGCACCGCCTGTGTTCGTGGCCTGGAGGGACCTGGGATTCGCCAGGGGACGGTTCGCCCTGATGGGCACCGTCATCATGCTGATCACGGTGCTGGTGGGGCTGTTGTCGGGCCTGACCGCGGGCCTGGGCCGGGAGAACACCTCGGCGATCACCGCGCTGCCCGCCGATCACCTGGTGTTCTCGGCGCCTGCCGACGGCAGCACCATCGCGTTCACCGACTCGCGGCTGTCCGGGCGGACCGTGGCGGCCTGGGCGCGGGTGCCGGGCGTACGGGGCGCCGAGCCGGTGGGGATCACCCCGGTGAAAGCCGAGGCGGGCGGCCGGAGCGCCGCGGTGTCGGCGTTCGGGGTGCGGCCGGGGTCCCGGCCGGCGCCGGAGGGGGTCGGTGACGGAGCGGTGGTGCTGTCCGGGAAGGCCGCGGCGGCGCTGGGGGTACGGGCCGGGGACGCGCTGACGCTGGGCGGCCGGACCTGCACGGTCGCGGCGGTGTCGGGCACGGCGATGTACAGCCATACGCCGGTGGTCTGGATGTCGCTGGCGGACTGGCGGAGGGCCGGCGGCGGATCCCGGGCGGCCGACGGCTCCGGGCGCGCCGACGGGACGGAGGCGACCGTGCTCGCCCTGTCCACCACCGGGTCGGCCGATCTGGCCGCCGCCGATACGCGGCTCGGCACCAGGACCGTCGGCACCGGCGACGCGCTGCAGGCCATCGGCTCGTACCGCGCGGAGAACGGCTCCCTCCAGCTGATGCGCGGTTTCCTCTTCGCGATCTCCGCGCTGGTCATCGGGGCGTTCTTCACGGTGTGGACGGTCCAGCGCAGCGGCGATGTCGCGGTGCTGAAGGCGCTGGGCGCCTCGACCGGCTCGCTGCTGCGGGACGCGCTCGGCCAGGCCGTCGTCCTGCTGCTGCTCGGGACCGGCCTGGGCAGCGCGGTGGTGGCCGCGGTGGGTGCGGGGATCGGCTCCGCGGTGCCCTTCGTGCTCACCCCGTCCACCGTGCTGCTCCCGGCCCTGATCATGACCGCGCTGGGCGCCGCCGGCGCCGCGCTGGCCGTCCGCCGCATCACCTCCGTCGACCCGCTGACCGCCCTGGGGAGTGCCCGATGAGCCTCGAACTGACCGATGTCACCCTCACCTACCCCGACGGCGACGCCCGGCTGACCGCACTGGACGAGGTCTCACTGACCGTGTCCCCGGGCTGTCTGACGGCGGTGATCGGGCCGTCCGGCTCCGGCAAGTCCAGTCTGCTGGCGGTCGCCGCCACGCTGATCCGCCCGGACCGCGGACGGGTGGTGCTCGCCGGCACGGACACCACCGGGCTCGCTCGCGCGCAGCTGACGGCGCTGCGCCGCACCACCGTCGGCACGGTCTTCCAGCAGCCGAATCTGCTGCCGTCGCTGACCGCCGCCGAACAGCTGCAGGTGATGGCCCATCTGGACGGCCGCTCGCCCCGTAAGGCGCGGGCCCGGGCGCTGGAGCTGCTGGCCGCGGTCGGCATGGACCGGCTGGCCGGCCGGCGGCCGCATCAGCTGTCGGGCGGTCAGCGGCAGCGGATCAACATCGCGCGGGCGCTGATGAACGAACCGGCGGTGCTGCTGGTGGACGAACCGACCAGCGCCCTGGACCACGAGCGGGGCGCCGCGGTGCTCGACCTGCTGCTCACCCTCACCCGGCAGCGCGCGACCGCGACGGTGCTGGTCACCCACGACCCGGCGCATCTCGGCCTGGCGGACGAGGTCGCCGAGGTGCGCGACGGCCGGCTCCGCCTGCGGACCGGTGCCCGCCCCTGATCCCCGCCGCGCGGCCGCTCAGCCCCCGGTGGGCTGCTGGGGCTGGTCGTCCGCCGCGTGCGAGAAGAGTTTGAGGACCGGGACGCCGACCATGTGGCGGGCGCGGGAGGCCCAGTCGCGGTGGAAGAACTCCTCGACGAAGTGCGGGGTGGTCAGCACGATCACCTCGTCCGCACCGGTCTCGTCGACGACGGACCGCAGCAGGTCCAGCGGGTGGTCCTCGACCACCTGCCCGACGGCCTCCGCGCCGGTGGCGCGCAGCGCCTGCAGTGTGTGGGCCAGGGCCACCTCGGCGGGTGCCTCCGCCTGGGCGCCGCCCGGTTCCTCGCCCTCCCGTACGGCGTCGTCGAACTCGCCGAGGGCGACGTCGTCGATCGCCCGCAGCAGGACGTCCTGCTTGCCGCGCGGCTGCATGAGCACGACGAACGAGATCCGGTCATCGCCGTGCAGCGTGGTCACGAACTCCACGTCGGCGGGCGTCAGAGGCTTCTCGATCATCAATACGCTCGTGAACACGACGGACGCCCTTCTTCTCCTCGGGGCACCGCATCGCGCGGAGCCCGACAGAAACCATCCGCCCCGTCGCCACACGGGGCCTGCTGGCTCTAAGTGTGCCCAACGGAAGCTAAGCGGAACAGATAATTCCGCCGATTGTCACGACCGGCGGTACCGAGTGAACAGGAACCCGTCCTCCTCCAGCACGGATGCCAGGGCGAAACGCTCCGGAACCGGGACGGCCGGCCCGTTCATGATCCTCGGGGCACCACCCACGGCCACCACGGGGGCCAGCGACAGACACATCTCGTCCAGCGCATCGGCCGCGGCGAACTGTCCCAGCAGCCTGGGCCCGCCCTCCGTCAACAGCCGGGTGTGCCCCCGCCCGGCCAGTACACCGGCCACCCGGGCCGGATCGACGCCCACGCCCTCCCCGGCGAACAGCACCTCGGCACCCGCGGCCCGGGCCGCGGCCACCCGGTCCGCCGGTGCACCGGCGCCGGTCAGCACCAGGGTGGGCACCACCGGCTCGGTGAACAGGGGCAGCGTGAAGTCCAGCTCAAGACCGGCGGTGACCACGGCGATGGCCGGGGCCGGGCCCTGGCCGGCGGCGGCCCGGCGGGCGGCGAACACCTCCCGGGCGCGGGCCGGGCGGTAGCCCTCCTTCCGCACCGTTTCCGCCCCCACCACCACGGCATCCGCGAGCGCCCGCAGCACCCCGAAGATCCGCATGTCGGCGTCGCCGGAGAGCGGCTGCGAGCGGCCCTCGTGGTGGGCCGCCCCGTCCAGGGAGGACACCATGTTGGCGCGCAGCCAACCGGGGCGGCCCGCGCGCACCGGATCGTCCGCCGCCGGATACGCGTAGGCCTCGGCCAGCTCGGCCGGCGTCCACGGCCGGTCCACCGGGCCGACCGCCGCCACCTCGGCTTTCCCGGTCTCGGGGGTCGGCGCGGGCGGGGCGGGGAGGGGGAACAGGCGTCGCATGGCGGCAGTGTGACATGCCTCGCTCACCGGACCGCCGCCTCCCGCACAGGAGATAGGCTGGAGCGCTGTGTCACCTTCCGAGTCCTCTTCTCCGCAGCCCGCCCCGACGGCCGTTCCGCCGGCCGACGGGGACGCCGCGGCCCCCGCCGCGCTGACCGCCCGCGCCCCGCACGTCCCGGCCGAACGCCTGGTCGCCGAGATGGTGCCGCCGCCGCGCTTCCAGGGCGCCCGCTTCGACACGTACATCCCGGACGCGAAGCAGCCCAGCCAGGCCGAGGCCGTCCAGGTCCTCAGCGACTTCGCGGACAGCATCGAGGGCGGGCGGGCCCCGGAAAAGCGGCGCTGGTTCGCCAGGAAGCCGGCGGCTCCCACGGGCCCGCGCGGCGTCTATCTGGACGGCGGCTACGGCGTCGGCAAGACCCACCTGCTCGCGTCCCTGTGGCACGCCACCCCCGCCCCGGCGGAGCGCAAGGCCTTCGGCACCTTCGTCGAGCTGACGAACCTCGTCGGGGCGCTCGGCTTCCAGCAGACCGTGCGCACGCTCGGCGAGCACCGGCTGCTGTGCATCGACGAGTTCGAGCTGGACGATCCCGGTGACACCGTCCTGGTCTCCACCCTGCTCGGCAAGCTGGTGGACGCCGGTGTGGCGCTGGCCGCCACGTCCAACACGCTGCCCGGCAAGCTCGGCGAGGGCCGGTTCGCCGCCGCCGACTTCCTGCGCGAGATCCAGGGGCTGAGCGCCCAGTTCCGTCCGCTGCGCATCGACGGCGAGGACTACCGCCACCGCGGTCTGCCCGACGCGCCCGCCCCGTACGACGACGAGACGGTCACCCGCACGGCATACCGCACGCCCGGCGCCTCGCTCGACGACTTCCCCTCCCTGCTGGAGCATCTGTCCACGGTGCACCCCAGCCGCTACGGCGCGATGTGCGACGGCATCGAAGCGGTCTGCCTCACCGACGTCCAGGCGGTGCCCGACCAGTCGACGGCGCTGCGCCTGGTCGTCCTCGCGGACCGGCTCTACGACCGCGAGGTGCCGGTGCTGACCTCCGGCAAGGCCTTCGACGAGCTGTTCAGCGAGGAGATGCTGCGCGGCGGCTACCGCAAGAAGTACTTCCGGGCGATCTCCCGGCTGACGGCGCTGGCGCGCGACGCGGGGGCCCTGGTGGCCGACGGCTCCCGGTAGGCGGCACGGCGGGCGCGCCACCCGGCTGTCGCCCGCCGCAGTGGTTCCCGGCGCCCCGGCTGCGTGGTACACACGGCGGGTCACGTCACCTGTCCGCCAACAGGGAGCCGCCATGTCCGCGACACGACGTCAGATCCTGGCCCGCACCGGTGCGTTGGGGACGGCCCTCGCCTTTTCCGGAAGCCTCACGGAGCTCTTCGCGGGGACCGCGACCGCCCAGGGCATGGGCCGGCGCGGCTACGGCCCGCTGATCCCCGACCCGGACGGCCTGCTCGACCTGCCCCGGGGCTTCCGGCACCGGGTTCTCTCCCGGGAGGGCGACCCGCTGCTCTCCGGGGAGGGCAAGGTGCCCGGCAACTGCGACGGCATGTCGGCGTTCCCCGGCCGCCACGGAGGCACCTACCTGGTCCGCAACCACGAGAACCGTACGCACTCCCGCCAGGCCGTCCCCACGGTCCGCGATCTGACGTACGACCCGGGGGCCGAGGGCGGCTGTACGGCCCTGGAACTCGACCGGGACGACACGGTGCGCTCCGAGCGGGTCGCCCTCGCCGGTACCTCCACCAACTGCGCGGGCGGCCATACCCCTTGGAACACCTGGCTGACCTGCGAGGAGACCGAGTTCCGGGCCGGTGAGGAGAACTACACCAAGGACCACGGCTTCGTCTTCGAGGTCGATCCGTACGACCCGCGGCGCACCGGTGCGGTCCCGCTGACCGCGATGGGCCGCTTCTCGCACGAGGCGGTCGCCGTCGACCCCGGCACCGGCACCGTCTACGAGACCGAGGACGCCTTCGACAAGCCGTTCGGCCTCTTCTACCGCTTTCTGCCCAAGAAGCCGAGGGGCGGCCGCGGTTCCCTCCGGGCCGGCGGCCGGCTCCAGGCGCTGCGGGTCCCCGGTGTGCCCGACCTCTCCGCGATCCAGCGGCCCGGCACCGTCTTCGACCACGTCAGCTGGGTGGATGTGCCCGACCCGCTCGCCCGCGAGACCCCGATCCGCTTCCAGGACTTCGGCCCCGGGGGCATCACCCACGCCCAGAAACTGGAGGGCTGCTACTGGGGCGGCTCCTGCGTCTACTTCGTCTCCAGCTTCGCCCACCGGTCCGCCGGCTCGACGGCCGACCACTACGGCCAGGTGTGGAAGTACGACCCGAGGAAGCGGCAGCTGACCCAGGTCGTCGTCTTCGGCCCGGACACCGACCTCCAACTGCCCGGCGAATCGCCCGACAACATCTGCCTGGCACCCAGCGGCGGCCTGATGGTCTGCGAGGACGGCGACGGTGCCCAGCATGTCTTCGGCCTCACCCGGCGCGGCGAGGTCTATCCGATGGCGCGCGGCCGGCAGAACATCGGCACACCGGAGAAGCCGGAGTGGGGCGAGTTCGCGGGCGTGACGTTCTCGCCCGACTTCCGGACGATGTACGTCAATTGCTATACGCCGGGAACGACGTTCGCGGTGACCGGCCCGTGGCACCACTGACGCCGCGGCGGACCGAGGCGACCCCGCACGGTACGGAGCGTCAGCCGGAGCAGGCGGACCGTTGGGCCTCCTGCCACTCACAGACGGGGCAGAGCACCGTGCCGGGGTGGTCGAGGGGGTACTCGGTGGGCTGGGCGCAGTGGAGGCAGGCTGCGGTGTGGTCGGCTTGAGGGGAGGGGGCGGGGGAGGGCGGCATGTCGGCGAGCGTACGCCTGCTCCCCCCCACCCCCGAACCCACCCCGTTCAGCTACGACGAGACGTGAGGGCACAGGCCGCGGCGATGGCGGCAGCCGCGATCACGACGGTGGCGGCGAGCGGCAGCCAGGGGGCGAGGACCGTGCCGTGGGCGGAGCCGGTGACCATGCCCGACAGAGCGGCGTTGGCGGGCGAGGCGCCCAGTACGAGCAGCAGCAGGGCGGCGGTGAGACTCGCCGGGACGCCCCAGGCGGCGCTGCGCAGCACCGGCCAGTTGCTCAGCGCGCCGATCGCGATACCCATCAGCAGGCATGTCAGCGCGGTGAGCAGCCCGGCAACGGCCGCCGGCAGGACCGGGACGGCCACCCGGTGGTCGTTGGAGCGCGGGTCGCCAAACAACACGACCAGCCCCACGCCGACCACCGCGAGCACCAGCGCGGCGCCGGCCGCGGTCAGCACGGCGGCGAGGTGGGCCCGGTCGGGGCCGGCGGCCGCGGCGGCGCAATTGCGGGCGGCCGGCGGCTCGTTGGTGACGCAGATCCGGGTCAGCCATACGGCGACCGGCAGCAGGCCGCCGGCGGCATAGCCGAACGAGTCGAGGATCGGGCTGCCGCCCTTCACACCGATGGCCAGCCAGGCGGCGTAGAGGATGACCGGGGGCAGCCAGCGGTGCGAGCCGATGAGCAGGGCCGTCTGGTAGCGGAGGAGAGCGGTCACGGGAGGGGCGCCTCGTCGGGTGCGGGGGTGGGGTCGTCGGCGCCGGGGGCGGTGATTCCCTCGATGGCAGTTCCGGGGGCGGTGCCGTCGTCCGGCCCCGGGGCGGCGGTGACCGCGCGGATGTGCCAGGGCGGGCGTGCGGTGAGCAGGGCGCGCAGCACAGCGTCGGAGTGGACGGCCGGGACCGTCAGCAGGGTCGTACCGTCCGGTCCCGGCGAGATCTCCGTTCCGCCGGGCAACTGGGGCGCTCCGGCGGGTGCCCGGTCCGGCCCGGCGGGCAGCACACTGCCCGGTGCGCCCTCGGCCTCGATGGTCACCCGAGGGCCGGTCACGGTCACCGGGCCCGCTGTCGGGGCCTGCGCGACCTGGGCCAGCAACCGCCCGTCCTCGACCCGGTAGCGGGCGTCGGCCGCGCCCGCCAGCCGCCGCGGGTCATGATCGACGAAGACGACGGTGCCACCGTCCGCGACCCGCTCGGCGACCGCCCGGTCGAGCACCTCGCGCGCGCTGCGGTCCAGCCCCGTCCAGGCCTCGTCGAGCACCAGGAGTCCGGGCTCGGCGAGCAGCGCCTGGGCGACCGCCACCTTCTGGCTCGTCCCCTTGGACAGCTCGGCCATCGGGGTCCGCGCATGTCCGGCCGCCCCGAAGCGTTCGAGCCACTCGGTCGCGCGGCGGGCGGCTTCGGGGCCGCGCAGGCCGTGGATGCGGCCGAGGTGGGTGAGGTAGCCGACGGCGGTGAAGGGCAGGGCGACCGGGAACCGTTCGGGCACATAGGCGCTGCGCCGGCGGCCGGTGATCCGTCCGGTGCTGGGCCGGTCGATCCCGGCCAGCAACCGCAGCAGCGTGGACTTCCCGCTGCCGTTGGCCCCCTCGATGCGCAGCAGTGCCGATACGGGCACGTCGAGTTGCACCTCCCGCAGCACCCAGGGGCCCCGCACCCCGTAGCGCCGCCCCACCCCGTCCAGCCTCATGCGTTCCGGCACCTCCGCAGTCTCCCGGCGGCTCCCACCGCGCCACCGCCCCGACGGTAGCCGGACCGGCCGCCCGGCGCCCGCGCGAGGACGCACCCCGCCCCGCCCTGCGTACGGCAACCCCCTGCGGGGCGAGCGGCGTTCCTGTGACGTGCCGACGGAGTCGCCCGCTCCGGCCGGACGGGGTGGGTGGCCGGTGCGCGGCGACCGGGGGCCGGCGGGTGCTCTGTCGGTGCCGGCGGGAGCGACGGCCGAGGGCGCTGTCGGTGCCGGCTGGCAGACTGGGCGTGTGACCAGCACCGAGACCGCCGGGCAGCAGCCCGGCAACAGCTCCGCCAGCGCGTTCACCCAGGCCGCGAACGACCGGGACGCGGCACCGCAGTTCGTGCTGCCGCTCGTCGCACGGATCGAGAAGAGCGACCCGCCGGCGCGCACCGACGCGCTGGAGACGGCGGCGCGGGCGGTGCTGGTGCTGCTGTCGGACGAGCGGTCGGCCGGGGACGGCGAATGGGCCGCGGCGGTGCGCGACTGGCAGGACGCCCGGATCCGGAAGGTGGTGCGGCGGGCGCGCGGCGCGGAGTGGCGGCGGGCCGGGGAGCTGCCGGGCATCACGGTCACCGGCGCCCGCGCCGAGGTGCGGGTCTTCCCCCCGGTGCCGCTCGACGGCTGGCCGAAGGAACTGGCACGGCTGCAGGTCTCGGGCACGGAGCTGGACGATCCGGAGCCGCCCGGGCCACCCGCGGCCGACCGGCCGGTGCTGTGGCTCAATCCCGGGCTGGAGATGTCGGCGGGCAAGGAGATGGCCCAGGCCGGACACGCCGCGCAGCTGGCATGGTGGGAGCTGTCCGATGCGGAGCGGTCGGCCTGGCGCGCGGCCGGGTTCCCACTCTCCGTACGGTCCGCGGCGGCCGCGGAGTGGGAGAAGCTCACCCGCAGCGGTCTGCCCGTCGTACACGATGCCGGCTTCACGGAGATCGCACCCGGCTCCTGCACGGTCGTCGCCGACCACCCGGCGCTGCGCAGCGCGGTGCCGCCCACCGGCTGAGCCGGCGGGGCACGCCCCGGCCTGCGCGGTGACGTCGGGCAGGCCCCCCGGTAAACCTCAAATCCACCTCTGAACCCGCCCGGTGCAGGATTCGGACCGTCGTGCCGGGTCAGGAGTACCCACACCACGGAGGAGGGGGAGCCATGCAGTGCCTGGGGACGGGAATCGGGTGGCGGCCGGAGATTGCCGCCGAGATAGCGGAGCTGCCCGGGGTGGACTGGGTCGAGGTGGTGGCGGAGAACATCTGCCCCGGCCATCTGCCGGACGCCCTGCGGGAGCTGCGCGCGCGGGGCACCACCGTCATCCCGCACGGGGTCTCGCTCGGTCTGGGCGGCGCCGAGCGTCCGGACGCCGGCCGGCTGACCGCGCTCGCCGAGCGCGCCGCGGCACTGGACGCCCCGATGGTCACCGAGCACATCGCCTTCGTCCGGGCCGGCGGGCCGCTGACCGCTTCGCCGCGGATGGAGGCGGGGCATCTGCTGCCCGTCCCCCGCACCCGTGACGCGCTGGAAGTGCTGTGCGAGAACGTGCGGATCGCCCAGGACGCCCTGCCGGTGCCGCTGGCGCTGGAGAACATCGCCGCGCTCATCAACTGGCCGGGCGAGGAGCTGACCGAGGGGCAGTTCCTGACCGAGCTGGTCGAGCGGACCGGGGTGCGGCTGCTCATCGATGTCGCCAACCTCCATACGAACCACATCAACCGGGGCGAGGACCCGGCGGTGGCCCTGGACGGGCTGCCGCTGGAGGCCCTCGCATACGTCCATGTCGCGGGCGGTGTGGAGCGGGACGGGGTGTGGCACGACAGCCACGCCCACCCGGTGACCGGGCCGGTGCTGGACGTGCTGGCCGAGCTGTGCGCCCGGACCACCCCGCCCGGCGTGCTGCTGGAACGGGACGACGACTTCCCCGGGGGCGGGGAACTGGCCGGCGAGCTCGACGCGATCCGTAGCGTGCTGAGGGAGGCCCGCCATGTCCGGGCCGCGTGAACCGGAGGCCGGGCAGGCGGCACGGGCCCGCGGCCAGCGTGCGGGGGAAGGGGCCACCACTCCTCCCGCCACCGCTCCCCCCGGCGTCGACACCACGACCGCCACGGACACCACCACCGACGCGGCGCGGCAGCGACTGGCGCTGGCGCAGACCGCGCTGCTGTCCGCGCTGGTCGCCGGGACGCCGGCCCCCGAGGGCTTCGACCGCACCCGGCTCCGGGTGCAGAGCCGGGCGCTGACCGCCAAGCGGGCCGATGTCGTCGCCAAGGTCGCGCCGGAGCTGCCCGGCATCCTCGGCCCGGACTACCGGGCCGCGTTCCTCGGCTATGCGCGCCACCGCCCCATGAGCGGCGGCTACCGGCAGGACGCCCTGGAGTTCGCGGCGTATCTGCTGGACCGGGGGCGTCCCGAAGACCCGGACGCACGGCGGCAGTTGCGGCGCTGGTGGCGGGATCGCTCGGGCCCACGACCGCCGTCCGCGCGACCCCTGGCCCGGCTGCTCAGAGCGGTGCGGCAGGTCCTGCCCCCGAGATGACCGCGGCGCCCCGCACAGGACGGCGAGTGGTGCGGGCCGCGCAAGAGGGTGCGGTTCGGACCTTGCCGGCGGAACGTGCGCGGTGCGGCGGGGGGGGCCTGCCCGCATCGTGAGAAACGTTGTGGCGGCAAGCAGGGCCGTACCGTAGAAAACCGGCTATGTCGCTCCTCTTCCTCCTTGTCGCCTGGTCGGCGGCGGTGCTGTCCTGTGCGCTGCTGTGCCGTGCCGCGGTCGCCGCCGCCCCCCTCACCCCGCCGGCCCCGCGAGCGAGCGCCCAGGCCGTCCCGGCTCCGGCCGCCGCGGAGCGCCGCGGCTCCGGGCTGACCCTGTACGAGATGGCCTACCTTTCCGGCGGACCGCACCGGCTCGCCGACGTGGTGCTGGTGCTGATGGCGCAGAAGCGGCGGCTGCTGCTCGCCGACACCGGCTGGGCCACCGTGGTCGACCCGGTCGGCACGGACGCCGTCGAGCGCGCCGCCCTCACCGCGATAGGCCCCGAAGGACAGCGCCGCATACCGGCCGTACGGGACGCCCTGGTGAGCGACGAGGCGGTGCGGCAGGTGGCGGACCGGCTGGAGACGGCGGGGCTGGCGCTGCCGGCCGCGGTCCGCCCGGGCATCAGCGGTGCCGTCCGCCTGGTGCGGGGCGCCGCCCTCGTGGTGCTGCTGTCCGCCCTCGCGACCTACTGGAAGGCGGCGCCCGGCGTGGACAGCGGGCCGGTCCTGGCCTGGTTCGCGGTGCCGCTGATCCTCACCCTCGGCACCTGGGCCGCGGCCCGCTTCGAGCTCCACCCGTACAGCGACTGGGCCACGACGGCGGGCGAGCGGCAGCTGCCCGGCGCGGCCGGCTCCCGCAGCGCCCCCGACTCCCCTGCCGCCCCGGCCGGCTCGCTCATCACTCTCGCCCTCCGCGGCCCCGCCGCCCTCACCGACCCCACCTTGCGCGCCGCGCTCCACTCATCCGGGGCATAGCCTCCGACACCGGACCCAGGTGCTTTACATCGACAATGCGCGCCCCAACTATCCCTTTTGTATGCACACACGAAGGGACGGCCAGTGAGAGCACTTGCGTTGTACGGCACCATCGGGTCGCTGATGGTGACCGCCCTCGCCACTGCCCCGGCAGGCGGCGTCACGGGGGCCGCCGGCGCGCCACCCGCACCGGTCGCGCACCACCTCCGATTCGGCCGCTGCGCGCCCGTGGAGCATCTGCCGTCGTCCGTGGAGTGCGGCACGCTCACCGTTCCCCTCGATTACGCGCACCCCGAGGGCAGGAAGATCCACCTGACCGTCAGCCGGGCCCGGGCCACCGCGCGCGGTGAGCGGCAGGGATCCCTGGTCTTCAACCCCGGCGGCCCCGGCGCGTCCAGCATGGAGTTCCCGCTGTACGGCGGGCTGCCCAAGTGGAGCAAGCTGGCGCGCGCCTATGACTTCGTGGGCTATGCGCCGCGCGGCGTCGGCCGCTCGGCGCCGCTGTCGTGCCAGGACCCCGGGGAGTTCGCCAAGGCGCCCACCGACAGCCGGATGCGCCCCGACGCGGCCTTCAAGCGCAAGAAGGTGGCGCAGGCGCGGGCGTACGCCCGTGGCTGCGTCCGCCGGGCCGGGTCCGCGCTGCCCTTCTACAACTCCGTCAACAACGCCCGCGACCTGGACATGCTGCGGGCCGCGCTCGGCGAGCGTCGGCTGACCTTCATGGGCGCCTCGTACGGGACGTACTTCGGTGCGGTCTATGCGACGCTCTTCCCCGGTCACGTCCGGCGGATGATCTTCGACAGCGTGGTCAACCCCGACCCCCGGCAGGTCTGGTACCGCAACAACCTCGACCAGGACGTCGCCTTCGAGCGCCGCTGGGGCGACTGGCTGCGCTGGGTCGCCCGGCACAACGGCCAGTACCACCTGGGCACCACCCGGCAGGCGGTGCAGCGGGCCTACGACACCGCCGCCACGAAGCTGCGCCGCGCGCCCCTCAACGGGAAGATCGGCGCGGGACAGCTGCAGTCGGCCTTCCTCAAGACCGGCTACAACGACGCCTTCTGGCCGCTGCGCGCCGAGGCGCTCTCGGGCTATCTGCACGGCGACCCCAAGCCGCTGATCGCCCAGGCCCTGCCCCGGCCCGCGGGCGCCGCCGCCGAGGAGAACAGCGCCGCCGTCTACACCGCCGTCGAGTGCAACGACGCCCGCTGGCCGCGCAGCTGGCAGACCTGGAACCGCGACAACACCGAGATCGCCCGGGACGCACCGTTCGAGACCTGGGACAACGCCTGGATGAACCTGCCGTGCGCCTTCTGGCCGGACCGGGCGGAGTCGGCCGATGCCGAGCTGGACGCCGCGGCACACCGGGCGGACGGCCCCGAGGTCGGCGGGGATCTGGTGAACGCCGCCGACCGTACGGCCGAGGCCGCGGTCGACGGTGCGCTCCACGGTCAGCGCCGGCCGCTCGACGTCCGCACCGCGCCGGGGGCGCTGCCGCCGGTGCTGCTGCTGGCCGCCGAGCGGGATGCGGCGACGCCGTACCGGGGCGCGGTGGAGCTGCAGCAGCGGCTGCCCGGCTCCTCACTGGTCACCGAGAACGGGGCGGGCACCCACGGGATCGCCTTCAACGACAACGCCTGTGTGACCGCGTACGCCGAGGCGTATCTGCTGCGCGGGAAGGTCCCGGCGCGCCGGGTGTACTGCGCACCGCGGGCCGAGCCGGTGCCCGGCCAGCAGGCGACCCGGTCGCAGCACGCGCTACCGGGCAAGTAGCCGGGGAACAGACGCTGCGGGCCGCCCCCGAGGGGACGGCCCGCAGTGCTGTGTGCCGGCCCCGGCTCAGGCCAGGCCGGCGACCAGCTCGGCGACCGGCTTACGGCGACCGGTGTAGAACGGGATCTCCTCGCGGACGTGCATCCGCGCCTCGGAGCCGCGCAGATGGCGCATCAGGTCGACGATGCGGTAGAGCTCGTCGGCCTCGAAGGCCAGCACCCACTCGTAGTCGCCGAGCGAGAACGACGGCACCGTGTTGGCGCGCACGTCCGGGAAGCCGCGGGCCATCTTGCCGTGGTCGGCCAGCATCCGGCGGCGGTCCTCGTCAGGCAGGAGGTACCACTCGTAGGAGCGCACGAAGGGGTAGACGCTGACGTAGTCGCGGGCCACCTCGTCGGCCAGGAAGGCCGGGATGTGCGACTTGTTGAACTCGGCGGGGCGGTGCAGCGCCATGTTCGACCACACCGGCTCCAGCGCACGGCCCAGACGGGTGCGGCGGAAGAGGTTGTACGCCTCCTGCAGGGCGTCCGAGCTCTCCGAGTGCCACCAGATCATGAGGTCGGCGTCGGCGCGCAGGCCGGACACGTCGTACGTGCCGCGGACCACCACGTCCTTGGCCGCGAGCTGCGCGAACAGCTCCTCGACCTCGTCGGCGTAGCCGCTGCGGTCCTCGGGGAGGACCTCGCGCAGCTTGAAGACCGACCAGAGGGTGTAGCGGATGACCTCGTTGAGGTCCTTGGCCTTCTTGCCGGCGTTCGGGGACTTCTCGGGCGCCGCGGGGGTGTGCGGCGCCGAAGCGGGGGTGGAAGCGTCTGTCATGTCGTCCATTCTCACTCGCCCGGGGTCCGGTCCGCCGTCAGGGTCCCGAGGATCTCGTCCGCGGCGCGGTGCGCCGAGCCGATGCAGGCCGGGATCCCGACGCCGTCGTAGACCGCGCCGCACACCCGCAGCGCACCCGGCATCCGGGCGACCGCGGCGCGGATCTTGGCGACCCGCTCCAGATGGCCGACGGCGTACTGCGGCAGTCCGCCCTCCCAGCGGGTAACGGTGGCGGCCACCGGGCGGGCGGCCAGGCCGACCGCCGCGCCAAGGTCGGCGAGCGAGAGCGCGACCAGCTCGGAGTCGTCGCGCTGGAGGTCGGCATCGTCCTGGTAGCGGCCGAGGGAGGTGCGCAGCACGAACAGATCGGGGTCGGCGTCGCCGATCCAGCCCCATTTGTGGCTGGAGAAGGTCGAGGCCTTGATCCGGCGGCCGTCGACGGGCGGCACGAGGAAGCCGCTGCCGGCGGGCACCCGGTCCAGGTCGGCGCGGCGGAAGGCCATGGTGACCAGCGCCATCGAGGCGTAGTCGACGGTGGCCAGCTCGGCGGCCGCAGCCGGGGAGCCCTGGCGCAGGAGGTGTGCCGCGGCGCCCGCGGGTGCGGCCATGACGACCGCGTCCGCGGTGAGCGTCCGGTCGCCGAGCCGGATCCGCCAGCCGTCGTCCCCGGCCCAGTGCAGCTCGTCCACGGCGGCCCCGCAGCGGATCTCGCCGCCGGCCCGGCGCACGGCGTCGGCGACGGCGGCCGGCAGGGTTCCGATCCCGCCGTCGATACCCATGAAGACCGGGGCGACCTGCCCGTTCTGCGGTGCGGTGGCGGCGGCACGCGCCTGGAGGTCCCGTACGCCCTCGGTCAGGGAGCGCCGGGTGCGGGCGACCTCGAAGAGCTGCGGGACGGCGGCGCGCATCGAGATGCGGTAGGCGTCACCCGCGTAGACGCCGCCGAGCAGGGGCTCGACGAGCCGGTCGACGACCTCCCGGCCGAGCCGGGCGGCGACGTACTCGCCGACCGCGACGTCCTCGCCGGTCTCGGTCCGGGCCAGGGTCTCGTCCTGGGCGATCCGCGCCATGCCCTCCGGAGAGATCACGCCGGAGGCGGCGAGCGGGGCGAGGTCCCCGGGCACGCCCATGACATGGCCCTTGGGCATCGGGCGCAGCGCGTCGCGGGTCCACAGGGCCGCGGTGGCGGTGGCCGGCGGCTGCAGCCGGCCGCCGATCCCGACGGCGCGGGCGAGCTCCACCGCCTCCGGGCGCCGGGCGAGCATCGACTCGGCACCGAGATCGACCGGGACGCCGGCGATCTCGCCCGCGTGCAGCTTGCCGCCGAGCCGGCCGGACGCCTCCAGGACGGTCACCCGGGCGCCGCCTTGGAGCAGACGGTGCGCGGCCGCCAGCCCGGAGATGCCTCCACCGATGACGACGGCATGACCGGGCCCGCGGCCCGTACTGGTGTGCGCTGCGCTCATGCCCCCACTCTCGCAGAGCCGCCCACCGGGGCGTCGGCCAGACCGCGGCCCGGGCGACAAGGCGCCGGAGCACCGGCGCCGTTCACGGTGCCCGGCGCGGCGGGCGAGGTGACCGAGAGCCCCCGTTGACAGCGGGCAGCGGCGGGCAAAGACTCATGGTCGGTGGGTGGCGATCTTCGTGGCGCCCGCCGACCGTCGAGCCCGGGACAGCGAGGACAGCGCCTGATGACCGACCCACGCCTGCGGGATGTGTACATCGTCGATGCCGTACGGACCCCCGTCGGCAAGTACGGCGGCGCACTGGCCGGGGTCCGGCCGGACGATCTCGCCGCCCATGTGCTCAAGGCCCTGGTGGACCGCACCCCGGACCTCGATCCGGCGCGGATCGACGACGTCTGCTTCGGCGATGCCAACGGCGCCGGCGAGGACAACCGCAATGTGGCGCGGATGGCGGTGCTGCTGGCCGGGCTGCCGGTGACCGTGCCCGGCGTGACCGTGAACCGCCTGTGCGGGTCCGGCCTGGAGGCCGTCATCCAGGCCGCCCGGGCCATCGCGCACGGCGACGCACGGATCGCGGTGGCGGGCGGCGTGGAGTCGATGAGCCGCGCGCCGTATGTGCTGCGCAAGCCGGAACGCGCCTTCCCCGCGGGCCATCAGGAGATGTTCTCCTCGACGCTGGGCTGGCGGATGGTCAACTCGCGGATGCGCCCGGAGTGGACGGTCGCGCTCGGCGAGGGCGCGGAGCTCATCGCCGACCGGTACGGCATCACCCGCGAACAGCAGGACGTCTTCGCGCTGGCCAGCCACCAGAAGGCGGTGCGCGCCTGGCGGGAGGGCGCCTACGACGCGGAGGTCGTACCGCTGCCGGAGGGGGACCTGCTGCGCGACGAGACGATCCGCGAGGGCTCCTCCCTGGAGTCCCTCTCCAAGCTGAAGCCGGTGTTCCGTACGGCCGGCGGCACGGTCACCGCCGGCAACTCCTCGCCGCTCAACGACGGTGCCGCGGCCCTGCTGCTGGTGGACGAGGAGGGCCTGCGGGCCACCGGGCGCGAGCCGCTGGCCCGTATCAGCGCGAGCGCGGTGACCGGCGTCGAGCCACAGCTGTTCGGACTGGGCCCGGTGGAGGCGGTACGCCGCGCACTGGAGCGCTCCGGCCGCGGCTTCACCGACATCGCGACCTTCGAGCTCAACGAGGCCTTCGCGGCCCAGGCCCTGGGCTGCATCACCCAGTGGCCGGAACTCGACCCCTCGGTGGTGAACCCCCAAGGCGGCGCCATCGCCATCGGCCACCCCCTGGGTGCCTCCGGCGCCCGCCTGGCCGGCTCGGTAGCCCACCAGCTCGCCGCCCAGGGCTCGGGCACCGGCCTGGCCGCGCTCTGCATCGGGGTGGGGCAGGGGCTGGCACTGGTGCTGGAGCGCTGAGCGGGGGCGCGCAGAAACCTGCCCCCTCCCCCCTCCCAGCGTTGTCCACAGGTCCCCGCGCAGACGGCTGACGAGCCGTAACGTAGCGAGGGCAGGCGAGGGAGCCGCACGGCACGCGGCACGACACGGCACGCGGACGGCCAGGGCCACAAGGGCCACAAGGACGGCAAGGGGGCCGGCATGACGGCGGAACGGCTGGTGATCGTCGGTGGTGATGCGGCAGGGATGGCCGCGGCCTCACAGGCCCGGCGGCTCAGGAAGCCCGGCGAGCTGGCCATCACCGCATTCGAGCGCGGGCATTTCACGTCGTACTCGGCCTGCGGGATTCCGTACTGGGTGGGCGGTGCGGTCGACGGTCCTGATGCGCTGATCGCGCGTACGACAGCGGAACACCGCGCCCGGGACATCGATCTGCGGATGCGCACCGAGGTGACGGAACTCGACCTGGACCGCGGCCGGGTGCGTACCCGGGAGCTGGACAACGGCGGCCGGGAGACCTGGACGGGCTTCGACAAGCTGGTGCTGGCGACCGGAGCGCGCCCGCGCCGCCCCCTGCTGCCGGGGATCGACGCCCCGGGGGTGCACGGTGTGCAGACCCTCGACGACGGCCAGGCGCTGCTGGACACCCTGGAGGCATCGGCGGGCCGCCGCGCGGTGGTGGTCGGCGCGGGTTACATCGGGGTGGAGATGGCCGAGGCCCTGATCCGCCGCGGCTACCGGGTCACCGTGCTGGAGCGGAGCGCACAGCCGATGTCCACCCTCGACCCGGACATGGGCGCCCTCGTCCACGAGGCGATGTGCGCGAGGGGCATCGAAACGGTACGCGGTACGGCCGTCACCGGAGTGGTGACCGGCACGGACGGCCGGGCGTGCGCGGTGACCACCGAGGACGCCGAGTACCCGGCGGATGTGGTCGTGCTGGGCATGGGCGTGCGCCCCGAGACCACGCTCGCCGCCGCGGCCGGGCTGCCGCTGGGCGAGTCCGGCGGGCTGCTCACCGATCTGGCGATGCGGGTCCGCGGCCAGGACCACATCTGGGCGGGCGGGGACTGTGTGGAGGTGTGGGACCTGGTCTCCGGGCGCACCCGCCATATCGCGCTGGGCACCCACGCCAACAAGCACGGGCAGATCATCGGCACCAACGTGGGCGGCGGCTATGCGACCTTCCCCGGTGTCGTCGGCACCGCCGTCAGCAAGGTCTGCGACCTGGAGATCGCCCGTACGGGACTACTGGAACGCCACGCGGACGCCGCCGGGCTGCGTTTCGTCACCACGACCGTCGAGGCCACCAGCCGCGCCGGCTACTACCCCGGCGCCCGCCCGATGCACGTCAAGATGCTTGCCGAGCACCGTACGGGGCGGCTGCTGGGCGTGCAGATCGTCGGCCGCGAGGGCGCCGGCAAGCGCGTGGACATCGCGGCGGTCGCGCTCACGGCCGGGATGACCGTGGAGCAGATGACCGCCCTCGACCTCGGCTACGCCCCGCCGTTCTCCCCGGTCTGGGACCCGGTGCTGGTGGCGGCCCGCAAGGCGACCCGGGCCGTACGGGAGGCCGGAGACTGACGGTTCGGGTCCGCAGCGCGCCCCGCCGCACGGGAGGGCGCCGGTCCGGTCGTGTCCCGCAGGACGTCCGGCCGGACCTGGGAGACGGCTCCGCTCAGCGCGCCGTCTGCGTGTGGACGTACTCGACGAGGCGGGTCAGCGCCTCCGGGTCGGTGCTGGGCAGCACGCCGTGGCCGAGGTTGAAGATGTGCCCCTCCAGACCGGCGGCCGCATCCAGGACCTCACGGGCCTTGGTCTCGACGGCCTCTTGGGGCGCGAAGAGCACGGCCGGGTCGATATTGCCCTGGAGCGCCTTGCCGGGGCCGACGCGGCGGGCCGCCTCGTCGAGCGGGACCCGCCAGTCGACGCCGACGACATCCGCGCCCGCCTCGCCCATCAGGCCGAGGAGTTCGCCGGTGCCGACACCGAAGTGGATCCGCGGGACGCCGAGGCCTTCGACCGCCTTGAACACCTTGGCGGAGGCCGGCATCACGGAGCGGCGGTAGTCGGCCGGCGAGAGCGCGCCGACCCAGGAGTCGAAGAGCTGGACCGCGCTCGCGCCGGCCTCGATCTGGACCTTGAGGAAGGACGCGGTCATCTCGGCGAGGCGGTCCAAGAGGTCGGCCCACAGCTGCGGGTCGCCGTACATGAGCGCCTTGGTGTGCTCGTGGTTGCGCGACGGGCCGCCCTCGACGAGGTAACTGGCGAGCGTGAAGGGCGCGCCGGCGAAGCCGATGAGGGGCGTGCCGCCGAGCTCGCGGACGAGCATGCCGATGGCCTCGGTGACGTACGGGACGTCGCCGGGCTCCAGATCACGCAGCTGCGCGAGGTCGGCGCGGGTGCGGATCGGGTTCGCGACGACCGGGCCGACACCCGGCTTGATGTCGAGGTCGATACCGATGGCCTTGAGGGGGACGACGATGTCGCTGTAGTAGATGGCGGCGTCGACGCCGTGGCGGCGCACGGGCTGCAGCGTGATCTCGGTGACCAGCTCGGGCCGCATACACGAGTCGAGCATCGCGATGCCCTCGCGGACCTTGCGGTATTCGGGCAGCGAGCGCCCGGCCTGGCGCATGAACCACACCGGGGTGTGCGGCACCGGCTCCCGTCGGCAGGCCTTGAGGAAAGCCGAGTCGTATGTAGCGGTCTGCTGCTGGCCCGTGGCCTGGTTGTTGGCGCTCACGCCCCAAATCTTCGCACGCCGGGTCGGCGGCCGATTTCGGCAGGTGGCCGATATCTCCGCATGCGCCCGAAGGCACCTCCGAACGGGCGACGCGCGCACCGGGTGTCCTCCCCGTATGCGGGCCCGATTCCGCCTAACCTTCCGGGCATGGCTGCGGCTCATGAACACCTCGCGGACAGCGCGGACGAGACCCCGATCCCCTTCCGTCAGGCGGTCGAAGCGCTCCGCGCGGCCAGACTACGGCCGGAGATCGAGATCGATCCGACGCCCGCGCCGAAACGGCTCGCCCCGTTCGCGTACGCCCTGGAGGCTGCGGTCGTCGAGCGCGGCGCGGGTCCGGACGGCGAGGACCGGGATCTGGCGGACGGTCGGCTGGTGGTGCTGCACAACCCCGCCGGGGACGACACCTGGCAGGGCACCTTCCGGGTGGTGACACTGGCGCGGGCGGAGCTGGAGCCGGAGATGGGCAGCGATCCGCTGTTGCCGGAGGTGTCGTGGTCGTGGCTCACGGGCGCGCTGGAGGCGCGCGGGGTGCACTACGGCGCGCCGAGCGGCACGGTGACGCGGGCCGGCTCGTACTACTTCGGCGGGCTCGCGGCGCGTGAGCCCGCGACCCAGATCGAGATCCGGGCGTCGTGGACGCCGGCCGAAGGCCCCGGCGGGGTGCCGGATCTGGCGGCCCATCTGGCGGCGTGGTGCGATCTGCTGTGCCAGGTGGCGGGCCTGCCGCCGGCCACGCCCGACGCGGCACCGCGCGGCGGCGTCGTCCCGCTCCCCCAGCGGCGTGGCGCACAGCCCCGCTGAACTGCACTTTTCCCGCCCGGTCCGGCCGGCGCCGATCGCTTCGCGCACGCCCGCTCCGGGGCATCGTCCGCGGCCGGACGGGCCTTGTGCCCGTCCGGCCGCCGTGCCGAGTCGACGCCGGTGCGGCATCGCGTACGGCTTTGATCACCTCGGTGCACACCGGGTGCCCAACTGTGATCGATCACGCATCCGATTTGCCCGAATTGCCCCTAACTAAATCGTGATCAAAGTCTAAAGTCCCGCCGGATTGCTGCCGAAGAGGTCAGTGACCCTTCAAACACGGATCATTCCGGCTCCCCCAAGCCGGCTCCGTACTCGCCACTCCCCCAGGAGGCCCGGTGTCTGTTCTCCTCGAGCAACCTTCGAGCCTGGTCGCCTACCGCCCGAACAAGCCGACGGCCATGGTCGTCGTGGCCGACCCTCGCGTCCGCTCCACCGTCACCCGCCACCTGTGGGCCCTCGGAGTGCGGGACGTGATCGAGGCGTCGTCCATCGCGGAGGCCCGTCCCCGCGTCGGCAACCCGCGCGACATCTGCGTTGCCGACGTCCACCTTCCCGACGGCTCCGGCCTCACCCTCCTGTCCGAGACCCGGGCTGCGGGCTGGCCCAACGGCCTCGCACTGTCCGCGGCCGACGACATCGGCGCCGTACGCAACGCCCTGGCCGGCGGCGTCAAGGGCTACGTCGTCACCGGCACCCGCACCAATCTGGGCATCCCCGGCCGCCCCGGCACCTCGCCGATCGGCGCCAACGCGGCCCGTATGCAGCGCCGTCCGCCGGGTGCTCCCGGTCACCCCGGTGGCTACCGCGAGCTGTCGGGTCGTGAGGTCGAGGTCTTGCGGCTGGTGGCGGAGGGCCAGTCCAACAAGGCCATCGGCGTCTCGATGGGGCTGTCGGCGCTGACCGTCAAGAGTCACCTCGCCCGCATCGCCCGCAAGCTCGGCACCGGGGACCGGGCCGGAATGGTGGCGGTCGCACTGCGCACCGGCATCATCCACTGACCGCTCACCCGACCGGCCCGCCCGTCGAGGGAACGTTCCCTCGACGGGCGACGTGCATACACAGATACCCTTGACTGGTGACCGACGCCCAAAAGACCGCAGCAGAGACGACACTGCGAGCACCCGGAGACTCGCCTCCGGATCCCCGACCGGCGCCGGTCCCTCTCCTGGAGCCCCGCGAGGGCATTCCCCCGGTGGTCGCCACCGGCGAGGCACTCGCCGAGGTCGTGGCCGCGTTCGCGGGCGGTACGGGCCCGGTGGCCGTCGACGCCGAGCGGGCCTCGGGCTATCGCTACGGCCAGCGTGCCTACCTCGTACAGCTGCGTCGCGAGGGGGCCGGCAGCGCACTGATCGACCCGGTCGGCTGTCCCGATCTGTCGGCGCTGGGGGAGGCGATCGGCGACGCCGAGTGGGTGCTGCACGCCGCCACCCAGGACCTTCCCTGCCTGCGTGACATAGGGATGGTCCCCACCCGGCTGTTCGACACCGAGCTGGCCGGGCGGCTGGCCGGCTTCGCCCGGGTCGGCCTGGGCGCCATGGTCGAGAACGTCCTCGGCTTCGCCCTGGAGAAGGGCCACTCCGCCGTCGACTGGTCCACCCGCCCGCTGCCCGAGCCGTGGCTGCGCTATGCCGCGCTCGACGTCGAGCTGCTGGTGGACCTGCGCGACGCGCTGGAGGAGGAGCTGGAGCAGCAGGGGAAGCGGGAGTGGGCCAGGCAGGAGTTCGCGGCGATCGCCGCCGCTCCCCCGCCGCCGCCCCGCAAGGACCCCTGGCGCCGTACCTCCGGCATGCACAAGGTCCGCCGGCGGCGCCAGATGGCGGTCGTACGGGAGCTGTGGACGGCCCGCGACCAGGTCGCCCAGCGGCGGGACGTGTCGCCCGGCAAGGTGCTCGGGGACGCCGCGATCGTGGAGGCGGCGCTGAGTCTGCCGCCGAACAGCCATGCGCTGGCCGCGCTGCCCGGCTTCGGCCACCGCATGGGCCGGCGGCAGCTGGAGCAGTGGCAGGCCGCCGTGGACCGGGCCCGTGCCCTGGCCGAGAGCGAACTGCCGCAGCCCGGCCAGCCGCTCAGCGGGCCGCCGCCGCCCCGCGCATGGGCCGACAAGGATCCGGCCGCCGCGGCCCGGCTGTCGGCCGCCCGCGCCTCGGTCACCGCGCTCGCCGAGCGCCTGAACCTCCCGCAGGAGAACCTCATCACCCCGGACACGGTGCGCCGGCTGTGCTGGGAGCCGCCGGAGCTGCCGACGGCGGAGTCGGTCGCCGAGGTACTGGCCGGCCATGGCGCTCGGCCCTGGCAGATCGAGCTGGTCACGCCGCTCCTCAGCGAGGCGCTGCAGGCGGACGCGGGCTGACGCGCACGGCCCGGGCCGGACGAGGACGCCGGCCCGGGGCGCGCGGCGGGCCGGTCAGCCCTGCTCGACGTGCATCCACAGGACCTTGCGGTTGGTGGCGTCGATCTCGTAGGCCGTCTCGTTCCAGTCGTCGGTGGTCACCACGCCCACGGACCACGCCGGGTTGTCGGTGTTGCCGTGGTCGGCGTCGCCGAGCTCCAGTGAGGTGACGGTGCCCTTCGTCTTGTCGGTGGCCGTCTTCGCGGCCTGCTGGGCGGTGACGGTGGCCTTGGACAGCCGGGCGGCCAGCTGCTGCTTGTCGCCGGGGTCGTCCGACTCGGTCCGCGGCTGGGCGGCCTTGCCGGTGCGCGCGTCCACCCGGACGTCGCTCACCGTCCCGTCGGCGGTGGCGACCGCGGTGTTCCAGTACGGGCTGGCGGGCGTCCCCTTGAGTTCCGCGGCGATCGGCTCCGAGGCCGGGACGGCCGCGACCGCGGCCTTCAGCGCCTGCACATAGTCCACCGAGGCGCTGGGGATCAGGGCCTTGCGCCGGGCCTGGTCCGCGCTGAGCGAGGCGCTCGGCGTGGCGGGGGCCGAGGCGGGCACCGGACGCTTGGGGCTTCCGGTCTCTTTCTTGCCGGTACTCCCGCAGCCCGACACCAGCGCGCCCGCGGCGGCCACGGCGCAGACCAGGCCGATCGCGCGCGGCACCGCCAGCTGCCCGCACCGGACCACGGCATGACTCCTCTTCGTCTCCATACGGTCACTCTAAGTGCGCTATGGGATGAATTACGCCAAGACCCGACGACATTCGGTCCATTTCGTTCGGCTCCTGCCGCCGCACACCCCGGGGCCACCCGGCGGCCGGCGCCGCCATCCGGTGTGACCTTCACCGCTCCGGCCGGTGGGGGTGTGCAGCTTGGTTACCCGTAAGTAGCATGTCGGTGTGAAGCGTCCCCCGGGGCGCCCCGCAGCAGTGCCACCCCGCACCTGGAGGAGAGCCAACGTGCCTCGTACCGCTAGGGACGTCGTCTTCGTCGACGGCGTCCGCACCCCGTTCGGCAAGGCGGGCCCGAAGGGCATCTACCACGAGACCCGCGCCGACGATCTCGTCGTGAAGGCCATCCGGGAGCTGCTGCGCCGCAACCCGGCCCTGGACCCCGCGAAGATCGACGAGGTCGCCATCGCCGCCACCACCCAGATCGGTGACCAGGGCCTGACCCTGGGCCGTACCGCCGGCATCCTGGCGGGCCTCCCGCAGTCCGTGCCCGGTTACTCCATCGACCGCATGTGTGCCGGTGCGCTGACCGCCGTCACCGCCACCGCCGGCTCCATCGCCTTCGGTGCCTACGACGCCGTCATCGCCGGTGGTGTCGAGCACATGGGGCGCCACCCCATGGGCGAGGCCGTCGACCCGAACCCGCGGTTCGTGAGCGAGAAGCTCGTCGACCAGTCCGCGCTGTTCATGGGCATGACCGCGGAGAACCTCCACGACCGCTACCCGCAGATCACCAAGGAGCGCTCGGACGCCTACGCCGTGCGCTCGCAGGAGAAGGCGGCGAAGGCGTACGCGAACGGGAAGATCCAGCAGGACCTCGTCCCGGTCTCGGTGCGGAACACCAACGCCGAGGTCGGTGAGACCGGTTGGGGCCTGGTGACCGCCGACGAGCCGATGCGCCCGGGGACCACCCTGGAGAACCTCGCCGGTCTCAAGACGCCGTTCCGTACGCACGGCCGCGTCACCGCCGGTAACGCCGCCGGTCTCAACGACGGCGCCACCGCCTCGATCCTCGCCTCCGAGGACTTCGCCCGGGAGCACGACCTTCCGGTCAAGATGCGCCTGGTCTCCTACGCCTTCGCGGGCGTCGAGCCCGAGGTGATGGGCTACGGCCCGATCCCGGCCACCGAGAAGGCTCTCGCCAAGGCGGACCTGGGCATCGGCGACATCGGCCTGTTCGAGATCAACGAGGCGTTCGCCGTCCAGGTGCTCGCCTTCCTCGACCACTACGGCATCGCCGACGACGACGAGCGCGTCAACCAGTACGGCGGCGCCATCGCCTACGGCCACCCGCTGGCCTCCTCCGGCGTCCGGCTGATGACCCAGCTGGCCCGGCAGTTCGAGGAGCAGCCGGAGGTCCGTTACGGCCTGACCACCATGTGCGTCGGCTTCGGCATGGGCGCCACGGTCATCTGGGAGAACCCGAACCACAAGGACGCCGGAGGCAGCAAGTGAGCACCACCAACACCGCCGAGCTGCTGAAGGGCGCGGCCGAGCTGTTCCCGGACGAGGTCGTCACGTCGGCGCACGTCCGCCACCTCGACCTGCCGTACGGCGCGGGCAAGTTCGCCCTGATCACGCTGGACAACGGCTTCGACCACACCAAGCCGACCACCTTCGGCCCGGGCTCGCTGGCGAACCTCAACGCCGCGCTCGACCAGGTCGAGAAGGAGGCCGCGGACGGCGACATCGTCGGCGTCGGCCTCACCGGCAAGCCGTTCATCTTCGCCGTCGGCGCCGACCTCAAGGGCGTCGAGCTGCTCAAGCGGCACGAGGACGCGCTGGCCATCGGCAAGGGCGGCCACGAGGTCTTCAAGCGGCTGTCCGCGCTCGCCGTGCCGAGCTTCGCGTACTACAACGGTGCCGCCATGGGCGGTGGCGTCGAGGCCGGTCTGCACTGCTCGTACCGGACCGTATCGAAGGCGCTGCCCGCCTTCTCCCTCCCCGAGGTCTTCCTGGGCCTCGTCCCGGGCTGGGGCGGCTGTGCGCTGCTGCCGAACCTCATCGGTGCGGACAAGGCCGTCTCGGTCATCATCGAGAACTCGCTCAACCAGAACAAGCAGCTCAAGGGCCAGCAGGTCTTCGACCTCGGCATCGCGGACGCGATCTTCGAGGGTGCGGACTTCCTGGAGCAGTCGCTGATCTGGACCGCACACGTCCTCAAGGGCGAGGTGACGGTCGAGCGTGCCGAGATCGACCGCGGCGAGGCCTGGGACCAGGCCGTCGCCAAGGGCCGGTTCATCGCCGACGGCAAGGTGCACGGCGCCGCCCCGGCCGCCTACCGTGCGCTGGACATCATCGCCGCCGCCAAGAGCGGTGACCTCCAGGCCGGTTTCGACGCCGAGGACCAGGCGCTCGCCGACCTCATCATGGGCGGTGAACTCCGCGCCGGCATCTACTCGTTCAACCTCGTGCAGAAGCGCGCGAAGCGCCCGGCCGGCGCTCCGGACAAGAAGCTCGCGCGCCCGGTCAGCAAGGTCGGCGTCGTCGGCGCCGGTCTGATGGCCTCGCAGCTCGCCCTGCTCTTCCTGCGCCGCCTGGAGGTGCCGGTCGTGCTGACCGACATCGACCAGGAGCGCGTCGACAAGGGTGTGGGCTACGTCCACGCCGAGATCGACAAGCTGCTCGGCAAGGGCCGGATCAACCAGGACAAGGCCAACCGCCTCAAGGCCCTGGTCTCCGGTGTCCTCGACAAGGCCGAGGGCTTCTCCGACGCCGACTTCATCATCGAGGCCGTCTTCGAGGAGATCGGCGTCAAGCAGCAGGTGTTCGCGGAGGTGGAGGCCGTCGCCCCGGCGCACGCGATCCTCGCCACCAACACCTCCTCGCTGTCGGTCACCGAGATGGCGTCGAAGCTGAAGCACCCCGAGCGGGTCGTCGGCTTCCACTTCTTCAACCCGGTCGCGATCCTGCCGCTGCTGGAGATCGTGCGCGGCGAGCAGACCGACGACGCCTCGCTGGCCACGGCGTTCGGGGTCGCCAAGACGCTGAAGAAGACCGCGGTGCTGGTGAAGGACGCCCCGGCGTTCGTCGTCAACCGCATCCTGACCCGCTTCATGGGCGAGATCCAGAACGTCATCGACGAGGGCACCCCGGTCGAGGTCGCCGAGAAGGCCATCGAGCCGCTCGGTCTGCCGATGTCGCCGCTGGTCCTGCTGGAGCTGGTCGGCCCGGCGATCGGTCTGCACGTCTCCGAGACCCTCAACCGCGCCTTCCCGGACCGCTTCACGGTCTCCCCGAACCTCAAGGCCGTCGTCGAGGCCGGCAAGCGCGGCTTCTACGTCTACGACTCCGGCAAGCCGGAGCTGGACCCCGAGGTCGCCGCGCTGCTCAAGCAGGGCGACTCGGTGCTGACGGAGGAGCAGGTCCGCGACCGCGTCCTGGACGCCGTCGCGCAGGAGATCGGCCTGATGCTGGACGAGGGTGTGGTCGCCGAGGCGCAGGACATCGACCTGTGCCTGATCACCGGCGCCGGCTGGCCCTTCCACCTGGGCGGCATCACGCCGTACCTGGACCGGGCCGGGGTCTCCGAGCGGGTGCGGGGCAAGAAGTTCCTGGCCCCGGGCATCGCGAGCGTGCCCGCGTAAGGGTGCACGACTGACAGGGGGATGCGCGGGCCGGCTCGGCGAAGCCGGTCCGCGCATTCGTGTGTGCGGCGGGGGCGGCGGCGGCATGGGAGGGTGACGGCATGGATGCCTTGGTCGTTGTCGATGCCGCGAATGTCGTGGGCTCGGTGCCCGACGGCTGGTGGCGGGACCGGCACGGTGCGGCCGAGCGGCTGCGCGACGCGCTGGCCGCCTACGCCGCGGACGGGCTGCCGGGCCTTCTCGCCCCGCCCCTGGAGCTGGTCCTGGTGGTGGAGGGCGCGGCCCGCGGCGTCGAGTCCGCAAAGGGCGTACGGGTGGTGCCGGCGGCCGGCAGCGGCGACGACCGGATCGTGCAGCTGGTGGCCGACGAGGGCCGCGGACGGGACTGTCTGGTGGTGACCGCGGACCGCGGGCTGCGGGAGCGGGTCCAGGCGCTGGGGGCGCGGGTGACGGGGCCGCGGGCGGTGTGGGGGCCGGGGCGCGGCGGGGCGTAGCCGGGGACGGCGCGGCCCCGTACACCGTCGGGGCGGCGTACGGGGCCGGGCGCAGGAGCGGCTGACCGGGGGTCAGTCCCCGGCGGGCCGGCGGTTGCGGAGGCCCAGGCGGCTGTGCGAGCGCCCGTAGACGAAGTAGATGCCGAAGCCGGCCACCATCCAGATCCCGAACCGGACCCAGGTCTCCGCGGGCAGATTGAGCATCAGCCACACCGAGGCCAGGACGGACAGCAGCGGTACCACCGGCACCCACGGGGTGCGGAAGGCGCGGGGCAGGTCGGGCCGGGAGCGGCGCAGGATGATGACGCCGATGGCGACCACGACGAACGCGAACAGGGTGCCGATGTTGACCAGTTCGGCGAGGACGTCGATCGAGGTGAAGCCGGAGGCGATGGCGACGACGACACCCAGCACGATGGTGGACCGGTACGGGGTCCCGTACCGCGGGTGGGCCCGGGAGAAGACCCGGGGCAGCAGGCCGTCCCGGCTCATCGCGAAGAACACCCGGCTCTGGCCGAGCAGCAGAATCATGCAGACCGAGGTCAGGCCGACGGCGGCGCCGAAGCTGATCACGTCCGCGAAGAAGGGGTGCCCGAGGTCCGCGAAGGCATCGGCGAGCGGCGCGTCGGTGGAGAGTCTGCTGTACTTCTCCATGCCCGTGACGACGACCGACACGGCCACATAGAGGACCGTGCAGAGGGCGAGCGAGCCGAGGATGCCGCGCGGCACATCGCGCTGCGGGTTGCGGGTCTCCTCGGCGGCGGTGGCAACGATGTCGAAGCCGATGAACGCGAAGAAGACCACGGCCGCCGCGGCGAAGATGCCCATGACCCCGAAGGTGGACGGGGCGAAGCCGAACATCAGCTCCGCCAGCGGCGCGGACAGTCCGCCGCCGGCCGCAGTGGACTTGCTGGGCGGGACGAACGGCTCGTAGTTGGCGCCGGTGATCAGGAAGGCGCCGGCGATGATGACCAGCAGGACGACGGTGACCTTGATCGCCACGACCACCGCCGTCACCCGTGACGACAGCTTCATCCCGAGCACGAGGATGCCGGTCAGGGCCAGCACGAGGATGCAGGCGAGTAGATCGAAGCCGAAGTTCCCCTCGTGCGTACCGGACAGGATCGGCGGCAGGTGCCACCCCACGCTGTCCAGCAGCGAGCGCACATAGCCGGACCAGCCGACCGCGACCACCGCACAGCCCAGGGCGAGCTCCAGGATCAGGTCCCAGCCGATGATCCAGGCGGGCAGTTCGCCCAGTGAGGCGTACGAGAAGGTGTAGGCCGAACCGGCGACCGGCACGGTGGAAGCGAACTCCGCATAGCACAGGGCCGCCAGCGCACAGACCACGCCCGCGACCACGAAGGACAGAGCGACGGCCGGGCCGGCCTGCTCCTTGGCGATTTTTCCGGTGAGGACGAAAATGCCGGTTCCGATGACGACACCGACCCCGAACACCGTCAGATCGAGCGCCGACAGGGACTTTTTGAGCGTGTGCTCCGGCTCCTCGGTATCCAGGATCGACTGCTCCACAGTCTTCGTCCGGAACAGGCCGCGATCGCGGCGTGAATCATGTGGTGTGCCGTGCTGTGTGCTCATGGGCGAACCTCCGCCTGGACGACCCTCGCAACTCTCCTGAACTGACCGAGTCTCCGCAATGTCGGGAAACAGTCAGCTTCGGCGGGGCGCCGGGCGGCGGGGATTCACCCGATGGGGTGCGGCTGGGCTTATGCCGATGGGCCGGGCGGAACATCCGTACGGATGACCGGCCGGCCCATCGGGGGTGCCGTCTGCGGAATCAGTCGCGGGCGGCCTCGGCGGGCTCGGCCGCGCCCTCGGCGCCGACAGGCTCGGCGTCGTCGTACCGGCCATCGATCTTGGAGACCAGGCCGGTCACCTGGCGCGCGATGTCCGGCGCGGTGAGGCCGATCTCCGCCATGACCTCCTTGCGGGAGGCGTGGTCGAGGAACCGCTCGGGGATGCCGAAGTCCCGCAGCGGCATGTCCACACCGGCGTCCCGCAGCGACTGGGCGACGGCCGAACCGACGCCGCCGGAGCGGATGTTGTCCTCGACGGTGACCACGACCCGGTGGGTGGCGGCGAGCCCGGGCAGCGCCGGATCGACCGGCTTGACCCAGCGCGGGTCGACGACGGTGGTCGAAATGCCCTGCTTGTCGAGAAGATCGGCGATCTCCAGGCACATCGGGGCAAGGGCACCGACGGACACCAGCAGGACATCCGGCCGCTTGACGCTCTCGGCGGGCTCGCGCAGCACGTCCATCCCGCCGATGCGCCCGACAGCCTCGACGGCCGGCCCGACCGCACCCTTGGAGTACCGCACGACGGTCGGCGCGTCATCGACCTCGACGGCCTCCCGCAGCTGGGCGCGGACCTGGTCGGCGTCGCGCGGCGCGGCGATCCGCAGGCCCGGGACGACCTGCAGGATCGACATGTCCCACATGCCGTTGTGCGAGGCGCCGTCGGTGCCGGTGACACCGGCCCGGTCCAGGACGAAGGTGACCCCGCACTTGTGCAGCGCCACGTCCATCAGCACCTGGTCGAAGGCGCGGTTGAGGAAGGTGGCGTAGACGGCGAAGACCGGGTGCAGGCCGCCGGTGGCCATACCGGCCGCGGAGACCGCCGCGTGCTGCTCTGCGATGCCGACGTCGTAGACCCGGTCGGGGAAGGCCTTGGCGAACTTGTCCAGTCCGACCGGCTGCAGCATGGCCGCCGTGATGGCGACGATGTCGTCCCGCTCCTTGCCGAGCTCGACCATCTCGTCACCGAAGACGGAGGTCCAGTCCTTGCCGCCCGAAGAGAGCGGCAGGCCGGTGTCGGGGTGGATCTTGCCGACGGCGTGGAAGCGGTCCGCCTCGTCCTGGAGGGCGGGCTGGTAGCCGCGGCCCTTTTCGGTGAGGCAGTGGACGATGACCGGGCCGCCGAAGCGCTTGGCGCGCGTCAGGGCGGACTCCAGCGCCTCGATGTCGTGGCCGTCGATCGGGCCGACGTACTTCAGGCCCAGGTCCTCGAACATGCCCTGCGGCGCGATGAAGTCCTTCAGGCCCTTCTTGGCGCCGTGCAGGGTCTCGTACAGCGGCTTGCCCACGACGGGCGTGCGCTCCAGCAGGTCCTTGCCGCGGGCCAGGAAGCGCTCGTAGCCGTCCGTGGTGCGCAGCGTGGCCAGGTGGTTGGCGAGGCCGCCGATGGTCGGGGCGTAGGAGCGCTCGTTGTCGTTCACGACGATGACGAGCGGGCGGTCCTTGGCGGCGGCGATGTTGTTGAGCGCCTCCCAGGCCATACCGCCGGTCAGCGCACCGTCGCCGATGACCGCGGCGACCCGGTTGCTCGAACCGCGGACCTCGTTGGCCTTCGCGATGCCCTCGGCCCAGCCCAGCACCGTGGAGGCGTGGCTGTTCTCGATGACGTCATGGGCGGACTCGGCGCGGGAGGGGTAGCCGGACAGGCCGCCCTTGGCCTTGAGCTTGCTGAAGTCCTGACGGCCGGTGAGAAGCTTGTGGACGTAGGACTGGTGCCCGGTGTCGAAGAGCACCTTGTCCCTGGGCGAGTCGAAGACACGGTGCAGGGCGATGGTCAGCTCGACCACACCGAGGTTCGGGCCGAGGTGTCCGCCGGTCTTGGACACCTCGTCGACAAGGAAGGTACGGATCTCCCCCGCCAGCTGCTCGAGCTGCTCCGGGGCCAGTCGGTCCAGATCGCGCGGTCCCCTGATACGGGACAGCAACGCCCTCCCGCTGCCCGCCACCACCCCGGCCGGACTCGCTTTGCGCGGCACCTCCTGCACCCCTGCCTCCTTGCTGCTCGCTGCTTGCTGCCGTGGATCGAGCTTGCCGATCAGATGAGTCTAATGTTGCGTCCGCCGCGGGCACGCCCGGGCCTTGCGATGTATGTCACTCGGGTGACTCGGGCTCCGGCACACCGATTTCCCCCGCCGGCGCACACGGACCGGCCCCCACCGGATCATGCCCGGTGGGGGCCGCTGCCGTCGAACGACGACCGGTGCGATCAGGTCCGGCCGGCTGTTTTCTGCGTGCGGCGGGAGACCGAGTCGATCACGACGGCGGCGAGCAGCACCGCGCCGGTGATCATGTACTGGATCTCGCTCGCCATGCCGAGCAGGTTCAGGCCCTGCTGGATCGACTGGATGACCAGCATGCCCAGCAGCGCGGACCAGATCTTGCCGCGGCCGCCGAAGAGGCTGGTGCCGCCGATGACGGCCGCCGCGATGACGTTCATCAGGGTGTTGCCGGAGCCCAGGTTCTTGGTGGCACCGCCGGAGAGGCTCGCGATGAACAGTCCGCCGAAGGCGGCGAGCATGCCGGAGATGGCGAAGACGCTGATCCGGATCTTGTTCACGTTGATACCGGCCCGGCGGGCCGCCTCGGCGTTGCCGCCGACCGCGAAGATCTGCCGGCCGTAGGTGGTGCGCCGCACCACGAAGTCGGCGACGACCAGCACCGCGAGGAACAGCACCAGGGCCAGCGGCAGACCGCGGGCGCCGGCCGGCTCGTTCAGGACGTAGGCGACCACGAAGGCGATCACCGCGACCACGCCGGTACGCAGCAGGATCTCGCTGAGCGGCCGGGACGGCAGCTCGGCGGCCTTGCGGCGGCGGCTCTCCAGCAGCAGCGAGCCCGCGTAGGCGAGGACCGCGATCAGCGCCAGGCCGTAGCCGGCGCCCTTGTCCTCGAAGTAGTAGCCGGTGAGGTTCTCCACCACGCTGCCGGCCGGCGTGTTGATGGAGCCCTCGTTGCCCATCATCCAGATCTGCAGGCCGCTCCAGCCGAGGAAGCCGGCCAGCGTGACGACGAAGGCCGGCACACCGACTTTGGCGAAAAAGAACCCGTGCAGCGCGCCGATGGCCACGCCCGCGACGATGGCGATCAGGACCGCGAGCCAGTCGTTGACGCCCTTGGTGACGCTGAGGACGGCCCACACGGCCGCGCCGACACCCGCCACCGAGCCGACCGACAGGTCGATCTCGCCGAGCAGCAGCACGAAGACGATGCCGACGGCCATGATGCCGAGGCCGGAGGTGTAGACACCGATGTTCGCGAGGCTGTCCGCGGACAGGAAGCTGCTGTTCTTGAACTGGAAGACGACCGCGATGACGATCAGGCCGATGACGACCGGCAGCGAGCCCAGCTCACCACCGCGCACCCGGCGCTTGAAGTCGCTGAGATAGCCGGCGAAGCCCTGCTCACGGACGAGCAGACGGGGGTCGACGGCGGCCGGCTGGGGGACGTCCGCGGCGGCCGGGGCGTCCTTCGTCGCGTCGTCCGCCGGCTGCTTGGTGAGGTCGCTCATGCCCCGGCCTCCTTCTTCACCTGGTCCGTACGCGCCTTGCGGCGGGTCACGGCGTTGTCCGACGCGCCGGTGATGGCAGCGATGATCTCTTCGTGGGAGGTGCCCTCGACATAGAAGACACCGTTGTTGCGGCCCAGCCGCAGCACCGCGACCCGGTCCGCGACGGCCTGCACATCGGCCATGTTGTGGCTGATGAGGATGACGCCCAGACCGCGTTCCCGCAGCCGCTCGACGAGGTCGAGGACCTGCGCGGTCTGCTCGACACCGAGGGCGGCGGTGGGCTCGTCGAGGATGACGACCTTGGGGTCGCCGATCAGCGCCCGGGCGATCGCGACGACCTGCCGCTGACCGCCGGAGAGCGCGGCGACCGGGATGCGGACGCTGGGGATGCGGATGGACAGGGTGTCCAGCAGCTCCTTGGCGCGCTTCTCCATGGCGATCTCGTCGAGGACACCGACGGTACGGGTCTCGTTGCCGAGGAAGAGGTTGGCGACGACATCGAGGTTGTCGCAGAGCGCGAGGTCCTGGTAGACGGTGGCGACGCCGAGGTCCTGGGCGTCGTGCGGCTTGTTGATACGCACCGCACCGCCCTCCCATTCGATGGCGCCGTCGTCGACCGGGTGGACGCCCGAAATGGTCTTGACGAGCGTGGACTTGCCGGCGCCGTTGTCGCCGACGAGGGCGACCACCTCACCGGGGTGGATCTCCAGGGTGACGTCCGTCAGAGCTTGGACGGCGCCGAACCGCTTGGAGATTCCGCGCAACGCCAGCACAGGCGTAGCGGACACGTGAATCATCTCCTTCGCCGCCGTCACAACGGCGGGGATGGTGGTGCGTGGAGCGGGGGGCTTGCGGGGACGGTCCGGGTCCGCGCCGGGAAAGGGGCGGCGCGGGGCGGGGACAGACCGGGTCGGGGTGGGGACCGGACGGGACCGGTCGGAGTGCGGACCGGTCGGGAGAAGGGGAACAGATCCGGACCGGGTCGGGATAGAGACCGGGTCGGGACGGGACCGCGGGCGGTGCCGCGCGGCCCCGTCCGACCGGGGTGCCTGGCGCCTGAGCGCCGGGCCGTGGAGCGCCGGGGCCGGTGGGGCCGGGGCGGGAGCGCCGGGTCCGGTGGGGCCGGGGCGGGAGCGCCGGGGCCGGTGGCCCGGGGCCTTACTTGATGCCGGCTGCTGCGCAGGCCTTCTTGACGTCGCCGGTGCAGATCTGGCTCGCCTTGTAGACCTTGTCCTTGATGATCGTGGACTCGATGTTGTCCTTGGTCACGATCTGCGCGTCGTAGAGCTTCGCGGGGATGCCCTTGACCTCGCCGCTGAGGCTGTCGACCTTCTTGGGCGTCAGCGAGTCGATCTTCTCGCCCTTGAGCAGCTTGACGGCGATCTCCGCGGTGGAGTCGGCCTGCGGCTTGATCTGCTTGTAGATGGTGAACGCCTGGTCACCCTTGAGGACCCGCTGCAGACCCGCGAGCTCGGCGTCCTGGCCGCCGACCGGGACCTTGACGCCCTTCTGCTTGAGCGCGGTGATGATGCCGCCGGCCATGCCGTCGTTGCCGGAGTAGACGCCCTGGAAGCCGTCCTTGCCGAGCGAGTCGAGGGCCGCGCTCATCTTCTTGTTCGCCTCGTCCGGCGACCAGTCCGGAATGTCCTGCTCGTACGCGATCTTCTTGACCTGCTTGTCGAGGACGCTGTGGGCGCCCTTCTTGAAGAACGGCATGTTCGGGTCGGTCGGCGAGCCGTTGATCATGACGACATTGCTGTCCTTGGCCTTGTCGCCCAGCGCCTTGACCAGCGCCTGGCCCTGCAGGCGGCCGATCTTCTCGTTGTCGTAGGACACGTAGGCGGAGATGTTGCCCTCGGCCAGCCGGTCGTAGGCGACGACCTTCACGCCCTTCTTGGCGGCCTGGTTCACCCAGGACCTGGTGGCCTTGTAGTCGACCGAGTCCAGAATGATCACCTTCACGCCCTGGGTGATCAGCGCATCGAACTGCTTCTTCTGGGTCTCGGTGTCCTGCGCCGCGTTGTTGTACCGCACCGTGCAGTCGCTGCACAGCTGCTTGATCTTCGCCTCCATCAGCGGACGGTCGAAGGTCTCGTAACGCGTGGTCTTGTTCTCCGGCAGGAGCAGACCGATGGTCTTGTTCTGGCCACCGCCGCCGGCCTTGCTGTCACCGGCTTTGCCACATGCGGCCACGGAGAGCGCCATCGAAACAGCGGCAGTGCCTATCACGACGCGACGCGTCCATACGTTCATTGGGGTTGCCTCCCTGACGTGGCCGCGTCGTTGCGGCCGAGGTGGCTGGAAGTCAACTCGGCCGCCAGCCGACCGTCAAGAAGTAAATCCTTAACGAGATGGCAACGGTGCCATGCGTTAGCTGTGTGAACTCAGTGCTTTCACGCTAGGGCCGGGGCATCCACCGGCTGCCCACCGTCCAGAAGGGACGAATCGCCCATCTCGCTCAGCACCAGCGCCAACGCGCCCAGCACCTCGGCACGGCCGCCGAGCGTGCCGGGGACGATCCCCAACTGCCGTGCCGCGCTGGGAATGGCGTACCGCGACACCGACTCCCGGATCGGCGCGAGCACCAGCTCACCGGCCTCGGCGAGATCGCCGCCGAGCACCACTCTGCTCGGATTGAGCAGATTGCACAGATTTGCCACACCACTGCCGATATGACGGCCTACGTCCGCGATGACCCGCCGGCAGCCGGGGTCGCCCTCGCGGGCCAGCTGCACCACCCGCGCCATGGTCAGATCCGGACCGTGGCTCGGCTGCAGCAGCGGGAGGACGTACCGGGCCGCGGTGAAGGTCTCCAGGCAGCCGCGGTTGCCGCAGCGGCACACCGGACCCGCCTCGTCCAGCGTGATGTGCCCGATCTCGCCCGCCGTACCGCCGGGCCCGCGGTAGATCTGGCCGCTGATCACCAGGCCGGCGCCGACACCGCTGGCGACCTTGATGTACGCCAGGTCGGAGGCCCCGCGGCCGCCGCCCCACACCAGCTCGCCCAGCGCGCCGAGGTTGGCGTCGTTGTCGACGTGGACCGGCACCCCGAGGCGCCCGGACAGCTCCTGGCGGGGGTTCGTCCCGGCCCAGCCCGGCAGGATCGCCGTCGAGCCCAGCGTCCCGGATTCGACGTCGATCGGCCCGGGCACGCCCAGCCCGACGCCGACGACCTTGCCAACGCCGATCCCGGTGGCCTCGATCAGCCGGTTGACCAGCTCTTCCGCCCGGTCGAAGCCCTCCGCGGCGGAGGCGTCGACATCGATCGGCTCGGCCTGCTCGGCGAGCACCTGATGGGCGAGGTTGCCGATGGCCACCCGCAGATGGGAGTGCCCGAAATCGACCCCGACGACGATGCCGGCGTCACCCGAGAGCGAGACGCTGCGCGCCCGCCGCCCGCCCGCTGAAGTGGGGGTCACCTCAACGGTCCCACCGTCCTTCAACTCACGAACGATGTTGGAAACGGTGGCCGCGGACAGCCCCGTGCTCCGGGCGATCTCCGCCTGGGTGAGCGAGCCCGCCATACGCACCGCGCGGACGACCCGCTCCAGATTGGCCCGGTGCAGCGAGGACTGCGACCCCGGAGTCTCCATTGACTCATACTCCCGTCTCGGGCCGGGCTCCCCCAGCGGTGGCCGGGGAGGCACGACGACCTCCCGCCGACCGCACCCCCCTCATCGGGGGGACGGCCGTCGATTCAACATGTGAACTCTAAGCAGAACGCCAGCCGGGAAGTCTCGTCAAGGCGTTGAGCCCGGCATGATCGAAGGCCGGCCCGGGAGGAAAACCCGCGGGGCGGCTCCGTTGCCGCGGAGCCGCCCCGGGGTGCGCGCGGGAAGCGCACACAGGCACGCGCCAAGATGGCGCAAAACAATCGGCGGTACGAACGGAGTGCCGGTCCGCTACTTGATCGCCCCCGCCGTCAGCCCCGCCTGCACCTGGCGCTGGAAGATGAAGTACACCAGCAGCACCGGCAGCATCGCGATCATCATGCCGGCCATCAGCCCGCCCCAGTCCCCCTCGTATCCCTGCTGCAGCGCGATGTTGGCCAGGCCCTGCGTCAACACGTACTTGTCCTCGTCCTGGTTGAGGACCATCGGCAGCAGATACTGATTCCACTGCCCCAGGAAGTTGAAGATCCCGATGCTGATCAGGCCGGGCTTGGCCATCGGCAGCATCACCTGGAAGAACGTCCTGGCGTGCGAGGCACCGTCGATCATCGCCGCCTCCGCCACCGACGTCGGCAGGGTGCGGAAGAAGGACGTCATGAAGAAGACGGTGAACGGCAGCGAGTAGGCGATATAGACCGCGATCAGGCCCTGGTACGTGGCCAGCAGCGGAATCCCGGGGAAGTCCCGCATCACGAAGAACAGCGGGATGACCAGCATGAACACCGGGAAGGACATCCCGGCCACGAACAGGTAGTAGATGACGCGGTTGCCCGGGAACGTGAACCGCGCCAGGACGTAGCCCGCCATGGAGCCGAGCACCATCGTCCCGGTGACCGAACCACCCACCACGATCAGGGTGTTGAGGAACATCTTGCCGATGTTCGCCTTGTCCCAGGCGTTGACCCAGTTCTCGACGTGCAGCTTGCCGGGCAGCGACCAGGGTGTGGTGAGGATGTCCCCGCTGCTCTTGAACGAGCTCCACAGCACCCACAGCAGCGGCATGCCCACCATCAGTGCCCACACGATCAGCATGCCGTGCGAGAAGACGTTGAGCACGCCGCCCTCGGCGCCCCGGCGCGACTTCCCGGCGCTCTTCCTGCCGCCGGACCGCTGCCCGGGCACCGCCGGCAGCTTCTCCACCGCATTGGTTTCCGTCGTCATGCGCCCTGCCCCTAGAACTCGATCCGCTCACGGCGCGCAAAGCGCATCGTGAGGACGGCGAACAACAGCGTGACGACGAGCATGGCGACACCCATCGCCGCCGCATAGCCGAACTGGCTGTCCCGGAAGGCGGTTTGGTAGAGCCGCAGCGGTACGACGTCGGTGGCGCCGTCGGGCCCGCCCATGTTCACCGACATGATCTGCACCAGCGCGAAGGCGTCCATCGCGATGATGCCCATATACACCCAGCCGGTCTGCACGGTGTCCCACAGCAGCGGAAGAGTGATCCGGAAGAAGGTGTGGAGACGGTTGGCGCCGTCCAGCAGCGAGGCCTCGTAGATCTCCCGTGGAATGGAGGCCATGGCGGCGGAGAAGAGCACGACGTAGAAGCCGACGTTCGCCCAGACCATCACCACCATGATGCAGGCGAGGGCGATACTGCGTTCTCCCAGCCAGGAACTCTGCAGCGAGTCCAGACCCACCGCACCCAGCAGCGAGTTGAGCATGCCGTCGTGCGGATCCGGGTTGTAGATGTTGAACCAGATCACCGAGATGATGGTGATCGAGATGACCTGCGGGAAGAAGTAGACGAATTTGTAGAACGAGGCTCCGCGGACTCCGGTGATGACCGCGCCGCGGCGGGCCCGGCCGCCGACATTGAGCATGAAGGCGAAGAACAGCCCCAGCGTCAGCGTGGCGATCGGGACCAGCACCAGCATGATGACGTTGTGCCCCAGCGCGTTCCAGAACTCGTCGCTGTGCAGCAGCTTGTCGTAGTTGCCCAGACCGACGCTCTTGGCGGCACCGCGCAGGCCGCTCCATTCCGTCGTCGAGATCTGGAATGCCTGGATGAACGGCGAGATCACAAAGATCGCGTAGATGAGCAGAGGCAGGGCCAGGAACCCCACGATGAATCGGTACTTGCCGTGTTGCATTGCGCTCCCCGGCCCTCCCTCGGCAGCGGTGGTCTCGGTCAGGCCTCGCGATGGAACTTGGTGACGGAGTCGTCCTTGGCGAATTCGTCCGCGTACTGCTGGGCCTTCCTGATCCACTCCGCGGCCTTCATGTCACCGGTCAGCAGCTGGCTGGTGAGCCCGCCCAGCTTCTCGTCGGTCAGCTTCGGATACCACTCCTGCAGCTGGATCATCAGCAGGTTCTGGCCGCCCGCCTTGACGGCCTCGGCGGCCGACGAGAGCCCCGGGGAGAGCTGCATTCCGTCGGTCGCGCCCTGGACCGTGGTGAGCGAGCGGACCTTGGTCGCGAAATTCTGCGCATGCTTCTTCGACAGCAGAATGCGCAGCAGCTCCATGCCGCCGACCGGATTCTTCCCGTCCTTGGCCACGATGAACGGCTCGCTGGGCTCGGCACGCAGGGTGCCGTGCGGCATCTTGTCGCCGCTGCCGCCGTTGAACAGCGGGCCGACGGCCATGTCGAAGTCCTTCGGCGTGGTCGGCGCGGCCTCGTTCTCCACCCAGGAACCGTTGGGGAGGAAGACGGCCTTGCCCCGGGTCCAGGCGGTCTGCGACTGGATGTGCGTCAGGCCCTGACTGCCCTGGAGGAAATAGCCCTTGGCGGCCAGCTCCGCATAGTGCTCGACGACCTGCTTGACCGCGTCGTTCGACGTCCAGGCCTTGGGCTCCAGATTGTCGATGGCGATCCATTTGTCGAGCCCGCCGATCTTGGCGATCTGGGCGAACATATTGAAGTGGACGTAGTAGGGGTACTTGCCCGGGTACGTCCAGGGCGCCACGCCCGACTTCTTGATCTCGCCGCAGAGCTTGACCATGTCGTCCAAAGAGGTCGGGTACTCCCAGCCCTTGTCCTTCAGCAGCTTGTGGGAATACCACGTGCCATAGACCGTGAACGCATAGTAGAAGACATCGAACACGTCCTTGTGCTTGCCCTTTTCCAGGGTGCTGGGGTAGAGCGTGTCCCGGATCTTCTTCTTCGGGTCGTCCAGCGACGGCGCATCGAGCAGCGCCGCCAGATCCTGCAACTGGCCCTGTGCGGACAGCTTGTTCATGTCCAGATGGTCGGCCCCGGAGTTGTCGATGATGTCCGGGGGATTTCCGCCGGCGAAGCGCGGCTGCAGCTTCGGCCCGACCTGCTGCGTTCCGGTGTGCTTGACGGTGACGCCGTAGGTCTTGTCGTAGTCGGCCTCGGCGTCCTTGGCGTACTGGTCGCCCAGCCCGCCCTTGAAAATGAACGCCTCCAGGGCCACGCCCTTCTTCACGCCCAACGGGTTCTTCGCCGAGGTCGCGCCCTTGTTCTTGGCGCCGTTGTCCCCGTTTCCGCCACCGCCTCCGGTGGCACACGCCGAGAGCGTTCCCATGGCCGGTACGGCGATGATTCCCAGGGCAGCGGCTCGCTTGACCAGATCGCGACGGTTGAATTCAGAGGTGGATCCCATGCTCAAGTCCTCGCCTTCTTCAGGACTCAGGCGGTGTACCGGAGCCACCCCGGCACCGCGGGTCAGATGAAGCTGAGTTGTACGGGATGTGCACCGGGACGCCAGGGAAGTGCGGGGAGGTCATCCGTTTCCCGCTTTCCCCCCGGATCCACGGCCCTGTCGTACGGCCGGTCGGACGCCGACAGGTATAGTCCACTTGCGGCCGCAGGGGCAAGATCGAACGCAGGGTCGGGCGGCAGTCTTTCCCTAGTTGAGACCTCCCCGGTATGCGGGGGATTTTCCGGTCGGCACCCCCGGGTGCGCCGGCCGGCACGGCCGACCCACCGATCTCGGCACCACCCTTGACACCAAAGCCCCCACGCACGTTACTTATCTCTGCTTAGGGCGTGTCTCCCCGATCTCCGTGGATCAGCCTGCGGCTCCCCCAGCTAACGCTGGGAGGTGCCCCCAGGTGCCGTGCATCGCAAGGCGGAGCATCTCCCGCGGACTGGGTGTCCGTGGGTGATGCGACAACGCCGCGAGGCGCGGTGCCAGGCGTCGCAGGCCCACGGAGATCGGGGAGACACGCCCTCAGCTTGGCGCCACCCAACTGACAACGATGTCACCCTGGTTGAGAGGGCTCGCGTGCGGCTCAGACACCGGCACCGTCCACTGCGCGGGATCGCCCGCCCCGCCGCCCTCGTGGCGGCCGCTCTGCTCCTCGTCACCGGGCTCGGACCGGCCGGCATCGCCCAGGCCGCGCCGCCCCAACGTCCCCACGGGGCCACGGAGTTCCGCTCCTCCTTAGAGGCCGGCGACCCCCAGCCGGACTGGAACGACGCCGTCGAGACCGGCCCCGACGGAAAGCCCAGGGTCTTAGGCGTCACCCAGGAGACCGCCCCCGCGGCGCCCGGGATGAGCACCGGCATCGACACCGGCCCCGGCGACTCCCCGACCGCCAAGGCGCACGCCGGCTTCAGCGGCGGCCATGCGCTGCGCTACGCCGGCACCCACACCGCCGGCGGCCACGGCTACGCGTACAACAAGGTCTTCGAGGTCAACATCCCCGTCACCGCGGCCACCTCGCTCTCGTACGAGATCTTTCCGGAGATGGCACGGAGCGATCCGGACTACCCGGCGACCCATGCCGCCCTCGATCTGGCCTTCACCGACGGCACCTACCTCAGCGAGCTGTCCGCCGTCGACCAGCACGGCGCACCGCTGACGCCGCAGGGACAGGGCGCCTCCAAGACGCTCTACGTCAACCAGTGGAACCACCGGGAGGCGCGGATCGGCGCGGTCGCCGCGGGCAAGACGGTCGACCGCATCCTGGTCGCGTACGACGCGCCGCGGGCCCCGCGGACCACCACGGACTTCCGCGGCTGGGTCGATGACATCACCCTCGGTCCCGCCGCCCCGGACAAGCCGCTCGGTCATCTCTCCGACTACGCCGTCACCACCCGCGGCACGCTCTCCAGCGGCAGCTTCTCGCGCGGCAACACCTTCCCCGCCACCGCCGTCCCCAACGGCTTCACCTTCTGGACCCCGGTGACCAACGCGGGCTCCGCCGACTGGCTCTACGAATACGCGCGGAAGAACAACGCCGACAACCTGCCCACGCTCCAGGCCTTCAGCGCCAGCCATGAGCCGAGCCCGTGGATGGGCGACCGGCAGACCTTCCAGGTCATGCCGTCCGTCGCGGCCGGCACCCCGGACGCCTCGCGCACCGGCCGGGCGCTGCCCTTCCACCACAGCAACGAGACGGCGAAGCCGCACTACTACGGCGTGACCTTCGACAACGGCCTCAAGACGGAGATCACCCCGACCGATCACGCCGCGCTGATGCGCTTCACCTTCCCCGGCGACCGGGCGAGCCTGATCTTCGACAACGTCAACGACAAGGGCGGCCTGAGCCTGGACACCGAGCACGGCATCGTCACCGGCTTCTCGGACGTCAAGAGCGGGCTCTCCGTGGGCGCCACCCGGCTCTTCGTCTACGGCACCTTCGACGCCCCGGTCACCGGCGGTGGGAACATCAGGGGGTGCGGCGTCAGCCGCTCCGGTGGAGCCGGTGCTTGCACCGGGGGCGGGGGAGGCAAGGATGTCACCGGCTATCTCCGCTTCCGACCGGGCGCGGACCGCACCGTGACCATGCGGCTCGCGACCTCCCTGATCAGCGTGGACCAGGCGAAGGCGAATCTGGCCCGGGAGATCCCCGCCGATGCCACCTTCGCCGGCATCGAGGACCGGGCGCAGGCGCAGTGGGACGGCCTCATGGGCCGGATCGAGGTCCAGGGCGCCAGCCGCGACCAGCTCACCACCCTCTACTCCAACCTCTACCGCCTCTACCTCTACCCCAACTCCGGCTTCGAGAAGGTCGGTTCGCGCAGCCGCTATGCCAGCCCCTTCTCGCCGCAGACCGGCCAGGACACCCCGACCCACACCGGCTCGAAGATCGTCGACGGTGAGATCTACGTCAACAACGGCTTCTGGGACACCTACCGGACCACCTGGCCCGCCTATTCGCTCCTCACGCCGAAACGCGCGGGGAAAATGGTCGACGGATTCGTGCAGCAGTACAAGGACGGCGGCTGGATCTCCCGCTGGTCCTCCCCCGGTTATGCGGACCTCATGACCGGTACGAGTTCCGACGTGGCCTTCGCCGATGCCTATCTCAAGGGCGTGAAGTTCGACGCCGAGGCGGCCTATGCCGCGGCCGTCAAGAACGCCACCGTCGCCCCGCCGAACCCCGGTGTCGGCCGCAAGGGCATGACCACGTCCCCCTTCCTCGGCTATACGAGCACCGACACCCGCGAGGGAATGTCCTGGGCGCTGGAGGGCTATCTCAACGACTTCGGCATCTCCCGTATGGGCCAGGCGCTGTACGAGAAGACCAAAAAGCCCCGCTACAGGGAAGAATCCGCGTATTTCCTGGGCCGCGCCCAGAACTACGTCCGGCTCTTCGACGAGAAGGCCGGCTTCTTCCAGGGCAAGGACGCCCACGGCAACTGGCGGCTGCCCGCGGACCGGTTCGACCCCCGTGTCTGGGGCTACGACTACACCGAGACCAACGCCTGGACCGCTGCCTTCACCGCGCCGCAGGACACCCGGGGGCTGGCCAACCTCTACGGCGGCCGCTCGGGCCTGGCCAAGAAGCTGGACGCCTACTTCTCCACCCCGGAGACCGCGGCCAGGGAATTCGCCGGCTCCTACGGCCAGGTGATCCACGAAATGACCGAGGCCCGCGACACCCGGATGGGCATGTACGGGCACAGCAATCAGCCCGCGCACCACATCGGCTACCTGTATGACGCGGCCGGGCAGCCCTGGAAGACCCAAGAAAAGGTCCGCGAGGCGATGTCCCGGCTCTACCTCGGCAGTGAGATCGGCCAGGGATATCCGGGGGACGAGGACAACGGTGAGATGTCCGCGTGGTACGTCTTCAGCGCGCTGGGTTTCTATCCGCTGGTGATGGGCCAGGGCGAATACGCGGTGGGCTCCCCGCTGTTCACCAAGGCCACGGTCCATCTGGAGAACGGCCGCGATCTCACCATCAACGCCCCGCACAACTCCGCACACAACAGCTACGTCCAGAAGCTCACGCTCAACGGCAAGCCGTGGAATTCCACCGCCCTGCCGCACCAGCTGCTGGCCCGCGGCGGCACCCTGGACTTCACCATGGGCCCCGAGCCGTCCGCCTGGGGCACCGGCGCGCACGCGGCCCCCACCTCGATCACCCAGGACGACGAGGTCCCCGCCCCGCCCCGGGACCTGACCGGCCCCGGCGGCGGCCCGCTGTACGACAACACCTCGGACACCTCGGCCGAACTGACCAATGCCCCGGTGGACCTCGCCCGGCCGGCCAGGGTCACGTCGTACACCTTCACGTCGGCGGACCGCGCCTCGGCACCGTCCGGCTGGACGCTGGAGGGCTCCGCCGACGGGGAGCGGTGGACGCGGCTGGACCACCGCGAGGGAGAGTCCTTCACCTGGGACCATCAGACCCGTGTCTTCGGCATCAGCCGGCCGGACAGCTACCGGCACTACCGGGTGGTGCCCGACCACAAGGGCACCCTCGCCGAGGTCGAGTTGCTCGGGACGCCGTAGATCCCGATGCCGTGAAAGCGGACGGGCCGCACCCCCTCGACCGAGGGAGTGCGGCCCGTCCTCGCTGCCGCGGGGGACCTACTTACGCAGGAGCGAGCGCAGCACGTACTGCATGATGCCGCCGTTGCGGTAGTAGTCCGCCTCACCGGGGGTGTCGATGCGGACGACCGCGTCGAACTCGACACCGCTGTCGGTGGTGACCTTGACGGTGCGCGGCGTGGTGCCGTCGTTCAGCCCGGTCACGCCGGAGACGGCGAAGGTCTCCTCGCCGGTCAGACCGAGGGTCTCGGCGGTCTGGCCCTCCGGGAACTGCAGCGGCAGGACGCCCATGCCGATGAGGTTCGAGCGGTGGATGCGCTCGTAGGACTCGGCGACGACGGCCTTGACGCCGAGCAGCGCGGTGCCCTTGGCGGCCCAGTCGCGGGACGAGCCGGAGCCGTACTCCTTGCCGGCCAGGATGACCAGCGGGACGCCGGCGGCCTGGTAGTTCTGCGACGCGTCGTAGATGAAGGAGACCGGGCCGTCCTCCTGCGTGAAGTCACGCGTGAAGCCGCCCTCGGTGCCCGGCGCGATCTGGTTGCGCAGGCGGATGTTGGCGAAGGTGCCGCGGATCATGACCTCGTGGTTACCACGGCGGGAGCCGTAGGAGTTGAAGTCGCGACGCTCGACGCCGTGCTCGGTGAGGTACTTGCCGGCCGGGGTGTCGGCCTTGATCGCACCGGCCGGGGAGATGTGGTCGGTGGTGACCGAGTCGCCCAGCTTGGCCAGGACGCGCGCACCGGCGATGTCCTGGACCGGCGACGGCTCCATGGCCATGCCCTCGAAGTACGGGGGCTTACGGACGTAGGTGGACTGCGGGTCCCACTCGAAGGTGTTGCCGGTCGGGATCGACAGCGCCTGCCACTGGGCGTCGCCCGCGAAGACGTCCTGGTAGGACTTGTTGAACATGTCCTCGCCGATGGCGTTGGCCACGACGTCGTTGACCTCGGCCTCGGAGGGCCAGATGTCCTTCAGGTGGACCGGGTTGCCGTCCTGGTCGGTGCCGAGCGCGTCCCTGGTGATGTCCACCTTCATGGAGCCCGCGAGGGCGTACGCGACGACCAGCGGCGGGGACGCCAGGTAGTTCATCTTGACGTCGGGGTTGATCCGGCCCTCGAAGTTACGGTTGCCGGAGAGCACCGACGTGACGGCCAGGTCGTGGTCGTTGACGGCCTTGGAGACCTCCTCCGGCAGCGGGCCGGAGTTGCCGATGCAGGTGGTGCAGCCGTAGCCGACCAGGTTGAAGCCGACCTTGTCGAGGTACGGCGTCAGACCGGCCTTGTCGAAGTAGTCGGTGACGACCTTCGAGCCCGGGGCGAGGGTGGTCTTGACCCAGGGCTTGCGGGTCAGGCCCTTCTCCACGGCCTTCTTCGCAACGAGCGCGGCGGCGACCATGACGTACGGGTTCGAGGTGTTGGTGCACGAGGTGATGGCCGCGACCGTCACCGCACCGTGGTCGATCTCGTAGGTCGAGCCGTCGGGGGCGGTGACCGTGGTCGGGCGGCTCGGCACACCGTTGGTGGCGGCCGGGGCGTCGGAGGCCGGGAAGGACTCCTCGCCCGCCTCGTCCGCGTCGGAGACGTAGTTGAGGACATCGCGCTCGAACTGCGTGGCGGCCTCGGCGAGGACGATGCGGTCCTGCGGGCGCTTCGGGCCGGCGATCGACGGAACGACCGTCGACAGGTCCAGCTCCAGCTTCTCGGAGAAGTCGGGCTCGGCGGCCGGGTCGAGCCAGAGGCCCTGCTCCTTGGCGTACGCCTCGACGAGCGCGACCTGCTGGGCGTCGCGGCCGGTCAGGCGCAGGTAGTTCAGGGTCTCGTCGTCGATCGGGAAGATCGCGGCGGTCGAACCGAACTCCGGCGACATGTTGCCGATGGTGGCGCGGTTGGCCAGCGAGGTGGCGGCGACGCCCTCGCCGTAGAACTCGACGAACTTGCCGACGACACCGTGCTTGCGGAGCATCTCGGTGATGGTCAGCACGAGGTCGGTGGCGGTGGTGCCCGGCTTGAGCTCACCGGTCAGCTTGAAGCCGACGACGCGCGGGATGAGCATCGAGACCGGCTGGCCGAGCATCGCGGCCTCGGCCTCGATGCCGCCGACGCCCCAGCCCAGCACACCGAGGCCGTTGACCATGGTGGTGTGCGAGTCGGTGCCGACGAGGGTGTCGGGGTACGCCTGGCCGCCCCGCACCATGACCGTGCGGGCCAGGTGCTCGATGTTCACCTGGTGGACGATGCCGGTGCCCGGCGGGACGACCTTGAACTCGTCGAACGCGGTCTGGCCCCAGCGCAGGAACTGGTAGCGCTCCTTGTTGCGGCCGTACTCCAGCTCGACGTTCTGGCCGAAGGCGTCCTTGGTGCCGAACTTGTCGGCGATGACGGAGTGGTCGATGACCAGCTCGGCCGGGGCCAGCGGGTTGATCTTCGCCGGGTCGCCGCCGAGCTCCTTGACGGCCTCACGCATGGTCGCGAGGTCCACGACACACGGCACACCGGTGAAGTCCTGCATGATCACGCGGGCCGGCGTGAACTGGATCTCCTGGCTGGGCTGGGCCTGCGAGTCCCAGCCGCCGAGCGCCCGGATGTGGTCGGCGGTGATGTTCGCGCCGTCCTCGGTGCGGAGCAGGTTCTCCAGCAGCACCTTCAGGCTGTACGGGAGGCGGGCCGAGCCCTCCACCTTGTCCAGCCGGAAGATCTCGTACGACTCGTCGCCCACCTGCAGCGTGCTGCGGGCGTCGAAGCTGTTCGCCGACACGACAGTCTCCTTCATGCATGAATTCGCGCGTACCGCCGCAATGCTGCCGTCACAGCTCCTTGCCCCATCCACTAAGGTTGACCTAACTTAGGCATGCCTTACTGGCGCGGCAGCGGTACGCCTCTCGGTAGATATCTCGATGTCGAGATAACTCTAATACATCGCCGCGCCGGGGTCATGCCCTGACCTTCGCGCATTCGCCATCGCCGCCTGCCGTTCACCCCGCCGACACCCCTCCCCGCGGCCGCCGCCTTCCGGGATGCAAGAAAAAGCGGGAGAAATACAACAGCGCTTATATAAGCACCGTTATGATTCCGTCATGACGACGACCGACCACCCGGCCCCCGATCCCACCCACCACAGCCGATGGCGGCCGCTGCGGCTGCTTCAGGCCTCGATGGACGCGGACATCGCCCGGATCTACGCGGAGAAGCAGATCGACGGGCTCAAGCCGAGCTATGTGCTGGAGCTGCTCCGGCTGCACGCCGAGGGGCCGATGACCATCACCGAGCTGGCCACGTCGGTCGGCCGGACGCATTCGGCGCTCAGCCAGAAGGTGGCCGCGATGCGCGCGGCCGGCTGGGTCCGGACCGTGCCGGGCCACGATGCGCGCAGCAAGAAGGTGACGCTCACGGACGACGCCCGCCGCGTGGCCGGCCGGCTGGCGGCGGAATGGCGGGCCACCGAGGCCGCGCTCGCCGAGATCGAGGCGGAGATCCCCTATCCCCTCAGCCGGGCCGTCACCGACATCGAGCAGGCCCTCGCACGCAAGAGCTTCCACGACCGGATCGCCGAGAGGCTGGCGGGGGACCCCGCATGGGAGTGAGGCGGGCCCTCCTCGATGTGCGCCCGCTGCGCTCGTCGGCACCGTTCCGGCGGCTCTGGGTCGGCCAGTCGCTCTCCGGGCTCGGCAGCCAGATGACGCGCGTCGCCGTGCTGTTCCAGATCTGGCAGCACACGCACAGCACCGCCTGGACGGGCGCGGTGGGCCTTGCCGGGGCGGTTCCGCTCCTCGTCCTCGGGCTCTTCGCCGGGTCCGTCGTCGACCGGGTGGACCGGCGGACGTGCTACCTGATCACCACCGGCGGCCAGGCCGGCTGTTCCCTGCTGCTCGCTGTGCAGGGCTTGCTCGGACACTTCCCGGCCGGGGGCGTACTGCTGCTGGTCGCGGTGCAGTCCTGCTTCGGGGCCGGCAGCGGTCCGGCGGCCCGCACCTTCGTCCCCCGCCTGCTTCCCGAGGACCAGCGCGCGGCCGGGCTGGCGCTGCGCCGGATCGCCTTCCAGGGCGCCATGCTGACCGGACCGGCACTGGGCGGGCTGCTCCTGGACGGGCTGGGCGTCGGCGGCTGCTATCTGGTCGACGCGCTCACCTTCACCGCGGCGCTCCACGGTGCCCGGGGCCTGCCGCCGATGCACCCCGGGGACGAGCCCACCCGGCCGGGCCTGCGCGGTGTGCGGGACGGTCTGGCCTTCCTGGTCCGCACGCCCGTCATTCGCGGGGCGCTCCTCACCGACCTGGCCACCACCGTCCTGTCGATGCCGATCAGCCTGTTCCCCCTGATCAACGCGGAACGGTTCGGCGGCGGCCCGGGCACCCTCGGGCTGTTCCTGACCGCCCTCGCGGCCGGCGGCCTCGCCGCGTCCGTCCTCTCCGGGACCTTCACCCGGCGCTCCCGCCCCGGCCTGGTGATGCTCGGCGGATCGGCGGCCTGGGGCGGGGCGCTCGCGCTGTTCGGCCGCTCGTCCCACCCGTGGGCCGGGCTGGGATTGCTGGTGCTGGCCGGCGCGGCCGACACCGTGTCCGTGGTCTCCCGCAACACCCTCGTCCAGCGGCACACCCCCGACGCGCTGCTCGGCCGGGTCGGCGCCGCGGAACAGATCGTCGGGCAGGCCGGGCCGGACCTCGGCAACGTCCGCGGAGGCCTGCTGGCCGACGCCACGTCAGGGGCGACCGCCCTGGTCAGCGGCGGTCTCCTGTGCCTCGGCGCGGTCGCTCTGGTGGGTGCCGCGACGCCCGGGCTGCGCGCGTGCTCCGCGGATTCCCCCCGCCCGGGAGACGCTGCGGTGGCCGCCCCGGAAAAATCTCCGAAGAATTCCGGGAAAGGTGTCGATCCGGCCGTCTCCCGTTCGACGCAAGGGTGAGAGGCGGGGACCGGCCCCGCCCTCCCGACCGAGGAGTGACCATGCCGCGCTTTCTGACGATGATCCGCATCGACGAGCAGAACGTCCCCGCCGAGGGCCCCGGCCCCGAGTTCGAGGGGCGGATGGCCGAGCTGTTGGAGGAGATCACCAAGGCGGGAGTCATGCTGGACACGGCCGGCCTCACCCCGACCTCCGAGGGCACCCGGGTCACCTGGTCCGAGGGGAAGCTCCACTGGACCGACGGGCCGTTCACCGAGAGCAAGGAGGTCATCGGCGGCTACGCCCTGACCCAGTGCAAGGACAAGGCCGAGGCCCTGGAGTGGACCAAGCGGTTCCTCCAGATCCACCCGGAGCACCTGACGGTCACCGCCGAGGTCCGCGAGATCGCCGAGGGCTGACCGGCGCCCCACTCCCCTACGCGCGCTACGGGCAGGGGAAACCTGCCCGTAGCCTCCCTCCTGTCACATGCGCCCCGCCGGATGCGTCAGAACGGTGACGGACCTTGCCGGGTAGCGAAACGGGGGAAGGGTGAAAGCGATGGATGAGCACGAGTGGCTGGCGGAGCGCTTCGAGGAGAACCGGAGCCATCTGCGGGCGGTGGCCTACCGGATGCTCGGGTCGCTGACCGAGGCGGAGGACGCCGTCCAGGAGGCCTGGCTGCGGCTCGACCGGTCCGGTGCGGACGGGGTGGAGAATCTGGGCGGCTGGCTGACGACGGTCGTGGGGCGGGTGTGCCTGGACCAGCTGCGGCGGCGCACGGCACGGCGCGAGGACCCGCTCGAGGTGCATGTCCCCGAGCCGGTCGTGCGCCGGCTGGACGCCGACGGCCCGGAAGACGCGGCGGTGCTGGCCGACTCCGTCGGGCTGGCGCTGCTCGTCGTCCTGGAGACGCTCTCCCCCGCCGAGCGGCTCGCCTTCGTCCTGCACGACATGTTCGCGATGCCCTTCGACGAGATCGCGCCGATCGTCGACCGCACGCCCGCCGCCGCCCGGCAGCTCGCCAGCCGGGCGCGGCGGCGCGTGCAGGGCACCGCTCCGGCCCCCGATGCGGATTTCGCCCGGCAGCGGGAGGTGGTCGACGCCTTCCTCGCCGCCTCCCGCGGCGGCGACTTCGATGCACTGCTCGCCGTCCTCGACCCGGACGTGGTGCTGCGCGCCGACGCCGGTGCCGCGCGCGGGGGCCTGTCGAAGCTGGTCCGCGGGGCACGCGCGGTCGTCGAACAGGCGCTGACGTTCTCCCGGTTCGCGCCGTTCGCCCGGCCGGCGCTGGTCAACGGCGCCCCGGGGCTGGTCACGGCGCAGGGCGGGCAGCCGCTGGCCGTCATGGGCTTCACCCTCCCCCACGGGAAGATCGTCGAGATCAATATCCTCGCCGATCCGGCACGGCTGGAGCGGCTGGACCTGACGTTCCTCGACGACTGAGGACGGCAGGACCCGTCGCAGGGAAGGCGGGCCTCCGTCGGTGTCCGGATCCCGTACGGGGAGGGGCAGTTGGTCCTACGCTGACGCCGTGACGGCCACTCCGGAACCCGCGCCCCCACATCCGTCTCCGACGCTGACCGCGCTGCCCGCCGGCCCTCCCCTCTCGCGTGACCGACGGTTCATGCTGCTCACCGCCGCCCGTACGATCTCGGTCCTCGGCAACGGCTTCGCCCGGGTGGCGCTGTCCTTCGCCGTCCTGGCGCTGCCGGGGGCGGGCCCCGGGCAGCTGTCCCTGGTGCTGGCCTGCCAGGCCGTGCCGCAGCTGGCGTTCGTCCTCGTCGGCGGGGTGCTGGCGGACCGGATGTCGCGCTCCCGGCTGATGATCGTCGCCGATCTCGTGGGCGCGGCCGCCTATGCCGGGCTCGCCGCGATGGTGCTGACGGGGCATGCGCCGCTGTGGGCGCTCTGCTCGCTGGCCTCGCTGGCGGGGACGGCCACCGCGCTGTTCTCCCGGGTGTGGTCGTGGCACTGGTCGGCGCCGGCTGGGCGCTGCCCTCAACGCCGCCTCCTTCGTGGTGAGCGCGCTGCTGATCCGCGGCCTCCGGCTGTCCGCACGGGTCCGGCCGAGGGCTTCGGGGTCGTCGGAACTGCGGGACGGCTGGCGGGAGTTCGCGGGGCGGCAGTGGCTGTGGGTCGTCGTGGTGCAGTACGCGGTCGTCGTCGCCGCGCTCAACGCCAACGCCGGGGTGCTGGGACCGCTCGCGACCGAAGGCGGGCTGGGCGGTGCGCGCTCCTGGTCCCTGATCGTCGCCGCGCAGGCGCTGGGCACCATCATGGGCGCCGGACTGGCCGCCCGTCTCCGGGTGCACCGTCCGGTCCTGGTCGCCGTATTGGCCACCTTCCCGGCGGCGCTCCCGATCGCCCTGCTCGCCGTGCGGGCACCGGTGCCGCTGATCGCGCTCGCCATGTTCAGTTCGGGCATCGCCGCCGACGTCTTCGGGGTGCTGTGGGCGACCACCCTCCAGCGGGAGGTCCCCGAGGCGGCGCTGTCCCGCGTCAGTTCCTACGACTGGTTCGGCTCACTGGCCTTCGCACCACTCGGCCTGCTGGTCGCGGGGCCGGTCGCGGCCCACCTCGGCGTGGGCCGTGCGCTCGCCGGCTGCGCCGCGCTGATCGTCCTCGCCACGGCCGCCGCCCTGCTCTCCCCGCAGGTCCGCGGCCTGCGCACGCCCCGCCCGGCACCCGGCGGCGAGGCACCGGACGGCCCGTGAACGAGCGGTCGAGCCGGCCCGGGTGGTGCGGCGGCGCCGGCCCGGGCGCACCCTCCGCCGCGCCCGCCCGCGCTCACCGCCCCGCCAGCCCCGTCCGTACCACCGTGACGATCTCCTCGTCGGAGAGCCCCAGATGGCGGGCCTCGGCGATCAGCCGCTCGGCGGTTTCCCCGAGGCGGGCACGCGCGGGTGTGGCGGCACCGGTGACCACCGCACCGCGGCCGCGGCGGAGTTCGATCAGCCCCTCCTCCTTGAGGCGCTGATAGCCCCGCAGCACGGTATGGACGTTCACGCCGAGGGACCCGGCGAGCTCGCGGGCGGCCGGCAGCCGCTCCCCGGCGTCCACCGTGCCGTCGGCGATGGCGCCGCGGACACAGGCCGCGATCTGGTCGCCGAGCGGGACGGACGAGCCGGGATCGACCCGGAAGAGCACCTCAGCCTCCTTGCCGCGAACGGGCGCGGTCGGTGTACGTATTGAGCAGTGCGGCGGCGGTCGCGGCATCATCGACCGTCACCACGAACTCCCTGCCGCTGGTCAGCCGTACCACGATGCCCTCCCCCGAGCGCAGCACGAAGCCGCTGCGGCCGGCCCGGATGCGGTAGCCCCAGCCGCCGAACTCGGTGAAGCAGGCGATCCGTCGGCTGCCGGCCTCCTCGATGCGGTCCAGGGGTATGCGCCGGAAACGGCAACGAGCGGACAGCAGCGTCGGCGCAAGGGTCAGCCCGCGCCGGTCCACGGTCACCCGTAGCGAAGCCAGCGGCAGGGACACGGCAGCGCCGAACAGCAGGCCCGCGCCGGCGATCCAGTCGGCGAGGAGGCCGACGAGGAGCCCGGCGGCGAGCAGCAGACCGCCCAGTACGGCCAGCGGCGGCGAGCTGATGGTGCGCGACCAGCCGGCCGTCGCGGCGGCGGGAAGGTCGAGCCGGGACACCGCACCACGCGGCCGCCGGGGCGCGGCCGGCGCCGCACCGGCGAGCAGCCGCCCCAGCGCCCCGGCGCCCAGCGCCACGGCGAAGCTCAGGAACAGCTCCCACTGCGGCACCCGGACGGCCGATACGTCGGCCACGTCGGCGTTGCTGAGCAGCGTCACGCAGACGGCGTAACCGGTTACGGCGGCGGTGGCGTAGCCGCCGGCGATCACCCACGGCGCCTCGGGGGCGTCCGGCCGCAGCTGGAGGAGGAGGCCGACCACGGCACCGAAGAGGAGGAACAGGGCGAGTGACCCGGTGAGAAAGCTGTGGACGGAGGTGAAGCCGTCGGCCCGGCCGCCGAACCCGAAGTGGGTGGCGAGCGGATCGGGCAGCCGGCCGGACACCGCCGTATAGATGCCGGCGAACGCGACGATCACGGCAAGGAAGGGACCGGCGGCAATCACGGTCCGCGGCCGGCCGGTCAGAGGCGGGACAGAACGCAGCACACTCTTCATGACTCCCCTTATGACTCCCCTTCAATTGTTCGCATAGTAGGAGAACAACCCAGGCAATGGCAATTGCGTATCCATCTCATATCTGAGATACGGTCACCCCATGGCAGACGACTACCTCGTACGCATCGGCAGGCTCATCCGTGACGCCCGGCAGCACCGTGGCTGGACACAGACGCAGCTTGCGGAGGCTCTGGGCACCAGCCAGAGTGCGGTCAACCGCATCGAACGCGGGAATCAGAACATCAGCCTTGAGATGATCGCCCGAATCGGCGAGGCGCTCGACAGCGAAATCGTCTCGCTCGGTTACGCCGGGCCGATGCATCTGCGGGTGGTCGGCGGCCGCCGGCTGTCCGGCAGCATCGACGTGAAGACGAGCAAGAACGCCTGTGTGGCGCTGCTGTGCGCCACGCTGCTGAACGCCGGCCGCACAACTCTGCGCCGGGTGGCCCGCATTGAGGAGGTCTACCGCATCCTCGAAGTGCTGGGCAGCATCGGCGTACGGACCCGGTGGATCAACGACGGCAACGACCTGGAGATCGTTCCGCCCGCCGAGCTCGACCTCGCCTCGATGGACACCGAGGCGGCCCGCCGCACCCGCAGCGTCATCATGTTCCTCGGCCCGCTGCTGCACCGGATGGACCACTTCAAACTGCCCTACGCGGGCGGCTGCGACCTTGGCACCCGGACCGTGACCCCGCACATGACGGCGCTGCGGCACTTCGGCCTGGAGATCACCGCGACCGACGGCACCTACATCGCCGAGGTGGACCGCAGCGTCGCCCCCAAGCGCGCCATCGTGCTGACCGAACGCGGCGACACCGTCACCGAGAACGCGCTGCTGGCCGCCGCCCGCCACGACGGCGTCACCGTCATCCGCAACGCCTCCTCCAACTACATGGTCCAGGACCTGTGTTTCTTCCTGGAGGAGCTGGGCGTCCGGGTCGACGGCATCGGCACCACCACGCTCACCGTCCACGGCGCCGCGCACATCGAACGCGATGTGGACTTCGCGCCGTCCGAGGACCCGGTCGAGGCGATGAGCCTGCTGGCCGCGGCAGTTGTCACCGAGTCCGAGCTGACCATCCGCCGCGTCCCGGTCGAGTTCCTGGAGATCGAGCTGGCGGTCCTGGAGGAGATGGGCCTGGACCACGAGCGCAGCCCGGAGTACGCCGCCGACAACGGCCGCACCCGGCTGATCGACCTGACCGTCCGCCCCTCCAAGCTCCAGGCCCCGATCGACAAGATCCACCCGATGCCCTTCCCGGGCCTCAACATCGACAACGTCCCCTTCTTCGCGGCCATCGCGGCCAGCGCCCAGGGCCAGACCCTCATCCACGACTGGGTCTACGACAACCGCGCCATCTACCTGACGGACCTCAACCGACTCGGCGCCCAGGTCAAGCTGCTCGACCCGCACCGGGTGCTGGTCGACGGCACAACCCGCTGGCGCTCGGCGGAAATGATGTGCCCCCCGGCCCTGCGCCCGGCCGTCGTCGTCCTCCTGGCCATGATGGCCGCCGAGGGCACCTCCGTCCTGCGCAACGTCTACGTCATCAACCGCGGCTACGAGGACCTGGCGGAACGGCTCAACTCGATCGGGGCGCAGATCGAGATCTTCCGGGACATTTGATGCGCGGATGCCGCCACACCCTGTCTGACCTGCTACTTAGCGGGATAGGTAGGGGTGCGGCGGCATCTCTGGGACTTCTCTGGGACTTTGGGCCCGCGGCGGGGCTACGGGCCACGCTTCGCAGGCTCTGCCGACCGGCTACGGCTCCGTGAAGATCGCGTCGATGGCGGCACTTCCCCGTGCGCCGGCGCGAGGCAGGAAGTGGGAGTACTTCCGCAGCGTGAACCCGGGGTCGGAGTGCCCCAGCCAGCGTGCAGGGAGACGATCGATTCGCCGACCTCCAGTTCCTCGGAGGCGAAGAAGTGACGCAGGGCGTGGAAGCCGTGCTCTCGGGACGGCTCCCACACACGACCACCGTCGCCGCTGCCCTCCTCCAGCGGAGCGATCACGCCCGCCGTGGCCAGAGCGGGCTTCCACACGTAGGAGTTGAAGTGGTTCCGGTTGATGGCCTTCCACTCGCGTCCCGTCACCAGGAGGTTGTAGGTCCTCGGCCGCCGGTGTTTGGCTTCCACAGGTGTCTCGGCCGGAGTCGGGTCGTCCCAGGGCAGCGTGACCGGCACCGGCGGGAACTGCTCCATGTGCTGCCGGATGGCCCGGGCCACGCTAGCCGGCAGCGGCACGTCCCGGACCTTGCGGCCCTTGGGAAGTGCGAAACAGAGTTTCGCCCGCACCATCTTGACCTGCTGCCGGACATGGACGACTTCCTTGGCGAAGTCGATGTCCTCCAGGGCGAGCCCGAGCGCCTCCCCTTGCCGGAGCCCAAGGCCCGCGCCGATCACGAGGAGGAGTCGGTAGCGGTCGGGCAGTGCCTCCCGTACCGCTAGCACCCGTTCGGGCGGCCACGCCTCAACCCTGCCGGGGGTGGGGGCCGGAGGACCGACTGTGCTGGACCGACATGGATTGCGTCCGAGGCGATGGTCCTCGACGGCGGCCTGGAGAACGCTGGAGAGCGTCGCCCAGACCAGACGGATCGACGTCGGACCGAGGTCCTTCTCCAGCCGCTTCTTCCAGTGGCGCAGGACTTCCGTGCCGATGGCGTTGAGCGGCTGAGCGCCCAGGTGGGGCACGATGTGCCGGCGTATCCTCTGCTCGAGCCGTTCGATCGTGGACGGGTCACCGCTCTGGGTGGGCCACCAGTGGGTCGCGATGTAGTCCTTGAGGGCGATGGCCCCGTCGCGGGGATCGACGAACTCGCCTCGGCGTGCGTCGGTCTGAGCCTGTGCGAGCCAGGTTTTGGCGTCCTGGAGGGCGTCGAAGGAACGGTCCTTGACGCCGGGGATGCCCTTGACTCGGTAGCGGGTGCACTTGCCATACATGGCGGTGCGGTCACGCTTGCCGGTTCTCGGGTTGGGACGCTTCTTCAGCCATCGGTCTTCTATGTAGCCGGCCAGGTGGAACTCCTTTTGCGATGGGGGTGACGGCGGTGTTCGACGGCGCTTGCGTGACGTCAGGCTCTGATGAAGCCGGCGGAACGCTCCTGGGGCCGGACTCGGAGCGGGTTGAGGGCCGGGTTGGAGCGGGAGTCGGCCTGCTCCTGTTCGCGGACCCAGGCGTCGAGGGCTTCCACCCGATACATGACGCGGCCGCGAGGGCCCATGCGGAAGCTCGGCGGTCCCTGCCGACGATGGCGCCAGACGTAGAGGGTGCGGGGCGAGAGGCCGAGGTAGTCAGCGGCGTCTTTCACGGTCAGGAAGGCCGTACGTACGGCCACGGAGGAAGCCGTGGAGGCAAGCAAAGGTCGTGCAGGCATCGGAGGTTCTCTGTGAGGTACGGGAAAGGGGAGCCCGGCTGGGCGGAAACGAGTACTCCGCCCAGCCGTTGCTTGTCGTGAGCCAGGGAAGAGCCGCGGACGAGCCGCGACGCGGAGTAGCGCTACCGCCGCCGCGCGGTCGGAATCGGCTCAATCGGCGGGTCAGGAAGGGCCAAGGCAGCTTCGAGTCGGTCCCAAGGGAAAGCGGCCCGACGGGAAGTTCACCGCACGCCGCGACCACGCGGGCGGGGGCGTAACTGGCGCTCCCCCGACGGCACGGCGCGTTCAGCGTCGAGGCTTTCGGCGCAACCGTCCTCTCCGGCGTCACCCCGAGCATCATCGGCCGAGCCGCCTTCGGCGACACCGCCTTCCTCGCTCTTCCGGCGTTCCATGTCGAATACCTCGGCCAGTACGGCCTGTTCACCATCCTCGGGATCCTTGCGGGCGCCGTGGGCGGTCGGCTTCACCCGCATCCTGTACTGGATCGAGGTCACCTGCGACTGGGCCTGGCGCGGCCCCGAATGGCTCCGCCCCGCTGTCGGCGGCCTGCTGCTCGGCGTGGTCCTGCCGGTGCTGCCGAGATGTACGGCGTGGGCTACCCGGTACTGGAGCGCCCTGGTGGGCACGGGTGCCGTCTTCGCCGGGGCCCTCACGGGCCCCCATCACCGCGGTCGTCATCCTCTTCGAGCTCACCGGCCAGTACCATCATCCTGCCGCTGATGCTCGCCATCGTCCTGGCCACCCTCACCAGCCGCCTGCTCTCCCACGACACCGTCTACACCCTCAAGCTACGCCGCCGCGGCATCGACCTGACCGCGCCGGCCCCCGGAGCAAAGATCGGCTCGCAGACCGTGGAGGAAGTCATGGAGTCGCTCCCTGCTCCCTTGCCGGCTGCCACCGAACTCGCTGAAGCGGGAGACTTGTTGGTCCGGTCCGGTCACGGAGCGCTGCCGGTTCTGGACACCGAGGGGCGCTACCTGGGCATGCTCACCGCCCGATCCGTGGCCGAAGTGCTCGCCGAACGCCCCGGCGGAGACTCCGAACCGCCGGCCCGCGCGGGGCGATCTCGCCGGACCGACCACTCCCATCACCACGGACATGCCGCTGTCCACGGCCCTGTACGTCCTGGTCTCCGTGCCCGGGACCGGCCTGCCCGTCCTCGACTCCGGAAAGGACCGGCTGGTCGGCTGGCTCACCCACCAGAGCTTCGGCCACGGTGCGGCCATCGAGCTGCGGGTGGCCGGCAACGGTGAGAGCAGCGATGAGCAGGACGCGGCGTTCGACGGGGATGGCGCCGAGGATCTGGCGTCCCATCATGGCACCGGCGAAGGCGGGAGCGGCGAGGGTGGAGACGCTGCGGCTCCGGGTGAGGGCGTCGGGGTGGGCGGTGCGCAGGGTGCGGTAGACGGCGGTGGCGAAGTCGTCGTCGTACAGGCGCAGCGCCACCCGCAAGTCGGCCTTCAGAGAGCGGGCGTAGAGGGCGGCTTCGAGGTTGGTGGTGTCGGAGCTGGTGAGGGCGAGCAGGGAGTGAGCGCGATGGATCTTGCCGGCTTCCAGAATGTTCTCTTCGGTGACGTTGCCGATGACGGTGGGTACGCGCAGGCGCCGGGCGAGTGCGATGCCGCGGGCCTCGGGGTCCTGTTCGACGCGGACGACGGGAATGTCGAGTTCGCGAAGCCGGGCCAGTACCCGGGTGCCGAACTTGCCCAGTCCGAGGGGGACGACGTGCCCGGACAGTCCGCGGGGCGGGTGCCGCAGCTGGGAGGCGGTGCGGAAGGTGCCCAGGGCTTCGAGAACGGCCGCGACCATGACCGGCAGGAGCAGCAGGCCGAGGACACCGGCCAGCAGCTGGAGGATCTGTCGGCCGGTGCGTTCGCCGATAGCGGGGTCGTTGATGGCGAACAGGTCCAGCACGGTCATGTAGGCGGCATGGCGGGGGTCGTCGCCCGTCACGATCCAGGAGGTGATGACCAGGGCGAGGACTGCTGCCGCGGCCCCCGCGAGCGACCACCGCAGCCGGCGCGAGAACAACGAACCCAGCGGGGCCGACCTGCCTGCCAGCAGGCGGTGCGCGTCGCCGGACCTTGGTAACTGATGGCCTCCAGGACCACGGTGCCGCGTCCGGTGGCGGCGGCAACGCTACGGTCATCAGGAAGAAGCAGCGGCGCCTCGTCCCCGCTGCTGTCCGATCCTTCGGTGCCGGCAGGGTCGTTGGCGGTGGCCGACAACAGGGCGAGGGTACACAGGCCAGGGTCGGCGATCTCGCCACGACCGGGCGGGGTGCGTTCTGCTGCCCGTAGCAGGAGCCCGTCGGCCTGGACGACCTTGCTGCTGCCGGCTATGGCAGTGGCGGCGAGAGCGGGGGCGGCGGTGTCCGCGCCCAACACGCCACCGCAAGCGCCTGCCCCGACAGCGCAGGCAAGAGCCTGGCCCCGACCTGTTTCCTGTCTCGCATCAGGCGTCACCTCTCGATGGTCGCAACCTCACCCGGTCGGTGTGCTCCATATGCTGGGCTCGGCCGTGGAGGGACTGGTCGAGAGCCGGCGCGTCGCGGTGGCCGGGATCCTGCTTCCAGTGCGATTCCTGCCAGCGCGGGGTCTCGTCCCAATGCCAGGGACGGATGCTGGGCGGCGCCCGGTTCACCATCCGGCGCGACGGGACTCTGGCCCCAGTACTTCCTCGTCAACAACCCCGAGGCCAACTTCGCGCCGATTCCGGAAGAGCTCTCCGACCACCGGGCGTTGTACGCCACCGACATGCTCTCCACCGGGTTCGTCGCCGCCGAACACGCCGAACTCGCCCTGGGCAAGACCGTCGCAGTCTTCGCCCAGAGCGCGGAATCATCAAGCCGCTGACCCACTTCGACGCGCCCCAAGGGCTGGCTCGTATTCCCTGAGGGGTCCGGACGGCCTTCACGCCGGCTTCCTTCGATACACCCACCGTGAACACCGCACTTTCACGAACAACTCTGTTCGCCGAACCTCTCCCAGCGCTACCTTTGGGTCGCACCGAGCCGGGAACTCACCTTCCCTGCAAGCCAATTGGAGACGAGGTACAGATGCGCATGGCACGATCGTTGCTCGCGTTACTTGTCGCACTGCCCGTCATGGGGCTGAGCACACCGCCGCACGCCGTCGCGGCCTCCCCGCAGGCGCGGACCCGGGCCGACTGCCCCCGCACAATGATCTTCGAGGTCGGCGGTCACCTCGACGGCCATGCCACGGTCTACGACCGCAGCAACGCCGCGCTCCCCGAAGGCGTGTCGTTCACAAAGATCCACTACTCGGCTTCCATCGCCCCGTACCCCGGCGACCCCCTGTCGCTGGACGACTCCGTGGCCGAGGGCATCGCGAAGCTCGACACCGCGGTGAAGGACTTCCACGGCGCCTGCTCCGCCAGTCACCTCACCATCGGCGGCTACTCGCAAGGCGCGCTGGTCGCCGGGGATGAGCTGGCCGCGCTCTCCGAAAGCGGTGCCGTACCGCACGACCAGATCAACGGTGTGCTGTACGGCGATCCCCGGCGTCCCGGTGTGGACGGCGGCTCGGGCGGCATCGAGGCGAACCTGCCGACGATCCTGCCGGGGATGACCATGAAGGGGCCGCGCGGCTTCGGTGACCTGACGGTCAAGGAGATCTGCAACACCAACGACGGCATCTGCTACTCCGCGAACGCGCTCACGAACCTGGCGTGCTTCGTCAACGGCTGGGCCGGGTACTTCTCCGGCGACCACGGCTACGACATCAACCCCCACGCCGTCTCCGGCGGCGGCGACCAGCTCAACCGTCAGACCCCGAAGTTTCCGCTCTGCGGCCCGGGGCTGCCGGTCCCCGGCAAGACACTCCACGGGCTGTTCCACCACGCCCGGGCGACGGACGCGCCCTGAGGGCTGTCCCGTAGTTCTTCAGCCAAGGAGCCGTACCGCAAGACGGACGAGCGGATCCTCCAACGCGCGCAGGCCCTCCAGGTCGTCCGCGACCAGGTGCGCGGTCACCAAATGCGCGGCGGCTGCGACCAGGGCCTCGCAGTCGAAGCGCCGCTCGTCCGCACCGCCCTCGCCCCGCGTGTGGAAGATCGCGGCGATGGCGTCCGCGAACCATCGCTGCCCCTCCATGCGGCGGGCCATCGCCTCGGGCCCGGCGGCATACACCTCGACGAGGAACAGCCGTGCACACGCGGAATGTTCGGTGAGGGTCCGTAGGTAGAGGCGCAGCAGCCGGCGGAAGGTCTTCGCGGGGTCGACCGGCCCGGCCGCCTCCGATGAGCCGGCCGCCGGCGGCCAGGCGACCTCCAGCACGCCCGCCAGCTGCCGCGTGGCGGCCTCCAGGGCCTGGATGAAGCAGTCCTCCTTGGAACGGAACTGCTGGTAGAACGTCTCCCGCGACACCCCGGCACGTCGGATGATCTCGGCGACCGAGGTTCCCGCGTACCCGTTGTCCCGCATCGCCTCCGCGGTGGCGGTCAGCATGCGCTTCCGCTGCGACGCCACCACCTGTTCGCGGCTGAGGCGGTGCCGGCCGCTGGGCAGCGAGCCGGGCAGGGCAGCGTTCCCCAGGGACTCAGCCACTCTTGCCTCCCCCTCCCTCTCATCGGGCGCATGCCGCCGACCGCAAGAACCTACGTCACCATGCCAGCGCTCACCGCGCGGTGAAGTCCGCGGTGGCGAGGGTACGGCCGTCGGCCGAGGTCAGACGGACACCGGAGAGCGAGGAGAGCTGCACCGAGGCCGGGGCGCCCCAGTAGCCGTACCCGTGGTGCAGGGTGAAGGTACCGATGTGGACGGGCAGCAGGCGAGAAGACCGTCGCCGACGAGGGCAAGCTGCTCGATGTGCTCCTGGCAGTCCGCGCAGCGGTCCAGATGGGCGATCGCCTCGGCCCGCTCCCGGCCCGAGAGCATCCCCCAGTGCCAGCTCGGCACCGGTCTCGTGCAGCTGTGCGCAGCTCAGGTCCTTAGTCATGGCCGCCTCGTTTCCCGGACGTGGGATGCGGATGCGGAAGCGGGGGGTGCGCGGACACGGAGTCCGGATGCGTGGGTTGCGGCGAGGTGAGGGTGGCCGCAGCTTTCCCATTGCGGTCCTGATCCGCGTCTTGGTGGTGCCCAGCGGGATGTGTTCCCAGTCGGCGGCCTGCTGCGCCGTAATTGTCACTCAGGGCCACCGACGAAGCGGCCTCGACGATGGCGGCTGCACCCTCGGGGTCCTCGGTGACGGACAGCAACCGCCGCACGATCCACCTGAGGCGGCCCGCGATGGAGGGGCGCACCTTCCCCTTGCCCACGCCGTCGCCTTGGGCGTCACCCGCGGGCGGAAGGAGGTGGCTGCGCGCTGCTCATGTCGCCTCATCGACCGATGTGGCCGGGCCGGAAACCGGCCGCTGGGGCGTGTCCGCAATTCCCGTCGTCCGCCCGGAGGGCAGGACTTCGCGGACGCGCCCTGGCATACACGACGAGTGTTCAGTAATTCCCTTCACTGTTCCATCCGCCGCCATGGCCCATGCCGTGGTGCCGATGCCGGCGCCGCCGACGACGGTCGCGGTGATCGTCATGATCGTCCCTGCGCCGATCCATCGTCGAGCGGTCACGACGACGGCTCAGCGCGGGAGCCAGGCTCTCCCAATGCTCTCCCCTTCCCCATGGTGAGGCCGGCGACCGCCGGTGGCCGGAAATCGCCGTACTGTGCCGGCCCGCACCCCTGGAAGGGTGCGTCAACACAGGGCGCAAGAGGTGTCATTGGCCTACAGTCCTGGGTAACCCGCGATGGGTGAAGGGTGAACAGAAAAGGGGGCCCGGCGTGATCGAATTGGCCAGTGTGATCAGGGATTTACGGGCGGAACTGGAACAGGCGATCACTGCGGCGGAGAGCGAAGCGCTCCGCTTCGAGCTGGGGCCGATCGAGTTGGAGGTCTCGGTCGCGCTGGAGCGGAAGGGGCAAGCGGGAGCCAAAGTGCGGTTCTGGGTAGTGGAGTCGAGTGCGGACGCGGCGGTGAACGCCCTGTCGACCCAGCGCATCAAACTGGCATTACAGCCGACCCTGGCGGGGTCGAACGCCCCCGCGCTGATCTCCGGCCGGGCTGAAGCCCACGAGGAGTGAGGTCTGCCGTGGGCGGGGAGTGGGAGCCGGAAGGGCTCGACTCCGGGCGGGCGGTCCAGATCATCACCACGCATCCGACGGGCGCAGGCCGGCGCGGGTCGGGATACCGGGTGTCCGGGGATGTTGTGCTCACGGCCGCGCATGTGGTGAGCGACGCGGGGTCGGTGCAGGTCCGGTTCGTCACCGGGGACGGCAGCACGCGGGAGGTGCACGGCGAGCCGGTCTGGGCGGACTCCACCTCGGACATCGCACTCCTCAAGATCTCGGACGGATTGCGCACCGACGGACGGGGCGCCGCCGCGGTCCCCCCGGTGCGGTTCGCCCGCATCAGTCAGCCGATGGACTGCGAAGCGCTGGGATTCCCCAGGTTCCGGCTGCGCCGCGACACCGCGTTGCCGGACCGCGGGATCACCTCGTACCGCGATACGCACCACGCGCTCGGCCATGCCGTCCCGTTGTCGAACCAGCGCAGAGGCACCCTGGAGATCTCCCGGCTGGAAGCTCCGGAGTACGCCCCCGAGCGGGACCGCTCCCCGTGGGAGGGGATGTCCGGAGCCGCGGTGTGGAGCGGCGGGTGCCTGATCGGAATCATCAGCGAGCATCACCGCGACGACGGGCTCGGCAGGCTCACCGCAAACCCGGTGACCCGCTGGTACAAGTGCCTCACTCCGGCTCAGATCGATGAACTGGTCGACCTGATCGACCTGCCGGCCGAGGCCGACCAACTCGACCGGCTCCCCCACTCCTCACCGCCGCCGCCCGGCGGCTCACCGGAACTGCGGGAGGCAGCCAGGAAGCTCGCCTCCGCGGTGCACGACCAGTGGGACAAAGAGGAGCGGCGGCGCAGGGTTCACGACCCGTTGCCGCTCGCCGTGCGCTTCCGGCCCGCCGAGGCGGGGCTGTTCGATCACTGGGCCAACATCCGCCGAGCCCAGCCGGGGGCGGACCCCGGTCCCCTCCCGCTGGCCGGCCGGCTCGACCAGATCGTGCGGATATACCGGACCCTTCCGTCCCGTCGGCTTGTGGTGCTGGGCGCGGCTGGGTCGGGAAAGACGATCCTGACCCTGCGCTTCGTCCTCGACTGGCTGGACGGCCGCGCTCCCGGTAACCCCGTACCGGTGATCTTCGGCCTGGGTTCCTGGGACGTGCAGACCACCTCACTGCGCGACTGGATGTGCGACCAACTGGCCCGCGACTACGGTCTGGTAGCCCAGGACCCGGACTCGCCCGGACGGAACCTCGCCGGCGCCCTGGTCGACGCGGGGTGGATCCTGCCCGTCCTCGACGGGTTCGACGAGATCGCGAGCGGCCTCCAGGGTGCGGCGCTCAAGAAGCTCAACGCCACCACCATGGCCTTGCTGCTCACCAGCCGCCCCAAGGAGTACAGCGCGGCCGTGGCGAAGACCGATGTGCTCAGCGCCGCCGCCGTCGTCAAGCTGGACGACCTCACCCTGAGCGACCTCGACGACTATCTGCCCCGCGCCAGCCGTCCCGGCAAGGGCGGCGGCCTGCAGAGCACCGTATGGGGTCCGGTCCTGGCCCAGCTGCACCACTCTCCACGCACCCTGGGCGCGCACAACGTCACCACGGTGCTCAGCACCCCGCTGATGGTCGCCATGGCACGCACCATCTACAGCGACGCTCCCGGCCGGGACCCCTCAGAGCTCCTGGACACCACCCGATTCCAGAGCCCTGACGCTCTGCGCACGCACCTCCTGGCCGCGTTCACGCCCGCCGCCTACCACCACCCGCCGACCGACAGCGCCAGCACCAGCACCAGCGGCACCGGCACCGCCACCGGCACCCGCCGCCGGCGGCAGTGGGACCCAGAACGTGCCCAGTACTGGCTGGGCTATCTCGCCACGCACCTGACCGAACTCAAGACTCCCCACCTCGCCTGGTGGCAGCTGGGCACCACCATGAGACGTTCTTCCCGCATGCTCGTGGTCGGATTCCTGGCCGCGCTGTCCTTCGGGTTGACGACCGGGATCGGAAACCTGCCGGTGGACTTGGTCGGGACGCCGTACGACCTCGGGTTCGCGGTCCGACGGGGCGTCGTGGTCGGGCTCCTGCACGGCTTCACGGCCGGACTCGCCTTCGCGCTCGTGTACGGGTTCGTGTCGCGGGGTGCCGCAGAGCCGTCGCGCGTCCGCATACAGCTCTTGGGTCGGGCAAGGGAGCAGCGTGCGAAGTTCGCCCCCCGGTTCACGATCGGGTTCGCGTTCGGGCTTCCGGCAGCGCTCGTACTGGTTCTCGTGGATCGGAGCGTGGTCGAGTCGCTCGGGCTCGGGGACGGACTCGATGGCGGGCCCCTGGGCGCGCTGCTCTTCGTGTCCGAGGTCGGCCTCGGGGCGGGGCTGGTCTTGGGCCTCATGGCCTGGCTCGAAGTTCCCACCGACATCCGGTCTGCGGTCCGCCCCGCTGCCCTGTTGGACGAAAACCGCAGGAACGTGGTCTTCCACATGCTTGTGTGGGCGCTGGTGTTCGGGGTCCCGGCCGGGGTCGGCCTCGGGCTCAGGTCCGAGCCGATCAGCGAGCTCGTTCCCGGGCCGGTGGTCGGGCTGCTGGGCGGCCTCGCCATTGGGATCGAGGCGGCCTTCGGGGGTGGACTCGGATACGCGGTCAGTTGCACCGCGTGGGGCCAGTGGGTGGCCCTGTCGCGTATGTGGTTGCCACTGACCGGGCGACTGCCCTGGGCTCTGGTCGCCTTCCTCAACGACGCTTGCGACCGGGGGGTGTTACGTCAGGCCGGTGCGGTCTACCAGTTCCGCCACGCCGAACTCCAAGAACACCTGGCTCATGCCTTCCAGGCCCGCCACGAGCCACAACGACCTGTCCGTTCCACTGAGCGCTGCACTGCCCGCGCGTCGAGCCGATCCGGTGAAGAGCTGACTCCGGACCGTGACACTCCTATGACGCGGAGGGTACATCCTTAGCAACAGGCCCCGTCATGAGGCCTCCATTCCTTACGGGGGAATCGAGATGACAACTGGCAAGCAACGGCAACGCCGGCACGGAGTGACCCGTGCCGTCCTGAGGGGTCCCATGGCCCGTCACGTCGTGGGGTTGGCGACGATGGCAGCGGTTGCGGGTGGCACCGTAGGAGTATGGGCAGCCGGAGCCGCGACCGCGGCCCCGGTGTCGCGCACGCTGCAGTACAACTGCTCAATTCAGTCGATCACCCAGCCGGCGACGGTGACGGTTGACGCCGATGTCCCGAAGTCGGCCGTGGTCGGCAAGCCGACCCCGCAATTCGCCATCCGCGCGGGGGCGCCGGTGAGCGCGGCCGTCACGAGCGGGCTGAACTTCATCGGCGTGAAGAGCTTCGAAGGCACAGTGGAGGCGAAGGCTCGCGTGGAGGCGCCGCAGGGCGACGCACCGGTCCGCCTGCAGTTCCAGGTGCCCAGGACCCGTGTCCCGGCGTCCGGCCCGTTCCGTGCCAAGGCGACCGGCACCGCGCCGTCGCGCACCTTCCGCCAACCGGGCAAGGCGAAGATCAGCGTGGGTGATCTCGTCCTGCACATCGTTCCGAGGGACGCGAGCGGCCGTGTGTACCCCCGCAGGGCCGATGTGCCGTGCACGCTGAAGCCCGGGCAGAAAACCGTAGTGGCGTCATTCGAGATCACCCGGCCGAAGGCGCCGACTGGCTCCGGCGCCACTCGACCGAACACCTCGGGGGGCACCGCCTCCGCATCGGACGACTCCGCCCACTCGACCGCGTCCGGCTCCGCGGGCTCCTCCCCCGGTGCGAAATCCGCTGACCCGGCACGGGGTTCGGCACAGCAGACAGCAGACCGTGCGACCGGCGGTGCGACGGACGGTGCAAGCGCGCACGGCCCGACCGCCGCCGCCGAACACACCGCTGCCGCCGGCATCCAGGACACCACGATCCTGATCCCGCTGACCGTGGGCGCGCTGGTCGCCGGCGCGATCGGCCTCGCCGTGGCCTTCCGCTTCCGCTCACGCGGCAGGTAGCCACGGGCTGTCCCGTCACCCACCGCCCGGGACTGCCCTCAGGGCGACGGCCGCACCCCGGTGACCAAGTCCGGGCGGATCCGTAGCGCGTAGGACATTCGGTGGTCGGCCCAGGGGTGCAGCAGCGCCTGGTAATGCGCCAGCTCGTCGGGGTCGGTCACCAGGTGGCAGTAGCCGGTCACCACCACGCTCCAGCCGCAGTACGTGGCCGGGGCGATGGCGTCGGCCTCGTAGGCGACGACCACCCCCTCGTCCGGTGCACGCTCGGTCAAGCTGGTCAGTGCCGCGCCCTCGTGGGTGCGGATGATCACCTCGCCGTGGTGGAGGAGGTGGTTGACGGGGCAGATGGCCGGCAGCGCGTCCTGGGTGAAGACGATCCGGCCCAGCAAAACGCTGCCCAACAGGCGGAGGGCCTCGGCACGGTCAGTTCGGTGCTGCGGCGGAACGCCTCGCGGTCGGCCCAGGCCACCAGCGTGGAGTCGATGGCGGTCCCGGCCCGAACGACGCTGACGGGAGCTGCTGCCACGTGCAGCCTGACGTGGCCACGAACACGATTGCAGCCAGCACCTCCCGGTCACCATGCCGGCGCCGTCCACCACCTTGAGGTCGCGACGGCCCCTCCGGCACCACGCGCGCGCAAGAAGACACTGGAGGAACTGACGGCCACTCACGACGATGTCGCCGGACGCGTCCGCCTTAGCCTGGATGTGATGGAGAGACCGGGTGAACACGCCGTCCAGGGCATAACGGCGAGAGAGCGTGTAGACCGCCTGCCACGGCCCGTAGCGTTCCGGCAGGTCACGCGCAGGGATCCCGGTCCGGATCTTGCAAATCATGCCGTTGATGACCTGCTGGTCCGGCACAAGCGGCCGTCCCGGAGCGGCCCGCGGTATCAGCGGAGAGAGTAACTCCCACTCCTGTTCGGCAAGTTCATCGCGGCGCATCGCCCCACCATGATCCACCAACCCGATGATCTCTGAAGGCGGCCCCTAGTACACCTCACACGGGCTCCGAGTTCCCGACCGAAACGCCGTACCACTTGTCGTTCTGCCGCGCCCCACGGAGGCGAACGTCTGCTAAAAGCCCGTTACAAGGCTGAGCGCAGGCACCTGAGCAGAGTCAGCAGGTGCTGGCCTGCGCTCAGGCCGCGACTGTGTATGCGAGTGACGGCCTGGAGCGGGGGCAGGCCGTCACCACACTGCGGACCGTCGCACAGAATCTTGCGGCACTTCTTCCGTCTGAAGACGTGGGCCGCCCGGGCACGGGCCACGGACCCGTTCGGCTCCAGCGCGTTCCCGGGCTGCTGAGCAACTGCTGGCAGTTCGTTTCTGGTGCGGGAGTCCGGCCATGGTGGCGGCGGAGGGAGCTGCCGTACGCGTGGGGGAAGCCGACGACAGGCGTCCGAGGCGGCGGCCATCGGTCCTGGGCACCGTTCCCACCGCATCGCCGTCCGCCAGCACCGCTACCTCACGTGCTCACAAGGCCCCGCCGGCGCCGGGGGCCCCTGCGGCTGAACAACGCGACCACCTGTCCCAGCTGGTGGAGCTTGCGCGTGTAGGCCGCCGACAGGAAGGCGGCCAGAGTCGGAGTGAAGCCGCAGCACAGGGCGAGCACGGTGAGCCAGGCGAAGGCTGCCGTGACGAACGAGCATGCCGAAACCGCGAACGGTCTACCGGTGGCGATCCAGTGCCGAACCCCGCCAACCAGGCCGTGGCCGGTGAAGACGCCGAGCGAGACCGCCCGGTCCGCGACTGGGCACCGGCGAACCAGGCCAGTGTGAGGGCACGTTGGGACAGTGCGGAGGCGGCGTGCAGGACACACTGAGCAGTGCGAAGAGACGTGCGAAGCGCCGAGAGCGGCTTAGCTGGGTGGCGCGCCGGCGCCGCCCAGCCGGGTGCCGATCGCGAGTGCGGCGATGCTGGCGACTTCGGCCCAGGGGGATGGGAGACGTCCTGGTGCGCTCGTCGATGCCGTGGAGATATGTCTCGGCCATCTCCTCCTCACCACCGAGCGGTAAGAGGAGGGCAGCAGGCGCAGTGCGCTGCGGTAACACTGTTCGAGCAGGGTCGTCATGCGGTGCCTCCGGCGATGCCCGGGCGGAGTTGCCGGTCAGCGGGGGACGGTTGGTGGGCGGGTGGTGCTTTGCGGGGGGGGCGGCGCGCGGCGGCGATGCGCCGGGTGGCGGTGCGTGCCCCTGCCGGCATTCGTTGCACTTCGGCCGACAGTGCCGCCTCACCTGCGTCAGGTAGTAGCGCCGCAGTCGATCCTGTTGAACCTCCTCGCGGTCGAGTTCGATGAGCTCGACCGCCGCCCACAGGTATGAGCGCCTCCAGGGACGGCTGGCCCGTCAGCCACGGCACCGGCCACCGCCTGACCCGCGTCCGGCGTCACCCACGGCCATTGACGCCGCCGGCCCCGCCCGTCCGCCCGTCGTACCGGAACCAGACCTCTGTCACGCGTGCCGTACCTACAGGGGAAGGGCGGGCCCGGAGCATCAGCTCCGGGCCCGCCCAGCATCAGCCCTCGTCCGGCGATCCGGAATCGGAAGCCGGATCAGGACCGAGGATCAGCGGTTGGTCCACAGGTTCCAAAAGCTTCCATTCGCGCACTGGAATTCGTCCCAGTGATGGCGTTGGACACCTTCCTGCCCGGCCTCCAGGCAGCCGCCGCGGGTCCAGTACTTGCCGCGGTGCACCCAAGCAGGGGGCGCTTCGACGACATGGGCGGCCCGGGTGGCCCGGACCGACTCCCGGGAGGGCTCGGCGGACGCCTGAGCGGTGCCCAGACCCATGGTTCCCACGAACGCGATGGCCGCGAGAAAACCGGCTGTAATGCGATGACACCTCATACTCTTCCCCCTGGTGCATACGGTGCTGATGTCCTTTAGATTCTGGCGATCGAATCCCGTAGATCGCAAGAAAGCCGCAATTCCATAGCCGTCGGGATCCATATCTGATGGGTTATGAGGGGGCGACATGGGACGCCATCCAGGCCATCCTCCGGCGGCCGTGCTGCCGCGCCTGGTCACGGCGCCACGGCGCGCCCTAACCGGCCCGGTGGACAGCGGTCCTCGCGATCTTTCGAATCAGGGCAACGTGCGGGCGGTCGCGATTACCGACGAACCAGGTGAGGGCCATCGTGCACGGTGGCACATCCACTAAGTCCCGATAGACGATTCCCGGGCGCGGATAGAAATCGCGAGCCGAGGAAGGGAGAAATCCGATGGCCTGCTTTCGGGAGATCGCATGCAGTACGCCCTCAACATCAACAGCCGGCGGCCCGAACTGAATGGGAATTCCATCGGGGCGTGGATTGACGGCCCAGAAGTCCCGCCACTCCCGGGGCGACTCCGGTGGCATCGTCACCATGGTGCGCGTGGAGAGATCAGCAAGGGCGATCCGTTCCCGCTCGGCCAGTGGATCGTCGGCCGGCAGGCAGACGATGCGAGGTTCCTCGGCCAGCTGGTACACCTGGATACCGGAAGGTACCGGCGGGCGCAGGAAGGCCACATCCACATCACCACAGGCGAGGGCCTCGTACTGATTGCTGAAGTTGAGGCTGCGCATCTCGATCACCAACTGGGGGTGCAGCTTGTGCAGTTCGTCAAAAATGACACGGGTATGCGGCATCGCCGGCTCGGCGGCGAGGGTGCCGACGACGATGCGACCAGAATTCTCCCGCGACCGCACCTCGGCGACATGGCGCAGGTTCGCCATGGCCTCGGTGACGGCACGAGCCTGCGGCAGCAAAGCGTGCCCGGACGGAGTGAGCTCGACGGCACGGCTGGTGCGCTCGATCAGCTGAAGGCTCAACCGCCGTTCCAGAGCGCGGATCTGCTTGCTTAATGCCGGCTGAGACATAAACAGCCGGGCAGCAGCACGTCCGAAATGCAACTCCTCCGCCAGCATCATGAAGAGACGAAGCTGATGGACGCTCGGCTCGGAACCACCCCCGTTCGAACGAGCAAGCGAGGATAAGGCCCATTCATCGTCAGCGCTCATAGCGAAAAGCTATCGCCAAATGAGCACCGGTTCCATCTCGTAACTCGACTGTGGTGAGCACTTCTTGAAGCCCTTCAGCAGATGCCGGACGATGCAGACTTGGATACCGAAGAGTCCGAATGGTGGCGCGCGGCGCTGAGCCGAGCCCCTGACGTCCCCGGGCTGCCGGCCGCCCGGGGACGAGGAACAGTCGAAAGCCGTCACTTCCCGTCACTGGAATTGACGTACTTTCCCCGTGCAACGGCACTAACCTGGCCTGATGACCTGGGACTGGGAGCGGGTGAACGATGTCATCGGCACGATCGGCGTCGCCGCCACGCTAGGGCCTGTCCGGCGGATCATGCCGGACAGCCCCCGGTCCAACGGGCACGACCTCAATGCCGTCGTCCGCAAACCCCGGATCATCGGGGTGACGACCATGCCGAAGGTAGAACCGGCCGGCCTCGGTAACCTCCACGTGGACATTCCCACCACTCTTGCTGACCGTCAGCAGGCCACGGTCACGCAGGGCATAGGCTGAGCGCCATTCCCCCGGCGCCCACGCTCCAGGTTCCTCACCGGCCGCGAGCCGCTCCAGAAGCGCGCGCTGCCGATCGTTCAAGACGGACCACCGATGCACGAGCCCAGCCCACACCGCACCCCTCACCCTGCATAGAGCCGAAAGAGTGGCCGACGACAGTGGGAGCCCCCTGGGACTTTTCTGGGACTTCCGGCTGCATCAACGGGCACGAGCGTGAAACAGCCGAAAGGCCATCTGTGCAGGTCAGCAACGCGCCGTCGTCCAGCGTGGCAGGTCACGGGGCTGGCTGGTCTCTTCCGGGACATCTGACGGGCGGATGCCGCCGCGTCAGGGTGTGGCTCTCGATGTGCGGTGTGCCGAGCACATGGCGGAAGGCGTCGCACACCGCTGTGGCCTGCCCTGACTCGTCGGACCGGTCTCCGGAGCGGTGAGATGCCGAGCCGGCCTGGCCGTGACTCTTCTGAGGCGCTTGGCGTCGTGGTGAACCGGTTCAGCGCACGAAGGCGATTTCCGGGAAATGGCGCGAGGGGCCGTCGAGCAGGTCGCTGTGCTGGTGGCGCAAGTGTTTGTCGAAGAAGGCGGCGACGTAGGTGCGTTGGACCTCGATGGAGCGGTTGGGGTCGATCGTGCCGAGTGCCTGCTGCATGACTTCCGGGGTTACCCCGAAGGCGCCCGGCGCCTGGGGGAACAGGACCTGGTTGTCGACGAAGGAGTTGTGCCCGGAGCCGCGCAGCTTCAGGTCGAGCCGCTCTCCGTGCAGGTTTTCCCAGAGCCGCGCCCAGCTCCCGTCGGTGTTGCGGTTGTGGTGCTCGGAGCTGAACAGCATGTAGGGGCGGTCGAGCCGCTGGTGTTCCGACGAACCGAAGAGCTGGCCGTCCAGGTTCGCGCCGGCGTCGATCCTGGGGTCCGCGTGCATGGCAGCGGCCACCGATCCTCCGCCGAGGGAAGCGCCGAACATCCCGACGTGTTTCGTGCTCACGGCCTGGGTCAGCCCTTGGGGGAGCTGCTTGTGCTCCACATCCGGGTTGTGGCCGCGGGCGATCTCGGCCAGCTGGTCGATGACGAAGTGGGCGTCCGCCGCCCGGACGTCGATCAAGTCGCGCGATTTGGTGCCCGGCGGCAGCATGCTCACCTCATGTCGCCCGCCAGGGAACACCACATCGCCGGTGTCGTGGGTGTGGTCGATGGTGACGACCAAGTAGCCGCGGCTGGCCAGGTCCTGAACCAGTGCCGTGCCCGTCGCACGGTTCCCACGGCCGCCGGGCGAGTACAGCAGCACCGGCAGCTTGCCGGCTTTGTGGTCGACCGGGGCGCCGGTGTGCCCGGCAGTGGTGGGCAGGGTCACCCCGCCGGGCAGCACCTGCTGGCTGTTGGGGAGAAGCGCGGCGGGATAACGGGAGGTGTGTGTGGCCGGGTACCACAGCGAGACCATCAACTCGCGCTGCTGTCCGGGCACCCACGGATCCATGCGTTTTGAGTCGCGCAGGTGAAGGTCGACCGTTCCGACGCGATGGCGCCCGGTCGGGGCGGGGAGAGTCAGCTGGCCCGGGGCCGGCGCCACCTTCAAGGACGCCGCCCGGCGCGAGTGTTGCGCCGCGTCGTCCAAGCCCACCGCCTGGCCCACCGCCTGACCCGGGGCCTGCGCCGCGTCGTCCAGGGCCACCATCTGGCCCGGGGCCTGCCCCGCGTCGTCCAAGGACGCTGCAGTGGTCATGGGCGCACTGGTGGCCTTCTCCGCGGCGGTGGCCGGCGCGATACCGGCGCCCAGGGCGAGGGTCAAGAGTCCTGTGGTGCCGGCGACCCGGGTGCGCAACCGACTGTGGCGCCTTCGTGCGTGCTTCATGGGCAGCCCCCCTCCATGGTGGTGATCGCGACGTGATCAGCGATCGGCTGGCGGTCATCGTATATGCAGTTTTGCCATTGCCAAGCCAACCCGGTTGATAGTGCGGGGAGTTAACTACGGCAGTGGTTGAGGTGAGCGCTCATGACGCGTCCGGAATTGCGCGGCGTCGACTTCGTGCCCCGTCCGTCGCCGGGCCCCCGGGGGGTGGCCTTTTCGCTGGACCCATATGCGTGGGGAGCTGCCTGTCGGCGCTCGTGGAGCATGCCTCCGAGTTGAGCAACGTCGAGTGCCCATACGGGATGCGCGAGGGGGAAATCCCCTGGTGCTACCGGTGGCAGTCGTCGGCGCCGGGCCACTCGGCATCCTCAGCCAACCAGTTGCAGCAGCAAGGACCAAGTCGACGGAGGGCCGGCGTGAGCGACCGGTCCGTTGCCTCGGCGCGAGGGCTGAAGGGGCGTCAGCACCGGCCAGAAGGCCTCTACGGAAGATGGCTGGTTCACGCCATCTCCGGATGGTGGCCATCGGATCCAGGTTTGCATCGACTTTGCTCACTGCTTTCACTGAGCGCTTTTATTACGCAGCAGTTCGTAACTGCTGACCTCCGCCGACCAGCCCCTGCGGATTCGCGAATTCACTTGGGAAGGGGCCGTTTGGGGGGTGAACTTCAGCGCCTCCGCAACTGTGTGTGAGGCGCCGAACGCAGAGCGGAAACGAGCGGGCAACCGGCCCTGCCGACCGGCGCGTGAGAAATTCCCCCATGTCGGGATGGGGCCGAAGACGCATAAGCGGCCGCTTCCGAGGGCGAGTTGAGCCCGGTGTTGTATGGCCCGTCAATCCGGGCACAGCATGAACAACCTTGTGATTATCCTGTGTTCCCAGTATTCATACTGTTTGAGTTGTCGCACGGCCATCCCCACACGCCGAGAGGACGCTGCCCTGCTCGCTGTTGCCCGCGCGCCCCGTCCGCACCGCACCCGACGCCGCGCCGACATGCCCATGCTCGGAGGCGTCCGCCCACCGATCGCCGCACTGCTCTGCGCCCTGCTGGCAGTTTCCGCGTTGACCGCTCTCGGTCTCGGTACCGTTCACGAACAGGATGTGCCCCAGGCCCTGAGCGACGCGGAACGCCAGATAGCCCAGGACGCCGCCGATTCGGTCGGGACCTCCATCAACGCAAGTGCCAGGGCCGTGCGCCGCTCTGCGGCGTCGGCCACACCCGCCGTCAGCAGCAAGCCGGCGGCAGTTCTGCGGTCCCTTCTCCCGACCGGGCACCCTGCGGCGGGCGGTGTGCTGCTCGACCCGCGCACCGGCAAACCGCTGGCGGCCAGTGGGGAAAAGGTGCCGCTGACCGGGGTGGATGCGAAGGATCTGGCGCGGCCCGATACCGGCAACATCGCGCCCCGGGTGGTCGCTTCCGGCAGTGGCGCACCGCGGCTGCTGCTCTTTGCCCGGGTGAGCGTCCCCGTTGCGGGCCGTAAACAGGACGAGAGCCAGGATCAGGCCGGTGACCTGAGGGGGGATCAGGACGCGGAGTCACGCGGACTCCTGTTCGTCGTCTCGGAAAAGGTCGCTGCTCCAGCGGTGTACGGGGCGGGGCGCACCGGGCAACTCGTGGACCGGGACGGCAAGGTGTGTGCTTCCGCCCCCACCACCGGCGCGGCCCTGGCGGCCGCTACCGACCACCGCGCGCTGCCTGCCGCTGCGGCGAACGTCGCGCACACCGGCGTCCACACCGGCGACGTCTCGGGCAGCGTGCTCGGTGACGGTCACGACGGGCTGCGCAGCGTCACGGGGTGGGCGTCGGTCACCGCGGCGGACGGCAAGGACGACGACGCCTCCAGCCTGGGACTGACCGTCCTGACGGCCCGGGAGGTGCCTCCGGCGAAGGCGGGAGGCGACCATATGTGGTTCGCCCTCGTGGCCGCGGGTGTGCTGGTGGTGATCGCCGTGCTGGTCACCCTGGTGCTGTGGGGCACGATGCAGCGTCCGCTGCTGCGGCTGCATCTGTCCGCTGCCCGGCTGGCCAAGGGTGTCGGCGACATGCCGGGGGAACGTGCGGAGTTGGCGCGGCCGGTGCCGGTCGACGGGTTCGACGAGCCCGGCAGGATCGGCCGGGCGCTGGAGTCGATACGCCGCCAACTGCTCGGCGAGACGGGACCGGAGCCGGTGCGGCCGGTGCGGCGCCGCCCCGGTGTCCGGGCTCTGGTGCTCGTCTGCGCCCTCGTGATCGCCGCGTGGGGGGTGCCGCTGCTGTTCCTGTTCAACCGGGTACCGGCGGCCAAGGCCGTACCGGCGGCTGCCGTCGCCGACCAGCGGGCCCGCACCGAGGCCGCCGCCGACCGGGTGCAGCGGTCCCTCGGCCGGAGCCGCACCGACCTCGCGGCGGCGGCGTCCGCCCTCTCCGGTGCGCGCCCCGAGCGGGCGGCGGAGGTGCTGCGGCGCGAACACGACGACCACCCCACGTTCCGGTCGTTGTACGTGCTGGACCGTACCGGTGCCGTCGTGCGGCAAGTGGGCCAGCAGCCGCTGCGTACCCTCGTTCCTCCCACCGGCGACGGAATCACCCAGGTCAACACGTCGGGCAAGATCCCCGCGATCGCCGCCTACGCCCGGATACCGGCGGCCGGGAACGCCAAGGGCGCCAAGAAGGCCGAGGCCACCGCCCCGGCTGTGGTCGTCGCAGAGATCGGCGTCGACGAGCTGAACGACCTGGTGACCCGGCCCGGGCTCGGCAAGGTGTGGCTGACCGACGAGCACCACAGAGTGCTCGCGGCGAGCGTCGGCTTTGAAGCCTTCGAGCCCCTTCCCAGCCGGCGCCTCACCCGTCTGGTGGCCAAGACCGACGCGGCACCCGGCAGCGCGGGCAACCCGGCGTCGGCCGTCCTGCATGCGGGGACGGCCCCGGGCGAGGGCCTGTCGGTCGCGGCCGCCGTGCCACTGGCGCTGAAGGGGCCCGCCGCCGGACTCGGCTGGCGGGTGGTCTCCGCCGAGCCCGCCGCAGCGCTCAAACTGGCGGCATATCAGGTCCAGGCACGCACCATGCTGGCCGGGCTGCTCGCCCTGTCCGCGGGGGGCGCCTGCCTGGGCTGGCTGTACATCGTGGTGGTCAGGCCGCTGCGCACCCTCACCGGATGCGCGGAGCGGCTGGCCGGCGGTGACCGCCGCACCGTGCTGTTCCCGGTCCACCACGACGAGTGCGGTTCGGTCACGCGCAGTCTGGAACTGCTCCGGCAGGCGCTGGTGGAGCGGGACCGTGGCGCCGGAGCCGACCTCGCCGCTGTCCCTGCCCCCTCGAGCGCACCGTAGTGAAGGATCAACCGACGTGCTTTTCCTCTATGTTGTGCTGCTGCTGAGCTGTGCCGCGCTGCTGGTCGCCGGCGTACTGGAGCAGCGGCGCCACTACGCCGCGCTGGCGCAGATCCCCACCCGGGTGCTGGTCAACGGCATTCGCGGCAAGAGCTCGATCACCCGGCTGTGCGCGGGGGCGCTGCGCGGCGGTGGTCTGGTCACCGTGGCCAAGACCACCGGCACCGCCGCCCGGTTCATCCACCCGGACGCCACCGAGGAGCCGGTGTACCGGAAGTTCGGCATCGCGAACGTCGTCGAGCAGATCGGCATCGTCCGGCGCGCGGCGGCATACCGGCCGTGCGCCCTGGTGATCGAGTGCATGGCGGTGATGCCCGCACTTCAGGAGGTCAACCAGGACAAGCTGATCCGCTCCACCATCGGCGTGCTGTGCAACGTGCGCGAGGACCACCTCGCCGAAATGGGGCCGACGTTGGACGATGTGGCCCGCTCGCTGTCCCGGTCGATGCCGTTCGACGGGATCTGCGTCACCGCCGAGCAGGATCGGCTGCACATCCTCCAAGAGGAGGCGGACAAGCGGAGGTGCCGCCTGATCGCCGTCGATCCGGAGTCGGTCACCGACGAGGAGCTGCGCGAGTTCAGTTGGTTCACCTTCAAGGAGAACGTCGCCATCGCGCTGGCCGTGGCCGAACTGCTCGGTGTGGACCGGGCCACCGCACTGCGCGGTATGTGGGACGCACCGCCGGACCCCGGCGTGCTCTCCGTCGAGCGCTACCGCACACCGGACGGCAAGCAGCTGCGCTTCGCCAATGTCTTCGCCGCCAACGACCCCGAGTCGACCTTGATGAACGTCCGTCAGCTGGAGGAGCTCGGTGCGATCCGCCGCCCGCTGAACGTGGTGATCAACTGTCGCCCGGACCGGGTGGAACGCAATGGGCAGATGGGAGCGATCATCCCCGACCTGGCGCCGGAGACGGTGTTCCTCATCGGGCATCCGACCAAGAGTGCCCTCGACGGCATCCCGCCGGGCTCGCCGGGCCGGGTGGTGGATCTGGGCGGCGACCGGCGCGACGCGCAGGAGCTGACCCACGCCCTCCTCGCCGAACTCGCCCCCGATTCCTCGCTGGTGGCCGTCGGCAATATCCACGGCCAGGGCGAACTCCTCTTGGACCACCTCGGCAGGCTGGCCTCGGACCACGACGACGAGCCGCTTCCGGTCGCGCACCCGCCCGAGACGGAGCCGTACAGCTGGGTGGGGTCGCTGACCGGCCCGACATCCGGCGCACCTGTCCCGAGCCCCTCCTCCGCCCATGCCGATGCCCCTGCCGATTCCCGGTACGAAACCGCAAGGAAGCCGCTGTGATCCCCGTCATCGTCACTCCGCAGACCGCCGCACTGGGGATCGCCCTCGGACTGCTCTTCTCGCTGATCTGCTATCTGACCACCAACCTCTCCCCCGGCGGCATGATCACCCCCGGCTGGCTGGCACTGACCCTGGTCACCGATGTGGTCCGGGCCGCGATGATGATCGGCGTCACGGCCCTCACCCTCGCCGCGACCAAGCTCCTCCAGCGTCATGTGATCCTTTACGGGAAGCGGCTGTTCGCCGCCGTGGTGCTGTCCGCGGTACTGCTCCAGACCACGGTGATGCTCGCCCTCCAGCACGAGTTCCCGCTCCTGTACACCGCCCAGACCCTGGGCTTCATCGTGCCCGGCCTGATCGCCTATCAGCTGGTCCGGCAACCGTTGGCGGCCACCGTGGTCTCCACCACCGCGGTGACCCTCGGCACGTATGTGGTGCTGGTCGCCGGGCTGCTGCTGGGGGCACTGCCCGTCGGCTGAACCCGCCGCACGCGTCCGCCGTACCCATCCGCACGCAGAGGAGGTCACCATGGGCACCCACCCCACCCCGTCCGGCAGGCCCAGTCGCCGTCAGGTCCTGGCCTGCGCCGCCGGTCTGGCCTCCGCCGGAGCGATCACCGGATACGCCTGGCACCACTTCCGAAGCGGCGTACCGGGCAGTGACAGCGACGTCCCGGTACCGGCCGGCGGCTACCGCTTCGAGCGCCGCGCCGCGCCCGCCCGTACGGTGGTGCGCGCCGCCGACGAGCGCGTGCTGGCCACCTTCACCGACGGCGCCCGCACCGCGCTGCTGACCGGCCCGACCCGTACCTGGAGCGAGCCGCGCACCACCGGCGCGGTGGTGCGCAGTGACGCCTGGGTGCGGCTGATGGGCGGCGCATGGAGCCAGGGCAAGGAGCGCACCCACTGGTTCCGGGAGTGGTTCCCCAAGGCCCTGGCCGACCGCAGTCCGGACGCCTTCGCCGTGGCCTTCCAGTACGGCGACGGGGCGCCCGATCTGCGCACCGCATCGGGCCTGCGCTACGGCGGCAACGCCCGCTTCGGGCCGCGTGTTCCCGGGCAGTCGGAGACGTCGTTCCATTACCGCGATGAGAAGTCCGACTTCTACGACTACCTCGGCGTTCCCTGGACCTTCCCGGACGGCACCCGCAAGTACCCGGAGAAGGAGCGCTACGGGGCCGTGGACTGCTCCGGCTTCATGCGCCTGGTCTGGGGATACCGCATGGGCTACCCCATGCACGCCACCAACGGCCCGGGCATCGGCCTGCCCCGCCGGGCCTACGCCATCGCCACCCGTGCCCCCGGCGTGCTGCTGCTCCCGAACACCGGCCGGCCACCCGCCGACTTCAGCCGGCTGCTCCCCGGCGACCTCGTCTTCTTCGCCATCGACATCGGCAGACCGCACGGCATCGACCACTGCGGCATCTACCTGGGACCGGACACCGACGGGCGCCCGCGCTTCTACTCCAGCCGCTCGCGGGCCAACGGACCCACCATGGGCGACTTGGCCGGCCGCGCGACGCTCGACGGCCCTGGCTTCTACGCCCAGGGATTCCGCATGGCCCGCCGCCTGTGAAGCCGACGCCCCCAGCCCGCCGCCCCAAGAGAGACCTCGCCATGGCCACCGCCCCCGTCATCCGGGACCCCGCCGACAGCCGCCCCCGCACGGACGGCCTCACCCGCACCCTCCGCGCCACGCTCCGTCGACGCATCTCCCTCAGCCGGGAGTCCTACGCCCTGCTGCTGATCCTGGCAGCTGCCGCGGTGCTCTACACCTGGGCCATCGAGCGTGCCGGGGTGCACCCGTACTACAGCGCGGCCGTGCGGTCGATGGCGGCGGACTGGCACGCCTTCGTCTTCGGCGGGCTCGACCCGAGCGGCTCGCTCACCCTGGACAAAATCCCCGGGGCGCTGTGGCCGCAGGCCCTTTCCGTCCGGCTCCTCGGACCGTACAACTGGGCGGCGGTACTGCCGCAGGTGCTGGAGGGCCTCCTCGCCGTCTGGGCGCTGCACCGGATCGTCCGTGCCTGGGCCGGCCCCCTGGCAGGGCTGCTCGCCGCGCTGGCACTCACCCTCACCCCGGTCACCGTCGCGCTCAACCGGCACAACATCCCCGACACCCTGCTCGTGCTGCTGCTGGTCCTCGCGGCGGGATCGCTGCAGAAGGCCGTCCACACCGGGAAACTGCTGCCGCTGCTGGTCTGCGGAACATGGGTGGGACTGGCCTTCCAGGCCAAGATGCTGCAAGCCTGGCTCGTCCTGCCGGTCTTCGCCGCGGTGTACCAACTGGCGGCACCCGGCTCCCGGTGGGACCGGGCCCGGCGGCTGCTGCTCGCCGGAATCACCGCACTCGTGGTCTCCTGCTCCTGGCTGCTGCTGGTATGGGTCACCCCCGCCGCGAGCCGTCCCTACCTCGACGGAACCACCAACAACAACCCCTTCACCCTGGTCTTCGGCTACAACGGGCTGAGCCGCTTCGGCCACGACCCGCACGCGCTGGGCGCCGTCGCCGGCACCGCCGCCAGCCGCACCAGCGGGAACACGGGGTGGACCATGGTGGTCAACCATGACGTGGGGCCGCAGATCGCCTGGCTCCTGCCGCTCGCCGTACTGGCCTTGGCGCTGGGTGTGTGGTGGCGCGCCGGACGGCCGCGCACCGACGGGTCGCGGACCGGGTTCCTGCTCTGGGGCGGCTGGCTGGTGATGCACCTCGTGGTCTTCAGCAACTCCAACGGCAACCACGGCTACTACATGGCCGTACTGGCCCCGGCCCTCGCCGCGCTGGCCGGTGGCGGAATCGCGCTCTTCCGGTCCGAGTACCGCGCCGGTGGCCGACGTCGGGCGGCACTGCCCGTCGCCGTCGGGATCACGGCACTGTGGGCCGCGGTCATTGACGGCCCGCACGGCGAATTCGCGCCCTGGCTGCTGCCGGTGGTGCTGATGCTCGGCCTGTGCGGGACCGTCGGCCTGTGGACCAGCGGGCCGCACACCACACGGCCGGCGGTGCACAGCGCCCTGGCGGCGTCCCTGGCGGCCGTACTCCTCGCCCCGGCCGTCTGGGCCGCCTCCTGCCTGAACCCGCGCTACCCCGGCTCACCGATCGAACCACTGGCCGGACCGGTCGGCCCCGGCTTCCACGGTACGCACCATCACCGAGCCAAGGTCCTCCGAAACCCCTTGAACACACCGTCCACGCGGGACACCGCACTGCTGAAGTACCTCTCCGCGCACCGTTCCGGCGAGAAGTACCTGCTCGCCACCCAAGCCGCCTACGGCGCCGAGCCCCTGCTGCGCGCCACCCCCCAACCCATGCTGGTCATGGGCGGCTTCACCGGCCTGACCCCCTTCCCGACCGCCCCACGGATCGGTGACCTGGTCTCCACCCACCAACTGCGCTACGCCCTGCTCACCACGCGCCGCCCGTCCACACCGGCATCGGCCTGGGTGAAGAAGAGCTGCGCCGCCGTCTCCCCACGCGCCTACGGTCAGACCTCGGACGGAAGCTTCACCCTCTACGACTGCGCCCGCGGCAGATGAGCCCTCCTGAACACGGCGAGTTCCGCGGCCCGCACACACACCGGGCCCGGTCCGCACAGAGGTCTGCCTGCCGGAGCGGGCCTCAGCCCACCGGCTTGAGGGGGAGCACCGCGCTGATCCGGAATCCGCCCCCGGGCCGCGGCCCGGCGTCCAGGCGGCCGCCGACCATACCGACCCGTTCGCGCATCCCGATCATCCCGTGCCCGAGCCCGTCGGCCCCGCCCTGCTCGTGCACCTCGTGCTGCGCGCCCCGCCCGTCGTCCTCGACCAGCAGATCCAGCGCGTCGCTGCCGTAGACGAGGCGTACCCGCGCGCTCACGTCCGGGCCGCCGTGCTTACGGGTGTTGGTGAGCGCCTCCTGCACGATGCGGTACGCGGTCAGCTCCACACCGCTGGACAGCGGCCGAGGCGTGCCCTGGACCGTGAAGTCCACCGGGAGCCCCGCCCCGCGCACCTGCTCTATCAGGTCGTCGAGCCGGCCGACGTCCGGCTGCGGTGCCCGGTCGCCGCTGTCCTCGCCCGGCTCGCCGGTGCGCAGCACGCCGAGCAGCCGCCGCATCTCGGCGAGCGCCTGCCGCCCCGTACCGGAGATCGTCTCCAGTGCCTGCCCGCACTGCTCGGGCGCGGCATCGAGGACGTACGCGGCGCCGTCCGCCTGCACGACCATCACGGACACGTTGTGCGCCACGACGTCGTGCAACTCCCGTGCGATCCGCGCCCGTTCGGCCGCGACGGCCACCTTGGCCCGCGCGTCGCGTTCCTTCTCCAGCTGGGCGGCACGCTCCTCCAGCTGGGCGTAGTACGCGCGGCGGGTGCGCACGGAGTCGCCGAGGACCCAGGCGAGGGCGAAGGGGATGGCCAGGAAGACGAGGACGGTGGCGATCGTCCCGCCGGACCCGTAGTCGTGCGGCCAGCGGGCGTAGTCGAGCAGGGGCGCAGCCAGTCCGCCGACCAGTGCAAAACGGGAGGCCCAGCGGGCGCCGTTCGCGGCGACGGTGTAGACGATCACCAGCATCGCGAAGTCGGCGAGGTTCTTCGGCACGTTCGCGACGAGCTGGAACACGCCCGCCGCCGTGGCCAACAGCAGCATCTTCTCCGGCGCGCGGCGGCGCAGCGCGACCGCGGTGCACAGCGCGCACGCCTGGATCGCGGCGGTCCACAGATATGAGCCGCCGAAGCCGTCGTCCACGACCGACAGCCAGGAGAACCCGAGCAGGAAGACCGCCCAGAAGCTGTCGACCATGGTCGGGTGCCGGCGGAGGAAGACGTAGAGACGCTGCACGTCGACCAGCGTAGGCAGGCCGCATACGCGCCAGGGTCAGCCTGGGGGCCGATCCCTGGGGCGGTCATGTACGCCCCACGGTGGAGGGCGGCACCTCCTCTTGGTGCAACGGACCAGGGCCGGGAGGGTCATGGACTCCGAGGAGGACGCGAGCAAACGCGAGTACGTCGAGGTCAAAAAGGGACACGTGGGCAAGGTCCCGCGCACCTGGCTGAACCTGAGCCGCTCCGGCCACCTCGCCCTGCAGGCCCATCTCACGGCCCTGCGGCACATCGCCGACCGGTCGGCACGACATGTTTCCGACGACGAGCATGCCGGCAGCCCACCGCCCGGGTTATCCGTTGAGGCTGCTCAGTCGGCCACTCCGCGGAACCCTGGATCGCGTCCCAGTGCTGCGCACCCTCGACCGCGCCTGCCAGGCCGCCACCGGCCACACCCCCGGCGCCTTCCGCGCGCAGGAACGGCCCTGAAATCGAGCAGGGGACGATGCGGAGCGGACCTGCCACCGGAGACCGATTGCGCGCGGCGAGGCCGACGCGGTGGACTCTCACAGTGTCCCCTCCGGCGTCAGCACCACGAACTCCGCGCCCGCAGGGTCCGTGCAGACGGCGAGGCGGCCGACGCCCTCGGCGGTATCCGGGCCCATCGACAGGATGCCGCCGTTGCCCGTCACCAGGCCGACGGTGGCATCGCAGTCCTTGGAGCCGAACACCGGGTGCCAGTACGGCCTGCGGCTGGGGCCCAGGAGATCGGCCGGGACTTCCATGAGGCCGCCGTGCATCCGGTCCTCGCCGCGGTCCGCGGGGGTGAGCAGGGTGTAGGTGCCGCCACCGCCCGGGAGCGCCATGTCCTGGGTGGTCCAGCCGAAGACGGTGGTGTAGAAGGTCTGCGCGGCGGCCGCATCGGTGGTGTAGAGCTCGGTCCAGCACAGCGTGCCCGGTATGTCCGCGGCCTCGATGCCCGGATATCTCAGGGGCTGCCAGACGGCGAACTCCGCGCCCTGCGGGTCCGTGAGCTGCGCGAACCGGCCGTCGTCCGCGCCGACTTCGGCGGGGGCCGTGCGGACCGCGCCGCCTGCCTGTTCCACCGCCTTGGCCGTGGCGTCCGCGTCGGGGGTGTGGAAGTAGAGCGTCCAGGCGGAGCGGGCGCCGACTTCGGTGAGTGGGCCCACCGCGCCGACGGCCTTGCCGTCGAGCCGGAAGAGGGTGTAGCCGCCTGCCTCCTGACCACCGTGCGGCTCGGACTGCCAGCCGAACACGGCGCGGTAGAACGCCGTGGCGACCTCGACGTCGGGGGCGCCGAGATCTAGCCAGCAGGGGGAGCCGGGGACGAAGTCGGTAGTGATCATGGCGATTCCCTTCGCGGATCCTCTCTGTTGTCAGCCTGACATCCGGCACTGACACTCGCCCGTCGGCCGGGGTCCGGTACCCGTGCGCCCGCCGGCCGGGATCCGGTGTCCGAGGTCCGGTGCCGTGCGCCCACCGGCCGCGAGGCCGTCCCCGCGCCCGTCAGGAACGCCCGGCGCACGCATCACCAATCGGCGGCACGCATCGCCAATCGGCGCGAGGTATGGTCATGAGCCCCCCGTATGGCTCGGCCACCCAGCGAGCGCCCCGTCCACCGCGCCATGAGGGAGAGCGCGAAGAGTTCAGGTCCTCTCCCGGTAGAGCTCCTTGGCGATGATCGAGCGCTGCACCTCCGTGGCGCCCTCGTAGATGCGCGGGGCACGGACCTCCCGGTAGAGGTGTTCCAGCAGGTGTCCGCGGCGCAGCGCGCGGGCGCCGTGGATCTGTACGGCGGCGTCGACGACGTACTGGGCGGTCTCGGTCGCCAGCAGCTTGGCCATGGCCGACCGGCGGGCGATGTCCGGGGCCCCGGTGTCGTACGCAGTGGCCGCCGCGTACACCAGGAGCCGGGCGGACTCGACCCGGGTGGCCATCTCGGCGAGCTGGTGGCCGACGGACTGCAGGTCCTTGAGGGGGCCGCCGAACGCGGTGCGCGCGCCGGCGTGCGTCAGTGCCGCATCCAGCGCGGCCTGCGCCATGCCGACCGCGAAGGCGCCCACGCTGGGCCGGAAGAGGTTCAGCGTGGCCATCGCCACGGCGAACCCGCCGTCCACCTCACCCAGCACATCCGCCCTGGTCACAGGCGTGCCGTCGAAGACGAGGGTGCCGATGGGGTGCGGGCTGAGCATGTCCAGGCGCGCGCCGGTCAGTCCGGGGCGGTCGGCGGGGACGAGGAAGGCGGTCACCCCGCGCGCGCCCGCCCCGCCGCCCGTGCGGGCAAAGACGGTGGCGAAGTCGGCCTCGGGGGCGTTGGAGATCCAGCACTTCTCGCCGGTGAGCCGCCAGCCGTCCGGGCCGTCAGGCTCGGCGGCCAGGGACAGGGCCGCGGCGTCCGAGCCGGCGCCCGGCTCGCTGAGCGCGAAGGACGCGACCGCCCGGCCGGCGGTCACCTCCGGCAGCCAGCGGGCGCGCTGCTCCTCGGTCCCGGACTGCACGACCGGGTAGGCCCCCAGCCCCTGGAGCGCCAGAGCGGTCTCCGCCTCCGTGCACTCCTGGGCGAGCGACTCCCGCAGCAGACACAGGTCCAGGGCGCGCAGGGCGCCGTCGGCGGGGAACAGGCGGCGCAGCAGACCCAGTTCGCCGAGGGCGGCGACGAGCGGACGGTTGACCCGGCCCTCGGGACCCTGCTCCGCCAGCGGGCACAGCCGTTCGGCCGTGAGCGCGCGCAGTTCGGCACACCACTTCCGCTCATCCGGTCCCAGCGCGAATACGGTCACGAGGCGGCTCCCTGGTAACGGTCCTCTATCGCGGTCTGTTGACTGCCGTCACGAACACGTTACGCTGACGACGGATCCGAACGGCAGTCCTCGCCCCGCAGAACGAGCGCCACCCGAGCCTTCCCCACCGGTTCCCGCACCGGCCTCCACAGTCCCCCATCCCTCCCCCGGCCGCGTGTCGGCCGCCATGCCCCAGGGGGCATCCGCCATGGAGCTACGGTCCTCGGCCCACGCCGACACCTTCGCGCGCGACCGGCTGCCGCCCCACGACCAGTGGCCGCAGCTCACCGATCTGGGCTATCCCGACCGCCTGAACTGCGGCGCCGAGCTGCTGGACGGCACCATCGCGCGGCTCGGCCCCGACCGGCCCGCGATCCGCGACGCCGGCGGGCCGGTCTGGACGTACGGACAGCTGCGGGCCCAGGTCGACGCGATCGCCCATGCGCTCACCGGCCCGCTGGGCGTGCGGCCGGGCAACCGCGTTCTGCTGCGCGGCCCCACCACACCGTGGCTGGCCGCCTGCTGGCTCGCCGTGATGAAGGCGGGGGCGGTCGCGGTGACCGTACTGGCCTCGCAGCGCCCCGAGGAGCTCGCCACGATCTGTGAGATCGCGCAGGTGAGGTATGCGCTGTGCGATGTCCGCTCGGTCGACGATCTCGCCAAGGCCACGGTCCCGGGGCTGCAGATCACGCGCTTCGGCGGGGACGGCCCGGACGACCTGCGGCAGCTCGCCCGGCCGGGCGGTGCGCCGTATCCGGCGGTGGCGACCGCGGCCGACGACGTCGCGCTGATCGCCTTCACCTCGGGCACCACCGGGCGTCCCAAGGGCTGTATGCACTTCCACCGCGATGTGCTCGCCGTCGCGGACACCTTCTCGGCGCAGGTACTGCGCCCGGAGCCGGACGACGTGTTCGCCGGCAGCCCGCCGCTCGGCTTCACCTTCGGCCTCGGCGGGCTGGTCATCTTCCCGCTGCGGGCCGGCGCCTCGGCCTTTCTCGCCGACTGGGGCGGGCCGGAGCGGCTGCTCGGCGATATCGCGGCGCACCGGATCTCGGTGCTGTTCACCGCGCCGACCGCCTATCGCGCGATGCTGCCCCGGCTCGCCGGGCACGACGTCTCCTCCCTGCGCCGCTGCGTCTCGGCCGGGGAGAATCTGCCCGCCGCGACCTGGCAGGCCTGGTACGAGGCGACCGGTCTGCGGATCATCAACGGCATCGGCGCCACGGAGCTGCTGCACATCTTCATCGCCGCCGCCGACGAGGCGATCCGGCCCGGTACGACGGGACTGCCGGTCCCGGGCTTCCAGGCGCGGGTGGTGGGCGCGGACGGCGAACCGCTGCCGGACGGCGAACCGGGACTGCTGGCCGTCCGCGGGCCGACCGGCTGCCGCTACCTCGCCGACGCCCGGCAGACCGCGTACGTACAAGGCGGCTGGAACATCACCGGCGACACCTACGTCCGCGAGCCCGACGGCTACTTCCGCTATGTGGCCCGCGCGGACGACATGATCATCTCGGCCGGCTACAACATCGCGGGCCCGGAGGTGGAGGACGCCCTGCTGCGGCACCCCGACGTGACCGAGGCGGCGGTGGTCGGGCGGGCCGACGAGCAGCGCGGGCAGGTGGTCGTCGCCCATGTCGTACTGCGGGCGGGCGTCCCCCGGGGAGAGGAGACCGTCGCGGCCCTGCGCGCCTCCACCAAGACCCGGATCGCGCCCTACAAATGCCCGCGCGAGATTGTCTTCCACACCTCCCTGCCGCGCACCCCGACCGGCAAGCTCCAGCGCTTCCGGCTGCGCGGGCCCCATCTAGAGTGACCCGGTGAACGACCAGCAAACGCAGCGCACCCCACGGTCCCTGATCGTCACGTTCTACGGCGCCTACGGACGCGGCGAGCCCGGCACCGCGGGCGGCCCGGCCGCGCCGGTGCCGGTCGCCGCCCTGATCCGGCTGCTCGGCGCGCTCGGCGTGGACCCGCCGTCGGTACGCTCCGCGGTCTCCCGCCTCAAGCGGCGCGGTCTGCTGGTCCCCGCGCGCACGGCCACCGGGGCCGCGGCCTACGGGCTGTCCGACGACGCCCGTCAGCTCCTGGAGGACGGCGACCGGCGGATCTTCGGCCGGCCCGCCGCCCAGCTGTCCGACGGCTGGGTACTGGCCGTCTTCTCCGTCCCCGAGGAGGAGCGGCACAAACGGCATCTGCTGCGCTCCCGCCTGGCGCGGCTCGGTTTCGGCACCGCCGCACCCGGGGTGTGGATCGCCCCCGCCCAGCTCTACGAGGAGACCCGGCACACCCTGCAGCGGCTGCAACTGGACCCGTACGTCGATCTGTTCACCGGCGCACACACCGGGTTCGCCCCCACGGCGGACGCGGTGGCGCGGTGGTGGGACCTCGATGCCGTGGCCGCGGCGCACCGCGCCTTCCTCGCCGAGCAGGAGCCCGTCCTGCGCCGCTGGTCACCGCGCCGCTCGGTGCCCCCCGAGGCGGCCTACCGCGACTACCTGCTGGCGCTGGACGCCTGGCGTCAGCTGCCCTATGCGGATCCCGGACTGCCCTCTCCCCTCCTGCCCGAGGACTGGCCGGGCGGCCGCGCGGCGGAGGTGTTCGGCCTGCTGCACGCCAAACTGCACACCGCCGGGGCCCGTTACGCACACGAGCTGACGACCGGAGCGTAGCGCCCCCTCCCCCGGCCTCAGCGTCGGCGCTGCTGGGCCCCCACCGTGACGCCCGACCGCGGCCTGGCGGCGGCGATCACGGAGACCACGTCCTTGAAGGAGCTGCACATCCGGGTGCCGGCGACCCCGGCGAGCTCGCCGAACTTCCCGACGCCGTAGGTCACTGCGACCGGCTCCATGCGCGCGGTGACCGCCATCCTCATGTCCCCCACGGTGTCCCCCACGTACGCGCTCTGCCAGGCCGCGACGCCGAGTCGGCCGGCGGCCCGCAGCACCATCTCCGGGTGCGGTTTGCCGCGCCGGACCATGTCCTGGCCGATGACCGGGCCGACCAGATCACGGATGCCCATGACATCGAGGAGCGACTCGGCGCTGCGGGTGGTCTTGGACGTGGCGACGGCGAGCTCGACGCCGTGGGCGCGCAGCGCGGACAGCCCCGCGGTCACGCCCGGGAACAGCAGCTGCGGCCCCTGGCACAGGACCTCGTAGGAGAACAGCTCGCGGTAGCGGGAGATGGCGGCCTGTACCCGGCCGTCGTCCTCGGGCTTGCCCAGCAGCCGGCCGAAGGCGGGGCCGGGCGGCTTGCCGATGGCGGCGGCCGCCTGCCGCGGGGTCACCGAACAGCCCTGCTCCGAGGCCACCTTGACGAGAAGTTTGCTGATCGCGGGGAGAGTGTTGGCGAGGGTGCCGTCCAGATCGAAGACGGCGGCTCTGATGGTTTCACCGCCGGCGCCCCGCACGCCTCTCACGGGACGTTCGCCGACTTCCGTTGCTACGCGCATGGCTGAGACCTTTCCGGATTCCTATGGGGGTGCAGGGGGCTCGGGTGACGTTGCTGGCTCGGCTGCTCGGGCGGCCTGCGGTCGACGACTGGTGAAGGCAGAGGCGGTCTCGCCATGACGTACCACTGTCCAAGGGCGGTACGCGACCGTCGCGGGCGGCTGCAACGGAGGGGATCGCCCCGTTTACCGCCTTCGGAGATTTAAAAACCGCCTGCGCTGTTTGTCAATGCATCCTTGCTGCCTCTGACGGGTCGACAACACTCCGCTTCCCGGCCAGACTGGGAACGCACCGCACCCCCCGAGCCCCACAAGATCCGAACGACCGACCGAACGTCAGCTTCGCGTCAGACAGCGCCAGTTCCGGCCAATCCTGGGGAGCATACCGAACCGCATGGTTGGTTTTCTATGTAGACTGCATTGAGCTCGCAGCCGTACTAGAGACGGGACGGACACCGTGCCCACCCAGCATCGCGCCATCCAGAGCCGCCAGGCACTCATCCGCTCGGCCGCAGAGACCTTCCTGGAGAAGGGGGTACCCGCCGCGGGCATGGTCGAGATCAGCCGGCGGGCCCGGCTGAGCAAAGGTGCCCTCTACTTCCACTTCACGTCCAAGGACGACCTCACGCTCGCGGTGCGGGACGCCGCACTCGCCACCCTGCAGGAGGTCGAAGAGGCCTTCACGCGCTCCCCGCAGCCGCTGACCACCGCCGTACAGGACTTCACCGTCGAACTGTTCGGCCGGGTGCGGACGGACGCCGTGCTGCGCGCCGGACTGCGGCTGCGGCCGGAGACCGCGCCGGGGCTCGGCATCTACGCCCTGGAGCAGCGCTGGTACGCGCTCTTCCTCGACAAGGCGGTGACCTGCGGCCCGTGCGGGCCGGCCGGCTCGCACGCGCCGGACGCCGAACCGCGCCGGACGGCCCAGCTGTTGACCTCGCTCGTGGTGGGCCTGCTGCATCTGGGCGGCGAGGACGGGACGTGGTGGGACGAAGAGTCGATCGTGGGCATGTGGGGGCTGTTGCCGGCCGCGCCGAGCCGGATCGCGGCCGCCGGCATCCCGGCACCGGCCCAGCTCCCGGCGGCCGGCTGACCGGCGCGGCCGCCACCCGGGCCGGTGCCGCCCGCCTCTGCGCGCCCGGCCCTCACAACTCGACCAGCACGGCCCCGATATGACGCCCCTGCGTAAGTTCGCACAGCGCCCGTGGCGCCTGCTCGATCCCCTGGAGAAGGGCGTGCGGGAAGGTCAGCGAGCCCTCCCGCAAGCCCTGCCCGAACTCCTTCGTCCACTCCTGCGGCAGATCCGGATGCGCATACAGCCCGAAGCCGCGCAGCGTCACCCGGCGCGTGATGATCAGCCCCGTGTCCAGCTCCACCGGCGTGAGGGCACCACCGCTCCCGCCCAACTGGCTGGAGAGCGCGCCGACGAGCGCGAACCGCGCATCGGGACGGGCCACCGCCAGCGCCGCCGGGAGCTGTTCCCCGCCCACGGTGTCCAGCAGCACATCGATCCCCCCCGGCGCGGCCCGGCGCAGCTGGCGCTCGATCGGCCCGGCGCCGCGCACGATCGTGTCGTCGTACCCCAACTCGGCGCGCAGCCGGGCCGCCTTGCGTTCCGAGCCGGTGCTGCCCACCACCCGGCCGGCCCCCAGCCGGCGCGCGAGCTGCCCGGCCAGGCTGCCCACACCGCCCGCCGCGCCGGTGACGAAGACGGTGTCCCCCGGCCGCACCTCGGCGGCCCGGCGGAGCGCACCCCAGGCGGTCGCCCCTTGCGACAGATGTGCGGCGGGCGTCGGCAGGGCGTCCGGGTCGAGCCGCCGTACCCGCGACTCCTCGACGGCCGCGAACTCCCGCCAGCCGTACGGATGGTGGACCAGCTCCCCGGGGGCGAAGCCGCCGCCGGGTGCCGCCACGACCTCGCCGACCGCGGCGCCCCACAGCGCCTGCCCCGGCACGAATGAGGGCATCGGCAGCGGAACTTTGGTCATCTGCGTCCGCATCGCAGCGGTCACCGCCATCACACGGGTACGCACCAGTACCTCCCCCGGCTCCGGGACCGGCACCGGGACCTCGACGATGGTGAAATGACCTGCCGTCAGTTCGCCTTCGGCCTGGTGGGCGAGGCGGACCTCGCGGTGTACGGCCGGTATGGCGGGGACGACGGTGGGGGACATCGGACAGCTCCTCGCGCTCGTAACACTCGACGGCGTCGCACCGGGCCGCGACGCGGGATTCGCGCCACCGTCGCGGGCGCGAATCAATACCGCATGGTTGGCTTCTTTATGATGCGGAAATAGACTGCGCGGCCACGGGCGGCGGGTCGCACTCAGGCACAACAACTCCAAGAGAGCATACGGAGGATGATCGGTGGTCAAGCAGGAACGCGCAGTGCGCACCCGACGGGCCGTCCTCGAAGCGGCGGCTCATGTCATCGGCACCCGCGGGTACCAGGCCGCCACGATGGCAGAGATCATCCAGCGCGCCGGGGTCACCAAAGGCGCCGTGTACTTCCATTTCACGTCCAAGGACGCGCTGGCCCGGGCGGTCATCACGGAGCAGACCGATCCGTTTTTGCCGCAAGTCAGCGAATCCCGGCTGCAGGACGCCATCGACTTCACCCACCATGTGGCGCTGGCCCTGCGCAGCGATCCTTTGCTGCAGGCCGGCACCCGTATCGCGGTGGAGACGACGTTCAGCGAGAACCCGCTCGTGCCGTACCAGGCCTGGACCGACATCATCACCACGATGTTCACCGAGGCCCGCGACAACGGGGAATTACTGCCCGGCGTGGCACCGGACCGGGCGGCCGAGTTCTTCGTCGCCGCCTACATGGGCGTGCAGTTGTTCTCGCGGGCCGCGACCAACCGCGCCGATCTCCCGGAGCGCGTCACGGCTCTGTGGAAGCACACCCTCCCGGGTCTGGCGTCGCCCGGCGCGCTGAGCCACCTGGATCCGCACGGCCGGTGCGTGAAGGTCCCGGTCTGACACCACCGTTCACCGCCCCGACGAAGCCGGGGCCCGTTCGGCACTGGAAAACAAACCACATGGTCCGTATCTTAGTGCCGCCGAACGGTCACCACGGCTCAGCCCGGCAGGGCGCGAAGAGCCGCACCTCAGAAAGGAACACCTATGGCCAGCGCCACGCTCACGCCGTACTTGCGCGATGAGCGCCACGACAACGGAGGCGAGGACGCCAACGGAATCCGACCGTCCGCGCTCACCACGACGGTGCCGCGGGAGTATGTGCACCGCACCGCCGTCTCCGAGGTGTTCCTGACCAACTGGCGTCAGGGCGACGCCGACAGCTGGGTGGTCAGCGCGCAGTGGCCGCGCGCCCACACCTTCTACGGTCCGGTCCACGGGCTGCACGACCCGCTTCTGCTGATAGAGAGCATGCGGCAGGCCGGGATATTACTCAGCCACGTCGCCCACGGCGTGCCCCTGGACCACCCGATCATCTGGCAGCGGGTCCGCTACGACCTCTTACCGGAGGCGCTGCGCACCACCGACCGGCCCGCCGAGCTCGAACTGCACATCACCGACCACGACATGGTCCACCGCGGCAAGCGGCTGGCCAGCGCCCGCCAGGAGTTCCGGATCGTGCGCGACGGCGCCGAACTGGCCACGGCGGCGCTCGACTACTCCTGTCACAGCCCGGCGGTCTACCGCCGGCTCCGCGGCGAATACTGCGATCTCGCCCTCGCCAACTCCCGCAAGCTGCCGGTTCCCGAGGCCGTTCCCCCGCAGCTGGTCGCCCGGGACCACGACCGCGATGTGGCGCTCTCCCCCACGGACCGCCCCGACCGCTGGCAACTGCGGGTGGACACCTCGCACCCGGTGCTCTTCGACCACCCCGTCGACCACACGCCCGGCATGCTGATGATCGAGGCCGCCCGGCAGGCCGCGCAGGCGTCCGCCCCCGGCTTCACCCTCCCGGTCTCCATGGAGTGCTCGTTCGCGCGCTATGCCGAACTCGACGCACCGTCCTGGGTACAGGCGCGGACCACCGACCGGTCCGACGACGGCAGCCGGCAGCTCACGGTCACCGTCGAACAGCACGACAAGCCCGTCGTCTCCGCGCAGATCACCAGCGTGCCGATGTCCTGACCGGCCGCTGCGCCGGCCCGCCGGCCGCCGGCCACCACACGCCTCTTCGCCGCCCGCCCGGCGCCCTGCCGGGCCGGCCCCCGTACGGCCCCGCCCCGCACTGCCCGTGCCTCCCCCGTCACCGCAGTGTGAGGCGGGGCTTCGGCGCGTCGGTGCGTCCGGTGGGCGGGGGGCGGTTGCCCGCCTGGTACGGCAGCGGCCAGGGCGCTCCCGGCCCCGCGTACCCCTGCTCCGCGGCGGCGTGCAGCGTCCAGTGCGGGTCGTACAGATGCGGTCGGGCCAGCGCGCACAGGTCCGCGCGGCCGGCCAGCACCAGGGAGTTGACGTCGTCCCAGGAGGAGATCGCGCCGACCGCGATGACCGGCACACCGAGGGTGTTGCGGATGCGGTCGGCGAACGGGGTCTGGTAGGAGCGGCCGAAGTCGGGGCGCTCGTCGGAGACCACCTGCCCGGTGGACACATCGATGGCGTCCGCGCCGTGCCGTGCGAAGGCCTCGGCGATGGCCACCGCGTCCCGGACCGTGGTGCCGCCGTCCGCCCAGTCGGTCGCGGAGATCCGCACGGTCATCGGACGTCCGGCCGGCCAGACGGCGCGGACCGCGTCGAAGACCTCCAGCGGGAAGCGCAGCCGGGCATGCACGTCGCCGCCGTAGGCGTCGGTGCGCCGGTTGGTGAGCGGGGAGAGGAAGCCGGAGAGCAGATAGCCGTGTGCGCAGTGGAGTTCGAGCAGATCGAAGCCGGCGCGGGCGGCGGACTCGGCGGAGCGGACGAACTGTTCGCGCACGGTGGCGAGTTCGGGCTCGGTCAGGGCGTGCGGGAGCTGGTTGACGCCGGCGCGGTAGGGAAGCGGGGAGGCCGCCACGAGGGGCCAGTTGCCCTCCGGGAGCGGCTGGTCGATGCCGTCCCACATCAGCCGGGTCGAGCCCTTGCGGCCGGAGTGCCCGAGCTGGACGCCGATGGCGGTGCCGGGCGCGGAGGTGTGGACGAAGTCGGTGACCCGGCGCCAGGCGGTCTCATGGCCCGGTGCGTACAGTCCCGTACAGCCGGGGGTGATCCGTCCCTCCGGGCTGACGCACACCATCTCCGTCATCACCAGCCCGGCGCCGCCCAGCGCGCGGGCGCCGAGGTGGACGAGGTGGAAGTCGCCGGGGGTGCCCGCGCCGTCCACCGCGGAGTACATGTCCATCGGGGAGACCACGACCCGGTTGCGCAGGGTCAGCCCGCCCAGCCGGAACGGGGTGAACATGGGGGGCGTGGCGGATTCGATGCCCGCCTCGCGCTCGACGGCCGTGACGAATCCGGGGTCGCGCAGCCGCAGGTTGTCGTGGGTGACCCGGCGGCTGCGGGTGAGGAGGTTGAAGGCGAACTGGTGGGGCGGCTGGTCGAGGTAGGTGGCCAGCTCCTCGAACCAGGCGAGGCTGGCGCGGGCGGCACGCTGGGTGGAGGCGACGACGGGGCGGCGCTCCTCCTCGTAGGCGGCCAGCGCGGAGGCGGTGTCGGGCTGCTCCTGGAGGCAGGCGGCCAGCGCCAGGGCGTCCTCGACGGCGAGCTTGGTGCCGGAGCCGATGGAGAAGTGCGCGGTGTGCGCGGCGTCGCCGAGCAGCACCGTATTGCCGTGGGACCAGCGCGCGTTGACGACGGTGCGAAAGGCGATCCAGCTGGAGTTGTTGGCGCGCAGCGACCGGCCGCGCAGCGCGTCCGCGAAGACCTTGGCGCACCACTGCGCCGACTCGCGCTCGTCGCAGCGGTCGAGTCCGGCCGCCCGCCAGACCTCCTCGCGCATCTCGACGATGACGGTGCTGGCGCCGTCGGGGTGCTCCCCGGAGGGGCTCGTTGCGGGGTGGCCGGACGACGGGCGGGCGTAGGGATAGGCGTGGAGCTGTGCGACGCCGTGCTCGGTCTGCGCGATCTCGAAGCGGAAGGCGTCGAGGGCGAAGTCGGCGGCGAGCCAGATGTAGCGGCAGCGGTGGGTGGTCAGCTGCGGGCCGAAGATGTCGGCGTGCGCGGTGCGGGTCGCGCTGTGCACCCCGTCGGCGGCGATCACCAGGTCGTAGGTGCGCGCCAGTTCGGCGGCGGGCGGGGCCTCGGTACGAAAGCGCAGCTCGATGCCGAGGTCACGGCAGCGCTGGTGGAGCAGAGCCAGCAGCCGGCGCCGGCCGAGCGCCGCGAAGCCGTGCCCTCCGGAGGTCAGGGTGCGGCCCCGGTGCACGATGTCGATGTCGTCCCAGCGGACGAACTCCGCCTGGAGCGCGCGGTAGACCTCCGGGTCGGCGTGCTCGATGCCGCCGAGGGTCTCGTCGGAGAGCACCACGCCGAATCCGAAGGTGTCCTCGGGTGCGTTGCGCTCCCATACGGTGATCTCGCGGGTGGGGTCGAGGCGCTTGAGCAGGGCCGCGGCGTAGAGCCCGCCCGGCCCCCCGCCGATGACGGCGACCCGCATGGCTACTTCCCCTGCCATTTGGGCGTCCGCTTCTCCGTGAAAGCGGCGTGGAATTCCGCGTAGTCGTCGCTGTTCATCAGCAGCGCCTGGGTGGCGGCGTCCATCTCGACGGCGGCGGCCAGCGGCATGTCGAGCTCCGCGGTGAGCAGCGCCTTGGTCTGGGCGTGGGCCAGCGCGGGCCCCTCGGCGAGCCGCTTGGCGAGCGCCGCGGCGGCCTCGTCGGCCCGCCCCTCCTCGGCCAGCTCACTGATCAGCCCGAGGCGTTCGGCCTCCGGGGCCCGGACGGGGTCGCCGAGCATCAGCAGCCGGGTGGCATGACCGAGGCCGATGACGCGCGGCAGGAGATAGGCCGCGCCCATGTCACCCCCGGACAGCCCGACCCGGGTGAAGAGGAAGGCGAAGCGGGCGGAGGGATCGGCGACGCGGAAGTCCGCGGCCAGCGCCAGCACCGCACCGGCCCCGGCCGCGACCCCGTGCACGGCCGCGATCACCGGGAACGGACACTCCCGCAGCGCCCTGACGACCTGCCCGGTCATCCGGTTGAAGTCCAGCAGCTGCGCGGTGTCCATGCCCAGGGTGGCGCCGATGATCTCCTCGACGTCGCCGCCGGAGCAGAAACCGCGCCCCTCCCCCGCGAGCACGAGGGCGCGCACCGAGCGCTCCCGGGAGAGTTCCGCGAGCAGATCGCGGAGGTCGGCGTAGGCCTCGAAGGTGAGGGCATTGAGCTTGTCCGGGCGCGCGAGGGTGACGGTGGCGATCCCGTCCTTCCTGGTCACGCGGATGTGCTGCCAGGGCTCTGTGCTGCGGGCGGATCCTGCGAACGGGCTCATCGGGCTGCCTGCCCCCTTTGGCCGGTCGGCCGGTGGATGCTGTTCCGGATGCTCCTCGAAGTTATCACCCCTTCATGACTATCGTCACGAGAACGCGATATGCGCGCGCCGCCGGTGGCGATTCCCCGCCCTCCGGACGACCGGGCGAGGGTGCCGAAGGTCCCGGCCTCCGCATGACGTAGGTCATGTGCGACCCGGCCACACGCCCCTGATCCCGGCGCCCCGCGCTTCCTACGCTGGATCCGACCGAACCGGCCTCGAACGGCCGGCCTGGCTTCTGCGAACGGATCGACGGCACATGCTGGAACCCGCGACCCCGACCTGGCACATCGCGCTGCCGCGTGGCGTGACGGCCGTCCCCATCGCCCGCGCGATGGTCCGGGCCGCGCTCCAGGACCTGCGGGTGGCGGCCGACCGGCCCACCGCGCAGTTGCTGACGTCCGAGCTGGTGAGCAACGCCCTCCAGCACACCTCCGGTAGGGAGCCCATCGAGCTGGTGGTGGAGTCGCGGCCGACGGGCTGCCTGATCGAGGTGCACGACGACGATCCGCTGGTCATCGACGTGCTGCTCGACGATCCGTGCCCGCTGTCCGGGCCGGGAGGTGCGGTGTTGGTGGCGGCGCCCGATGCTTCGGGGCCAGGGCCAGGGCCAGGGCCGGGGCTGGGGCTGGCGGCGGGGAGCGCCACGGCGGAGGGGGACGCTACGGGAGAGGGGGCCCCCTCGGGGGACGAGGTGCCTGCGGTGGATGCGCTGGACGGGGTCCCTGCGGCGCACGCGGTGGACGGGGTCCCTGCGGCGGGCGGGGCGCGTACGGCCGAGGGTCGCCAGGCGGAGGGTCACCGGGCGGCCGATGACCGGCTTCCGGCGCAGCGTACGGGGGGCGTCGCGCCGGCGGATGACGCCGGGCGCAGCGGCGGGGACGAGGACGGCGACGCCGGGGAGAGCGCGGAGGCAGGCGGCACCGAGGCGGGCACGGGCACCCGGGCCCCGGCCCCTCTGGCCGCCCCCGGCCCCCCGATCATCCAGGCCGCCGACGCCGTCGATGCCGCTTATGCCGCCGAAGCCACCGGCCTGGGCCCGCACGGCCACGACCACCAGCACCGTGGCCTGCTGCTGCTCCGTTCGCTGAGCTCCGACGCGGGCTGCCGCCGGACGCCGCGCGGCAAGGCCGTCTGGTTCACCCTTCCCGAGGTGCCGCGCCGCCGGTAGTGAGGCCGCTACCGGCCCCGTCCGCCGGTTCCTGGGCCGTCGGTTCCTGAGCCGCCTGTTCCTCGACTGCCTGCCCGAGCCGCGAACGGCGCCGCCCGTAGCACGCATAGACCAGCGCCCCGGCCACCAGGAAACCGGCGAACTGGAGCCAGGTCGCCGGACCGGTGCCGTAGCTCAGATACAGACAGAAGGCGATGCCCAGGAGCGGGCTGACCGGGAAGAGCGGCACGCGGAAGCGGCGCGGCAGATCGGGGCGGGTGCGGCGCAGCACCATCACGCTGAGGTTGACCGCCACCATGACGGCCAGCGTCCCGATGGTCGACAGATTCATCACCGCGTCCAGCGGCACGACCGCGGCCGGCACGGCGAAGACCGCCATGACGATCCAGGTGTTGGCGACGGGGGTGGACGTCCGGGGAGAGACCCGCTCGAAGACCCGCGGGACCAGCCCGTCCCGCGACATCGACATCAGGATGCGGGTCTGGCCGTACATGACCGCGAGGACGACCGAGGCGATGGCGACGACGGCGCCGAAGGCGATCACCCCGCCACCGAGGGTCGAGTGGGTGACGCGGTTGACGATCAGCGACAGCGCGGCGGGCCGGCCGGCGACGTCGTCGTCGGCGGAGAGCGCACCGATGGCGGCGGCCGCGACCAGGCAGTACAGGACGGTGACCACACCGATGCAGACCATGATCGCGACCGGGATGTTGCGCCGCGGGTTCTTGACCTCCTCACCGGCCGTGGTGATCGCGTCGAAGCCGATGTAGGAGAAGAAGGCGACCGAGGCGCCGGAGGTGATGCCGGCGACGCCCTCCGGGGCGAACGGCGAAAGGTTGCCGGCCCGGAAGGCGCTGAGCCCGATCGCGCAGAACAGGACCAGGATCGCGAGCTTCAGGACGGCCATCGCGGCGGTCGCCCGGGCGCTCTCGCGGATGCCGCGGACCAGCAGCAGGGCGGCGAGCAGCAGCACGACGACGGCCGGGACGTTGACGAGGCCGCCGTCACCGGGCGGGTTGGAGAGCGCGGCGGGCAGCTGCCAGCCGGTCAGGCTGCCGAGCAGCTCGTTGAGGTACTGGCCCCAGCCGACGGCGACCGCCGAGACCGAGATCCCGTATTCGAGCAGCAGACACCAGCCGACGAGGAAGGCGGTGCGCTCGCCGAGGGTGGCGTAGGCGTAGGAGTACGAGCTGCCGGACACCGGTATCGCGCCGCCCAGCTCGGCGAAGGAGAAGGCGGTGAAGACGCAGGTGACGGCCGCCAGCACGAAGGAGACGAGGACGGCGGGACCGGCCTTCGCGACGGTGTCGGACAGGCCGACGAAGATGCCGGTGCCGACGATCGCGCCGATGCCGAAGCAGATGAGCTGGAAGAGCCCCATGCTGCGGCGCAGGCCGTGGCCTTCGAGGTCCGCACCCGATTCGGCGATGAGCAGGTCGGGGGACTTGATCCGCGGTCCGGACAGGGCCGCGGGAGGTGCGGCGCGCAGCGCCTCCGAGGGACGGCGGCAGGAGACGGGCGGGCGCATGGGGTGGTTCTCTCTCTGGTGGTGCGGTGCGCGCGGCGCGGGTGGGCCACACACGAAGCGGGGTCCGGACCGGTGGGTCCGAACCCCGCGAGCGGCTCGATGGTAACCGCTTGACCTGCATGATCGCCTGTCGCGGCGGATGGCTGCGCCGCACCTGAGGTGCCGCGCGGGCACCCCGTAGCGCTAGCCGGCGAGCGTCGCGACCAGCACCGCCTTGATCGTGTGCATCCGGTTCTCCGCCTCGTCGAAGACGACGGAGTGCGCGGACTCGAAGACCTCGTCGGTGACCTCCAGCGACGACAGTCCGTGCCGGGCGTGGATCTCCCGGCCGAGCGCGGTGCCCAGGTCGTGGTACGCGGGCAGACAGTGCAGGAACTTCACGTCCGGCTTGCCGGTGGCGCGCAGCACGTCCATCGTGACCGCGTACGGGACGAGCTGCGCGATCCGCTCGTCCCACACCTCCTTGGGCTCACCCATGGAGACCCAGACATCGGTCGTCACGAAGTCCGCACCGCGCAGGCCCTCGGCGACGTCGTCGGTCAGCGTGAGGCGGGCGCCGCTGCTCCCGGCGAGCGCGCGCGCCTGCGCGACGACCGACTCCTCGGGCCACAGCTGCTTCGGCGCCACGATCCGCACGTCCATGCCGAGCAGGGCGCCGGTGACGAGGTAGGAGTTGCCCATGTTGTTCCGGGCGTCGCCGAGGTAGGCGAAGGCGGTCTCCTCCAGAGGGCGCCCCTTACCGTGCTCGACCATGGTCAGCACGTCGGCGAGCATCTGCGTGGGGTGCCATTCGTCGGTCAGCCCGTTGAAGACGGGCACCCCGGCGTGGGCCGCCAGCTCCTCGACGTCGGACTGCCGGCTGCCGCGGAACTCGATGCCGTCAAACATCCGGCCCAGGACCCGGGCGGTGTCCTTCACCGACTCCTTGTGCCCGATCTGCGAGCCGGACGGGTCGAGGTAGGTGGTCGAGGCGCCCTGGTCCGCCGCCGCGACCTCGAAGGAGCAGCGGGTCCGGGTCGAGGTCTTCTCGAAGATCAGGGCGATGTTCCGGCCCCGGAGGCGGGGGACCTCGGTGCCGGCGCGCTTGGCCGCTTTCAGCTCGGCCGCCAGCTCGGTCAGTCGGCGGAATTCCTCGGCGCTGAAGTCCAGCTCCTTGAGGAAATGGCGGCCCCTGAGGTCTATCGCCATGGGTGGGCTCCTGATTCGCGACGGTCGGGACGGACTCGAATAGTGGAAGTGTATACGAACACATGTATCTCTATACGGAGCCCCCGGCGCGGCCGCGGGGTGCGGCACCGGAGCACGGAGCCCCTGGCTGGAGTACGGAGCCCCTGGCCGAGGAGGGATCCGGCCCCGCCCCGAAGGGTGCGGGGCATCCTCAGGCTGCCCCCGTCACCGCGTCCCTCGCCACCGGACAACTCATACAGCGCGGCCCGCCGCGTCCGCGTCCGAGCTCGCTCCCCGGGATCGTGATCACCTCGATACCGCGCTTGCGGAGGAAGGTGTTGGTGGTGACGTTCCGCTCGTACGCCACCACCACGCCCGGCTCCACCGCCAGCACATTGCAGCCGTCGTCCCACTGCTCACGTTCGGCCGAGTGCACGTCCTGGGTCGCGGTCAGCACCCGGATGTCGGACAGGCCCAGCGACGCCGCTATGGCGCGGTGCATGTGCTCCGGCGGATGGTCGGTGACCTTGAGGTCCTGATCGCCCGACCCCGGCTCGATGGTGTACGAGCGGAGCATGCCCAGGCCCTCGTACTGGGTGAAGGTATCCCCGTCGATCATGGTCATGACGGTGTCCAGATGCATGAACGCCCGCCGCTTGGGCATGTCCAGCGCCACGATCGTGCGGGCGGAACCCGCTGCGAACAGCCCCCGCGCAAGCAGCTCCACGGCCTGCGGCGTGGTGCGTTCGCTCATCCCGATGAGTACGGCGCCACTGCCCAGCACCAGGACGTCCCCGCCCTCGATCGTCGAGGGGAAGTCCGCCTGGCCCTCCGACCAGACATGGAAGTCCTCGCCGCGGAAGAGCGGGTGGTGCCGGTAGATCGCCTCGTAATGCATGGTCTCGCGCTGCCTGGCCGGCCAGCGCATGGAGTTGATCGACACCCCGTCGTAGATCCAGGCGGAGGTGTCGCGGGTGAAGAGGTGGTTGGGCAGCGGCCCCAGCAGGAAGTCGTCCAGATCCATCACATGGAAGCGCACCGAGGTCGGCTCGGGGTGGCGTTCCAGGAACTCGCGCTTGGTCATGCCGCCGACCAGCGCCTCGACCAGCTCCGGGACCGGAAGCTCGTCGAAGGCCGCCCGCAGATGGTCGGTGGCCAGCGGCCCGTATTCCTTCTCGTCGAAGACCCGGTCGAGGACCAGCTGCCGCGCCTCGGGAATCTGCATGCTCTCGGCCAGCAGATCCCCGAAGAGGTGGACCTCCACCCCACGGTCCCGGAGCACATCGGCGAACCCGTCGTGCTCGGCCCGCGCCCGGCGCACCCACAGCACGTCGTCGAAGAGCAAGGCGTCCTTGTTCGAGGGCGTGAGCCGCTTCAGCTCCAGATCGGGGCGATGCAGGATGACCCGGCGCAGCCGCCCGGCCTCGGAGTCGACTTGGAATCCCATCCACCCATCTTGGCCGCTCCGACGGTTTTGCGGAGGGAGTCGGGGGATGTCGGATCGGTTGGGTCGGCCCGGGCGGGGGCCAGGCACGGGCCAGGCGCGGGCCAGGCGCGGGCCAGGCGCGGGCCGGTTGGTGTTGGCCCGCAGGCGCTTGTTGACCGGGCCGGAGCGTGGGCGGCGGACTGGTCGAGTTCGTCGGCACGTTCACGGAGAAGCCGAGCGTGGGTGTCGGCGCGGACCGTGTTGCCGCAGCCGGGTCGGCATTCGTACTGCCTCGGGACACGTCGCCCCGGGCTCTGGTTCACATCGGGCGCTGTCGTGCTCGAAGGCGCAGATCAGGGACGCGGCGGGGTTGCCGCAGAGCACGATGCCGTCCCGGGTGAGGAAGGCGCTTGCCTTCCTCGCGACGGCGTGGGGCCGGCGGGGAAGCAGTTGCGACGGCGGGCGGGCCGTGTACGACGGCGGGCGGGCCGTGGCGTATCGGGCGTGAGCACTCCCGGCCCCGGGGCGGTGGCGTACCGCTCGGGGTGTTCCTTCCGCGTGGACGCGGTCGCGGTGGGGCCGTCCCACCTCAGGCAGGGTTGCGGTCGCGCACCTCCAGCTTCTCCAGTATTCCGGCGACGCGGTCTCTTGATTCGTCGACGGTGTCCATCGCCTCGACACACGTCCAGTACATTCCGTCCTCGTCCGCCAGCAGCACCACGGCCACCAGCGCTTCACACACCTCCCGCAACAATCGGCACAGGCCGGTCAACGCCTCCTTGACGTCGCGCACTTCGGACAGCTGACCCGCCCGCAGCCCACCGGTGACCGATGCCGGGCACAGCAGTCCCCCGCTGAACCGCCCGCCCGCATCGCCTAATCCCCGGGCCCTGGACCGCACTTCGTACGGACCGAATATCGCGAGATGGCTGCCTATCGCCTCTGCCAGGGCTTGCGCCTGCCATGCCTCGACGATCACTCCCTGGATCGTGTTCGCCTCCGCCACACCGCGCCGACTCGCCGCGATGATCCGCACTGCGTCCATCCGCTCCCTCCTCTCCTCATCAATCGCATGCACCCTGCACTCTTCTCACTACCCAGAGTGAGGGTGAACACCCAAAAAAGCCAGGGGAATTCGCAAATCTGTGGACAACCAAGGCGATGTGGAAAGATCTATGACTCCATAGAGTGATGAAAGGGCGGCTCGTACGCGCGTCTTCCCCGCACGCCACAGCCTCCTCGCCCCTCACACCACCGGCACACGCCACACAGGACGCCCGGAGTGAGCGCCCAAGTGAACATCTGGGGCCGGCGCAGAAGACCCCGGAGCGGACACCGAAGAGTGCGGTGCGAGCCCGCGAGCGGGCCTCCCCACACGGCGGGGCGGGGGCCGACGCCCCCGCCCCGCCGGCCCCCGCCCCGCTACGACCCGACCCGGCCGGCCCTACTCCTCCCCACCCTCCCGCGGCCGGTCCGGTCGTGCCGAACGGACCGCCGGAAAGCGCGTCTCATTGCGGTCGATCTTCGCTGCGAGCGCCGTCAGGGCGTCGATCCCCAACGCCTCACAGAACTGCAGCAGATAGGCCAGCACGTCCGCGACCTCGTCCTCGACCCGGCCGGCCTTCCGCGGATCCGACATCACCGTCGCCGACTCCTCCGGCGTCAACCACTGGAAGATCTCGACGAGTTCCGCGGCCTCGACACTCAGCGCCGCAGCCAGGTTCTTGGGGGTGTGGTACTGCTGCCAGTCCCGCGCGGCCGCGAACTCGGCGAGCCGTCGCTGCAGCGCATGAAGATCTTCACTCATACCCCCAGGTGTAGCACCTGCACGCCGGGCAGTCCGTCGGCGACCGACGGGTCCCGCACCGTCCCCAGCAGCCGCACATGCCCGCGCTCGGTCATCCGCACGGCCAACGACACCAGCTCACGGGCCTGCCTGAGGTCCATGCAGCGGTCCATCCCGTCCGCCAGCACCGTCATCTGCTGATGGGCCGACGGGACCTCCCCGACCGGGTCCATCGCCAGCACGTCCGGCCCGGTGAGCAGCACCAGCGCCAGCGCGAGAAACCGCAGCTCACCGTCGCCGAGCTGCTCGACGGGAAGTTCCCCCAGCTCCCCCCTGTCGAGGACGGCCCGGACGCCCTCCGCGCCCCCGGCCCCGGGCACGGCCTGCGCACCCGACGAGCCGCCGCCCGCGCCGTCACCGCGGCCCACCCCCGCACCGGCGACGGCCGCACCGGCGTCGCCCTCCCCCGCTCCGCCCGGCCGGAGCGGCACCGTATGCAGTCCCTCGACGGGTCCGGCGCAGGCCTCCCGTACCGCCGCCACCAGCACCGCATGCCGCCGCGCACACTCCCGGCTGGTACGCGCCAGCACCGTGGGCAGGTTGTCGCAGGCGGACCGCAGCCGCCCCTCGTCGCACTGTTCCTGCGCGCCGTGGCCCCAGCCGCCCGCCTCCCCACTTCCCGCACTCCCCCGGCGCCCCCGGGCTCCCCAGGCTCCTGCGGTCCCCACCCCGCCGGACCCTCCCGGCTTCCCAGGTGCCTTGCCTGCGGCGCCCCCCGCGGCCCCGCCACGCCCACTCCGCCGTACGCCGGCCCCGGTCCCGCGTCCCGCAGCACCCCCACCGTCCGCACCGCATCCGCCCTCCGCACCGCCCGCCCCCACGGCCCGCATGGCCTCCGGCCGCGGGTCGCACACGAACGCCGACCGCAGCGCGACCACCACCTGTTCCGCGGCCGCCAGGACCAGCCGCTGGCCCGCCGTCTTGCCCGCGACGCGCAGCGGCAGCAAGGAGGTGCCGAGCCGGTCGTCGGGTAGCGGGGCACGGGTCACCGGGGTCGCACCCGCGGTGTGCCAGGCCGCCTGGACCGCGGGGCGGGTGGGGTCGGTGAGCGCGGTGGTCAGCAAGGTCTCGCCGCCCCCGGTCAACCGCTCGCCGACGATGCGCAGTTCGGGCTCGGCCTGGACCGCGAGATCGAGGCTGACGGGTCCGGCCGGGCCGTCGACCGTACATCCGATGCGGAAGCCACGCCTCCCCTGCCCGTCGGGGCGCGCCCCCACCGGCACACATGCCGACGGGCCGCCGGCCACCTCCTCCAGCGCCCGCGCGAGTGACTCCCCGCTACCGAGCCGGGCGAGAATCGCGTACGCCTGCAGCGCGCTGGACTTGCCGCTGCCGCTCCCGCCGCTCAGCAGTGTCAGCGGGCCGAGCGGCAGGGTGACGCCGCGATGGATCTTGAACGCGGACAGCCGTAACTCGGTGACCGCCGGCCGCACACTGTCGGAATTCATATGCGGACGTTACGCAGCGCCCCGAGCGGAGAACCGTTACGCCCAGCAGCTCTTCCTACGAACGGGGGATGGCGCCCGCCGCCTCTTCCTCGACCTCGGTGCCGACGGGTGCCAGCAGGAAGACATTGGTGTCGACGCGGTGCATCCCGCTGCCCAGCCCGAAGACGACTCCGCTGGAGAAGTCCAGGATGCGCTTGGCGACATCGGTATCGGCACTACTGAGGTCCAGCAGGACGGGGATCTGCGCCATCAAGTACTCGGCGACCTCACGGGCGTCGGCGAAGGTCTGGACGCGGATGACGATGAAACGCCGCAGCTGCTCCGCCGGTTCGTCCTCCGGGAGGGCCCGGTGGTCGGGCCAGGAAGGCCACTCACTGCTGCTGCGGAGCGGGACGACCTCGGCGAGCCCTTCCCACTGCTCGTCGGTGGCATCGGGGCCGTTCACCGAATCACCTCACCCGGGGGAGCGCTGGCTGTCTGCGGTATCTGCATCGCACAATTCTAGAGATAAACATACAAAGCTCGGCGGACGCGACACACACCGCGTCACGTCCCGTTCCATCCTGCACCATGGCCCCTGACCTGTGCTGACATCCGCGACAGATATCCTGCGTCGAGATTCTGTGTGCCTGTTCATCCCCATTGTGACGGAGGTCGGTTCTGTCGTGAGCTCTGAGCCTCCCGGCCGTCGGCTGCGTGGCCTGCGCGGCCTGCGCAAACCCGCGAAGAAGCGGCCCGCCGGTCCCCCGCCCGCCGCCGCCCCGGACGACTCCGACGCCCCGAAACCGTCGGCCGAAACCGGCGGCCGCGTCATCAACGCCGCCCTCTACCGCGACGGACACCGCGTCAGCACCCATGACACGCTCGCCGACACCTTCCGGCAGCAGCGCGCCACGCCCGGCACCCTCGCCTGGATCGGCCTGCACCGCCCCACCCCCGCCGAACTCACCACCCTGGCCTCGGAGTTCGACCTCCACCCGCTCGCCCTCGAGGACGCCCTGGAGGCCCATCAGCGGCCCAAGCTGGAACGCTACGGCGGCACCCTCTTCGTCGTCCTGCGCGCCGCGCGCTATCTCGACGATCCCGAGGAGGTCGACTTCGGTGAGCTGCATGTCTTCGTCGGCCGCGACTTCGTGATCACCGTACGGCACGGCGGCGCCCCCGACCTCTCCGCCGTACGCCGCCGCATGGAGGACGCCCCCGAACTCCTCAAGCGCGGCCCGGAAGCCGTCCTCTACGCCATCCTCGATGCCGTCGTCGACGGCTATGCGCCAGTCGTCGCCGGTGTCCAGAACGACATCGACGAGATCGAGACCGAGGTCTTCGACGGCGACCCCCGGGTCTCCCGCCGTATCTATGAACTCTCCCGCGAGGTCGTGGAGTTCCAGCGCGCCACCCGCCCACTGAACGGCATGCTGGAGAACCTGACCGCGGGCTTCGAGAAGTACGCCATCGACGAGGAACTGCGCCGCTATCTACGCGATGTGGCCGACCACGTCCTGCACACCACCGAGCGCGTGGACGGCTTCCGGCAGGCGCTGCAGGACATCCTCACCGTCAACGCGACCCTGGTGAACCAGCAGCAGAACGCGGAAATGCGGGCGCTGGCCGAGGCCGGCTTCGAACAGAACGAGGAAATCAAAAAGATCTCGGCCTGGGCCGCCATCCTCTTCGCACCGACACTCGTCGGCACGATCTACGGCATGAACTTCCGGAACATGCCGGAACTGCACTGGGCATTCGGATACCCGTTCGCGGTGGTCCTTATGGCAATCGTCTGCACCGGCCTGTACGTCGTCTTCAAGCGGCGGGGCTGGCTCTGAGCGACCGCGGGGAGGCGGCTCTCTCGCGGTCTGGGGCACTCCGGCAGGAGCGCATATCGCCGACGGCTGTGCCCACGGAACAGGCCGCGTCCGCGGCATCCGACTCCGAACCCGGGACGGTGTACCAGTGAACGAGGAGACCCCACAGCTCGACTCTGCTGTGCCGCGCGAGCACCGGCCGGCGAACGCTTCAGCGCTGATCCACAACGGGGCCGGCGAGTACCTGCTGCACCTGCGGGACCAGATTCCCGGTATCTGGGAGCCGGGAGCGTGGTCCCTGCTCGGGGGCGGACGGGAACCAGGCGACCGGTCTTTGGAGGAGACGGTCCGGCGGGAGCTGTGGGAAGAGGCCGGTCTCGACATCCCTGACCTCGCCCCCTTCGCAGTGGAGGAGGCCTCGGGCAGCGACGGCACGTCCCTTCCGATCCAGATCTTCGTCGGCCACTGGGCCGGTGACCCGGCCGCCTTGGACCTGACCGAGGGCGTCATGCTGCACTGGTTCCGGCCCGAGGTCATGCCGCGCCTGCGGATGGCCCCTGCGACCCTCGAACTGGTTCGCCGCCACGCCGAGATGCTCCCCTCCGGCCAGTGCGGAGCCGCCCCACCGTTGGCGGGCGCCGACGCCCGCCGACCTCCGCACCCGCGCGGGCCGTCGGCACCAGTCTCGACCGGGGATGCCGTGCTCAACGTCATCGGCGTCCATCTCTACCTGGAGAACGCCAACGGCGAGGTCCTGCTCGGTCTGCGCCACCCCGACTCCGCCTACGCGGGGTCGACGTGGCATTTCCTGGCCGGCCACTGCGAGCGGGAGTCCGCCGTCGCCTGCCTGATCCGCGAAGCCCGGGAAGAAGCCGGGCTGGTGATCGACCCGAAGGACGTGGAGTTCGTGCACGCCGTCCATCTCGTCGATACGCCGGGAATGCAGCCGCGCATGCAGATGGTCTTCCGCGCTCGGCGCTGGACGGGGGTGCCGGAGATTCTCGAGCCCGACAAGTGCATCAGCTGGGGCTGGTGGCGTCCGGAAGCCCTTCCGGAGCCGATCGTGCCCTACACCCGCGCAGCGATCGAGGGAATTCAGTCTGGCCGTCTCTACACCGAGAGGGGCTGGTCATGACCGATACAGGCGCGGGTGAGTGCACGCCGACGTAGCGCCGCACGTCCCTGCGGGAGCCCAGGCCCCGTCATCGCCTTGCGCCTTACCGATGGAGCCGATCCGTCGTCGCCCGGCGCGAAAGGCGGCGGACTGGTTGTGCAGGGAGTGAGGCCAGGCGCTGCCCGGCGGCGACCACTCCGCGTTCCTGCGCCCCCGCGCGCCGGGTAGGGCGACCGCCATGTCTGCACAGGACCAAAGGTTTTTTCTCATCGGGGCCGCAACGAAGGTCCGGCAGTTGGCGATTCAGTGGTGCGCAGCTATCGATTTATTTCGAGCACGAGTCGCACGCCAATTCATACAACCCTATTTCTGGTTCTTCGGTTGCGAGGGGCTGATGGGCTGCAACTAGCTTCGGTGGCGCGCCGCAGCTCCTGATCCGGGTTCCGATGAATCCGGGCGCAGCTGTTCATGAGCCGGACGGCCGGCTCGTGGCCGGGCTGGGGAGGGTGGCGGAATCCGCATCGAAGGAGACGGCAATGAAGAAGACTTACGAAGCGCCGACGCTCGTCCGACTGGGTTCGTTCCGGAAGAAGACCGGGCTCCTGAACAGTTCCGGGAACGACCGGCTGATTCTGAGCAAGAACTGACGGTCGACGGCTCGCTGAATCGAAGCCATGACTGAAACGCACCCAGGTGCGGGCACGGGCCCCGGCGACGCGCACTTCGCGGTCTTTCCCGACCGTGCGGACGCGGCCGCCGTGGCCCGCTGCTTCGCCCGCCCGCACACCCGCACCCTGACGTACGCCTCCGGCCGTCCCTGGCTGGTGGGCCATTGGCACGACGAGGACATCGTGACCGCTCGCGCCGGCACGGACGCCCTCGCCCTGATCGGCTGCCGTCCGATCGACGCCGCCGAACTGGAGCGCCGGCTCGGCCGGTTGAGGGATCTCTCGGAACTCGACGCCTTGGCACGCACCCTGCCCGGCAGCTTCCATCTGGTGGCCGCACTCGACGGGCGGCTCCGGGTGCAGGGCACCGCGTCCGGTCTGCGGCTGGTGTTCCACGCGCTCGTCGGCGGTGTGCGAGTGGCGGCCACCAGCGCCGATGTGCTCGCCGACGCGCTCGGAGCCGAACCGGACGAGGAACAAGTCGCGGTCAGGCTGCTGTGGCCGGTTCCGCACCCGTTGCTCGAAGCACCGCTGTGGCGGGAGGTCGACTCCGTGTCCCCGCAGGACGCGCTGATCGTCTCGGCGGACGGGCGGTCCGTACGGCACTCGCGCTGGTGGACGCCGCCGGAGCCGACCCGGTCGCTCGCCGATGGAGCCCCCCTCGTCCGGGCCGCACTCACCGAAGCCGTCGAGGCCCGTACGCGGCAGGGCGGCGTGGTCAGTTGCGATCTGTCCGGCGGGCTGGACTCCACCTCCATCACTTTTCTGGCCGCTCGCTCGCCCGCCAAGGTGGTGGCCAGTACCTGGCCGGGGCGTGATCCGGCGGACACCGATCTGTACTGGGCCTCGCAGGCCGCCCGGTCGCTGCCGCAGGTCGAGCATGTGGTGTGGAACGCCGACGATTCACCACTGGTCTACAACGATCTCCTCGGCATCGACGACCTGCTGGACGAGCCGACCATCGGCGTCATGGACCGCTCACGGGTCCTGCACCACCTGCCGGGCCTGGCCGGGCGAGGCAGCCGGCTGCATCTGACCGGTATCGGCGGTGACCACGTGGCGTGGTGCTCCGAGGCGTATTACCACCGCCTGCTGCGCAGGCGCCCGTTGTTCGCCGTGCGTCAGCTGCGTGGGTTCCGGGCGCTGTGGCAGTGGCCGCTCGGCGGTATGACCCGGGCGCTGGCCGACTCCCGGCCGTACGGGAGATGGCTGGCGGACGCCGGCCGCGGCCTGCGCGGACCGCTGCCCGCGTCCGTCAGCAGCGGTCTGGGCTGGGGCATGGCGCCACGGCTGTTCGACTGGGTCACCCCCGAGGCCGAACAGCTGGTACGACGGGCACTTCGGGAGGCGGCCGCGACCGCCGTACCGCTGCATCCGGACCGGGGCCTGCACACCGACCTGGAACAGATCCGCTCCTGTACGCGCATCATCCGGCAGTGGGACCGGATGGCGGCCAGGGCCGGGGTGCCGATGGCGTCGCCGTTCTTCGACGACCGGGTGATCGAGGCATGCCTGGCGGTCCGTCCGAGCGAGCGCGTGACGCCCTGGCGGTACAAGCCGCTTCTCACCACGGCCATGCGCGGCATCGTGCCGGAGTCCTGTCTGGGGCGTACCAACAAGGCCGCGGCGTCCATGGACGCGTCCAACGGGCTGCGCGAGCACCGCGGTGACCTGCTGGCGCTCTGGGAGGACTCACGGCTGGAACGGCTCGGCCTGGTGGACGGCGAGGCCCTGCGCCGGCTGGCCCAGCGGCCCGCCACCCCCGGGCTGCGCGACGCGATCCTCTACTCGACCATCGCCGGCGAAGTGTGGCTGCGCAGCCTCGCCCGTGCCACGCCGGACCGGGCCCGCACCGCCCGCTAGGCACTTCGCTGCACGCCCCGACACGAAAGGTAGACATCATGGCATTGCGGTTCGGTGACAAGGTCTCCACGGCGGCGACCGACTACGGCACTGTCCTGCTGGACGAACGCAACGGTCAGTACTGGGAGCTGAACCCCACCGCCGGCCTGATCGTCACCACCCTGCTGGCGGGCGGCGACGAAACCGCGGCGGCCGAGGCGCTGATCGCCGAGTTCGGCATCGACCGCGGGCGCGCCGAGCAGGACGTCGCGACCCTGGTCGCGGAGCTGCGCGCGTCGGGGCTGGCCGCATGACGACACCGAGCGCACTGGAGCGGCCCACCGGAGTCCCCTTCGCCCGGCGGCTGGCCGCCCGACTCGTCCTCCTGCCCGCCGTCGCGCTGTCCTTCCTGCCCCCGCACCGCGTCCGCGCCGTCCTCGGCCTCGTCCGCCGAGGAGCCGTACCGGCCTCCGCCGCCCAGGCCAAGAATGCCCGGGACGCGATGTGCGCGGTCAGCCTGCGCTGCGCCGGGCCGCGCGGTTGCCTGCCCCGCTCCCTGGGGGCCGCGCTGCTGTGCCGGCTGAGCGGCAGCTGGCCGACCTGGTGCACCGGGGTGCGGGTCGTGCCGCCCTTCACGGCGCACGCCTGGATCGAGGTCGATGCCCGCCCGGTGGACGAAGGGGTGCCGGACGACTACTTCACCCCGCTCATCGCCGTGGCACCGGTCGGCCGGCCCACCCGATGACCGCGGCCACCACGGCGACACCGGACCGTTCGACCTGGGGTGCGGTCGCCACCATGTACCGGCTCACCACCGGGCACCGGGCCTCCGTCGTCGTCGCCACCGTGCTCACCCTGGCCGGCTCCGCCCTGGGACTGGCCCAGCCGCTCGTCGCCAGGAAGATCGTCGACGCCAGCGGACACGGGCACACCTTCTGGCCACTACTGGCCCTGCTGGCCACGCTGTTCGTCACCGAGGCAGCGACCGGCGCGGTGGGGCGCTTCGTACTGGAACGCATGGGTGAAGGCGTCGTACGGGGACTGCGCCACAGCCTCATCTCGCGCCTGCTGCGGCTGGAGATGAACCAGTACCAGCGGCACCGTACCGGCGACTTGATCTCCCGCGTGACCACCGACACCACCTTGCTCAGGGACGTCGTGTCCCAGGCGCTGGTCGACCTGGTGACCGGCGCCCTCGCCGCCGCCGGGGCGGTCGTCCTGATGGCCTGGATCGATCCGTTGCTGCTGCTTCTGGTCGCCCTGACCGTGGCCACCGCCGCCGTGATCGTGGCCTCCCTGCTCAAAGGCATCCGGGCCGCCTCCGCACACATGCAAGGCTCCGTCGGCGCCGTCGCCGCCGAACTGGAACGCGCGCTCGGCGCCTTGCCGATGGTCCGGGTGCACCGTGCCGAGGACCGCGAGGCGACGCGCATCGGCAAGCGGGTCGACGCGGCGTACGACGCCGGCGTACGGACCGCGAAGCTCGCCTCGGTGATGAGCCCCGCCGTCGAACTCGCCGTCCAGGGCTCCTTCCTGCTCGTCCTGGTCATCGGCGGGCTGCGGGTCAACGGACACGCCAACTCCCTCGGCGACCTGGTCGCCTTTCTGCTGTACGCCTCCTACCTGGTGCTGCCGTTGTCGTCGGTCTTCCGGGCGGTCGGGCTGATGCAGCGCGGCATGGGGGCGTATCAGCGGATCGGGCAGGCGCTGGGGCTGGCTGCGGAGCCCGTTGAGCCGGTTGAGCCCGTGGAGGCCGTGGAGGCCGTGGAGCGGGCCGCGTCGGACGTGTGCGCCGCCCGTGCTGCGGTGCCCAGGCGGGTTGAGCGGACGGGGCGGGGCGAGACGCCGGCCCTGGCTCTGCGTGACGTCCGTTTCGGGTACGTCCCGGACCGGACGGTGCTCGACGGTGTCTCGTTCACCGTCCCCCACCACGGACAGGTCGCTCTCGTCGGACGGTCGGGCGCGGGCAAGAGCACGATCTTCGCGCTGGTGGCGAGGTTCTACGAGCCGGACTCCGGAACGCTGCTGTTCGACGGTCGCCCCGCAGCCGAGCTGAGCCGCGGAGCATGCCGGGCACGCATCGCCGTCGTCGACCAGAACACCCATGTCGTCCACGGCTCGCTCCGGGACAACATCACCTACGCGGTACCCGGCGCCAGTGAGGCCGAGGTCCGTCGGGTCGTCGCACTCGCCCAGCTCGACGGGGTGGTCCGACGACTGCCCGGGGGCCTGTCCGGCGTACTCGGCGAACGCGGCAACACCCTGTCGGCCGGCGAAAGGCAACGGGTCGCGCTGGCCCGCGCCCTCCTCGCCCGGCCCGCACTCCTCCTCCTCGACGAACCGACCTCCCACCTCGACGCCATCAACGAGACCGCGCTCACCACGCTGATGAAGGAAGCCGCCCAGGAATGCGCCCTGCTGGTGATCGCGCACCGTCTCTCCACCGTCCGGCACGCCGACCGCATCATCGTGCTGGAAGGCGGGCGCACCGTCGCCTCCGGCTCCCACGAGGAACTGCTGACCACCAGTCCCTCCTACCGCGCGCTGGCCTGTGGCCAAATGCTCCGGCCGGCCGACGGCACGCCCGGGGCGCATGCGGCGACGGCCGCGCACAGGCGGCCTCGAACGCCGTAGTCGACGGCCCTATCTCACGAGATGCGCGTACCTCCCAGCTGGCTGGGCTGGAAGGAAGGCCGCTCAGCTACGGGGCCAGGCCTGCGCTCCCCCTGAGAGGTTGAGCGCAGCAAGCGAAGTTGTGGGCAAGGCCAGGCGCCTGGACGTCCCGCGACGGCGACACGGTCACGGGAACACTGGACGGTGCTGCGCTGACGCTTTCCGGGCTCCTCGGCGAAGTCATTCTCGACGGCTCGGCATCAGACTTCAGCTCACCGGTCTTCACACCCCCACTGCCCAACTCCGACCGGATAGAAATCGTCAGCACCCCCGCCAACAATGAGTTCACCCACCTTCCAGGTGAAGCCCAACTTCACCGGCGGCTCAGGGAAGTACACCTCCAGGTCGGCGGGACGTTGGCGTAGGTGGGGGCGCGTCCCGGGGCAGTCTCGTGGCGACCGTCCGTAACGGACCGCGGTTCGTGTTCAGGAGGCGGGAGGCAGGCGGCGGGGCCGGCGCGGGGCGACCCCACCGGGGCGGTCCCTGCGCCGGGGCGCCTCCGGCCTATTCCCGGAACCGTGGCGAGGATCCGGCCAGGTTCTGCGGGAGGGGAACACGCATCCGTCCTGCCTGCTGCCTTCCTGGGTACCCCGAAGTCTGGCTGGAATAGGGCTCCTCCCTGGCTCGCCGCTTCCCTGACGAGCCCGGACGCGTTGAGCCACCCAAGGGCAGCAGTCGGCCATTCTTCGCGAGTACCGGAGGTAATTCAGGCCACCGTTACGACAGAAGAGGCATTATGGCCGTGAACCATCTGGCGGCACACGCCGGACTACTTGCGGGGGAAGGCTCATATGAGACAGAACAAGGGGTATCGGGAACTATTGGCGCAACCGGCCGAGCGGCTGGGCGAGGGGGTACGAGGGCTCGTTCTTGTCGATCCCGCGGGAAAAGAATCCTTCGACTGGGAGGCCGGCGCACACCTGAGCGTGACACTTCCGTCGGGAATGATTCACCAGTACTTCGTCCGCGGAAACTCGAATGACCGGCTCCACTTCCGGATCGGAGTTCCGCAGAAACCACCAGGACACCTCATCGCCGACGGCGAACAGGCAGGGGGAAGCGGGCAGGACGGCGCAGCGGGCGTGACCGGTTCCACGGCGGACGCGGCCGGCCCGGCCGAGGCCGTCGTGCCCAGTGCGCAGCAGGAGACGGGGGCGGGGACGCAGACGCAGGAGAGCGGGCGGGAGGCGTTGACGAGCCGGGAGACGGAGATCCTGGAGCATGTCGCACGGGCGTTGAGCAACCGTCAGATCGCCACTCTGCTCTCCATCTCCGAGGGCACGGTCAAGCGTCATCTGCGGAACATCTTCGCCAAGCTCGATGCCCGTTCGCGTATGGACGCGGTGAACAAGGCAGTGCCGCAGCCGAGGCCCCGGGCCAGCTGAGCACCGAATCGGCTGAGCATCAAAACGGCTGACCGGATTCGGCACGGGTGGGGCAACGAGGCCTCACTACCGGGCGGATCGGTTAACTCCAGGAGAACGAACGACGGATCGTTCTCATCGTTCGGCGGGAGAGGAATTCTCCGCCGCCATACTTACTCCGACGGCGTACCGCGGGTCACCCTCCGTGGAAATCCGGTAGGGGTACCGGCATGTTTTCCGACGGGAGATTCCGTGCCCCGGCCGTCGTACGATCCGGCCGGGGCATACGGAATTTACTTTACTGTTCCCGATATCTTTCCTTCCCGCGCGCCAGCCGTTCACTTTTCGGCCAGTGCGTCACGGAGGGCGCGGGTCCAGTGGGCGACGGTGGCGCGGGCCAGGTCCGTGGTCGGTGCCCAGTCCTCGAAGAGGTGGAACGCGCCCGGGACGAAGTGGAGTTCCGCCGCGACCTGGTGGTCCATCAGCTTCCGGGCGTAGGCGAGCCCCTCGTCGCGCAGCGGGTCGGCGCCCGCCACCTGGAGGTAGGCGGGCGGTAGTCCCGAGAGGTCCGTCGCCCGCGCGGGGACGGCGTACGGCGGGGCCGCGGCGGGGTCGGCGCCCAGGTACATCTGCCAGATCTGCGTCACCGACGCCCCGTTGAGCAGCCGGGGGTCGTCGATCTCCGTACGGGAGCCGCCGTCGGCGCGGTCGTCCAAGGCGGGCAGCAGCAGCTGCTGGAAGGCGAGGGCGGGGCCGCCCTCGTCGCGGGCGCGGAGGGTGAGGCCGGCGCACAGGCAGGCGCCGGCCGAGTGTCCGCAGAGGGCGATGCGCGCCGGGTCCACCCCGAGTTCCGTCGCGCGGGCCGCGGTCCAGCACAGCGCCGTCCAGGCATCCGTGACCGCAGCCGGGCAGGGGTGCTCCGGGGCCAGCCGGTAGTCGACGGCGATCACCAGGGCGCCGGTTTCGACACAGAGGTGGGCGCAGGTCCGGTCGCCCGAATCGAGGTCGCCCAGGACGAATCCGCCGCCGTGGAAGAAGAGCACCGCCGGCAGTGGCCCCGGCGCACCGGTGGGGCGGTAGAGGCGGAGCGGGACCTTCGAGTCGTCGGGACCGGGGGCGACGGTGTCCTCGATGGACAGGCGGGGATCGTCGTAGGGGGCGCGGGTCGCCATCGCTCTCCGCAGGCCCTCCCGGGCCCGGGGGATGTTGCCGAACATGCTGCGCTCCGGTAAGGCCGCCAGCACCGGCTCAAGGTCCGGATGAACGTACAAGGTGGTGCTCCTTTTCCGGTTCTGTGGAGTGGCGGCTCAGTGTCCCATTCCGAGGCCTCCGTCGACGGGGATCACGGCACCGGCCACATAGGACGCCTGCGGTCCGGCCAGCCAGGTCACGGCGCCGGCCACCTCCTCGGCGGTGGCGCTGCGGCCCATGGGGATCCCGCGGACCTTCTCCTGGCGGGACTCCTCCGACAGCGCCGCCGTCATGTCCGTGTCGATCAGGCCCGGGGCCACCACATTGGCGACGACGTTGCGCGCACCGTATTCGCGGGTCAGGGAGCGGGCCAGGCCCACCAACCCCGCTTTGCTCGCGGCGTAGTTGGTCTGGCCGGCGCTGCCGTGGAGACCGGCCACGGAGGAGAGCAGGATGATCCGGCCGCCGCGGGCCCGGAGCATCGGGGCGACGGCGCGCCGGGCGCAGCGCCAGGCCCCGGCGAGGTTGGTGTCCAGCACCCGCAGGAACTGCTCCTCCTTCATCCGCATCAGCAGGCCGTCGGCGGTGATCCCCGCGTTGGCCACCAGTACGCCCACCGGGCCCAGCTCCGCCTCCACCTCGGTGAAGGCGGCGTCCACGGAGGCGGTGTCGGTGACATCGCACGTCACGCCGAGGGCCCCCTCGGGGACACCGGAACCCCGGTGGGTGACGGCGACACGGTCGCCCTGGGCGACGAAGGCCTCCGCGATCGCCGCGCCGATGCCGCGGTTGCCGCCGGTGACGAGCACGGTACGGGCCGGCTGTCCGGTCGAGTCAGTCATGGTGTCCGTTTCCCGGAGGTCTGGGGGTCAGCGGGTGGGGGAGAGCGCATCGGAGTCGGTGACGCTCCGGGACCAGTCGAAGTCGACGTCGTCGACGGCATCCAGGCTCTCGACCAGCTTCCGCAGCCCGGAGAAGTCCTGCACCAGCCGCTTGCGTCCGCCGGCCTGCTGAATGTCGTCGAGCATCTCGTGGCCGCCGCGGATGCCGGTCTCGGCCATGATGCGGTGCCAGGCCCGGAAGTCGTTGCCGACGAACGCTTCGAGACCGGCGACGAGGGAGTCGAGGAAGAACCGCCGTTCGGCGTCGCCGAGTGCGTGATGGACCTGCTCGGCCAGCACCGCGCAGATCGAGGCGTGGCAGTACTCGTCCCGGTTGTGGATGCGGACCGTGGCGCTGTTGACCGGCTGGATCTCGGTGTCCTCGGCTATCAGGTTCAGATAGGCGTTGATGGATATCTCGGCCACGGTGGCGAAGGCGAGGGTGGTCAGCCGGCGTTCCCGCTCGTCCGCGCAGGAGGCGAGGCGGGCCTCGTGCTCCCGTACGACGAGCGGCTTGGGCAGCGCGGTGTCGGCGAACGCCTCCTTGCGCATCCGCCGGGTCACCGCGCTGGCGTTGAGGTGCATCAGGGTGTGGTACTGCTCGTCGACCATGGCCTGCGCCAGGCTGCGCTGCATCAACTCGCCCACGGGCCGGGGGAACTTCCCGTCGAGCCCGAGCTGGAACGCGGGATTGACGATCTGCCCCTCCAGCAGCACCGTGGTGCGGTTGTACGAGATCCACGCCCAGCTCAGCAGGCGGGCGCGGTCCTCGGGCGGCAGGGCCCGGAACGTGGGGTGGTCCCGGAACGGAAGGATCTTCTCCGGGTAGTCGTCGCGATCCAGCTCGAACAGGTCGGCGAGACGGGGCTCTTCGCGCTTCACGGCGGCCCGGCGGTGCCAGTTCCCCGCGAGCCGGGCGATGACGGCGTTCTCCACCGGGTCGTCCGGGTCGTGCGCGGGGATCTCCGGGGGCTGGATCTCGGTGAGTTCTTCGGGCATCCGACTGCTCATCGTGATTCTCCTCGTACCTCGGACAAGGGCCGCGCGGGTGCGGACGGCTCCGCCGCGGGCTGCGCCACCGGGTCCGTCAGCCACAGGGCGACGACTCCGGCCAGCGCCGAGAGCACCGTGCAGACCAGGAACACCTGCCGGAACGAGCCGAGTTGGGGGCCGCCGAGGGCCGCCGTCAGCGCCGCGAAGGCGCCGGTGCCCAGGGCCGCGCCGACCTGCCGGGAGGTCATGGCCAGGCCCGCGCCGGCCGCGAACCGCTGCGGGGGCAGCGCCCCGGCCGCCGCCGAGGACAGCGTGGTCATCACGGCACCGATCCCCACCCCGCCGATCAGGTTGGCCGGCAGCCACACCAGGAGGTAGTCCGGCTGGGACCTGAGGGCCACCGCCCAGATGCCGCACTGCACGGCCACCATGAGCGCGCCGGCCACCACCACCGTCCGCTGGTGCTTGCGGGGCATCCGCCCGGCCAGCACCGAGGCGGCCACGGACAGCACCGCGCCCGGTGTCAGGGCGAGTCCGGCCGCCAGCGGCGAGTAGTGCCAGATCTCGGTGGTGAACAACGGCGCCGCGATCAGCCAGCAGTACATCGCCGCGCCGAAGAGCACGAAGGTCGCATTGGCCACCGCGAACTTGCGGGTGTGCAGCAGCGTGAGTTCCAGCGCCGGGACGCGGTGCCGGCGCGAGCGCAGGACCGCCAGCGCGAGCAGCAGGGCGCCGCCCAAGGTGGTCCCCACGAACGCGGCGCTGCCCCAGCCCCAGGTGCTGCCCTTCGTCAGTCCGGCGACCAGGCTGCCGACGCCGAGCATCAGGGCCAGCATGCCGATCAGGTCGGGCAGGCCGCCGCGCTCGGTGCGCAGCTTGGGCAGCACGCGCCAGGCCGTGAGCAGCAGGGCCGCGCCGAGCGGGACGTTCACCAGGAATACGCCGGTCCAGTCGAAGCTGTGCACCAGGAAGCCGCCCAGCGGCGGCCCCACCGCGGCGGCCGCCGAGGAGCTGGCGCCCCACAGGCCGATGGCCTTCGGCCGCTGCTGCGGCGGCCGGGAGGCCAGCAGCAGCCCGAGCGACGACGGGATCATGCCGGCCGCGAACAGCCCCTGCAGTGCGCAGCAGGCGATCAGCAGTTCCGCCGTCGGCGCGAGCGCGCACAGCAGGGAGGCCGCGGTGAAGCCGGTCACCGAGAGCAGGAACAGGGTGCGCAGACCGATGACGTCGGCCATCTTGCCGACCGGCGCCAGCGCGGCGGCGAAGACGACCGTGTATCCGCTGACGACCCAGGACAGGGAGGACAGCGAGGAGCCGGGGAAGCTCTTCGGCAGTTCGGGGAAGGCGATATAGACCACCGAGACGCCGAGGAAGGCGATGAAGGCGGCGCCGCACGCCACGAGCAGGGTCAGCCCCGGACGGGCATACGGCGTACGGTCGGGCGGATCTGCCGGAGCGGGCCTGGCGGTCATGAACGGTACAACTCCTTGCGCTCCACGGATGCGGTCTCCGCGGATTCGGTCTCCGCGGATGCGGTCTCCGCGGATGCGGTCTCCGCGGATGCGGTCTCCGCGGATGCGGTCTCCGCGGATGCGGTCTCCGCGGATGCGGTCTCCGCGGATGCGGTCTCCGCGGATGCGGTCTGCACGGATTCGGTGTGGAAACGGCAGACGGCCCCACCGGTCCGCATGCATTCCCGGTTTTCGTCGCGGACGTCGACCCCGAGCCCTTCGAACCAGCCGCCGCGCATGTCGAGGCAGGGGCAGTCGTACCCCTCCAGGGAGCGCGCGGCGCGCAGCATCCGCAGGGCGAAGTGTTCGGTGATGACGGTCTGGATGCCCGGCCCCCCGTCGGGGTCCGGCTCCGTGTGGGAGCGCATCATCCCCTCGTTGGTCATGATCCGGGTGATCGTCTCGATCACGTCCTGCAACGCGGCCGAGGAGCACACGTCGGGTGTGCCCTCCCGGTTCGCGTACCACGAGCCGACGCGCCGGCCGACGAACCGGAGGGCCTCCGCGTTGATCTCGTTGGCCACCTCCTGGCCGAAGCGCTTCTTGACACCCTGGTACCAGCGGGCGTCGTGCAGCCACCAGAACTGCCGCAGGGCCACGGTGAGTTCGTTCTCCAGCTCGCCGACGGGTGTCGTGGCCGGCTTCCCGGTTTCCTGGGCCGTCACGGATGCGCCCCTTCCGCCACCCGGTCCCCGGGGCCGACCAACAGTGCGGTCGCCGCACCAGGCGCGCCCTGATCGGTCGCGAGTTCCACCAGGACGAGCAGCGCCCGGTCCGCCTCGTCGTCCGCGAAGAGCAGGTCGGCGTAGTCCAGCGCGGCTTCCTCGGGATCGCCCTCCGGGCTGAAGCAGACCACCGGTCCGTGCAGCTGCCACTGGGTGGTCACATGGCCGAGCACCGAGTTGGGCACGGACTGGAAGAACAGCAGGGGCTGCACCGGGCGTCCGGCGTCCACCGCCGCGGCCACCGCGCGGTCGGTGACGACGTCGCCGAGCCGGCTGACGAGCACGACGGCCGTGCGGGCGCCCTGGCCGGCCGCCGCGGACGGGTCACCGTAGTGGGCACGCAGACAGCGATCGGCGACCTCGGCGACGAGCGGGCTGAACGACGACACCACGAAACCGGGCAGCTTGCGCGGGCCCGCGGCAGCATCGCCGTCCGGCCCGGGCCATGAGGCCCGCTCCCATACGATGACTTGCTCGGTGCTCTTACTCATGCCGCCCCCAGGACCAGAGCCGTATTGGCACCGCCGAAGGCGGCGTTGAGGGAGACCACGGTCGCGGGCTTCAGCCTGCGCGGAACCTGTGTCACGAGGTCGAGGCGGCAGGCCGGGTCCTGGCCGGTGTAGCCGGCGTTCACGGGAAGCAGTCCCTCCTGGAGGACGAGCACCGACACCGCGAACTCCACCAGCCCGGAGGCCTCCAGCGTGTGTCCGGTCAGCGACTTGGTGGAACTCACCGGCAGCTTGGGCGCATGGGCCCCGAAGGCGAGGTGGACGGCCGCGGCCTCTGCGGAGTCGTTGTACGAGGTGCCGGTGCCGTGCGCGTTGAGGTAGTCGACCTGCTCGGGGGCGCGGTCGGCCCGGGCCAGCGCGGCGGTGAGGGCCCGGGCCATGCCGAGCCCCTCGGGGTGCGGCTGGCACACGTGATGGGCATCGCCGGCGCGGCCCCAGCCCAGCAGCCGCGCCAGCGGCTCGGCACCGCGGCGTTCGGCCGCGGCGGCCGACTCCAGGATCACGGCCGCCATCCCGTCGCCGAGCAGCAGCCCCCGGCGGCCGGCGCTGAAGGAGCGCAGGGCGCCGTCGTCGGCGAGCGCCCGCCCCGCGTCGAACAGGGCGAAGACGTCCTCGTCGACGAGGTAACCGGCGGCCACCGCCACCCGCTCCTCGCGGCCCGACGCGATCAACGCGGCCGCATCGGCGAGCGCCGTGCTCGCGGCCACACAGGCATTGGTGTAGGTGCGGCGGGCGTCACGCAGCCCCGCGCGCGCCGCGAGCGCGCTGCCGGTGGCCGCGGCGTGGCCGTCCGCCCGGCTCTCCTGCGGCCGGCGCGGCCAGGACGGATCGCTGTGCCGGGCGCACAGCAGCGGTGTCTGCCCGACCGCGGCCGCGTCCAGGCCCGCCTGGCCGATCGCCTGTGTGAGGAGATCGCCCAGCTCGTCCAGGAGCACCGGGGAGCCCGGAAGGTGGGCGGCCCGCTTGGCGCGCCGGCGGCCGACATCGAACCGGGTCACGTCGGTGAAGGCCGGCTGCCCGGCCGCAAGCGCCGCGCGCAGCCGGTCCGTTCCCCGGCCGAAGGCGGTGGTCACCGACATGCCGGTGACGACGACGGCCGCGCGCTCAGCGGTGGGCCGCGGGGCGGTCATGCGGTTCACCCCCCAGGGCGCTCGCGAGGACGTCGAGCACGCTGTCGAGCGTCACCATGCGCGCGAGTTGGACGTCGTCGAGGTCGAGCTCCACGTCGTAGCGCTCCTCCATCGAGTGGATGATCCAGGCCAGTTCCAGCGAATCGACGCGGTCGGGGACGTCGCCGGGCGGCCGGTCGCCGTACGAGGCGAGCAGCTCGACCAGCTCGTCCTTGGTCGGCGGGGCCTGAGCGGTCACGCGGCCGGTCCCGTCACGGCCGGGCCCTGGGCGCGCTCGCCGATCAGCGTGCGGAACTCGCCGAAGGTGAGCTTGCCGATGCTCTCCAGTTCCTCGTCGTCGAACTGGACCCCGTACTGCTGCTCGATGTGCATCGCGACCTCGGCGAGCGAGAGCGACTCCAGTTCCAGACCGCCGTCGCCGAGGGGCGTGCTGTCCGTGACGCCGCTCGTGTCGTAGTTGAGTTCGCCCAGTGTGCTCAGCACGAACTCGCTTATGGTGTCGCTCATTGACGCCTCCCATGTCCGCAGGATGATTCGGATGTCTTCTGCTGTGTCTGATGTCTGTGCGCACGCCCCGCTGCCGGCCCGCGAGGGCCGCGTCCTGGTCCTGCTGGCCCGGACCGCCGAACGGCATCCGGCCGGCGCTGCGCTGCTGCGCGCCGCGGCCGGCACCGTCCTCGGGGTGCCCGCGGAAGAGGTCCTGGTGGACCGGGAGCCCTCGGGCCGTCCGGTGCTCGGCGGTGCCGCCCGCGGGCTGCATGCGAGTGTGAGTCATGTCCCGGGCCTGTCCGCCGTGGCGATCGGCTCGCGGGGTCCGGTGGGGGTGGATGTGGAACGCCTCCGTGCCGTCCCGGCCGCTGCCCTGGCGCGGCGCTGGTTCGGCGCGCGGGAGGCCGGCTGGCTGGCCGGCCGGCCCGAGGCGGAACGGCCTCTCCAGTTCCTGCGGATGTGGACGCAGAAGGAGGCCATCGGCAAGGTGCTGGGCACCGGGCTCGCCGACGGCGGTCTCCTCCGGCCGGTACGGCTCGGCGCTCCGGCCGGGACCGTCCTCGGGCCGGTGCCCGGCTCCCCACGGTTCTACATCGCGCTGCCCCCCGCCCCGGAAGGATTCGTGCTGGCCGTCGCGGGCGGGCCGGAGGCCGCCGGGTGCCGTCTGGAGGTGCTCACGCTGCCGCCGCCGCCCGCAGCACTGCCGGATCACGGCGCGGCTTGCCCGTCGCGGTCCGCGGAAAGCGGGGCAGCACGTACCAGCGGCTCGGAAGCTTGAAGGAGGCGAGCCGGTCGGCCAGTTCCTGCTGTACCCGGGGCAGCGGGACCCCGGGTGCCAGGGTCACATAGGCGTCGATCGCGTCCTGGTGGAGCACGACGGCCTCCGTCACGCCGTCGAGCCCGGCCAGGGTCTCCTCGACCTCGGTCAGGTCCACCTTCAGGCCGCGGATCGACACCTGGGAGTCGAGCCGTCCCAGGACCGTCACCAGCCCCGTTTCGGGGTCGATCTCCCCGGCGTCGAGGGTGTGCAGCCAGCCGTCCGACCAGCGGCCCGGCGAGGTGTCGCCGAAGTAGGGGGACCGGGGCAGCGCGACGAGCAGTTCGCCCCTCTCGGCCCGGACCCGGACGCCAGGGACGGCGGTGCCGACCGACGGGTGGTGCTTCCCGGAGAGGTCCATGGTGATCATGCCGGTTTCGGTCATGCCGTAGCACTGGCTGAGCGGTACCCCGTAGCGCTCGGTGAAGGCCCGGGCGACCTTCGCCGGGGTGCGGCCGCCCGCCGTCATCATCCGTACCAGACGCGGTAGTCGGGGCGGCCGTTCGACCGAGGCGAGCAGGGCCACCTGGGCGGGCACCCCGAGCAGCGTGGTGGGCACCGGGGCGTCGGCGACCGTGGCGAGGATGCCGCGCACCGAGGTCCGCGCCGGCAGGACGATCCGCGCCCCGGCATGCAGGCCGTGCAGCAGACCGCCGACCAGGCCCCAGGTGTGCGAGAGCGAACCCAGGACCATCAATTGCTCACCGGATTGCGGCATTCCGTCGAGCCGGGAATACCTCTGCAATTCCGTGACGAGATCGTCGGCCGTCCTGCCGATCATCTTTGACGGGCCGGTCGAGCCGGAACTCAGCTGGACCAGCGCGTGATCCGAACGGGCCGGCCCGCCCTCGGATCGCCGGGTGAATTCCGGGGTCACCCGGTGGAAACCGCGCATCGCGCTGGCGGCTTCCCGGGTCGAGACGAGCAGCTGCGGATCGGTGTGGGTGACGGCCCGCTCCGTCTCCGCCGCGGTCAGCCGGTGGTCCAGGAGGATCACCTGGGCACCGAGCCGCCATCCGGCGAGCAGCAGCGCCACGTACTCCAGCGAGGGCGGGAGTTGCAGCGCGAGCGTGCCTCCTGGACACAACCCCTCGCGCTCAAGGGCTTTCTGATGGCCCCTCACCCTTGCGCGCAGGCTCTGCCGGTCGACCTCGGCGTCGAGCACGAGGCAGATGTCGTGCGCGGGCCCGTGCAACAGCACGTCGTCGACCCAGTCGGTGTGCGGCGTCCGGGAGCCCGCGGTCGCACCGGAGCGTCCGGCCGCCTGCCCAGTGATCATCGATGCTCCAGAATTCTGAAGAGCTGAGAATGAACGCCGGTCCCCCCGGATCGGCCTCGGTACCGCCTCAAACTAGCCTTCGGGACAGGGACATTCAATGGCAATCGGATGTCACCAAAGAGGTATGCCGACAACGAGGTGCGCCGGGATATCGTGACCTGGACTGGAGGTTGCCAGCGCCGCAGAGCCCGGACGTCAAAGGGGCCGGTGCTCCCTCGTTTTTCTTTCTTGATTTCCTGCACCTTGACGCCTGTTACGCAATTCGGCGCGGATCCGATGGCCTGGGGGAAACACCGCATGCGCACGCTGATCGTGGACAACTACGACTCGTTCACCTACAACCTGGCGCACTATGTCGCCGAGGTGACGGGGGACGAGCCGACCGTCGTGCAGAACGACGACCCCGCCTGGCGGCTGAAGCATGTGGCGGAGTTCGACAACGTCATCATCTCGCCGGGTCCCGGTACTCCCGAGGTCGAGACCGACCTGGGGATCTGCGCGGACATCATCCGGCACGGCGCGGTCCCGCTGCTCGGTGTCTGCCTCGGCCACGAGGCCCTGGCGCACCTGAACGGCGGCCGGGTCGGCCTCGCCCCCGAGGAGCGGCACGGCCGGCTCTCCGGCGTCCACCACATGGGCCAGGGCCTGTTCGCCGGCCTGCCCTCGCCGTTCGAGGTGGTGCGCTACCACTCGCTGGCCGTATCGGGGCTGAGTGACGAGCTGGAGGCCACCGCCTGGGCGTCCGACGGCGTCCTGATGGGGCTGCGCCACCGGCACCGGCCGCAGTGGGGCGTGCAGTTCCACCCGGAGTCGATCTGCACCGAGCACGGGCACGAGCTGCTCGCGAACTTCTTCCGGCTGGCGGAGCGGCACACCGGCGGGCCGGGCCGCGCCGCCCTGCCGGTGGTGGCCGACAAGCGCCCCGCGACCGGCGGCGGGCAGCCGGCGCAGCCGCCCCGGCAGCTGCGGGTGCACGCCGAGGAGCTGCCCTCCCGCTGGGACCCGGAGATCGTGTTCGACGCGCTGTTCCGCGGCACCGAGCACGCCTTCTGGCTGGACAGCAGCCGGCCCGACGGGGAGCTCGGCCGCTTCTCCGTCCTCGGCGACGCACGGGGCCCGCTCGCCCGGGTCGCGCTGGCCGACGTCGAGCAGTGCACCGTCACGGTCCGCGGGTCCGACGGGACCGAGGCCGTGCACCACTCCCCGTTCCTGGACTGGCTCGACCAGGACCTGCGCGGCATCGAGACCGACCTGCCGGAACTCCCCTTCGACTTCGCCCTCGGCTGGGTCGGCTACCTCGGCTACGAACTCAAGGCGGAGTGCGGCGCGGACCCCGCGCACCTCTCCCCCGACCCCGACGCGGCGCTGATCTTCGCCGACCGCGCGGTGGTCTTCGACCACGCCACCGGCACGACCCATCTGCTGGCCCTGGCGCCGGCGGGCGACGCCGCCACGGCCCGTGACTGGCTGACGGCGACCGCCGGGCGGCTGGCGTCCCTGGCCGGCCAGGAGGCGGAGCGGGAGCACCTGCCCGTCGGGGTCAGCATCCCCGTCGAGCTGCGGCACTCCGCCGACCACTACCGCGCGCTGATCGGCGCCTGCCATCAGGCCATCCATGTGGGCGAGTCGTACGAGGTGTGCCTCACCAACATGATCGAGGCCGAGGGGGCGGTGGATCCCTGGGCCGGCTACCGCTATCTGCGGCGTACGAGTCCGACCCCGTTCTCCGCACTGCTGCGCTTCGACCGGCTCTCGGTCCTGAGCACCTCGCCCGAGCGGTTCCTGCGCGTGGGCCGGGACGGGCGGGCCGAGTCCAAGCCGATCAAGGGCACCCGGCCCCGCGGCGCCACCCCGGACGAGGACCGGATCCTCATCGAGGACCTTCGCGCGAGCGAGAAGGACCGCGCGGAGAACCTGATGATCGTCGACCTGGTCCGCAACGACCTGGCGCGCTGCGCGGAGGCCGGCTCCGTCGAGGTGCCCAAGATCTTCGACGTGGAGAGCTACGCCTCCGTCCACCAGCTCGTGAGCACCGTCCGCGCCCGCCTGCGTCCGGACCGGACGGCCGTCGACTGCGTGCGGGCCGCCTTCCCCGGCGGGTCGATGACCGGCGCCCCCAAGGTCCGCACCATGCAGATCATCGATCAGCTCGAAGAGGGGCCGCGCGGCGTCTACTCCGGAGCCATCGGCTACTTCTCGCTCTCCGGGGCCGCGGATCTGAGCATCGCCATCCGTACCGCCGTGGTCACCGCCGACCGGGTACGGTACGGCGTCGGCGGCGCGATCACCGCCCTGTCCGATCCGGCCGAGGAGTTCGAGGAGACCGCGGTGAAGGCGACTCCGCTGCTCGGGCTGCTCGGTACGACGTTCCCGGGCCGGCTGACCGAGGACCGGGCCGCCCAGTGAACACCGCCACCGAGGCGCCGCACCCGGCTCCCACGCTGCTGGCCGCCGACTCGTGGCTGGTGGAGGACGGACGCACCCGGGAACTGCACCGGCACCAAGACCGCTTCACCGCGTCCGTGGCCGCGGCCGGGGGCCCGGCCGCGGGTGTCGTGGACGCCTTCTGGGAGCGGGAGCTGCGCCGGGTGCCCACGTCGGGCGACTGGTTCCCCCGGGCGGAACTCACCCGGGAGGGCTCCCGCGCCCCCCGTCTGGAACTCCGGGTGCGCCCCGCGCCACAGCGGACCGACGAGGTGCGGCTCTGGCTGTCCGGGCGCCCGGACCCCCGTCGCGTACCCCGCCACAAGGGCCCCGACCTGACCGTTCTGGGCGCGCTGCGTGCCGAGGCCGTCGAAGCGGGCGCGACCGAGGCCCTGCTGACCACCCGGGACGGGCTGCTGCTCGAAGGGGCGACCACCAGCCTGCTGTGGTGGGAGGACGAGACCCTGTGCACGGTCGATCCGGCCCTGCCCACCCTGCCGGGGGTGACCCGGGACTGGGTGCTGGACCGCGCCGCGGCCCTGGACGTCCCGGTCCGGCGGCGCCGTTCCCGGCTGCCGGACCTGGCCGGCCGCGAGGTGTGGTGCGTCAACGCGCTGCACGGCATCCGGCCGGTGACCGCCTGGGTGGGCGCCGGCCGGCTGCCCGCCCCCGGGCCGGCACCCCGGTCCGGCCCGTGGCGGGCCGCCTGGGCCGCCGCCGCACAGCCCCTCCCCCACACCCTCGATCGGGGCAACTGATGGCTGCGGACCGTCCCTCGGCGGGGCATGTCCACCCGCCCACCGAGATCTACGAGGTCAGTCGTGCCAAGATCCGCGAATTCGCCGAAGCCGTGGGCGCGGACAGCCCCGCGCACCTCGACCCGGCCGCCGCGCGGGAACTGGGCCATGCCGACGTGATCGCGCCCGCCACGTTCCCCTTCCTGGTGGTGCACCGCGCGAGCAGCCGGGTGCTGAGCGGCCCCGAATGGGGCCTGGCGGACGCCTCGTTGGTGCACACCGCCCAGCGGATCGTGCCGAGCCGGCCGGTGCGCGCGGGCGACCGGCTCGCGGTGACCCTCCAGGTGGAATCCGTCCGGCGCCTGGCGGGGCGGGACGTGGTGCAGATGCGGGGTGAGGTGCGGACGGAGGGCGGCGAGCACGTCGTGGACACCTTCATGACGTTCACGGCCGGCGGCCCGGACGAGAAGGAGACCGGCCGATGACCGCGCGCCCCGACTACGACTCCGTGGCGGTGGGCACCGTGCTCGGACCCCTGACCGTCCCCGTCACCCGGACCGACCTGGTCCGGTACGCGGGCGCCGCCGGGGACTTCAACCCGCTGCATTTCAGCGACCGTTCGGCCCAGCGGGCCGGATTTCCCTCGGCCCTCGCGCACGGCATGCTGACCATGGCGCTCGCCACCCGGCTGGCCACCGGCTGGAGCGGGGACCCGGCCGCAGTGTGCGAGGTCGCCGTGCGCTTCACCCGGCCGGTACCGGTCCCCGACGACGGCGTCGGGGCCCGCCTGGACATCCGGGGCACGGTGACGGCGAAGCTCGACGGGCGCCGGGTGCGGGTCGCCCTCGACGTCCGCTGCGACGACGTGAAGGTGCTGGGTTCGGCGCAGGCCGTCGTCCAGCTCAACTGACCTGCCACCACTCGCCGTTCCACCGGCGGACATCCCGTTCCCCTACCGACGGGGCTCCGGCACCTCGCGCGCGACGCTGCACGCAACCGGAGCCCCCCGCCCGTCACCGCGCCGCCCGCCCGCATCCGCGCGCCGGGACACCACACCATGCCGCCGTCCCCGGAGCAGCGCGAAGGTTCCGGCCCCGGCGGCACCACTCGACACCCGCCGGCGCGGCCCTCCCCGAGGCGGGCGCCGGACGCCGCCTGCCGCGTCCGGCGCCGCCTCGCCCTCATCCACCACGCACGGGAGACACGATGGAAGACACCCTGCTCGGCATCCGTCAGAAACCCGCCCTGCAACAGCCGCACTGGGACCGCCCGGAACAGCTCGCACAGGTACGGCGGGAGCTCGCCACCCGGCCTGTGCTGGTGGGCGCCGCGGAGGTCCGCGCCCTTCGTGCAGCCCTGGCCGAGGTCGCCCTCGGCCGGGCACAGCTCGTCCAGGCCGGCGACTGCGCCGAGGACCCGGAGGAGAGCACCGCGCGGGACGTACACCGCAAGGCCGCCCTGCTGGATCTGCTCGCCGGCACGATGAAGATGGCCGCACACCGGCCCGTCGTCCGGGTCGGCCGGCTCGCCGGACAGTTCGCCAAGCCGCGGTCACGGGCCACGGAGACCGTGGACGGCGTGGAACTGTCCGTCTACCGCGGCCACATGGTCAACGGCCCGGAGGCCGACCCGGCCGCCCGCCGGCCCGATCCGCTGCGGATGCTGACCGGCTATATGGCCGCCAACGAGATCATGGGGCATCTGGGGTGGCAGCGCCCCGCGGGGGCGGTCCCGGAGGCCCCGGTGTGGACCAGCCACGAGGCGCTGCTCCTGGACTACGAGCTTCCGCAGCTCCGCCCGTGCGACGACGGCGGCCTGCTGCTTGCCTCCACCCACTTCCCCTGGATCGGCGAGCGCACCCGCCAGGTGGACGGCGCCCATGTCGCCCTGCTGTCCGAGATCGTCAACCCCGTCGCGTGCAAGGTGGGGCCCACGATGACGGCGGAGGAACTGCTGGCGCTGTGCGAGGTCCTCGACCCGGACCGGGAGCCGGGCCGGCTGACCCTGATCGCCCGGATGGGCGCCGAGACCGTCGCGGACCGGCTGCCGCAGCTGGTGAAGGCCGTCCTGCACGCGGGCCACCCCGTCATCTGGGTCAGCGACCCGATGCACGGCAACACCGTGTCCGCGCCCTGCGGCCGTAAGACGCGCCATGTCCGGACCGTCGTCCAAGAAGTGCGGGCCTTTCAGCGCGCGGTGGAGTCCGCGGACGGTGTCGCGGGCGGACTCCACCTCGAAGCCACCCCCGACGAGGTCACGGAGTGCGTGGCAGACCCGGCCGGCGCGGACCGGGTCGGCGAGGCGTACACGAGCCTGTGCGATCCGCGGCTGAACCCCTCGCAGGCCGTCTCGGTCGTCGCGGCCTGGCAGCACTGAGCCGACGGCGTGTTCCTGCGCCGGCCGCCGGGCCGGCGCCGACGTGGTGACGGGGTTCCGCGCGAGGGAATCCGGTCGGTCGGTGCCGTCCCGGCAGGCGGGCGGAGTCAGACCTTACGGCCGCAGATCGCCACGGCGTCCGGTCCGAGCAGCACCCGCCGGGTGGGCTCGAAACCCGCCTCGGTGAACCACTGTTCATACTCCTTGGGCGTGTACACCATGCCCTCCCCGGAAGCGATGGTGTGGAAGTACGCCGAGAGATACGCGGAGCGCTCCGGGCCGGTCTCCTCGTCGTTCTGGTAGGGGGTGACCACGAACAGGCCGCCGCCCGGCGGCAGTTGACGAGAGGCTCGGGCCAGCAGGCCCCGGATGCGGTCGGCCGACCAGATTTCGAGGAAGTGGGCGAAGAGCACCGCGTCGGGTCCGGACGGGAACTCGTCGTGGAAGGCATCGAGGCTGACCGCGTCCACCCGGTCGGCCAGCCCCAGATCCGCGATCTTCTCCTCGGCGAGCGCCGCGATCGAGGGCAGATCGCCGATCGTGATCCGGAGGTGGGGCCACTTCCTCGCCAGATTCGCCGCGTTGATGGCGGTGCCGCCGCCCACGTCGAGCAGATGCCGATGGCCCGACAGATCGATCCGCTCCACGATCTCCTCGGCGACCAACTGGCTCACCGAGCCCATCATGGTGTGGAAGGCCGATTCCAGCTCCGGGTTCTCGGCGAGCCGTCCGTAGAGCGTCGGTGCCGTTCCCGCGATTTCCCGTTGCAGACCGACATTCGAGTCCTGGTCGAGCGCTTCGGCGAACCAGCCGATGGCCCGGTAAATACCCTGGCTCTCCCACGGAATATATGCCGCCGGCGCCTGGTCGAGGTTTTCCGCGAGGGGGCGGGTGAGCTCGGTGTTGTGATAGCCGTCACCGTCCTTGTGCAGAAGTCCGGTGGCGGTGCAGCCGAGCAGCAGGATTCGGGTGGGCTGCTCGTTCAGTCCCAGCCGCACCGCGATGTCCTTGACCGTCAGCCCCGGATCTTTTTCGAGAATCGAAAAGAGGCCGAAGCGAAAGGCGGCGCTCAAGAACTGGAAGTGGTAGTGGGCCTTGATATAGGGCCGAAGTGCCGTCGAGGCGGATGCGTCGGCTCGTTGCATTGTCAAACTCCTGGGACACCAGCGGAAGTCGTGCCTCGGTCACACGACACGGGCAGGGGGGTGACGCCGGTCAAAGTGGCATCTCTCCGGGCGTCGGCGGGCCCGGAGGAGCTCGTGAGCAGGCACGGAACGGGCGACCGGAATCGCGCGCCACGGCATGTGACCCCGCACTCCCTGGCGGCGCCACACTCCGGGAAAGGGGAGACCGGAGGGCGCCGCAGGCCCGTATACCGGTACCGTGACGGCCGCGCTGAACCGCGAACTGCGGCTCGGTCGCCCTCACTTATCCCTCCGGTGGCAGAGCGCGGATACGCGGATACTTCCCACCTCCGGGAATTCCGGCACCGGCTGAACGGCGCCCCATACCCGAAGGCAAGAACGGACGAACGACGACTGCCCCGGTGTTTTCCGGGAAGCCCGCGAAAGCCCGTGGCGTGACGCCGGCTCACTTCTCTGCCGACGCCGCCGCCCCCTTCACCCTGACAGAGAGCTGGCTAGGTGATTCCCCATATACAGGGCGTCATACGGCGTTTCAAGAAACGCGCGTTACTCTTATTCGCTATTTACCCGGACGGAAATGCTGCTCGCGTGACGAGTCTTTCCTCCGGACGGACGGCAGCGAAATACCGGGCGACCGGATTGTTCTGGAGCCGGGCGACCGTCGGGGCGAGCCGCCCCATGCAGCCGCGGAAGCCGCCCACGGCCCACGGGCCAGGGCACACGCCAGGCGTCAGGCATCAGGCATCAGGCGACCCAGTGCGGTCGCCGGGTGGCGGACGAGGGCGGCAGGCCGTCGGCGACCGCGACGGCCATGCGGCGCACCGCTTCGCTCAGGGTGTCGGAAGTCGTGGTGTACGGGATGCGCAGGCGCTGTTCGAAGAGGCCGGGGTCGGTGGCGAAGTAGGCGCCGCCCTCGATCCGTACCCCGTAGTCCAGGACCCGCCCGGCGAGCGCCGAGGCGAGGGGCGCACCCAGGTCGACCCACAACGACAGGCCGCCGGGCGGCAGTTGCCAGGTCCATGACGGGGCGTGTGCGGCCAGTGCGGCGGCCAGGGCGGCGCGCTGCTCGCGCAGCTCCTCCAGGCGGGGCGGCAGCAGCTCCCCGGCCCGGGACAGCAGCGCCAGGGCCAGGAGCTGGTCCAGGACCGAGCCGCCCATATCGGTGGCGACCCGCTGTCCGGCGAGTTCGGTCACCAGCCGCGAGGGGGCGCGCAGCCAGCCGATGCGCAGGCCGCCCCAATGCGTTTTGCTCATCGAGCCGAGGGTGATGAGCTGGCCGGTCCCTTCGCCGCGCTCTCGACCGCGCCCGGGCAGCGGACGCCCCAGGGGCGCGGCATGGGAGGCGAACGGCGGCGGGGCGGGAACGTCGAGGGCGAGGTCGGCCAGCGTCTCGTCGATGACCAGCCAGCTGCCGGAGCGCTGCGCGGCGCGCAGGGTGCGCACTCGCTCCTCCTCGGGCATGAGGCAACCGGTCGGATTGTGGAAGTCCGGTATCAGATAGGCCAGTTGGGGCACGACCTGCCGGAGGGTCGATTCGATGATCTCGATGTCCCAGCCGGTATCGGTCACCGGGACCGACACCGTGCGGAGCCGGGCGCGGCGCATGGCGTCCAGCGCATTCGGATAGGTCGGATTCTCGACCATGATCCGGTCGCCGGGGCGGCACAGCAGTCCCAGGACCAGCGTGAGTGCGTGCTGAGCGCCGGAGGTCACCAGGATCTGTTCGGGCACGGTGGCCAGGCCCCGCCGGGTGAACCGCTCGGCGATGGCGGCGCGCAGCTCCGGAAGGCCGTAGGGGTGGTAGCCGGGGGTGTGCGCATGCGCGCCCAGCTGCGGGGCGACCTCGGAGAGCGCCTCGGTGAGCACCCGTTCCGGCAGCCCGGGGGCGGCCCTGGCCAGGTCGATCGCGGTGTCCTGGGGGCCGAGGAGCCGGCTGATGCCGTGCGGGGTACGGCCTTCGGGGAGGGCCGTCCAGGTGCCGGAGCCCTGCCGGCTGTGCGCGTAGCCGCTCTCGCGCAGCAGGTCGTACACGGCGGTGACGGTGGTCCTGCTGGTGTGCAGGGCGGTGGCCAGCTCCCGCTCGGCGGGAAGCCGGACGTGCAACGCGATCCGCCCGTCCAGGATCAACGCGCTGATCGCCTCGGCCAGATGACGGTAGGCGGGCCGCATGCCCGCCGGGTCGGGCAGCAGGGCGGCGAGCTGCCGGCTCCCCAGTGTGCGCCCGGCGCGGTCCGCCCGGCCCGCGGGCCGGAACGGCTGCGAGTCGGCCATACCACTCCTCCGGAATTGGCCCTGCTCTCTGGGCCGATCACTGTACAGACTCGCCGCCGGTAGCTGTCAGGCACATCGAGCACATCGGAGGCGACCGCCTTGGAGCCGGAAACCACGGAACGCCACCCGCGCCCGCCCGGGCGCCGAAGCGGTCAACGCACCACCGCTCGCCCGGCGTCCGTGTCGCGCCCCTCACCACCGCCCCTCACCTGCCTCCCCCTCGGCGAGCGGCCGCGACGGCGCCTCCCCCAGCTGTTCATCGGTCTCGCGCTGTACGGATTCAGCCTCTCGCTCATGGTGCGGGCCTCGCTGGGCGTCAACCCCTGGAGCGTCCTCTACGAGGGCCTGGAGCACCGCACCTCCCTGAGCTTCGGCACGATCAGCGCCGCCCTCGGTGTGCTCGTGCTCCTGTTGTGGATCCCCCTCAAGCAACGACCGACGTTCGGCACCGTCGCCAACATCGTCGTCCTGGCCTGCTCCTCCGACCTCGGCCTCGCCCTCCTCCCCCAGCATCTCGGCCTCCCGGCCCGGGCCGGTCTGCTCGTCGGCGGTGTCCTCCTCAACGGGCTCTCCGTCGCCGTCTACGTCGGCGCGCGCTTCGGCCCCGGCCCCCGGGACGGGCTGATGACCGGCGCGGCCACCGCAACCGGGCGCTCCCTCCGGCTCATCCGCACCCTGGTCGAGCTCACCGTGCTCGCCCTGGGCTGGCTCCTGGGTGGGACGGTGGGCGTCGGCACCGTGCTGTACGCCCTCGCGGTTGGCCCGCTCACGCAGTTCTTTCTGCTCTGGTTCGTGTACCGGAGCAGCGCGGGATAGGCGGGGGGGCGCGGCGTCCGAGGGGGCGAATCCGGACGCGGGGCCTCCGCGCGGTCCGCGCCCCACGGCACGTTCCGAAGTCGGGGCCTGACGACCCGTCCTGACGGGCACTCAGCACAGGCCGCAGTTCCCTTTCGCCGTCGTCCGTCCCTGCCCGGCGTGGTTCGCGAAGTCGCCCTTATAGTCCGCCTCATGAGCGAAGAGAACGACAACGAGGTGCGCATCCGTCCGGCGGTCCGGGCCGCCCTGTGCGTGGGATGCGTCCTGCTGGCCGCGGGCCTGGCGTGGACCGTGAACCAGTCGCTGGGCTGGTGGAATCCCGGCGTCGGCTGGATATCGGCAAAGCTGGCGGCGAAGGCGTCCGTCGTGCTGTTCGTGGGACTCGTGACGCTGCTGACCTGGCTCAAGAAGCGCGGTTGAGGCAGCGGGCCGGGGTCCCTCGGGCGGCGGCCGCACCGGCGCCGCCCGGCGCTCAGCGCGCCAGGCGGCCCAGGAGGGACGCGGCGGCGGCGATGCCCAACGCGGCGGCGACCGTCAGGACGGTGAAGTCCAGGGCCAGATGGGCGTGGGTGCCCAGGAGAAGGCCGCGGAGGGCATCGACCTGGTAGCTCAGTGGGTTGACCTTGCTGACCGCCTGGAGCCAGCCGGGCATGACCGACAGCGGGTAGAGGGCGTTGGATGCGAAGAACAGCGGCATGGTGATGGCCTGGCCGACGCCCATCAGCCGGTCGCGGGTGAGCACGATCCCGGCGATCGACATGGACAGGCAGGAGAAGAAGGCCGAGCCGAGGACCACGGCGACGGCGACGGCGAGCAGCCGCAGCGGATTCCAGGTCATGGCCACACCGAGCAGCGCGGCGATCACGATCACCACGACGGCCTGGACCAGCGCCTTGACCCCGGCGGCGAAGGACTTGCCGGCGATCAGGGCGGCCCGCGGGGTCGGGGTGACCAGCAGCTTGGTGAGGATGCCGGCGTCCCGCTCCCAGATGATCATGATGCCGTAGAAGATCGCGACGAACATGGCCGACTGGGCGATGATGCCGGGCGCCAGGAAGTCGATGTACGGGGTGCCACCGGTCGGGATGGCCTTGATGTGGGTGAAGGTCTCACCGAAGATCAGGAGCCACAGGGCGGGCTGGACCGCGCGGGTGTACAGCTCGGTCCGGTCGTGGCGCAGCTTTTGCAGCTCGACCACGCACATCGCGACGACCCTGGCGGGCAGTACCTGCCAGCCGGCGCGGGCGCGCGGTGGGATCAGCAGCAGGTCCAGCCGGTCGGCGCCGGTGGCCGGCTCAGCCGACGCGGTGGGCGGTGCGGCGGGTGCTTCGGACATCGCGGAAGTCTCCAGACTGCTCGTCGAGGCCGCTGCCGGCGACGTCCCGGAAGACGTCCTCCAACGTCGGTGCGGCATCGGACGAGCGCGATGAGGCCGGTGCGGGGGAAGCGGCCGGTGCGGGGGTGGGGGTGCCCGGGGAGGGCGAGGCGGTCGGCGGGGCCGCCGTCCGGGCCGCGCGGCGGCGGGCGCTCAGCGCCGCCCGGAGCTCGTCCGGTGTGCCGAGGGCGCGGAGCCGGCCGTGGTGCATCAGCGCGACGCGGTCGCAGTACTGGTCGGCCTCGTCCATGTAGTGCGTGGTCACCAGGACGGTCATGCCGGTGGCGGCCCGTACCGCGTTGATGTGTTCCCAGACGCTGGTGCGGGCGATCGGGTCGAGGCCGATCGTCGGCTCGTCGAGCATCAGCAGACGGGGCGCGCTGACCAGCGCCTGGGCGAGTTCGAGGCGGCGGACCATCCCGCCGGAGTACGTATTGGCGAGCCGGCCCGCCGCATCGGTGAGGCCGACCGCCTCCAGCGCCTGGGTGACGCGTGCCGCCCGCTCACGGCGCGGGACGTCGAAGACCCGGGCGAAGAGCGCGACGTTCTCGCGGCCGGTCAGCCCGGCGTCCGCGGACAGCTGCTGCGGTACGTACCCCAGCAGCCGGCGCACCGCCATCCGCTCCTTGGCCGCATCGTGCCCGAAGACCCGCACCATGCCGGCCGGGACGGGCAGCAGGGTGGTGATGCAGCGGATCGCGGTGGTCTTCCCCGCGCCGTTCGGCCCGAGCAGCCCGAAGACCTCGCCGGGCCGGACGGACAGGTCGACGCCGTCCACGGCCCTGGTCTCACCGAAGGCATAGCGCAGACCACGGCAGGTCACCGCGTCGGGAGGGGACGCGGACCGGCCGGGGGCGTCCGGGGCCGGGGCACAGTGCGCGAAGGGCGCGCGCTCCGGCCCCGAACCCGTCAGCCGCCCCGGCCGTCCCTCGTCGTCGGTAGTCATGTGCCCTCCGCCTCCTCGTGCAGGTTGTGGGCGAGGAGGCGCAGCGCCGGGAGGGCCGCGGCCAGCGCCGCCCGGTCAGCCTCCGGCAGGCGCGCGAGCTGCTCGCTCACCAGGGCGCTGCGACGGGTCTCCCAGTCACGCAGCCGCGACCGGGCCTCGGGGGTGGGGTAGAGCAGGGCCGAGCGGCGGTCCTCGGGTGCGGTCTCCCGGCGCAGAAACCCGGCCCGGCTGAGCTGATTGACCAGGGTGGAGACCGAATTCCCGGCGAGACAGAGCTCCCTGGCCGCGGCCGACACCCGTATACCGGGCCGCTCCGCGACCAGCCGCAGCAGCTCCACCTCGGCGCCGCGCAGCGGTGGGGCGGTCAGCCCGGCCCGCAGCCGGCGCCGGATCAGCCGCTGGACACCGGCCAGCACCTCGGCGAGCGAGTCGGGGAACTCCCCTGCAGCCATGCCCCAATTTTAGCTCTGAGTGAGAGGTAGTGGCCGAGGCGCACGCGGGACGGGGCCTTGGACGGCCCGAACGGCCCAGCCGGGGTTCCGGCCGCCACCGGGCCCCGTGACCTGCCCGGACGGACGGCGGCACCCCGGCGGGCGTCTTTGGACGGGGTGGCGCCCGACGGCCCTGGGGGCGCGAACCCCGGCTGACGGTCCCGGCGGGGCCTCGCCACCCCGGCCCCCGGCGCAGCCGCCGTCGTCCGGTCGAGGAGGCGACGGAGCCGGTGTCCCCGCCGCTCCGGCATCCGCCGACGGCCGCACTGCACCCGCCACCGGGACGTCGCGCCGTACGGCCGCCCGCGGAAGAAGATCACTCACGCGCGGCGGGGCCGGGGACCCGGCAGACCCCCAGGTGACCGACGCACGGCTGCGGAAGCCCGAAATCCGCGGGGTCAGGACTCAACTACCGTCCGCACCAACGGCCTTGACAGCCCCTTGTGGGCGGAGAAGCCTGGCTCTTCCGGCGGTTGCCGGAAGTCGGGGGATACCGGGGGAATCGGGGGACTCATGAGGACGTACACGTCTGCGCGCGCGACGGGCGGGACACCGTCGGACAGGCACGGGAGACCGACGCACGACCAGGACCGCAGCGTGCCCGCACCGCTGCCGCGGCGGGGCCGCCGGGGGCGCACGGCCTACCGGGCGGCGAGCCTCGCCGCGGCGGCCCTCGCCCTCTCGCTGCCACTGTCGGCGTGTTCCTCGGACGGCGCGGGCGGGGCCTCGGCGGCCGACAGCTCGGCCCCGTCCCCCAGCCCGACACCGACCGTCGACCGCGCCGCCTACCGCCACACGCTGACCGGCGCCCTCGGACCGCTCGACAGCGCACTGCGCGCGGTGGACAGCGCCCACGAGGGCCGTGCGCTGAACACCGCGCTGGACACGGCGTCGTCCCGCGCGGACGCGGCCGCGGACGCCCTGCAGATGACCACGACACCGGACGACGCCTCGCCCGGCAACAGCCAACTCGTCTCCGCACTGAGGGCGTTGGGGCAGGACCTCAAGAGCGCCGGCAGCGCCGGAGGCGGCCGCTGCGCCACCTCCCCGCGTGTCGCCCTCGGCAGCGCGCAGAGCCCGCAGAGCGTCCGGGCCGCCGGGCGTGCGCTCACCGCCCTCGGCTACGACACGACCCTGCACCTGCCGCGTACGCAACCGGCCCAGCACCGGCGGCTCACCAACGGCACCCTCGTCCGCGACGGCGGCCGGGGCGGTCTGGGACGGCTGACCGTCAAGAACGGCACGGCCCGCGATGCGGTGGTGACCCTGACCCGCGGGAAGCGCACCGCCTTCTCCCTGTATGTGCGCCACGGGTCGGACGCGACCGTACGGAGCGTCAACAGCGGCTCGTACACGGTGTACTTCACCACCGGCGAGGACTGGAACGGCTCGAAGAGCTCCTTCACCCGCGAGTGCAGCTTCGAGAAGTTCGACGACCACGCGAACTTCAAGACGGTGCGGGTGACCGGCGGGACGCAGTACACGGTGCTGACCTTCACCCTGAACAAGGTCTTCGGCGGCAATGCGCGCACGAGCACGGTGCCGGCGGCCGAATTCCCTTCGTAGCAAGCCCACATGCCCGTTGTGGCGGAGGAAACGGAGATCCTCGGTTCACCGTCGCCGGGCCCGCGGGCAGCCGCGGACCCGGCGACCGGGGTTCCCCCACGACTCGGTAACGTGACTCCCTGTGGGCGACAGCACGGTGTGGACTCTGGCGATCGCGGCGATGACCGGCGGTACGGCGGTGCTCGCCAGCTGGGTGACCGGCCGCGGCAGCACCCAGGCCGCCAGGATCCAGGCCGAGACCGCCGCCCGTTCCCAGCGGGCCGAGCGGCTGCGGGAGAGCCGACGCACGGCCTACCTGGATCTCATCGAACAGACCCACCACATCGGCGAGTTGTTCTGGGAGATCTCCGCGGCCCTGCGGCTGCCCGATTCCCCGGACCGTACCGCCGCCCTCGGCGAGCTGCGGGAGCGGGAGGTCGCCGAGTACGCCAAGATCCGGCGCTGCGCGCGCGTCGTCGACCTGGAGGGCCCGCCCGCGGCGGCCGCCGCGGCGCTCGCCCTCCAACGGGCGACCCGCCCCTTCTATGCGGCCATGACGGCAGACCTGTCCGACGAGGCCGACGGCCGCCACGACTTCGATGCCGCCTTCCGCCCGTTCTGGGCAGCGCTGGAGGACTTCGTCGAGGCGGCGCGCGCGGCCCATCAGCAGGAGTGAGCAACCGACTCCTCGGCGAGTTGGCCGGACTTCAACGCCTCAACAAGGGCAGGAGGGAAAGACGCTCGACCAGAGACGCCGGGCTCCGGTGTCGTCACGCCGAGCGGGGCTGCGCATCCCCCGTCCCCCCGAAACCGGCCTGGAGAGCCGCGACGACGGCTTCGGAGCGGTGGGAGACGCCCAGCTTCCCCATGACATTGGCGACGTAGTTGCGCACTGTCTTGTCGCTCAGGAAGAGGCGGTCCGCGATTTGCCGGTTACTGGCGCCGGACGCAATCAATTCGACGACATCCAGCTCCCGCGGGGTCAGATGCCCCACGGTGCGGGCCGCCTCCTCCACGTGGCAGTCCCCGGCCGACGGCCGCCGCTCGTAGTCGGCCACGACCTGGTCCACGAGCGGCTTGCTGACCACGACCCCGCCCGCCGCGACGATATGGATCGCGTGCAGGATCTCGTCCACGGCCGCGGTCTTCAGGACATAGCCGCGGGCTCCGGCGGCGAGCGCCGAGATGAGGCGGGCACTGTCCGCACGTGCCCCCACCAAGAGCACTCGGGCACAGCCTTCTTCGCCGTAGGCGTTCTTGATGAGTTCGCTTTCCGTCATCTCCGGAAGGTCGCCGTCGACGATGACGACATCCGGTACGGCGCTCCCGCCGACGGAGGCCCAGCCTGCGTCCAGGGAGTCGGCCTCACCGACGAGTTCGATGTCCGCACTGCTCAGAATCGAGGTACGAAGCCCGATCCGGAAGAAAGGGTGACTGTCTATCACCAGCACACGGACGGGGCATAACTCACCAGATGCTCGCTGCACTACGGACAACATTCATTCCCCCATTCACGACGCATTCACGACGCATTTATGCCAGAGCGTGGGGCCTTGACAAGGACGACCAGGTCACGCGGTGGAGGGGACAGTTTATCCGCAGCGCGCAAGAGGAACCCGAGGTAATGGATCAGAACGCGCCAAGCCAGCCGGAATGCAGGGAAGGAAAAGAACCGTCGGACAGGAGCGGGGTGATGCCGTAGCAGCACCCCGCTGGGAAGTTTCCTTTTTTACCATTCAGGCGCGCAGAAGGCGCGGGGGCGGGCACATCTCTTCCGCCCCCGCACACACGCCGCGGATCAGTCCGTCAGCCTGTCGTACAGCACATAGGTGTTGCCGTCCTGATCGGCGAACTCTCCCATCCACGAACCCCAGGACTGTTCGGCCGGAAATTCGGTGAAGCGCACACCCCGCGCGATCAGTTCCTCGGCGGTGGCGCGCACGTCGGTGCTGCCGAACTGGATGCCGGTGTCCACGCCCGCGCGATGCTCGTCATCGGCGGGCCGCAGGCTTAAGGACAGGCTGTCGCCGGGAGGCGCGACGGTCACCCAGCGGTCCTTTTCCCCGAAGGGGTGGTCGGCGCGCTTTTCCATCCCGAGGGACTCGGTGTAGAAGCTGATCGCCGACTCGACATCGGTGACATAGACCTTCACCGACTGCGTGCGTTCCAGTGCCATCGTGGTGCTCCAAAAAGTGTGAAGGGGGCAGGTGTGGGTTGTGGGTCGGGTGGTGGATTCCGGTGGTGGGCCGCCGGGCCTAGGCAGGCGCCGGGTCGGTCGGCTCGTCGGCGGCGGCCGGCGGGCGGACCTTCAGCAGGCTCAGCAGCAGGGCGACGGCGGCGAACGCCGCTCCGGCCGGGCCCAGCCAGGCCGGCAGGTCGACGGCCAGCAGGCGCGCACCGACCACGGAGCCGACGGCTGTCCCGGCGTAGATCGCCGCCTCCACCCAGCCCAGCGCCACCGCGGGGGCATCCGGCACGAGCGACATGAGCCGGTGCTGCTGCGGGACCGTGACCAGCCACCCCGAGGCGGACCAGACCGGGACCAGCACCGCCATGGCGAGCAGACTGTGCCGGCCGAACAGCATCAGCACCGCGATCAGGCCGTTGATCAGCAACCCGACCCGCAGCACCACCAGCGGCCGGAACCGGTCCGTGAGCCGGCCCGCCAGCGCGTTGCCGGCCACCCCCGCGACGCCGTAGAGCAGAAGCAGCAGGGGGAACTGGGCCTCGGTGACGCCCGGCGAGGACGCGGCCGGCAAGTAGGTGTAGATCGTGAAGATCGCCGCCAGTTGGCCGACCGTGACGCCGAGCACCGGCAGCATCCCGGGGCGGGCCAGCACCGCGAACCGTGCCTTGGCCTTGGCGCCGCCCAGAGGCTGAGCCGGCACCCGCGCCGCGCCCGCGCAAGCCACCAGCCCGAACACGGCGACCAGCCAGAGGGTGGCGCGCCACCCGAGCCAGTCACCGACGAGCGCGCCGAGCGGCGCGCCGAGCACGGTGGACACGGTCAGGCCGCCGGTGACCATCGCCAGGGCACGCCCCCGTCGCTCGGGGCTCACCATGCCGCTCGCCGCCGCGCCCGCGGTGGCGATGTAGGTCGCCGCGCCGGCCGCCGCGATGACGCGTCCCGCCGCCACGACCGCCAAGGCGGGGCCCACCGCCTGCAGCACCATGCCGACGGTGAACACCAGCTGGGACAGCACCAGGATGCGCCGCTGGCCCCAGCCCGCGGTCAGTGCCGTCAGCAGGGGTGCCGCGATCGCGTAGCTGACCGCGAACACCGTCACCAACAGCCCGGCCGACGGGACCGAGGTATGCAGATCACGTGCAATCGAAGGCAGCAGCCCGGCGATGACGAACGCATCGGTCCCGATGGCGAACGTGCCCACGGCGAGTAGTAACGGCGCGCCGCCGAGGCGCGCCGACTGCTCCGCGACCGCCGTGTCACTTCGATCACGGAGTCGACTTTCGGATGACAAAAGGATGCCTCTCTCTCCATGAGTGGGGTCTTGGGGAGGGTCTTCTCCTGAGTGGGGATCAGGACGGATCGGTTATACCTGGGTCGTCGGGCCGACCACGATCTGCGAATAGTTCACATGGCTTGGTTGGCACGTCGTGAAGGCGACGGCCGCCGCGATGTCCTCGGGAGCAAGTACGGGCATGCTGCGGGTGAGGCCCGTCAGGAGTTCGTACGACTCCGGATGTGTGATGTGTTCTGTCAACTCGGTTTTGACCAGGCCTGGTTCGATATTCGTGACGCGTACCTGCCGAGGTCCGAGCTCGGTGCGCAGTGTGTGCGAGAGATGAGTGACGGCTGCTTTGGTCGCGCAGTACACCGCGAAATTCGGGAAACCCCGGTGCGCGGCATCGGACGAGATGTTGACCAAATCGGCCTGGTCACCGCGCTCAGCTGCGGCAATCAGATCCGGCACGAAGGCCCGGACGACCCGGAGCACGCCGGCGAGGTTGAGGTCGATCATCCGGGACCACTCGTCCTCCTGGCCCTCGGTGACCGGCGAGGGCAGCATGACGCCGGCGTTGTTCACCACCAGGTCCACCTGCCCCAGGTCGGCCGCGACCCGTTCGGCGGCCACGGCCACCGAGTCCGGATCGGTCAGGTCGGCCACGGCCACGACGGCCCGGCCCCCGTCCGCGGCGATCTGGCCGGCCAGGGCGGCCAGTTGCTCCTCCCGCCGGGCCAGGAGCGCCACCCGCGCTCCCCGCACGGCCAGCAGGCGGGCGGCGGCCGCGCCAATTCCCGAGGAGGCGCCGGTGACGACGGCGGTGCGTCCCCGTAACGGGAGAGTGTTGTCGGTCTTGGGCTGCGACACAGTGATCCTCCTGAGGTCGGGCGCCGGGTGAAGGCGAGGCGTTGTGCGACTACGCGGCGATGGCCGGTAGTTGGTACTCGTGGATGTCGGGGAGATTGCGGTGCCGGTCGGCGTAGTCGATGCCGTAGCCGGCGACCCAGGTGGCGGACGGCACCTCGAATCCGACATAGCGGGGTACCGGCCGGTTCTCGATCTGGTCTTCCTTGTGCATCCGCATGAGCACACAGCTCTCGATGGACGCCGGGCCGAAAGCCGCGAGGTGGTCGCGCAGCCAGGCCAGGGTCAGCCCGGAGTCGATCAGATCCTCGACGAGCAGTACATGCCGGCCGCGCAGATCGGCGTCCAGATCGACACCCTTGCGCCGGACCTCCCCGGCGACCGCACCGTCCGCGTACGTGGACAGTCGTATCCACTCCAGCGACACCGGGAGCCGGACGGCCCGCGCGAGGTCCGCCGCGAACATCGCGCCGCCTTTGAGCACCCCGATGAGGGTCAGCTCCTTGCCGGCATAGTCACGGGTGATGCGCGCGCCCAGCTCCTGCACCCGGGAGCGGATCTGGGCCGAGGTGAACAGGACGTCACCGAGTTTGCCGTCGGTCTTCATGTGGTCTCTCCAAGTCGGTCGGGCCCGGCGGGGTGGGACCGCTGTTCCCGTCGGTCGGCCGGCACGGGGACCGCCGCGAGTCGGCCCAGGATCCGGCGCACCTCGGCATAGGGGACCCGCAGATCACCTCCGACGTAGTCGACGGTGGCATGTGCGCGAAGGGGCGCGGTCGCGTTGACGGCGACGGTGTGCCGGGCGACCTGGAACAGCGGCAGGTCGGAGTGGGAATCGCCGTAGGCGACGACCGCTTCCCCCACCCCGTGGCGCTGTTGCAGCGCCGCGCACAGCCGCGGTTTGTCGGCCGGCGTCAGGATGCCGTCCTCCGCCAGGGGCCCGCGAAACGGCGGGGGCGGGAACACGGAGGCGAATACCTCCATGCCCCACCGCGCGAAGTGCCGCGCGAAGAAGTCCGGCGACATGGTGATCAGCACGGCGTGCTCACCGCGTTCCGCGATGTCGCACAGCACCTCGCGGATGCCGGTGAGTTTGGGAGCCGCGTCGAAGACCTCGGCCACCACCTCGGCGGTCAGCTCCGGCATGAGTTCCAGCAGGGCACGGGCGAAGTCCACGGTGCTCCCGCCGGCCGCGAAGGACGCCTCCAGGTCGTGCAGCCGGCGCTCACAGCCGAGGTGCCGGGCGAGCTCCAGGGATGCCGTGGTGCCGGGGAGCAACGTGCCGTCCATGTCGAAGACGTGGAGTACGGACATCCGTCATTCCCCGACCCGGCCCAGGCGGTACGCGTGGCAGTCCGAAGGCTGGGCACCGGCGCGCACCGCGAGCAGTTGACGGCTGGCGGGGAACAGCTCCGCGGGCAGGGCGTCCGCGGCGAACCACTCCCACCGGCTGAAGTTGTGCGGCTCGGTGACGACCGGGCGCCGTTCGCCGGCGTCCGCCCGGACTCCCGCGGTCAGCCAGGTCGTGCCGTGCACGTCCCCCAACAGCAGGGCGAACAGGGCGAACCGCGGCGGGTCGAGGTCGATCCCGGTCTCCTCGTGGAGCTCCCGGCGGGCCGCCCGCTCGAACGACTCCCCCGGCTCCACCCGGCCGCCGGGCAGGCACCACGACTCGGGCTCGCCGGCCTTGATGCGTCTGCCCAGCAGGATGTCCCCGGCGGTGTTGCACACCACCACCCCGACTCCGAGCTTCGGCCCCACGTCGCTAGGCACCGACCGTCTCCTTGCTGACATCGAGTTCGTGCACCAGCGCGCTCGCCGCGTACCAGCCGCTGATCATCGCGGCGACGATGCCCCGGAACAGGCCGCAGGCGTCACCGGCCACGTACATCGGCCACTCGGCCATCCGCAGATCGCCGTTGACCTTCGGGTACCAGCCGACGCCCTCCAGGGTCGGGCCGATCAGCTCGGTGCGCGCGCCCGCGATGCCGGGGAACTTCTCCCCGAGCCGTTCGAGGCCCTCCCTCATCAGGGCGCTGACTTCCACGCCGTAGGCGCGGTGCAGCGCCTCGGACGCCTCGGGGCGGCCGCTGAGGAATTCCTTCAGCGGCACCCGGAACCACGAGGTGGAATCCGCCAGGGCCGCCTCGATGTGCGGCATGGCGCGCCGGGCGATGTCCTCGTCCAGGACCCGGGTGTTGAAACCTATGTTGGACCGGCCGGTCGGCGGGCAGTCCGCCCGCCCGGACACCGTCCACATGCCCGAGGTCTCGGTCAGAACGGCCTCGCCCTGCCGGCAGGCGCAGAAGGTACGCCACTCGACGGCGCCGTCCTCGCGGCGCAGCCGCAGCTTGGGATCGAGCTGCTTCATGGCACCGAAGAACGACTCCTCGGCGGGCTGCTCGATGCGGAAGCCGACCTCCAGCCGGCGCCAGGAACGCTCCCGCACCCGGTCGACGAGTCCCAGCGGGCCGAACCGGCCGGTGGCCACGAGCACCCGTCGCGCGCGGATCCGCTGGTCCCCGTCGGGGCCGGCCACGTCCACCAGGAAGGTGCCCTCGCCGTGGTGGTACACCAGGCCCGCGACCCGGGTACGGGGCAGGACGTCGACCTCCAGTTTGTCCACGAGCCCCTGGGTCAGCTCCAGCCGTGCCGGCAAGGAGAGGTAGTCGCTCGGATATTCCTTGAGCACCCACTCCCCCGAGCCGATGGAGTAGGCACTCGGGTCGTCCGGGAACGGCGGGGTGTCCAGGCCGGCCGCGCCCAGGACCTCACACGTCCAGTCGAAGCCGGCCCGCAGATCCGGGTAGCGGCGTAAGGACCACAGCTCGCTGGCGGAGGGGAAGAAGGAGAACTTTCCGTCGGAGAACAGGCCGGCGCCGCCGTATCCCTGGCTCATGTCCTCGGGCGCGTCCCGGTCGCGGTCGGTCACCGGCTTTCCGGCGTCCACCACGAGGGTCGAATAGCGTTCCGCGCTCAGGCGGTTCGCGGCCGCCAGCCCCGCCGGACCGGCCCCGACGACGAGTATGTCGACGGCGATCTCGCCATTTCCCTGACCATTCCCCGCCAGGGGCGTACCTGAAGTGCTGTGTGCGGGCATTCCGATGACCTCTTTCAGACGTAGTAGGCGCGGCTTTGTACCGCTGCCGGGGCCGAGCGGAAGGTGAACACGGATGCCGGTTCGGCATCCGCCAGCATTTCCTGCATGTCCGTGCTCATCGGATGGTTGCTCTCACCGAAGGTGAGCCGGACCCGGTCGGCCCGGCCGGGGCCGAGGAGATGGACATTCAGCGGGGAGAGGATGTTCCAGCGGGCGCCGATCGGCACTCCGTCGACCACTCCGTACTCCGTGACCGGGGAAAAGCTGGCCGGAATCGGGGTGAGGCCGCTCAGGTCGACGACGCAGGTGAAGAGGGCGGCTTCGGCGTCCTCGGGGTCGTGGCAGCGGAACATCCAGGTCTCCGGCCCCGGGGCGTTCGGCGTGGGAAGTTCCGCGGTGAAGGTGGTGCGGAACTTCGGCTCACCGAAGAGGGTTTCCCCGGCCGCGATGGCGAGTTCGTTGTCGCACGGTACGTGCAGCCGGAAGTTCCCCAGGTGCCGGCTCTGCTCGTCACCGAGCGCATACTGCTCGAAGGTGACATCGGGCACCTGGCCGCGGCGGGAATCGGGGTGGCAGATGACGTTGTACTCCACCTCCTGCGTGATCGAGGCACCCTGCCGGAACTGCCCCACATAGAGCTGGTAGTTGAAGGAGACGCAGGCGGCGCCGTCGAAAGCGGCCGCCGTGAAGCCGGTGCCTTCCAGCCGCTTCGCACAACGGTCGTAGTCCACCAGGTAGTTCACCCCGCAGTTCAGCAGGGCACTGTAATAAAAGGGCAGGGAGAGACCTTCGGGTATCTCCGGGAACGGCGTGGTCATGACGAAGTTGCTCCTTGACTCGGGGAGGGCCGCAAAGGACCCGGGAAACGGCCGCGGAACTGAGGCGATTCAGGTCACAGCGACCGGATGATTTCGTCGGCCGTGCGATAGGCCATGGCAGCCATGGTCAGCGTCGGATTGGCCGCGCCCATGGTGGGCATGGAGCCGCAGCCGACGATGAAGAGATTCGGGTGGTCCCAGGACCGCTGCCGGTCGTCCACCACGGAATTGTGCTTGCTGGTGCCCATGATGTGCGTTCCCGCGCCATGCCCGGCACCGAAATACGTGAACTCCTCAGCACCGTGGTGCACATGCGTGGGAAGAGCGGAGTTCACCTCGGAGTGGTCCTCCGCACCGACGGCGTCAAAAATCCACCGGGCGAGCTCACGGGCCTCCGACATTCCGGCCCGGACATAGTCGTCCACGTCGTAGTGGATGACCGGGCGGAAGTTGCCCATTTGGTCGCGGTGGGCCGGATCGATGGTGACCCGGTTGGACTCGCTCGGCATCTGGTCGAGCATGAACTGGAGCTGGAACTGCCGCGGCAGATCACGCGCCAGCCGGGCGCGCAGATCGCGCCCGAACAGCCCTAGTTCGTCCATCAGCGGCGCCAGATGACCGGCGGGTGCGCCGGAGGACCAGGCCCATCCCCAGTTGCCGATCTCCACCCGGTAGCCGGCGCGGCGCGCGCGGGCCGGCCCGGTGCGGAACACCTCGATGCCGGAGGTGACGCCCGGCCCGCGGAAGGCCCCGACCGGATCGGCGGCGAGCGCTCGGGTGATCAGGGTGGGGTGGTCCATGAGGTTCTTGCCGACCAGCCCGCTGGAGCTCTCGATGCCCGATGCCAGCAGCACCTTGGCGTTCTCGATGGCGTGCGCGGCGAGCACCACGATGTCCGCGGTGACCAGGTGGGTGGTGTGCTCCGGCGAGCCGGAGTCCTGATAGCGCTGGTACTTCACCCCGCTGATCCGGCCCGAGGCGGGGTCGACCAGCAGCTCGCTCACCACTGCCCGGGTCAGCACGGTGGTGTGCGACAGGTCCGCCGTGTCCAGCGTCTTCAGCGCCGTGTACTTCGCCTGGCTCGGGCAGATCGGCATACAGCTGGCGCTGCCCACACACCGCAGCCCGTGCTCCGGATCGCCCGCCGCGCCCACCGGGCGGTAGCCGCGCCCCCCGTCGTAGGCGGGGTTGGGCACGCTGTTGCGCGCCTGCGGCATGGAGCGGACCTGGAGGGTGTACTCCTGTCCGCCGAGGCTGAGCGCCTTGCCGTTCAGCTGCCGTGCCATGACCCGGTCGAGGTGGCTGGGCGGGATGCGGTACATCGGATAGGCGTAGTCCTCGGGGAACCACATACCGCCGTACGCCTGCTCACCGGCGTTGGCCGACACGCCCATTTCCCGCTCGGCACGCGCGTAATACGGCACCAACTCGTCATAGCCGATCGGCCAGTCCAGGCCATGGTCGAACAGCGTTCTGGTCCGGAAGTCCTCGGGCGGCATCCGCAGACAGGTGCCGAGCCAGTACATCGAGGCGCCGCCCTGGACCCGCGCGTAGTCACTGGCGTACGGCCGCGGCCCGCGCTGGACGAAGTACCCGGGAGCGCCGTGGGGGCCGGCGGCGAGGTCGCCGACATCGGGGTAGGGCGCGTTCGGATTGCGGCGATAGGCCGAGTTGAGGGTCTTCACGGGCGCGCTGTGGAAGGCGCGTACCGCGTCCCGGTAGCCGTCCGTCGTGCTCGCTTCGTTCGTGCCGGCCTCCAGCACCAGCACGCGTTTGTGGTGCGCGCCCAGGGCCTTGGCCAGGATCGCGCCGTTGATGCCGCTTCCGACGATGACCACGTCGTGGTGGTCCGCCCGCTGGTTTTCGGCAACTCCGCGGCTGCTCACAGTGTCCTCCATGGTCATGCACTCCACTCGTGCTGCGGAGCCCGGGCCCAGCTGCCGAAACCCGGTGCCTGGGCGCCTCGGGGCGGTGCTCCCGCCGTACGCCAGATGAGGCTTCGGGCGTAGGAGTCCGGGGCCGGGACGAAAGTCGCGTCGGCGCTGCGCCGAGCGCTGCCGTACCGCTCGTGCCAGGCATCCGGCAGCGCCTGCCAGATGCCGACGTACCAGAGCCGGACGAGATTGCGGGCCAGCGGCCCGTGTTCCGGGTCGCCCATCACCTGGCGGTCGAGCGCTTCGTGGAGCAGCTCGGGGTCCGCCTCGGCGCTCTGTTCCGCGGCGGTGAACCGGCCGAGCAGTCGGCCGACGGCCTCGCCGCCGGCCCGGTCCACCATGACCCAGTGGTAGGCCTCGGCGAGTCCGGTGCCGGTCAGGTCGCTCTCGGTGAATCCGGTGAGAGCGGAGGACAGGCGCAAAAAGGTCGGGTCCATCGTGTGCATCGGCTGATCACGCCCTCCGGCTGAGGTGACGGGCCAGCCTGCGGGCCATCGCCACCATGGTCAGGGTCGGGTTCCAGGAGCCGCCCGTGGGGAACACGGCGGAGGTGGAGAGGTAGACGTTGTCGACGGCGTGCAGCCGGCCGGTGAGGTCGGTGACCGACTCCTCGGCGTCGTGGCCCATCCACAACGTTCCGCACTCGTGCATCAGGAACGTCTGGCGGTGCTCGACCGGCCCCTTGGTGGTCCAGCACCGTTCGCCCGGCGACCAGAACTCCACCGGCGCGCCCTGCGCGAGCGTGCCGACGAGTTCCGTCATGGCGTCGTCCATGGCGTCCCACATCCGGGCGTCCTCGGCATCCAGATGGGTGGTGACCAGGGTCTCGCCGGATTCGTCGAGCCGGACCCGGCCGGGCGCCCGCGGACCGCGCTCGCCCGCGACCTCACCGATGCCGTGCATGAACAGCACCACATGGTCGTCGTCACAGAGCTGCTGGAGCGCGTCGGCACGGAAGATGTCCGGCACCAGCCGGTAGATGTCCTCGACGTCCCGCGCGCTGTCGGACGTGGCGCTGGCGTTGATGTCGACGTGGAACTGCCGCGTCTTGGTGGCACCGTCGAGGTAGAAAGCAGCGGCCTGGTAGCTGCTCGGCAGCGTGGGGAAGGCCGCCCGCGGCACCCGGCAGGTGAACCACGTCCCCACATGTCCGTTGAGATTGCGTCCGGCGAGCGGGATACGGGAGCCGGGGAACGACGACAGGACCACCTTGGTCGTCTCGACGGTGCCGTGGGCCAGCACCACCGCGGCGTCTTCGAGACCGCGCAGGGTGCCCTGGGTGGTCTCGGCCGCCGTGGCCCGCCCGTTCTCCTCGTACAGCCGCAGCACCTCGCACTCGGTCACCACCGTGAGCCGCTCGGGATACCGCCGCAGCAGGTCCAGCAGCATCGGCACCGGGCTGAAGCGCCGATAGCCGGCCGAGGAGGCGCCCGGGCCGGCGGCCAGCGGCGCGTCCAGGCCGTGCGGGGCGTCCGGGACCCTCAGGTCCGCGATGGTGCCGAGGCCCTGGAAGAGTCGCTCGCCGGCCTGCCGGTGCAAGGAGGTGGCCTCGTGCCCGCAGAACGCCCCGGAGCGCACACCGAGCAGCTCGCGGGCCCCCTCCCACTCCTCCTCCAGACCGGCGACGACCTCGTCCGGCCAGTCCCGCAGGTGCTCAGGGCTGGGCTGCGGCGTCCAGGTGCTCCAGAACAGCGCCCGGCCACCGACGTAGGGGACCTGCGGGGCCAGGGACAGATCGCCCTCCACCCGCCACGGCGAGGCCTGCGCACGGTTGATGAGGGAGTGATACGTGGACGGCAGATTCTGCACATGGTCGGGCAGCAGGAAGGGGCCCTGCTCCAGCACGAGAACCCGCGCCCCGGGGTCGCGGGCGAGCAGTTCGGACGCCATGACCGTGCCCACCAGACCACCACCGACGACGAGATGGTCGAAGGAGCCGCGGTCGACGTCCTCAAGCGTCGAGAAGCAGTAGCTCTCCAGCCGTGGAGAGCCAGGTGAATCGCGCCGTGCTGACATCAAGGGGTGCTCCATGAAAGTGAGAAGGGGTTCACCGTCGCGGTCATGACGGGATCTCCGGCCGGTGGCGACCGGAGAGGAAAAGTCCTGGGTGCTGTGCGCGGCAGGGGCGGCGGACACGGGTGGGGCCCGAGACCCGGGTTACGGGGACACAGGACCCGGCAGCTCCGGATCAGCTGCCGTCTCCGGATCAACTGCCGTCGTCCGGTCCTGCCGTCTCCCGGTCAGCTGCCGTCGTCGAAGAGGCCGGTGACGGACGTGTCGTCGGCAACCGCCTGGATTGCCTGCGCCAACAGGGGTGCGATGGAGAGCACCGTGAGGGCGTCGAAGTACTTCCCGTCCGGGATGGGCATCGTGTCGGTGAGCACCACTTCGCGTGCACCGCAGCCGGCCAGGCGTTCCGCGGCCGAGCCCGACAGCACCCCGTGCGTCGCGGCGACCACCACGTCCCGCGCTCCCGCGTCGAGGAGCCGGCGCACCGCCTCCGCGATGGTGCCGCCGGTGTCGATCATGTCGTCGATCACCACGCACAGCTGCCCGCGCACGTCGCCGACGACCCGGTTGGCGACCACCTCGTTGGGCCTGAGCGGGTCCCTGGTCTTGTGGACGAAGGCCATAGGGGTTCCCCCCAGGGCCTGCGCCCACTTCTCCGCCAGCTTGGTGCGCCCGGAGTCCGGGGAGACCACGGTGAGGTGCTCGGAGCCGTGCTTCTGCCGCACATGCCCGGCCAGCAGCGGCAACGCCCACAGGTGGTCGACCGGTCCGTCGAAGAAGCCCTGGATCTGTGCCGCGTGGAGGTCGACGGTCATGATGCGGTCGGCGCCGGCGGTCTTGAACAGATCGGCGACCAGCCGGGCGGAGACGGGTTCGCGTCCGCGGTGCTTCTTGTCCTGCCGGGCGTATGGGTAGCAGGGCGCGACCACGGTGATGCGCCGGGCGCTGGCCCGCTTCAACGCGTCGACCGTGATCAGCTGCTCCATCAGCCAGTCGTTGACCGCTCCGCAGTGGCTCTGCAGCACGAACGCATCGCAGCCGCGCACCGACTCATCGACACGTACATAAATCTCCCCGCTGGCGAAGTCGTACGACGACTGCGGCGCCACGGCAACATCCAGATGCTTCGCCACATCGTCCGCCAGCCGCGGATGTGCTCGTCCGCTCAGCAGAACCAGCCTCTTCGCAGCCGCCCCCGGCACCGCGCCCGTCATCCCCGTCACCTCTCTGTCCCGCGGCACGCCTGCCGGCACGCCGTGAGCGAGAGCCTCACATGCCCATATGCCCTGGGCACCATGGTCAGTTGTCCCGAATCGCCGCCCCGTCACCGAGGCGGCCCGGCCGGGCGCGGGGCACTCGCGCCCGGGCAGCGGCGGAGCTGTCGCGCCCGGGCCGGCTCGGGCTCTCGAAGCCGCTCCCCCGTCCGCCTTCCCGGCTAAGACACACCGACACCTGCGGACTCACCGACGTCCTGTGCACTGGTCCCGTCATACGGACTCACCGACGTCATACGAGCTCACCGACGTCATGCGGGCCCCAGCGCGAGCAGGGCGACATCGTCGTGGAAGACCCGGGTGTGGCGTGGCAGGTCGGTGTTGAGGAAGTCGATGACGTCGGCGGGGCCGGGCGCGGGCCGGCCCGCGAAGCGGTGGCGCAGGCGGTCGAGGAGCGGGTAGAAGGCCCCGGACTGGTCGCGGGCCTCGATCAGGCCGTCGGTGCACAGGAGCAGGACGTCGCCATGGGTGAAGGGGTGGGTGTAGGAGACGGGGTCCTCGCCGTCGAGGGCGCCCAGGCCGAGCGGGAGGGCGGGCGGTCCGGAGAGGGCCGTCACCTCACCGCGGGAGATCAGCATCGGCTCGATGTGCCCGTGGTTGACGATGGTCAGCCGCTGGGCGACGGCGTCGTACTCGACCAGGGCGGCGGTGACGAACAGTTCGTCGTCGGGGCGCTCTTCGGCCTCACGGGCCAGGCACCGCTCCATCCGGGCGGCAACCGCCAGCAGGTCCGGCTGGTCGTAGGCGGCCTCGCGAAAGCTGCCGAGGAGGTCGGCGACCGTACGGACGGCCTGGAGCCCCTTGCCGCGGACATCGCCGATGAGGGCGCGCTCCCCGGCCGGGGTGGCACGGATGTCGAAGAGGTCACCGCCGACCATGGTCCCGACCTCGCCGGACCGGTAGAGACCGGCCGCGAGCACCTGCCCGACCCGGTGCGGCACCGGCCGCAGCAGGGTACGCATCAGGGCCTCGGCCACCGAATGGGCGCGGACCAGCTGTTGCTCCTGGCGCCGGCGGTGGGCGGCCAGCGCCACCCCGAGGAGGCCGACCAGGCCGGTAGCGGTATAGGCGGCGACATGGTGGTTCTCCCACAACTGGTGGACGTTGTGGCCCGTGCAGCACGGGGTCCCGGCCAGCACGCCCTCCAGCACCATCGCGAAGACGGTGATCGCCGCGACCGCGACCGGACCGAGGGTGTACGCGGCGGTCACCGGCAGCGCGATGAGCAGAAAACTCACCGCCCATGGCGTGGGGGTCACAAATTCCAGCAGCAGCACCCACACGACATAGGCCAGCGGCAGCCAGCGCATCCACGCGGGCGGCCGCGGCACCTCGAAGCCGCTGTGGTCGACGATCGCCGTGAGCTGTCCGCCCGTACGCCCCCGGTCCGGCCGGCGATCACGGCCGATCCGCTCGAAGATCCACTGACCCGACCTGTCCACACGGGCTCCCGACACGACCGTGATCAAGAACCACAGCCTGTCGCGCCCGGACCGCCCCACCCGGCCATTACGCCGCCTGACGGCATGTCACATACCGTCAGGCGGCGAGCAACGGGAAGGAAGGTCAGGGCTCAGCCGTCTCCGGCCCCCGGCCCGGCCTCCACCCCGGCGGGACCTGCCCGGTCCACCACCCGGCCCCCCTGATCCACCAGGTCCGCCCGGTCCGCCCGGCCCGGCTCGGGTTTGACGAACGCCAGGACGGCGGCGAGGCCGACGGCAGTGGCCATCACCCCCGCGGTCACCCGGGAATCACCATGGAACAGGCTCCCGGCGGCGCCGGTGAACAGCGTCACCAGCAGCGCCCGCCCGCTCATGTTCAGCGAGGACGCGGCGCCCTGAAGCTCCGGGTAGACGCCCATGGAGCGCCCGAAGATGACCGGATAGACCGCGGCGAAGCCCACACAGAAGACGGCCACCGCCCCGGTGGTCGACCACGGCCCCTGACCGAACACCAAGAACAGCACGACGCCGAGGACCGTGGCGGCGATACCGCAGACCACCGTGCGCTCCGGACCGCCCAGCATCTCGACGAGCCGGGAGGCAGCCAAGCTGGTCACGGCGAACGAGGCCACGATGATCAGGAGATGCCCGGCGAAGTGGACCGTGGACAGCCCGAAGGCGCCGGTGTAGAGGAACGAACTGGACGCAATGAACACCATGTACGCCGCGAACAGCAGACTGGGCACGAGCGACGCCGCCAGGAACCCCTTGCTGAACAGCAGCTTGCGGTAGCCGGCGGCGACCTGCCGCACGCCGATCCCGCTCGGCTCGCCCCGGGTCTCCGGCAGGAAGAGCGCCATCAGCAGCAGCGACACCAGGGTGATGCCGACGACCGTCGCATAGTTTCCGCGCCAGCCGAGCGTCCGGTTGACGAGGCCGCCCAGCGCCGGCGCCGCCGTCATGAACACGGACATGGCGGCGTTGGTGAGCCCGTACCACTTCATCAGACGGGCGCCCTGGTAGACGTCACCGAGAATGACGAAGACCAGGACCACGGACGTACTCGCCCCGACCCCCTGGACGAGCCGGGAAGCGAGCAGGAAGCCGATGCCGGGCGCCACGGCGCAGCCCAGCGCACCGGCCAGCATGACCGAGTTGCCGGCAAGCATGACCGTTCGCCGGCCGTACCGGTCCGACAACGGGCCGTAGGCCAGGGCGCCCAGGCAGTAACCGAAGAAGTTGAACGTGATCGTCAGCTGCACCGAGGAATCGGCCGCCGCAAGGTCGTGCGCGATGTCCGGAAAGCTGGGCACGGACATGTCGAGTTCCATCAGGGTGCCGAGGAGCGTCAGCACCAGCAGGGCAGGCAAATATCTGTGTGTGGTCATGGCCTCATGAGGGACGAACCCAAGGGGAAGGAAATACGGACACGTTGACCGGAGCCGTGCCGAAACCAGCAGGGCTCAGTACTGAGTCGCGACCTGTCTTCGCACCAGAGGCCACCAGGCACCACAGGCGTTGAGGGGCCTACGACTCGCCCTCTCCCCACCCACAGCACGAAACGCCGACTGCAACGCGTCCCCTTCTGCATGTCGAGTCTGTCGTCGCGCGAGGGTAACTGGCGGGCTCCGAACGCCGCACTGCATTTTTGACAGCGGCGACGGGGGGAAGCGGCAGGGACGGCAACTCCTTCGCGTCGCATCCCGGCGGCCTTTGGCGACATCGTGCCCCTGGCGGATGCCCTCGATCACGGCGACCGTTCATGCACCTGAAGTGGCGCGATTGTGAGCGAAGGGAACAACGGGGCGAGGGTTTCCAGCCGACGTGCTGGTGAGCACGGCTGGAAGCGCCGACGGCTACGGCGATGGTTCTTGGCGGCAGGCATCGCGCCCGCGTTCTCCACAACTACCTCCCGCATCCGGCCTCGCCGCTAGGATTTTCATGTCTTCCGCAGTCCGAGGGCCGACACCGGACGGGCGGGCGGTGAACCATCGTGCACGGGAATCAAGAGGCGGGGTCAGCACATGCGGGAAGGCCGGTGGACGACGGTCACCGAGTCCGAATTCGACCACGAGCGCCGCGGACTGACGGCCATCCGCGAGAAACTACCGGACGCCGATCCATGGCGGGCCTGGTCGAACTTCACCTTCACCGCGAACAGCGGCCATGTCCGCGAGGTGGACCTCCTCGTCGTCGCCCCCAGCGGCGTGTGCCTGATCGAGTTAAAGAACTGGCACGGCTCCCTCGCCAGCGAGAACGGCACGTGGGTCCAGACCACATCCAGGGGCCGCCGCATCACGCACGGCAATCCGCTGCACCTCGTCAACAAGAAGGCGAAGGAGCTGGCAGGGCGGCTCGGCCAGCACGGCAAACGAGTGTGGGTGGCCGAGGCCGTCTGCTTCACCGAGGGATCGCTGCGCATCCGCCTGCCGGCCCACGACCAGAACGGCGTGTACACCGTCGACGAACTGGTGGCGATGCTCAAGCAGCCGCCGCGCGACGAGCGTCACCGGATCACCGCGACCGGCTCCCGCGAGGTCAAGGCCGCACTCAACCGCGTCGGCATCCACAAGAGCGACGCCGAGTACAAGGTCGGCCCGTACGAACTGAAGCGGAAGTCCTTCGACTCCGGGCCGACCTGGGCCGACTATCTGGCCGAACACAGTGAACTGCCCGGGTCGGCCCGCGTCCGGATCTACCTGCGTGAACGCGGTTCGGACGCCACCATCCGCCAGTCGGTGGAGAACGCCGCCCGGCGCGAGGCCGCGGTCCTGCAGCGATTCAGTCACGTGGGCGCGGTACAGCTCAAGCAGTACAACCCCTCGGGGCACACGGCAGGGCCCGCCCTGATCTTCGACTACCACCCCCAAACCCTGCGCCTGGACGAGTACTTGCTCCAGTACGGGGCGAAGCTCGACATCCTCGGCCGGATGGCCCTTGTCCGGCAGCTCGCCGAAACCATGCGGTCCGCCCACTCGAGCCGCATCTATCACCGTGCGCTGGCCGCGCGCTCCGTTCACGTCATCCCGCGCGATCGAGGCAGGCGGGGCCAGGTGATCGGGGAAGAGGCCGCCTGGCTGACCCCGCATCTGCAGATCTCCGACTGGCAGATCGCCACGCAGCGCAATGGCTCGGGCAGCTCCGCACCGGGCGCGGCCCGGCTCGCACCGACGGCACTGTCCACGACACATCTGGCCGAGGGCTCCGACGCCTACCTCGCACCCGAGCTGCGTGCCCTGAGTGCCGACCCGGTGTACCTGGACGTGTACGGCCTCGGCGTCCTCACCTATCTGCTGGTGACAGGGAAGCCACCGGCGGCAAGCCAGGCCGAACTGCTCGCCCGCCTGGAAGCAGAGGAGGGCCTGCGGCCGAGTTCTCTGGTGGACGGCCTGGCGGAGGACATCGACCAACTGGTGCAGCTGGCCACGGCCTATCGGCCCGAACACCGCCTCTCCACAGTCGACGAGTTCCTGGAGATGCTGGAGCTGGTCGAAGACGCACTCACCGCCCCGGCTGCCGCGCCCGCGCCCGCGGCTCCCGAGAAGGACCCTCTCGAAGCCGTCGCCGGGGACGTCCTCGACGGCCGCTGGGAGGTCCGCCGACGCCTCGGTACCGGGTCGACCAGTCGCGCCTTCCTCGTACGGGATCTGGAGGCCGAGGCGCGCAGAACGCGACCCCTCGCCGTCCTCAAGGTGGCACTGTCCGACAGCCGGGGGGAGGTGCTCGCCCGGGAGGCCGAGGTGATGGGGCGCCTGCGTCCCGACTCCCGGGTGATCCGGCTCGTCGAGCCGCAGCCGTTGCGCATTGCGGGCCGGACGCTCCTCGCCCTGGAGTACGTGGGCGACGAGCGCGAGGAGACCGGCGACGGCACGGAGTCCAGCGGTGGACGTACCCGGCGGCGCGGCGAGACGGTCGCCCGTCAGCTGCGCGAGGGCGGACGTCTCCAGATCGACCAGCTGGAGGCGTACGGCGACTACCTCTTCGGCGCGGTGGATTTTCTGGAGGGCGAGAGCGTCTGGCACCGGGACATCAAGCCGGACAACATAGCGATCCGGGTCCGCCCCAACCGCACCCGAGAGCTCGTCCTCATCGACTTCTCCCTCGCCGGCTATCCGGCCAGAGAGTACGAGGCGGGCACGGACGGCTATCTCGACCCGTTCATCGGGACGTTGACCCGCACCGCCTACGACTCGCACGCCGAGCGGTACGCCGTCGCGGTCACCCTGCACCAGATGGCTTCGGGCGAACTCCCCAAGTGGGGCGACGGCTCGGTCCTGCCCCGGCAGACGGACCAGAAGAAGTTCCCGTACCCGACCATTGCGGCCGACGCCTTCGAGCCCGCGGTGCGGGACGGCCTGGTCGACTTCTTCCGAAAGGCCCTGCACCGGGACGCCGCCCGGCGCTACCCCGAGCTGAAGCCGATGCGGGATGCCTGGAAGAAGATCTTCCTGGACGCCTCGCAGGCCGTGCCGTCCAGCCGGTCCCGCCAGCCCGAGGCACCCGCCGCGACCGCCGCCGATGGCCGGCCCGCCATCGCGGACGCCGAGCCACTCACCGCTGAGCAGCAGCGCGATCAACTGGCCAAGGACGTCACCCGCGAGACGCACCTGTCGGCGGCGGGCCTCACCCCGGCCGCGGAGTCATTCCTCTACGGCCTGGACATCACCACGGTCGGCGGCCTCCTCGACTACAGCCGCCGCAAACTCGTCAACGCGCCGGGCCTGGGCGCCAAGACCCGCGGGGAGGTGCAGCGCCGACAGCGCGAGTGGGGTGAGCTGCTGCGCGAGGCGCCCGTGTCTCCGCTCACTCCCCGGGGCAGGGCGGAGGCCAAGGAGGAGCTCGCGCAGCTCACCGCCGGTGAGTCGACCGTGCTCGACTCCCTCGCCGCGGGCGGAAAGGCGGCCGGTCTCTCCGAGTCGGCACTTCGCTCGGTCAGCCTCGACACCCTCGCCACGATCCTGGTCCCGGAGCTGAACAACAACGGCTCCAATCAGAACAAGGTCGAGATGGTCCGGCTGCTGCTGCGTCTGCCGGACGAGCGTGGCGTCCTTCCGCACATCGGTGTCTGGCCGAAGCAGAAGGATGTCGCCGACGCGCTGGGGCTGTCCGCGGGTCGCATCCCGCAGATGCTCAAGGAGGAACGCAAGCGCTGGCGAAAGGACCCTTCGGTGCAGGCGCTGCGTGAGGAGATCATGGATCTGCTCGCGGACCTGGGCCGGGTCGCCCCCGCCGCGGAGATCGCCGACGCACTCGCCGTACGCCGTGGCACCCAGCTGTCCGAGCGGGAGCAGCGGCGCGCACTGGCGCTCGCGGCGGTTCGGGCCGTGGTGGAAATGGAACAGCTCGCCCCCGAGTCAGCGCAGTTCCAGCACCAGCCGAACCGCAAGGCCACGGACGAGTCCCTCGGCGCAGGCCTGCTCGCCCTGGATGTGCGGGAGGCCGACGAGGACGCAGGGGCGGAGGGCGACCCGCCGGACACCCCCACGGCTCCCGGTCTCCTCGACTATGCAACCCGGCTGGGCAAAACGGCCGACCGGCTCGCGAAGCTGGACACGCTGCCCACGGCGACCACGGTCCTCGGCGAGCTGGGCGCGCTGACTCCACCACCGGGAGCGGTGGAGTGGGACGAACGCCGGCTGGTCGAGCTGGCGGCCGCCGCGTCGGCGAACGCGGCGGCGACCCCGCGCCTGGAGATCTACCCGCGGGATCTGGACCTCGTACGCGCCCTGCGGCTCACCCAGGCCGGTCTGGTCCGGCTGATCCCGGGCGTGCCGGAGGAACGGCAGCCAGGGGTGACCGGCGAGGACGTGCACGAGCGCGTCCGGGCCCGCTTCCCCGAGCTGGTCGTGCCGGACGGCCGCGGCGGCGGCACGCACGATCTGCCGACGGCGGGCCCGCTGACGAAGGCGCTGCGGGAGGCGGGTTTCGACCTCATCCTCGCGACGCGCAAGGACACCGGAACACTGCGCTATCTGCCCGCGCGGATGGATACGGCATCCAGCTATCTGACTACCGGCGCCTGGCGGCGGTCCACAGACGTGGGCGCGGTGACGCGCTACGCGGACGACCCCCTGATCGCGGATGCGATACGCACCGAGGAACGCCTCACCGCCTCGGTCCGACGCGACGGTTACCGCATCTTGACAGTGCGTCAGGGCCTGTCACGGGAGGCTGTGGAGGAACTGGGCGCGGCGAACGGCCGGTTCGGCGCACACGTGGTGTCGGTGACGGAGCTGTTCCTGGAAGCCCTGCACACGCTCGTCCCGCCGGGGACGAAGCCGACGTGGGAGACGCTGCTGAAGGCCGACGCGGCGGAGCCCGGCTCGCGGAACGCGATGAAGTTCGCGGAGTACGCACGGACGGCGTGGGGCACGGTGGAGCCCCGCATACGGGAGCTTCTGGGGAACGGCGGTCCCGGCACCGCCCCGGTACTGCTGACGGAGGCGTCCGTCTTCGCCCGGTACGACGCGATGGGCGTCCTGGACCGGAGCGCGCAGGCGGCCCGGCACGGCGGCCGAGGACTGTGGCTGCTGGTCCCGCAGAGCGACCCGGCGCGCGAACCGAAGCTCGGGCAGGTCGCGGTGGCCCACCAAGCCGGCCTGGGCGAGTGGATCGAACTTCCGGACGCGTGGGTGCGCAACGCCCACCGGGCCGGCGCAGTGGCCGAGAACGGCCCCGAAGGCTACGAGGGAGACGTCAAGTGATCGACCGCAAGGCTCTGTTGGACGACCTGAAGCAGCAGGTCAAGGCGGTCGAAACCGATCTCGCGCGGCAGGTGAAGATCGTCGACGAGGGCCCACGCCTGCGCGCCGAGTACGACCGGGCCCGCAAGCTGGGCCGTACGGCGGCGACGTGGAACTCCTGGCTCGACGAGCGCGTCACGCAGGTCGCGGTGGCGTGGGTCCTGGGCACGGTCTTCGTCCGGTTCTGCGAGGACAACCGGCTGATCCCGGAGCCGTACCTGACGGCGCCGGAGGACGATCGCCGGGACCTGGCGCTCGCCCGGTACGAGGAGTACGTGGCGACCTCCGACGATCCGACCTACCGGGGCTGGCTGGAGCAGGCCTTCGACGAATTGGGTGCCGGGCAGGCCGGTCGGCTGCTGTTCGACCGCAGGCACAACCCGCTGTTCCAGATCCCGCTGTCGCACGACGGGGCACGGGACCTGGTCGACTTCTGGCGCGGCCGGGACGAGGCGGGCGTGCTGGTGCACGACTTCACGGACCCGCTGGAGCAGGACGGCGACGGCACGAAGGGGTGGGACACGCGGTTCCTGGGCGATCTGTATCAGGACCTGAGCGAGGCGGCGAGGAAAACTTACGCGCTGCTCCAAACCCCTGAGTTCGTGGAGGAGTTCATCCTCGATCGGACGATGGACCCGGCGGTCCGGGAGTTCGGGTACGAGGAACTGAAGATGATCGACCCTACGTGTGGGTCGGGGCACTTTGTGCTTGGCGCGTTTCGGCGGTTGGTGAGGCTGTGGGCGGAGGGGCAGCCGGGGCGGGATGTGCATGAGCGGGTGGCGGCTGCGCTCAACTCGGTACACGGGGTGGATTTGAATCCGTTCGCGGTGGCTATTGCTCGGTTCCGGTTGCTCATGGCCGCTATGGCTGCGGGGAACGTTCGCACGTTGGCCGAAGCCAACAAGTACACGTGGCCCGTGCACTTGGCCGTAGGTGATTCGCTGATCAAGGACCGGCAGCTGGAGCTAGAACTGGTCGGCGAGGAGTCTGGAGGCCGGTTGGTTGACTTCGCGTACGCGACGGAGGATATGCCGGAGCACCCGGCGATTCTGGAGCCGGGGCGATATCATGTAGTGGTCGGCAACCCGCCCTACGTAACCGTGAAAGACAAAAATCTGAGTGAGTTGTATCGAGAATTATACAATGCCTGCTCAGGCACTTACGCCTTGTCAGTTCCGTTTGCGCAGAGATTCTTTGAGCTGGCCAAGCGAGGGGATTCTGGCGGGTACGGGTACGGCATGGTCGGACAGATTACGGCAAACTCTTTCATGAAGCGGGAATTCGGGATCAAGCTAATCGAGAGCTTTTTCCGGGACAGAGTGGAACTGACAGAGGTGATCGACTCCTCCGGCGCCCACATCCCGGGTCACAGCACTCCTACGGTTATTCTAATCGGCAAACCGCGCGATGGCAGAAGCAGGTCAGTAACCATCCGCACAGTACGAAGCATCCAAGGCGAGCCGAGTACGCCAAAGAACGGCGCCCAAGGGGTTGTTTGGAATGCGATCATTGACCAGATCGAAAGGCCTGGGTCTGTCAGCAACTGGGTATCAGTCGACAGCCTGGATCGCGGCCGCTTTTTCGGCAAGCAGCCTTGGATCCTGACAGACGGCGGCCTAGAGATGGTCGAGCAAATCGATTCCGCTAGCGGCCAGCGAATGCGGGCAGTCGTGGAGCCCCCGATTGGGAGGGGTGTGAGGGTCGGTGCAGATGAGGCATATATTCGCCCCTTGCGCCCTGGCTACCGGACTATCGCTGACCGTGCGGCGCTGAGGCCGTTGATGGTCGGCGAGCTCGTCCGCGACTGGATAGGGCATCCCGAGGAGGCCATTTGGTACCCGTACCACGCGGGACTCGATAAAACCGATCTCGAAACCGAGCTCTGGCCCCTGCGGCGCGTGCTCGAAGTGCGACGTACCTTCCAGGGCGACATCAAGGATGCTGGCCTTAATTGGTTCGACTACATGCAGTTTACGGCCTCCGCGTACACGACAGATCTGTCAATTACTTTTGCAGAGGTTGCCACACACAATCATTTCACTCTTGACCGAGGCGGAAAGGTATTCAAACAAACATCACCGGTAATCAAATTGCAGCAGGGCGCAGATGAGCGTGATCACTTAAAAGTCCTCGGGATCCTGAACAGCTCCACAGCTTGTTTCTGGCTCAAGCAGGTATGTTTCTGCAAGGGAAACGCCACAGCATCAAGCGGTATGGCTGATCAGCCATGGTCCTGGAACTACCAGTTCAACGGCACCAACATTGAACGATTCCCGCTTCCCTCCGCCTACCCCACCACCGCGCTAGCGATCCTCCTTGACGCCCTGGCTGAAAGGCTATCTGGCACTACGCCGTCTGCAATCGCATCCAAGGCCCCGCCTGCCGCCCCTACCCTCCGCGAAGCCCGCGCCGCCTGGCTCTCCAACCGCGCCCGCATGATCGCCCTCCAAGAAGAACTGGACTGGCAGGTCTACTCCCTCTACAAGCTGCACCCGGAAGACCTCCGTGTCTCCGAGGATCCCGAATCCCCCAACATTCCCGAACTCACCCTAGGAGAGCGCGCCTTCGAGATCGTGCTCGCTCGGCGGGTCGCCGCAGGCGAGGCGAGCGGCGAGTGGTTCAAGCGGCACGGGTCCACGCCCATCACAAAGATCCCCGAGCACTGGCCTGCCGCATACCGCGAGGTCGTGCAGAAGCGGATCGACGCCATCGAATCGAGTCGAGCCATCGGCATGGTGGAGCGTCCCGAGTACAAGCGGCGCTGGGCCACCGAAGGGTGGGACTCTCTCCAGGAAAAGGCACTCAAGTCCTGGCTGCTCGACCGGATCGAGAACCGGGACCACTGGTTCGACGAGAACGGCATGCCTGCTCTCGTCACCCTTTCCCGCCTCACCGACGTTCTCTCCCGTGACGACGACTTCGTCTCTGTCGCCAAGATCTACGCTCCTCACAAGGAACTGCCCAACGTCGTCGCCGAGTTGATGACCGACGAGCACGTTCCGTTCCTCGCCGCCCTGCGCTACAAGCCCTCCGGGCTGAAAAAGCGCGCGGACTGGGAGCACGTGTGGGATCTCCAGCGGCAGGAGGACGCCGCGCCGGACGAGCCGACCAAGCGGAAGATCCGGGACAGCATCCCCGTACCGCCGAAGTACACCTCCGCGGACTTCCTGCGCGCCTCCTTCTGGCGGGCGCGCGGCAAGCTCGACGTACCCAAGGAACGCTTCATCTCGTACGGGCAGAGCAACGTCGCCACCCCGGACCTGTACGGATGGGCCGGCTGGGACCACCGCGAGCAGGCCTACGCCCTCGACGCCTACATCGCCTCCCACGAGGCGCTGACCTCCGAGGAGTTGACGCCGTTCCTGGCGGGCCTGCTGGAGCTCCAGCCCTGGCTGGACCAGTGGCACGACGAGTTCGACGCGGCCTTCGGCGCCTCACCCGCCGCCTTCTTCCGAGGCGACCGGCTGATGGTCCAGGGCGAGCACGGTCTCACGGACGATGATCTGCGCGAGTGGCGCCCGGTTCCTGTGAAGCGGGGTGCCAAGAAGAAGTAGCCCTCGCGACGAAGACACCGACGACCTCCGCAGACCAGCAGTAACTGGTCGGCGGAGGCCGTCTCGTGAAACCTGCGGCTCAGACGCCCAACGAACCGTCCTTCACGGCCGATACGAACGACGACCAGCCGTCCGCAGCGAACGCGAGTATGGGACCGTGCGGGTTCTTGCTGTCCCGCACGGGGACGACGGCGCGGGCGAAGTCGTCGGAAACCTCGACGCACTCGCCTCCATCCTGATTGCTGTAGCTGCTCTTACGCCAAGTCACGGCGGTCAGGTCGAGGGATCGCACGGTACTTCCTCCAACATGCGTAGGACGAACTTCCGCGACTCAGCCGGGGTCAGTGCCAGGTCGCGGACTGCATCGTAGGCACGCTGTAGTCGCTCGACCGGGCCGTTTTCCTCGATGAGCTCGCCCCGGTAGCCGTTCTCTGTGTACGCCACCGTACGCCCCTCCGGCAGACGCAGAAACATCACTGCGGCACCCATCAGCCCGTGCAATCCAGAGCTCTGCGGCAACACCTGAATCGTCACCCCATCCCGCTCCCCCACCTCCCCCAAATACTCCAACTGCCGCCGCCACTCCCCCGCATCCCGCAACGGCGTCCGCAATACCGCCTCCGACAGGATCGTGCGGAATGGCGGCGCATCCTCGCCCGCCAACAGCTCCCGACGCCCCATCCGTGCCTCGACCTGCTGGTCCAGTTCCTCCCCCTTGAGGCCACCGGCCGCCAGCACTTCTCGCGCGTACCCCGGCGTCTGCAACAGCCCCGGCAAGACGCTCACCGCGAAGTGCCACAGGCTGGTGGCCTCCGCCTCCAACGCCATGTATCGCCGGTACCGCTCGCGGAACTGGGTCTGGTCACTGACCGCCAGTTCCCACAGGGCCAGGAGCAGCCCCGGCGTGCCGTAGTACTGGTCAAGGGCTTGGACCACCTCGGGGCCGCCCAGCGTCTCCCCGTTCTCCATCTTCCCGAACAACGACCAGTCCCAGCCCAGCCGTTCGCCGAGCTGCCGCAGGCTGTCGCCGCGCCGGGTACGCAGTGCACGCAGCTCCTCCGCGAACCGCACGCGGGGTTCCTTGCTGCGGCCCGTAACCACTCGCCTCATCGGCATGATGCTGACCTCCTTGGATGGTGTGGAACCGGTGTCGTCCGCCGGGGAAGCACAGCCGCCGTCGACGTGTCTCACTGCCCTGCGCAGGCGAACTGTCGTAATGAGCCCGCAGGCAAGCTAATTCACGCCGCGCGGCCAAGGCGGAGAATCTCCGCAGGCACGATCGAAGGGGGACACGCGCGCCAGGCGACCGGCCCCGCATGGCACCGCACAGCGAAGGCTCTGGCGGCTGACGCCCCGCCACACCGATGCTCCTGGCGTCCCCTAACTGGTGCTAATTCAAAGGCAGTCGAGAAGGTGGTTTCGGAAACGGCAGATCTGGTTACGAGGCATGCCGGCGTTCCGCTTGCGTCCGGAGCCCGCCGAGGAACAACGAGGCGACGGGTTGGCACAAGATGGCAAAGGACCGACCGGAGAACCGACCGTGTACCGGACAATGTCCTGCGGGATGAGAGTGGTCCCGACGAGACCCGCCCGCCCGTACGGATCGCGACGGCGCGCACGGCACCAAAAGGAGAGCGAGACCCGCAATGGCCCTGGCCCAACAGCCGCCCCTGCTCCGCGATGTCATCGACATCAAGGAGTCGATCTCCACCTCGGACTTCGTCCTCCAGCTGTCCGAGGCGACAACCAGGGAGGGCGCCGCACACGCCCTACGGGACTACGTCGTCACGGAGCGGCTGCTGGAGAACTTCGACGAGGCGCTGGGCCTGATCAAGGCGGCGCTGGACGGGCGGACGTCGAAGGCCGCCTATCTGCACGGCTCGTTCGGTTCCGGTAAGTCGCACTTCATGGCGGTGCTGCACGCCCTGCTCAGCGGAAGCCCCGCCGCCCGGTCCCGCACCGACCTCGACCCGGTGCTGACCAAGCACGAGTGGCTCGGCACGGACGGGAAGAAGTTCCTGCTCGTGCCGTACCACATGCTCGGGGCCAAGGCGCTGGAGCAACGGATCCTCGGCGGCTACGTCAGCCATGTGAAGAAGCTGCACGAGGACGCGCCGACACCGCAGGTGTACCGGACCGACGCGCTCTTCGAGAACATCCGGTCGCTGCGGGAGCGCCACGGGGACCGGTTCATCATCGACGGGCTCGCATCCACCGACGCCTCCGGCAACGCTGACGAGGACGACGAGTGGGGCGAAGCGTTCGCCTGGCAGCCGGATCTGCTGGACACCGCGCTCGCCGCCGAAGAGGTGCACGAGTCGGGTCAGGCCCTGAACCTGGTCAGCCCGTCGACGCCGGCCGAGCTGCGGGCCCGGCTCGTCCAGGACGCGAGCACGAACCTGCTGCCGGGCTTCACGAAGAACGCCGCCGAGGACGAGCACGGTTTCGTCTCGCTGGATGCCGGGCTGTCCGTGATCGCCGAACACGCCAAGTCGCTCGGCTACGACGGGCTGATCCTCTTCATGGATGAGCTGATTCTGTGGCTGGCGACCCTGATCCACGACCAGAAGTTCGTGGCCCGCGAGGCCAGCAAGATCACGAACTTTGTGGAGGGCGGCGATGCGCGCCGTGCCATCCCGGTGGTGTCCTTCATAGCCCGGCAGCGGGACCTGCGGGAACTCGTCGGCGAGGAGGTGTCGGGCGCTGCCGAGTCGTCCATCCAGGACACCCTCAACCTGGCATCCGGGCGGTTCGACAAGATCACGTTAGAGGACCGCAACCTCCCGCAGGTCGCCCACGCCCGCCTTCTTCAGCCCAAGGACGCCCAGGCAGCGGCGCTCGTCACCGCCGAGTTCGAGAAGACCCGCAAGATCCGCCAGGAAGTGTGGGACACGCTGCTGGGCTCCGACCGGGGCGCCGACGGGGTGGGCGCCGACGAGGAGAGCTTCCGGCTGACGTACCCCTTCTCGCCGGCCTTCATGGACACCCTCGTCCATGTCTCCTCCGCGCTCCAGCGCAACCGGACCGGTATGAAGCTGATGGGGCAATTGCTCGCCGATCACCGCGACGAGCTGCGGCTCGGCGATCTGATCCCGGTCGGCGATCTGTATCCGCTGATCACGGCCGGCGGCGACAAGCCGTTCACGGACAGCCTGAAGGTCGTCTTCGAAGCGGCCGACAAGCTCTACCGCACCAAGCTGCGGCCGTATCTCCTCGGCACATACAACGTGTCGGAGGAGGACGTCGAGCAGTACACGCACCGCGGCCCGGACAGCATCACCGACCCGGACCTGCGGGGCCGGGTGAAGACGTTCGTCGGCGACAACCGGATCATCGGCACCCTGCTGCTGTCCGCGCTCGCGCCCAGCGTGCCCGCACTCGCCGATCTCACCATTCGCCGGCTCTCCGCGCTCAACTACGGTTCCGTCGTCGCACCGATCCCTGGACGCGAGTACGGCGTCCTGAAGGACAAGGTCGCCGAATGGGCGGGCCGCTTCCCGGAGATCAAGGAAACCGGTACCAAGACCAATCCGGGTGTGCGTCTCGAACTGACCGGTGTGGACGTCGACTCCGTCATCGCCAACGCCAAGGTCAACGACAACCCCGGCAACCGGCAGGCGCTCGCGAAGCGGTTGCTGGCAGAGGAACTCGGCCTCGAAGAGGGGCAGTTGACCGACCGGGTGAACTTTGCGTGGCGCGGCACGCATCGCAGCGCCGAGGTGGTCTTCGGGAACGTGGCCGATGAGGAGGAGCTGCCCGACCACGACCTGATGCCGCAGGAGGACGGCTTGTGGCGCATCGTCGTCGACTTCCCGTACGACGAGAGCGAATACGGGCCCGTCGAGGACGCCAACCGCATGCAGCGGCTGCGCGAGAAGCAGCACCAGGGCGAGCGGTCCCGTACCGTCGCCTGGCTGCCGGCCCACCTCTCCGCACAGCGGTACACGGACTTCTGCCGCCTCGTGGTCATCGACAAGGCGCTCGCCGACGAGCAGCGCTTCGACAGCCAGTACGCCGGTCACCTCAACGCCGACAATCGCGCCCGGGCCAAGGGACTCCTGGAGACCCAGCGCGAGTCCCTGCTCAACAAGGTCAAGGCCGCCTTCAAGCAGGCGTACGGGCTGGCCGACAAGAAGGCCACCGATGTGGAGCTGGGCTTCGGCGACCATCTCCAGTCGCTGCGCGAGGTCGACGGGCTGACGCTGTCCTTCGGCCAGTCCCTGCGGGACGGTCTGCGGCACATCGCGGGCAGGCTGCTGGCCCATCAGTACCCGGACCATCCGGATCTGGACCCCGACGCCACCGGCACGACGGTGAAGGCGGCCGACGCCCGCAAGGTCTTCACCCATATCCGGGCCGCGGCAGAGGCCCGCGACGGCCGGACCGAGGTCCCGGCCGGCGACCGGAAGCTGGTACAGCGCATCGCGGGCCCACTCCGCCTGGGTCAGCAGAAGGAGGCGTACTTCGAGCTGTCCCTGTACTGGGCCGACCACTTCCGGAAGCTGGTCCGCGACCGCGGCGTCACCAGCGACCTCTCCCTGATCACGCTCACCGACTGGACCGACCTGCCGCAGCCGCGCGGGCTGCCCGACTTCCTCACCCGCCTGGTCGTCGCCGCGTTCGCCGAGATGGACGACCGGGTGTGGGTGCGCGGCGGCATGCCGCTCGACCCCGCTCCCGAGCTGTCGCAGATCAAGGACCTCGACGGGCTGCGCAGCCAGCCGCTCCCCTCGGAGGAAGCCTGGGACGGCGCCCGGCACCGCTTCGCGACGATCTTCGGGGAGACCGCTCCGACGCTGCGGCGCGGACGCATGGTCAACCAGTTCGCCCGCCAGATCACGGAACAGGCCCGCTCCCATCAGGAGCACGCGGCAGATCTCGTCCGGAAGCTGGAGGAGCACGCGGGATTTCTCCGGCTCGACGGGACGGACGAAGCGGGGCGGCTCGCGCTCGCCCGTCGGTCCGTCGAGCTGCTCAAGGCCCTCACCCAGGCCGCGGGGCAGGGTGCCGCCGGCGCGAAGAAGACGGTGGAGGCGCTCGCCTCCTTCGACCTCGGCCAGGTCAGCGCCGACCGTTTCGGTGCCTCGGTCAAGCAGGCCCGGGCCGTCGCCCAGGCACTCGACGCCGCGTCCTGGACCACTCTCGACCTGGCATCGAGCGAGGGCCCCGAGGGGCAGGCCCTACTGGACTCGCTGCGGAACGTGGCCGGCAGCGACCAGCGGACCAGCGACCTGCGGGACGCCCTGGTCCGTACGCAACGCGAGGTCCTCGCGCTGGTGAAGCGCAACCGCGCCGCCGCCACTCCCCCTCCGGCGCCCCCCGTCTCCCCGAGCGCGAGCCAGGTGTCGCTGAACACGGCCACCAGCCACCCGCCCGTCCCTCAGGACAGGACTCCGGCGCCCGCCTCCGGCCGCATTCCGGCGCCGCGGTCCAGCGGCGCCCGCACTACCACCGCGGCTCGTGCGGTGGCCGAGCTGCAGGCGGAGCTGGCCGACTTGGCGGCCAGCGAGCCCGGCGCCGCGGTCGAAATCACCTGGCGGGTCGTCGAGTCATGAGCGCCACGAGCACCCCGGTGGCGGTGGCTCGACTGAACGTCGCGACCCTCACCCAGTATCTGGCGTCCCAGACGTCGCTGGCCGACTCCCTCACGGGCGGTGGCCGGCGACGGGCCGTCCTGCTGCGCTCCGCGCCCCAGTGGGACGGCCCGGCCGAGGCGGCGTGGGGCAACGGGTACACCGCCCGAGTCGCCGCGGCCCCCTCCCCGCTCGCCGTCCACGAACTGCTCCTGGACCATCTTGCGGAGCAGGACACGGAGGCGGCGGGCCCCGACGTCCTCGTCGTGCTGACCGACCGCGAGCAGAGCGAACTGGACCCGGCGATCCTGGCCCGCGCCCACAAAAAGCGCATCGACACCGTCGACAGCTGGGAAGTGGTGCGCGAGGCGTTCGGAGCCACGCAGGTCGACACCCGGCTCAAGAACGCGAACTGGGCCTCCGAGGCCCTGCTGGACGCCACCCCGCCGGGTGGCTGGCCCGCGCTCGCGGGTGGCGTGCTGTCCCGGCAGAAGGCCCTTTCCGCACTCACGCTGCGACGGCTGAGGCTCGGGAGGTACGACAGCGATGCGGACGGACCGCACCACACCCGCACCGACGACACCCTGGACACACACGCCTTGCTCGGCTGGTCCCTGAGCCCCGGCGGCCCCGAGCGGCTGCTGGAGCTGCGGGGTCCCGAACGCGCCGGTCTGCGGGAGTTCCTCGGCGAGGAGGACCAGGCCGGCCTGGCCGGACAGGCGCTGCTGGCCCTCGTCGAGGCCGAGCACGGCGAGGAGGCGGTCGCGTTCGGGCTCGTGTGCGGGGCGCTGTGGCTGCACGCCGTGCCGGACGCCGACATCTACCGTGCGCGCGGCCGTGCCGAGCGCTGGTTCGGAGAACAGTCCCCGGCAACCGGCGATCGGCTCGACGCTCTCGCGTCCGCGTTCGGGCGGGCCTGCGAGGAGTATGCGGGGGTCCTGCTGACCACCGCCGCCCGGGACACGGGCGGCGAGACGGACGAGGCCCGTGAAGCGCGCCGGATCAGCGACACCGTCCTGGACCGGGCATCAGCCCTGGTCCGCCAGTTCGGGGCGGAGACCGCCGCCCAGGCCAGCCCACTGCTGCCCACCGGGCTGGAAGCACGCTTCACAGCGGTGGGTCGGGCCCTGGAGACCGGCCGGCCCGGCCCTCTGGCGGAGGCCGTCCGCGCCCTGGGCACGCACCGGCGCGCCCAGGGCCCCGAGGCACGGGCCCGTATCGAGCGGGCCCGGATGGGTCAGCGTCTGGCGCAGTGGCTTGCCGGCGAACCCGGCGTCGCATGTGATTCGACGGGCGACGGAGTAGAGCGCCACATCAGGGAGACGGGGTGGGTGGACCAGGCCCTGGAACACATCGAGGCAGGCGGCGACCCGGACCCCGTCCTCAGGACCGCGTACGACAGGCTGGCCGCACGCGTCCGGGAACGGCGGCACGAGATCGACCGGCACTTCGCGCAGGCCCTGGCGGTCTGGACCGCCGCGGGCACACCCCCGCATTCGATGCTGACGGTGGAGTCCTTCCTCGACCGGGTCGTGAAACCGATCGTCCGCAGTGGAGACGGCCGGCGCGTCCTGCTGCTCGTCCTGGACGGCATGAGCGCGGCGATCGCCACCGAACTGGGTGAGGAACTCCGTTCGTCCTGGGCCGAGTTCGACCCGGTGAAGGAAGACAAGCCGCGTCGACGGGCCATGGCGGCCGCCCTGCCGACCCTGACCGCCGTCTCCCGCACGTCGCTGTTCGCGGGCCGGCTGCTGACAGGGACGCAGGCCGACGAGAAGCGGCTCTTCCCCGCGCAGAAGCTGTGGGGCGGCGCCCCGGCCGCGGTGTTCCACAAGGACGACCTGCGCGCCCAGAGCGCCGGGGACACCTTCGGCCCCGCACTCAGCGAGGCGCTCGCCGACGGCCGCACCCATGTGGCGGTCGTCCTCAACGCCATCGACGACAGACTGGCCAAGGAACAGAAGCTCGGCGACGGGGCGTGGCGGGCACACCACCTCCCGGGGCTCGTCGATCTGCTGCGCGTGGCCGCGGCGCAGGGCATGGCCGTACTGATCACCAGCGACCACGGGCACGTGGTGGACCGGCACGGCAGCAGGGTCGCGGCCGGAGCCCCGGAATCGGCCCGCCACCGCCTGCCCGACGAGGCTCCGGGCGCGACCGAGGTCGCGCTCAGCGGTCCACGGGTGGTCTGGCCCGACCCCGGTGCATCGATCGTCGCGCTGTGGGACGCGGACTCGCGCTACACCGCCCTCAAGGCCGGCTACCACGGCGGCGCCTCCCTCGCGGAGTTCACCATCCCCGTCCTCGCCTTTCTGCCTTTCGGCGCAACGCCGCCCAAGGAGTGGCGGGAGCTGGGTGACCAGCGGCCGGCCTGGTGGTTCCTGGACGAACGGGCGCCCCGGCCCGCACCGGCACCGCCCGAGGCGGCCTCCCCGGCGAAGAGCCAGCCCCGGCAGAAACCGTCGAAGACGCAGGCCGAACTGGCCCGGACGCACGACTCCCTGTTCGACGTCGTCCTGGTCCCGGCGGACGCGGACGGGGATGCACTGATCACCCCGGAGCTGCTCCCTCAGGCCGAGACCCTGGTTCATGCGCTGTTCGCCTCGGCTCCCTTCCAGGACCAGGTCGAGCTCCTGGCCCGCAAGCCGCGCGAGCGCGACATGGACAAGTTCAAACAGGCGGTTCGTGCTCTCCTCGACGCGGGCGGCACGCTGCCCGTGACGGCCCTGGCGCAGCGCGTCGACTTCCCCCTCAGCCGCGCGGACGGCTTCGCCGCGGTCCTGCGTCAGCTCCTCAACTACGACGGAGTCCAGGTCCTGGAGACGCTGCCCGACGGGCGGACCCTGCGCCTGCACCAGGGACTCCTGCGGGAGCAGTTCGGGCTGGAATGAACCCGTACGGGGGCAGCCGGTCAGCAGGGCGCCGTGCTAGCCTCGGCCGTAGGGACGTCCTCAAGAAACTGACGCCCGGTTCGCCTCAGGCCCCGCGGATGCGGGGCCTTTGTGCTGGTCAGCAGGTGGGCTGCGGCGGAGTCCAGCAGTGCTGATGAGCGACACGAGGCGCGACGAAGGACCACAGCGTCTCGTTGGCCTTACGCGCTCGGGCGTCGGCGTCCTGGCCGCTGACCAGCCGGCGGTGCAGATATGCGATCAGGTCCGCGGCCTGCAACAGCCGGCTCGCCTTCGACGGTGCGAAGTGAATGGTGTCGACGAGGCACGGAAGGGTGTTGCTGATGCTCTCGCCCGTACCGACCTGCTGGTAGTCACGGAAATGGCGCCGGTGGTCGTCCGCTCCGTCGATCTCATCCGCGATCACCAGGGCCAGCTCCTCCCGCACCTGCACATGGTCGCAGATCTGCTCCAGCAGGTGCCGCAGTACCACCTCGTGGGGAGGCCGGAACGGCCCGTCATCGGTGTGATGTGCCCAGTAGGCCCGCAGGTCGAGCCCTCGGACTATCACGCGTACATCATGCGCACCGATCGCCTTCATGGCGTCGCCGTAGACACCGATGCGGGCACGGATCATGTTGCGGCCCTTGTGACCCATCCGCTGCCAGTCGTCCCGGGCGTGCACCAGAGCGTGCCCATGGAGTTCGGCATGGCGGTCGACCGGGTATTCCTCTGCAGCCTTGGTCACGACGGAGTCGAGAGCGCGGTGCAGCGACCGCAGATGCTTCTCGGCCACCACGAGAGCAACCATCCAGTAGCGGTCGTTGTCGTATGACTCATCGACGTAGGTCAGCAACACCACGCGAGTGTTTCACACAGCAACCTTGCGACACATACGAGTTGGGCGCCGTCGAGGCGGCAGCGACAACGCTGACCCGGCCGCGTCGGGTGAGAGACTGGACCGGTGAGCTCCGCAATGCCGAATCCCGTGTCCCCCGCCTCCGCTGCCCGCAGGCGGACGGTCATCGACGCGCTGCGACGTGGCGCCGTGCCCGACAGCGGGCTCGATCTGCTGGCCACCGGCCTGGGCCGGTTCGAGGCGGCGCTCGATGCCGAGTTGGATGCGGTCGCGTCGGGCGGGTCGGTGTTCAAAGCCGTACGCGGCGAGTACGGATCGGGCAAGACGTTCTTCACCCGATGGCTGGGAGAGCGGGCGAAACGCCTCGGCTTCGCCGTGGCCGAGACCCAGGTCTCGGAGACCGAGACTCCGCTGCACAAGCTCGAGACCGTATACAGGCGCCTCACCGAACGGCTGACCACCGCTAGCTTCCCCCCGAGCGCACTCAGGCCGATTGTGGACGCCTGGTTCTACGCGCTTGAGGAGGACGCTCTGGCGGCCGGAGCGAGCGAGGAGGAGCTGACCGATGAGGTCGAAAAGCTGCTGACGGCCCGACTGGCCGAAGTCTCCCGGCACGCCCCGTCCTTCGCCACTGCGCTGCGCGGCTACCGGGCCGCACTCACCGAGGGCGACGAAGCAACGGCGGCGGCTGTTCTCGCCTGGCTGGGCGGCCAGCCGCACGTTGCCGCGGCGGCACGACGGTCGGCCGGAGTCCGCGGCGACCTCGACCATTTCGGAGCTCTGGGTTTTCTCCAGGGCCTGCTGACCGTGTTGCGCGACTCGGGACACAGGGGGCTGTTCGTCGTCCTCGACGAGGTGGAGACGCTCCAGCGGGTGCGGTCCGACGCCCGTGACAAAGCGCTCAACGCATTGCGTCAGCTCATCGACGAGGTTCATTCGGGCCGCTTCCCCGGCCTCTATCTGGTGATCACCGGTACCCCGGCTTTCTACGACGGCCAGCAGGGTGTGCAGCGCCTCGCCCCGCTCGCGCAGCGCCTCGCCACGGACTTCACCACCGACCCCCGCTTCGACAATCCACGCGCGGTGCAGCTGAGGCTGCCCGGGTTCACATCGGAATCGCTGATGAACCTCGGCGTGACCATCCGCGATCTTTACGCGGCGGGAGCCGCCGCCCCCGACCGCATCAGAGCCCTCGCGGATGAAGCCTACGTCGCGGACCTCGCCGGAGCCGTCGGCGGAGCGCTTGGCGGCAAGGTGGGGGTAGCGCCACGGCTCTACCTGAAGAAACTGGTGGGCGATGTCCTCGACCGTATCGACCAGTTCGATGACTTCGACCCCAGGCAGCACTACAAGTTGACGGTAATCAACAGCGAACTCACCGACGTGGAACGGAATTCGGCTGCCGGAACCTCGGCCGACGACATCGAACTGGACGTGTGATGGCAGGCGCCGAGGGCGCGAATGTCGCTCCTCCCCCGGGCTTCACTCTCCCCGCGCACGACGAGGACCCCGTAGAGCGGCTCGACCCGGTCGTCCTCCACCATGTGGTGAACACGCTCGGCTGGCCTGACCTGCGACCGCTACAGCGGGCAGCGATCCATCCGTTGATGGACGGCGAGGACGCGGTTCTTCTCGCTCCCACAGCAGGTGGAAAGACCGAGGCAGCGTGTCTGCCGATGCTGTCGGCCATGTCGGAGCAGGGCTGGACCGGCACCTCCGTGCTCTATCTGTGTCCGCTCAAGGCGCTGCTCAACAACCTCGTGACGCGCATCGACGCCTACGCTCAGTGGCTCGGGCGCCGTGCCGCGCTGTGGCACGGCGACACGAAGGAGTCGCAGCGGCAGCGCATCCGCACCGAACCCCCGGACATCCTGCTCACCACACCGGAGTCCCTGGAAGCCATGCTGATCGGCGTGAAAACCGATCACGCACACCTTCTGGGACGTGTGCGGGCGGTCGTCGTGGACGAGGTGCACGCCTTCGCGGGGGACGATCGGGGCTGGCACCTGCTCGCGGTGCTGGAGCGCCTGGAAAGAGTCACAGGACGTCCCATCCAGCGGATCGGACTGTCGGCGACCGTCGGTAATCCGGAGCACCTGCTCACCTGGCTGCAGGGCTCGGGGGCCGGAAAGCGACCGGCACAGGTCATCGCACCGGACCTGGCCCCCGCACCGGATGTGTCGTCGAACCGCGGGGCGACCGCGGAGAGCGCACGCCCGGCGGGTGAGGTGGAGCTGGACTACGTAGGTTCCCTCGACAATGCCGCCAAACTCATCGCCACACTGCACCGGGGTGAGAAGCGGTTGGTCTTCTGTGATTCCCGGCGGCAGGTCGAACAGCTGGGTGCGGCGCTGCGCGAGCGTGAGGTGACGGTGTTCCTGTCGCACGCATCGCTGTCGGCCGAGGAGAGAGCCAGGTCCGAGCAGGCCTTCGCCGAGGCCCGGGACTGCGTGATCGTGTCCACTTCCACGCTGGAACTGGGCATCGACGTCGGTGACTTGGACCGCGTCATCCAGATCGACTCTCCCAGCACTGTCGCCTCGTTTCTGCAGCGCATCGGCCGTACGGGGCGGCGCCCAGGGAGCACACGCAACTGTCTGTTCCTGGCAACCCGCAAAGACAGCCTCCTCCAGGCCGCGGCGCTGCTCCTGCTCTGGGGAAGGGGCTGGGTCGAGCCGGTAACGGCACCGCCCGAGCCACGCCACCTGGTGGCTCAACAGCTCTTGGCCGCCACGCTCCAGGAGCAGAGTATGGGTGACCAGTTGTGGCACCAACAGTGGAACGGACTGGCCCCCTTCGACCGCTCGGCAGCGCCTGTCCTGCGCCATCTGGTGACGCAGGGCTTTCTCGACGAGGACGATGGCCTGCTGTTCATCGGACCCGAAGCCGAACGGCGCTTCGGCCGACGGCACTTCATCGAACTGACCGCATCGTTCACCGCGCCCCCGCAGTTCACCGTCCTGTCCGGACGCACCGAGATCGGGCAGACAGACCCTTCTGTACTGACCGAGGAACGTCCAGGCCCTCGCCGGCTCCTCCTCGGCGGCCGCAGCTGGCAGGTGACGTTCATCGACTGGGCTCGCAAGCGGGCCTTCGTCGAGCCGGCCGACGGCGGCGGCGTGGCCAAGTGGACCGGTGGCTCGCTGGCCGGGCTCTCCTATGCCCTCACACGTGCGATGCGAGAAATCCTCCTGGGAGCCGACCCCTCCGTGTCGCTCACACGACGGGCTGAGGTGTGCCTCGCCGCGTGGCGGGAGGAAGAGGCTCCTGACATCGTGCATCCGGGTGGAACGCTGGTGGCCCGGCAGGGCAGCGACGTGCGCTGGTGGACCTGGGCCGGTTACCGCGCGAATGCGACACTCGCAGCAACGCTGCCGTCGATCGCCGATCCCGTGCAACGGCCGACGGACTGCTACGTGCGCCTGCGGGAGGATCTGACCCCCGCCCTGTGGCGTGCGAGCCATGATGCAGCCGGCGGCGGTGCAGCACTCGTGCTTCCGGACGTCGACCGCCGCGCCGTGCACGGGCTCAAATTCTCCGCCGCGCTACCCGAGCGACTCGCCGTGGCCTCCGTCGCCGCCAGGCTCGCCGACTTCGACGGAGCGCGTGCGGCTCTCGAAGAGAGGGTGCGGTTCCACAACGACGGCTGACCGACGTGCGACTGCGCAATCGTCATGCCCGCTAAGGCACGAGGGCACGGTTCCGTCTCTTCAGGCGCCTTTCCATCCGGCGCCCGGTACGGATCGCCGTGGACAGATGGCGTTACGCAGAGAAGGACGAGGCAAAGCGGCTTCTTAACGCACGCCGGGACCCGGAGGACCGACAGCGGTAGCGGACGCCACCAAGGTGCTACAAGCAGCTGGTACGGCGGCCCTCCGTTCACATGACCGTGGCCGGACGGCCGGCCAGAAATCCCTCACACTCAACACAGGTGCGTACTAATGTTGTTCACGCTGCGCACCTTCCCGGAGGGTACGTCGGCGGTGTTCAGTGCCGGTCCTCGGCTGTGACTGACGAGTGGTTTCCACCGCGTGCTGCACGTGGTGTGAGTGCGGATGCCCGGTAGGGCGATCCCTGCCACTTCGAGCTCATACCGAGGAGTGGTCACGCATGAACCCCGTTGAGTACAAGCCTGCACGTCGTAACCGGCTTCGCGAGATCCTGGTCGACGTCGCCGTGGGTGTCACCGCCAATCTCGTGGTGGCGGCGCTGACCGCGGCAGCGCGCCTGGTCTTCTGACGCAGGCATGTGGCGGGCCCGGAGAGCCCGCCACTCCCCTTGTTCGGCAGCGTTGGTCAGAACAGCCGCAGATCTGGCCCCTGTGCATCCGGCCTCTTCCGGTTCCTGCGGGAACGCCTTCCTCTCCGAGGCCGGGGCAGGTGCGGTACCCGTGCCTCCTGCGGCAGGTTCTCCCAGGTGGGGCGCAGCCCGTGGATCTGGACCTCGCCCACGTGTTCCTTCAAGTAGTCCCGCGTCTCCTCATCCACGGAGTAGAGCACCGTCGCACGGCTCGCCCGGGTCATCAGCACGTGATAGGCATGGCGGACAAGCCGCGCGAACTCCTCGTCGTCGACGCTGCTGGCCTTCACCTTCGGGTCGAAAGATCCGGGTACGGCGACGCGCTTGACACCCGGCTCCGGGCCCTCGCAGTCCTTGCCCCGACGGAACACCCATCGCTCGTCGCGGCGCACCATGTCTTCACCCATGATCACGCCGCACCAGTCCCATTCGAGGCCCTGCGCCGTGTACACACAGCCGATCTGGCCGAGTCCGTTCTCGTGCACGGACCAGATCTTCGACGGTGGTGCCTCGTTCTCGCAGAACGTCTCGCTGTCCGCGTTCCACGGCCGGTGCCAGTCGCCGATGCGGACGTCTGCCTCCAGCCGTTTGTCCTTGCCCAGTGGCTTCGTCCATGGCCAGCAGTAGCCCGCGACCATACGCGCCGATGCACCGGCGAGGGCCTCGGTACGGATGATCCGTTCGAGTTCCTGCGGACTGTCTGCGACCTCAACGTGCATGAGTCCGTCCGGTGTCCACTGCCCCGGCGCCTCACCCTTCACGCCAAGCACAGCGCGCACCCAGTGGATGTAGGCGTCGCTGCCGCCGCACCGGAACTGCTCTCGGAGGCCGGTTTGCACGACCTGGGCGCTGTGGCGCCTAGCGGCGTCCTTGATCAGATCGACCGTGCCAACCTCGTTCGGCCGCACGGACTGGCCCTCGTCCAGGAAGAACACCGTCAGACGGGACGCGTCGAGAAGCTCGTCCACCTGAGGCTGTGTGCCCTGCTGCTCGGGCTTCCAGAACCGGCTGGTCGACCGGTCACGAATGCGGTGCGCCTCGTCGCAGATCAGTACGTCCAGCGGTGGGTCCGGCGTGGTGACGAAGCTGCTGAAGTAGGTGAAGGTCTCCCGGAACTCCCGGTCCCCGTAGCCGACGTGCTCCTGAATGGCTCCGTTGAACGCGCGACTACCGCTGGCGTACCTGACCGTCCGGCCCTGGGCCTCCAACTCCGCTTTGATCTGGAGGCCAATGGCGCTCTTGCCTGTGCCGGCGCCACCGGTCACCAGAAAGACCACCCTCCGCTCGTCCGGGACAAGAGCGGGACGCCGGGCGTCCGGAAGGACCTTGGAAGCCGCTTCCAGAATCTGGTCGGCCACCACCTTCTGTCGCCCGCGCAGGGTGAAGACGGTGTCGTCTCCGCGGGACCAAATCATGGCGTCGAGGAGGGGCGTATTGCGCAAGCCCATGCTTCGCAGGAGTATCTCGGCGGCGGAAGCGCCACCTTCATCGGCGAAGTGCTGCCGGAGGTCGGACAGCAGCTTTTCGCGCCGGTCGTTCGTGTACACATGCGCATAGGCGCCGGTCGGACCGTCCACGTCGATCAGGGCCTGCACAGACGCCTCAGTGGCGTTGTGCAGGTAGGCGAAACCGCCGCATTCGAAGTCGAGTCCGTGCAGCGGACCCCTGCTGCTTGTGAACGCCTCGTAGTACTCGCGCAGTTGCAGAGCCGGGTGCTTCTTGTTGTCCATCCCCGGTACATGTACTAGCTCCGCGGTGGCCCGTTCCACCCTGGTCACCATCGACCAGCGCTTCAACTCGACGAGTTGAACGGACAGTCGGTGCTCCTGCGGGTGACGGCCCACAAGAACGACATCGATGAGTCTGGGATCATCCTGTCGGTCGGTCTCGTCGAGTGTGGCAGCGCACTCGACGATCATCTCCACGTTCCCGCGACCGGCTGCGACGAGGTCGTTTGCGAGGCTGACCAGGCTTTCCGCCCACGCGGAACGTTCCGTCCGCGAGGCGTCAGCCCCCCGGAAGTGCCGCCATCTGGCGGCGAGGTGCGGCACCATACGGCGCCTTGAGTTCAAGGTAAGCAGATCCTGCGCTGCCAATTTCAGCAGAAGCATGGACACGAGGTGGTTCCCCCTGGGCACGAGTGACTCGTGCGGGTGGGGGCATGTCCTCGTGGGGAAGCCCGTCGGGCCGCAACCGGTAACGGTGATCTTAGGGACACGGCCGCTTCCTGTGAAACCTGTGACGGCCGTCGTGGCCAAGCCGTGCTGAACTCGGCTGACTACCGGTAGGTGCTACTCCTTCGATGCCCAACGGCCGAGAGACCGAAGAGGTCTTCTGTGCGGAACGGCAGCGGTCACGAATCGATGACTTCGTCTTCTCCCCGACCGGCGCGTACATGCGTGGCTTCGACCACGAATCACCGATGGGCCCATCGCCGAAGACTCGGCCTGGGCGGGTGTGCGCTATCTCGACTCTGCTGCCTTCGTAGGCCGGAGCTCCACGTTCTTCAAAGGGTCCTGCCAGCACTCAGAGGAGCTAAAGCGCTTTGGTCGAAAAGCTGCTCGTTGAATTCTCCCTCAGCCCGGTCCAGTTCCTCGCCAGACAGAGTGGCCGGGGTGAAGTTACATCTCCGCGCATGTTCGACAAATTTATCGGTGCGCTGCACGGCGTATTGCTGCACACAGCACCCCCAGTATGCGAGCCATACCCATTCTCCATCGGTGCAGTACCCAAAGGGGACAACTGCACCCTGTCTGCACTCATCGAGTCTTGGATATTTCCAGCCGCATGAGGGAGTAGGAACCGGACAAGTACTGCCCATTGGCTCACGCAGGGAGGGGCAGACACCCTACCAGTTGGCTAAGGGAAGCCTGCTGGGAAATGCCTCGACGCTCTGCGTGAACTTTCTCAAAAATCGGAAGCATCTTCATGGGGTTGCCTCACCTCCGCTACTCAAGCAGCCCACTCGACCGCTCAAGGAGCGCCACGGCTCAGGCACGCCGACTCCACCCTTCAACGGGGAAGTCCGTCGTAGGGCGAAGCAGGCCATGGCCGGCGGGCCAAGAGCAACTAGACCAGGCCCTGCACGGCTCGACTCTCAGTGCTCCAGCATTCTTTGCTCCACTGGAGTGCGTCGGCGAGTGCCATGCTGAACTGACCTCCGAGCCGGCCCCGGAGAGCCTTGCTGGCCGGCCGGCGCTCAGTACCGGCCGGAGTACTCCTGCAGCCTGTCGAGCGAACCGATGTCATGCAGTTCGGACACCCCGTGGGACCCAGCCGCTTCCCGGAGTGCGTCCAAAGGGGGCACCCCCGCCTGCCGCGCCTTCGCGAAGTGCATCAGCCACGGGACGCCTTCCTCGAAGGCAGCCTCACCAGCCGCGGTCCGTGGCTCGTAGCCCGCCGCATCTTCGGCTGTGCCAGCCCAGAGGTAGCCCATCACCCCATCCCGCCTCAGCACCTTCGCGTACCGGACGGGGCCGTCGGTCCAGCTCTCGTAGCACTGCTCCGGATATCCGTCCGGCAGCAGCTTCATCAGCTTCTGCCAGCGCGCCGGGACTTCGAACGTCCCCCACGAGTCGTCGTAGTCGGCCCCCTCGTCGGATAGGTCTTCGAAACCCGTGGCCGTGGCGTGGGCATGCGGGGTGGGATCACCGGGGTCGGGCGCGCTTCCGAGGACCTCGGAAATGCCCCGTAGGGCCGCTGCGAGGCGTGGGGCGTTCTCCGCGTGCACAGCGGGCTGCGCGCGCTCGCGTAGATCGAGCGTTAGCCATGCGTCCGAAAACGTCGACAGGGTAACCACGCCTCCGCCCTCCCCCCAGATGTCCAAGCCCAACGAGAACAGCTTCTCGGCCCGGTGGCCGGTTCCGGACTCGAACCAGACGCCGGGGACATCGCTCTGCACAGACAGCATGCGCCCGGCGACCAGCCCGACGCGGTCCACCGCAGCCGACTCGCTGGCCGGGGAGGAACCCTGCCATGTGAGCAATGGCTGCGCGACAGCGTCGCGAGGAACGAGGGACATGGTCGTCCGCCCCCATCCCACGGCCATCTCCTGGTGGGTCATCTGCGCATGGACGGCGGTGAACAGTTCCAAGGCGTTTGCGGCACCGCGCCGGTCGGTGACGTCCACGGCGACTTCCCAGAACCATTGGCCGACGGGCTCGGTAGTGATCACAGCATGTCCTTAGGGTCGGTTTTGGCTCCAGGAGGTATCACAAGCGAGCCGTCGTCGAGCCTGATGACGAACGTTGTCCCGGCTCCGAGGCCGTTTCCGTTGCGACCGATTTGGTGAATGTCCATGAGCGCCTGGAAGGAGCCGTTCTCCGTCCACTGGGCGACGGTTCCTTGGCCGTCCACAAGCATGATGCGGTGGTTGACGTCGGACTTGGCCAGTTGGCCGAGGTACTTCCCACGCGTGATCTCACTCACCGGGTCGAGAGGGTCGCTCAGCCGCTTCATCTGGTATCCGTACACCTCGCCATTCTCGGCACGCACGTGCACGTCGATGTCTCCGCCAGCCGCGGTCTTCACCTCGAAGTTGATCGACTCGGCAGGCACACCCCCCTTGTACAGGTCGTTGGCGAAGATGATTTGGTCGAGGCCGGGCTCGACCATTCCGATCTTCTTTGCCCCCAGGCTCGACACCACCTGGGAGAAATTCTCACTGCGGTTGAACCGCCCCGAAGCAATGACGTCGGCCACCGCGTGGCCGCGCGGATTCTCGGACAGGCGGGTGAGCACGAGTTCAAGAGTGTTCGGCTTGGGGCGCGTGGCGCCTGGGAGCCCCTTGATCGCTTCGCGAAGATGCTGCTCCAGCTCGCCATCGCGCTCCATGGGCATCGACGACTCGGAGGTCCCTCCGGGGAGGTGCTCGGCAGGTGCTGGCACGCCTTCGTCACCCAGGCCGGGCTGTCCGGCTTCACCTCCGCCCGAACTACCACCGTTCCCGAAGGAGGCGTCGGACGAACTCGTCTTATCATGGCCGCCGGCCTGTCCGTCGTGCCCACCCTGGTGTGGGACACCATGCCCGTCGCCGGCGCCGTGTTCGGGCCCCGTGGGCGTGGTGGCCTGGGTGTGTGTTCCATCCGAGGGGGATGGCTCAGTGTGGCTATTGGTGGGCACGCTGTCGGCTGTGCCGCCGATGGGGTGGGTGCCCGCGTTGCCACCCGGAACGATGCCGCCGTGGCCCGCATTATCGCCGGCACGGCCCGCATCGGAGATGTCCGACCCTACCCGTGTGACCTCCTCGCCCCGTCCACCGACGCCGGCCGGGACCGGCTGTTCCTGGCGGACTGGGTTTTCGAGCCGTGGGTTGTCCGCGCCCGCAGCCGGTTGGGCGGGCTTGCCTGTGGGCGCGTCCTCGGCCCGCTGGAAGAGACTCCCGTCCTCCTTGTAGAGATGGCCGTCGCCATCCAGGTACTTCCCCGGCCCGTCGAAGGGCGACTTCACCGTGTTCGGCGGGAGGGTGATCGTGCCCTCGGGGAGTTTGATGCTGCCGTCAGGGAGCTTGATCGCCCCCTCCGGAATCGCGGCGCCCTTGGGTAGTTGTACCGTGCCGTCGGGCATCTTCACGGAGCCCTCGGGCAGGCTGAAAGCGCCCTCGGAAATCTTCGGGGCTTCGACGTGGCCGAGGCCCTTGAGGTGGGCCATCGCGTCGCCGATCTTCGATATGCCGGCGCCCGCGCCCTTGAAGACGTACGTCATCGGGTCGATGACCTCGCCCGCCTTACCGGCGATGGACAGGGCCTTGGCCGCCGCGGCGGCCTTGCCGGTGCCCGACACGGCGGCGCCGCCACCGCGGGTGAAGATGGCGGTCAGGACGTTGAAGGTGACCGCGCCGGCGGCTCGGGAGCCGTTTGATTCCCACTGGTCCCAGGCCACCAGTGCCTTGCCGGTGTCCTTCATTGCGGTGCGCGAGTCCCGCAGCCAGGAGGGGAGTTTGTCCCCCGGAATCGCGAAGAAGGCGGGGCCCACGATGGGCAACATGGTGATCGTCACGCCGGTGGAGAGCTTGGCCAGACCGGTCCATGCCTGGCCGGCGGCCTCCCAGCCGTCGACGCCTATCAGGGTGCCCAGGCCCTTGATGGTGCCCCACGCACCGTCGACGATGACGCCCTTGCCGAAGTCGTAAGCGTGCTCCCACACCTGCCACCAGGGAACGGATTCCTCGACCGCGTCACCCCAGGGCAGGCTCTTGGAGGCTTTGAGGGCTTCGGCGTCATAGCCGTACCCGGTCGGGTGGGAGCCGTCGATCGTGTGGAGCGCCTTGCCGCCGACCAGGCCGACGATCTTGGCGTGGCAGTCGCGTTCGGCTTCCTGGAACGCGGCCCAGACCTCGGCGATCTTGTTGCGGCGGTTGAGGTTCTCCTCGACCAGATCGCCGTCCTCGTTCCAATCATCGTCGGCGGCGTCCTTGGCGCGGAAGTCAGCGGCGTCCTGCTTGAGCTGCTTGAGCTGGTGGACCAGCGGAGTGATCTCGCGGGCGTAGGTGCCCAGGGCCCTGGCGATGACATGCATGTCCTCGCTCAGGTGGTGCGCCTTGTCGGCCACCGGTTTGGTGACGCCGAACAGTTGCTCCGCTTCGGGCGCCTTGTAGTAGGCGGCCAGTCCGCCGAAGGACTTGTGGACGTCGGAGCCGACGGTTGCGACCTTGGAGCCGCCGCCGGACAGCGCCTTCACCTTGGTTTCGAGCAGGGCCAGATCGCCGGTGAAGACCGGTACCTCGGCCGGGTCGACCGGTGCATCGCTCACTTCTTCCCCCCAGCGTCCTTGAGAGCATCCACCCGCACGGCCCGAGCGGCATTCTGGGCGTGCCTGGCCGCCTCCAGATCGCCCTCGACGTACTCACGGGTGGCCTTGGCCGCGCCCAGGACCGCGGCCTGACACCGATCGGCCATCGCCTTGAAGTCCGTCTGGTGTTGCGTCGCGTACTGGGCCAACGCCGCACCGACCGGACCCGTCGCCTTCTGCGGCAGCAAGGCGGGAGCCACCGGTCCTATTGGCTTGTACTCCGACGCCATCAGACCGCCCGGCACCGTCTTGGCCTGCGAGCCCGGCACGGCGGTCCCTGCCGCCTCAGCCGCCTCCCGCATGTCCGCGAGCAGGGTGGTGAGGGCCTTCCCCAGATCCTCGGCATGCGCGCCGACGACCTTCAACTGGCCCTGCACTCCCTGCGGCTGAATGTCCCATGACGCCATGAACGCCCCCCTGCGTACATACTTCCTGCACCACCGCCGCCACACGATCCGCGCGGCGCCGTCCCCCACGGCCGACAGCCTGCCGGCGCACGACGCAAGGCGTGCTCGCCCTCCCGGTGCGCCCCACCGGTTCAGCCGATGTTGTCGACCGCAGCCTTCGCGCGCGCGAGCGTGTGGTGCGCGGTCCCGTCATTCTTCTCCAGCGTCGTCTTCAGCAACTGGATGATGCTCCTGACCTCCTGCGACGCACGGTTCCAGCGCAGTTCCTTGCCGTGGTACTCGTCGGCGACACCGTCCGCCGCGAAATCCGACATTGCCGCCTTCACCTGCGCATCACGCGCGGCGATCACCTGCTCCAGGCGTGCGATCACCGCCTGGATGTTGCCCTGCGTCTCCGCCGACGTCGCCGTGTCGTACGAACGACGGTCACTACCAGCAGCCATCACAATCACTCCCCCTGGGATCTGAAGTACTTCCGCCGCAATCGGGCGCTCAGCGGCCCGAGAAGCGGGCCGCGTCGAAGTTCGCCGCCGACATCTGCGACCGGGCGTTGTCAGCCTGCTCCTGGTCACCCGAGCTGAACGCCGACTCCATCCCCGACTGACCGCCCACAATGGCGGTCAGGGAACTGTTCAACTCCGCCGCGATCTCGTCCGCGTGTGACTTGAACGAGTCGAACGCCGCCTTGCCCGCACCGTTGAACTTGCCCTCCAACGGCTGAGCTGCCTGTACGAGCTGGCGGATCAACGTCCCCAGCTCCGTACCCGACCCCTGCGACTGCGACCTCAGGGTCGAGAGCGTCTGCGCCCCCATGTCGAACTTCATCAGGCTCCCCCCGCCAGACTTGACGATCGTTTGTACGGTCATGCCTATCAACCGGGGCATCACCGGTGCAATCCACAACCCCCATGTTACGGAAGGGGTGTGACAACGCCTCAAAGTCGCCCGGAGCCCATTGACCCGTGTCTGCAGTGTGCTTGGTGTGGAGGTCCGCCTCCCGGCCCCATCGGCCCTGGTGTTCACGCGCCTTTCAGATGCCGCATCAGGCGCTCGAAGTCCTGCCAGCCGGACAGGTCCGACGGGTCGCCCTGCAGCGGGTAATACAGCGCAGGACGGGTCTTCGGGCCGAGGGGGACGGGCTGCTGGGACAGCGGGGTGCGCCGGGCACGGTCGTCGGGCATCTGGCGGACCTCCTCCGCGCCGAGCACAAAGGCCAGAGGAACGCCGGGCCCCTCGAAGTGCGGCGGCACCGCCAGGTCGCGGCGGGCCTTGCGGAGCTGTACGAGCATCGACTGGAGGTGGTGGCGGGTGGCGAGCAGCTCCGCCGCCCTGGGCAAGGCGTCCACCGGCGGCTCCTCATCGTGCCCGTAGCCGAACATCAGCGTGACGTGTTCCTCCACGCCCGCCTTTGTGCGGCTGATGCGCACGGTGGCGAGGCCGGGCCGGTCCGGGGAGCCGACCACGACGAACCAGGTGGGTTTGGGGGCCCTTTCGTAGGCGAGGTCGGTGATCTGGCGCGGCGACCAGGGGAGGTTGGCGGGCTCCGCGGCTCCCCATCCGGCAGGGGGCTCGCCGGTGAGTTCGCGCCATATCGACTCCAGTGCGCCGCCGAGCACGAGGCGGTCGTCCGCCGGGTGGACCGCGCGGAAGGTCACGGCCAGCTGGCGCTCGTCGGTGGCCGTGGCCTCCTGGTAGGAGGCGGCCACCGGGGTGCGGGGGTCGTCCGCGGTCGGGGCGGCCGTCGCTACCGGTGCGAACATTCCTTCCTGCCAGCGCAGTACGGCGCCGGACAGCCCGTCGTAGTAGCCGTCCGGCTCGTCGCGTACCACCCAGCGGGAGGGCCAGGTGCTGAGGCTGTCTCGTACGGCCGGGGAGAGCGTGGTTCCTGCGGGGGTGACGACCTGGAGGCCCAGCTCCGCGTGTGCGGCGGTCCGGAACGCGTCCGAGAGCCAGGCCGTCATGGCGACCACCGGGCGGTCCTGGATGACGACGGCGACCTTGTCGGTGAGGACGTCGACGGTGGGCTTCGCGGCAGCGGGTGCGGGCGCGACACTGACGCCTTCGGTCTTCACCACGGCCAAGGAGCGCGTGGCCTCAGGTGGCCAGGCGGAGCCGCCGGCCAGTGAGGCCAGCCGGGCCGCAAAGGTGCCCGCGAGCCGCTCGGCTTCTTCGACGCCGGTGGTGGCGCGGGCTTCGGTCCACCAGTACGGAACGGGCGGCGGGGTGGCTCCGAGCAGTCGCTCGGCCTCGCCGGCGACCTGTACGAGCAGCGGTGCCTCGACGGAGACCAGCGGTCGGCCCTCGCCGTCGCAGAGTCGCACGACGGCGCCCTCGCCCGCCGCGTCCACCAGCTTGTCGGGGCCCCCGGAGAGCAGGCCCGCGAGCATGCTCCACGGGTCGGGCATGCGCTGAGTGAGGGCGATGACGTCCTTGGTCATATGGTCGTCCGGTCCTTCGTCGTTCGTGGCATGGATGCCGTACGGCTCGTGGCCTGAGTGATAGGGGGAGCTCCGACCCGTATCACTCAGGGGAGTACACGGTCTGGATCAAGCGGTTGGTCTGGCCCCTACGGAGGAGGACGCCGCGGCCGGCCGGCTGCTGGGAGGCGTACACGCCGGGGAACAGCTGACCCTCGCTGCGGTCCCCCGCCATGAGGAGCGCCGAGGCTCCCGACTCGCGCAGGCCCTGCACCAGGGGCTCGTAGATGCCGCGTGAGGCGCCTGCGACGCGGCGCGTCAGGACGAAGTGGAGTCCGATGTCGACCGCGGCCGGGATGTACGGCAGGAACGGGGCCAGCGGTTCCTGGCCGGCGGTGGTGAGCACGTCGTAGTCGTCGACGAGGACCACGATCCGTGGACCGCCGCCCCAGCTGCCGGGCTCCAGGTCCTCGAGGCGGGCGCTGTCATCGGGCAGCCGCTTGTCCAATTCGGTGGCGATACCGGCGGCGAGACCCGCGCACAGCTTGGCGTTGTACGCGTAGCCGCCGTTGAACTCCTCGGGGACCGCGCCGCGCAGACTGCGCCGGGGGTCCATGACGGCGAAGACCAGCTCGTCCTCGCTGTAGCGCTCGATGAGGCCGCCTGCGACGGCCTTCAGGAGATTCGTCTTGCCGCACTCGCTGTCACCCATGATCAGCAGGTGCTGGTCATGCTGGAACAGGTCGAGCAGAACAGGTGCGAGCGCTGTCTGGTCCAAGCCGATCGGCACGCGCTTGGGTTCGGCGACCGGCCCCGGCAGGAGGTGCGGCTCCAGGAGGTGCGGCAGCACCCGTACCGGCCGGGCGACCTCGCCGCTCCAGGTGGCGCGGATCGTCCGCGCCGCTCGCTCCAGGACCGCCCCCATGTCCGCGGCGTCGGCGAGCCCGTCCGTACGGGGCAGCGCGCCCTGTGCGAAGAGCTTGCCGTCGGTCAGGACGCGGCCGGGCTCGTCGGGGACGAGCGTCGCGGCGAGTTTGTGGTCGATGCAGGACTCGCTGGGGTCGTTCAGTCGCAGCTCGACGCGGGTGCCGAAGTTGGACTGGACGGCGATGCGGACGTCGTTCCAGCGGAGCATGCCCGCGACGACGTGGATGCCGTAACCGCCGCCTCGTTTGAGGATGTCGGCGATGTCGTCGTCCAGGTCCTCGAAGTCGTCGCGCAGCGCGCCGAAGCCGTCGATGACGAGCACGATCTCGGCGGATGCCAGCTGGGGCAGCCGGCCTGCCGCGTGCAGGCCGCGCAGCTGCTCGACGGAGTCGATGCCGTGCTCGCGGAAGAGGTCCTCCCTGGTCGCGAGCATGGTGCGTACTTCTTCGACGGTGCGGGCCGCGCGCTCGCGGTCGGCGCGGCCCGCGATGCCGCCGACGTGCGGCAGGCCCGACAGGGCCGCCAGGCCGCCGCCTACCAGGTCGAGGCCGTAGATGCCGACCTCCTGGGGGGTATGGGTCAGGGCGAGCGAGAGGACGAGGGTGCGCAGGAGCGTCGTCTTGCCGGACTGCGGGCCGCCGATGACGGCGGCGTGGCCGCCCGCCACCGTGAGGTCGAGGTACCACCTGCCCTGCCACTGCTTGGCCGGATCGTCGAGCAGCCCGAGCGGTACCTCAAGAGGGCCGCGCCGCCCCGCGAGCTGCATCCCGCGCCGGCCGACGTCCAACGGTCCGGCGACGGTGTCCAGGGCGACCGCGTCCGGCAGCGGGGGCAGCCAGATGCGGCGCACCGAACCGGCGGCGTTCGCCAACTGCTCGACCATGACGCCCAGCTCGGTCGGTCCGGTCTCGCGGCGCCGCACCGTCGGCTCCTGCGCGCCCGAATCCTCCGCACCGGCCGTGGCGTTGAAGGTCTCGTAGGGGAGGGCAAGAGGCCCGGTGTCCTCCTCGTCTCCGCGCTGCACGGGGCCGCGATAGGCGCCCGAGACATAGCTCGCCTTGAAGCGGTCGTAGTGGCTGGTGTCGACCTTGAGGTAGCCGAATCCGGGCAGCGGCGGCAGGTGGAAAGCGTCCGTGGTGTCCAGGACCGTACGGGATTCCTCGGCGGAGAAGGTACGCAGGCCGAGCCGGTACGAGAGGTAGGTGTCCAGGCCCTTGAGGTTGCCGCCCTCGATGCGCTGGCTGGACAGCAGCAGGTGCACCCCGATGGAGCGGCCAATGCGGCCGATGGACAGGAACAGGTCGATGAAGTCCGGCTTGGCGGTGAGCAGTTCACCGAACTCGTCGATGACTACGAAGAGGTGCGGCAGCGGGTCCAGGTCGGGCCGGTGACTGGCGCGCAGCGCAGCGTAGTGGCCGATGTCGGCGATGTTTCCGGCGTCCTTGAGGACCTGCTGGCGGCGTTTGACCTCGCCGGCGAGCGAGGCGTGGACGCGTTCGACGAGGCCGGCCTGGTTTTCCAGGTTGGTGATGACACCGGCGACGTGCGGCAGGTTCGCGAACGGCGCGAAGGTCGCCCCGCCCTTGTAGTCGACGAGGACCAGGGCGAGGTCCTCGGGTGGGTGAGTGGCCACCAGGGCGAGGACGAGGGTGCGCAGGAGTTCCGACTTCCCGGAGCCGGTGGCACCGACGCACAGGCCGTGCGGGCCCATGCCGAGCTCGGAGGACTCCTTCAGGTCCAACAGCACCGGCTCGTGGGAGTCGTTGATGCCGATCGGTACGCGCAGGAAGGCCCGTTCGCCGCGCGGCGCCCACAGCCGCGACACGTCGAGCCGCGCCATGTCGTCGATGCCGAGCAGGTCGGCGAAGTCGACGGGGCCGGACAAGGGGGCGTCGACGAGTGACTCGGCGGACAGGCGCAGCGGCGCCAGCATCCGGGCCAGGCCCTCGGCGAATCGGATGCTGACCTCGTCCACGGTGCCGTGGGCGCCGACCGGCTCCTGCTCGCGCAGGTCCTCGATCAGCACCTGGTCGCCGTCGACAGTGATCCGGACGCCGACCTGCCCCGGCTCCTGGACCCGCTGCTGAAGCAGGTGCAGGACGGTGACACCCATCTCCCGCAGGCCGACCGCCTCATCGGGACGCGGCAGGTCGACGGCGTCCTCGCCGTGTCCGTCGGCGACGACGAGCAGCCGGGACGTCATGGACAGGGCGCCCTGGCCGGACAGGCCGCGGCGCACCTCGGCCGCATAGGAGGCGCGGCGGCGCAGTTCGGGGCCGAGCTGCCGGGCGAGCTGGGGAGCGGAGGGGGCGATACGGCGAGCGGCAACAGGGCCGTCGAGCTGCTCGGTGTCGAGCAGATGCGGCATCCACTTGGCCCACTCCCAGTCGTCGAGCCGGTCCCCGGGGACGGCGAGAGCCATCGCCACGTCGTCAGGGGCGTGCAGGGCGGCAGCCTGGATGAGCAGGCCGCGCGCGACGCGCAAACAGTCCTCGCGCGGGCCGATGACGCTGATGTTGCCGACCCGGTCGAGCGGGACGGTCAGGGGGAGTTCGGTGCCGGTACGGAAACGGGCCATCAGCGCCGACGCCTCGTTGAGCATGAAACGGTCGGGCGGGGTGAGGACCGATGAGCCCTGCTGAGCGATCTGCAAGTCCCGTACGGGCATCTCACCGGTGCCGACACGCACGCGCAGGAAGTCGCCGTCGACCCGGCGGCGCTCCCATAGGCGAGCCGGATCGCGCACGATGTCGTAGAGAGCGGACGGCGGCGGGTTGAGGACCTCGGCGCGCTCGCGCCGCTCGCGCTCCTGGACAGCGAGCTCCTCACGCAGATCCTCCAGATAGGAGAGATATGCCTCGCGCTGGGTGCGCCGGGTGCGCTGGGCCTTGCCCCGCTGCGAGAAGACGAGGGCGACGGACCCGATGACAGTGACCACGAGGATGATCGCGCCGAGCCCGGCGAACTGACTGTTGCGCACGACCGTCATCATCACCACGGACGACATGACACCGGCGACGGGCAACAGCGACATCGCGATGTTGCCCGACTTTCCCTCGGGGAGGTTGGGTGGGGCCTCAATGATGCGCGCCTCAGAGGCGGTCGGCGGCCTGGTCGTCCTGGCCGGGCGGTGGATCAATCGGGTAGTCATCGTCGTCCGTCATTCACGATCGGGCTCGGCTTCTGGTCGGTAACTGGTCAGTGACGTGTCTGGGAGAGCTGGAAGACACGTGCAGCGAGGCGGGTGGCGGCCTGCCTCGTCGGGTGAGCGAGCAATGCGCTCTGGAGCGGGCCGCCGGCTGCCAAGTGCCGGTCGTACGGCAGCACCTGCACGTCTGCCCCGGTGGACTTGAGTTTCCGGGCTGCCTCGTCGAGGTCGAGTCCGGAGTGGGGCACCAATTCGGTGAGCACGACGACCGTGCCGGCGATCACCTGCCGGGGCAGCCCCTGCATCCACTGGAGCACCGAGTACGTACTGGTGACGCCTTCCAGCGTGGCCGGTGTGGTCAGAACGCGGCCATGGGCGGCGGCGAGTGCCACCCGGCCGACTTCGGCGGGCAGCGTCTCGCAGTCTATGACCATCACACCGAAGTAGCGGCGCAGCGCGACCACGGCCCGCTCGTAAGCCCGACTGTCCAGCATCACACCGATCTCGCCCCTGCTCGCGGGCAACAGCCAGGCATTGTCGGGGAGCTGGACAAGGTAACCGGTGACATCGAGCAGCGACATGTCCGGCGTGACGATGTCCGCGATATCGCTGGTGGTCCAGCGCCGGGTTTTCGCACCGAGCCGCAGAGGCAACGAGCCGAGCGCCGGATCGGCCTCCAGGACAAGGACCGGGTCCTGCCGGTAGTGCGCGTACGTGGTGCCGAGCAGCGCGGCGACGGTCGACTTACCGGCGCCGCCCCGGATGGAGGTGACGGCAATCTGCCGGCCGGTCGTCACGGGCTGCTGGAGCACCTCGGCGGTGCGGGTGATCTCGGCGACCTCGCGCGCGGCTGACGAGGAAAGCGTACGGCGCAGGGCGCGTGCGGCCCGCGCGGCGAAGGACTCGCCGTGCTGCGGCTTGCGTCGCACCGCGCCGGCCAGCCCCTCGTCCACCACGGGCCGGGACTCGGGAGCGCTGTGGAGGCGGCGGCCTTGGGCGTACGCGGCCGGACCCGGCTGCGTCTGTCCCCTGTACTCGGTCTGCCGGGGCGCGCCTCCCACCAGGGCGGCGTCCGGCGCCTGGGCACTCTGCCCAGGGAGACCCGGGACGGGCGCGGAGGCGTGCCCGCCGGAGCCCTGCGCGCCCTGCTGGGCGCCGCCTCTCAGGTCGCGCAGCACATCGCCCTGCCAGTCGTCTCCGTTCGGCATGCCTGCCCTTCTCCCCCGCTGCTGCCCCGCCCGGAGCGCCCGCGCTTCGACTCAGAACTGATGGAGCAGCTGCCCGTACACACCGAACACCCCAAAGGCGAGCGGGAAAAGCCCCACCATGCCGATGGATTCGACCAGATCGGCCACTCGCCGCAGCCTGACCTGCACATGCTCGGGCGGCTGCACCGCCAAAACGACCAGCGGCAGCACCGCGGCCGCACACAGCACGACAAGCGGCCCGGCGCCCCCGGCGTGCTCCATCCACCACATCACCAGGCGCACGACCAGGCACGACGCGGCAGCGAAGAGCACGATGACCTCGGCGACCAGCGGGAAGGCCCGCGCCCTGGACACCAGCACCATGACCACGAGCGAGGCCAGCACCACGGTCCATACGGTCGGCTTCTCGGCCGAGGTGAGCAGCCAGCCGGCGGCGGCCGCCGAGACCGCGGTGACGGTCGTCGACAGGGCAAGGCCACGGTGCGTCGCCGCGAGCGCAGTACCCACCTGATGACGGCTGACCGAGGACCCGCCCGAGCGACGGTCGTCGAGCGCGGTGAGCCCCGACGCCATCAGGGCCAGCCGCGGCAGCACGCCGAGCACCACCAGAGAGAAGACAGCCATCACGGCGCCGAGCCGGGCCGGATCACTCTGAACGGCGGCGACCACCTCCCACACGGCGGCGATCGTGGCGGTGGTCACGGCGCCCACGAGCCCGCCCTTGCCGAGCGGCGAGAAATATCCGAGGAACACAAGCGTCAGGGCCAACGCACCTGCGACGGCGGCGAATCGCGCGATACCCGACCATTGGAACGCGTCGGCGGCCGTCCACGCAGTGAGGAGGCCCAGCCCGCCGGAGGCGAGCAGGAGCGCGGTCGCCAGACCCCGGTTTCCCTGCCCGATCTTGGCGACGAGCGCACCGCACGCCAGGAGCATGAGCGAGACAGCCGAGAGCACGGCGACCAGAGCGTCGAGCGCGAACTCACGACGGGCGAGCAGAGCGGCGATCACCGTGAAGGCGACGGTCGCCACGCCCGCGCTGGCCCGGCGCGCGGCGGGGCGCCAGCGCCAGGCCCGCAGGTCGAGGTCGTCGGCCACCTGGTCGGTGACATCGTGCACTACGGGAGCAGGCGGCGCAGAGTGCGTCCTGACGAGCCGGAGCACGGCGCCATCGGCAATCCCGGCCGACGCCAGCGTGCTGTCGTGCGGCAGGACGGAGCCATCGGAGGTGATCAACTGCCTCGACATCGGGCGCGATGCGGGGCGGTCATCCAGCAACTCCTGGATATCCGGTAGCAGTTGTCCTATGGGTGTGTCGGAAAACAGGACGATGTCGGCCCGGCGTCGCTCACCGACCAAGGTCACTCGGCTCAGCTGCGCCTGGGAAGTCGTTGCTCTGCTCACCACTTACGGGAACCTATCATCGCGGACTTGGGAACTCTCGGGTCAGCTGGGCATGCCCATACCGCCAACTTCTGTCCAGCCCCTTTTCAGACAACCCTTCTGTTGTTACGGCGAACTCCTCGCGATTTCCCGGCAATATCGCATGGCAAGACATTTCCGAACCTGTGAATTTCTAAGGGTTCGCTGACTTCGTCGGCTGCCCGTACGGCTGCACCTGACGCTGCTGCTTCTCCTGCTCGGCCTTCTGCGTCGCCAGGGTGTGCTGAAGGAAAGACCACCCGACGCACCCCGCACACAGAACAGCCGTGATGGCGATCCCCGCGAACACCTTCCCGAGCCGCTCGTCCGCCATGCGCCGCCCCCGCTGCGCGCCGAACAACAGGGCGTCCCGCATCCTGCGCCGGCGGACCGCCACCGACTCCAGTAGCTGACTGTCGTAATCCCGCGCCATTTAGCCGTCCGTCGCCTCAGTCGTCCGTTGACTCTGTCACGGCCGGTGTACCCCCTCGGCCCATCAGCACTCACACGCCAACCATTGATCCTAGGTGCTCCGCATGACAGAGGCGCTTCCACACCGGCCGCCGCGCAACCAGCTCATCAAATACCGTCACACGTCTTGCACATGCTGCTGGTTTTTCGCCGGCTCACTCGGTCGTCATCTGCACAACACCCTTTGACAGCCGGGTGCATGCCCTTCATTGAGTCACCGCTCCAGAGGACGCTGTCCTCCGGGGGAGAACCGTGCAGGCCGGCGGTGGCGACCAGTTCATCGTTGCCCGCCTCACGTGCGGATGCCGTCAGCGACAGCCTGGCTTGCAGCTCATCGGCGTAGGGGCGCCCCGCCGCCTCTTACCCCTGCACACTGGGCCCGTGATCCCCCCTGTTCTAGGATGGCTGGGATCATCTCAGCGGCCCGACGGGCTTCCGCTCCGCTTCCGCGGAACAGAAGGACATGCCCCCACCCGCACGAGTCACTTCGTGCTGCCTGGGGGCATTTTCTTGCTGTTCCGTGAGTCCGCGGCATCGTTGGCCGATCGCACCCACCTCGAAGGACGGCTGACGGAACTCCTGACAGCGAACTTCCTGCACAAGCATCACCATCGGCCCCAGCCGGCGGAAGTTCGTTCCTGGGAGCGCAGCATCCCGGCGCTGACCAACGCGTTGGTGGAGGCCGGTCTCGGCGAGGTCGAAATGCTACTGGAGTACGGGCTGCCGCTGACCAGCAAGCGCGCGGACGTGATACTCGCCGGCGTGCATCCGGCCACCGGTGCGCCGTCGTACGTGGTGGTCGAACTCAAGCAGTGGAGCGAGGCTCACCCGGAGGACGACGACCCGCTGCGCTGCCGCATCCCTGCCTACCCGGCGCCGGTCCTGAACCCGATCGAGCAAGTACGCGGCTACTGCGACTATCTGGTGTCCTTCAACGGGGCACTGGAGCGGATCCCGGAGTCGGTCGCGGGGGTGGCCTACCTGCACAACGCGACCGAGTTCGGGGTGGCGGGGTTGCGCGCCGTCACCGAGGACCATCGGGGCCGGATGTTCACCGGCGATCAGCGCGGCGCCTTCCTGAGCTACCTGCGTTCGAGGCTGGCGTCGAAGCCGGGCGCCGACGCGGCCGACGCCCTGCTCCAGGGCAAGGTCCGGCCGTCCAAGCAGCTCATGGCCGTTGCTGCCGAAGAGGTACGCAGTCGGGAACAGTTCGTGCTGCTGGATGAGCAGCGGCTCGCCTACGAGACGGTGATGTCCGCAGTGCGGCAGGCGCGCCGCTCCAACCACAAGCAGGTCGTTGTGGTGGCCGGTGGTCCGGGCTCCGGCAAGAGCGTGATCGCACTGTCCCTGCTGGGCGATCTCTACCGGCGCGGGGTTCCGGCCCTGCACGCCACCGGGTCGCAGTCGTTCACCAAGACGATGCGCAAGGTCGCCGGCGCCCGGAAGCCCGAGGTCCAGCGGCTCTTCCGCTATTTCAACAGCTTCATGGAGGCCGAGCCCAACGATCTCGACGTGCTGGTCTGCGACGAGGCGCACCGCCTCCGCAAGACATCCGCCAATCGCTACACCAAGGCAGCACTGCGCACCGGCCGCCCACAGGTGGCAGAGCTGATCGACGCGGCCCGAGTGCCGGTGTTCCTGCTGGACCAGCACCAGGTGGTGCGTCCGGGCGAGATGGGAACGGTGGAACAGATCCGGCAGGCCGCGTCCGAGCAGGGGCTGGGGTGCACGGTGGTGGAACTGGACAGCCAGTTCCGCTGCGGTGGCAGTGACGCATACCTGCGGTGGGTGACCAGCTTGCTGGGGCTGGAAGGCGACGGTCCCGTTGAGTGGGAGCCGGATTCCAAGGTGCACCTGCTGACCGCCGACAGTCCACAGGAGTTGGAAGACTTCCTAGCCGCGCGACGGGCCGAGAACTTCGGCGCTCGCATGTCCGCGGGCTACTGCTGGAAGTGGACGACGAAGATCACTCCGAGCATGTCCGCACTGCCCGCCGACGTGACCATCGGTGACTGGGCGAAGCCGTGGAACCTCTACGGCGACCGCGCCCTCCTCGGTGCGCCGCCGGCGCCGCTCTGGGCCACCGACCCTGCGGGGTTCGGACAGGTCGGGTGCGTGTACACGGCGCAGGGCTTCGAGTACGACTGGTCGGGCGTGATCATGGGACCGGACCTCGTGTGGCGGACCGACCGCTGGGTCGTGGACCGCACCGCATCCAAGGACCCTTCCTTCACCAAGTCCACCCCGGACGCGGACGTGCGCCGGCTGGTCCGCAACACCTACAAGGTGCTGCTGACCCGGGGCATGATCGGGACCATTGTCTATTCGACAGACCCGGAGACCCGCGAGAAGCTCCGCTCTTTGATCCCACGGACCGGCAAGGTCCTGGCCCAGGAGTGAGGACTGGTCAACGGATCACCGGGGCTCAGCGTCTAAGATCGCCCGGTGACGCAGAGCGTAACTCTGGCCGGGGCCTTCGATGAGCTGGCTGATAGCTATGACCACCGGCACCACGAGGAGATCGCGCGGGTTCTGATCGCGTGGGTGGCCCCTGGTGCGGGGGACGCGGTCGCCGATGTGGCGTGCGGAGCGGGGGCCGTCGCCCGGCAACTCGCGCAGAGGCGGCCCGATACCGCACGGCCGGTCCTGGCCGTCGACGTGTCTCCTGGGATGGTCGCGGTGGGCAGGGCCCGCGCCGCGGGTCTGGAACGGGAGACGGCGATCGACTGGCGGGTCGCCGATGCCGTACCGCTGCCGGTGGCCGATCGCTCCCTCGACGTCGTGCTCTGCGCGTCGTCGCTGCACTTCCTGGGGCGCCGGGCACTGGCCGACTGGCGGCGTGCCCTGCGTCCGGGTGGCCGGGTGGGTTTCACGCTGCCCCTGGCCACGCACTTCCGGCCGTCGGAACGCTTCTCGGGGCTCCTCGCCCGTGATGTGCCGCTGCCCCACACCGCGCAGGAGGCGAGCCGCTGGGCGACGGCATGCGGATTCACCGAGGCGGATTCGCGCGTGCATGTCCTCGGTACGCGCCGCGTGGTGGTGACGTCGGCGACGAGCCCGGACGGCCGGTGAGCGAGCGAGTGCACGCGCGCAGCGCCACGCGGGGCACCACCCGATGCACGACGGTCCGTGCCGTCCTGCCGTTCGCCGGCGGCCTCCTGGACGTGTGCGGCCGCCCGCCGACCCCGCCGTCCGCTCAAGGGGCCCGGCGGAAGGCTGCGACGGGGCGGCGGGGACGGGCCGGGCGGTCCAGGTAGCTCGTCCGGGAGCGGTCCCAGGAACGCCGCAGCGGGTCCCGTACCGCCCGTGCGCACAGCCCGGCCGGGGTGACCAGCGCGAAGTACAGCGCGGCCAGGGCCAGGTGCCGCAGGCGTTCAGTCCATCGGGATCGCGGCACGCCAGTCGCCCTCCTCCCGCCACTCGGGCTGCTCCCGCTTGTCCAGCAGGAAGTCGCCGAGGACCAGTAGATCGATCCGGGTGCGCATGAAGCAGGCGTACGCCTCCTCGACGTCGCGCACGATCGGCTCCCCGCGCACGTTGAACGAGGTGTTCACCAGCACGGGGCAGCCCGTGCGGTCCCGGAAAGCGGTGAGCAGCGCGTGGAAGCGCGGGTGGCGCTCGGCCGAGACGGTCTGCACCCGGGCCGAGCCGTCGACATGGGTGACCGCCGGGATCGTCGAGCGCGGCACCCGCAGCAGGTCCAGGCCCGTCGCGCCGTCTGCCGCGGCTCCGCACTCCCGCCGCTGTGCCGCGGCGACCTGCGCGGTCAGCAGCATGTACGGGCTCTCCTGTGGCAGGTCGAACCAGTCCTTGGCGTCCTCGGCGCGCACCGCGGGCGCGAACGGGCGGAAGGATTCCCGGAACTTGGTCTTGAGGTTGAGGGTGGACTGCACGGCGGGATCGCGCGGATCGGCGAGGATGGAGCGATTGCCCAGCGCCCGTGGTCCGAACTCCATCCGTCCCTGGAACCAGCCCACCACCTTTCCGTCCGCGAGCTCCGCGGAGACACGCGCCACCAACTCCCGCTCCGGCAGTCGCGCGGCGGGATATCCGGCCCGGGTCAGGAACTCCTCGGTCTCCCGGTCGGAGCAGCCGGGGCCGAGCAGCGCGCCCGCCATGGCATCCGTGCCGCGCCCCACATGGGGGCGGGGCGCTCCCCGGCGGTGCGACTCGGCCAGCGCCGCGCCGAGCGCGCCGCCCGCGTCCCCGGCCGCCGGCTGGACCCACAGCTCGTCGCAGACCCCGTCGGCCAGGAGCCGGCCGTTGGCCACGCAGTTGAGCGCCACACCGCCGGCCAGGCACAGCCGTCGCTCCCCGGTGCGTTCCAGCGCCGTCCGGGACAGCCGCAGCATCACCTCCTCGGTCACCTGCTGGACGGAGGCCGCCAGGTCGAACTCCCGCTCGGTGAGCGGGCCTTCCGGTGTCCGGCGCGGCCCGTCGAACAGCTCCTCGAAGGCCCGGCCGACCATGGTCTGCCCGTACTGGAAGGTGAAGTGACGCAGGTCCAGACGGAACGAGCCGTCCGGCTTGACGTCGATCAGCCGCTCCCGGATGAGCGGCGCGTAGCGCGGCGTCCCGTACGGCGCCAGGCCCATCAGCTTGTACTCGCCCGAGTCGACCTTGAAGCCGCAGAAGTACGTGAATGCCGAGTACAGCATGCCGAGGGAGTGCGGAAAGCGCAGTTCGGCGAGGGGGACCAGCTCGGTGCCGCGGCCGTGCCACAGCGTCGTCGTGGCCCACTCCCCCACGCCGTCGACGCACAGCACCGCGGCCGACGGGTACGGGCTCGGGAAGAACGCCGACGCGGCGTGCGAGGCGTGGTGCCGGTGCGCCACCACCGGTGGCAGCTGCTGTCCGGGCGCCAGGGCGCGCAGCCGCGCCCTTACGTCGTCCAGGGCCCGCCGCTTCCAGCCGGCCCACTGCGGGAACGCCCGGCGGAACACGGGAAGGCCGTGTGGAGCGGTGGCCAGCCAGGTCGCCAGCACCCGGCGGAACTTCACCGCCGGGTCCTCGTAGAACGCCACGGCCGCCAGCTCGTCGAGGCGCAGCCCGGCCTCGTGCAGGCAGCAGGCGACGGCGTGCGCGGGGAAGCCGGGGTCGTGGCGGCGCCGGGTGAACCGCTCCTCCTGGGCCGCCACGAGCGGGGTGCCGCCGGCCACGACGGCTGCCGCGCTGTCGTGGTAGTAGGCGGAGATGCCCAGGACCGGGCCGTCCGGGCCGCCGGGGCCCGAGCGGCCGGCGCGGGCACCGCCCCTGCCGGTCCCCATCTCAGAACAGGGGGTAGACGGAGGCGTCGTCCTCGGGCTGCGGCCGCAGCCGGGACGGCGGCGCGGGCCGGTCGGCGGGCCGGTGCGGTGGGGTGTCGGGGGCGGGTCCCGGGCGGCCCCGGTGCCGCAGCCAGGAGGCGAGGCGGCGGACTGCCGACGCGGGCGCCGCGCTGCTGTCGTCGGGCATGGAGGGGCTCCTCACACCAGGTCCAGGCGGTCCGCCAGCTGCCGGGCCACCAGGTCGTATCCCAGATCGGTGCAGTGCACGCGGTCGATGAACAGCCAGTCCTTCGGCCCGGCGGCCTCGGCCAGCGCCACGTTCAGGTCCAGGAACGGCACGTCGAGCCGGGCGCATCCGGCGGCCAGCCGGTCCGCGTAGGCGCGGCCCACCGCCATGGTGGAGATGTCGTTGTGGAACCGGCGAAAGTTGGACACCTCGTCCAGCTCCTCGAAGAGCAGCTGCTCGCGGGGCAGCGGTTCCTCGCGCACCCAGGGCGCGAGCGGCTGGAGTGCGAAGACCAGCCGGGCGCCCAGGGCGTCCGCGAGCCGCTTCCATCCCCCCAGATGACGGATCGTCAACTCGGTGGCGTGCGCGACCCGCTGGTCCGGCGGCGGTACGACGTCGGGGGCGGGCCCGCAGTCGAAGAAGGCCCCGTGCCGGCCCTGCTTCTCCTCGGGCAGCCGGCTGAGCACCAGGTTGTTGACCCCGGAGAGCAGCACGATGTCCTCGACCGGCGGGAGTTCGTGCTGGAACAGGGTGAACAGCAGCAGTTCCTGGGCCGAGTTGTGGCTCTGCCCGGCGATGTTCAGCCAGGGCAGCCGGGGTGCGTGGGCGTTCCACAGCCGCGCGCTGATCGTGGCCGCGTCACCGGTGGCGCCCACACCGAAGACCGCGGAACTGCCCGCGAGCACCCGCACCGGGCCGTCGGGGCGGTCGTCGCCGACCGTCGCCCGGAGCCCGCCGGGGCCCGGGGTGACCCGGAAGCCGTGCCGGTCGGTCGTGTAGACGGGGGTCTTCTCGTTGCCGTACTGGAAGTACCCCAGATAGGGCTGGTCCTCCAGGACGAAGGTGTAGTGCTCCATGTGCGGAGTGAACTCGGCGCGGGGTGACGTCATCGTGAAGGGGCTCCCGTCGGTGCGCGGTGCATGGCTGTCGTGCCTTCCGTGGGGACCGGCCGTCCTGCCGTGCGCGGTGGGCCCGTGGGGCACGCCGGTGCGGGGATGGCGGCCTGCGCTCAGGGGGCCGGGGTCGGGGGCGGCGGCTCGGGCAGGGAGCCGGGGCGGTCCTCGCGGATCAGGTCGGCGTTGATGGCCATGCCCGCCAGGCCGCCGCTGGCAGCGGCCATCGCGGCCTGCTGCATGTTCCGGCCCAGATCCCCGGCCACGTACAGCCGGGGCAGGCTGGTGCGGCCGCGCTCGTCGGTCTGTACGGACTCCAGGTCCGGGGCCTGCAGCCAGGGGCGCAGCGGGGCCACCCGGGGCTCGATGTCCAGGTGGAGGAAGAGCGCCCCGTAGCTCGCGGACCGGCCGTCCTCGAAGCGGACCTCGACACCCTCGGGATGCGGCCTGACCTCGCTGACCCCGTCGGTGACGACGGGCACGCCGGCCGCGGTGAGCCGGTCCCGCTCGTCCTGGGGCAGCTCGCGCCGGTCGGTGAGGTAGGTGAGGGTGTCGGACCACACCGTCAGGGTCGCGGCCAGGCACTCGCCGGGCACGCTCCCTCCGTACACGGCGAAGCTGCGCTCGCGCACCTCCCAGGCGTGGCAGTACGGACACTCCAGGACGGTCGTGCCCCACAGGTCCGCCAGGCCCGGGACCGGCGGCAGCACCGAGCGCACACCGGCCGCGTACAGCAGGGTGCGGGCGCGGAAGGTGCCGGACTCCTTGGTGGTGACCACCACCTGGTCGCCGTCGGGCTCGGCCGACACCACCTCGTCGTCACGGAACGTCACGTCGTACGCGCCGAGTTGGGCGCGCGAGCGGGCCCGGAAGTCCGCGATCGTCGCCCCGTCGTTGGTGAGCACGTTGTGCATGACGCCCGCTGCCATGTTGCGGGCGTCGCCCGAGTCGATCAGCAGCACGCGGCGACGTGAACGGCCCAGGTAGAGCGCTCCGTTGAGGCCGGCCGGGCCGCCTCCGACGATCACCGTGTCGTAGAGCTGCGTGTCCAATGGTCACCCCTTGTCGAGAAGGTCACTGTGCGGAGGCGGATCGGCGGGCGGCGCACCGGAGGACAGCGGTGGTGCGGAGGGCGCCGGGAGTGCGTCGCCGGGCGCGGAGTGGTCCTCGCGCACCGGCGCGAGCAGCACCAGCGCGCCCACGGCCAGAACGGTCCCGCACACCACGAACACGGCGGGCACGGACAGGGCTTCGGCGAGCAGTCCGCCGAGTGTCGCGCCGACCGGCATGGTGCCCCACGCGCACAGCCGGGACACGCTCATCACCCGGCCCTGGAGATCCTCCGGCGTGAGCCGCTGGCGCAGCGACATCACGGGGATGTTCCAGCCCATCATGAAGACGCCGTTGACGGCGAGCGCCAGCGCGGCCAGGACCGGGTGGCGGCCCAGGCCCAGCGCGGCGTACGCGGCCCCGGACGCCACCAGGGACCAGCGGGCCAGCCGTACGGTGGGCAGCCGGTCGGCGGCCCGGGGCGCCAGCCAGCTGCCGGCGACGGCGCCCAGCGAGCCGACGGCGAGCAGCAGTCCGTACCCGGCTTCGCCGAGCCCCAGAGTGCGCTCGCTCAGCAGCACCAGCATCGAGAAGGTCGCCGAGAACACCAGGCCGTACAGGGCGCTCGCGGCCAGCGTGCGCCGCAGGGTGCGATGGCCGAGGACGAAGCCGAGCCCCTCCCGGATGTCGCGCAGCACCCCGCTGCGCGCCCCGCCCGGCGCCGCCTCGCGGCTGGTGCGGACGAGCGGGGCGAGGCCGAACAGCAGCAGCGCGGCCAGCGCGTACAGCACCCCGCCGGTGGCCAGCGCCGCGGCGGCGGTCAGGCCCACCAACAGGCCCGCCACGGGCGGTCCGACCGTTTCGTTGAGCACGATCTGCGCTGCCATCAGCCGCCCGTTGGCGCGCTCCAGGTGCCGCTCGTCGACCAGGCGCGGCAGCATCGCGGGCGCCGCGGTGTCGGCGAGGGTCTCGGCGATGCCCAGCAGGAACGCCAGCGCGTACAGCAGGACCAGCGGGCGGTTGTCGGCGAGGGCCAGGGCCGCGCCGAGCAGCGCCGCCGCGCGGACCACGTTGCTGCCCAGCACGATCCGGCGCCGGTCCACCCGGTCCACGAGGACGCCCGCGGGGAGCGCGAACAGCAGCCAGGGCAGCATGTTGACGGTGGTCAGCCCGGCGACCGCCGCCGGGTCGGGGTGGTGCGCGACCACCAGCAGCGGCAGCAGCGTACGGGTGATGCCGTCGCCCGCGTTGGAGGCGGCCGTCGAGGCCCACAGCCAGCGGAACGGGCGGCCCAGGTCCACCCGCAGGGCCGGGCCGGCCCCGGACGGGGCGGTGCTAGCCAACAATGCTCCCCTCGGACCACGCACGCAGGCCCAGCAACCGCTCGCCCAGTGCGGTCAGCGTCGCCGGCCCGTACAGCTCGGCCTCGTCCTTGCGCACCCCGCCCTGCGGCGGATGCGGCGGGATCCGGTCCCGCCAGAACCGCACCCGGGCCTCCCGGAGTTCGGCGTTCTCCTCCCAGGCGGGCGCCATGGTCAGGTACTGGGCCATGCGCACCCGGGCCTTAGAGACGTTGGGGTGCACTCCGTGCGGCAGCAGGCTGTTGAAGATGATCAGGTCGCCGGGCGCGACCCGAGGCGTGGTGATCGGGTAGCCGGTGATGTCCGGCGTGAACGGGTCGCGGTCGGCCGGCTGGCCGCTCACCCACTTCTCCCACTCGGTGAAGATCTCCGGCACGCACTGGAAGCCGCCGATCTCCTCGTCGCCGTGGGTCAGCGAGAGCACCGCCTGGCAGCTCACCTGCAGCGGTTCGGTGGAGGTGTCCACGTCCCAGTGGATGAACCCGTCGAAGGCGCGCGGTCCCCGGTTGGGCGGGTTGACATTGGCGAAGTCGATGGTGACCCACAGATCGGTGCGGTCCCAGATGTCGGCGAAGGCCCCGTACACCCGCGGGGTCTGCCGGATATCCCACTGGGCCTGGTGGTTGTACATCTCGACCAGCCCGCTGTGGCCCGGCAGCCGGTCGTTGCCGGTGTGCGGCGAGGCCCAGGTCGAGGGGTCCTGGGGGCGCATGTCGAGGAAGGAGTGGAGACCCTCGATGAGGGCGGTGACCGTCTCCGGCGCGACTGCCTGACGGACGATCACATAGCCTTGGGTGATCCACTGTTGCCAGTCCTCGGGGGACAGGACGCGCAGTGGTTCCGTCTTGTGGATGTCTCGCAGTGGAATGGCGGCCACGGGCACTCTCCAGGGACACGACGCCTGCACATGATCGGGTGGGACGGGCCGGCCTCGACATCGTCATTCCGGCCATTTTTCGCCCGGACGGAGATATCGGGGGAAACAGGTACGGGGCGCTGGACCGAGGCGGGGATCACTCGACGATCAGGCGGCGTTCGGGCAGCACCACGGCGTCCAGCTCGGTCCCGGTGAGCAACTCCAGTGCCTCGTCGAGGTGGTTGAGGATCGGGCGACCGCCCCCGTTGGCGCTGGTGTTGATGAGGACGGGCAACTCCGTGCGGGCGGCGACCGCGTGGCACAGCCGGTGCAGCAGGGGCTGCGCGTCGGGCCGTACGGTCTGGAGGCGGGCCGTACCGTCGATGTGCCGCGCCTCGGCGAGCTGCCGGGCCCGGTCGGGCCGCACCCGCACCGCGAACAGCATGGTCTCGGTGTGGTCCAGGGGCCCGGTGAAGTACTGGTCGGCCACCTCCTCCGGGCAGATCGGCGCGACCGGCCGGAACCACTCCCGGTTCTTGATCGTCTGGGAGACGTACCGGCGGGCGCCGCTCCAGTGGGCCGAGACCAGCAGCGAGCGGTGGCCCAGCGCCCGCGGCCCGGTCTCCAGGCCGCCCTCCAGCCAGGCCACGCACCGCCGGTCGGCCAGCAGGTCGGCGACGGCCCGGACGAACTCCTCGTCGTCGGCCGGGCGGCGCAGGGACAACCCGAGGCCGGCCAGCCGGCGACGGAGGCCGTCGGCCGCGGCTGCGTCGTCATCGTCGTCGCCGTCCACCGTGTCCAGGCCCTCCAGCGGCGGCCCGGCGTAGGCCAGCGCCCATCCCGAGCGGCCCAGCAGGGCCGGGCGGTCGGCCGGGTCGGCGACGGCCAGCGCCGCGCCCAGCGCGATCCCCGAATCGTCGCAGCAGGTCGGGACGGACACCCGGGTGAACTGGGCGCATTCGGCGAGGCGGCTGTTGGCGGTGATGTTGAGCGCGCAGCCGCCCGCGTAGCAGAGCGTCGGGTAACTGGGGAAGCGCCGGCTGACGCCGGTGACCAGCCACGTCAGGTCCCGCTCCACGGCGGTCTGCAAGGTGGCCGCCAGGTCCCGGCAGCTGCGCGCGTCCGGGGAGGTCCCGACCGGGGTGCTCCGCCCGTCCGCGGTGCGGATCTCGTCGGGGAAGACCGAGCCGAAGGAGTGCACGACGTCGTCGTCGGAGGAGTCGGCCAGGCCCGCGTCCAGATACCCGCCGCTGTGCGGGTCGTACTCCCACCAGGTGTCGGCGTAGCGCAGCGCGGTGCCGGTCAGCCGGTCCTCGTCGAGCTGCTCGTACAGGTCCGGCGAGGCGCGCCGGGTCGACTGCGGGACGAGCATGGCGCGCAGCACCGGCAGCAGGGCGGCATCGGTCTCCCCCGTGGCCGTCAGCCCGAGCAGCTTGCCGGTGTCGAACTGGCTGCCGTGGACGCGCCGGGCGAGCGCCTCGTAGACCAGGCCGAAGCGCGGGCCGGTGCGGTTGGTGAAGGACATCACCGGGGTGAGCTGGTCGCCGTCGCCGAGGCAGACCATGCCGCACTCGGCGTAGTTGCCCGTCCCGTCCAGGGCCAGCACCAGGGCCTTGCGGGCCCCGGAGGTGTAGTACGCGAGGGCGGCGTGCGCGTAGTGGTGGCGTACCGCGGTCAGCGTGATGTCGCCGAACCCCTTGGCCAGCGGCCAGTCCAGGGGTTTGATCACCCGGGTCACCGCGTCGGCCAGGCCCGTGCCGCCGGTGGCCGTCCAGCGGGCGTCCTCGTTGACGAGCTCCACCAGCGCCGGGGGCAGCACCTGGCACACCGGCGTGTACCAGTCGGCCACCGCGATCCCGGTCACCGGGCTCGCCGCCCCCTCCCGCAGCTCCGCCAGCCACTCGGCGGCGGCCTGCGGGAAATCGCCGTTGCCGCCGCACACATGGCGCAGCCCCAGGCGGCGCTCGGCCTCGATGACGCGGTAGCCGCCCGCCTCGGTGAGAGCGGCACCCGCGTCGTGGCCGAAGTGCATCCCCATCATTGCCATGGAACGAGTCACCCTTCCTCTGCCCGGACCGGAGTCGTGGGGCCGGGTCGTGGATCGGGGGCCCGCCTCGCGGAGGCGGGCCGTTGCACAGAGCGTCGGGCCCGGCTCAGGACAGCGTGGCGAGGCTCTGGGTGTGATGGCGCTCCAGGAGGCCCTGCACCACCTCGCGCATGTAGGCGCAGTAGCCGGGCGACATCACCTGGATCGAGCCGTTCTCCTCCTCCAGCGCTCCGGCGGAGCCGCCCGAGCAGGTGCCCTGGAGCTCGCAGCCCTGGCAGCCGGGGCCGTTGGTGTAGGCCCGCATGCCGTAGTCCTGGTAGGCGGGAGAGGAGAAGATGCCGCGCCAGTCGTCGATGGTCCCCAGCTTGCGGGCGGTGGCCTTGCAGGCGAAGACGCTGCCGTTGGGCTCGATGGAGAGCTGGCGGCCGACCGCCGGGCAGGTCTTGTAGTCGGCCTGCTCGGCCCACTTGGCCTCATCGATGATCATCTGGAAGGTCTGGTACCAGTAGCCGCTGAGCTGCACACCGCGCTCCCGCCCGTAGTCGACGGCGGCCAGCAGCCGCTGCGCCACGTCGTGCGGGCTGTGCTTCTGGAAGAACTCCTTGGCCTGGAAGGACACGATGACGTCCAGGGATTCCAGACCGGCCTCGGCGACGAAGTCGATGAGCGGGGTGCCCCACTTGTCCCAGGTGTACTGGGAGAGCACCGAGGTGATGCTGACCGGGACGCCCGCGGCCTTCATGTCGAGGATCGCCTTGCGGACCACGGCCCAGGCGGTGCGCTGCTGCTGCCCGCCACGGAACTCGCCGGTCTCCGGGACCAGGTAGTCGATGGAGACGGTGGTGTCGACGCGGTGCTCGGCGAGCGCCGCCAACAGCTCGTCGTCGATGCGGGAGCCGTTGCTGGTGAGGTCGTAGGAGAGGGTGACGCCGTCGTAGCGGTCGCCGAAGGTGCGCAGCACGTGCAGGATGGTGCCCCGCGCCAGGGTGGGCTCGCCGCCGAAGAACGACACCGTCAGATGGCCGCCCCCGTTGGCTTTGCGCAGCTCGATGGCTTCCTTGACGGTCTTCTCGGCCACCTCGCGCGACATGTGCATCGAGGGGTTGCGGACCTCGTCCGCGCCGTGGTTCCAGTCGCCCTTGGCGAACGTGGGGCCCGAGTCCTGGCGGGTGGGGCCGACGACCTCGCGGGAGCGGCGCAGTTCGACCAGGACCGGGCCGGGTTTCACCGACTCGCCGGAGGTGTTGCGCTCCTCGACGCCGCCGTCGAAGTTGTACGCGAAACAGCCCTGACAGGAGAAGTTGCAGGCGTTGGTGAGCACGAGCTGGATGGAGGAGTGGAACACACCGCTGCCGAGTGCGCTTTGCCGGCTCTCCAGCAGGCCGTCGATCTCCGCGGCCTCGTCGTGCCCCGCCTCGACGAGGAACCGGGCCTCGACGAGGTCGCGCAGTGCGTCGCCGTCGACCCGCTCCCGCAGTCGTTCCCAACTGAGTCCCTGGGACGCCGCTTTGAGGAGTTCGACGATGTCCCGGTCGATCAACCGCGCATTTCCGAAGAGCGAATGAAAAGCCATGGTCCGCTCGTCGCCCTCATAGGAATCGAGCCGGCCTCCGAACGACGTGAAATCCCGGTTGCCCGCGGCACGCAGGGTGCGGACGTAGCGCGAGGACTGGTACATCGAATTCTGCATGGCGAAGACTTCTCCCTGCGTCTCACGACTTCCGACGCACCGCACGACGCGGCCCTGGGCGCGCGGCATACGGCACTTGCGTCGGCGAAAAGGGCCCCGGGCGCGGAGCCGTGGGACGCGGACCGGTCCCGGCCCTCGGCCCGGCCCGCGCGACAGACCGGGGCCCGGCCGGTGGGCGGGGCCCCGGGGAACCTCAGCCCTTAGGCCGACGCACTCTCTTTCCGCTGCTCAGCGGGGGCCGAGACGACCTCCGCCTGCTTGTGGGCGGGCGTGATGGTCGGGGCGTTGCCCTTGTCCGGCGAGACGAACGCACACGGACGGGACGACGCGGTGACCGCGGGGCGGGCGACCTTCTTGACTTCGGCCATATGGCCTCCTCAGTAGGTGCGACACAACGCGGTCCACTCAAGCAGAAGAAAACACCACTCAATAAGTCTTCAACCGGACATGGTTGGAAAAGGGCGCCACTACGGGGCATACCAAGGGGAATTGATCCTTCACCGTGCGGCACGTGCCGCGCTGTCTGCCGATTCGCCCGCGCACCCCGCGTGCCCGTCACGGCCGACTCACCCGCTGGAGTCCCTTCCCATGCCCTCGCCCGGGATGAATTCCGGCCAGAAGCGGAGACCGAAGGAGATGACGTTCCGGCGTGCGCGACTCGGGGCAGGCCGGGACCTGTACCCACTGGGGTGGCCGGGCCCGGCCGGTCTCACCCCCTCCTGATTCCCCACCCCTGCAGGGAACGAGAACTAGGGCGTGTCGTTTGGATCATGGCGGAGTACCGGTCGCAGCACCTCGATCACCGCGGGATCGTCGATGGTGGAGGGCAGTTCGGTGTCCCGGCCGTCGGCGATGTCGCGCATGGTGCGGCGCAGGATCTTTCCCGAACGCGTCTTGGGCAGCGCCGGTACCACGTCGACCCGCCGCAGCGCCGCCACGGGGCCGATCGTCTCCCGTACGGCGGTGACAAGTTCCGCGGCGATGTCGTGCGGATCGCGGTCGAGGCCGGCCTTGAGCACGACGAGACCCCTCGGCACCTGTCCCTTGAGCGGGTCGGCGACACCGACGACAGCGCACTCGGCGACATCCGGGTGAGCGGCGAGCACCTCCTCCATCGCGCCGGTGGACAGCCGGTGCCCGGCTACGTTGATCACGTCGTCGATGCGGCCCATGATGAAGAGGTACCCGTCCTCGTCCTTGTGACCGCCGTCGCCGGTGAGGTAGTAGCCGCTGTAGGTGGACAAGTATGAGCGCACATACCGTGCGTCGTCCTGCCACAGCGTGAGCAGCGTTCCGGGTGGCAGCGGCAGCCGGATCGCCACCGCGCCGTCGGCGCCCGGCGGCACATCGCGGCCCGTCGCGTCGAGGATGCGCACGTCGTAGCCGGGCATCGGCACGGTGGGCGAACCGGCCTTGAGCGGGTGCGGCTCCAGGCCCATGGGGTTGGCGACGATCGGCCAACCGGTCTCGGTCTGCCACCAGTTGTCGACCACCGGAACGCCGAGCAGGTCAGTGGCCCAACGGTAGGTCTCCGGATCCAGGCGCTCGCCGGCCAGAAACAGGTGGCGCAGCGATCCCAGGTCGTGGGCGTGGAGAAGCGCTCCGTGCGGGTCCTCCTTCTTCACCGCGCGGATCGCCGTCGGTGCGGTGAACAGTGCCGTCACGCGGTGTTCGGCGATCACCCGCCACAGCGCACCGGCGTCCGGCGTGCCGACGGGCTTTCCTTCGTAGAGCACGGTGGTGCAGCCCGTGAGCAGCGGTGCGTAGACGATGTAGGAGTGGCCGACGACCCAACCGACGTCCGAGGCCGCCCAGAAGACTTCACCGGGGTGGGTGTCGTACACGTTCTCAAGGGACCAGCGCAGCGCGACCGCGTGGCCGCCGTTGTCGCGCACCACGCCCTTGGGCCGGCCGGTCGTGCCGGAAGTGTAGAGGATGTACAGCGGGTCGGTGGCGGCCACGGGCACGCAGTCGACCGGCTCGGCGGTCGCCAGGGCCTGGTCCCAGTCGAGGTCACGGCCGGTCATCTCCGCTGTGCACTGCGGTCGCTGGCGGATGACACAGTGCTCCGGCTGGTGTTCGGCCAGGGCGAGGGCATCGTTCAGAAGCGGCTTGTACGGCACGACGCGGGTCGGCTCGATGCCGCACGAGGCGGCGACGACGACCTTGGGGCGGGCGTCGTCGATGCGCACGGCGAGCTCGTGCGCGGCGAATCCCCCGAAGACGACCGAGTGGACGGCGCCGATGCGGGCGCAGGCCAGCATGGCGACGACCGCCTCGGGAATCATCGGCATATAGATCGCGACGCGGTCGCCCTTGGCCACCCCGAGCCCGGCCAGCACTCCGGCGAACAGCGCGACCTCGTCACGCAACTCCCGATAGGTGAACGACGCCTTGCAGCCGGTGACCGGGCTGTCGTACACCAGCGCGAGTTGCTCGCCGCGCCCGGCGTCGACGTGGCGGTCCAGAGCGTTGTGGCAGGTGTTCAACTCCCCGTCCGGGAACCACCGGTACAGCGGAGCCTTAGACCCGTCGAGGGCGCGGGACGGCGCGACGGTCCAGTCGATGGCACGGGCGGCGTCCAGCCAAAAGCCTTCCGGATCCGCCAGACTGCGCCGGTACCCCGCCGCATAGCCGTCCTGCTTCGGCGTCCGCGTCATGTCGATGTCCCTTTCCTCGTTCTGTCTGCGCCGCACCGGAAGGTGCCTTCCGCCCATGCCCGTCACGTGCGGGCGACAGCACGGTCGGCCCGGCGGATTCGCCGCCGGACGCCGGGTTCATTTCCTCAGCCATTCGGCGATGGCTTCGGCGCATGCGTCCAGAATGGCTTCGCCCTTCTCCGCGGTCGCCGAACGCGCGTCACCTGCTACGCCCGACGCCGTGACCTTGTGGAACGACCGCGGTACGTGGATCGCTTCGCTCGGATCCGACTGCAGCGCGATCTGAGGGCCGACCGCCTCGGCGAGCCGTACGCCGTCGACGAGGTCCGGCGCGATCGCCATCGTCATGGACGTCTCGCCTTCGCAGGCGTGCATCAGAGTGTCCTGGTCCTCCAGGATCTCCGCGATCCGCGCCTGCCCGGCCACGAAGTAGCTGGTGACGGCGATGGGCGCGGACAGTTCCCGGGAGATTTCACTGCTGATCGCGTGCAGGGCCGTGACGTTGCCGCCGTGGCCGTTGACGATGAGGATCTTGCGGAAGGCGGCCGTGAGGATGGAGCGGCACAGCTCACGCAACAGTGCGTGGTACGTCGCGAGCGTGAGGGTGAAGGTACCGCCGAACTCCACATGATGGTCCGCCAGCCCGCACCACAGGGACGGCGCGACGACCACGGGCCTGCCCTGAGCGACCATGATCGCGGCTGCCCGCCGGCATGCCTCGGTGCTGAGGAAATCGTCGACCCCGGTGGGCAGATGCGGGCCGTGCTGCTCGGTGGAGCCCACGGGAAGCAGCACCGGTGCGCCCTGGGCCGCCAGCTCCCGGAGAGCAGGAGCTGTCATGCGGTTCCAGAAGATCTCTGGCATGGGGGGTGTCCTTTCCTGGCGAGCCGGCGGAGGTCAGTGCGTCTTTTCGGGAATGACGGGGGAGGTGGGCCCACTCGGGGCGGCCGGCCGGGCGAGGGTGGCCCGGGCCGGACCTGAGATGGCTTCCAGCCGCAATCCCGTGGTCCGCACGCCGAAGACGAGCGAGAGTGCGGCCAGCAGCATCGCCGCGGCGACAACGGTGAAGGCGACCGGTGCTCCATGGGCACCCAGAAGGGGGAGCAGATAGAAGGGCGCTGCCGCTGTCGAGAGCCGGCTCAGCGAGTACAGCCAGCCGGTGGCGGTGGTGCGCACACTCGTGGGGAACTGTTCCAGCTGGTAGATGTGGCCGGAGTTGGACATGACATTGGCCACCGCGGTGAAGCAGAAACCCGAGGCGATGATCACGGCTGCCGACTGGGCGCTTCCGTACACGATTCCGCACACCGCCATGCCCACCAGCGACGCGGCCAGAATCCACTTCCGTTCTGCCTTCTCCATGATGAGCATGGACAGATAGGAGCCGAGCGGATAGCCGATGAAGGAGAAGGTCAGATAGGTCAGCGAGGTGCTGAGGTCGAGTCCCTTGGCAGCGAGGACGAGCGTGGCCAGGCTGCCGAAGCCGTAGTAGCCGATGGGCGCGAGGATCCACACGGTCGCCATGATCACCATGCGCCGGGCCAGGGGCCGGCGGAAGAGGGCGCGGACGGGCACCGGCTCGACCGCGAGGTCCGGCTCCTCGGACTCGTCGAAGACCGCGGGGGGTGTCCAGCCTTCGGCCTCGGCGGCTTTCTCGAAGCGGCTGGTGACGGCGTCGGCCTCCGCCGTGCGTCCGACCGACTCCAGCCAGCGAGGTGACTCGGGCAGACCTCTGCGCACCAGGAAGGTCAGCAGGGCTCCGAGGGACCCGATGGCGAACATCCAGCGCCATCCCGCTACGCCGAGCGGAGCGCCGTCCACCAGCACCAGGCCCAGGAAGCCGACGACGGGTACGGCGAGATAGGCGCCCGTGAAGGCCCATGCCGCGTAGTAGCCGCGCCGGGCCGGCGGGAGGATGTCGCCCAGGAACGAGTCCGTCACCGGCAGTTCGCCGCCCAGGCCGATGCCGGCCACGAAGCGGAAGGCCACGAGCGTCCACAGGTTCGGGGCCAGAGCGCAGGCGAGCGTGGCCCCGGAGTACAGGGTCAGCGTGACCATGTAGGCGGTCCGCCGTCCGACACGGTCCGCGAGCCGCCCGATGACCACGGCTCCGACGAAGGCTCCGACGAACGCCGACGCCAGAACGAGCGACAGCTCGAAGCCGCCCAGGGCGAAGGTCTTCTTCAGCGTGGTCGCGAGGACCCCGGCCAGGAACAGCTCGTAGATCTCGAAGAAGTTCCCCAGCGCCATGACGCCGGTGAAGCGCTTGTGGAGCCTGGTGACCGGCAGCCGGTCGAGCCGTGCCGCGACGGAGGGGCCAGTCGACCCCAAGGAAGATCGCATACTTCTCCTCTCAGGTTGAATCGCACATTCAGCCCCCGCGAAGTAGACTGGACAGTACAGTCCAATTTGAGCCATGGCAAGAGTCCGACAGACCTCTGAGCTGGAGGGAGGGATTCCTTGCGGGTGTGGTCCACTCGGGCCGGCCTGGCGCACCCGGGACCCTCGCAAGATCAACGCATTGCTGGACTAGACTGGCGCGTCCAGTACAGAAAGAGGTGCTTGACGGTGGTGCCCGCGCCCTCCCAGCCCGCCCGGCAAGGCAAGGGTCGCTCCCGCAGCAGACTGAAGATCCTCGCGGCGGCGAAGGCGCTCTTCCTGCAGGACGGCTATGACGGTGTGAACCTCGACCGGATCGCCACCCAGGCCGAGGTCGCCCGGCAGACGGTCTACAACCAGTTCGGGAGCAAGGAAGCGGTCTTCCGTGCCGTGATGGAGCACCACTGGTCCAGCCTGCCGCTCGGAGACCTGTTGACGCGCCTCGAACAGAGCCTGGGGACCGACGCCGACCCGGCCGGATTCCTGCGCCAGTTTTCCCAGATCCTTCTGACCTTCATCGACGACGCGGATCAGGTCGCCTTCACACGGCTCGTGATCGCCGAGTCCCGCCGGAGCCCCTGGGTTGCCGAGGAGTTCTACCGGGTCGGCAAGGAGCCGTTGACCAAGACGCTCGCCGGCTGCCTGCAGCGGCTGCACGAGACAGGGGGGATCGATTGCCCCTCCCCCGAACTGGCTGCGCATCAATTCCTGGGACTCGTACAGGAATTCATCATCTGGCCGAAGGTCATGGCGATCGGACCGGACGTCATGAGCATCCCGCCGTTCGACGTCGTCGTCGAAGAGGGAATAGCCATGTTCCTCAGTCGCTACGGCGTCTGCGACGAGGCACGGGCGGCGCGGACGTGATCGGCACGTCGCCCGGCCTTCGGCCCCACGCTGGCCGCCTGCCGAATCACCAGCTCCGAGAGGAACGCCACGAGTTCGAGGCCGGCCGCGTCCGCTCCTCCAGGGCCACGCCAGGGTGGCTGAAAAGTGCCGGATGGTGGTGCATCGGTGGCACTGAACAGCAGCCGGGGCACAGCGGGCTCCCGTCACTGGGCGGGAAAGTCGGCGACCGGTAACTCGGCGTACGCACCGGACAGTTGCCACGGCACCGGGGCACGCCAGGTTCCCCTCGGACGTCGAAGGTGGGCCGTGCGTCACGTCTCCGCAACGGCCTCCAGCGGGCTCAGGGCGGCGGCCCGGCGAGCCGGGACGGCGGCGGCCAGCGCGCCGATCGCGAGGGAGAGCAGGCACACGAGGAGCAGCGTCCCCCAGGGCAGCGCAAGGGAGTACTGCGGCAGCGCGGCGTTGGCCAGCGAGCCGACCGCCCAGGCGCCGAACAGGCCGCCCGCCAAGCCGAGGAGCGTGCCGAACGCGGCGACGGTCACCGCCTCCAGGCGGATCATCCGCCGGATGCCGGAGCGGTCCATGCCGATGGCCCGCAGGGCGCCGATCTCTCGGGTGCGTTCGGCGACCGACATGGCCAGGGTGTTCATGATGCCGAGCGCGGCGATGACGATGCCGATGGCGAGCATCCCGTACATCAGGGTCAGCAGGTCGCCCATGGTGCCGGCGGCCTCGTGGACGAACTGCTGCCGGTCCTGCACCTTCAGCAGCGGGCTGTTGCCCACGGCGGTGCGCAGCCGGTCCTCGGTGGTGTGCGAGACCGCGCCGCCGTCGGTGCGGACGAGGATGCGCTGGACGGAGCCGGGCAGGTAGCTGTGGTGCGCCACCTCGGTACGGGCGCCGAGCGCGTCGTGGGCGACGGGGTTGTCCTTGTAGACGCCCACGACGGTGTACTTCCTGAACTCCTGGTTCCGGCCGAGGCGGACGTTGAGGTGGCCGCCCGTGGTCACGCCGTTTGCCCGGGCGAGGGTGCGGGAGACGGCGATCCGGCCCGGCCCGAGATCCTTGGCGGAGCCGCTGACGAAGTCGAGCTTCATGACGTCGTGCACGGTGTGGGGGTCGACGCCGGAGATCTCCCGGACACCGCCGCCGGTGAACAGGGTGGAGTCCGTGACGGCGCTCGCGGTCCGCACTCCGGAGGTGTCGGCCACCCGCCGTACGGCGGCCGGGTCGACGCCGGTCATGGGCGGGGAGCTGATCACGTAGTCGGCGCCGAGGCCGGCCGCGGCCTGGCGGTCGAGGGCCTGCCCGGTGGAGTTGCCGATGACGGCGAGGCCGGCGACCAGTGCGGTGCTGATCAGCAGGGTGGCGGCGGTGGCGGCGGTGCGCCTCGGGTCGCGGAGCGCGTTCTGCTGTGCGAGGTGGCCGGTGATCCCGAAGCGGCCGGTCAGCCGTCCGGTCAGTCGGATCACCGGGGAGGCGAGGATCGGCGCGAGGACGATCAGGGCGGCGACGAGGAGGGCGCAGCCGAACATCGCGGTCTGCAGGTTCTTCTCCGAGGCGTCCTTCGCCCCCGAGAGCGACACCAGCACACCGGCGCCGGGGACGAGGAGAGCAAGGCCCGCCACGCCGCGGATCCGGGACCGCTGGGCGGAGGGTGGTGTTTCCGTCGTGCGCATCGCCTCGATGGGCGCGACCTTCGCCGCCCTGCGCGACGGCAGCCACGCGGCGAGCACGGTGACTCCCACGCCCACGCCGAGCGCCGCCACCACCGAGCGCGGGCCGATCACCAGAGGGCCGTGGGGCAGCGTGTTCCCGTCGGTGCTCAGGATGTCGGGCAGCACCGAGGCGATGCCGAGGCCGAGCAGGAAACCGGCCGCCGATGCGACGAGGCCGACCAGGAGGGCCTCCAGGAGCACGGTGCGGGACACCTGGCGGCGTGTGGCGCCGATCGCCCGCAGCAGCGCGATCTCACGGGTGCGCCGCGACACGAGCATGGTGAAGGTGTTGATGATGAGGAAGGAGCCGATGAACAGCGAGACCCCGGCGAAGACCAGCGGCAGCTTCTCGTAGCCCCGGGTCAGGGTGTCGACGAGGAGGGCCTGCTGGGCGGCCTGGGCGGCGCCGGTGGTGGCCTCGGCCCGGTCGGCCGGGAGCATGCCGGTGACTCGGCGGGAGAGCGCGAACTGGTCGGTGCCGGGGGCGGCGGACAGATCGATTCCGGTGTAGTGGCCCGGCGACGCGAACAGCTTCTGGGCAGTCGCCTTGTCGAACAGGGCGAGGGTGCCGCCGGCGGTCACCCGGGTGTCCTCGGTGGTGACGATGCCGACGAGCCGCTTGGTCATGACGGGGCCGTCGATGGCCAGCGTGATCGTGTCGCCGATGCGGAAGTGGCCGGCGGCGACGGTGCCGCGGTCCACGGCGAGTTCGCCGCTGTTCGTCGGGGCGCGTCCCTCGGCCAGCGGGTAGCGGCTGTCCTTGCCGTCCTCGCCCGGTACGTAGCCGGCGGCCTGATTCGCCCCCGGATGGACCCGCAGCGGGGTGCCGTCCGCCGCGTTCAGGGCGGCCGTGCCGTCGGCCGACGGGCGCACGGCGGCGACACCGGGTACGGCCGCCAGTTTCCGTGCGAGCGCGTCGTCGAGCGGGCTGGCCTGCTGGTGTGCGGCGGCCCCCGGCGGGGGTGCCTTCGCGGTCACGCTGACCGCGATGTCGGCAAAGCTCTTCGACGCGGCGGCGCGGTGGGCCTCGGCGCTGGAGTCTGCGAAGACCAGGGTGCCGCTGACGAACGCGACACCCAGGCAGACGGCGAGGAGAGTCATGATCTGACGGGCCTTGTGCGCCAGGAGGTTGCGCAGGGCTGTTTTCAGCATGGGGAGCCTTCGAGGCGTGGGCTCGGCGGATGCGAGCGGCGGCGGGTTCGGTCCTGGGCGAGGCGGGTTCAGCAGGTGTGTGAGAGGGCGCCCAGGCTCTTCATCAGGTCCAGGACCCGGTCCGGGGTGGGGTGTGTCAACTCGTCGACCGGGTGGCCGTCGGAGAGGAAGACCACGCGGTCGGCGTAGCCGGCGGCGACCGGGTCGTGGGTGACCATGACCACGGTCTGGCCCAGCGCGCGCACCGAGTCGCGCAGGAAGCCGAGGACTTCGGCCCCGGCGCGGGAGTCAAGGTTTCCGGTGGGCTCGTCGCCGAAGATGATCGCGGGGCGGGAGGCCAGGGCGCGGGCGACCGCGACGCGCTGCTGCTGCCCGCCGGACAGCTGCGCGGGCCGGTGACCGAGGCGCTGGGAGAGTCCGACCATGGCGACCACGCGGTCCAACCACTGCTGGTCGGGGCGGCGTCCGGCGATGGTCAGCGGCAGCGTGATGTTCTCCAGCGCGGTCAGCGTCGGCAGCAGGTTGAACGCCTGGAAGATGAAGCCGATCCGGTCGCGGCGCAGCGCGGTGAGCTGCCGGTCGCCCAGCGTGCTCAGTTCGGTGGTGCCGATGCGCACGGAGCCGGAGCTGGGCGAGTCGAGCCCGGCGGCACAGTGCATCAGCGTGGACTTGCCGCAGCCGGAAGGACCCATGATCGCGGTGAACTCGCCCTCCCGGAAGTCGATGCTGACATGGTCCAGGGCTACGACACGGGCGTCGCCGCTGCCGTAGACCTTCGACAGGTCGAAGGTGGCCGCTGCGACCCCGGGCGCCCCGTGCCGCGCGGGCGGGCCGAAGGGGGTGACGGACATGCGGGGACTCCTCTTCGGGTGCGGAAGGGTGCACTGCGAAGGGTGTCCGGGGAACGTATCGGGGCCTGAGCCACCGTGTATCGGCGACCGCGCCGCTTTGTAGCAGTTCTGTAGGGCGTGGCCGGCCGGGCGGGCAGGCGCGTCCGTGGTGTCCGAGGGGGCGGGGGCGGCCGCGTCCGTGCCGGGTGAGCGTGCCCGAAGCGGCGGGCCACACACCGGGGCCTCCCGGCGCGAGCAGGCGCCGCACCGTCTTCTCCGGCAGCGGCATCAGCCCATGAGGAACGTCATGCCGGCGCGGCGGTTCCGCAGGAGCCGGATGGTCGGAACGGGAGGCGCAGGGTGGCGACGGCGCCGCCGTCCGGGGGGGTTTCCAGATGCAGTTCGGCGCCGAGGAGCCGGGCCTGGCCCAGGACGATGGTCAGGCCCAGGCCGTGGCCCGTGCCGCGCTCCGTCGCACCCGTCTGGAACCGGCGCGGACCGTGGAGCAGCAAGTCTGCCGGGAAGCCGGGGCCGTGGTCGCGCACGACGACCGTACGGCCCTCGACGGTGACCTCCACCGGGGGCCCTCCGTGCCGGTGGGCGTTGACGACGAGGTTGCTGACGATCCGCTCCAGACGGCGCGGGTCGGTCTCCACGGTCCGATCGGCTTCCCGCTCGGCGACGGTGACCTCGGTGCGGAGACCGGTGCGTGCCACGGCCTCGGAGACGACGGCGCCGAGCGGCACCCGGGCAGGGACCGGCTGCTCGGCCCCGGCGTCCAGGCGGGAGATCTCCAGCAGGTCCTCGACCAGGCCGCGCAGATCCCGCACCCGGGCCCGCAGCAGATCCTCCGTCTCACCGGCCGGCAGCAGGTCGGCGGCGGCCAGCAGACCGCCGACGGGGGTGCGCAGCTCATGGGCCACGTCCGCGGTGAACTGCCGCTCGGTGCGGAGCAGTTGGCCGAGACTGTCGGCCATACGATCGACGGTGGCGGCGATCTCGGCCACCTCGTCGCGGCCCTTGGTGGGCCCGGTGCGGGCGTCCAGATCCCCGGCGGAGATCCGGCCTGCGGTCTCGGAGACCCGCCGCAGCCTGCGGGCGAGCAGCCCGGCCCCGTAGACCGCCAGCGGCACGGCCGCCGCGAGCGCGACCAGCGAGGCGACCACCATGGTCACGTCGAGTCGGCGCAGCGTGTACAGCTCCGGGCCCATGTTGACCTGCACCGCCAGCACCCGGCTGCCCGGGCCGTCGACCCGCTGGGCGGCCCAGGCGCTGGGGCCCACATTCCCCTCGACGCGCCCGTCGTAAGCCGTATGCCGCTCGCCGTCGGCGGGGTGCCGCAGCGCGAGGGGCAGCTCGGCCGGATCCAGCTCGGCTCCGTCCGCGAGGGTTTTGGTGCGCCGGTAGGTGTCCATGGCCGAGTACAGCCCGTTGAACGCCTGGGCCTCGGCCCGGGAGCGGATGTCGTCCGCGGTCCACAGGTGCACCAGCACGCCCACCGCCGCCACGACCAGGCAGGCTGTGACCGCGGCCAGCGCGGCGATCTTCCAGCGCAGGGACGACAGGTCCGGCCGCAGCCGTCGGCACACCCGCACCGCCCTCAGCGCCTGAGCTTGTAGCCGAAGCCGCGGACCGTTTCGATCCGCTCCCGCCCCAGCTTCCGGCGCAGCCGCTGCACACACAGATCCACCACCCGGCTGTCGCCGTCCCAGCCGTACTCCCAGACATTGCGCAGCAGGGTGTGCCGCTCCAGCACGACACCCGGGTGGGCGGCGAACTCCAGCAGCAGCTTCAGTTCGGTCGGGGTCAGCGCCACCGGGCTTCCGGAGACGCACACCTCCATGCCGGCGGTGTCGATGCTCAGGTCCCCGAACACCAGCACCTCCCCCTCGGACGGCGGCCCCTCGTCCGCGGCCCGCCCGGGTCCCGGGGCGGGCGCGTAGGTCGCCCGCCGCAGCAGCGAGCGGATGCGCGCCACCAGCACGTACGTGTCCACGGGCTTGACCACGTAGTCGTCCGCCCCGGCCTCCAGACCGGCGACGACATCGAGCCCGTCGCCGCGCGCGGACATCATCAAAACGGGCACCAAGCTGGTCTCCCGAACCCTGCGGCACAGGCCGATCCCGTCCAGACCGGGCAGCATCACGTCCAGGATCAGCAGGTCGAAGCTTTCGTCACGGAAGAGCTCAAGGCCCGTAAGACCGTCGGCCGCGGCCTGCATCTCGTAGCCGTAACGCTCCAAGGCGACGGTGAAGGACCGTCGCATCAGGTCGTCGTCCTCCACCAGCAACACGCGGACAGGTCGCGAAGAGGCCCCGGCCGGGGCGGACGAGGACACGAGCGGCTCACTCCTGTTCGGACGATTCGGGTGAGGCATCGGTCGCATCGGTCCCGTATGGAGGCACACGCAGCCGATGTACGCACGCGCAGCCGACGACCCGAAAGAAAGGGTAAGGCAGACACCGGACGCGGCAACCGCGTCGCACCACGGACACGCATCGCACCCCTACCGCCTCATTCGTCCACGGACACCCATGTCAGAGGAGCTGTACCGCGACACCGCGGGGAAGCTCTCGACGTGTGCCGGTGCCCCCGACCGCCAACCGCCGGCGTGGACGCAAAGCTCCTCGGGCGCCGCGTGGTCGTCACGACGTACTCAGCGGCGATGCGCGCGCTCTCCTGACCCCAGGTCGCCGGAGCGGCTGAGAGAGCCTCTACGATCCGCTTGATCACCGAACCGGGGAGGGACATGGCCGAGGGCCGGGAAACAGACGCGGTCGCCGAGAGACCGGTGGAGCTGGCCTACCGGCCGACCGTCGGCGAACTGGCGTCCGCGCTGCGGGCACGCGCGAGGAGCATCGGCGCGGGACGCTTTCAGCGCCGGGCGCTGGTCTGGACGGTGGCGGTCACGACCGTCGGCGCCCTGCTGTCGGCGGCCGGCTCCGGCCACCGGGACAGACCGTGGCCGCTGTATGCGGGGGTGGTGGCCGCCCTCGCCTTCATGACTGCGGTGCCGTGGTTGCAGGCGCGCCGCCTCCACCGGCTCGCCGAACGGCAGGGGGACATCCGCGGGACGGTCGACGACACCGGGGTCCGGCTCACCACCGTGCACAGCTCGGCCAGCCACGACTGGCACCTCTACTCGCGCTATGTCGAGACGCCGGAGCTGTTCGTGGTTCTCAGCGCCGACAAGTCCGCCGTCGGCTTCGTCGTCCTGCCCAAGCGGGCCGTGGCGGGCCCGGAGGAGGTGGACCGGCTCCGGGCGGTCCTCGACCGGCGGCTCGTGCGCGCGGACGACGCCGAGGCGACCGGAGTCCCGCGGAGCCGGGGCGGGGCCGTCGGCCGCGGGGTCGGTTCCGTCGGACTGTTGCTGCTCGGGCTGCTGCTGTTCTTCTTCGCCTTCGCCGCCGTACAACAGGCCGCGCACCCGGACCGCTTTCCGGGGCTCCAGAACAACACCGCCCCGATGTCGGCCGTCATGCTGGGGCTGGGGGCGCTTGCGGTCGCCGGGGCCTGGTGGCTCGTACGGCGGATGACGGCCATGCGGATCGTGACCGCCGTGCTCGCCGTCCTTGTCCTGCTGGCCGGTGGCGCCGCCCTGTACCGCGTGGGGCCGATGCTCCACTGCTGGGGCTCGGACCGGATCGCCCGCGGGCCCGAGGGCACCTACGTCTGCTACGACTTCTGAGCGGGCCACGGTCTCCGAGCGGGCCCGGAGATCATCTCTCGGCGACGGGCTGCGGAAGCCGCGCAGTCAGCAGGGTGGTGAGAACCGTGTCACCGGCCGTACGAAGCCCTCCACGCTGCGGACGCCGGGCTCGACTGCCGTGGTACGCCGAGCCGGACGACGGCCCCGCGTCGCCGGACATCCCAACTCACCGCGTGCGAACGGGCCCCATATCGTCCGTCTTCGTGAAGTTCTCGGAGATCGTGTCCACGTTCTTGGCGAACGTCTTCACGTTGTCGTGGACCCGCTCGTGACCCGCCGCCCACGCCTTGTCGAATTCGTCGAGGGCGTGCGCGAGCTTGCTGTCGCCGGCGACGCTCTTGAAGTCCTTCCGGTCGCCCGCGGCGTGGTAGAGCGAGGCGGAGTCCCCGATCAGATCCCCGATGTTCTGGAGCTCCTTGGCCGTGTCCTTCAGATCCTGCACGGGAACGCTGATGCGCCCCATCGGTGTCTCCTCTCCTGCTCCGGCGTCCGGCCCCGCCCTCACAGGGAGAGCGGGGCCGGACGGTGCGGGGGCACGTCAGCCGATGGAGCCGGACGTCTGGTCGTCGGTGTCGACGAACGCGTCGGCGACCTGCTTGATGAACTCGCTGACGCCCTGCAGGCCCTCGATCGCCTTCTCGGTTCCGTTCTTGTACTCCTCCCAGTACGGACGGAACTTGGACTCGGAGCCGGGGGTGGCGTAGGCCGCCTCGACCATCTCGTCCATCTTGGTGTTGGCCTCGTGGAGGCTCTGCTGCATCAGTTCCTTCTGGTTCTGCAGCCAGGTCGACGCCTCCCGCATCTCGTCCGGGCTGATCTTGATGTTGCCGCCGGCCATGCCGATTCCTTCCCTCGCTGCGTATCGCCGCGGCCATCGGGGCCGCGCACACGGGGCTGTACGGGGCAACTGCCGAGGCGGTTCACACACCAGTTCAGAAACGGTGACAAAGCATCAGCTGACGGCCTGACCAGCAAGGTGCACCCAGGGGGTGTCTCTCCCGCCCTCTCCCGCCCACCGGCAATCATGATTCCGAAAGCGTGCACCCTCGGGCTCCGGACCGACAGCACGAGCAGAAGCCTTCTGATGCGGATGTGGTGCGGGACGCCCGAACCAGTCCGGACAACGAACCAGGCCCAGGCCTAATGCGGAGTGACCGGCAATTGCCGGCTCTTTACGTCACATTCTGGCCGACGAGCGCCCCGTGCCTTGGTCGGAACGGATCTGAACGGACCACTCGCACACGGCGGGAAGCGGCCGGGGGGCGTACTACCGCTGGGCAGAGCATGTGACCGACCGCCCTGCTGCGCCCTTCTGTTGGTCCAGAACGCGGCCGTCGCCGTCCCTCAGGAGGCAGTGCGCCACGCCCTTGCCGGTAGGCACGACTTCGAGGCGTGGGCTGTGCCCGCCGTCCTCCTGTGTGCTCCACTTGGCTCCGCTCACCTCGGCTTGCATGCTTACCGCGCCGTTGAGGCCATCGATGTAGTCGTACCTGGCGGATTTCAGATTGCCTCCTTCGGTCCAGGCTTTGTACGTCACGTCGGAACTCTTGGCACTCTCGGCACCGCAAGCCGACAGGAGTCCACAGGTAACAACCAGCCCTGCCATCATGGTGATGAGCTTCGTGGGCGCTGATATGGGGAATGAAGGCATGGGCTTGGCCTCTCGCTCAGTGAGTTCACTTGGGTGTGGGGTCGGGGAAGGATCTGTCGCCGAAGAGGACTCGGCTTGCCGCGGCCCGGCCGAACGGGGTGCGTAGCAGGGGGAACACCGCTGCCGCTGTGGCAGGCGTCCGTACGTGGGCCCATGCCCGGCGCAGCGTGAGTCGTCCGCGGAAGTGGGGGCGGAGTGCGGCTCCGTCGTAGTGGCTCATCGTGTCCGGATTCCCGGTGCACAATGCGTCGTTGAGGACCTCGGCCGCGAGTTTCGACTGCCGTAGGCACGGGTCCAGGCCGCCGGCGGTGAGTGGGGAGACCGCGCCCGCTGCATCCCCCACGAGAAGCCCGTCGGCGCAGCTGATCCGGCGCAGCAGGCCGCCGACGGGTATGGGCCCTGCGCGCCGCTCCACCGTTTCGGGACGTTCGAGACCGGTCAGTCCGGGCGCTGAGGCGCTGAACCGCTCCATGGCACGGCGAAGACCGTCCGGATAGCGGTCGGCATAGCCTGCGACTCCGACATGGGCATGTTGCCCGTCGTTCACCACCCAGGCCAGGTAGCCGGGGGCAAGGGAGGGGTCGAGTACGCAGTGGAAGGTCGGCGGCTGGTCGCTTCCGGGTAGTGCGAAGACCTCCTCGGCGCCGACGATCAGGTGATGGTTGCGGTCGAGAGCGAGGTCGCGGGCGACTCTTGAGCGGGCCCCGTCGGCGCCGACGACGAAGCGGGCTCGGACCGTGGTCGGTCCGTCGCGTCCGGCCAGGTGGAAGGTGGTGCCCTGTCGGCCGGTGTAGCGCGTGCCCAGTGCTATGCGGACACCGGCGTCGACGGCGGTGGCGGCGGACGCTTCGTAGAGGGGTGCCATGTCGCCCACCCGGTACTCGTCGCGGAGGCTGCTGAGGCTGACCGGCCGGCGCAGGTCAGGGGGGTAGAGGACCACACGTCGGATCGGTGGTCCGAGGCAGTTCGCGGGCAGCGGGAAGTCGTCGAGTGTCTTCCGCACGAAGATTCCGGTGGTGCGGATCGCGCCGGCAAGGCTGGTTCGGCGTTCGGCCAGAAGCACGTCGTGGCCTTGTCGGGCGAGGAGTGTGGCGGTGTTCAGTCCGGCCAGCCCGGCCCCGACCACCAGTACGTCGGCACTGGCAGTGGCCCCGAGACGGTATGAGAGGCGTGCTGTCGTCATGTCTGCCCTGTTCCTTGTCGAGTTCGTCATCGGGGCGTTCGGCGCACAGCAGGCGCCGATCGGCCGCGGGCACTACGGCGACGGCCCGGGCCGCGAAAGTGAGGTGTGCGAACGTCGTCCTCAGGTCGTCACTCGGGCGCTCGCCGAAGATCGGGCGGGGTGAGTCGCGCGGCAGGGATCGTCGAGGGCGTACCTGGCGATCGTGTACGGGCGGCCGACCACCGCGGCTGTGGTCACCGAGGCGAAGGTCCGGCTGGGACGGATGCTCCGGATTCGTGCGCAGCCTTGTCCGGATCCCCGGGGTCATCGGGCTCCCAGCGCAGCAGGTCTCCGGGCTGGCACTCAAGCACCTCGCACAGCGCGGCAAGCGTGGTGAAGCGCACCGCCTTGGCGCGGCCGTTCTTGAGCACCGCCAGGTTGGCGGGTGTGATCCCCACCCGGTCCGCGAGTTCGCCCACGGACATCTTCCGCTTGGCCAGCATCACATCGATGTCGACGGCGATCGGCATCAGATCACCTCGGCCAACTCGGCTCCCAGCTGCGACGCCTCGACATCACGTGCGACGGCCTGTGCGAGCAGCATCCGCAGCACGAGCACGATGAGCGCCACCCCGAAGACCGCCAGGCCCACCCCGCCCAGCAGGGCCACGACTCCCGGGGGCACGACGTTGCCGGACGCCAGCACCACCCCGAGCGCGAACACCAGAAGCGCGGCCGCCACGAACGCGCCGATCACGAGATGGACGTAGCGGAATGCGCCGTAGGAGAACACGGTTCCGCGTTGCATCATCGTCACCAGCCGCCACACGGAGACCAGGACGACCTGGACCGTCACGACGCCCAGGACTGCGATCACGAGGACCGGAGTGCGGCGGCCCGCAAGGAAGCTCACCTCCACGGCGCCCGTCAACATCGCCACCATCACCGCCTGGGCACACACCGATCCGGCGTGCAGCGCCACCATCACGGCACGCAGCGCGAGCACTGTCAGCTTTCCCAATGCCACTCCCCTGATCGATCCACGATGGAAATCTATTGATTATCGATAGAAATGGCAAGTCGGGTCCGCAGGCGGGATCGGGCTGGGTGGGTTACCCGGGACGCGGGAGTCCGCGGCGCCGGACTCGGCTTCAGCACCGGCCGAGCGCGGGGGTAGCCGGCCTGGCGGCATGCGGCGGCTCGGAGGACATCCACACACGCGAGGCGATCGGCCCCCCTGGCCATCGCTCCGACATCGGGAGTGAGGTGTGGATCACACGTGGGTCATCCCCGATCCGGAGCGTTCTCACCCTGCTTCTGTTTCGCTGGTGGCTTCGACGGTCATAGGAGGTCCACACGCATGGCGCTCACACACTGGGGATTCATCTACACGGCGGCCGGCAGTGCCGCAGGCGGCGATGTCAACGTCGTGGACACCGGCAAGTGCCGCACTGTCCTCGTGGGGGTGGAGAAGCCCGACCAGGGCCTTGAGGTCGCGCGTCGCCTGGTGAGCGAGGGCGTGCAACTGATCGAGCTGTGCGGAGGATTCGGTCCCGTTTGGGCCGGGCGCATCATCGACGCGATCGATGGCGCAGTCCCCGTCGGCACGGTTGGCTATGGGCCTGAAGCAGTCGACCAGGTGCACGCAATCTTCTCCTGACCACTGGTGCAGGCGGCCAGAAGATCATCCATGACCTCGGCAACGGGCAGCCGGGAGCGCGTAATGCTCCTTCACGGCTGTTGCGGCGGGTGCTGCGGGTGCCATTCGAAGAGCAGGATCGTGGCATCGTCCGGCAGGCTGTTGTGCTGGTAGTCGAGGATGGCGTGGATGAGCAGCCGCAGCACCTCGGCGGGGCGCTCGCCGGCGGCGGAGGCGCGGATGATGAAGGCCGTGAACCGTTCGAGGCCGAACTCAACGCCGTTGGCGTCGCGTGCGTCGACCACACCGTCGGTGTAGAGCAAGACGCGGTCGCCCGGTTCGAGTGTGGTCTCGTAGACCTGCCGGGCGGGTGGGTCGGATTCGACGTACAGGCCGATCGGCGGCTGCGGGGGGCTGTCCAGCGCCCCTTCGAGTACCCGCTTGGCACGGATGAGCAGCGGTGGCGGGTGCCCGCAGTTGATCCAGCGCAACTCCCCGACGTCGGCGTCGAGCCGGCACACCACACCGGTGCAGAAGTGGTCGGGCAGCCACTGTGTGAGCGCACGGTCGACGGAGCCGACGAGGTCGGGCAGATCGGCGCCGCTGCGGCGGGCGTTCCGCGCGCCGGCCATGGCCACCGAGGTGGCCAGACCGGAGGCCAGATCGTGTCCCATGCCGTCGAGGATCATGGTGTGCAGCACCTGCTTGACCACCGCATGGTCGAAGGCGTCCCCGCCGAGGTCGTACGCCGGCTCCAGCACCGCGGTCGAGACGCACTGCCTGCTGCCGATGGTGCGGGGCGGCAGGAATGCCCGCACCAACTCGGCCGGCAGCTGCATGGTCGCGGTGCGGGTGCGAGCGGCGATCCAGTCGCTGTAGGCGCGCTTGGAGGTGACGACCATCGCGAGCAGATCGGCCAGAATCCGAGAGCGGCGCATCCGTGGCCCGTCCAGTGGGGCGGTCCGCACCGCCAGCACCCCCAGCCGCTCCGCACCGTCGACCAGCGGCAGCCAGATGACCACGTCGTCGCCGTCGTCCGTCACCCGCGGGGAGACCGTGCGGTACGCCCAGCCGGCCTGCGAGGCGTCCACCGGCAGCACTTCCAGGGCCTCGTCGAGCGGGACGAGCAGCCGTTGCTGCAGGTCGACGAGGTAGATCAGTGCCGTATTCAGGCCGAGGGCCGAGGCACACCGGTTCGCCAGTGCGGACAATTCTACCGGAAGGACGATCTGCGCCTCGGTGATCAGCTCTTCCAGCCGACTCTCGTCGACGGCGGCGCCGGGATCGGCGGGCGCCTGCGATGGGTCTGGCACGGGAATCACCCCTTCCGCACCCAGTCTCGCAGCGATCCCGGCGCCTCTCACGTCAACAGCGCCCGGCGCCCCAGCCCACGACCGCGTCGACGACCGGGGTGCTTGGTTCGGTGATGAGCCGGACCGCCTCTCGGTCCCGGGGACGAGCGGCACACGGCGTTGATCAGCACCGATTGCAGCTCCAGCCGGTTCCGGTCGGGCACCGGAACGGTGAGCGGCCACCGGTCCTCCTACCCGGCTCTGTTTACGGCCAGCCCTGCTTCACCTCGGCGGGGGCGGTGTTCCAGCTCTTGGGTATGAACGTGATGACGTAGGTTCCGCGGTCGAAGTCCGAGTACCCGGCAGACCAGTTCCGGAACTTGCTCTCGTATACGTTCATGGGGCCCATGCCGCCGTTGGGCGCGTGATAGTGGTTGGCGTGTGTCCATATGGTTTTGTCGGCATCCGCTTCCGTCTGGGCCCCGAACCAGCCGTAGTCGAAATTGACCCAACTTTCGCCAGGTTTGGCGGGACTGCGCGGAATATTCCGGTCCTTCGACATGTCGACCAGGCCTGTGCCCTGGTCGGGGCGGAAGGCATCCGGGTCGCCGTACTTCCTCTTGTCGGCGGAGCCCCGCTGGTCCTGCCCGCTCCAGAAGTGCTTCGAGTAGACCACTGCCTTCATCTTGGATGGGTCGTAGTTGCCTCCATCCCGTTCCTTGAAGGAGGGGGTATCCCCCAACGCCGAGTAAAAGTTCGAGCTGCTGCCCTCGTAGCGCAGAGCGTCATTTTTGTTCGTGAGCTCTGTCTTGAGGTTGTCGAGGTAAGTCCCCTCGTTGTGGGCACTCTCCAGAGCCTTGTTCATCACGGACGCCACATCGCGCGCCCGCTTGAACCCCTTCCCCTCATCGAAACTGTCCTTGGCGATGCGCCCCTCGAACTCCGCCTGCGTCTCGTTGGGTCGTGGCCTGCTGTTTTCCAGATCGTTCTGGTACTTGTTCTCGTCGAAGAATGCGAACGCTAATTTATTCGTCGGGTAGGGGCCCGAATTGACCCAGGTGACGCCGACGCAGCCGTAGGACAGCTTTTCTCGCTGCTCTTCGGTCATTTGCTGTTGCCTGCCGTCGTGGTGACTGTAGACCTGCTGCCACTTGCGTATGTAGTTGTTGACGACCGTAGTGGCCCGACCTCCCTGGGCCCGGTACGCGTCAGGCATCCTGCTGAGCGGCTCGGCGGGAGGGGTCACCCTGTCATCGACAGCGTCGGGAGCCCGGAAGAGCGCAGTGACACTCGGCGGCAATTCCACCGGAGAATTGCCGGGTTGCCCCACAGTCAGAGCTCTCTTGTTCAGTGCGTTGATGTTCTTCACATCCTCCGCCGTCAGACCGTGCGTTTCGGCGTAGGACTCCTCCGTTTCCCCCTCGCCGCCGCTGGCGGCATGACTGACCGACGGCGGCATGACTCCAGCGGTACATATCACCGCACCCAGAGTGGCGAAGGCGAGTAAACTCCGACGCTTATACATGAAATCAGTAACTCCCTTGTTGTGGAATCCCGTGATGCGGGGCATGCGAGCGAACGACGCAACGAAGGGTCTGCGGTAAGCAGCCGGTCCGGACCTCGGCCGCGCTGTCCTGGGTCGCTGCGCCGGCGACAGGAAGGAACGCAGCCACGAGACGGAAGAGAATGCGGCAAAGGCGGGGGACGGCTGTGGCGGTGCGGCCGTCGCCGGTCATGGCCTCGTGGCCGGCGCGCCGCCCGGGTCGGGCGGCACCGGTGCCTCGCTACATCAGCGTCGCCGCCGAGCCGACGACGCGGGCTCGGTCCGGGGGGCCGGGGTCGCCGCAGCGGACCTCGACGCGCAGGTGGGAGCGCATGAAGTCGCTGTCGACAGGTGGACCTGACTGGGATGGCCGACAGCGACGGTCGCCGGGGCGACGGGAGTCGGGGCGACGGCCCGGGCTCCCTGGGCGAGGGGCAGGGCGGGGGCCGCGGCGGCCGAGGCGGAGGCGGAGGCGGTAGAGAGAACGCGGAAAGCAGTTGGGCGTATCACGTATCGGCTCCCGGATGAGTGATCAGGTTGATACGAGCAGTGATCATGTCCCCGCGCCAACTCCCCGGCAACGCCGCGGTCTTAAAATCGGCCAATCTGTCACGTAGGGCGTATCCGGCCATGCATCCGAGTCGGCCCTCGGGAATGCGATGCGGCAGCGTTTCCCCTGCTCCTGGACCTCCAACGCGATGAAGCCGGGCATACACGTACGCCCAGAGTCCCGCACAAGGCGGCGCCGCAGCAGCTCCGCCAACAGGAGCAAAACCCCTGGACGCGGCTGCCCGAGTACGACGAGGAATGCAACGGACGCCTCGCCCTCGGCGCCCCCACCAAGAGCTGGTACCAGCACCCCTGCTCGTCTACGCCGGCGGCGACTCCCCGACCCGACAGGACGACACCAAGGCCGCTTTCAAGGCCCGCTTCCCGACACATCGTCCTGACGCTGATCGTCGACGACAGCCGGTACCACGGCGTCCGCATCGACAACCAGCTCGCCACCGACCCCCTCGTCCCCGACGTCGTACCACTGCAGCCCCTGCAGGACTTCGCCCCCTGGAAGCAGCAGGGCCGGCCTCTCCACTACAAGCCCGCCGGATTCTCGAAGCTGCACGCCTCCTTCAAGCACCCGCAGGGGCCGGGGTCGCCGTCTCCGCCCCTCGCCCTCAGCTTCCTGCACGGCACCGCGGCCGTGGGCTCGGACGCGCCGCGCAACCCACTCGCCCTCGTCGCCCCCCAAGTGGAAGGGCAGGATCGCCCCGCCGTACCTGCACGACGACGACGCCGTGCTCTACCTCTACACGCTCACCGCGGCATGGGCGCGGGGATCCGCGTGCCGGGGCCGGTCAACAGGAGACCGAGATGCACTGCCGGGGCAGCCCTGTTCCGCCCCGGTGGGGTGGGCCGTGGACGGAGCCGTGTCGTTCGGCGCGACCTGGTCAGGTCTCGCCGAACGACACGGCCGGTCAGGTGCCCCGTTGGGTATTACGGCTTGACGAGCTTGCCGACGGCGTCGGCTTCCCGCACCTGGTTGGCGAGGTAGTTCCAGGAGAGGTTTCCAGGGTCGCCTCCCGGCGTACCGCAAGGCAGCTAACGAGCCGGACAGACGCGCCCTCCACGCTTACCGGACACACCACCCACAGCTCCAGGCCGCTCAAGGCGGGCGGCGAGCGCCTGCAGGAGCGCCACCGCCACCGCACGCACCAGAGGATCAGCCGCCACCCGCCGCGCCCAACCCATGGGCCGGGCTGCGAAGACCTCCCGTTGCGGGCCCGTCAGGGGGAACTCACCCACGCGGCAGACCACTTCGAGCTGGACATTCCGGTGGCACGGCAATGAGTCGCCGCCCCGTACCACTGCGCCAACGCCCTGTGAGCCGCCCCACCCAGCGCCGTCCGCCCAGGCACACGAACTGCCTGGCCAGCACCCCTCTCCGCGATCCGCCGGCCGCTCTTGGCCGGATACGTCAGTAATCTGTCATTGCAGCCAGTGCGATTGCCCATACAGACTGCGACTGTGTTGGAGCGACGTGTTGTTGTGGTGGTGTACGCGGGAGCGATGGCCCTGGACATCACCGGACCGATTGAAGTGTTCGATACCGCCAACAGGCTCCTCGACCCGTCGGGCGCCCGCTACCGCGTCGACTTCGTCTCCGCCGACGCACCACTGGTGCGCACGAGTTCAGGAGTGGTGGTGGAAGCCGCGCCCCTGGAGGCGGGGCAGGGACCGATCGACACGCTCCTCGTGCCGGGCGGCTGGAGTCTCCAGAACGCACTGCGGGACCGGGTGCTGGTCTCCTGGATCCGTGGGGCGGCAGCACGTTCGCGCAGGGTCGCCTCCGTATGTGGCGGATCCTTTCTGCTGGCGGAGGCGGGCCTCCTCGACGGCAGGCGCGCCACCACCCACTGGGCGTACAGCGAAGCGATGGCGTGCCGCTATCCGGAGGTGGCGGTGGACGCCGAGCCGATCTTCGTCTGGGACGGCCGCTTCGTGACCTCCGCGGGCGTGTCGACGGGCATCGACATGGCGCTGGCTCTGGTGGAGGCCGATCACGGTGCGGCGCTCGCCCTGGAGACGGCACGGTTTCTGGTCCTGTTCCTCAAGCGGCACGGAGGGCAGTCCCAGTACAGCGCCGTCCTCGACGCCCAGTTGGCCGATCACCCGCCGATCAGGGCAGCGCAGGAGTGGATTCTGGGCAACCTGCACAACCCGCTGCCCGTGGCCGAGATCGCCCGGCAGGCCAACATGAGTGAGCGCAACTTCGCCCGCGTCTTCCGGCGCGAGGTGGGCACGACACCCGGCCAGTACGTCGAGCGGACCCGCATCGCCCGGGCGCGCGAACTGCTGGAGACCACCGAACTGGCGATCAGCCAGATAGCCGGCCGTTGCGGATTCGCCGCCCCCGAGACCTTCTTCCGCTCCTTCGCACGAACCCTGGGGCTCACCCCCAAGGAATACCGACACCGCTTTCAGGTCATCTCGCCGGCCGGCCTCGTCGACCGGCACCACACGAGGGATAGGAACCCCTTATGACCGGCACGACCTCCCACCTGCGCGACGCGGAAACGGCACGCCTGGTCGACCATCTGGTCACGGAACTCGCCGGAGCCGGCGTCTCCCACGTATTCGGCGTCGGCGGCGCGAACATCGAGGACCTGTACGACGCCGTGCACCGCAGCGGCGCCGTACGCGGCATCGTCGCCAAGCACGAGTTCTCTGCCGTCACCATGGCCGACGGGTACGCACGCACCACCGGGCGCCTCGGCGTCGTCGCGGCCACCTCGGGCGGTGGGGCGATGAATCTCATACCGGGCCTGGCGGAGGCCCATGCCTCGCGGGTGCCGGTGCTGGCCCTGGTGGGTCAGCCGCCGAGCGGCCAGGAAGGCCACGGGGCATTCCAGGACTCCAGCGGCAAGGCGGGCTCCTTCGACGCCCGGGAGGTGTTCGCCCCCGTCTCGCGGTTCTGCGCCCGGGTGGATGACGCGGACTCGCTCGTTGAGTTGCTGCCCCGGGCACTGGCGGCGGCACAGACCGTTCCACGTGGACCGGCCGTGCTGTTGCTGCCCAAGGACGTGCAGCAGGCGCGGATCCGGGTGCCCGGCGGCCACGCGGCCGCTCCCCCGGGCGGGCCGGCGCCGTCGGCACCGGTGGCGCGGCTCGACGAAGCCACCCTCACCACCGTGTCGGAGACCCTTCGTGCGGCCGGCCGCGTCCTCGTCATCGCCGGTGAGGACGTCGCCGCCGCCGACGCGCGTACCGAGCTGGCCGAACTGGCAGGTCGCCTCGGGGCCTGGGTGGCGGTCACCCCGGACGCCAAGGACGTCTTCGACAACCGCGATCCCCGCTTCGCAGGCGTGGCCGGGGTGATGGGCCACGACAACGTCGAAGACTGCCTGCGACGGGCCGACGTGTGCCTGCTGGTCGGTACCCGGCTGCCGCTGCTGGCACGCGGCGGCCTCGACCGGGCCCTGGCCGCGACCGATGTCCTCTGCGTCGGTCCGGAACCGCCCTTCGTGGCAGGCACCGCGCTGGGCGGGGACCTGCGGGAGGCGCTGCTCGCGGTGAGCGCCCGCCTGCCGGCCCTCCCCCGTCCCTGTCCCCGGCACGCCGGCCCTCGTCCCGCCCCCGCGACGAGCCCGCCTCCCCGTGCCCTTGAGCGGACCCTCCCCCACCTTCAGGCGGTGGCCGCGGTGGAGGCGGCACTCCCCCAGGACGCGCACGTCTTCGTGGACGCCGGCAACGCGGGAGCCAGCGCCGTCCATCTGCTGCCGGCACCGCGCCGCGGCCGCTTCGTGGTGGCCGTCGGCATGGGCGGCATGGGCTACACCTTCGGTGCCGGCATCGGTGCCGCGCTCGCCACCGGTCGACGCACCTACGTCCTCGCCGGGGACGGGGCCTTCTTCATGCACGGAATGGAAGTGCACACCGCCGTGGAGTACGCGGCACCAGTGACCTTCGTGATCTTCAACAACAACGCCCACGCCATGTGCGCGCTGCGCGAGGAGTTCTTCCAGGGCGGTGTCCGCACCGACGACTCGTTCGCCCGGACCGACCTCGCCGCCGGAATGGCCGCCGCCTTCCCCTCGCTCGACACCACGGGGGCCGGCGACGTGGCGCAGCTGCGCGCGGCACTGCTGCGCGGCAATGCGGGCAGCGGCCCCGCGTTCGTCGCGGTGGACTGCGACCCACGGGAGATCCCGCCGTTCCTCCCCTTCCGGGCCCGTACCGACAGCGCCGGCGGCACCGCGCGCCCCAACGACACGACGAAAAGGGAGAGTTCGGATGAACGAGGAGTCGTCCAGGTTGGCTGACATCCCCGGCCTGCTCCGGATCGAGAACGCCGGCAAGGAGGAACTGACCGCCCACTGCATCGAGCTCACCCACGCCGTCTACCCCCACCATCAGGTCTACGGGCAGTACTGCACCCTTCACGAGTACGTCGACTGCCCCCCGGAGGCGGCCTACGACTACCTGCGCCAGGGGCACCACCTGGAGGAATGGACCTGCAGCCTGCGGGACTTCGCGCCCTCCGGCACACCGGGGCTGTGGGTCGGCCACGACCGGCTGGAGGACGACACCAGGATCTACTGCGAGGTGGTCGCCAACCCCGACGCCATGACCGTGGACTACCACTGCTCCTGGGACCAGGGCGAGAAGCTGTGGATGATCTACCTGATGCGCGTCGTCCCGGCGCAGCTGGTGCTGGACAAGCCGGGTTCGGTGATCACATGGACCAATTGCCGGCACCCCTACTACGACGCCAACCCCCATCCCGAGAGGGCTCCCCGCCCGGACCGGCCCTGGGTGGGCGACTACTGGGATCTCTTCTACGCGGGGCACACCGTGGAGATGAACAACCTCAAGGCGATCCTGGAACACCGCCACCGCAACAGCCTCCCGGTCAGCGTGGCTCCGTCAAGGGAGGTGGCGCGGTGACGACGGTCAGCCTCACCGACGTCGCGAGCTATCTTCCCGGCGAGCCGGTGCCCGCGAAGTTCTACACCGAGTATCCCGGAGCCGAGGACAAGCTGCGCGACCACCCGATGTTCAGGGTCCCGCCGTTACGGCACCACGTGGCCGCCGACGAGACGAACGCGGACATGGTCGAACGCGCCGTACAGCCTCTGATCGAACGACACGGCAGGGACGAGATCCGGGGCGTCGACGTGCTGTTGGTGCACAGCCAGTTGCCGGACCTGCCGTTCGTGGGCGCAGGCACCGAGGTGGCGCGCCGACTGGGCCTGAACCCGGAGTGGCTCGTCGACGTGGCCAACGCGGGCTGCGCCTCCTTCGTGTACATGCTGAAACTGGCCCGGCAGATCCTCGCCACCACCGACGCGAGGAGCGCCCTGATCTGCAATGCCCAAAGCGCCGCGGGTCAGTGGTTCACCCAGTCCCAGGTGCGCCGGCTCACCCAGGCCGCGATCCCGGGCGACGGCTGCGGCGTGGGGTACGTGACGACGTCGTCCGACGCGCCGGTCCTCGACGTGGCGACCCGGCACATCGCCGAGTACGCCGGTGACATGACCGTAGCCCTCGACGACGGCCGCAAGTACTGGGAACCGGGAGAGTCCCAGCTGCGGATCGGGTTCACCGAGGCCAGCGTCGCGAAGGTCCTGGCACGCGGGAACCGCCTCGTTCCCGAGGTAGTCACGAACCTGTGCCGGCGGCTCGGCGTGGCGACCGCCGACATCGACGCCCTCATCACCAACCAGCCCAACCGCACTTTTCTACGGAACTGGCAGGAAGCGCTGCAACTGCCGGCCGAACGCCACTTACACACCTTCGACGAGTACGGAAACCTCTTCGGCGCGGCGATCCCGATCACCCTGGACCGCGCGATCAGCTCCCGACAGGTCGAGGACGGCGACCTGGTGGTGCTCGGAGGCTTCGCCCACGCGGGCGACTTCGCAGGTGCCGTCGCCGTCCGCTGGCACAGTGGACGGACCTGAGCCGTGAACATCGCCGTACTGCACCGACTTGCCCTCATCGAGACCGGTCCCCTACCGCCCTCGGCAGGCCGGGATGAACGGGCCATCGCACAGCCCCACGGCTACCCGCAGCGCCATGTCGACGGCGCCACCGAGGTCTCGCTGGCGCCGGATCGCAACACTTGGCGCCGGTGAAGCAGTAATCGCCGAGAGGCTCCGGAGACAGCCGGCGCGATCCGGACCAGGCACGGACCAACGCCCTCCCGACAGAGCCACAACCGCTGTTTCAGCAGGTCAACACCGCTATGAGAGCTGTACCACCAGCAGACGAAGAACCTGCTGGGCCCTGCACACACGTGCATGAGCCCGGCCGCTTGGCACCACGAAATTCCCGGCAACCTGCCACACCCGCGCAGCCAGCAGACCGCCTGACCAGCGACGGAATTTGCCTGACACCCCATCAGAACGAGCGTCATTTCAGCGTCAAGATATCGCCCGTGACGCCCACACCGCACCTCATACGCACGCGCAAAACCGCAGCTCAGGCGCCCTTCCCTGCCTTCTCCAACACCACAACACACTCCACATGATGCGTCATAGGAAACATGTTGCCCAGGACGCAGGCGGTAAAGCAGCAGGTCAGAGAGGCTTTCGGGTCCCGAATGAGGGCCACCGGGCGCCCGGAGCGTCAAATGAGCGTCACGGCCGTACGTCGGTTCGGCACGGGCAATCTGGCGTGTCATGGCTACCCGCAGTACGGCAGCACCTCCCCCGATACAGAGCCTCACGCGGTGGAGTCGTGACGGTGCGCCCACTGTGGACCCGCCGCGCGTCAGTCGGCGGGGGGCTCTGTCCCCGGCATGTCGTGATCGATTCCGGCATGCAGGGTGCGGCCGCCCGACGGGATCACCTCGACGAGGCGTTCCTCCTCCGCGTGGGATAGATCCGTGAAGAGTCGAATGGACGTGTTCACGAGCTCCAGTAGGGGGACGCTGCCGCGGGGCGGTTTTACCGAGGCGGTCCGGGTGGAGAAGTTGTACCTAACCGGTACGCCACTTGGCGGCAGGGCTGCTTCGAGTGTTTTGACCAGGGTCCCCGGTCCGAGGGATTCGCTGAGGTGGCGTAGTCGGTCCCCATGCAAGGCGCCTACCTCTCCTTCGTACGCCACCTTCCCGCCACCGTTGACCAGTGTGATGGCCTTGAGGCTGAGCCCTAGGAGCGGCAGACGATTGCCGACCTCGTCGAGGGCCGGCAGTTCGTACGCCGCCCGTGCCGCCGACGATGTCAGGTGGTCGACCTTCTGTGCGAGCGTGAGAACGAAGCCGGGCGCGTCGAAGCTGAGGACTCCCTCGCCCTTAGTCCAGTGCAGGGGGGCTGCGCCACGGCGAGCGGCGACGGAGGAGGGGGCTACGCCGCAAACCCGGGCGTTCCATGTGCTCAGCGCGGCTCGCATGAGGTGCTGGAGATTGTCGGTGGCGGTGATCCTGCCGTGCCGCAGCAGATCGGTCAGAGTGATCTCACGGGCGATACGGCTCCAGAAGGCCCCATCAGGGATCTCCTGGCCTTCGAGGAGGTAATCGAGCGACGACTCGTCCAGTTGCTGCGGATACCTGGGAGCGCGTTCGAGCGCAGCTACCGGTGCACCACTAGCGCGCCATAAGGTCCCCAGGAAGGTCGTCAGACGGCGCGCGATCGCTGGGGATAGCGTGTCCGAGGCGAAAGCAAGCGCGTCATCGGTCGCCTCACGCTCACCGCGGCGGGCTGCCTGCGCGCCGGTCGTCATGGCACGGGCCAGCTGGGACACGGAGCGCTCGTCAAGGAGGCCCTGGCCGCCTTCAATGACGGTGTTCGCGATCAGACGCCTCAACGCGGCGTCGGCCGACTCGCCAGCGGTCAGCTCCGCGAAAGCCGCCAGGTCCAAGACCAGGGTGTGGTGGTCGATCGCGAGCGAATCCAGGGCGCGGGCGTCGAAGGACGGGCGGAGGGCACCGAGCGCCAGAACAATGGGCCGGTCCTGGCGAGCAAGACGCCTGATGTCGAACCCGAGCTCGTCCGCGTCCGTCGTGCTGCGCAGGTAGACGTATCGGTCGCTGAGGTCGTCGTCGTGCGGCCATCGCATGACCAGGTCCGGCATGTGGGTGTGGTTGTAATATCCGGTGCGCCTGGACCGGATCTGCGGATTGATCTGCCGGAGGTGCTGTTCGAGGAGTCGTTTGATTTCGGCGAACGAGCGGTACGGGTCGTCCGCCTCGAGCGCCTCCGCGATCGACGATGCGACGGCGTTCACCACTCCCCCTTTAGGGTCAGCTCGTGCGCCAGGATGGCCCGCCACTCGGTGAGGGGCAGCAGGCCCTCCTGCTTCTCTGACAGGACGATGCGCCACACGCGCTCGGACACGCTCTGCACCGCGATCGCGTCGATCCTCTTCCTGGCCTCGTCCTCGGAGACGTCACCGAAGATGCGTTGCCGGTGGTGGACGACGGCGGACTCGATCCTTTGCGGCTCGTGTAGTTGCGACCAATTGTTCACATTGAAGGGGGCCCAGGTGATCCACATGTAGTGATCGCCGAAGAGGTATTTCTCCTGGTGCGCGACGTAGCACTTGGCGAGAAACTCGACGAAGTGAGTGCCTTGGTCCGCCGGCCCCTGATAGTGCTTGACCTCCGCGCAGAACTGGTCGCCATGGTACGGGGCACCCCTCATCGACCCGCCCAGGTCGAAGGAGAAGGTCTGTCCGCCCTCCGGCCAGGCGAGCGTCAGTTTCCTTGCCCAGGCGTCCGAGTCCGTGTTCGCGAAGGCCCCACAGATCCGCATCGTGCCCTCGAGGTAGAGCTTGGCTCTCTTCGCTCCCGAGATTCCCTTTAAGTGGGCGTCCTCTCCTACCACGGTGAGAGTCTAAGCGCTGCGGAGGGCTCGGCGAGCAGCACCGGGTTCCCCTCAAGGCCAACCGATCGACGGGAGCCTGTGATCCGAGCTCCAGCCTGCTCGTAAACGCCTTCGCCCCTGTCCGGCGCGGACAGGGGCGAAGGAACGTTCATGCAGCAACGGTGAGCGGGGCTTCCATCCGCTCCCAGGCTCCGAGGACGGCCTTGTGCGCGTCCGGCTGCAGGTGCGCATAGCGCTGGGTGGTCTGGAAGCTCTCGTGGCCAAGGAGGTGCTGGACCTCGTAGAGCGAGACTCCCTTCTGGACGAGCCACGACGCGCTTGTGTGGCGCATGGAGTGCGGCGGATAGTGCGGGACGACTTGCTGTTCGCCGTCGGTGTCGAAGAAGTAGGCGTTGTCGACAGCGGGCCACCAGGTCTGGCGTCGCCAGTTGCCGTCGTCGAGGCGGCGGCCGGCTCGCCCCTTAGTGATGGTGGTGAAGACCAGCGCGTCACGGTCGAGCCTGTGGATGTGGCGCTCGAGCGCCTCCAGGACGTGCGGCGGGAGCGGGACCTCCCGGCGGCTCTTGGAGCTCTTGGGGTACTCCTTGATGCCGCTCTTGGTGTTGACCTCCACCACGAACAGGCGCGAGCGGCGCTGGTCGATACGGTGGCGGTGCAGACCTGAAAGCTCACCCCAGCGCAGACCGGTGTAGAAGCCGAGCAGGCACATCGTCCGCCACACGGCGGGAAGTTCGTCCAGGATGCTCTGCGCCTGGTCGAGCGTGAACCACTGCGGCGGTTTGACCGCGATCTGAGGCAGGTCGATGCTGCGACACGGGCTCACCGCGATGACATCGTCGTCGACGGCCGCACGCATCACGGAGGACGTCAGGTTGTAGGCGCGCTTGATCGCGGCAGCCCCCGCGCCCTTCTCGATCAGCTCACGGATCCAGCTCTGGACATCCATGCGGGTGATGGCCCGCATCTCCCAGTCTGCCCAGTAGGGCAGAACATGGTTCTTGATGCTGTAGGCATCGCCGCGCAAGGTATGGGGCTCGACGACGCGACCTCTCCACCATCGGTCGTGCCACTCGCGGAACGGCATTTCGCCGGCCCTCGGGTCGCGCATACCGCCACGGGTGAACTGGGTCTCCATTTCGACCCCCCAGGCACGCGCCTGTGCCTTGAGGGGGAACGACTCACTGAACCGGTCTCCTGTCCGGTTGCGTACGGTCGCCTGCCACTTGCCAGACTTCAGCTTGCGCAGGTACGTGGGACTACTCCTTGTCCTAGGTGCTGGAAGGGTCGACAGTTCGGGTCAGCGGCGAGACATCGGCGCAGCGACCGCCCTGCTGCCAATGAACTCCTCCAGCGCGGCGGAGGGGACACGGACGCGGGAGCGCCCCGTGCCGGTGCGCAGGTCGACGACTGGCAGCTCCCCGGCGGCAATGAAGCGGTAGACGGTTCGGCGGTCGACGTCCAGCGCGGCGGCAACGGCGGGAATGGACAACAGGCGCGCAGGCATGGATGGATCCTTGACGGTGGGGTTGGGATAGGCGCCCGGCGAGTCATAAGCCAGGCCATCGGCGGTCCAGGACGAAGATCAATGAGCCCTGTCAGGGCACAGGGGCCGCGGCACAGAGAAAGTCCGCAAAGAAGGGATTGACCGCGTGTCGACAGCGTCGAGGTATGGACCGCTGATGCCCGAGATGGGCAATCTGGTAACAGCGGCGCTCTGGAACTATCAGCCAGAGCGCTGGGAGGGAACTACTACTTCAGCGCGTCCGGAAGCGCCATAACCTTGGGCAGGTGCCCCCGGTCGAGTTTGACATCCTGCAAGCGGAAGCAGTGCGGATAGCGCAACGCAAGCCAACTCGCTCTCAGGCCGGCCCACTCGGCAACGCCCAAGACAGGAACTCCCGCCTTAAGCCACACGTCCAGGCAGGAATCGCGAAGGATGGTCACGTGCTCCCCCAGTCCCGCTTCCAATTCGTCCGGTCGGAGAACCGCCTTGCGCGCCTGCCTCCACACCCGTCGGTACAGGGGAGACGGCAACCACCCGCCACGCGCGCCGGGAAAGAACAGATCTCGCGGCTTCAGTGTGGCGGTGCTGATCCAGTCCCGCAGGAGGCCGACGAGTTCAGGCGTGACAGGTACCTCACGGGCCGCACCGGAACGGACCAGCAACTCGCCGAACCCGTCTTCCGGAAGTGTCACGTCGTCCACCCGAAGTGCGAGGGCTTCACCAGGAAGCAAGGCCGCCGTCGCCATGGATGCCAGGAAGAGATACACGGCGCTGTGGACCCCGGTGTTTCCCGCACACAACCGAGCAGGGAACTGATCTGATTCGGTGAGAGCAGGGCTGATTCAACTATTGCATGCTGCGACAAGCTAGTCGACTCCTAACACGGGGCATCGGGACGACCGGGACATCCCCTGGCACATTCAATACTCTGCGGAATCGCCGGTTTGGCTAACCGGCGATCGTCGGCTATGTTCCGCTCGCGACCGGCCGGGATCTGCCCTCGGTCGCCGGCCACGACACCAGCCGGTAGGACCTCAAGTTCCCCGATGCCCTTCTGATCCACGACCAATAGCTCCGCCTCGCAAAGGTGCTGGAGCCTCGCAGCAACAACACGTTCCAGCCTGCCAACCTGCGCTGCGATCACACGGCTTACCGATCCGGGATTCCCGGCCACGTAGGCGAGGATGCGGCGATCGACTCGGTATGCCCGCTGCACCAGGTCCTCTCCGAAGAGACCCGCCGCGCAGACACAAAAACAGACGGCTGAGAAGCGTGCCCCGTAGTTGGATTGGCTGCGCACGGTCCACACGTTGAATGAGCCCAGGGTGAAGAGGACAGGAGCAGTCAGCCGAACAGATCCGAGCGCGTGCGTTGACAGAAGAGACTCCTCATCGGGTCACCCGGTGGGCCGCATACCAACCCCGTGCTTCCGCGGTGTTGTACGTTGACATAGCCCCGGAGAGGGTTCCAGTCTTTTGAGGGTATTTCTCGTCCGCCGTGGGCGAATTGCCGAGACGTAGAAGGAACGGCAACTGCATGCGAGTGACTTCTCCACTGCGGTGGAACCCGTGCACAGAGCTCGGAGGGCGCTGAACGTGTTACGGCTCGGTGTAGTGGCGAGCCACATCACCGAGCCGTATGTCTCATCCGCATTTGAGGAGCCCGCAACCCCTCGAATGCGGCGAGGATTGCCCATTCCCCTCGGCCGAGGCAGGTCAGCGGCAAGCCAGCTGCTTCGCCCCCCCGGCACCGCCGCGAGCCCCTGGCAGAGGCACCCTTCCAGGGCTGCAGCCCGCCACCCGGGAGCGGATGCTTGCGCTCGGTTGGGTATCCGCCCGAGGAGCGCTTCGAGAACTGCGTCGAATTGAAGCGTGCCGTACACGAAGAGGTCAGCCCGATCGGGGCGCAGGCTCAGGCTCTCTGCCGCGTTGATAAGCCCGGCGCCCAGCTCCAGGTAACCACACGGGGGGAACAGAACGGCATGGTGCGCTTTTCGTCCGTGATGCGTGCCTCGATCGACCCGTCGGCCGTGGCAGCGGCGAAGGCTGCCGTGCCGACCTGATCGCGGAGACCGTGGCCACCCAGGTCGGGAGTCGGTTACCCCGGGGGTCTTACAGAAGCGTCTCGTTCAGCGCCATGCCGAAGACGGCTGGCGACGTATCCAGGCTCCCGACGCTGTCTTTGAGCTCTTTGGCTAGGCGCTCGTCAGCCTCCTCGTCGACCGACGGGCTCCCGTGCCGCGCCACCGTCACCATGCCAGGTGCCTCATGTGGGGAACTCTCCGAGCCAACCGCGCTGCAGGAGGTGCTTGGGCAGGTACTCCGACTCGACCTCGATCGGGAGTTCCCCGTCGTAGGCGAGGCAGGCGATTGCGAGAGGGCCCAGCGCGATGCTGCCGTCGATGTCCGCTTCCCGGTCCTCGTTCAGAGTCCAGTACGTCTTGTGCAGCTTCAGCGCCTCCACCAAGGCCGGGCTGAAGCCTTCCTCGTCCTTGCGCACGAAGCGGTAGAAGAGGTTGATCGGCGGATAGAGCACGCCATCCAGCAGATCTCGCGGGGCGACCCGTGCCACTGCGGGATCCGACGCCTGGAATGTGGCGGTGAGCTTCTCCACCAGCCCCGGCCGCCGCAGCCAGTACGTCTGCAGGGTGTCCACCCAGTGGTAGATGTACTCGTCGTATTGCCCCTCAGGAGCACGCAGCCGCTCCAGCGGGATCTCGCACAACTGCGTCATCCGCCGCTGGTCACGGCAAATGACGGCCAGCCAGAACGCCGTCAGCCAGTTTCCCGCATCGGCAGTTGACAGCGGGCCGACGGCCGGAAGCGTCCGCACCTTCCGGTTGATGCGGCATTCGACAGACCCCTCGCTCACCCCCGTCACGGCAAACAACGCCGAGCCCAGCTGCATCGCATTGACCGCGGCCTCCCATGTCTCCAGCGCCGCCGCTCGCGGATCGACGACACAGCGAGCGCGCAACACCAGGAGTCCGGTGTCGAAATGGGAGTCGAGCAAGCTCGTGGCGCCGACGGAGTCCTCGAGACCGTCGATGCCCTCGGCCAAGTGTGCGCTCAGCCGCTCCGCGAACTGCTCGGCGTCAGGTCCCGCCGACAGGTGATGCCGGGAGATGTCTACGGTCACGGAAGAGTCCCCTTGCTGATATCGAACCGCCGATATTGAAGGCCAGTGTACCTTCCTGCGTTCCTCTCCCCCTTGACGACAACATATTCTAGCTTCCCGTCGGCTAGAGCCCTCTCCAGGTCTCTCACAACTCCGAATTCTCCGCGCTTTTTCATCATGCGGATGATGTCGAAGAAATATTCCCTGCTTCCCTGAGAGACCTTTCTACCGTTCGGGAGAGTGCGAGGGCCGAGATCCGTACCGGTACTACTCTTGGCTTCGATAACAACTACTCGACCGTCCTCGTGCTTCCACACCTGATCGAACTGGTCATTGCCGTTCTTTGGGCCGAGGAGGGTCTGCTTGTCGAAGTCCGGGTAGTGCTCAGCAATAAAGTGATGCTCGGCAGCCTTCTCGCCGAACTTCTCGGCTAGGTCCCCCATCTGAGTGTGGGACTCCTTGTAAGCCCCCTTGGCCTCGCCCCAGAGCCCTCCTGTTTCGAGAGTGCCGTGGGCTTCGTGCGCCTTCCCGGTCTCCCCCTTCCAGTTCTCGACGAGCTTGTCCCACTGAATGGCGAAATGGCGGTCCTGTGCGGCCTCGTGGAGAATCTTGAGTCTGGAAGCGCTCGTGACGGTATCCGCCCCTACAGGGATGTAATCGCCGTCGAGGAAATGCGGTTTGGGGGGCTCGGGAGCGTCCTTGGCACGGATCAACGGGCCGTCATCCGACAGCCGGGTCAGCTGAGGTGGAGTGAGCCCGCTCTCGTCCGTGAGTTCAAGGTTCTTCCGGTCGCCGAGGTGGTCGCCGCCCTTGTAGTAGTCCTTGAAGTACCCGGGTTCGTGGTTGGCACGGTAGACCTGGATCTCCTCGATCTGCTCCTGCGTGAGGCGCCCGCGCGGTCCGTAAGGGTTCGGGCCTTCCAGCATGAACTCGGGGCGCGGCACGGGCTGGTGCGGGGCCGGGGTGTCGCCGGCCTGATTGTCTCCGGCAGGCGTGGCCGCATCGTCGCCAGCATGGGCCGCGTCGTCGCCCGCGTTGTCCCCGATGCTCTCCCGGGCGCGGGCAGCGTCGTCGAGGGCATCCAGGCCCGGGGACGCCGGGTGACCAGAGCCCAGGATTCCGCTATTGGTGGTAGAGCCACCCGGGAGGCCGTTCTCGGCCGTCAAACCGCCAGGCAGGTCGCGGCCGGCGGAGCTGGTGGGCGGGATGCCCGTGTGGCCGCCGCCGGTCGTGGGCGTAGTGTCCGTGATCCGGCCGCCACCACCGGTCGGGTTGTTGTCCAGGTTGTTGGTGGGCATGTGGTTGCCAGCGCTGCCGCCGGGAGCACCGTGGTCGCCGGCGCGGCCCATGGGGGTGTTGTCGCCTGTTCTGGTGCTGCCGTGGCTTGCGTCGTCGAAGTGAGCCGGGTCGGAGATCTCCGAGCCGACGCGTGTGAAGTCGTCGCCCGATCCGCCGACGCTGGCCGGGACCCGCTGTTCCTGGTGGGCCGGGGTCTCGATTCGTGGGTTGTCCGCGCCTGTGGCGGGTGGGGCGGGCTTGTCGTTGGGGGCGTCCTCGGCGCGCTGGAAGAGGCTGCCGTCCTCGTTGTAGAGGTCGCCTCTGCCGCTCATGTACTTCCCGTTGGACGGGTCCTTCACCGTGTTCGGTGGGAAGGTGACGGTGTCCTTGGGCAGCTCGATTCTGCCGTCCGGGAGTTTGGTCGCCCCTTCCGGGATAGCGGCGTCCTTGGGTAGCTGGATCGTGCCGTCCGGCATCTCGACAGCGCCCTCGGGCAGGCTGTAGGCGCCATCGGAGATTTTTGGGGCCTCGACGTGGCCGAGGCCCTTGAGGTGGGCCATCATGTCGCCGACCTTCGACAGGCCGGCGCCTGCGCCCTTGATGACGTAGGTCATCGGGTCGACGGCGCTGCCCACCTTGCTGACGACGGACAGGCCCTTGGCTATCGCCCCAGCCTTGCCCACGCCCTGCACGGCGGCGCCGCCACCGCGGGTGAAGATGGCGGTCACGATGTTGAAGGTGACCGCGCCGGCGGCTCGGGAGCCGTTCGATTCCCACTGGTCCCAGGCCACAAGAGCCTTGCCCGTATCCAGCACCGCGGTACGCGAGTCCCGCAGCCAGGAGGGGAGCATCTTCCCCGGCGCCATCCAGTAGGCGACGTTCAAACCAGGCGTGGTGGTGATCGCCACAGCGGTGGAGAGCTTGGCCAGACCGGCCCACGCCTCGCCGGCAGCGTCCCCGCCGTGCCCGCCGAACAGGGTGTAAATGCCGTCGATGGTGCCCCCCACGCCGTCGACGATGAAGCCCTTGCCGAAGTCGTAGGCGTGCTCCCACACCTGCCACCAGGGAACGGATTCCTCGACCGCGTCGCCCCAGGGCAGGCTCTTGGATGCCTTGAGGGCCCCGGCGTCGTAGCCGTATCCCTTCTGGTGGGAGGCGTCGATTGTGTGGAGTGCCTTGCCGCCTACCAGCGCGACGATCTTGGCGTGGCAGTCGCGTTCGGCTTCCTGGAACGCCGCCCAGACCTCGGCGATCTTGTTGCGGCGATTGAGGTTCTCCTCGACAAGGTCGCCGTCCTCGCTCCAGTTGTCTTCGGCGGCCTCGTTATCGCGGAAATCGGCGGCTTCCTGCTTGAGCTGCTCCAGCCGGTGGATCAGTGGCCTGATCTCACGGGCGTAGGTGCCCAGAGCCCCGGCGATGACATGCATGTCGTCACTCAGGTCGTGCGCCGTGCGCTCCACCGGCTTGGTGACGCCGAACAGCTGCTCCGCCTCGGGCGCCTTGTAGAAGGCAGCCAGTCCACCGAAGGACTTGTGGACGTCCGAACCAGCGGTGTGGACCTTGGAGCCGCCGTGGGACAGCGCCTTCGTCTTGGCTTCCAGAACGTCCAGATCACCGGTGAAGACCGGTACATCGGCCGGGTCGACCGGTCCGCCGCTCACTTCTTCTTCCCCCTGAAGTCCTTGAGAGCATCCAGCCGCACGGTATGGGCGGCGTTCTGGGCGTTCTTGGCCGCCTCCAGATCGCCCTGGACGTACTCATTGGTGGCTTTGGCAGCCCCCAGAACGGCGGCCTGGCAGCGATCGGCCATTGCCTTCATGCGGGGCTTGCGCTTCGTTACGTACTCGACCAGCGCCGCGGCGACCGGACCCGTCGCCTTGTGCGGCAACAATTCGGGGGCCACGGGCCCCAACGGCTTGCCCGCCGGCGTCATCGGCCCGCGCATCGGCGTCATGGCGCTCGTGCCCGGCACAGCCGTACCCGCGGCCTGAGCCACTTCCTGTATGTCAGAGAGCAGCGTGTTGAGGACTTTCCCCAGATCTTCGGCATGCGTGCCGACGACCTTCAACTGGCCCTGCACTCCCTGCGGCTGGATGTCCCATGACGCCATGAACGCCCCCCTGCGTACATACTTCTTGCACCGCCGCCGCGCCCCGCGCGGCCCCACGGCCGGCAACCCGTCCGCGCACTCCGAAGGATCGCCTTATCTGTCGATGTGCTGAGGCCGGCTCAGCCGATGTTGTCGACGGCGGCCTTCGCGCGTGCGAGCGTCTGGTGCGCGGTGCCGTCGTTCTTCTCCAGCGTCGTCTTCAGCAGCTGGATGATGCTCCTGACCTCCTGTGAGGCGCGGTTCCAGCGCAGTTCCTTGCCGTGGTACTCCTCCGCGACACCATCCGCAGCGAAATCCGACATCGCCGCCTTCACCTGCGCATCACGCGCCGCGATCACCTGCTCCAGGCGCGCGATCACCGCCTGGATGTTGCCCTGCGCCTCCGCGGACGCACCCGAGTCGTACGAACGACGGTCCATGCCAGCAGCCATAAATAATCACTCCCCGTTGAGATCTGAGTACTTGCGCCGCAATCAGGCCGTCAGCGGCCCGAGAAGCGGGCCGCGTCGAAGTTCGCCGCCGACATCTGCGACCGGGCGTTGTCGGCCTGCTCCTGGTCGCCCGAGCCAAATGCCGACTCCATGCCCGACTGACCGCCCACAATCGCAGCCAGCGCACTGTTCAACTCCGCCGCGATCTCGTCCGCGTGCGACTTGAACGAGTCGAAGGCCGCCTTGCCCGATCCGTTGAACTTGCCCTCCAACGGCTGGGCTGCCTGGATGAGCTGGCGGATCAACGTTCCCAGTTCCGTGCTCGACCCCTGCGACTTCGACCTCAGGGTCGAGAGCGTCTGCGCCCCCATGTCGAACTTCATCGGGCTCCCCCTACCAGACTTGACGATCGTATGTACGGTCATGCCTATCAACTGCGAAGTCATTGGTGCAATCCGCAATCCCGATGCTATGACCAAGGTCTGACAACGGCTCAAAACAGCCAGGAGCCCGCCCACCTACCCATGCCTGCAGCGTGCTTGGCAGCGAGGTCCACGCGCAGGTCCAGCTGGTCCAGGTGCTCTCACTCGCCTTTCAGATGCCGCATCAGGCGTTCGAAGTCCTGCCAGCCCGACAGGTCCAACGGGTCCCCAGGGAGCGGGTAGTACATCGCAGGGCGGGTCTTCGGACCGAGGGGGACAGGCGGCTGGGCCAGCGGCGTGTTCCGGGCGCGGTCGCTGGGCATCTCGCGGACCTCGTCCGCGCCGAGCACGAAGGCGAGTGGGACACCGGGGCCCTCGAAGCGGGGCGGCACGGCCAGGTCCCGGCGGGCTTTGCGGATCTGGACGAGCATCGACAGGAGGCGGTGGCGGGTGGCGAGCACCTCCGCGGCGCTGGGCAGGGCGTCCACCGGCGGCTTCTCATCGGGGCCGTAGCCGAACATCAGCGTGACGTACTCCTCCACGCCTGCCTTCGTACGGCTGACGCGCACCGTCGCCAGGCCCGGCCGGTCCGGGCTGCCGACCACCACGAACCAGGTCGGATCGGGCGCTCGCTCGTAGGCGAGGTCGGTCATCTGGCGCGGCGACCAAGGGAGGTTGGCGGGCTCCGCAGTTCCCCATCCAGCTGGAGGCTCGCCGGTGAGTTCGCGCCAAATCGACTCCAGCGCACCGCCGAGGACCAGACGCTCGTCCGCGGGGTAGATCGTGCGGAACGTAATGGCCAGCTGCTGCTCGCCGGTGTCCGTGACCTCCTGGTAGGAGGCGGCTACCGGGGTGCGGGGGTCGTCAGCGGTCGCGTCGGCTACCGCCACCGGTTGGAACATGCCTTCGTGCCAGCGCAGGACGGCTCCGGACTGTCCGTCGTAGTAGCCGTCCCGCTCGTCGCGCACCACCCAGCGGGAGGGCCAGTTGCTCAGGCTGTGGCGTACGGCCGGGGAGAGCGTGGTTCCTGGCGGCGTGACGACCTGGAGGCCCAGCTCTGCGCCGGCGGCTGTCTGGAACGCATCCTGGAGCCAGGCCGTCATGCCTACCACCGGGCGGTCCTGGATGACGACGGCGACCTTGTCGGTAAGGACGTCAACAGCGGGCTGCGCGGCGGCGGGCGTGGGTGCAACGCTCAGCCCATCGGTCTTCACCACGGCCAGGGACTGCGCGGCTTCAGGCGGCCAGGCCGAGCCATCGGTCAAAGCGGCCAGCCGGGCCGCGAAGGTGCCCGCGAGCCGCTCGGCTTCTTCCACACCGGTGGTCGCGCGGGCCTCTGTCCACCAGTACGGCACCGGTGGCGGGGTGGCACCGAGCAGCCGCTCGGCCTCGCCGGCGACCTGCACGAGCAGCGGTGCCTCGACGGAGACAAGGGGGCGTCCCTCTTCGTCGCACAGTCGCACGACGGCGCCCTCGCCCGCCGTATCCACGAGCTTGTCGGGGCCTCCGGAGAGCAGCCCTGCGAGCATGGCCCACGGGTCGGGCATGCGCTGGGTGAGGGCGATGACGTCCTTGGTCATGTGGTCGTCCGGTCCTTCATCGTCGTTCGTGGCAGGGATGCCGTATGTCTCGTGGTCTGCGCGGGCGGCAAGGCTCTCTTGTATGTCACGCGGGGGAGTACACGGTCTGGATCAGGCGATTGGGCTGGCCCCTGCGGATCAGGACACCGCGGCCCGGCGGCTGCCAAGAGGCGTAGACGCCGGGGAACAGCTGGCCTTCACCGCGGTCCCCTGCCATGAGGAGCGCGGAGGATCCCGACTCGCGCAGGCCCTGCACCAGGGGCTCGTAGATGCCGCGTGAGGCGCCTGCGACGCGGCGGGTGAGGACGAAGTGGAGGCCGATGTCGACCGCGGAGGGGATGTACGGCAGGAAGGGAGCCAGTGGTTCCTGGCCGGCGGTGGTCAGGATGTCGTAGTCGTCGACCAGGACCACGATCCGCGGTCCGCCGCCCCAGCTGCCCGGTTCCAGGTCCTCAAGACGCGCGCTGTCATCAGGCAGCCGCTTGTCCAGTTCGGTGGCGATACCGGCGGCGAGGCCCGCGCACAGCTTGGCGTTGTACGCGTAGCCGCCATTGAACTCCTCGGGGATCGTGCCGCGCAGACTGCGCCGCGGGTCCATGACCGCGAAGACCAGCTCGTCCTCGCTGAAGCGCTCGATGAGCCCGGAGGCGATGGTCTTCAGAAGATTCGTCTTGCCGCACTCGCTGTCGCCCATGACCAGCAGGTGCTGGTCACGCTGGAACAGGTCGAGCAGAACGGGTTCGAGCGCCGTCTGGTCCACGCCGATGGGTACCCGCTGGGGTTCGGCGACCGGGCCCGGCAGGAGGCGAGGCTCCAAGAGGTGCGGCAGCACCCGCACCGGCTGGGCAACCTCGCCGCTCCAGGTAGCCCGGATCGTCCGGGCCGCACGCTCCAGAACCGCGCCCAGGTCCGCGGTATCGGCGAGTGAGTCCGTACGGGGCAGCGCGACCTGCGCGAAGAGCTTGCCGGCGGTCAGAACGCGGCCGGGCTCGTCGGGCGAAAGGGTCACTGCCAGCTTGCTGTCGATGCTGGACTCGCTGGGGTCGTTCAGCCGCAGCTCGACGCGGGTGCCGAAGTTCGACTGGACGGCGATGCGGACGTCGTTCCAGCGGAGCATGCCCGCCACGACGTGGATGCCGTAACCGCCGCCGCGTTGAAGGATGTCGGCGACGTCGTCGTCCACTTCCTCGAAGTCGTCGCGCAGCGCACCGAAGCCGTCGATGACGAGCACGATCTCGGCGGAGGCCAGCTGGGGCAGCCGACCTGCCGCGTGCAGGTCGCGCAACTGATCGACGGAGTCGATGCCATGCTCGCGGAAGAGATCCTCCCTGGCCGCCAGCATGTTCCGTACCTCGTCGACGGTGCGCGCCACCCGCTCACGGTCGACGCGACCCGCGATACCCCCGACGTGCGGCAGGCTCGACAGGGCCGCCAGGCCGCCGCCGACCAGGTCGAGGCCGTAGATGCCGACCTCCTGCGGAGTGTGGGTCAGCGCCAGCGAAAGGACGAGGGTGCGCAGGAGGGTGGTCTTGCCGGACTGCGGGCCGCCGATGACGGCGGCGTGGCCGCCCGCCACCGTCAGGTCCAAGTACCACTGGCCCTGCCACTGCCTGCCCGGATCATCGAGCAAACCGAGCGGCACCTCAAGCGGCCCGCGGCGGCCCGCGAGCTGCATACCGCGCGTGCCGACGTCCAGCGGTCCGGCGACCGTGTCCAGGGTGATCGCGTCGGGCAGCGGAGGCAGCCAGATGCGGCGCACTGTACCAGTGGCGTTCGCCAGTTGCTCGACCACGACGCCCAGCTCGGTCGGCCCCATCTCGCGGCGCCGCACCGTCGGCTCCTGCGCGTCCGAATCCTCGGCGGAGGAGAGGGTGTTGAAGGTGTCGTAGGGAAGGGCGAGGGGGCCGCTGTCCTCGTCGTCCGGGCGTTGGACTGGGCCGCGGTAGGCGCCCGAGACGTAGCTCGCCTTGAAACGGTCGTAGTGGCTGGTGTCGACCTTGAGGTAGCCGAATCCCGGCAGCGGCGGCAGGTGGAAGGCGTCCGCGGTGTCCAGAACCGTACGGGACTCGTCGGCGGAGAAGGTCCGCAGGCCGAGCCGGTAGGAGAGGTAGGTGTCCAGGCCCTTGAGATGACCGCCCTCGATGCGCTGGCTGGACAGCAGCAGGTGCACGCCGATCGAGCGGCCGATGCGGCCTATGGACAGGAACAGGTCGATGAAGTCCGGCTTGGCGGTGAGGAGTTCGCCGAATTCGTCAATGACGACGAACAGGTGCGGCAGAGCCTCCAGATCGGGCCGACGACCGGCGCGCAGCGCGGCGTAGTCACCGATGTCGGCGACGTTGCCCGCGTCCTTGAGGACCTGCTGGCGGCGCTTGACCTCGCCGGCGAGCGAGGCGTGGACGCGCTCGACCAGGCCGGCCTGGTTCTCCAGGTTGGTGATGACACCGGCGACGTGCGGCAGATCCGCGAACGGCGCGAAGGTCGCGCCACCCTTGTAGTCGACCAGGACCAGCGCGAGGTCCTCAGGCGGGTGGGTGGCCGCCAGGGCGAGGACGATGGTGCGCAGGAGTTCCGACTTCCCGGAGCCGGTGGCGCCGACGCACAGACCGTGCGGGCCCATACCGAGCTCGGAGGACTCCTTCAGGTCCAACAGCACCGGTTCGTGGGAGTCGTTGATGCCGATGGGTACGCGCAGGAAGGCACGTTCGCCGCGCGGCGCCCACAGGTGTGAGAGGTTGAGTTGCGCCACGTCGTCGACGCCGAGCAGCTCGGCGAAGTCGACGGGCCCGGTCAGGGGGGCGTCGGTGAGCGATTCGGCGGAAAGGCGCAACGGTGCCAGCATCCGGGCCAGGCCCTCGGCGAACGGGATACTGTCCTCGTCCACGGTGCCGTGGGCGCTGACCGGCTCCTGTGCGCGCAGGTCCTCGATGATCACCTGGTCGCCCTTAACGGTCATCCGCACGCCCACATGCCCCGGTTCCTGGACCCGCTGCTCCAGCAGATGCAGGACGGTGACGCCCATCTCCCGCAGGCCAACCGCCTCGTCGGGACGCGGCAGGTCGACGGCGTCCTGGCCGTGGCCGTCGGCGACGACCAGTAGCCGGGACGTCATGGACAGGGCGTCGTTGTCCGACAGGCCGCGCCGCACTTCGGCCGCATAGGAGGCGCGGCGACGCAGTTCGGGGCCGAGCTGCCGGGCGAGCTGGGGGACGGAGGGGGCGATACGGCGAGCGGCGACCGGGCCGTCGTACTGCTCGGCATCGAGCAGATGCGGCATCCACTTGGCCCACGCCCAATCGTCGAGCCGATCCCCGGGCACGGCCAGCGCCATGGCCACGTCATCCGGAGCATGCAGGGCAGCGGCCTGGACAAGCAGGGCACGAGCCACGCGCAGACAGTCCTCGCGCGGGCCGATGACGCTGACGTTGCCGACGCGGTCGAGCGGGACGGTGAGCGGGAGTTCGGTGCCGGTCCGGAAGCGGGCCATCAGCGCCGACGCCTCGTTGAGCATGAAGCGGTCGGGCGGGGTGAGGACGGACGAACCCTGCTGAGCTATCTGCAGATCGCGTACGGGCATCTCGCCGGTGCCGGCACGCACGCGCAGGAAGTCGCCGTCGACGCGGCGGCGCTCCCACAGGCGAGCCGGATCGCGCACGATGTCGTAGAGGGCGGGCGGCGGCGGGTTGAGGACATCGGCGCTTTCGCGCCTCTGGCGCTCCTCGGCTGAGAGCTCTTCGCGCAGATCCTCCAGGTAGGCGAGATATGCCTCGCGCTGGGTACGCCGGGTGCGCTGTGCCTTGCCACGCTGCGAGAAGACCAGCGCGACCGAGCCGATGACAGTGACGACGAGAATGATCGCGCCCAGCCCGGCGAACTGACTGTTGCGCACGACCGTCATCATCACCACGGACGACATGACGCCAGCGACAGGCAGCAGCGACATCGCAATGTTGCCTGCCTTGCCCTCGGGGAGGTTGGGCGGTGCCTCGATGATGCGCGCCTCGGAGGCGGCCGGGGGGCGGGTGGTTCTGGCCGGGCGGTGTATCAGTCGGGTACTCATCGTCGTCCGTCATTCACGATCGGGCTCGGCATCTGGTCAGTGACGCTGCTGGGAGAGGGAAAGCTGGAAGACGTCCGCGGCGAGGCGGGCGGCGGCTTCCCTGGTCGGTTGAGCCAGCAACTCGGTATGGACCGGGCCACCGGCTGCCAAGTGCCGGTCGTACGGCAGAACCTGGACGCTTACCCCAGTGGACCTGAGCCTCTGGGCGGCCTCGTCGAGGTCGACTCCCGAGCGGGGCACCAATTCGGTGAGCACGACGACCGTGCCGGCGATCACATGCCGGGGCAGCCCCTGCATCCACTGGAGCACCGAGAACGTACTGGTGATGCCTTCCGGTGTGGCGGGTGTGGTCAGAACACGGCCATGGGCGGCGGCGAGCGCGACCCGGGCGACTTCGGCGGGCAGCGTCTCGCAGTCGATGACCATCACCCCGAAGTAGCGGCGCAGCGCGACCACGGCCCGCTCATACGCCCGGCTGTCCAGCATCACACCGATCTGCCCCTGGCTCGCAGGCAGCAGCCAGGAGTTGTTGGGGAGCTGGACGAGATAGCCGGTGACGTCGAGCAGCGACATGTCCGGCTTGACGATGTCCGCGATATCGCTGGTCGTCCAGCGCAGCGACTCGGCGCCGAGCCGCACCGGCAGCGAGCCGAGCGCCGGATCGGCCTCCAGGAAGAGGACCGGGTCATGCCGGTAGTGCGCGTACGTGGTGCCCAGCAGCGCGGCCACAGTCGACTTGCCGGACCCGCCCCGGATGGAGGTGACGGCGATCTGTCGGCCGGTCGTCACGGGTTGCTGGAGCACCGCGGCGGTGCGGGTGACCTCGGCGACCTCGCGCGCGGCCGACGAGGAGAGCATACGGCGCAGGGCGCGTGCGGCACGCGCGGCGAAGGACTCACCGTGCTGCGGCTTGGGGCGCATCACGCCGGCCAGCCCGTCGTTCACCACGGGCCGGGAGCCGGGGACCCTGTGGGGTTGAGGGCCCGGAGTATAAGCGGCCGGTGCTTGCTGCTCCTGTCCCCGGTTCTGGTAGCTGGTCTGCTGCGGCAAGCCGCCTTGGTGGCCCGCCGGCTGCTCCTGCTCCTGGTACGGGTAGCCGACCTGCCCAGGCACACCACCGCCATGAGCGGCGGCCGGCGCTTGGGCGCTCTGCACGGGAAGGCCCGGGCCCGGTGCGGAAGCGCGGTACGTCTGTCCGCCGGAGTCCTGTGCACCCTGCTGGGCGCCGCCTCTCAGGTCGCGCAGCACATCGCCCTGCCAGCCGTCTCCGTTCGGCATGCCTACCTTTCGCCCCCAACCTGCTGCCCCGCCCGGAGCACCGGCACATCGACTCAGACTGTCAGAACTGGTTGAGCAGCTGCCCATACACACCGAACACACCAAAGGCGAGCGGAAAGAGCCCCACCATGCCAACGGACTCGACCAGATCGCCCATGCGCCGCAGCCGCACCTGCACATGCTCGGGCACCTGCACCGCCAACACGACCAGCGGCAATACCGCAGCCACGCACAGCACAGCGAGCGGCCCCACACCCCCTGCATGCTCCATCCACACCAGCACCAGGCGCACCACAAGGCACGACCCGGCAGCAAAGAGCGCAACAACCTCAGCGACCAGCGGGAACGCTCGCGCCCTCGACACCAGCACCACGACAACGAGCGCTGCCAGCACCACGGTCCATACGGTCGGCTTCTCGGCCAGCGTAAGCAGCCAGCCCGCGGCGGCTGCCGAAATCGCAGTGACGAGCGTCGAGAGGGCAAGGCCGCGATGCGTCGCCGCCAGTGCCGTACCCACCTGATGACGGCTGACAGAGACACCGCCCGAGCGGCGGTCATCGAGCGCGGTGAGCCCCGACGCCATCAGCGCCAGCCGCGGCAGCACACCGAGCACCACCAAAGAGAAGACAGCCATGACGGCGCCCAGCCGGGCCGGCTCACCCTGAACAGCGGCAACCGCCTCCCACACAAGGGCGATCGCGGCAGTGGTCACCGCACCAACCAGCCCACCCTTGCCCAGCGGAGAGAAGTGACCAAGGAACACAAGCGTCACGACCAGCGCACACGCCACGGCAGCGAGCCGCGCGGTACCCGGCCAGCCGAACGCATCGGCAGCCGTCCACGCAGTGAGAACACCAAGCCCGCCAGCAGCGAGTAGGAGCGCGGTCGCCAGTCCCCGGTTTCCCCGTCCGAGCTTCGCGACGAGCGCACCGGCCGCCAGGAGCACAGGCGATACAGCTGACAGAGCACCCACCAGGGTGCCAAGCGGGAACTCACGACGGGCGAGCAGCGCGGCGATCACCGCGAAGGCGACAGTCGCCACACCCGCAATGGCCCGGCGCGCAGCCGGACGCCAGCGCCAAGACCGCAGATCGAGGTCATCAGCTACCTGATCGGTGACGTCGTGCACAACGGGAGCCGGCGGCGCAGAATGCGTCGTCACCAGCCGGAGCACGGCGCCGTCGGCTACCCCTGCCGATGCCAGCGTGCTGTCGTACGGCAGTACAGAGCCGTCGGACGTCATCAACTGCCGAGCTATCGGCCGCGATGCGGGTCGATCGCCCAGCAACGGCAGCACATCCGGGATCAGCTGCCCTATCGGCGTATCGGAGAGCAGAACGACATCGGCCCGGCGTCGCTCGCCGACCAACGTCACTCGGCTCAGTTGCGCCCGGGAACTCGCTGCTCTGCTCACCACTTACCGAAACCTATCATCGCGGCGTTGACGAACCCTCGGGCCAAACTGCACATGCCCGTGCTGCTGACGTCCATTCCGACTCCGACCTCAGGGAACCCTTCTCCCGCCCCGGGGAGCTCTTCGACCATTTCCCAGGAACGCTGCAAACTCTGTCCGAATCTAATCTGTGGACCTCTAGGGTTTCGCCGATCGCGTCGGCTGCTCGTACGGCTGCACCTGCCGCTGCTGCTTCTCCTGCTCAGCCTTCTGCTGCCCCAGCGTGTGCTGAAGGAAGGACCACCCCACACACCCCGCGCACAGAACAGCCGTGATCGCGATCCCGGCGAACACCTTCCCCAGCCGCTCGTCTGCCGTGCGCCGCACTCGCTGCGCGCCGAACAACAGGGCATCCCTCATCCTGCGGCGGCGTACTGCCACTGACTCCAGCAGCTGACTGTCGTAATCCCGCGCCATTTCCTCGTCCGTCGCCTCAGTCGTCCGTTGTCTCAAGTCATTGTCGGTGCCCCTCGGCCATCGACGGTCACGCGCCCACCGTCAATTTGAGGCACTCCGCGCGCCGGCACCCTTCCGCGTCAGCCGACGCGCTGTCGGCTCGTCGGGCACCATCGTCCGCCCCCTTTCGGACTGTGTGCGAGATCTGATTGGGCGATACCCATGTAGTCGTCTTCCAGACGGAAGACGACTCCCTCACCAATGCCAGACCTACTGATGCCGTGCTGGTGGTCAGACTGCGGCGGCCAGGGCGTCGCACTCGTCGTCGGTGAGGGTGATGCGGGCCGCCTGGGTGTTTTCCTCCAGGTGGGCCGTCTGGGAGGTGCCGGGGATGGGGAGCATGACCGGAGAACGGTGCAGTAGCCAGGCGAGGGCGAGCTGGGAGGGGCTGGCGCCGTGCTGTTTGGCGGCAGCGTCGAGCGCGCCACCGGAGCGGGCGAGCTCGCCGGTGGCCAGGGGGAACCATGGAATGAAGGCGATGTTCTCGCGCTCGGCGTACTTAAGGACGTCTTCGGCGCTGCGGTTGGCGAGGTTGTAGAGGTTCTGCACGGCAGCGATGTCCGCAAGCGTGCGGGCCTCCTTGAGCTGTTGGACGGTCACTTCGGAAACGCCGATGTGGCGGACTTTGCCTTCCTGCTGGAGCAGCACGAGCTCGCCCAGCTGGTCGGCGAGCGGCACCTGCTTGTCGATGCGGTGCAGCTGGTAGAGGTCGATGCGTTCGACGCCGAGGTGGCGCAGGCTCAGCTCGGTCTGCTGGCGCAGGTACTCGGGCCGGCCTACGGGGCGCCAGTCGTCGGGGCCGGAGCGGGTCAGCCCGCCCTTGGTGGCGATGAGTAGGTCGTCGGGGTAGGGGTGCAGAGCCTCGCGGATGAGTCGCTCGCTGACGAAGGGGCCGTAGGAGTCGGCCGTGTCGATGAAATTGATGCCCAGCTCGACAGCACGGCGCAGCACCCGTATCGCTTCTGCCGGGTCCTTGGGCTCGCCCCAGGTGCCGGGGCCGGTGAGCTGCATAGCGCCGTAGCCGAGGCGGTTGATAGTCAGGTCCCCGCCGAGGGCGAAGGCGCCGGAGGCGTCTGCGTGGCGGGAAGTGTTCTGGTGACTCATGTGGCCCATTTCTTTCACTTAGGAACTGTGTAGAAGCTGCGCGTCGGAACCACGGGACAGTCAGGCTGGAGCCCCGGAGCCCGGCTGCCGTCCTGCTACGGGGGTATGCGTCGCCTGGCGACAGGGGGCGGAAGGATGGGCGTGATCGTGGGCGAACGTGCGGCTGGTTGTCGACCGTTGTGGTCGGAAGTTGGTCAGCCCGGGTGTCGTCGGTAGTGCAGTCCGGGTGCACGGTCGAGATCGAGAACGAAGCCGTCCGGCGAGGGCACGCATTCGTCTGCGGGCGAGGTGGTGAGCGTGTAGCCGTCCGCGGTGTACGTCGCGGGCCCGCTGCGGGTGAGATAGTCGCGGGTTCCCCGACGCCATAGGTACAGCGACCCCTCGCTGCGGGTCAGACGGACGGTGCCGGGTACGTCCTCGCAGGCGTACGTGCCAAGGGGCACATGCGGCGCGTCGAGATTGGGGCGGTTCACCGGTGCGGGCGGTGGCTTAGGACGCTGCTGAAGGGATCGGCGCAGGACTTCGCCCGGGTCGGCTTCGGGGTGGTGGTCGAGGTCGGCGAGGACTGTGGCGGCGACGTGGTCGGCAGCGATCCCGGTGTGGTTGGACAGGCAAATGACGCGGAGCCCTGAGCTGGTGAGGTGGGCGGTTGCGGAGAACCCCTGTTCGTGGCCGTGGTGAAAGACGGCAGTGCGCCGGGGACGGGTATCGGCGTACAGGCCGGCTCCGTAGGTCAAGCGGCGGTGGTCGCTGGGCACGTAGCTGATGTGCTGCCCGAACGGGAGGGCGACGCTGGCGGGGGCCTGCCACTCGCGCCACAGGTGGTCGAGCCAGCGGTCCAGGTCGGTGGCGGTGCACCAGAGCGAGCCGGGGCCGGGCAAGGTGACCGGGGCCTGCTGGTGGAGCCAGCCGTCGACGGTAAGTCGGTAGGTGGAGGCGGCGCCGGGGATGACCTCGCGCGGATCGCTTTTGAAACGGGCGGAGGTCATCCCGAGCGGGGTGAAGACCTGCCCGTCGGCGACTTCTTGGAGCCCGGCGGCGCCGTGGACGTGCTTGAGCACCTCGCCGAGGAGGAGGTAGCCAGTGTTGCTGTACAGGAAGCTGCCGGGCTCGACGGCGCGGTGGTGCTGGCGGTAGGCGAGTTGCAGCAGGTCGTCTGCGGTGTAGTGGTCGAGGTCGCGGAAGCCGGCCAGGGACAGCAGGGATTCGGCGTCGCGGATCCCGCCCCGGTGCTGGATGAGGTCGCCGACGGTCACGCCTGCGATGCGGAAGCGCGGCAGGATGTCGCCGACCGGCTGGCCTAGGTGGAGGAGACCGTTCCGCGCTGCGTGCACACACAGGTATGCGGTGATCTGCTTGGCAACAGAGCCGACGTTGAAGGCGGTGTTCTCCCCGATGGGCGCACTGAGTTCGAGGTTGGCCGCTCCGATGGACGCCTGTACCGGGCGTTGGCCAACGGGGTGGATGCGCAGGATGAGGCCGGGCTCGTGCGCTCGGTCGGTGGGGCTGGTAGCCGGTGAAGTGGTGGGAGCGTCGGTGTGGTTCACAGGCTGAGGGCCTCGTGATGGACGGCGTGCAGACGCTGGCGTAGGCCGGCGTCAGGGATGAGGGCGAGCACGCGTGCGTGGTCGTCGGTGGTCGGGGCGAGCAGGCCGCGCTGCTGGTCCAAGTAGGCGGTCAGGAACTGATGCAGGGCACCGGTGGTCTGGGACAAGACGCGGGCGGTGTAGATCATGGTGAGGGGGAAGGCCCAACAGGCGTGGAGGAATCCGAAGGCGGGGCGCATCGTCTTCTTCCACGGGGAGTAGAACTGTGCTTCGTCACTGATCTTGCTGGTGGTGGCGGCGAGGGCGTCGTTGAGCCAGTTGTGGCCGGATTCGTGAATGAGGTCGCGGGCCAGGACGACGGGCTCGTCGACGTGGTCGCTGAAGACGGTGCCGGGTAGGCGGGTGATGGTCCAGCTATCGAGTGTGTCGCCGAGCTGCTTGTGCCGGAGCAGGACCAAGACGACGGCATGGGCGGCGAGCAGGGTGCCGAATCCCGTTTGGGCACCGGTGTTGTATGCGGTGGTGGCCAGTTCGCGCAGGTCCTTCCGCGCGGCGGTGGTGTCGGGGCCCAGCACGTAGTAGGGGGTCTCGGAAAACGCCGAACGGGGCAGGCGGTCCAGGTCGGGGTTGATCACGATGCGCGGGCCGACGGCGGTGGAGGTGGACAGCGTCGCCGTGTTCGCGTCGGGGTGGGCGCCGTACCAGTCGAAGATGGTGGTGTCGCGGGCGCGGGCGGCCGCCTCGGCGCCTTCGAGGACATGGTGGGCCAGGCAGTAGTCGGCTGCGGCCGTCACCGAGGCCGCGGCGGTGTCGGCCGAATGCGGGGAGTTGGGCTGGACGACGGCGTGGATCCGCCGGGTGCGGTCGCGGTGCAGGCTCTGGATGGGGGCATACGAGAAGGCGGTGGTGGGCGCGTCCACGAGGCGGGTCCTTCCGTCGGGGCTGGGCCTGGGGCCGGACCGTGGTGGTCCGACCCCAGGAGATGCTCACCGGCGGCCTGCCGCCGGTGTGGTGCGCGGCGGTCAGGCGGCGTCAGTGCCCGTGGCAGCGTCGGTGGTTGCCGGGACCTCGGTCGTAGGCCAGCCCTCGGCGGAGACGCTGGAGGTGTGGGCAGTGGTGCGTACGGTCTTGTCGTCGCTGCGGAGGTCGTCCACGGCGGCGAGGAAGTCGCTGATCCGGTCGTTCATGAGTGTGCTCGTCCTTTCCTGAAAGGGGTGTTGGGGCCGTGCACCTTTGGAGCCGGGGGCGAGGCGGCGAACGTGCGGTGTTCACTGCGGTATCCCTCCGAGGGCGTGGTTCAGTGGCCGGGCTTGGCCAGCGAAGCGGCTGCCTGAGACAAGGCGTCGCGGAGTTCGCTCATCGCGGGTCGGTGCTGTGGAGCGGGAGCCAGGGCCGCGGAGATCACCGGTTGGAGGCCGGCGGGGGCAGTGTCGAGGCGCGAGTGGCCATGCCGGGGGATGTCCGCGCAGAGGAAGCGGTAGATCAGGACTGCAAGGCTGAAGGCGTCGGCGGCCGGGGTGGCGCGGTCGTAGGAGGTTGCGTACTCCGGGGGCCAGTGGACTTCGGGGCCGCGGGCGGCAGGTCCGCGGGGGATGTCGGCGAGGCCGGCCGCGCCGAGGTCGGTGATCAGCCCGCGGCCGTCGTGGATGAGGATGTTCTCCTGGTAGACGTCGCGGTGCACGATGCCGCGCTCGTGCAGGCCCCGCAGTCCCTCGGCGACGTCAGCCAAGATGCCCAGCCCGGCCACCGCCCGGTCGTGGTCACCGGCCGTGGCCAGGAAGGGCCGGAAGTTGCCGCCAGAGCAGAAGGGCATGGTGTACCAGTCGAAGCGGTCAGTGCTGCCCTCCTCCAGCAACGGCACTATGTGCTCGGCATCTGCGGCGGCGCGGGCGACGGCGATCTCGTGGCGGAAGTCCTCGCGGGTCAGGGCACGCTCGGCTTCGGTCATTTCCGCGTACCAGTAGAAGCCGTAGGCGGCTTTGCGGCTGTCCTCGTCCAGCTCGGACAGGACGTGGTTGCTGCCGAAGCCGGCCTTGAGGACCACCGGGGACGCGCCGCCGCGGCTGACGAGCACCAGGGTGCTGGCGCGGGTGAAAGAGAGCAGACCGTGCACGTGCCACCCGATGTCACGGAGCTGATCAAGGACCCAGACGGCGGGGTGAAGGGGGTGCAGGTGCATGGGGCGGCTCCTCTAATATTCGCGCCATACGCGGGGCGGCTGCACGCAGCTGGTCCAGGCAGGCGGCGGTCAGCAGGTCGAGGTCGGGCTCGGCGGTGCACGGGTGCCGCAGCACGGGCAGCCCGGTCGTCTCGGTCCAGGCGGTGGCGGCCTGCTCGTACAGGTCGGCGAGCCGAGCGGCGGTCGGCGGGGCCTCACCGAAGCGGCGCGAGGTGGCCCGTTGGGAGAGCCGGGCATGGCACAGCTCGGGCTCGGTGGTCAGCAGGACGGTCAGCTCTGCCCGCACGGGCGTCACCTCGGCCAAATTCCGGACGTAGTCGGCGACGGGACGGTCGTGGAGCAGGGCGAGCAGGCAGGCGGTCGACAGGGTGAGCCGGTCGGCGACCACGGGGCCCAGGGACAGGGCGGGGGCGAGGTTGTGGCAGGCGTGGAGTTCCAGGTCGCGGCGGGCGGCCGACAGCGCCTGCTCGCCACTCGGCGCGGGGCGGCCGGCCCGCAGACCGGTGAGGGTGCGCGTGGCCTCAAGCGACAGCCAGGCGAACTGGCCGATGTGTCCGAGGCGGATGTCCTCGGGCATGGCCGCGGACAAGAGCCGGTCGCGCAGTGTGCTCTTCCCGGCTCCGGCGATTCCCTCCAGGGCCAGCAGCATGCGGCTCACCCCTCGTGCTTCTCGGCGATCAGCCAGCTGATGAACTTCGCGACCCGGCCGCGGGCCACTGGCTCGGTGCCGTGGGTGAGCTGGGATCCGTACAGCAGGGCGGTGCCCGGGGCAGCGCTCACGCTCCATCGGGTGCGGGGCATCTGCCGGAACCAGTCGGCGGAATGGTCCGCCCCGTCGTGGGCTAGCCACATGCCGTCCGCGTAGCCGTGGTCTGCGGCCTGGTCGAGGCGGGTGTCCCACAGGCGGTCGCTGGAGGAGCTCTCGACGTAGAAGGCGCCGCCGGCCTCCGCTTCGCTGATCACGACGCTGATTCCGGCGATCTGCCTCGGCCAGGCGATCGGGTCGGGGGAGATGCCGTCGAGGTGGCCGGTTATGTGCTGGCCGGGGCCATATTCGACGTACGTCCACGGTCGGCATGCGGTGATCGACGGCATGACGCGGGACAGGGCGGGGCGGGCACGGTCGAAGGCGTGCTGCAGAACCTGTTCGGCCTCGGCCGGGATCTGCGGTACCTCCACCCGTCCGGCCGGCTCGTACACCGTCATCGCCTGCTCGTGGGAGTGGCCGGGGATCTCGTGGATCGAGGTGGTCCGTTCTTCACCGAAGCGAGCGCGGGCGTCCCTGGAGAGGAAGTTATTCATCGCAGTGACCAACCGGGTCTGCTCCTCGGAGCCGAGGAATCCCTCGATGCTGCCGACCGCGACGGTTTCGGCGATGTGGATCACGAGCCGGTCCTCCTAGATTCGAGCACGCGGCAGACGTCGTCCAGGCCGGTGCAGTGGTTGAGCCAACTGGTCACGGGGTGGCGGGTGGTGGCTGTCGGTTCGGCCCACAAAGCCAGCAGTTCGCCGGTCAGCGGCAGCTCCTCGGTGCCCGGGAGTGCCTCCGGCACTGCGACCTGATCCAACGCCGGGCAGTGGGCCGCGTGCTGGGTGGCGAAAACCCGCCCGAGACGGGCTGCCGCCGCCTGTCCGCAGTTGCGCAGGAGACTTTCGGTGGGATCGGCCTGCCGGTAGCTGTGGCACTCGGTCTGTGCCCATCCGGCCGCGACCGCTGTGGCTGCAGAGGCGACGCGGCACGTGGCGCAGCAGGCACCGGTGGCCTTCGGGCACGGCCGGTGATGTGCCGGGAGGGTGGCCGCCACCTCGACGAGGGACCCCCAGGCGGAGTCCGGCAGCAGCTCACCGACGGACAGTTGGCCCGGGGCGGTGGCGTGGTTGCAGCACGCCGGGCCCGGCGCGGACGGCGTGCTGCGTCGGAGCTCGGGTTCGATGAACAGGGCGTGGAAGTACACGATCCGCCCAAGTAACTGGTGGATCGTCAGCGCGTCCGAGGCACTGCTCACGCCGATATCTCCTCGGAGGAGGGAGCGGCGGGTTGCGGCATCGGACAGGAACAGCAGCGGCCAGCTGGGGCCTCGCCGCGCAGCGCATCCGCGACAGCCTCGGTGGCCGACTCCACGGCGTCGAAGTACGCCGGCCAGTCATGGCCTGGGGCCAGTCGCAGTGCCAGGTCGAGCACGTGGGTCGTCTGGTTCGTGGCCTCGCAGGTCAGCTCCGCGCGCCCGACGGTCACCTGCACCGCGGCGGGCAGGGCGGGGGCAGCCGAGGTGACCGCGCGGCACAGGGCAGCGGCACCCTGGGCGTACTCGGCTCGGTTGCGCGGGAGGATGCCGACTCTGCGTTCGGCGGGCTCCAGGTCAAGGCCGGTGTAGGGATGCCCCTGGCAGCTGTCGTAGGTAACGAGTCCCCACTTCCGGGTGACGGCGTCGACCAGGGGCCGCACCCCGGGCTCGATCGCGTCGCGCCACTGGGGGTGGGCCGGGTCGAGGTCGTCGGCCTCGTGGATGCCGGGCAAACCCACAGTGTTGATGTTGCCGTGCGCACTGGTGTGCAGCCGCACAGGCGTCCTGGCCGCGTCGGCGCGGTCCCAGCGGGCGAGGAAGGCAGCAACGTCGCGCATGCTGTTCGGGGTGCGGGGGCGCCAGCGCATGGTGCGGCACCAGGTGCCCTCCGGGTAGGCGGGTTGGGCGAGGATCGCGGCGATGCCGTCAATCATCCGCATCCGGTAGTCGCAGTAGGCGTCCTGGCACCCAGCTTGGTCATGGCGCCAGCGGGTGGCCACACAGCCGCCGCCGCACGCGGACCGGTAGGCGCAGGTAGTGCACCGCTCCATCAGGCCCTTGCCCTGGTTCAGCAGCGGCAGCTGTCGCTGCCCGGCAATGACAACGTCCTGGTCGGGCACCTGGTCAAGACGGCCGATCTGGGCTTGGGGCCAGGGCAGTTCGTCGCAGCTGCCGAGGCGCCCGTCCGGGTAGAACGTGAAGACATGGTCGCACTTGAGGTTGGAGAAGTGGCAGAAGCCGGTGTCCAAGCCGCGCAGCCGCCGAATGGTGGAGACAGCTGGTTCCAGCTTCAGGCGGGCGAAATACCCGGCGTCGATCCACCGGATCGTGGCGGCAAGCACGAACTCGGCGTACTCGGCTGGACTGATCGCCCACGCGGGGCCACCATGGCCGCGCACGGCAGCGCGCTGGAGTTGTCGGCTTTCCGGAATGCGCAGCCCTGGGGTGGCGGTGGGACGCTGGACGGAGGTGTCGAAGCAGGGCACGAAGCTGACGGCGTTGACCGCCTCGAAGCTGGCGACGTGGTCCAGGACCGCTTCGGCGCGTCCGAGCACGGCCGGGGTGACCGCGGCGATGACTCCAGTCTTCCGGCCGCGATCGGCCAGCAGCCGCAGGGCGGCGGCGACGCGGGGGTAGACCGGCTGGCCGTCGTAGCCGACCCGCCAGGCGTTGCCCGCCGCGTCCCCGTCCAGAGAGATGCCGATCTCAAGGCCCGGGTACAGGGCATCGAAGAGGTCCAGCCACTGCTCGTCCAGCAGCACGCCGTTGGTCTGCATCGAGACGCGGACCACTCTGGGCTGGCCGGCCAGTTCGCGCAGGACCTCGGCGATGTGGTCGCGGCCGGCGGTCAGCGGTTCACCGCCGTGAAGCTCCACGGCGAGCGGACGCCCCTGGAAGAGCTCTGCGAGCCGGCGAACTTGGCTAGCGTCGATCCGGGCTCCTCCCGGGGCCTCCTTGCGTTTCTCATAGCAGTACAGGCAGTCGATGTCGCAGGTCTCACCGCGTAACTTCAAGATCACTGATACGGCGCTGTCGGTATCCTCGGCGTCCAAGCCGCGATACATCTGGGCGATCGGATCATGCTCGTGCTGTTCGGTGGTGCGGTGCATCGGCTGCCTCCCGGGGCCGTGACCGGACAGGGATCAGTCGTACAGGCGTCCCAGGAGCGCGCCCTGGCCGGACTGGAGGATGTGGGCGGCCTCCAGCGGAATCCAGAAGCACTCGAAGTGCGTGGGCTCCTGCTCCCCGTCGTGGTCCTCCTGGCTCATCCACCGCTCCGGAGTGGGCTCAGTCAGCTCCAGGTGGAAGACGTGACGGCGCTGGAGTTCGAACCGATACGGGCTGATGTCGTACTCGGCCTCGCCGAGCTTCCGCACAATCTTGAAGTCCTTCAGGCCGGTCTCCTCGCGGGCCTCCCGCAGCGCCGCCGCATCCGGCGTCTCGCCCTCACGGATGCTGCCGGCCGGAACCTGGATCCCGACCTCCTCGTAGCTGTATTCGGTGTGCCGGAACACCAGCAGCTTTCCGTCGCGCACGACGTAACACAGCACCTTCTCCTTGGTGACCTTCTCGGGCACGGGAACACCCCTCATTCATTCATCGGAACCGGGCGCCCACCCGGCGGGGCCCTCGGCCGGGGCCAGGGCGTGAAGCGGCGTGCACCCCTGGTGGCGCACGCCCTACGCCGGGCAAACGACCTCGAGTCTAGGCCGGGTGACCAGGCGTCACGACAGCGTGAATAGCGTCGAACTAGCTTGCGGAATCGGCGAGATGGGGCGGTGCAGGTGTGTGCGTCCGTGGCGGGCCTGCATCGCCTCTTCTCGCTGGCGCCCACGGCGGTGCGGCACCGAGTGCAAGCAGATACTTCCACAGCGTGATCAGCGTTCGCGGACAAACTGTCCGCACTTTTTCTTGCGGTGGCCCTTGACGGCAGGGGCCCGGGTGCCCCTCGTCGGCGCCAAATGATGTCGCGATTGCAGGCATAAGTGCCATTTCTCAATCCCCCCGCAAGGCGTGGGATCACCAAGTAGGGAAGTGTCAGCCCCACCAGGCGATCTTGGTCTAGCCGTCCTGTGCCACCAGCCCCGTTAACAGTTGGCGACGGCAGTCGCGCGGAACTGGAATGTCCGTACTCTGAAGCGAGTGCGCCTCATCGCGAAGGGACCGATCCACCGATGAATGAAAACCTGATGCTGGGCGACCGCCTCCGCGTCGCCCGCAGGACACGGAAGCTGTCCACGGCTCAACTGGCGCGGAAAGCCTCTGTCTCGCCGAGCTACATCCAGAAGTTGGAATCCGGGGCGCGAAAAGCGCCGCCATCGCTCGTCCTGGCGCTGTCCAAAGCGCTGCGCTTCGGGACTGAGGTCCTTACGGGGCAGCCGTACTACGGCGATCCGGAGGCCGAAGATGGCGTTCACGCAGTGATCCCCGAGCTGCGACGGATCATGCTTTGCTATGACACACCTGATGACATCGAGGCTGCGCCGCGCTCACTCGCGGTGCTGACTTCCGAGGTCGATCAGGTGGCGGCATTGCGGCGCGACGCCCGCTACGCACCGATGGGCCCACTGCTCCCACCGGTTATCACGGAACTCACCCACATAGCGCTGGGGGGCCGTAACGGTGACCGGGCGCAGGCTTTCTTGCATCTCGCCCGTGCCTACCGTGCCGTGAACTCACTGGCCCACAAGATGGGGCATCACGACCTTTCCAACACCGCGCTAGAGCGGGTCCGTTGGGCTGCACAGCACTCCGGCGATCCGCTGATGCAGATCACATCCGGCTACTTGGTGGCCGGCGCGATGCTGCGGCAGGGCGCGTATTCATCGGCTCGGCGTAAGCTGCTGACCTTGCGGGACGAGCTTGAGCGACTCCAGCCGGAGCGCTCCTTCACGAACGACGCTCTCGCGGTCGACGGTGCACTGCTGCTGAAGCTGGCCGTGCTGGAAGCTCGGGAGAACAATCCGGGACGCGCGGACTCGTATCTGCGGGAGGCGGAAGACGTGGCCCGAATGGCTGGCAACCGCGACTCCCTCGCCTACGAGATGTCGTTTGGTCCAACGAACATTCGCATCCACGAGGTTCACTCCATGATCGACCTGGGTGACACTGAGCAAGCGTTGGCACGACTGACCGAGTGGTCCCCTGTGGCTGGTGGGGAGTGGGCTCCTCCGTCGACCACGGTGGGCGAGCGGTCGAGCCACCACTTCATCGACGTGGCCTCCGCGAAGCTTGGCGTGGGCGATCGTGCTGGTGCATTCGATGACCTCAAGCGTGCCCGCAAGGTCGCCCCCAACCACGCACGTTTCCACCCGTCCGTTCGCGAGACCGTCGCAGCTCTTCTGCGGCAGGATGCGCACCCCTCCAACGAGCTCTCGGCGTTCGGCAGTTGGGCTGGCTTTACCACAACGTGAGCCCTTGTCAAGGGCGTTCGCGTGACCAGACTGCGCACAGTCTGTCCGCGCACTGCATCCACAAAGTGAAATGGTCTCCTCAGTGCAGAATGCTGAGGAGACCATTTCATGTCCGCCACAAATCGTGCAGCACCCATAGTGCCGCCCCGGTGGATGCCCATCGGCAACGAGCCCGAACTATGCTCCGCTGGTGAATGGTGGGATGCCATTCGCGCGACGGAGGCTATCGGGCGGCGAGCAATTGACATTCTTCGTGCGGAGTCAGTACCGATCGGAGCTGTGATTTTTCAGCCTGATGGCCCTGAGCCGCGTCTCTACTTTCTCGTTCCCGCCGGTGTCGCTGCGCGCTGGGACGAACCCGAAACTGTCCCGCTTGGGCACAAGTGCCATGTAGTTGTTCCGCCGGCCAGCGCATCGGCTCCCCCTGGCTTGCACTGGCACGTACTTCCCGCAAGCGTCCGAGGCTTGACCGATCCTGAAGGGCTGCGCAAAGCGCTCGGTAAGGCTCGGAGAGAGCGAAAAGGCCCTTCACAAGGCCCTTCGGAACAATCGGCTCCCAGATAGAACTGCGCATCTCCGCGCTTCTTCGGCTTGGGCCCATCCGGCATTGACCCTCAATGGGTCCGCGAAGGCTGTTCCTGCGTTCGGGCAGCGTGCCGTTCGGACTCTGCTCGCGAGAACATTCCTCGCTTCGAGCATCGCAAAACGCGTGGTGAGCCTCACGAGCTTGATCGAAACATCAGCCTGTGGGGTAGCGACGGGGATTTACGAGAAGGTCTCTGAGATTTCGCCTATCGCCGAGAGCATCTTTGTGAGGTGTTTCGGTAATTCCCGGCGTTGCGCGGCCAATTCACCGATGAGGTAGCCCTCGGGTTCCCGCACGGAAATCTGGAAATGCATCGAAGGAATCGCGAGAGAGGAATCATCTCAGATGTGCCTGCACCAGCCGCTCTGTCCAGATCCCAACGCGTCTGACTGCGAGGCCGCACGTCCAGTCGCTCAGCACCCGGAACAAGGGTGGTCGCTCCTGTGTAACGGCGTCCTGCTCCTAAACGACACAGGGGCAATTCGCCCCGACGGGAGCAGTATCGCTCCGCAACGCACCGGCTATTGCAACCCGAGGTCGCGGTGCACAGTCTCCTCCGGCCGTCGGCACCCCACCGGATCGAGGGCGTGACGTGTGATGTCTTCGACCACCGTTGTGTGGCCATCGTCGACCACTGGAGTCAGAACGACATATCCCTGGTGGCACCAACTCGACGAGCAACCACATCCTGCCCCGCTGCCAGGCCGGGAATGGGCAGCGCTTTCCGTTCGCCCCGTGCTTGGACTTGCAGCCCTTGAGGCGCTCATTGCGGCCGGTGTTGACGTAGGTCCGGTTCTCGTGTGCTTGCAGCACCGCTGGTTGCACATTCCGGTGGAGCCGGAGGCCGCACGGAGCTTTTTGGGTGAACGCCTAGGCGTGAAGGGGCGATGTCTGTCCTGCCCCTACGACAGCCAGCGCTTGCAGCGGGGCGGGTGTCCCACCTTTCGTCTGTGGCTCCTTCCGCAAGATCCAACCGTTCTGACTGACTTCCGGGCTCTTGCTGAGCGGCTGGACGCAATGCGTGCGACGAGAGCAGGGCCCGTATCCGCCGTTGCCTGAGCGCTCCGTTCACTGCCGTTCAATTTGATGTTTCGAGGAGTCTTCATGAGCCGCCTCCAGGGCAACCCGGACGGATATCCGTGCCACGCGCCAAAAGTGCAGGTCGATCACGCGCGCACAGATGTGGATAGGAGCGCCAGTCGGCCTGTCGGCACGGAGACGGGCGGCACGACTGGGAGTTACGCCAGCGAGCGGCAGATGAGCATTCCGGGCTGCGTGCTCGATTGGGCCTCGTGTGTGCTCGGCGTCATCACGGGCGTGCTGAGCGCCTCACGGGGCCGCACGAACTCCAAGGTGTGGGAGCTGACCTGTGCGGACGGCACGCGGTTTTTCCTGAAGGTTGCGTCGACGAAAGCCTCCTACGACCGCGAAGTCCACGCTTACAGATTCGCGGTACCTGCTCTCGGTCCCGGCCGTGCTCCACGGCTCCAAGCGGCGAATCCCCGTGAGCTGGCGATGCTCCTGACCGCAGTGCCCGGTGAGACAGTGGCACCAGCCGTGCTCGATATGAACGACCTCATCCGGGTGCACCGACAAGCGGGCTACCTGCTGCGTGAACTTCATGACACGCTGGTCGCCCCCCGAGCCTCGGTGGATGTGCTGGCAGAGGTACGTGCACGGACGGCATCCGCGGGCCAGGGCGTAGCTGCGGCCGGTGCCCTCCTCTCGCATGCCGAGCAGAAGATGGTGCTTCGCCTGGTCAGGGAGCTGCCCCAGCTGGAGGCGTGCCCTATGGCATTCGTCCATGGTGACGCGCGGGAACTCAACTTCTTGTGGGATGGGCCCAGCGGGTGCGCTGCTCTGCTCGATTTCGGGCAGGCGCGGACTGCGGTGGCCGTCGACGATTTCGTGCATCTGGCTGTCGGCCCGTGGACGCAATCGCCGCGGCTTCGGCGAATGCTTTTCAGCGGATATGGGCGTGAGCTGACGGGTCCGGAGCGAAAGGTGCTGCCGGCTCTGGCCGCGATGGATGCTGTCGACGGCCTGCTCCAGGGCGACCGTTGCCGTGATCCCGATGTCACTGAACGTGCCCGCACCACCTTGAAGTTGCTGGCGGACGGAGTGCGCTGGTGAGCGTGACTAGCGCAGCCTCCCGTCGCATCCCTGACCCGCGCCAGCCCTGGCAGCCCCCGCAGCGCCCTGAGGAATCCGCGATCGCGCTTCCCCGAGCCCGCCAGGGCGGATTGGCAGCCGCTTGTGGTCGCCGGAGCGTGCTGGTGGTCTGTTTGGCCTGGCAGATGAACGCGGCCTCAGGCTCCGTGAAGGCCGCAGCAGCCCTGGCCGTCGGGTTGGCGGGTGCCGGACACCGGGCGGTGATCGTCACCGCGGCCCCGCCAATGCCCGCCCCCAGTCTTGAGGGCGTGGTCGTGGAGCAGATCGACTTGCCCGTCAGCCTGCCTTGCCCTCCAGACACGCTCCGGGAAGCAATCAGCGTCGGTGCGTGGGGACTTCAGCGTCAGCTGCGCTCGCTGATCGACCGGCACGACGCCGACACGGTGCTGTGCACCGACGCGCTGTGGGGCCTGGGCCGGCTGCGCATGAACCTCCCCGAGGGGGTGCGCCGGGTGCTGACGGTGGAACGACTGCCCGACGACCGCGACGCGATAGCTCTGACACGGGCCGATATCGTTCTGACCCCAACGGCGGCGGTCCTCGACGCGGCGCACCAACGTGGCTGGGACACCTCGACGTGGGGTGTGGTCCCTCACGCCCTCCTCCACGAACCGCCCGAACCGAATCCCGTCAGTGTGCTGGGCCGTCTGCAATCCGGGGACCTCCGGATTCTGAGCGCGGTCGGGGACGCCTCCAACGGCATTGTTGCCCTGCTGCGAGCGGCACGGCACCAGGGGACCACCGTCAGCTCCTGTGTGATGCGCGTGGCGGCAGCAACGCACTACCTGCAGTCAGGACCGGCCGGCATCGTCCTGGCGGAGACCTGTCGGCGCCAGGTGGATCTGGCGGCGCACATGAGCTGGTCCGGAGGGCTGCCGTGGCATGCCGTGCCCGCCTGGCTCTCGGGGGCCGCGATCGTGATCACGCCGTCCACCGGCTCACTGGGGATGGTGGCTGTTGAGGCCATGGCCGTGGGAGTCCCCGTCATCGGATACCGGAGCGGAAATCTGCCCTACCTCATCGGTCCAGCGCAGCGAGAACGGGCGTTGCTTGCCGAACCGCAACACGGGCCCCGCGCCTTGCTGAACCTCGCCCGCGCTCTCCTCGCGTCTCCCCGCGCCTACTGCGAGGCCGCGCAGGCCGCTTACGAACAATCCCGCCTGTTCACCAAAGGCCGTATCACCCAGCGGTTCCTTGCTGCCGTACCTGCCCGCGGAACGCTCCCGCACGACGATCGGACACCAACCCATGTCCATGCCCATTGAGGATTACGCGCTCATCGGCGATATGCAGACGGCCGCTCTGGTGCGCCGGGACGGCACGGTCGACTGGCTGTGCCTGCCCCGCTTCGACTCGCCGGCGGTCTTCACGGCGCTGCTGGGCACCGAGGAACACGGCTGCTGGTCCATCAGCCCGGCCCATGCTCCCGGCGCCAGCCCCCGACCTGTTGACCGCCGCCGCTACCGAGGCAACAGCTTGGTGTTGGAATCCGAGTGGGACACACCACATGGCACGGTCCGGGTGATCGACTTCATGCCGCCGCGCGACGGTGCACCCCAGGTAATCCGCATCGTGGAGGGGATCAGCGGGCGCGTCCCGATGCGCTCGCAGCTGCGGATGCGGTTCGCGTACGGCAAGGTCGTGCCTTGGGTCCACTCGGTCGACGGCCGGACCGTCGCGGTTGCCGGCCCCGACTCCGTGTGGCTGGACACCCCCGCGAGTGCGACCGCCCGTCACGGAACAGTGGTCTCCGAGTTCGCCGTTTCGCAGGGTGAGCGGATCGCGTTCACGATCAGCTGGCAGCCCTCGCACCACCAGCCGCCGGCCGTGGCGGACCCGGAGGGGACGCTGGAGGCCACCGAGGAGTTCTGGCGCGAGTGGGTCGAGCGCTGCACGTACCACGGTCCGTACCGCGATGCGGTGGTGCGCTCGCTGATCACGCTCAAGGCGCTGACGTACGCGCCGACCGGCGGGATCGTGGCGGCGCCGACGACCTCGCTGCCGGAGTGCATCGGCGGTGTCCGTAACTGGGACTATCGCTTCACCTGGCTCCGGGATGCTGCGATCACCCTTTCTTCGCTGCTGCGCACCGGCTACCGGGAGGAGGCGCGGGCCTGGCGGGAGTGGCTGCTGCGGGCGGTGGCCGGTGATCCGGAGAACCTCCAGATCATGTACGGCATCGCCGGGGAACGGGAGCTGGGCGAGAACGAGCTCAACTGGCTTCCCGGGTACGAGAACTCACGCCCGGTACGGGTCGGCAACGGCGCCGCCGGCCAGCTCCAGCTCGACGTCTACGGCGAGGTCGCCGAGGCCCTCCACGTCGCGTGCGCCTCCGGCCTGGCACCCGATGACCACGCGGTCAGCCTGCAGCTGAAGCTGATCCAGTGGGTGGAGAAACACTGGGACGAGCCAGACGAGGGCATCTGGGAGGTCCGCGGCCCACGCCGGCACTTCGTCCACTCCAAGGTCATGACCTGGGTCGCCGTCGACCGCACGGTCAAGCTGATCGAGTCCGGGGACGTCGACGAACCGCTGGAGCGTTGGAAGGACCTGCGCGAGACGATCCACCGGGACGTCTGCGAGAAGGGCTACGACAAGGAACGCAACACCTTCACCCAGTCCTACGGCTCCCAGGAGCTGGACGCCTCGCTGCTGCTGATCCCGCAGATGGGCTTCCTCCCGCCGGACGACAAGCGCGTCATCGGCACCATCGAGGCCATCCAGCGGGAGCTGGGCACCGAGGACGGCTTCGTCATGCGCTATCCGACGGCCGGCGAGGGCGAAGGGGTGGACGGCCTGCCCGGTGACGAGGGGGCCTTCCTGGCCTGCTCGTTCTGGCTCGCCGACGACCTGGCGATGATCGGCCGGGTGGACGAGGCCCGCCAGCTCTTCGAGAAGCTGCTCTCGCTCCGCAACGACCTGGGCCTGCTGGCGGAGGAGTGGGACCCCAAGGCCAAGCGCCAGGTGGGCAACTTCCCGCAGGCGTTCAGCCATATCGGCCTGATCGAGGCAGCACTCAGGATATCGGCCGGCGGGGCGCACGTCTCCGACGCAGCGATGAGATGCCGCGACGTCGCAAGCTGGCGCGAGGGGGGCTGATGTATCCCGTATATCACCCCGCGGGCAGCGATGATGACCTGCGAGTGGCCCTGGTAGAGCTGCAAGCCGGACGGTGGTCGGCCACGCGGAACCTGTTGTCCGCCACGAGGTCTCTGGCGCTGAGGACGTCACGGACTCAGGTCCTGGCGGTCACCGCTGCCGGGAGCGACGTGATGGATGTGTGGCTGGCCGAGGAACCGGACAGCTACGACGCCCAGGTCATGCGAGCCCGAGTCTTCGTGGAGCGCGCCCTTCGCGCCCACCGCCAACAACACCCCGCCGTATCCGAGTTCGAGACCCGTGGCCGACATGCAGCACAGATGGCCGCACACCGGGCTCCGCACGACCCGGTCCCGTGGGTGTGCCTGCTGGCCCTCGCGCAGATCGATGTACATCAACAGCGACCGGAGCACCGTGTGCCGTCGAGCGAGCCGATGCTGCCGCCGGGGCCGTGGCAGTTGCTGGGAGAGGTGCACCGGCGGGATCCGTTCAACCGGGAATCATTCCACCGGATCCTGCAGGTCCTGCTCTCCCGGGACGCCCCAGCATCCGGAGGGCTGGCTGCCGTCTTCGACTTCGGACGGTGGGTGGCATCGTGGGCGCCGCCCGGATCGCCCCTGCTCCTGCTACCGGCATACGCTCAAGTCGAGCAGTGCCGCCAGCAGATGCAGCACGGCAGGGTGCACCCGCTGTGGCGACGGCAGTGGGCTGAAGACCCACTGCGCTCCTACACCCTCAACGCCTTCCACCACTGGTTCAAGACCACGGACCCCTCTCTACGGTCTTTGACCGACCTGAGCCACCTTGCGTATGCGCTGTGGGCCGGTCACCAGTTCGTCGAAGCGGCCCAGGTGTTCACCTCCATGGAGCCCTACGCGACCCGCGAACCGTGGTCCTCGGTGGAGGACCAGCTCTCGGGAGACGACGCAGGTCAGGAGCTGATGCTGCGGGCCCGCCGGGAATCGCTGGCCTACGCACACAGGAAGGCGCCACGCGCCGGCTCTCGTCCGTGACACTGCCGGACAACTCCATATCCCTCGACACGCACGTTCAGCCCATTCGCCCCTTTCTTCACTTCCTGGAGGTTTCGTGTTCCGCTTAGGTCAGCACCGCCGGTCGGATCACTCCCGGCGCGCCCCGGACGACGCGTACTTGCGCGAACTGGGGTACGAGCCAGTACTCACCCGCCGGATGGGTCCGTTCGGCAACTTCGCAATCAGCTTCTCCGTCATCTCGGTGCTCTCCGGCTGCATGACGCTGTACGGCTTCGGTCTGACCACCGGTGGCCCGGCGGTGATGATGTGGGGCTGGATCGCCGTAGGCGTGATGGTGATGTTCGTCGGCGCCGGACTGGCCGAGGTCACCTCCGCCTACCCGACATCCGGGGCCCTGTACTACCAGGCAGAGAAGCTCGGCGGCCGCAAATGGGGCTGGTACACCGGCTGGCTGAACCTGCTCGGACTGCTCGGCGCGATCGCCGGCATCGACTACGGAGCCGCACTGTTCACCGGCGCCTGGCTGAACCTGCAATTCGGCTTCGAGCCCACTGCGGGCAAGACCATGGTCATTTACCTGATCATCCTCACCCTGCACGCCACGTTGAACCTCTTCGGTGTCCGCCTGGTCAGCATCCTCAACAGCATCAGTGTCTGGTGGCACCTGGCCGGCGTCACCGTGATCGTCGGCGTCCTGGCCATCGTCCCCGCCCACCACCAGGAACCCGGCTTCGTCTTCGGCGAGTTCGTCAACCACACCGGCTGGTCCAGCCCCGTGTACGTGACGCTGATCGGCCTGCTGCTCGCGCAGTACACCTTCAGCGGCTACGACGCCTCCGCGCACCTGTCGGAGGAGACCACCAACGCCCAAGTCAGCGCCTCCCGCGGCATCATGCGGGCCATCGGCTGGTCGTGGGCGGCCGGCTTCCTGCTGCTGGCCGGCCTGACGTTCGCCATCCAGGACTACGCCGCGACCCGCGCCACCGCGACCGGAGTTCCGCCTGCCCAGATCTTCCTGGACGCCCTGGGGGTGTCTGGCGCGAAGGCGCTACTGCTGATCGTCATCGTCGCCCAGCTGTTCTGCGGCAACGCCGAGACAGCCGCCGCCTCCCGGATGGTGTTCGCGTTCAGCCGGGACGGCGCGCTGCCAGGCTCGGGCCTGTGGCGGCGGGTGCACGCCCGCACCGGTACGCCCCGCCACGCGGTGTGGCTGACCGTCGGCGCCGCGGCCCTGCTCGCCGTGCCGAGCCTGTACAGCCCGACCGCGTACGCGGCGATCACCAGCATCAACGTCATCGGCATCACCCCCGCCTACGCCATCCCCATCTACCTGCGCATCAAGCACCGCCACCGGTTCCGGCCCGGACCGTGGAACCTGGGCCGGTGGGGCGTGACGGTTGGCACCGTCGCCGTGGCCTGGGTGGCGTTCGTCACCGTCCTGTTCTGCCTGCCCCAGACCAGCCCGATCTCCGTCGCCACCTTCAACTACGCACCCATCGCGTTGATCGCCGTGCTGTCGCTGGCCTGGCTGTGGTGGCGAGCCGCGGGCAAGCGCACCTACGACGTTCCCGCCCGCACCCTCGGCCTCGACCGCTCCTCCGACGGCTTCGACCAGGAGATCGTGTGATGTCCTCTGCCAACTCCGGCAACGGCTCCGATGCACCTCTCGCTACTCCTCCGGGACAGGGGCGCGCCGCGTCGGGCCATCTCACCCTCGAACAGCTGCACCACCTGATCGGCTCTGGACGGGTCGACACGGTGGTGCTGGCTGTCCCCGATCTGCAGGGCCGGCTGAAGGGCAAGCGCTACGGCGCGCGGCACTTCCTCGACCGCGTCGGCACGGGCGGGGCGGACTTGTGCGCCTACGTGCTGGCCACCGACGTCGACATGACCCCCGCGGACGGCTTCGCCCTGACCTCATGGGCCGCCGGCTATCAGGATCTGGCGGTCACCCCTGCCCTCACGACGCTCCGTCTCACGCCGTGGATGCCGAAGACTGCCCTGGTCCTCGGCGACGCCGTCGACCACGAGGGCAACCCCATCGAGGTGGCCCCGCGCCAGATGCTACGTCGGCAGCTGGACCGCCTGGCCCGCCATGGCTTGGACGTCAAGGCGGGCCTGGAATGCGAGTTCGTGGTCTACCAGGGAACCCCCGAAGAGGCCGCCGAGTGCGGCTACCAGGGCCTGCGGCCTCTGGCCATGGGGAACCTGGATTACGCCCTGGACCACCCGCCGGCCGCGGACCGGTTCTTCCGCCGTCTGCAAGCCGCCCTCGCGGGCGCCGGCCTTCCCGTCGAGGCGGTCAAAACGGAAAGCGCCCCCGGGCAGGTGGAGGTGACCTTCCCCTACGGCGAGGCACTCGCCGCCTGCGACGGGCACCTTGCGTTCAAGCACGCCGTCCGCGCCATCGGCGGCCGGTCAGGTCTCACCCCCACCTTCATGGCAGCCCCCACAACCCGCGTGGGCAACGGCCTGCACCTGCACATCTCGCTGTGGAAGAACGGCACCAACGCGATCAACGGCGCCGACGGCGCCCTGTCCGCACTCGCCCGGCACGCCGTCGCCGGACTGCTCGACGCTCTGCCGCAGATGGCGGTGCTGTACGCGCCGAACATCAACTCCTATAGGCGGTACGTCCCCGACTCCTTCGCGCCCACCACCGCTAGCTGGGGCTACGACAACCGCACGTGCGCCATCCGCGTCGTGGGCCACGGCGAAGGCCGGCACCTGGAGGTCCGCGTCCCTGGGGCGGATGCCAACCCCTACCTCGCGCTCGCCGCTGCTGTCGCCGCCATCAACCACGGAGTCGACAACGCGCTCACCCCAGGACCGCCAGAGACAGGCAACGCCTACCGGGAAGGAGGTCCCCCCCTCCCGAGCACGCTGAAGCAGGCACAGGTGGCCCTCCGCAATAGCGCCATCGTCCGCGACGCCCTCGGCCCCGACGTCGTCGAGCACTACGCCCACCTCGCCCAGCTGGAGATCTCCCACCACCAGCACATCGTCACCGACGCCGAACGCCACCGCTGGCTCACCCGCGCATGACCCCCAAGGAGGCTTCCGTGAAGAGCACCCCCGACATGGCGAGGTGACCACCCTGCGATGACGCACCACCCCAACTGCCCTGATTGCCTACACGCGGCACATATACACGGCCATACCCCGCCAGAGCCGCTAAAACCTGACCCGCCCATACGTGCCGCGACATTCATCCTCCTGTTCCTGGTCTTCATCGTGATCGCCAGTGGATGGATGGGCCTCATATGGCTCGTGACATAAGGACATCGGCCGGCCCTGATCAACTCATCGGGCACCGCCCCCTTCGACAGCTAGCCGTTGCGCAGGCACGGCTGAAGCCTGGCGGGCGCTTCATCCCGCTGGCCAGCTGATCCGTAGCAACCTCTCAGCGGAGCCAGAACGGCTCGCTGGTACGCGCGGATTGATCGCGCTCGCAACCCACGCCCGGACTGAGATCACACACCGTCAATTCCGTTGTCGCAATACCTCAAAGGACTGATTCGAGCTGTTCGAGCACCCGAAGCCGCACGCAGGCCAACGGCAGCACAGCCCAAGTCGGTGATGGGAACTCATGTTCAGTATTTGCCTCCGAAACACCCGTTACGGGGGTGCGATCGGGGCCGTTCTTAGAGCACCTGTACTCATCAGTGACCCTCCTGGAGGAACCATGCATCCCGTTGCCATCCCCGTCATGCCCCCTACCGATATCGAACATCGACAGCTGGCCCCCCATCTGTCCATGGGCTTCTTGAGACGCCTTGTTGACGCTGCCGCCCGCAGTGGCCACTCATCACGCCCGGATTCGAGGTGGGAGGCATGAGCGAACCCACCGATGCATCAGCCGACCGTGTCCCGGGGCCGCGCACCTCCCCTCAGCCGCCTCCGCCCGCCACTAAACCTGCCGGACCGCAGGACGGACATGACGTCCCCCCAGGAGCCAAGCCGGGCACCGCAGCAGAGGCGACCGAACCGGGTTCGCAGATGCGGTACGTGGACCTGACCGGCAGCCGTGAAGCGGCCGGCCGGTCGATCCGGATGAGCGACATGGCCAGGCGCCTGCCCCGGCTGGTGCGCCGGTCGTTGGCCCTCGCCTGGCGGGTCGACCGGGCAGCGACCGTCGGCCTCCTGCTGTGCCAGGGGCTCGCCGGTGTGATGCAGGCCCTGGGCCTGGTGGCGATCAGCGGGACCCTGACCGCGCTGCTGACCAACGGGGACGTCTACCACCGGCTCCTGCAGGCGTGGCCGTCGGTCGTCCTGCTCGCCAGCGCATCCGGCGTGCGAGCGCTCCTGGGGATCACCGTCAACTGGCTATCCTCCCGGCTGGGCCCGCTGATGTCGCGCGAAGCCGAGCAGATGCTGCTGACGGGCTGCGCAGAGGTGGAGCTGTGCGCCTACGACGAGCCCGACTTCAACCGCGACCGCGAGGCCGCCGACCGCGGAGCGCAGGTCACCGGGGACCTCATCGACGAGGGACAGGACCTGATCGCCTCGGCGGCCTCCTTCCTCGCTGGGGCCGTCGTACTGGCCGGGGTGCATTGGGTGCTCCTGCCGCTTTTGGTGGCAGCCAGCCTGCCGCAGGCCCTGGCCCAGGTCAGCGCCGCACGCGTGCGCTACCTGGCGAACCTCCGCAGCAACGGCGACAACCGCATGCTGTCGGTGCTGCGCTGGCACATCTACACCCGCGACGCCGCCGACCAGATCCGCGCCGGCACCATGGCCGGCTTCCTGTCCGGCCGGTACCGGCAGACGGTCGCCCGGATCAACCGCGAGGACCGGGCCGCAGCCGACAAGGGGGCGCGTATGTCCCTGGTCGGCGCGCTGTGCGGAGGGTTGGGCTCGGCCCTGGTGTGGGCGGCGGTCGTGTGGCTGCTGGCAACCAGCCGCATCAGCGTCGGATACGCCGGTACGGCCGTCTTCGCCTTGCAGACGGTGGGGCAGTCGGTCCGCGGCCTGGTGGCCATCGGGGCGCGGGCGGTGCGCACGGGTCTGTACATGGACGACTGGAGCGGATTCCTGGACAAGGCCGGTGGGTTCCGCATGCGCCGGGGCACGCACCGGCCCAAGCCGCCGCAGAAGATCGAGATCAAGGCGGTCTCCCACCGCTACGCGGGCAAGGACCAAGACGCGCTGTCCGACGTCTCGCTCACTCTGCACCGTGGCGAGGTCACCGCCCTGGTCGGTTTCAACGGCTCGGGTAAGTCGACGCTGTCGAAGCTGATCAGCGGCCTGTACCTGCCCACGGACGGCCAGGTGCTGTGGGACGGCACCCCTGCCGGCGACGCCGACCCGCAGGCGCTGTGGCAGCAGGTGGCCCTGGTGCCGCAGGACTACGCGCACTGGCCCCTGACCGTGCGCGAGAACGTCACCCTCGGGCAGCCCTCGCCGCGCGGCGATGCGGCCGTGCGTGAGGCGTGCGAGGCTGCCGGCGCCGACGAAGTCGTCGACAAGCTCGGTGCCGGGTTGGACACCCTCCTCGCCCGCGAGTGGCTCAACGGCGAGGAGCTGAGCGGTGGCCAGTGGCAACGCATCGCTCTCGCAAGGGCGTTCTTCAAAGAGGCGGGGCTGCTGGTCCTCGACGAGCCGACCGCGAACCTGGACCCGCGAGCGGAGTACCGGATCTTCCAGCGGCTGCGGGACCTGGCACGGGACCGGGTGGTGCTGCTGGTGACCCACCGCATCACCAACGTGGCCGTGGCCGACCGGATCGTGGTCCTCGACGAGGGCAGGGTCGTGCAGGAGGGCACCTACCAACAGCTCTCCCAGCAACCGGGCCTGTTCCAGCAATTGTTGTCCTACCAGGTCACCTCTGAGGAGCCCCAGTGTGACGGCGAGCACCGCGGGGCACGCACGTGAGGCGCCGCGGTGGGCCGGAGACCGAAAGCCGGGTGCAGCAGCCGAGCATGGGAGCCCGGGTGCCCCAGCCGGGCACCACGGTGGATCCGGATGCCGCGCGGGCACTGGATCGACGACAACGGCAAGCCCGACCCCTTCGGCCCCGGCCACATCGACTCCCCTCGCGTAACCCTCGCCGTCGCCTGCACGGCCCGCACACACACCACCCACGACGGCACGCTGGCCAAGAAGGCGTCGGACCACCTCCTGGTGACAGCAGATTTCGCGCTGGACGACATTGCCTTTGGCCGATGAGCAGCGCAGCCGTGCCCCCGCAAACTCGCGTCACGGATACCACCAGTCCACACACGAAAGGAACCGGCCTTGATACGTCTAGCGAACCTGAACACCTACAAGCTCCGCCTCGACCAGCGCGGCACCCCCGAGTGGAAGGCCCGGGTCACCACATTGGGGAGATCGACGCGGACATCCTCGGACTGCAGGAAATCCGTGTCGACGAGGAGAACGATCCCGACACGTGGAATGAGGAAGCTGCCGAGGCCATCCAGCTCCTCGCAGACGACTGCGGTCTCACTGCCACGGCGATCGACAACCGTGGCCGGGAACGCACCGCAATGGCCAACAACGCCCACCGCGGCTGGTACACAGCCCAGCTGTGGCGGCCCGGAACCGTCAGCTGCATCCGTGGCAGTTACCGCCCTTACGGTGCACCAGACTTCTGGCACGGGGTCACCACCGCCCCTCCGGTCCATTCAAGGGGCACCGCGGGTACGTACGCGACGTCGGCTGGTACTTCGACGATGACGCTGAATCCGTTGACGGGCCGGCCGGGTACGTGGTCGACCTCGACGACGTCGAGGGCACCGAACGCATCGACGCGGAGCAGGTGAAACCATGCTCGGACCTCAGCTGGCCGCGCCGCCCAGAAGGGACGCTCAAGGACGGCCCGCCCCCTGGATGGAATGCTCCGCACCCGCCGGCAAAAACCTGCGAGGAGGACCTCGCGGAGCTCCTGTCCCGGCCGTACCGCAGGAGGTGCGCCGCACCATCGCCGACGCCCACCATCACCTGGAGCTTGACTGGCAGGCCAGCCCCGGCCCACAGCGGTACACGTGGCGCGTGCTGCTGCACTGGTATCAGTTGACCGAGCGCTACGCGGACGACCAGCGCGCTCACCTGTACGAGGTCGTCGTCAAGCGGCATCTCAACGACCCCGAGCCAGCCCATCATCTCGCGCTGAACGAGGACGACTTGCCCGCCGTGATCGAACGCTGCATCTCCACAACCTGACCGCGATTCACGAAGACGCCATCGCGCGCCCAGCGCTGAAGCGAGGATAGGTTAGTCACAGGCTCCGAGGCCGCTCTTCACACCGTGCCCTTATGCCGGTGCCGCCCGCAGGGAGGGGCTGCGCGAGCCCGGGGACAATCACTCCCAACCCGGGCCCGCGCTACAAGACACCACCCGGGATCAGAGATGGAGGGCAAGGCCCGGAAGCGCCAAATGGCCGCCCCCCTCGCACCTGACCTCCGCTATCCCGAGGTCCGCTGGCGAGAGCACTCCGCGCAAACGCGCCTCCGCCACCGCCATCCAGGCCGCGGCTGCCGGCCCCTCGGCGCCGACGCCGCAGAAGTCTCGTTGCCACCAGCCCATGATCCGGTCGCGCCACCCCCTCCCGGCCATGACCTCGCTCGGGGTACCGCCGCGGACCGCCCGGTCGTCCACCAGCAACATCACGCCGTCGGTCTGCGAGCACAGGACCGAGAGTGTGCTGAACGTGCCCGCGTGATCCCCGCGGGGCACGATGTTGAAGCCTGCAACGTCCGGTCCGATCTGCGCCGGCAATTGCTCCCACCACGCACGCAGCAGCGCCTTCAGCGACTCCTCCAGCCAGTGCCAATCCGGCGCTGTCGGCACAGCTGGAAGGGCGGGTAGCGCAGCATCGGCCCTTCCATGCGGACTAAGCCGCCACAGGTACGGCAGTTGACGGAAGTACGACGCCGGATCGAGCTGCACACACTCGAACACAGCCCTGTCCATACCTTCGAGCTCTGCTGTGCGTCGAACCGACAGCTGCAGCCCTTCAGCACCTCGGGCCAGCATCACAGTTCGGTGCTCGTCGCGCCAGCGTACGACGGGGCCTGCCGTTGATCCGCCGTACCACGTCGGCTGACCTATTCGATCAACGATTGCGGCCAGCGCCTCAGCTGTGACCGCCCGTCGAGCCTCAGGGCGCTCGCCGTACATACACAACGTCACTGGACCACGTTGGAGGTCACTTTCCACCGGAGCGGTGTAGAACCTTTCCGCCAGGTTCCCCAGACCTCCGTCTACCGATCCAACGGATTCCGACATATATCCACTTTGACTCGAAGGCATGATTCCGCAAACTGGGCACGTTTCGTGACCGTTATCAATGGCATGCGTAGTTAGCGACCACGTCTTTACTGCGGCGAATCAGCCGGAGGCCCGGGCGACCGAGAGTCACTCGCCACCATGTAGTTCTCAGGCCCAGTCAGCACATCCAGCCGCCGCGACAGGGAGGGCGTGCCCGACGCATCAGACGGCGATGGTCAGTTCCACTCCAGCATCAGTGGCGCAGGTGGTGACAGCTGACAGGTCGGATATCACCACGTCGGCATCAAGGGCGCTGGCGTCATGGGTCGTGGTGATAGCGACGGTGACCATCCCCGCCGCACGCGCAGACGCAAGCCCCGCCGGGGCATCTTCGAATGCTACGCAGCGCTGGGGATCGACGCCCAACCGCTCCGCCGCGACAAGGAAGGGCTCCGGGTCGGGCTTGTGGTGGGTGATGTCATCCACCGTGATGACGTGAGTCGCGCGCACCCCCGCGGCAGCCAGTCGCGCGTCCGCGACCCGGCGCGTGCCGGAGGTAACCACGGCCCAGCGGTCTACCGGCAACGACGCCAACAGCTCCTGCGAGCCTGGGATGGAGACAACCCCTCCTGCGATGGCGTCGTCGACCTCTGCTTGTTCGAGGAGAGCCAGTGCCGGAGCGACCTCGTCGGCCGGCAGGAGGTCGGCCACGATGGCTGCGGCGGGCCTGCCATGCGGTTGGACCTCCATGATCTCCGCGATTGTGAGGCCATGAGCGTCCGCCCATTGCGACCAGCACCGGAAAACCGACTTTATGGACGAAATGATCGTTTCGTCACTGTCGAACAGTAGGGCATCGGCCGAAAACTTCATGTTGGTGGACGATACCGCGCCACTCACTCCACCTCCGACGTGAAGATCTAGCCCAATAACGTGCATCCTAGATCAGGCTTTAGGGCGACAAATACCCGATTTGGGCAAGTAGATGGCCCCTGAATCGAGTGAGGCGTAGCGCACATTTCCAGCCACTCGAAGGAGCCCTGGGCGGGCCACGAACTCACCAACTCCCCCCACACAAATGGCGGTCGGGGCTACAGGCGGCGCGCGGCTCGATGAGAGATCACAGCGAGCACGTTCACTCGCGTGATCTATGCTCATCCCCACATCCCGAGGCGGAACTAGGTCTTCCGCTTTTGTTTTCAAGGTGTTACATGGGCTTGACCATGGAAGCTGTCGGGATCTGACGCTCAAGTCCATCGAAAGGTGTAGTGATGGGGCTCTCGCGCCTAGCTGGCGAGATGCGCCTGCTGCGCAAGCGTTGCGAACGCCAGCTGGCCGACCTCCCCATCCCATCCCCTTTCAGCCTCAGGGGACTCGTCGCCGAGATCGAGACGGCACGCGGATGCCAAATCCACCTCGTGCCCGTGGCGGATGCGCACGGAGACATGCGGACGGCTTGCGGTCTCCGCGTCACCGTAGAGCGCTTGAATTCGACATTTATCCTCTACCGGTCGCGCCCCACGCCAAATCAGACTGAACACGTCATCATCCACGAACTGGCCCACTTGTGGTTTGGTCACGGGAAATCCCTTTCACGTGACGAGGAAGAGCAACTCCTGCCCCCGCTTTTCCAAATCTTCCTCTCCGACGTCCGAGATGAGAATCCGGTAGTCCAGGCGCGAGCACACTACGAAAGCCACGAGGAGCGCCAGGCCGAATTCTCCGCCTCCCTCATCAAGCGCCTCGCGCGCAAGCAAGCAACACTCGGGACCGATCTCATCAGCGTGATGGAAGCAAGCCTCACGCATCCGCTGGCACCGCCGCGCGGGCGCCTGCCGTAAGGGCCTTCCTTGGAATATCTGATTCTCGCCGTTTCCGTAGCGATGACCACCGTAGCGATATGGCGTCTGCCAGGCGCCCTCCGATACGGGGACCCCCTCCGTCGCACGCTGTGGGGCTGCAGTGCTGGATTCGCTGTCTCGCTGTGGACTCGCTTCCCCCCAATCAGGGAAGCACTGGGGCTGCTTGGCGTGGTCGACCTCGACGCCTTGGTGAAATATCTGGTCTCCATTGCAGCTTGCCTGTCACTGCTCAACTACTCCGTCACCAGTTACTTTCTCGCCGGAGACGACGCCCCGACACACATCGCCATCTCGCGGAAGGTTGCCCGGGTCGCGAGGCGATCGATCCTCGCCGTCGTTCCAACGATGCTATTGCTGTTCTTCTTCGCCATTGACCGTAGGCAGCCCAGCCTGGATTTCGCTGCCGATCACGCCGGCGAATGGGGGGCGGCGTCCTTCATGACCTGCTACTACCTCTACCTGGGGGCATCCGCCTGGACCGTCGCCTACCAGTGGACGCACGTCGCCTTCCGGGCTGAGACAGTGGTCTTCCGCCTCGGACTGGCCCTTGGCGCCGCCTCGACCTGGCTCTACACCCTGTACGCAGTAGTACGCCTGACGTACATGTGGATTGCGATGCTCATACCCACCCCCGCGAGCGTCGACCACACCGTCGAGAACCTGGGAAACGCGTTCAACGTACTGGCCGCGACTCTGTTCGCTACTGGGGCGAGCCTTCCTACCACCAACGTAGTGGCTGACCGCCTCAGAACCTGGCGGTCATTGTGGTCCCTGCACACCCTTCGACGTGAGCTGACCGAAACCTTTCCCGATATCACTTTCCAGCCGGCTGGTACCCGCCTCCGGGAAATGACTCGACTAGCTCCCCCTCTGGACGTCCGGCTGGACGGATGGATCCAGGAAATCGGCGACGCCGTCAATCGTCTACGGCACCACGCAGCGCCCGACCTGTGGCCCGCCGCCGCAGAGGCAGCCTTCAGCCACTCCGACCCGGATCCGGCCGCCGAGGCTCACTGGATCAAAGCCGCGCTTGCCTCTGCCACCCGCGGCTGCCGCTCCACGGCGCCGGCCGAGCCCCTGCCGGAGAAACCGTTCGGCACTGCCAACGGCGAGGCTGCCTGGCTGCGTCGAGTGCAGGCCGTCTACGCCAGAATCCGCCCGCAGGAGACGGAGGAGCTGCTTGCCGAGGCTGGCGTGCCCTGCTGGCACCAGCAGGACACGTGTGAGGCGCACTCAGCCTGAACAGCACCGGAAAGCCGAGCTGCGACGGCCATCTGGCCAGGACTCGATCGGGCGGCGGTGGCCACCAGGACCGGCGATCAGCCGAGGCCATCACAGGCCGGGGCGAGCGGTCTCTTCGCTTTGGGGGCCGAAGGCCAGGCTGCGGCGCCCCCTTGTTCGGGCGCCTACGGCGTGCCGGAGGGCTCAGTCACTGCTGGAGTCGCCCGACGCGAGCTGAACGCTAGCCCTCTTCGGGGCGGGGTGCGCTCTCGTGACGCACAAGGACCTCGCTGAGCGTCGCCAGCATGGCAGCCGAGACTCCCTCGCTGGCGCCGCGGGCAGCCACGCTTACGCCTTCGCTGCGCATGAGGCTCAGGAACTCCAGCCGGTCCAGGATCTGCCGCTCGACCTCTTCCCCGTCCGCGAAAAACCACGGCTGGACGCCGAAGGCCGCCCCCAGCCCCGCGAAAAGGCTGTCGGGGGGCAGACTGGCCTGCACTTCTGCGGACTCTTGGCTGTCCGTCCGCAGCGCCTCGATACCCGCGGCGTCAACGGCAGGGAAGCCTGCTGCGGTGTTGACTGCGTCCGCGATTTCCGCGTCTGAGAGCGGCTTCCGCTGAAGGAAGCTGGTGATCTTCTCACCGAGGGTCTGAGGCAGCCGATCTTCTGGCTTGGGGGCGCCTGATTTGCCGAAGGATCTCTCCTGCGCTTCCTCCAACGCTTCGCGGCTCACCTGGTAGAGGTCGGCAAGGGGCTGGACATAGTCGTCGTTGAGCGGACGGGTCCCTGCTTCCGCGTTGCTCAGAGGAAGACGGCTGATGCCAAGGGCTCGCGCGGCCTCTGCCTGGGTGTGTCCGGAGTCGCAGCGCAGATCCTTTAGATCCGGTGGCCCGAGTCGTGGGAAGAGCACATCGAGGTCATGCCCCAGTGCCTCGGCAAGGGCCGGCAGGCGCTCGGGGGAGGGGGCGCTGTCACACCGTTCCCAGTCACCGATCGAATCCTTGCTCAGGCTGAGCATGCGCCCCAGTTCGTTTCGCTGGAGTTTCGCGGCTCGCCGTGCGGCCAGGACGCGCCGACCATCGAATTGGCGAACCGGCACTGCACTCTCCTTCTGGATCGCGGCCATCGACGGGGACAGTCTATCCGCGCTTGATGCACAGACTCACCTAGCGTAGGTTTTGTGCATCACGGCAGGTGAGGGGCTGCTTCGGCATCCGTCTTGACGTTTTTCGCCTCAGCCTACTGGCTGATCGCGCCCGCCGACCGGACCGAGCCCATCGAGCATGAACGGAAGAACGCGTTGCATTCCGCTCCTCACGCTCTGCAACTAGTACAGAGATTAAGAACCAACTCTGGATCTTGACACGGTCCCGTGCGTATGTTCGTCATCCCCGGGCGCCCCGCCCGGCAGCACGAATGCGAGGAGCACGGCAGGTACCGACAGACGTCGCAGGTCCGCATACAGCGGCGGCGCCCGAGAGCGGGAACTCCCGGACGCCGAACGCTTAACGGCATAACCCGCCCCGGCAAGGGCGGAGATTGCCCATCATCACCACGCTGATCCCATTCCACCGGGCGCGTCAGCGTGGCAACACGCAAGGGGATTGTTGCATGCCTCCTGCCCAGCGCAAAGGGCCATCCCACCTGGCCTGCGCGGCAGAAACCTTCATCTCGGCGCCACTTTGCTACGCGCCGGAGCACCCCAGCACGGCCTCGGCGAACCGTCGGCCCCGCCCCATGAGCGGGAGCGGCCGATGAGCAGCGACGCCCGCGAGTGGGTGTGGGAGAACAGCTCCAGCAAGGGAGCTGGGCGCCTGATCCTGCTGTCGCTCGCCGACCGAGTGACCGACGAGCAGTGCATCGCCTGGGCCTCCCTGACCAGCCTGGAGAAGCGCACAAACGCCTCACGGTCCACCGTGCGCGAAGCCCTCGACCGTCTGCTCGCCAGCGGTGAACTGGAGCAGCTGGACGACCTGGTCGGCCCGCAGCGCAGCACGGTATACCGCCTGCCCCTCGCCGCGAAGGCCGTGGCCCAGGCCATGAGGGAGCAGGGCGGCGACAACTCGTCGCCGGACGAGTCCGAGGCTGGCCTGGCGCTCCGAATATCGGCTCTGCGGCGGTACGGAATCCGCCCCCGCGAGGTACCGGATCCCCCCGGCACGGTCCGGAATCCGGCAGGTCCGGAATCCGGTACCTCGCGACGGAAACCGGCACAGCGACGTGCCGGAAACCGGCACGGCGGTGTGCCGGAAACCGGTCCCCAGAACCGTAGTGAACCGAAGGTGAACCGTAGGTACAGCAGTAGTGGTACCGCCGTCACCCCGGCCAGCGAGTGGCAGGTCGACCCAGACACCCACACCTGGGCTCGCCAGCAAGGACACCTCGACCGCCTCGGTCAAGAGGGCCTCGCCGCCGCCGACGCGAAGTGGCGTGCCTACCGCGCCGACTTCAAGCCCCGGTCGGCGGGAGCTTGGGCTGCCGACTGGCGGTCCTGGATCGCCAGAGAGCACGCCCCCGGCCGCCCGAACCTCTACGCCGTGCCCGGCAACGGCTCCGGCAAGCCGAGCGGGATGACCCGCGCCGAAGCCCACACCGCAGCCCTGCTCGCTGCCCTCGACGAGCCGACCGGAACGGAGTAGCCATGGACCGCCGCGAAATCGCCGCCCTGCTCGCCTACATCGGCCGACTCGACCCCCGCACCACCCGCACAGACCAGGCCGAGGCCCGCGACCAGATCGCCACGTGGCACGAGCTGCTTGGCGACGTGCCGATGACCACGCCGCACGGCTGGGACGCCCGCGCCGCCGCCCGGCAGCACATTCGGGTCTCGCCCTACCAGGTCCTGCCTGCCGACATCGCCCGCCCGTGGGAGAGCTACCGGCGGGACCGGCTGGTCCGGCACACCGACCCGACTCCGTCGGCTGACCCTGACGACCAGGCGGCCTGGACCGCAGAGTTGGTGGCCACCCGGCGCGCGGTGGCGGCCGGCAGCGCTCAGCCCGCGCAGTACCGGGCGATCACCAGCGGCCGGATGGACCCCGAGCTGGAGGCGCGGCTGGAGGCGCGGCTGGAGGCGATCGGCTCCTGCATACCGCGGGAGGTCCGAGTCGCCCTCGCGCCCTACCGGCCCGCTCGTGCGGCGCGCGAGGCGGCTGTCGCCCAGGGCCAGCCCGATGCCCTCTGCGTCAGGTGCGAGTGGTGCCAGGCCCAGATCGGCGAGCCATGCCGCCGCCGCCGGGTCGCCCCCGACGGCGGCGCACGCGGAACCGCCCCACGAGTCACCCCCCACCCTGGTCGCCTCGACCTCGCCGCCGCCCGGCAGGCCCAGGAGACCGAGCAGGTCCAGCCCGCCCTGGCCTGACCGACCGCCCCGTCGGTGCACCCCATCTGGTGCCCCGACGCGGCACCACCATCACCCGGCTGCGGCGCCCGCCCTGCGCCGCAGCCGGCCCTCGACACCGCGTCCACCCGCCACCGGCCCCCGACCGGCCGACGCGGCAGCACATCGGAGCCCCCCTTGCGCCACATCACCACCCACGACGCGCCGGCCACCGGCCTGCGCAGCATTAGCGACACCAGCTGGCACACCCGCGGAGCGTGCCACGGCATGGACGTCGAGGACGCAGACGCCGTGTTCTTCCCGCTCCCCCGGGACCACGAAGCCATCGCCGAGGCGAAGGAGCTGTGCGGCTGGTGCCCGGTTCGCCGCGACTGCCTCAACTACGCCTTGGAGAACGACCTCAAGGAGGGCGTCTGGGGCGGGTTGACCGAAGCCGAGCGGCGCCCCTGGCATGACGGACTGCCTCAACGCCTCGACTACAGCCGTGTGATCGCGTTCTTCAACGGACGCGACGTGCACCTGACCGAGTCCGAGCGCCAGATCGTCATCAACCACGCCTACGTCCGGGGCTGGCACACCGACCGGCTCGCCGCCGCCCTGCAGATCGGCCACAAGCACGCCCGTGACCTACTGCGGCAAGCAGCCCTCAAGGTCTTCGACCGCGACCGGACCCTCGGCGTGCCCCGCCGCAAGAAGAAGCGGACGCAGAACCCCCGGGCGACCAGGCGGCCCACGCCCACCAAACCCGACACGAAGCAGCCCGTGTCCGGCCCAGTGACCTCGCCCTCGACGGGCGCCCCTCTCGGAAAGGCCGCATGACCCTGACCCACCTGAGCCTCGGTGTCGCCCCAGCCCCATCCCTCCTCCTCGCCATCGGCATTCCCGTCGCCGCCCTCGCCCTGGCCCTGACCGGCTGGGCAGCCCGCCGCCGGAAAGCGCGTACGCCGAATCGTCTCGGCAGCCCGGCAGTCAAGGTCGCAGCTCTCGCTGCGGTCGGATGCACCGCTTACTCTGCCGACACAAGCTGGCGGTTCGCCGCCGACTTCTTGGACATGGCCGGCGTCGGCGAGCGGATCGGCATGTTCGCGGCAGCCGAACTCGCACTGTTCGCCACCGCGCTGATGGCCCGGCAGAATCTGGCGGTCCAGGGGGCACCCGGGCTGCCCGGGACGCTGGTCTGGGTCATCACCGGCGTGCAGGTGGTCCCTGCCTATGCCGAGAGCGGCCCCATCGGCGGTACGGTTCGCGCCTTCGTCGGCCCGTTCATGGCGGCGATGCTCTGGCATCAGGCGATGGGGATCGAACTGCGTCTGCGCACCCCAGGCGCCGCCTCCCACGGCCTGCTCGCCGTCCTGGGGCGGGAGGCACGCGAACGGCTGCTGTCCCGCCTTGGCATCGCCGCGCGAGATCGCGACGCTGCGCAGATCACCGCAGACCGCGCCACGGCACGCGCCGTCGCCCTCGTCGTCCGCCTCGCCGAACGCACCCCCAAGCAGCAGCAAGGCTGGCGAGGCCGAGGACTCACGCGGCGGCTGTCGAAGGCAATCGGACGGTCAGGAGTCGGCACCGACCCCCGCCAGCGCGCTGAGCTGCTCGACCAGCTCGCCGCCCGCCGGCACGCACTCGCGCTCGCCACGGTCCCGCTGCCCTCCCCCTGGTCCCCGCTCCACGACCAAAAGCCCGCCGTCGCGGTCCCCTCACCGAAGGTCCAGCTCACCACGGTCCCCACCGGCAGCCCGCCCAGTGACACCGTATCGATCGGTGGCCGGGGACCACGCGCGGACCGTGCCCACCGGGGACCGGGGACCGGGGACCAGATCGGGACCGGGGACCACGCCGGGACCGCGCCCACCGGGGACCGGGGACCGGAGACCAACACCGGGACCGGGGACCAGATCGGGACCGGGGACCACGCCGGGACCGCGCCCACCGGGGACCGGGGACCGGAGACCAACACCGGGACCGGGGACCAGATCGGGACCGGGGACCACGCCGGGACCGCGCCCACCGGGGACCGGGGACCGGAGACCAACACCGGGACCGGGGACCAGGGACACAAGGTGCCCCTCCGGCGGAAGCCGACCCCCAAGACCACAACCCGTGGTAGCCGGTCCCGCAGTCCGCAGACGCAGCGTCCCCCGCGCGGGCCGGAGCAAACGGTGGAGCAACTCGTCCAGCAGCTTCGCCCCCACGTCCCGCCCCTGCTCAACCGGGACGGCAACGAGACCGTAACCCGGGTCCAGCTGCGGGAAATCCTCCGGCGCGAGGGCCTCGTAGGCGGCCGGAATGACCGCCTGAGCCTCGTCCTGCAGCAACTGCGCAGCGAGACGAGCACGACGACAAGGAGCACCACCCGATGAAGACCTGCCCCCAATTCGCTGCCCTCCGCGCTGAGTACGAGCGGGAGATCGGATTCCTGACCGCTCACTCAAAGCGCCATGCCGGACGGCCGGCGGCCAAGTCCAGTGCGAAGCACGCCGCATCGACGAAGGCGCGGATGGCACGGGCTCTCAGCGGCCACGTCGGGCGCTGCCCCGAGTGCGGCTGAAACCACAAAGCAGCAGCTCAAAGTCCTGACCCGCCGAGGGTGGCCCGGCTCCACGCCGGGCCACCGCCCCTTTCCACGAAGGAGATCGCCATGACACACGCAACCGCTCCCGAACAGTTCGAAGACCGCTTGGTCTGGGCATTCCTGCACACCTTCCTGCGGTACGGACTGAGCCATTCGGCAGTCGACGGCCCCGAAGGACAGTGGTTCGTCCGGATCGGCCCCGATCACCAGATCCATCACCTGACCGACACGGAGGATGCTTTCGACTTCGTCCTCGAAATCCTGGAGATCATCGACGGCGCACAGGGCGGTGAGCAGTGACGAACCCGAACCGGTCCCCCTCCACCCCGGATCCGTCTCGTGATCTCAACTCGGTCTCGGGGCGAGCAAGTTATCGGCCAAGCTACTCTTCCCCGTCGGGGAAGGCAGCTTGGCCATCTCCCGCCCCAGGGGTGGCGGGAGCGGTCCGGCACCGGGGGGCGCTGGACCGTCAGGCGGCGACCGAGGGCGGATCGCAGCCGGGGGTGGAGGAGACACCACGAAGCCCCGCGAGCGCCACTCCAGCATCCACCACGCGTAAGCGCTCCCCCCAGAAGAACAAGCGCGCACGCATCTGCAACATCCGTCTCAACGACAACGAGTGGAGTCGGCTGACCACCGCAGCCCGTACGTCACGCAAGAGCCTGCCCGCCTTCCTCGTGCGCGCCGGTCTCGCTGCCGCCGAGGACTCCGAGAACACCGCTGCGGTCATCGCAGATCACCGAGACCTGATAGCCGAGCTGTTCGCCGCACGCCGTCATCTCGGCCAGGTCGGCAACAACTTGAACCAAGTCGCCCGTGCCATCAATAGCGGTGGACAGCCTGCGGAACTCGACGCCGTCGTTTCGGCCGTTCGGCGGGCGGTCGCCCGCGTGCAGGCAGTCACCGACCGGATGCTTGCACAGGATTGATCAAGCGCCTCATGCAGACCATGAGGCGTTGCCGGCCAGCAGGCCGCAGACGTCGCGTCGGACCGCTTCCTGGAAGCGGTCGCGCAGCGTTCCGACCTCGTCCTTGAGGGCGAGGAGCCCTGGAGTGTCCCGTGGGTCGGCAGTCGCGACGTAGTCGCGGGCACGTCGTAGAGCCCGAAAGATCTCGTCGGCCGCCCGAACGACGTCGAGCGGAGCCAGGACGTGGATCCGCTGCCGTGTGCCCCCGAGGTTGAAGCCGGCGAACGCCGCGTCGGCAGACGTCTCGCGTTCCTCGGCCGCCGTGGTCCGCAGCACGCGCAGGAGGTCCCTCCCCGTTTCCTCCATCGCTACCAGGTACTCGGCGTACAGCTCCGTACGTAGCTCCAGCAGGCGCGTGACCGCCTCCCGGCGCCACCGGCGACGATCCGCCATCGCCGTCGCGCCGGCCCCAAGCAGGACTCCCAGCAGTGCGACTAGCGGCGACATCCAGCTCATGCGTCGGGTTTTCCCGCCGCCGGCACGTGGAACGCCTCCTTCCCGCTGGCCATCCCAGTTGATCAATCGGTTGAGGACAGCAGCATGATTCCCCGGATTCAAAAGCGTGGGCAGCGCACCATCGGTCTCCTCTACTACCTGTACGGGCCGGGCAAGTTCGAGGAGCACATCGACCCGCACCTGGTGGCCTCCTGGGACCACCTCGCACCCGACCCCGGACGGGATGACGCTGCCACCCTCAAGCAGCTCCAACAGCTCCTGGATCAACCGGTCGAGAACATCGACGAGGCGGAACGACCAAAGCGCCATGTGTGGCACCTGTCCGTCCGCAACGGGCCCGACGACCGGATCCTGAGCGACGAGGAGTGGGGCGACGTCGCCCGCCGCATGGTCGCCGCCGCGGGCATCGACGACCCGGAGCAGGTCGCGGGATGCCGGTGGGCGGCCGTCCGCCATGCCGACAACCACATCCACATCGTCGCCACCCTCGTACGCGAGGACGGCTACCGCCCCGACCTCAACAACGACGCCATCCGCGTCCAGGACGAAGCCCGCGCCTTGGAAGCCGAGTTGGGCCTGCGCCGCCTCAACAAGGGCGACGGCACCGGAGCGAAGCGCCCCACCAGCGCCGAGCGCCACAAGGCCGAGCGGCAGGGCCGCGAGCGCACGGCGCGGGAAGAGCTGCGCGAAACCGTGCGCCGCGCGGTCGCCGGCGCGGCGGGCGAGACGGAGTTCTTCGATCGGCTGGCCGCCGCCGGCCTTCTGATCCGCAAGCGCGTAGCCCCCTCCGGCGACCTGCTCGGTTACAAGGTCGCCCTGCCCGACGACCGCAACAAGGACGACGAGCCCGTGTTCTACCCCGGCGTGCGCCTCGCCCCCGACCTGTCGCTGCCCCGGATCCGGGAACGCTGGTCCGCCGACCGCCCCGACCCGGCTCCCTCGACAGATACTCCCGGCCGCGCGACCCCGGACAACCCCTCTGCCGCGCGTCGCGGGACCGCATCGGCCGCCTGGGCAGCGCTCCCGAGCGTCGAGCAGGGCGACGATGCGGTCGCCGCAGCACACATAGCGGCGACCGGCGAGGTCCTGGACGCGCTCGCGAAGACCTCCGCTGCCCACACCCGCCGTGAACTGCGCGAAGCTGCCTTCGAGTTCGAACGTGCCTCCCGCTCTCACATCCGTGCCGGACGCGGGCACGACCGGGCGCTGCGGCAGGCCGCCCGCGACCTCGTCAACGGCGGCCCCGCCCTCGGCCGGGGTGAAGACGGCGCCACGACCGCGATGGCGATCGACATGCTGGTCTTCCTCATCACCGCCGCCATGCACTGGCACGCCAAGAAGGGCCACGCTCAGCAGGCCGAAGCCGCCCGCCAGGCCGCCGAGCACCTACGCTCTGCCTACCAGGCCGCCGCTGCCCACCCCCTTGGCACGCTCTACCAGCGCGGCAGGCGCCTGGCCAGCCCTCTGGTCCAGCGGCAGACGTCGGTGCTGCGCCAAGCGCTGCCGGAGCTGGCCAAGCAGATCCTGGCCGAGCCCGGCTGGTACGCGCTCGCTGCCACCCTCGCCGACGCCGAAGCCGCCGGCCACGACCCGGCAAGCCTCCTCACCGACGCCGCCGGGCGACGGGAACTCGACACCGCGGGCTCCGTCGCGGACGTCCTCGTGTGGCGGCTGCGCCGGGCCGCGGACCTGCCCGCCGACACCAGTGACACGGCTAACGACACGCACGCAGCGGAGCGCTCGCCACACCCGGCAGGACAGCGGACACCGGGGCGGTCCGGGCACCGGCGCGGATGACCGTGACTGTGGACTTTGTGAATTGAAGCAGGTCAGGGACTTGAGGCACGATCATGAAGCGAGCAGGACACGACGAGGGAGGACACCACGGTGTTTCACCGGATACGCCGCCGCCGTGCGGAGACAAACGAGATGCGGCGCCTGCATGACGAGGCATGGGCGCAGCTGGAGGGCCTGGTGCCCCCGGAGGCCGAACGAATGCCGGCCGAACCAGAGCCCTCCGAGCCGGCGTCGGTCGTGGACGACTTCCTCCCGCCGGAGCTGCGCATCCCGAGCCACGACCAGCTCGACGGCCGGATGATGCCATGGGCCCAGCCGATCGTCCTCGACGAGGATATGATCGCCTGCGCCGAGTGCGGTGCGTACCGGGACTGGCTCATCCTCTCCACCCGCGACCAGATCTGGCTGCGCTGCCGCCAGGGGCACCAGCAGCAGGAGACGCGCCTCGACACGGCCTGGTACAACCGCCATGCTGGCCCCGCGGATGCGACACATGCGACGTTCGAGGACTGCCTGCGGCACCTCGGCCACTGACCCCCACTCCTACGACCCCACCGGGCCCACGAGCCCGTACTGACCACCCGTCACCAAACACCAAGGGGTCAGTTCCACCATGCGCGTTCGCATCGTCGCCGCCCTCGGCCTCACCGCCGCCGCTCTCCTCGCACTGCCCGCCTGCTCGGCCAACAACACCGGGGCCAAGACCGCCACTCCCTCCTCCGCCCGCGACGGTAAGCCGACCAAGGCTGGACACAGTGCGCCGTTGTCGTCGACCGCACTGAAGACGCGCCTGCTCGACGAGAGCGACCTCGGTAGCGGCTACGCCCGCCAGGCCGACCGTCCCACCCAGCACGACGACGTCTCCGTTCTCGGCTGTCCCGCCTTGAACGACATGGGCGGTGATGCGGCCATGGGCGGCTCGCTCGACTTCCCGCACAAGGCGAAGGCCACCTTCACCTACACAGCCAGCAGCAACTCGGGGGTCTCCGAGGAGCTGTACAGCGACACCGCGGGGAAGCTCTCGACCGGCACCGGCCGGATCTTCGAGGCCATGACCGGCTGCCCGCAGTACCAGGTCCTCGTCGGCAGCACCAAGGTCGACGTGACGACGCAGAGGATGACCGCGCCCCAGCTCGGTGACGAGCGCTGGAGTCAGCTCCTCACCTTTTCCGCCGATGGGCGCGACACCGTGGTGAAGCAGACCGCGATCCGTGACGGCAGCGTGCTGGTCATCGTCTCCGGCTCGCCGGCCCTCGTCGACCAGCACCTCGACGAGGCCCTCGCCAAGGCGGTAGCAACCCGCTGAAGTGCCGTATGCCGGTGCCCTCGACTGCATGGTCGGGGGCACCGGCGCGTCACCAGGGCACCTGGACGGACATGCTGTCGCCCCGATGACCTTGCCCGGGTAAGTGGCCCAAAACTCGCAAGCCCGGCCACCCCTCTCGGGGTGGCCGGGCTTGCGAGCGTCTGATCGGGCGGTGAGCGGACAGCATGGGGGGGGTTGTGAGGCGGGCGGGGTCCGTGGGCGCCATTCCCACGTGGGGGCTCAAGGCCCGGGGATGTCTTCGGGCGTACCACGGTCCGCCCGCCTCTCCCGCTCCGGCCGAGGGCGGGGGCCTTCACCACCGTACGGTGAACGCCTCCGCTCTCGGACCGAGCGCGCCGAGGGCCGGTCACCGTGGGCGGGGCCGGCCGAGTACGTGGCGGTAGACCGTCTGCGTGCTCACCCCGAGGGCCCATGCCGTGGCAGTGACGGTGGCGCCGGGGGCGGCGAGCATTTCACGGGCGCGCACGATCTCCATGTCGTCCAGCGGCTTCTCCCGTTGGAGGGTGGGAGCATCGGCTGCTGCCGGGTCGTAGCCGAACGCGACGGCGTCGTCGTACGGCACGCCAGAGGCCATGCAGTGGTAGAGGCACAGAAGGATCTTGCGCCCCAGCTTTCTCAGCGCCGTGGCGTGTGCATCGCCAGCCGTGCGACGCCGGCGGTAGTACGCCTGCGCGCCCGGCGAGTGACTGACCATGGAGAAGGCCACCGCGTGAAGAGTGCTCCGCAGGTGTGTCGACGATGCTCGGCGGAAGGCGACCCGCACCGTCTGGCCGGATGCCCAGGTGACGGGGGCCACTCCGGCGTATGCGGCGAGAGAGCGTCCGGTACCGAACCGCTCGACAGGCCGGTCCCCGATTTCCGCCAGGAGGTAGGCGCCGAGGGTCGTACCGACTCCCGGAACGCGGGACACCAACTGGTGATAGCGGTGGGCAGCATAGCGCTGCTCCAGCTCCCCCTGTAGTGCGTCAGTCCGCTGAACGGCCTGGTCGAGGGCAGCGAGGAGGTGTCTGATGCGTACAGCCTCAGCGTCTTCCACGCGAGGGTCGAGCACCATCACCGGGCGGCAGAAGAGCAGGCGGAGCCGCTCGGCCTCGCTCTCCACCGTCCGCTTCCTGCCTGCCGCCGTCAACAGGGCCGCCAGGTGCTTGCGGTCCAGCCGAGCTGCCGCCCGGGGGCCAGGGGCGGCAGCAAGGACGGCTCGCGCCTGGGGACTGCGCAGGCCGCCAACACTGGCCGGCCACGCCGATACGGCCGTCGGCCAGATCCGTACGAGAGCCGCCCGCAACACGTGCAGGGCTTCGGCACGGCTGGCGACGGCCGACCGGTGAGCGTGCGCTACCACCCGAAGTGCCTCTGCTGTGGGGGAGTTCGGGACGATCGCGCGGCATTCCCCCGCACGGGTCATCGAGGCAATCAGCCTCGCAGCCCGAAGCCGCCAAGGACCGGGCGAAGAGAATATGCACGTCCTCGATCCCGGTGACGGTCGCTCTCCACCTGCGGCCCAGCGGCGTCAGGAACTCCCGGTAACAGGCGACCGGGTCCGGGCTGTCGGCGTAGACGATCCGCATCTCCCCAAGGAGGGAGCCGGACCGGTCGAGAACGGCGACGTCCAGCCACCGATCCGACCAATCGCACCCTGCGAACAGCAACTACCTACCTCCACCTGGTGGAAGGAAAATGATGTGTTGAGACGGGGACGGCACGCCGTCCCCGTCTCAGCTGGCCGGGGCCCGCAGGAGTCGCTCGCGCGTACTCTCGGGCAGGACCCGGCGCAGGACTGGTGCGGTCGAGCTGAGCCCGTTGGCGAACACGGCGACAAGGTCCTGCGGCACACTGGCGCCGAAGGATGCGGCCCACAGGATCGGTGCGCCCAGCACGGGCTCGGCCCACGCCTGCCACCCGGCCGGCCCCGCCTCGTCAGCCTGAGCCGTCAGAGCGCGCAGGTCGGCGTCCTGGATGAGAGGCGGCATCTCGCCGAAACTGAGGTGCGAGGCGAAGGTCGGGTCGATCGCTCCCGCGTGGGGCTGATCGATGTCGCGGAGCCAGCCGTGTGCGGTGACCGCATCAAGGACCAACTCGGCGCCGCCGAGCGGGACATCGGGCTGGCCGCGGGCATCGAGCGCGACAACGAAGTCGGCGAGGACTTCCCCCGGGACATCGGGGGTGAAGTAGGCGGACCACTGCGCGAGCGGGCTGCTCGCGTCCGCGCGAGCGGAGATCTGCCAGGCGATCGGCAGGTCCCCCAGGTGGAACGGCTCGTCGGCCAGAACCCATTGGGCCCAGCGGAGAGTGTCGGGGCTGATGTGCAGGACGGTGCTGCGCAGGACCTGGCGGTCCTCCGGTTGATCGTCCGGCTCCTGCCGTCCGCGGACGATCGTCAGGCTCGTCCAGCCGAGGCCGGCGAGCGTGTCGGCGACGGTGTCGTAGAGACGTCCGTCGTCACCGGCCAGGTGCCGGGGACCGACCCAGTACGCGGTCTGGGCCTTGTTCGGGGTGGGCGGGTCGAGCGGGTGCTCGGGGTACAGGGGCGCCTCCAAAGGCTAGGTGTGCGGTTCTACTTGCCGCTGGCGGTACGGCGGGGGCGGCGCGGGGGCGCCTGGACGGGCGACTGCCAAGCCAGCTCGACGGCGACCTCGGGCGGCAGATGACCGAGCTGCGTGTCCGCGTCCCGCCCTTCAGCGAGGTAGACGACGGGCCGTCCGGCCTCGTCCACGGACTGGATTACCTGCGCGAGTCGGTGCGCCATCGGGAAGAACGGGTTCATCGCCTGTCGCACCGGCGCATCTCGATCGCAGGCCATCAGCAGGTCGATGACATCGCCGACGGTCAACTCCGTGTGGTCCACGGACAGCCTCCTTGGATGTGGGTGGCGGACTGTGCCGCCGGGATGAGGAGACCTCGCGTGGAGGACTTCCGATTCGAGCCTTTGGCGTCAACGGCGCCGGGAGGTCTCCAGCACGCGTGCCACGGCGGCGGCGACCACATCGGCCGGCGTCTCCATGTCGAAGGACATCTGGTAGCCGCGGACCTTGGCGGTGCCGGTGACGGCGATCTTCCACCCCTCGCCGTCGTCACCGGGGCGGCCGAGCGGGAAATAGCCGAGGTAGAAGCGGCCGTCCTTGCTGCTCACGTGCACGTCCCCCCGGTCGTCCACGATCAGATTGAAGTCCTCGGCGGAGAACTGGTCCAAGACGAGCGTGGGCTGGCCCGGGCCGTGCTGCCACTCGCGCAGCCGCAGGGCTTCAGGAGTAGTCGAAAAACCGGGGCTGACAGGGGCCACGATCACGAGCAATCACCTCTCTGACCTGGGGTTTTTCGGGAAGATGTCTAAGTTGACATGCCCCTGCGCCCCTTGGCCAGTCTTTCGTGGATCTTTCGCGTCTGCCCCAGGCGAACTGGTGACCACTGTCATCCAATCGAGGCGTGACAACGGGAAAATGCCAGCGCCCTCGTCTGCGGGTCCTTCATGCTGACGGGCATGCACCCTCGTGACGAAGAGATATGGCGGGCGATCGACCAGGGCCTCCGTGCGATCGACTGGGAGGCGTGGTTCGGTTGCCCGGAAGGCGCAAGCTATCTCTCCCCCGCAGGTCACGAGGTGACCGCACGCGCGGTGGCCGGCCTCACCGCGTTTTTCGACAGCCGCTGGCTGCCCAAGGCCGTGACCCCCTCCCCCACCTCTGGCCGAGCCAGCGACACCTTCGTCGGTCTTGGCCGGGCCGCCCCAGTACTCCAGTTCATGAACGAAGCCGACCGGGGAGCGTGGGTGGAGGCGGTGCGGTGGTGGGCCGCATACGCATATCTGGAGGAAGCCGGGGTGCCCGGCCTTCTCTCCGTTAGGCGAGATGCCCGCCGCGACGTCACCCTGTCCCGGTTCCTGCACACCCAGACACAGGCCCGGCTCGCGCTCATGGGGGCGGCCCGCGGACACCCAGTCGAGCTGGAGCCGGCGAAAGCCAGCGGCGGCCCCGGCGACGTCCGTATCGACCGGGTCTTCATCGAGGTCGTCACCTTCGCCGAAGACCAAAAGCTCCAGGACTACGAGAAGTTCCGCCAGAACTGCCGCGTCCACCTCCTCTCCCTGGACATGGACCGCACCATCTACTGGGAGGGCGACTTCCCCGAACTCCTCAACGGCGACGACTTTGAGACGTGGAAGAAGCGAACCCAGGAGGCCGCCCAGGAATGCGCGGCCTCGGGGGCCGCGGTCGACGTCCTCAGCAGCGCCGGGAGGCGGCTGACCGTCCACCCCGGAACGGCTCCCCTGGGCACCACCCTGACCGGGGACACCGTGGAGAGCGACCAGGGCAAGCGGCTCCTGGGCAAGGTGCGAGGCAAGTGCGCCAAGACGCAAGGAGCGGGCACCGCGTGGATCTGGGTGGAGGACCACAGCGGCCTCTTCCACCTCCCGACACCCTTCGCCGGGCTGTCGCTCGCCGCCAAGACCGACGCGCTCGCCGACCTGTTCGGGCCGCTTCTGGAGGAGTACGTCCACGTCGCCGGAATCGTCGTTTCGAACGCGGCCCACCGCCGCCTTCCGCTCCCGCCGGACGAGGACGCGATCCGCCCCGCCGCGCAGGGCTTCCGGCGAGGGCTGCCCCTCGACCGCGTCCGCGAGACGATCATGGTCCCGCGAAGGATCCTTCTGCCCGAGCAGACGAGCCTGATTGCCAGAATGTGCGATGCCGAAGCAGCCGTACTCGACTGGGTCCTGGGGAAGCTCGGTGTTCCCGGGGGTGTGACGTCGCTGCTGGCCGACTCGTCGACACCGCACCAGGTTTCCCCGCTGTGGACGCCGTGAACCGGCCACGACGGAAGAGGCGGAACAACTCCTTCTAACCGGCCTGGTGCCGGACAGAATCGCCTCACCGCGCGGGTACCGCCAGAGGCGCAGGGCGCACCGGTCCGCCGCCGGAGCCACTGGAGGTTCGGACTGGGCGACCGGTGCCCCTCAGGTGCCCCGCGTTGTGACGTGACGGCTCTCTCGTCCACGCCGCAGCGGCAGTCAGGACGTGGCGGCTCTCCAGGCTGCGCCGAGTTCCACGAGCCGCCCCCGCAGTTCGCCGCGCTGCTCCTCCAGGTCCTGCGAGGCGGGCGAGAGGAGATAGATTCCGTCGCGGTACAGGCGAAACCCGATGCGCTCCCGCCCATGGGCGATCTTCGCGGTCACGCGGTCCCACTCGGCGCGGTCTTTGAGGCGGTGGCTGCTGAGGTCGGTGATGCCGGGTGCGCAGGCGATGGCCCGGCAGCCGGGCATGAGCCGGTGGATCGCCTCGGTGGCCAAGATGACGGCCAGGCCATGGCCTCGCCACTGCCGGTCAAGGGTCACCCGGTCCATGACGAGCAGGTCCGCGCCGATGTACTCCAACCTCTCGCTGACCTCTTCGCTGAACGAGCCGGCCTGCTGGTCGAGTAGCACCTGCGCGGTCTCGTACAGGTCCTCGGATTCCTCCTCCATGGCCCAGTAGGCATTCCGCCCGCGGTCGAAATGCACCCGGTAGAAGGTCAGCGCCCCGATCGCAACGTCCTCCACGGTGCACGAGGGACAGTCCGCCTGGACGCAATCACCGGTCGCCGCCGGGTCCTCACCGCCGTGATGCGTACGGCGCCGGGGTGGAGGACAGCCACTTCCCACCGCTCCAGCGTGTCTGCCTGCGGGGTGTCGCAGAGTCCGTCGTCGTAGGAGATGCGCAGGTGCAGCTCGGAGGGGTCGCCGGGCAGCGCGGAGGACTCGTTCACTGCGGCAGCCTAGCGCGGCAAAGACGGCGTGACGGGTCGTCCGCCAGGGCCTAGAGTGCGGCGCCAGAACTACCTGTCGGCCGTAGTGATCGGCGCCGTGGGTCAGGCGCCAGGGTGATGGCACTCCAGCCGCCGGCGCTCCGCGGCAGGTGGGTCCGAGGGCGTTGCACATTGCGTGCTCACCAGCACACAGCTCCGGAATAATGTGACGTCCACCACAGCGAAATCGGGGCAATTAGAAGGCCCCCACAGGGCGGCGAAACCTCTCAACGCGCCTGACCAGCAAGCCTCTTGACGTTGACGCATATAACTTAACCCGGCGCCCTTAAATGGGTAAATTAGTGACAAAGCAGACTCTAGTACGGTCTTGCCGCATGGGACTCAATCTGCAGTTCGCGACCTCCTCCAGCTCACTCCTAGCCGTGCTGACGGTGCTGTTCGCCGTAGCCCTGGCGCACCCGGACCCACAGATCAGGGCGCGTGCAGAGCGACTGCTGGCGGTGATCTTCCGAGCCCGATAGAACGGCGCGAACGCCAACCTGAGCCGAGGGCCGCTTACCGCCGAGACGTGCACGGCAAGCGCCGCCCCACGACGAAGCCCCCAGAATCTGCGGATTCTGGGGGCTTCGTCGTGGGGCGGCGCCTCGTCGATGGAGCCTTCCGTAGGCAGACCAGCCGCCCCACCTGTACGGATGCGCCATAAATCGAACATGAGATGCAATATCTTGCATGCGACGCCGCTCCATCCCCGAGGACCTTCTCGCCGCGCAATGCGCCTGGGACCGTACGTACCGGGCCCTCGCCGATCCAGCGCGACAAGGGGGGACGACTGTGCTGCGGCGGCGCCTGCTGAAGCTGTCAGTGCAGGTGTGGTGGCACCCACACTGGTCGTCGCGCGATGCGGGATGCGGCGAGCGGGTAACTCTGTGCGGATGGGCGAGGCAGCTGGAGTCCGGAGCGCCGTAGATGGGCAGCAACGCCAAGGACCAGCCGCCGGCCAGAACCCGGTCGGCCGAGATCTCCCTGACCTTGCCTGACGGGCAGACCGTACGCGTGCGCCTTCACGAGCGGCGTGAGACACGGGGGCCCCACCCGTGGCGCTATCTCATCGGGGTGCCGTCCTGGGTAGCAACACCAGCTGGTGTGGAGGCAGCGGAATACAGGGTCTGGGTCACAGCCGACCCGCTCCAGCCGATCGAGGGAGTGGACTTGTCCTCCGTTCCGACGCACCGGCTCCCGGCAGAACTCCCCCCGCCCACACCGTCGGGATGGGTAGTACGGCCAGATCCCGAGCGGCGGGGCGGAACGGTCGTGCACGCCGCCGGCTGCCGGAAGTCGGGCGGCGGGGGGACGGAGCTGGACGCGATGGAAGCGCTCGACGCGCTGATGCGGCCAGGTGCGCGAGCCTGCCACGACTGCGACGCCGCCGCGATACTCATGCCCGCGCTGGAACTCGGAAAGGGGTACGGCTAGCTCGCTGGCCACCGCCCCTCACCCACAAGCGAGACCCCGCAACTGACCGATGTCCGCTTCTTCGCGACGGCCAACGCCTGGCCAGCCCGGTTGCAAGCTTCAGCCCGTCCTCGCCGGAGCAGCGCCTTCCTGGGCGACATTCACGGATGGCATCGATGCTGGTCAGTCGGGCTCCGGAATGCGATCACTCTCAGAGGTGGCATGGAGGCATGGCCGCCATCACGAGACTCCACATCACCTTCGGGCTGGTATCTTCTCTGAACTAATCTCAACGCCGCTATGTTTCGGTGGAGGTTTGGCTTAGGTCGAGCCGCTTCTTTACCACGTCATACAACGCCGCCGCAGCTGTCTTGAGCTCAGCAGGCTCCACGAGAAGGTTTTGCATCAAATCATGGCGCAAGCGAACTGCTTGCATCACGAGAGTATACTCTTTATCGCCGAAATGCCGACGAAGATGAGCTATCGGGCCCCCCATTGAGACAACCGACGGCAGTTCCTCCGGCTGTTTGTCACGCATCTCCCTTTCCAGTAGAGCCAGACATGTCAATAGGAGTCGGTCATTCTGATCGGATCGCGCCAGGACGTTCAACTGTTCATCCAATTCGACCGGCCCTGGCATTGAGGCTCGGGCAATTTCAGCGATCCTTTCCTGTAGCGGCCTGATGAATGATTCTTCCCAGATCTCCATCTCCCGTGGGCGCTCTGTGCGTTCTGTGTCTGGCTCCGAAATCTCAGCAATTCCGGGTTTATTTGGTGCAGATACCTTCAATACCGAATTCTTGCGGCCGCGACGACTCTCAATATAGTCGAGCGGTAGAGATCCTCGGCCCTCGTCGTATACCACGACAGCCGCCCTTTGGATGGCCATGTCTATTGCCATGGGTTTCATTGCAGTGTCCTGGGCGCGCACATCGTCGATCCCCAGAGTCAACAGCCCTGCTTGTCGCGCGACTGGGAATACGTAGTCACGGTAGAGGCTAAGCAGGGGCCGACTCGCGACAAACAGCGCAAGCTGCGGAGCAATCGGAGGACGCCGGAGTTCGGCAGTAGTGGCGTCGGTCCGTGCCTTGAGCTGAGATGTGATCTCATCCTCCCAGGCATTTCTAAGTTCTCCAAAGAAGTCTTCTAGTACCTGTGAAGGATCTGCTTCCGAGTGCCTGTTCAAGACGATGGCTTTGATTCCCCGGCGGAGGAACTTTGGTGCTTCGTCATGGGGGTCGGTCGGGAGGATGGCCCAGGCGGGACGGACCATTCTCCCAAGGCGTTCACGAAGCAGCGAGAGGATCTCGCGCAAGTCTGGATCGTCCAGGCTGTAGCCAATGAATACAGGCTCTCGGGTGAGCAAGTACCACGAAAGATAGGTTGCCAGTAGGGGGTGGCGGCGGACGAATCCGTCGTAGTCCTCCTCCGTTGCGATGAGCTGATCAGGATGATTCAAGTCGCCGTGGAACTTCAAAAGGTAGGTGGCATCGGAGGGGCGTTGCACCGACAGTTGTGATTCACCAATGAGGGGGGTATAAGGTCGACGCTGCTCCATATATCCTTTCTCGAGTAGAAAGTCGAAATTCGTGGTGACCACGATATCGAAAGGAAGCTGCGCGAAGGCTTGGTGCACCTTTCCCGGCGTGACATCATCCACCAAGAGAAGTTCGTGTAGCCGCTCAATCAGCTTTGCGCGGCCGTAAAGATCAGCATAGGAACTGACGGGCTCGATGGCGCTCATGAACGTCTTTTGGGCGTGTGTGCCCGCGCGCTCCAACTCACTCCCAAGCTCCTCGCCCAACTGCGTCCAATTGGGAGGATGTCGCCCATCCTCCGTGTCCGCATTGAGGCTCATGCCTGCACCGATAATCGGTAACCAGCGCCCACTGACCAAGGCTCGTAGCAAACCACCGGGAAGTCTATTCACGTATTTCCCGAGACCTCTACCATCGGTCGACGCGGTCATGAGTTCTCCGGTTTCTTAAATACCTGCCATTTTTCGTCTCGGCTATGAAGTCTAATTCGTAATCGACAAGGCCGCAGAAGTTGCTAGGCCATGTGGGCGAGATGCTGGCGTTGTACTGCGCTAACTGCCGACATCCGGGGAAGACGGTGCAATATGGCTTTGATCAACTCTTTTGGTTCGGGTCGAGCAGTGGGCCGTCGCGGGATGGACAGCATCACGGGCTTCTGGGAGTCGTTGGGGGGTGAGTTGCAATCAGACCGATGTGGACCACCGCTGGCCTGCTCTCTTGCTGGGCATCGAGCTGGGCAAGTTTGTCCTGGGCGCCGGCGAGGCTGACCTTGAGGCCCTCGACCTCGCCGAGCCAGCCTTCCCCCTCGGCCTCGGAGATGCGGGCGATCAGGTTGTCGCGGATCTCCACGAGCCGACCCCGCTGGGCAGGATCGGGGCGCAGGAGGGACAGCGGACGCAGGCTTATCCGAACTAGCCCAGCACCGCCCTAAACCGGCTGACTCCCTTCTCCACCACGGAAAGTAGTGGTGGAGAAGTTGGAGAGCTGAGTGTCGTCGGGCGTGCCGGCGCTCTCCTCCGATGGATCCTCCACGTACAGAGAGCGATGTACCTGAAACGTCGTCACCGACACGGTTCAGGCTCTTAACCTGGCCCGATGGATACAGCTGTCGAGATAGTCAGCGCCCGGACGCGCCGGCTCTTCTGGGAGCTCAGCTCCATCATCGAGCTGAGTCCCCTGCGAGCATGCTGGACAGGTGAGGGCTTCTCTCCCGTGGAGGCCGCGCAGACTCGCTCGGGTGGAGCCCGCAAGCAGGTCTTCAGCTCCTTCGCCGAAGGCGTTGACTGGACCGACGAGGGGCAGGTACAACGGGCCCTGCGCGCGTTCGAGGGCATGCTGGATGAGTGCACCGGCTCCTACGGCTGGGACGGGACGCTGGCGAAGGTCACAGCCGCGCTGGCCCGGGACGGCTACCAGGTCAGCCCGACCCTCCAGATCCTGCCGGTCGGCGAATGGCGGCCCGAGGTGGCGCGGCACGACGCCAGGGCGTACGCGGAATCCCTCAGGCTTCTGCGGGGTGCCCGCAACGCGATGGAGCGGTTGGGCCTCCTGACCTCCGACATGCCTGAGGAGCGGCTGCGAGACGTGCTGCTCGTCGCCCTCAACGCCTACTTTGAAGGGCAGTCCACGGGCGAGACCCTGAACGGCAAGGGCAAGACGGACATCCTGATCCGAGTCGGAGACCGCAACGTGTCGATCTCCGAGTGCAAGTTCTACACCGGGCCGAAGTCGGTCACCGACGCGCTGGACCAGCTGCTCAGGTACACGGACAACGGCGGCCGCCGGACGTCTCTGCTGATGTTCTACCGGGAGAAGGACCCGGATGCCCGGATCACCGACACTATCGCCGCGATCCGTTCCCACCCGCAGTGCGAGTCCTTCGACTCCAGCAGAGCTGACGAGGACCGGCAGTGGGGTTTCTTTGTCCGGGGCAGCGGAGATCCGGGCAGTGCTCCCCGTGCCGAGGTGGCGTTCATCCCCTTCGTCATCGCCTGACCCCTACCAGGACTTCAAGATCATCCCGTGGCGGCTTTTGGCCTCACCTTGGCTGGACCCCTACGGAACGATGTGATGGCCCCGGCAAGGGTCGGGGCCACCCAGACGAGGAGAACGACGACGATGAACCTGTTGAAGCTGCTGTTCAAGGCGATCACGTCCAACCGCGAGCCCGACGCCCTGCCCCGCTCGAAGGTCTACCACTCGCGCTGCGACACGTGTGGCGACAGGTATGTCGGCTCCGGACGGCAGCATGTCGGGAACGTCGCCGCTTCGCACCGGCGGCGGATGGGTGGCAAGTGCCGGACGCCGAAGGTGTACCCCTCCGAGGTGTGACGGCGCCGGGCGGCGGACGAGTTCGTCGAACAGATCGACCTGATCATCCCTACCGGCAAGCGCAAGGGCCAGAACCCCGGCCTGGCCAGCATCTACCGGGCGCTCGCCGAACACGAGAAGCGCCAGGCGTACCCGGCAACCGCCGAAGCAGCACAGGCCGCCTTCGCCGCCCTCCGGACCGGCTGACAGTGAATCGACCTTCAAGATCATCTCATAGCCCGTTTTGCACGTACCTTGGCTGGACCCGTGGTAGGCGCACAGCCTGTCGCGCGGCTACCACCGGCGGACCAGGTTCATGGATGGCCGTCACTCCTCCCTGACAGGGGTGAGTCTGCCGGCGGTGGTGCGTAAGTCGGGCATGCCCAGGTGGACGGTGGACGGTTGCGCTGCACGCTCGCGCATGGCCTCCAGCTTCTGCGCTGCGGCGGCCATGGTGGTCTCGATGGCGGCCACCTCGCCAAGCCAGCCCTGGTCCCGGGCCTCCTGGAGGCAGTCGACGAGGTTGGCGTGGATCTCCTGGAGACGTGGCATCTGGGCCGGGTCCACGAGCAGTAGCGGCCGTACGCGGCAGGCCCCGGAAATTAGTTCCGGGGCCTGCTGTTCGAGGCGGTCATTCGGCCATGCGGCGGCTCAACGGGTGCGACTCGCTGTGTGGGAAGCCGGCGGGGTCGGGACCTGGTGAACGGTCCGGCCAGGGCTGCGAGAGGGCGTCGCCGTAGCCCACGCGCCGGGAAACCACACCTGGCTGTACTGCTCGATGGCGCGGCGCAGGCCGTCGAACTCGGCACCCTGCCAGGGCATTTCCCCAGCACGGTGGTACTTATCAAATGTGCCGTGTTGGCTGTAGCCGGGCCGATCGCTCTCGATCCGATCGCGGCGGAGGAAGGTCTCATGGTCGCTGAATGTCAGGACCGTGGCATCGACTTCGCCCGTGTGCGGATGGATGACCTGGACGCGCAGTCCGCCGTAGGTAAACGCACGCATGGTTGGGGAGAACTCGATCCGCAGCCGCCGCGGATCGCCGGGGATGGGCGTCGCGTAGTACGTGTTCCCGACGACGCTGCTGTTGGCGAAGGGTATTCCAAGCTCGGTGAAGAACTCACGGGCGTACAGGGGCATACGGACCTCCAGTTTGCTAGCGATGGTGGCGCCGGGGGGAGGGCGGGAGATGCAGGCGGAGCGGAGCGCGCGCACCCGGGCGGTTGGTGTGGTGGCGTTGTAGTGGGAAACGCGGTCGCGCCTGTGCGGCTTGGGAGGGCCGAGTTCCCTGAGCCTCTCGGGGGCGTCCGCCAGCTCTTCACCGAGCGCGGTGAGCGTGGTGGCGGCCTCCGTGAACCGGTGGTGCAGCTCCGAGCCCTCCTCGCTGCCGGACGCCTGGGCCTGCTCGGCCGCGGCCTTGAAGAACTCGCTGAGCCGCGCCATCACGCCGAAGTCCGGGTGCAGCACCTGATTGGCGTGGTACTCGGCGCGGACATAGCTGTCGGCTCCGAGCATCCGGTCGGTCAGGACCCGTATCTGCGACCCGGCGCTGTGGCTGTCCTGCGGGTCCGCATCGTTAGCTGCCTCGGGCACGCGGAGGGCCGGGTCGAGTTCCACGGTGTAGCCAGCGGCGGTGAGCATTTGCGCCGCCTCACTGGCCATTGCGTTCTCGCGCTGTTCGCCGATGTTCAAAGGCAGGTGATACACGGTCCGGTCGTTCCACGTCGACCGGAGGAAGCCGGCACGCCCGAGCAACTGGACGGCAAGGTCGTCTCCGCCGTCGGCATCGACGATGCCGAACACATCTCTGCTGATCTTGACGTCAGGTGTCTCGGTAATAGGCGGCTCCAGTCAGAAGCGGGGGTCTCAAGGGCTGGTCGGTGTCGGCGGCTCCTCCAAGGTCTGCGGGAACAGCCTCGTCAGCGGCGCGGTCCGGGCAGGGCAGGGCGGCTGGTGGTGGTCCAGCGCGGGACGCTGGAGGTGGGGAGGGCGGCCGGTCGGCTAGGGGCGGCTCTCCGGACTTCCAGCGGGGTCGGTGCCGCAGGCTTGGGCGGTCGTACGGGGGTGAGCTGGGCCAGAGCAGCGAGCTGGGGATCAAGGCCGTGCTTGTAGCGGGGGACGGGGGAAGGGTCGGCCAGCGCGGCGGCAGTGGCCGCGATCAGGTACGACGGGGTGCGGGCGGTGAAGTGTGCTTCCGCACGGGTACCCCAGCCGGGAGGTCCGGCCCACAGAGTCGTTGTCTCGTCGTCCGCGTCATGGCGGCGAACGTCAATGAGGGCTCCCGCCTGCCCGTCGGGGGCGATGATCTCCACTGTGCCTCGTTCGGCAGCTCCGTGCTTCCAACCGGCTGTGAGCAGCGGCCGGATGCTGTCGGACCAGTAGATCGACGGGCGTGCGAGGAAGGGGTCTGTGCTGTCGGCCCAGTCGCGGGCCAGGGCAGTGGTAAGGCCGGCGACGATCTCAGCGGGAATGTTCTGGTTGAAGGTCGCCGTCCAGCGCGGCATGGAGGCAGCGTCCTCGGAAGCGGTGATCTTCCACAGGTCGTGGTCGTCGCCGAACCAGCCGATCCGGATGCGGTGGTCCGGAGAGGTCACGACGAGCTGACACGGGCCATCGTCCAGGTGGTGGTGCGGCCAGGCGGCGACCGGTGCGAAGCCGGGGTCGCCGAATCCGCTGGATCCGGCGAGGTAGCGCGGGGAGACGAAAACGTCACCGTCGAGGGTGGGAGGGTGATCGGGGGGTGCCACGGGATCCTGAGAGGTTGAGGGTGGAGGCGGGTCAGTCGGCGGGCAGCATGGCCGCTTCGAGGTCGGCAGGCTGGCCGGTGTAGTGCAGCGTGCGCAGTCCCAGTCGGTGGGCGGCGCTGCAGTTGTCGGCACGGTCGTCCACGAAGAGCACGCGCCCCGGCTGGACGGCTCCGAGGGTGTGCAGGGCGTGTTGGTAGGTGGCGGGGTCGGGTTTGCACACGTCCAGCCGGGCCGAGTACAGGGCGTGGGTCATCAGTCGGCGCCAGTCGTGGGTGTCGAGCACGTCGCTGAGATGGGCGGGCGCGTTCGACAGGAGCACCATCGGCAGTCCTGTCTGGTGGGCGCGGTGCAGGACGCTCAGGACGCGGTCGTCGGTGGTGATCCACATGTTGGTGTCCGCGACACGTAGTTCGTGCAGCAGGCGCCTGCTGGGATGGAAGCCGAGGACCTGAGTCCAGTACGCCTGGTCGCTGAGCTGGCCGGCGTCGTAGAGGGGACGCGCGCTCCAAAAGGCGTTCTGGAAAGCGGCGAGGTCTGCCTCCCAGGTGGCGGTGTGGGCGAGGCGGAGCCACTGGGTGGTGGTGGGCTGGACGCCTAGCACGCCGTTGTAGTCGAGGATTACGGCGTCGGGGCCGGTGTGCGTGGTGGTGCGGGGCACGGGACGATGTTCTCCAGAGCGCGATGGGACAGGGCGGCAACGGCGGCGGCGAGCAGGGCGGGCAGCAGCAGGGCCGCGGGCAGGGCAGTGGCGCTGGCGAGGGCGCCGATGAGGGCGGGGCCGGCCAGCAGGCCCACGTAGCCGATGACGGCAACCGTGGCCACAGCCGTGGGGCCACCGGTTCCGGCCGCGGTGATCAGTGAGGGGACGGTGGTGGACAGGCCGAGTCCGAAGACCGCCCATCCAGCCAGCGCCCACGGCACACTGGCAGCTAGGACGCCGGTGGCAAGCCCGGCCGCGGCGAGCATCGCGCCGGCCCGAATCACGGCTGGGGCGCCGAAGACGGTGTGGAGACGGTCCCCGGTCAGGCGTCCGAGGGCCATGGCGGCGCTGTAGAAGGCGAATGCGGTGGCGCTTACGGCCGTTGTCGCATGCAGGCTGTGCAGGTGGACAGCGGCCCAGTCGGCGGCTGCCCCCTCACCCAACAGCGATCCCGCAGCCAGCGCCCCCAGAAGCCACAACTTCGCGGAGGACAGCGGCGGTCGGCGGTCGTCGGTCCCGCGGCAGGTGGGCGTCGTCGGTTGATCGGCACCGCTCAAGGTCTGGGTCGCAGGTGCGGCGCCGAGCGCAACCACTGCCACAGCCAGGCCGGTTACGAGGAAGAGGCTGGTGCGCGTGGTGTGGGCGGTGGCGGCGGTCAGGGCGGCGCCGCCGAGAGCGCCAAGGGAGTAAGCGGCGTGGAAGCCGGACATGATCGACCGGCCATACGCGTACTGGCAGCGCACCGCCGCTGCGTTGGCGGCGACGTCCAGTACGCCGTGGGTGGCCCCGAAGGCCAACGCCGCCACAAGCAGGGAGGCAAGGCTGTGGCACTGCCCCAGGAGGGCAAGGCAGCCGGCGAGGCCGACGGCTCCGCCGGTGAGCAGGGTGGGAAGCCGCCCGGGAAGGGCGAGACGGCCTCCGAATTTCAGTCCGGCGACCATGCCGAGAGCGGCGGCCAGCAGCACCAGAGCCAGCTGTGCGGTGGTCAGGTGGGCGGCTTGCTGTACGGCCGGCATCCGGGCGCCCCAGATGGCCATCACCACTCCCATGCCGAGGAAGTAGCCGGTCAGCAGGCCCCGGCTGCGCCGGGCCGAGGCGACTGTCGGACTCACGCGACCGGCCTGCCCCTCCGTGTCGGCTGCGGCGACGCCCAGGGCGACAGGACGGTCGGACAAGAACAGACTCCTCGAAGGTCAGGACAGGGTCGGGTGATGGGATGGGGTGTTCACGGGCTGCGCCGGCGGCGGATCTCGATCACGGATGCCCACTGCGGGTGCTCAGCGAGCAGCCGTCTCGCGTATAGGGCGGTGTAGTCGTTGTTGAGACCCCTGACCTCGTGCGGGTGGCGCCATCGCAGAGCCTCGAACAGCGCCTTCATCCCGACCTTCTTCGCCCCCGCGCCGAGCCTCTCCTCCACGAGCTGCTCCAAGACGCGGTAGATCCAGGGGTGCTGGGCATCGAAGGCACGGAACCGGTCGGTGATTGTCGAGGAACGGCGAAGGCCCGGCAGTCGGTCCTGCGTGATGGTGGGCATGAGCGGTGACTCCTCTCTTCGCCGCGGGTCAAGAAGATGCGGCGGGCAGCGTGCGCAGCCGGGTGAAGGCGGTCGCGAGACCGAGGGCTTGCAGGAGGGCAGCAACGGTGACGGCGTGTCCGAGCTGGGAGGGCGGAACCGCCGCGACGAGGAGTCCGGCTGCGGGGAAGGGCAGCAGGAGCAGCAGGATCGTCACCGCGAGGGTGCTGCCGAAGACGTCGCGTGGGATGAGGTGGGAGCGCATGGTGCGCAGGACGACGGTGAGGCCGCCTTCGCCGGCCATCAGGGCTGCGATCAGCAGGAGGTAGCCGCGGTAGGAGTCGGCCTGGGCGACGGCGAGGGTTGCCGTGGCTGCGATGGCGGCGGAGGCGGTGCCCACCGGCCACAGGCCCCAGCGGTCGATCGCCCGGCGGGCTGCGGTGACGGCGAGCAGGGAGGCGACGGCTGCGGCGGACCAGATGAGTCCGGCGTCGGACTTGGAACGCCCGAGCTCATTGACCACGATCACCGGCATAGCCGCCTGGAGAAGGCCGATGGCCACATTGGAAACGAGCAGGCCACCGACTAGCCAAGCGAGCGCCGGCAGCGAACGCAGCGTCCGCCAGCCGGCCCCGAGCCCGCTCTTCTCCGACATAGCACCGATCGGGTGCGAGCGCTGGCGGGGGCTGAGGGCGGCGGCGAGGAGCGAGAAGCCCGCGAGAGTGCTGAGCATCACTGCCGGGCCGCCGTGCTCCAACAGCAGGCCCGACACCACAGGTCCGGCGAGCATGGCACTCTGGTCGATCCCCAGCAGAAAGGACTGCACTCGGTGCGCCCGGCCTCCGGCTGTTCGGCTCGCCTCGCCGCCGGCGGTCTCGGCGGCGACGTAACTGAACTCGGTGAGGACGCCAGATACCGGGGCGAGCACCATGACGATCACCGCCGCGAGCGCCCCGGCATCATGGACCGTCAGCAGGAGCGCAGCAGTGAGGACGACCAGGGCCCGCAGGACGCACGCGGCGCGGAAGACGCATGCGGTGCCGTGGCGGTCGACGAGAGTGCCGGCCACCACGAAGGTGCCCAGCCGGGGCAGCCATTCCAGTGCGAAGGCCAACCCCGTCAGCCCCGCAGACCCGGTAGTGGCCAGGACGAGGAGGGGAATGCCGTAGGTGGTCATCGCGAACGCGGCGCCGTCGGCCGCCCGGGGCAGATAGACGCCACGCAGCAAGGTCGGAGCGGTTGTGCCGGGCTGCCGGGGCCAGACGGTGGGGCCCGTCACTCGGCGGACTGGGACGCGCCGAGCTGGACGGCCTGGTTCGCGGCCAGCCACTGATCCAGCAGATCACGTGCCCCGGTCAAGTCGGCGTGAGCGTCCGCGGTCAGCTGGGAGTCGGCTGTTGGACCACAGAGGCCGCGCTCCTCAGTGAGGGCGGGTGCCGCGGCCAGGAGTGCGAGGGCGCTCTGGATGCGGTGGGTGAAGTCGGAGGCGGCGCTCGGATAGGCGTGGCGGCGGGCCCACCGTGCTGCCGCGTCGTAGAGGTCCGCCAACTCCGATCCGGATGTGGTCAGTTCGAGGCGGCCTCCCGGCCGGACGTGGACGAGGCCGAGGTCGCGGGCCAGATCGGCGGCCCTGCGAAGGCGGTACTCGGAGAGATCAGCGAGGGTGCTGGCCAGTCGGCGCAGGGGTATGGGTCCGTTGTCGTCGATCTCGGAGATCAGGCGGATCAGGGCCGGATAGGAAAGCGCCGAGCAGGCGTCCGGCATGGTGGCCGTGGAGGGGGAGCTGTTCATCGGCGCGGACCTCCCGCCGCGAGTGCTCCCCCCGAACGAGCGGGTGTGGCATGGGAGAACAGGTCGCGGTGCTGCCACGTCAGTGAGGAGATATGGCCGTTCGTGCTGGGTGCGGGCGTGGCGGTTGGGGCCGGTAGCCGCGACTGGTTGCTGACCCACGTCTTCGGAGCGGGCGCGGTGTCCGGGCGTCCCCAGAGCGGGTGCCGGGCAGCCTGGGTGAGGGGCTGCCCGGCCGACCACGCGGACAGAGCGCCGAAGACAGGCCCGAGAGCGTCGCCGGCACCGGACAGGCGGTAGGGCTTCCCGATGCCGGCGGTGTCGACCAAGCCGTCAGCCACGAGCTGCCTCAGGGGCGGGTAGACGTTGGTCCAGTCGCTGTCGGGCATGACCATCTTGGCCAGGGTCCGACCGCCGGTCTGCCCGCGGGACTTCAGCACCCACAGGATCGCGGCGGCGTGGCGCCGGGTGAGGAGGGTGAGGCTGTCCTCGATCTGCTCGATCGCGGGCAGCGGCCGGTCTGCCTTCTCCAGATGTTCCTCCGCCCAGGTGACGATCAGCGGCAGTACCGGCAGCAGGGCGGCGCCGCGATCGGTGTGGCCGTAGGTGACGTGCCGCGGGGTGTGCTCGGTGCGCTGGACGAGGCCGGCTTCGCACAGGGACTGAAGCCGGGGATGGAGCTGGCCGTTTTGCAGCCACGCAACCTTGTCCGCGACTTCGCTGTAGCGCAGCGGACGGCCCAGCGCCAGCAGGATCCGCACGTGCCATCGCGGAGTGATCATGGCCAGGGCCTCGGAGACGCGGGCGATATCGGCGTCGGTGTCGGAGGGCAGACCGGTGGTAGCCAATGGAGGAACTTCCTGGGTGAGTGAACGGAGCCCGTGGGTCAGCGGCTTGGAGCAGGGCTCGCGGCCGGGACGGGTGAAGCGGGCAGGGCTGGCACGGGAGCGGGTGCCGGCTCGGGTGAGGCGGCGCGCCCCGGGGCCGGGGTGACGCGACCGAGGCTCTGGAGGACGGCGGAAGCCGTCTTGGCCTGGAGGTCACGCACAGCGACTGCTTCGGCGAGCCGTCGGGCGCAGTCGAGAACGTGCGACACCTCAGGTCCGCCGATCTGCCGCTCCGGGTGGACGAGTTGGGCGAGGCGGTCGCGGTGGACGGTGATGCTCTGCTCGGCGACGGCGAGGTCGCAGTGCATGCCGAGAAGGGCGGCGAGCATGCCGGGCGGCTGGTCCTGGCTGTATGCCTCCAGGTCGGCCAGCGGTGCGCCGTACAGGTCCTGGATCTGTCCGGCTATCTCGGGTGACGTGATGTGGTCAGGCAATCGGTGGCTTTCACAGTCGGGCCCGGGCCGCCCCGGCACGCTGCGGTGCCGGGGCGGCGGTGGGGAGGGTGGCGGTGGCCACCGGTTGTGCCATGCGGACGGGCCGGGGCTGCTGGACAGCAGTCGGCATGGTGCGCAGCAGGTCATCAAGTGCGGCTCGGTAGCCGTTGCGGGCATCGAGCGCGGCCTCCAGCCACTGCGCGTCAAACCGCAGGTCACCCGCGGACAGCTCGTCCATGTCCCGCGCGGCTGCCATGGCGTGGCGGACTCGGTCGCGCACACGGACGACCTGTTCCTCGGCCAGGGCGAGGAACGAACGCAGCTCCATGGCGCGGGTCACCGCGGCGGGGGCGTGCGGACTGGCGGCTGTCGCGTACAGGTCGGCGATGGGAGCGTCGAAGACCTGCTCCAGCCGGCCGTCCAGGGTGCTGGGCTTGAGTCGGACGCTCACCGCAGGAACCTTCGTCCCGATGCCGGTTCCGGTGCATTCGCTGGCCGGAGTGGCGCGCTGGTCTGCACGGCCGGGCCCTGCCGGGCCCCGCGGCTGAGGCGGGCCAGCCGTTCTGCGGCCAGGCCCTGCTTTCCGTACGCGGTGGGGTCGAGGAGCCACTGCACGACCATGGCTCGCCCGTTCCTCGCGGTCACGGCCATATTCACTCGGTGAGCCATTGCCATGGATCGATCGTCGAGTTCAACCGGCTGGGCTTCGAGCACGGCAACGAGTTCGTCCTCAGCCCTTTCCAGTGCTTTCTGGGACTCTGCGAGCATGCCGTGCCAGCGGACGATCTCTGTGGCCTCACGGTTGGCCTGTGGAGCCGCAGCGACAGCCTTCTGCAGTTCCGCGAAGTTCATATCGAAGCGGGCTTCGACATGCTCGGTGATGACGCCCATGACGTCTTCTACGCCGTCAAGCACAACGGACTCCTTTCATCTGCGGCGGTTCCGTGAGAGGTAGCCGATAGCCATTGACGGCGCGGCGTGGTGTGGCCTTTTAGTGGAGGCAGGTGTAGACGGTCGGGTAGACGTAGACACCGGAGACCCAGCCCTTTACGCCGGTCTTCTTGTCCGTGATGTAGACCCACCAGCCGGACTTGGTCACCTTGTGGACGGTGAACTTGTGGCTCTTGTAGAGAACCCCGACGGCGGTCGACTTCGACGACGCCTTGGAGCGGATGGTCACGGCGCTGGCGTGGACCTTGTACGGCCCGGACTTGTCACACGAGGCAGAGGCAGCGAAAGACGCCGGGGCTGCGGCGTTGGCGGCCGGAGCGGTGACGGCAGGCAGGGCGATGGCTGCGGTCACAGCTGCGGCAGCGGCAATGCGGGAAAGTCGCAAGGAGATTTCCTAACAGTTGAAGGGAGGTAGCGAGGGGGTGTACGGAGGCGGCTAAATCAGTCGAGGCACATGTAGACCTGCCGGTAGACGTAGGTGCCGGATACCCAGCCCCTTTCACCGGTGGTCGTGTCGGTGATGTAGTGCCAGTTGCCACGAGACTTGTGGACGGTGAACTTGTGGCCGCGGTACAGAACCCCGAGGGAGGTCGACTTCGACGACGCCTTCGATCGGACGGTCACGGCCTTCGTGCCGATCACCCACGGGCCAGGCCGGTCACATGGCCGGGCGACCTGGGAACTACTCGCCGCAGAAGCTGAGGCGGCCTTGGCCACCGCCGCCGAGGTAATCGGCAGGGCGAGAACGCCGAGCATCGCGGCGGATACCGCAATTCGGGTTGAGCGCATGCGAAATAAGCCTCCTTACGTAAGGGGGAATGCGCGGAGAGGCGGCCAGATCTGTCGTCCCGGCGGCTATATAAGAGTCCGGAGAATCGCCGGTTTGGCCAACCGGCGATCGTCGGCTATGTTGCGCCGCGCATGGGCGGTTTGAGGCTCAGCGTGATCGGCCCGGCGGGCCGGGAGCAGGTGCCTTCGGTACGGGAGCCGAGTGGACAAATGACGTGGCGGCCGGCCTGACGGGTGGGAGTGGTCCTGCCGTGCCACTGAGCCGGTCGTCGCACCACTGGAGGGCTTCTTCGACCGTGTCGAAGCCGCCCTCGCGCAGGCTGTAGGTCCACGCGTTGAAATCGAGTTCCTCGGCTACGACGCGGAACTCGGACGGTGCCTGCTCGTCCAGGTCACGCAACGCCACCACGATGACTGGGTCGCCTGGGTCGTCCCGGGTGTAGGAGTACCCGAGTGCGAAGCGATCTCCGTCCCCCATGAGCCGTCGCTCCAGAGTGCGTGTCGCCTCGTCCACAGGCTGTGGGCCCAGCTCGCGGTTGAGTCCTATCGACTGCGGTGGGCAGCCGCGGTGGATTAGCCAGGACTGTGCCATCGCGGGGAGTGGCAAGGTGGCGTGCTCGAAGCGGAACGTGTGCGACTCAAGATCGCGTTGGAGATGGAGAGCGACGTACTGCGAGATGCCTGGGTAGTCCCAGGTGGCCGAGGAGTCGTGCGCGACGTGGAAGCTGTGGATGCCATCTGCAGTGTGGTGCTCGGCTAGCGGGACGAGGTAGTCCTCGTTCACGCCAATGTGGTGGAAGAACTCTTCGGCGGTCTTCTCGTCGGCATCGAAGCCGTCTAGCCGGAGATCCAGTTCAGGCGTGCGCCGACTTCGGTCGTCAGGTGGGGTCGATTCGGTAGCTGACATAGAGCCTTTCGATGGGCGCTCGGCGCGGTTCAGCGCCGATGTGCTGAGGCGGCGGGCCACGCGCCCGGCCGGGCAGCCCTCGTGGCCGCCTCGGTCGCCGGCATGTGCCTGGCGGAGACCAGCGCGGTGCGCCCGGCCTCGGTCAGGGCGAGCGGCTGGCCGGCGTGGAGGGGATGACTGGTGTCCCGTGAGATCAGCCCGGCGGATTCGAGCCGCTCCAGCTCGGGATAGGGGATGCGGATGCCTGAGGGCAGTAGTTGCCGAGATACGCCCGGTGTGGAGGTGCTGGTAGAGCTTGGCGCCGCCGATGATGGCCAGCAGCGCTGCCTGGTCGGCGGCTGGGATCGGCTCCCTATTGGCCGCTGGCGACGTGCGGGCGGCGGACTCGATCGGCTCCAGCGCGGCGATCACCTGCGGAGCGGCGGCGTCGCGTTCGTCGGCGGCGTTCTCCAGCTGTTCCACGGCTCTCTTGATGCGCTCGAACAGGGCTCCATCGACCTGGAACTCCCCGCTGGTCAAGCGGTGGAGGAGGGTGCGGTAGAAGGTCACAGCGGTCTCGGCCTGGGCCAGTTCGCGGTGTCGGTCGACCAGGCAGGCGTGCGGCTCGTCGAGAACGCCGCGGTCGCGGTGGGCTCGCAGGGCATCGACGTCGTGGCCGGTGCTGGACTCGATGCGGTGGTCGAGCTGGGAGACCGCGCGCCGGGCGGGTACCGGCGCGGGATCAGGAGGCATAGGCAAGGCTCCGTGTATTCAGCGTGCGTGATGGTGCGAGGGTGCCTGTGGGAGGTGGGGCAAGCCCGGGATCGCGGACGGCATGGGCGCCGGGCGGGTCGTGAGCTGCGGGGAGCTGGAGCGGGCCGCGTGGGTGCGCGCGCTCAGCGGCCGGCTGGTCATCCCCAGGCGGCGTCCAACGGTGTCGTAGACGTCGTTGCCGGCCCGCGGCCGGACAGCGACGACGTGGATCTCCTGTCGGTAGTTGGATGTCTCGGGCGCCGGGCGGAGGCCGTAGACGACGCGCCAGTCCTTCCGGGAGTCGACAAAGAGTTTGCGGTAGCCCTCCAAGTCACCCGTGAGCCGGAGCCCGAATCGTTCCGCGTTCACCACTTCTTGCAGGTACGCGAGGGTGAGGTCGCGGATGTCGGTGGGGGCTTGGAGGAGGTCAGTGAGGGCACGAGGATCGAAGCTCAGGCCGAAGGCCGGCTGATTCTGCCCCCGGGTCATGACGTCAGCTCGTGCTCACCGGACGCGGATGGCTCCGGCTCGGCCTCTGTCGTCTTCTCGGCTCGCGCCGATGGCGGAGGTCCGGGAAGCACCCGGTGCGTGGGTCGGTCCGGGGAGGTCATGCACGCCGACAGCGGACCGCCTGGCGAGCGGATCGCGGCGATGGTGTGGGTCAGGAAGTCCCGGTGCCATACGAGCATCCCGGACGGGCCCGCTTCGGGGTCCTTGTGCTGCTGGTAGGCGAGCCACAGGGCATGAAGCCAAGCGACGACGTCGGTGTGCTCCTGCCACTGCAGGCACCAGGGGGTCGCCGTGGTGACCTCCGTCCCGTAGGCGGGCAGGAGGAAGTCATCCACCCAGTCCGAGAGGCCGTCGAGTTCGTCCTCGTACGCCTCGCCCTCCAGTTCCAGGATGGGTTGGGGCTCCGGCGGCGCTGCCGGGACCGGTCCGCCGGGCGCCGGCAGGCCGAACGCCGCGAACGGAGAGGCGCCCCCGGTGGCCGGGGTGGAGGAAAGGTGATCGAGCTGTTGGGCCTGCTGGGCCGACTGCTCCATCAGCCGTCGGACGCTGGCCTCTATCCCCTCCAATTGGGCATCTGGAATGCGGACCGGTTCCAACTCCCCGTCGACAGGGGGTTCTACGGATTCAGGCATGAAAGGAATGGCCTCCTACGAGCCATGGAAATGGGGAAGCGGGAAGTGTGGTGAGCAATTCCGCCCTCGGAGTGTCGGCAGGGCTATGGGGTGCCGCCAGGTCCGCGAAGGGTGCAAAATTCCGCCGCAGGTCGTGCCGTTGTGGTGTCAGGCGGTGAGCGTCACGTCGTCCTGGTTGAGGGTTGTGCGGATTGTCTCCGTCAAACGGTCGGCCGCGATCGAGGCGTAGTGGTGCGTCTTCTCTACGCCGATGAAGTCGCGGCCTTCCAGCAGGGCCGCCACCCCCGTGGAGCCGGAGCCGGCGCAGAAGTCGAGCACCGTGCCGCCCTCGGGGCTGATCTTGACCAGCTCGCGCATCACCTCGACGGGCTTTTGCGTGATGTGCTGGCGCTGTTTGCCCGACGGCTGCGAGGCTGAGTACAGCCCTGGCAGGTAGACCGGGTTACGGGAAGCATCGATGGGACCGTTGCTAGCCCAGACGATGAACTCGCAGTTCTGGGTGAAGCGCCCCTTCTGCGGCCTGGCCTGGGGCTTGTGCCAGGCCAGCACACCGCGCCACAGCCAGCCGGCTGCCTGGATCGCGTCGGTGGTGATGGGGAGCTGGCGCCAGTCGGTGAACAGCAGGGCGGTGCCGCCCGTCTTGGTCAGCCGGTGTGCCTCGGTCATGATCTGCGTCAGCCAGAAGCCGTAACTGCGCTGGTCCATGTTCTCGCCGGTGAAGTCGGCGAGGTCGTGGCCGGCATCGGCTGAGGTGTACTTCTGCTTCGCGCTGCGGGTGGTGCGTTCCTTCGCCGTGCGCCCGCCGCTGTTGTACGGCGGGTCGGTGATGACGGAGTCGACGCAGTCGTCCGGAAGATCAGCGAGGACGCTGAGGGCGTCGCCCTGGTGAAGGGAAAAGGGCAAAGAGGAACCCCGATTCGTGTGGGAGCTTGAGGTGGGATAGCTCCCCGTCGCACGTGTAAGTCCCCGCGAGCCGAAATTGGGCATACAGAAGCCCAGGGCTACGAGCGGGAGGCGAGGGGAGTCCCAAAACTGTAGAGGCGAATTCGCCGACGACCAAGAAGTGACGTACTGAGGGGTCGGATTCCGCCCCCTCCCGTCGACTTTTTGGTCAACTGCCGATCTGGACCTACTGTTTTTGAACTGCCCGGCGCACACCGCCGCTGGCTGATCCCCCACCCTGCCTCACGGAGGTTCCCCCTGCCCCGGCACCCCTAGCTCGCCTCCTGGCCGGCACTGCGAGCGGCAACTCGCCAAAGCCGACCACCACCTCAACCGCCCACCCCGGCCGCCGCACCCTTCCACCACCCCAGGCGCACGCGGCACGCCGGAACCGCACCCGAAGGACCCCTTCATGACCTCTCGCTGCCCACCCCTGCCCGAAAACGGTGATCTGCGAGCGGGCCGCACGGGTTGAAGGCGCTCGCCGCCTGCCTCGGCGTCGTCGTCCTCTCCCCCGTTCTCCTCTTCGGCACGGCCACGATGATGGCCACCGCCAGCCAAGCCGCCCAGAACACCGGCCAGTTCGGCGACTGCCTCCCCACCGGTGGCAACACCGACGCGGCCACGAAGAAGATCACCAAGATCCTCGACGGCGCGGACAGCAAGCACGTCCACATCAAGGACCTCACGCTGCCCGCGACACAGATTCCCAACGCTCAGACCATCGTCACCACCGGCATCAGCCTCAACGTGTCGCCCCGTGGCCAGGTCGTCGCCCTGGCCACCGCGATGCAGGAATCACGTCTGCGCAACCTGGACAGCGGCGACCGAGACTCGGTCGGACTGTTCCAGCAGCGGCCCAGCCAGGGCTGGGGCACCGCACAACAGCTCCACGACCCCGTCTACGCCACGACGAAGTTCTACAAGGCGCTGGAGAAGGTGCACGGCTGGCAGCAGCTGACCGTCGCCCAGGCTGCCCAAGCCGTCCAGGCGTCCGGCTTCCCCGAGGCGTACGCCAAGTGGGAAAGCCTGGCTACCGCACTGGACAAGGCCATCGCCGCGTCGCTCCTCCACTCCGCCCAGGGCAAAAACACCAAGGGCGCGTCATCCGGCGCCTCCTCGGCGTGCGTCCCGGGCAAGGACGGTTCCAGCTGGGGCCCCATCCCCGAAGGCAAGGTCCCGAAGGGCTACAAGACCCCCAAGGGTGCCGACCCCAGGGCTCGCAGGGCCATTGGATGGGCCATGCAGCAGCTCGGCACGCCGTATCAGTGGGGTGGCTACTGCACCAACCCCCGCGGCCCCGATCCGATGGGCCGCTGCGACTGCAGCTCGCTGATGGAGAAGGCGTACGCCCACGCCGACGTGAAGCTCACCCGCACCACGTACACGCAGGTCCACGAGGGCAAGGCCGTCTCCGCCAATCGCCTCCGCCCAGGCGACCTGATCTTCAGCCGCGGCACTGCCTCCCGGCCCGAGCACGTCGGCATGTTCATGGGCGACGGCCTCGTCATCGAGGCTCCCAGGACCACCAAGCCGGTCCGGATCACGCCGATCACGGACTGGACGATTCTCGCCGCCCGCCGCGTCCTCTGACGCCGCCTGCCTGACTCGTCGCCTCTCCTCCCCCGGAGCGCGGCACCTCTCCCCCTTCTTTCTTCTCCCCTTCCCGCCGGGCCGGGCCTCACCGAGCCGGCGCATGCAAGGAGCTTTGCCATCACCACGTCACTCGTAGACCGCGGGGTCGTCTACCTCGCCTACAACCCTGGCATCACACCGCAGGGCGGTGGCCTGCCCGGCCTCTCCGTCCTGAAGTCCGTCGTCAACAGCATCAACCTCTTCGGCATCATCGCCGTAGTCGGCGCCCTCGCCGTCTCGCTCGGCGTATGGGCCTGGGGCCATCACTCCGGCGGCCACCAGGCCGAGGCGAACGGCAAGAAGGGCGCCACCGTCTCCGCCGGTGCCGCCCTCGGTCTTGGCGCCGCGAACGGAATCGTGGCCTTCTTCAGCTCGCTGGGGTCGCAGATCCACTGATGCCCAAGCCCCCCTCGCCCCGATCCGCGTACGGCTTCGGCTGGCCAGCTAACCGACGCATCGCGATCGTCGCCCTCGCCCTGACCGTACTGCTGGCCATCGCCGCCGGCGCCGCCTTCCTTACCGGCCGCAGCGAGCAGCACCCGGACCGCCCCACACCGACGAGCAGTTCGTCTCCACCCGCGCCCGCGCCAGACCGCCCGGCGAAGACCGGGTCGGTGCCGAAGCCGCCGCGTACCGCCGAGCCGGTCGCCTACGCCAAGGCCGCCGCAAAGATGCTGTGGTCCTACGATACCCGGAATACCAGCCGTAGCCAGCAACTCGACGGCATGCAGGCGTGGATGACCGGCGAGGCGAAGTACGCCGACTGGACCTCCGTCTCCGGCCAGGTTCCCGATCCGGTGCTGTGGTCGCGTATGACCGACCAGGACCAGCACGCCACCGGCACGGCCCCCGAGGGCCACTTCCCGAGCACGTTCAAGCAGGCCCTGGCGGACGACCCGTCAGCGATCACCCAGGCGTACGTCTACGTCGTCACCGTCAACGGCAAGCAGAAGATCGCCTGGAAGAAGCACGGCGGCGGTGCCGAGGACCGCGCCATCACGCTCGCCGTGCAGTGCCGGCCCCACCACGACTGCTCGCTGGCCGCCATCGCCCCCCGCGTCGCGCCCTGACCGCCTGATCCCGAAAGGAGGGACACGCTCCCATGGGCTTTTGTGACTTGCCCCTGGCGGACAAGGTCTGCTCGGCCACCGACGCAGCCGGCGGCGCGATCGACTTCGCCTCCAACCCCGGCAAAGCGATCGGCAACTGGATCGCCAAGAGCGCCGGCGAACTCGCCGCCGCAGCAGCCGACCTCGCCACGAAGGCCGTCAACTCCACCACCAATGTCGATCTAAGCGCCGGATGGTTCCGCGACAACTACGAGATGCTGCTGCCCATCGGCCTGACCATCCTGGTCGCCACCTTCTGCGCGCAGCTCATACGTGCCGCCGTCCGACGCGACGGACAAGCCCTCGCCCAGGCATTCACCGGCACGATGTCGGGCGTCCTGTTCACCTTCGGCGCCGTCGCCGCCACCACCATCGCCATCGAAGTGGTCGACGCCCTGTCCGACGGACTCTTCAAAGCCTCCAACCAGTCCATCGAAACCGCCGTGCGACGCACCGTGAAGGTCGCGGCGATCGGCGCGCTCTCCAACTTGGGCTGGATGGTCGCCACCGTGGCCAGCCTCGGAGTCGCCCTCGGCGCCGTCCTGTACTGGTGCGTGATGATGGTCCGCAAGGTCGGCATCCTCGTCATGGTCACCCTTGCCGTGTTCGCCGGCGCCGGTGGCGGCTGGGAAGCCGCCCGCCGCTGGCGTAAGGGCTGGATCGAAGCCACCGCCACCCTCGTGGTCTCCAAGCTGCTGATGACGATCATCTTCGTGCTAGGGGTCGCCGCGATGGGCAACACCTCTCCCAAGGGTGGGCTCGGTGCGCTCGCCGATGTCCTGTCCGGCATCGTGATCATGGTCTTGGTCCTGCTCTGCCCCTACGCGGTGTTCAAATTCGTGCACTGGGCGGCCGAGGGCACAGACGGGGAGTCGATCCACCGCGCCGGTGGTGCCGGTGCGCAGATGGCCCGGCAGCACGCCGAGCGCGCCGGACGCAAGGGCGCTTCCATGGCCGCCACTGCCGGAACCGGCGGCGCAGCCGCCGGAGCCGGCGCAGCGCCCCAAGGCCCCGACGCAGGCTCCGGAGAATTCCCCGGCGACATCGCCGCCACGTCCTCCGGCGGAGACTCGGGGGTCTCGCCCGGCGGTGACGCCGCCAAGTCAGGTCTGGAGAAAGCCGTCCAGCCGCCGCCGACCAATGCCGCCGATGACACCAGCGGTCACGTAGGCGGCAGTTCAGCAGCAGGCGGACAGGGCGCCGCAGCCGGCCAGACCGGCGGATGGCAGCCCACGCCGCCCACCACGACCCCGCCGCCACAGGGGGCACCGCCCTCCGGCTCACAGCCCGTCAGCGCCTCCCCACCGCCGCCGACCGGCCCCTAACCCCTGTCCGATCCCTGGGGGCGGGAGGTCTCCGTCTCCCGCCCCCAGCCCCGCGCCCAGGACCACTGCTCCTTGTCTGATCTCTCCGTCGCCCCGGTCTCGGTGAAGTTTCCGCACCGGTCCCGCCGCGGCATTCTCCTCGGCCTCACCCTTCCCCAACTCGCCTTGGCCTCATGTGCATTGGCCCTACTTCTGGTGACGGTCGTGACGACCGGGCTGCTCGGCGCCATCGCCCTCGCACCGCTGTGGGCGTCCGTCGCCGCCCTGGTCACGATCCGCCGACACGGCCGCTCATTGATCGACTGGGCCCCCATCGTGGCCCGCTACGCAAACCGCCGCCGCACCGGGCAGACCCTCTGGCTCGCCCGGCCCATCACCCGACCCCGGCAGGACGGCATCCTCCACCTGCCAGGCACCTCCGCCTCCCTCAAAGTCGTCACCCCCGGCGACTCCGCCACCGGCTCCGCCGCCATCCACGACCCGCACCAGCAGACCCTCACCGCCATCGCCCGAGTCAGCAGCCGCGCATTCGCCCTGCTCGACCCCGCTACGCAGAACCACAACGTGGCCGGGTGGGGCCGAGCGCTGGCGGGCATCGCCCGCACCGGACACGTCGCCACCGTGCAGGTACTGGAGCGCACCGTCCCCGACAGCGGCGACACCCTCGCCCGGCACTGGACCCAGCACGGCCGGCCCGACACCGAGGTCGCCGGACAGGTCTACTCCGAACTGGTCGCCGCCGCCGGGCCCGCGGCAGCACCGCACGAGACGTACCTCGCGATCTCCCTTGACCTCAAGGCCGCCAAGCGCCTGATATCGCAGGCCGGCGGCGGGCTGCCCGGCGCCTTCACCGTGATGCAGCAGACCACTGCCAGCGTCGCCCAGGCCGCCCGGAACTCCGGACTAACGGTCACCGGCTGGCTCAGCGCACGGGAGATCGCAGCCGTCATCCGCACCGCCTACGACCCCAAAGCCCTGTCAGCCCTGCAGCAGTGGTCCGAGACCGGCCGCGCGGAAGCCGACCCCGCCGCCGCCGGACCCGTCGTCCAAGTCGAAGACTGGGACCGACTGGCCACCGATTCCGCCCGCCACGCCACCTACTGGGTGGAAAACTGGCCGCGCGTCCAAGTCGGCGCCGGATTCCTCCACGGCCTGATGTTCACCGCCGGGGTCCGCCGCAGCCTGTCCCTGGTGTATGTGCCCCAGGGAATCGAGTCGGCGCTGCGCGACGTCCAGCGCCGCAAGTCGGCCATCATGGCCGACGCCAGCGAACGCGCCCGCCGCGGCCAGGTCGACAGCGAAGAGGACAGCGTCGAATACGCCGACGTCAAGCAGCGCGAGCGGCAGCTCATCGCCGGACACGCCGATGTCGCCCTGACCGGGCTGGTCACCGTCACCGCCGACACCGACGACCTCCTCGACGCCGCCTGCGCGCAGATCGAGACCGCCGCCGTCACCGCCGGCGTCGACCTGCGACGCCTCAACTACCAGCAGCCCGACGCCTTCGCCGTCACCGCACTGCCGCTGGCTCGCACCACCCTCTGACCCCGCCGCCCTCTCCACCGATACGGCGGCAGCAAGGACCCCGCACCTTTGAACTCGCCTACGCATACCGACGACGCGCACCCCTACCTCCGCGCCGCCAGCGCCGGGATCCGCCACCACACGCGCAGCCTCGCCTCCCGCGCCCAGCACGCCCCCTCGTCCGCGGACCGCATGCACCTCGACGTTCTGCACGCCCACCTGACCGCGCTCCACCAGGTGCTCGACCAGCTCGCCGAAGCCGCCCGACCGCCACACCCCGCCGCCGGCCGACACCTCGCCACCGCCCACACACGGCTCTGGCAAGCCGCCGCCGCCGTGCACGACGCCTTCCACCTCCTGCCCGTGGCGGACGAAACCTCGGCAGAAACCGAATGCCACCCCGAGCAGCTGCCCAAGGGCCCGCACGTCCTCACCATCTGCCAGCGCCACCTCGCCGCAGGCCACGTCGTCCGCCGCAAAACCACCCCGAGCGACCTCAACACCCCGCTGCACGGCCACACCGCCCCCAGCAGCCAGTAAACCCTCACCGAAAGGCACCAAATGCGCGCCCTTAAGCGTTCCACCTCGACCGCGGCCATCCTCGCCGCGCTCGCCGGCACCACCGCCCTGGCCACCGCCACACCGGCCTCCGCCGCCAGCTACCACTGCACCACCAGCAGCTACACCGTCGACGACCCGTCGTTCAACCCCGACTCCGACAACTGGGACTTCGACGTGAAGCTGTGCGCTAGGCGGAGCGGCGGCTACATCTACACCACGGCCAAGGTCAACTGGGACGGCCCCTACTCGGCCCCGAAGAACCGGTTCAACAAGGCACGCTTCCACCTGCAGACCAAGCGAAGCGTGAAGGGCACGGACCCGGTGGTGAAGTACGCCAACTACACCGGCCTGGGACACGCGCTCGCACACAGCAGCAGCAACGGCAACGGCTCGTACGAGACCGGGACCCTCAAGCACAAGGCGGGCTCCAGCCGTTACCTCGCCGACGGCTACATCGAGCTGGACTGGGCGGGCGATGGCAAGGGCTACCGGAAGCCGCTGATTTTCCGCGCCTCCCCGCGCGTCTGACCCCGCACCGCGTCCAGACCGTCATCACGTGAAAGCCGCCCTGCCATAAACCACCGACCCGCGCGCCGCGCCCGCCGCGCCAGCGCCAGCCCCCTGTTCACCCCGCATGGCACGGACCGCGCCTCCCGGAAAGCCGCCCGCCGCCGCCTCGCCGAGGCAACCGCGAAGGCCCGCACCGAGGCCGCCGTCCACACGGCAGGCGCCGCACCCGTCGGACCCGCAACACCCGCGCCCCTGTACCCGCTCAGTGGGCGCCCCGGTCCCGCCTCTGCCCGCGGCAACCGTCTGAAACTGGCATCCCACCGCATGACCACCGCCATTGCCGCCGGCGCGTACCCCTTCCTCGCCGAAGGGGGACTCGGCGCGGAAGGCATCTACATCGGGCGCGACGTCCATGCCGAAGCCTCCTTCGTATTCGACCCGTTCGCCCTCTACGGCAAGGTCGACGGGTTCACCAATCCCAACGTCTTGTTGGCAGGGGTGATCGGCCAGGGCAAGAGCGCACTGGCCAAGAGCTTCGCCCTCCGGTCGGTCGCCTTCGGCTATCGGGTCTATGTCCCCTGCGATCCCAAAGGTGAGTGGACGCCGGTAGCGCAGGCACTGGGCGGTACGTCCGTCGCGCTCGGCCCCGGATTGCCCGGCCGCCTCAACCCTCTGGATGCCGCGCCCCGCCCGGAGAGCATCCCCGAGGCCGACTGGGTCGGCGAGGTCCGCAAGAGGCGCCTCCTGCTGCTCGGCTCCCTGGCCCGGACCGTCCTCGGCCGGGACCTGCTGCCCATGGAGCACACCGCCCTCGACGTCGCCCTCAATGCCGTGGTCACCCGCGCCCAAGCCGCCGGACGGGCCCCGCTTCTCGGCGACGTCGCCGCCGCCCTCAACGACCCCACCCAGCTCGACGAAGCCGCCGGGATGATGTCCGGACGGCTCGGCGAGGCAGCATCCGACCTCGCCCACGCCATGCGGAGATTGGTCCACGGCGACCTGGCCGGCATGTTCGACGCACCCTCCACCGTGCAATTCGACCCCAGCACGCCGATGCTCACAATCGACCTGTCCCGGCTTGGCGGAGGCGGTGACGACACCGCCCTCGTGCTCGCCATGACCTGCGCCTCCGCCTGGATGGAGTCCGCCCTCACCGACCCGCGCGGCGGCCGACGGTGGATCGTCTACGACGAGGCATGGCGCCTGATGGGCCATGTCGGGCTGCTGCAACGTATGCAGGCCCAGTGGAAGCTCTCCCGCGGCCTCGGCATCGCGAACTTGATGGTGATCCACCGGCTCAGCGATCTGCTCACCGCAGGCGACGCCGGATCACAAGGCCGGGCGCTGGCCGAGGGCCTCCTCGCCGACTGCTCCACCCGCATCATCTACCGCCAGGAGACCGACCAGCTCCACGCCGCGGCCTCCCTGCTCGGCCTGACCTCCGTCGAGATGGAAGCCATCGCGCACCTCAACCGCGGCAGGGGCCTGTGGAAAGTCGCAGGCAGGAGCTTCATCGTGCAGCACCTCCTGCACAGCCACGAGCTGGCACTCTTCGACACCGACGCCCGCATGCATTGAAAACCCAGTGGGTTCACTCCAACTGAAGGATTCCCAATACCGATGCGAGCCAGGGAGCTGCAGCGATGAGTCTACGTGGGGTCGTGGGTTCCCGAGTCTCGCTCGGTTGTAGCCCTCAGTTCGGGGTCGTCCAGGACGCTCCGGTATCGCAGTGCGGCTTCGATGCCTATTCCGAAGAAGTCGCAGAGGCGGCGTACGTCGCCCCCGGTGGCGTAGATCTCCTGCAGGATTCGGTCGTCGCGCAGGGATTGCGCGGTGATGTTCAGCATGCGCCAGGGGAACTGCTTGCTGACCGGCTTGGTTCGGGCCTGGGTCTTATGGTTGACGAACAGGTGCGGGTTGATCGTCTGAGGCCATCGGCGTGCGCGGTGGTCGAGGTAGGCCGTCAACCGAGTCTTGACCGGGGCTGCGAGCGGAATGACGCGAGGTCCGAGCCGGAGTCGGCCGTCGACAATGTCGGTCAGCGCCAGCTCCTGAAGTTGTCGGCCATTGAGTGCGTGGAAGGCCACCAGGGCGACTGCGAGAGCGCATGCGGGGTCCGGCGAGTTGAGTGCGTCTCGGATCTTCTGGGTGTCGAGTGGCAGCGGGACGGTGGTGTTCGGGCGGGTGGCTCGCATCCCGCGCAGCGGGTTGGTGAACACCCGGCGGTGCGCCTTGAGGACGGTGAACAGCGAGCGCAAGCCCTGCTCGGCGAAGATCCGGTTCGTGCCGCTGGTGGGCAGTGCACGCGTCACGTCCTGGGCAGTGATCTCGGCGAACGATGCGTGGCCCTGCTGGGCCCAGGTGCGCCAGATCGGCGACATGCCGGCGATGTGCATGTGGATGGTCTCCACGTGCCGAGCTCGGCGCCTGGGGGCGGTGCTGCTGCCGCGGAGCATGGTGTCGAACCACAGCTGGAGCTGGCCGGTCATTGCGGCGGGCAGGTCTGTGGTGCGCTGGGCGAAGTAGCGCTCGACGGCCAGGGTGCGGTCGTCCTCGAGGAGGCCGACAGCGTCCAAGACTTCCAGAGTCGAGATCACGGTGGCCCCGTAGCGGATGGCGGCCAGGACGTCGCTGCTGCGGATCTTGGTGCTCGGGGTGTCCTGGAGGGCATCGAGGAGTTTGATGGTGTGGGCGACCCCGTTGACCAGTCGCTTGCTCCAGCCGTGCTGCCGGGCGTGATCGCGCAGGGCCTGGTTGCAGTGCCGCAGCAGCGGCGAATCCTGAGTCAGGGCCCGCTTCTTGATCGCTCCCTGGCCCGGTGGCATGCGGAACAGCAGCAGCTGGCGGTGACTGGCTATGGGCAGTGGTTCGGACGGCGGCTGCAGGCGACGGCGGTGCCGCTCGCGGGCTATGCGTCGTCGGTGGGCGCCGGTGGTGTCGTACTGCAGGTTGGCCAAGAACAACTGCTGCCCGTGACGGTTGGCCTCGGGCAGGTTGATCGCACGGTCAGGCTCTTGGACGCGGCGGGCATTTTCCCAGCACAGACGGCAGGCTCCCGAGCCGTTGACGTAGGTCTCGCGTGCGCAGAAGGCACAGGTGCCAACCGGGTAATGACCGCGCCACCAGCGGCAGGTCCAACACATCCAGCTGTGGCGGCGGTAGACACCCCAGGCCAGACAGCTGTGGCAGGCGCCCATGTACAGCGGTGCTCCGGGGTGGCAGCGCTCGCACCGGCCTTGGCTGAAGTAGGACTCGCTCGCTCCGCAGATCCGGCACGGTGGCGGGGTGAACGGTCCGCCGGGCAGGCATGCGTAGCAGAAGTCGACGCGCGGGTTCGTCCACGCCGCCCGATTGACCTTGCAGGAAACGCACTTGGGTGGTGGAGGGCTGACGCTCATAGCGGCGGCTGGGATCGCTTGTTGCCGAAGCGCGGCGCGACGACCGGTGGTGTGGAGGAGGAGGCGGAGGCGATCTGCGGCCGGTCCGGCCGGCGCTCGGCCACTTTGTCCGGCTCGCGGATCAGCAGCTCCGACGGCTCGCAGTCCAGGATCGCGCAGATCACGTCCAGTTCGTCCAGGCGGACGATGTTGGGCGTGCCGGTCCATAGCTGGGACATCTTGCCCGCGCTGATCTCCACGCCGGCCTCGGCGAGCAGGCGCCGCATCTCGGTCGACTTCCAGATGCCGCGCTCAGCGGCCTTCATGCGCAGGTTCCACCGCACGTTGTCACGTCTCCTCGAAACGGGTTTCCAGCCGCTGGTTGGCCTCGGTCCAAGCCCGTTCGATGTGCTCGCTGCGGACATGGATGTAGCGGGTCGTGGTCGAGAGCCATTCGTGACCGAGCAGCTCCTGCAGTGCCTTGAGGTCCATGCCCTCGGCGTAGAGCGACGAGGCGCAGTAGTGCCGGAGCACATGCGGGGTCAGTCGGCCGTCCCAGCCGGGCAGCCACGTGTTTGTCGCCGCGGCCAGGCTCTTGCGCAGCGGATCTGTGGTGACGCGCAGGCAGCCGCCGAAGTCTGGGTCACGCCGCTCGCTGGGCAACAGGGGGGCGTCCGGGTTGGACCAGTCGCTGCCGAACTGATGCCGTACGTCGCCGAGCCACCAGTCGATCAGGCGGTCCGCGCCGTTGATCGCGGGAATCAGGCGAGGCTTGGGGCCACGGCCCCGGCTGCCCTTGCCGTGTCGCACGTGCAGTTTCCCGAAGGCACCCAGGTCCGGGCGCCAGTCCCGGATGTCGAGCATGACCGACTCGTTGATCCTCAGGCCGAGCCGACGCCACAGGGACGCCACGAAGTAATCCCGGGCTGCTGGCAGGTACTTGCGAGCCTCGGAGATCGACGAGCGCCACTGTCCGAAGAGCACATCCATCTCCGCTTCGGAGGGCGGTACTCGAACGTCGGCGTAGAGGGGGCTCCGCGGACGGTTGTACTCGTCGATCGGCTGCTCGACGACGCAGCCCGTCAAGGCGTGGACATCGCCCTGGTACCGCCTGATCACGAAGTCGTAGAAGCAGGCCAGGATTCCAGCTTTGCCCGCGCGGGTGCTGTGGGCATGACCCGCGAGGCGCTGCTGAGCGAGGAAGCGGTCCCCATCGTCGCACGAGGCCGTCCAGATAGGGCTGTTGAGGGACCGAGTGAACTCGAAGATCACAGCCCGTGCGCCGCCGATGTGGCCGTCCGAGAGATTCGCGGCCGCCATGGCGATGGCGTACTGGTCGACGATCTCCTGCTCGAAATCCTCGACGTCACGCTGCGTCCGCAGCGCACGCGCGGACGAGAGGTTGCGGACCACGGCCAGGCTCATCGACCACTCCCTTCACCGAGGGTGCCATCACGTCGATGCTACCGACCGAACTTCACTGTGGATGAAGGAACTTCAAAACTCATGCCCCAGACCAGCCACCCCCAAGGAGCTGGCCGTCCGCTTCAGCTCATCCCAGAGGCCACGAACGAACCCACGGCCCTACAGACAAAAGCAAGAGGCTCATGAATCCCAATGTCCAGCGCGAACTGATACCTCGCGATGACACCCTCCGCCTTATCGCGGCGCTCGACAACATGGAGGTCAAACTCCTCGACGCCGCTGAGCAGTGGCAGCTGCTGGACGCCACCGGCCATGTGCCGGCCGCGCCGTCCTACGCCGAGCTGATCCAGCACGCCGACGACGCGCAGTCCCTCGCCCACGACGTCGTCCAACTCACCGCCGAATTCGCCCAGACCGCCCACAGCACGAACCGAGACGGCAGTGCCGTACTCGCCCGCCTCTCGACGGCGGCCACCATGTCGTGCTTCGCCGCACCGCACTTCGCAGAGGCGGCGGAGACCGCCCTCTCCCTGCGCCGGGCCTCCCGCCCGGCCGACAAGCAGCACCTGGAAAACCGCATGGTCATCGGCCATGCCACGGCGCGCGCCTACTTGCGGCGCACGTCGGAATCGCTCCGCGACGCGGCCAAGGAACTTGGCAATCACCTCGACATCCACCGCTTCTTCCCGACACCTTCCCAACGGGAGAGCCCAGCGCCTCCGTCGCCCAAGCCGAGTGCACGTCACCGCTGACCCGAACCGAATCCGCTCGGCCCCATGGAGCCCATGCCCCACCACCGCGCAGACCTGTCCTCCTTCGCCGCCGCCCTCGCCGCTCGCCTGCCCGGCACCTGGACCAGTGAATATCGCCAGCACGTCGTCTACCGCGACCAGTTCCCCCTTGGGGAAGAGGTCTGGGACAACGGCCTCGTCAGCTGGGCGTTGTCCGAGTTCGTCCTCCGCCGCCACGCGCAGCTCGACGGCCCCGCCGGTCAACGGCTCTGCGTCATCGACCGGCCCCTGCACCGCGACCAGTTCCTCGTCGCGTCCCTCCGGCCCGATGATGACCTCAAGCCGCACCACTTCGACCGTGTGATGGAGCCCAACGGCATCAAGGTCGCCAGCGACCCGCTGCGTGCCGCCGTCGCAGTCACGCGACGCCTCCTGCCCCACTACAGGTGCGCCCTGACCGCTGTACGCCGCAAAGCCCTGGCACCGCCCGAGCCGCCACTGCTTCACGTCCCGCCCGAGGCCGACCAGGTCGTCACTCTGGTCTGGTACGAGGACGGAGTGCTGGGCACCCCTTATGCGTCCGTGCCCGAGGAGGCACGGATGCACCTGTACGCGCACGGCTTCCAGTACCACCCGCACCGAGCCGCTTTCCTCCTGCCCACCGCGTACGGCGTGGAGGGTCGTGCACTTCGAATTCAGGCAGTAGCCCACCAGCTCGCGACGCAGGGCATCGGCGTGAACCTCCGCCACGCGATACCGGCCACCAACCAAGTCCCACCCACGCCGCCGACGACCGCTCCCGCCACCGCGTCGGGCAAGCCCCGAACTACCGCACGCCGCTGACTCCTCCCGCCCCTCTCCGGAGACCGACCTGCCCACACCCCGCATCACGATCGTCATCGCGACCCGCCTGCACGACGACCGTCTCGACTACCTGACCGCCATGCACGCCAGCCTCACCCGGCAGACCGTGCCGTGGGAAGCGGTGATCGCCATCGACGGAGCCGACCCCACCCGCCTGCCGGCCCCTCTGGCCGCAGACCCCCGTGTCCGCACCGTGGTCACCCCCCAGCGCGTCGGCGCTGCCTGCGCCCGCAACCTCGCGCTCAACACCGTCCGTACAGAGTTCTGCAACTGGGCCGATGACGACGACGAATTCGAAGACCACGCCATGGCCACGCGCCTGCACATCCTCAAAGAGACAGGGGTGGGCTGGTGCGCCGGATACAGCCAGGACCTCCACCCGGACGGCTCGACCTCACTGTGGACTTGCCCTGCGCCACCGGGCCGACACGAAGCGGGCGACGTATGGACGTACTGGAAGCACCCTTCAGACACCATCCCGATCGGCCCCACCACGATCCTGGCACGCACCGACCTCGTACGCGCGGCTCCCATGGGTGGTCTCGTCCAGGGCGAGGACTACATGGCCCTCGGCGTCACCAACCTCGCCCCCGGAATCCTGCTGCCCATCCCGGTCTACCGCTACCGCAAGCACCCAGGCCAGATGACCAAGCAGGCCACATACGACCAGCTGGAAGCCGCATCCCGCGAGCACGCCTGGAACTACGGCCGCAGCCTGAGCGCCGCTCTCCGCTCCGGGGAGGCACTCGCCCATGGCTGACGCCCAGATCATCCTCACCGACAGCCGGCACAACGGCATCGTCGCCCTCGCCTCCGGCGAGAAGTACCCCTGGGCACACACCGCTCTGCAAGAGTGCGGATTCCAGCGCGAGGAAGCCGGCGTCTACCACCTGCCGGCCAACGAGCCCACCACTTCCCGTACCACGCTGGCCAATCTGATCCGGTGCGCCGAGCGGCACCACACCACTGTCTGCCTCAGCAGCCGGCAGTTCATCGGCGACATGGCTGACCGCATCGCCCTTCTGCTGCCCGGCGTTTGGAAGGCGCAGGTCGAGGTCTACTCCCATCCCCTGTGGCAGGAGGACCTCGTGCCATGGCTGTGGGACAGCGGCGAACTCGGTCGCGCCGTGCGCGCCACCCGCCTCCCGTACGCGGCCACCCTCACCAACGCCACCACCGGCACCACCCTTCTGCTCGCCGAGCGTCCTGGGTACCAACGCGACTATCTGATCGGGGCCTTCGCGCCCAGCCCCCTCGAAGAGGGCTTCGCTGACCCGCATGCCCCGCGCAGCATCGTCCTGCCTCCGTCCCCCGGTCTCGCGGCACGGGCGATCACCGACCGCTACCTTCCGGCCTACGACCGCGCCGTCCATGCCCGCAGCACTGACGCGGTCGCCGCGGCGCTCGCCCGCCTCCGCAGCGAACACAGCACCTGGACGACCATGATCGCCTCCGGCCGGTACAGCGACGCCACCCCGCTCAAGTTCGGTGCGCTCGAAAGCTCGACAGAGGAATTCCTGGACAACTCCTGGCGCGACTTCCTCACCGTGCTCGACCACGCGCCACCGCTACTGGACCGGTGCCGTCCCACCAGCACCCCGTGGCCCGAGGACTCCACCGCCCTCGTACGCCTGGCGGGCGCCCTGGCCGACGCCGAGGCCCTACACGAAGAGCTGGCCGCCGGCATTCGGTTCACCCGCGGCGAGCGCGTCACACGAACCTGGACGCCCATCGAGACCTGGCTCACCCACGGCGAGGCATTCCTCCGCCAGGCGCACACCTGCACACCGCGTGTGCGAAACGGCCCCGCCGCCACGGCTACACCTCGCGCCCTCCCGCCCGGCGCCCCCGCACCGCGCCGCTGAGACAGCCCGCCCGTCGGTGCCCGCGCCCAGCCACGACAGAAAGCTCCGCACCTTGGCCCCATCCCCCCACTTCGCCTTCGGCACTCACCCCGACCACGGCTTTGTCGCCACCTTCTCCTCCTCCATGCCCGCGCACCTGGCCCATTGGTTCCTCGACCGGGAACAGTTCGTGCCCGTCCCCGACCAACCGGGCCTCTTCCGACTCACCGAGCCCGAGCGCGACGGCCCGCGCCGCACCCGGCAGGCCGCCCACGACCTGCGCCGCCACGGCTACGCCGTGCAAACCGATGTCGCCCTCGATCCGGCTGCCTCAGCCAGGCCGCCCCGCCCCACCCAGTCCAACGGCCTATCGGAGCGGCGCAGCCGGATCGCACAGGCTGCCGCTGGCCAGTCACCGCAGTACGGCATGACACCGACGGCCTCACTGCCGCCCGCGCGGTCGGCCCTGCCGGAGCCCGGCTACGCACCCACCGCCCAATCCCCCGCCTATGCCCCCAGCCGGTCACGATGACGACCCCGCGCCAGCCGATGCGCATCACCTACGGCGGGGCGCCCTGGGCCATCGGCGCAAACGAAGGACCGTCGCCTGACGTGGCCGCCGAGATCACTCTCCACCTCGCTCAGGCTGCCCCCACGCGCCAGACCACCGTTACACGGCCGGCAACCCCGACCGCCGTTCCCGTCCCGCCAGCGGCGGTGACGAGTACAGGCCGGTCCCGCTGACACCGACCACCAGGAGCAATCGATCCCCACACCCCCCACTCCTTCGACCGCCGAACTTCGCGCCCGTGCCCGTGACTTCCGGCTGCGAATGGCCGTCATCGACCGCGAGGTGGAGACCGTGCTCGACACCACCCGCGACCGCCACGGGCGGACCGTCCACCATCACACCGCCACGGCAGCTCGCGCACGCCGAAACCACGCAGCCATCGACGCGTACGCCATGGATCTCGCCCCGCGCGCCGACGAACTGCTGACCGCCGCCCACCGCGCTCTCGACGAGCTGCCTCCCGCCCGACACACCGCCGCGTGGCGAAGCGTCCTCGACAGCCTCGCCACGTCCCACGCCGAGATCGTCCGAGTGCTCGATGAGCCCGCCACTCCTGGCTCGGACGCTGAGCGCGAGCAGCACGCAGGCGTGTGGCCGCATCTCGCTGCCTGGGCCGACCACGGCTCCATCGCCGCCGACCTCACCGACCAGCATCACCAGCCCGCGCCCGAACTGGCCGACGAGGAACGGCAGATGTGGATCGAAAGGGCCCAGGCTGCACAGAGGCGTGGTGAGCTGGAGCTGATGGAGTCGTGGTACGCCGCCGACGGTCGACGGATCACGCTCGCCGATCTGGTCGAGGACGACACGTCCACCACGATTGCTCTGGCCGGGGACCCGGATGCGCCGGAGTATCAGGTGATCGGTCACTACGACAACGAGTACGCGGCCGGGCAGGCGCTACCGCGCCCCGTTCCCCCTGGGGTGCTGCGGCCGGACGCCTCGCGCTTCAACCGCCCGGAGCCCGTGCCCGAGGTGTCCTTGCAGGAACTGCGCCGGGACGTCGTCGAGGCCCGCACTGCAGCGGACGTCTCCGAAGCTCTGCTCACCACCACCCAGCACGGCTACGACGCGGGCCCGCTGATCCGCCTCCAGGAACTCTTGGAAACCGCAGGCCAGTTCGCCTTCGCCCTTGAGAGCGTGCAGGGCCGCCAGGTCGCTGCCCGGCTCGCCGCGCTCGGCCGACAGGTCGAATTCCTCACCCGCGAAGTCCACGAGGCAGCCGAAGACCTCGGCGCGACCATCGCCGTCCTGCCGCCCCACCGCACCCCCGCACCGCGGATCCGCCCGCGACTCGCCCTGGACACCACACCGCCCACATCGCCGCCGCGCACCACAGCAACCGCACGCCACCGCTAGGGCACCGTTCCGCCCCGGTCGACGCACCGACGCGGACACGCCTGAGCAGGCACCCCAACTTCCCGTTTATTGCACGTCTTCAAGGAGTTTCACCTATGGCCGTCCGTACGACCTGGAACGTCCAGCACACCTGTGGACACGATCTGCCGCACGACCTGTCGAACCGTCCCGCCGACAAACGCGCCGGCTTCGCCCGCTGGCTCGCCGCGCGAGACTGCACGGACTGCTGGCAGGCTGGCCGCCACAGTGACAGCGCCGACAGGGCACAGTGGCTTGCCGCCAAGCGGGCCGAAGAACAGCAGGCCGCGACGGAGTGGGCACAGCGGTTCGACATGCCGCCGCTTGAAGGCCCCGAGCGCGCCCTGGAATGGGGCGAGCGGTCCCGCCACCAGCTGATGACGGCCGCGCACACCGCCCTCGTCATCGAGGGCACCTGGGACGAGGCGGACTGGGCGGAAGCGGAGGAGAAAGCACGAGCGATCACGCAGGCCGGATGGTGGATCGACCAGAGGGACGCCAACGGCTCTGACCTGCTCGAACTCCTCGACGCAGCCGGCGAATCGGCGCGCGGGACAGAGAACCCGTTCCGCTAACGGGGTGCAACATAGACGACGATCGCCGGTTAGCCAAACCGGCGATCCTCCGGACCATTGATCCTTCCGCCGCCACCCCCATCCGCGTGGAAGGACTCGTATGACATCGCCCTCGGCACCCCCGCCCACACCAGCGTTCGCGCCGACGCCTGACCCGCTCACGCCCGCCCGGGACATCACCCACGCCCACTTCGAGCCCGGAGACCAGGTCGTCATCCTCAAAGGGGTGGCGGGCGGGGATCTGTGGGGGGATGCGGTGCACGTCGTCGCCCCCTCGTGGCACACACCCACCGACGAGGACGGGTGGCGGCTGCGCGACGCCACCGGAGGCGCGCAGACGTACATCACAGGCCACCCCCGCTACCTGGTGCATCTCTCGCACCGCTGCCCGGAGTGCCTGATCCACCTGCGCGCCATGGAAGACCACCTCCTGCCGAAGTACGCCGACCACGACGCGTTGGTTGACTGCGGCTGGTACACCACCACCGCCCTTGGCCAGCTGGTGCACATCGCCGATGCCCGGAGCGGCCGGTGACCCTCCCCGTACGCCGCCCCGGCCGGGCCCACGCCCTCCTCGACGCGGAAGCCCGGGCCGCCGCTGATCCGGCCGACCCGTCCTGGCCCGTCCGCCTGGCTGAAGACCTGCGCGAACTAGACGCCGACTGGCGCGAGTCGGCTGAGGTATGCGCGAATGCCGCATGGGCGGCACGCTCCGCTGGGCACAGCGTTCTTGGTCTGCTGAGCCCGGAGCAGGTCACCGCCGCCGGCCCCGATCCGGTCACCAGCCGCACCTTCCGGCATCTGTACATGAGCGCCCTGCGGTTCGATTTCCGCTGCCCCACCCTCCAAGCATTCATCGAACAGCTCCCGAGCACCACGCTCCGGTCGCTGGACTGCTACAGCCGCGCCTTGTACGCCTTCGCGCTGCTGGGCCAGTCCCGTCCCGAGGGCCTGGCGTTGATGGACGAGGTACTCGCGGAGGCAGGGGAGCACACCAAGACGCTGCACGTTCTGCTGCACGGTCTGTGGCTGGGCCAAGGCTTGGAGCAAGGCGCCGCGCGCCTCCTGGCTCTCAGCTCCCGACCGGGCTTCGACACCGACAGAGACCCGATCCTGCTCTTCCGGGTAGCCGGCGCCCTGCGTCGGCTGGGCCGATACGACGAGGGGCTGACTGCCATCGACCGGGCCCTGGACCTTCTCCCGCCGGGTGACATCGCAGTGCACGCCGACCTGGTGCGCGAGCGCTCCCTGATCGCCGCCGTCCGTGACATGCCCTACCCCAGCCCCGCGGGAGGAACAGCAACATGATCCCCCGCATCAACGAACGCACCCACACCCCTCACGACCCGCTCAGCGAGGCGCTGGGATACGCGGTGCCCTTCGTGGGCGGTCTGACCGAGCATGCCGTCGTCGCCTACTGGCCGGGGCTGGACTCCTACATCCTGGACGACGAACAGGCCACGTGGACAGCCAAACAGTGGGCCGAGCACCTCGAAGACCCACTCCTGGAGCATCCGTTCGCCGTCAGCCCCCAAGGCGACCGGCGGGCAATCTTCCACCTCGATGCGCGACTCCACCCCGACGACCGGGAGCTGTCCCGTGCAGAGTGGGCGGAGGCCGCCCACCGTCTCGCTCGCGCCGCCGGCATCGAAACACCAGGGGACACGAACGACTGCCACTGGATCGCTGTCCAGGGCAAACCCGGACGCCTGGACCTGATCGCCAACCTCATCCGCCTCGACGGCACTTGGCAGGGTCAGCCAGCCGACCTCCTACGGCGGCTCTCCGACGAGGCCCGCGCCATCGAAGAGGACCTGCGCCTCACTCCCCCACGAACCGCCTCCCGACAGCGCGGCAGCAGCCAGGAAGCGCCGACCGCGTCAACGCAGTTCGCCAGGGTTCTCGCCCAGCTCGCCAACGAACAGGACGGCCCGCTGGTCGCTGTGCGCGGCCTCGTCGAGCACACCGCACACCGCTTCGCCGACCAGGCCGGTGCCGCCAGCGCCGACACTGCGCATCGCCTGGAGCTAATCGCCCACCGCCTCTACGGCATCCAGCGGGACCTCCAAGCCACCGCCACCAGCCTGAACGCCCCGCCCCAGCCGCGCACAGCCGTTCCGGTCCCGCCCACAGTCAAGGCAGTCACACGCCAACCACGTTAGGAGAAACGCTTCTTTGGCCCACGCCGACCGCTTCCTGAGTATCCGACGCGATCCGTACTCCGATGAAGTCCTCGCCCGCGGCGGCGACCCAGAGGCCCACAGCCTCCTCCAGCGCACCGGGTTCGTCCCCGTCGTACGAGCCCACGAGACATACCACCGCGTCCCCACCAACCTCGCGGAGCACGACGAGGCCCGCCTCGCCACCAAAGCGGTCGCCCGGCTTCGATCCACCAGCTACCACGTCGACTGCGACAAGGACTTCGACACCGACGACCGCCCGACGCACCACCTGCCGCTCGGGACTTCGGTCGCCCACATTGCCGAGTCCATCCGCGAAGCCACCACCACCGACGAGGTGGCCGACACCCTCACCGAGCTGACCGCCCCCCACGACGGCGTCCTCGCCGCTCTCGACGACGTGCTCGTCACCCTCGCCGAGTTCCACGAGGGCCTCGGCGACGCGGCCGACCCGCACATCGCCCGACGCCTGCGCTACCTCGCCGACGAGCGCCTGGGCGTCATCAGGAGCGACCTCTCCCACACACGCAACGACCTCGCCGACCGCCACGTCCCGCATCCCGGCCGCAGCATCTGCACCGAGCAGGTCCCCGCCAACGAGCGAGAGCGCTCCGCCGTGTGCGCCTGCCCGCCCCCGCCGCGCACGGTTCCGGCTCCGCCTCCCCCGCCCGTGGCCGCCGCGATGCGCCGCTGACCCAACCGCCCAAGGACACCATGCACGACCACGAAAACTCCGAGCGTCTCGCCTCGTTCGCTGACGTCCTCGCCAGCGAACTCCCTGACAGCTGGACCAGCGCCTATCTCCCGCCCGAGCACAAGGACGACCTCGCCGAACTGGTCGACCGGATCTGGGACCTGGACCTCGTCGCCGAGGCCCTCGCCCATCACCCACTCCAGCAGGCAGCCGTCCTGGCCCGGTCGGACGGTGCCAGGCTCGCCGTCCTCCACCGTCACGACGAGCGCGACGGTTTCCTCATCGCCGCCGTCGCCCCCCGCGACCTGCCCGACGAGGCATACCGCGGTGTCAGCGAGCCGAACGGCATTGCCCTGACCGACGACCCCTTCCTGGAGGCCGAGCAGGTCGCCGGTGACCTGCTGGCCCGATACGACATCGCGCTCACGCAGGCCCGGCACAACGCTGCCCAAGACGTGCAGCCGTCACAGGCGGACCGGGTCGTCCTGACCTGGCAGCCCGACGGCGGCCTCGCCGCCTCCCCCGTCGGTGACCAGGCCGGCTCTGTCCTGGCCGCCAACGGCTTCGTCCGTGACAGCGCGGGTGTCTACCGCCTCAACGGCGACGACACCCTCACCCAGGCGCGCGCTGTGCGTGAGACCGGCCGGCAGCTCGACGCTCTCGGCATCGACACCGCCCTGCAGCACCCCTCGGGCCGGATCGCACCCGCCGCCACACCCGCCGTGGCCCCCCCTGCCCCTGCTGCCCGCGCCTCGACGACCAGGACTCGATGAATCACGCTCTGAACTGGAGACCTTATGGGTAATAGGGCCGACGAGTGCGGCACCGACGTCGAGATCTACCGCAAGCCCCTGACCGACACGATCCACGCCGACACTCCTAGCGGCGCCCCCGAGCAGCTCCTCGACCTGCTCGACCTGCTCGACCTGGAACGCCGGGAAGTCCGTACCGCCGGCCCCGTCTACATCTGGCACGAGGTACCCGGGCACCTCGATGCCGACGAGCAAAAACGTCTGGCGAGCCGCGCGATCCCCGCACTTCTCGTGGCCGGATACAAGGTCAACTGCACCCCCGACGTCTTCGACGAGGCTGCCTACCAGCAGGCCGTGCAGGAGATCCGCTCCCGTCGAGCCCGACCAGCTGCGACGCGCCCGGCTCCGGCCGCCCTCTCCTCTCGTTCTGAGCCGTCCCGGCGCACCACGTAGTAGCGGACGGTGGCCCCAGTACCGACTGGGGCCACCGGGGGCCTGCACCACGCAACCGACCGGAGAGTTCCGTAACACCCCGCACACCCCCACCGATCACCCACCACCTCAAGCCCAGACTCGCGACCGCACTGCTCCGTCGATATCTGCACGCCTGCGTCGTGCGGGACTGCGGCAGCCCGCTCGCCACTGGCCGGTCCGACGGCGCCCTGGGGGAATCCCGCCGCCTCGGACACCGCCCTTGACCCCTTGCCCCTGCGCTCCGGGAGGACCATGCCCGACCCCACCCCCTACGCCGTCCCCCTCGCCGAGGACATCGCACGTGGACTCGCCCAGCTGACCGAGCACCTCGCTCAGGCCCCGCCTCGCCAGGCCGCCAAGATCCTGGGAAAGGTCCTCGACGCCGACGAAGGCGTCCTGGGCCGGATGACCGGACTCATGGCCACCGGCTCCCAGATCGCCCAGCACCGCGCCCAGGCCGGCTCCCTCCCGCCCGAGGTCTTCCTCGCCCTGGGCCGGGCGGCCAACGCGCTCCACGACATCGCGCTCGACCTCGACGAGCACGCCGACGACATCCGCCGCCTCGCCAACCCGCCGACCGCCGCACACCCCGCAGTGTCCAAGCCGGTGGCCTCCGACATGGTCGTCAGGCGGCACCGGTGAAGAAGCACAAGCAGCCGGCCGGCCGCCTGGGTGAACAGGCCCAGCAGCACTACCTGGTCGAACCGCGGTACCTGGCCGGCGGCGGCGACGTGCGCCATGTCAGCGAATTTCTGCGCGCCTCAGGCTGGAAGGACCGCTCCAAGAGCGGCGGCCCGCTGGTCTTCGACAGCCCTGACCGCACCATCCGCGTCGCGTACGACCCTTTCATCCAGCCCGGCGGGTGGATGATCCGCGCCGAGGCCACGCGTAGGCAACCGGCCTGGCACGTGACCTTGGGCCGTCAGACCCCAGTGGAGATCGTCGCCGGATTCACTGACGCCCTCACCCAGCCCCGCTCCGCCCACGCCCCCAACCCCTGGGCCCCCCTGCACCAGCACAGCTGGAAGACCGAACAACACCGGCACCCCACGGCGACCAGCCCGGACGACAGCAGCTGGGTGCAGTTCCACCAGACCGCTCCCGGCAAGGCGTTCTGGTGGGCAGGAGCACGCACCGAGCACGGCAGAACGTGGGAAGCCCATCTCTCCCCCACCACCCCGATGCACCTCGTCCAGGCACTCACCGCAGCCCTGGCCGACCCGCAGCCGGTGATGCGGCCCCGCGGAACCGTTCCACCCTCGACCCGCGTCCGCACCACCTCCGTCTCCGTCCTGCCCTCCCAGCTCAGCGCCTGGCAGCAGACCCGCATCACCGCCGCCCGCGCCGCCACCTGGGCCCGCAACTCCTGGGCCGCCGCCCAACCCCGCAACCGCAGCGCCCGGCCCCACACGGCGGCCGGAAGCGCCCGCGCCACCCGCTGAACCGCCCCACATCAACGAGGAGCCCCATGCCCACACCCACTCCGGACGACGTCCGCTGCGCCACCGAAACCCTCACCCAGTTCACCGAGTACCTGCGCGAGAACCCCAACCTCGACGAGGCCATCGCCCTGATGGAACCCCTGCTCGACGAATACACGGGCCTGCCCGTGCAGCTCGGCGACACCCTGCGCGCCCTTGCCCGCGCCGTACTCGCTCACCCGGGCATCCCGAACCGCACGGCCGTGCACGCGCTGGTCGACGACCTGCGGACCGCTGCGTGGGAGCAGACCGACCAGCACACCCTCCACTACACCCTCGACGACCTGCGCACCCTTGTGCGGAGCGCGCCTTCCACCACTGCGGGGCCCTAGCGGTGCCACTCAGCGAGCAGCAACTCGCCGAGTTCGCCTCCACCCACGCCTGGCGAACCCCGTTCGACATCACTCCCCGCTACCTCGCCGGCCCCGGTGACGCCCGCCACGTCACGCACGGTCTCGCCGCGGCCGGATGGACCCGCACCTCGGACCCGCTCAGCCCCGAAATCGTCCTGACGAGCCCGGACAAGCGGTACCACCTGCACTTCGACCCGCAGTCCGCCACCTCCGCCTGGTGGCGGCTGCGGGCCGAGCCCACCTACACCAGGTCGTGGTACGCCGAATTCGGCGAACTCGTCCCCGCCGAGATCCTCGTCGGCCTCACCGACGCGCTCACAGCCCCTCTGCCCTCCGAACAGCCCAATCTCTTCCGCACGTTGGGATGGGCAGGATGGGTGATCGACACACCGAACTCCGCCTTCTCACTTGACGGCATGTGCCACGTAGAACGGCGGACCGACCTCGGCGACAGCAGGATGCCGCACTGGCACATCGAGGCGACGGAGCCGGCCCCCGGCATCTTGGGGGCCCGGATCTGGCACGCCTCGTTCGACGAGCACACGCCCGCCCACCTCGTGGATGCCTTCGTCACCGCGCTCGCCGACCCCGCCCCGCTCCAGCGCGGCAGGTACGAACGCACCGCGCACCACAGCGCCGTGCCGAAGCCGAGCCGCCCGCTCACCCGGCAGCAGGTCCTCGATGCCCACACCACCCGCCTCGACGCGCTCCGCACGCAGGCACGCGCCGCCCGCCGGGAACAACCGGCCCCCGCCCTGGCTCCAGCGCCCCCCACGAGCGCGGTCTCACCCCTGCGGCGCTGACCACCAATCCCGCCGGCCCCCATCACCGCATGTGGTGGGGAAATTCCCCCCGAAGGATGCCCTTTGCCCTCACCCCCCAATGAAATCCACCAGCAGCGGCTGGAGCAGCTGGCCGTCTTCATCCGTGAAAGCGCCCAGATCCAAGCCGACTGGGACACCTACGCCGAGCAGCACACCAACCTCGACGACGTGCCCCACGACGTGGGGGCATATGTGCGGCGCGCCTACCACCGCGATGCCGAAATCTGGAGGGCATTCAACCGGGTCCGTCCTGGTGCCAAGGCCCTCGTCGCCACCGCCGAGACGCAACTGCAACACCTCCCAGCCCGTGCCATCCAGCCCCGGTGGGCCTGGCAGCTCGGGGTCCTCCACACTGCGCTCGACCACCTTGCCGCCCTCCAGGAGGAATGGCTCGCCATCCGCGACAGCCTGCACCCGTCCGCCCGACCGGGAACCTGGCTCTACGACGACGAGCGGGCCCAGCGCAACGCCGAAGCCGCGCACTACATCGACGAGTGGGCCTCGGCCGGGGAAACCGTCCTCGAAATCCACCAGGCCGCGCAGCAGGCACCCTCACCACTGACCATCACGCCTGCGGTGCCAGCCCCCGCGCCGCTGGTGTCGGCCAGCCGCACAACCAGGGCCCACCGGTGAGCGGGCCCGATATCGTCGATGTGGCACTGGTCGCCCCGCGCTACCTGGCCGGCGGGGGCGATCCCGCGTGGGTCACCGCCCCGTTGCACCGATCCTGCAATTGGAGTGCCCAACCCAACCCGCTGGTGCCACACGTCGTGCTCACCAGTCCCGACAGCAGGGCCGTGCTGCGTCTGGGACCGGACCCCGACGGTCCGTGGTGGACCCTCCAGCACGCGCCCGTGGACAAGCGGCGGGCCTGGTCGGTGAGCTTCGGCGCTCGCACCCCCGTCGAGATCATCGCCGGATTCACCGACACCCTCACCGACCCGGCCGCCGCCCAGGCGCCCGCACCCGATCCGTACGAGCCCCTGCGTCAGGCCGGATGGTTCGAAGGCCACGACCACGACGGCCTCACCTCCCCCGACGGCCTCGCCCACGTGGAGCACTTCACCCACGGCTTCACGGACTGCTGGTTCGCCAGGACCGCAGTCAGTGAGGACCCCGAGGGCCTGATCTGGCGCGCGTACCTCAGCGGCGACACACCTGCGCACCTGATCACCGGCTTCACCCGCGCGCTCGCCGAGCAAGCCCCGCTCCCCCGAGATCCCTATCCGCTCCGCGTCCCGCTCAACGCCCGCCGACAGGCCCGCGTGACCACTACCCAACGCCCCGCCGCTGAAGTCGGCTTCGCCCTGGACCGCCGCGTCACGGCTCTCGCCGATCGGTCCAAGCAACCAGTGCCCGCCCCCGTGCCGCCGAGGGCGCCACAGCCCCGGCGTACCCGCTGACGCCGCCCATCCCCGACACCACCCCCTGGAATCAATCCTCTTGCTCAACTCCTCCTCACCGAAATCGAACGACGGCTACGACATAGCCTTCAAGGCCCTCCTCGGCGTTCTCGCCATCGTCGTCCCGTTGTCCAACCTCGCCTGGCTCGGCGGAAACGCCACCGCGTGGATGACAGGCTCCGGCAGCGCAGCGCCCTACGAGCCGATCGGCGCGCTCCTCCATCCCGACCAGCTGTGGCCCGGCCTCGACCACACCGCGCTGCTTGTCGGCACCCGCATCGCCCCCACCGCCGTCCTGCTGGCCCTCGCCGCCCTCGGTGCCCTGTGGTGGTCGCGGCACAAGAACACCCCCGGCGGAAAGAAGAAGTCCTTGCGCGGGCTGGCTCGCAAGAGGGACATCGAGCCCCTACTCGCCAAGGCGATGACAGCCAAGGCCCGCTCCCTGCGTCCGAGCCTGGCGGACGCCAAGCACATCGCTCCCCACGACACCGGAGTCCTCCTCGGTGATCTCCAAGGCACCCGGCACGAGGTCCGGATGGGCTGGGAGGACGTCGCCGTGGCGATCATGGCTCCCCGCTCCGGCAAGACCACGAGCCTGGCCATCCCCTCGATCCTCAGCGCCCCCGGCCCCGTCCTGCTGACCTCGAACAAGGCCGGCGGCGACGCCTACACCGCCACTATCGATGCGCGTGCGACCGTCGGCCGGGTCTGGTCGATGGACCCGCAGCAGATCGCCCATGCCGAGCGCACCATGTGGTGGAACCCCTTGGCGGATGCCAAGACCCTCGAGGGTGCCGGCCGCCTGGCCGGTCACTTCCTCGCCGCCAGCGTGGACGCCTCCCAGCAGGGTGACTTCTGGTCCAAGGCCGGATCCAACATCCTCTCCCAGCTCTTCCTGGCCGCCGCGCTCGACGAACGCCCCATCACGGACGTGACGTCCTGGCTAGCCTTCCCCGCGGACCGCACCCCGCTGGACATCCTGCGCGACCACGGCTTCGTAGCCGTCGCCGCCCAGCTCAAGGGCACCGTCGAAGGCCCGCCGGAGACCCGCGACGGCATCTACGAAACCGCCCGCCAGTACGCCGCCGCCCTGCTGAACACGGAGATCGCCGCGTGGGTCAGCCCGCAGGGGGACACCCCTGAGTTCAAGCCGTCGGAGTTTGTGGACAGCACCGACACGCTCTACCTGCTCTCCAAGGACGGCGGCGGCGGTGCCAGCGCGCTGATCGCGGCGTGCGCGGACTCGGTCATGCGGGCCGCGACCGCCCGCGCCGAACGGGCCGGCGGAAGGCTCGACCCGCCGATGCTCGCGATCCTCGACGAGGCCGCCAACGTCTGCAAGATCTCGGACTTGCCCGACCTGTACTCGCACCTGGGCAGCCGCGGCATCATCCCGATCACCATCCTGCAGTCCTACCGGCAGGGCCAGAAGGTGTGGGGCGATGCCGGCATGGACGCGATGTGGTCGGCCTCCACCATCAAGGTCGTCGGCCCTGGCATCGATGATCCCGACTTCGCCGACAAGCTCAGCCGGATGATCGGGGACCACGACGTGGAGAGCACGTCCGTCTCGCACTCCGAGTCCGGCAAGTCCACCAGCGTGTCCATGCGACAGGAACGCATCCTGGCAGCCGACGCCATCCGCGCCCTGCCCAAGGGCAGCGCGCTGGTGCTCGCCACCGGAATGCGCGTCGCCGCCCTCGACATGAAGCCCTGGTACCTGCAGCCCGAAGCGGACGAGATCTCCGCCGCCTCGGAGCGTGCCTCGAAGGCCATCACCGAACGCGCCGTCGCCAAGACCACGCCGAAGCAGAGCGACTTCACAACGGCCGCGTAAGCCGGCCACCACACCCGGCGTGTAACACCAGCAACGCCCCCCACAACACCAGCCGGCCGCTCCTCCCCCGCGCGTCACTGAACCGCCGCGGCCGGGACGACACACGCCGTCCCGGCCGCGGACGGACCGCGGGAGCGAGCAGATCGCCCGCACGCGCTGCCAAGCCCCCTGACAGGACATGCTCATCGACACCTACGAACCCTATGAACTCGACGACATGACGCCAGCCGCAGCGCTGGACGCCGTCATCGCCGACGTTCGCTCCCACCCTGTCGATGCCGGCCCTGGCGGCTTCTTCACTGCCCTGCGCCACATCGACCTGCTCAGCCATCTCGCCCTGCGCTTCGCCGGCGACGCCCACTACCACCTCGACTCTGCCCACGAAACGGGCTCCGCCTGGCATCCGGTCGAGGCGCTCACCAACACGGCCGTCCCGCTCAGCAAAGCGCAATGCCACTACGCGCAGGCCATGGTTCCGCTCGCCACGCTCAGTAAACCGAATCCTGACATGTCCACGGCTGCGCGGCTGCACGACATCGAGCATCACTGCTCGCTGCGCATGCATCTCCACGCCGCCGCGCAGTCCCTCGACGAGGCCCGCACCACGCTGCGCACGCCCACCCCGGCACGGCCTCCGTCCCCCACTGCCCCGCCCCCGGTGGCGACATCGGAACAGACCGCCTCGCGCCGGGCCCGCTGAGCATGCACCAGGCCCCTCTCCAACAACCTCCCTGGACCGTCTTGTCTCTTCTGAACATCCCCGATGTGTTCATCGGGTCCACCGACGACGGGCACACCTTCGTCGTCCTCAATCGCCGCATCCGCGACGCCGACCGCTGCTGACCGATGCGGGTTTCCTCGCCCGTGAACACCTCGGACGCACGCTCTACTTGCTCCCACCGGGCACGGCCCAGGACGCCCACGAGCGCGCCGGAGACGCGATGTACGGGCTCCTACCCCGCACCCTCGACCTTGTCGACCTCTCCTGGACAACGCGCTGGAGCCCCGACACTCCCCCCGAAGCCGATCCGGACCTCCGCTTCCAGTTCACCGACGGCACCGTGACGGCGACAGCCGGGACCCCCGCCGCTCGCTCACTCCTGGAGCAGCACGGCTTCGCCCTCGCGGCGGACGGCTCCTCCTATCAGCCGCTGCCCGGGCTGGATCAACGCGGCCTGCTCGGCGCCGTCACGGCTGCCGAAACGCACGCCTACACCCACGGCCTCACGGTGAGCGTCGGCCTCGGCATCCCCACACCGATGGACATCCCGGCCGCACCCCGCCGTGCGTCACCTGCGCCCCCAGCCCGCCGTCCGGACCGGCGACCCGTCGCCGCCCGCGCTGATTCCATACCCGCCGCCCTTCTCAAGGGCATGCCCCGGAGCCTCTGTTGACCACCGCCGTCGATCTCAACGAGCAGATCAACCAGCTGCGCCACCTCTCCCACGACTTCAAGGCCCTTCACAACCGGGTCCGCGCCCTCGACATCGCGGCCGTCGCGCCAGGCACGGAAGCCCTTCGGCAGCTCACCCCCTTGTGGTCAAGAGTCAGGAGCTGGTCGGGAAGGCGCTCTTGGCGCTGTCCGCCCTCGACGGAAGCCCTTACGCAGCCGTGAGCGGCAGCCGGCAAGCACTCAACGCTCTCGGTGCCGTCGTCTCCGGTGCATCCCAGGCCAGCTGTGACCTCGCGCATGCGCTGGCCGCCAACCCCCTGGACAGCATCGGCTTCGGCGGACCGCACCAGGACGAGGAGGGCATCCGCAACGCCCGGCACGCCCGTGCCGTACCGGAAGTGGCCGGCCACCTCGCCGACGCCGCCCACCAGCTCGACGTGTGCGAGTCCGCCTGCCAATACCTGGCCACCTACATCACCCGCGACCTCGAACGCGCATCCACCAACACCCGACAGGCCCCCAAGATCAGTCCCACCCAGTACGAAGCACTGACCTCGCTCGCGAAGGGCGGGGCCACGATGCAGACACGAGGCCGCGGCTCGACCATCGTCCTCACCCCCGACCACACCGTCATCACCATCGCCACATTCCAGTCCCTGGACAAGCGCGGCCTGGTCCACCTCGACACCTCCGTACCGCTTTACCAAGGGCGGGGCATCACCGTGACCGTCGAGGGACATCGCGCGCTGGCCCAGCACCGAGCCCGCACCGGTGCCACCACGGTGCCAACAGCCGCGACGGCCACCATGTCCCCCGCTGCGGTGAAGCGGGAGCTGCGCCGATGAGCCCGTACGCACACGACGACCGGGTCATGGTTTCACCCCCGTACATGGCCGGCGCCGGCGACCGCGTCGCCGACGTGATCGGCCCCCTCATCCACCTCTTCGGGTGGAGGCACCAGCACGATGCTGCCACCGGGCACGTCGCAATCGACAGCCCCGACGCCAGCCTGTTCGTCGACTTCGCCCCGCTGCACCCGCATGGTCGGTGGCTCACCGTGACCCACCATGAGCCGTACTGGGAAGCGATGTTCAGCAGGCAGGCGCCCCTGGAGGCGGTCGCCGCCGTCACCCAGGCACTGCCCCAGCTGCTGGGCGATGCCCGTCACGCCGACCGCATCCCGATCACGGACATGCCCCTGGACCAGCTCGCCGAGCTGAACGACTGGTCCGCCGAGGACAGCGTCCTCACCTCGCCCGACCTGTACTGCCGGCTAGAGCACACGCCCGGCGAGGAGATCGCCTGGCAGGTCGAGCACGTCTACTTCGAGGGGGCGCCGCTGGCCACCTTCACACAAGACACCCCTGAGTGCCTCGTCCGCAACTTCTTCTCCCACCTGGCCACTCCCATGGCGGTGGAGCGGTCCTTCGCCGACATCCCCCTCAGCACGCGGCATGGGCACAGCGCTTTGATCACGCCGGTCCGCGGAGCCGCAGTGAGTCCACAGGTCCATCACGCCCTCGCGCAGCTCGACCGCCCCAGCCATCCCGGCCGCCGCCGCTGACTCCCCGCCCCCCTGGAACCATCCCTGAACGAGAAGACCGGATCCCTTGAGCCCGCCGAGCAACTCCTCACGCTGGCCGCTGACTTCACCCGCTTCAACGACGCCCACATACGGCATTCACTCAACGGGCCAAACCCCACCACCCTGCTGAACGCCCAGACGGAATCCGCACAGCACCTGGCGCGATCCGCACTCACCATCGTGGACACCCTCAACGCCCAGCCGATGTACCACAGCCCCGCGATCCACGCGGTGTACGCACGCGTGCGCCAACTCGCCCATCTCGCGTCCGACGCAGCCGACCATCTCATCGACGCCGTGGACATCCTCGACCACACCCGCGCGGGACTGCCCGTTGAGCTGGGCGACGGCTTCCTGGCGGTCGTAACCGAGCAGGAGGCCCGCCGAGGAGCCGGGCGGTGCTTCAGCCTCGTCGCGAGCCTCACCGCCCTGGGCTCCTCAGACGCCCTGGCAACCGCTGAACTCTTCGTCGCCGAACGCCGCCACCGGGGCTTCGTATCCGAGTGCCAGCCGCCCGCCCTGTCCCCCGCCCAGGACACCACGCTGCGCGCGGTGGCGCGCGGCGACGTGGCGATCACCGGCGGCAAGCCCTATCTGGGCCGCGAGGACATCCGCGTCAGCATCAGCACCATCCGCGCCCTGGAGAGCCGCGGCCTGGTGATGCGCGAGGACTGCCCGGACTGGTTCCGCGACGAGCGCGTCCACCTCACCGCAGCCGGGCGCCACGACCTCGCCGCCTCCTTCACCCGGCCCCGCTCCACCCCACCCGCCGCAACACGCCCACCAGCCCGCCCAGCCGCGACCGCGGCACGAGCCGCGGCCCGTTGACCTCAACTCCCGGAGTTCCACCACGCCTTCCGACACTCCGACAGCACACGATCTGGCCCGTGCCCTCGCCGACCAGATCTGCCCCGGCGCCGCACCCCGCGACGTCACCGTCAGCTTCGAAGCTCGCCGACAGGCCCCAGCCGAGTACCGCCACCGCGGCCGAGGCGGACCCGTGACGGTCTTCGCCCAGGCACTGCACGCCCACCTCTTCGGCCTCCCCGCGGACGACGAGCCGCTGCCCCCCGCCCTGGACGCGCTCCTGCAGGCCACGCACACCGCGACCGCACCCGAGCAGCAGACCGCGATCCTGCGACAGGTCGCCGACCAGCTGCACAACGCCGCCGAGATCATCCAGCGCTACCAGTACCGGGCCCAGTGGGACCGGCTCCCTGACGACGTCGCCGAGCAGCTCCGTGACGCCCACGACCAGGCCCAGCAGGTCGCCGAGACCCTCGACCTCGTCGCACCCGCCCTCAGCAGCCCTCCCGCTGCGTCCGAGCCGCCCGAGGCGCCCGGCCCGCAACCGCGACACACCGCCGGCCCGCCCGCGCCACCGACCCCACCGGCCGGGCGCCGCCGCTGACCTCCGGCGACAGCCCCGCCGGGAAAGGCCCGACCCTGACCACTGCCGATCCCCTCCACACCCTCCTTACCCAACCCCGCTGCTCACTTGGCGTATTCGTCCCAACCGGCCTCCACCCGGCAGCCGCAGAGCGCCGTCACCTCGACCAGCTCGCGCAGGCAGGTGCCGACCTGTTCGAAGTCGGCCTGCCCACCCAGGACGCCGTCCTTGACGGCCCCGTCATCCAGGCCGCCTACCACCACGCCCTGCGACGCGGAAACGTCCTCGATGCCGCCGTCCGCGCCATCGAGCATGCCGCCAGCCTCCGGCCGACCGTCGTCATGACCTACTGGGAGCCCGTCCGCCGCCACGGCCCCGAGCACCTGGCCCGCCTGCTCGCCGACGCCGGCGCCGCTGGCGTGATGGTCGTCGACTTGCCCGCCCACCAGGCGGCCCGCTGGCACGACGCCGCACGGCACGCGGGCCTTCGCACCCCACGCCTGATCCCGCGCACCACCCCCAACACCAGCCTCCCCGCCGCGGTCGCCGGCGCATCCGGCTGGCTCTACGCACCCGCCAGCACGGCCCCCACCGGCTACCGGGGCCCGCTCGACATCCCCGCGCTCGCCGACTTCACCCAGCGCCTTCGCGCCACCAGCCCGCTGCCCGTGGTCTCGGGAGTGGGCATCTCCGCCCCGACCCTCGCCACACGCATCGCCCCGCTGGTGGACGCCGTCGTCATCGGCACCCGCATCGTCCGCGCACTGCTCACCGACCCCGGTCAAGCCCCGGACCTGACCGCCGCGTTCGCCCAAGCCCTTCACCCGACCCCCCTCACGGAGCACCGTGCCTGATCGCCCCGACCCGGCAGAGGCCCTCGACCGGATCACCGCCGACGCCCTTGCCCTATACCGGGCCCTGCGCGCCAACGCCCCCGACCACGCACAGCAACTGGCTGCGCGGATCACCGACGCCCAGGTCCTCGCAGGCACCTGTCTGCGGCTCTTCGTCGACCTCACCCAGCACACTCCGCGCACCACATCCGCGGACCTGCCGCTCCTCGACCACGTCGCGCACATCGCCAAGGCCGCCCAGGACGCGGGCGCCGAACTGACCGCAGCCCTTGCCCGAGCCGTGGAGAACCAACGCCGCCGAGCCGACGCCGCATCCAAGCCGGTCGTCCTCATCGGCCCCTCACCGCAGCAGTTCGTCGAGTCGGCCGCCGACCTCCTCGACCGCATCCCCGCCCTCTACCACGCGATCCCCCGCGACCAGCTGATGCCGCCGATCCCGTGCACGCACCAGCCGCATTGAGGGTGCGTTCCCTCATTCCCCACCCCAGGACAGACCATTTCAGATCAGCCCCGATTCCGCGCCCTTTCTCTGGGCGCTGGAGTTCAGTCCAGCACTCTCCTCGCCCTTTCCGCCAAGGGCATCCTTCCCACGGTCGACTACGCGATATTCGCCGACACCGGCTGGGAACCGAAAGCCGTTTACGCCCACCTGGACCGCCTGGAACAGGAGATCGCCAAGCCCGCCGGAATACCGGTCCTCCGCGTCGCTGCCGGAAACATCCGCAACGACGCCCTGAACCCCGACCACCGATTCGCCTCCATGCCCCTCCACATCCTGAACAAGGACGGGCGGCCTGGAATGACCCGAAGGCAGTGCACCGGCGAATACAAGGTAAAGCCGATAAAGCAGAAGGTCCGCGAACTGCTCGGGCACCCCTATCCATCGCGCGTCCCCAAGGGGGTGTTCGTCGAGCAGTGGGTGGGAATCTCCACCGATGAGTTCCACCGCGCCAAGGATGCCGACGTAAAGTACATGCGCAATCGGCACCCTCTTCTGGACCTGGGGTGGAGCAGGTCCGACTGCCTTCGCTACCTGACCTCGCTCGGGCTGGCCGAAACACCGAAATCGAGCTGCCTGGGATGCCCGTTCCACGGAAATGCGCAGTGGCGGCACATCAGGGACACATCCCCGTCCGAGTGGGCGGACGTCGTCGAATTCGACACGGCCATCCGGCAGGGCAATGCCCGCGCCAACGCATCCGGTAACCGGCTGCTCGGCGAGGCGTTCCTGCACCGCTCCCGCATCCCGCTCAGCCAGGCGCCAATCGACCACGTCACCGCCGCCGAACGGGCAGCCCTGCTCACCGGCGAGGGCGGGGCCGACGAACTGGAACACGGCGTCGCGGACGGCTGCTCGCCCTGGGCATGCCGCGGGGATACGGACACGCTGACGCAGGACGCCTTCGGGCTGGCCACGTGATACTCGACCTCTTCGCGGGGCCGGGCGGCTGGAGCAGAGCAGTGAGCGTCCTCGGGGTGCGCGACCTCGGGCTGGAATGGGACCAGTGGGCCTGCAAAACTCGTACTGCCGCTGGGCAATTGACGATTCAGACCGACGTGGCGATGTATCCGACGTCGCCCTTCATCGGCCGGACCCGCGGGCTGATCGCGTCCCCGCCGTGCCAGGCATGGTCGATGGCCGGCAAACGCCTCGGGCTGATCGACCAGCCCCTGGTCCACCAAGCGGTCTCAGACCTCGCCGCTGGTCGCGACACCCGCGAAACGCTCCTCGGCGCCTGCCAGGATGTGCGCTCCTTGTTGGCCGCCGAGCCCATGCGCTACCTCCACGACCTGAATTCGGCCGGAGAGCCGGAGTGGGTCGCCATGGAGGAAGTGCCGGACGTCCTCCCACTGTGGAAGCAGTACGCGGTAATCCTGCGCAGCTGGGGGTTCTCCGTGTGGACCGGCATCCTCAACGCCGCGGACTACGGAGTGCCCCAGACGAGGAGGAGGGCGATCCTGCTCGCCTCCCGCGTCCGCACCGCCCAGCCGCCCCCGCCAACGCACGCCAAAATCGAAGAGCCCGAGGGGCTGTTCGGGCCGGGCCGCACCCGTTGGGTCAGCATGGCGCAGGCCCTGGGCTGGGGAGCGACCGACCGGCCCGTGCCCACCGTCTGCGCCGGCGGCGGACCCGGCGGCGGCGCAGAACCATTCCCCTCCGGCTCCCGCAAGGCACTGTCCACCGCCCGCGACCGCGGCACCTGGACACCCCACCCGGACACCCCCCACCAGCACTCCAGCCAGGCAGGAACCGAGCCTGCCGACCGGCTCAGCGCCCAAGACGAACAGGCAGCCGGCCATCCCGTGCCAGAGCCTGACTGGTCGTGGTCCTTGCGGAGCAACAACCAGGCCCACGCCACCATCCGGCCCCTGTCCGAGCCCGCGGGAACGCTGTTCTTCGGGCACCGCTCGAACGAATGCACCTGGGTCGCCGAACCCGTCGCCCCGCCTGCCGGGAACGCGGAGTCGCTACCCGTCCCGATGCCCATCCGAATCACCGCCCAGGAGGCGGGAGTTCTGCAGACCTTCCCGGCCGACTACCCCTGGGCCGGCAACAAAGGCCAAGTCTTCAGCCAGATCGGCAACGCCGTACCGCCCCGCCTCGCCGCCCACCTCCTCGCCCCGCACCTCGGCAAAACCCTCAACCCCAACGACTTCACCCTGGCCGCCTAATGCCCCAATCCGCCGACCCGTACGAGGGCGACGACCTGGACGACCTGCCACCGCCACAGCCCCTGCACTACGCCGAACAGGCCCTGCTCGGCGCCATCCTGCTCGAACCACACCGGCTGAAGACCATCGGCCACCTGGAGCCACACCACTTCGGCAACCACGCCCACGGCGCCCTGTTCACCGCTCTGCTCAGCGTGCCGGCCCCCGACCCGAAAGAGCACGCGAAGGACATAGCCTGGCTCAACGCCGTACTGACCAAGGCCCAGCCCGAGGCGCCGGGGCTGACCGCCTCTTACCTGCATACCGTCATCCAGGTCTGCCCCCGGGCCGAGCACGCCGCGGCCTACGCGGGCATGATCCGCGCCGATCACGCCCGCCGGACGGTACGTGAGCACGCCGACCGGCTGTGCCAGATCGCCACCGACGCCACCCTGCCGAACCCTGCCGTGACCGTCCTCGGGCAAGCCGACGCCCTGAGCCTCTACCTCGATGAATTGGGCACCCAGTTCGCCCCGCACCCCGGTTCTCTGCCTCGCGCGCCCCTGCCGTCAGCGCCGCCCCGGGAGACCGGAGAAGAAGCCCTCGATGAGGAGCGGCTGCTGCTCTCCACCGCCACCGCCCACTCAAGCGAGGTGAAGGCCATGCGGTGGCTGCAGCCAGGCGACTTCACGCACCCTCTGCACGCGGGGCTGTGGCAGTGCCTGGTCGCCCTGACGCGGCGCGACACACCCGTCGACCCCGTGACGGTCCTGTGGGAGGCGCAGCACCGTGGCCTCCTCTGCTCCGGGGCCGAGCCGAGTGAGCTGCTCAACCTCCTCTCCGGACCGGTCGGCTCCCCGGAGTCCTGGGGCGAGCGGATCCTCCAGCGCTCCGTCCTCCAGGTTGCCCACCACATCGGTCGGCGCATCGAGGCGTTCACCAAAGACCCGGCCACCACGCCGTACCAGCTCGTCGTCGGCAGCCGCCGCGCGCTCGCCGATCTGTCCGCCGTACGTACCCGGTGGCAGCACGCCACCTCACCCGCGCCGGAGAGCAGGCCCACGCGCACCAGCGCCACGGCAACGCCCCGGGCCGGTCCGCCGCGGACCACGGCCCCACCTCCACCTACCGCACGCATCTCGCGCTGACCCAAGCCGACCGGTGGCCGGGCTCCTTGGCCCGGCCACCGGCAGAAAGAGCACCCCTTGGTGACACCGCCCTCCATCGACGCGCACGTCCGCCTCGACACCCACCCCACGCACCCCAGCGCTGTGATTGCCACTCTTACCGGCGCCCAGGCCCACATCCCCCGCGTGGGCCTGGAGGCCGCCGACTGGCACGTCGTCGCCAAAAACACCCTGGTCCTGGCCCGCATCGACCACGAGGAGCCCTACTGGGCTGAGAAAGCCGCCCAGGAACTGATCGCCGAGGGGATCGCCGTCGAGATCACGCCCCGGCTCCGGGAAGCCATCGACGAGGAATGGACATGGGCCGACTACCCGATGCCCTGGTGCACCCGCACCGAGATCCGAGAGGTCTCCGCTGAGGCCCAGAAGATCTACGACGACATCCGTCACGGCTACCTCCTCATCCACGCCCACGCCCACGATGGCCACACCACCGTCGCGGTCGGGACCTACCTCAACACCGGCAACAGCGTCTACCTCCACGGCGAGAACCACCTGCGGCAGGTCGCCGACACCTTCGACTCACCCGCCCAGGCTCTGATGTCCTTCGAGCGACTCCACGGCGACACCATGCGCCCAGGCCCCGCACCGATGACCGACACCGAGCGCGCCGCTGCCGAAGCCCGGACCTCCCTCATCACACCGCCCACCGAACCCGAGCCTTCTAGCCCGGAGCCGGAGACTGTACCCGCCTACGCCGCCGACCCCGGCGACCACGACGCCCTCCTCGACACATTCCTCGACGCACACGGCGACTGGTCGAAGTGGCGCACCTGGTCCGACGACACCACCCACGCCATCCACGAATCCCAGACCCTGCGCATCGAGCGCATCCACCACGCCCCCGCCCACGAGACCGCCTGGGTCGTCGCCGCGTACGAGACGCCCGTCTCGGACCGCATGTGGCACCTCACCACGACTGGCGCAACTCCTGCCCCCGTGCTGCAGGAGCTGCTGGACCACCTCGCCGACGGTGACGGATGGGACACAGCCGTCGGCGGCGACCTGGACGAGAAGTCCGTCACCGCCGCCACCAAGCCACTCGTTGAAGCCGGCTGGAAGCACGGCATCGACGGGCGCTGGATGCGCTGGACCAACCTGTCCGAGGACGCGGGGGTTCAATTCGACGCCTTCGCCGCTCAGAAGCCGAGCAGCTCCCTCGCTACCTGGACCATCTGGGCAGGCCCAAGTGTTGACCAGCCCACCTGGGCACTGCACGCCTCGCCACACGCGCCAGCTTCAATGATCGCCAGCCTGGCCACGGAACTTGCGCACGGCACCGGCACCCGACGCCCGCTACATCCCGACGCGCATCGGCAGTCGCCCCAGCGCACCACGACGTTTCCCGCCGCCGCGCCAACTGGCCCGCGACTCCCCGCTGGCCGACTCCGCTGACCTACGGACACAAGTGTGGCTCCGCGGACGGGGGATGCCGCGGAGCCACCCTCGCACCGTACCGTCCATCTGCCCCTTTCGCAGGGCATTGCACCTAAGCGCAGTCCCATAAGTGATCTCCGGCAGCCGGGTCAGGCGCTCCGCGGTTCCGCATTGCGATCGAGTAGCTTCACGACACCCGGAGTACGCCGTACCAAGGATTTGGTCATGACTGCCCGCGTGCACAGTGATGCGCCGACCGCCAGATGGCGACGGACGGTGCACGACGATCGGAGCAGTGCCCACGCCCCCAGCCTGCTCCCAATTAACAGGTCGAAGCCAGTCAGACGGACAGGCAGCACGTTCAGCACTGGGCTTCTCCTAAAGCGGATGATCGGGCGGGGACAAGCCAGCCGTCGAATGAAAGCATCGCCCTGACCAGCCGCGGCCAGTTCCGGCTGGCCCGATGCCGCGCGCAGACCGTCCAGCACGGAAGCGCCGTGAGGCACGTTCTGCCTGCACAGCCGAGGCGGCCCTCACCGCGCACCCGGCCCGCTCGCACTCGGGCGGTCGTCACCGTCCAGGTCGGCCATCGCGTAGACGTGCTCTTCCGGATGACGGGCCAGGCGCGCCATCGTCCACGCTGTGCGGGCATCCATACCCGGCCCGAACTCCGCCGCCAGCCGACGAGCCCGCCACGTCGTCCGCGGGGCGAGCAGCCAGCGGGCGAGGGAGAACCGCACACGGCCAGCGCCGGCCACGGTCCGACCGGGGCGAGCTGTCTGCGTGCGGTCCGGATCCGGGCGGCCCGGGGTACTCGAAGTCGTGTCGGCCACGCCGCGAGTGTCAGGGCGCGGCAAGCAGGCACGGAGGTGATTAGCCGGTGACCACCGGAACGAGTGGGCAGGTATCGCACTCCTCTTCGTGGCCCGCACAAGGTGCCGTGCCGCCCGGGTGGCAGAACAACCTGCTTCCCGCTACCCAGAGTGGCTCAGCATCGAGAGGTAGCACCACGACGACAGGGCCGACTCCCACAGCCCCGTGGCTCCCGCAGGGGAAGCCGCTACGCCGCGGCGTAGCTGAGGCGGAACAGGCCCTGGGCACGCTCTAGGTCCCGCTCCGTGCGCAGCTGCAGCTCCAGGTCGCCCGTGCCGTGGTGGCCGAGCCCTGTCACGTCCCGGGTGAATCCGGGAATGAGGTCGACGCTCTTCGGGTCGACCTTGAGGTAGACGAGGAGCTTGGTCTGCTGAGGCGGGCAGACGCACGCGAAGTTCCGCAGCCGCTGGTAGGCGCGGTACTGCTTGCGCTGGACCCGGGTAATGCCGTCCCCAAGGCCGAGCAATGCCTCGTCGACCGCCGCAGCCAGCTCCGTCAGCGCTCCATCCTGCCTCCGCATGCTCGGCACCCCGGCCGCGCGATGGCGGGTCGCCGCGGGTGCAGCTTTCTGCCCGGTGTACGAGGCCACGGTCTCAAGGCCGATGTAGTCGTCGCCGAAGAGGCGGTAGCGGACCAGGTCGATGCTGCGTCGGTGCTCGCGGACGGCGTGGATGTCGTAGCGGGTGAAGTCGCCGGCCACGCAGATAAGCCTCGGTGCACTCCACAGCACCTGGGACGCTGTCGTCGCCCCAAGCCGGTCGCGGACCAGGTGCCCGAACTCGGCCCGGTGATCCATCAACCAGGACAGGTAGAAGAGTCCCTGGTTGATCACGCCTGCATCGGTGCCGCGCTTGTATTCCACGAGGACGGGTGCCCCGTTCTCGTCGATGCCCAGCGAGTCGATGCGCCCGCCGTGGACGGGCCCGGTGCTGTACTCGCTCGCCAGGAACCGGACTCCCAGCATCGTCTCCATGTGCGCCTCGATGAGCCCCTGCACATCCGCCTCGACCTCAGCAAGACGCGGCGCGACCTCGGTCACGCCACCCTTCGTGTTGAACAGCTTCAGACCCGACACCCCCTCCTTGGCTACGTAGCCCGCAACACCGAGGGGAACAAGATTGTTTCCGCCAAGCTCTTGGCTCCTGTGAAGATGGAATTCCGGCCAGAAGCCGGGCAGGGCTGCCCGCCAGCCGCCCTGCCCTGAGGTGTACGGCTAGTTCTCCTCGCCGGCGACGGGCAGCCGTCGCGCCAGTTCTTCAGCCACCACGGGATAGCGCTCGTTCCTCACCTGACGGTACCCGCGGATGGCACGGTCGATCTGCGCGCGGGAAGCCGGCGCAAGATGCACGAGCAGCAACTCGTAGAGCGCTTGGTTGTTCTCCTTGGACGGAATCATCTTGCCCTTACGGGCGGCGTCCGGCGTCTCCTGCCACACCGCAGAAAACGGTGCGGAAGACATCGTCCAGTCCAACTCGCCCAGACGGCGTAGGAGCTCCGGCCATTCCAGGAGGCGCTGCTCGATGACGTGACGGGCAGCCCGGACAATCTGAACCTGGACTGCGGGGCGCATGAACGGGTGCCCCTCTCCATCCCGCCCCTTAGGTGCACGAAGATCCCTGGGCGCTGCGTGCGCCTCATAGCGATCTCGCATATTGCCACAGACCGCAAGCAACTCATCCATGCGCTTGGCGAGTACCTCGTAACTCTCATCGAGGATCTCGTCTGTCGCACGCTGGGAGGTCTTGTTCATGCTCTCGTGGAGGCCGAAGCCCAAGTCCGTGAGCAAGTCATACAGGACGCCGATTGTTGTCCAAGCGGTGCCAGTGACGCCGACCTGACGGGTGGCGAGCTTGAGTTCACCATCGTTCCCGACCTTGCTGAAGACCTGAACCACGCCGTCCTGCCGCAGGAATTCGTGGTCATCGAGCAGGCGGCGGGTGAGGATGGCGAAGCCGTCGTCCTCGTCGAGAGCGATGTTCTCTTGCGCGGTGGTCTTGACGGCGTTGCGATTGATGTTGGTGAAGAGACGGCGCGTCCTTCGGCGGCCTGCTTCATCATCGAAGTGCGGGACAACGATCACGGTGATGTCTTCGCGCCCCAGCTCCGGGTTTCGCTTGATGGCATCTTTGATCGCCTTGAGGCGGTGTTGGCCGTCCAGGGCGAAGAACTGGTGGGTGCCGTCGAAGGTCAGCACCCCGAAGTTGCGGTCCATGCCTGCGAGTACATCGCTATTCTCGGAGCTCTTCTCCATTTCCAGTGGGATGTACTCCGGGGCTCCTCCCCAGGCTGCGACGATGATCGCGCCCAGGAAGCGGTTCTCGTTCGACAGAAGGTAGTTGGTGATTTCAGTGGTGCGTGTGCCGACGCCCCTCTGAATCATTGTTCCCAAGTCTTGATTGCCGCCTAGCTCGTGCGCGAAGTTGATCTCACGGGCAACTGCTGCGTAGCTCATGAGGCATGAGTAGTAGGTCCAGTTGCCCACCTTTGCTTCAAAGGCGGGAACAAATGTCTTGGAGGGCATGGATACCTCTTCTTCGTGCGGGTGCGATCAGGCTGTCCAAGCTGCTCGGGGAGCACCGAGCCGTCCGCGCAGCTTGGGACGATCGGAGTCATTGAGCGGGGGATTCCACAGGCGGATGAGCCTCTTCTCCAGGCCCCTGATCCTGTGCCGGTCCGTCACCGTGGTGCACCAGAACTCCATCGGACGCAGCGGGAGATAGCGGCTGAGCCGCTGCTCACGGGTCTTCGGCTCGCTATCGGTCCACAGGCTTTCGGGGCTGGCCCGCAAGTACCGGCGGTACTCCTTGTAGCGCTGACGGATGGTGTTCCCGCAGTCAGATTTCGAGGCGCCGGCCTGCCCGACGTAGAGGAGCTGGGGGAAACTCCCCTGTGCAGGACGGCCGTCGACCTGGAACTGGAACTGAGGTCGCCAGACGAACATGTACAGGCCGGGTTCGTCAGGGAGAGCCGGGGCAAGATTCTCCGTGGCCTGGTGGACCTCCCATGGGGAGGCGAACTCGCGGAGGTCCTGGTCGAGTTGTTGACAGTTGTCCGCGTCCAGCATCCGCAGCAGACCGACCTCGATGGGAAGCGCTGGGCTGTCCTCCTCACGGTGCCTCTGCACCATGCGGGTGAACGCGTCCCGGCCGGCCATGCTTGAAATGGGCATGCTGATGGGACCCCCCGAACGGCTCTGCGGCTCTGGCATATCTAGTGTGACAGGCAGGACTGACAGCCGATCAGGGAACCCAAAGACAGAGGCCCGCCCTGCGGAGAACATCCGCAAGGCGGGCCTGGGCAGTTGGGCACCCCAGTCGACCGGTCCTAGAGGTGGCAGACGGAGCAGCCGGCCTCGTCGTCGTCTGAGTCGAGTGCGTCGGAGAGGACCTCTAGCAGGGGCCGGTTGGGCTTAATGCGCTTGGCGGCCCGATCCAGGGCTGCCTGGTGCTTGGCCTCGATCTCTTCCTTGCGCTCTATGAGCTCCGGGAGAGACTCACCTTGCGACCAGGTGTAGTTGCGGCCCTTCATGGCGGTGTGGCGGTATCGGACCTTGTCCTCGTACTCCACGGCCTTGGCGTACAGGTCGGGGTGGCGTTCTTGGAGGCCGACCCACTCGTGCTTGCGCTGGAAGAAGCAGAAATAGCAGCCTGAGCGTGTGCGCCACTCGTAGTAGTCGGGCAGGCCGATGCCGGCCTCGTTGAGGATGCGCATCACACCGTCCTTATCGATGCCGTCCTCGCGGAAGGGGAAGACAGCGTCGATGTTCGGCTTGGTGCTGACGTAGCCGAGGCGGTTCTCGTCGGCCCGGATGGCGACGTAGGAGATGACCTTGTCGTCGCCCACCCAGTCTTCCAGGGGCTTGATCTTGAGATTCTTGGTGCACCAGCGCATCTGTGGACTCGGCAGCGTGCCCTGGTAGACCTCCATCCAGTGGTCGAAGTCGCGGTCGGCGTTCAGCCTCACGATGGACTTGCCGAGGGCAGCCTCAAGCCGGTTGAGGTACTCGTAGGTCTCGGGCAGTTCGGCGCCCGTGTCGCAGAAGAAGTACTCCATCTCCGGGACCCGGTTGCGCATGTAGACGGCGAGCGCCGAGGAGTCCTTGCCGCCGGAGATACCGAGAACGTGCCGGACCCTCTGAGTGTCGGCTCCGTCGGTCATCCCTGTGCCTTCCTTTCACTCGCCGCTGTCGCGGCATCGGTCACGCGCTGGGCGAGAGCCGCGAGCAGGATCCGCGCTCCGTCCGGTCCGAGAGACTTCTCGGCCTGCTTCAGGACATCGGCCGCGAGGCTGTTGGCCTCGGTGCGGGCCTGTTCGGGCACGTAGATCAAGGTGCGTTGCTCCATGCCGGCGCTATCAGTCAAGGTCAACAACTGCGCGTCGAGTTTCTCTTCCCGTCCACGGGCCTCGTTCCCGGCGTGGTGCAGGTGCCCGACTCGGTCAAGGGCCGCCGCCATCGACCGGGCCTTCTGCGGGAAGAGCTTGGCTTCGTGGTCGTCCCAGTCACCCAGGGCGGAGTTGGTCAGGCGCACGACGATGGGCTCAAGCCAGTCGTCGTCCTCAAGACTGTCGCTGAGGACGAAGTCGACAAAGCCGCGCAGTTCCGGAGTCAGCACCGCGCCGGCGAAGCCTCGCAGCCGTGCAGCAAGCTGCGCGCGCAGCTCCGGCAGTTCGGCCGGCAGGCGGAACTCCCGTGCGAGGACGCTCACGACTTTGGCCCGCAACTGGATGTCGATGGCCACGAGTTCGTCGGCCGCCGCGGTGAGACGTTCGACGTAGGTATTCGCCGTTTCCGCATTGGCGCGCGTGCCGGCCGGAATCTCGGGCAAGCCGAGCGCCTTCGGCAGCGCATGGAAGATCAGATCGTCGGGGTCCAACGCTCCAGCGATCGTCGTGCGCACGGTGCGGGCGTCGGCAGAGATGCTCTTGGTGGTGCGGGCGTACTTGTGCAGGTCGGCCACACGCACAATCAGGGCGCTGGCTACGGAGAGTAGGTCGGGGTTACGCAGGGCCTTGGAGCGCGGTGCCTCCACGCCGAGCGACACCATCAGCTTCTTGATGACGCTGCCGCGCTGGCCGTCTCCGGCCGGCGTGTACTTCACCGAGAAGCGTCCCGGGCCCTTGACGAGTCGCTCGACCACGTCAATGGTCAGCCGGGGAAGGTAGGTGCCTTCTTCGAACAGGGCGACGTCGTGGCGGCGGATGACTAGAGCCGGGACCAGGAAGACCGGGATAACGCCAGCCTTGAGCCCGAACGGCGGGCTCATCAGGACACGGATGACCTCTTCCATGTTGACCCGCTCAGTGGCGCCGGTCAGTACCTCGTTGAGGGCGTTCCAGGCGGGCTGGGCGTGCTCGTGATCGTCGCCGGGCGGGGAGAAGCCGTACGGGAGGAGGCTCTCTTGCTGGCTCTCGGCCTGGGCCACCCCGTTCTCTCTGTGAAGGCCGAGGTAGGCCAGAACGCCGCTGTAGATGGCCCGTTCGGCCCTGTACCCGACGAGACCAAGGTTCTCTTCGCCCGAGGCGGAGAGCATGGCTGTCAGCAGTATGCCGCGGGCCTGGGCGGCCTGGCTGGTCAGGACGTGGCGGCCGAGCATCTCATTGCGAATGTGCGGGGTGTGCGGGTACACCGACTCGCAGGCCAGGGAGACCAGGCCGCTCAGGCTGCGGGCCGTCAGGCCGGAGGCGGCGGGCTCTTCGCCAGGGGCGATCCCGGTGTGCCACAGGCTCCAGGACGCTGCAGCGGACGGCGGGTAGAAGGCGTCCTGCAGCAGCTCCAGGAGCTCGGCCTCGGCCTGCACAAGCCGCTCGATGACTTCCCGTCGGGCGACGTGGTCGATGTCCTGCTGGTTGCTGAGTTCCTTCAGTGCGACGAGGTAGGTGGCCGTGGTCAGCACCACGTCGGGGTCGGGGGTCGTGCCGACAAGTACCGGCAGCGGCGAGTGGACGCTGGGCCGGTCGGCGTCGGTGCCAAGGTGGAAGACGACGAGGCCGTCGGCGGGCTCTTTCAACTCGTCCGGGGCAGCGACGGTCTTGGTCTCGGGGCCGCTGACGGCGGTGTAGAACACGCGCATCATGCCGGTGACCTGGCTGTGGCGGCCGGCCACGAATGCCTGCGGGACCAGACTGCCGAGTCGGTCGATGACCGAGGCGTCATCGAAGTGGCTGATGATGTCCTTCAGCCGTCCGTCGATGTCGACGTCGGTGCCCTGCCACACCCGGTATTCGCCGCTGAACTCACGGTGAACCACGAAGCCCCGGCGGACGAGGTCGGCGAGACGCTCTTCGAGTGCCGTGAAGGCGTCAGTGTCAGCGACGTCAGTGGGGTCGTGGAGGGCGAAGTGAATCATCGGCGCGGTGGCGCTGAGTGCCCCGTCGGAGTCGATCAGGTTGAGGACGCCGATGGTCTTCAGTACGTCCTGGTCGGCGTCCGGGAGACCGTTGGCGTCCCGGATGCGCGAGTCGACCTCGATCCACCGGCTCGCGTTGGCGGAGGCGAGCAGAGTGGTGCGCCCGGAGTTGAGGAAGTAGTCGTAGAGCTGTGGCAGGCGCACCGTGCTGGCATGGTCCACCTCGTCGTTGCTGTGCCGGGCCAGCGAGTGGCGGACGGTGTTGGGCTCCCCGCTGTTGAGGAAGCCTGACAGGCTGCGGTCGTGCTGGCCGATCTGAGCGGCAAGGATCGGCGCGGCCAGGGCCGTGATGGGGTGCAGCGGATAGAGGTCCGCGAAGTGGTCGGGGCCGAGTTCGGCCAGAACGCCTAGACCGTGCTGAGTCCAGATGTCTGCGGACGCCTCGGCCGACGCGGTGATCAGGGTCTGTCCGGCAGAGTTGACGGCCGAGCGGTCGAGGCGGCGGCGCAGCAGATGCAGGGAGTCGCCGTGGTGCGGGACGAAGGTGATGTCTTCGAAGCGCCCCTGGATCTTGGCCCATTCGCGGGTCTTGAGTTCGCTGGACCGTGAGGCGTAGTCCATGAATGACAAGTGCTGCAAGGTCATCAGGTAGACGGGCAGCCCGTTGGAACCAGCCGCCTTCTCGGCGAGTTCCTGCAGCAGGAACAGGTCGTGTTGGGCGTCGGCGAATTCGTTGTGGCCAGCGAGGTGTTCCAGCGTTTTGCCGAACTCGTCGATCACCAGAAGCAGAGGCTGTTGCCCGTCCGCGGTCAGAGCCGTGACGGCGCCGAGGATCTCCTTGGCGCCGGCGCGGTCCGGGTCGGCACACGCCTCCAGGGCGGTGGCGATGGCCTTCGGGACGCGCTTGCCCCAGCGTCGCGCCGCCGCCGTGTGCAGGGCGCGGGAGAGGGTAGCGACGACGGATTCTCGGCGCGCGGTGGCCACGCCGCCGAGGAAGCCCTCGGGGGCGATGGCGTCGCGTGCTGCGGCAATGCGGTGGGCGAGGGCGGGGCTTGCTTCTTCGAGGATGCGCTCGGCCTCGCTGCGGCGCTTGGCATCCCGCCCCAACAGGGCGTCGATGATGTTGGACAGGGTCGACTTGCCGGAGCCGTAGGGGCCGGTGAAGGACCATGCGCGGGTACGGCGTTGGTCGGCCAGCGCGCTCGCGATGCGTTCCAGGACGTCGACGGCCCGGGCACCGACGTAAGGGTCGTGCAGGACGTCCTCGACGTCGCGCTCAAGGTTGGTCGAGCGCATCTGGGAGCCGACAAGTTCGATGCCGGCGGGAAACTGCGGGGCGGAACTCGACGGGGCGTTCGATGTCCGCGTGGGGGTTGCGGTGGTCACGCGGCGGTCTCCTCGTCAAAGAGCGTGTCGTTGGTCTCTGCCGCGGCTGTGGCGTCCGTGGCCTTCGTAGCGAGTTCCTTCTCCTCGGCCTCGGCGAGCTTGGGGAACTCGGCGGCCCACTCCTCACGTGTGGGGAAGCCGGGGCGGCGGGTGACGAAGTCGTACTGCTCGTCCAGCACTTCCCAGGCCAGATCGAAGGGATCGGTCGTGAAGGCGAGGCTGCGCTGCCCCACCGCCTCGGTCAGGTTCAGCTGAGGGTGATCGGCGGCGGTCTTCTGCAGCGCCATGACGATCTCGTTCTCCCGGACACGGAAGGCACGCCCCGGTGAACCCGGCTCGTTGGCAAGACGGGCCACGGAGATCGAATTGGCCTGGCGGGAGAACTTGGCTGCGTAGTCCAGGCAGGCGTAGGCCAGAACCCGGGGGGGCAGCGAGGTACGGTGCCCGCTGGTGAACTGCCACTCGGGCTTGCCGCGCGTCCCCACGAAGGTGAGCAGGTCCAGGTCACGGAAGGGGCAGGCGAGCAGATCCTCGTAGCTGCCCGGCGAGCCGGCCTTCTCCGGCGCGCTGCGCGCGTACATCTTGGTCAGGCATTCGATGTCACGGACGATCGACGCCTCTTCCGGGCTCTTGTCATAGGAGAAGTTCACGTGCCGGGTGACCACCTGTGCCATGTCCGCGACCGTGAAGCGGGAGAACGGGGCGAGGTGGAAGGCCGTGTACCAGGTTGGCGCGTGGCTCTTGGCTCCGGGACGGGACGAGACCAGCCACCAGTGCAGCAGCCACAGGCTGCCGTTCTCCTCCAGATACGGGTCCGCCCCGTCCTCGTCGAGGAGCCAGCGGGCTTCCCAGGTGGGGTAGGAGAACTTGGCATGTGAGCGTGTCGTGGGCGAGTGCTCGCGAGTCAGCTTGAAGGCGCGGGACCAGTAGCGCATGGCGTTGACCATGTTCTTACCCACGCCGAACAGCACCGGCGCGTTGTCTGCGAGAAATGCATCCTGTTCACGTTTGACCTGCATGTACGCCTTGTGCAGCCAGCCGAAACGAGGCGCGAATGTTTCGTGTCGCGCGAAGGAGTAAAGGGCGGCTTCCCCAAGCCGGCTGTCTGACATCCGGGACCTCTCTGTGGCCAATGCGTTTGCTCTAATGACGTGGTAAACGGGGTAACGGTCAGCGGGGACCATCGGCTTCGGCCAGCGCGGCACGAACCTGCGTCACGGCACGTTTGACGGCCCTCGCGGCATGCTCGATCTCGGCATCCGTGGTGGCGTAGCCCAGCGAGAAGCGGATCGTGCTGTCGGCATCCGCCCGGGACAGCCCCATGGCCAGGAGCACGTGGCTCGGTCTCGGAGCCCCGGACGCGCACGCGCTGCCCTCCGAGGCGGCAACGTCGGGCATAGCCGCCAGGACCGCGTCCGCGGGCACCCCAGGGAAGGTGACGCTCGTCACGCCGGGCAGGCGCTGATCGCGCCGGCCGTTGATCCGACAGTCAGGCAGGGCGTCGGTCACGAGGTCTTCAAGGCGGTCGCGCAGCGCCGCGATGCGCTCGGCCTCCTCGCCGAGTCCGCGCGCCGCAGCCTCAGCCGCGGCGCCCATGCCGATGATCCCTGCCACGTTCAGCGTGCCTGCGCGCCAGCCCCGCTCCTGTCCGCCGCCCACGAGGAGCGGCCTGTGCGGGAGAGGGGACCCGCGCCGTACATACAGAGCGCCGACTCCCTGCGGTCCGCCGAACTTGTGGGCCGACAGCGACAAAAGGTCGACGTCGAGTTCAGCGACGTCCACGGGGAGGCGGCCGATGAACTGCGTGGCGTCGGTGTGGACGAGTGCGCCGGCTTCACGGGCCGCCTTGGCCGCGACGCGGAGATCGGTGAGGACGCCGGTCTCGTTGTTCGCCGCCATCAGGGAGACCACCCCCCCATGACGGGAGGCGAAGACCTGATCGAGGGCGTCGAGATCCACCAGGCCGTCGGTGCCGACCGGCAGGAGTACAAGATCCTCGGGGCTTCCGGCGGTGACCGCGCGGGCTGTTTCCAGGACAGCCGGATGCTCAACGGGGCTTGTAACCAGGGGATTTCCGGCGCAGAACGAGGCCCGGAGGGCCAGGTTGTTCGCCTCGGTCGCCCCAGAGGTGAAGATGATCTCGCCGGGTGAGCAGCCGAGGAGATCGGCTAGCTGCCGACGGGCGACGTCGACCCGATGAGCCGCCTGCCGTCCCGGTTGATGCATGCTTGAGGCATTGCCGACCGATTGCATGGCCTCGACGACGGCCGCAAGGGCCTCCGACCGGATCGGAGCGGTGGCATTGTAGTCAAAATAGGACGTATCCGGCCCATTCGGCCCGCTCATCATCTGCCACCCCGCCTCGCTCGTGTCGCACACCAATGTACTGCTGGTGGAAACCTTCTCCCGCATCCGGGGTTCCACCAGTAGCTCGCGTGATCCTAGCCGCGAGCCGAGATCCACTCTTTGAATCACTCCAACGCGTGGTGTCGCAAGCCATTTGCCGAATACATGTTCTATATTGCGCGCCTCGCGTGCGGGCCACTCCCGAAAAGGCCGTCTCGCGGCGGAAAGACGGGACGACTGTGTGGCCAAATGCCTTCGGTGGCTGGTCTTTTAGTCTGATGGTGCTCCTGGTGTCGGTGGCCCCGTCTAGGGTGGTCGACATGCTGCAGCGGCGCACTATCTGCACGTTGAAGCGCTGCTTGGTGTGCGTCGAGCCGGGGGAGGAACTTCACGATGATGGTCGGTCCTATGCGAGCGGCCCACGGCTTGCCGCCAGCCGCATCGGTCAGGTGAGGCCGTGACGACATGGTCACCGGGCATGCCCTTCGATGCAGTGCTGGCCAATGCCCCCATGGACTACATCCGCCGGCACCTCGGCAAGGAGCTGTGCGGCCTCCTTGACCTCATCGAAGGAGGAACGGCGGGTGATGAGCGGTTACGAGCCGTCGCCGCGATCGCGATCGACGCTGAGCTCCTGGTGGCGGACGAGGACGAGCGCGCCGTACTGCTCGACCTCGTTCCCGGCCCCAAGCAGGCGGAACTGGCGCAACGGCTCGGGTCGCTGGGCGACGGGCAGCCGCTGGAGTACCTGCAGGCGCTGAAGTGGACGCCTGACGAGCGCAGGGAGCTTCTGGAGTTCTTCGGCTTCACGGTCGAGCGCGCACAGCCTCAACTGCCCTCCTTCAAGCGGGAGACAGCACCCGACTACGCCCTGTTCCCCCATCAGCTCCGCGCGGCGCGCCGGGTCAAGGAGCTGCTGTACGACGGCCCCCGCCGGGCCGTGCTCCACCTGCCGACGGGCGTGGGCAAGACGCGGACCGGCATGAGCATGATCTGCGACCACCTGCGGCAGCACGGGCCCGCCCTGGTGGTGTGGCTGGCCCACGGGCAGGAACTGCTGGAGCAGGCCGCGGCCGAGTTCGAGCGCGCCTGGAGCAAGGTCGGCGACCGCCCCCTGCCGGTCCTCCGCGTGTGGGGCAGCGCTGCCCCAGACCTTGCGGATGTGACCGACGGACTGGTCGTCCTCGGGCTGGAGAAGGCCGTCGCAATCGCCAAGTCCGACCCGCAGTTCCTGCGCACGCTGGCATCCCGCGCCACTCTGACCGTGTTCGACGAGGCCCATCAGATCATCGCCCCCACGTTTCAGGGCGTGGTGGACGACCTGACAGTGCGCCACGACTCCAGCTTGCTGGGCCTCACCGCGACCCCGGGCCGCACGTGGGCGGACATCGCCAAGGATGAGGAACTCGCCGACTTCTTCTCCCGCCAGAAGGTCATGCTGGAGATCGAGGGCTACACGAACCCCGTGACGGCCCTCATCGACCAGGGTTACCTAGCCAAACCGATCATGCGCACGGTGGCCGCGGAAGCCGGCATGCATCTGTCGGCCCGGGATCAGCAGAGCCTGGCGCGAGCGTTCGAGATCCCGGACAGCATCATCGCCGAGCTCGCGAAGGACGAGCAGTGGAACCTCAAGGTTGTCCAGACAATCATGGAGCTGCTTGAGAAGCAGCACCGCCGCATCCTCGTGTTCGCGGCATCGGTGCAGCACTGCCGACTCATCGCCTCCGTGCTGTCCGCGGCCGGCCTCGACGCGGTATTCGTGACCGGCGAGTCCTCGCCACGGCACCGAAGCGACGCCATCCGTCGTTTCAAGAGCGCGGCGCGGCGCCCGATGATCCTGTGCAACTTCGGAGTCCTGACCACGGGCTTCGACGCGCCCGCGGCCAGCGCCGCCGTCATCGCCCGGCCGACCAAGTCCCTGGTGCTGTACAGCCAGATGGTCGGTCGGGTCATCCGCGGCCCCAAGGCCGGCGGAACCGAAACCTGCGAGATCGTCACCGTCGTCGACCCGGAGCTCCCCGGGTTCGGCGACGTCGCCGAAGCATTCACCAACTGGGAAGACGTATGGGAGACAGCGTGACCGGCGAAGGAAACAACTACCGGATCGTCAGCCCTTCGCTGACCGTCAAGGCCATGCGCGACAGCGGCTACAAAAACACCGCCTACGCGCTCGCCGAGCTGATCGACAACAGCATCGACGCCGAAGCCACGCTGGTACAGGTCTTCGCCTGCGAGAGCCCCATCGAGGGCGCCACCCAGACCAGGTACCGGGTGGACAAGATCGCCGTCCTCGACAACGGCAAGGGCATGGACAGCGAACTCCTGCGCCGCGCCCTGAAGTACGGAGACGGTCTCGGCGACGACCGCAACCGAATTGGCCGCTTCGGCATGGGCCTGCCCAACTCCAGTATGTCCCAGTGCACCAAGGTCGAGGTCTGGTCGTGGAAGAACAGCCCTGCGAACGCTCTGTACACCTACCTTGACCTGGACGAGATCACCAACGGGCAGGATGAGGTTCCCGACCCCATCCCTCGCCGTGTTCCAGAGTACTGGGACGACCTCAGCGAGGTGCCCCTGGGCGCCAGCGGCACCCTCGTCGTCTGGACGAACCTGGACCGCGTCAAGTGGCACAGTGCCGGCGCCACCCTGCGCAACACCGCCGAGCTGATCGGTCGTGTGTACCGGCACTACCTAAACGACGGCTCCGTGGACATCAAGATGGCTCCCGTTCGCGACGGGAAGGTCATCGAGAAGGTCAACGAAGGGGACAACGGCGCCTACTACGCCGAACCCAATGACCCCTTGTACCTCATGGCGAAGACCGGCACGCCCGCGCCGTTCAACAGCACCCCCATGTTCGAGCCCTTCCACATGGGCAACGAGGCCGAACCCGGGGTCTACCGCTATCCCATCACGGTCGATGGCACGCAGCACACCGTAACGGTGCGCGCATCCATCGCCCGGCCTGAAGCCCGCCGTTCTGATGTCTCCGACCATCCGTGGCCCGACACGGCCAACCCGAACCGGGACGCTGGTGCCCAGAAGTGGGGACAGCACGCCCGTCGGAACATCGGCGTCTCCCTGGTCCGCAAGGGCCGCGAGCTCGACCTCGATACCTCGTGGGCGATCGGTTACGACCCCGTGGAGCGGTGGTGGGGCGTCGAGGTGGACTTCCCGCCCGAGCTCGACGAGGTGTTCGGCGTCACCAACAACAAGCAGACCGCCGTCGTGTTCTCATCACTCGCCGACTTCGACTGGTCGGCTGAACAGGACTCCGACGAGACACCCAAGCAGTTCAAGGACCGCCTGCGGGAACTCGGCGACCCCCGGCTGCCACTGATCGACCTCGCCCAGTACCTCAAGGGTCTCCTGGGCAAACTGCGCAAGAAGCTGAAGCAACAGACGCTGGGCGGCCGGAAGGGCAAGAAGCGGTATGACCAGGACGTCACCTCCAAGGCCACGGACGCCGTCAAGCGCCGGCAGGAGGACGGGTACACCGGTACGACCGACCTCCTCGCCGAGGAGGCTACGGAAGCCGACAAGCGCCAAGAGCAGCTGACCGCGCTGACCGAGCGACACCACGTCGACGAGGACACCGCCCAGACCCTGGTCGACGAGGCCATGGAGAACGACTGGCGCGTCCGCTGGATCTCCAGCCCCCAGGACTCATCCGCCTTCTTCAACATCGACCTGCTCGCCGGCATGCTCCAGGTGTCCTTCAACACGGAACACCCCCTGCACAGCAAGTTGATGGCCGTCCTTGAGGACGTGCCCGAGGACTCCAACGACGCAGAGCTCCGCCAGCGGCTCGCCCGTGCGACCGAGACCTTCAAGCTGCTCATCTTCTCCTGGGCACGGATGGAGGACGAGATCCCCAACAAGAAGGCGCGCCGGGTCATCGCGGATGCCCGAAGCGACTGGGGCCGGTACGCCCGTGACTTCATCGAGGACGGGAGCGAAGAGGAGTGACGCAGCCGGACCATGTCTGGCAGCAGGTCGCGGACATGATGGAGGACGCCGCCGAAGAGGTGGTCATCATCGCCCCCTTCATCAAGAAGGCGATCTTCGAGGAGACCATCGCCGCGGTGCCCTCCTCCGTCCAGAAGATCACGTGTGTCACGCGCTGGACCCCGGCGGAGGTAGCCGCCGGGGTCTCCGACCCGGAGATCATCGAAGCTGCCCAGAATGACGAACGCATTTCCATTGCCTTGTGTCCGTCCCTCCACGCCAAGCTCTACGGTGCCGGCGGCCGCTGTCTGGTCGGCTCCGCCAACCTGACCGGCAAAGCCACTGGACGCGTACCGAACGCCAACGTGGAACTCTTGTTGGAGGTGCCGATCGACCACCCCGAAGTACAGCGCGTCCTCGGCCAGATCAACGCCCGATCGACGATAGCCACACCCCACGCCGCAGCCCTCGTGCGGCAGCAGGCCGAACTCCTGAGGAGCGAGCGCATCACTCCGCCGTCCGAGGACGAAGCGGCCCCCTACTGGTTCCCGGAGACAAGGAGACCGGAGAACGTCTACGCCCTCTACGGCGGGCGCCAGGGATTCACCTCGCTGGTCGAGGCTGGCATTGTGCGCGACCTGGCCATGCTCGATGTCCCCGCCGGCCTCACTGAGGAAGCCTTCAACGCTGAGGTCGAGGCCCGCCTGCATGCGATCCCGGAACTTGGTCAACTCACCGCAGAACAGCGTCTCAGCAACATCGAGCTCCAGCGGGCCATCGCCGAGCGGACAGGAGATACAGAGGAGCAGGCGCGCAGAACGACCGAGACGCTCGCGGCCTGGCTCCAGCACTTCGGCCGCTACTACACCGAAGTGGGATCGTGGGAGCTGCGACCGGGCATTGAGCACGCCTAAGATCACAGTCACGGCGTGGTCGCCAGCGCATCGCCGATGAACACGGGCACAGGGTGATGGGGAAGGCCGTCTCATGGCAGAGGTACGCGTCCCGTTCCTCCTCGGGCACGCCGAGATCGCCTTCCTCTTCCACGTGGAGCGGCAGACGTCACAACGGTGGCGGACAGAAGGCACGCTCGACGAGCCCGATCTGATCGCTTCGGGCAATCCGTACTGGCTGCTGAGCACGGTCATGCGACTCGACGGCGAAGGCGACCGCAAAGTCAACCGGGAAAGGCTAGCCGCTTACAAGGCTGGCATCCCTCTCGGCTACGACCCAGAGGACAAGGGGCAACTCCCAGTCGTAATCGGCATCCAGGAGGCAGCGCGCGTTCTCGGGCAGGACGCACAGGCAATCTCTCGCTGGCGCAACCGGCACCGCATCGCCGCCGCCGACCTTCTCATCTCCGGCTCTCCGCTGTGGCTCCTTGAGACGATCCTGGACGACGGGCGACAGCGGCAGCGAACCATCGTCGCTTCCGAAGTTGCCGCGCTCCGTGCAGGGCGGCGCGCTTCTCAGAAGCCTCGTGGTCGCAGACTCACCGCGCCGAGGGCTCGCCCTCCTCGACAGCCACTGCCTGCCGCACAGACCTTCACCAGCGCCGACCACGGCACCGCGGCCGAGTTCCTGGCGTCCGTCCTGGCCCAGGGATACTCCGTCACCATCAAGCCCCAGCCGTAGCCCGCGGCCTGTGGACGCCAGCGGTATTACAGACCTTCGCGTTCGCCAACAGCAGTGAGAGAAACACTTGCTTCTCGATCACTCCATCCATACTGTCTCTCATATGTCGATCTTGCAGCAGCCCTCCGGAGCCCATCACGCCAATCCCGCCGACTTCAGTCCTCGCGCCACTTCCAGCGAGCCCAACCACCATCAAGTGAAGGCCGTCTCCTACGGAGGCGGCGTACAGAGCACAGCCCTGCTCGTACTCGCCGCGCGCGGAGAGATCGACTTCCGCACCTTCCTGTTCGCCAATGTCGGCGACGACAGCGAGCATCCGGCGACCCTCGCGTACGTGCGCGAGATCGCCGTCCCGTACGCCGCAAGTGCGGGACTGGACGTCCATGAGCTCAAGCGGCGCCGCCGCGACGGGGCCACGGAAACGCTCATGCAGCGGCTGAACCGGCCGGACACCCGGTCGATCCCCATCCCGGTCCGCATGGCGAACGGCGCTCCGGGCCGCCGCAACTGCACCGCCGACTTCAAGATCAAGGTGGTCGGGCGGTGGCTTCGGGAGCATGGCGCCACCGCGGAGGCCCCGGCCGCGGTCGGCATCGGCATATCGCTCGACGAAATCCATCGCGCCAACCGCCGGCGGAGGGAAGCCCACGAGGTCATCGAATACCCCCTCCTCGACCTCGGGCTGCGCCGGGACGACTGCGAGCGCATCATCGCCGAGGCCGGCCTGCCAGTACCGCCCAAGAGCTCCTGCTTCTTCTGCCCCTTCCGCACCGTCGGCGCCTGGCGCCACCAGCGTCGGCACGAGCCCGAGTTGTTCGCTCAGTCGGTCCGACTGGAGGAGACGATCAACCGTCGGCGGGCCGCACTCGGGCGGGATGCCGTGTATCTCACGAGGTACGGCATCCCCCTCACCCAAGCCATCCCCGACCAGAGCCCGGGGGTAGATGACGTCGATGACGACGACGAGGCTTGCGACTCCGGCTGGTGCATGACCTGATACATGCCGAGCAGGCCGCAACGATCGGGGCTCGAAGCAATTGGCTTCGGGCCCCGCAACGCTCCTCCACTCGAGGGGCCTGGTTTCTCGCTACGGGACATGCCTAAAGGGGCTATGTTGACTGTTCTTAGGGTGACTGAGCTTGCTTATCCAGCCCATGTATCTGGACTCGGTCCAGGGAGAACCTGCCGGATACCCCCCCGAGGATCAGCAACATCCCCATCATGTCGCGGAACTAGATGGATATGCAGGTGATCAATAGTGCGCCCCGCGGCCCTGCCTTCATTAACGCCAATTGTGTAGCCGTCTGGCTGATGCCTCGAGTTTAGTTCCGCTTGACTCTCAACTAGCAGAGCGTACGCATCCAGGACTTCACGAGGGGTTAGCTCAAAGAAGGACACGATGTGACGCTTTGGAACAACTTCAATGTGTCCGTCTGCCGCTGGATAGTTATCAAGTCTCACGTAACAGGTGTCGTTCTCCCTCTGAACTGTATTGAGAGACGCGTCCTCGCGCATGCAGAATAGGCACCCTGGCTCAGCCGCCACCTGACGCTGCGATCTCGAAGCACGGGAGATCAGTTCGTCAAGTCGAGCCCTCCAGGTGAGGCTCTTTGCGGGTCCTTCGACGCGAGCCACGCTCTGCCCCCTTCCGTAAGGTCAGCGCCAGCATCGCAGACGGCGCCGACACTGGAGACAACCTACTGAGCCACATAGATACTCCCCACTCAACGCCGGAGCCAATCCCCCAGTACCTGCCGATTGCCCCCTTGTGGAGTAGCACAACCGGGAGCTGAGTGCGACCCCTACCCATACACCGCATGAGCAGAGCGAGCGACCGCAAGTAGCGACGTCACAAAGCGCGCCACCCGACCATGCCCATCCGGTCCTCTAGCGGGCAGAGGCAGCTGCGAGAGAACCACTCGATCACTGCCAGCCATCCATACGGCTCCCACACACCGATCTTGACCTACACCCCGGGGGCCACGTCACCAACCCCATGACCACGCGTTCAGGCAGGATGCCGAGATCTCACGAGGCACGGGATCCCGCTCACTCAGGCCATCACCGATGAAGCCCGGGGGAATGTGACCTCGACGAGGACGAGGGAGCATGTGACTCCAGCTGGACCATGACCTGATTGTGCCGAGCAGGCCACCTCACCTGGTGGGATTAGAACTCGGGTGGCTCACCGGGCTGCAGGTGGAGGACGGCGAGGTACTCGCCGTAGGGCATCTCTTCATCCACCCAGCGGCTGCCGCCCGAGGAGTCGGGAATCCACATGCCGTCGAAAAGGTACTTGTCGTCGAAAACGGCGACGCGGCCCTCCTGCACCGCTGCCGCCATCAGCAGCTGTAGCCCCAGCAGCAGCACTGTGGAGGCTTCCTTGACCGCGCAGACCTCAGCGTGCCCGGTGGGAAAGACCTTCCCGTCCGCGTCGCTGTCCGGCTCGGGGACGACAGCACGGCCGTGAACGACCATCTCGTGCAAGGCAATCGCCTGAGTCACCGCTGCCGCCACCGGCATGCCGGCGCCTGGCACCCCGTCCGGGGCATGTGTCCGCAGGTGGTCGGCGACCGCGCGAGCGTGCACTGGCCATGCGTCGGCATGATGGTGCAGCCGTTGTTCCGCGGCCTCGACCGCCAGTCCAGGCTCCGCGGTGTCCGGGTGCAGCAGCCGGCCGAATCCTTCAAGTGCTGCACGCAGATAGCCGAGACGGACCTGGTGCTGCTGCCACTCCTCCATCATCTCGGTCCAGACAGCGTCGAAGTCGAGGCCCGCCGAGCACATGCCGTCGTCGTACGACATGTCCAACGTCACCGTGCGCAGGCCCTGGGCGAGTCGCAGCCACTTGTAGGCCGTATCCCAGCTGTTCTGTGCCCCGGGGAGAGCGGTAACGGCGGAGGCATGCTCCACCCAGTCGGTGAATTCACGGACGTGGTCCTCGGGCTCGGACAGCGCGAGGGCGGACAGCGTGCGGTACGAGGGCAGGCAGGGGCCCTCCATCCGGGTAGTGGTCATGGGTAGAGCGTGGCACACGACACTGACAATCGCTCCGATGCCGAGAGCCGGTGCGACGCTCAGGTGCTGGTGGTGCGGCGCACGAGCCGGTGACCCCGCAACTCCCGCGCGCAGCGTACGAGTTCGCGCCCCCAGCCCTCTTCCGTGCCGATCAGGTGCGGACTCTCGTAGAGGCCAGCGCGCACCTCGGCCTCCGTGAGCCTCCGGTACTTGGGTGCGTCGGGATCGTCCTCAGCAAGGAACTCGTGCTTACGGTGCAGCAGGGGACGATTGGTGGATTCCGCGTACGAGGTGAAGGAGGACTTGAGGGTCTTCAGGTCGACGGCGTACGAGGCCGCGATCCGCGGGTGGGGATCCGTGTCGAACTCGGGGTAGTCGAGCCAGCTGACGCCGCGACCCTGATGGCGGAGCTTGACGACGGACCACTCTCCAGGGCGGCCGGCAGCGATACTCGCGCACTGCTCGTACAGGCGCAGCACGGCCGGGATCCGGTGGAGAGCGCGACGGTGCACGTACAGGGCGGTTGCGGTGAACTTGCCGGCGATCGATCCGTTCATCGCCCGACGGACGTATGCGTCGTCACGCAGCTTGAACAGCAGCCGATCCGCTCGCTGGCACGCCTCGGTGTAGGAAGGGAAGAAGGCACGGATGTCCAGTTGAACCGGCAGAGGCAGACTGCTGACCGGGCCTCGGCCGTGAAACAGCTCCAGCGCGAGGAAAAGCAGAGTGTCGAGGGCTCCACGCTCGGCGCTCCGCTCGACCTTCACGGGGTCGGCTTCCTGCTCGGCAAGGCGCTTGAGCTCAGCGGGACGCAGGTGGCCGAGGAGGCTGATGATGGGTTGCGGCATTTCCTCCAGCTGAGGCATCCTGCCGCGCTGTTCGAGATGATCGACGATCGAGGTGATCGCCGAGGCGGTATCCTCGGACGCCAGCCATCCCCCCTCGGGGGCGACCTGGCGGGCCAGATAACTCAGGCGGGCCGCATCGTCCTTGAACGCGTAAACGATGCCGGGCGCCGCCGACACGCAACGCACACCGGTGGCTTCCTCGACGTAGTCGCGAAGCTCGCCGGCGGCGTAAAGATGCTGGAAGGTGCGGCGCTGCGTGAGGATGCCGTCGCCGTACTCCGTGCCTTTGATCTGGTTGCGCTCCCACCTCAACCGCGCGGACACCACGAGCGCCGATTTGGCGAGGTCCCAAGCCCGTAGAAGTGTCTCTCGTCGTTCGGCGGGATTCTCAATGACGTTCAGGACATAGGTGAGAAGGACTACCTCGGCCAGCTCGCGCCGCCCGTCCGGAAAGTGCACCGGGTCCCACCCCGCGGCATCGAGGCCGAGGTACTGCAGTGCCCGTACATCGCCGCCACGCCCGCACCCGTAGTCCAGTACTCGCATGGCGGGTTCCAGCTGTAGGTCGCCGAGCGCGCGACGGGCCGGCATCGAGAGACCGACTCGGCCGATCGCGGTCTGATGCCTCCGGCTGCTCCAAAGCTGCTGTGTCATCGGCGTCCCCTGAATCCACGAACAGGCCAGCATGCGACAGCACCGAACCATACGGGACACCCGAGCCGATGACCGGTAGAAGCCACTACCTTTCGGATCTTGAGGGGGTGTGCTCCAAGGCGGGTGGGCCGGGTAGCCCCATCGCCATCGTGCATGAGGATCTGTACCTCTGGCAGAGTTCGAAGTTTCTGGGAAACCGAGCGCCAGGCGGCCCTGTTGTCGCCCTTGGAGTGATGGTTCCGGCGGTCACGGCACCGGGGTAACCGCCAGCTGTTCGAGCTAATCACTGGCGGGGAAGATGTGGGGCAACAAACAGCGTGGGATGACCGGTTGGCCAAACCGGCGATCCCACGCACCATAGATAGTCCACCGCCGTACCCTGCCCCCACGTCGCGAGGCTCCCCCCACGACCGCACACGACACGAAGCGCAGCCCGCTACGAAGCAGGCAGCGGCAGCCGATCACGCCGCCGCATAGCTTGCCCGGAACAGATGCTGAGCCCGCTCCACGTCCCGCGGCGTACGGAGCCGCACCTCCAGATCACCCGTCCCATGGTGACCGAGACCGGACACGTCACGGGCGAAGCCCGGAACGAGGTCGACGTCCTCCGAGTGGCAGCGGGGAGTCTGCTCGGGTGGCTCATCCCCGCCCGTTCCCGGTCTGGAGTACGCCATCAACCCCGTCCTGGGCACCACGAGCCGACGCTTGCGCGCGAAGCTCAGTGGCTGAAGGCTCTGACCGAAGCCCCCGAGGTGACTCGCCAGCTGCTCACGGAGGCCGAACAGACGGCAACGGCTGAATTCGCCGCTCGCACGGACATCCAGTTCGCCCGCTCAATGGCAGCTCATCGCTCCCTTCGGCGAAGAGCCAGCCACGCACCGGTCGGCGTTACGCCGCCATCGCTGCGTACACACGGCCCGCGTCAGCCCCAGCTCGTTCGAGCGAATTTTTTCGAACCGTCCGTCGCTTACAAACAGAACTGACAACATGCCGCCGTCGTATGTCAACCTCAAGTCGAAGGCGGACCATTGGAGCGACAGGTCAATGAGCGGCAACTGTCAGTGCTGCAGTGGGTGGGAGCCGGGTGTCCCGCTGGCGTTTGGGAGACCAGCTCCTACAAGACCACCTGTCAGGCACTGCAGAACCGGGGCCTGGTCACGGTCTCCCGGAAGGCCGGGCAGTGGAGCGTCGCCCTGACGAGTGCAGGCCAGCACTACCTGGCGCACGGCACGTACCCTCCCCGCAGGTCACGCCCGCGGAAGACCCAGGCCGCCGCCCCACGACCCCAGTCCACCCGAGCGCAGGAAACTCCGGCCGCCGGGCGGAAGCCAAGCCCTCCATCACAGCCTCGGGTGACGTTCACGGAGCAGCTGCTGCAAGAGCTCGCGGAGGCCGGCGGCAGGATCGTCAAGAGTGGCAGCGGTCCGGACTTGGAGAAGTGGCCGTCCCGCGTCGCCGCGGCACGCAGGTCCGGAAGGGTCCCGGAGACGAGGGAGCTGTACGGGGGTTGGTGCCATGGCGGGTATGAGATCAAGCTCGTCGACATCCCCGCCTGGCGCCTCGCCGTCCTCGAACCCGTCCCTGTTACCTCCCGGCTCACGCGGCCGCACACCGTGGTCCGGGCCATGCAGAACGAACAACAGCCACTGGGCCTCACGAAGCCCGTCCAAGGACGTGCCCTCCGGCTCGTCCAGGCGCTGATCACCGCTGCCGAGGCCGAAGGACATTCCAGTTCGGCAGGGCAGACCGGCTTCGCGCCCCCGTCTCATCGCCGCCGCAGGGCATCTCCCCACTTCACCATTACCGCACAGGGCCAGACTGTGGGGTTCCTTGTCCTCCAGGAGCAAGACCGGACCGAACATGTCGCCGCCGAGAGGGAACTCGCCGCGGCCAAGAAGGACTCCTGGGTCAGGATCCCCCGCTTCGACTACACCCCGTCCGAGCGTCTCCGCTTCGTCCTCAGCGGCGGCCAACCGCACCGGGCCACCGAATGGTCCGACACCCCCGGCCGCCCCCTGGAAGACCAGCTCGCCGAGATCGCCCAAGAGGTCACCCTCCGCGGCGAAGCCGCCGAACGCAGACGCCTGGACGAGATCGAAGCGGCACGCCAGAAGCGCATCCGCTGGGAAGCCGCCATGGAAGAAGCCCGCATCCGGTATGCCGAGGCGTACCGCGTCAGGCATCTCGAAGCGCAGGAAGCGGCATGGCGCCACGCCACCGGACTGACCGAATACGTGAGCGCTGTACGTACGCGAGTCGACGCCATGCCGCCGGGCCAGGCCAGAACTGAGGCCGAAGCATGGATCAGCTGGGCAGCGGCCACCGTGGAGCGCCTCGACCCACTGAACACACCGCCCCGGCTGACCGACATTCCCGAGCCACGCGCCGACGACCTGAAGCCCTTCCTCGGGCACTGGAGCCCCTACGGCCCCACCTACTGACGCCCGCTCCGCCAAACGTCCGGCCCGCCGAAGTACGGCGGCAGCGCGCCTGCCACCGCAATCAGCGGCACCGAAGCCCAGCCGAATTTTCTTCAAGTTCCCGCAAAACCAGCCCTGGGAAGCGCGCCTCCCAGCCAGCGTGACCTGCACGATCAGCCAGGTGACGCCCCGTCAGAACGAGCGTCATTTGAGCGTCACGAGCGTCATTTCAGCGTCAAGATATCGCCCGTAACGCCCACACTGCACATAATGCGCACGCGCAAAACCGCAGGTCAGGCGCCCTTTGCCGCCCTCTCAAGGATCACGACGCACTCGACGTGGTGGGTCATAGGAAACAAATCAAACGCCCGCATCCGCCGTGGTGCATACCCCGCATCCGCGAAGTACTTGAGGTCGCGGGCGAGGGCGGCCGGGTCGCAGGCGACGTAGGCGATGCGGCGGGGGGTGAGGGAGGCGAGGTGGGTGACGGTTTGTTTGCCGGCGCCGGCGCGGGGTGGGTCGAGGACGACGAGGTCGACGTCGGTGATGCCGGTGCGGGGGAGGATCGCCTCGACCTTGCCGTGTTCGATGCGTACGCGGTCGAGGTCGGCGAGGTTGTGGCGGGCGTCCTCGGCGGCGCGCTTGCCGGATTCGATGCCGAGGACCGCGCCCTTGTCGCCGACGCGTTCGGCGAGGGCGCCGGCGAAGAGGCCGACACCGCAGTACAGGTCGAGGGCCATGTCGCCCTTCTTGGGCATCAGGCCCTGCATGACGGCCTCGACGAGGAGGTCGGCGGCCTTCGGGTGGACCTGCCAGAAGCCGCCGTTGCCGACCCGCCAGGTGCGGCCGGCGGCGCGTTCGCGGACGAAGGGGCGGCCGTGGACGCGGTGGACCTGTTCGTCCTTTTCGCCGATGCGCAGGACGGAGACGGGCTTGTCGAGTTCGACGATCGGGAGGCGGCCGCCGGGCTTGGGGGTCAGGATGACCTGGCGGTCGAGGGAGCCGGTGGCGGCGATCGCCTCGACGGTGGCGATCTGGGGCCAGTCGCGGTGCTCGATGCCGAGTTCGGAGACGCCGGGGGCAGCGATCATGCAGTGGGTGATCGGCTCGATGTCGTGCGAGCGGTGCTTGCGCAGGCCCGCGCGGCCCTCGGCGTCGACGGCGTACTGGACGCGGGTGCGCCAGGCCGGGACCTCGCCCGGGGCGACCTTGTCGCCGGGGGCGGGCTCGACCGTGCCGTCCCAGCCGGCCGCCTCGGGGGTCAGTCCGGCCAGTCGCATCAGCTGCTCGGCCACCACGTCGCCCTTGAGGCGGCGCTGGGCGCCGGGCTTGGCGTGCTGCCAGTCGCAGCCACCGCAGCGGCCCGGGCCGGAGAACGGGCAGGGCGCCTCGACCCGGTCCTTGGAAGGCTCCAGGATCCGTACGGCGTCGGCGCGCAGGAAGCGGGCGCCCTCTTCGCCGTCGGTGACGCGGACGATGACGCGTTCGCCGGGGAGGGCGTGGCGTACGAAGAGGACCTGGCCCTCGTCGGTGCGGGCGACGCAGTGGCCGCCGTGTGCGACCGGGCCGACCTCGACCTCGTACTCCTCGCCGACCAGCGACTTCTTCGGTTCTGCCTGCATGGCGGGAGGGCTCCTGAGGTGGGGTGCTGCGGGGCGGTACGGCGGGACGCCGACCGTCAAGTCTACGGCCCGGCGTGTGGTGCCCCGGCCCCCGCGCCCTGTCGTGGCCGCCCTGCCGGCCGGACCGGCGCCGTGACGCCGGTCCGGGCGGCGGCTACTTCTTGGTGGCCGCCTTGTCCTTCTTCGGCTGGGCGACCGGACCGCGGCGGACGGCACCCGGCGCGTTCCACTCCGCGCGCTTGCGGGCGCGCAGCTTGGCGGCCTCGGAGGAGTCCAGCTGCCAGGGCACGGAGGTGACCATGACGCCGGGGGTAAACAGGAGGCGGCCCTTGAGGCGCAGTGCGGACTGGTTGTGCAGCAGGTGCTCGTACCAGTGGCCGACGACGTACTCGGGGATGTAAACGGAGACGGCGTCGCGCGGGCTCTCCCGGCGCAGCGACTTGACGTAGTCGATGATCGGCCGGGTGATCTCGCGGTACGGGGAGGCCAGGACCTTCAGCGGCACCTCGATGCCGCGGCGCTCCCACTCCTCCCGCAGGGCCTTGGTGTCGGCCTGGTCCACGTCCACGCTGACCGCTTCGAGGCTGTCCGAGCGCATCAGCTTGGCGTAGTTCAGGGCGCGCAGGGTGGGCTTGTGCACCTTGGAGACCAGGACGAGGGAGTGCACCCGGGAGGGGCGGACCACGTCGTCGTCGAGGGTCTCCTCGGCGGCGATCTCGTCGGCGACCCGGTCGTAGTGGCGGCGGATCGCGGACATCGTCACGAAGAAGACGACCATGCCGAGCAGCGCGACCCAGGCGCCGTGGGTGAACTTCGTCAGGAGGACGACGACGAGCACCAGGCCGGTGAAGAAGGCGCCGAAGGCGTTGATGGCGCGCGAGCGGTGCATCCGGCGGCGCTCGGCCGGGTCGGTCTCGGTCAGCAGATGGCGGTTCCAGTGACGGACCATGCCGGTCTGGCTGAGCGTGAAGGAGACGAAGACGCCGACGATGTAGAGCTGGATGAGCCGGGTGGAGTCCGCGCCGTAGAGGTAGACGAGGATCGCGGCGGCGCCGGCCAGCAGGACGATGCCGTTGGAGAACGCCAGGCGGTCGCCGCGGGTGTGCAGCTGGCGCGGCAGATAGCGGTCCTGGGCGAGGATCGAGCCGAGCAGCGGGAAGCCGTTGTAGGCCGTATTGGCGGCGAGGAACAGCACCAGTGCGGTGGCGGCGGCCAGGATGACGAAGAGGAAGCTGCCCTTGCCGAAGACCGCCTCGGCCACCTGCGAGATGACCGGATTCTGGGTGTAGCCGGAGCCGAGCGGCTTGCCGTGGAGGAGCAGGTCGGTGGCCGGGTTCTCGGCCATCCTGACGTTGGTGGCCATGGCCAGGCCGATGATGCCGCAGAACATGGTGACGGCCAGGCCGCCCATGAGGGCCAGGGTGGTCGCGGCGTTCTTGGACTTCGGCTTGCGGAAGGCGGGGACGCCGTTGGAGATCGCCTCGACGCCGGTGAGCGCCGCACAGCCGGAGGAAAAGGCGCGCAGGAGAAGGAAGATGAGCGCGAAGCCGGCCAGGCCGCCTTGTTCGGCGTGGATGGCGTAGTCGGCGGTGGGGGCCTTCATCGTGTCGCCCATGACCACGCCACGGATGACGCCCCAGGCGATCATGATGAAGACGCCGGCCACGAAGACATACGTCGGGATCGCGAAGAGCTTGCCCGACTCCTTGACGCCCCGCAGGTTCATCAGCGTCAGCAGCACGATGACGGCGACCGCGCAGAGCGTCTTGTGCTCGACGACGAACGGGATCGCGGAACCCAGGTTCTCGATACCGGAGGAGATGGAGACCGCGACGGTCAGCACATAGTCGACGAGCAGTGCGCTGGCGACCGTGAGTCCCGCCTTGGGGCCGAGGTTGGTGGTGGCGACCTCGTAGTCGCCGCCGCCGCTCGGGTAGGCGTGCACGTTCTGCCGGTACGACGCCACGACCGTGAACATCAGCACCACGACCGCGACCGCGATCCAGGGGCTGAAGCTGTACGCCGACACACCCGCGACGGACAGGACGAGCAGCACCTCGCCGGGCGCATAGGCCACCGAGGAGAGCGGGTCGGAGGCGAAGACGGGGAGTGCGATGCGCTTGGGAAGGAGGGTCTCCCCGAGCCTGTCGCTGCGCAGTGCGCGCCCGATCAAGATCCGTTTGGGCACGTCGGTCAGTTTGGACACGCAGAGGATGCTAAGCCTTCGTCAAGGTCCGCGCCCACCCGCTCCCCGCGCCGAAGCGCGCGGCGGGGCGGGCGAGGCGCATCCGGCCTGCTGAGGGGCGCCTCGCAGGCCGGTGCCTGCACAGGATCCGCACGTCGCGCGCATGGCACCAACGCGGCGAAGCGGGCTGTGGCGTTCGTCACGCGCCGCCGGTGCCCGTTACAGGAACGGTGGGGGTCGTCACGGAGTGATCGTGGCGGTGACGGGGCGCGATGCGGGGGTCACGGTGAGATCCCGCGGCGGGCGGACCGCAGGCGGCGGGCGGAAGGTGACCGGGCGGGAGCGGACCCGCCCGGCTCAGCCCTGCCGGGCCCCGGCGCCGCCGGCTCTGACCCCGGCTCCCGTGGCCCGCGGCTGCCGGGCGTGCAGATCCCCCAGCCCCTGCCGGGTGGCCACCAGCAGCACCCGGTCCTGCGGCCGGAGGACGTAGTCGTCGCCGAGCTCGTGCACCAGGCGGGCCGGTTCGCGCTCGGCGGCGTCCGGAGGTGGCGCGGCGGCCGCGGCCTGCGCCTCCGGGTCGTCGGGGGCCGAGGTGTCCACCGCCAGCACCCGCAGCCGCCCCGGCCGCAGCACCTCGGCGACCGTACGGCCCTCCAGCGCGGCATTGCCGCGCACCTCGACCCGGGCGACCAGCAGCACCCGGCGCTCGACGGGGATGGCCCCCAGGATCTGCCGCCCCATCATCGCGCCGCCGAAAGCGGGCGCGGCCAGGAAGGAGGTGCTGCGGCTGCGGGTGAGCGCCCGGGGGTGGGCCGCGCGCAGGGTGCGGTAGACGGCGGTGGCGAACCGGTCGTCGAACAGCCGCAGGGTGACCCGCAGCCGCGGGGTGACGCTGCGGGCGTAGAGGGCGGCCTCCAGGTTCGTGGTGTCCGCGCTGCTGAGGGCGAGCAGCGAGGCCGCCCGCTCGATCAGCGCGGCCTCCAGGACTCCTTCCTGGGTGACGTCCCCCAGGACGGTGGGCACCCGCAGCCGGCGGGCCAGTGCGATGCCCCGCGCCTCCGGGTCCGCCTCGATGCACACCACGGGGATGCCCATCTCGTGCAGGCGCGCCAGGACGCGGGTGCCGACCTTGCCGAGGCCGAGCAGCACCACATGCCCCGACAGACCGCGCGGCGGGCGGCGCAGCGCCGAGGCGCTGCGGAAGGTACCCAGCCCCTCGAACGCCGCCGCGACCAGCACCGGCAGCAGCAACAGGCCGGTCAGCCCGGACAGCAGCTGCAGGATCTTGCGGGGCAGCGGCTGGCCGAGCGCCGGGTCGTTGATCGCGAAGAGGTCCAGCAGCGTGAGGTAGGCGCCGTGCACCGGGTCCAGACCGGTGGTGAGCCAGGACGCGACGGCCAGCGCCAGCACCGCGCCGACGACACCGGCCAGGGACCAGCGCAGCCGCCGCGAGAAGAGCGAGGCGAGGGGTGCGCCCCGGCCGCGCAGCCGGGCGGGGCGCACCGGCCGCCCCGTATAGGAGACGGTCTCCAGGACGACGGTGCCGCAGCCGGCGGCGTCCGTGACGGCGGCCTCGTCCGGCAGCAGCATCAGCCCCTCCTCGCCGCCGGCCGAACTCGGCTCCTGGTCGGGGTCGTTGGCCGAGGCGGGCAGCAGCGCCAGGGTGCACACGCCGGGGGCACCGGGCCGGCCGGGCGGCACCGGCGGCCGCTCCGCCGCCCGCAGCAGCAGCCCGTCCGCCTCGATGACCTTGCTGGTCCCGGCGACCGCGGTGGCCACCAGCGCGGGGGCCACCGTATCGGCGTCGGACAGCACCGTCGTGGAGGCGTCGGCGTCCACCGCGCCTCCGCCGCCGTCGGCGTCCAGGGCGGCGACCGCCGCGGCCTGGTCGAGCAACTCCTCCAGATGCTGGCCGAGTTTGCGGTTGTAGAGCCGGATGACCAGTCGCAGGCGGGGATTGAGCCGGCGGGCGCGCAGCGCGGCGTGGATGTTGAGCTCGTCGTCGTCGTAGACCAGCGCCAGCGCGCCCGCCTCGGCGATGCCCGCCTCGGTCAGCGCCAGGTCGTCCGGCTGCGCCGCCTCCAGGATCCGTACGGTCTCCTCCGGCGGCTCCGCACCGTCCCCGGGCTCCTCGGACGACACCGGCGGGGTACGGGCGACCGCCGCGGACACCCGGCCCAGGAGCGCGGTCGCCCGGTCGAGCGCGCGGGCCGGCGGCGGGATGCGGGGCCGGTGCGGCTCCCGGGCGGAGGGGACGACCAGCGTCACCCGTTCGCCGTAGACGTCCTGGAGCTCGGCGGCGAGCCGGTGCGCCAGCGCATCGTCGCCGCAGACCACCATGTGCGAGGTGTATGAGCCCTGTTGGGGCTGGAGAGGCAGGTTGGGCACACGGTTCAGCGTGCCTTACGGACCCGGCACGGCGCAGCCCGGCGCGGGAGACGGTCGCCCGGCCGGGCAGGTCCACATCCGAATGCCGCCCACCGCGCCCCCTACCAGGAGCGGCATTACGGATACGGTTGTACCGGACCACGGCGTGGGTGGCGCTCCCGTTGCCCGCCCGGGTCCGTGTCGCGAGCCGTGGCCTCGTGTCGCCGGTACTGGGAGAAGAAAGTAGTGAGCAGGGTGTTTGTGCAGGTCATCGCGCTAGTACAGGGCACGGGGTAATCAGCATGCACATCGTCATCATGGGGTGCGGGCGCGTGGGCTCCGCGCTGGCACAGACCCTGGAGAGCCAGGGGCACACCATCGCGGTGGTCGACCAGGACCCGACCGCGTTCCGTCGCCTGGGCTCGTCCTTCGGCGGCCGCCGGGTGACCGGCGTCGGCTTCGACCAGGACACCCTGCGCGAGGCCGGTATCGAGGAGGCGGGCGCCTTCGCGGCCGTCTCCAGCGGTGACAACTCCAACATCATCGCCGCCCGGGTGGCCCGCGAGATGTTCGGCGTCGAGAACGTCGCGGCCCGTATCTACGACCCGCGCCGCGCCGAGGTCTACCAGCGCCTGGGCATCCCCACCGTCGCCACCGTCCGCTGGACGGCCGACCAGATGCTGCGCCGGCTGCTGCCGTCGGGGGCCGAGCCGCTGTGGCGCGACCCGAGCGGCGGCGTCCAGCTCGCCGAGGTGCACACCGACCCCTCCTGGGTCGGGCACAAGATCAGCACGCTGCAGGAGGAGACCGGCGTCCGCGTCGCCTTCCTCACCCGGCTGGGCGAGGCGATGCTGCCGACCTCGCAGACGGTGCTGCAGGAAGGCGACCTGGTGCACGTGATGATGCGCACCGACGAGGTCGAGAAGGTCGAAGCGGCATTCGCCACGGGTCCTGAGGGGGCGCAGTCATGAGGGTCGCGATTGCGGGCGCGGGCGCGGTGGGCCGTTCCATCGCCGGCGAACTCCTCGAAAACGGGCACGAGATCCTGCTCATCGACAAGGCGCCGACCGCCATCTCGGTCGAGCGGGTGCCGCTGGCCGAGTGGCTGCTGGCCGACGCCTGCGAGATCACCTCGCTCGACGAGGCGGCGCTGCAGCGCTGCAACGTCGTCATCGCGGCGACCGGCGACGACAAGGTCAACCTCGTCGTCTCGCTGCTCGCCAAGACCGAGTACGGCGTGCCGCGGGTGGTCGCACGGGTCAACAACCCCAAGAACGAGTGGCTGTTCAACGAGTCCTGGGGCGTCGATGTCGCGGTCTCCACACCGCGTCTGATGTCGGCCCTGGTCGAGGAGGCCGTCAGCGTCGGCGACCTGGTGCGGCTGCTGCGCTTCAGCCACGGCGACGCCAACCTCGTCGAGCTGACGCTGCCGCCGGAGGCCGCACTGGCCGGCACCCGGGTCGGCGATGTGGAGTGGCCCGAGGACACCTCCCTGGTCACGATCATCCGCGGCACGCGGGTGCTCACGCCCAACAAGGAGGACGCGCTGGAAGCCGGTGACGAGCTGCTGTTCGTCGCGGCCCAGTCGCGTGAGGAGCAGCTGGAGGACCTGCTGTCGGTGCGGCACGAGGAGGCATAGCTCCGGCCGCCTTGAGGCCGGTAAGCCGCCGGGGCCCGGGAACCGTACGGTTCCCGGGCCCCGGCGTTCGTCTGCGGTGCGTCAGCGGCGGTGGCGGCCCCCGCCGGGCGGGCGGTCGGCCGGCGGCTCGGCCGTGATCTCCTGCACGAGGTCCCTGCCGAGGTCGTCGGCGACCGCGTCCAGCGTCTCGCGCTCGGTGCGGCGCCGCTCCTCGGCCTCCTCCTCGGCCTTCTCCTTCGCCTCCATCTCGGCGAAGACGTCGATCGGCGGCGGCGCCTTCGCCAGGAAGATCCAGGTGAGATAGACCGCGAGCAGGAAGGGCGGGATCTTCAGCGCGATCAGTATCCAGCCGAGCTGGGTGGTGTCGGCCCACCAGTACAGCGGGAAGAGGATCGCGCACTTGGCGAGCAGGATCAGCCCCCAGGCCCAGCTGGCCTTGGCGTACGCCGTCTTGCGGCCGGGGTTGCGGGTGCGCCAGGAGAGGTTCTCCTTGAACACCGGGCCCAGCATCAGCCCGATCAGTGGGACGCCCGCGAGCGTGGTGACGAGGTAGGCGACGGCCAGCCCGAGGGTGTACAGCATGCCCGGCAGGTAGAAGTCCTTGGCGTTGCCGGTCATCATCGCGAAGACCACGCCGAAGGCCACCCCGAAGACGCCGCTGAAGGCGTGCTTGACGGTGTCCTTGCGGACCAGGCGCACCGCCGCCAGCACCAGCGAGACGGCCAGCGCGGCGATCGCCGAGACGTGCAGGTCCTTGTTGATCGTGAAGATCGTGACGAACAGCAGGCCGGGGACCACGGTCTCCACCATGCCGCGCACGCCGCCGAACGCCTCGAACAGCGCGGCCTCGGTCACCTGCCTGCCGTCAGGGGCACCCTCGGCGCCCTGGCCGGGCGCGGTGGACGAGGGGCCTGCGGAGGCATCGGGGTGGGCATGCGCGTCAGTGGTCGGTCGGTCGTAAGACGTCACCGGCTACTCCTGTCCGAGCGGTCGGAGTTCGTACTTCGGATTGAAGAGCACCCGGCGTCCGTGGCTCAGCGAGACCCGGCCCGAGGCGATGAGCTTCCGGCCCGGCTCGATCCCGACGATGGAGCGGCGTCCCAGCCACACCACGTCGAGCGCCGCGGAGCCGTCGAACAGCTCCGCCTCGAGCGCGGGCACTCCGGCGCGCGGCCGCAGCGTGACATGCCGCAGGGTGCCGGTGACCTTCACTATCTGGCGGTCGTCGCAGTCGCAGATACGGGTGCACCCCGCGTTCTGCGCATCCTGTTGCAGCTCGGCGGACTGCAGCTCCTCCTCGGAGGAGGACAGCCGGTCGAGCAGCCGGCGGAAACGACCGGCCGGTTTCTCGGATCGGGTCCCAGCACTCATGAACCCCAGCGTACCGGTGGCCGCGTCCGGGGATCACGGCCCGCACACGGACTTCGTACCCGGCTCACAAACCCGCGCCCGGCCGCCGTGGACAGGGCGCCGCGGGGCACTACTGCTCGAAGCGGTACCCCATGCCCGGCTCGGTGATGAAGTGCTTCGGGTGCGAGGGGTCGCCCTCCAGCTTGCGGCGGAGCTGGGCCATGTACACCCGCAGATAGTTGGTCTCGGTGCCGTACGAGGGGCCCCAGACCTCCTGGAGCAGCTGCTTCTGGCTGACCAGCCGGCCCGCGTTGCGGACCAGGACCTCCAGCAGATGCCACTCGGTGGGGGTCAGCCGGATGTCCCGGCCGCCGCGGTTGACCTTCTTCGCGGCGAGGTCGACGGTGAACCCCTCGGTCTCGACGATCACCTCGTCGTCGGCGGGCCCGGTCGGCTCGGCCCGGCGCACCGCCGCCCGCAGCCGGGCCAGCAGCTCGTCCATGCCGAACGGCTTGGTGACGTAGTCGTCCGCGCCGGCGTCCAGCGCCTCCACCTTCTCGTCGGAGGTCTGCCGCGCGGAGAGCACCAGGATCGGCACCCGCGTCCAGCCCCGGAGCCCCTTGATCACCTCGACGCCGTCCATATCGGGCAGGCCGAGGTCGAGGACGATGACATCGGGGTGGCGGGCGGCCGCGAGTTTGAGCGCGGTGGCCCCGTCCGGGGCGGCGTCGACCTCGTACTTGCGCGCCTTCAGGTTGATCACGAGGGCGCGGACGATCTGCGGCTCGTCATCGACCACAAGCACCCGGTTCACTGGCGTTCTCCTCGCGGTGTCGTCGCCCGGCGGGCCGGACCCGCGGGGCGAGTGGTGGGGGTGGTCCGTACGGCCCGGCTCATGTGGTGGCCCGGGCCGGGAGGTCGGGGCGAGCGGGTGGCCCGCCGGGGGCGGCCCGGAGGGTGAGCACCATGGTCATCCCGCCACCGGGGGTGTCCTCGGCGGCGAGCGTGCCGCCCATCGCCTCGGCGAAGCCGCGCGCCACGGCCAGCCCCAGGCCCACACCGGCGCCGCGCGGAGCGTCGCCATAGCGCTGGAACGGCTCGAAGATCCGGTCCTTGGCGCTGTCCGGCACCCCCGGACCGCGGTCGGCGATCCGCAGCTCCACCCGGTCGCCGAGGGCGCTGGCCGACACCAGCACCGGCGTCCCGTCCGGGCTGTATTTCACGGCGTTCTCGACGAGGTTGGCGACCGAGCGCTCCAGCAGCCCCGGGTCGACGGCGACGATCGGTAGCTCCTCGGGGATGTCGAGGGTGACACTGCCCTCCGGCACCCCGCCCAGCGCCATCGGCACCACCTCGTCGAGGTCGAGGTCGCGGATCAGCGGGGTGACGGTGCCGGTCTGCAGCCGCGACATGTCCAGGAGATTGCCGACGAGATGGTCCAGCCGGTCGGCGCCCGCCTCGATGCCGGCCAGCAGCTCCGCCTCGTCCTCCTGGGACCAGGCGACGTCATCGGAGCGCAAGGAGGTGACGGAGGCCTTGATGCTCGCCAGAGGGGTGCGCAGATCGTGGCTGACCGCGGCCAGCAGCGCCGTCCTGATGCGGTTGCCCTCGGCCAGCTCCCGGGCCCGCTCCGCCTCGCCCACCAGCCGCTGCCGGTCCAGTACGACCGCGGCCTGGGCAGCGAACGCGGCCAGCACCCGGCGGTCCTCCGCCGGCAGCACCCGGCCGGTGAGCGCCAGCGCCATGTGGTCCCCTACCGGCATGTCGACATCGGCGTCCTCGGGGCGCAGCAGCGGCTTGCCGTGGTCGGCGCCGGCCCGGCCCGCGCAGGTCCACGGCTCGACGTCGCCGGCCCGCTCCAGCAGGGCCACCGTCTCCATGCCGAAGGTCTCCCGCACCCGCTCCAGCAGCGCGTCCAGCGTCGTCTCACCGCGCAGCACGCTGCCCGCCAGGAAGGACAGGATCTCCGACTCGGCGCGCAGCCTGGCGGCCTGGTGGGTGCGCCGGGCGGCGAGATCCACCACGGAGGCGACCGACACCGCGACGGCGAAGAAGATCACGATCGCGACGATGTTCTTCGGGTCGCTGACCGTGAGGGTGTGGGTCGGCGGCGTGAAGTAGAAGTTCAGCAGCAGCGAACCGACCGCGGCCGACGCCAGCGCCGGCAGCTGCCCGCCGAGCAGCGCGGCAACGACGGTCAGGAAGAGGAACAGCAGTACGTCGTTGGCCAGGCCGGGACCGTTCGCGAGGCCGGTCAGCAGCAGCGAGAGCAGAGCGGGGCCGACGACACCGACGACCCAGCCGGCGATGATCCGGGCCCGCCCCAGCCGCGCCCCGCGCGGCACCGGCAGCCCACGGCCCCTGGCGACCTCCTCGTGGGTGACGATGTGCACATCGAGATCGGGCCCGGATTCCCGGGCGACGGTCGCGCCCACGCCGGGCCCGAAGATGTACTGCCAGGCTTTGCGGCGACTGGAGCCCAGCACGATCTGCGTGGCGTTGACCCCCCGGGCGAACTCCAGCAGGGCACTGGGGATGTCCTCACCGATGACGTGGTGGAACGTTCCTCCCAGGTCCTCCACCAGCGTGCGCTGGACGGCGAGTTCCTTGGGTGAGGCGGAGGTCAGGCCGTCGCTGCGGGCGATGTAGACGGCCAGCACCTCGCTGCCCGACCCCTTGGCCGCCATCCGGGCCGCGCGGCGGATCAGCGTCCGCCCCTCCGGCCCGCCGGTGAGTCCGACGACGATGCGCTCCCGCGCCTGCCAGGTGGAACGGATCGAATGTTCCGCGCGGTACTCCTGCAAATACTCGTCCACCCGGTCGGCGACCCACAGCAGCGCCAGCTCGCGCAGCGCCGTGAGGTTGCCGGGCCGGAAGTAGTTGGACAGGGCGGCGTCCACCTTGTCGGACTGGTAGATGTTGCCGTGCGCCATCCGCCGGCGGATCGCCTGAGGCGACATGTCGACCAGTTCGATCTGGTCGGCCCGGCGGACGATCTCGTCCGGTACGGTCTCGCGCTGCCGCACACCCGTTATGGACTCGACGACGTCCCCGAGCGACTCCAGATGCTGGATGTTCACCGTCGAGATCACATCGATCCCGGCTTCCAGCAGTTCCTCGATGTCCTGCCACCGCTTGGTGTTGCGCGACCCGGGGACGTTGGTGTGCGCCAGCTCGTCGACCAGCGCCACGGCCGGCCGACGCTCCCGCACCGCGTCCACGTCCATTTCGGTGAAAACCGCGCCGCGGTGGGCCAGCTCCCGGCGCCGGATCTGCTCCAGCCCGTGGAGCATGACCTCCGTACGGGGCCTGCCGTGGGTCTCGACGAACGCCACGACGAGGTCCGTGCCCCGCTCCACGCGCCGGTGCGCCTCGGACAGCATCGCGTACGTCTTGCCGACGCCCGGTGCCGCGCCGAGGTATATCCGTAGCTTGCCGCGTGCCATGGCCCCATTGTCTTACGTGAAGGCCGCCCCCACCGGGCTGAGCCTGCTGCGACCCTACCTACCTGACAAGGGGGCAAAAGGGACATCGGGCGACTTCGCGGCCGGTCTTGACGCGACTCTGATACGGGGGGTGGGTGGCTCTGTCGGCGGGCCGGGGGCGGAGGGAAGCCGTAGGAAGGGGAGGGCGGGCGAACCGGACGGGCGGACGGGGGTGGGCCGGCGACGCAGAGGAGGAGCCACGGCCGGGAAAAGCCATCGCCCGGCAACCGGACGACTGCGACGATGACCGGCATGACCGAGGCATATCTGACGACGCCCCGCATGCCCGACGTACGGATCGCCCACACCGCCGAGCTGGACGCCGCCACCCTCAAGGCGGTCCGCGCCCTCCTCTACGACGTCTTCGATGACATGACCGCGGAGGACTGGGAGCACGCTCTCGGCGGTCTGCACGCCCTGGTCCACGAGGGCGGCGAAGTGATCGGGCACGCCTCCGTGGTCCAGCGACGACTGCTGCACGGCGGCCGGGCGCTGCGCTGCGGATATGTGGAGGGCGTCGGCGTCCGTGCGGACCGGCGCGGCCGCGGTCATGGCGCGGCCATGATGGACACCCTGGAGCGGGTGGTGCGCAGCGGCTACGACCTCGGTGCGCTCGGCGCCTCCGACGAGGCCGCGTCCTTCTATGCGGCGCGCGGCTGGCAGCTGTGGCGCGGCCACTCCTGGGCGTTGACTCCGTACGGCATCCGGCGCACCGCCGACGAGGACGGCTGTATCTACGTCCTCCCGACCCCGGCCGCAACGCTCGACCTCGACACCGACCTCACCTGCGACTGGCGCGACGGGGACGTCTGGTAGAGCGCGCCGCACGGGGCAAGGGGCGGGGCGGATGCGGCCGCCGCCGGGTGGGGGGCGAGGCCGCTCGCACGGCATCCGCTCCGGCCGCGGGGGCCGCGGTGCGGGGCCGATCTGGCCGCGGTGCGGGGCCGCGTCGTGAGGAGTGCCGTCCTGCTGCTGTCCGCAAGGGGGGCCTCCCCCTCCCCACCCCTCCTCCACCCCCTCCCGGTCCCGGCCCCCTACCTCTCCCCCTCCTCCGTGATCAACCCGTCGCTCAGTTGCAGGACGCGGTCGGCGAGGCCGAGGAGGTTGGGGTCGTGGGTGGCGACCAGGGCCGTGACACCCTCGCTGCGGACCACGGCGCGCAGCAGCTCCATCACCTCCATGCCGGTCTCGGCGTCCAGTTGGCCCGTGGGCTCGTCGGCGATGAGCAGCGCGGGACGGTTGGCGAGCGCGCGGGCTATCGCCACGCGCTGCTGCTGGCCGCCGGAGAGCTCGCCGGGACGCTGCGCGGCATGGCCCGCCAGGCCCACCAGGGACAGCAGAAGAGCGACGCGCTCCTCCCGTTCGCGTGGTGCGACCTTGCGCAACCGCAGCGGCACCCCGACGTTCTCTGCGGCGCTCAGGATCGGTATCAGCCCGAAGGACTGGAAGACGAAGCCGATACGGTCGCGGCGCATCTCCAGCAGGCCGCGCTCACCGAGGCCGTCGAGCGGCGTGCCGTCGACGACGATCCGCCCGGAGTCCGGGGTGTCCAGGCCTCCGATGAGGTTGAGAAGTGTCGTCTTGCCGGATCCGGAACGGCCTCGCAGGGCAACCAGTTCACCCCGCGGTACGCGGCAGGACACCCCGCGCAGGGCGTGTACGGCGCCGGCGTCGCTCCCGTAACTTCGGTGCAGGTCCTCGACGACGACCATCGCCCGCGACCTCTCCGCGACGGCCATCGCCTGCCGGCTCTCCCCGGCCCCGGTTGTATTTCCCCCGCCGTTCATGATCCGCTCCCCCCACTTCTCAGCTCCTCCCCGGATCCCCCGTCACCGGGCCCCGCGGCGCCGGATCCGGGTCGCCGGATCCCTGGTCGCCTGCCGGTTTCGTCAGTATGCGTACGGCACAGCACGGCGAGCAACGCCTGTGGATAACTCGCGGATCGACTCGGAAATCCGCCGCAAACAGCCTCCCGCCGCACAGCCACGCCGGCTGGGCGACGCCCGTGAAGGCAGGGGACCGGAAAGCCGCGCCATCACGCACCAAGCCACGAGAGCCGCATGCCGGTGCATCACGCGCCGGCAACGAAGCACCGCGTGCCGCTACATCAAGCGCCCCGCCACGAAAGCTGCATGACGACGCATCAACCGCCATGATCCGGCAAACAGTTCGGCGCCCGGAGGAGAAAGGCCCACACACGCGTAAAAGGCGTCCCCGGAGAAGCACTTCTCCGGGAACGCCTCCCTACACAGCCTCAGCGACCGTGGCCCCTCTTCAGGGCTTGCCCCCACCCCCCTGCACCAGATCCCTCAGGGCAACGTTCAACTCCAGTACATTCACCCGCGGTTCCCCCATGAAGCCCAGCGCGCGCCCGTCCGTGTGGCTCTTGACCAGCCGACGCACCACGTCCGCGGGAAGCCGGTTCTCCTTCGCAACGCGGTCGGCCTGCAGCTCGGCGTACGCCGGGGAGATGTCCGGGTCGAGGCCGGAGCCGGACGAGGTGACGGCGTCCGCCGGGACCTTCGACTGAGGCACCCCGTACGTCTCGGAGACCCACTGCTTGCGCTCCTTCACCGCTTTGACGAGGCCGGTGTTGGACGCACCGAGGTTGGACGCTCCGGAGACCTGAAGGTCGTACTGGGCGTTGACGCCGTTGGTCCGGTTGCTGCCCAACCCGGCGGAGGGACGCGGCTGGAAGAACTTCAGGTCCGGGACGGGGTTGCCCTCCTTGTCCTTGCCCTTGTCGTAGCGCTGGCCGAGCAGCGCCGAGCCGACGACCTTGCCGTGGGAGCTCACCTCGGAGCCGTTGGCCCGGCCGGGGAACGCCGCCTGTGCCACGCCGGTGACCACCAGCGGATAGATGACCCCGCAGACCACCGTCAGTACGAGCAGGGCGCGCAGGCCCGCCCCCATCAAGCGGGCGGTGTTGCGTACGGAGTTGTTCACGGCGGTCACCCGATTCCGGGGATGAGGGAGATGAGCAGATCGATGAGCTTGATGCCGATGAACGGGGCGATCAGACCGCCGAGTCCATAGACGGCGAGGTTGCGCCGCAGCATCCGGTCGGCGCTGACCGGCCGGTATTGCACGCCCTTGAGGGCGAGCGGTACCAGGGCGACGATGACCAGCGCATTGAAGATGATCGCCGAGAGAATCGCGGAGTTGGGGCTGGACAGCCGCATGACGTTGAGGGTGTCCAGGCCCGGGTAGGCCACCGCGAACATCGCCGGGATGATCGCGAAGTACTTCGCGACGTCGTTGGCGATCGAGAAGGTCGTCAGCGCACCCCGCGTGATCAGCAGTTGCTTGCCGATCTCCACGATCTCGATGAGCTTGGTCGGGTTGGAGTCCAGGTCCACCATGTTCCCGGCTTCCTTGGCGGCCGAGGTACCGGTGTTCATGGCCACGCCGACGTCCGCCTGGGCGAGGGCCGGGGCGTCGTTGGTGCCGTCGCCGGTCATGGCGACCAGCTTGCCGCCGGCCTGCTCGCGCTTGATGAGCGCCATCTTGTCCTCGGGGGTGGCTTCCGCGAGGAAGTCGTCCACGCCCGCCTCGTCGGCGATGGCCTTGGCCGTCAGCGGGTTGTCACCCGTGATCATGACGGTCTTGATGCCCATCTTCCGTAGTTCGACGAAGCGTTCGCGCATGCCCTCCTTGACGACGTCCTTGAGGTGGATGACTCCCAGGACGCGGGGGCCCTTGTCGTCCTCGACGGCCACCAGCAGCGGCGTGCCGCCGGCCTCCGAGATGGCGTTGCTGAGCGTGTCGGCGTCCTGCGCCACCTCGCCGCCGCGCTCCTGGACCCAGGCGATGACCGAACCGGACGCGCCCTTGCGGACCTTGCGCCCGTCGACCTCCACACCCGACATCCGGGTCTGGGCGGTGAACGGGGTCCACTCGGCGCCCGTCAACTCACCCTGGTGGCGCTCGCGCAGACCGTACTTCTCCTTGGCGAGGATGACGATGGAGCGGCCCTCGGGGGTCTCGTCGGCCAGTGACGACAGCTGTGCGGCGTCGGCGATCTCGGCTTCGGTGGTGCCGTGTACCGGCACGAACTCGGCGGCCTGACGGTTGCCAAGGGTGATGGTGCCGGTCTTGTCGAGCAGCAATGTCGATACATCGCCTGCGGCTTCGACGGCGCGGCCGGACATGGCCAGGACGTTGCGCTGCACGAGCCGGTCCATGCCGGCGATGCCGATGGCCGAGAGCAGTGCGCCGATCGTCGTCGGGATCAGGCAGACCAGCAGGGCGAGCAGCACGATCATGGGCTGTTCGGCGCCCGCGTAGATCGCGAACGGCTGGAGCGTGACGACCGCCAGCAGGAAGATGATGGTGAGCGACGCGAGCAGGATGTTGAGCGCGATCTCGTTGGGGGTCTTCTGCCGTGCGGCGCCCTCGACGAGGTTGATCATCCGGTCGATGAAGGTCTCACCGGGCTTCGTCGTGATCTTGATGACGATGCGGTCGGAGAGCACCTTCGTCCCGCCGGTGACGGCCGAGCGGTCGCCGCCGGATTCGCGGATGACCGGAGCCGATTCACCGGTGATCGCGGACTCGTCGACGGAGGCCACGCCGTCCACGACATCGCCGTCCCCGGGGATGATGTCGCCGGCCTCACAGACCACCAGGTCGCCGATGCGCAGCTCCGTACCGGGGACCTGCTCCTCCGTTGCGCCGTCGAGCCGGCGCGCCACGGTGTCGGTCTTGGCCTTGCGCAGGGTGTCGGCCTGCGCCTTGCCCCGTCCCTCGGCGACCGCCTCGGCGAGGTTGGCGAAGAGCACGGTCAGCCACAGCCAGACGGCGATCGCCCAGCCGAACCAGTCCGTCGGGGAGGTGCAGGCGAAGACCGTGGTCAGCACGGAGCCGACCTCGACCACGAACATCACAGGGGACTTGATCATCACCCGCGGGTCGAGCTTGCGTATCGCGTCCGGCAGGGACGTGAGCAGCTGCTGGGGATCGAAGAGACCGCCGCCCACACGGCCGTCGCCGGGCTGGTGCCCGCTGGGGACGTCCTGGTGCGGAGCGCGGGTCGGAGTGGCGGTGGACATGGAGCCGGGCTCCTCCGGTTTGACGGGGACGGTCATGACAGCCCCTCCGCCAGCGGCCCGAGGGCCAGTGCCGGGAAGTAGGTCAGACCGGTGATGATCAGGATCGTGCCGACGAGCAGCCCGGCGAAGAGCGGCTTTTCGGTACGCAGGGTGCCCGCGGTCTGCGGGACCGGCTGCTGCTCTGCGAGCGAGCCGGCCAGGGCGAGCACGAACACCATCGGCAGGAAGCGGCCGAGCAGCATCGCCAGACCGATCGTGGTGTTGTACCAGGGGGTGTTGGCGTTCAGTCCGGCGAACGCGGAGCCGTTGTTGTTGGCGCCGGAGGTGTAGGCGTAGAGGACTTCGGAGAAGCCGTGCGAACCGGCTCCCAGCGCCTTGGTGTTGAGCATCGAGCCCAGGGCGTCGGGCAGCACCATCGAAGCGGCGGCGAAGCCGAGCACCAGGGTCGGCGTGATGAGGAGGTAGCAGGCGGCGAGCTTGATCTCGCGGGTGCCGATCTTCTTGCCGAGGTATTCGGGGGTCCGGCCCACCATGAGTCCGGCGATGAACACCGCGATGATCGCCATCACGAGCATGCCGTAGAGCCCGGAGCCCACGCCGCCGGGGGCGAGCTCGCCCAGCATCATGCCGAGCAGCTGGATGCCGCCGCCGAAGGCGGTGAACGAGGAGTGGAAGGCGTCCACCGCGCCGGTGGAGGTCAGGGTGGTGGCCACCGAGAAGATCGAGGAGGCGCCGACGCCGAAGCGGGTCTCCTTGCCTTCCATGGCGGCGCCCGCGGCCTGCAGGGCCGAGCCGCCGTGGGCGAACTCGGTCCACATCATCAGCGCCGTGAAGCCGAGCCAGATGACGCCCATCGTGGCCAGGATGGCGTACCCCTGCTTCACGTTCCCGACGAGCTTGCCGAAGGTGCGGGTCAGCGCGAACGGGATGACGAGGATCAGGAAGATCTCGAAGAGGTTGGTGAAGGCGCTGGGGTTCTCGAAGGGGTGGGCGGAGTTGGCGTTGAAGTAGCCGCCCCCGTTGGTGCCCAGTTCCTTGATGACCTCCTGGGAGGCGACCGCGCCGCCGTTGGTCTGCTGGGCGCCGCCCATGAACTGGCCGACCTCGTGGATGCCGGAGAAGTTCTGGACGGCTCCGCAGGCGACCAGGACGAGCGCGCCGAGGACCGCGATCGGGACGAGCACCCGTATGGTGCCGCGGACCAGGTCGGCCCAGAAGTTGCCGAGGTCGCCGGTGCGGGACCGGGCGAACCCGCGGACCAGCGCGACGGCGACGGCCATGCCGGTGGCGGCGGACACGAAGTTCTGCACCGCGAGGCCGGCGGTCTGCACGACGTGGCCCATGGCCTGCTCGCCGCTGTAGGACTGCCAGTTGGTGTTCGTGACGAAGGACGCCGCGGTGTTGAACGCCTGGTCCGGGCTGATCGAAGCGAAGCCGAGGGACAGCGGCAGACCGCCCTGGACGCGCTGCAGCAGGTAGAGGAAGAGCACGCCCGCCGCGGAGAAGGCCAGGACCCCGCGCAGATAGGCCGGCCAGCGCATCTCGGCGTCCGCATTGGCGCCGATGCAGCGGTAGACGACCTTCTCGATGCGGAGGTGCTTGGGCGAGGCATAGACGGCGGCCATGTAGTCGCCGAGGGGGCGGTACGCCAGCGCCAGCGCCGCGGTGAGCGCTGTCAGCTGGAGCACGCCGGCGAGAGCGGGGCTCATCTGGCCCGCCGCGGCAGCAGCAGTGGACACCTCAGAACCTCTCCGGGAAGACGAGGGCGAGGACCAGGTAGCCCAGCAGGGCGACGGCCACGATCAGGCCGACGGTGTTCTCGACGGTCACAGCTTCGCCACCCCCTTGGCGACGAGAGCCACCAGCGCGAAGGCCGCGAGGGTGACGACGACGAAGGCCACGTCGGCCATCGTGTGCTCCTAGAGGGATGAGGAGGTAAGGACTCCTAGAGCAAAGCGCCCTTCCCGCCGCCTGTGACCGCCGTTGACGCCTCCCTTACGGCCATTAGCGCCCCGTTGACGGAATTCATACGCATCTCGACCTGACCTGCACAAACGACGAGGCCCGCACCCCCTTCCGGGGAGTACGGGCCCTTACGACCGTCACGATCCAGCCGCCACCGGGGCGGCGCGCGCCGCCCGGCCGCCGGAGGTGTCAGCGGATCTCGGTGATCTCCGGTCCGCGTTCCAGACGCTCCACACCGCCGCCGAAGCGCGACTGCTCGGCCGGCTCCTGCTGCACACCGTCCGGCACCATCTGGGCGTCGTCCGGCAGCTTCAGGACGATCGGGTCACGCGGCGCCATCGGGGCGTCACCGCGGATGATGACGGTGTCCCGGAAGATGTGCTCCAGCACGCCCGCGGCCTGCGGCTGCACCGCGCCCTGGCCGGAGATCACACCACGCAGGAACCACCGGGGGCCGTCGACGCCGATGAAGCGCACGACCTGCACACCGTTTGTGCCGTCCGGCAGCTGTACGGGTACCTGGGCGCGCAACTCCCAGCCCAGCGGGCCCTCGACCTCGTCGATGACCCCGCCCTGCTGGGTGATGCCGGCGGCGATCTCCTCGCGGACCTCGCCCCAGATCCCCTCGTTCTTGGGAGCGGCGAAGGCCTGCAGCTGTACGGCACTGTCCTGCAGCACCACGGTCGCGGCGACGATGGCGTCACCGGCGACCTCCACCCGAAGCTCCATGCCCTCGACACCGGGCACGAACAGCCCGCCGAGGTCGACCCGGCCCTCACCGGGCTCGGAGACCTCCGACGCGTCCCAGGGACCGTCGGGGCGCGGCGCGGGCGGAAGACTGAGCCGCTGCTGTGCCGCCTCGTCCTCGTCGGCGTCGCTCACCGTGTGCTCGTCGAGCGTGGTGTCCTCGACCGACTCTTCAGGAGCCTCGTTCTTCTTGCGACGTCCGAACACGTCATTGTCCTTCCCGGTCGGCACCGACCGATGCGTATTCATTCCCGCCCGTGGAGCCGTCCACCGCCGCATGACCGCCGGTGGAACCGAATCCCCCCTCGGCCCGCGCCGAGCCGGGAAGTTCCGCCACCTCGTGGAAGCGCACCTTCTCGACCTGCTGGACGACCAGTTGGGCGATCCGGTCGAATCGTTCGAACCGCACGCTCTCGCGCGGGTCCAGATTGACCACGATCACCTTGATCTCTCCACGGTACCCGGCATCCACCGTCCCGGGGGCATTCACCAGCGCCAGTCCGCACCGGGCGGCGAGCCCGGACCGCGGATGCACAAATGCCGCATACCCGTCGGGAAGGGCGATCGACACTCCGGTGGGCAGCACGGTGCGCTCCCCCGGCGCCAGCACGGCGGCCTCGGTGGTCACCAGGTCCGCGCCGGCGTCGCCAGGATGCCCGTACGACGGAACCGGCACGTCCGGGTCCAGCCGCCGCAGCAGCACCTCCACGGGCTTTCGTCCCTCACTCACGGGTTCACCTCGAAGGCACGCGCGCGCTTGGCCTGGTCCGGGTCGGCCATCGCCGCCTGGATCTCCTCGGCCCGTCCGTTGTCGATGAAGTGGTCGACCTTGACCTCGATGAAGACGGCCTCGGCGCGCACCGCCACCGGACCGTCCGGGCCGTCTATGCGCCCCACGGCGGTCGAGTAGATCTTCCGTCCGTCCACCGCGGTGACCCGCGCGTCCAGATGCAGCACCGTGCCCAGCGGCACCGGCCGGACGAAGTCGGTCTCCAGCCGACCGGTCACCGCGATCACCCGCAGCAGCCAGTTCAGCGAGCCGAGCGTCTCGTCCAGCGCGGTGGCCAGCACCCCGCCGTGCGCCAGACCGGGCGCACCCTGGTGGGCCTCCTTGACGGTGAACTCCGCCCGTACGCTCACGCCCTCGCCGGCCCGCGCCTCCAGGTGCAGGCCGTGCGACTGCCCCGTACCGCAGCCGAAGCACCGGTCGTAGTGCGTGCCGAGAAGTTCTCCGGGTGCCGGCGCCTCGGCATGCCGGACCGGAGCGACGGCGTCCTTCGGTGGCGTCAGCCGCGCCCTGGGTTCGTCAGTTCCACTCACGAGTGCAGACCCTACCCGCGCACGTCACGGGCCCGCGCCGCCGTGCCAAGCTGGAGCCATGCAGCCGTACGAAGAACGCCTCACCGCGCCCCGGTCCTGGTGGGTGATCGCCGCGCTGATCGGCGTCGCCTGCGCCCTGATGCTGCTCCCCCTGGGGACGCTCCCGATGCTCGGCGGACTGATCGGCGGCGCGGCGCTGTCCGCGGTGGCGGTGAGCGCGTACGGCTCGGCGCGGATCCGGGTGGTGGGCGGTGCGCTGATCGCCGGTGAGGCGAAGATCCCCGCGTCCGCGCTGGGTGAGGCGCGGGCGCTGGACGCGGACGAGGCGCTGGCCTGGCGTACGTACAAGGCCGATGCCCGCGCGTTCATGCTGCTGCGCAGCTATGTCCGCACCGCGGTGCGGGTGGAGATCACCGATCCCGAGGACCCGACGCCGTACGCCTATCTCTCGACGCGGGAGCCGGAGCGGCTGGTGGCGGCGCTGGCGGCCGTACGCACCTGACCGGCGATTCCGGGGCCTGGCGGGTGCCGCCGGCGAGATGAGGAGCCCTCCGGCTTCGTCAGCCGTTCCCCGGGGCGTTCGGCGCGGAGCCGGGAAGGGCGTCCCAGGGAACCTGGTGCGCCCGCAGGTCTTTACGGATCTTTTCCGCGAGCCTTCTGGTGTCCCTGCGGTTCATGAACGCGCCGACGGTGGCGCCGATCATGAACGGCGTGAGGTTGGGGAGGTTGCGCAGGGTGCGCTTCATGATCTGCTGGCGCAGTTCCCGCTTCATCTGCCCGCCCAGGGCGATGTTCAGCGTGGCCGGTTTGGCGAGGTCGATGCCCCGCTCCTCGGCCCAGGAGGTCAGACAGGCCATCGCACGCTGCCGGAAATTCCCCGCGGGCCGCAGACCGTAGACCTCGTGCAGCTCGGCGATCAGCTTGATCTCGACCGAGGCGACACCGGTGACCTCGGCGGCCAGCTCGGCCGGCATGGCGGGCGGTACGGGCAGCATCGCTGCCGCGCCGACGCCCGCTCCGACCGTCGCGGTGGCGGCGCAGGCACCCGCGACGAGCTTGTCGGCCAGGTCCTCGGGGGTCAGTCCGGGGAACTGGGCGCGCAGCGTCGCGAGATCGCGGACCGGGATCCGCGGGGCGGTGTCGATGACGCGGTCGGCAATCGCGGCGATCAGTCCCCGCAGCCTGCCGCCGCCTCCTGCGGCACCGCGGCCGGTCAGGGCCGCGAGCGAGGCCCTGCAGCCCCGCTCCTGCAGTGCATCGGGCGTCCGTTCCGTGGGAAGGGCGGTCGGATCGGCGGGCACGGGCGCGGTTTCCTCATGTGATCGTGCGCCGGCCGCCGGACCGGGTCCGCCCTTGGGGCCCTTACGGAACGGGTTCACGCCTGCCACGGCGTAGACCGGGCTCAGGCCGCGCAGTCGCGGCAGATCGGCTGCCCGTTCTTGTCCTCCGCGGCGAGCTGGCTGCGGTGGTGGACCAGGAAGCAGCTCATGCACGTGAACTCGTCCTGCTGCTTGGGCAGCACGCGCACGGCCAGCTCTTCGTTGGACAGGTCTGCGCCCGGCAGCTCCAGGCCCTCGGCCTGCTCGAACTCGTCGACGTCGACCGCCGAGGCGGACTTGTCGTTCCGCCGCGACTTCAGCTCTTCAATGCTGTCCTCGTTGAGGTCGTCGTCGGTCTTGCGTGGGGTGTCGTAATCCGTAGCCATTTTCGCTCTCCCCCTCTGGGTGTCTGCGGTGTCTCAGCGCTCGTAACGCGTGAGAGGCCGGACTTGTGCCCGACCTGAGGCGGAGATTTTGCCTCACATCAAGGTCTGTTACTCAATCGACACCCAACCGCACCCCTGAAGAGGTGATCGGTTTGGATGGCGATCAGGACCGTACACGGTCCGAATGTCGCACCTCGCGCAGCCCATCACCTGTACTTCCCGTGATCTGACCCCCCGGAAACCCGGACGTCCCAGGCATTCCGACAGCCATTTCGCTCACGGAGCGTAGATGGCCGGAATTTCGCGTCTGTGAGGCATCACACACGCACAGACCGGTGGGCGGACCGGTTCAATTCCGCGCAAAGCGAACTTCGGCGAAGGATCCCCGCCGACCCCCCTCCACGTCAAACCGGGAGGCGAGGCGGTGTACGGCCGCGAGACGGGCGATCGTACGCACGGATGTCCGACGACTGCACACCGGGGCGCGCAGTGGCTCCAGCAGGCGCACAACCGCCCTGTGGCCTGCATCAGAGCGGCAGGACGACGCGCATCACGAGCCCGCCGCCTTCGCGGGGTGAAGCGGTGATCGTGCCGTCGTGTGCGCGGACGACCGAGCGCACGATGGACAGGCCCAGACCGACGCCCTTGTCGCTGCCGGTGCGCTCGGTCCGCAGCCGCCGGAACGGCTCGAAGAGGTTCTCCACCTCATAGGCGGGGACCACCGGGCCCGTATTGGCGACCACCAGCACCGCACAGCCCGGCTGGGGCTCGGTGGCGACCTCGACCCAGCCGTCCTCGGGCACGTTGTAGCGCACCGCGTTCTGGACGAGGTTGAGCGCGATGCGCTCCAGGAGGACGCCGTTGCCCTGCACGAAGACCTGCTGGCGGACCCCGCGCAGCTCCACGCCCTTGCTGTGCGCCTCCTCGCGGCTCTGGTCGACGGCCTGCGAGGCGACCTCGGACAGATCGACCGGCTTCTTGTCGACGACCTTGTTCTCGCTGCGGGCGAGCAGCAGCAGGCCCTCCACGAGTTGCTCGCTGCGCTCGTTGGTGGCCAGCAGCGTCTTGCCGAGCTGCGCGAGCTCGGGCGACGCGTCCGGGTCGGCGAGCTGGACCTCCAGCAGCGTGCGGTTGATCGCCAGCGGGGTGCGCAACTCGTGCGAGGCGTTGGAGACGAACCGCCGCTGCGACTCGAAGGCCCGGTCGAGGCGGTCCAGCATCTCGTCGAAGGTGTCGGCGAGCTCCTTGAGCTCGTCGTCGGGCCCGCCCAGCTCGATGCGGCGGTGCAGATCCGAGCCCGCCACCCGCTGTGCGGTGCGGGTGATCCGCCCCAGCGGCGCCAGCACCCGCCCCGCCATCGCGTAACCGAACGCGAAGGCCACCACCGTCAGCCCCAGCAGCGCCAGCAGCGAGCGGTTGAGGAGGCTGTTGAGGGCCACCGCGCGCTGCTGCTGGAGGCACTGCTCGACGGCCTCCTGGAGCAGCGGTCCCGAGGTCTTGGTGGGCAGGTCGCAGAGGTTGCTGGTCGACTGGAACTTGCCGCCGAGGATCTTCAGGGGCAGCGCACTGCCGTCGTGCAGCGCGTCCGCGGCCAGCATGTAGATGATCGTCAGCAGCACGATCCCGGCCATCAGGAACATGCCGCCGTACAGCAGGGTCAGGCGTATGCGGATCGTGGGGCGCAGCCACGGGAACGGCCGGACGTTGACCGGCCGGGGGTCCCAGGTGGGCTTGGGGGGCAGGGGCGGCGGCGGGGCGGCCGCCTTGGAGAACGAGGGCAGGGAGGGCATCGTCGGTCAGATCCGGTATCCCGAGCCGGGGACGGTGACGATCACCGCGGGCTCGCCGAGCTTGCGGCGCAGCGTCATGACCGTGACCCGTACGACGTTGGTGAACGGGTCGGTGTTCTCGTCCCAGGCCTTCTCCAGCAGCTGCTCGGCCGAGACGACCGTGCCCTCGCTGCGCATCAGGACCTCCAGCACCGCGAATTCCTTCGGTGCGAGCTGGACCTCCTTGCCGTCGCGGAAGACCTCGCGGCGATTGGGGTCGAGCTTGATGCCGGCCCGCTCCAGTACGGGCGGCAGCGCGACGGTCGTACGGCGCCCCAGGGCGCGGACCCGGGCGGTCAGCTCCGTGAAGGCGAACGGCTTGGGGAGGTAGTCGTCGGCGCCGATCTCCAGGCCCTCGACACGGTCGCTGACGTCGCCGGAGGCGGTGAGCATCAGCACACGGGTGGGCATCCCCAGCTCGACGATCTTGCGGCAGACGTCGTCGCCGTGGACGACCGGGAGGTCACGGTCGAGCACGACGACGTCGTAGTCGTTGACCGCTATCCGTTCCAGCGCGGCAGCGCCGTCGTAGACCACGTCGACGGCCATGGCCTCCCGGCGTAGTCCGGTGGCCACCGCATCGGCGAGCAGCTGCTCGTCCTCGACGACGAGAACACGCACGTCGCTAGTCCTTCCTCAGGGCCCTCACGGGCAGGCAAAACTTGTCTGAAAGCCCTTCCATCCTGCCCCGAAGAGCCATAAACCGGCGGTAAGAGGGGCGCGGAGGGGTGGAGAGCGGCCCATGAACCCCGACGGGCATGATTCCTGGGCGGGTTGAGGTTTCCCTGAGGTACCGGGTGGGGAGGACGACTGCACACCCGCGATCACGCCCTGTTTATTAGGCAACTTTAAGCACCCTTTGCCACGAACTGATCCATCGCAGGGATCCAGCCGTGATCACCCACCCGTCGGCACACCCCCGTGCCACCGACCCACGACGAGGGGGCGCACATGGACGCGTTCACCGCAGGCATTTTGCAGCGCATAGAGAACACCGAAGCCGATCTTGACCGGGCCCGGGCTGCGGGCGACGACTTCCTCGCCGAGGTCGAGCAGGCAGAGCTCGAGGACCTGCAGCGACTGGCGACCGAGCACGGCGTGCGCTACGGCGCGGTCAGCAACGCCTGACCGTTTCCCGGCGTACGACGACAGCGCCCCGGCATCCAGGGGATGGTGCCGGGGCGCTGTCATGCCCGCGCGGGGGCCGGGTCAGTCGTGCCAGGCGCCGAGCTCCTCCAGCAGCGGCTGGAGCTGCGCGAAGAGGGCCGGGGAGGCGGCGAGGGTCAGCTCGTGGGCGGCCGGGCGGCCGGGGCGGCCGCCGGTGAGCGCGCCGGCCTCGCGGGCGATCAGGGCGCCGGCCGCCAGGTCCCAGGGGTTCAGCCCCCGCTCGTAGTAGGCGTCGAGCCGGCCGCCGGCCACATCGCACAGGTCGATCGCCGCCGAGCCGCCGCGCCGGATGTCCCGGACCTGCGGCAGCAGCGTGCGCAGCACCTCGGCCTGGGCGGCCCGGCGCTCGGCGAGGTAGGCGAAGCCGGTGCCGAGCAGTGCCTGGGAGAGCGGCGGGGCGGGCCGGTGGTGGAGGCGCTCGCCGTTGTTGAACGCACCACGACCCAGGACCGCCCGGCAGGTCTCGCCCCGCATCGGTGCGGCGACGACCCCGACCACCGCCTCGCCGTCCTTCTCCGCCGCGATGGACACCGACCAGGACGGCAGCCCGTAGAGATAGTTCACCGTGCCGTCGATGGGGTCGATGACCCAGCGGATGCCGCTGGTGCCGTCGGTACTGGCGCCCTCCTCGCCCAGGAAGCCGTCGTCGGGGCGGTGCTCCCCGAGGAAGCCGGTGATCAGCTTCTCGGAGGCGAGATCCATCTCGGTGACGACGTCGATCGGGCTGGACTTGGTGGCGGCGACGCCGAGGTCGGCGGGCCGGCCGTCACGCAGCAGGTCCCCCGCGCGGCGGGCCGCCTCCAGGGCCAGTTCGAGCAGTTCGTCGTAGAGCGCGTCGGTCGGTGTGGCGGCGGTCTGCGGGGCCTCGGGGTACAGCGGGTCGGGCACGATGCTCCTTGCTCACACGGGCGGTGGTCGGGCGGGCGGACGGGCTTATGCGGGGGCCTTTGCGACCGGGCCCCGCCAGTCGGCACCGGCGGCGGCCGGGCGCGGTGTGCGCGCCGGACAGCAGCCGACCGGGCACAGGTCGTGGCCCGCGCCGAGGGCGCCCAGGGCGCAGCGCTCCGGGGCGGCGCCCCGTTCCGCGGCCGCGCGCTCCAGGAGGAGGTCGCGGACGGCCGCGGCGAACCGCGGATCGGCGCCCACGGTCGCCGACCTGGCGACCGGCAGTCCCAGCTCGGCGGCCTTGGCGGTGGCCTCGGTGTCGAGGTCGTATTTGACCTCCATGTGGTCCGAGACGAACCCGATGGGGGCCATGACGACGGCCGGGACGCCCGCGGCGTGCGCCTCTTCCAGGTGGTCGCAGATGTCCGGCTCCAGCCAGGGAATGTGCGGGGCGCCGCTGCGGGACTGGTAGACGAGCCGCCAGGGGTGGTCCACGCCGGTCTCCGCGCGGACGGCGTCCGCGATCACCCGCGCCGCGTCGAGGTGCTGGGCGACATAGGCGCCGCCCTCGCCGCCGCTGGTGTGGTCGGCGGGCGTGCCGGAGGTGTCGGCGGCGGCGGTGGGGATGGAGTGGGTGGTGAAGGCGAGGTGGGCGCCGTCGCGCACCTCCTCGGGCAGTTCCGCGAGCGACGCCAGCACACCGTCGGTCATCGGGCGCAGGAAGCCGGGGTGGTTGAAGTAGTGCCGCAGCTTGTCGACCTGCGGCAGCTCCAGGCCCTCGGCCTGCAGGGCGGCGAGCGCGTCGGCGAGGTTCTCGCGGTACTGGCGGCAGCCCGAGTACGAGGCGTAGGCGCTGGTCGCCAGGACCGCGATCCGGCGGTGCCCGTCGTGGACCATGGTGCGCAGGGTGTCGGTCAGGTAGGGCGCCCAGTTGCGGTTGCCCCAGTAGACGGGCAGGTCCAGCCCGTTCTCGGCGAAGTCCGTGCGCAGCGCGTCGAGCAGCTCACGGTTCTGGGCGTTGATGGGGCTCACGCCGCCGAACAGGAAGTAGTGCTGCCCCACCTCCTTGAGTCGCTCACGGGGGATGCCGCGGCCGCGGGTGACGTTCTCCAGGAACGGGACGACGTCATCGGGCCCTTCGGGCCCGCCGAAGGACAGCAGCAGCAGGGCGTCATAAGGACGGGGATCGCACTGTTCGGGCATGCCATCGATCCTGCCACCCTTCCCCCGGGGCCGATGGGCAGGTCCCGGCGCGGAGAGGGGAGGCCCGGAGTGGGGCCGAAAACTCGGAGGCGGCCGGCGGCATGCCGCCCGTAAGCTGTATCGGTTGCAGACATTCCTTACCGATCTTCGGTCCTGACCGGCGGAGCGCCCCCGTTGCCCAGTCCCTACCGCGCCATCTTCGGCCGCCCCGGCACCAAGTCGTTCTCCGCCGCCGGACTGCTGGGCCGGATGCCGCTGTCGATGATGAGCATCGGCGTCGTCACGATGGTCTCCCAGCTGACCGGGCGCTACGGCCTGGCCGGCGCGCTGTCCGCGACCCTCGCGCTGTCCGCCGCGGTGCTCGGTCCGCAGATATCCCGGCTGGTGGACCGGCACGGCCAGAGCCGGGTGCTGCGCCCGGCCACCCTGGTGTCGATCGCCGCGGTCGCCGGGCTGCTGCTGAGCGCGCAGCAGCGCTGGCCGGACTGGATCCTGTTCGTCTTCGCGGCGGGTGCAGGGTGCGTGCCCAGCATCGGCTCGATGATCCGGGCCCGCTGGGCGGAGATCTACCGGGGCTCCCCGCGCGAGCTGCACACCGCCTACGCGTGGGAGTCGATCGTCGACGAGACGTGCTTCATCTTCGGGCCGATCCTGTCCATCGGCCTGTCCACCGCGTGGTTTCCGGAGGCCGGCCCGCTGCTGGCGGCCGGATTCCTGGCCGTCGGCGTGTTCTGGCTGACGGCGCAGCGTGCGACGGAGCCGGTGCCGCATCCGCATGAGCTGCACCCCAAGGGGTCGGCGCTGCGCTCGCGGGGGCTGCAGGTGCTGGTGGTGACGTTCGTGGCGATCGGGGCGATCTTCGGCGCGATCGATGTGGTGACCGTGGCCTTCGCCGAGGAGGTCGGACACAAGGCCGCGGCCAGTCTGGTGCTGGCGGTCTATGCGCTCGGCTCGTGTGCGGCCGGCGCCGTCTTCGGGCTGCTGCATCTGAAGGCGCACCCGTCCCGCCGCTTCGTCGTGGGGATCTGCGCGATCGCGGTGAGCATGGTGCCGCTGCAACTGGTGGGCTCGCTACCGCTGCTGGCCGTCGCGCTGTTCCTCGCGGGGCTGTCCATCGCCCCGACGATGGTGACCACGATGGCGCTGGTCGAGGAGCACGTGCCGCGGGCCAAGCTGACCGAGGGCATGAGCTGGACCAGCACCGGTCTGGCGGTGGGCGTCGCACTGGGCGCGTCGGCGGCCGGCTGGGTGGTCGATGCCGCCGGTGCGGCCCGGGGGTATCTGGTGCCGGGGGCGGCGGGGGTGCTCGGCGCGCTGGTGGCCTTCGCGGGCTACCGCAGGCTCCGCCCGCAGCCGGCTCCGTCGTTGCCGGGCCCGGTGGCGTCCGGGTCGCCGTCCGGTCAGGACGGCACGGCCCCGCAGCCGCACAGCGAGGAAAGCGTCGCCTAGGGCCTGCCCGATGGGTCATGGCCGGGCCCGCGGCGCGGCCTTTCCGACCCTGACCCATCGGACCTGGCGGGCGGGCATCCGCAGAAGTCCGCTGGCCGGCGGGCGTCCGCACGGTCCGGTCGACCGCCCGCGAGCGGGCGGGGCTTTTCGGAGAACCCCGGGCCCGGCCGGAGAGCCGCGAACTGAACACGCGCCGCCCGCTTGCGAGTTACCGTCGGTACGACCTGTCCGGGAGCCGGGCGGTTGCGGCCGGTTCCTTGAGCGTGTGAGGTACGTCACTCAGTCCGGATATCGCGTCGGTGACTGGCATCATGCGCCCACGCCAACGTGGGCCGGACACGCGGGAGGGGACGTCACCATGGCAGTCAGCAACGCCGTCGGCGGCTCGGGAGGGCGCGGCTCGACGAGCGGACCGTGGCGCAACTGGGCGGGCAATGTCACCGCCCGCCCCATCCGGAGCGTGACCCCGGCGAGCACCGAGGAACTGGCCGCCGCGGTCCGCGCGGCCGCCGCGGACGGGCTGACGGTCAAGGCGGCCGGCAGGGGCCACTCCTTCACCCCGGCGGCCGCCACCGACGGGCTGCTGATCCGCCCCGAACGGCTGACCGGGGTCCGCAGGATCGACCGCGCGGCCGGCACCGTGACCGTGGCGGCCGGCACCCCGCTCAAGCACCTCAACGAGACGCTGGCCGTCCACGGGCTGTCGCTGACCAACATGGGCGACATCATGGAGCAGACCGCCTCCGGGGCGACCGCTACCGGTACCCATGGCACCGGCCGGACCTCGGCGTCGCTCGCCGCCCAGGTCACCGCCCTGGAACTGGTCACCGCCGACGGGTCGGTGCTGACCTGTTCCGCCGAGGAGCGACCGGATGTCTTCGCCGCGGCGCGGCTGGGCCTGGGCGCACTGGGCGTGATCAGCGAGCTGACCTTCGCCGTGGAGCCGGAGTTCCTGCTGACCGCCCGTGAGGAGCCGATGCCCTACGACGAGGTGACGGACCGGTTCGACGAGCTGGTCGCCGAGAACGAACACTTCGAGTTCTACTGGTTCCCGCACACCGGCAGCTGCAACACCAAGCGCAACAACCGCAGCCAGGGCCCGGCGGCGCCCCCCGGGAAGGTCAGCGGCTGGGTCGAGGACGAGCTGCTGTCCAACGGCGTCTTCCAGCTCGCCTGCACCGTGGGGCGGGCGGTGCCGGCCGCCATACCGGGCATCGCCAAGATCTCCAGCCGCGCGCTGTCGGCCCGTACGTACACCGACATCCCCTACCGGGTGTTCACCTCCCCGCGGCGGGTGCGGTTCGTGGAGATGGAGTACGCGCTGCCGCGCGCCGCCGCCGTCGCGGCGCTCGGTGAGCTCAAGGCGCTGGTGGAGCGCGCGGAGTTCAAGATCAGCTTCCCGGTGGAAGTACGCACCGCGCCGGCCGACGACATCCCGCTGTCCACCGCCTCGGGCCGGGACACCGTCTACCTCGCCGTGCACATGTACCGGGGCACGCCGCACCAGGCGTACTTCGCGGCCGCCGAGCGGATCATGACGGCACACGAGGGCCGTCCGCACTGGGGCAAGCTGCACACCCGCGACGCCGCCTACCTTGCCGACGCCTATCCGCGGTTCGGCGAGTTCACCGCGGTGCGCGACCGGCTGGACCCGGACCGCCGGTTCGCCAACGCTTATCTGCGGCGGGTCCTGGGGGACTGACCGACGACGGCCGCGGCCCGGCGCCTTTGCAGGGCACCGGGCCGCGGCCGTGTCCGTTCCGCCTCACCGGACCGTCGCCCCCCACGGGCGCTTCGGCTCAGGAGGCGCCGGGCGCAGGGGCCTGTCCGTCGGCCCCCTGCTGGCCCTGCGTGCTCCCCGGCTTCTCACCGCCGGTCGAACCGTCACCCTTTCCGGTGGCGCCGCCGCCGGTGGAACCGCTCGCCGGGGCGTCCGGTGACGAGGGGGTGTCCGGGTCGGGCGAGGACTTGCCGCTGTCGGACGGGCTCGGCTCCGGCGACGGGCTGCCGCGGTCCTTGCCCTTGTCGGCGCCGGTGTCCGAGGCACTCGGGTCCGGGGACGGCTGCCGGCCGTCGCCGTGCTGTTTGCCGTCGTCCGGGGAGTCACCCGATCCGGGCGACTGCGGACTGCTGGGCTGGTGCCGGCCGGACCCACCGGTCTGGGTGATGTTTCCCAGCGAGGTCCCCTTCTCACCGTTCGGCGTCTGCCCGGTGATCAGCTCGGTGCCGGTGACCGCGCCCATGGCGAGCACGAAGACCGCGAGCGCACCGAGCGCCGGCCGCTTCCAGCCGCGCAGCCGGGAACCGTACGTCGCGGTGCTGAGCACCTCGGGCGGCCCGGCCGGGTGCCGCGCGGGCGGTGCGCCGGCCGGCCGAGCGGCGGCCTGGCCCGGCATCGCGGTCCGCTCGTCGAGACGCGGCACCAGCTGCGTACGGTCGGCCGGCCGCTCCGGACCGGCCTGGTCCCCCACGTACCCCCCTGGGTTCGATTCGGGGTCGACGGAGCGCAGCATCCGCGTCGCGTCCTCGGTCCCCGGAGCGGGTGAGGCGCGTGCCGGGTCCCGGGGCCCGGACAAATCGGCCCGCGGGATCAGCTGCGTACGGGCCGTGTCGCGCCCGGGCATTCTGGCGGCGACGGAGGTGACCTCGTCCTCCGCTCCGTGCCTGTCGAAGGTCGGCAGCACCATCGTGGAGACGGGCCGCGCGTCGGGTGTGGTGGATCGATTGCGGGCGGAGGAGCGGCGCGGCTTCGGCCGGGTGGTGACCGAGGCCTCCTTGATCTGTTCCCCGGTACGCCGGAACAGGTGCTGGAATATCGAGCCGCCAGTAGTGGCCACGACACTGACCACACCCGCCCCGATGAACGTTCCGTAGACGCCGAGCTGGCCTGCGAGATACGCCGCGGCGGCCGCGGCGAGCGCGCTGCCGGCAACCTGAGCCACGCTCAGGTCTATCCGCTTCTCCTTCTTCTTCGTGTCGGTTTCGGTTTCTTCGTCCATCTCCAACCTTTGATAGCCCTTTCGATCCATCTTGCATGGAGAAGTGACCATCTGGCGTACCCAAAAGTTCCGATTTTGGGGAATCTGTGAAACTTGCCACCTACGTGCCTGGTAGAGAGATCGACAAGACGACTCAACTCCGTTGCCCGCCCAGAAGTTCGGCGGCGCGGCGGTCCACCTCAGTGGTCCGAATGGAGTACTGTGGCGAGCCCTGGCCCCGGTTCCCGTCCGGCTGCCCGGAACCCACGGGAGGGGCTGTGAAGGCGGCACTCGCCCCGGGGCGCCGCCGACCGGCACGGGTGCACGGCGACAGGAACAACGGCACGGTCACTGAGCGTTGCGAACAGGTAACCGTGTCATAACGGCGTTTCAGGGCCAAGCCTCGACACGCCGGGCAACTCGGCAATGTTGTGGCAGGCTGCACCCGGGCAGGCCACACTCGACTAGCGGAAGCAGCGACGCACGTGACGTCGGCAGGCACCACCCGGGAGGTCCCCATGCCCGAACTGCGTGTCGTGGCCGTCTCCAACGACGGCACACGGCTGGTGCTCAAAGCTGCGGACAGCACCGAGTACACGCTTCCGATCGACGAACGGCTGCGCGCCGCCGTCCGCAATGACCGCGCACGGCTGGGCCAGATCGAGATCGAGGTCGAGAGCCATCTGCGTCCGCGGGACATCCAGGCCCGTATAAGAGCCGGTGCCTCCGCCGAGGAGGTCGCCCAGCTCGCCGGCATCCCCGTCGACCGGGTGCGCCGCTTCGAGGGCCCGGTGCTCGCCGAGCGCGCCTTCATGGCCGAGCGGGCCCGGAAGACGCCGGTGCGGCGCCCCGGCGAGAACACCGGTCCCCAGCTCGGTGAGGCGGTCGCGGAGCGGCTGCTGCTGCGCGGCGCCGACAAGGAGAGCGTCCAGTGGGACTCCTGGCGCCGCGACGACGGCACCTGGGAGGTGCTGCTGGTCTACCGCGTCGCCACCGAACCGCACTCGGCGAGCTGGACGTACGACCCGCCGAGGCGGCTCGTGCAGGCCGTGGACGACGAGGCGCGGGCACTGATCGGCGAGAGCGACGACACGCCCGAGCCGAGCTTCCCGTTCGTGCCGCGGATCGCGCGGTTGCCGCGCGACCGGCCGCTGGACCGCACCCTGGACCGGCAGTCGTCCGAGCGTGCGGCGCAGCCCGGCGACGAGGACGGAGAGCCGCGGGACGCCGAGGAGGCCGTCGGTGAACGGGAGCGCGAGCGGGATTCGCTGACCAGTCTGCTGGAGGCGGTGCCGAGCTTCCGTGGCGACATGGTCGTCCCGGAGAGCCCGAAGGCGCCGCAGAGCGACGAGGAGTCCGAGGCCGAGGTCGAGGAGCCGCCCGCCCCGGCGGCCAGCGCGGGCGCGGGTTCCGCGTACGCCGATGTGCTGATGCCGCGTGCGGTGGCCGGCCACCGCGACCGGCTGACCGGGACCACGGACCGGCAGGCCGAGGCGGACGGCGTCCGGCCCGGCCGCCGCGCCGCGGTGCCCAGCTGGGACGAGATCGTCTTCGGTACCCGGCGGAAGAAGCCGGAGTAGCGGGGCGGCGTTCCCCCGTGCAGCGAGGCCCGTCCGCCCGTCCCCTGCTTCCAGGGGGCGGGCGGACGGGCGTGTGACGGGGGCTCAGCCGGGCTGCGGGCCGGTGGCGACCGGTCGGGAGGGGTCGGCCGTCCACTCGCTCCAGGAGCCGACGTACAGGGCCGCAGGGACGCCCGCGACCGCGAGCGCCAACACCTCATGGGCGGCGGAGACCCCGGAGCCGCAGTAGACACCGACCTCCGCGTCCGCCGTGGCGCCCAGCGAGGCGAACCGCTCGGCCAGTTCCGAGGCGGCACGGAGGACGGTGCTGCCCTCGGCGACGTTCTCGGTCGTCGGCGCGGACACGGCGCCCGGGATGTGGCCGGCGACCGGGTCGATGGGCTCGACCTCGCCCCGGTAGCGCTCGGCGGCCCGGGCGTCCAGCAGGACTCCGCGGCGGGCCAGCGCGGCCGCGTCGTCCGCCGTCAGCACCGGGAGAGCGCCGGGCAGCGGAGTGAAGTCGCCGGCCGGCGGGGCCGGCTGATCGACGCTCAGGGCGCCCCCGGACGCCTGCCAGGCGGCGAGGCCGCCGTCCAGGACACGCACGTCGGGGTGGCCGGTCCAGCGCAGCAGCCACCAGGCGCGGGCGGCCGCCCAGCTCTGACCGCCGTCGTAGACGACCACCGGGCGGTCCGCGCGGACGCCCGCGGCGCGCATGGCGCCGGTGAACACCTCGAGGTCGGGCAGCGGATGCCGGCCGGCCGGGCCGGGGGGTGCGGCCAGCTCGCTGTCGAGGTCGACATAGACCGCGCCGGGCACATGCCCGGCCTCGTACTGGGGGCGGCCGGGCGGTCCGCCGAGCTGGTAACGGACGTCCAGGAGCACCGGAGCGGCGGACTGCGCCAACTCGCTCGCGAGTTCGGTAGCGGTGATGATGACGTTCATGGGACTCATCCTTGCGTAGCAACCGCTACGTTCAGAAGGCGGTGCCCACCCTCCGTATGACGCAGTTACGCCCTGCCGTCACGCCAGCGAAACGCCCCAGGGGCCTCAAAACGGGCATTCTCCCCCGCGAACGCGCCGTGGACGGCGCGGCCGGGGCGCACACCAGGGCGCCGGGTGCGAGCATCTGCTCCAGACCGTGCCCGTACCGCGCAGGGTCAGCACCCCGACACTCCGAGGAGAAAGCGACCATGACGACCGAGGCAGCGACCCGGCGGATGTCCGGCGCGCCCTGCTGGGTGAGCCTCCTGGCCCACAGCATGTCCGCGACGCAGGAGTTCTACGGCGCGCTGTTCGGCTGGGAGTTCCGCCCGGGGCCGCAGCACTTCGGTCCGTACGCCCGGGCCTTCCTCGACGGCCGGGAAGTCGCCGGGGTCGGTGAGCTGGCGCCCGACCGCCACCTCCCGGTCTCCTGGACCACCTATCTGGCCAGCGACGACGCGGATGTGACGGCGGAACAGATCCGTTGCTGCGGTGGGACGGTGGGCGTCGGGCCGCTGGATGCGGACGACGACACGGGGCGGATGGCGATCGGCTCCGATCCGCAGGGCGCGATCTTCGGCGTCTGGCAGGGCAAGTCGCTGATGGGCACCGCCCGCACCGGCGAGCCGGGCACGCCGGTCTGGAACGAGCTGGTCACCCGGGACACCGGCTCGGTCAGCCCGTTCTACGAGCACGTCTTCGGCTTCGAGGCGGAGCCGGTGGCCTCGGCCGGTCCCGACGCTCTGACGCTGCAGCTCAAGGGGCAGCCGGTGGCCGGTATGCGCGGCGTGGGCGCCGACCTGCCCCGCGACCGGGGCTCCCATTGGATGACGTACTTCGCCGTCCCCCACACAGACGCGGCGGCCCGCCGGGTCACCGAACTGGGCGGACAGGTGCTGCACGCCCCCCGGGATTCCGTGCACGGCCGGCTGGCGGCCGTCGCCGACAGCGAGGGCGCCGTCTTCACGATCATCCAGCAGGGCTGAACGCCCGCCGCACCAGGGGCGGTGGGGCTCAGGAGGCGTCCGGGTCCAGGCGCATCCGGACGTAGCACGCACCGGCCGGTCCCGGGCGCCGGCGGCCGTCCGGCTGCCAGCCGTGCCGCGCGTAGAAGGCCTGTGCACGGTGGTTGCGCTCCCATGCCTCGACCCGGCCGCTGGGCAGCGCGGCCTCGCGCAGGAACCGTACGAAGGCCGCGTGCAGTTGGCCGCCGATGCCCTGGCCCCACTGACCGGGCAGCACATGGATCTGGTACAGCTCGCCCACGGTCACCGGCTCGTTCCCGGGGACGAGCGGCGGGCCCATGGCCACCACGCCCACCACGGTGTCGTTGCGGAGCGCGCACCGCACCGTCCTGGTGGGCGACCGGATCGAGCGCGCCCACCCCTCCCGTCGCCGCGCCGGGCCGTCGGGGGTGTCGATCTCCGCCGCGGGCAACCCGCCCGCCCGGTAGTACGCGGTGCGGGCCCGGGTGTGCAGCTCCACGAGCGAGTCCAGGTCGGCAGGAACGGCGGGGCGCAGTAGGGCCGGAGTGCGCGTCATACCCGTGAGGACGGGCCGGGCGGGCCGGCGGGTTCCCTCACGCCGCGGCACCGGGCGCCGGTGCGGTCGCCCGGCGGCCGCCGGACGACGCGGCGCCGGCGGCCGCCGCTACTTCGTGCCGTCGACCGGCAGTACGTCCGGGGAGAGGGCGGCCGCGCGGGCGGTCGCCGAGGTCTGGCGGCGGCGGTGGTGGCGCCGGCACAGCACCTCGTAACCGGCCTCGGCCTGGGGGCTGTCCACGTCTCCCACGACATCGCCGACGACGACCTGTGCGCCCTCGACGACCATCCGGCCGTCGACGGTACGGGCGTTGTGCGTGGCGCGGGCGCCGCACCAGCACAGCGCCTCGACCTGCAACACCTCCACCCGGTCGGCCAGTTCGACCAGGCGCTGGGAGCCGGGGAAGAGCTTGCTGCGGAAGTCGGTGGTGATGCCGAAGGCGAAGACGTCCAGTTCCAGGTCGTCGACGACGCGGGCGAGCTGGTCGACCTGTTCGGGGGCCAGGAACTGCGCCTCGTCGGCGATGACGTAGTCGACCCGGCCGCCGGAGGAGAGGTGGCCGATGACATGGGCGTAGAAGTCCATGTCATCCGCCGCCTCGACGGCCTCGGTGACCAGACCGAGCCGGGAGGAGAGCCTGCCGTGGCCGGCGCGGTCGTTGCGGCTGTAGATCATGCCTTGCAGACCGCGGGAGGAGCGGTTGTGTTCGATCTGCAGAGCGAGGGTGCTCTTTCCGCAGTCCATCGTTCCGGAGAAGAACACCAGCTCGGGCATGGGAAGGTGCGGGCCTTTCGGGCTCGTGAGGGGGTGGCGACGTGCGGGCAGTGGGCCGTGCGGATCAGGTACGGACTTCCAGGAGGGGCACCAGCTGCTCCACCGGGGTCATCGAGCCGTGCATCCCGACCATCTCCGATTCACGGGGCTCCCGTTCGGTCGCAATGATCACCATGTCGGCGTGGGCGGCCGCCACGACATCGCCGATCCGGGCGCGCACCCGGTCGTCGACCGACGGACCGAACCAGCCCGCGGCGATGGCCTCCTCACGGCTCGCGACCCACATCTGCTCACCGACCACCTCGCGCCATACGGCGAGCACATCGGCGGCCGCGCCCGGGTGGGCGTACACATGCCGGGCCCGGCCCTCGCCACCCAACAGGCGTACGCCGGCGCGCAGTTCCCAGTCCTCGTCGAAGTCGATCCGGGACTCCGGGTCGAAGGGGATGTCGATCATGCCGTGGTCGGCGGTGATGTAGAGGGCGCTGCGCGGCGGCAGCTGCTCGGCCAGCCGCTGGGCGAGCCGGTCGACGTACATCACCTGGCCGCGCCAGGCATCGGAGTCGACGCCGTAGCGGTGCCCCTTGCCGTCGACCTCGGAGTAGTACGTGTAGACCAGCGAGCGGTCACCGGCGGCGAGCTGCTCGGCGGCGAGGTCCATCCGCTCCTCGCCGGAGAGCCGGCCGTGGAAGGTGCCGCCGCTGAGCGCGACCTTGGTGAGCGGGGTGTGCTGGAAGCTCGGTGCGGAGACCTGGCAGGTGTGGATGCCGGCGGCGTCCGCGCGCTGGAAGACCGTCGGATACGGCTGCCAGGCATAGGGGTCGGTCCACGGATACCAGCGCAGCTGGTTCATCAGGGCGCCGGTGTCCGGGTCCTGGCAGGTGTAGCCGGGCAGGCCGTGGGCGCCCGGCGGCAGCCCGGTGCCGACGGAGGCGAGAGAGGTGGCAGTGGTGGAGGGGAAGCCGGCGGTGAGCGGGCGGCCGCTGCCGTTGAACGACGTGTCCAGGAGGGAGGTCAGGAACGGCGCCTCCTCCGGGTGGTTGCGCAGCAACTCCCAGCCGAGGCCGTCGATCAGGAAGACACAGGCGCGGTCGGCGGGGGCCAGCTCCATCGACGTGGCCACGCCGGGTATCTCCAGGCCCGCGGCGATGCCGGGCAGCAGATCGGCGAGCGAGCCGGTGCCGTACTGCGGTACGGGGGCGCCCAGCGGGTCGAGCGGTTCGGGTTCCGGCCAGGCGGGGACGGTGTGGGTCATCAGCGGGTGGTGGTGGCCGCGGTGGCCTCGGAGAGCGCCTGGGCGAAGGTGAGCGTCTCGCGCACCGAGTCCGGTCCGTCACCGGCCTCGCTGACCCGCAGCGAGAGGTCGTCGGCGGTGGAGGAGCCCGTGTAGCCGTGGTCCGCCTCGCAGTTGGGGTCGCCGCAGGCGGCGGGCTCCAGATCCAGGCGGGCGACCGCGCCCCAGCCGATGGTCAGCACGACCTCGCGGGGCAGCTGGCCCGGCGTGTACGACTCGGGGTTGGCGACCACGCGGCTGAGCACCACGGACGAGATCCGGCCGAGCTTGACGGACTCGGTGGAGGTGGTGGCGTACGGCGACGGGGAGGTGGCGTCGGCGGCCTGCTCGTCGGTATGGCTGACGATGAAGCGGGTGCCGGTCAGGACCAGGACCGTGACATGACGGCGGACCTCGTTGGCGTCGAAGGTCGTCTCCTGATGGACGAGGTACGACACCACCGGCTCACCACCGACCGCGGCCTGCACCGCCTCGGCCACGAGCGTCGGGTAATAACCACTGCGCTCGATCGCCGCACGCAGTCCCTGGGTCGTCGTACCGGTCTTAGCCATGGGGTCCATCTTACGGGGCGTACCGGGCCGCGAGAGCCTCAGTAGACGGGCAGCCGGCGGGGGCCGAGGTCAGTGGTGGCGGGGGGCCTGGCCAGGCGGACGGAGGCTCCCAGGACGGAGAGGCCGTGCGCGGCGACGACGACCGGTTCGAGGTCCACGGCGACGACCTCGGGATGGTCGTCGACCAGCCGGGACACCCGCAGCAGCAGCTCGGCCAGCGCGGCGGTGTCCACCGGCTGGGAGCCGCGCCAGCCGAACAGCAGCGGGGCGGCACGGATCGAGCGGATCTGTTCCGCGACCTCGCGGTCGGTGGCGGGGATGAGGCGGTGGGCGATGTCGCCGAGCAGCTGGGAGGGCGCACCGGCCAGGCCGAAGGAGAGGACGGCGCCGGCGGCCGGATCGATGGCGGCCCGGATGACGGTGTCGACGCCGCGCGGCACCATCGACTGGACGACCGGACGCAGCTCTTCCGGTGAGCCCAGGAAATCGGTCAATTCGGCATACGTGCGGCGGAGTTCCCGCTCGCCGGCGATGTCGAGGCGTACGCCGCCGAGATCGGCGCGGTGGCGCAGATGGGGTGCGGTGGTCTTGAGGGCCACCGGATAGCCGAGGCGGGCGGCGGCGCGGACGGCGGTGTCCGGGTCGGGGGCCGCAAGGACGGGGCGGGTGTGGATGCCGTAACGGGCGAGCAGGGCCTCGGCGTCCTCGGGCGGCACGGGGACGGAGCGGCCGGTGGGGACGTCAAGGGTGAGCCGGCCCAGGAGGCGCTCGATGTCGGCGCCGGCCGCCGTTTCCTGGATGTCGTCGTACTCGGGCACCCGGCCAGGATCGGCGGCCTCGCGGCGCCACGCGGCATAGCGGACGGCCTCGGCGAGGGCACGGACGGCACGCTCCGCGGCGGGGTAGGCGGGGATGCGGAGGGGGGCTGCGCGGCGCGGGGGCGGGGTGATGGTCCCGGGGTCGCGGGCCGGTGCGGGCTGCGGGGCGGCGAGGGCGGGTGGCGGTCCCGGGGGGCTCAGGGGGCGTGCGGGTTGCGACGGGCTGCGCGGGGGCGGAGCGGACTCCGGGGGCCGGGCAGGTGCCGGGGCCGGGTCCTCGGGGCGGGGCGCCCGGTCCCCGGCGGGGGCGTCGGGCCCGGACGCCGGTGCGGGTGCGGGTGCGGGTGCGGGTGCGGGTGCGGGTGCCGCGAGCGTCTCCGCCAGCTCGTTCATCGCGAGGTGGACGACGGTGACCGGCTTCTCCGGGTGGGCCTCGGCGGCGGTCCGCAGAGCGGCGGCGAGTGCGGCGCCCTCACCGCCGCCCGGGGAGACCGCGGCCCCCTCCCCCACCCAGGGGATGGCCGTGACGACCACGGCGTCGCAGCCGTCGCCGGCCAGTGCCCCGGCGAGCGCGGCCCGGAAGTCGTCGGGCGTCGCGGCCGAGGTCAGGACGTGCGGCCGCTGCGGGCGCAGCCGTTCGGTCAGGCAGGCGTCGTAGGCCAGCAGCGCCAGCGACTCGGAGTTGCCCAGGATGGCGATACGTGAGCCGGCCGGCAGCGGCTGGGAGGCCAGCAGCAGCCCGGCGTCGATCAGCTCGGTGACCGTGTCGACGCGGATCACGCCCGCCTGGCGCATCAGGGCGGCGACGGTGCTGTCGGGGACGCGGACGGTGGGGACGGCGTGGCCGGGCGGGGCGGTGCCGTTGTGCCGGGCACCCCGGGCGACCACGACCGGTTTGACGGCGGCGGTGCGGCGGGCGAGCCGGGCGAACTTGCGGGGGTTGCCGATGGACTCCAGATAGAGGATCACGACGTCGGTGTCCGGATCCTCGTACCAGTACTGGAGCAGGTCGTTCCCGGAGACGTCGGCGCGGTTGCCTGCCGAGACGAAGGCGGAGATACCGGCGATGCTGCCGTCGCCGGGGCCGCGCGCATGCAGTCCGCTGAGCAGCGCGATGCCGATGGCACCGGATTGGGTGAACAGGCCGATGTGGCCGGCGCCTGGCATCTGGGGCGCGAGGGAGGCGTTCAGCCGGACACCGGGGGCCGTGTTGATCAGGCCGAAGGCATTGGGCCCGATGAGCCGCATGCCGTACGAACGGGCCTGGCGGAGCAGGTCGCGCTGCCGCTCCCTGCCGTCCGGGCCCGCTTCGGCGTACCCGGAGGACAGGATCAGCACGCCCTGGACACCGTGTTCGCCGCAGTCGCGGACGACGTCCGGGACGCTGTCCGCGGGCACGGCGATGACGGCGAGATCGACCGGGTCGGAGATCTCCCGCAGCGCGCGGACGGCCGGCACCCCTTCGGGGTCCAGCCGCTGCATGCCTTCGGGGAAGGCGTGGTTGACGGCGTGCACCCGGCCCGTGAAGCCGGAGTCCAGGAGGCTGCGCAGGGCCGTACGGCCGACGCCGCCGGGGGCGCGGCCCGTACCGATGACGGCGACCGAGCGCGGGGTGAGCAGCCGCTGGACGGAGCGGGCCTCGGCCCGCTGCTCGCGGCCGCGCATCACGGCCATGGACTGCTCGGTCGGCTCCAGGTCGAACTCCAGCCGGACCACGCCGTCTTCGAAGGTGCGCTTGTGGGTGTAGCCGGCGTCCGTGAACACCTTGATCATCTTGGAGTTCGCCGGGAGCACCTCGGCGGCGAACCGGCGGATGCCGCGCTCGCGGGCGACGGCCGCGATGTGCTCCAGGAGGGCGGAGGCGACGCCGCGGCCCTGGTGGGCGTCCTGGACGAGGAAGGCGACCTCCGCCTGGTCGTCCTCGGGGTCCTTCGCGGGCAACCCCTGGTCGTTGATCCGGTCGTAGCGGACGGTGGCGATGAACTCGCCGCCGACCGTCGCGGCGAGCCCGACCCGGTCGACGTAGTCGTGGTGGGTGAAACGGTGCACGTCGCGGGCGGACAGGCGCGGGTAGGGCGCGAAGAAGCGGTAGTACTTCGACTCGTCCGAGACCTGTTCGTAGAACGAGACCAGCCGCTCGGCGTCGTCGGGGGTGATGGGGCGGATCCGTGCCGTGCCGCCGTCACGCAGCACCACGTCTGCTTCCCAGTGGGTCGGGTACGCGTGGTCCTGCGACTTCTGCATGCGGACAGCGTACGACCGGGCACCGACAACGGGCGGCGCGCGTACGCTCGGGGTGCAGAGCAGGCCGGGGCTGCCGTGGAGTCCGTACGGCACGGCCCGGCCGACCGGCCTCCCTTGGGGACCAGGGGCGGCGAAGGCCAGGACGCACGTCTGGTGGAGCACGTCCGCCATCGTGAGAGACTGGTCTAGACAACAGTCACGACTTTGAAGGGCAACACCATGGCAGAGCGCCGCGTCAATGTCGGTTGGACCGAGGGCCTGCACGCCCGCCCCGCGTCGATCTTCGTCCGTGCGGCCACCGCCTCCGGCGTCCCGATAACGATCGCCAAGGCCGATGGCAACCCCGTGAACGCCGCCTCCATGCTCGCGGTCCTGGGCCTGGGCGCCCAGGGCGGCGAGGAGATCGTGCTGGCCTCCGACGCCGAGGGCGCCGAGGCCGCGCTCGACCGCCTGGCCAAGCTCGTCGCCGAGGGTCTTGAGGAGCTCCCCGAGACCGTCTGAGCCCCTCGGACTCCCTGCTGTATGCGGCGGCCCCGCCGCGGTAACCGGTCACCGGCTGCCGCGGCGGGGCCGTTTCACTGCGCCCTGAGTCCGAGGCGGGGCAACGGTGTGCGATGTCGCCGCATGCGCATGACCGCGCGGGTGCACCGGAATTCCCCGGCCGCCCGGAAATCCGGGACGGGCGAGAAATAGTGCGCACCGTCAGGCATGGCATTCCGGTGCCGTAAAACGCGCACCATTAACCATCTGCAGCGCCGAAGAATGGGCACCCGAATACCGGCGGAATACCGCCGGAGCGGGGAGCTCACTTCGCCGCACCGAAACCCGTTCCACACGTCCCACACTTCCCGTGCTTCCCGTACTTCTTCGCGTGTGGGACTTCTTTGTATACGGGACGGTTGTTAAGGGCGGACGCGCACCGTGTTGACGGGCGGTTTCGGATCCCTCACCTCGGTCTTGAGCGGGCGCCGCAGCCGGTACACCGGAAGCGAGCGCTCGACATGGGCCGCCATCAGGGCACGGGCCCGCTCCGCGTCCCCCCGGGCCACCGCGTCCAGCACGGCACCGTGTTCGTCCCACGACTCGCCGGCCCGGGCCGGCGGCTCCACGGCGTACATCCACTCGATCTTGCGCCGCAGCTGGGTCAGCAGCGCCGTCAGACTGGGGCTGCCGACCGCCTGGGCGAGTGTCTCGTGGAACCAGTCGTCGAGTTGCTGCAGGTCCGCCGGATTGCCGTGACGGGCCCGCTCGCGGCCGAGACGTACCAGACCGCGGAGCACCTTGAGGTGGGCGGGGCTGCGGCGGGCGGCCGCGCGGGCGGCGCCCAGCGGCTCCAACAGGGCGCGGATGTCCAGGAGATCGGCGGCCTCCTGTTCGGTGGGCTCGGCGACACAGGCCCCCGCGTGGTGGCGGGTGGTGACGAAGCCCTCGGACTGCAGGGTCCGCAGCGCCTCACGGACCGGCACTCTGGATACGCCGTAGCGGGCCGCGAGAATCTCCTCGATCAGCCGGCTCCCCGGCGCCAGCGCACCGGAGACAATGTCGTCGCGAATCGCCGTGCACACCGCATGCGCGGAAATATGGCCTCGCATCTCCCGAGCCTCCGCCGTAATCCCCTGGAATCGCCACCGGTCGGCGGCTTTTCCGTGACTCTATTAGACCGGAGGGGATTTTCCGACGGGCATCGAATATTCATGGATATTTTTGGCCGGAAGTCGCGGCCGAGTCGGCCTCGTATCCGGCGCACCCCGGGCCCGGCACCGCGCCGCCGGAACGCCGCGCCCCATGCGCCGAAGCCCCGGTCGCGGGACCGGGGCTTCGGGAGGAGCGCGGTGCGAGGCTCCCGGGCGGCGGGGCGGGCGAGCGGGAGGTCAGACGTTGACGCCGTGCGCGCGCAGGTAGGAGATCGGGTCGATGTCCGAGCCGTAGTCGGGGCCGGTGCGGGCCTCGAAGTGCAGATGCGGGCCGGTGACGTTGCCGGTGGCACCAGAGAGGGCGATCTGCTGGCCGGGGGTGACGTGCTGGCCGACCGACACGGCGAACGACGACAGGTGACCGTACTGGGTGTACGTACCGTCGTTCATCTTGATCACGATGTTGTTGCCGTACGAGCCGCCCCAGCCCGCCTCGACGACGGTGCCCGAGCCGACGGCATGGACGCTGGTGCCGGAGGCGGCGTGGAAGTCGATGCCGGTGTGGCTGCCCGAGGACCACAGACTGCTGGACGCCTTGTACCCGGTGGAGATGTAGGAGTCGGCGACGGGCGCGACAAAGGTGTTCAGGCGCTTGCGCTCCGCGTCGCGGGCGGCGCGCACCTTGGCCTTGTGGACGGCCTCGGCGCGGCGCTTGGCCTCATCGGCCTGCTTCTTCGCCAGGGCTTCGGCCTTCGCCTGCGCGGCGGCGGACTCCGCGGCGGCGCGCTGCGCGTCGGCCTGGGCGGCAACGTGGCCGGCGAGCTCGTCACCCAGTACGACGGCCTGCTGCAGACCCGTGTCGTGGGCGGGTGCCACATCGGTGGCGGCCAGCGCCGGCGAGGCCACGGAGGCGACCACACCGCCGGCCGCAAGGGTGGCTATACCGGCGACCTTCCGGGTCGTCCGGGCAGGGCGGTCGGCGCGGCGGTGTTTCCCGGTGGCACGGATGAACGCCATGTACGGGCTTGTCCTTTCCCTCCTTCTCGCCTACCGGGTTAGCTGACGGGTTCGGAGCAGGAAGGTCTCCTACGGGCTCCTCGGGAGAGGAGTCCGATTCACCCCAAGGGACGTGTGGGTCCCCGGCTCCCCTGGCTCGCGCCGTACGGGGACTCGGCGATGACTGCCCGGTGCCACTGTTGTGGCGGACTTGTGACGAACAGCCGGACCGACGCTAAACGGGGCCACTTTCCCTGGGCAAACAGATGCCGTTTTTTGTGCGGGATGCCACAAGAACCGGCGCAACCAGCCGTAAGAAAACGGACATACAGCGACTCCCGTGGCGAGTGAGTGCCACGGGAGCCGCTTTGTCGATATATGACCTTCCGTCACGCGGACTAGCCGCTGACGACCGTCACCTCGCCGATGCCCAGCCCCTTGACCGGCTCGGCGATCTGCGCCGCATCACCCACGAGGACCGTCACCAGCCGGTCCACGGGGAAGGCGCTGACCGCCGCCGCGGTCGCCTCGACCGTGCCGGTCTCCGCGAGGCGGGCGTACAACTGCGCCTGGAAGTCGTCCGGGAGATGCTGCTCCACCTGGTCGGCCAGCGTGCCCGCGACGGCCGCCGCGGTCTCGTACTTCAGCGGCGCGACCCCGACGAGGTTCTGCACGGCGACATCCCGCTCGTCGTCGGTCAGCCCCTCTGCCGCGAGGGTGCGCAGCACCTTCCACAGGTCTTCGAGCGCCGGGACGGTGGAGGCGGTGTCCACCGACCCGCTGATGGCGAGCAGCGCGGCACCCGTGGCCCCCTCGGGGGACGTGGGGGCGGTGGAGCGGAGCACCTGGCCGAACGCGCGCACCCCGTAGGTGTAGCCCTTCTCCTCCCGCAGCACACGGTCCAGACGGGAGGTGAGGGTGCCGCCCAGGCAGTATGTGCCGAGGACCTGCGCAGGCCACACCCGGTCGTGCCGGTCGGAACCGATGCGGCCGATGAGCAGCTGCGTCTGGACGGCGCCGGGGCGGTCCACGATCACCACGCGGCCGGTGTCGTCGGCGACGATCGGCGAGGCCTTCAGCGGCTCGGCCGTCGAACCGCTCCAGGCGCCGAGGGTGTCGGCGAGGGCCGCGTCCAGGTCGACGCCGGTGAAGTCACCGACGATGACGGCGGTGGCCGTGGCGGGCCGTACATGGGCGTCGTAGAAGGCGCGGACGGCCGCGGCGTCGATACGCGCGACGGTCTCCTCGGTGCCCTGGCGCGGGCGCGAGATGCGGGCCGTGGCCGGGAACAGCTCCTTGGACAGCGCCATCGCGGCGCGCCGGGCCGGGTTGGCGAGCTCGTGCGGGATCTCGTCGAGGCGGTTGCGGACCAGCCGCTCGACCTCGCTCTCCGGGAACGCGGGGGCGCGCAGCGCATCGGCGAGCAGGCCGAGCGCGCGGTGCAGCCGGGAGGCCGGCACTTCCAGGGAGACCCGTACGCCGGGGTGGTCGGCGTGCGCGTCCAGGGTGGCGCCGCAGCGCTCCAGCTCGGCGGCGAACTCCTCCGCGTCGTGCTTGTCGGTGCCCTCGGACAGCGCCCGCGCCATGATCGTGGCGACGCCGTCCAGGCCCTCGGGCTCGGCGTCCAGCGGAGCGACGAGGTTGATCTCGACGGCGACGACCTGCTGACCGGGGCGGTGGCTGGTCAGCAGGGTGAGGCCGTTGGGCAGTTGGCTGCGGTCGGGCGCCGGGAAGGCCCACGGCTTGGGCGCGCCGCCCCGGGGCTGCGGGTGGAAGTCCATCGTGCTCACAGGGGTGTCGGCGTGGGTGGTGGCGTCGCTCACTGGTCCGCCTGCCCTTCCTCGGTGTCGGCGGCGTCGTTCTGCTCGGTCGGCTCGGTCGGCTCGTAGACCAGCACCGCGCGGTTGTCGGGGCGCAGCCGGGCCTTGGCGACCGCCTGCACCTCCTCGGGGGTGATGTCCAGGACGCGCTGGACGGCGCTCAGCGCGAGCTGGGGGTCGCCGAACAGGACGGCGAAGCGGCACAGTTCGTCGGCGCGCCCGCTGACCGTGGCCAGCCGGTCCAGCCATTCACGCTCCAGCTGGGCCTGTGCGCGCTCCATCTCCTCCGGGGTCGGCCCCTCGGCGGCGAAGCGAGCCAGCTCCTCGTCGACCGCGCGCTCGATGGCGGGGACCTCCACCCCGCCGGACGTCTTCACGTCCAGCCAGCCCAGCGAGGGCGCGCCGGCGAGCCGCAGCAGGCCGAAGCCGGCGGCCACCGCACTGCGGTCACGGCGCACCAGCCGGTTGTACAGACGGGAGGACTCGCCGCCGCCCAGTACGGTCAGCGCGAGGTCGGCGGCGTCCGCCTCACGGGTGCCGTCGTGCGGCAGACGGTAGGCAGCCATCAGGGCGCGGGCGGGCACGTCCTCCTCGACGACCTCACGCAGCTGGCCGCCGATGACGTCGGGCAGCGTGCCGTCGCGCGGCGGCTGCTTGCCGTCGTGCGAGGGGATCGAGCCGAAGTACTTCTCCACCCAGGCCAGGGTCTGCTCGGGGTCGATGTCGCCGACGACCGACAGGACGGCGTTGCCAGGTGCGTAATACGTACGGAAGAACGCCCGCGCGTCCTCCAGGGAGGCCGCATCGAGATCGGCCATCGACCCGATGGGCGTGTGGTGGTACGGGTGGCCCTCCGGGTACGCCATGGCCGTCAGCTTCTCGAAGGCCGTGCCGTAGGGGACGTTGTCGTAGCGCTGTCGGCGTTCGTTCTTGACGACGTCGCGCTGGTTCTCCATGGACTCGTCGTCGAGCGCGGTCAGTAGCGAGCCCATCCGGTCCGCCTCCAGCCAGAGCGCGAGCTCCAGCTCATGGGCGGGCATGGTCTCGAAGTAGTTGGTGCGCTCGAAGCTCGTGGTGCCGTTGAGCGAACCGCCGGCGCCCTGCACCAGCTCGAAGTGACCGTTGCCCGTCACCTGCGCGGAGCCCTGGAACATCAGGTGCTCGAAGAGGTGAGCCAGGCCCGTACGGCCCTTGACCTCGTGGCGGGAGCCGACGTCGTACCACAGGCAGACCGCTGCAACCGGGGTCAGGTGGTCTTCGGAGAGCACCACGCGCAGGCCATTGGCCAGCCGGTGCTCGGTCGCTGTCAGGCCGCCGGAGCCGGCTTGTTCTGTGGCCGTGTGACCCATGGGCATGTACGTCCCTTCGATCCGCTTGCGAGGAAGTTCTGTCACTGTATGCAAGCGCGTCGGGATCTGGCGAAGTTCCCGGGTGTCCGGCCCGGTACGTGCGCCCTGCGCGGCTTCCACGGGGGCCGAAGGGGGAGTCGCGGTCGGCGTTGTCAGTGCGGCGGTCCACAATGGTCCGCGTCAGACTCAGAGATATGCGCGGGCTGATCCCCCGCCCGGTTGACCCGACGGGTTGACCGATGCTTTCCGATATCGGCAGTAGACGCAGCAGAAGGAGCCGCAGCCGCGATGGCCCGCCGCAGCACGAAGACCCCGCCGCCGGACGACTTCGAGGAGAGGATCCTCGACATCGACGTCGTCGACGAGATGCAGGGTTCCTTCCTCGAGTACGCGTATTCGGTCATCTACTCGCGCGCCCTGCCGGACGCCCGCGACGGTCTCAAGCCCGTGCACCGCCGCATCCTCTACCAGATGAACGAGATGGGTCTGAGGCCCGACCGCGGCTACGTCAAGTGCGCCCGGGTCGTCGGCGAGGTGATGGGTAAGCTCCACCCGCACGGCGACGCGTCCATCTACGACGCGCTGGTGCGCATGGCGCAACCGTTCTCGATGCGGGTGCCGCTGGTGGACGGCCACGGCAACTTCGGCTCGCTGGGCAATGACGACCCGCCCGCCGCGATGCGGTACACCGAGTGCCGGATGGCGTCCGCGACGTCCCTGATGACGGAGTCCATCGACGAGGACACCGTCGACTTCGCACCGAACTACGACGGCCAGGAGCGGGAGCCGGTCGCCCTCCCGGCCGCGTATCCGAACCTCCTCGTCAACGGGACGTCCGGCATCGCCGTCGGTATGGCGACGAACATGCCGCCGCACAACCTGGGCGAGGTCATCGCCGCGGCCCGTCATCTGATCAAGCATCCGAATGCCGATCTCGACACCCTGATGCGGTTCGTGCCGGGGCCCGACCTGCCGACGGGCGGCCGGATCGTGGGGCTCGGCGGCGTACGGGACGCGTACGAGAAGGGCCGCGGCACCTTCAAGATCCGCGCGACGGTCACCGTCGAGACCGTCACCGCCCGCCGCAAGGGGCTGATCGTCACCGAACTCCCCTTCACGGTCGGCCCCGAGAAGGTCATCTCCAAGATCAAGGACCTGGTCGGCTCGAAGAAGCTGCAGGGCATCGCCGACGTCAAGGACCTCACCGACCGCGAGCACGGCCTGCGGCTGGTGATCGAGGTCAAGAACGGCTTCAACCCCGAGGCCGTCCTGGAGCAGCTCTACAAGCTCACGCCGATGGAGGAGTCCTTCGGTATCAACAACGTCGCGCTGGTGGACGGCCAGCCGCTGACGCTGGGCCTCAAGGAGCTGCTGGAGGTCTATGTCGACCACCGCTTCAATGTGGTGCGCCGACGCAGCGAGTTCCGGCGCAGCAAGCGGCGTGACCGTCTCCACCTGGTCGAGGGCCTGCTGACGGCCCTGGTGGACATCGACGAGGTCATCCGCCTCATCCGCTCCAGCGAGAACAGCGCACAGGCCAAGGAGCGGCTGATCGAGCGCTTCTCGCTGAGCGACATCCAGACGCAGTACATCCTCGACACCCCGCTGCGCCGGCTGACCAAGTTCGACCGTATCGAGCTGGAGTCGGAGCGTGACCGGCTGCAGGACGAGATCGAGAAGCTGACGCGGATCCTGGATTCGGACGCGGAGCTGCGCAAGCTGGTCTCCGGCGAGCTGGCCGCGGTGGCGAAGAAGTACGGCACGGACCGGCGGACGGTCCTGCTGGAGTCGACGGGCACCTCGGTCGGTGCGGTGCCGTTGGAGGTGTCCGACGACCCGTGCCGGGTCCTGCTGTCCTCGACGGGCCTGCTGGCCCGGACGGTCACCGGTGAGGTGCCCTTCGACGCCGACGCCCGGCGCGTCAAGCACGACGTGATCGTCTCGACGGTGCCGGCGACGACCCGTGGCGAGGTGGGCGCGGTGACGTCCCTGGGCCGGCTGCTGCGGATCGCAGTGATCGATCTGCCGCAGCTCCCGGAGACGGCGGCCGCACCCGGCCTCTCCGGCGGCGCCCAGCTCTCGGAGTTCCTGACGCTGGAGGAGGGCGAGCAGCTGATCTGTCTGACCACGCTGGACGAGTCCTCGCCGGGCCTGGCGCTCGGCACGGAGCAGGGCGTGGTCAAACGGGTGGTGCCCGACTACCCCTCCCACAAGGAGGAGTTGGAGGTCATCACCCTCAAGGACGGCGACCGCATCGTGGGCGCGGCCGAGCTGCGCACCGGTGAGGAGGACCTGGTCTTCATCACCAACGAGGCGCAGCTGCTGCGCTATCCGGCCGCGCAGGTGCGGCCACAGGGCCGTCCCGCGGGCGGTATGACGGGCATCAAGCTGGGCGAGGGCGCGAAGGTGATCTCGTTCGCCGCGGTCGATCCGGCCTCCGAGGCCATGGTGTTCACGGTCGCCGGCTCGCACGGCACGCTCGACGACTCGGTGGCGACGGCCAAGCTCACCCCGTTCGACCAGTACCCGCGCAAGGGACGGGCGACCGGCGGTGTGCGCTGTCAGCGGTTCCTGAAGGGCGAGGACTGTCTGACCCTGGCGTGGGCCGGGCCGGCTCCGGTGCGGGCCGCGGACGCCAAGGGCTCACCCGTCGAGCTGCCGGAGGTGGATCCGCGGCGGGACGGTTCGGGGGTGCCGCTGACGAAGCCGGTGGCGTCGCTGGCCGGGCCGGTGTAGGCGGCAGTCGGAAGGACAGACGCGGTGGACGCCGTCGGGCCGGTGGAAGACCGGCCCGACGACGTCACCAGTCTTCCTCGCGTGCGGCCACGTACCGCAGCACACCCCACATGCTGTGGGCACCGGCCTCCGGCGGTGTGCTCTCCCGGCAGTTCTCCAGCTCCTTGCGCAGGGCCGGTGCGTCGATGCCGCTGCCGATCATGACGAGCTGGGTGCACCGCGCCTCGCCCTTCGGCCACGGCTCGGGGTAGAAGCGCAGGAAGTCGCCGACGGCATGCAGGGTGAACTTCTGGCGGTTCTCCGGCACGTCGAAGTGGACGAAGCCCTTGATGCGGTAGAGACCGGCCGGGCGGCTGTCGAGGAAGTCCATGAGACGGCGCGGGTGCATCGGCTCGGCGGAGGTGAACTCCACGCTCTGGTAGGCGGCGTGGAGGTGGTCCTCATGGTGGGCGTGGTCGGGGTGATCGCAGTGACCGTCGCAGTGGTGGGCGGCGGCATCCCCGTTCGCCGCGGCCTCGCGCAGCAGGTCCTCGAAGGACAGCTGGCGTACGGCCGCGTCGCGGCCCTCCCCCGGTCCGCGGTCGAAGAACAGCTCGGGGTCGACCCGGCCGTACGCCGTGCAGATCACGGGCCGGCCGGGCGCGAGGTCAGCGAGTGTGCCGATGAGTTCCTGTAGTGCCGCGTCGCCGATGCGGTCGGCCTTGTTGAGCACCACGATGTCGGCGATGCCCACATGCCGGTCCAGTTCGGGGTGGCGGACCCTGGTGTCGTCGAATTCGGCGGCGTCGACGACCTCGATCAGCCCGCCGTAGACGATCCGGTCGTTGTCGCTGGCCAGGATCATCCGGATGAGTTCCTGGGGCTCGGCCAGTCCGCTGGCCTCGATGACGATCACATCGATACGGGCGGCGGGGCGGGCGAGCCGTTCCAGGTAGGTGTCCAGTTCGCTGGTATCGACCGCGCAGCACAGACAGCCGTTGCCGAGCGAGACCATCGAGTCCACCTGTCCGGCGACGGTCATGGCGTCGATCTCGATGCTGCCGAAGTCATTGACGATCGCGCCGATACGGGTGCCGTCGCCGGTGCCGAGCAGGTGGTTGAGGAGGGTGGTCTTGCCCGATCCGAGGAAGCCCGCGAGCACGACGACCGGGATCTGTTGCGTGGCCAAGGGGGCGCCTCCATGGTGCGGGTGGCGGGCCGCGCGGACCGGCGGCGGACGAGCTGTCGATCGTAACGGACCGCCGGCGGCGCGGGCCCGGCTCGGCCGCCGCACCGCCCGCTAGCGGGGCGCAGCGGCGGGCAACGGCTGCGGCGGGGGCGGGCCCACGTACCGCGCGGCGGGACGAATGATCTTCGAGTCCTCGGCCTGCTCCAGAATGTTGGCGCTCCAGCCGACCACGCGGGCTGCGCAGAAGGTGGGTGTGAACATCTCGCGGGGCAGCCCGCACAGCTCCATGACGACGCCCGCGTACAGCTCCACGTTGGTGTGCAGCTCACGGCCGGGCTTGAGCTCGGCCAGCAGCGCTTCGACCCTCGCCTCCACCTGGACGGCGAATTCCACCAGCGGACCGCCGAACTGCTCGGCGACACCTCGCAGCATCCTTGAGCGCGGGTCCTCCGTGCGGTACACGGAGTGACCGAACCCCATGATCCGGTCGCCGCGCAGGACGCTGTCGCGGATCCAGGAGTCGATGCGGTCGGGGGTGCCGATGGCGTCGAGCATGTCCAGCGCACGGCTGGGCGCACCGCCGTGCAGCGGCCCGGAGAGCGCGCCGACGGCGCCGACGAGGCAGGCCGCGAGGTCGGCGCCGGTGGAGGCGATGACGCGTGCGGTGAAGGTCGAGGCGTTGAATCCGTGGTCGATGGTGGAGATCAGATACGCCTCGATCGCCCGGACCCGGTCCGGCTCCGGCTCTTCGCCCGTGAGCATGTAGAGGTAGTTGGCCGCGTGACCGAGGTCCGCCCGCGGCTCAACCGGCTGCAGGCCCTGACCGAGCCGGTGCAGCGAGGTGATCAGTGTCGGTACTGCGGCACATGCGGCAAGAGCATCGACGCGGCGGCGGTCGGCGTCGATGTCGTACAGCGGGCGGAAACCGGCCGCTGCGCCGAGCAGCGACAGCGCGGTACGCAGCCCGGCGAGCGGACCGGAGAGTGCGCCGCCATGGGCGAGGGCGGGCAGCGCGTCGCGTACGGCCCCGGGCAGCGCGCGCAGCGCGGCAGTCTCGGTCCTGAAGGCGGCCAGCTGCGTCGCGGAGGGCAGCTCGCCGTGGAACATCAGGTACCACACGTCCTCGAAGCTGCGGGCTGCGGCCAGCTCGACGGCGGAGTACTGGCGGTAGTGGTAAAAGCCCTCGGCGCCCCGGACATCGCCCAGTTGGGTCTCGGTGACGATGACGCCCGCAAGCCCGCGGGGCGCGTCGATCGGTGCGTTCACCTCGGCGATCGGCATGGCTGGTCTCCTTAGCTCTTCCTCACCCAAATATTGATCTGACTGTCTATGCTTGACTCTACACTTGTCAATATTGATTCCATCAATGTGGATGTCCCGGATACGGTGAACGCATGGCAGATCAGGAAGCGGCGCAGGGCCGGGGTGGACAGCGGCTGAGCACCCGGGAGACGGCCGAGCGGCTCGGGGTGAAGCCGGAGACGGTGTACGCCTATGTCAGCCGCGGCCAACTGACCAGCCGCCGGGAGCCGGGCAGCCGCGGCAGCACCTTCGACGCGAAAGAAGTCGATGCGCTGGCCCGCCGCGCCGGCCGCCGCGAACCCTCCGCACCCGGCAGCGAGTTGGCGATCCGCACCGGCATCACGCTGATCGACCGCAACCACTGCTACTTCCGCGGCGTCGACACTTCGGAACTCGCCGCCCACTACAGCTACGAGGAAGTCGCCGAGTGGCTGTGGACCGGCGAACTGCGCCCCACCGTCCGCTTCACGGCACCGCGCGACGCGCTGTCCGCCGCCCACCGCGCCGTACAGGCACTTCCGGCACACAGCGGACCGATGGACCGGCTACGGGTCGGTGCGATCGCCGCGGCAGCCGCCGACCCGCTGCGTTTCGACCTGTCCGAGGACACCGTCGTCGACATCGCCCGCAGTCTGATCCCTACCCTGGTCGACGCCTTGCCGTCGCACTCCCGGAAGCCACCCGCTGCCGATTCCCTTGCCACCCGCCTCTGGTCACGACTGACCTCGGAACCGGCCGACGCCGAGGCACTCCGTGTCCTGGACGCCGCATTGGTCCTGCTCATCGACCACGACCTCGCCGCCTCGACGCTCGCGGTCCGGGTCGCCGCCTCGGCCCGCGCCCATCCGTACGCGATCGTCTCGGCCGGTTTCGGAGCACTGGACGGCGTGCTGCACGGTGCGGCAAGTGGACTTGCCCACCGAATGCTGGTGGAGGTGCTGGACCGGGGCAGCGCGGCTGCCGTCGTCGCCGACCATCTGCGGGCCGGCCGCCGAGTACCAGGGCTCGGTCATCCCCTCTATCCCGGCGAGGACCCACGGGCCCGCACCCTGTTCCGGCTCCTGGAGGATGTACCGCAAGCCCGCACCGCCCTGCAGGCCGCCCGTGAAGTGATCACCACCACGGCCCGGCACACGGAACTGCACGCCAATGTCGACCTGGCACTGGCCGTTCTGTCCGTCTCAACAGGCATGCCGGCCGAGGCCGGCGAAACCATGTTCGCCATCGCCCGCACGGCCGGCTGGATCGCCCATGCCCTGGAGGAATACGCCGAACCTCCCCTCCGCATGCGCCCCAGCGGCCAGTACCACGGCCCCCGCCCGCCGCAGCGGTTGCCATAAGGGAAGCGGTCGCGGAGTGCGGGCGCATATCGATACGACGCCGGCGGCGAGATCTCCGGCGCCGCCGTGTTCGGCTCAGCAGTTGAGCCACCTCTAGGACTGCCAGGTAAAAGCGGCGCGCGGCCTTCGCCGTCACTGCCGGGAGACCCACCCGACATCCGACGCCAGCCGAATGAGGTTAGGCTCACCTATGTGAGTACCTGTGCCACCGCTTCCCGTGAATCGGCCGAATCTCTCACCGCGACCGCGGCCACCGCCAGGACCTGGCTGCTCATCGAGCAGACCGGGCCCTGGGGATCCCAAGCGCTGACGAACAGTCACCTCGATCCTGACGTCGGCCGGGCCTTGGAGGCCGCGACCGAGGGGACGGGCGTACGAGTCGCCCTGATCCGCCGACCTGGGCGTCATGCCGACTGCCACGGCACGTCCCAGCGCCGGATGTTCCTCGCGCACACCGCCCCCGGACGCACCTGGATCCGCACGACCACCGTCACCGACCCGCGGGCAGCTCTCGGGCTGGACTTCACGGCTTTGGGAGCTGGTGAGCATCACCACCTCTGGGAGCCGTACATCGGTGAGCCGCTGGTCCTCGTGTGTACCAACGGCAAGCGGGACCGCTGCTGCGCCCTGCTCGGCCGCCCACTGGCCGCCGAGCTCGCCGCCGGCGGAACCGAGGCCTGGGAGGTCACCCACATCGGGGGGCATCGCTTCTCCCCCACCCTTGTCGTCCTCCCCTACGGCTACGCCTACGGACGCGCCTCGGCCCCCCTGGTCAAGGAGGCTGTGGAAGCGGCGCGCGATGGACGGATCACGATCGACCACTGCCGTGGCCGCTCGGCCTGGGGCCGGCCGGGCCAGGCCGCTGACCTCGCGGTCCGCGAGCTGATCGCGGAGGACCGGGCGGACGCACTCGACATCGTACGGACCGACACGGTGCGGCCCGAACCGGCCGACAGCCCGATGCCCGGTGGCTCTGCGATCGCGGGAGCCTCCCCTATGTGGGTTGTCACCGTGGCACACTCCGACGGTCGCAGCTGGCGGGTCACCGTTGAACAGCGGACCGATGGTGCTGCGGCGCCCGCCAGCTGTGGTGCGCCGCTCGGTCCACCGGCGCGTATGGCCGTTGCCTCTGTCGCCGCTGCGGACGTTATGCCGCGGAGGCGGGCGCCGGCTGTCAGCAGCTGACCTCAAGGGTTCACCCGGGTACCCGCTGGGTCCTCCACGCCCCTCCTCTTCTCTCCTACGACGCGCATGCGGGACCCCATCTCTGCCGCTCCTACGCTCGTCTGGAAGCCGATGATCACTGCGGCTCGACGAAAACGTTCTGCCGGGCGGGCGCGACCCTTCCGGCCGCACGCGGCTGCGCCAGGACCACGTGACACTGCAGGCGACACGCACCGACCAGCTGCGCCGGGGCAGCGCGCCCCCGGCCAGGCGGCGATCGAGCGGCCCACCACTAGCCACTCTCCACGACGTACGCCAGGCCCTGCAGCCATCCCCCCTCGACCACATGACCGCTCCCTTCCGTGCACCCTGTCGCGCACCTCGCCCTGCACCCGATCGGCGTCGGGCCGCCGAACGCAGGGTCTGTCGGTTTCACCGTTCGAGGCTAGGTGCGCACGTTCCGCAAGCGACAGGCCTGTGGATAACCCCGTGCAGCAGCAGAACGCGCATCCGCGGAAGCCCGTGATCGGGACGCACTCGGGCGGAGTCACGTATGCGTCGCCACCCGGCCACCCTCCGAATTCGTCCCCATGAGGGATTACCGGACCGGCCATGACCGCGCTTACTGTTCGTTCGTATGGGCGAGAAGGAAGAGTCCGTTCCGCGCCCGAGCGCCACAGAGCCCTCGGGTTCCGTGCCGCTTCCCGCCACCGCGGCTGTCTCCCCCGCCAGCACTGATGAGCCCCACAGCACCACGCACGCGCCCGGTACTCGGTCCGCCCAGTCCGACCGCCGACCGGCCGCTTCCAGGCTGCATCGGCCGCGACTGGGCTGGCCACGGAAGGTGTTTTCCCAGGTCCTAATGGTGCAGCTGGCCATCGCCGCGGGTGTCACCGCACTGGCCACCGGCCTGTTCCTCGCCCCGCTCAGTGCGCAACTCGACGATCAAGCAATGCGCCGCGCCCTGGCCATCGCGCAGACCACCGCCGCCGAGTCACGCCTCGACGACGCCCTGGAGTCCTCCCGCCCGACGCGCCACGGCCCCGTACAGCACGAGGCGGAGCGGATTCGCGCCGCCACCGGGGCCGAGTACGTCGTGATCATGGACAAGCGGGGTGTGCGCTGGTCCCACACCGACCCGGACGAGATCGGACGCCATGTCTCGACCGATCCCAGCGCCGTGCTCTCCGGCGAGGAAGTCATGCAGATCGACGAGGGCACTCTCGGCCGGTCCGCACGCGGCAAGGTCCCGCTCCGTGACGAGCAAGGCAAGATCGTCGGAGCCGTCTCCGTCGGCATCGCGTACGAGAGTGTGCGGGAACGGCTGCTCTCCACCGTCCCCCAGCTGCTCGCCTACGCGGGCGGAGCCCTCGCCGTGGGGGCTCTCGCCGCCTACATCGTCTCCCGCCGCCTCCAGCGCCGCACCCACGACCTGGCGTTCTCCGACATTTCCGCGCTGCTCGCCGAGCGGGAAGCAATGCTGCACGGCATCCGTGAGGGGTTCCTCGCGCTCGATAAGCACGGCCGTATCCGCCTCATGAACGACGAGGCACAGCGACTCCTCGAGCTACGCGCCGAGGACACCGGCCACCCCCTGGACACGGCGCTGCCTCCTGGCCGTACAACCGATGTCCTGGCCGGCCGCGTGTCGGGGGCGGACCTGCTGGCCGTCAGCGGGCACCGGGTTCTGGTGGCGAACCGTATGCCCACTGAAGACGGCGGTGCCGTGATCACCTTGCGCGACCGCACCGAGCTGGAACGGCTCGGCCGCGAACTGGACGGCACCCGCGGACTCATCGATGCCCTCCGTGCCCAGGACCACGAACACGCCAACCGGCTGCACACCCTCCTCGGTCTGCTCGAACTCGGTCTGCACGAAGAGGCAGTGGAGTTTGTGACACGAGCCGTAGGCGTGCATCGTGCGACCGCCGAGCAGGTCACCGAGCGCATCCACGATCCCCTGCTGGCTGCCCTCCTGGTGGGCAAGGCCACCGTCGCCACCGAGCGCGGTGCCTCCCTCCGCATCTCCCCCGATACGCATGTGCCCGACCGTCTGGTCGATCCGCACAGCCTCGTCACCGTGCTCGGCAATCTCATCGACAACGCCCTGGACGCCACGTCGGGAGAGCGCGACGCACTCGTGGAAGCCGAGGTTCGCACCGTTGACCGGACCGCCGTCGTGCGAGTCAGCGACAACGGACCGGGCGTGCCCGAAGCGCGTCGCGCCGAGATCTTCACCGAGGGCTGGACGACCAAGGATCCGGCCGCCCATGGGCAGCGCGGCATCGGCCTGGCGCTCGTACGGCGTCTCGCGGAGCGCTATGGAGGCAGCGCCGAGGTCGGCGAGCGCCCCGGTGGTGGTGCGGTATTCACCGTGACGGTCCCCGACGCGCTGTCCGACGAGCTTCCAGAGGGGCGTGAGGCGGCCTCCCAGGAAGCAATCACGGGAACCCACAGCACCGGGCGAGCAACCTTGGGCACTCGTCTTCCCGGGGGCGCGACGGAGGCCGGCCAATGATCAACGTACTGGTCGTGGACGACGATGTGCACGTGGCAAAGATCAATGCGGCGTACGTCGCCAAGACCGAGGGATTCCGGGTCAGTTGCCTCGCGCACACCGCTGCGGAAGCCCTCGCAGCCCTGGAAAGTTACCCCGTCGATCTGATCCTTCTGGATCACTACCTTCCCGACAGGACAGGGCTGCAGCTGGTCGGCGACCTGCGACGCCGCGGTCTGCTCACCGACGTGATCATGGTGACGGCGGCGCGCGATATCGCCACCGTGCAGGCTGCCATGCGCCACGGTGCGCTGCAGTATCTGGTCAAGCCGTTCACCTTCGCAGGCCTGCGCTCCAAGTTGGAGGGCTACGCGGCGCTGCACCGCACCTTTGCGGGCGGCGGACAGGCGGAGCAGTCCGAAGTGGACCGGATCTTCGGCGTCTTGGGCGCCGCCAACGCGGGCCCCGCCGAATTGCCGAAGGGGCACTCCACCGCTACCGCCGACCGCGTGCGCTCGGTGCTGCGCTCCGCGGACGCCGCGCTGTCCGCGCAGGACGTCGCCCTCCAGGCGGGGCTGAGCCGGCAGACCGCCCAGCGTTACCTCAAGCTCTTGGAGCGCGCAGGGCGGGTGCGCCTCACCCTCAAGTACGGCGAAACCGGCCGCCCCGAGCACCGCTACGAGTGGGTCTAGAGCCGCAAACCGCCATCGGGGAGCGACGGATGCGGGTAACGCGAGGCGTACGGGAGGGCGAGGGCCAAGAAGCCGCCACACGGCTGTGGGCAACCCCGCCCGTCCTGCCCGTGCCCTCCAAGTCCAGGGCCTGCCCGCCCCTGGACTTGTCGGATACGCCCTTAGGCCGCCCCCGCCCCCGTGAGCGCCCGTACCTCCGTCTCTGCATGCCGTGCCTCGTCGGCAGCCTCCGGGGAGAGCAGCGTTCCCAGCCAGCCCATCAGGAAGCCCAACGGGATCGATACGACACCGGGGTTGTCGAGCGGGAAGACGGCGAAGTCCAGTCCGGGGAAAATCGATTCCGGACCGCCGGAGACCACCGGCGAGAGAACGACCAGGGTGATGGCCGGGATCAGACCGCCGTACACAGACCAGACCGCCCCCCGGGTCGTGAAGCGGCGCCAGAAGAGGGTGTACAGCAGGACCGGCAGGTTGGCCGAAGCAGCAACGGCAAAGGCCAGGCCCACCAGGAAGGCGACGTTCAGGTCCTGGGCGAGCAGGCTGAGGCCGATGGCAACCGCGCCGACCGCCACCGCCGCAATGCGCGCCACGGCCACCTCGGCACGCTGGGCGTCCTGCGCCGTGCCGCGCGCGCGTCGCAGCGAGGCATACAGGTCGTGTGCGACCGAGGCCGACGAGGCGAGCGTGATGCCGGCGACAACGGCCAGGATGGTGGCGAACGCGACCGCGGCCACCACTGCGAAGAGAACCGTCCCCCCGGTCGAACCGGCGCCGCCTCCCAGGTTGAGGGCGAGCAGCGGGACGGCGGTGTTGCCGGCCGTATTGGACGTATGGACGGCCGAGCTGCCCAGCACCGCTGCGGCACCGAAACCGAGCACGATGGTCATCAGGTAGAAGCCGCCGATCAGACCGATGGACCAGACGACGGAGCGACGGGCGGAGCGCGCCGTGGGAACGGTGTAGAAGCGGGAGAGGATGTGCGGCAGCCCGGCGGTCCCCAGAACCAGAGCGATGCCGAGGCTGATGAAGTCGAGCCGCGCGGTCCAGCCGCCGCCGTATTTGAGACCGGGAGTGAGGAAGTCGCGGCCGTGGCCGCTGCGTTCGGCGGCCCTGTTCAACAGGGCGTTGATGTCGCCGTGGAACCGGATCAGTACCAGGACGGTCAGGGCGATGGCGCCGCCCATGAGGAGTACCGCCTTGACGATCTGGATCCAGGTCGTGGCCCGCATGCCGCCGAAGGCGACGTAGACCACCATCAGAGCGCCGACCCCGATCACCATCCAGGTACGGGCCTGCTGGCTCGCCCCGCCCAGGAGCAGGGCGACCAGACTGCCGGCGCCGACCATCTGCGCCACCAGGTAGAGCACGGACACGGTGACGGAGGCCGTGCCCGCCGCGATGCGGACGGGTCGCTCCCGCATCCGGGCGGCGACGACATCGGCAAGGGTGAACCTTCCGCAGTTGCGGACCAGTTCGGCGACGAGGAAGAGGACAACGAGCCAGGCGACGAGAAAGCCGACCGAGTACAGCAGGCCGTCGTAGCCGAAGAGCGCGATCAGCCCGGAGATACCGAGGAAAGACGCAGCGGACATGTAGTCACCCGCGATGGCGAATCCGTTCTCCATAGGGGAGAAGAGTCTTCCGCCCGCGTAGAACTCCTCAGCGGAGCCGTGCCGGCGGCGGCTCACCCAGGTCGTGATCGCCAGGGTGACGGCGATGAACACACTGAACAGGACCAGTGCGAGGGTCTGGTGGTCGCCGGTCAACGGATGTTCCCCCCGGTGAGTTCCTGCGTTTCCCAGCGGATGTCGAGCGCCGCGCGGTCCCTGCGCAGCCGGGCATGGCGCGCGTAGGCCCAGGTGAGCAGGAACGTGGTGGCGAACTGGCCGAGTCCGGCGAGCATCGCGACGTTCAGGGCGCCGACGACACGATGGGCCATGAGGCCCGGCGCGGCGGTCGCTGCGACCACATAGGCGAGGTACCAGACCAGGAATACCGCCGTGCCGGGGAGGACGAACCGCCGATAGCGACGACGCACCTCCTGGAATGCCGTGCTTCGTTGCACTGCCAGATAGATCTCGTCGTGGGGCGCGGATCGTGGTTCCGCTACCGGGACCGGTGCGGGTACCGGGACCGGTTCGGGCTTCCCTGTGCGGTCCCACTCGCCCGCTGGTTTTGCCGCGTCGCCCAGCTCGCCCCACCCGGAGGCGAGAGCGTCGTACCAGGGGTCGTCGAGCCGTAGGGCCCCTGACTCACCGGCCGAACGGCCGTCCTGCTTGTCCACCGAACTCTCCTTGGTGCACGGGTTTGTTGTCCGTGTGGGCCAAGAGTGGACAGAAAGGAAGATCCTGGACTCTTCATTGCGAACCCTTCACCCCATCAGGTGACGGGCTTTTGCGGCGGCCGCGCAAGGCCGTGACGGTACGCGTAGTGGATGGCCTGCGCGCGGTCCCGCAGCCCCGCTTTGGCGAAGAGATTGTTGATGTGGGTCTTCACGGTCGCGGTGGAAACATGCAGGCTGCGGGCGATCTCCGGGTTGGACTGGCCCTCGGCGACCAGCCGCAGCACCTCCACCTCACGGGCGGTCAGTCCGTCCGGGGGCTCGGCGGGCGATTGCGGCGCCGTCCGCACGGGCTCCGTGAAGCGCTCCAGCAGCCTGCGCTGAATCCTGGGCGACAGCCCGGCCTCACCCGAGATCACGTCGTCGATGGCGCGGACGATCTCGTCGCCGTCCGCGTCCTTGGTCAAATAGCCACGGGCTCCGGCCTGCAGAGCGGGGAAGAGCGAGTCGTCGTCCGCGTAGGTGGTGAGCACCACGACCTGGGTACCGGGGTGCCCGGCGCAGATACGGCGGGTTGCCTCGACGCCGTCGCAGCGCGGCATCCGCAGGTCCATCAGGACGACGTCGGGGGCGAGTTCGGCGACGAGGCGGACCGCTTCCTCGCCGTCCGCGGCAGACCCGATGACCTCGATTCCCGGCAGCAGCCCCAGCAGCATCACGATCCCTTCGCGCACCACCGTCTGGTCGTCGGCAACCACGACCCGCGTCACCGTGCCTGACGTCATGCGGGCACCCGCAACCGCACCACGAAACCCTCCTCGTCAGGGCCGGACTCCAGCGTTCCGCCGAGGAGTTCGGCGCGCTCCCGCATCCCGAGCAGACCGTACCCGGAGCCGCTCTCCGCGAGATCGCCGGGCGTGCCGCGACCGCCGGAGTCGCGCACCTCCAGCCCGATGCCGTCCGCCGCGTACTCCAGCCGCACGCTCACCCGGGCGCCCGGGGCATGCTTGCGTACGTTCGTGAGCGCCTCCTGGGCGACCCTGCGGACCGCGAGGCCCGCCTCGGCCGGCACGACGCGGGCCGTACCCGCCACATCCAGCCGAGCGCCCTCAGTGGCGGTCAGGCGGCGCAGGAAGTCCTCGACCGGGATCATCTCCCCGCGCAGCGCGGAAAGCGCCTCACGGGTGCCGTCCAGCCCTTCACGGGCCATTCCCCGGCACGCCGTCACCCGCTCCAGGAGCCGCGCACGGTCGGCCTCGAGGTCGGTGCTGCGCTGGATCAGCAGCCGCGCGGCCTCCAAGTGCACCAGTTGGGCGCTCAGGCTGTGGGCGAGGACGTCGTGTATCTCGCGCGCGATCCGCCCGCGTTCGGTGAGCGCCGCCGATTCCGACTCGGCCTTACGGGCGGCCCGTTCCTGCGCCAGCATCCGCTGGGTGTTGCCGCGCGCCTCGGCGTCCAGCCGTACGACGCAGCCCGCCAGTCCCAGGCCCACGGCGGTCGCGGCGGTCGCCCACCAGTGGTCGTGGTTCAGCGCGGCGTACCCGCTCAGGGCGGTGGCACAGCACGGTACGGCGACGCTCAGCGGCAGCCGCTCCATGGCGATGACGGCGCAGGCGCACCACAGGACGGTCGCGGGCGTCCGCGCCCCCACGTATGCGAAGCCGAGAGCCGCAGCCACCAGGACGGCGAACAGTCCGATGGACGGCCACAGGTGATGGGCCAGCGTCGCCCGGAAGAAACCGCGGAACGCCAGCACCGTGACGGCCACGCCGGTGCACAAGGCCATCAGGCGCCATCCGGTGAAGGCCGGCCCCGCCAGGGTGGTCCACACCAGCCCCGCCACCACCGCAATGCGCACCGACCGCCCGATCCACAACCGGGCGCCACTGACGCCCTCACGGGACAGCGATTCCCGCAAGGGCCAGCTCGTCCAGGAGTTCGGCGGCACTACGGTCCCTTCCACGGCGCGCGCAGGGGCTCAGCCCGCGACAGGGACACGGTACGTCCGCTGCACGGCCTGGGCCCGCCAGGTGGTGACGCCGGCCCGGGTCAGCAGCATTGCGGCAACGGAGAGCATCGTGGCCGCGCTCCCCTGGTGGAGGCCCATGGCCGCGGCGATGCCCATGAGTCCGACCCGCAGTGCCATGCCGCAGAGCCACACGCCAGCCGCCGCCCAGCTTCCCTTGGTCCAGACCGCGCCGTCCTCGTCCGTCCAGATGCGCGTCGTCCAGGCCCAGCCGGCGCCACAGGCCAGCCCGATCAGTATCTCCAGGCCCAGGAGGACGGCCGATGCGACGTGGTGTGCAGGGTCCACGAGGCCGGGCTGCCGCACCGCCATGACCGTCAGGACGACGGGAATCAGCCACCACGCCTTGCCCTCCGACGAGAGGCGCTGCGCCGCGAACTGCCGGATGAAGACCAGCGCGATGACGCCGATGATCACAACGATGTTGAGCGTGCCGCTCATGACCTGGCCCTCCATGGGACGGGAATTCGACGTCTCCGACGCTATGGAGCGGCGCCACCGCGCGGATCGGCGCCAGGGTGGGGCCCGGGTGGAAAACGCGACGGGCGTTTCTCCACCCGGGGGTGGAGAAACGCCCGTCGGTGGCCGCGGACGGCTCAGGTGTCGATGCGCGAACGGTCCAGAGTGGACGCGGAGTTGGTGATGAACTCCTTACGGGGGGCGACTTCGTTGCCCATCAGGAGGTCGAAGGCCTTCTCCGCCGCTTCGAGATCGCTGATGTTGATGCGGCGCAGGGTGCGGTGGCGCGGGTCCATGGTCGTCTCGGCGAGTTGGTCGGCGTCCATTTCACCCAGGCCCTTGTAGCGCTGGATGCTGTCCTTGTAGCGGACCTTCGTGCGCTGGAGTTCGAGCAGGGTCTGGCGCAGCTCGTTGTCCGAATAGGTGTAGATGTACTTGTCCTGGCCCTTTTTGGGGTTGATCAGTTCGACGCGGTGCAGCGGCGGGACGGCCGAGAAGACACGGCCCTCCTCGACCATGGGCCGCATGTAGCGCTGGAAGAGGGTCAGCAGCAGGCAGCGGATGTGGGCGCCGTCGACGTCCGCGTCGGCCAGGAAGATGACCTTGCCGTAGCGGGCGGTGTCGATGTCGAACGTGCGGCCGGACCCGGCCCCTATGACCTGGATGATGGCCCCGCACTCGGCGTTCTTCAGCATGTCCGAAACCGACGACTTCTGGACATTGAGAATCTTGCCGCGGATCGGCAGCAGCGCCTGGAATTCCGAATTCCGCGCCAGCTTTGCGGTGCCCAGCGCCGAGTCGCCCTCGACGATGAAGAGCTCGCTGCGGTCGACGTCGTCGCTGCGGCAATCCGCGAGCTTGGCCGGCAGCGAGGACGACTCCAGCGCGGTCTTCCGCCGCTGGGCCTCCTTGTGCTGCCGGGCGGCGATGCGCGTACGGGCCGCGGCGACGACCTTCTCCAGGACGGAGCGCGCCTGCTGCTTGGCATCCCGCTTCGTGGAAGTCAGGAACGCCTTGAGTTCCCGGCTCACCACCTGGGCGACGATCCGGGACGCGGCGGAGGTGCCGAGCACCTCCTTGGTCTGCCCCTCGAACTGCGGCTCCGCCAGTCGTACGGTCACGACCGCCGTGAGGCCCTCCATGGCGTCGTCCTTGACGACGTCGTCCTCGGCCACGCGCAGCAGCTTGCTCGACCGCAGCACCTCGTTGACGGTCTTGGTGATCGACCGCTCGAATCCGGAGACGTGGGTGCCGCCCTTGGGCGTCGCGATGATGTTGACGAACGACTTGACCGTCGAGTCGTAGCCGGTGCCCCAGCGCAGCGCGATGTCGACGCCCAGCTCCCGGGTGACCTCGGTCGGGGTCATGTGGCCGCGGTCGTCGAGTACCGGGACGGTCTCCTTGAAAGTGCCCTGGCCGGACAGCCGGAGCACATCGCACACGGCCTTGTCCTGCGCGAGGTACTCGCAGAATTCGCTGATGCCGCCGTCGTAGCGGAAGGTCTCTTCCGTCTTGCCGGCGCCGTCGATGCCCCGCTCGTCGCGTACGACGAGGGTCAGGCCCGGTACGAGGAAGGCCGTCTGCCGCGCGCGGGCGTACAGCGTCTCCAGGGAGAGCTTGGCGTCCTTGAGGAAGATCTGCCGGTCGGCCCAGTAGCGCACCCGGGTGCCGGTCTTCGTCTTGGCGATCCGCTTGCCCTTGAGCAGGCCGTTGCCCGGATCGAAGGGGGCGTCGGGACCCGATTCGGTGAAGATGCCGGGTACGCCGCGCCGGAAGCTGATCGAGTGCGTCTTGCTGCTGCGGTCCACCTCGACGTCGAGCCGCGCGGACAGGGCGTTGACGACCGAGGCGCCGACGCCGTGCAGTCCGCCGGAGGCCGCGTACGAGCCCCCGCCGAACTTGCCGCCGGCGTGCAGCTTGGTCATCACGACCTCGACGCCGCTGAGGCCGGTCTTCGGCTCGACGTCGACCGGGATGCCGCGGCCGTTGTCCCTGACCTCCACCGACCCGTCGTGGTGGAGGATCACCTCGATGTGGTCGCAGTAGCCGCCCAGCGCCTCATCGACGGAGTTGTCGATGATCTCCCACAGGCAGTGCATCAGACCACGGCTGTCCGTCGAGCCGATATACATGCCGGGGCGCTTGCGGACGGCTTCGAGCCCCTCGAGGACGAGCAGATGCCGCGCGGTGTAGTTGGAACCGTCCCGGTCTGCCCCGGTCAGCACTGCGGTGGACGGCACGGACATCTCGGCGGTCACGCGGTTCGCTCCTCGCTGAATTTCTGGCAGTCCGCATTCCGCGGACTCGGTTGTGGCGGTGTCGCCGGTCAGAGGGTACCGAGGCCTGGTAGAGCCGATGTGACGCCACCCGTAAGCATGCTCATGCTAGTAGAATTTCGCTCGCGTGTTCGATCCCTCGTTGGGGTGACGTCGCAGTGACGTGCACATCACGTTCCCTTCGAGGCATGAACCATTTAGGCTCCGGGCACGTCCTCATCAACAACCGGCAAGCCAGCCGGGAGGGCAGACCCAACAACCAACGTGAATCAGACCACCCAGCAATACGGCTCATTCGCCGCCACCCGGCAGCACCCGGCCCCCTCGGAGAATTTTTTCGAGGAAAAGGCACGAGCGGGAACGTTTTCGGCCTGGTTGGATGTTGACCCTGGTACGACAGCTCGTCGAGCTAGAGAAGAGGCGACGTGACTACTGTTCTGACACCCGCGAGCCCGCTGACGGCCGCTGACCGCTGCGACCGCTGCGGCGCCCAGGCATACCTGCGCGTCGTCCTGATGTCCGGCGGAGAACTGCTCTTCTGCGCCCATCACGGTCGCAAGTTCGAGCCAGAACTCAAGAAGATCGCCGCGGAAATACAGGACGAGACGGAGCGGCTCACCGCTTCTCCGGCGTCCGCGTCCGATGAGGAACGCTGACACTTCGCATCCACGACGAGCGAACAGCGGCACAGCGCCGTACCGCGGGCGGCCACCTGGCACCACCGGGAGGCCGCCCGCAGTCGTGCGTCCTCACGTGGGCCTGAGAGCCCCCCGCGCGGTTCAACCGGCCCCGTGTGCGGACACCGCCGGGAGCAGCGCAGAGGCGCGCGTATAGACCCCTGGACTGCCCGCCCGGCCGCAGCCGGTCCCCCATGACACCAGCCCCACCAGCCGCCCCCGGACGACCAAGGGCCCGCCGCTGTCCCCCTGACAGGCGTCCCTTCCGCCGGCCGGCTCCCCTGCGCACAGCATCGACTGCGCCCGGTACCTGCCGTCGGCATTGCCCGGGTAGGCCCGCGCACAGACCGCATCGGGCAGCACATTGACGTGCGCCGCCCGCAGCTGTGACGCATAGCTGCCCCCGCCCGTGGTGTCCCCCCAGCCGTAGACCGTGGCCGCGTTCCCCGGCCGGTAGGCGCTGTCACGCCGTCCCGCTATCGGGATGGGCCGGTTCAAAACCGGCTTGTCCAGCGTGAGGACGGCCATGTCACCGTCGTTCGTCCAAGTGTTGTAGCCGGGGTTGACCCAGACCTTCGCGGGCTTGAGTTCCTGGCCGCCGCCACCGGTGAGGTTGTCGCGTCCGACGACGATCCTCAGGTCCCGCACCTGCCGCCAGTGAACGCCCAGCACCTCCCTGCTCAGGCAGTGCGCCGCCGTCACCACCGTCGAGTGGCCGACGAGCACGCCGCCACAGAACTGCCCGGAGCGCTGGGCCCCGAAGCGCTCATGAGAGGCCAGCGCCACCGCCCAGGGGCTGTGCGACAACGGTGCAGGTCTGCCACCGATCACCACCCCGTCCGCGGCCGCCGACGCCGGCAGGGCGAGGACCAGCGCGAGGGCTGCAAAGGCAGCACGGGCGGTGGGACGCATACGGACTCCTGACTCCGGGACAGTGCATGCATACCCAGAGTGACGCCAACGATCACCCTGCGCACCCGGACGTGCGTGAGCCCGGCCTCTCAACGGAGAGAGACCGGGCTCGTGACGCTGTCCAGGCGGACCGGAACTAGTCGAGGTAGTCGCGCAGCACCTGGGACCGCGACGGGTGACGCAGCTTCGACATCGTCTTCGACTCGATCTGGCGGATCCGCTCACGCGTGACGCCGTAGACCTTGCCGATCTCGTCCAGGGTCTTCGGCTGACCGTCGGTGAGACCGAAGCGCATGGAGACGACGCCGGCCTCGCGCTCGGAGAGGGTGTCGAGAACCGAGTGCAGCTGCTCCTGCAGAAGCGTGAAACTGACCGCGTCGGCCGGGACGACCGCCTCGGAGTCCTCGATGAGGTCTCCGAATTCGCTGTCGCCGTCCTCGCCCAGCGGGGTGTGCAGCGAGATCGGCTCGCGGCCGTACTTCTGGACCTCGATGACCTTTTCGGGGGTCATGTCGAGCTCCTTGGCCAGCTCCTCCGGGGTGGGCTCGCGGCCCAGGTCCTGGAGCATCTGACGCTGGACGCGCGCGAGCTTGTTGATGACCTCGACCATGTGGACGGGGATACGGATCGTACGGGCCTGGTCGGCCATGGCGCGGGTGATGGCCTGACGGATCCACCACGTCGCGTAGGTCGAGAACTTGTAGCCCTTGGTGTAGTCGAACTTCTCGACCGCACGGATCAGACCGAGGTTGCCCTCCTGAATCAGGTCCAGGAAGAGCATGCCGCGGCCGGTGTACCGCTTGGCCAGGGAGACGACCAGACGGAGGTTGGCCTCCAGGAGGTGGTTCTTCGCCCGGCGGCCGTCCTCGGCGATGATCTCCAGCTCACGCTTGAGCTTCGGCGCGAGCTTGTCGGCGTTCGCCAGCTTGTCCTCGGCGAACAGGCCCGCCTCGATGCGCTTGGCGAGCTCCACTTCCTGCTCGGCGTTGAGGAGCGGGACCTTACCGATCTGCTTGAGGTAGTCCTTGACCGGGTCGGCGGTGGCGCCGGCCGCGGCGACCTGCTGCGCGGGGGCGTCGTCCTCGTCGTCGTCGGACAGGACGAAGCCGGCGCTCTCCGCGCCCTCGGCGGCCTCGGGAGCGTCGCCCTTACCGGGCGCCGGGGTCTCCTCGGTCACCTCGTCTTCGAGCAGCTCGTCGACGTCCTTCTTGGACGCGGTCTTCTTGGCGGTGGCCTTCTTGGCCGTCGTCTTCTTCGCGACGGTCTTCTTGGCGGCCGTCTTCTTCGCCGCTGCCTTCTTCGCGGGCGCGGACTCGGACTCACCGGCCGGCGGGTCCGCCACAGGGGCGGGGGCCGCGGCGGCGGTGGTCTTCTTGACCGTGGCGGCCTTCGCCGCGACGGTCTTGGTGGCGGTGCGCTTCGCCGGACTCTTCGCTGCGACGCTCTTGCGGGTGCGCTTGGGCGCCTCTGCGGCACTGACCATCAGCGTCACACCCTCCTCGTCGAGGATTTGGTTGAGGCTGCGCAGAACGTTCTTCCACTGGGTTGGCGGAATCTGGTCAGCCTCGAAGGCCCGACGCACGTCATCGCCGGCGATCTGCCCATCTGCCTTTCCCCGCTCGATGAGCGCCATCACAGACTCGGACTCGGCGATCTCCGGCGGGAGCGTACGGGATGTGCTGGCCGACACGAACAACCTCTCGGAACGATGGAAACGGCTTCCGACCCCGTCCAGTGTGGATCGGAGCCGACGACCGCCGGTGGGGATAGACCGACGGCGCAGGGGCAACCGGGGAGTTGAACAGCGTCATTCACGCCGCTCTTATTCCCTCCTCGGCTATCACCTCTTAAGTCATCGCGCTTCCCTGAAGAGTGTTACGCCCAATCTGCGTGGCCCGAGTCACACCCCATAACGACCCATTCCCAGTCATATGACATGCAACCCTCCCGAGACCTGTCGCCGGATCCGGTCGACGACCCGGATCCGGCGATCTTCTGCGCCTTCGCCGCGTACGGCGTGCCCTGCCCGGAGGGGCGTGCAGGGCACGGAAGCCGCGCGGCGCCCACCGTCCGTACGCCTTCGGGTACAGGCCTTCAGTGCTCGCGGGGCGCGGGGACGACGTGATCGACAGGCGTCCCGGAGCCCTGGCCGCCGACCTCACCATGGGCGGCGAGGAGCTGGCGCATCGCGGATTCGGCCGCCGTGGCGTCGCCGGAGCCGATGGCGTCGACGACCCGCATGTGCTGGCCCACCGACGTCTCGACCGGTCGCTCGCAGCCGCCGGCGGCACCACCCGAGACGTGGAGGGCGGCCGAGACGATGCCCGAGAGGTGCTCGAGCATGCGGTTGCCGGCGAGCTGGAGCAGCAGCGAGTGGAACTCGGCGTCGGCGCGGGAGAACGTCATGGTGTCGCCCTGGGCCGCGGAGTGGCCCATGATCTCGACCATGTCGGCGAGCCGCTGCTGGATGTCCTCACGGCTGTGACCTGCGGCGAGCCGGGCGGCGAGGGGCTCGATCGTCCAGCGCAGCTCACAGAGCTCACGGCGCTGGTCGTCGCGTTGCGGCCCGTAGGCCCGCCACTCGATGATGTCGGGGTCGAGGAGGTTCCAGTCGCTTACCGGGCGTACCCGGGTGCCGACGTTCGGGCGGGCGCTGACGAGGCCCTTGGCCTCGAGGACTCGCAGCGACTCACGGACGACGGTGCGGGAGACCTCGAAGCGCTGGCCGATCTCCTCGGGGACGAGCGGGCGGTCGGCCCCGAGATCGCCGGAGACGATCATCTGGCCGAGCTGCTGGACGAGTTGGCCGTGCAGGCCACGTCCGCGACTGCCGGCCGCACGACGGCCGACCCGGCCGATGTCTGCCTCGGAGCCGTCCCAGACCTGCGAAACGCGCTCTGCACGGTCCTGGCCGGCCGCGCTGGCGGCGTTCGCGGCGTTGCCCGCGTTGGCGTAGGGGTAGCGGTCAAGCTCGCCCGGGCCTGCGAGGCCGGTGTCGCCGGGGCGAGCCGCGGTCATCATGGTGTGCGCAAGGGTACTCACGCATCTGTTGTCGGCGACACCCTGAACACCCTTGAGGTCTTTGGTGAAAAGCACACGAAAGGGTGATCGCCCCCCATCCCTGAATTGACGCTTTATCGGAAAGAAATGCGCTCTCTGCGGCGAGTTGTGGACAGTGGCCACAACGACAGGGAACCAAAACATATGCCTTACTCGATCAGCAGAAGCAGCCGCACCGCACCGATGACGCATCACCACAGGCCAGAAGGGTGGCGTCAACACCGTTGCTCCGCCTGCCGGTTGGCTCGTGGACCGCATCACGAACCGGCGTGCATTGGTCAATTCCGAACGGGCTCTTGACGGCGCCGCCAGGGAGCAGGTGGCGACCTCATCGCAGGCACATGGACAGGAATTCTCCGGCAACCCCGTTAGGTCGGAACTGAATACATCACCGGCCCCTCTTTTCACTCCGGCAGGACCGGTCAGTCGCTTCGCTCAACTTGCCGCGATGACAGGACATTCAATGATCCAGCGACGGAGTGGCGGCACCGAAGGCGGCGTCGGATCGGGCCGGAGAGCGCGATGCCGGCCGGGGTGCGGGGTCGGGATCGCCGGCTACGGGCCGGCCGGGCTGGTCGCCGTCAGGTGGGCGCCCCGGCCAGGCGGAGCCGCACATCCGTGACGCCGACGGTGGCCGGGCGTGGGTCGCTGGGGTCGCCGGACGGGTCCGACGGCGGCGGGCCGGACACCCCTTGCGGGGCGTGAGGCCGGCGGGGAGCTCGCGTGGTGACGTAAGGACTCACCGGGCCAAGGTACCCACGATATGTCCTATTTTCGCGTAATTGCTCAACCTTGGCGCCTCGCCGTGTCACCGTGGGTGAACTTCGACCCTTCGGTCCCCGCTCTGTCCGCGACGCTCAGACCTCGGGGCGGAGCATCGGCGGGTTGAGCAGCGTCGCCCCGCCGGCTCTGAACAGCTGTGCGGGACGGCCGCCCTGACGCGTCGTCGTGCCGCCGGTGGGCACCAGGAAGCCAGGGGTGCCGGTCACCTTGCGGTGGAAGTTACGAGGGTCCAGGGCCACTCCCCAGACCGCCTCGTACACGCGGCGCAGCTCGCCCACGGTGAACTCCGGCGGGCAGAAGGCCGTGGCGAGCGAGGAGTACTCGATCTTCGAGCGGGCGCGCTCCACGCCGTCGGCCAGGATCCGGGCGTGGTCGAACGCGAGCGGAGCCGCCAGCTCACCCTCGCGGGTGAGGGTGTCGTCCTGCCCCAGGAGGGTCTCCACCGGCGCCCAGCGCGCGCTGTGGGCGTCGCCGCCGGCCTTGGGAGCGGGCAGGTCGGGGGCGAGCACCAGATGCGCAACGCTGACGACCCGCATCCGGGGATCCCTCTTGGGGTCTCCGTAGGTGGCGAGCTGTTCGAGGTGTGCGCCGTACACGGGTGACGGACCGGCCGGGGACTGGGCGTGCAGGCCGGTCTCCTCGGCGAGCTCCCGCGCGGCCGCGTCCTCAAGATCCTCGTCGGCCCGGACGAATCCACCGGGCAGGGCCCAGCGGCCCTGGAACGGCGGCTCACCGCGTCGCACGGCCAGCGCACACAGGGCGTGGCGGCGCACGGTGAGCACGACCAGGTCGACAGTGACGGCGAAGGGCGGGAAGGCCGACGGGTCGTAGGGAGGCATGGCGTGATCATAGTCGTCCGCCTGACGATAAACAGGCCCCGCAGCGCCTCACGAGCCCAGTTGCAGGCCTTCCGCCGCGGTCTCCACCATCCCCATGCCGAGTCTGCTGACCCGTACGGCGAACGGCTGCTCGGCCACGCTCAGGCCGGTGAGCTGTATGGCGCCGAGAGGGGCGGTGCCGAGCGGCCGCACGGACACCGTTCCGGCAGGAACATCGGGGCGCAGGCCAGCGAGGGCGACCAGTATGTGCACCGCACCGGCCGCCGCCACTGCAGCGGGGCGGCAGGCAGCCGGGTGCGGTACGGGGACGCCGCCGGCGGTGCGCTGCTCCCCCACATACATCTCGGGGAGGCGGTAGGCGAAGCTGTCTGCCGCATCGAGGATTCCCCTGGTCAGGGCGCCGGCTGCCCGCTCATGGCCGGCGGCGGCCAGTCCGACGGCGGCGATCGCCGTGTCGTGGACGCGGACCGCACCGCTGCGGTGGCCGAACGGGTTGTAGCCGCTCTCCCTGACTCCCATTGCGCGCAAGCCCCATCCGGAGTCCATGGCGGGGCTCTCCCATGCTCTGGCCAGCTGGTCGGTCTGTGTGGCGTCCAGCAAGCCGGGAGCCAGGGCTCCGCCGCCGAGCAGGCCGGTGTCGAGGAGATGGACGGTGGTGGAGCCGAGGTGTGGGACGGGGCGCCCGTCGGCGGTGAGCAGCGCGGCGGGGCGGCCGCCGGCACTGTCTTCCCACCAGAAGTCCGTGCGGAAGCGGGCGCGCAGGTCAGCGGCCCAGTCCCGTAACGCCGTCGCGTCGGACGATCCGACGGCTTCGAGGAGATCGGCACCCAGGAGAGCGGCGCGATGGGCATGCGCCTGGGTCTCGCATCGGTACGGTCCGCCGGGTGCGGGATCGGAGACGTAGCCGCCGCGGCTGCTCCCCGGTGGGTCGGTGACGGTCCTCAGCCATCGCAGGCAGCGCTCCGCAACGGGCAGCAGCCGCTCTGTCTCCTGCTCTGGAAGTCCCCAGCGGCGGGCCTCCGCCAGAACGGTGGGAAAAAGAAGCGTTGCCTCGATGCCCGTGCAGCTCGGTGGAGCATGCGGTCCGGCGTCCCGGAGCGGACCGGGAATTCGACCGAAATCCGCTCCTGGTGCGGCTTGTTGGCTACGGGCGAGCGCCCGCAACGTGCCCGCGGCGAGCCGGGTACCCAAGGGCAGCAGCATCCGCGCGGCCCACAGCGCCTCGAACGGTGCAAGCCCACAGCGCCAGGGGAATCCACCGGCCACGTAGATGTCCGCAGCGGCGGCCGGATCACGCATCACCAGGCCGTGCAGATCGTCGAGGCTGGCTGCCATGAGCGCGTCGGCCCGGTGGTCGTCACATTCGAGACGGGCCGCTGTCCAGGGCCGCGGTGGCCGGGCGCCGCGCGTACGCGGAACGCCGTGTCCGGTGCGCGGGCCGGGGATGAGGACGGTGCCGGGGCGTCGGCGGCCTGCCGGTCCGGCGGTGTCGTGTTCCAGTGCGGTGTGCAGTTCGATGGTGCGGCGGCCGCCGGGTGGCAGATCCAGTTCCCAGCGCAGCAGGCCCAGCGAGGCGAGCGCGTCCTGGGGTGCGGGCGACGTGGACACCACCGCATGCACACCGGGCCCCGACCAGCGCAGCCCGGAGCCGTGGACGGCGGCTTCCCGTTCCGGCCCCGGCAGGCCCACGGCGATGGCTCCGAGCTCTGCAAGATCCGTACCCAGCCGGATCTCGACCGGCAGCCGCACGGGCCGCGCGGAGCTGCTGTGGAAGGTGATCCGCTCGGTGCCGTCGGCGGAGCGCAGCCGTTCCACGCGGATGTCCGGGTCCGGTCCGCGCTCTCCTGCCCTGCGGATCGTCCCGAGGAACCGGGCCCGGTCCGCGCCGTTCAACCGCCCCTGGACGACGAGCGGTTCGTCGCCCGCGACCCGGAGTTCGCAGCGGGACAGGACCCGCCGACCGTCGCGATAGAAGCCGTCCATGCCGTGGCCGCTCAGCTGGCCCGACGCCGGGGACACCGCGAGGGCCGGGAGGGCCACACAGACGAGTGAGGAGTGGACGGGTTGCGGTTGCGGGGGTCGGGGCGGCGCCGGGCGGCGCTCGCCGGGCGGCCGATGAGCCGGCTGAGTGAGGGGGACGATGCCTGGCACGCTCTGGGCTCCCTGGTGAGGTCGGATCTTCGTACGGCCTACGCCACTCAGGTGAACGGCCCGGCCGGCGCCCAGGTCACGCCGGCCGCGCTGCCATGTCGTGTTCACCGCCGGCTCCGGTCGCCGTCCCGGCCGGCCCGGCGCCTGCCGCGGCCGTCCGTCGAACGGGCGCCTGGGCCCGTGCCGCCGCGAGGTCCGCGGGGGCGGCCGGCCGCCCCGGGGCGCCTGGTCGGCCGTCGTGTCTCCTTGGCGGTGGACGGCGAATCGGCGACGGGCGCGGATGCATCCTCGGCAGCGCTCACGACCGCGTGGTTCTGCTCGCGCAGGCAGCGGCGCAGCGGCTCCGGATCGAGGCCTTCATTGATGGCGCGGTGCAGCAACTGGGCGAAGGTGTAGTCGGGGTCGAGCGACAGAGCGCAGTTGAGGGCGATGCGCGCCGACGGTCCGTCCTCGGTGGACCAGCAAACCCAGCCGGCGAGGGTGAGCGGGGCCACCGCGTGCTCGGCATAGCCCCCGGCGCAGCGGCGGGCGAGGGCGCGCCAGAGCCGGAGGGCCGGCGCGGCAACTGAGCCGTCCATCCACTCCGCTGCCCGGTCGCGGGTGACCCGGTCCTGGAGGCCGAGGATGAGATCGGCGGCCTCGACATCGGTGATCAGCGCATCGTCACAGGCGTCCCGGGCCCGGTTGCTGCCCGAGGGGGTGTCCTGACGGAACCGGTGGATCATGGCGCCGGCCAGGTCGAGGGTGTCGCGCCGGACGGCCGCCGCGCCGTCCCTTTCGAGCATGCGCGGCACCAGCGCGCCGGCCGCCGCATCCAGCACCTTCTCCTGCTCCGCGGCCCGCCTGCCGGTACGGGGCATCAGCCTGGCCTCCATCTCCTTGAGCGAGCCGCGCACCTGCATGCCCGCGTATGCGGCGGCCGCGGCCATCACGGATGTGCCGGGCATGACCATGGGCGTGCCCTCGGCGGGGCAGCACCGGAAGTCGGGGCAGCAGTAGGACCAGAAGCGGCCGTTGGACAGGCACAGGGCTTCCAGGACGGGTACGTCGAGCGCACCGCAGGCGGTACGCAGCCGTTGGGCGAGCGGCCGGAGCCGGTCCTTGACGTCCTTGCCGTTCTCGCCTTCCGCGGGCTCCTGGCAGAGGTAGACGAGGATCGCCTCGGGCCGGGTGTCACGCTCCTGGCCCGCGGAGATCAGACATTCGGCGAGTTGGTCGGCGACATCCGGCCACTGCGCGGTGTCGGTGGGGATGCCGAGCCTGACCCGACCGCCGAAGCGCCCGCGGTCGCCGTGCAGCGCGATCAGCACGACGCTGTCATCCGGGTAGAAGCCCATGAGATACGGCAAGGCGTCGGCGAGTTCGGCCGGGCTGCGGAGGGTGACCTGGGCTTCGGCGGGTGGCGCCGGGACCGCGTCGGAGGGGGCGGAGGAGTGCGTGGGGCCGGACGGGTCGGACGGGGTGGAGGAGCCGGCGGGCTGGGTGGGGGTGGATGGGGTGGTGGTGTGCGCGGAGTCGGCCGGGCGCGAAGACTCTGCAGAGCGGGCGGGTGGAGTGGGGTCGGATGCGCTGCGCGGGTCGGCAGGGGCCGGCGGCTCGGGCGGGCGGGGAGGGGTCGAAGGCGGCGGGGCGGAGGGCGTGGCGGCGGAATTGCTGTCGGTGGAGCGCTTGCTCGGTTCGCTGTGCGGATTCATGGCTCGAAGATCCCGCGGCAGGCCGCCGCGCCGCGACCCCTGTGGATAACTCGCGGGCGAGGAAGTTGTCCACAGCCTCGGGCGGGAGTTCGCGCATTGTCAGTGGCATCGGGTTGCATGGAGGCATGAGCAACGATGATCTGCGTGCCGCCGCCGATGCCGTCCTGACCCGACTCGTCGGGGATCCCGGCGGCGAGGCCAGGCTGCGCGAGGATCAGTGGCGGGCGATCGAGGCGCTGGTCGCCGACCATCGCCGGGCGCTGGTCGTGCAGCGGACGGGCTGGGGCAAGTCCGCGGTCTATTTCGTCGCGACGGCGCTGCTGCGCGAGCGCGGCAGCGGGCCGACCGTGATCGTCTCCCCGCTCCTTGCGCTGATGCGTAATCAGGTCGAGGCCGCCGCGCGCGCCGGGATCCGGGCGCGCACGATCAACTCCGCCAACACCGAGGAGTGGGACACCGTCCAGGCCGAGGTGGCGGCCGGTGAGGTGGATGTCCTGCTGGTGAGCCCCGAGCGGCTCAACAACCCCGATTTTCGTGATCAGGTACTGCCCAAGCTCGCGGCGGCGACCGGGCTGCTGGTGGTCGACGAGGCGCACTGCATCTCCGACTGGGGCCATGATTTCCGGCCGGATTACCGACGGCTGCGCACCATGCTCGCCGATCTCCCGCCCGGTGTGCCGGTGCTCGCCACCACCGCCACGGCCAATGCGCGGGTGACCGCCGATGTCGCCGAGCAGCTCGGGACGGGCGAGGGCTCCACCGAGGCACTGGTGCTGCGCGGACCGCTGGATCGGGAGAGTCTGAGTCTGGGCGTGCTTCCGCTGCAGGACGCCGCGCACCGGCTCGCCTGGCTCGCGGACCATCTGCACGAGCTGCCGGGCTCGGGAATCATCTACACCCTCACGGTCGCCGCCGCCGAGGAGGTGACGGCCTTCCTGCGCCACCGGGGGCACACGGTCTCGTCGTACACCGGTAAGACGGAGAACGCCGACCGCCAGCAGGCCGAGGACGATCTGCTCGCCAACCGTGTCAAGGCGCTGGTGGCGACCTCCGCGCTGGGTATGGGCTTCGACAAGCCCGATCTGGGCTTCGTGGTGCACCTCGGGTCGCCCTCGTCCCCCATCGCGTACTACCAGCAGGTGGGCCGGGCCGGCCGAGGGGTGAAGCACGCAGAGGTGCTGCTGCTGCCGGGGCGTGAGGACGAGGCGATCTGGAAGTACTTCGCGTCGCTGGCCTTCCCGCCCGAGGAGCAGGTGCGGCGGACCCTGGACGTTTTGGCCGCGGCCGGCCGGCCGGTGTCGCTGCCCGCCCTGGAGCCGCAGGTCGAACTGCGCCGCTCGCGCCTGGAGATCATGCTCAAAGTGCTCGATGTGGACGGCGCCGTGCAACGCGTCAAGGGCGGCTGGACATCCACCGGCCGGCCATGGTCGTACGACGCCGAGCGCTATGCGTGGGTCTCGCGTCAGCGCGAGACCGAGCAGCAGGCCATGCGGGAGTACGCCACCACGGCGGGGTGCCGGATGGAGTTCCTGCGGCGGCAGTTGGACGACGAGGCGGCGGTGGCCTGCGGCCGCTGCGACAACTGCGCCGGAGCACGCTTCAGCACCGAGGTGTCGTCCGCTTCGCTGGATGCGGCGCGCGGTGAGCTGGGGCGCCCGGGGGTGGAGGTGGAGCCGCGGCGGATGTGGCCGACGGGGCTGCCGGCCGTCGGCGTCGACCTCAAGGGGCGTATCCCGGCGGGCGAGCTAGCCGCGACCGGCCGGGCCCTGGGCCGGCTCTCCGACATCGGGTGGGGCAACCGCCTGCGGCCGATGCTCGCACCGCAGGCGCCGGACGGGCCGGTCCCCGACGATGTGTCGGCCGCGGTGGTCACGGTGCTCGCCGACTGGGCCAAGGGGCCAGGTGGTTGGGCCTCGGGCGCGGCCGAGGCCCCGGCCCGCCCGGTGGGCGTCGTCGCGCTCTCCTCACGCAGCCGCCCGCAGCTGATCCGGTCGCTGGCCGAGCGGATCGCCGCGGTCGGCCGGATGCCCTTCCTGGGCACGGTGGCCTCGGCGGACAACGGTGTCGAGGGCAGGGTTCCGCGCAGCAACAGCGCTCAGCGGCTGCGGGCGCTGCACGGTTCGCTGAGCGTGCCGCCGGAGCTGGCGCAGGCCCTGGCCTCGGCGGGTGGCCCGGTGCTGTTGGTGGACGACTACGCCGACACCGGCTGGACAATGGCGGTGGCCGCCCGGCTCCTGCGCCGGGCGGGCGCCGAGGGGGTGTTTCCGCTGGTCCTCGCCGTACAGGGCTAGGAGCGGTCCGTCCCGGCCGACGCCGCGACGGGCAAGCACATTGGCGACTCTCCGGACGATTCCGGGCACCGACGGGAATTGCTCGTTGCCGCATGCGTGTACGACGGCAAGAATTGGAATGCTTCCCCGTACCGGCCGTCCATGGTCAGGCAGCGCCGTGCCGTGGTGCGCACCCGTGCCCGGTCACCGCCCGACGCATGGACGCCTAGACGAAGGGAGGAACATGACCTTCGGCTTCGCTCCACCCCCGCAAGTGTCTTTGCCCGTGTCCGCCGATTCCGCCGCGCGACTGGGACGGATGCTGGTGCCCGCCGAATGGGCATCGGCCGGGATCCCGTTGCTGCGCAATCCCCGTGAGGTCGTCGCCGATCTGCACGATCGCCATCGTCCGGAGCCGTCGACGGCCGTCGTCGCGGTGCTCGACGCACAGGACCGGGTGACGGCCAGCGCCTCGTTCACCGAGCTCGCGGCCGCGCCCGACGGCTGGGATTTCCGCAATGCGCTGCTGGCGCATCTGCGCCGGGTCATCCCGCACGACCTGCGGTTGCGTGCCCCGGTCCGGACCGCGGTGCTGCTCTACTGCCGTGAGGGCGAGCCCCGTTGGACGGAGACGGACGGGGCGTGGATGTGGGGGCTGCGCGATGCCTGCACCCTGCACGGGCTCCGCTGCGGGGCGTACATCACCCTGACTCCCGGCCGCTGGCAGGTATTGGGCGAGGGCCGGGGCGGGCGCCGCCCCAGGCCTCCCGCCACGGACCTGCCGGTCCCCGAACCGCGCCGCCCGGAGGCGGGACGTTCGGAGTCGCGTCGTATGACGGCAGCGCGACCGGATGCACCGCGCACCGCCGCGAAGGCCGCCGTCCCACAGAGCCGGCCGCTTCCTCGGCGCGCCGGCGGCGCCCCGGAAGCACATCGGCACACGGCGGCGCGCTGAGGCGGACCGAGCGGCCGCGCCCCGACCGGGGTTCACGCATACGGCCGTGCCTCTCGGAGAGGCCGCACCACCTGTCGGCACCCTCGGCATCCGCGCGCCGTGGGCGCGGAAGCGCAAGCGGGCCCGACGGCCCTCCAGGACCGACGGGCCGTTGCGAGCCGACCGGGTCAGGCGTGGGCGCCCAGGACAGCCGTGATCCGCTGCGGGTCGCCGCAGACGATCAGCAGCACTCCGGCACGGGCCATGGCGGCCGGCAGCGCCTTCCCGGTGACCTCGTCCGAACCGCCGTTGACGGCGACGACCACAACGGGCCGGCCGGTGGCGCGCTCGGCGGCCGCGTCCGCGTAGAACACATCGTCCGTGGCGTCGTGTTGGGCCCAGTACGAGGCCTCGCCGAAGGAGAGCTCATGCGCGGCCCACGGGTGGGCCTCGCCGGTGGTCAGCACCAGGATTTCGCCCGGCGCACGCCCGGAGTCCAGCAGCAGGTCGACGGCCTCGTCGGCAGCGTCGACGGCGCCGGCGGCGGGTGCCGGGATCAGCTGGAGCTGCGCTCCCGCGGTACCGGTCTTGCCGGCCGGCGGCTGCGGGGAGCTGGTGCGCTGCGCCGGCGGAGCGGCGACAGGCCCACGCGGCGGGGCAGCAGGTCCGGGCTTGCCCGGACGGACGCTGGCCGCCGGAGCGCCACGCGGAGGCGCGGGGCGGGGACCGGGGCCAGGAACAGGACGAGGGGTCGGCGCGGTACGGCCGGCGGCCGGAGTTGCGCGGGGACCCGGGACACTCTCGTGAATCTGAGGCTCCTCGGGGAAGAGAGGCATAAAGGGATGTCTATCAAACGTAAGTGCGGAACACGCTATCGGGTACCGAATTGATGTCCGCTACCGCTCAGAAATCGAAGCCGAGTTGGCCACCGGCTTCCAGAGCGGCTGCTTCGGGGGTGAGGCGCACCTTCTTCAGATGCCGCCACCGGGGCAGGGCGTCCATGTAGGACCACGACACTCGGTGGTGCGGCGTGGGACCGTACTCCTCCAGGGCAATGCGATGGGTCGGCGAGGGGTAGCCTGCGTTGGCCGCGAAGTCGAAGTCGGCGTAGGCCAGACCCAGTTCGGCCATCAGCGCGTCGCGCCGCACCTTGGCGAGCACGGACGCGGCGGCGACCGCGATGCAGGACTGGTCACCCTTGATGACCGTGCGGACCCGCCATGGCGCGCCCAGGTAGTCGTGCTTGCCGTCGAGAATGACCGCGTCCGGCCGGACCGGCAGCGCCTCCAGGGCGCGTACGGCCGCGAGCCGCAGTGCCGCGGTCATGCCCAGCTCGTCGATCTCCTCCGGCGAGGAGTGCCCGAGGGCGTACGACGTGACCCACTCGCCGAGCACATCGCACAGTTCGGTGCGGCGCTTGGGAGTCAGCAGCTTGGAATCGGTGAGTCCGTCGGGCGGCCGGCGCAGACCGGTGATGGCTGCGCAGACGCTGACCGGACCGGCCCACGCTCCGCGTCCGACCTCGTCGATACCTACAACGATCTTGGCGCCCGTCGTGGCGCGCAATGATCGCTCGACGGTATGGGTGGGGGGCTCGTACGGCATGGCGCCAGCAAGGTTACGCCTATTCGGCCCAGCCGTCCGCACCGGATCCGCACCTGGCGGAAAACGATGTCCGCGCAGGTCGAGCGGGGCCGGACCGGTACCGCTACCAACGGGTATCCGGCGGCGCTCCCCGGCGGGTGTCACGCGCCGCGTTCCCGTGCCCCGCAGGCCACGGCCTGGGGCGAATTCGCCGTCCGTCACCGCCCGTTGGAGGGGACCGGGGGGGGACGTAAGGGGTCGCGGACGGCCGGCCCGCGACGGGCGAGGGGAGCTGCGGTGCGGCGGTGCTCAGTCGGTGTGGACGGGGGCCCAGGACGGGAGGGGCTCGGTGCCTGCCAGCCATGCCTCGGGCGGGGCGCCCGCCCCACCGGCGGCGACGATGCCGCCGACGATGGCACAGGTGGTGTCGACATCGCCGCCCGCATGAGCGGTGGCCCAAAATGCCCGCTCATAGTTGCCGAGATGCCGGGCGGCGGCCCAGAGGGTGAAGGGCACGGTGTCGTGGGCGCTGGTACGCCGCCCGCAGCCCAGCACGGCGGCGACGGTGCCGGAATCGGCGTAGTCGAGCATGTCGCGTGCCCGGCGCAAGCCGGCCTGTACGGCGCTGCGCGGGATCAGCTCCAGTACGCCGTCCAGCAGCTGCTCGGGGCCGAGGTCGCGGGTCGGGTCGGCCACCAGGGCGGCCGCGGCGGCGACGGCCATGGCACCGACGACGGCCTCGCGGTGCTGGTGGGTGGTGTACGCGGAGATCTCGGCCTGGTGGATGGCCTGCTCGGGGTCGTCGGCGTACCAGGCGCCGAGGGGAGCGATGCGCATGGCGGCTCCGTTGCCCCACGAGCCCTGGCCGTTGAAGAGTCCGGACGCCAGCTCACGCCAGTCGCCGCCCTCGCGGATCAGCCGCAGCATGCGGTTGACGGCCGGGCCGTAGCCACGGTCGAAGTCGTGGTGGTCGGCGAAGGAGCGGGCGAGGGAGTCCTGGTCGATCCGCCCATGGGTGGTGAGCTCGGCCAGGACGGAGCAGGCCATCTCCGTGTCGTCGGTCCACTGCCAGGGGGCGGGTGGCAGCTCGCGGCGCTTGAGGGAGCGGTAGTGGGCGGGGACGAAGAACTGGGATCCGAGGGCGTCACCCACGGACAGACCGCGCAGGCTCGCCAGAGCCCGCGCACGGCGGTCTGCGTCACGGTGATCGAGGGTCATCGGTGTGCACTCTAACCGGTGGCCCCGTAAGGCTCCGGTTTACACCAGCGCTCGAAGGGCCGGTCGAGGGTGTAGCGGCCGTTCCCGCCGAGCAGCAGGGTGCGCCGTTCCGCATTGCCCGGATTGGACAGCGATTCGAAGTCGGCCACCGTCCAGTGGAACCAGCGCATACAGAACAGCCGCATGGTGAGCCCGTGCGTGACGATCAGGACGTTCGGCGGGTGGTCCGGGGCCTCGAAGCTGCGCCACAGACTCTCCAGGAACGCCCCGACGCGGTCGTAGACGTCCGCTCCGGACTCGCCCTGGGCGAACCGGTAGAAGAAGTGTCCGTAGGCGTCGCGGTAGGCCTTCTGCCGTCGTACGTCGTCGCGGTCCTGCCAGTTCCCCCAGTCCTGCTCGCGCAGTCGGGGCTCCTCGCGTACCCGGACCCGGCCGGGATCGAGGCCGAGCGCCCGGAAGGTCTGGTGGGTGCGGCGGTAGGGCGAGACATAGGCGGAGACCCGCTGGTCACCGAACATCTCGCGCAGCGGGCCGCCGGCGGCCTCCGCCTGTCGCAGCCCGGCCGGGGTGAGCGAGAGCGCATGATCGGGCTCCCGCTCGTAGACGGTGTCGTCGACATTCCCCTCCGACTCTCCATGGCGGATGAGAACGATGCGTCGGGGCCGAGCCATGCCGCCAGCCTAAATCTCGTGCTCTGCACATGCCGCACGCCCCCTGGTCCGCGGTCCGGACCTTGCTGCACAGCACTCCTCCCGCCTGTGTGGCCGCGGTCCTTTCCTGGCCTGGCTGAGGTCCCTGCGGCGAGGTGCGACCGCACTCCCGCCCGGCACCGTCGGGCATCATCCGTCCACGGCAGAGCCGGTCCGCCGCGTAGAGGCGCCCGGCACCGGACGGGCCGCATGCGGAGCCGGCAGGCCTGCCAGTCAGGGACCGACCGGGACCGACCGTCCGGCGGGGCATATCGACAGCGCTACGCCGTCGTTCAGCGGCCGGTCACCGTAGGACGTGATGATGGCGTGCAATGAGATCCGAGCAGGCACCGATCCCCCAATCAAACGCAACACTCGTTGCATTACGATGAGGATGACATAGGCCCGCCCACTAACGCAACAAGGATTGCAATTGACTGAGGACGAAGCGAGCGGCGGCCGACGCACGACCGTCGGCTCCGCACCCGCCCCCGGCACCCGGCGCCCCGGCGGCCGCACCGCCCGCACCCGCGCAGCCGTCCGCGACGCCGTACTGGCCGGGCTCACCGAGCACGGCTATCCCGGCCTGACCGTCGAATACGTCGCCGAGCACTCCGGCGTGCACAAAACGACGCTCTATCGCCGCTGGAAGGACATCGAGGGCCTGGTGGCGGACGCCCTGGATCTTGCGGGTGAGGACGAGTGGACCCCGCCCGACACCGGGTCCCTGGAGGGCGATCTGCGCGCCCTGGCCCGCGAGGTCGTCGCTTCCTTCGCCGACCCTGCGGTGGCCGCGTCGGGCTCCGCGATGATCGCCGCCGGTTTCCAGTCGGAACGGGCGGCCGCCGCGCTGCGCGGCTACTACACCGAGCGGTTCGCGCGCTGCGAGGCCATCGTCGAACGTGCCGTCCTGCGCGGAGAATTGCCTGCGCCCCCGGAAGCCGTACCGGGCCCCCCGGCGGACACCCGGGCCCACACCGGCTCCGACACCGCCGCGAGCGGCGCGATCGACGCCGGTGCACTGGTCCGCTCGGTCTCCGCGCCGCTCTTCCTCCGCCTGTTCATCACCCGGGAACCGGTCGAGGCCGCGCACGCCGACCAGGCCGCGGCGGCCACGCTGGCCGCCGCCCGCGCCGGGGCGTTCACCCTCGACAGCGACGCAGGCTCCACCCAGGGCACGGGCTCCTGAACGCGCCGCCCCTCACACCGTCCATGACGGTTCGAGCTGGACCACGTCCCCTGCGATGGCCCGGACGTCCGCGGCTATCTGGGCCCGCAGCGCCAGCCGCTCCACCCGCTCGGGCCGGTACTTCCCCCGCTCGGCAGCCGACTGCCACATCGACAACACCAGGAACTCCTCGCCCGGCGCCCGGCCCAGCATCCCCCGCAGCATTCCCGGTGAACCCGCCATCGCCGGGTTCCATACCTTCTCCTGCATCAGCATGAAGTGGTCCACCCGGTCCTGGTACACCTGGCAGTGCGCGAGCCGCAGCACGTCCACATCACCGAAGGACGGGCGGAAGCCCACCTTCACGTCGAACTCGTGCTCAAACAGGCGCACCTGCGCGTCCTTGTACGTGCCGACCTGGGCGGCCGCCAGCCGGTCGTGCGAACGCGCCATGAAGGAGTCGTAGAACGCCCGGCTCTCCCAGAAGGCGACGAGATGCGCGACACCCGGCCGCCCCCGGCTCCACCCGCCGCCCTGCCCTCGGAACCCCGGCTCACCCAGCAGCCCCGCCCATTTCCGCTGCCCCCGCTCGAACCCTCGACGGTCCACGACGGTGAGGCGAATCCACTTGACAAGCACCGCGCCATCGTACGGCCCGCGGGCGAACCGGAATCACTGCGCGTCACAATCCGACCACCCCGAACTTCCATACGGACGCGAGTCGATGGGGGCTCACGCCCGGTCGTCGCTCCGCCGCTTCGACCGCTTTCAGGCACCGTTCCTGCCAGTGCAGCACAAGCCCTCACCGATCCGTCCCTGGCCGAAACCTGCGTACGCACTACAGCGGAATGCCGCCGGTGTCCGCCCGGCCGATCTCCCCATACTGCGCGACGGCCCCTCCCGCCCCAGACCATGCGGCTTCTCGTCCTCACCCGCGGGCCTCACCACCCACAGCCCGAGGTCGCCTGCCCCTCCCCCGCCACGGCGCCAGACGTCCCGCGCGGACATCTCGACCGCCCCTGGGGCGAGCGGACCACTGCCCCGGACCCACGCATTCAGGCCAGAGCCCGGAGGGCGCTTTCCAGCCACCCACACCGGCTTCATATCGCCTGCCACCAAGGAAAGTTGCTTCCGCCCACGAGCCACCTGGCGTGGCACGATGGTCCACCAACGGGAAGTCCCGGGGAGTAGTCCGCGTGATCATCGCGTGGGTCGGGCCGCGCCCCCGGGGGATGAAGGAGGGGAAGCCCGGTGAGCACGCTCAACAAGGGGATCGAAAAGGTCGAGGTCACACTCAAGTGGGACCCCAGTCCCATCGGAACACCGGACAACGACCTCGACATCGTCGCGGCGACGTACCCGGCCGACGCGCCGCACGGTGACCCGGCCTATCTGGTGGCCTTCGACAGCCGGTCGCCCGACGGCACCATCACCCTCAACCGGGACAGCAGGACCGGCCAGGGGTTCGGCGCCGACGAGATCATGACGCTGGAACTGGACCGGCTGTCCGAGACCTATGCCCGGGTCCTGGTGGGTGTGGCCATCCAGCAGGGCGAGGGCCGCAAGGTCTTCGGCGACGTCGCGAACACCGCGGTACGGATCCGCGAGGGGTACACCGTTCTGGCGGAGGACGATTTCGCCTCGGTAGCGGAGGCGACCGCCGCGACGGTGGCCGAATTCACCCGGGACGAGACGGGCAAATGGCGTTTCCGCCCCGGCCTCCGGGGCTTCGACGCCGACCCGGATGCGTTCGTCTCGCTGATGGGGCGCTGACGGGGCGGCGTTGCTGCTCCCCGGCGCACCGGCGGCGCTGTACGGCCACTCCCACGGCGACGCTCCGCCGGCCCGGTCGCCGGAAGTGCGGCACGCCCCCTGAACGTCGTCCGGCACACACGACGGAGGGGACCGGCGCCCGGCCGGTCCCCTCCACGCTTCCCCGGGCCGTCTCAGCCCGGGCCGCGGGCCGCGCGGGAGGAACCCTCCTGCGCGGCCTCTCTGCTGCTCAGCTGCAGCCGCTGGTCGATCCGCAGCCCTCGCACAGGTAGCAGCTGCCGGCCCGCTGCATCTTCGTCCCGCAGGAGAAGCACAGCGGCGCGTCGGCGTTGATGCCCAGCTGCATCTCGACGAGTTCGGCGTTGGTGTGCGCCTGCTTGGGAGCCGGGGCGGCGGCATCCTCGACGATCTTCACGGCCGGAGCGGACTCCTGGGCCGACTCGAGCCGGCGCGGCGCCGACTGGGCCAGGCCCTCGACGTCGACCTCGTCGTCGGACGGCTCGTACGAACCGGTCTCCAGGTGGCGCTGGCGCTCCTCGACGGAGTGGATGCCGAGCGCCGAGCGGGTCTCGAACGGCAGGAAGTCCAGCGCCAGGCGGCGGAAGATGTAGTCGACGATCGACTGCGCCATCCGCACGTCCGGGTCGTCCGTCATGCCGGCCGGCTCGAAGCGCATGTTGGTGAACTTCGAGACGTAGGTCTCCAGCGGCACGCCGTACTGGAGGCCCACCGACACCGCGATGGAGAAGGCGTCCATCATGCCCGCGAGGGTCGAGCCCTGCTTGGACATCTTCAGGAAGACCTCACCGAGACCGTCGTCCGGGTAGGAGTTGGCGGTCATGTAGCCCTCGGCGCCGCCGACCGTGAAGGAGGTGGTGATGCCGGGACGGCCCTTGGGGAGGCGGTTGCGGACCGGGCGGTACTCGACGACCTTCTTCTCGGCGACCGGCTCGGCCTTCTTCTCCGCCTCCTTCTTCTTGGCGGAGAGCGGCTGGCCGACCTTGCAGTTGTCGCGGTAGATCGCCAGCGCCTTCAGGCCGAGCTGCCAGCCCTGGAAGTAGACGTCCTCGATCTCCTCGACGGTGGCCGACTCGGGGACGTTGACCGTCTTGGAGATCGCACCGGAGAGGAACGGCTGGGCCGCGGCCATCATGCGGACATGGCCCATCGGGGAGATGGAGCGCTCGCCCATGGCGCAGTCGAAGACCTCGTAGTGCTGCGGCTTGAGGCCGGGGGCGTCGATCACATTGCCGTGGTCGGCGATGTGGGCGACGATCGCCTCGACCTGCTCGGGCTGGTAGCCGAGCCGCTTGAGCGCCTTGGGGACCGTGTTGTTCACGATCTGCATGGAGCCGCCGCCGACCAGCTTCTTGAACTTGACCAGGGCCAGGTCCGGCTCGACGCCCGTGGTGTCGCAGTCCATCATCAGGCCGATGGTGCCGGTCGGGGCCAGCACGGAGGCCTGCGCGTTGCGGAAGCCGTTCTTCTCGCCCAGGCGCAGCACGTCCTGCCAGGCCTCGGTGGCCGCCGCCCAGACCGGGGTGTCCAGGTCGTCCATGCGCGTGGCGACACCGTTGGCGTCGGAGTGCTGCTTCATGACGCGCTTGTGGGCGTCGGCGTTGCGGGCGTAGCCGTCGTACGGGCCGACGACCGCGGCGAGCTCGGCGGAGCGCTTGTAGGAGGTGCCGGTCATCAGGGAGGTGATGGCACCGGCGAGCGCACGGCCGCCGTCGGAGTCGTAGGCGTGGCCGGTGGCCATCAGCAGGGCGCCGAGGTTGGCGTAGCCGATGCCCAGCTGGCGGTAGGCGCGGGTGGTCTCGCCGATCTTCTGGGTGGGGAAGTCGGCGAAGCAGATGGAGATGTCCATCGCGGTGATGACCAGCTCGACGACCTTGGCGAAGCGCTCGGCGTCGAAGGACTGGTTGCCCAGGTCGTCGTCGCGCAGGAACTTCAGGAGGTTGAGCGAGGCGAGGTTGCACGAGGAGTTGTCCAGGTGCATGTACTCGCTGCACGGGTTGGACGCGGTGATCCGGCCCGACTCCGGCGAGGTGTGCCAGTGGTTGATGGTGTCGTCGTACTGGATACCGGGGTCGGCGCACGCCCAGGCGGCCTCCGCCATCTTGCGGAAGAGACCCTTGGCGTCGACCTCCTCGATGACCTCGCCGGTCATCCGGCCGCGCAGCCCGAACTTCGAGCCGGCCTCGACGGCCTTCATGAACTCGTCGTTGACCCGGACCGAGTTGTTGGCGTTCTGGTACTGGACGGACGTGATGTCGTCGCCGCCCAGGTCCATGTCGAAGCCCGCGTCGCGCAGCGCGCGGATCTTCTCCTCCTCCTTCACCTTGGTCTCGATGAAGGCCTCGACGTCCGGGTGGTCCACGTCCAGGACGACCATCTTGGCCGCCCGCCGGGTGGCACCGCCCGACTTGATCGTTCCGGCGGACGCGTCGGCGCCGCGCATGAAGGAGACCGGACCGGAGGCGTTGCCACCGGAGGAGAGCAGCTCCTTGGAGGAGCGGATGCGGGAGAGGTTCAGGCCGGCGCCGGAGCCGCCCTTGAAGATCATCCCCTCTTCCTTGTACCAGTCCAGGATCGACTCCATGGAGTCGTCCACGGCGAGGATGAAGCAGGCGCTGACCTGCTGCGGCTGCTGGGTGCCGACGTTGAACCACACCGGGGAGTTGAAGCTGAAGACCTGGTGGAGCAGGGCGTAGGCGAGCTCGTGCTCGAAGATTTCGGCGTCCGCCGGGGAGGCGAAGTAACCGTTCTCCTCGCCGCTCTTTCGGTACGTCTTGACCACGCGGTCGATCAGCTGCTTGAGGCTGGACTCACGGGTCGGGGACCCCACCGCGCCACGGAAGTACTTGCTCGTAACGATGTTGACCGCGTTCACCGACCAGAAGTCGGGGAACTCGACGCCACGCTGCTCGAAGTTGACCGAGCCGTCGCGCCAGTTGGTCATGACGACGTCACGAGACGCCCACGCCACCTCGTCGTACGGATGCACGCCGGGGGTGGTGTGGATGCGCTCGATGCGCAGCCCCTTGCTCGCCTTGCTGCCCTTGGCGCGGGAGCCTCGTGCCGGGCCGCTCGTCGTCTCTGTCATTCCGCCTCCCTGTATACGGGCAAACGCCCATATGTGCGCACTCATTCCGTGGCACGGTGTTTGTCTTTCTGCCACCGGGACGCCCTGCTCTCGCCCCGGTTCAGGTCCTGGATGTGCGCCGAGCTCAGTCGGCGGCGGTGGCGGGCACGGGAACGGCCGGGCCTTCACCCTCGGTCCCGTGATCCTGCCCGGGCGGTCCCTGCTCGCGCTGCTCCCGCAGCTCGGCGATGGCCGCCTCGAAGTCTTCGAGTGAATCGAATGCCCGGTAAACGGACGCGAAGCGCAGGTAAGCGACGAGGTCGAGTTCCTGCAACGGGCCCAGTATGGCGAGCCCGACGTCATGAGTGGTCAGCTCGGCGCTGCCGGTGGCGCGCACCGCCTCCTCGACCCGCTGGCCGAGCTTGGCGAGGGCGTCCTCGGTGACCGGGCGTCCCTGGCATGCCTTGCGCACTCCCGCGATGACCTTGTCGCGGCTGAAGGGCTCGGTGACCCCACTCCGCTTGATCACCATCAGCGACGCCGTCTCGATCGTCGTGAAACGGCGGGAGCAGTCGGGGCACTGGCGGCGCCGGCGGATCGCCGTCCCGTCATCGGTGGTACGGCTGTCGACGACCCTGCTGTCCGGGTGCCTGCAGAAGGGGCAGTGCACGCTCCACCCTCCTCACCCTTGTCATACGGACGTACGTACGCCAACGAACCCGGCGCACGGCAAACACCTCCGGCCGGTCCGTACGGGCCCTTCGGAGCAGTACCCAGCATATGCGATCCCCGCCCGGTCGAGAGACCAGGGACCACAACTTCTAGGTAGTCGAAGGCATCTAACCACTAGATGTGGTGTCGGGCCGCTTACATGCGCCTACCGCGTGTCGCGGTGGCGGCGGGCCGGGCGGCCGCAGACGAGGGTACGGGAAGCGACCCGGCCAGGAGCGCGGCGGGGCGGGGTGGCAGTATCGGCGGGGTCATGGCGGCGGCCGCACCGGTCTCCGCGTCCCGACGCTTGTGAGGGACGCCCGCCGGCCCGGGGCGCGGGCGGGAAGGTGCGGCGAGGGCGCGAAATACCGCTCGGCCATACACCCAGCCCCTTGCCCAGGTCAGCCAATCGGCGAATATTTCACTCGAACGTGTGTTTGGCGCAACCTTTCGAAAGCAACTACCGTTGGCTAACCAGGGAGAACATTTCGAGAGGGGCCGACGTGACCACCACCGCAGACAGCGCGACCATCACCGCACAAAGCCACTCCCAGGGCCGGTTCGAGCATCCGCACAAGGCACAGCGGCCACCGATGGACGACGCCACGTTGGACTCCGAAGAACAGAAGCCCGCCCGCTCGCTTCCCGGCCGGCCACCCGGGATCCGGGCCGACAGTTCCGGGCTCACCGACCGCCAGCGCAGGGTGATCGAGGTGATCCGGGATTCGGTCCAGCGCCGCGGCTACCCGCCGTCCATGCGCGAGATCGGCCAGGCCGTCGGACTGTCCAGCACCTCGTCCGTCGCCCATCAGCTCATGGCGCTCGAACGCAAGGGCTTCCTGCGGCGTGACCCGCACCGCCCCCGGGCGTACGAGGTCCGCGGCTCGGACCAGTCGAGCTCGGCGGCGACGGAGACCGCCGGCAAGCCCGCCGCTTCCTATGTCCCCCTGGTCGGCCGGATCGCCGCCGGTGGCCCGATCCTCGCCGAGGAGTCGGTCGAGGACGTCTTCCCGCTCCCCCGTCAGCTCGTCGGTGACGGCGAACTGTTCGTGCTGAAGGTCGTCGGCGACTCCATGATCGAGGCCGCGATCTGTGACGGCGACTGGGTCACGGTCCGCCGCCAGCCGGTCGCCGAGAACGGCGACATCGTCGCCGCCATGCTGGAGGGCGAAGCCACGGTCAAGCGCTTCAAGCGCGAGGACGGCCACGTCTGGCTGCTGCCGCACAACTCCGCGTACCAGCCGATCCCCGGCGACGAGGCGACCATCCTCGGCAAGGTGGTGGCGGTGCTCCGCCGCGTCTGAGCCACCCCTCACGACCGAGCCCCGGAACCACTGCGCCGGTTCCGGGGCTCTGCGCTTGTTGCGCCTAAGCCGGCGCCGCTTTCGCGGAGGGGTTGGGGTCCACGGGGTTGCTCAATTGAGGGTTGCGGTCCAGGAACCCATGGTGCGCCGCCTATGCGTCAGCCTGTGATGCCTTGGCTGCGGCGTCGATGGCGGCCAGGGAGCGGCGGACCTGGTTGCGGTCGGTGGTGTACCAGAAGTCGGGCATCGACTTGCGGAGGAAGGAGCCGTAGCGGGCCCGCTCCACCCGGGGGTCGAGGACGGCCACCACGCCGCGGTCGCCGGTGGCGCGGACCAGACGGCCGGCGCCCTGGGCCATCAGCAGGGCCGCATGGGTCGCCGCGACGGCCATGAAGCCATTGCCGCCGGCCTCCTCCACAGCCTTCTGCCGGGCGCTCATCAGCGGATCGTCCGGGCGCGGGAACGGCACCCGGTCCATCACCACCAGCTGGCAGTTCGCGCCCGGTACATCGACGCCCTGCCACAGCGACAGCGTGCCGAACAGGCACGTACGGGCATCCGAGGCGAAGGACTTGATCAGCTCGCCGAGGGTCTCCTCCCCCTGGAGCAGGATCGGCAGATCCAGCCGGCCGCGCAGCTCCTCGGCAGCGGCCTGGGCCGCGCGCATCGACGAGAACAGGCCGAGGGTGCGGCCGCCCGCCGCCTCGATCAGTTCGGCGAGCTCGTCGAGCATGTCGGTACGGCTGCCCTCACGGCCCGGCTGGGCCAGATGCTTGGCGACGTAGAGGATGCCCTGCTTCGCGTACTCGAAGGGGGAGCCGACGTCGAGCCCCTTCCAGGGCGGGACGTCCTCGCCCGCCGTGCCCTCGGGGGCCAGGCCCAGGGAGGCCGCGACCCCGTTGAAGTCGCCGCCCAGTTTGAGGGTGGCGGAGGTGAGGACCACCGAGCGGTCCTCGAAGAGCTTCTCGCGCAGCAGACCGGAGACCGAGAGCGGGGCCACCCTCAGGGAGGCGCCGAAGCGGTCATGGCGTTCGTACCAGACGACGTCGTACTCGGAGCCGTTCGCGATGCGCTCGGCGACGGCATGGACGTTCTCCACCGAGGCGATGGCCTGCTTGCGGACGGCGTCCTCGTCCTGGACCGACTTGTCGCGGGTCGAGCCGAGCGCCGAGATAACCGTACGGGCCGCGTCCCGCAGCGCCATCAGGCAGTAGCCGAGGTCCTCGGGGATCTCTTCGAGGCGGCCGGGCAGGGCCAGCTCCATGAGTCGCTCGAAGGACTCCGCGGCGGTCTGGAGCTGGTCGGCGGCCTTTTCGTTGACGAGCTTGGCGGCCCGGCGGACGGCGCGGTTGACCTGGCCGGGGGTGAGCTCGCCGGTGGCGACGCCGGTGACCCGGGAGACCAGCTCATGGGCCTCGTCGATGATCAGGACCTCGTGCGACGGGAGGACCGGGGCGCCCTCGATCGCGTCGATGGCGAGCAGCGCATGGTTGGTGATGACCACATCGGCGAGCTTGGCGCGCTCCCGTGCGGCCTCGGCGAAGCACTCCGCCCCGTAGGCGCACTTCGAAGCGCCCAGGCACTCGCGGGAGGAGACCGAGACCTGGGCCCAGGCACGGTCGGAGACCCCGGGGGTCAGCGCATCGCGGTCGCCGGTCTCGGTCTCGTCCGCCCAGTCGCGCAGCCGCAGCAGATCCTTGCCGAGCTTGCTGGTCGGCGTCGCCTGCTCGAACACATCGAAGAGGCCGTCCTCCTCTTCCTGTGGGGCGCCCTCATGGAGGCGGTGCAGACACAGGTAATTGGAGCGGCCCTTGAGCATGGCGAATTCGGGGCGGCGGCGCAGCAGCGGATGGAGGGCGTCGACGGTACGCGGAAGATCGCGCTCCACCAGCTGGCGCTGCAGCGCGAGGGTGGCCGTGGCGACGACGACTCTCTCGCCGTGGGCGAGCGCCGGAACCAGGTAGCCGAGGGACTTTCCGGTGCCGGTGCCGGCCTGGACGAGCAGATGGGCATTGTCGTCCACGGCCTCGGCGACGGCCTCGGCCATCGCCACCTGGCCGGGGCGCTCGGTGCCGCCGACGGCGGTGACGGCGGCGTGGAGCAGATCGGGGAGGGAGGGCTTCGTCATAGCGTGGCAAGCCTACGCGGGACCACTGACAGCCACCCCGTTCACGCCAGATGCAGGGGGTTGGGGACGGTGCCGTGCACGGCCGCGTGCGGTCTGTCACGGCGGTCGCGGTAGCCGTCCACATGCAGACGGTTGCGGTTCAGGCACAGCCGCTCGATCCGCGGGGTGAGCAGGTCGAAGGTGTCGTGCCGCTCCTTGAGGTGGGGGAAGCGCTCGTGGTGGCGGAGGATCTCCGCCCGGACGAGTGACCAGAACTCGGCCTCGGGCACGTCCAGTTGGTCCGCACAGATCGGCGCGAGATAGCGGAAGACGCCGACGAACAGGCCGGAGTGGATGAACTGGGTGAGGAAGGAGGGCGGTTCGGTCAGCAGGACCGTCCGGACGTCGTCCGGCATGGCGTCGTGCTCCGGGAGCCGCCAGGAGCTGGTGTTGACGTCGTCGACGAAGTCCTTGACCGCGAGGCGGGTGGGGACGTCGTGGGCGTCGAAGATCACGATGGCGTTCTCGCCGTGCGGGGAGAAGACCGTGCCGTACTGGTAGAGGAAGTGCAGCAGGGGCGGCAGCAGTGCGGCGAACAGCCGGCTCAGCCAGTCGCGCGGCGCCAGTCCCGAGCGGCGCACCAGCTCCGCGGTCAGGGCGCGGCCCTCGGGGTCGGTCTGCAGCAGCGCCGCCAGGGTGCGGGCGCGTTCGCCGGGGTCGAGCCGGCCGCTGACCGGCTCGCGCCAGATGCAGCCCAGCAGCTCCTTGAACTGGTACGGGACGCCGGGCAGCCGGTCGTAGAGGGGGTGCTCGACGGTGACGGAGGCGGTCTCGCCGAGCAGGATCACCCGGGTCTCGTCGCGCAGATAGGGGTCGGCGTCGCGCAGGCCGTGGACCCAGCGGGTGACGGCGGGGGCGGCGAGGGTGCGCTCGGTGGGCAGGCCGCGCCACACCAGGGTGTTGAGGATGGACAGCGGAAGCTTGACCGTACGGGCCTCGGGACGGCTGACGTTGAGGAAGGTGCGGATGGACTGCTGCGGCAGGCGGAGGTCGTTGTCAGTGGGCAGCGCGATGATGGATCCGTCGGCGAGCTGCGGCGCGAAGAGCGGGGCGATGGTCTCGTCCCACTGCCAGGGGTGCACGGGGAGGTAGAGGTAGTCGGCGGGGTCGTGGCCCTGGTCGGTGATGGTGCGGGCGAAGGCATGACGGGTGGCGGGGGCCAGCTCCTCGCCGTAGAGGCGGTCGGGGGTGGCCAGCGTGGGGATACCGCGGTAGTGGGCGATGCGGTGGTGCGCGGCGAGCCAGGGCAGACGCCGTGCGGTGCGGGCCTCGGGGGCCCAGGTCGCCGCGTCCTGGGCGGAGAAGCCGAGCCGGCCCTTGTTCGCGACGAGCCAGGGGTGGCCGGTCTGGTGGCCTTCGAGGCCGGCGTAGTCCAGGTCGGCGAGGTCGGCGGCGCTGAGGGCGGTGGCGTCGAGCCGGGTGTCGGCGGTCAGGGTGGCGGTCAGCTCGCGGATGAGATGGCCGGTGGTGTCGCCGGACAAGCCCAGAACGGTGTCATGGGCGTGGGTGAGGAAGTGGAAGGGGTCGGTTCCGGGGGTGATCGAAGCGGGGTCGATGCGCCAGTGCCCGTAGGCGCCGCGGCGGGCACGGAAGCGGTAGACCAGGTCGTCGGTGACCGGCAGACGGTATTTCTCGGTGCCGTCGGGGGCGGTGCCGTCGGGCTCGGGGGTGAGGATTTCCTCGTACGCGAACTCCGCCAGGATCTTGGCGAACAGTCGGCGCGCGGCGTGCTGCCAGGCGCGGTGCGAAGGCTGGGGTTCAGGAGACAAGGCGGGACTCCTCGAAGCGGGACCGCCCCGGCTCGTGTGGGGGACAACCGGGGCAGCGGGATGGACGGCGAACCGGAACGGGACCGTCGACGGACGGTCCCGGGGTCAGAGCAGATGGCGGTGGGCGCGGTCGCGGACCATCAACGCCGCGCGTTTGACGGGCAGTTCGAGCTCGTCGGCATAGCGGAATCCCGCGCTCAGAAAGGCCGCGACGGAGGCGGTGTTGCGCAGATCCGGCTCGGCGACGACCCGGGTGCACGGCGGGCGGTGGTCGAGTACGAGGTCGGCGGCGGCGCGCAGCAGGGTGCCGCCCAGTCCGCGCCCGCGGTACCCGGCGCCGAGGAGCAGATGGATGCCGGTGTCCTGGGGCTGGGCCGGGTAGTGGCGGGCGAGGGGGTCGAGGTCGGCGAGGTAGATCTCCCAGTAGCTCATCGGGACTCCGGCCAGCACCCCCAGGCAGGGCACGCTGCGGCCGTCGCCGTCGAGCTGGCTGCGCAGATGGGCGGCGGTGGTCTCCGGCGGGCCGGCCAGCTCCCAGAAGGCCGCGACCGCCGGATCGTTCATCCAGCCGGTGATCCGGTCGAGGTCGCGGGCCGGCCGGACGGGCACGAGCGCGAACGGGCCGGCGGGGGTGTCGGCCGCTCCCCAGCCCGCCAGGTCGTCGAGCAGCGGCCCGGCGGCCGGGCCGCCGGTCGTGGCGGCCGGCTGCCGGTGCCCGTCCCCGTACAGCGCCCCGAGGTCGGGCGGGAGCTGCAGTTCGAGGGTGTCGTCGGAGCTGGAGCTGAGGCCGGAATCGGTCGGTGGCACGGCGACGCTCTCCTCTCGTGGCCGCGTGCCGCGTGGCCTGATCGGTCGCGGGGCGCCGGCGCCGGGGGACGGGATGCTGCTGTCGGGGGATGCGGTGGGCGGCTACGGGGCGAGGGGGTTGGGCAGGGTGACGTAGACGGACTGGGTCTCGACGGGGCCGACGAGTTCGTCCAGGCCGTGCAGCCGGGTCGCCAGGTTGGCCTTGCAGCGCAGCGTGCGGGCGGCCAGCAGCTGCTCGGGGAGGGGCGAGCGGTGGGCGCGGGGGGCCGCGGCGGCATCGGCGAGGAACCGCCGGAAGGCGGCGAGCAGGATCTCCTCGCGGACCAGGCGCTGGGCGCCGAAGGCTCCGATGAGTCCGAGGACGTTGTTGATGCCGAGGTAGTAGGCGAACCGTTCGTCGGTGACGTCATCGGAGACGAAGGTGTCGCTGGCGGCACCGATACCGGGCAGCCGGCGTTCCAGCTCGGCGCGGCGGGAGGCGCGGAAGTAGTAGCCCTGGTTGTCGCGGTAGCGGCCGCCGACCGGCCAGCCGTCGGGGTCCAGCAGCACCAGGGTGTTCTGCTGGTGGGCCTCCAGGACGATGCCGGCGGTGCCGTCGAGCCACAGGAGAGGCCGTACGACCACTTCGAGATAGCGCAGGAACCATTCGGTCGCCACCGCGTCGAGGGTGCGGCCGGTGCGGGCGCCGAGCGTGGTGACGAGGTCCTCGAGCCGGGAGCGCACCCCGGGGTGGCCGGGCCAGGGCCGGGGCGAGGTGAGGCCGGCGATGCAGACGGCGTCGTCGGTGGTGCTGAAGGGGTTGTGGCGGATGACGACATCGAGGCCCTGGACGGGTTCGCCGGCAAGGCCGTCGACGGCCAGATAGGCCGGGTCGCGGACGATGTCGAAGCCCGGGTGCACGGACTGCCACTGCTCGGCGAGGCCGGTACGCAGCAGGCGGTGCACCTCGACACCGCGGGCCAGTTCCTTGCGGAGATTCTCCCGGCGGGAGTTGGTGATGCGCAGCCCGAGGGAGAGCTTGAGCATGGCGTGCGTGTCGGGGCGGTAGACCGTGCGGACGGAGGAGGTGGGGTGCCAGGGGGCGCCGTGGGCGCCGAGGTCGTGGAGCAGGCCGGCCGCGCGCAGGGCGGCGGTCTCGGGGCGGTCGGCGAGTTCCCTGGCCTGCCAGGGGTGCAGCGGCAACGGCACCGTCTCGTCGGGGAGTTGCAGACCGTCCCCGGCGAGGCGCAGCACCAGCCGCTCGGCGGGTACGGGCTTGCCGCGTTCGGTCCAGGCGGAGTCGGCGGCCAGGACCGAGCGGTGCACGGCCATCCAGTGCAGCCGGAAGGCGCCGCGCATTTCGGGCGAATACGCGCGGAGTTCGGCGTCGGAGAGCCCCTCGCGGCTCTTGGGCGTGGGGTGCAGCGGATGGCCGAGGAGGAGGGACTGTTCGGCTTCGAGGAAGAGGGCGCCGTGGTCGTCGGCGGGCCGGGCACGCCGGTCGGTGAGGAACGTGGCGACATTGCGGACGGAGTTGGCGACGCGGCCGATGAGTTCGGCGCCGTCGCCGTCCGGTGCGTGCTGCTGCCCGGTGTCCGGGTCCGGCCGCTCGTCGGCGTCCGCCACGCGGTGCTCCCCGCCGTCGGATGCCCGGCGGTCGCCGTGCGCGGCCTCCCGGCGCAGCAGCGCGGCGAGGGTGACGGCGTCCAGCGGGGCGGCCCCGGCCGGGGCGCCTTCGAGGGTGGGGGCGCCCAGGCGGTGCCAGCCGGTCGGTGACCAGTAGCGCACGGGGATGTGCAGGGCGCCGGCGGCGGCGTGCAGCGGGATGCGCAGCCGGCCGTCGGCCGGATGGTGGGTGCCGCTCTCGCGCAGCCAGCAGCGCAGCAGATGCTCGATGCCCGCGGCGTCGGCGGCGACCGCCGGATCGGGGTGGTCGAGCGGATCGTGCGCACCGCAGCGGGCACGGTCGTACGGTCCCGGGCTGCCGTGAGCGGCGGCCCGGCCGGCGTCCTCGTGGGTGTGGCAGGCGTGGTCCGCGGCGCGGCGCTGCTGACGCGGCACCGACTCGATGGTGCCGGCGCCCTGGTGGGCGGGGACGCGCTCGGCAGGCTGACCGCCGTCGGGGCCGGGTCGTTCGTTCATGGGGAGATGCCTCGCATTGTCGTGGGGGACGAGCCCGTCGGCCCGGGGATGATGCGGACCGCCGCCGTGATGGCGTCGGCGAGGCGGTCGAGGATCGCGTCCGCCTGTTCGTCGGTGATGGTCAGGGGTGGCAGCAGCCGGACGACGGCGGAGTGCCGGCCGCCCAGTTCGACGATCAGGCCGCGGTCCAGGCAGGCGTGCTGGACGGCCGCGGCGAGCCGCGGATCGGCGGGGCGGGCGCCGTGGGCATCGGCATCGGCGTCGCGGTCGACGATTTCGACCCCGAGCATCAGTCCGCGGCCGCGGACGTCGCCGATGCAGTCGTGGGCGCCGGCGAGGGAGGTGAGCCGGGCGAGCATCCGGGCGCCGAGCTCCCCGGCACGCCGGTCGAGGCCGTTCTCCCGGACGTAGGCGAGGGTGGCCCGTCCGGCGGCCATGGCGAGCTGGTTGCCGCGGAAGGTGCCCGCATGGGCGCCGGGCTGCCAGCCGTCGAGTTCCTCGCGGTAGACGATCACGGCCAGCGGCAGACTGCCGCCAATGGCCTTCGACAGCACGAGCACATCGGGCACGATGCCGCTGTGTTCGACCGCCCAGAAGGTGCCGGTGCGGCCGACGCCGGTCTGCACCTCGTCCACGATCAGCGGGATCTGCCGGGCGGCGGTGAGCTCCCGCATCCGCCGCAGCCAGCTGTCCGGCGCGGGAATCACGCCGCCTTCGCCCTGGACGGGTTCCAGGATCATCCCGGCCGGCCCCGGCACCCCGCTCTTGTGGTCGTCGAGCAGGCTCTGGGTCCAGCGCGCGGCGAGTTCGGCGCCCCGCTCACCGCCGGTGCCGAACGGACAGCGGTAGTCGTACGGATAGGGCAGCCGGGCCACGCTGGTGTGCTGCGCTCCCCCGGAGGCGGCGAGCGCCTGTGCGGTCATGCCGTGATAGGCGCCGGAGAAGGCCATCAGCCCCTCCCGGCCGGTCGCGGTGCGGACGAGGGTGAAGGCGGCCTCGACGGCGTCCGTGCCGGCCGGGCCGCAGAACTGGATGCGCCCCTTTTCGGCCAACTCCCTGGGCAGCGTGGCGAAGAGCTCGGTGGTGAAGGCGTCCTTGACAGGCGTGGCCAGGTCGAGGATGTGCAGGGGTGCCCCGGAGTCGAGGACCGCACGGATCGCTTCGAGCACCACGGGGTGGTTGTGGCCGAGCGCCAGGGTGCCGGCGCCGGAGAGACAGTCGAGATAGCGCCTGCCGTCGGCGCCCTCGATGGTCAGCCCGCGGGCGCGCACCGGAACGATGGGCAGCGAGCGGGCGTACGTACGGGCAGCGGACTCACGCAGGGACTGTCGGCGCAGGATCCCCTGGTGGGCCGGCGGCGCGGCCGCCGGCACGGATTCGGTCAACGCCACGGCAGTTGTGTCCTCCTGCTGGTGAGCGGCTGAAAGCCGCGCGGGCCCTGCGGGCAGCCCGGCCGTCCCCCGTACGTACCAACGACGGCGGGGACCCGGGATCACGGCTGAGGACAAGATCCTTGAGGGGCGTGAAACCGGGGACCCGAGTTCCGCCGTCCCCATCGTCACCGGCATAGTGGGGTGTTGCGCCGGATCTTGGGGTTCATGACAAAGAACAAAACGGCGCAGCACCGCAGAAGTCACACCGGCTCAGGCCGAATTCACCAGGGGGAACTCACCCATGCGATCCATACGTCGGCCAGTCCTGGCCGCCGCCGCCCTCACCGCCGTCATGGCGCTGACCGCCACCGGCTGCGGACCGGAGGGCGACAACGCGGACGCCAAGCCCAGCCAGGCCGCGGCCCAGGACACCACGGGCGGGGGTGATTTCAAGATCCCCAAGGACATCCAGGACAAGCTCAAGGAACACGGCGTCAACCTGGACAAGTGGAAGAACGGCGAGTGGAAGAACTGGGACCGGGACAAGTGGCTCCGGGAGGCCGGGGAGTTCATCAACCCGATCATCAAGGACTTCTGGGACAAGGACAAGATCGACAAGGTCAAGCCGCCCCAGGACCCCAGCAAGCCCGAGGACATCTCCGAGGACCAGGGCAAGACCGACCCTGAGCCCGCCGCCGTCCCGGCCCAGGCCGTCAGGACCCCGTACACCTCCACCGCCCCCGGTGTGGGCCTGCTGCTGTTCAGCACCCCTGAGGGCGGCTCGCGTTGCTCCGCCACCGTCGTCAAGGACCCGGCGCACCCCGGTAAGTCCAACCTGGTGTGGACCGCGGCGCACTGTGTGCACGCCGGCAAGAACGGCGGCTGGTACCGCAACATGATGTTCGTGCCGAACTTCAACAAGAACGGCGGCACCGCCGACAAATTGAAGACCACCCCCTTCGAGGACCGCGTCCCGTCGGGCAAGTGGTGGGCGGACGACATGGCGACGTCCAGCGAGTGGATCAAGGCCGGCGGCGCCGTTCCCGGCGTGCCGATGGCCCCGTACGACTTCGCGCTGATGCATGTGAAGCCGGAGGAGAACACCGGCGGCAAGTCGCTGGAAGAGGTGGCCGGCGGCGCCTACCAGGTCGACTTCAACGCGCCGGCGATGGCCAAGATCCCGAGCCTGACGGCGCAGGGTTACCCGGCCGAGCCGCCGTTCGACGGCGCGGCGCAGCAGCAGTGCACCGACAAGCCGACCCGGCTGTCGATGGACGCCAAGAAGCCGACCATGTACCGGATCGGCTGCACCATGACCGGCGGTTCCTCCGGTGGCCCCTGGTTCATCAAGGGCGCCGACGGCAAGCCGGTGCTGGTCTCCAACATGTCGATGGGGCCGCGTCCGGCCCGCTGGTCGGCCGGCCCGCACCTGGGCCCCGAGGCCAAGTCCCTCTTCGACAAGATGAGCCAGAAGTGGGCGGCCAAGCAGTAGCCCGGTGAGGAGGGCGCCGTGCGCGGCGCCCTCCTGTCCACGGACAGGACGAAGGCCCGCTCCCGGTCTCCCGGGGGCGGGCCTCTTCCGTTCCTGGCAGCGGTTACGCCGCCGCCACGAACGGCTCGAACGCGGCGGCCAGTTCCTCGTGCACCCGCGCCTTGAGGACCGTGCCGTCGGCAGTGTGCTCCTCGGAGATGACCTCGCCCTCGGAATGCGCCCGCGAGACCAGGGCGCCCTGGGTGTAGGGCACCAGCACCTCGATCTCGACCCGCGGCCGGGGGAGTTCCTCGTCGAGCAGCTCCAGCAGCTCCGCCATGCCCTGGCCCGTACGGGCCGAGACCGCCAGCGCGTGCTTCTCCTGGCGCAGCAGCCGCTGGAGCACCAGCGGATCGGCCGCGTCGGCCTTGTTGACGACCACGATCTCGGGCACGTCCGTCGCGCCCACCTCGCGGATCACCTCGCGTACGGCGGCCAGCTGCTCCTCGGGCACCGGATGCGAACCGTCGACCACATGCAGGATGAGATCGGAATCGCCGACCTCCTCCATCGTGGAGCGGAACGCCTCGACCAGGTGATGCGGGAGATGCCGGACGAAGCCGACGGTGTCGGCGAGGGTGTAGAGCCGTCCGCTGGGCGTCTCGGCCCGGCGGACGGTCGGGTCCAGGGTGGCGAACAGGGCGTTCTCCACCAGGACACCGGCGCCGGTGAGGCGGTTGAGCAGCGAGGACTTGCCGGCGTTGGTGTAGCCGGCGATGGCGACCGAGGGGACCTTGTGGCGCCGGCGCTCCTGGCGCTTGATGTCCCGGCCGGTCTTCATCTCCGCGATCTCCCGGCGCATCTTCGCCATCTTCTCGCGGATCCGCCGACGGTCCGTCTCGATCTTGGTCTCACCGGGGCCACGGGTGGCCATACCGCCGCCGGCCGAACCGGAGCCACCACCACCCATCTGCCGGGACAGCGACTGGCCCCAGCCACGGAGCCTGGGGAGCATGTACTGCATCTGCGCCAGCGAGACCTGCGCCTTGCCCTCCCGGGACTTGGCGTGCTGGGCGAAGATGTCGAGGATCAGGGCGGTCCGGTCGACCACCTTGACCTTGACGACGTCCTCGAGGTGGATCAGCTGGCCCGGGGAGAGCTCACCGTCACAGACCACGGTGTCCGCCCCGGATTCGAGCACGATGTCGCGCAGCTCCAGGGCCTTGCCCGAGCCGATGTAGGTGGCCGGGTCGGGCTTGTCGCGGCGCTGGATGACGCCGTCGAGCACCAGAGCGCCGGCAGTTTCGGCCAGGGCGGCGAGCTCGGCGAGCGAGTTCTCCGCCTCCTGGACCGTGCCCGTGGTCCAGACGCCGACGAGCACCACCCGCTCCAGACGGAGCTGCCGGTACTCGACCTCGGTGACGTCCTCGAGCTCGGTGGAGAGGCCCGCTACACGGCGCAGCGCGGCACGCGCCGAACGGTCGTACTGCTCGCCGTCACGCTCCCCGTCGATCTCGTGGCTCCAGGCGACGTCCTCTTCCATCAGGGCGTGGGCCCGAAGGCTCTCGGAGAGGCGCTGCCGGTCCTGCGGAAGGGAAGAAGAGGAGGTCATTTGATCCTTTGCGTCGTCGGTGAGCCCTTGCGGGGACCTGCTGCCCCCACCGGGACTGTCGGTGGTGCCCGACCGTCGCGGGAGACCCGCGGCCGTCGAAGGTGTCAACGTCCGAGCCGTCCCGGAGATTCCCCGGTCCGGCCGGAGCCGACCCCATGATGGTCCCACGACCGGAAAGGGCCGTCACGCGGGTTTCCCCGGGGTTCCGGCCCCTCCCCCGGTGCCGGGGCGCCCGGGCAGACCCCTGGGGCACAGGACCCCTGGCGGGCCCCTAGGACGCAGGGACCCGAGCAGTCCCCTGGGGCGCGGGGGTCCCGGCGGCACCGTTCGGGCCGGGAGTCCGGGCGGCAGCCTTGGGCACGGGCGTTCCCGCGGCTCCCTTGTGCGCCGCGGTCCCGCCGGTGCTCTTGGGTGCCGGTGCCTCGGCGGTCCCCTTGGGCACGGGGGTGGTCACCGCGCCCGCGGAGCGCCAGTCCGGGTGCCCCGGCATCGGCGGGGTCCGGTCGCCGTAGAGCCAGTCCTGGAAGAAGTCGGTGAGGGGCGCTCCGGCGACCTCCGAGGCCAGCTGGACGAAGTCAGCGGTGTCGGCCACACCGTCACGGTGCCGGGCCACCCACTCGCGTTCGAGGCGCTCGAAGGCCGCGGGGCCGATCTTCTGGCGCAGGGCGTACAGGACCAGCGCGCTGCCGTCGTAGACGACCGGGCGGAAGATGCTGATCTTCTGTCCCGGGCTGGGGGCCTTGGGCGCGGCGGGCGGCCCGCCCTCGGCGCGCCAGCCGTTGGACTGCTGGTAGGCGCGGTGCATACGCGTCTCCAGCGAGGCCCGCTTGTCGCCCCGCTCCTGGGCGTAGAGGGCCTCGTACCAGGTGGCATGGGCCTCGTTGAGCCAGACGTCGGACCAGCGGCGCGGGCTGACGCTGTCGCCGAACCACTGGTGGGCCAGCTCGTGCACCATCACCGACTCGACGTACCAGGCGGGCAGCTGGTTCGCGCCGAACAGGGGCTTCTCGAAGAGCGAGAGGGTCTGGGTCTCCAGCTCGAAGCCGGTGGTGGCATTGGCGATCAGCACCCCGTACGCCTCGAAGGGGTAGGGGCCGACCTTGCGCTCCATCCAGGCCACGTGGTCCGGGGTCCGGCCCAGCCAGCGCGCGAGGGCGGCACGGTCCGCGGTCGGTACGACGTCGCGGATCGGCAGGCCGTGGGGCCCGTGGTGCAGCAGCACGCTGGTCTTCCCGATGGAGACCTGGGCGAGTTCGGTCGCCATGGGGTGGGCGGTGCGGTAGGTCCAGGTGCGGCGGGCCGCGCGGGTGGCGGTGCCCTGGGGCAGCCCGTTGGCGACGGCGGTCAGCTGCTGGGGCGCGGTGATGCGGAAGGTGAAGAGCGCCTTGTCGGAGGGGTGGTCGTTGCAGGGGAAGACGCGGTGCGCGGCATCGGCCTGGTTGGCCATCGCCAGCCCGTCGGCGGTGCGGATCCAGCCGCCGTCGGCCGTGCCGCGCGGGTCGGTGGTGTGCTGGACGGAGATCTTCACCTCCTGTCCCCGGGAGACGTGGAAGGCCGGGGTGACTACGAGGTCCTCGCCGTTCTGCTCGTGCCGGGCGGGCAGGCCGCCGATCGTCACGGAGCGTACGGTGCCGCGGGCGAAGTCGAGGTTGAGGTGGTCGAGCTCGGTGGTGGCCTCGGCGGTGATCTCGGTGGTGACGTTCATCGGCCGGTCGTTGTGGCCGGAGTAGTCCAGGGAGACGTCGTAGGACGTGACGTCGTAGCCGGTGTTGCCGAGGGTGGGGAAGAGGCGGTCACCGAGGCCTTGCGCCCCTACGGACGCCGGTGGTGCGGTCAGGCCGAGGCAGGCGGCGGCCAGCCCGAGGACGGCGGCCCGGCGCACAGCTGACCGGAGCCGGCCGCGCAGGGTACGGGGCAGAGCGCGGGCGGGGACGGCGCGAGCGGGGTCGCGGGACGGGCGACGCAGGGGAAGGGACATGCACTACGGCTACCAACGCGGCCCCCTCCGGCGCGGGTGAGGCGGCAAACGGCACCCGAACGGGCGGCGGATCGGGCGCCCGTCTTACGCCGCCAGGCGGAGACGCTTCCGACGGACCGTCACCTTTCCGGCCCCCCGGGGAAGTTCAGGGGCCCAGCACTGCGGCCTGCCGGGCGCGGCCGGCCCGCAACACGTCGAAGACGCCCGGCACTTGGCGCATGGCGCGCATCAGGGACGGCAGTCCGGCGGCGTTCGGCAGATGCAGGGTGTAGGTGTGGCGGACCCGCTGTTCGTGCGGGGGTTCGACGGCGGCCGACACCACGGCGGCACCCTGGGAGGCGATGGCTTCGGTGAGGTCGGCGAGGAGGTGCGGCCGGCTGAAGGCCTCGGCCAGGAGGGTGACCCGGCAGCCTTGGCCGCCGTGGCCGGCGCCGCGCCAGCGCACCCCGACCGGCTGCCGGCCGGTGGCGGCCATCCGCGCCACGACGGGGCACAGGGCGCGGTGCACGGTGACCGTGCCGCCGCGTACGGCGAATCCGGTGACGGTGTCCGGCGGCACGGGGGTGCAGCAGCCGGCCAGCCGGACCGCCGCACCCGGCAGATCCGCCACCGCGAGCAGCGAGGCGGGGACCGGGCCGGCGCCGGAGCGGACCTGGCCTGCGCCGCGGCGGTCGGCGGGGGGCACCGCGGCGCCCGTCTCGCCGGGCCCCGCCGGGCGGGCGCCGGGCTCCTGCCGCCCGGCCAGCCAGCGGGCGATGGCGAGCCGGGCGGCGGGCGTGCGGGCGTGTTCGAGCCACTCGGGCAGCGGGCCGGCCGCGGAGTCCGGGGCCATCAGCAGCTGCAGGCTGTCGCCGTCGTGCAGGACGGTGGAGAGGGTGGCGAGCCGGCCGTTGACCCGGGCGCCGATACAGCAGTGGGCCGCCTCGCCGTGCCGCTCGTATGCGGCATCCACGCAACTGGCCCCGGCGGGCAGGCCGATGGTGCCGCCCGAGGGGCCGGACGAGCCGTCCGACGGGGCGTCGGCGCAGAAGACCGTGATCTCCCGGTCCTGGGCGAGATCGTCGCGCAGCGAGGTCCAGAAGGTGTCCGGGTCGGGGGTGGTGCGCTGCCACTCCAGCAGCCGGGAGAGCCATCCGGGGCGGGTCGGGTCGGCCCGCTCGCCCTCGGGGGCGTCCGCGCCGTCGGTGGGTGCGTACGGATTGCCCAGCGCGATCACCCCGGCCTCGGCGACCCGGTGCATCTGGTGCGTACGGATCAGGGTCTCGGCGATCTCCCCCGACGGGCCGGTGACCGCGGTGTGCAGCGACTGGTAGAGGTTGAACTTGGGGGCCGCGATGAAGTCCTTGAACTCGGAGACGACCGGGGTGAAGCAGGTGTGCAGCTCGCCGAGGACGGCATAGCAGTCGGCGTCCTCGGCCACCAGTACCAGCAGCCGCCCCAGGTCCGCGCCGGTCAGCTCGCGGCGCGCGAGGCGTACGCGGTGCACGGAGACGAAGTGCCGTGGGCGGACGTGGACTTCGGCGTCGATGCCGGCCTCGTCCAGGACCGTGCGCATCCGCGCGGCGAGGACGGCGAGCGGATCGGGCCGCCTGGCGTACTCCCCGACCAGGGCCCGGGTGGTGGCGTACTCCTCGGGGTGCAGGATCGCGAAGACCAGGTCCTCCAGCTCGGCCTTCAGCGCCTGGACACCGAGGCGTTCGGCGAGCGGGATCAGCACATCGCGGGTCACCTTGGCGATCCGGGCCTGCTTCTCGGGGCGCATCACGCCGAGGGTGCGCATGTTGTGCAGCCGGTCGGCGAGTTTGATGGACATCACCCGGACGTCGTTGCCCGTCGCCACCAGCATCTTGCGGAAGGTCTCCGGCTCCGCGGCGGCGCCGTAGTCGACCTTCTCCAGTTTGGTGACGCCGTCGACGAGATAACAGACCTCCGCCCCGAACAGTTCGCGTACCTGATCCAGCGTCACTTCCGTGTCCTCGACGGTGTCGTGGAGCAGAGAGGCGGTCAAGGTCGTGGTCTCCGCGCCCAGTTCGGCGAGGATGAGGGTCACCGCGAGCGGGTGGGTGATGTACGGCTCGCCGCTCTTGCGCACCTGCCCGCGGTGCGAGGACTCGGCGAGCAGATAGGCCTGGGCGAGGGTATCCAGATCGGCGTCCGGGTGGTGGTGGCGGTGCACCTTGGCGACGTGCTTCATCGCGTGCGGGAGGCCGTCGCGCGGGGCCGGGCCGAGCAGCGCGGCGCGGCCGATACGGCGCAGCCCTCGGAGTTCCAGTCGGCGGCGGCCGCGCTTGCGGGCCGCCGCTCCATGGTTACCAGGGTCAGTGGCCTCTGCGCTCATGGGCACCTCCGGCAGCGTCGACCGGCGGTGGGATGCGTCGGTTCCGACGTCCGGGCCGGTGCTTGATGCTATCGAGCCCATCACGCAGCGCTGTTCGCCTCTTGCTCAGAGTGATACGGATCACCCGTTCGAGCGAATCTTTTGGCCGGAACCGCTCCTCGTGCGAGCGCGGAACCCGGGACGCCGTGGGGTGCGTCAGGCGAGCGCGCCGGCCAGCCAGGCGGCCTCGAAGGTGCCCTCGGCGACGATCTCGGCGGGCCCGGTCATCTCCACCGTGCCATCGGGCAGCTCGGTGATCGTCAGGCTGCCGCCGAGCACATCGACGGTGTAGGTGACGGGGACTCCGGTGGCGGCCGGGTCCAGTCCGTCCCTGCGGGCGGCCGCGACGGCGACCGCGCAGGCGCCGGTGCCGCAGGACCGGGTCTCCCCCGAGCCGCGCTCGTGGACCCGCATCGCCACATGGTGCGGACCGCGGTCGACGACGAACTCGATGTTGACGCCGTCGGGATAAACCGCCGCTGGGCTGAACGGCGGTACGTCCCGCAGGTCGCCGGCGTGGGCCAGATCCGCCACGAAGGCGACGGCGTGCGGATTGCCCATGTTCACGTTGCGGGCCGGCCAGCTGCGGCCGTCGAGCGTGACGACGACGCTCTCCTCGGGGAGCTCGGCGCGGCCCATGGAGACCGTCACATCGCCGCTCTTGGCGAGGTGGACACGGCGGATGCCGGCGCGGGTGGCGATGGCGAGGTCGCCGGCCTCGACCAGGCCGGCGTGCAGCAGATAGCGCGCGAAGACGCGGACGCCGTTGCCGCACATCTCGGCGATCGAGCCGTCGCCGTTGCGGTAGTCCATGAACCACTCGGCCTCGCCGGCCTGGTCACGCGCCTCCGGGTGCGCGGCGGACCGGACGACGCGCAGCACACCGTCGCCACCGAGGCCGGCCCGCCGGTCACAGATCCTGGCGACGGCGGCCGCGGACAGGTCGAGAAGCCCGTCCGGGTCGGGGACGATCACGAAGTCGTTCTCGGTGCCGTGGCCCTTGAGGAAGGCGAGGCGCTGCGTACTGGTCACCTTGGCATCGTACGGGGAGGGCGGGGGGTGCAGGGGTTGTGGGGGGCGAGGTGGGTGCGCGCTTTGGCTGGGGGCGAGCCCGTGCGGGGCGTAGGGGTGGCGGCGGGAGGCGGCACGTGTGCGGGCCGAACCTGCCCTCTACACCCGCCCACCCCCCGAAGGGGGGTGGGCGGCAGGGAAAAAACCAACCGGGGAAACGACTAGCCGGGGAAACGACCAGCCAGGGAAACAACTAGCCGGGCAACCAACCATCCCGATCACCCACCGGCGAAGATCCCCACTGCCAGCTCACCGCAGCCGCGCCACGCGCCAGATCGCCAGTGCCGCCGGGACGGCGACCACGAGGGCGTAGATCAGCACCACGCGCCAGCCGGCGCGGCCGCCGGAGCCGGGCACCGGGAGGCCGGGCCAGGCGTAGTGGACGCGGCGGGCGGCCATCATGCCCCAGCCGGCGGCGCAGCAGCACAGCAGCAGGCCGAGCATCGCGATCACCGCACCGCCGTCGCCGCCGAACTCGAAGGCGAGCGGGAAGGCGAACATCAGCGAGCCGAGAGCGGCGAGGCCGACGACCGGCGCCAGCTGCCACAGCCGCAGCCGGCGCGGCGGGCGCAGTTCCCGGAAGGACTCACCGCCCTCGCCGGGCCCTTCGGCACCGGCGTCGAAGCCCTCGGGGTCGTCCAGGGTCCCGGGGTCGGCGAGCGGGTCGCCGGCGGCACCGGACAGCCCGTCACGGGTGTCCGGACCGTCATCGGTCAGCGGCGCCGTCTCCGCACCGCTGTCCGGTTGCTGCGCTCTGTTGCGAGGGCCGGCCTCCATTGCCACGCGCCCTCCCCACTGCAGACTGCACGCCTCGATCGAAGGTCGATGATGACACGCCCTCAAGAGCCCGGATGACGGCCGGAGCGTCCCGATGCCATGACGTGATCAGGCTGTGACCGGTCGTTCGAGCAACGTCAGGGCCCGCTCCGGAAGTTCCGCCCGGCGGTCGGCGGCCCCGCTGAGCCAGTGGACCCGGGGGTCCCGGCGGAACCACGAGTCCTGGCGTCGCGCGAAGCGTTTGGTGGCGCGCACCGTCTCATCACGCGCCTCCTGCTCGGTGCATCCCCCCGCGAGCTGGGCGAGCACCTGCTGATAGCCCAGCGCACGGGACGCCGTACGGCCCTCGCGCAGCCCCTCGCCCTCCAGCCGGCGCACCTCGTCGACCAGGCCCGCCTCCCACATACGGTCGACCCGCCGCGCGATCCGCTCGTCGAGCTCGGGACGCTCGACGTCCACGCCGATCTGCAGGGTGTCGTAGACCGCCTCATGACCGGGCAGGTTGGCGGTGAACGGGCGGCCGGTGATCTCGATGACCTCCAGGGCGCGCACGATGCGGCGGCCGTTGCCGGCCAGGATCGCCTGAGCGGCCCGGGGGTCGGCGGCGGCCAGCCGGGCGTGCAGGGCGCCGCTGCCGTGTTCGGCCAGTTCGGCCTCCAGGCGGGCGCGTACCTCCGGGTCGGTGCCGGGGAAGTCGAGGGCGTCGATGGCGCCGCGTACGTACAGGCCGGAGCCGCCGACCAGGACCGGGGTGCGGCCCTCGGCGAGCAGCCGGTCGATCTCGGCACGGGCCAGCTGCTGGTACTCGGCGACGCTGGCGGCGCGGGTCACGTCCCAGATGTCCAGGAGACGGTGCGGGACGCCCTGCCGCTCCTCCAGGGTGAGCTTGGCGGTGCCGATGTCCATGCCGCGGTAGAGCTGCATGGAGTCGGCATTGATGACCTCGCCGCCCAGGTGTTGGGCGAGCGCGACGCCCAGATCGGACTTTCCGGCCGCGGTGGGGCCGACGACGGCGATGACCCGCGGAGCGGGAACGGCGGTGTTCACCCCGTCAGTCTCGCAAACATCACGCCCCCCTCTCGAACGAGCGACGTGACGGGCAACCAATGGGTTCGTTGCCTGTTGCGAGGTCCCGGGAGCCGGTGCAGCACCGGCGCCCGCGGGCGGCGCAACGGTCCGCCCCGGGCGGCACGGGACGTCGCCACATGAAGAGCGTAGGAGCAGTTATGGGCGTGTTTTCGCGGTTTCGCCGCCGTAAGTCCGACGTGTTGACGGAGGAGAGTGCCGCTACGGCCGTGCCGGCCGCGGCGAAGGAGCCGGCGGAGTCGGCCGCTTCGGCGGACGCCGAGGACGCTCAGGACACCACGGAATGCCAGGACACCACGGAGTCCCAGGTCCCGTCGGAGTCCCAGGACGCCACGGAGTCCGGGGACACCGCGCACACCGGCGACGACGCCGAGCCCACGGCCGAGGTCACGGCGGACGACGGGACCGTGGCGGCTCCGGAGACATCCGGTGACCCGGCGGGCGAGCCGGCGGCCGCCGACGGGCCGCGCGGGGAGAAGGCCGAGGGCGCCGGCATTCCCCGGCAGAAATCGGCACCGGCCGCGGCGGACCGCGAGTCCGGTGAGAGCGCGCGGCACTGACCGAAGGCCCGCGCGGACCCCATCCGCCGGACCGGCAGCACACGGCACGACGGCCGCGCGGCGGGATCGCCTCGCGGCCGTCGCCGTACGCTCCCGGTGCCGCGCTACGACCAGGTCGCCACGAAGTAGCCCACGCCGTACGGAGCCTCCTCGCGCAGCAACCGGCCGCGCAGGTCCGCGTCCTCGGCCGCGCCCGCCGCGACCTGCCAGCAGGCCCGTCCCGAAACCTGGAGGCCGGTGGCCTGCTCCTCGTCGAGGACGGTCAGCGCGGCGAGGTCCGCGGCGCCCAGGGCGTGGGCCACCGTCGCGTCGAAAGGCTCGGCCCGCTCGTCGAAGTAGCCGGGTGCCTTCACCGTCCGGCAGGCGCTGCCGTCGCCCATCACCAGCAGCGCCACCCGGGGCGCGGCGGCGGCGATCTCCCGACCGGTCGCCACACACCGTTCGCGCGGCAGCGGCTGCGCCACTCCCAGCGCCTCCACCGGGGCGTCGTCCCAGTCCGTACGGGACAACAGCCAGGCGCCGACGGAGAGCGACGGCGACAGGCCCCGTCCGGGCACGGTTTCGGCGGCGCCCAGCGGCACGTCGAGGTCGACCCCGAAGCCGCGGAACGAGCCGAGGGCGCCCTGCCGGTGCGGGCCCTGGCCGGCCTCGTCGGCGGGGCCGAGGACGACCAGCCGGTCGGGGCGGGCCGCGGCGAGCACGCCGACCGCATCCACGCAGGCGGCGCGCAGCGCGTCCAGCTCGGGTGCGGCGCCGGCGGCCACCTCCGGGACGAGCAGCGGCGGACAGGGGCAGAAGGCGGCGGCTACGAGCATGCACGCAGCGTAACGCCCCGGGTGCGGACGCGGTTTCGGTGCCCTCCCGCCGTGGCTCGCCCCCGGTGTGCGACCGGTCAGTCGCAGCCGCAGCCGGCCGCGGGCGCCGGGGCCGCCGCCGGGGCGCCGATGGTGGGCAGGCCCAGCAGCACGCCCTGGGGCTTCTCCGCCGGGGCGGCGGTGCGCTTCTCCCAGGCGTCACCGGCGCGGGTACGGCGCACCGCCTTGGCCGGTCCCTCCGCCAGGAGGTGGTGCGGAGCGGCGTAGGTCACCTCGACCGTCACCATGTCGCCGGGCCGGACCGGCTCCTGGGGACGGGTGAAGTGCACGAGGCGGTTGTCGGCGGCCCGGCCGGACAGCCGATGGGTCGCGTCGTCCTTGCGGCCCTCCCCCTCGGCGACCAGCACCTCCAGCGTGCGGCCGACCTGCTTCTTGTTCTCCGCCCAGGAGATCTCCTCCTGGAGGGCGACCAGGCGCTCGTAACGCTCCTGGACGACGGCCTTGGGGATCTGGCCCTCCATGTCGGCCGCGGGGGTGCCGGGGCGCTTGGAGTACTGGAAGGTGAAGGCCTGGGCGAAGCGGGACTCGCGGACCGTGTGGAGGGTCTGCGCGAAGTCCTCCTCGGTCTCGCCCGGGAAGCCGACGATGATGTCGGTGGAGATCGCGGCGTCCGGCATCGCGGCGCGCACCTTCTCGATGATGCCGAGGAAGCGCTCCTGGCGGTACGAGCGGCGCATCGCCTTCAGGACACGGTCGGAGCCGGACTGCAGCGGCATGTGGAGCTGCGGCATGACGTTCGGCGTCTCGGCCATGGCGGCGATGACGTCGTCGGTGAAGTCACGGGGGTGCGGGGAGGTGAAGCGGACCCGCTCCAGGCCCTCGATCGTCCCGCAGGCACGCAGCAGCTTGCTGAAGGCCTCGCGGTCGCCGATGTCGGAACCGTAGGCATTGACGTTCTGGCCGAGCAGGGTGATCTCGCTGACGCCCTCGGCGACCAGTGCCTCGACCTCGGCGAGGATGTCGCCGGGCCGGCGGTCCTTCTCCTTGCCGCGCAGCGCGGGCACGATGCAGAAGGTGCAGGTGTTGTTGCAGCCCACGGAGATGGACACCCATGCGGCATAGGCGCTCTCCCGCCGGGTGGGCAGCGTCGAGGGGAACGCCTCCAGCGACTCGGCGATCTCGACCTGCGCCTCCTCCTGGACGCGGGCGCGCTCCAGCAGGACCGGCAGCTTGCCGATGTTGTGCGTCCCGAAGACCACGTCGACCCAGGGGGCCTTCTTGACGATGGTGTCCCGGTCCTTCTGCGCGAGGCAGCCGCCCACGGCGATCTGCATACCGGGCCGCGCGGCCTTCTTCGGGGCGAGCTGACCGAGGTTGCCGTAGAGCCGGTTGTCGGCGTTCTCCCGCACCGCGCAGGTGTTGAAGACCACCACGTCGGCGCCCTCGCCGTCCTTGGGAGCGGGCACGTATCCGGCCTCCTCCAGCAGGCCGGACAGCCGCTCGGAGTCGTGGACGTTCATCTGGCACCCGTAGGTGCGGATCTCGTAGCTTCTGTTGACGCCCACTGCCTGGCTCCGGTCGCTGCTGGTCATGCGTCAAGGGTAGGCGGTGCCCGGCATTGCTCCGGACGCCGGAGGGCCCCCGCGGGGAGCACGGGGCACGTACCGGCGGGCAGCCGCCGGCCGGGGCCGCGGGCGCCTCACAGGGCCAGCACGATGGCGGCGCCGATGCCGCCCGCCCCCAGGGCGAAGGCCGCGCAGCCCAGCCCGCCGCTCCCCCAGCGGAAGGGGCGGTCGAGCGCGAAGCGGCCGGGTCCGGTCGCCGCGACGGTCAGCGCGACGATGGCGATGGTCACGGGGTACTCGATGCCGCCGCTGAGCGCCCAGAGCCCCTGAGGAGCGCCGATGACCATGGCGTTGATCATCACTCCGATCAGTGCGGCGGCCGCCAGGGGCGTGAGCAGTCCGGCCGCGAGACCGAGGCCGCCGGCGAACTCCGAGACGCCGGCGAGGCCGGCGTAGAAGTCGCCCGGGTGGTAGCCGAGTGCCGCGAATCCCTTGCCGGTGCCGGCGATACCTTGGCCGCCGAAAAGGCCGAAGAGCTTCTGGGCGCCGTGCCCGGCCATGATCATCCCCACCGTGAGGCGGAGAGCGAGCAGGCCGAGGTCGGCGCCGAGCGGAGGCGGACGGTGGATGTCGGGCCGGGCCCGGATGTCCGGCCGCATCTCGGTGAGCGGTTTCATGAGGGTGTCGCTTCCCGCACCGGCGCGCCATGGGGCCGCGGTGTCGGACACCGGCGCCGGTGCGCTCATGGTGGGGAATGTCAGGGACTGCGCGCCGCGTGGCGCGCGGTGGGGGACGTGCCGGGTCCCCGCTGCGTGCAACTGCGGATCCGCAGAACCGCAGAAAGGCGGCACCCGGCGGGAAGGGGAAAGCGGACCGCCCCTCCACAGCTCTCTGGCTCTACAGCCGATCCTTCTACGCGTGCGGACTTCCGCAAGTGGGGAGAGAATACGGCCCCGGCTGCCGGGAGGCGCCCGCCGCCGGGAGGCCGGCCCGCACACCGATGGCTTCCGTGGACCCACCCCACCCCTCCCTTTCCCGCCGGAGTGCTGGCAGGATCCCGCCCATGGTCCCCGCTCTCCCCCGCCTCGGCCGCCGCTCCCTCCGGGCGGCGCTCGCGGCACCGGTCGCCCTCGGGCTGCTGCTGTGGTGGCTGCTGTCGATGGGCGGTGACCCTTCCCCCGGGGGGCGGGTGACGCTGGCGACGGGCGTGCCGACGGGCGTGTACGCGCGCTACGGCGAGCTGCTGAAGCAGGATCTGGCCCATGACCTGCCGGAGGTGGATCTGCGGCTGACCCGCAGCGAGGGCTCGATCGACAATCTGCGGCAGCTGGTCGCCGGGCGGGCCGGATTCACCATCGCGACGGCGGACGCGGTCGCCGCGTACAAGGTCAGGGGTGAGCCGGGCGCGGACCGGCTGCGGGCCTGTGCGCGGCTGTACGACGACTACATGCAGCTGGTGGTGCCGAGGAAGTCGGCGGTGCGCTCGACGAAGGACCTGCGGCGGCTGCGGGTGGGGGTCGGGGCCGACAGCTCCGGCGTACAGCTGATCACCCGGCGGCTGCTGGAGGCGGCCGGTCTGGACTTCGACACGGACATCGAGCCGGTGCGGGTCGGTATCGACCGGATGCCCAAGCTGCTTCAGGAGGGCAAGCTGGATGCCTTCTTCTGGTCCGGCGGGCTGCCGACGACGGCGGTGCAGCATCTGGCACAGCACTTCCCGGTGCGGCTGGTCCAGCTCGGCGATCTGAGCGAGGCGCTGCACCGGCAGGGCGAGCGCACCCGCTACTACCGTGCCGCGGTGATGCCCGCCGACGCCTACCCGATGGCCCAGAGCGGCGAGGCGGTGAAGACGATCGCGGTGGCGAACCTGCTGGTGACCACGGACCGCGAGGACGCCGCGCTGACCGAGGGGATCACCCGCACCGTCATCGACAGCCGGGACTGGATCGGCCGCCAGGTGCATGCCGCACAGAAGGTGGATCTGCGGACGGCGGTCTTCACCGATCCGCTGGAGCTGCACGAGGGCGCCCGGCGCTATTACGTGTCCCAGAAGCCCTGAGGCGGCGGGGAGGCCGCAGTCCTCGCCGCCGTACACGCGCCGGGGCCCGCACCGGTCGGTCCGGTGCGGGCCCCGATCGTGGGACGCGAGGTGCGTCAGGCGGCGACGATGTTCTCCGCCTGCGGGCCCTTCGGGCCCTGGGTCACGTCGAAGGTGACCTTCTGGCCCTCGAGGAGCTCACGGAAGCCCTGCGCGGCGATGTTCGAGTAGTGGGCGAAGACGTCGGGGCCGCCGCCGTCCTGCTCGATGAAGCCGAAGCCCTTTTCCGAGTTGAACCACTTGACGGTGCCGGAAGCCATGTTTTTCTCCGTTCATGGGGCAAACCGGAGACCGCACTGCGCGGCCTCCTTGTCGCCGAGATGATCGCCCCACACCGGAACAGGTCCGGAAAACAAGGAACGCCCGGAGCTATCAGCTTCCGGGCGCGCACAAAGTTCATCATGGGTACCTCAACTGCAACGCGGCCCACGCTAGCACACGTGCGGGGAGCCGCCCCGCGCCGAGCGGGTGCCCGGTCACGGGGCGGTGCGCGGCATCGTGACGGTGACCTTCAGTCCGTGCGGCGGATGCGGGGCATAGGTGATGCTGGCGCCGCCCGCGGCGAGCAGGGCGCGGGTGATCGACAGGCCGAGCCCGGAGCCGGAGACGTTCTGGTGGCGGCCGCTGCGCCAGAAGCGGTCACCGATCCGCTCCAGTTCGTCGTCGGTCAGGCCGGGGCCGCGGTCGGCGACGGTGACCTGGACGCGCTCGCCGTCCGGGGCGACGCCGACGGTGACCGGCCGCCCCTCCGGGGTGAACTTCAGGGCGTTGTCGACGACGGCGTCCAGGGCGCTGGACAGGGCGACCGGGTCGGCCCAGCCGGTGACGGCGCTCGGCCCCTCGTAGGTGAGGCGGACGCCCTTGGCATCGGCCAACGGGCGCCAGGAGTCCACGCGTTCGGCGGCCAGCGCCGCGACATCGGTGAGCTGGAGGTCGGCGTCGGAGTGCTCGGCGAGCGCGAGGCCGAGCAGACCGTCCAGGACGCGGGCCAGCCGCTTGCCCTCCGTACGGACCGAGGCGATCTCCGCGTTGCCGTCGGGGAGTTCGAGGGCCAGCAGCTCGATGCGCAGCAGCAGCGCGGACAGCGGGTTGCGCAGCTGGTGGGAGGCGTCGGCGACGAAGGCGCGCTGCTGCTCCAGGACCTCCTCGACATGGTCGGCCATTTCGTTGAACGAGCGGGCCAGGCGGCGCAGTTCGGGCGGTCCGGCGGTGGCGGCGACGCGGGCGTTCATCCGCCCGGTGGCGATGTCGTGGCTCGCCACGTCCAGGATCCGTACCGGCCGCAGCACCCAGCCGGTGAGGCGGAAGGCCGCGCCGACGGCGACGAGCATGGCCGCGCACTCACCGGCCGCGATCAGCAGCCAGCTGCGCAGGATCCGCGAACGCATCTGCCCGGTGGGCGAGTCGGTGACGACGACGGCGACGACATCGCCGTCGCGGATCACCGGTGAGGCGACCGGAATGCGGCCGGTGTCGTCCCAGGGCCAGATCTGGTGCGGGTCGTGGCTGCGGCGGCCGGCCAGCGCCTCGTTGAAGGCCTGGGCGGCCTCGCCGTCGTGCGGTACCGACAGCCCGGCGGGGGCGGCGGCCATCGTGGTCTGATCGCGGTAGAAGACACCGGCGCGGATGCCGTAGAGGCTGTAATAGCGGGCGAGTTCGGTGCCGAGAGTGGCGAGCCGCTCGTCCTCCTCGGGGGTCTTGTCCCGGGCGTTCGTGGCGGGGCGGGCGGTGACGAACTGGGCGAGGGAGGCGAAGCGGGCGGCGTCGTCTATCCGGTCGACGACCACCCGCTGCTGCTCCACACCGGCGGTGCTGAGACCGAGCGGGAAGCCGAGCGCGAGCAGCACGGCGGCCATCAGGACGATCAGCAGCGGGAGCAGGCGGGTGCGCACGTGACCGCGGCGGCCTTCAGGAGGCCGGCGCGGCGGGCGGCCCGGCGGCCGGGACGACCAGGCGGTAGCCGACGCCGCGCACCGTCTCGATCAGCGCGGGCATCCGCAGCTTGGCGCGCAGCGAGGCGACGTGCACCTCCAGGGTCCGGCCGGTGCCCTCCCAGCTCGTGCGCCACACCTCGCTGATGATCTGCTCCCGGCGGAAGACCACACCGGGGCGCTGCGCCAGGAGGGCCAGCAGATCGAATTCCTTGCGGGTGAGCGGAACCGCGGCGCCGTCCACGGACACCTGGCGGGTGGGGAGTTCGACGGTGACGGCGCCCAGCCGGAGCGCCTCGTCGGCCGCGCCCTCGTCGGCCGGCTGCTCACCGCCGCCGGGCGCGGTGCGCCGGCTCACCGCGTGGATACGGGCCAGCAGCTCACCGGTGTCGTATGGCTTGACGACATAGTCGTCCGCGCCGAGGTTGAGGCCGTGGATACGGGAGCGCACATCGGCCCGTGCGGTGACCATGATGACGGGGGTGGCGCAGATCTTGCGGATCCGGCCGCACACCTCGAAACCGTCCTGGTCGGGCAGCCCGAGGTCGAGCAGCACCACCGCGAACGGCTCGGCGCGGTCGGGCAGCAGGGCCTTGAGCGCCTCCTCGCCGTTGCGTGCGTGCACGACGGCCACGCCGTGCTTGGCGAGCACCGCGGACAGCGCCGCGGCGACATGGTCGTCATCCTCGACGAGCAGCAGTCTCATCGGACCTCCTCCCGGGTGCGTGCGTACAGGCCACAGGGCATCTACGGCGATGGGAGGTGTGCGCGTCAAGAGGCGGCCACCTCCGCGCCGCCATCCGTTACCCAGCCGGTACTCCCGTGGCATATCGTCACGACATCCCTACGCGGCGTCGACTTCACGCACCGTGTCCGCATGAGGCCGGATCGTTATGCTCAAGCTTCGCTCAGAACTAATGACGCTGGTCGCAGGGCATTACTAGGGTCCTCCCCAATCGAGGAGGACGGAGCTACCCGCCGATGAGCGAAGTATCGGTGACCGAGAACGCCGGGGGTCCTGCGCCCGCAGCGGACCGGCTGGTCGTGCTGGACAACGTGAACAAGCACTTCGGCGCGCTGCACGTGCTCCAGGACATCGACCTGACGATCAACCGCGGTGAGGTCGTCGTCGTGATCGGGCCCTCGGGCTCGGGCAAGTCGACGCTCTGCCGCACGATCAACCGCCTGGAGACCATCGACTCCGGCAGCATCACGATCGACGGGAAGCCGCTGCCGCAGGAGGGCCGCGAGCTGGCCCGGCTGCGCGCCGATGTCGGCATGGTCTTCCAGTCGTTCAACCTCTTCGCGCACAAGACGGTGCTCGAGAACGTGATGCTGGGGCAGACCAAGGTCCGCAGGACCGACAAGGCGGCGGCGGCGAAGAAGGCCCGCGCGCTGCTCGACCGGGTCGGTGTCGGCACCCAGGCGGACAAGTACCCCGCACAGCTCTCCGGCGGTCAGCAGCAGCGCGTGGCGATAGCCCGCGCGCTGGCGATGGACCCGAAGGTGATGCTGTTCGACGAGCCGACCTCCGCGCTGGACCCGGAGATGATCAATGAGGTGCTGGACGTCATGCAGCAGCTCGCCCGGGACGGCATGACGATGATCGTGGTCACCCATGAGATGGGGTTCGCGCGCTCCGCGGCGAACCGGGTCGTCTTCATGGCGGACGGCCGCATCGTCGAAGAGGCCGAGCCGAACCAGTTCTTCAACAACCCGCGCAGCGAACGCGCCAAGGACTTCCTGTCGAAGATCCTGCATCACTGAGGCCGCAGTTGGGCCACCCTCATTGCCACCACTTGTTGAACCAAAGGATGTTCACCATGAGGATTCGTAAGACTGCTGCGGCCGGTGCCATGGTGCTCGCGCTGGCGGCGACGGCGACCGCCTGCGGCGGCGAGTCGGGCACGGCGGGCGACAAGCCGGCCGGCGGCGACGTGTTCAGCAAGGACTACAAGGTCGCGGCCGCTCCGAAGATCGACTCTCCGGTGCTGAAGAAGGCCCTGAAGGCCAAGAAGATCGTCATCGGCGTCAAGGCCGACCAGCCGTTCCTCGGTTTCAAGGACCCCGGCACCGGCAAGTACTCCGGCTTCGACATCGAGATCGCCAAGATGGTCGCCGCCGACCTGGGCTTCTCCACGAAGCAGATCCAGTTCAAGACGATCGACTCCAACGTCCGCGAGACCACCATCTCCAACGGCGACGTCGATTACTACGTCGGCACGTACACCATCAACGACGAGCGCAAGAAGCAGGTCGGCTTCGCGGGCCCGTACTACACGGCCGGCGCGGACCTCCTGGTGCGCAAGGACGACAAGAGCATCACCGGGCCGGACTCCCTCAAGGGCAAGAAGGTCTGCTCGATCACCGGGTCCACCCCGCTCCAGGAGATCAAGAAGGCGAAGTACGGCGCCGACACCACCGAGCTGGGCAAGTACTCGGACTGCGTGAAGGTCCTGCTGGACGGCGGCGCCGACGCGGTCACCACCGACGACGCGATCCTCAAGGGCTACGCCGCCCAGCGCCCCGAGAAGCTCCGGGTCGTCGGCAAGCCGTTCACCAAGGAGCCCTACGGCGTCGGCATGAACAAGGACGACAAGGCCCTGCGTGACGAGATCACCAAGGCCCTGGAGAACCACATCAAGAACGGCGACTACAAGAAGGCGTACGAAGGCACGCTCGGCAAGTCGGGCTCGAAGTACGTCGCCCCGGAGACCCCGCTGCCGCGGTACTGAGGCTTCCGGTTCCTCTTCTGTGACGGCGCCGCCCCGTACGCCCGCCGCGGCGGGTGTACGGGGCGCGCTGTCGTCACCCGCTTCCCGGCCCCCGGGCCGTCCCCCGCCGCCGACCTGATGACCGCTACCGCGGAGACCCCATGAACGTACTCCTCGATTATCTGCCCGAGTTCCGCGACGGATTCCTCGGAACCCTGGAGATCACCGCGTCCAGCGGGCTGCTCGCCCTGGTGCTCGGCGTGCTCATAGCCGGCTTCCGGGTCTCTCCGATTCCGCCGCTGCGCGCCTTCGGGACGGCCTGGGTGACAGTCCTGCGCAACACCCCGCTGACGCTGCTGTTCCTCGTCGCGTTCTTCGTCGTGCCGCAGATCCTCTTCCAGGGCGCCAGCCCGTTCGTGCTGGCCACGCTGGCGCTGGGCTTCTACACCTCCTCGTTCGTGTGCGAGGCGGTGCGCTCCGGCATCAACACCGTGCCGCTGGGCCAGGCGGAAGCCGCCCGCAGCATCGGAATGACCTTCACCCAGACGCTGCGCCTGATCGTGCTCCCCCAGGCCACGCGCACCGTGCTCGCCCCGCTGAGCAGCATCATGATCGCGCTGACCAAGAACTCCGCGATCGCCGGCGCCTTCAGCTTCCCGGAGCTGTTCAGCGTCTCCAAGCTGCTCAACGACAAGGGGTACACGGTCGCCTGGATCTTCCTGTGGACCGCGCTCAGCTACCTCGTCATCACCTTCTCCATCAGCGGTCTCTTCCGGCTGCTGGAGCGCCGGATGGGAGTCGCCCGATGACCGGCGGACACGGCAGAGGGAACAGCACGACGTGGGCGCCGCACAACGGCGGGGCGGAACGAAGCGAGGTAAAGGCATGAGCGGCGCCAGCGTTCTCTACGACGTACCCGGACAGAAGGCGAAGGCGCGCAACCGCCTCTACTCCGTCCTCGGCTCCCTCGCGGTCCTCGGACTGATCGCGTTCGCCTTCCTGCGGCTGAACAGCCGGGGGCAGCTCGAACCCGAGGTGTGGAACATCTTCAACAATGCCGGTGTGCGCACCGGCATCCGCGACGGCGTCCTGACGACACTGCAGGTCTTCGCGGTGGCCGCGGTGCTGTCGCTGGCGCTGGGCGTGCTGCTCGCGGTGGCCCGGCTCTCGGACCACAAGCCGGTCAGCTGGCTGGCGACCGGCTTCATCGAGCTCTTCCGCGCCGTCCCGCTGCTGATCACGATCTATGCGGTGTGGGTGACCCTGCTCGCCAACCGGGAGAGCCTCGGGCTCGCCGGCAGCCAGCCGCAGTTCTGGGCGCTGGTCATCGGGCTGACCGTCTACAACGGTGCGGTGCAGGCCGAGGTGCTGCGGGCCGGCATCAACTCCGTGCCGACGGGGCAGCGCGAGGCCGCCTATGCGCTGGGCATGAGCAAGACGCAGGTCATGACGACGGTGCTGATCCCGCAGGCCGTCCGGGCGATGCTGCCGACGATCATCAGCCAGCTCGTGGTGACCCTGAAGGACACCTCCCTCGGCTACATCATCACCTTCGAGGAACTGCTCTTCACCGCCCGGCAGATGAGCACCAACATCATCGTCAACGGCAATGACACCTACGTCCCGGTCATCATCGTCACCGGCAGCATCTATGTCGGGATGTGCCTGGCGCTGTCCTCCCTCGCCAACTGGATCGAGCGGCGCGGCCGCCGCACCCGGACCGGTATCGAGGTGGCGTCGGCCGGTGAGCCGGTGGCGGCCGCCGATGCGATGGAGGTGGCCGATGCGGTCCCCGGCGGGCCGGCGGCCAAGCAGGAGTGAGGGTCCGTCCGTGACCCCCGGCCGGCCCTGACCGCACGACCGCGGGCCGCGGCCGGGAAGAGACCCTCCGGAGGCGGTGGCACCGGCGCCACCGCCTCCGTCACTTGACGCGAGCGGCCGCAGTGGGTTGCATACGCTGTGTGATCGCGCACCGGGCTCCAACTGCCAGTTCCCGCCAGTCCCGTACGTACCAGCGGCCCCGGGGAGCTGCGCCGTGGACCCGGTGATCGTCGTCGGGGCCGGCCCGGTCGGCCTCTCCCTCTCGCTCGCCCTCGCCCGTCTGGGCGTCCCCACCGTCGTCCTCGACGAGACCACCGGCCAGGAGGACACCCGGCCCGCCCGCACCGCCGTGCTCCGCCAGGACACCGCCGCCTTCGTCGGACGGATCGGCTGCGCCGACGCCCTGGAGACCGCCGGCACCCGCTGGACGGCCTGGCGCACCATGCGCCGCCGCCGACTGCTGCAACGCGTCGCGTTCGCCCCGGACGGCCCGGCCGCCCCCGCCACCGCGTCCCCGCTGCACCTCCCCCAGCACGCGCTCACCCGCGCACTGCGCGCCGCACTCGCCGACGAGCCGCTCGCCGAGGTCGTCACCGGCAGCCGGCTCGCCGCGCTCGAACAGGACGGGCACGGCATCAGCGCCCAGACCCGCGGCCCCAACGGCACCTGGTGGCGCGGGAGTTACCTGATCGGCTGCGACGGCCCGCGCTCGACCGTCCGCAAGCTGCTCGACATCCGCTTCCCGGGCCGGACGGCCGTGGAGCGGCATGCGGTGGCCGCGCTGCGCTGCGAACTCCCCTGGCCCGGTGAGGCCCTGCTGCACCGTTCCCCGACCCGGCACGGCGGCGGACCGGGCAACGAGGTCTCGGCCCGCCCGCTGACCGACCACGTCTGGCGGCTGGACTGGCTGCTGCCACCGGGGCGGGAACTGGTCACCCCGGACGCCCTGGTCGCCCGTATCCGCGACTCCCTGGCCGGCTGGACCACCGACCCGCCGGCGGACGGTGCCGACGAGACCGGCGACGGGGGCGGCGGACCGCTCGCACGGGGCCGCGGCCACAGCCGGCAGGTCCCGCCCTACGAACTCCTCGACACCGGTGTGCACACCGTCCACCACCGGCTGGCCCGGCGCTGGCGGGAGGGCCGGGCCTTCCTCGCCGGGGACGCCGCGCATCTGCTGGGCGCACTCGGCACCCAGGGCCTGGACGAAGGCCTGCGGGACGCCGAGAACCTCGCCTGGAAGCTGGGCCTGGCCTGGCACCACGGCGCCTCCGAGCTGCTGCTCGACAGCTACCAGGCCGAGCGCCGGGGCGCCGTCGCGGCCCGGCTGCGCGCCGCCGACCAGGCGCTGCCGCTGCTCCGGGACGGCGGCGCCGCCCGCTGGCGGACCGTCCTGCCCGGCGCGGTGCGCGGCCGCAGCACCCTGCTGACCGACGGCCACCTGGGCCGCGGCCCCCTCGGCGCACCGCCGGTCTACGCCCGCACCCCGCTGGCACCACCCGCCGAGCACACCGGCGGGCCGCCCGTCGAGACGCTGCCCGGCGCACCGGTCGCGGATGTGGCGGTGACCGCGTCCGACGGCTCGGTGGTCCAGTTGCGCGACCGGCTCGGGCGCGGCCTGCTGGTGGTGCTGGTGGCGCCCGGCACCGGCGTCTGGGACCGGCGGCACTGGCAGTCGGCGGGCCTGATGCCCCGGCTGACCGAAGCGGTCGAGGCGCTGCCGATGGACGCCGAGATCCTGGTCACCGAGGCCTATCCGGGCGCGGCCGCCCACACCGTGCTGCTGGTCCGGCCGGACGGCCATCTCGTCACCACGCTGTCCGGTGTCCGCCCGGCCGACATGGCCGCCTGCGCGGACGCCGTACGGGGCGGGGCACACGGGCGTCAGACCGCGGCCGGCCGGTCCCCGCGGTCCGACGGAACCGGGAACTCCGCGGCGTCCGGCGACAACGGAGCCGAGGAGGGGGAGGATTCCGCGGTTGACCCTGTGGGAACCTCCATGCTTCACTCCGAGAATGACTGAACACAGCTCGCGATTCTGGCGGAGGGTCCATCTCGACCTGGTCCGCTATGCGGGCTGTATGTGTCGTCCCTCCTGTTGATCCGCTTCTTCTCCCCCGCGCGGCCGCCCGCCTCTGCCCGGCAGCCGCGCCTCTTCGCGATCATTCAGGACGGTTTCCGTGCCCGACGTACGTACCCCTGCGCACCCGCATGCCTCCGGCCATGACGGCGGGCCGAGCGCAGCCGAACTCCTCGATTTCGTCCGCCGCAGCGCCGCGGACCCGGCGCTCATCGCCTCGCTCCCGCTCGACCCCGAAGGCCGTACCTGGATCCGGCTGGCCGGGCCGGGCGGCAGCGAGGCATGGCTGATCGGCTGGCCGCCCGGCACCGGTACCGGCTGGCACGACCACGGCGGCTCGCACGGCGCCTTCGCGGCCGCCTCCGGTGAGCTGACGGAACAGTCGCTCGCCGCCGCGCTGCCCACCGAGGGCTGGACGACGCTGGAACTCGCCGAGGGCCTGGACCGGGAGCGCAGGCTCGGCGACGGCCGCGGCCGGGCGTTCGGCCCGCACCATGTGCACCAGGTGCTCAACACCTCCCAGGACACCCATGCGGTGTCGGTGCACGCCTACTACCCGCCGCTGCCGCTGATGCGCCGCTACAGCCGCACCGGAGCGGTCCTGCGGGTCGAAGCGGTCGAGCAGCCGGAGGAGTGGACATGAGCGCGGTCGACGAGCTGCTGGCGCGGGCCCGGCGGGAACTGGGGCACCGGGTCGGGCCCCGGGAGGCCGCCGCGCTCCAGGAGGCCGGCGGACTGCTGGTGGACATCCGCTACGCGGAACTGCGGGAGCGGGACGGCACCATCCCCGGCGCGCTGATCGTCGAGCGCAACGAGCTGGAATGGCGGCTCGACCCGACGGGCGAACACCGCGCCCCGGAGGCAACACATCACGCTCTGCCGGTCGTCGTCATCTGCAACGAGGGCTACGCCTCGAGCCTCGCGGCCCTCTCCCTCCGCCACTTGGGCCTCCACCGGGCAACCGATCTGGCAGGCGGGTTCCAGGCTTGGCGGGGGGCGGGGTTGGGGGTGGGGTGAGGGTTGGTGGGGTGAGTGGCGGTGGGGGGCTGATGTTCGGGGGGCCTCCCCCTCCCCCGCCCCTCCCCACCCACCCCGCATTTCCGGTCGCGATGCACGCCAGGTCAGGCCCACACCGCGCCCCTCGCCCGAGCCGGTGTCGGCACACCGGCCCCCCAGCCCGGTCTCGACGCACCGGTCACCCGAGCCGGTCTCGGGACCGGCAGATACGCGCGACCGGGCGACCTCGCTCCGCGTCCCCCGCGGCCCCCGTCCGCGGGACAGGTGTAGTTGACCTACACCGCGGACGCGGGCTCGTCTTCAAGGTGCGCCCGTTCCGGCCCCCGGAACGGAACGGACCTCCCCCGGCACCGCGTCCGCTTCCGGCACCGCGTCCGCTTCCGGGCCCGGGACGGACATCTCCCGGCATCGCGCCCGGAGGTGAGCTCCCGCACGGCTGCGGCTACGACTGTGTCCCCAGCTACGGCATGGCTGCGGCTGCGGCCCCAGCTACGGCTATGCCTGCGGCTCCCAGCTGCGGCTGGGCTGCCCAGCCACGGCTACTGCTACGGCTCCCCAGGTACGGCCATGGCTCGGCGCCCACCACAGATCCGTAGCCCCGCGTCCGCAACAGCGCGGCGGGGGGGCGGGATGCCCAACCCTCCTGCCGTGGTGCGCGGTTCCTCACCCCTCCGGCCCCCAGTGCTGCTCCAGAAGTTCCGGATCCTCTCCCTCCTCCTCCAGTGCCTGCTTGACGACGCGCAGGGCGAGCCCCTCCCCGTAGCCCTTGCGGGCCAGCATCCCGGCCAGACGGCGCAGCCGTTTTTCGCGGTCCAGACCCCTGGTGGCCCGGAGCTTGCGGTCGACCAACTCCCGGGCGGTGGACTCCTCCTGCTCGGAGTCGAGGCGGCCGACGGCCTCCTCGATGAGGGTGGAGTCCACCCCCTTGGTGCGGAGTTCGCGGGCCAGCGCACGGCGGGCCAAGCCCCGGCCGTGGTGGCGGGAGTCCACCCAGGCATCGGCGAAGGCCGCATCGTCGATCAGCCCGACGTCCTCGAACCGCGACAGCACCTCTTCCGCGGCCTCCTCGGGGATACCCCGCTGCCGCAGGGCGTCCCCGAGCTGCTTGCGGGTCCGCGGGCTCCCGGTGAGCAGGCGCAGGCAGATGGCCCGCGCCTGCTCCTCGGGCGTACGCGGCGGTCCCGACTCGGCCCTCGACGAGGAGGGACCACCGCTGTCCGTATGGCCATGACGGCCCCTGCGGCCGCTACGGGTCTCGGCGTCGCCGGCAGCACCGCGGGGGGCATCCCCGCTGTCCGGCCATTCCGTTCGCCGTGTCATGACGGGCTAGCTCTTGGCCGCGGCGGCCTTGGAACCCTTGGCGGCCTTCGCCGCCGGTGCCGGAGCTGCGGCAGCCGGTTCGCCCGCCGCCACCGCGGCGTCCGCGCCGGGGTCCGCCGCCGGGTCCTGCGGCTTCACACCGATGCCCAGCTTTTCCTTGATCTTCTTCTCGATCTCGTCGGCGAGATCCGGGTTGTCCTTGAGGAAGTTGCGGGCGTTCTCCTTGCCCTGCCCGAGCTGGTCGCCCTCGTAGGTGTACCAAGCGCCGGACTTGCGGACGAAGCCGTGCTCCACACCCATGTCGATCAGGCCGCCCTCACGGCTGATGCCCTGGCCGTAGAGGATGTCGAACTCGGCCTGCTTGAACGGCGGGGAGACCTTGTTCTTGACCACCTTGACGCGGGTGCGGTTGCCCACCGCGTCCGTGCCGTCCTTGAGGGTTTCGATGCGGCGGATGTCGAGGCGCACCGAGGCGTAGAACTTCAGCGCACGGCCACCGGTCGTGGTCTCCGGCGAGCCGAACATCACGCCGATCTTCTCGCGGAGCTGGTTGATGAAGATCGCGGTGGTCTTGGACTGGTTGAGCGCGCTGGTGATCTTGCGCAGCGCCTGGCTCATCAGCCGGGCCTGGAGGCCGACGTGGGAGTCGCCCATCTCGCCCTCGATCTCGGCCCGCGGCACCAGGGCGGCGACGGAGTCGATCACGATGAGGTCGAGCGCGCCGGAGCGGATCAGCATGTCCGTGATCTCCAGGGCCTGCTCGCCGTTGTCCGGCTGGGACAGGATCAGGGAGTCGGTGTCCACACCGAGCTTCTTGGCGTACTCGGGGTCGAGGGCGTGCTCGGCGTCGATGAACGCGACGGAGCCGCCGGCCTTCTGGGCGTTCGCGACGGCGTGCAGGGTCAGGGTCGTCTTACCGGAGGACTCCGGGCCGTAGACCTCGATGACGCGGCCGCGGGGGAGGCCGCCGACGCCGAGCGCGACGTCGAGGGCGGTGGAGCCGGTGGGGATGACCTCGATGGGCTCCTTCGACCGCTCCCCCATGCGCATCACGGCGCCCTTGCCGAATTGCCGTTCAATCTGTGCGAGCGCGGCGTCCAGTGCCTTCTCGCGGTCGGTGCCTGCCATGGGTTCCACCCGATTTGCTTGAGTCGATCGCTTCACGTCCATGACGCTAACGCCTGCCACTGACAATGCGCCCGGACCCGGCTCCGGCCTGTGGATAACTCCGCGGAATACCCGAGGACACAGGCCTGATCCCCAATGAGAATGGATGTTCGATTTTGCTGTCAAGCAGCGACCCGCACCAGCCGCCGGCACCGTGCCCTGCGCCATCGAATGTTGATCTTTGCCACTGTGGCACCCCCGCGCACCCCCCGTCCGGACACCCGCGGCCAGGCGAACCCACCGAGGACCCGCCCGGCGCCGGAGCCGTCAGTGGGCGCCCTGCCCCTCCCCCTGGGCTTCCTCCGCCTCCTGGTCCTCCAGCGGGGACGACGGCTGGTCGGCGCGCAGGGTCCGCCGGACCCGGGCCAGGGCGCTGACACCGCGCCCGCGTCTGCCGCGGACCCGCAGATCGTCGGTGACCTCGTACCGCTTGACGTACGCACCGAGGAACGCCTGCAGCGTCGCCGTCGCCGGGATTGCGATCAGTGCGCCCACCGCACCCATCAGGGCCGTGCCGGCGACGACCGAGCCGAAGGCGACGGCGGGATGGATGTCCACCGTCTTGGCGGTGATCCGCGGCTGCAGGAGGTAGTTCTCGAACTGCTGGTAGATCACGACGAATCCGAAGACCCACAGTGCGTACCAGGGGTTGACGGTGAACGCGAGCAGGATGGGCAGCGCGCCCGCGAGATACGTGCCGATGGTCGGGATGAACTGGGAGACCAGCCCCACCCACATGCCCAGCGCCGGAGCGTACGGCACGCCGAGGATCTCCAGCAGGACGTAGTGCGCGACGCCGGAGATCAGTGCCATCAGCCCGCGGGAGTAGAGATAGCCACCGGTCTTGGCGACCGCGATCTCCCAGGCGCGCAGCACCTCTGCCTGGCGGTGCGGCGGCAGCACGGAGCACAGTGCACGGCGCAGCCGGGGGCCGTCGGCGGCGAAGTAGAACGAGAACAGGGCCACGGTCAGCAGGTTGAACAGGCTGCCCAGCACCGTCGCCGAGACGGCCAGGACATTGTTGGCGCTGTCCTGGACGTACTTCTGCAGCCAGTCGGACTTGAGCAGATTGTTCTGCACCTCGACCCGGGACAGATGGGTGTGCAGGGTGTTGTTGATCCAGCTGATCAGGGAATCCAGGTACTGCGGGAACTCCTCCACCATGGTGGTGATCTGCCCGGCGAGCATGGAGCCCAGGAGGGCGAAGAATCCGGCAGCGGCGACGAGGATGCTCAGGAAGACCAGGCCGGTGGCCAGTCCGCGCCGCATGCCCCGGGCCGCCATCCAGTCGACGGCCGGCTCGACGGCCAGCGCCAGGAAGAACGCGATCAGCACGTTCAGCAGCAGGGTGATCAGCTGGTGGAATCCCCAGGTGGCGAGCTGGAAGCAGGCCACGAGGGCGAGCGCGAGCACCATGGCGCGCGGCAGCCAGGGCGGCATCCGCGCATCGGGCCGCTCCTCAGGGCGTGGGACGTGGTTGCTGATCTCATCTGGCTCAGGCACGGAGCCAAGTGTCGCGCACTGCTGTGACATCCCCGGCCCTGACCCGTGCGGCCCGGAGGCTGTGGGCCGCCGCCGGACCCTTTCCGCCCAGATCAGGGGGTAGAACTGCCGCCCACTCAGCGCTTCTCGGGCGGCACGTCCATCACCGAGCAGACCACCCGCCACACGTCTTTGGCGCTCCACCCCGCGTCCAGCGCCTCGTGCACGGTCCGGCCGCCGAGGCCGGACATCACATGATCACGTGCGAAGGAGTCGGCGTACGCCGCGCCGAAGTGGTCCGCCATCCGCTCCCAGAAGATCGTCAATCGCATGAATTCCGCTCCGTACCCACTCTGATCTGCACTTTTCCGTCGCATCGCGCCCGTACGGCCGTACCGAGCCCTCCGGGAATCCCGCGTCTCCCTGCACCAAGCATCCATCAGCCGGCCAGGGCGCCCGTCCGGCGGCCTGCAGGCCGTCAACCGCAGGCCTTCCGAATCCGTCCTGGGAGGGCACCGGTGCGCGAGCAGGTCCCCGCGGGGGCTTTCCGCCTTACGGTCAGGCCATGGCCGACAACGTAAGCCCACCTCCGACCCCTCTGGCGCGCGCCGAGCGCTTCATCTGGCTGACCGCCCGGGTGCTCGAGCAACGGCTCTTCGAGTACCACTTCCTCGGCGGCGGGCCCGACCCGGTCGAGACCGCGCTCGCCGCGTACCGCAATGACGACGACGGCTTCGGTCACGCCCTGGAGCCCGATCTCCGCGGCCCGGTCAGCCAGCCGCTGCACACCGCGCACGCCCTGAAGGTGCTCGATCTGATCGGCCGCTGCGACGGCCGCCAGGTGGAGCGGATCTGCCGCTATCTGACGAAGATCTCCACCCCCGAGGGCGCGCTGCCCGCGCTGCACCCCTCACTGCGCGGCTATCCGGCCGCGCCCTGGATCCCGGTGGTCGACGATCCGCCGAGCGCACTGCTGGCCACCGGCCCCGTAGTGGGGGTGCTGCACCGCAACGAGGTGTGGCACGCCTGGCTGTTCCGGGCCACGGACTACTGCTGGGCGGCCGTGGAGTCGCTGGAGGAGACCCATCCGTACGAGGTCGAAGCGGCGATGGCGTTCCTGGACGGCGCCCCTGACCGGCCGCGGGCGGCCGCCGCGGCGCAGCGCCTCGGCCGGCTCGTACGGGAGCAGCAGCTGGTCCTGCTGGACCCGGAGCGGGCCGCGGATGTCCCGGTGGCGCAGGGGTATGCCCCCGGGGAACATCACCTGGCGTACGACTTCGCCGCCGCCCCCGGCTCGCTGGCCCGCAGCTGGTTCACCGACGGGGAGATGGACCGGGCGCTGGACCACCTCGCCGCGCTCCAGGAGAAGGACGGCGGCTGGCCGGTCAACTGGCGGGTGTGGGCGCCCGGGACGGCTCTGGAGAGCCGCCCGATGGTGACGCTCAAGGCGCTGCTGACCCTGCGGGCGTACGGGCGCCCCCTGGGCTGAGCGCTCAGCCTCCCAGGGCCCGCACCCCCGCAGTGACGATCACGGCGACCCCTACGACCAGGAGGAACGGCGCCCGCAGGACGAGCGCGAGGGCCGCGGCGGCCACCCCCGCGGCCTTGGCGTCGAGCATCGGATACCGGCCGTCGCTGAAGGTCTGCTGGGCGGTGAGCGCGGCCAGCAGGGCCACCGGCAGCAGGGCGGCCAGCCGTTTGACGAGCGGGCGCTCCAGTACGCCGGCGGGCGCCGCCAGACCGAGGTACTTGACCAGGTAGCAGCCGACGGCGGTGACGGCGATCGCGAGCCAGACGTTCATGCCCGGTCCTCCCCAGACGTGTGGTGGATCTGCGTGGCCCCGTCCTGGGGCGCGGGCGGCGGCCCGGTGCCCTCCGGGCCGGTGCCGGGCCGCTCCGTCCCGTCCGCCTCCCTGGTGCCCTCCCCTCGTCCCCGCGCCAGGAGGACGGCGGGTGCGGCAAGCGCCGAGATCAGCACCGGTACGCCGGTGGGCAGCAAGGGCAGCGTCACCATGACCAGCACCACGGCCAGGCCGGCCGTGAGCCGCTCGACGGTGGTCGTGAGCCTGGGCGCGAGCAGCGCCAGAAAGACCGCGGGGCCGGCCGCGTCCAGCCCCCAGCTGTCGGTGTCGCCGAGCGCTCCGGCACCAAGGGCGCCGACGAGGGTGGTGAGGTTCCACAGGACGTACAGCGTCAGCCCGGTGACCGTGAAGCCCAGCCGGGCGCTGCGCCGGTCGGGCTGGGCCAGGGTGACGGCGGAGGTCTCGTCGAGGACCCAGTGGGCGGCGAAGGGTTTCACCGTCGCCCGGTAGCCGAGGACGGAGGACAGCCGCAACCCGTAGAAGGCGTTGCGCGCGCCCAGGAAGAGGGCGGCGGCCGCGGCGGTGAGCGGATTCCCGCCCGCCGCGAGCGCGCCGACCAGGGCGAGCTGGGACGCCCCGGTGAACACCAGCAGGCTGAGCGCGCAGGTCTGCAGGAGGCTGAGCCCGGCGCCGGACGAGGTCACACCGAAGGCGAATCCGGAGAGACCGACGGCGACGCCGACTCCGAGCGCGTCCCGGATGACGGCGGAGTCGGGTTTCGTGGAGACGGCCGGCGGCCCTGCGGCCCGCCCCGCGGTGCGTATCTCTGTCTGTTCTGTCACGCCCCGGACGTTAGGAGCCTGTGCCCTCGGCGGTCTTGTACGTTCTTGCGCCCCAGGGCTGCCCGTCACCGGCAGCCCCCGTCCCGCCCGGCACTGCCGCGCGCTCCCTGCGGTACGCGCCCGGGGGCACCCCGACGATCCGGGTGAAGTGCCGGTTGAGGTGGGGCTGATCGGTGAAGCCGACGGCGACGGCCGCGTCGGCGGGGGCGCTGCCCGCTTCCAGGAGCCGGCGGGCCCGGCGCACCCGGGCATCGGTGAGCCAGGTGTGCGGCGGCATCCCGTAGGTGCTCCGGAAGGCCCGCAGCAGCGCGAACGGGCCGGTCCCGAGCTCCTCGGCCAGCCGCTCCAGAGAGGGCGGGTCGGCCATCCGCTCCTCCAGGACGGTCCGCGCGCGGGCGGCGGTGCGGGCGCCGGCGCCCCGGGGGGTGCGCATCGGGAGCGGGCCTCCGTAGCGGCGCAGCAGCCGGGCGACGAGGATCCGCAACAGGCTGTCGGCGGCGAGCGCATTGCCGGCCTCGGCGGCCCGGTGGATCTCGGTGATCATGTGGCCGAGGTGCGGGTCCTCGGCGACCGTCTCGTCGAATCCCGCGGTGCCGCGCAGCCCCGTGGTCTCCGCAGCGATCTCGGCGACGACGTCGGAGGAGGGGTAGAGCGTGGCGTAGGTCCAGCCCTCGGGGGCGCCCGCCCGCGCGGTGTGCGCAACCTCCGGATTGATCATCATGATGCCGCCGTGGCCGGCCCGGACGGTGCCGTGCTGGAACCCGACCTCCTCGATACCGGAGGTGACCGCGCAGACGACATACCCGTCGTGGGCATGGCGGGGGAAGGAGTGCCGGACGTAGCGGGCGCGCAGCAGGTCGAGGCCGGGCAGGCCCGCGTACCGCCAGTGACGCGCCCATTCGCCGCGGGCCCGCGGCGTGGCGTCCGCGCCGGGGCCGCCGGCCGCACCCTCCCCGCTGACCATGACCATGCCGCCATTCTGCGTCCGGCCCGTGGCCGCCGGTCTGCACGTCCGAGGTGTGGACGGCCGGGCGGCGGGCGGCCTCGGCGGCCGGGGAACGCACAGGTGGCAGCGGGGACGGACCGCGTTGTCAGTGGTCCGGTGCACGATGGGGGACATGGCCCAGGCAGCGCTCGACTCGTTCTCGCCCGCGACCCGCGGTTGGTTCGCCGGGGCGTTCAGCGCGCCCACCGCCGCGCAGGAAGGTGCCTGGCAGGCGATCGGCGCGGGCAGTGACGTCCTCGTGGTGGCACCGACGGGGTCCGGCAAGACGCTCGCCGCCTTCCTCGCCTCCCTGGACGCACTGGCGAGCACCCCGCCGCCCGCCGAGCCGAAGAAGCGCTGCCGGGTGCTGTATGTCTCGCCGCTGAAGGCGCTGGCTGTCGATGTCGAGCGCAATCTGCGCAGTCCGCTGACGGGCATCCGCCAGGAGTCGGTCCGTCTGGGGCTGCCGGAGCCGGACATCACGGTCGGCATCCGCTCCGGGGACACCCCGCCCGCCGAGCGCCGGTCGCTCGCCAACCGCCCGCCGGACATCCTCATCACGACTCCCGAGTCGCTGTTCCTGATGCTGACGTCCTCGGCCCGGGAGGCGCTGGCGGGCGTCGAGACGGTGATCGTGGACGAGGTGCATGCCGTCGCCGGCACGAAGCGCGGCGCGCATCTGGCGCTGTCCCTGGAGCGGCTGGACGAGCAGCTGGACCGCCCGGCGCGGCGGATCGGGCTGTCGGCGACGGTGCGCCCGGTGGAGGAGGTGGCCCGCTATCTGTCGCCGCGGCGCCGGGTGGAGATCGTGCAGCCGCCGTCCGGGAAGCGTTTCGACCTCTCGGTGGTCGTCCCGGTGGAGGACATGGGCGAACTGGGCGGCTCACCGGTCCAGGAGGGCGAGACCGGCGAGAAGCCGTCCATCTGGCCGCAGGTCGAGGAGAAGATCGCCGATCTCGTCCAGGCCCACCGCTCGACGATCGTCTTCGCCAACTCCCGCCGCCTGGCGGAGCGGTTGTGCAACCGCCTCAACGAGATCGCCTACGAGCGGGCGACGGGAGAGGCCCTGCCCGAGCACCACTCCCCCGCGGAGCTGATGGCGGAGGCCGGCGCCGCCAAGGGTGCGCCGCCCGTGCTGGCCCGGGCCCACCACGGCTCGGTGTCCAAGGAGCAACGCGCCCAGGTGGAGGAGGATCTGAAGGCCGGCCGACTGCCGGCCGTGGTCGCCACATCCAGCCTGGAGCTGGGCATCGACATGGGCGCGGTCGATCTGGTCGTCCAGGTGGAGTCGCCGCCGTCGGTGGCGTCCGGCCTGCAGCGCGTCGGCCGGGCCGGGCATCAGGTCGGCGCGGTCTCGACGGGCATCGTCTTCCCCAAGTACCGCGGCGACCTGGTGCAGGCGGCCGTGGTCACCGAGCGGATGCGCTCGGGTGCCATCGAGGCGCTGCGGCTGCCGGCCAACCCGCTGGACGTGCTCGCCCAGCAGCTCGTCGCCATGACCGCGATGGACACCTGGGACGTCGAGGAGCTGCTGACCGTCGTCCGGCGGGCGGCCCCGTTCGCCGCGCTCCCCGAGTCGGCGTTCACGGCCGTACTGGACATGCTCGCCGGCAGGTATCCCTCGGATGCCTTCGCCGAACTGCGGCCGCGTCTGGTGTGGGACCGCATCGCCCAGACCGTCACGGGCCGCCCCGGAGCCCAGCGGCTGGCCGTCACCTCCGGCGGCACGATCCCCGACCGCGGCCTGTTCGGGGTGTTCCTGGCGGGCAGCGAGTCCGGTAAGGGGGGTGGGCGACGCGTCGGAGAGCTCGACGAGGAGATGGTCTACGAGTCCCGCGTCGGCGATGTCTTCACGCTCGGCACGACGTCCTGGCGCATCGAGGACATCACCCGTGACCGGGTGCTGGTCACCCCCGCCCCCGGGGTGCCGGGACGGCTGCCGTTCTGGAAGGGCGACCAGCTCGGCCGCCCCCTCGAACTGGGCCGGGCGCTCGGCGCGTTCCTCCGTGAGGTCGGCTCGCTCGGCCCCGAGGAGGCCGGGGCCCGGCTGTCCGCCGCCGGGCTGGACGACTGGGCGGTGTCCAATGTGCTGAGCTATCTCGCCGAGCAGAAGCAGGCCTGCGGCCATGTCCCCGATGACCGCACGATCGTCGTGGAGCGGTTCCGCGACGAGCTGGGCGACTGGCGGGTGGTCATCCACTCCCCGTTCGGCGCGCAGGTGCACGCCCCCTGGGCGCTGGCGCTGGGCGCCCGCCTCGCCGAGCGCTACGGCATGGACGCCCAGGTGATGCACGCCGACGACGGCATCGTGCTGCGGCTGCCCGATGCCGATCTGATGGGCCTCGACCTCCTCGACGGCGACCCCGGTTTCGACCCGGCCGCCGACCCGGGCCTGCGCGCCCGCGGCACGGAGTACGACCCGGAACAGTCCCCGGTGGGGGCCGCCGATGTCGCCTTCGACCACGGCGAGGTCGACCAGCTCGTCACCGACCAGGTCGGCGGGTCCGCGCTGTTCGCCTCCCGTTTCCGGGAGTGCGCGGCCCGGGCCCTGCTGCTGCCGCGGCGCAGCCCCGGCAAGCGCACCCCGCTGTGGCAGCAGCGTCAGCGGGCCGCCCAACTCCTCCAGGTGGCGAGCGAGTTCGGGTCGTTCCCGATCGTGCTGGAAGCCGTTCGGGAATGCCTCCAGGACGTCTTCGACGTACCGGGCCTGACGGAGCTGATGCGCGACCTCGAGGCCCGCCGGGTCCGCCTGGTGGAGGTCACCACCCCCGAGCCGTCCCCGTTCGCCCGCTCGCTGCTGTTCGGCTATGTCGCCCAGTTCCTGTACGAGGGCGATTCGCCGCTCGCCGAGCGCCGCGCCGCCGCGCTCTCCCTGGACTCCCGGCTGCTCGCCGAGCTGCTGGGCCAGGCCGAGCTGCGTGAGCTGCTGGATGCCGAGGTGCTGGCCGAGCTGGAGCGCGAGCTGCAGTGGCGCACGGAGGACCGGCGGGTCAAGGACGTCGAGGGGGTCGCCGATGTGCTGCGGCTGCTGGGCCCGCTGACCGACGCCGAGCTGGCCGAGCGCGGCGCGGATCCGGCGTGGGCCGGGGAGCTGGCCGCCGCCCGCCGCGCCCTGCGGGTGCGGATCGCCGGCGCCGACCACTGGGCCGCCGTCGAGGACGCCGGCCGCCTCCGCGACGCGCTGGGCACGGCGCTGCCGGTCGGCGTCCCGGAGTCGTTCACCGAACCCGTCAAGGACCCGCTCGGCGATCTGCTGTCCCGGTACGGCCGTACCCACGGCCCGTTCACCTCCGAGCAGGCGGCCGCCCGCTTCGGCCTGGGCACGGCCGTCACGGACGGCGCGCTGCACCGCCTCGCCGCCGCCGGCCGGGTCGTCCAGGGGGAGTTCCATCCCGCGGGCATCGGCCAGGAGTGGTGCGACGTCCAGGTGCTGCGCAGACTGCGCCGCCGCTCGCTGGCCGCGCTGCGCGAGGAGCTGGAGCCGGTGCCGCCCGCCGCGCTCGCCGCCTTCCTCCCCCAGTGGCAGCACGTCGGCGCCCCGCGCCCGGCTCCGGTGAGCGGCGCGCCGGCGGTGCCCGGCGGCGCGTCGCACGGTCTGCGCGGCATCGACGGCCTGGCGCGCGCCATCGAGCAGCTCCAGGGCGCGCCGGTGCCCGCGTCCGCCCTGGAGAAGCTGGTGCTCCCGTCCCGCGTCGGCGGCTACACCCCCGCTCTGCTGGACGAACTCACCGCCACCGGCGAGGTGGTGTGGGCCGGCGCCGGCGCCCTCCCCGGGAAGGACGGCTGGCTCTCCCTCCATCTGGCCGACACCGCCCCGCTACTGCTCCCGCCGCCGCTCCCGCTGGAACTGTCCGCCCTGCACGAGTCGTTGCTGACCGCCCTCGCCCCCGGATACGGCCTGTTCTTCCGTCAGCTCGCCGACCAGGTCCGCGCCACCACCCACCCCGATGCCACCGACCCGCAACTGGCCGACGCGCTGTGGGAGCTGGCCTGGTCGGGCCGGCTGACCAACGACACCCTGGCCCCGCTGCGCGCCCTCCTCGGCTCGGGCCGGACCGCCGGCTCCACCGCCCATCGCGCCCGCCGCGCCACCCCCCGGGGCCGCTGGGGGCATCCCGCGGGCGCGGGCCGCAGCGGCCGCCCCACCGCCTCCCGGTCCGGCCCGCCGACCGTGGGCGGCCGCTGGTCGCTGCTGCCCACCGCCGAACCGGACCCCACGCACCGCGCCCACGCCCTGGCCCGTGCGCTCCTGGACCGCCATGGCATCGTCACCCGCGGTGCGGTCGCCGCCGAGGGGGTCGAGGGCGGCTTCTCCGCCGCCTATCGCGTACTGGCCGCCTTCGAGGAGTCCGGTCAGGCCCGCCGCGGCTATGTGGTGGAGGGGCTGGGCGCCGCCCAGTTCGCGATGGACGGCGCGGTGGACCGGCTGCGCGCGGTCAGCACCCAGCGGGAGCGCACCACCGATGAGGCGCTGCCGGACAGCGGCCCGGCGCCGTCCCGTCGCGGCGGCCCGCAGCGCGCCGTCCTGCTGGCCGCCGCGGACCCCGCCAACGCCTACGGCGCCGCCCTGCCCTGGCCCGAGCCGCCCGAAGGGTCCACCCACAAGCCCGGCCGCAAGGCGGGCTCCCTGGTCGTCCTGGTCGACGGCGAGCTGACGCTCTACATGGAGCGCGGCGGCAAGACCCTGCTGGTCTGGCCGCTCGGCCACGACCCGGCCCGGGCCGCCACCGACCCGCGCCTCCAGCTCGCCGTCGAGGCCCTCACCGACGCCGCCCGCGCCGGCGCCCTGGGCACCATCACCACCGAACGCATCAACGGCACCGCGGCCCTCACCTCCCCCTTCGCCGCCATCCTGGAGTCCGCCGGCTTCCACCCCACCCCGCGCGGCCTGCGCCTACGGGGGTGATGCGCGCGGCGCCGCGATACCGCCCGCTCCCCCACGCCCACACGACCCTCCCGGCATGATGGGGGCATGCCCGAAGGCGACACCGTCTGGCGTCTGGCCCAGCGGCTGCACGAAGCGCTGGCCGGCAGCCCGCTGACCCGCTGCGAGCTGCGCGTACCGCAGCTCGCAACGGTGGACCTGACCGGCCGCCGGGTGCTGGACGTCGTCCCGCGCGGCAAGCACCTCCTCACCCGCTTCGAGGGCGGCCTCACCCTCCACTCCCATCTGCGGATGGACGGCGCATGGAAGATCTACGCCCCGGCGGAGCGCTGGCGCGGCGGCCCCGCCCACCAGATCCGGGCGATCCTCGGCACCGCGGACCACACCGCCGTCGGCTACCGCCTGCCCGTCCTCGATCTGCTGCGCACGGCCGAGGAGCCACGGGTCGTCGGCCATCTGGGACCCGACCTCCTCGGCCCCGACTGGGACCCCGCCGAGGCCCTGCGCCGGCTGTTCTGCGATCCGGCACGGCCGCTCGGCGAGGCCCTGCTCGACCAGCGCAATCTCGCCGGCATCGGCAATGTCTACAAGTGCGAGCTGTGCTTTCTGCTGCGCGCCTCCCCCTGGCTGCCGATGGGGCAGCTGGCCCACCCCGAGCGCGTGCCCACCCTCGCCAAGAAACTGTTCGACGCCAACAAGCGCCGCCCCGCCCGCACCACCACCCCCAGCGCCCGCCCCGATCGCCGGCTGTGGGTCTACGGCCGGGCCGGCCGCCCCTGCCTGCGCTGCGGAACGTCGGTCCGCACCGCCGCCCAGGACCCCACCACCGAGGAACGCGTCACCTACTGGTGCCCCACCTGCCAGCCCGACCCACCGGGCGACCACGCCACCGACTGACCCCGCACACAGATCTCACACCCGCCGTGCCGGGCAGACCTCGCACCCGCCATGCCGTACCCGGCCTCCGCCGCCCCGCCCTTCACATCCGGCCGGACTCTCCGCCCGAACGACGGCGTCGCCATGCTCTGGTCAACGTCTCCCGCCCCCGAACCCCCCGAGCCACTCGCTCCAGAACCCGGCGGCAGATCCCGTCCCCCCGCTCCGTCCACGGAACGCAGTGCACCGGCAGCAGGCTGAGCCCCCAGCCGCCCACGACGACGGCTCCTTCGACCACCCCCGCCGACTGCGGCCACAGCACCAGCCGGGCCGCGGCCCACCACCACACGCCCCCGAGGGCGGCCGCGGATATCCATCGCCCCGGTACGGCCCGCGGGTGCCGGCCGGCCCGCCCGCGGGCCGTGACGTCACGCCACCCCATGGCTGCCTCCTCCGGCCGACGCTAGACGGGACCCGCCGCCCGGCGGGAGGGCGCACCGGGGCATTCCCGGCGCGTGGACGGTCTCGCACACCCGGAGGGCACGGCGCCGCGAGCTCGACGGACAGGGCCCCGGGCGGCCCCTCGGCGGGCGCCGCGCTCCGTCAGTGGGCCTCGGCCTGGAACATCCAGTGGTGCTTCTCCAGGTCACCGGTCAGACCGATGAGGATGTCCTGGCTGACCGGGTCCGGGTCCGCGGTCGCGACGATCCGCTCCCGCATCCGGCCGATGACCGCGGACAGCGCCTCCACCATCGCCCGCACGACGTCGCCGTCCTTGATCCAGCCGTCCCCGATCTCACGGATGCCGCTGGTCTTGGCGACGGTGGCGGCCCGCCCGTCGGGGGGCACCCCGATCGCGGACGCCCGCTCGGCCACCGTGTCGGCGTGCGCCCGCGCGCTGGCGACCACGTCGTCGAGCTGGAGGTGTACGGAACGGAAGCGCGGACCGACGACGTTCCAGTGCACCTGCTTCGCCACGAGGGACAGGTCCACCAGATCGACCAGCGCGCCCTGGAGGGCGTGGCCGACGATGCCGCGGCCTTCGTCGGACAGTGTGCTCTTGACCACAGACATCCAGATACTCCTGTTCGGGCGATTTATCCGTTTTGTCATCGTACAAATGAATCGCCCGTGAGGAGCGGCCCCGCAGTCCGGCCGGACGCTCCTGCGGGCACCGCTGCCCGCGCCCCAGCAGGCAGCACAAAGCCCCGGCCGGGTGCTGCCCGCCGGGGCTTCGATGCGTACGAACAGGGGTGTCAGGCCGCGACGACATCCACGACGTCGGCCGGGGACTTGATGGTCACGCGGTCCTCGGGCACACCGGCCAGGGACGTGACGGACACCGAATTGAGCTTCGGCCGTACCGGTGCGGGCACCGTGTCGCTTGCGGCCGCGGACGCTGCCAGCTCGGCGAGCGCAAGCTCGTCGCTGACCTCCCGCATGAGCTCGGACATGCGCACATCCAGCGCGTCACAGATCGACGAGAGCAGCTCGGAGGAGGCCTCCTTCTGCCCCCTCTCCACCTCGGACAAATAGCCGAGCGATACCCGGGCGGAGGAAGAGACCTCGCGCAGGGTTCGGCCCTGGCGCTGACGCTGTCGGCGCAGCACGTCACCCAGCAGGCGACGAAGCAGAATCATCGCTGGCTCCCTCCTCGGACCTCGGATCCGGATCCTTCTCGCCCCACCGTACCGCCTCGGGCGGTACCAGTGCCGGGCGCAAGTACGTGTTCACTCAGGGCTGCAAACATCCATTCCCCCCGTGTTGTTCCGTATCCTGTGCCCGCCCATTTTCTGCAAGTTCGCTCAACAACAGTGCGAGCACGGCCCGGATGGTGTCCTCTCGGATCCGGTCGCGGTCCCCCGCCAGCGCCAGCCGGCGCACCTCCCCGGGCCCCTCCGGCCCCCGGACCGCCACGAAAACGGTGCCCACCGGATGTCCGTCCTGCGGATCGGGCCCGGCCACGCCCGTGGTGGCGATGCCCCAGTCGGCACCCAGCACCCGCCGCACACCGCTCGCCATCTGCCGCGCGACCTCGCCGTCCACGGCCCCGCGCGCGGCCAGCAGGGCACCGTCCACGCCCAGCAGCTCCTGCTTGAGATCGGTGGCGTATGCCGTGATCGAGCCCCGGAGGACCCGCGAGGCCCCGGGGACGGCGGTCAGGGCGCCCGCCACCAGGCCGCCGGTCAGCGATTCGGCCACCGCCAGGCTCTGCCCCCGCCCGGCGAGCAGCTCCAGCGCCCCGGCCGCGGCAGAGCCCGGCCCGTTCACCGGGCCGAGTCCCTCTCGGTCGGGCGGGCCCGCTCCGCGGCCAGGCCGGCCCGGCGCAGCACCACGGCCTGCCGGACGTAGTCGAGCCCGGTGGCGACGGTCAGCAGCACGGCCACCGCCATCACCCACCAGCGGAAGGTCGCCAGCGGACCGGTCAGCACCAGGACGTACATCCCGACCGCGGTGCCCTGCGCCAATGTCTTGATTTTGCCGCCACGACTGGCCGGAATGACCCCGTGCTTGATCACCCAGAACCGCATCAGCGTGATCCCGAGCTCCCGGAAGAGGATCACCCCGGTCACCCACCACGGCAGATCACCCAGCACCGACAGACAGATCAGCGCGGCACCCATGATCGCCTTGTCCGCGATCGGGTCGGCGATCTTGCCGAAGTCGGTGACCAGGTTGTACGCACGCGCCAGATGCCCGTCGAAGATGTCGGTGATCATGGCGACGGCGAAGGCGGCCCAGGCGAAGACGCGCCAGACGGGATCGGTGCCGTTGTCGTGCATCAGCAGCACCACGAAGGCCGGGACCAGCACCAGCCGCAGCATCGTCAGCACATTGGCGATGTTCCACAGCCCGGCCTGCCGGACGACCGGCGCCGGACGCGGGCCACTCGCCGCGGAAGCCGGGATTCCGCTCATCTGGCCGCCTCCTCGATACACCCCGCGCCCTCCACCGACAGCACCTCCGCGACGAGGTCGACCCCCTCGCTCGCCACCACCTTTGCTTCGACCATACGACCGGGCTCCAGCTCCTGGTCGGTCGACAGCAGGGTGACGCCGTCGGTTTCCGGGGCCTGGTGCGCGGCCCGCCCGACGATGCCGTCCTCGTCGTCGGTCCGGTCGACCAGCACCCGCAGCGTCTCGCCGACCCGCTCCTCGGCACGCTGTGCCGTCAGCTCCTCGGCCAGCCGCGACACCCGCGCCAGCCGCTCGGCGACCACGTCCGGGTCGACCTTGTCCTCGTACGAGGCGGCCTCGGTGCCGTCCTCGTCGGAGTAGCCGAAGACGCCGATGGCATCGAGCCGGGCCTCGGTGATGAAGCGCTCCAGCTCCGCGAGGTCGCTCTCGCTCTCCCCGGGGAAGCCGACGATGAAGTTGGAGCGGGCGCCGGCCTGCGGCGCCTTCGTACGGATCTGCGCGAGCAGGTCCAGGAAGCGGTCGGTGTCGCCGAAGCGCCGCATCGCGCGCAGCACGCCGGGCGCCGAGTGCTGGAAGGACAGATCGAAGTAGGGCGCCACCTTGTCGGTGCCGGTCAGCACGTCGATCAGGCCGGGCCGCATCTCGGCCGGCTGGAGATAGCTGACCCGGATCCGCTCGATGCCCTCGACGGCCGCCAGCTCCGGCAGCAGCGTCTCCAGCAGGCGGATGTCGCCGAGGTCCTTGCCGTAGGACGTGTTGTTCTCGGAGACCAGCATGATCTCCTTGACGCCCTGACCGGCCAGCCAGCGCGTCTCTCCGAGCACGTCGGAGGGCCGTCGGGAGATGAAGGAGCCGCGGAAGGACGGGATGGCGCAGAACGAGCAGCGCCGGTCGCAGCCGGAGGCCAGCTTCACCGAGGCCACCGGGCTGCTGCCGAGCCGGCGGCGCAGCGGCGCCCGCGGCCCGGAGGCCGGTGCGACGCCCTCCGGCAGGTCCTCGGGCGGAGCCGGCTCGTCGGAGCCGGTCTGGGCGTGGCCGGGCAGCGCGACCCCGGCTGAGCCCTGGCGCTCGGCCGGGCTGATCGGCAGCAGCTTGCGGCGGTCGCGCGGGGTGTGCGAGGCGTGGATGCCGCCGCTCAGGATGGTCTGCAGACGGCCGGAGATATCGCCGTAGTCGTCGAAGCCCAGCACACCGTCGGCCTCGGGCAGCGCCTCGGCGAGCTCCTTGCCGTAGCGCTCGGCCATGCAGCCGACGGCCACCACGGCCTGGGTTCTGCCATGATCCTTCAGATCGTTGGCTTCCAGCAGGGCATCGACGGAGTCCTTCTTGGCGGCCTCGACGAACCCACAGGTGTTGACGACGGCGACATCGGCATCGGCGGCTTCCTCGACGAGCTCCCAGCCGTCCGCTGCCAGGCGGCCTGCGAGCTCCTCCGAGTCCACCTCGTTACGGGCGCAGCCAAGGGTGACAAGGGCGACGGTACGGCGTTCGGGCATGGGGCTCAGCCTACTTCGTCCCGGGTGCCCCCTTGGCGCGCAGGTCTCCGCCGCCGCTCCCGGGTGCCCGGAAGCGGCGGCGGAGGTCGCTCGGGACGGGCGCTCAGCCCGCCTGGGGATCGCCCGGCGTGTAGCTCAGCCGCTCCACCGTGCCCTTGTGGCCGATCTCCTTGACCTCCTTGCCGTTGACGTACAGCTGTACGGCTCCGGCGTTGCCGAGGACCAGGTCGATGCGTTCCTTGTCGGTGATGGTCTTGGACTCGCCCTTCTTGAGCAGTCCGTCCTCCAGGAGCTTGCCGTTGGCGTCCTTGGCGGAGATCCAGCTCTGGCCGTCGCGGGCGGTGACCTTGATCGTGACCTTGTCCTTCGGCAGTCCGGCGACGGCGCTGTCGGAGGGCTCGGGGTGGTCGGGCTTGAGGGGCGGCTTGATCGTCGACGGATGGCGGGTGGGTGCGGGCGCCGGCTTGGCGTTGTCACCGGCCGCGATCGAGCCGCCGTTGCTCTTGTCGCCGCCCGTGAAGAGCGTGAAGCCGGCAAAGCCGACCACCGCGACGATCGCCGCGACCATCGCCGCGGTCCAGTTGGGACGGCGCGGCTCGGAACGGATCCGCTCGGCTTCGAAGAGCGGCGCGGCGGCGGTCGGCGCGGGCCGGCCGCCATGCTCGGCATCGAACTGGTCGATCAGCGGGCGGGAGTCGAGGGACACGGCGCGGGCGAGCGCCCGGATGTGCCCCCGGGCGTAGACGTCGCCGCCACAGCGGGAGAAGTCGTCCTGCTCGATCGCCTGCACGAGAGGGATGCGCACCCGTGTCGTCGTACTGACCTCTTCGACGGTCAGTCCCGCTCCGATACGGGCCTTCTGGAGGGCAGCACCGACGGAAGGCCGGTCTGCTTCGGGGGAGTTGCCGATGGACACGGGGGCGCCTTTCGAGCGTGTAGCCACCTGCTGGAAGTTCAGTCTAGGGGTGGAGCGAAAGGGTCGGGCAAGCGGGAGAGCGGAGTTTGTACGCCATCGGAACGCCATCGGCGGTGCCATGGGGCTCGGTGGTGAAGCATCGTTCCCTCATCTCCCTCAACTTGACGTCTTGGCAGGAGAAACGGTTGCCTTCTGCTCCCGTGCGCGTGACCCGGATATCTGTGCTACTGGGTAGCCTCCCCACGGATCACCGCCAGCACTCCGTCCAATTCGTCGGGCTTCACCAGGACGTCGCGCGCCTTGGACCCCTCGCTGGGCCCGACGATGTTCCGCGACTCCATCAGGTCCATCAGCCGCCCGGCCTTGGCGAACCCCACCCGCAGCTTGCGCTGAAGCATCGACGTCGACCCGAATTGGGTGGAAACCACCAGCTCAGCGGCCTGACACAGCAGATCGAGGTCATCGCCGATGTCCTCGTCGATCTCCTTCTTCTTCGCCGTGCCGACGGTGACGTCGTCGCGGAAGACGGGCGCCATCTGATCCTTGCAGTGCTGGACGACGGCCGCGACCTCCTCCTCGGTCACGAACGCGCCCTGCATACGGACCGGCTTGTTGGCACCCATCGGCAGGAACAGCCCGTCGCCCTTGCCGATCAGCTTCTCGGCGCCCGGCTGGTCGAGGATGACCCGGCTGTCGGCGAGCGAGGAGGTGGCGAAGGCGAGCCGGGAGGGCACATTGGCCTTGATCAGGCCGGTCACGACGTCGACGGACGGGCGCTGGGTGGCGAGCACCAGATGGATACCGGCCGCCCGGGCGAGCTGGGTGATGCGGACGATCGAGTCCTCCACATCGCGCGGCGCGACCATCATCAGGTCCGCCAGCTCGTCGACGATGACCAGCAGATACGGGTACGGCGCCAGCTCGCGCTCACTGCCCTCGGGCGAGCTGACCTTGCCGCGGCGCACCGCCTCGTTGAAGTCGTCGATGTGCCGGAAGCCGTAGGCCGCGAGATCGTCGTAGCGCAGGTCCATCTCGCGCACCACCCACTGCAGCGCCTCGGCGGCACGCTTCGGGTTGGTGATGATCGGCGTGATCAGATGCGGGATGCCCTCGTACGCGGTCAGCTCGACGCGCTTGGGATCGACCAGCACCATCCGGACGTCCTCCGGCGTGGCCCGCACCATCACCGAGGTGATCAGGCAGTTGATGCAGGAGGACTTGCCGGAACCGGTGGCGCCGGCCACCAGGACGTGCGGCATCTTCGTCATGTTGGCCATGACGTAGCCGCCCTCGACGTCCTTGCCGAGCGCCACCAGCATCGGATGCTCGTCGCCCGCGGCGTCGGCCAGCCGCAGCACATCGCCGAGGTTGACCATCTCGCGGTCGGTGTTGGGGATCTCGATGCCGACCGCGGACTTGCCGGGGATCGGGCTGATGATGCGGACGTCGGGGCTGGCCACGGCGTAGGCGATGTTCTTGGCCAGCGCGGTGATCTTCTCGACCTTGACGGCCGGGCCGAGCTCGACCTCGTAGCGGGTGACCGTCGGGCCACGGGTGAAGCCGGTGACCGCGGCGTCGACCTTGAACTCCTGGAAGACGGTCGTCAGCGAGGTCACTATGGCGTCGTTCGCGGCGCTGCGGGTCTTGCCGGGGCCGCCGCGCGCGAGCAGGTCCAGCGAGGGCAGCGAATACGTGATGTCACCGGCCAGCTGGAGCTGCTCGGCGCGCGCCGGCAGCGCGCCGGACGGCTCGGGCGGGGCCTTGGTGAAGTCCGGGACCGCGGGCGTGTCCTCGGTCGCGGCTGCCTTCGGTGCCGCACCGCGGGCCGGCGGCACCGTCCCGCTCTCCCCCGCGGTGTCCTCGCCGTCCCGGCCGCGGATCTCCCCGGAGACGCTGCTGCTGAGGCCGGCGACGAGCGGTGAGGGCTGGACACCGTGCAGCACCGCGCCGTCCAGCGCCGCGGCGGCCGCGGCGGCGACATCCACCGCGTCCATCGGCCGGTCCTCGGCGGGCTGGGCGGAGGCCCGGCGCGGACGGCGCCGCTTGGCCAGGGCCGCTTCCTCTATTGCGTCCGGGTCGGATGCGGCCGCCGCGGGGCCGCCGCGGCGCCCTCCGCGCGCCGGCTGCTCGCGCCACTCGTCGGCGTAGTCCTCGTACTCCCCGGCCTCGTAGCCGTCCGCCTCGGCGTCCGCCGGGTGCACCACGCCCAGCCTGATGCCGAGTGCACGCAGCCGCTGCGGGATGGCGTTCACCGGCGTCGCGGTGACGACCAGCAGCCCGAAGAGGGTCAGCAGCGCCAGCAGCGCCACAGCCAGGGTCTGTCCGACGGTGAAGATCAGCGGCTTGGACGCCACCCACCCGAGATAGCCGCCGGCGTCCTGTATGGCGGCCAGGCCGTCGTCCCGGCCCGGCGATCCGCAGGCCATCGCGACCTGCCCCAGGACGCCGACGACCAGCGCGGACAGCCCGATGACGATCCGGCCGTTGGCCTCCGGCCGCTCGGGATAGCGGATGAGACGGAGGGCGATGCCGGCGAGCAGTATCGGCACGACCAGGTCGAGCCGGCCGAACGCACCGGTCACCAGCAGTTCGACGAGATCGCCGACCGGACCGCTGAGGTTGGACCAGGTTCCGGCCGCGATGACCAGCGCCAGCCCGAGCAGCAGCAGCGCCAGCCCGTCCTTGCGGTGCGCCGGGTCGAGGTTCTTCGCGCCGCGGCCCATGCCGCGGAACATCGCCCCGATGGTGTGCGCGAGGCCCAGCCAGCAGGCACGGGCGAGGCGGTAGATACCGCCGGTGGGTGACGGCGCCGGCTTGGCCGCGGACTTCTTGGCGGGCGCTCTTTTGGCCGGAGCCTTCTTCGCGGCGGTCTTCTTCGCCGGCGGCTTCGCGGGCGACTTCTTCGCAGCGGTCTTCTTGGCGGCGCCCGCGGTCCGTCCGGCGCGCTGCTTCGAGGGGCCCGCCGAACTCTGGGTTCCCTTGCCGGACGTACGTGAGGCCATGGCGACGAGATTACAGGCGAACACGGGCATGATACGAGCGCACGGCGCTTCACCCGAACGTGTCGCGCGCCCGTCTCATGAAGGGGCGTCAATCACCCCGCGACGCTGCCCGCCCCCGGCTCCAGGGCGTCCAGCGCCCTGCGCAGACCGGTCAGTTTGCGCTCCAGATGCGCCGCGGTGGCCACCGCCGCCGCGTCCGCCGTCTCGTCCAGCTGCTTGGACAGCGCCTCGGCCTGTTCCTCGACCGCGGCCAGCCGCGCGGAGAGCTCCGCGAGCAGCCCCGCCGACTCCTTCGCCTCGTCGGCGCTCGGCCGGCCGCCCTCCAGCTGCAGCCTCAGCAGGGAGGCCTGCTCCCGCAGTTGGCAGTTCTTCATGTAGAGCTCGACGAACACCGAGACCTTGGCGCGCAGCACCCACGGGTCGAACGGCTTGGAGATGTAGTCCACCGCGCCTGCCGCGTAACCGCGGAAGGTGTGGTGCGGGCCGTGGTTGATGGCCGTGAGGAAGATGATCGGGATGTCGCGGGTGCGCTCCCGCCGCTTGATGTGTGCGGCGGTCTCGAAACCGTCCATCCCCGGCATCTGCACATCGAGCAGAATCACCGCGAAATCGTCCGTGAGCAGTGCTTTGAGCGCTTCCTCCCCGGACGATGCCCGCACCAGTGTCTGATCGAGCGCAGAGAGGATCGCCTCCAGCGCCAGCAGATTCTCCGGCCGGTCATCGACCAGGAGGATCTTGGCCTTCTGCACCATGGCCCGTCCTCCTCGCCCCGGCATGGAACCGGACGCCGCCCCAGGGGACGACTCCGTCATGCCGCCCGTCCTTGTGCCGGTCATGGTAGCTGCACCCCGTCTGTCGCCACACCCTGTCACCGCGATGTCACTGTGCACATAGCAGAAACGCAGACAGGGACCAGAAGGTTCCCCGAATCCCAGGCTTCCACACGTCCACGGCAACACTGAGTCAGCACGCGATGATCCTCTTTCGCCTCCATACTGGACGCTCCGTCACTCCGCGCGCATCCATTGCTCCATGACCGACAACAGATGATCGGTATCCACCGGCTTGGTCACATAGTCGGAGGCCCCGGAGTCGATGCTCTTCTCCCGGTCGCCCTTCATCGCCTTCGCGGTCAGCGCGATGATGGGAAGCCCGGCGAACTGCGGCATCCGGCGGATCGCCGCCGTCGTCGCATAACCATCCATCTCCGGCATCATGATGTCCATCAGGACCAGGACGATGTCGTCGTGCTGCTCCAGCACCTCGATGCCCTCGCGCCCGTTCTCCGCATACAGCACCGAAAGACCGTGCTGCTCCAGGACGCTGGTGAGGGCGAAGACGTTCCGGATGTCGTCGTCGACGATCAGCACCTTCTCACCGTGGAAGCCGCCCTGGAAGGCCGGGTCCACCAGGTCCTGGCCGTTGCCGAGCCAGGGCTCCTCGGCCGGCTGCGGCGCGGCGGGCTGCGGCGGCGCCGGAGGCGTCACGGGCGCCGGCGAAACCGGAGCCGGAGTCGCCGGGCGGCCCGGCAGCTCGAAGCGGCGCTGGGGGCCCGAAACCGCCCGGCGGCGGCGCCGGTTGAGACTGCTGCCGGAGCCCTGCTCGAACTCCTGCTGCTCCTCGGCCTCCTGCCGTCCGACCTCCGTCTCGCGGGCCTCCGCGTCCATCGCGATCCCGCCGGCCACCAGCTGCGGGTAGCCCTGCGGCGGCAGCCCGCCCGGGTTGTGCGGCAGGTAGAGCGTGAAGGTGGAACCGCGGTTGGGCTCGCTCGCGGCATGGATCTCGCCGCCCAGCAGCCGGGCGATCTCCCGGCTGATGGACAGGCCCAGGCCCGTACCGCCGTACTTGCGGCTGGTGGTGCCGTCGGCCTGTTTGAACGCCTCGAAGATGACCCGCATCTTGCTGGACGCGATGCCGATGCCGGTGTCGGTGACCGAGAAGGCGATCATGTCCGCATCCGGGTCGCGCAGGGAACCGTGCTCCAGCAGCTGTTCCCTGATGGCCACCGGGACGTCCGCACCGGCCGGCCGGATCACCAGCTCGACGGCGCCGCTGTCGGTGAACTTCACCGCGTTGGACAGCAGATTGCGCAGCACCTGCAGCAGCCGCTGCTCGTCGGTGTGCAGCGTGGCCGGCAGCTCCGGGGAGACCCGTACGGAGAAGTCGAGTCCCTTCTCGGCGGTCAGCGGCCGGAACGTGGCCTCCACGTAGTCGACGAGCTGGACCAGCGCGATCCGCGTCGGGCTGACGTCCATCTTGCCGGCCTCGACCTTGGACAGGTCCAGGATGTCGTTGATCAGCTGGAGCAGGTCGCTGCCGGCGCCATGGATGGTTTCGGCGAATTCGACCTGCTTGGGGGAGAGATTCCCCTCGGCGTTGTCGGCCAGCAACTTGGCCAGAATCAGCAGGGAGTTCAGCGGCGTCCGCAGCTCGTGCGACATGTTCGCCAGGAACTCCGACTTGTAGCGCATCGAGACCGCCAGCTGCTCGGCGCGCTCCTCAAGGACCTGCCGGGCCTCCTCGATCTCGGTGTTCTTCACCTCGATGTCGCGGTTCTGCGCCCGTAGCTGCTCGGCCTTCTCCTCCAGCTCCGAGTTGGACAGCTCCAGCGCCTTCTGCCGGCTCTCCAGCTCGCCCGACCGCTCCTTGAGCTGCTCGGTCAGCTCCTGCGACTGCTTGAGCAGCACCTCGGTCTTGGTGTTGACCGAGATGGTGTTGACGCTGGTCGCGATCATCTCGGCGATCTGGCTGAGGAAGTCCTTCTGGATCTGGGTGAACGGCTGGAAGGACGCCAGCTCGATCACGCCGAGCACCTTGTCCTCGAACAGCACCGGCAGCACGATCACATTGGCCGGCGGCGCCTCGCCCAGCCCGGAGGCGATCTTGAGATAGCCGGACGGAACGTTCTCCACCAGGATGGTGCGCCCCTCCTCCGCGGCCGTGCCGATCAGCGTCTCCCCTGGCTTGAAGGTCGTCGGCATCCCGCCCATGGCATAGCCGTACGAGCCCATCAGCCGCAGCTCGTACGCGCCGGCCTCGCCGCCGTCCGCGCCGATCTCCCGGCTGTCGGGCTGCGCCGCGAGGAAGAACGCCCCGTGCTGCGCGGAGACCGCGGGCGAGAGCTCGCTCATGATGAGCGTGGCGACGTCCTTGAGGTCGCGCCGGCCCTGCATCAGGCCGGAGATCCGCGCCAGGTTGCCCTTGAGCCAGTCCTGTTCCTCGTTGGCGAGGGTGGTCTCCCGGAGCGTGGAGATCATGGTGTTGACGTTGTCCTGGAGCTCCAGGATCTCGCCGGCCGCGTCCACGTCGATGCGGACGTTGTGATCGCCGAGGGTGACCGCCGCGGCGACCGCGGCGATGGCGCGCACCTGACGGGTCAGGTTGCCGGCCATCTCGTTCACCGACTCGGTCAGGTCCCGCCAGGTGCCGGCCACGCCCCGCACCTGCGCCTGACCGCCCAACTGGCCTTCCGTGCCCACCTCGCGGGCCACTCTGGTGACCTGCTCCGCGAAGGACGACAGCTGGTCGACCATGGTGTTGATGGTGGTCTTCAGCGCGAGGATCTCGCCCCGCGCATCGATGTCGATCTTCTTGGTCAGATCGCCCTTGGCGATGGCGGTGGTGACCATGGCGATGTTGCGGACCTGGCCGGTCAGGTTGTTGGCCATCGAGTTCACGGACTCGGTGAGGTCCTTCCACGTACCGGCGACGCCGGGGACGCGGGCCTGGCCGCCCAGGATGCCGTCGGTGCCCACCTCACGGGCCACTCGCGTGACCTCGTCGGCGAACGACGACAGCGTCGTGACCATCGTGTTGACCGTGTCGGCGAGCTGCGCGACCTCGCCGCGCGCCTCGACCGTGACCTTCTTGGTCAGGTCTCCGTTGGCGACCGCCGCCGAGACCTGGGAGATGTTGCGCACCTGGATGGTCAGGTTGTTGGCCATCAGGTTGACGTTGTCGCTGAGGTCCAGCCAGATACCGGTGGCTCCCGGCACCCGCGCCTGACCGCCCAACTGGCCCTCGGTGCCCACCTCGCGGGCCACCCGGGTCACCTGCTCGGCGAACGACGACAGCTGGTCGACCATCGTGTTGACGGTCGTGACCAGTTCGAGGATCTCGCCCTTGGCATCGACGGTGATCTTCTTGGACAGGTCACCGCGGGCCACCGCGGTGGTCACCTCGGCGATGTTGCGCACCTGCGAAGTCAGGTTGTTCGCCATGAAGTTGACGGACTGGGTGAGGTCCTTCCACGTACCGCTGACGCCCTGCACCTCGGCCTGGCCGCCCAGGATGCCCTCGGTGCCCACCTCGCGGGCGACCCGGGTGACCTGCTCCGCGAACGAGGAGAGCTGGTCGACCATGGTGTTCAGGGTGTTCTTCAGCTCCAGGATCTCGCCCCGGGCGTCCACGTCGATCTTCTGCGACAGGTCACCGCGCGCCACCGCCGTGGCGACCTGCGCGATATTGCGGACCTGGGCCGTCAGGTTGCCGGCCATGCCGTTCACCGAGTCGGTCAGATCGCGCCAGACGCCTGCGACGCCCGGCACCTGCGCCTGACCGCCCAGCCTGCCGTCCGTACCGACCTCCCGGGCGACCCGGGTGACCTGCTCGGCGAAGGCGGAGAGCTGGTCGACCATCGTGTTGATGGTGTTCTTCAGCTCCAGGATCTCGCCGCGCGCATCGACGTCGATCTTCTGGGACAGGTCGCCTCGCGCGACCGCCGTCGTCACCTGGGCGATCTGCCGCACCTGCGACGTCAGGTTCCCCGCCATGAAGTTGACGGAGTCGGTCAACTCCTTCCAGGTGCCGCTGACGCCGTCCACCCGGGCCTGGCCGCCCAGCCGGCCCTCGGTGCCCACGTCCCTGGCCATCCGCGTGACCTGGTCGGCGAACGAGGACAGCTGGTCCACCATGGTGTTCACGGTGTTCTTCAGCTGGAGCATCTCGCCGGAGACATCGACGGTCACCTTCTGCGAGAGGTCACCGTTGGCCACCGCGGTCGTCACCTGGGCGATGTTGCGCACCTGCCCGGTCAGGTTGCGGAAGGCGGTGTTGACGGAGTCCGTCAGGTCCTTCCACGTCCCCGCAGCGCCCGGGACCGCCGCCTGGCCACCCAGCTCGCCCTCGACGCCGATCTCCCGTGCCACGCGCGTCACTTCGGCACCGAACGAGGAGAGCTGACCCACCATCGTATTGACGGTGTTCTTCAACTCCAGCATTTCACCGGCCACATCGACGGTGACCGTCTGGGACAGGTCACCGTTGGCGACCGCCGTCGTCACCTGGGCGATGTCCCGCACCTGCGCGGTGAGGTTGCGGAAAGCGGTGTTGACGGAGTCGGTGAGGTCCTTCCACGTGCCCGCCGCGCCCGGCACCTGCGCCTGACCGCCGAGCTGGCCCTCCGCGCCGACCTCGTTCGCCACCCGCGTCACTTCGTCCGCGAAGGTCCGCAGCGTCTCGGTCATGGTGTTGATGGTGTCGGCCAGCTGCGCGACCTCACCGCGTGCACTGACCGTGACCTTCTGCGACAGATCGCCGTTCGCGACGGCGGTGGTGACCTGGGCGATCCCGCGCACCTGCGCGGTGAGGTTGCCGGCCATGAGATTGACCGAATCCGTCAGGTCCTTCCACACCCCGGCGACGCCGGGGACCTGCGCCTGACCACCGAGTTCGCCCTCGGTGCCCACCTCGCGGGCGACGCGCGTCACCTCGGAGGCGAAGGAGGAGAGCTGGTCGACCATCGTGTTGACGGTGTTCTTCAGCTCCAGCATCTCGCCGGCGACATGCACGGTCACCTTGCGCGACAGATCACCCTTGGCCACCGCGGTGGTGACGAGAGCAATGTCACGTACCTGCGCCGTCAGCCGGGACGCCATGGTGTTGACGGATTCCGTGAGGTCCTTCCACGAACCCGACATTCCGCGCACCCGGGCCTGACCGCCGAGCTTGCCCTCCGTACCGACCTCACTGGCCACTCTCGTGACCTCGTCGGTGAAGGCGGAGAGCTGGTCCACCAGCCCGTTGACCGTGCGGCCGACCTTCAGGAATTCACCGCGAAGAGGATGCTCCGAAGAGCTGTCCGAACTGCGCGAGCGCAGATCCATCCGCTGTTCCAGGTCGCCCTCGGACACCGCCGAGAGCACCCGTCCCACCTCGGAGACGGGCCGTACGAGGTCGTCGACCAGGGCATTCGAGGCGTCGATGGCCGCCGCCCAGGAGCCCTCGGCGGCGCCGACCTCCAGCCGTTCCGTGAGCTTTCCCTCACGTCCGACGACCCGGCGCACCCGCGCCAGCTCGCCCGTGAGGTGCAGATTGCGGTCCGCAACCTCGTTGAAGACCGCCGCGATCTCCGACATGACGCCGTCGCCGGAAACCGTGAGCCGCTTGCGGAAGTTCCCGTCCCGCATGGCGACCAACGCGACCAACAGCCGATTCAGCGCAGCCGTATCCACCTCGGTCGTCCCGTTGCTCCGGGATCGTCCGCCTTTCGCGCGCGTGCTTGCGCCCCGCGCCGCTGCGCCAGACTCCACCGTGTCCCTCCCGCAGGGTCGACCGTTCTACCCGGGCTTTCTCTTGATACGTGCCCAGTGTTTCACCATGGCCCAACCAGGCCATAACAGTTCGGCAGCATCGCACACCCTCCCAGGGCACGATTAGGGCGGAAACACACGTGACCGGCATCCTCGGGTGCGGCGAAGGTAAGTAACCTGGCATACGGCTGTCCACCCGGCCCGGCCATGGCGCCCGGCCGGTGGCACAAGCACAACAGGTATTCTATTCGGAGGGGCGCCGCGACCATGGGGGAGCAGATCACCGACACACGCATGAGGAGACCAGTGATCACCGCGCGGGCCGCCGCAACCTTCGAGCCGGTCGGGCGCTCGGTCGCCACTGCCCGTGCATTCGTCCGCGACACCCTCCAGGGCTGGGGCTGCGCCGACATCGTCGACGACGCCGTGGTCCTGACCAGCGAGCTGGTCACCAATGCCGTGGTGCACGCCGGCACCGCCGCCGACGTGCTGTGTCTGCGCAATGACGCAGGGGTACGGGTCTCCGTCGCCGACCGCTACCCCGAGCGCGAGATCCCGCTCCAGAACGCCGGCCAGATCGTCGTCCACCCGGACCGCGAGGGCGGCCGCGGCCTGCTGCTGTGCGGCGCGCTGGCCGCCCGCTGGGGCGTCGAGTACACCGCCGCACAAAAACACGTGTGGTTCCAGCTCGACCTCCCCGAGCGCCCCGCCGGCACCCGCTCCGCCGGCCCGGCCCTGCCGGTGGACGCCCTCCCGGTCGCCGAGACCCGCGTCCGCGTCGCGGTGATCCAGATCGACCGCGGCGGCTGCATCAGCTTCTGGAACGAGGACGCCCAGGACCTCTTCGCCTACGACCCCGAGCAGGTCATCGGCAAACCGCTCACCGACTTCGCCGCCTGGCCGCACACCCCCGGCACCGGCACCGGCATCGTCGAGGCGCTCCAGCTCTCCCGCTGGGAGGGCTCCTACGGCATAAGGGGCGCCGACGGCCGGGTCGTCCCCGTCTACGCCTCCCACCTGCGCGTCCGCGACGCCGACGGCGAGGCCTCCACGGTCTGCCTCCTGGTGCGCGACCACGAGCGCGCCATCCTGCAGAGCCCCCAGCGCACCCCCGCGCCGGACTCCGCCACCCAGGCCGCCCAGGCGGAGGGACGCCCCTCCGACCCCTTCGAGGTCTTCATCGGCTCCCCGGCCCCCGACGACCTCGACGGCCTGCTCCAGCGCACCGTCGAGCGCGCCCGCGACATGCTCGACGGCGACGCCGCCTACCTCCTCCTGGCCACCGACGACGAGACCGAGCTGGAGGTGCGCGCCTCCACGGGCCTGCCCTCCGCCCGCCAGCGGTTCGCCCGCGTCCCCGTCGAGGCCGGATCCGGACGCTACGGCTCCGCCCGGATGCCCGCCGTCCACGAGGACCTCACCGCCGTCCCCGGCGCCGTACCGCTCCTCAGCGGCACGGGCATGCGCTCGGTCGTCACCGTCCCGCTGAAGGTCGAGGGGCGGCTCACCGGCTCCCTGGGCGTCGCCGCGGAGGGCGCCGGCCGGTACACGAACGAAGAGGCGCTACGGCTCCAGTTCGCCGCCGACCGGATCGCCCTCGCCGTCGAACGCGCCCGCCTGACCGAGCTGGAAAAGCTGCGCCGCGGCTCCCTCTCCTTCCTCGTCGAGGCCTCCGACCTGCTGGCCGGCACCCTCGACCGCGACCAGACGCTGGCCCTGATGGCCCAGATGACGGTCCCCACCCTCGCCACCTGGTGCGCCGTCTACACCGTCGCCGACCAGACCTCCGAGCCCGAGCTGTCCTACGTCCTGCACGAGGACGAGGACCGCATCGACGGCCTCAAGACCCTGCTGATGAAGGTCGACCCGCCCGAGCCGGTCCCCACCCCCGGGGCGCGCGTCTGGAGCGCCCCCAGCGACGCCGCACACGACGCCGCGCTGCGGACCTCGATGCGCAGCCTGGGCCTGGGCAACTCCGCCCGCCCCTCCACGGGCCCCGGCGCCACCCTCGCCACCGCCTCCGCCGTCGGCGGGGAGACCGTCGTGCTGCCGCTCGTCGCCCGCAACCGCGTCATCGGCATGCTCACCCTCGGCAAGCCCACCGAGGAGCACTTCCGCCAGGAGATCCTCGAACTCGCCGAGGACCTCTCCCGCCGGGCCGCCCTCGCCCTGGACAACGCCCGCCTCTACTCCGAGCGCACGGCCATCAGCCAGTCCCTCCAGCGCAGCCTGCTGCCCCCGGAGCTGCCCGACATCGCCGGCGTGGAGGTCGAGGTCATCTACCGCGCGGCCGGCGAGGGCAACGAGGTCGGCGGCGACTTCTACGACCTCTTCCCGATCCGCGACGGTGCCTACGGCTTCGCCATCGGCGACGTCTGCGGCACGGGCCCGGAGGCGGCAGCCGTCACCGGCCTCGCCCGCCACGCCCTCCGGCTCCTCGCCCGCGAGGGCTTCGGCGGCCCCGCCGTCCTGGAGCGGCTGAACACCGCCATCCTCGACGAGGGCGCCCGCAGCCGCTTTCTGACGCTCCTTTACGGCGAACTCTGGCCGCAGGACGACGGGAGTGCCCTGCTCAAGGTCGTCTGCGCCGGCCATCCGCTGCCGCTCCGGCTGCGCCCGGACGGCTCGGTCGAACCGGCCGCCGAACCCCAGCCCCTGCTGGGCGTCATGGACGACCTCGAACTCTACGAACAGACCGTCACCCTCGACCCCGGCGACGTCCTGCTGTGCGTCACCGACGGCGTCACCGAACGCCGCGAGGGCACCCGCATGCTCGGCGACGACGGCCTCACCGACGTCCTGACCAGCTGTACGGGCCTGACGGCCGGCGCCGTCGCCGCCCGCGTGCTGCGCGCCGTGGAACGCTTCGCCGCCGAGCCCGCCTCCGACGACATGGCCATCCTCGCCATGCGCGTCCCCGAACTCCAGGCGGGCTGACCACACCGGGACAGCGGCCGCGCGGGCCGGCAGCACCACCCGCCGGCCGCCCATGAAGCAGCGCCCAAGGCCGACTTCACCACCAGACGCCCAGGGCTCGGCATATCCAGCACACACCGAATCCCCGCACAATCAACACGCACCACCCAACACCGCATCCGAATACGACTAAGGCCCCCGCCATTTGGCGGGGGCCTTGTCCTCTGGAGCCCCAATACGGAATCGAACCGTAGACCTTCTCCTTACCATGGAGACGCTCTGCCGACTGAGCTATTGGGGCGCGGCAACGGAAAAGATATTACCCCAACTCCGCGACAGATTCGAACCGTCGACCACCACTGGCCTAAAAGGCCGGCTGCAGCAATCCGCCCAGCGCATTGCAGGCGCTCACCATCTTGTGCAGCTCCCGCCGCGTCATCCCCGGATGCACCGGCAGCGCCAGCGTCTCGTCCACCGCCCGCTCGGTCTGCGGCAGAAACACGTCCCGCCGCAGCCCCGGCATCCGGTACACCGGAGCCAGTACGGGCACCTTGCAACCCACGCCCTTGGCCCGCAACGCCCGCGCGAAGGCATCCCGGTCCGGCCGCCCGTTGCCCGGCACCCGCACCACATACTGCTCGTACGTGTGCCCCGCCGCCGGCGTCGGCGTCCAGACCCCGCGCAGCCTGCCGTCCAGGTAAGAGGCCTGCACCCGGCGCAGCTCCACGCCGTCGGCACGGGCCCCGGGCTCATCGTCCACCAGCACCAACAGGCCGTGACGCTGCCCCACTTCACGGATCCAGCCGGCGTCCGCCTGCCGCCCGAACCGGTTGATCGCCACGACGGCGACAGTCCGCCCGGTCACCACGTCGGCCACTGCGGCCGGGTCGAGGCAGTAGCTGTCGCCGTCCACATCGGCGAAGACCGGTACCGCGCCCAACTCCACCACGGCCCGAGCCACTTCTGCGTTCCCGTAGGCCGGCACCACGACCTCGTCACCAGCACGTACGCCGGCCGACTTGAGCGTTCCCACTGTCCGCATACAACGGATCCTGGTCAGCTGAGATGAACGTCGAGTTACGCTCATCACCCGAACATCAGAACAAAAAAGCTCCGGTCCCTGAACCACGAAGGTTCAGGGACCGGAGCTGAATGATTGTTCGGCGGCGTCCTACTCTCCCACAGGGTCCCCCCTGCAGTACCATCGGCGCTGAAAGGCTTAGCTTCCGGGTTCGGAATGTAACCGGGCGTTTCCCTAACGCTATGACCACCGAAACACTATGAAGATGACAACCCGGCAATGACACAGGTCGTTACTTCAGAACCTACACAGTGGACGCGAGCAACTGAGGACAAGCCCTCGGCCTATTAGTACCAGTCAACTCCACACCTTACGGCGCTTCCATATCTGGCCTATCAACCCAGTCGTCTACTGGGAGCCTTAACCCCTCAAGGGGGTGGGAGTCCTCATCTCGAAGCAGGCTTCCCGCTTAGATGCTTTCAGCGGTTATCCTTTCCGAACGTAGCCAACCAGCCATGCCCTTGGCAGGACAACTGGCACACCAGAGGTTCGTCCGTCCCGGTCCTCTCGTACTAGGGACAGCCCTTCTCAAGACTCCTACGCGCACAGCGGATAGGGACCGAACTGTCTCACGACGTTCTAAACCCAGCTCGCGTACCGCTTTAATGGGCGAACAGCCCAACCCTTGGGACCGACTCCAGCCCCAGGATGCGACGAGCCGACATCGAGGTGCCAAACCATCCCGTCGATATGGACTCTTGGGGAAGATCAGCCTGTTATCCCCGGGGTACCTTTTATCCGTTGAGCGACGGCGCTTCCACAAGCCACCGCCGGATCACTAGTCCCTACTTTCGTACCTGCTCGACCCGTCAGTCTCACAGTCAAGCTCCCTTGTGCACTTACACTCAACACCTGATTGCCAACCAGGCTGAGGGAACCTTTGGGCGCCTCCGTTACTCTTTAGGAGGCAACCGCCCCAGTTAAACTACCCACCAGACACTGTCCCTGATCCGGATCACGGACCCAGGTTAGACATCCAGCACGACCAGAGTGGTATTTCAACAATGACTCCACAACCACTGGCGTGGCCGCTTCAAAGTCTCCCACCTATCCTACACAAGCCGAACCGAACACCAATATCAAGCTATAGTAAAGGTCCCGGGGTCTTTCCGTCCTGCTGCGCGAAACGAGCATCTTTACTCGTAATGCAATTTCACCGGGCCTATGGTTGAGACAGTCGAGAAGTCGTTACGCCATTCGTGCAGGTCGGAACTTACCCGACAAGGAATTTCGCTACCTTAGGATGGTTATAGTTACCACCGCCGTTTACTGGCGCTTAAGTTCTCAGCTTCGCCATGACGAATCATGACTAACCGGTCCCCTTAACGTTCCAGCACCGGGCAGGCGTCAGTCCGTATACATCGCCTTACGGCTTCGCACGGACCTGTGTTTTTAGTAAACAGTCGCTTCTCGCTGGTCTCTGCGGCCACCCCCAGCTCAGAGAGCAAGTCTCATCACCGGAAATGGCCCCCCTTCTCCCGAAGTTACGGGGGCATTTTGCCGAGTTCCTTAACCATAGTTCACCCGAACGCCTCGGTATTCTCTACCTGACCACCTGAGTCGGTTTAGGGTACGGGCCGCCATGAAACTCGCTAGAGGCTTTTCTCGACAGCATAGGATCATCCACTTCACCACAATCGGCTCGGCATCAGGTCTCAGCCTTAACGTGTGACGGATTTACCTACCACACGGCCTACACCCTTACCCCGGGACAACCACCGCCCGGGCTGGACTACCTTCCTGCGTCACCCCATCGCTTACCTACTACCACCTTGGATCGGCGGCTCCACCACGTCCCTTTGTCCGAAGACTCCAGGCCGGCTTCACGGCCTTAGCATTAATGGATTCGATACTGGGCGTTTCAAAGCGGGTACCGGAATATCAACCGGTTGTCCATCGACTACGCCTGTCGGCCTCGCCTTAGGTCCCGACTTACCCTGGGCAGATCAGCTTGACCCAGGAACCCTTAGTCAATCGGCGCACACGTTTCCCACGTGTGTATCGCTACTCATGCCTGCATTCTCACTCGTGAACCGTCCACAACTCGCTTCCGCGGCTGCTTCACCCGGCACACGACGCTCCCCTACCCATCACGATCCCCGTTGGGGGTAATATCGCAATGACACGACTTCGGCGGTGTGCTTGAGCCCCGCTACATTGTCGGCGCGGAATCACTTGACCAGTGAGCTATTACGCACTCTTTCAAGGGTGGCTGCTTCTAAGCCAACCTCCTGGTTGTCTCTGCGACTCCACATCCTTTCCCACTTAGCACACGCTTAGGGGCCTTAGTCGATGCTCTGGGCTGTTTCCCTCTCGACCATGGAGCTTATCCCCCACAGTCTCACTGCCGCGCTCTCACTTACCGGCATTCGGAGTTTGGCTAAGGTCAGTAACCCGGTAGGGCCCATCGCCTATCCAGTGCTCTACCTCCGGCAAGAAACACACGACGCTGCACCTAAATGCATTTCGGGGAGAACCAGCTATCACGGAGTTTGATTGGCCTTTCACCCCTAACCACAGGTCATCCCCCAGGTTTTCAACCCTGGTGGGTTCGGTCCTCCACGAAGTCTTACCTCCGCTTCAACCTGCCCATGGCTAGATCACTCCGCTTCGGGTCTTGGGCACGCTACTCAACGCCCTATTCGGACTCGCTTTCGCTACGGCTTCCCCACACGGGTTAACCTCGCAACATACCGCAAACTCGCAGGCTCATTCTTCAAAAGGCACGCAGTCACGACTGCATGTGCAAGCACACACAGCGACGCTCCCACGGCTTGTAGGCACACGGTTTCAGGTACTATTTCACTCCGCTCCCGCGGTACTTTTCACCATTCCCTCACGGTACTATCCGCTATCGGTCACCAGGGAATATTTAGGCTTAACGGGTGGTCCCGCCAGATTCACACGGGATTTCTCGGGCCCCGTGCTACTTGGGTGTCTCTCAAACGAGCCGCTAATGTTTCAGCTACGGGGGTCTTACCCTCTACGCCGGACCTTTCGCATGTCCTTCGCCTACATCAACGGTTTCTGACTCGTCCTGTTGCCGGCAGACAACAGAAGAGAGATCCCACAACCCCAACCACGCAACCCCTGCCGGGTATCACACGTGACTGGTTTGGCCTCATCCGGTTTCGCTCGCCACTACTCCCGGAATCACGGTTGTTTTCTCTTCCTGCGGGTACTGAGATGTTTCACTTCCCCGCGTTCCCTCCACACTGCCTATGTGTTCAGCAGCGGGTGACAGCCCATGACGACTGCCGGGTTTCCCCATTCGGACACCCCCGGATCAAAGCTTGGTTGACAGCTCCCCGGGGCCTATCGTGGCCTCCCACGTCCTTCATCGGTTCCTGGTGCCAAGGCATCCACCGTGCGCCCTTAAAAACTTGGCCACAGATGCTCGCGTCCACTGTGCAGTTCTCAAGCAACGACCAGCCACCCACCACCCCAACCCGAAGGCTGAGTTCACTGGGGCCGGCATCACGAAGGGCGAGCAACGCTCGCACCCTCAGATACCCAACAGCGCGCCCGGCCCACTCGATCCATCACCACGTTCCACGCCGAAGCAGTACTAGTGACAACCAATCAAGTGCGCCGAATAGTCAACGTTCCACCCATGAGCAACCAGCATCAGACATTCGCTGATGTACTGGCCTCTGACCAACCAGAGGTTGGTAAGAAGTGCTCCTTAGAAAGGAGGTGATCCAGCCGCACCTTCCGGTACGGCTACCTTGTTACGACTTCGTCCCAATCGCCAGTCCCACCTTCGACGATTCCCTCCCACAAGGGGTTGGGCCACCGGCTTCGGGTGTTACCGACTTTCGTGACGTGACGGGCGGTGTGTACAAGGCCCGGGAACGTATTCACCGCAGCAATGCTGATCTGCGATTACTAGCAACTCCGACTTCATGGGGTCGAGTTGCAGACCCCAATCCGAACTGAGACCGGCTTTTTGAGATTCGCTCCACCTCGCGGTATCGCAGCTCATTGTACCGGCCATTGTAGCACGTGTGCAGCCCAAGACATAAGGGGCATGATGACTTGACGTCGTCCCCACCTTCCTCCGAGTTGACCCCGGCAGTCTCCTGTGAGTCCCCATCACCCCGAAGGGCATGCTGGCAACACAGAACAAGGGTTGCGCTCGTTGCGGGACTTAACCCAACATCTCACGACACGAGCTGACGACAGCCATGCACCACCTGTACACCGACCACAAGGGGGACCCTGTCTCCAGGGTTTTCCGGTGTATGTCAAGCCTTGGTAAGGTTCTTCGCGTTGCGTCGAATTAAGCCACATGCTCCGCTGCTTGTGCGGGCCCCCGTCAATTCCTTTGAGTTTTAGCCTTGCGGCCGTACTCCCCAGGCGGGGAACTTAATGCGTTAGCTGCGGCACGGACGACGTGGAATGTCGCCCACACCTAGTTCCCAACGTTTACGGCGTGGACTACCAGGGTATCTAATCCTGTTCGCTCCCCACGCTTTCGCTCCTCAGCGTCAGTATCGGCCCAGAGATCCGCCTTCGCCACCGGTGTTCCTCCTGATATCTGCGCATTTCACCGCTACACCAGGAATTCCGATCTCCCCTACCGAACTCTAGCCTGCCCGTATCGAATGCAGACCCGGGGTTAAGCCCCGGGCTTTCACATCCGACGTGACAAGCCGCCTACGAGCTCTTTACGCCCAATAATTCCGGACAACGCTTGCGCCCTACGTATTACCGCGGCTGCTGGCACGTAGTTAGCCGGCGCTTCTTCTGCAGGTACCGTCACTTTCGCTTCTTCCCTGCTGAAAGAGGTTTACAACCCGAAGGCCGTCATCCCTCACGCGGCGTCGCTGCATCAGGCTTTCGCCCATTGTGCAATATTCCCCACTGCTGCCTCCCGTAGGAGTCTGGGCCGTGTCTCAGTCCCAGTGTGGCCGGTCGCCCTCTCAGGCCGGCTACCCGTCGTCGCCTTGGTAGGCCATCACCCCACCAACAAGCTGATAGGCCGCGGGCTCATCCTTCACCGCCGGAGCTTTCCACACACAGACCATGCGGTCGTGTGTCATATCCGGTATTAGACCCCGTTTCCAGGGCTTGTCCCAGAGTGAAGGGCAGATTGCCCACGTGTTACTCACCCGTTCGCCACTAATCCACCCCGAAGGGCTTCATCGTTCGACTTGCATGTGTTAAGCACGCCGCCAGCGTTCGTCCTGAGCCAGGATCAAACTCTCCGTGAATGTTTACCCGTAATCGGGTGAAACACACACGAGAAGAGTGGAACGACCAGACGGAATAGGTCCGGTCGTTCACAGCGTCCTCGCTGTGTGTGCCATCCGCACCACATGGGCGGGATGGACTTTCAAAGGAACCTCATCCACCGAGGTGGACGGGGTATCAACATATCTGGCGTTGACTTTTGGCACGCTGTTGAGTTCTCAAGGAACGGACGCTTCCTTTGTGCCTGTTTCACCAGGCTCTCCGGGCGCTTCCCTTCGGTCTTGCGTTTCCGACTCTATCAGATCCTCGCGGGCCCGATTTTCGCCGGTGCGTTTCGACCTTTCGGCTTCTTCGCGTTTCCGACTCTACCAGACTCGATTTCGTTCCGTTTCCGGTTCGAATTCGGTCCGATTTCCCGTCGGAGGGGGTTTGCCTTTCGGCTGACCCGACTTTATCAGATTGCTCTGGGCCGGAATTCCACCCAATGTTGCGAGGCTCCGTACGCACAGGCGTGCGGCGCGCTTCCCGCTCAGGTGGAGCCGTAAACGTACTGGAGCGGGGCGCCTGGATGCAAATCCAGGCGCCCCGCTCCCACTTGGGCACGTTTGTACGAGCCTGCGTGTCAGACCTCGACGACCACGGGGAGGATCATCGGGCGGCGGCGGTAGTTGTCCGACACCCACTTGCCGACCGAGCGACGGACCAGCTGCTGGAGCTGATGGGGCTCCGCGATGCCGTCCTGGGCCGCCTTCGCCAGGGCCTCGTCGATCTTGGGGATCACGGCCGAGAAGGTCGCGTCGTCGATGCCGGAACCGCGGGCCTGCAGATGCGGGCCCGCGACGATCTTGCCGGTGCTGCTGTCGACGACCACGAAGACCGAGATGATGCCCTCGTCGCCGAGGATGCGGCGGTCCTTCAGATGGGTTTCGGTGACATCGCCGACCGAGAGGCCGTCGACATAGACATAGCCCGCCTGGACCTTGCCGGTGATCTTGGCGACGCCCTTGACCAGGTCGACCACGACGCCGTCCTCGGCGATGACGATCCGGTCCTTCGGTACGCCGGTCAGGGCGCCCAGCTCGGCGTTGGCGCGCAGATGGCGCCATTCGCCGTGCACCGGCATGAGGTTCTTCGGCTTGCAGATGTTGTAGAAGTACAACAGCTCGCCGGCCGAGGCATGGCCCGAGACGTGGACCTTGGCGTTGCCCTTGTGGACCACGTCCGCACCCCACCGGGTGAGGCCGTTGATCACGCGGTAGACCGCGTTCTCGTTGCCCGGGATGAGGGAGGACGCCAGGATCACGGTGTCGCCCGGGACGATCCGGATCTGGTGGTCGCGGTTGGCCATCCGGGAGAGGGCGGCCATCGGCTCGCCCTGGGAACCCGTGCAGACCAGCACGACCTCGTCGTCGGGGAGGTCGTCGAGGGTCTTGACGTCGACGACCAGGCCGGCGGGGACCTTCAGATAGCCCAGTTCCCGGGCGATGCCCATGTTGCGGACCATCGAGCGGCCGACGAAGGCGACCCGGCGGCCGTACTCGTGCGCCGCATCGAGGATCTGCTGGATGCGGTGCACATGGCTGGCGAAGCTGGCCACGATGATGCGCTTCTGGGCGTTCGCGAACACCGTGCGCAGCACGTTGGAGATGTCCCGCTCGGGCGGGACGAAGCCCGGGACCTCGGCGTTCGTGGAGTCGGAGAGGAGCAGGTCGATGCCCTCCTCGCCGAGCCGCGCGAAGGCGGGGAGGTCGGTCAGGCGGCGGTCCAGCGGCAGCTGGTCCATCTTGAAGTCGCCGGTGTGCACGACCATGCCCGCGGGGGTGCGGATCGCGACGGCCAGGGCGTCCGGGATGGAGTGGTTGACCGCGACGAATTCGCAGTCGAAGGAGCCGATCCGCTCGGTGTGTCCTTCCTTCACCTCAAGGGTGTAGGGGCGGATGCGGTGCTCCTGAAGCTTGGCCTCGATCAGGGCGAGGGTCAGCTTGGAGCCGATGAGGGGGATGTCCGGCTTCTCCCGCAGGAGGTAGGGGACACCACCGATGTGGTCCTCGTGGCCGTGCGTGAGCACGATGCCGTCGATGTCGTCGAGGCGGTCCCTGATGGACGTGAAGTCCGGCAGGATCAGGTCGATTCCGGGCTGCTCCTCCTCGGGGAAGAGCACTCCGCAGTCGACGATCAGCAGCCGGCCGGCGTATTCGAAGACCGTCATGTTGCGGCCGATCTCGCCGAGGCCGCCGAGGGGGGTGACGCGCAGGCCGCCCTTGGGAAGCTTGGGCGGGGCGCCGAGCTCAGGATGCGGATGACTCAAAAGACTCTCCTCACCACACGCGCCACGCTGCCGTCGAGGCACGTGGCGCGCATGACATTCGTGCACTTGCTATAAGGCGGTTGTTGGTCCGTATTCAGTTGTGAAGTCTGTGTCAGAGCTGTACCCCGCCGGCGGCGAGATCGCGCGTGAGCTGCTCGGTCTCCTCGGCGGAGAGCTCCACGAGCGGCAGGCGCAGCGGACCGGCGGGCAGGCCCTGCAGGCCCAGCGCCGCCTTGGTCGTGATGACGCCCTGGGTGCGGAACATGCCGGTGAAGACGGGCAGCAGCTTCTGGTGGATCTCGGTCGCCTTGGTGACATCACCGTTGAGGTGGGCGTCCAGGAGGGCGCGCAGCTCGGGGGTGACGACATGGCCGACCACGGAGACGAAGCCGACCGCGCCGACCGAGAGCAGCGGGAGGTTGAGCATGTCGTCGCCGCTGTACCAGGCGAGGCCGGAGCGCGCGATGGCCCAGCTGGCGCGGCCGAGGTCGCCCTTGGCGTCCTTGTTGGCGACGATTCGGGGGTGCTCGGCGAGCCGGACCATGGTCTCGGTGTTGATCGGGACGCCGCTGCGGCCGGGGATGTCGTAGAGCATGACCGGCAGGTCGGTGGCGTCCGCGATGGCGGTGAAGTGCCTCAGCAGGCCCTCTTGCGGGGGCTTGCTGTAGTAGGGCGTCACCGCGAGCAGGCCGTGGGCTCCGGCGTCCTGGGCGGCACGGGCCAGCTCCAGGCTGTGACGGGTGTCGTTGGTGCCGGCTCCGGCGACGACAAAGGCGCGATCGCCGACCGCATCGACCACCGCGCGGACCAGCTGGGCTTTCTCCGCATCGCTGGTGGTCGGGGACTCTCCGGTGGTGCCGTTGACGACGAGACCGTCGTTACCGGCGTCCACCAGGTGGGCAGCCAGTCGCTGTGCGCCGTCGAGATCGAGAGCGCCATCCGCCGTGAAAGGCGTGACCATGGCGGTCAGCACCCGCCCGAAGGGGGTCTGCGGTGTGGAAGTCGGAGCCATGGGTCCCACGCTACTCGTAGCTCCCCACAGGATGCGCCTCTGGGGAGCAGGGATGTGGACACCGGCACTGCCTGCTCGGGGGTTCAAGCAGTGCCGGGTCCGTCTGTTCAGCGTAGATGAACTTCATAAAATGCCGCAATCCGGACACTTCGCACCGCTGTCCTGCGGGCGTCGGCATCCGGCCTCCGGCCTGGGCCTTACGGAGCGATCCGGCCGTTCGCATTGAATGCGCCGTACGTGAGCGGCATGAGGGTGGCCCAGTGGGCCTCCATCTGCTCGCCGACCATTTCGATCTCCCGCTGCGGGAAGGAGGGGACCTTCGCCTGCTCGTGCTGGGTGCGCAGCCCGAGGAAGTGCATCAGGGAGCGTGCGTTGCAGGTCGCGTACATGGAGGAGAAGAGGCCGACGGGGAGGACCGCGCGGGCGACCTCGCGGGCGACGCCGGCGGCCAGCATCTCCTGGTACGCCTCGTACGCCTGACGGTAGGAGTCCTCCATGACACGGCCGGTCAGGTCGTGCTGCGCCTGGGTGCCCTCGACGAATTCGTACTTGCCGGGGCGGCCCTGCTGGACGAGCTTGCGGGACTCGCCGGGGACGTAGAAGACCGGCTCCAGCTGGCGGTAGCGGCCGGACTCCTCGTTGTACGACCAGCCGACGCGGTGGCGCATGAACTCGCGGAAGACGAAGATCGGGGCGCTGATGAAGAACGTCATGGAATTGTGCTCGAACGGGCTGCCGTGCCGGTCCCGCATGAGGTAGTTGATCAAGCCCTTGGAGCGCTCGGGGTCCTTGTGGAGCTCCTCCAGGGACTGCTCGCCGGCCGTGGAGACGCGGGCCGCCCACAGCACGTCGCTGTCCGCGGCGCTGTGCTTGACCAGCTCGACCGTCACCTCGCTCCGGAAGCTGACGGCTGCACTGTCGGGGCTCTCAGTGCTCTCGGCGGGGGTCTGGGACACCGGCGGTTCCTTCCAATCGATCCTCGTGCGCGACCAGAGTACGGCCCGCCACTGACAGCCCAGAAGATGCCGCATGATGCCGCGTTAGCCACAAAAGGGACGCTCTATAGCAGCGCTCGGAGCGGCAGTTGATATTTTTCACAGAAGTCCCTGAAAACGGGCACCAATCGGACCGCACAGACGTCTAACCCTGTGACAGTGCCCACTTCGAGGTTCCTAGGAGAGCCCGCTCATGTTCCGCCGGCGAGAGCCCGTCCCGTTCGCCTTCGTTGCCGAGGCAGACCGGTTCCGCAGCAATGTCACTCCCCCGCCGCGTCAGCGCGCCTCCCGTGCGCAGCTGCTCGGCCAGTCTCTCATCACGCTGACAGTCGTGGGCGGCCTGGCCGGCGCCCTGCTGTTCGGCGTTCCCGCGCTGCAGCAGGACAGTTCCACCTCGGGCCGGGTGCATCAGTCCGAGGCGCATCGCTGATCGGGCGGGCGGAGTGTGCCGCAAGTGGTTCCGCTCCGCCGGTCCCGATAGCCTCACCGGTCACAGCTACCGTCAGCGTGCCCATGAGTGAGGTTCAGCCGTGCCCCTGCCCTTCCTGACGGCCGACCGCGAGCTCGACACCCGTGCCGCGGAGTACGCCGCGCTGCCGCATGACGAGCCCGACCACTGGCGCCGTCCCTACCGCCCCGGACCGTGGCGGGTGGGGACGGCGGCGGTGTTTTTGCTGCTCGCGTCGTTCGTACTGCTCTCCGCGATGATCATCGCGATGGCCGGCTCGCTGCCCGGCGCCGTGGTCTGTGTCCTGGTGGGGGCGCTGATGATCGCCTTTGCGCTCCGGCTGCTGCGGGTCGGCATCTGGGTCAGCGCACACGGTCTGCGACAGGTGAACCTCCTGCGGACGGCGACCGAGCCGTGGAGCGCCATCGCCTCGGTGCGTACCCGCCAGCAGCCGGTGCGCTGGCTGGGGCTGCCCCGGACGGTGCAGGGTCAGGCGCTGATCGTCGAGCGCACCCAGGGCGCCCCGCTGCGGGCGCTGATCACGGACCACAACGGCGACTTCCTGTCCCGCCCGGAGGCCTTCGAGCGGGCCGCGGATGTGCTGGAGGCGTGGGCGGCGGAGTACCGCGTCTGAGCCCCGGGGCATCCCGGCGGTACCGGATGCCGGCCCGGCGAGGGCCCCGCACGGCCGCCAACCGGTGCCACCCGGGCCCCACCGGCCCGGAGCCGCGCCGGCCATGACCGGCCGGACGCGGGTCTCAGGTCGCGGTGGGCACGGCCTTCCCGTCATGCAGCGCGATCGCCCGCTGCATCGCCTTGCGGGCGCGCGGGGTGTCCCGGGCGTCGTGGTACGCGACCGCGAGCCGGAACCACGCACGCCAGTCGCCGGGCGCGTCCTCCGTCTCGGCCTGCCGCCGGGCGAACACCGCGTCGGCGGCGTCCCGGTCGATCCGGCCGCCGGCGGTCCGCTTCAGCTCGTCGGCCGGCAGCCCGCCCTCGGCCTCCAGCGCATCCGCCAGCCGGTGGGCATCGCGGGCGAAGCGGGTGTTGTGCCGGAGGAACCAGGCACCGATGCACGGCAGCGCGAAGGCCACCGCCCCCATGCCCATGGCCGCCGGCTCGCCGGTCAGCAGGAGAAGTACGCCCTCCAGCGCCACCACGCCGAAGACGAGGACCAGCACGGTGGCGAGGAAGAAGTACGTGATCTTTCCGCCCATGCCGGTCAGCCCAGGTCGAGGAAGTTTTCCAGGCCCACGGTCAGGCCCGGCGTGGTGACCACACGGCGTACGCCGAGCAGGATGCCCGGCATGAAGCTGCTGTGGTGCAGGGAGTCATGGCGGATGGTGAGGGTCTCGCCCTCGCCGCCGAACAGCACCTCCTGGTGCGCCAGCAGACCGCGCAGCCGTACGGAGTGCACGGGGATGCCGTCCACGTCCGCGCCGCGGGCGCCGTCCAGCGCGGTGCTGGTGGCGTCCGGCTGCGGGGCGCAGCCGGCCTCCTGCCGTGCCGCGGCGATCAGCTGGGCGGTGCGGGCCGCGGTGCCGGAGGGGGCGTCCGCCTTCTTCGGGTGGTGCAGCTCGACGACCTCGGCGGACTCGAAGAAGCGGGCCGCCTGCTGGGCGAACCGCATGGTCAGCACCGCGCCGATGGAGAAGTTCGGGGCGATCAGCACACCCGCCGACGGCGCGGCGGCCAGCGAGGTACGCAGCTGCGCGAGGCGCTCGTCGGTCCACCCGGTGGTCCCGACCACGGCATGGATGCCATGGCGCACACAGAAGTCGAGGTTGCCCATGACCGCGCCGGGGTTGGTCAGCTCGACCACGACCTGGGCGCCGGCCTCGACCAGCCGCTCCAGCTTGTCGCCCCGGCCCAGCCCGGCGACCAGCTCCATGTCCTCGGCGGCCTCGACGGCCCGTACGGCCTCGGCGCCGATGCGCCCCTGAGCTCCCAATACGGCCACGCGCAGCTTGCTCATCGTTTCCCGTCTCTCTCTCGGTGGTATCGCAGCGGGCCTATGCGACGACGTCGTCCAGCCGGGCCGCCTGCCGGTCCTTCAGGGCACCGATGACGGACAGCGAAGGCCGTGTGCCCAGTACATCGCGGGCCACCTCGCGCACCTCGTCCGGGGTGACGGCCGCTATCCGGGCGAGCATCTCGTCGACCGACATCTGCTCTCCCCAGCACAGCTCACTCTTGCCGAGGCGGTGCATCAGCGCACCCGTGTCCTCCAGGCCGAGGACCGTGGATCCCCGCAGCTGGCCGATCGCGCGGCGGATCTCGTCGTCGGTGAGGCCCTGCGAGGCCACCTGGTCGAGTTCGTCGCGGCAGATCTTGAGGACGTCGTGCACCTGGCTGGGGCGGCAGCCGGCGTAGACGCCGAACAGCCCGCAGTCGGCGAAACCGGAGGTGTAGGAGTACACGCTGTAGGCCAGGCCGCGCTTCTCACGGACCTCCTGGAAGAGGCGGGAGCTCATCCCGCCGCCCAGGGCGGTGTTCAGCACGCCCATCGCCCAGCGCCGGTCGTCGGTGCGCGCCATGCCGGGCATTCCGAGGATCACATGGGCCTGCTCGGTCTTGCGGTTGAGCAGGTCGACGCGGCCGGCGGTGCGGATGCCGCGGGAGCCGGAGCGCGGCGCGACGGGGACGGCATCCGCCCGGTCCAGGGCCCCGGCCTGCTCGAAGGCGCGGCGGACCTGGCGGACGACCTTGGCGTGGTCGACATTGCCGGCGGCCGTGACGACGAGGTGCGTGGGGTCGTAGTGCTTCTTGTAGAAGCGGCGGATGCGCTCGGGGGTCAGGGCGTTGACGGTGTCGACGGTGCCCAGCACGGGGCGGCCGAGCGGGGTGTCGCCGAGCATGGTGTGCGCGAACAGGTCGTGCACACAGTCGCCCGGGTCGTCCTCGGTCATCGCGATCTCTTCGAGGATGACCCCGCGCTCGGCGTCCACGTCCTCGGCCTCGACCAGCGAGCCGGTGAGCATGTCGCACACCACGTCGATGGCGAGCGGCAGATCGGTGTCCAGCACCCGCGCGTAGTAGCAGGTGTACTCCTTCGCGGTGAAGGCGTTCATCTCGCCGCCGACCGCGTCGATGGCGGCGGAGATGTCCAGCGCGCTGCGCCGCTCGGTGCCCTTGAAGAGCAGATGCTCCAGGTAGTGCGTGGCGCCGTTGAGGGTGGGGGTCTCGTCGCGGGAGCCGACGTGCGCCCAGATCCCGAAGGTGACGGAGCGGACCGACGGCAGCGTCTCGGTGACGATCCGCAGACCGCCGGGGAGGGTGGTCCGGCGGACCGTGCCGGCGCCCGCGGTGCCCTTGAGAAGCGTTTGGGTACGGGCGACGGCCCGCCCCTCCGAGGAGGTGCGGGCCGTCGTCGTGTGCGTACGAGACGTCACTTGTCGGTGTCGTCCTTCGTGTCGTCCTGCGCACCCTTGTCGGTGTCCTCTTCCTCGATCACGGGGATCAGGGAGAGCTTGCCGCGCTGGTCGATCTCGGCGATCTCGACCTGGACCTTGGCGCCCACCGCGAGCACGTCCTCGACGTTCTCCACGCGCTTGCCACCGGCGAGCTTGCGGATCTGCGAGATGTGCAGCAGGCCGTCCTTGCCCGGGAGCAGGGAGACGAACGCACCGAAGGTGGTGGTCTTGACGACCGTGCCCAGGTAGCGCTCGCCGACCTCCGGCATGGTCGGGTTGGCGATGCCGTTGATCGTGGCGCGGGCGGCCTCGGCGGCCGGGCCGTCGGCGGCACCGATGTAGATCGTGCCGTCGTCCTCGATCGTGATGTCGGCGCCGGTGTCCTCCTGGATCTGGTTGATCATCTTGCCCTTGGGGCCGATGACCTCACCGATCTTGTCCACCGGGATCTTGACGGTGATGATCCGCGGGGCGTTCGGGGACATCTCGTCCGGGGTGTCGATGGCCTCCGTCATGACATCCAGGATGTGCAGACGGGCGTCGCGGGCCTGCTTCAGCGCGGCGGCCAGGACCGAGGCGGGGATGCCGTCGAGCTTGGTGTCGAGCTGCAGCGCGGTCACGAACTGCTTGGTGCCGGCGACCTTGAAGTCCATGTCGCCGAAGGCGTCCTCCGCACCGAGGATGTCGGTGAGGGCGACGTAGTGGGTCTGGCCGTCGATCTCCTGGGAGATCAGGCCCATGGCGATACCGGCGACCGGGGCCTTGAGGGGCACACCGGCGTTCAGCAGCGACATGGTCGAGGCGCAGACCGAGCCCATGGACGTCGAGCCGTTGGAGCCCAGCGCCTCGGAGACCTGGCGGATCGCGTAGGGGAACTCCTCGCGGGTCGGCAGGACCGGCATGATGGCGCGCTCGGCGAGCGCGCCGTGGCCGATCTCGCGGCGCTTGGGGGCACCCACGCGGCCGGTCTCACCGACGGAGTACGGCGGGAAGTTGTAGTTGTGCATGTAGCGCTTGCGGGTCACCGGCGAAAGGGTGTCCAGCTGCTGCTCCATGCGGAGCATGTTGAGGGTGGTGACGCCCAGGATCTGGGTCTCGCCACGCTCGAACAGGGCGGAGCCGTGCACCCGCGGGATCGCCTCGACCTCGGCGGCGAGCGTACGGATGTCCGTGACGCCGCGGCCGTCGATGCGCTTCTTCTCCTTGATGACGCGCTCACGGACCAGGGTCTTGGTCAGCGAGCGGTACGCGGCGGAGATCTCCTTCTCGCGGCCCTCGAACTCCGGCAGGAGCTTCTCGGCGGCCAGGCCCTTGACGCGGTCCAGCTCGGCCTCGCGCTCCAGCTTGCCGGCGATGGTCAGCGCCTGGGTGAGCTCGTCCTTGACGGCCTTGGTCAGCGCCTCGAGGACGTCGTCCTGGTAGTCCAGGAAGATCGGGAACTCACCGACGGGCTTGGCGGCCTTGGCGGCGAGGTCCGACTGGGCCTTGCACAGGACCTTGATGAAGGGCTTGGCGGCTTCCAGACCCGCGGCGACGACCTCTTCGGTCGGGGCCTCGGCGCCGTCCTTGACCAGCTGGATGGTTTTCTCGGTGGCCTCGGCCTCGACCATCATGATCGCGACGTCGCCGTCCGGGAGGACGCGGCCGGCCACGACCATGTCGAAGACGGCGTCCTCGAGCTCGGTGTGGGTCGGGAACGCCACCCACTGGCCGTTGATCAGCGCGACACGGGTGCCGCCGACCGGGCCGGAGAAGGGCAGACCGGCCAGCTGCGTGGAGCAGGAGGCGGCGTTGATCGCGACCACGTCGTAGAGGTGGTCGGGGTTGAGCGCCATGATCGTCTCGACGATCTGGATCTCGTTGCGCAGGCCCTTCTTGAAGGACGGGCGCAGCGGGCGGTCGATCAGGCGGCAGGTGAGGATCGCGTCCTCGGAGGGGCGGCCCTCACGGCGGAAGAAGGAACCGGGGATCTTCCCGGCTGCGTACATCCGCTCCTCGACGTCGACGGTCAGCGGGAAGAAGTCCAGCTGGTCCTTCGGGGTCTTGGAAGCGGAGGTGGCCGACAGCACCATGGTGTCGTCGTCCAGGTACGCCACGGCGGAACCGGCGGCCTGCTTGGCCAGGCGGCCCGTCTCGAAGCGGATGGTGCGGGTGCCGAACGAACCGTTGTCGATCACGGCTTCGGCGTAGTGGGTCTCGTTCTCCACCAGGAATATCTCCTCGTCTGCGTCCGCTGCCCGTATGGCGGCGGACCGTCCTCGGTGGAGCGCCGGTACGGGCCGGTCTTCGATCGAAGCACCCGGAGCGAGGGACGCAGGGCGTCCATGGATCGTCCGGGGGCCACTACCGAGGACCGGCGGCCAGGAGGCGCTCCTACCGCGTTCAGTTTTGCGATATGGCACCAGACTACAAAGCTTCCGTCCACCATGAGGTGGCGTGGGCATCCGGTGCCTATGGCAAAGGGAGCGGCCCCCGGCGGGAACCGCTCCCTCTACGGCGTCCTACTTGGCGCCCGCCGCACCGCGGCGGATGCCCAGGCGCTCGACCAGCGCGCGGAAGCGCGTGATGTCCTTCTTCGCCAGGTACTGCAGCAGGCGGCGGCGCTGGCCGACGAGCAGCAGCAGACCACGGCGGGAGTGGTGGTCGTGCTTGTGGGTCTTGAGGTGCTCGGTCAGGTCCGAGATGCGGCGGGAGAGCATCGCGACCTGGACCTCGGGGGAGCCGGTGTCACCCTCCTTGGTGGCGAACTCGGCCATGATCTGCTTCTTCGTAGCGGCGTCGAGCGACACGCGGTACTCCTCTGGGTTTCGGTCCGTGAGCGCCCCTGGATTTGCTTCACAGGGGATCTTGGATGACTCGACCGGACCGTCACACAGCGTACCAGCTGGAAAACGGCCCCCCGACCGGGTGGTCGGGGGGCCGTGGATCCGGCGGGCGGGCGGCCGGCTAGCTGCCGGTGAGGCCGCGCACCTTGCCGTAGACCTCCAGGACCGCCAGGCACAGCGGCACCAGGGAGAGCAGGAACAGACCGTCGAAGATGTCGAAGATCCGGCCCCAGAAGGGGGTGACACCCTTGCGCGGGACGATCAGGCCGACACCGACGAGCAGGGCGGCGCCCGCCGCGATGCTGCTGGAGAACCAGACGGTGCGGATGTTCAGCGGACCGGAGTCCTGGAAGCGGAGCAGGTCGACGAAGATGTCCGACGGCGGGTTCAGCGCGATGCCCAGGATGAGCAGGACGATCGTCAGGATGCCGGCGATGGTCAGGCAGGCGACCTGCGCGGTGTAGTCGAAGAGCCGGGCGCGGAGCATGATCGTGATGCCCGCGGCCAGCGCCAGCAGCTGGGCCCACATGTTGTCGGAGAAGCCCAGGACGACACCGGCCGAGCCGACGACCAGGGCGGCGCAGCCGGCCACGAGGCCGAGCAGCAGTTCGTGGCCGCGCTTGGCCTGGTTGGCGATCTTGACGAAGTCGACGGACTCGGTCTCGCCGCCGTTGTCGTAGGAGCCCTTGGCGATCTGGTCGGGCGACTTGTAGCCGATGGGCAGCCGCGCGAAGCGGGCGGAGAGGCCGGGCAGCCAGGCGACCATGGCGATCGAGACGACGGCGGTGACGGCGGCGACCTCGCGGGGCGCGGCGTCGGTGAGGATCGCGGCGAAGACCGCGAGGGTGCCGATGGCGGCCAGGAACGCGGCGGCGACAAAGGGTGCGTCACCGCGCGGCAGCAGGACCACCAGCAGGACGGACGCGATCAGGACGACCACGCAGCCGACGAGGAGGTGCAGCCGGCCGGGTCCGCCGCCCTGCTCGACGGGGAAGATGCCCGAGCCGGCGAGCAGCAGGTGCGGCAGGGAGGCCAGGCCCAGCGCGATGGAGGAGCCGTGGTCGTCGTAGACGCGGGCGCGGACGCCGGCCAGCGCGACGAGGACGATGCCGACGACACCGGCGATGATGCCGGGCAGGCGGTGCATGTCGCGGTTCAGGGGGTTCGAGAACCACAGGGCGAACGCCATCATGACGAGCAGCAGGACACCGGCGGAGAGGCCGACGACGTGCATGAGGTCGTCGCTCCAGCGGCTGCGGTTGCGCTTGACCGCGGAGGCGACGGCGTCGGAGACGTCATCGAAGACCGGCAGCGGCAGCGACTCGGCGAACGGCTTCAGCAAAAGGAGGTCGCCGTCGAGGATCTGCTGCTGCGCCAGCGACTGGCCGGCGTCGAGCACCGTGCCGTCGCGGCGTACGAGGTGATAGCCGGTCGGTGCGCCTTCGGCCTGGGACTGCCCGGAGAGCCGCAGGATCTCCGGATAGATGTCGACGAGTGCGACATCCTCCGGCAGAGCCACATCGATCCGTGCATCCGGCGCGGCGACTGTGACCCGGCAAAAGCCGGTGCCAGTGCTCGTGCTCACCTGGCGGTTCCCCCTATCCGTTGGGCGTTTTGTCGCGTCGCGCGCCCTATATAGAGAGCCGTCACTCGGGGCTGTGGGCACGCTCGCGATGCGTCAGCGTACCGTCCAATTCAGCGAGTGCCCCACCCACCCCGAGACTTGACGGTTAACAGTAGGATCAACGCCTGGTTCGGGCCAAGCACTTGGCTCGGGGGGACCGTCGAATCCAACGGGGGCGGTCCGAGACTGCGAGATGCATGAAGGACTGATGCCTCGGTGAGCGTTGTCATCGTTAAGCGCCCGCCCCGCGCGCTGCCACCTGAAGTTCCCTCCGAGGAGGTGACACTCGAGGCACCTCCGGAGCTTCCCCGTGAGGGCGAATCAGAAAACATGCTGATGACCCTTATGCCCATGATGGGTATGGCGTCTTCGGCGGGATTCTTGTTCATGGGCAACCAGCCGTTCATGAAAATCATGGGCGGCTTTATGGTGGCGTCCACCCTGGCAATGGCGATCGTGCAGATCGTCAAGGCTCGCCAAGGGCCTTCCGGGCAAATGCTTCAAGAGCGACAGGATTACCTCAAGTACCTGACGCAGAAGCGAAAAGAGGTGCGGCGCACCGCCCGAAAGCAGCGGGACGCGCAGCTGTTCACTCACCCCGATCCGAGCCAGCTGTGGTCCATCGTGGCCGAGGGCAAACGGGTATGGGAGCGCCGGTCGACCGACCCGGACTTCGGGCAGGTACGACTGGGCCTGGGGCCGCAGCAGTTGGCCACCCCCCTGCGGGCGCCCGAGACCGCTCCGGTCGACGAGCTGGAGCCGCTGACCGCGCATGCGATGAAGGAATTCCTCGACAAGCACGGACAGTTGGACAGCCTGCCGCTGGCGGTCTCGCTGCGCGCCTTCTACCACCTGACCGTCTCCGGTGACCCGGACACGGTCTACGGCGCCTCGCGCGCCATCATCGCCCAGCTGTGCACCCTGCACTCGCCCGAGGACCTGGTGGTGGCGGTGGTCGCCGCGCCCGGTGCGCAGGCGGAGTGGGAGTGGACGAAGTGGCTGCCGCAGGTGCAGGACAAGACCACCGACGGCGCGGGGACGCGCCGGCTGGTCGTCGGTGACCTCGGTGAGATCGAGGAGCTGCTGGCGGAGAACCTGGACGGCCGCGGGCGGTTCAACCCGCAGGGCACTCCGGTGACCGACACCCCGCATGTGGTGATCGTGCTGGACGGCGGCGAGGTGCCGATGGACTCGGTGATCGCCGGGGCCGAGGGCCTGCAGGGCGTCACCATCCTCGAGGTCGTCCCGGGCGATCTGGACGAGATCCGCGGCGGTCTGGCCGTCCAGGTGTGGCCGGGCAAGCTGGTGCTGGAGTCGGCCGGCGGTGCGGTCTACCACGGTGTCTGCGACACCCTGTCGATCCCCGAGTCGGAGGCGCTGGCGCGCCAGCTGGCCCCGCTGCGGGCGGGCTCGGGTGCCGACGGCGAGGATCCGCTGCTGTCCTCCATGGACTTCACCGACCTGCTCAACATCGGCGACGCCGGTGCCCTGGATGTGTCGCGTACGTGGCGGCCCCGGACGCTGGCCGAGCGGCTGCGCGTCCCGCTCGGCGTCGACCGCGACGGCCAGCCGGTCATGCTGGACATCAAGGAAGCCTCGCAGCAGGGCATGGGCCCGCACGGACTGTGTGTCGGTGCGACCGGTTCCGGTAAGTCCGAGGTGCTGCGCACCCTGGTGCTCGCCCTCGCGGTCACGCACTCCTCCGAGACGCTGAACTTCATCCTCGCGGACTTCAAGGGTGGCGCCACCTTCACCGGTATGTCGGAGATGCCGCACGTCGCGGCGGTCATCACCAACCTCGGTGAGGACGTCACCCTGATCGACCGCATGCGCGACTCGATCACCGGTGAACTCCAGCGCCGTCAGGAGCTGCTGCGCTCCGCCGGCAACTACGCCAACATCACCGACTACGAGAAGGCGCGTGCCGCGGGTGCCCCGCTGGACCCGCTGCCCTCGCTGGTGATGATCATCGACGAGTTCTCCGAGCTGCTCGCCGCCAAGCCCGACTTCATCGAGATGTTCATCCAGATCGGCCGGATCGGCCGTTCGATGGGTGTGCACATGCTGCTCGCCTCGCAGCGTCTGGAAGAGGGCAAGCTGCGGGGTCTGGACACCTTCCTGTCCTACCGGCTGGGTCTGCGGACGTTCTCCGCGGCCGAGTCGCGGACCGCGATCGGTGTGCCGGACGCCTACCACCTGCCGAACGTCCCCGGTTCCGGCATCCTGAAGTACGACACCGAGACGATGGTCCAGTTCAAGGCCGCGTACGTCTCCGGTACCTACCGCGGCCCGGGTGCCGGCGGTGGCGGCGGCCGCGGCGGCCGGACGAACCGGCTGCCGGTGCCGTTCACCGCGGCCCCGGTCGTCGAGCAGATCATCGAGGAGCCGATCGCCGTCGAGGCGGCCGAGCCGGAGATCGACGACGCGCTGGCCGACACCGTGCTGGACGTCATGGTCCAGCGGATGCAGGGCCAGGGCCCGCCGGCGCACCAGGTGTGGCTGCCCCCGCTGGAGGAGGCGCCCACCGTCAATCAGCTGCTGCCGGCGCTCGCGGTCACTCCCGAACGGGGCGTGCACGCGGCGGAGTACACCGCGCTCGGCAAGCTCGTGGTGCCGGTCGCGCTGGTGGACAAGCCGTTCGAGCAGCGGCGTGACGTGATGTACCTGGACTTCTCCGCCGGTGCCGGTCACGGTCTGGTCGTGGGTGGTCCGCAGTCCGGTAAGTCCACGCTCATCCGGTCCGCGATCGCGTCGTTCGCACTCACCCACACCCCGGCCGAGGTGCAGTTCTACTGCCTCGACTTCGGTGGCGGCGGCATGCTGACCATGGAAGGCCTGCCGCACGTCGGTGGTGTCGCCTCGCGTCTGGACGCGGAGAAGGTGCGCCGTACGGTCTCCGAGGTCGTCGGCATCCTCAACGAGCGCGAGGAGTTCTTCCGGGCCAACCACATCGACTCGATCGGGACCTACCGCCAGCGGCGGGCCTCGGGCGCCTACCCCGACCAGAAGTGGGGCGACGTCTTCCTGGTCATCGACGGCTGGGCGACGTTCAAGACCGACTACGAGCAGATGGACCCGGTGATCCTGGACATCGCCGCTCGGGGTCTCGGTTTCGGTGTCCACCTGATCATCGCCGGTGCGCGCTACACCGAGGTGCGGCCCGCGCTGCGCGACCAGCTCCTCAACCGCGTCGAGCTGCGTCTGGGCGACCCGATGGAGTCGGAGTTCGACCGCAAGCGCGCGGAGAACGTCCCGATGGGCAAGCCGGGCCGCGGTATGTCCCCCGAGAAGCTCGACTTCCTGTCGGCGCTGCCGCGTCTGGACGGGATGAGCGACCCGGAGACGCTCAGCGAAGGCATCGCGAACCTGGTGTCGACGGTCAGCGAGCACTGGCAGGGCGAGCCCGCCCCCGCGGTGCGGATGCTGCCGACGATGCTGCACGTCAACGAGCTGCCCAAGGGCAACGACTACCCCGACCACGGCATCGCGATCGGTGTCGACGAGACCACCCTCTCGCCGGCGTTCATCGACTTCGAGACCGACCCGCTGCTGGTCATCTACGGCGAGAGCGAGTCGGGCAAGTCGTCGCTGCTGCGCCTGCTGACCAAGCAGATCGCCGAGCGGTACCCCTCCGACAAGGCGCTGATGGTGGTCTCCGACTACCGTCGCGCACTGCTCGGCGAGGTCCCCGAGAGCCATCTGTACAAGTACTGCGCCGCGGGACCGCAGTTGCAGGAGGTCATCACCGGTCTGGCCGGTTCGCTGGGCCGCCGGATGCCCGGGCCGGACGTCACGCCGGAGCAGCTGCGCAACCGCAGCTGGTACGACCTGCCGGACGCGTTCGTGATCGTGGACGACTACGACCTGGTGGCGACGAGCAGCGGCAACCCGCTGCAGCCGCTGCTGGAGTACCTGCCGTTCGCCCGTGACCTGGGTCTGCGCCTGATCATCGCGCGCAGCTCCTCGGGCGCCGGACGGTCGTCGTTCGAGCCGGTGATGCAGCGCACCAAGGAGCTCGGTGCGCAGGGTCTGATCTTGTCGGCCGATCCGGCCGAGGGTCCGCTGATGGGCAACGTCAAGGGCCAGCGCCTGACGCCCGGCCGGGCCATGTTCATGACGCGCAAGCGCGGTGCACAGCTGGTCCAGACGGGCTGGCTGCCGACCAGCGGCGGCTGACCGGGGCACAGCACGACGGCGGTGGGGCGTTCCTCCTGGGAGGGGCGCCCCACCGCCGTTTTGTCACCGCCGTTTTGTCACCGCCGTTTCGTCTGCGTGCCCGGTGTGTACGGGCCGGTGGCTGTGGCCGGTGGCCGGTGGCCGCGTGTCAGCCGAAAGCGCCGTGCTGGGTGACGTCGGGGCCGGGCGGGCCGGGGGTTCCGGCGGCGGAGGCGGAGCTGTCCTTGGCGGCGCCCGCCGGGGCGGCGGCCGTCCCCTTCTTCTCCGCCCCGGCCTTCGGCTCGCCGCCCGGGGCCGGTTCGGCACCGGCCGGCCGGCTCCGTACGCCCTTGGCAAGGCCCTCGCCGCCGCGCGTCTTCGCCTCACCGTCCCGCGCGGGGCCGAACGGGTCGGGCCCCAGCGGTGCGGCGGAGGTGTCCCACTGATGCCCCGCGGCCGGGCCCTGGCTCCGGCCGCCGCCCCCGCCGCGCTTGCCGAAGGCGCCGCCGAGGCCGTTGGCCAGCTGGCCGAGCGCCATGAAGCCGTAGGCGGTCTCGTTGCCGGACGAGGACTGCGCGGCGCCGGCGGACTGGTCCACCGGCGGTGCGCCGTGGTCCTTGCCGTCCCCGCCGGCCGTGCCGTCCTTGTCGTCGGGGGAAGCGGCGGCAGCGGTCTCCAGGTCGGCGGCGGCCAGTTCGAAGGCCGGCAGCGACTCGTCCACGGACCGCTTGAGGCGGTGCCACTCCGCGGCGAACGCCTCGCCGGCCGGGCCCTGCCAGTTGGCCGCGGCGGCGGTGCCGACCTTCCGGTCCAGGTCGCGGACGAGGCCGTCGAGGTGCTTGCCCATCTCCCGCCAGCCGGCCGCCGCTTCGTGCAGGGCCTCGGGGTTGCGCCGCTCGCTCACTTGACGCTCCGGATCATCTCGTCCAGCTCTTCCTCGGTCGCCTGCACCTGGGCAACGGTCTCCTTGATCCCTCCGCCGACCTCGGCGAGCCGCTGCTGGAGCTGGACGAGGGCGTGCTCGGCCTGCTCGTACAGCTCACGGAACGGCCGCGCCGCCTCCTCGCTGCCGAAACCGTCCCGCAGCGCCTCGGCATCCGCCCGCCGTCTGAATGCGGCCAGCTGCCGGCTCAGGTCTTCCGCACGTACCTCGAAGGCTGCACCCAGTCTGTGCAACTCCTCCGTACTGAGCCGGACTTCGTCGGACATCATTTCTCCCCGAATTGAATGACAGCTGCCTGCCAACCTGGCCCCAGGTCTAGCACACCCGCAATAGGCCGGAAGCCTTGCCGAAGCGGGCACCGGCAAAGAGCGGAATGCATACGGAGCAATATGCGGCAATACCGACAACACCCGCCTTGACGGCCAGTTCACACCCGTCATCACCCGTCATTAGACTCAGGACGCCGGTGCCGCACACGCGGTTGCTGTGCCATCACGTTCAAGGGGGCAGAGATGAGCAATGAGCGGCAGATCCAGGACGAGGACCTGATGGACGTCGCCCAGGATCCGGAGCAGGCGCACCGGCTGCGCAAGGCGCTGAAGGTCCTGGCGGACAACCCCAACGTCGGCGGCAAGCTCCAGGAGATGGCCCGCGAAGTGCTCTCCGGCCGGATCGGCATGAAGGACGCCATCGAGACGCCGGGGTACATGGACGCGCTGGGCGACCGGATGAACGAGATCCGGCGGGCCGCGGAGAACCAGACCATGGCCGAACGCGAGGCCTCGCGCGAGAAGTTCGCCGCATGGCAGAAGGAGCAGGAGGCCAAGGAGGACGCCGAGCGCGCGGAGCGGGACGGCCCGACGGGCAACATCGTGACCGCTCCCCGGCGCGGCGGCCGCGGCGGCGGGCACCGGGGCTGACCGGAGCACCGCGCGGACGGTGCGCGGCGGCCGGCCCGGCAGCATGCCCGGCCGGCCGTCTTTTTTCTTTCTCCGGATTCGGTGCACCACCCCCGCGGCGTCGACACGTCGGAAAGCAGATCAGCCGCCGGAATAACCGGACAGATCTGCTTTCTTTCCCCACAAGGTGATCCCGATTTCTCCACACCGGATCTCCAGGGCCGCGCTTCGGAGGCCGCCCGGCACGCTCACTCACGCCTCCGTCCGTCCGACATGTTCCCGTTCCGGAACGGCGGACCCCGTGCGGTCTTGAGCATCCGGCCCGGAACATAAGATCGAGCCGGTACGTGCAGGAATCCACAAAGGTGGAGCCGGGATCGATGGGGACGAGGGAGTCATGAGCGCCTCAGAAGAAGGAATCGCCGGGGCGAGCGGATATGCACCGCATCCGTACATCGGCGGCCGCACTTCCGTGCTCCGTGCGCTCGCGGCGTGGCGTATGCGGTGGCCGGGCGCACCGCGCGTCATCGTGCTCACCGGAAGCCCGGGCAGCGGCCGTTCGCGCCTGCTCACCGGCTTCCTGATGCTGTGTGACCCCCGCTTCCGCAAGCAGTTGCCGCTGGACGCCATGGACCCGGCGACGGTGCCGCCGGACCTGCCGGCGCCCGCCGTGCCGAGCCCCGAGGGACGCACCGCGGCACAGCTGCTGGCGCTCCTCGCCGACCACTTCGAGCTGGGCGCGGCCCGTAGCGAAGACATCTGCACCGAACTCGCCGCCCGTGAAGAGCCGGTGACGATTGTGGTGCCGGATGTCGACCGGGCCGGACCGGTGCGCGCGGCGGACGAGCCGGCCCGCGTCGTCCGGGACGTCCTCAAGCCGCTCGCCGCCACCACCACGGTGCAGTTGCTGGCCGATGTGCCGCGCGGGCTGGCCGCGGAGCTGGCGGCGGCGCTGCCGTCCGGCCAGGTGCGGCTCATCGATCTCGACGACCCCGAGTGGGCCGACCCCGAGGGCCTGGTGCGGCACGCCGAGGCCGCGCTCAGCCTCGGGCCGCCGGAACTCCCCTTCTGCACCGATCCGTCGACCCGCCGGGCGCTTGCCGAGGCCCTGGCCGAGCGCGCGAACGGCAACCGCCTGACGCTCCAGCTCGCCGTGCAGTCGCTGGTCATGCGGCCCGAGGGCGTCGACCCGGCGGACCCGTCGATGCTGCCCGGCAGCGTCGGCGAGGCGCTGGATCTGCATGCCCGCCGGCTGGGCTCCGACCCGCAGACCCTGCGGCTGATGCTGGCGCCGCTCGCGTTCGCCGAGGGCGCGGGGCTGCCCGTCCAGCTGTGGGGCGCGCTGGCCGACGCCGTCGCCGAGCGGGACATGAGCCGCGATCTCGCCGACGGCATGCCGCTGGCCGCGCCCTTCCTCCAGCCGTCCGAGGGCTCGGAGAGGGATGAGGCGAACGACGGGAAGACCGGCAGGGCGAACGTCGGGAAGGCGGACGGTGCGACGGTCGCAGACACCGCCGACGGCGGCCGTACGCTGCTGCGCCTGCTGCACCCGGGGATCGCCGAGGAGATCCGCGCCGGCCTGCCGGACATCCCGGGCGCCCAGACCAGGATCGCCATGGCGCTGCTGGACGCGGTGCCCCAGCAGGACTGGTCCCGCGCCGACCCCTACCTCCGCGACCACCTCGCCGCACACACCCTTGAGGCCGGACTGCTCCCCCAACTCCTCACCGACCCGGGCCTGTTCGCGCACGCCGACCCGGTGGCGATGCGGGCCGCCATCGAGGCCGTACCGCTCGACCGGCTGGGCGCACCGGCCCGGACGTACCTGCGCACCGCGCCGCTGCTCACCCGCTCCCAGGCACCGGCGGGCCTGCGGGCCGCGTTCCTGGAGTCCGCGTTCGTCGAGGACGGGCTGGCTCCGTACGCGGAGGCGCTGCACCGGCTCGGCTTCCCCCTGCCCTGGCGCACGCTGTGGAGCGTGCCGCTGACCGGCGTCCGCGCGGTGACGACGGGTGCCCTCCCGCCGGCGGACGCGGACGGCGCACCGGCGGCGGCCGCGCCCCCGGACGGTACGACGGGCGCTGCGGCAGCCGGCGCGGAGACCGGCGGCGGCGTCGGGCCCGGGCCGGCGTCCGGCGCACCCGCTTCCCGTCCCGTCGCCACCTTCGTCGTTCCCGAGGGAACCCCCGGCTCCCGTACGGCCCCCGGCCCGGACGGCGACGCCTCCGAGGGCGGGGCCGCGGGGGCGCTGCTCGTCCACGACCTGCTGCGCCCCGGGTATCTCGACGCCGATCCGGCACGCGTACGGCCTCCCTCCGAAGAGGCCCGGGCGGCCGCGCCCTTCGCGTGCACCCCCGGCCGCGACTCTCTGCAGGTCTGGGCGCGCGCAAACCGGGAGGTGGTGGCCACCCTGGTCTCGGACACCCCGATCACCGGCGCCGACCTCTCCCCGGACGGCGTGCTCGTCGTCGCCACCGAACGCGGTGTCACCGCCCGGCAGATCCTCGCCGCGCCGGCGGCTCCCACCGTGCCGGCCCAGCGCACCGGCGGCGCCGACTCCGCTGCGTCCGACGGCCTCGGAGGGCACCACTCGTGAGCAACCAGGCGCAGGAGGGCCGGACGTACCAGCAGCACGGTACGGGGGCGGGCACCGCTCGGGCGATGCCCGCCCAGCCGCCGGTCACCGGCCCCGGCAACACCGCCGTCGCGACCTACCCCGACCCGGCGACCGGCGAGGAGACCACCCTCGCCCGCGTCTCGGCGCCCGGCGCACCGCCCGTCGAGTTCCAGCTCCATGACGAGCTGCGGCGGCTGGGCGTACGGCCCGCGGACGTCCGCGCGTTCCACACCGATCTGCGCTCGGCCCTGCTGCCCGGCGGCTACCCCGCCGACTTCGTCCTCCGCACCTTCCCGAACGCCGCCTTCTCCTGCACCGAGGGCTACGGCATGCGCCCCGAGGAGCGCGCCGAGGGCGTCGCCGGGCTGCTGCGGCACGTCGAGCTGATGCACCGGATGACGGGCCGGCCGGCGCCGCCGCGCCCGCACCGGCTACCGGTGCCGCAGGACGTGGCGGCCGCCCCGGCGGTACGGGACGTGGCCCTCGGCAAGCACCTCGTGGAGGTCTTCGGCCCCGACGGCGTCCACCGCCCGGACGCCGACGACCTCGCCGCGACTCCGCTGCCCCAGACCACCAGGAACACCCTGACCTGGTCCGGGCTGCCCACCGCGGTGCCGTTCTTCTTCACCGCCGACCGGCCCGACACCCCACCCGCCGGCGGGCTGTTCACCGATGTGGCGACCCACCTGCGCACCACCGGCACCCAGGCCCGGGAGCAGACGCTGGCGACCCTCACCGGCTACGTCCGGATCGGCACGGACGGGCTCTACACGCTCGCCGTCCAGTGCGTCGCCCCGGAGAAGAACCAGAACCTGCTCGGTACCGTCTGGGCCGTCCAGCCGACCTCGGGCGGCGGCCGCTTCGTCAACCGGACCCTGTCCGCATATCTCCGCTCCCTCGCCCTGCTGGTGACCACGCGCCGGCAGATGCCGGGCATGGACCCGTACGCGGCGGGCGCGGCGGTCGCCGCCTTCCAGGAGCAGATCGCGGCCATCGACTCCTGGGCCCTGGACGACGACGGCAACTGGTGGTCGCTGGTCATCGAGCAGATGTGGCACGGGTTGTTCTGAGCGTGCGGGGAGGGGGCGGCTCTACCGAGCCAACGGAGGGGGCCGCCTTGGAACGGGGCCCCGCTCAGGGCAACAGCAGCCAGTCCGCGGCCAGTGCGGCCGCCAGGCCGAGACCCAGCAGCCAGGTACCGAGCCGGGTACGCCCGTGCCGGCTGAGCTCGATCACCACGCCGCAGAGCACCAGCGCGGCCCCGTACACCCCGACCACCAGCACCGACGTACGCGACGCCAGGCGCACCACGAGCACCACCGCCATCGCCACCATCAGCACCGAGGCCAGGACGATGCGTATCCGCCTCGCCTGACGCGGCGTCAGCCCCACACGACTGTCGGGCAGGGGCTCTTCATTGCCGGGCATGTCCATGAGCCGGAATGCTACGGGACCGTTGATCGTCCGCACCCGCCACTCCCCCTGCGGACACCCGCCCCCAGCCACCCTCGACGCCCCGCCGGCTCCACGCCACCGGCTCCGGGCGTCACCGACTCCGGGCGTCACCGACTCCGCGCGTCACCGACTCTGGACGTCACCACTCCGGCGACCGCTCACCCCACACCCAAGTGCCACCAATACCCGCAGGAGGGTCAATTCCCCTGCCCCACAAGGCTGTTCGATGTCAAAATGCCCACGCTCCCTCCACACTCCTTGCCTTGACGCGCCTGGATTGAGATCACCTAGGGTGGAATCACTAAAGACGCGACAGATATCTGCGCGGTATACACGGCAGCACGGGGGCAAGAGTGGCAGGCAAGGCATTCGACGTAGATCCGGATGTGCTGCGCACACAGGGCACTGCCTTCGTCCACATCGGCAGCGATTTCTCCAAGGCGTCGAAGAAGCTACAGGACGACCTTGAAGGCCTCGGCAGCCCGTGGGAGAACTGCGACTTCGGCGACATCTTCGAAACGATCTACACGCCCATCCGGGACGGCATGTTCGAGTCGATGGACTCCTTGGGCGAGCACCTCGAAGGTATCGGCGACAAGTTGCAGCACATGGCCGGCTCGTACACCCAATCCGACGAGCAGGGCATTCACGCCATCAGCGCCGTCGGCCGCCCGGCCATCTGAACTCCGGCCCGCCGCACCCCACTCGCGCCGACGGCGGCCTGCGCCTCTCTCCTTCCCACTTCCCATTTTCTCTCTCCATTGCTCCGCAATCGGTTAAAACTGCACGGGGGACGATCACTGTGTCATTGACGCTGCCAAGCGAGGTGGCTTGGGTCCTGGACCTCCTCGGCTACAACTGGCCGGACGCCGACGAGGACAAGCTCCATGAGTGCGCCCAGGTCTGGCGCAACTTCGCCGAGTCCGTCAACCAGGCGTCCACCCAGGGTTCTTCGGCAGCCAACGAAGTCGTCTCCGCCAACTCCGGCGAGGCGATCGAGGGCTTTTCGCGGGAATGGGGTTCTTTCTCCGGCGGCGGGGACGGCGGGGACAACTATCTCCGCGATGCCGCCGCGGCGGCGGAAGTCATCGCCGTCGCCTTCGACGCGGCGGCCATAGCCGTCCTCGCCGGAAAGATCGCGGTCATCGTCCAGCTCGTCATGCTGGCCGCCGAGATCATCGCGGCCCAGGCCGCCGCACCCTTCACCCTGGGCCTCTCCGAGATCGGCGCCGCGGGCGCCACCCAGGCGACCCGCCTGATCGTCCGCCAGATCCTCGACAAGATCAAACGCGAGGTCATGGAAGCGGCCACCAAGGCCATGGAACACGCCACCATGGACGCCATCAAGAAGATGGCGAAGAAGGCCGTTTCCAAGGAAGCCCGCAAACTGGCGACGGACTACGTCAAGAAGACGGTCAAGGAAACCGTCAAGGACAAGGTCGTCGACCAGGCGAAGGAGATCGCCAAGGACAAGATCGTCGAAGAGGGCAAGAACAAGGCCAAAGAGGCCGCCACGGAGATGACCCAGAACGTCGCCCAGCAGGGCATCGAGAGCCACTTCGGCGCCCGCGACGGAATCGACTGGGGCGAAACCGCAGACATCGGCAAGGGGAAGGCCGGCGAATACGTCGACGGCCTCAAGGAAGGCGCCCAGGAGTACAAGGACGGCGTCACCAGCCTCGCCGACCCCGGCACCTACATCGACCACGCCAAGGAAGACCTCACCAACCGAGGCCTGAACGCCGCCCAACGCCACACCGACCGCCACACCGGCGGCGCCGCCACCCGCCACCAGGACGTCACGGACGAGGTCCGCTCGGTGTTCGGGTGACACCGGCCGATACGACGAGTCGGCAGTGAGGCGAGGAGCGACGGCCCCAGGGTGTGCAAGCCCGCCCCCTCGCCCCTCCTCACCGAAGAGGTGGCGAGGCATCACAGCCGACAGCGCGGCGTCGCCTCACCCATCGCAGGACAGCAGGTGGGTGAGGCGACGCCGCGCACGTCCCGGTGCCGGATGCGTGCGACCACAGCTACCGGTGCAGCGTGAGGGCGACCATGGCGTAGGTCTTCTCACCCTGATCATGTCCGCGGAGCCGATGGCCGTCATGTAGAGCCGGCCGGTCCGCGCCATGGGGCCTGGCGGAGAGAGCGAGGGAGGACTGCCGGATTCCCCTGGCTCGCCTGCTGGGGAACCGTCGGAGATCTTCAGGACGTGCGTGGCGCCCATACCGCCCCTCACCCCGGGCATACGGAGAACGGGCCCAGGCCCCGCAAGAGTTCCACCACATCAAACAACTTGGGTCCGCAGCCTGATGGCTGCGGACCCAAGAAGCGTTTGCCGACTGCCTGTCGCAAGCTGACGCATGTCCCGTCCGACGGGGATCGGGCCATTCCTGCTCGAAACAGCCGCAGTCAGAAACCTGACGGCATCATGCGCTCAATTCCGGTGGCCCTCAATGACCCGGCGGCTGGTTCGGCGGTACCGGCGGATAGCCCTGAGCACCGGGCTGCTGCTGATACGCACCCGGCTGCTGATACGGAGCGGGCTGCTGCTGGTACGGACCCGGCTGCTGCGGGAAGCCGGGGCCGCCATAGCCACCAGGGCCACCAGGGCCACCAGGCGGCGGTCCGTTACGGCCGTTCTTCTTCTGCCGGACAACGACAATGACAATGACCGCGACGACAATGAGTACACCAGCCGCGATACCCACGATGGCACCCACACCAAGACCCTCGTCCTTCTCGCCACTTGCCTGCTGGCCGCCACTACCCGCGCTCGCACCGCCCACACCCGCGGACGAATCCGCCTTCGGCGTCTTCAGCGGACCGTTCTTGGAGCCGGCAGGGATATCGGCAGTCAGCGCCTTCAACGGCTGAATGAAGCCATATCCATAGTGTGGGTCGGGAAGTTCAAGGCCCTTCTTACCCGGCGGCAGGCCGGCGGACTTCACGAGCCGGTTGGCGATCTGACCTGCGGAGAGATCAGGGAACTTCGAACGCAGGAGTGCCGCAGCGGCCGAGACATAGGCAGTGGAGTCGGACGTACCGTCCGCCAGTCGATATTGTCCCGCAGTAGCAGAAGCGGATGTGATCTCTACACCTGGCGCCGAAAGCATCAGTCGGCTACCAGAATTGGACTTTGCCCATACCTTCCCGGTCTTGTCCACCGCACCCACGGAAACGACACCTGGAGTGGAAGCAAGCTCGCTGAGCTTACTCTCTCCGTCGTTTCCTGCACCGGCTACAACCAGGACATCCTTCTGGACAGCATAGGCAACGGCTTGCTTATCGGAGTCGGCGAGGCCGGCAGGGTTGATCGATAGGTTGATGACGGAGGCATCATGATCGACTGCATACCTAATCCAGTCGCTAAGGCCACTGTTGTCTACTCCGACTCCGACCTCCGGAGAAGCAACGGGAAGAATCTTCGCATCCGGCGCCAGTCCCATGACGCCATCAGCACTACCGGTCCCGTGCCCATGCCCAGCAATGAGTGACGCCATACCAGTTCCGTGATCGCCCGTGCCCTTGCGGTCACCGCGTCCACCATCAATAAAACTCTTCCCCGGCAGCACATTGCCCTTCAGGTCTGGATGACTGCCGTTAACGGGATCATCGATTACCGCGACCGTGACGCCCTTCCCTGTGGACTCCTTCCAGATACTCGCGGCGTCGAACGCCTTGAGTGGCCACTGATCATCCCTGTTCTGATCAGCCAAAGCGGCCGGGGCGGCGCTGAAGAGCAGTGCTCCCGCCACCACCGCGCCGCCCACCGCACGCAGCGTCCGCGTGAAGCTCATGCCGTACACCTCTCCGTAGCGACGGTGGGGCCCGCAGCCCGAGGACTGCGGGCCCCACCTCGATTCCGCCGAGCACCCTATCTGGACTGACAGGTCCCTACTCGATGACCTTGGGCGCCACGTTGCGCTCCGGCGTCCAAGTCTCCTCTTCTTCTACCAGGTAGTCCGGGCGCTGGCCGTTCTCTCCGCCCTTGTCCTTACCCTTTGCCCCGTGAGCACCATGCGCGCCGGCCATCCCTGCCGGGCGGCGACCGCCAGAAGCACCCTGCTGCGTGCCGCCACGACTGCGGTGCAAGCCAGATCCTCCTTGCCCCCCGGCTCCGAGCTTGCCGCCCTTCCCGCCGACGACACCGCCCTTCTGGCGTGCCAACGCACTGCCCTTACCGCCAGCGCCAGCGCCCTTTGCGCCAGCACCCTTGCCGGCGCCAGCGGCTCCACCCATGCCGGGCATGCCGGCGCGGCCGCCCCGCGCGCCCGCGCCGGCGCCCGCGCCCCCGGCACGAGCGCCACCGGCGCCGATACCCCCGACCATGCCGGGTGCGCCAGAGCCGCCGACGCCGGGACCAGAGCCCGCGCCGACGCTTCCGGAGCCGCCGCCCAAACCGCCAGTACCCACGCCGCCACCGACGCCGCCACCACCGGCGCCTCCAATGCCCGGACCGGTTCCTCCTTGGAGACCGTCAAGTCCTGTCCCAACGTGTGGTGCAGGAGCCTTAGGAACGCTGCCGACGCCACCATCGATGCCGTGCGGCCGCGGCGGTTCCATCGGCTGCGGAGTTGAGTACCCGCCGCCCTTCATGCCCGGCATCTTCCCGGTAGGTGCACCTGTCTTCGGAGTGGATGGCATCGGGCCAAAGGCGCCGATGCCTGGGATCGCACCACCGCCACCATCACCGTCGTGGTCCGGCGGCTTGATGCGGTCGTCATCAATTCGGCTTGAGCCCAAGGCCTTCGCCCCCGCCCGGTACGTCGTCCCCAACTGCTCCATATAGTGAGCAGCCTGCAGCTGACGCTCCTTCCCCAGCGACAAGCTGGTGCGGTTCTTGTTCATGGCATCCCAGATGCTCATGTTCGGGTTCTGGAGGTCTACCTTCAGCTGCGAGTCATCCCGACCATCGCCGCCGACCATCCCACCGACAAGGCCGCCGACCAGGGCACCGCCTCCACCCGGCATGATGCTGTTCCCGATCGCTGCGCCCTTGCCCACGCCCGAACTGGCTTTATCGGCGAGCCAGTCTTCCTTGCTCTCCCACCCGCTCGGCTCCTTGACCTCGTCGACGAACTTCTGGACGTCCTTGAGGTTGTCGCCGATCTGTCGCAGGACCTCGCCGGTGTTGTGCGGATACAGCGCGAGATTCGCGAAGTTTTCGCTGATCTTTTGCGCCGAGGCGGCAAACTGATCGGCAGAAGAGCCGTGCCAGGTCTGCAGGACCTTCTGCACGGCATCATCGAAGTGCTTCTTGATGCCTCCGTCCCAGCCTTCACCGACTAGTGCAACTCGGACGTCCCGCCAGCCCTTGGCGACATTGCCAACCTCTGTCGGGTTGGCCCCCGCCACCATCTGCTTGAGGTCGTTGAGTCCCTTCTCAGTGAACTGAGGACGGCTCGCGATGACGTCGTGGCCGACTTCTTGAGCCTCCCCCGACCCCTTGGCAGCCCTCTTAGGTGGCTCCGGCACCTGGACCTTCGCCGGCTTGAACTCAGTGTCCTTCGACGCCATCTGCTGTCCCCCACTCCGTCATCGAACATGCCTGTCTGTCACTACGATCCGCCGGCTGACGTCACTTACCGGACATGGAGATCGAGTTGTCCGCTTCCGCGTCCTGGTACGCGCCCCTGACCTTGTGCGACTTCTTCCCGAAAGTGTCGACGAGGCCCTCGACCATGTGCATCATCTTTTCGATCTCGCCCTTCATCTTCGCGTGAGCGCCATAGAGTTCGGCCTCTTCCTTGAATCCCTCGCCCAAGGAGCCCTTCGGAAGGTAGGTGCTGTTCGTGGCCGTGCTCTTTGAGTCACCCATCTCCTTGAGGACATGGTTGAGCTCTTTGATGACCTGGTCCAAGGCATCCAGATCAACCCCGTACTGCCCATGAGCCATGGTTAGGCCTCCCCGTGTGTTCGCAAACCAGTCTTACGCCGCCAGTCGCGGAGTGCGATGGCGGAGCCAACTACCGTGCCGACGGCGAGAAGTCCGCCGCCGACAATGTAGATGGAATAGCGGGCGCGTCGGTCCTCGGGGCTTTCGCCGAGGGCGACGGCGACCGGATGGATGTTGGAGCCGTCAGCCACGTTGGAGGGCTTGTCCGGCTTGGGCTCTCCGGTGGGCACCGTGTCGTCGTTGAGGGCCGCCACCGGATCGACGACGCCCCAGCCGATGAAGTCGTTCCGGTTCGGGCGCACGCGCTCGGCGGTCTTTTCGAGCTGCCAGATGAGCTGCTGCGGAGTCCACTTGGTGTGCTTCGCCTTGAGCAGGGCCGCGGCTCCCGCGACGTAGGGAGCGGCGAAGCTGGTGCCCTGGTCGACGCAGTTTCCGCCGTCGGGGACGGTGGAGACCATGTCGACGCCCGGCGCGGCGATCTGGACGAACTTTCCGGACTGGGAGAAGGGTGCCCGCTCGTTGTTCCGGTCCGAGGCGGCGACTGCGAGGACGTTGGGGTATTTCTCCGAGTAGGCCGCGGGCCACATGTCCTTCTCGCCGCCGTCGGCGCCGCCGTTGCCGGCCGAGGCGACGATCAGAACCTCGTGTGTCTCGGCGTACTTGACCGCTCGCTCAAGGGTGGGCAGCAGGCGCGGATCGGCGGCGGTTCCCTGCGAGATATTGATGATGTCGACGTTCTCGTCCACGGCCTTCTTGATGGCCGTCGCGAGGCTGTCGGCGGTGCCGGGCTTTTCCTGCGAGGTCTGCTGGAAGGGGACGACGGTTGCCTCGGGCGCTATTCCGTAGAAGCCGGAACCCTTCATGGGGCGGGCGGCGATGATGCCTGCCACTTTGGTGCCGTGGCCGACCTTGTCGTCGTTCGGCTTTCCCTTGACGAGGGAGATGCCTCCGCTGCCGATCGCGTCCTTGATCTGCGGGTTTTGCGCGTCGATACCGGTGTCGACGACGCCGACCCGGATTCCCTTCCCCTTTCCGTACGCCCACATCTGATTGGTCAGTATGCGCTGCAGCGACCACGGGGTCTCTTTGATGTAGTCGGCGCCGAACTTGCACTCACCGCTGTTGAGCGGGACGTTCTCGTCCGCGACGGCCGGTGCGGCGGTGGCGCTGGACAGGCCGACGATGCACGCCGCCGTAACCAAGGCGCCCGTCGTTCGGCGACGGTGCCCGGCTCGATGACCAATGGCGCGAGATCCCACGGGTTGTCTGCTCTCCATGAAGGGCGGAAGGGGAGGGGCGAGGAGTGAGAAGCGGAGTGAGGAGTGGGGGGTTGGGGAGTGAGGCGTGGAGGAAAGCGGAGGGCGGCTTGGACGGCAGAAGGGCGAGCGCACTGAAGCAGCGCGCTCGCCCTCATTGACCACTGTGCGAGCCGTCGGGGCTGCTCAGCCGATCGCTATCCGTACGTGTGCCGACGCGAGGTCAGCCCGCCCAGATACCGGAGTTCTTGTGCTCGGTGGCCTGGTAGTTCTGAGCGGCCTGGTCGAGCGCCTTGGCGATGGCCTCGAGCGTCGAGTGCAGGGATGCCGCGCGCTGGTCCCACTCGCGCTGGCGGGCCTGGTAGCCCTCCTGCGCCGCACCTTCCCAGCTGGCGGCGATCTTCTTGACGCCCGCCTCGAGGTCGTCGAGCTGCTGGCGGATGTTGTTGGCCGTCCCGCGCACGTCGGAACTGGCCTGCGAGATCGTCGCGAAATTAACGAGGATCTGGCCTGACATGGTGTCTCCTCAGGAGTTGATGATGCCGGGTCGATTCATGCCGCAGCGGGCCGACGGGAGTGCCCGACTGGCCCGTGCTGCGGCCGCTGAGCCGCTGCGCCGCACGGAGCGGCGCGGCTCCATCATCCGAACGGGGAAGCCGAAGCGGAGACGTGCGAAATCGACTGGGCCTGCTCCTCTTCGGAGGCGGAGTAGTTCTTCGTGGTCTCGTCGATCGCTTCCTTGATCTCACCCAGAAGCTGGTTGAGACGGTTGGCGTCCTCGTTCACCTGCGACTGCAGCTGGTTGTACGAGGAGGCCGCAGCACCCTTCCACCCGGACGTGATGGTGTCGACGACCGTGTTCAGGCGCGAGATCTCGCCCTGGATCGACTGGTTGACCGAGGAGATCTTGCCGCTGAACGCGACCATCTCCTCCTCGGTGGTTGTGTACTGCTGACCAGCCATAGTCAACGTCCCCCATGAGACTTGTACGTCGTACCGCGCCGCACCGACGGAGCCGGCTTGCGTGGTGGGCATCTCCTGCTGACGCCTTCGACCACTTTAACCACTCCACACGTCTGTTCCCAACTGGGGGAGAGCTCTTGTTGCGGGATCACCACATAGTCAACTCGCCCGCAGGGAAACCGCGTTCGGGGAATTCGGGCAGATGCGGTGCTATCGGTCAGAGTGGGAAATCCTGACCACAAAGGCCTGACCGCAAAGAGAAGATCGCAGGAACCGGAAGTCGCGATTTGGCGGGAGGCCGGGGCGATACTCCCGTGAAGGGTATCGGCCCGGCCTCCGTACGTCACGAAGCCTGCGGCTTATGGGCGCTTTGAACGTCCAGCGACGGGCCCGCGGAGAGGAGTTCGGACCAGGTCTTCAGGATCAGCGGCGGATGCGCATCCTTGTAGCCGAGGCGGAGTTGTGACTGGCCGCCCTCCTGGTTGGCCTTGCCGGCCTTCTCCCCGTCGTTGTTCTCGGGCACGGAGTAACGCAGACCGGTGTCGGTCACCAGGAACAGACTGCCGAACTTCGCGGAAGGCGTGGAGGCCTGGCGGTACAACAGCCCGTTGCCGGGGGTGACATACGAGCTGGCACCCGGAGCGATCTTTGCGGGATAGTCCCTGCCGACCCAGGTCTGCATGTTGGGCACGCCGTTCGGGAATCCCAGCTTTTTGTTCGCCTCGCCCGGGTACTTGGTGCTGGTGCCCTTGTAGACGCTGCAGGAGACCCCGTTGTCCGTGGGGTTGATCAGGCCGCCGGTCTGCGAACCCTCCTTGAAGTTGTTCGCGGCGGAGACGGTCTCGGTCGGCCACGGCATGTCGATATCGGTGCCCTGGATCTTGCCCAGGTAGGTCTCCGCGCGGCCCTCGGCGTCCTGCTTCAGGGTCATGCTCGTGGTGGACACCTCCACGGGCTTCATCGCGGTGCCGTCCGGGTGCACGTCCTTGGCGTTCTGGCCCTCGAGGAGGAGGTTCGCCACGAAGTCGGTCACCTTGTAGACGCCGTCCGCCTGGACGACGTACTTCTGCTGGCTGTCGCGCGCCTGGAGGACCGTGCCGATGGTCCGCACGCTGTCCGGGACGCCCATGGCGGTGGTCCGCTTGCCCGCACCGGAGATACGGGGCATGGCGATCGGGACCGGGCTCTTGATGAGGGTGTCCATGAACTGCTGGGAGACCTTCTGCGGTTCGGCGGAGTCGCCGAAGATGATGCGCTGGAGGTCGCTGTTGGCCTTCGTCGGGCCCTGCGCCGGCGCGATCTTCCCGCCCAGGGTGGCGTCGAACTGGAAGGCCACGCCCTTCTCGTCGACCAGCCACCGCTGCCCCTTGGGGTCCTCGATGTAGAGCGCCTGGTCGTTGTCGAGCTTGCCCTTGCCCTCGACGAGGTCCTTGTCCTTGCCGCCGAGGACGAACACCGTCTGCTGGGGCTTGCTGTTCTCGCCGCTGCCGGGACGGTCGCACACCGCCCAGACCTTCGGCTTGTCCACCTCGTCCTTGCCGGGAAGGCGGTCGGGCGCATACGGAATACCGACGGCCGGACCGTGCGGAAGTTTTCCGTCGAGCTCGGAATCCTTGACCTGGACGACCTGGAACTTATTGGGATCGAGGAGAAGTCGGGCCGAGGCGAGGTTCAGGACGGGGTGCAGCAGCTTATGACTTTTCCCGTCGGCGTCCGTGTTGGGAAGAACAACATATCGCGTGGTGGAGTCGGACCCGACAATGACATTGGCCCCGACCGTGTCCCATCCCTGCGGGGCAACAGGCTTGAGAATGCCGCAGGCTCCGAATCCCACGAGCACCACGACCCCCATCACGATGCTCGGCACCACCGCCTTGAGCGGCTTGGGGGCACTCTCGATCGAACCGTTCGGCAGCGGCTTCAGAAATGCCGCATTCGTGCGCTTTCGAGCGAACGAATACGCATTCAGCTCGTCCCGACGTGATGCCATTGTTGCTTTCTCTCCCCGCGTGTTGGATCCACATCGACCACCCCCGGCACTCTCGCCGCAGCGCCCTCTACTATGCCGTGTGTCGATCGACCCGTACGGTACGGGTGCCACCTTCCAACGCACCAGTCTCAGCGGCGACCGATACGCCTAGAGCCACACCACCAGTAGAGGAGCAGGCCGGGGGATGTCCAGCGCCACCAGGGCTCGACGCCGCAATGGGCGGCAACAGCAGCAACAGCCTTCTGCTGCACCGCAATCCGCGGGAAATGCTGGCCAAAACGGTACAGCTCAGGGCAACAGAGGAAATGGCGGCCGGGGTTCTTCGGCCCGCCCGGCCGGTCCGGTGGCACCGCGGCTGCGCCAGCAGGCCGGAACCATCGGCGGCGTCCGCGTTCAGCAGCTGGCCATCATCGAACTCGCCGTGGCACTGGTGTTGGTGGGCTGGTCGATCCACCCGGCCGCACTGACCGCGGCGATCGTGATCGCGGCAGTGCTCGTCATTTTCGCGCTCGGCCGCCGGCGGCGGATTCCGCTGCCGGAATGGATCACCACCGTGCGGGCAATGAAGCGCCGCGGCAAGAACAGCGCCTCCGCACTCGCGGCCACCCAGGGCGTCGACCCGGCCTTCGCCCCCGTCGTGGAGTGCGAACCGGCGCTGCAGACCTACGAGTTCACCACCGAGGCGGACCAGCGGGCCATCGGCTTCGTCGGCGACGGGACGTTCCTGACGGCCCTCGTCCAGGTGGACGCCCGGGACGAGCCGCTACGGCCGCAGCGCGGCACCCACATGCTGCCGCTCGATGTGCTGCACACCGCGCTCGATGTCGAGGACATCCACCTCGAATCGGTGCAGTTCGTCCAGTACACCCAGCCCGCGCCGGCCCCGCACCTGCCCGAACAGGCCGTCGCGGCCCGCTCGTACGCGCCGCTGCAGGCCCAGACGCAGACGCCGGCCCTGCAGCTGACGTGGATCGCACTCAAGCTCGACCCCGAGCTGTGCTCGGAGGCGATCGAGGCCCGCGGCGGCGGGATGGAGGGCGCCAAGCGTTCGCTGCTGCGCGCCGCCGACCAGCTCGTCAGCCGGCTGACCGCGCACGGCGTGCGGGCCCGGGTGCTCGACGAGCGCGAGGTCGTGGCCGCGATCGGCACCGCCGTGTGCGTCAGCCCGCGCGCCGCCAACGGTGCGATGGGGCGCGACGGCCGGGCGGCCCGCCGCACCCAGGAGACGACCCGGGCCATGCGCTGCGACGACCGCTGGCACTCCACGTACTGGATCGGCCGGTGGCCCCAACTGGGGCAGGGCGGCGCCCCGTTGGCCGCCGTCACCCAGCTGCTGACCAGCACCAGGGCGATGGCCAGCACCTTCGCGCTGACCGCCACGCACGGCGGCGGCCACGCCCCGGCCATCTCGGGTTACGTCCGTCTTTCCACCCGCAGCGAGAACGAACTCACGGCCGCGCAGAGCGAGTTGGAGCGTCGTTCCGGTTCCGTGAAGGTCGGGCTCGTCCGGCTCGACCGGGAACAGCTGCCCGGCCTGCTGGCCACGCTTCCCCTCGGAGGTACCCGCTGATGGCCTCTCCCACCTATCAGCCCCGCGTCAACACCAGCGGCAACGGCTGGCGCAATACGACCGGGGGCGCCGACGGCAGCCGCCGGCCCTCGCACCAGCAGCGTCCGGAGGAGGAGCAGGCGGGGCCGGCCGGCCCGAAGCTGCGGCCCGGTTTCGGTCTGCGCGGTCCCCGGCGCAGCCCGCACGTCCTGACGCCCGAGTCGCTCGCCTCGCTGACCCTGCCGGTCGGTGACGACGGCGTGATCATCGGCATCGACCCGCAGAACCAGCCCGCCGTGCTGAGCCTGCTGCGCCCGGCGCCGATGGACATCGCCCTGGTCGGCAGCGTGTGGATGGCGCAGGTGCTGGCGCTGCGTACGGTCGCCACCGGCGCCCGGGTCGCGGTCGAGACGGCGCGGCCGCCGGTTTGGGGCCAGATGGCACAGGCCGCGGGCGGCGGACAGCAGTGCGTGTCGGTGCACGAGGTACGCCAGATCGCACCCCAGGGACCGTCGGTTTCGAGCCCCGTGCTGGTCGTGAGGGACATGGGTGCGCGGCCGCCGCGCAATCAGCTCGCCCCGAGCCCCTGGCAGTCGGTGCTGACCGTGCTGCCGTTCCTCGGGCCGCGCTCGCCGCAGATGCTCAGCCGCGCCGATCTGGTCGGTCTGCAGCGTCTTTCGCCCGAGGAGGCGGACGTTGTGACGCGAATCATGCGGCTTCCGGAGCAGGTCGGCGCGGTGCTGCCGACGCTCAGCGACAACGCCATGCTGTGGTGCTCGCGCGAGGGCCACCAGTTCGTCATGACCCAGCCCACGGACGCCGAGACCAACCTGCTCGGCGGGCCGCGCCGGATGGACTGACCGGCATCACGGGCCGGTTGCCCGCCTCGCGCACGGCGCGGCGCGGGCAGCCTGCCGCGGGCACGACTTACGGGCGCATCCACGGGTGCGCCCGTAAGTGTGCCGAAAGGGCCCGAAGACGACATGACGTCGACTGCCGCTGTGTGCCGACTGTTGATTAGGCTGTGGGGGAGCCGCAGGAGCACAGCACGACGGCAGTCGATACGGGGACGGGCCAGTTAGTGTGGGCGCAACCCCGGGTGGTGTGTTCCGACTTCCGCTACATCCGATCGATCCGCCTGTATCCGGTCCTGCCGTTCAGGTGCGTGGCAATACACCAGGAGGCACAGTGAACGAGCAGGAGGCTTTCCGTCCGGACGGAAACGATCCTGACGACGACCAGTCCGAGTTCGACCTGACCGGTGAGTTCAAGATCGACTTCGCCGCGCCGGCCTGGTACGCGAGCAACGACACCAGTGGTGGCGGCGCGGGTGCTGCGGCCTCCCCCGCGGCTCCTCCTGCGTCTTCGTCCACCACTGGGCCCACCGGGGCCCAGCCGCCCGTCGGGCCCCCCACGGGCCGGCCACTGGCCGGGCCCGCGGACGCCGCACCGCCCGGATTCCCGACGCTGCGCCCGCAGGACGCGGGCAACGAGGCGCCGGTCGCCGCTCCCCCGGTCACTCCGGAGGCGCCCGCGCCGGCCGCGAACGACGGTGCCGCTGCCGGTAATCGGCGCGCCGGCACCGGTGTCGACCCGTCGGCCTCGCTCTGGGACGACGACGAGGACGACGCGGAGCCGGAGGCCGCCGACGCGTCCGAGCCGGAGGCCGCACCCGCCGACCCGGCACCGCTGACCGAGGCCGCGGCTGCGTCCGACGCCCCCGTGGAGGGGGGTGCCCCGGCTTCCGAGGCCACCGCTGTGGCACAGCCTGCCCCTGTGCAGCCCGCGCCCGCCCAGCCCGGTCCCGAGGCCGCCGCACAGGGTGCCCAGGCCGTGCAGGGCCAGCAGCCGCAGCAGGGGGTGCCGCAACAGGGCATGCCCCCACAGGGCGTGCCTCCGCAGGGCGTGCCCCCACAGGGTGTGCCGCAGCAGCACGGCATGCCCCCGCAGGCGGCCCCGCAGCAGACACCGCCGCAGGGCGTACCGCAGCAGCAAGGCCCCCAGCAGGGCGCACCGTGGGGTGCGGCCGCCGACGGCCGGCCGCAGGGCGTACCCGCCCAGGGCGCGCTGCCGCCGCTGCCGCCGGAGTTCCAGCCGGCGGACCCGCAGGCCCAGGCGCAGGCCGCTCAGCAGGCGCAGCAGGGCCGACCGCAGGCGCCCGTGCAGCAGCCGCAGCAGCAGGCACCGCAGCATCCGCAGGCCGGCTATCCGCAGGGCCAGCAGGCGCAGCAGGGCGGCTACCCGCAACAACAGCAGGGCGCACCCGCGCCGCAGCAACAGCCCGCGTACGGCTATCCGCAGCCGGCGTACGGCTACCCCCAGCAGGGTCAGCAGCCGCAGCAGCAGGCCGCCCAGCAGCCCCAGGCGGCCACGCAGCAGCCCGCGTACGGCTACCCGCAGACCGGCGCGCAGGGCTACCCGCAGCAGGGCCATCAGGCACAGCAGGCGTACGCCCAGCAGCAGGCCGCCCAGCAGGCGCAGGCTCAGGCCCAACAAGCCGCGCAGGCACAGCAGGCAGTCCAGGCCCAACAGGCCGCGCAGGCACAGCAAGCCCAGCAGGCACAGCAGGCCCAGCAAGCGCCTCAGGCGCAGCAGACCCCGTACCAGCCGCTCCCCGGGCAGCAGGCCGGCGACCCGAACGCCGCGGCGAACTACGCCTCGTACTCGCAGCCGGGGCAGCAACAGCCGCAGCAGCGGGCCGCCCCCGGCGCGCCGCTCGGCTACAGCGCCGCCGTGGAGCTGACCTCCGACCGGCTGCTGCGCAACCAGCCCAAGAAGCGCAAGCCGGGTGCCAATGCCCAGCCGTCCAAGTTCAAGCTGGGCGCGAAGAAGGAAGAGGCGGAGCGGCAGCGCAAGCTGGAGCTGATCCGTACGCCGGTGATGTCCTGTTACCGGATTGCGGTGATCAGCCTCAAGGGCGGTGTCGGCAAGACCACGACCACCACCGCCCTCGGCTCCACCCTCGCGTCCGAGCGGCAGGACAAGATCCTGGCGATCGACGCCAACCCGGACGCCGGCACCCTCGGCCGACGGGTGCGCCGCGAGACCGGTGCGACCATCCGTGACCTGGTGCATGCGATCCCGCATCTGCACAGCTACATGGACATCCGCCGGTTCACCTCGCAGGCCCCCTCGGGCCTGGAGATCCTCGCCAACGACGTGGACCCCGCGGTCTCCACGACGTTCAACGACGAGGACTATCGGCGGGCGATCGACATCCTCGGCCAGCAGTACCCGATCATCCTCACCGACTCGGGTACCGGTCTGCTCTACAGCGCGATGCGCGGAGTGCTCGACCTCGCCGACCAGTTGATCATCATCTCCACCCCGTCCGTGGACGGTGCGAGCAGCGCGAGCACCACCCTGGACTGGCTGTCCGCGCACGGCTACGCCGATCTGGTGCAGCGCGGTATCACGGTCATCTCCGGCGTCCGCGAGACCGGCAAGATGATCAAGATCGATGACATCGTGTCGCACTTCGAGACCCGTTGCCGCGGCGTGGTGGTCGTCCCCTTCGACGAGCATCTCGCCGCCGGTGCCGAGGTCGACCTCGACATGATGCGGCCCAAGACCCGCGAGGCGTACTTCAACCTCTCCGCTCTGGTGGCCGAGGACTTCGCGCGGGCACAACAGGCGCAGGGGATGTACCCGCAGCAGCAGATGGGCGACCCGTACGCCCAGCAGCAGATGGGCGGCGATCCGTACGCCCAGCAGCAGTACGCCCAGCAGGCACAGCCCCAGCAGGGCCAGCCGCAGCAGCCGCAGCAGCCGCAGCAGGGTCAGCCGCCGGCCGGCTACCCGCCGCAGCAGGGCGGCTGGACCCAGCAGCCCGCCCAGCCGCCGGCGCACTGGCAGCAGCAACAGCCCGCTCCGGACGCCCCGCAGCCCGAACAGCAGGGCGGCCTGGGGCCGGGGTGGCAGCAGCAGCCGCCTCCGCAGTGAGGCGCGGGCAGCGCGCATGAAGGGGGCGGGACCCGGCACGTGTCACGTGCCGGGCCCCGCCCGTACCACGTCATCCCTCGGACGAGTGACCGACTCTCGGCTGAACTGCGCCTGAAATCGGCCGAGTTGATGCTTGCGCGGCACTGCATGGGCCTGCCCCGAAGAGCTTCCGCGGGACTACCCTGCCCACCCGGCGAAGGGCTTCCGCAGCACTACGCATCCCACCCGGCGAAGGGCTTCTGCAGCGCTACGCCGGCTCCCCAGGAAGGGCTACCGCAGCACTACACCCGCCCACCCCCCGAAGGGGGGTGGGCGGCGGGGAAAAAATGCCGGTGGGAAAAAGCGGCGGGAAGTACGCCTACTCCGCCCCCGCAACCAACCCCCGAGCCACCTTCACATCCACAGCCATCCGCTCCAACAGAGCATCAAGGGTGTCGAACTTCTCCTGCCCCCGGATATAGGCAATGAAGTCCACCCCGACATGCAGGCCGTACAGATCCAGGCCGACGCGGTCGATGGCGTACGCCTCGACGGTGCGCGTCTTGCCGTCGAACTGCGGGTTGGTGCCGACCGAGATGGCGGCCGGCATCGCCTCGCCCTCGACCTGCAGCAGCCCCGCGTAGACGCCGTCGGCGGGGATCGCGGTGTGCGGCAGGGTCTCCACATTCGCCGTCGGGAAGCCCAGTTCGCGGCCGCGCTGGGCGCCGCGTACGACGACGCCCTCGACGCGGTGCGGCCGTCCCAGGACCTCGCTCGCCCCGGCCACATCGCCCTCGGCGACCAGCCGGCGGGTGAGCGTGGAGGAGAAGGCCTCGCCGCCGCCCGCCGCGCCGCGCTCGTAGAGGTCGATGACCTCCACCGTGTAGTCGTAGGTGGACCCGAGTTCGGCGAGGGTGGCGACATTGCCGGCCGCCTTGTGCCCGAAGCGGAAGTTGGGGCCCTCGACGACGACCTGCGCGTGCAGCTTGTCGACCAGCACCTTGGCCACGAAGTCGGCCGGCTCCAGCGTCGAGAACTCCTTGGTGAACGGGAGGACCAGCACGGCATCCACCCCCAGCCCCGCCATCAGCTCCGCACGCCGGTGGTGCGGCGCCAGCAGCGGCGGGTGGGTGCCGGGGCGCACGACCTCGCTGGGGTGCGGGTCGAAGGTCACGACCACCGCGGGAATCCCCAGCTCACGGGCGCGCGCGACGGCCTTGCCGATGATCAGTTGGTGGCCGCGGTGCACTCCGTCGTACGAGCCGATGGTGACGACGCTGCGCCCCCAGCCCTCGGGGATGTCCTCCAAGCCACGCCAGCGCTGCACTCTGCCCGCTCCTCGCCCGAACCCTGTCCGTCCTGTGCGCCAATTCGGCATGGCGCAGGTCTAAGACTGCCATGCCGGGGGTGATGCTCCACGCGAAGGGGGGTTCAGGGCGGCCCTGCGGACCGGATCCGCCGCAGGCCACCGGCGTCACCGGCGGATGCGCGGGCGACCGGCGGCCGGACCGGCCGCGCGGTCAGCTGTGGCATCCGGTGAGCGTGGCACGGGCGCCGGGGCCCACCACCGCCGCCCACTCCCCCGGCTCGTCCGCCACCCAGTCCTGCACCCGCCGGGCGAAGCCGGGCACCCGCCGGCCCAGCTCCACCAGCTGCCGGTCCAGGCGGACGGCGCCCTGCGGCGTGCGGACCAGCAGCATCGCGGTGCGGTGCACCAGCTCCCGGGTGCGTTCCGCCGGCCGCCGTTCCGCGCCCTCGGCGGCCGCCCGGAGCAGCGCCTCCAGCACCCGGGTGTCCGGCTGCGTTCCCTCGCATTCGCCGTACCCGCCACGCACCGCCGGGTACGACGCCTCCTGCGCCAGCAGCGCATCGAGCAGCTCGCGGCGCAGCGGGGCCGAGTCGCCGGAGCCGGGTTCGGCCACCACCGCCGCGAGCGCGCACCGGACCGGTGCGGGGTACCCGGTCAGCAGCTCCACGGCGAGCGGGCGGAGCGCGGCGCGGGCGGCCGGCCCCCGTTCGAGGCGGCGGTCGAGGAACTCCGCGACCGGCCGCGCCACGCGCTGTGGGCAGTGCCGGGCGCAGTCGCGGACGAGGTCGGCGATGCGGGCGACGAGGTCCGGCGCGTCGATACGGGCGAGCATGCGCAGCAGCGCGTCCGCCACCGGCGGGCCCTCGCCGCCGACCAGCCGGGCCCGGAAGGCGTCCAGCACCGCTCCGGTGTGATCGGTGAGGGCGGCCGTGAACGCCGTGGGCGGCAGCTGGGGATCGCCCGCGACGAAGCGCGCCAGCGCCCGGTCCAGGAAGCGGGAGCGGGTGGCCGGATCGCCCACCAGCAGGGCGAGCGCGGAGCCGTGGTGGGCGGCGTCGGCGCGCCGGGCGAGCAGGCACAGCGCGGCGTAGCGCAGCAGGGCGCGGTCGGGTGCGGCGGTGGCGTGGGGGGCGGCCCGCAGGCCGTACGACGCGGCGGCGGCCCGGCGCTCGGGGCGCTCGTCGTGCGCCCAGCGGTCCACGGCCCGGCACACGGCTGCCGGTTCGTCCTCGGCGAGCGCGTCCATCAGCTCGTCGCCCCTGGGGTGCGCGGCGGTCACCAGTGCCTCCAGGAGCGCGTCGAGCGCCAGTCGGCGGTGGGTGTGCAGCAGGGCCTGCGCGGCGGCGGCGACGGTGATCTCACGGGGCAGGGCGCGCACGGGGCCAGCCGGGCCGCCGCCGTCCGCACCGGGACGCTGCAGCGGGCGGCTGTCGTCGAACCAGGCGCACAGCAGCGGCTGCATCCCCTCCGGGTCCGTCCGCAGCAGCGCGGCCGCGGCGTCGAGGAACCGCGTGGAGCGTGCGCCGGAGCCGGCCGCCGCGGACGGGTCGTCGGCGGGGTGCGGACGCGGACCGTCGGCGGGACCCACCGAACCGCCGCGGTCCCGGGCGGGCTCGGGACGGTCGGCGGGGTGGTCGGCAGGATGGTCCGCGGGGTGGACGCGTACGCGCGGCGGCTCCGCGAAGGGCCCACCCGGGCGCGGCACGGTGACCGGCGGGTGCGCGCCCGGCGCGCTGGGGACGGTTCCCGCCCCGGCACTCGTCCCCGCGCCCCCCGGCAGCCCGGCCGGCACCCGCCCCGCCGCGCCCGGCGGCCCGTCCGCCGGCAGCAGACGGCGCAGCAGATCCATCCGGTCCTCGTCCGTCAGCGCCAGCCGCTCCCAGAACCAGGGGCCGAACTCCGCCAGGCCGGTGTGCTCGAAGCCGCCCGCGCGCAGCGACCGCTCCGTGATCCGGTCGGCGAGCAGCCGCAGCACGCCCGTGTACGGCCGCGCATCGGGCACCCGGAGCAGGACGCCGGTCAGCAGCCGGGCGGCCCACCGGCGGCCGTCCACGGCGCGTGCGGCCGGCGCCGCGGGGCCGCCGGCGGTCGCCATCGGCACCAACTCGGCCAGCCGGAAGGTCAGTTGTACCGTCCCCTCCCGCCGGGCGAGCAGCAGCAGCGCCTGGACGACCGGTCCGGTGCGCCGCCCGGGGGCGGGCCGGAGCCCGGGGCCGGCGTGGGCGCCCTGCAGCCAGTCCGCGAACTCCTCGTGGGCGAAGCGGTATCCGCCGCCGGCCGGGACCAGCAGCCCCTCGCTGAGCACGGCGGCGGCCCAGCCCGGCTCCGGCGGAAAGACCTCCTCGAAGGACATCCGGTCCAGCGCGCCCGGCCCGGGGCGAAGACAGCGGCGGGCCGCCTCGTGCACCTGGCCGGCGACCTGGGCGGCCAGGCGGCGTACGGCGGTGCCGCGCAGCACGGGACGGTGCGCGGCCGCCAGGCGCCCGGCGATACGCAGACACGTCAGGTCCAGGTAGGCCTCGAAGATCTGATGGCGGTCAGGGGTGCCGAGACCGGCCGGGTCGCCCTTGGGGAGCGCCGCCAGGACCTCCGCGAGCAGCCGCAGCGCCAGCGGATGGCGGGCGTCGGCCGCGGCCGGCAGGCCCGGGGGCAGGCGGTAGCGGCCACGGGCGCGCTCCGCCGCCTCCTCCGGGAGATCACCGAGTCCCACGCAGGCGGGCAGCGCGGGCAGCGGATGGCGCGGCCGGTGCAGCAGCGCGGGCGGGAAGAGCGCCCCGGCCCGCTCCCAGTACTCGGGGCCGCAGGCGAGCACCAGCCGCACACCGGCCGTACGCAGCCAGTCGGCCGTCGCCTCGGTCCATTCGGCCAGCCGCCGGTCCAGGGCGGTCGGCATCTCCTCCGGACCGTCGAGGAGCACCAGCAGCCCGCGTCCGGCCGCGGCCGCCGCCCGGGCCACGCCCTGCGAGGTGGTGTCCGTCGGATCACCGGCCGTACGGCCCGCCGCGGCGACGATCCGGCCCGCGGAGCGCAGCGCGCGCTCCACCGCCGTCCGCACCCCGTCGTCGCCGGGCCGCAGCTCCGCGCCGCGCAGCCGGACGGTCGGCGCCGGGAGGGGTCCCTGCGCCCGGCGTGCGGCCAGCGCGGCCAGCTCCGTGCTCCGCCCCGTCCCCGGCTCCCCCACCAGGCCCAGCACCAGCGCGGTCGCCCTGCTGTCCTCGAAGCGCGCGAACTCCGCGGCCACCTCCGGCCGTTCGACCGGATCCCGCCACCGTCGCGGCCGTGCGGGGGCGCTCCCCGACACCTCGGTCAGGTGCCGGGCGCCGGCCGGATTCAGCTCGCTGCCGTAGGCGGGGACGGTCACGGCGTTGCGCTCCAGCAGCGCGGCCAGCACACCTCCCGGCGCGGCCTCGGCGACGGCGCGGAGCGGGATCGCATAGCCGCCGGCCCGGCGGCCGGAGTGCAGCGCGGTGCCGAGCACCCCGAGCACCGCGCCCGTCCGTGCGTCCAGCACCGGCCCACCGACCGCGGCGCCGCCCAGCCGCAGCGCCTCCCTGCCGCCCGCGCAGAGGTGGAGTTCCAGTGTCTCGTCGAGGAGATGGACGCGGTCGGTGGCCGTGTACATCACCCCGGAGCCCGGCCCGACGACCGTGCCGTCCAGCCAGCCGCCCGCCCAGAGCCGTGCATGGGTGCCCGCCGCGGGCCGGCCCGCGGCGATGGGCAGCGGCAGCAGCCGGTGCGGTCCGAAGCCGTCGGTCCGTACGAGGGCGAGCCCGTCCTCCGGCAACGGCGTCACGGCGTCGGCCGCCACCAGGCAGGTCCATCCACCGCCGCCCGCCGCACCGCCGCCCGCCCCGTCCGCCATGGGCTGCAGCACCAACTGTGCCGCCCCGTCCACCGCTTCGTGGCTGGTGATCACGGTGCCGTCGGGGTCCGCGAGGAACCCCGTGCCGCGCGTGCGACCTGCCAGATCGCGGATGCGCACCAGCGCCGCGTCCACATCGGCGTCCAGCAGTGCCATTGCCGATCCTCTCGCCTGTTCAGTCCCCGAACGGTAAGCAAGCAGTGATCGTCATGGCAGGGGGCCGTTCCAACGCGCCCCCGTCCACTCCTTGATTCACTCCGAGCGCCTCACCGAATGAGTGAATGGCCCGGCCCCGCTGGAGAGACACAAGGTGAGGGGGATGGTGGAGCGCGGGCCGGCCCTCCGTTCCTGACCGGGCGGCCCGCGTTCCACCACCCTTCCGGGGGCGGCCGCCGCCGCGTCCGCACACACGAAGGCCGGGCCCGGAGCGTCTCGCACGCTCCGGACCCGGCCACGGTGCACGGCCCCCTCGGGCCGTGCCTCAGACCTCGAACACCGCCAGGCTCTTCGCCTTCCCGCCCTGGTTCTCCACCAGCGCCAGGAACCGGCCGTCCGGCCCGAACGCCGCGACCGGGCCGTCGCCCTCGAACCGCGGCATCGCGATCCGCGCGCCGTTGAGCAGCAGCCGCGCCTGCGCCTCGGCGACGTCCCAGCGGGTGAACGCCGCGGCGGCCGCCTCCCCGAGCGGCATGACCGGCAGGCCCTCCCCCTCGGTGTCGTCCACCGCGGCCTGGAGCTGTTCGAGCGTGCGCGCCCGGTCCAGCTTGTACGGGCCGACGCGGGTACGGCGCAGCGCGGTCAGATGGCCGCCGACCCCGAGCCCGGCTCCCAGATCGCGGGCCAGCGCGCGGATGTAGGTACCCGACGAACACTCGACGGAGACCAGCAGATCGGTCACCGGGGTGCCGTCCTCGGCCTCGGTTTCGTGCGCGGAGTGCAGCACGAACGAGGAGACGGTCACCGGGCGGGCCGGGATCTCCACGTCCTCGCCGTCGCGGACCCGCGAGTACGACCGCTTGCCGTCGATCTTGATGGCGCTGACCTTCGACGGGACCTGCATGATCGCGCCGGACAGCCGGGCGATTCCCGCGTCGATGTCCTCGCGGGCGAGGCCGTGTGCCGCCTTCGACGCGGTGATCTCGCCCTCGGCGTCATCGGTGATCGTCGTCTGGCCGAGCCGGATCGTGCCGACGTACTCCTTCTCCGTCAGCGCGAGATGGCCGAGGAGCTTGGTGGCCCGCTCGATGCCCAGGACGAGCACGCCCGTCGCCATCGGATCGAGCGTGCCGGCGTGCCCGACCCGACGGGTGCGCGCCATGCCGCGCATCTTCGCCACCACGTCGTGCGAGGTGAAGCCGGCGGGCTTGTCGACGATGACAAGGCCCGCCGGCCGCCCACCACCCTTGCCGGAGCGCGCAGCGCGCTCGCCCCTCTCGATGGGCTTGTTGCTCTCACGCTTCATTCTGCCGCGGTGCCCTCGTCGTCCTCGTCCTCGCCCGGCTTGCGGTACGGGTCGGCCTCACCGGCGTACTGGGCGCCCGAGGAGACCTCGCGCACCTTGGCGTCCTCGGCCCGTGCCTTGGCGAGCAGGTCATCGATCGTCTTGGCGTTCTCCGGCAGGGCGTCCGCCACGAAGGCCAGGGTCGGCGTGAACTTCGTGCCGGCCGCGGCGCCGACCGCGGAGCGCAGGATGCCCTTGGCGCTCTCCAGCCCGGCGGCGGCACTGGCACGGTCCTCGTCGTCTCCGTAGACCGTGTAGAAGACCGTAGCCTCCCGCAGGTCGCCGGTGACCCGGGTGTCCGTGATGGTCACATGCGAACCGAGCCGCGGGTCCTTGATGCCGCGCTGCAGCTTCTGGGCGACCACCTCCCGGATGAGGTCCGCCAGCTTCTTCGCCCGCGCATTGTCGGCCACTGGTCCGTCTCCTTCTTTCTTCCACAATTGTGCTTCCACCGGCGGCGAGCTGCCCGTACCTCAGGTCAGTCGTCGTCGCCGTGCAGCCGCCGGTGTACCGACAGCAGCTCCACTTCGGGCCGTGCGGCGACCAGGCGCTCGCAGCGGTCCATGACATCGGTGAGATGCCCCGCGTCTCCGGACACCACCGCCAGGCCGATCCTGGCCCTGCGGTGCAGATCCTGGTCCCCGATCTCGGCGACGCTCACCGCGAATTTGCGGTGCAGCTCGGCGACGATCGGGCGGACGACGGAGCGCTTCTCCTTCAGCGACCGTACGTCGCCGAGAAGCAGGTCGAAGGACAGCGTCCCTACGTACATGCAGTGCGGGTCAAGCCGACCCGTGAGGCCTCGTATTCGGTAAGCCCTGCCGATATTTGGCAAGAACACAAGAACGGTACACGCAACATCGGACACCGATCGACGGGATTACTTTGCGTAGGCCCGAGGGGGCGGTGGGTGAGCGCATCGGGCCGTCAGTCCACCGCATCCTCGAAAACAGCCGGGGCCGGCCGGCGGAGCAGAACTCCGCCGACCGGCCCCGGTCTTTGCGTGATCAGCCGCGCGGCTTCTCCCGCATCTCGTACGTCGCGATGACGTCGTCGATCTTGATGTCGTTGAAGTTTCCGAGGTTGATACCGCCCTCGAAGCCTTCGCGGATCTCGGTGACGTCGTCCTTGAAGCGGCGCAGACCCTGGATGTTGAGGTCCTCCGCGACCACCTTGCCGTCGCGGATGAGGCGCGCCTTGGTGTTGCGCTTGACCTCGCCGGAGCGGATGAGCACACCCGCGATGTTGCCGAGCTTGGACGAGCGGAAGATCTCGCGGATCTCCGCGGTACCGAGCTCGACCTCCTCGTACTCCGGCTTGAGCATGCCCTTGAGGGCCGCCTCGATCTCCTCGATCGCCTGGTAGATGACCGAGTAGTACCGGACGTCGACGCCCTCGCGCTCGGCCATCTGCGTGGCACGGCCTTCGGCGCGCACGTTGAAGCCGATGACGATCGCGTCGGAGCCGGACGCCAGGTTGATGTCGGTCTCCGTGACCGCACCGACGCCGCGGTGCAGCACCCGGATGTCGACCTCTTCGCCGACGTCGAGCTGGAGCAGCGAGGACTCCAGGGCCTCGACGGAACCAGAAGCGTCACCCTTGATGATGAGGTTGAGCTGCTGGACCTCGCCGGCCTTGAGCACCTTGTCCAGGTCCTCCAGGGACACCCGGCGGGTGCGCTTGGCGAAGGCGGCGTTGCGCTCGCGCGCCGCGCGCTTCTCGGCGATCTGACGGGCCGTACGGTCCTCGTCGACGACCAGGAAGTTGTCGCCGGCGCCCGGGACGTTGGTCAGACCCAGGACCAGGACGGGGGTCGACGGACCCGCTTCCTCGACGTTGTTGCCCTTGTCGTCGAACATCGCACGGACACGGCCGTACGCGTCGCCGGCCACCATCGTGTCGCCGACGCGGAGGGTACCGCGCTGGACCAGGACGGTCGCCACGGCACCGCGGCCGCGGTCGAGGTGTGCCTCGATCGCGAGACCCTGGGCGTCCTGCTCGGCGTTGGCCCGCAGGTCCAGCGCCGCGTCCGCGGTGAGGACCACGGCCTCCAGCAGGGACTCGATGTTCTCGCCCTGCTTGGCGGAGATGTCGACGAACATGGTGTCGCCGCCGTACTCCTCGGCCACCAGGCCGTACTCGGTCAGCTGACCGCGCACCTTGGTCGGGTCGGCGCCCGGGACGTCGATCTTGTTGACCGCGACCACGATCGGCACCTCGGCCGCCTTGGCGTGGTTCAGGGCCTCGATCGTCTGCGGCATGACACCGTCGTTGGCCGCCACCACGAGGATCGCGATGTCGGTCGACTTGGCACCACGGGCACGCATGGCGGTGAACGCCTCGTGACCGGGGGTGTCGATGAAGGTGATGCGCCGCTCTTCTTCGTTGACCTCGGTCGCGACCTGGTAGGCACCGATGTGCTGGGTGATGCCGCCGGCCTCGCCCGCGATGACGTTCGTCTTGCGGATCGCGTCGAGCAGCCGGGTCTTACCGTGGTCGACGTGACCCATGACGGTCACCACCGGCGGACGCGCGACGAGCATCTCCTCGCCGCCCTCGTTCTCACCGAAGTCGATGTCGAAGGACTCCAGGAGCTCGCGGTCCTCCTCCTCCGGGCTGACGATCTCGACGACGTAGTTCATCTCGTCGGCGAGCAGCTGGAGGGTCTCGTCGGAGACCGACTGGGTCGCGGTGACCATCTCGCCGAGGTTCAGCATGACCTGGACCAGCGACGCCGGGTTGGCGTTGATCTTCTCCGCGAAGTCCGTCAGCGAGGCACCGCGCGACAGGCGAACCGTCGCACCGTTGCCGCGCGGCAGCATGATGCCGCCGACCGACGGGGCCTGCATGGCCTCGTACTCCTGACGCCTCTGCCGCTTCGACTTGCGGCCACGACGCGCCGGACCGCCGGGACGGCCGAACGCACCCTGCGTGCCACCACGGCCACCGGGACCGCCCGGACGACCGCCGAAGCCGGGACGACCGCCGAAGCCGCCGCCACCACCGGGGCCACCGCCACCGGGACGACCGGCGAAACCGCCGCCGCCACCCGGACGACCGCCGCCACCGCCACCGGGACGACCGGCGAAACCGCCGCCGCCACCGGGACGACCGCCGCCACCACCGGGACGACCGGCACCCGCGGGACCGCGACCGCCGCCGCCACCGGGACCCGGACGCGGGCCGGCTGCGGGACGCTGCGGCATCATGCCCGGGTTCGGACGGTTACCGCCGCCGCCACCGGGACGGGGACCGCCGGGAGCGGCACCCTGCGGACGGGGCATACCGCCCGGGGTCGGACGGGCGCCGCCCTGACCCTGCGGACGGGGACCGCCCTGGCCACCGGCCTGCGGACGGGGACCGCCGGGGCCGCCCTGGCCGCCGGGACGCGGGGCGCCACCGGGACGCGGGGCCTGCGGACGGGCCATGCCCGTCGAGCCACCGGAGGTGAAGGGGTTGTTGCCCGGACGGGGGCCGGACGGACGGGCACCGGGACGCGGGCCCGGACGCTCGCCACCGGGACGCGGAGCGTTACCGCGGCCCTGACCACCCTGGCCGCCCTGACCGGACGCCGGACGGGCCGGACGCGGGCCGGGGGTGGCACCGGGACGGGGAGCCGACTGACCGGCGGCGGGAGCGGCCGGCGCGGACGGCGGAGCCTGGAACTCGGGCTGCGCGGGGGCGGCCGGAGCGGGCTTGGGTGCCGCAGCCTTCGGGGCCGGCGCGGGGCGCGGACCCGGCGTCGGGCCGGCGGCGGGAGTGCTCTTGGGTGCTGCGGGGGCCTGCGGCGCCTCGGCGGCGGCCGCCGGGGCCGGAGCCGGAGCCGCGGGGCCCGGCTTGGGGGCGCCGCCCGGCTTCGGGGCAGCAGGACGGGACGCCTGCGCCGGGGACGGCGCGGACGGCTTCGCGGGGGCCGCCTTGCGCGGCGCCGCGGGCTTGCCGGCGGCGCGGCCGTTGCCGCTGCCTGCCTGGAAAGCGTCGGTCAGCTTGCGCACGACCGGCGCCTCGATCGTCGAGGACGCCGAACGGACGAATTCCCCAAGCTCTTGGAGCTTGGCCATGACGACCTTGCTCTCGACGCCGAACTCCTTGGCGAGTTCGTATACCCGGACCTTAGCCACTTCGCTCCTTCTAGGTCCGGGTTGTCCACCGGACCGTCGCTACTTCATGGGCGTACTCATCGCGTACTCATCGAGTGCTCATCGCAATCTCGACCTACTTCCGACTCGCGAGGTACCTGACCGCACGGTTTTCCGTGCGCTGTGCGTTTCTTGCTGCTGTGCCTTATTGCAACGGCGGCTGCTCGACGGGCGTCCGCTCGAGGAACCGACGGAGTTCCGTGGTGTCGAACGGCCCCCGGGCCCGGTAGGCCCGGTTGAACGCCCGGCGGCGAACCGCCAGGTCGAGGCAGACCGGTGTCGGGTGCACGTACGCACCCCGGCCGGGCAGCGTACCGCGAGGATCGGGGACACAGTCACCCTCGATCTCCACGATGCGCAGCAAATCGCCCTTGGCCGCTCGCTCCCGGCATCCCAGACAAGTGCGCTCAGGGCATGCGCGGGCATGCGTCCGGCCAGACACTGCTTAAGTCTACCTCCCCGTGGCGGCCCGACCCCGCTGGGGTGAAGGCCGAACGGCTGCTCAGAATTCCCTGCCGGGCGCCGCGGCACCACCGATTTTCCGGGGCCGCGACGCCCGCCGGCTACGCCGCGTGTACTCAGTCCTGCGCTGCGTGCTCGGTGTCCGGGCGGATGTCGATCCGCCAGCCCGTGAGGCGGGCGGCGAGCCGGGCGTTCTGCCCTTCCTTGCCGATGGCCAGCGACAGCTGGTAGTCGGGGACGGTGACCCGGGCGGAGCGCGCCGCCAGGTCCACGACCTCGACCTTGCTGACCCGGGCCGGCGACAGCGCGTTCGCCACCAGCTCGGCCGGGTCGTCCGACCAGTCCACGATGTCGATCTTCTCGCCGTGCAGCTCGGCCATCACGGCGCGTACCCGGCCGCCCATCGGGCCGATGCAGGCGCCCTTGGCGTTCAGGCCGGAGCGGGTGGACCGCACCGCGATCTTGGTGCGGTGGCCGGCCTCGCGGGCGATGGCGGAGATCTCCACCGAGCCGTCCGCGATCTCCGGGACCTCCATGGCGAAGAGCTTCTTCACCAGATTGGGGTGGGTGCGCGACAGCGTCACCGACGGGCCGCGGACACCCTTGACCACCCGTACGACGTACGAGCGCAGCCGGGTGCCGTGGGCGTAGTCCTCACCGGGGACCTGTTCCTGCACCGGCAGGATGGCCTCCAGGCGGCCGATGTCGACCAGGACGTTCTTGGGGTCCTTGCCCTGCTGGACGACGCCGGTGACGACATCGCCCTCCCGTCCGGCGTACTCGCCGAAGGTGATCTCCTCCTCGGCGTCCCGCAGCCGCTGCAGGATGACCTGCTTGGCGGTGGTCGCCGCGATCCGCCCGAAGCCGGAGGGGGTGTCGTCGAACTCGCGGGGCTCCTCGCCCTCCGCCAGGTCCGTGAGGTCCTCGGCGTTCTCCTTCGCCCACACCGTCACATGACCGGTGTTGCGGTCCAGTTCCACCCGCGCCCGCCGGCGGCTGCCCTCGGTGCGGTGGTACGCGATGAGGAGGGCCGACTCGATCGCCTCGACCAGCAGGTCGAACGAGATCTCCTTCTCCCGCACCAGCCCCCGCAGGGCACTCATGTCGATGTCCACGGCTACGCCTCCTCCTTGTTCTCGTCGATCTTCTCGTCCTGCTGCGCGTCGCGCTTGTCGGACTTGCTCTTGAATTCCAGCTCGACGCGCGCCTTGGCGATCTCGTCGAAGGAGACCCGGCGGGCGGTCGGCTTGCGGCCCTTGACGCCCGGCACCTCAAGATCCAGTCCGCTCTCGTCCACCCCGGTGATCCGGGCCACCAGCTCGCCGGCGCCTGCCTGCGCGGTCAGTTGGACCTTGATGAGGCGGCCGACGGCGCGGCGGTAGTGCCGCAGCTCGGTCAGCGGCCGGTCGGCGCCCGGTGAGGTCACCTCAAGGGTGTACGGGGCGCCGCCCATCACATCGGAGTCGTCCAGGACCTGGGAGGCCTCGCGGCTGAGCTCGGCACACTCGTCCAGCTGGACGCCCTCGTCGGAATCGACCACGATCCTCAGCACCCGCCGCTTGCCTGCCGGTGTCACCTCGATCTCTTCCAGATCCAGGTCTCGCGCGGCGACGAGCGGTTCAAGCAGTCCGCGCAGCCTCTCGCTCTGGGTCGTGCTCATCCGGGTGACTCCTCGGCCGCGTGTGCTGTTGTGGGTGGGTCGCGTGTCGGGTCAAAGCCTATCGGTTCCGGCGGGGTACTGACGATTCGGTGGGTGGTCACGGATACTCTCGCCTGCGGTGATCACTACGAAAGACCCCGGGAAGTGCAACGTGCCGAAAGTGCCGCTCACGCGCAGAAGGACCCTGCTGGCCGGCGCCGCCCTCGGGGGCGTGGCGCTGCTCGCCGGCTGCGCCGAGGACGACGGCCCCGGCGGGCGGGAACATTCCTCCGCCGCGGACCGGCTGCGCGAGCGCTCCGCCCGCGACAGCACGACCCTGCTGGCCCGCTATGACGCGACGCTGCACGCACATCCGGCGCTGGAGCCGCGGCTGCGCCCGCTGCGCGGCGAAGTCGCCCGGCACGCCGAGGCGTTGGGCGCGGACCGCACCGCCCCCGAGGACCCGGCACGCGACGCCGGTGCGCCCTCGTCCGCGCCGTCACCGCGCGCCGCCCGGCCGTCCGCTCCCCCGGTTCCCCAGGACGAGCGGGCCGCCCGCGCGGCGCTCGCCGACGCGGAGCGCACCCTCGCCGACACCCGCACCAAGGCGCTGACCGCCGCGCCCCCGGAGCTGGCCCGGCTGCTCGCCTCGGTCGCGGCGGCCGGGGCGGCACATGCGTTTCTGCTGGCGGAGCCGGCCCGATGACGGGCACCGGACGGCACGGCGGAGCACGGACCAGCGAAGGGGCGTACACATGAGGGCCGCAGCGGTTCACCGCAAAGACGGGCAGCAGGACGACGACGGGCACGGTGAGCTGACGGCGGTGCAGGCGGCGCTGGCCGCCGAGCATGCGGCGGTGTACGGCTACGGCGTGGTCGGCGGGCGGATCACCGGCGACCGGCGCAAGGAGGCGCAGGAGGCGTACGACGGACATCGCGCACGCCGGGACGCACTGCGCCGGGTGGTGCGCGACCTGGGCGGCACCCCGCAGGCCGCGGCCGCCGCCTATGAGCTGCCCTTCCCGGTCCCGGACGCGGCCGCCGCGGTCCGGCTGGCGGCGGAGCTGGAGGACCGGCTAGCCGCCGTCTACGCCGATCTCGTACGGGCCGGCGGCACGGCCCGGCGCAGGGAGGCGGCGGCCGCACTGCGGGAGGCGGCGGTCCGGGCGGTGCGCTGGCGCGGCAGCGGCGTAGCCTTCCCTGGGCTTGCGGAGCGGGCCGCGGCCGCCGCTCCGTCCGGCTCCGCGAGCGCCGCCGCGGGCGCGCTCTGAACGACGGCCGCCGCGCGGTCTCCGCCCAGGAAAAGGACAGCTCAAGCATGGCAACAGCACCCATCGAACCGCCGCAGCGGTTGGTGAGTTCGCTGAGCGGCGATCCGGACGGTGCGGTGCGCGAGTGGCTCGCGGCGCTCCCGACCCTGGTTCAGCAGCGGCTGGACGCCTGGCAGCTGACGCTGGAACGGGTGCAGGCCCCCGGTGGCCGCAGCAGTCTGCTCGCCCTCGTACGGCAGCAGGACGGGACGCCCGCGGCGCTGAAGCTGACGGTGCCGGGGCGGGTGTCCGCGCACGAGGCGGCGGCGCTGGAGGCGTGGGACGGCTGGGGCGCGGTACGGCTGCTGCGGTCCGACGACGCCGGCGGGGCGCTGCTGCTGGAACGGCTGCAGGGCGCGGTGTCGCTGCGGGCGCTGCCGGAGGCGAAGGCGCTGCTGGAGGCGGCCGGGACGGTGCGGCGGCTGTGGGTGCCGGCCAAGGCGGGCCACCCCTTCGAGACACTGGCCGGGCGCACCGAAGAGGCCGCGGTGGCGCTGCGTACGGCCGGGTCCCTGACCCGGGCCGCCGGACCGCTGGTCGAGCAGGCCCTGGAGCTGCGGCGCACCCTGCCGGCCGGGTCCGACGAGCAGTTCCTGCTGCACGGCGCGTTCCGGCAGGGCAAGGTGCTGGCCGGTGAACGGGCGCCCTGGCTGGCGGTCGGCCCGTCGCCGGTGGTCGGCGAGCGGGCCTACGACCTGGCGGCGCTGGTGCTGGACCGGTTCGAGGATCTGATGGCCGGGTCGGGCGCGGCCCCGGCGGCCCGCCGCCGGGTGGCCAAGCTGGCCGACTCCCTGGAGGTGGACCGCGACCGGCTGCGCGACTGGACGCTGTACCGGGCGGTGGACACCGGCGTACGGGAGGTGGCCGCGGGCGCCCGCCAGCGGGGCGAGCTGCTGCTGGAGTTCGCGGCCTGGCTGTAGTGGACGGACGAACGGGCCGGCCGGGGTGGGTACCCCGGCCGGCCCGTTGCCCTACGGTCCCTACGCGCTGAGGCGGGCGACGGCCTCCTCGACCGTCAGCTCCTCGCGCTCGCCGGTACGGCGGTCCTTGACCTCGACGACGCCCTCGGCGGCACGCCGGCCGGCGACCACGATGGCCGGCACGCCCAGCAGTTCGGCGTCGGTGAACTTCACGCCCGGCGAGACCCCGGCCCGGTCGTCGACCAGGACCCGCAGGCCTGCGGCGCCGAGCCGCTCGCCGACCTCCAGGGCGAGCTCGGTCTGCTTGGCCTTGCCGGCCGCGACGACATGCACATCGGCCGGCGCGACCTCGCGCGGCCAGCACAGGCCCTTCTCGTCGTGCGACTGCTCGGCGAGCGCAGCCACCGCACGGGAGACGCCGATGCCGTACGAGCCCATGGTGACCCGGGCGGGCTTGCCGTTCTGGCCGAGCACATCGAGCTCGAAGGCGTCGGCGTACTTGCGGCCGAGCTGGAAGATGTGGCCGATCTCGATGGCGCGGTCGATGCGCAGGCCGGTGCCGCACTTCGGGCAGGGGTCACCGGGCTCGACGACGACCACGTCGAGGTACTCGTCGACCTCGAAGTCCCGGCCCGCGACGACGTTGCGGGCGTGCTTGCCCTCCTTGTTGGCGCCGGTGACCCAGGCCGTGCCGGGCGCGATCCGCGGGTCGGCGAGGTAGCGGAAGGCCTTGCCGGCCAGGCCCTGCGGGCCGACATAGCCGCGGACGAGCTCCGGCCGGTCGGTGAAGTCCTCGGCGGTGACCAGCTCGACGGTGGCCGGTGCGAGGTGCTCGCCGAGCTTGCCGAGGTCGACCTCGCGGTCGCCGGGCACGCCCACCGCGACGATCTCGCCGTCGACCTTGACCAGGAGGTTCTTCAGGGTCGCGGCGGCCGGCACGTCGAGGAACTCGGCGAGCGACTCGATGGTCGGGGTGTCGGGGGTGTCCAGCTCCTCGACGGGGCCGTGCCCGGAGCCGTCGGCCGGCGCGACCTTGACGGTCACGGCCTCGGTGTTGGCGGCGTAGTCGCACGCCGGGCAGTCCACGAAGGTGTCCTCACCGGCCGAGGCCGGGGCCAGGAACTCCTCGGAGGCCGAGCCGCCCATCGCGCCGGAGACGGCGGAGACGATGCGGTAGTCCAGGCCCAGACGCTCGAAGATCTTCTGGTACGCCGCGCGGTGCAGGGCGTAGGACTGCTCCAGCCCCTCGTCGGTGGTGTCGAAGCTGTACGAGTCCTTCATCTGGAACTCGCGGCCGCGCAGCACACCGGAGCGGGGGCGGGCCTCGTCGCGGTACTTGGTCTGGATCTGGTAGAGGATCACCGGCAGGTCCTTGTAGGACGTGCACTGGTCCTTGACCGTGAGGGTGAAGATCTCTTCGTGGGTGGGGCCGAGGAGGTAGTCGGCACCCTTGCGGTCCTTGAGCCGGAAGAGCAGGTCGCCGTACTCCTCCCAGCGGCCGCTGGCCTGGTAGGGCTCCTTGGGCAGCAGGGCCGGCAGCAGGACCTCCTGGCCGCCGATGGCGTCCATCTCCTCCCGGACGATGCGGGAGACGTTCTCCAGGACCTTCTTGCCCAGCGGCAGCCACGTCCAGATGCCGGCGGAGGAGCGGCGGACGTACCCGGCGCGGACGAGCAGCTTGTGGCTGGCGGTCTCGGCGTCGGCCGGGTCGTCGCGCAGTGTCTTGATCATCAAGCGGGACATGCGCTGGACCTGTGCGGCGTGGGCCATGGGAGATTCTCCTGCGTAAGAAAGGTGACTCCCTGGAGGTTAGCCGTAGGGGTCTCTCCGGCGGAAATGCGATACCGCTGCGCTTGGCCTTCATTCCCACGTTGTCGGCCTTCCCGCCGTGGGAGTTTCTCGCCGTTTGCGCTGTGCGGCGCACCCCGCGTTTTCGGCGTTCCCGCCGTGGGAGGTTCCCACCGTTGCGCTTTGCGGCGCGCCGCACGTGGTCGCCTGGCCCGCCGCGGGTGTTTGTCGCCGTTGCGCCTGCGGCGGGCTGGTTGCCGCTGCGCTGGCTGTTCGGCCGCGGGACCGGCCCTCCGGACTCCGTCCTGCGGTCCGCCCCCTCCCGTTGGGGGTGGAAGAAGACCGGTGGGGGCGGACCTCATCCCTCGACTGCACGCAGACGACGGCCGGGGCCCGCCCCCACCGGCCTGTTCCCACCCACTCACGGGAGGGGCCGCGCCGCAGGACGAAGTCCGGAGGAGCGGCACCGCACCCGACAAACCACGCCCGCCGCCAGGCGCAACGGCGATAAGCCACCACGGCGGGAAAGACAAAAACGTGGGGCGCGCCGCCAAGCGCAAGCGGCACGGCGGGTCAGCCGACAACGTGGGAAGAAGGCCGCATCAGCGGCAAGCGCGCGCCCATCACCGCGTAAGGCGTAGGCGCGCTCGGGAAGAGCACGCGGCGGGCCAGGTCGTGGTAGCCGAGGGAGCGGTAGAGGCGGCGGGCGGGGCTTTCGGTGTCGATGGCGGAGAGGATGGAGCGTGGTTCGCGGGCCTCGTCGGTGAGGCGGGTGAGCAGGGCCCGGCCGATGCCGCGGTGCTGGTAGGCGGGGTGGACGTGCAGCTCGGTGATGGTGAAGGAGTTGTCGAGCCAGTGGTCGAGGGACGCGCTGCGCAGGTAGGGCTCGACGACCGTGGACCACCAGTGGGCGCGGTCGTTGGGCATGCCGTAGACGAAGCCGACCAGCCGGCCGTCGGGGGTGGTGGCGCCGAGGGCGCGGGCGCCGGGGCAGGCGAAGTGGCGCAGCACGATGTGCCGGCGGACGGCGGTCTCCTCGTCGCTCAGGCCGAAGGCGAGCGCTTGGACGGCCAGCGCGTCATCCACGCGGGCAGCGAGATCAAGGGGGCCGACCGCGACGTGATCCATGCCCGGAGCGTACAAGGCGGCGGGCGGGAACAGTACGGCGAGATCAGAACAGCACGCTCATGAACGCGCCGACCTCCTCGAAGCCCACCCGGCGGTAGGAGGCGCGGGCCGCGGTGTTGAAGTCGTTGACGTAGAGGCTGACGACGGGGGCGACATCGCTGAGGGCGTAGCGCAGCACGGCGGCCATGCCGGTCTCGGACAGGCCCTTGCCGCGGTGGGCGGGGTCGACCCAGACGCCCTGGATCTGGCAGGCCCGCTGGGTGGCGGCGCCGATCTCGGCCTTGAAGATGACCTTGCCGTTCTCTATGCGGGCGAAGGAGCGGCCGGCGCCGACGAGTTCGGCGACCCGGGCTTGGTAGAGGAGCCCGCCGTCGCCGGCCATCGGGGAGATGCCGACCTCTTCGGTGAACATGGCCACACAGGCGGGCATGATCAGGTCCAGCTCGTTCTTGCGGATCCGCCGGACGTCCGGGTCGGGGGCGATCTCGGCGGACGGTGCGGTGGTGACCATCAGCGGCTGGTGGGCGCGGATCTCGCGGGCCGGTCCCCAGTACGGCTCCAGGAGCGACCACAGCTCGGCGGTGGTGCCCGCGGGGCCGACGATGGACGAGCAGCGGCGGCCTTGGCGGCGGGCGCGTTCGGCGAAGCCGCGGACGGCCTCGGAGGTGGCGCAGACCGGGACGAGGTTGGCACCGGCGTAGCAGAGCGACTCCAGGCGCCCGCCGACGTACCAGCCCCACATCTCGCCGCCCAGCCGCCAGGGGTCGAGGCCGGCGATCTGGACGCGGGCGGCGACGAAGGCATTGGCGACCGGATCGCGGTCCAGGACCGCGAGGGCGTCGTCGAGCTCCCCGGGCTCGAGGACCTTGATGGCAGTGGTCGTCAGCACGTGTCGGACAGCCTCACCGTTACGGGCCTGGGAGGCCAGGCGGGAGCAGGTCCTGGCACTTTACCTCGCGCCCGCGGGGAGCACCCGGCCCCGGCGGGACGCATTGTTCCGGGCGGCCGAGAGCCCCGCGGCCCGGTGCGGGCGGCGGGGCTCGGCGGCTGCGGGAGGCGGTCTCAGCCTGCGGCGGAGACGACCGGGCTGCCGGAGGCGACGCCGTCCGCCTCCATCTGTGCGGCGATCTTCAGCGCCTCTTCGATGAGGGTCTCGACGATCTTCGACTCGGGGACGGTCTTGATGACCTCGCCCTTGACGAAGATCTGGCCCTTGCCGTTGCCGGAGGCGACCCCGAGGTCGGCCTCGCGGGCCTCGCCGGGGCCGTTGACGACGCAGCCCATGACGGCGACGCGCAGCGGCACCTCCATGCCCTCCAGGCCCGCGGTGACCTCGTCGGCGAGCTTGTAGACATCGACCTGGGCGCGGCCGCAGGACGGGCAGGAGACGATCTCCAGGCGGCGCTGGCGGAGGTTGAGCGACTCCAGGATGGAGATGCCGACCTTGACCTCTTCGGCGGGCGGCGCGGAGAGCGAGACGCGGATGGTGTCGCCGATGCCCTCGCTGAGCAGGGCGCCGAAGGCGACGGCGGACTTGATGGTGCCCTGGAAGGCGGGGCCGGCCTCCGTGACGCCGAGGTGGAGGGGGTAGTCGCACTGGGCGGCGAGCTGGCGGTAGGCGTTGACCATCACGACCGGGTCGTTGTGCTTGACCGAGATCTTGATGTCACGGAAGCCGTGCTCCTCGAAGAGGGACGCTTCCCACAGCGCGGACTCGACGAGCGCCTCGGGGGTGGCCTTGCCGTACTTCTGCAGCAGGCGGCTGTCCAGGGAGCCGGCGTTGACGCCGATCCGGATCGGGGTGCCGGCGTCGGAGGCCGCCTTCGCGATCTCCTTGACCTTGTCGTCGAACTGCTTGATGTTGCCGGGGTTGACGCGGACCGCGGCGCAGCCGGCGTCGATCGCGGCGAAGACGTACTTCGGCTGGAAATGGATGTCCGCGATGACCGGAATCTGGGACTTCCGGGCGATGACGGGCAGCGCATCGGCGTCGTCCTGGGTCGGGCAGGCGACGCGGACGATCTGGCAGCCGGAGGCCGTCAGCTCGGCGATCTGCTGCAGCGTCGCGCCGATGTCGGACGTGCGTGTGGTCGTCATCGACTGCACCGAGACCGGTGCGTCTCCGCCCACGGCGACCGTTCCGACCTGGATCTTGCGGCTGACCCGGCGGTCGGCAAGCTTGGTCGGTACGTCCGGCATTCCCAGTGAAATGGCAGTCATCTGGCGAGCAACCCCAAGGTGTGGATCTAGGCCCCGCATCGGCGGGCTCCGGCCTTCGAGGTTACGGCACCGGGGTTGCAGGAGGCACATCGTCCCCCCGTGGCACCACGAAAGGAGACGGCCGGACACCTCCAAACGCCACAGAGGTGCCCGGCCGCCGCCAAACCTGTTTTCAGGTCAGCTTCACCGGATTCACCACGTCGGCGACGAGCACCAGCAGGGTGAAGCAGATGAAGATCCCCGCGACGACGTAGGCGACCGGCATCAGCTTGGCGACGTCGAAGGGGCCGGGGTCGGGACGCCGGACGATCTTGGCGAAGGCCCGCCGGATCGACTCCCACACGGCCCCGGCGATGTGTCCGCCGTCCAGCGGCAGCAGCGGCAGCATGTTGAACAGGAACAGCGAGAGGTTGAAGCCGGCGACCAGGAAGAGCATGGTCGCCACCCGCTGCTCCGGCGGGATGTGCAGGGAGAAGACCTCGCCGCCGACCCGGGCCGCGCCGACCACGCCCATCGGGGAGTCCTGCTTGCGCTCGCCGCCGTTGAAGGCCGCGTCCCACAGGTCCGGGACCTTGCCGGGCAGGTTCACCAGCGAGGAGACGCCCTGCTCGACCATGTTGCCCATGCGGTCGACGGACTGGCCGAACGACTGCTGGACCACACCGCTTGCCGGGGTGAAGCCGAGGAATCCGGCGCTCACGAACTGGCCGGGCACATAGCCGCCGTGGCCGTCGGTCTTGGCGACCTTGTTCTCGATCAGGTCGGCGTGCAGGGTCGTGCGGGCGCCGTGTCGCTCGACGACGAGGGTGGCGGGCCCGGTGGTGTCGCGGATCTGCTGCTGGAGGGCGCCCCAGTCCGGGACGGCGCGCCCGTTGAACGACACGATCTTGTCGCCGGCCCGCAGGCCCGCGGCCTTGGCCGGGGAGTCCTTGGCGCCGGCCGGGCACTTGTCGGTCTTGGCGGCGGCCGAGATGACGCAGTCCGAGACGGAGCCGACCGACGTCGTCTGGGTGTTGATGCCGAAGCCCATCAGCACGCTCATGAAGATCACGACCGCCAGGATCAGATTCATGAACGGCCCGGCGAACATCACGATGACGCGCTTCCAGGGCTTGCGGGTGTAGAAGAGCCGCTTGTCGTCGCCGGGCTGCAGCTCCTCGAAGGCCGCCGAGCGGGCGTCCTCGATCATGCCGCGGAACGGCGAGGTGGAGCGGGCCTGGAGCTTTCCGTCGTCCCCGGGCGGGAACATCCCGATCATGCGGATGTAGCCGCCGAGCGGGACGGCCTTGATGCCGTACTCGGTGTCGCCCTTCTTACGGGAGAAGAGCGTCGGCCCGAAGCCCACCATGTACTGCGGCACGCGGATACCGAACATCTTGGCCGTGGAGAGATGGCCGAGCTCGTGCCAGGCGATGGAGAACAGCAGGCCGACGACGAAGACGACTATGCCGAGAATGGTCATCCAGGTCGTCATGCGCGAGCCTCCGAAGGTGTCCGTGCCGCACGGGCGGCCAGTTCGCGGGCGCGGGCGCGCGCCCAGGTCTCCGCCTCCAGGACGTCCGCGACCGTCAGGGAAGTTCCCTTCGAGGGCGTGCCGTGCTCGGCGACCACATCGGCGACGGTATCCACAATCCCTGTGAACGGCAGCCCGCCCTTGAGGAATGCCTCCACGCATTCCTCGTTCGCCGCGTTGAAGACGGCCGGGGCGGTGCCGCCCAGATCACCGACGTGGCAGGCCAGTGGGACGGACGGGAAGGCGGACCCGTCCAGCGGGAAGAACTCCCAGGTCTGGGCCTTCGTCCAGTCCACGCCCGGTGCGGCGTCCGGGACCCGCTCGGGCCAGCCGATGCCCAGCGCGATCGGCATCCGCATATCGGGCGGGCTGGCCTGGGCGAGCGTGGAGCCGTCGGTGAACTCCACCATCGAGTGGATGTAGGACTGCGGGTGGACGACGACCTCGATGCGGTCGAAGGGCACGTCGAACAGCAGATGCGCCTCGATGACCTCCAGGCCCTTGTTGACGAGGGTCGCGGAGTTGATGGTGACGACCGGGCCCATCGACCAGGTGGGGTGGGCCAGCGCCTGCTCGGGGGTGACACCGGCCAGCTCCCGCTTCGTACGGCCGCGGAACGGGCCGCCGGAGGCGGTGACGACGAGCTTGCGTACCTCGGCGCGCTCGCCGCCGGCCAGCGCCTGGAAGAGCGCGGAGTGCTCGGAGTCGACGGGGATGATCTGGCCGGGTGCAGCGACCGCCTTGACCAGCGGGCCACCGACGATCAGCGACTCCTTGTTGGCGAGGGCCAGCACCCGGCCCGCCTTCAGGGCGGCCAGCGTCGGGGCGAGGCCGATGGAGCCGGTGATGCCGTTGAGGACGGTGTGGCAGGGCGACGCGGCCAGTTCGGTGGCCGCGTCGGGGCCGGCCAGGATCTCGGGCAGCGGCTCGCCCGCGCCGTAGCGGTCCGCCAGCGCCGTGCGCAGCGCGGGCACCGCGTCCTCGCGGGCCACCGCGACGGCGGTCACCCGCAGCTGGTGCGCCTGCTCGGCGAGCAGCTCGACCCGGCCGCCGGCCGCGGAGAGCGCGGTGACCCGGAAGCGGTCGGGGTTGCGCAGCACGATGTCGATCGCCTGGGTGCCGATCGACCCGGTCGAGCCGAGGATCACCAGGGAACGGGGCCCGCGCGGGCCGTCCGGGTCGCCGGCGGCCGGCTCGAAGCGCAGATGCGGGTGGGCGAGGGAGTCCGTCATGGGGTCCATTGTGGCCGGTCGCCGGGGGGCGGTGGACACCAAGGGCGGGTCTTGCCGATCATGCCTCCCCTGGAGGCGCCCGGCACGCCCCGGGGCCGCCCCGGCGGATCACCGCCGGGGCGGCCCCGGGATGCGGGCCGCGTCCGGCTCAGCGGATGGGCCGCCGGACGTTGTCCGTCCTGCTCGGGCCCGGGGTGGCGTCGGCGATCCAGGGGCCGTCGCCGCTGGGGTCGACGATGCCGTCCTCCAGCCAGGTGTAGTTGCCGTCGAGCACCCCGGAGACGACCTTGCGGTCGAGCTCGTCGGTGTTGGTCCACAGCCGGCCGAACAGCTCCTCGATCCGGATCCGCGCCTGCCGGCAGAACACGTCGGCCAGCTGCTGCGCCTCGCGCCCGTGGTCGTCGGTCTCCCGCAGGTACTCGGCGCGGACGCAGGCGGCGCTCATCGCGAACAGCTCGGCGCCGATGTCGACGATCCGGCCGAGGAAGCCCTGCTTGGTCTCCATCCGGCCCTGCCAGCGGGACATCGCGTAGAACGTGGAGCGGGCGAGCTTGCGGGAGGTCCGCTCGACATACCGCAGATGCCCGGCGAGCATCCCGAACTCCTGGTACGTACGCGGGAGTTGGCCCGGACCGGCGACGAGCTTGGGCAGCCAGCGGGCGTAGAACCCGCCGGCCTTGGCCGCCGCCCGGCTCTTGTCGGCGAGGGTCTTGTCGGGGTCGATGAGGTCGCCGGCGACCGACAGATGGGCGTCCACCGCCTCCCGGGCGATCAGCAGATGCATGATCTCCGTGGAGCCCTCGAAGATCCGGTTGATGCGCATATCGCGCAGCAGCTGCTCGGCCGGGACCGCGCGTTCGCCGCGGGCGGCGAGCGAGTCGGCGGTCTCGAAGCCGCGGCCGCCCCGGATCTGGACGAGTTCGTCGGCGATCAGCCAGCCCATCTCGGAGCCGTAGAGCTTGGCGAGGGCGGCCTCGATGCGGATGTCGTTGCGGTTCTCGTCGGCCATCTGGGAGGAGAGGTCGACGACCGCTTCGAGGGCGAAGGTGGTGGCGGCGATGAAGGAGATCTTGGCGCCGACGGCCTCGTGCTTGGCGACCGGGCGGCCCCACTGCTCGCGGGCCCCGGACCACTCGCGGGCGATCTTCAGGCACCACTTTCCGGAGCCGACGCACATCGCGGGCAGCGACAGCCGTCCGGTGTTGAGGGTGGTCAGCGCGATCTTCAGGCCGGCGCCCTCGGGGCCGATGCGGTTCGCGGCGGGGACCCGTACCTGGTGGAAGCGGGTGACGCCGTTCTCCAGGCCGCGCAGGCCCATGAAGGCGTTGCGGTTCTCGACCGTGATGCCCGGCGCGTCCGCCTCGACCACGAACGCCGTGATGCCGCCCTTGTGGCCCTCGGAGGCGGGCACCCGCGCCATCACCACCAGCAGGTCGGCGACCACACCGTTGGTGGTCCACAGCTTCACGCCGTCGAGCACGTACTCGTCGCCTTCCGGGACGGCCACGGTCGCCAGCCGGGCCGGGTCCGAACCGACGTCGGGCTCGGTCAGCAGGAACGCCGAGATGTCCGTCCGCGCCAGGCGCGGCAGGAAGGTCTCCTTCTGCTCCTTGGTGCCGAACAGCTTCAGGGGCTGCGGTACGCCGATCGACTGATGCGCGGAGAGCAGCGCGCCGATGGCGGGGCTGGCGGTGCCGACCAGGGCCAGCGCCCGGTTGTAGTAGACCTGGGTCAGCCCGAGGCCGCCGTACTTCGGGTCGATCTTCATGCCGAGCGCGCCGAGCTCCTTGAGACCCTTGATGGTCTCGTCCGGAATCGTTCCCTCGCGCTCGATCCGGGCGCTGTCGATCTTCGTCTCGCAGAACTCACGCAGCGTGGCGAGGAATTTCTCGCCGCGGCGCACGTCGTCGACCGCGGGGGTGGGGTGCGGATGGATGAGGTCGAGCCGGAAGCGCCCCAGAAACAGTTCCTTGGCGAAGCTGGGCTTGCGCCAGTCCTGCTCGCGGGCCGCCTCGGCGACCTGGCGTGCTTCGCGCTCGGAAACGTTGCGGATGGATGGAGCGGTCATCAGGAGCTCACCTCGCCGCGGGTTCGGGAGTTCAGCGCCGGCGGCCGGTCGGTCGCTGGACAGCGCTACTTGTGAGAGTTACCCGATCCGCACGGGTTGCACCACTGGAGGTACGAGGAGAAGCCGGCGCAAGGGCGCCGGTGCGCCATGGGAGGCCTGCGCCCCGGCACCGGTCCCTGAGGACTCGCGGGCCTCGGCCCTTCGGGGGGTGGGGCACGGCGCCGGTGGAGTGGGGGCGGTGTCGCACCGCCCGGCCGGCGTGAGACCGTCCGCGGCTAGGGGGTGTCTCTTCGGTCTCCGTGGATCAGCCTGCGGCGTCTGGTGCCGTGCATCGCAAGGCGGAGCGTCTCCCTCGGACTGGGTGTCCGTGGGTGATGCGACAACGCCGCGTGGGGGTACCCCCAGCGTTAGCTGGGGGAGTGCGGTGCCAGGCGCCGCAGGCCCACGGAGATCGGAGAGACACCCCCTACGGGCGCGACGCCTGCCGCCGCACCCGCCGCGGGCCGGAACGGCGGACGCGGCGCGCTCCGCACAGAGTGCCGGAGCGCGCCGCGCCGGGGGCCGGCGCCGGAGCGCCGGCCGTGGCCCGGAGGGTGATACGACCCGAGGACGGCCGTCGCTGTCCACCTGGCCGGGCCGGGCCGGTGGGTTACAGCGCGAGTCCGGTGAGGACCATGACCCGCTCGTAGGTGTAGTCGTCCATCGCGAAGCGCACGCCCTCGCGGCCCACCCCGGACTGCTTGACGCCGCCGTACGGCATCTGGTCGGCGCGGTAGGACGGCACATCGCCGATGATCACGCCGCCGACCTCCAGCGCACGGTGGGCGCGGAACGCGGTCTGCACATCGTGCGTGAACACGCCCGCCTGCAGGCCGAACTTGGAGTCGTTGACGGCCGCGAACGCCTCGTCCACGCCCTCGACCTTGGTCAGGGTGAGCACCGGGCCGAAGACCTCTTCGCCGGCGAGGGTGGCACCGGCGGGCACGTCCGCCAGCACGGTCGGCGCGTAGGAGGCGCCGTCGCGCTTGCCGCCTGCGAGCAGCTTCGCGCCGCGCTCCACGGCCTCGTCCACCCAGGACTCGACGCGCTTGGCGGCGTCCTCGCTCACCAGCGGGCCGACCTCGGTCGCGTCGTCGGAGGGGTCACCGGTGACCTGCGCCTCGACGGCCGCCACGATCTTCGGCACCAGCCGGTCGTAGACGGACGCGTCGGCGATCACCCGCTGCACCGAGATGCAGGACTGGCCGCCCTGGTAGTTGGAGAAGGTGGCGATGCGCTGCGCCGCCCAGTCCAGGTCCGCCTCGGAGGAGAAGTCCGGCAGGACGACGGCGGCGCCGTTGCCGCCGAGCTCCAGGGTGCAGTGCTTGCGCGGCACCGAGTCGAGGATCGCGTAGCCGACCTTCTCGGAGCCGGTGAAGGAGACGACCGGCAGCCGCTCGTCCTGAACCAGCGCCGGCATCCGGTCGTTGGTCACCGGGAGGATCGACCAGGAGCCGGCCGGCAGGTCGGTCTCGGCCAGCAGCTCGCCGATGAGCAGACCGGAGAGCGGGGTGGCCGGGGCCGGCTTGAGGATGATCGGGGCGCCGGCGGCGATGGCCGGGGCGACCTTGTGGGCGCAGAGGTTGAGCGGGAAGTTGAACGGGGCGATGCCCAGCACCGTGCCGCGCGGGAAGCGGCGGGTCAGCGCGAGCCGGCCGGCGCCGCCCGCGTCGGTGTCCAGCCGCTGCGCCTCGCCGCCGTTGAAGCGGCGGGCCTCCTCGGCCGCGAAGCGGAACACGGACACGGCCCGGCCGACCTCGCCGCGCGCCCACTTCATGGGCTTGCCGTTCTCCGCGGAGATCAGCCGGGCGATCTCCTCCGTACGCTCCACCAGCCGGCGGTGCACATGGTCCAGGGCGGCGGCCCGCACATGCGCGGGGGTCGCGGCCAGCTCGTCCTGAACGGCGACGGAGGCCGCGATGGCCTCCTCGACCTGCGCCTCGGTGGGGACGCTCACCGTGCCGACGAGACGTCCGTCCCAGGGGGAGGTGACATCGAAGGTGGCCTCGCCGGTGGCCTTGCGGCCGGCGAGCCAGAAGGCGGTGGGGGCTGCATCAGTGGGGATCGGCACAGTGGAACCCGGCCCTTCAGACGTGGTGGGTGGTGCGCATGGCTCAGCGAGCGCCTCTGCGGTTTTGACTCTGCACCCAAGGTAGGGGGACGGCGGCGCCGTGGCGTTTGTCCGTAGCGGAGTAATCGGCAGGCCGGTCTCTCCGTGGTGGAGGGGGTGGACGGAGTGGGTCCGGGGCGCGGCGGAGAGGGCGTACGGGACGGGTCCGCGGTGCGCGGCCGAGGCGGCGGACGGAGCAGGCGGACCGGCCGTCGCGGGGAAGGCGACCGTCACGCGGTGCGCGACCGAGGGGGCTCACGCAGCAGGCGGACCGGCCATCACAGGGAAGGCGGCCGTCACAGGGAGGGCGACGAGCCCGCCCCGCCCTCGTTGCCCTCGGACGTCGAGGTCGCCTTCAGCGCCAGCCACAGCTCCATCCGGACATCCGCGTCGTCCAGCGAGCGCCCCAGGATCTCCTCCACCCGCCGCATCCGGTAGCGCAGGGTGTGGCGGTGGACGCCCAGGTCGGCGGCGGCCGCGTCCCACTGGCCGTGCCGGGCGAGCCAGGCCCGCAGCGAGGCCACCAGGTCGCCGCGGCCGGTCGCATCGTGCTCGCGCAGCGCCCGCAGCAGCCCGTCCGCGAAGGCACGGACCGCGTCGTCGGCGAGCAGCGGCAGCACGGATCCGGCCGCCACGTCCTCGTGCTCGACCAGCGCCCGGCCGCGCCGGCGGGCCACCGACAGCGCCTGTTCGGCCTGGCGGTAGGCGTGGGCGGCGGCCATCGGTCCGGTCGGCGCCGACAGCCCGACGGCGACCGTCTCGCGCCGCCCGCTCTCCCCGCGCCCGGCCCGGCCGCGCGCACGCGGCTGCGCGCCGGCGCGGGCCTCGGCCTCGGCGGCGTAGGCGGCACAGGCGGCCGCGGCCGCGCCGCCGTCCGCGACCAGCACGATCAGCCGGCCGCCGTCCGGCACGGCGAGCAGCGCCTCACCGGTCCGGGCGGCCGCGGAGTCCATCGCGTCGGCCAGCCCGTCGAGGCCCCTCGGGGAGACGGCGCCCCCGGCCGCACCCGACGACTGTTCCTCGGCGGGCACCGGCTCGGCGACCACCACCCGGAACGGCGCGTCCAGCAGTCCGCCGTAGAGCCGCCCGGCCACCGCCCGCGCGTGGTCCGGCTCCCCCGCGAGCAGCATCTTCAGCACCGCCGCGCCCAGCCGCGCCTCGGCGTCCTGCAGCGCCCTGGACCGCTCGGTGGTCAGGGTGAGCAGCGCCACCGCGGAGTGCACGGCGTAGCGCTCGGCCGTGCCGAGCGGCGCGGCGGTGCCCACCGCGAGCACCCCGCGGGCCCGCCGCCCGGTGCCCAGTGACTGCAGTTCGACCCGGTCGTCGCCTTCGGTGTCGCTGACCACGGAGCTGGCGGGGGCGGGCCGCTCGCGCAGCCGCCCGACGTCCTCGGCGAGCCGGGCCGCGCGCCGGGCCGCCCAGTCGGGGGCGGCGGCGACCACGGCGCCCGAGGCGTCGTAGAGCGCGGCCCAGCCGTCCAGATGGGCCGCGAGCCGGGCCAGGAGTTCGGCCGGACCCTCGGCGCCGAGCGCCGCCCGGGTCAGCTCCCGCTGCGCCTCGAACCCCGCGGTCACCGCGCGGTACTGGTCGGCGGCGACGGCCGCCGAGACCGCCTTGCTGATCGCGATGAACGGTGTCCTGCGGGGCACCCCGAGCAGCGGCAGCCCCTGCTCCCCGGCCGCCTCGACCAGCGCCGCCGGCACCCCCTCGTAGTTCACCCCGACCGCGAAGCCCAGCCCGACCACCCCGGCCTCGGCGATCCGCCGCACATAGCTGCGGGTCGCCTCCGCGTCCTCCGCGTCCAGCTTGAGCGCGGTGATCAGCAGCAGCTCGCCGCCTTCCATGTACGGCACCGGATCGATCAGCTCACTCGCGTGCGCCCAGCGCACCGGCACGTCCAGCCGCCCCTCGCCCGCGAGCACGGTCAGCTTGAGCGCGGTGTGGTTGACCAGGGAAGCGAGCGTGTGCGGCATGGGACCTTCGTGACGTCGACGACTGCGGGGGACGGACGGTCGACAACCGGTCACCGGCAGGGCCGGGGGACCGGCCGCCGACCCGTCTATTTTCGCCGCCCCGTATGAACGGCCGGTGTCGATTCTGCCTCAGCGGAGGAATCCGGGGGACCCACGGGCCGGATATTCCCGCCGCCTCCGGGGGCACGCCCCGCACCCGGGCCACCGGACGGCGCGCCGCCGCCTGCCCTGGATGCACCGGGCCGCCCCGGCCGGCGTCCGCCCCCGCGTCCGCCCCCTCAGGACCGCAGATCCACCAGCACGGGCGGCGCATGCTCCCCCGCCACCGAGGTCACGGAGAGCACGGCATGCCCGGGCGGCAGCGAATTGGCGAGGTCGGAGGCGGACCAGCGCTCCCGCTCGACGGTGCGGACGGTGACGGCCTTGGCGGTGGGCGCCTTGCCGGTGACCAGGTGGCGGAAGAGGTGGAGCGCCTTCATCGCGGCGCCCTCGGCAATGATTTGACGATCCGTCACATCTCGGGTCTCCACCCACTCCTTGCCCCACACCTCGGCGAACCGGGCGCCGTCCCAGGTCGTCACGCCCGCGAACGCCATCCGGCAGCCCACCGAGCCCAGCAGCGTGCCGCGCAGCGCGTCGGGGACGTCGTCCAGCGAGCGCAGCGTCAGCACCGCCCCGGCGTTCGCCGAGCGCAGCCGCTGCAGACCGCGCAGCGCCTCGGCGGTGATGGTGTGGGCGGCCTCGTCGAGGACCAGGCAGGCGAACACCGAGCGGTCGCCGCGGGCCACCGCGCACTCGGTGAACTGCGCCAGTACCAGCCGGGCGAGGATCCGCGAGGCCTCCGCATGGCCGCGCTCGGGGAGTTCGATACGGACCCGCAGCGGATGGTCCAGGGCGCGCAGCGAGACCTGCCGGGTGCCCCCGGTGGGGTCGAAGAACGCGGCGAAGGCGGGCCGGTCCAGGAGGGCGATGCGGTCGGCGAGGAGCACGCCGAGGTCGCCGGGGCGCTCCGACTGGCGGGCCCGTGCGTCCAGTTCGCGCAGCAGGGTCTGGGCGCCGGTCTCCTCCAGGGCGGCGCGCAGCGCGGACATCGCCCGGGGCGCGCCGTCCAGCAGTTCGCGCAGCTCGGGCACGGTGGGGAAGCGGTCGTGGGCGGCCGCGAAGGGGCCGAGCAGCTGGGCCAGTGCGGTGGCGGCGCGCCGGCTGTCGCCGCCGGGCAGTTGCTCGGCGAGATCACCGACCAGCGCCTCGGCGAGGATGCCGGCCGCTTCGTCGGGGTCCGTGGTGCCGCCGTACAGGTCGAGGTCGCACTCCGGATCGGGGCGGCCGATCCGGACCACCACATCGAACGCGTCGTCGGCACCGAGGTCGGAGCCGGCGGGGCCGACCACGACCACCGCGCACTGCCCGGCCAGCGCCTGCAGGCACATCGACTCGACGACGGGTTTGACGACCCGGGTGGTCTTGCCGCTGCCGGCCGGCCCGACGGCCAGCAGCGAGGTCCCCAACAGCGCCGGTTCCAGGGCGCATCCGGCGAGCCGGTGCTGATACGGGTTGCGGGGGTGGTCGGCGGCGGTGCCGATGCGGACCTGGTGGGCGAGCAGATCGTGGTGGGCGGTCCGGCGGGCCAGATCGCGCCGGCCCGAAGGGTGCGCACAGGCCGCCGCGCCGTGCCGGAGCACGGTGTCGGTGAAGGAGGCCAGGGAGTTCTTGCCGGACCGCACCGAGTGCCAGGCGCGCTCGATCCTGGCCACGTCCACATCGTTCATCCGCCCGGCGCGCGCCTCGGCGGCGAGCTTGTCGGCCGCGTCCGCGGCGCCGTGTGCCCGCAGTTCGGGCCACTGGGCCCGGTCGGCGGCGGGCTGCGGCCTGGGGGCGGGCGCGCCCTTGCGCATCCGGCCGAGGGCCGGTCCCAGGAAGCGGCGGGCGAGTTCGGGCCAGCGGCCGAGGCGGCCGAACACGACGGCCAGCAGCGCCAGCACCAGGCCGTAGTAGAGGTAACTGGCCCCGACAAAGATCATCTTGTCGCCGCCGGCCGTCCGCCAGGAGTCCGGCGTCAGCAGGAGCAGCGGCCAGAGCCAGTAGCTGCCGAGGTACTGGTTGTACAGCAGCGACCACAACAGCCACCCGCACAGGAACGAGATCACCGCGCCGCTGATCAGCTGCCGCGCGGGGACCCGGTCGGGATCGGCCGCGGCCCGGGGCCGGTGGCCGAAGGTCCAGATACCGGGCGCGGCGGCCGGGCGCGGGGTCCGCAGCCAGCCCAGCAGGGGCGGTTCGGCGGCGGAGCCGGCGGGCGCGGGGCCCGGCGGGGCGGCGGGCACGGCCGGCACGGCCGGCGGGGCGGCGGGTGGCGGCGGGGTGGGCGGTGCCGCGGGGCGCGGCACCGCGGCGTCGGGTCGGTGCGCTCCGCCGGGCGGCCGGGGAGCGGTCTCCTGTGCGTCCTGCGTGCCCTCGGTGTCCATCCGGTGCCCTAGTCCCCCTTGAGCCGTGGGCTGCTGCGTCGTTGCGCCGCGGCCGCGTCGTCGGGCCGCGCTGCCATTGTCATGCCCGCGCTGGTGTCTGCCACTGCCGGGCGCGCCGTCGCTCAATCTACTGGCCGGGGGCCGCCGCTATGTCCGGTGCGGACAACGCAACACGCGCACTTCTCCCGAACGGAACATGCCAGAGCCGCCCGGCCGCCCCTAGCCTGCGAGAACAAGACCTTTGTACGTCGTCCCGTTCCACCCCAGGAGACTGCCATGACCGAACTGTCCGGAGGCCCCGCCCTCCCCCAGGAGCGTCGCGTCGTCACCGCGATCCCCGGCCCGAAGTCGCAGGAGCTGTGGGCGCGCAAGCAGGCCACGGTGGCCGGTGGTGTCGGCGCCGTGCTGCCCGTCTTCGTCAAGCGCGCGGGCGGCGGCGTCCTGGAGGACGTGGACGGCAACTCCCTGATCGACTTCGGCTCCGGCATCGCGGTGACCTCGGTCGGCAACAGCGCGGAGGCGGTCGTCCGCCGGGCCACCGCGCAGCTGGCGGCCTTCACCCACACCTGTGCGATGGTCGCGCCGTACGAGCCGTACATCGAGGTCTGCGAGCAGCTGGCCGAGCTGACGCCGGGCGACCACGCGAAGAAGTCGGCGCTGTTCAACTCCGGTGCGGAGGCCGTCGAGAACGCCGTCAAGATCGCCCGCGTGCACACCAAGCGCCAGGCGGTCGTCGTCTTCGACCACGGCTACCACGGCCGCACGAACCTCACGATGGCGCTCACCTCCAAGAACATGCCGTACAAGCAGGGCTTCGGCCCGTTCGCGCCCGAGGTCTACCGCGTCCCGGTGGCCTACCCCTACCGCTGGCTGACCGGCCCGGAGAACTGTGCGCAGGAGGCCGCGGACCAGGCCATCTCGCAGATCACCAAGCAGATCGGGGCGGAGAACGTCGCGGCGATCATCATCGAGCCGGTGCTCGGTGAGGGCGGTTTCATCGAGCCCGCCAAGGGCTTCCTGCCCGCCCTCGCGAACTTCGCGAAGGAGAACGGCATCGTCTTCGTCGCGGACGAGATCCAGTCCGGCTTCTGCCGTACCGGCCAGTGGTTCGCGTGTGAGGACGAGGGCATCGTCCCGGACCTGATCACCACCGCCAAGGGCATCGCGGGCGGTCTGCCGCTGGCCGCGGTCACCGGCCGCGCCGAGATCATGGACGCCGCGCACGCCGGCGGCCTGGGCGGCACCTACGGCGGCAACCCGGTCGCCTGCGCCGCGGCGCTGGGCTCGATCGAGACCATGCGCGAGCAGGACCTGAACGCCAAGGCCCGCCGGATCGGCGAGATCATGAAGCCGCGGCTGACCGCGATCGCGGAGAAGTACGACATCATCGGCGAGGTCCGCGGCCGCGGCGCGATGATCGCGATCGAGCTGGTCAAGTCCGGCTCCAAGGAGCCGAACCCGGAGGCCACCGCCGCGCTGGCCAAGGCCTGCCACCAGGAGGGCCTGCTGGTACTGACGACCGGCACGTACGGCAATGTGCTGCGCTTCCTGCCGCCGCTGGTCATCGGCGAGGACCTGCTGAGCGAGGGCCTGGACATCCTCGAAGGCGCCTTCGCCACGATCTGAGCGGCAGACCGACGGCGGAGCAGCGCTCCGCGGGAGGCACCCGGCGCGGCCCGGGGCACGGCTGATGCCGTGTCCCGGGCCGCGGCCCGTTGGGCCCCTCTCCCCACCCCGCTCTTTGCCCCTCCCTTTGAGGATTTCTGCGCTCATTTCTGTGCGAACACGCGTAGGTGGAGGCATGGCGTGAAGAAGATGTGCGGGGCCGATGGCGGGCGGGTGATGCGGCTGTCGGGCGCGGTCGTGGTGCCGTACGGTTTCTGCAGATGAGAGAAACACCCCGCTCGCAGGGGACTGCGAGCGACGCCCGGTCGGCGCTTCCCCGGCTTCGACCAGGCCGTGCCCTCGCGCACAACACCGGAACCCCTGGCACTGGGAACTCCGGGAATCCTCACCGATCGGATGTCCGCCCGCCCCAGACCCCCCGGGGCGCGCGGGACACCGGTCACCACGGCCGCCTCGGAACCACCCCCCCTGTTCCGAGGCGGCCGACCCTTTTCCCGGGCCCCGCGGAGCCGTCCGGCCCCGGCCCCCGCCGCCTGTCCCCGCTGTCGGTCTGTGCGGTCAGTGCGTTGCTCTTCGCCGTGCTCACCTGGCAGGTGGCCGAGCACGGCCCGCTGCGCGCGCTCGACGAGCGGCTCGGCCGCGCCGTGGCCTCCGGCGGCCTCCCCGCCGGACCTGCCGGGTTCTTCGCCGATCTCGGCAATACGGCGGTGGCGCTGCCGGTGCTGTCGGCGGTCCTGGTGTGGGCCCTGTGGCGGGGCCGGCGCGCAGCGCGTCGCCGGGCGGCCGACGGCGGCGCTCCCCCGCGCTGGTGGCTGCCCCCGCTCGCGGCCGGCCTCACGGCGGTGGCGGTGCCCGCGCTGGTGGTCCCGCTCAAACTGTGGCTCGCCCGGCCGGGCCCGCCGCAGATGGCGGGCGCTGCGCACGAGGGCTTCTATCCGTCGGGCCACGGCGCCACGGCGGCGGTGCTCTACGGCCTGGCGGCGCTGCTGCTGTTCCGCGGCCGGCGGCGGACCGCGGCCACCCGCCCGGTCGTGCCGGCGGTCGTCGCCGCCGCGGTCGTCCTGCTCGATGCGGCCGTCGGCACCGGCCTGGTGCGCCGCGGCTATCACTGGCCGCTGGACGTGCTCGGCAGCTGGTGTCTGGCCGGGGTGCTGCTCGCCGTGTGGTGTGCGGTGTGCGACCGGTGGTCGGGCGGACGACGGGGCGTGGGTGCCCAGGGGCGGCCGGCGGGGCGCCCGTAGACCCGAGGGGGCGGACGGCGCACGGCCGGCCGCCCCCTGGCCGGGCGTCAGCTGTCGAAGCCCAGCCCCGCCTTGTCCATGGCCTTCAGCCACAGGTTGCGGCGTCCGCCGTGGGTGTCGGCGCGGGTCATCGACCACTGGGTGATCCCGATGCCGGCCCAGCGCAGCGGCTCCGGCGGGAACGGCAGCGGCTTGCTGCGGACCATCTCCAGCTCCGTGCGCTCGGTGCGCTCGCCCGCGAGCAGATCGAGCATCACCTCGGCGCCGAAGCGGGTGGCGCCCACGCCGAGGCCGGTGTAGCCGGTGGCGTAGGCGACCCGGCCGGCGTGCGCGGTGCCGAAGAAGGCGGAGAAGCGCGAGCAGGTGTCGATGGCGCCGCCCCAGCTGTGGGTGAAGCGCAGCCCCTCCAACTGCGGGAAGCAGCGGAAGAAGTGCCGGGCGAGCTTCTCGTAGGTGGCCGGGTGGTGGTCGTATTCGGCGCGTACGCCGCCGCCGTAGCGGTAGACGATGTCGTAGCCGCCCCACAGGATGCGGTGGTCCTCGGTGATGCGGAAGTAGTGGAAGTGGTTGTTGGAGTCCGAGAGGCCCTGGCGGTTCTTCCAGCCGATGGCGGCGAGCTGTTCGTCGGTCAGCGGCTCGGTCATCAGGGCGTGGTCGTAGACCGGGACGATGTACGGGCGGACCCGCTTGACCAGGGACGGGAAGGCGTTGGTGCCCAGCGCGACATGGCGGGCGAAGACCCGGCCGTAGGGGGTGCGGACGGCCATGCCCGTACCTTGTGAGGCGAGCGCGGTGGCGCGGGTGCGCTCGTAGATGCGGACGCCGAGGCCGAGGCAGGCCTTCTTCAGGCCCCAGGCGAGGCGGGCCGGGTTGAGCATGGCGACGCCGTCGCGGTCCCACAGTCCGGCGCGGAAGGTCGGTGAGTCGACCTCGGCGCGCAGGGCGTCCTCGTCGAGGAAGGTGTGCCGGTCGAGGCCGAGCTCCGCGGCGTCCTCGGCGAACTCCTGGAGTTCGGCGACCTGGTGGGGCTCGGTGGCGATGTCGATCTCGCCGGTGCGCTCGAAGGCGCAGTCGATGCCGTAGCGGGCGACGGCATCCCCGATGGCGTCGAGGTTGCGGATGCCGAGCTTTTCGAGGGTGGCGAGTTCACCGGGCCAGCGGGCCAGGCCGTTGCCGAGGCCGTGGGTGAGGGAGGCGGCGCAGAAGCCACCGTTGCGCCCGGAGGCGGCCCAGCCGATCTCGGCGCCTTCGATGAGGACGACGTCGCGCGCGGGGTCGCGCTCCTTGGCGATCAGCGCGGTCCACAGTCCCGAGTAGCCGCCGCCGACGACCAGCAGATCGCAGGTCTCGTCGCCGACGAGGGCGGGCAGGGCGGCTGGGCGGGCGGGGTCGTCGAGCCAGAAGGGGGTGGGGGCGGCGTCCGCGAGCGCATGGACCGGGGACGCCCCGGGCGTGTGCGGCATGGCAGCTCGTGCCATGGTTCTCAGCTCCTCTTCTTGCGGCGGTTCCCGGCCAGTTGACCGGCGAGTACGCACAACACCGCGACCAGGAACATCGCGGTGCCGATGACGTTGATCTGCACGGGCGTGCCCCGCTGTGCCGATCCCCAGACGAACATCGGGAAGGTCACGGTGGAGCCGGCGTTGAAGTTGGTGATGATGAAGTCGTCGAAGGACAGCGCGAAGGACAGCAGCGCGCCGGCCGCGATGCCGGGGGCGGCGATCGGCAGCGTCACCCGCAGGAAGGTCTGGACGGGTGAGGCGTAGAGGTCCTGGGCGGCCTGTTCCAGGCGCGGGTCCATGCTCATCACCCGGGCCTTGACGGCGGTGACCACGAAGCTCAGACAGAACATGATGTGGGCGATGAGGATCGTCCAGAAGCCGAACTCGATGCCCATGTTGAGGAAGAGGGTGGCCAGCGAGGCGGCCATGACGACCTCGGGCATCGCCATCGGCAGGAAGATCAGGGTGTTGACGCCGGAGCGGGCGCGGAAGCGGTAGCGGGCCAGCGCGAACGCGATCATGGTGCCGAGGACGGTGGCGCCGACGGTGGCCCACAGCGCCAGCTGCAGGCTCAGGCCGAGCGAGCCGCACAGGTCGGCGACGCCGCACGGATCGCGCCAGGCGTCCGTGGAGAAGTGCTGCCACTGGTAGTTGAAGCGGCCGTTGGGCTTGTTGAAGGAGAAGACCAGCACCACGAGGTTGGGCAGGATCAGATAGCCCAGCGTGGCGAGGCCCGCCATCACGACGATGTTGCGGCGCAGCCAGCGCAGGCCCCGGTTCGGGGTGCGGGCCGCGGGGGCCTGGGAGTCTTTCGTGGTCTCGTGGACGGCCATCAGACCAGGTCCTCCGTCCCGGACTTGCGGATGTAGAGGGTGACCATGGCGAGGATGGCCGCCATGAGGATGAAGGAGAGCGCGGCCGCGGTCGGATAGTCCAGGACCCGCAGGAACTGGGACTGGATGACGTTGCCGATCATCTTCTGGTCGGTGGAGCCCAGCAGTTCGGCGTTGATGTAGTCACCGGCGGCCGGGATGAACGTCAGCAGGGTGCCGGCGACGACACCGGGCATCGACAGCGGGAAGGTCACCCGGCGGAACGTGGTCGACGGGCGGGCGTAGAGGTCGCCGGCGGCCTCGTGCAGGCGCGGGTCGATGCGCTCCAGCGAGGTGTAGAGCGGCAGGACCATGAACGGCAGGAAGTTGTAGGTCAGTCCGCAGACCACCGCGAGCGGGGTGGCCAGCACCCGGTGCCCCTCGGTGATGCCCAGCCAGCTGGTGACGTCCAGGACGTGCAGCGAGTTCAGCACGCCGACGACCGGCCCGCCGTCGGCCAGGATCGTCTTCCAGGCGAGCGTACGGATCAGGAAGCTGGTGAAGAACGGGGCGATGACCAGGATCATCACCACATTGCGCCAGCGGCCCGCCTTGAAGGCGATGAGGTAGGCCAGCGGATAGCCCAGGACCAGGCAGAGCACGGTGGCGATGCCGGCGTACGCCATCGAGCGGACGAACTGCGGCCAGTATTCGCCGAGCGCGTCCCAGTAGGTGGCGAAGTGCCAGGTGACCTTGAAGCCCTCTTCGAGGGAGCCGGTCTGGATCGAGGTCGACGCCTGGTAGACGAGCGGTGCGGCGAAGAAGACGATCAGCCACAGGATGCCGGGCAGCAGCAGCCAGTAGGGGACCAGGCGCTTGCGGACGGGGGTCTTGCGGAGGACGGGGGACTCCGCCTCGGCCGGCCCGTCCGGTGGCGCGGGTGAGACGGTGGTGATCACTGGTGTCATGCCGCCTCCTCGTCGAGGTCCGCGCCGGCCTGGATGTCCTGGGCGGCGTCCAGACCGAAGGTGTGCGCCGGGCTCCAGTGCAGCACGATCTCCGCGCCGGGGACGAGGCGGCCGTCGCGCTCGATGTTCTGCTCGTAGACGGCGAGTTCGCCCAGGCCGGGCACCTCGACGACGTACTGGGTGGAGACGCCGATGAAGCTGGCGTCCTTGATGCGGCCGGGCAGCCGGTTGTGGCCTTCGGTGATCGACCCGGCGTCGTCGCCGTGCTTCAGCGCGACCTTCTCGGGCCGCACGCCGGCCAGCACCTTCTCGCCCGTACGGGCCGAGGCGCTGCACCGGGCGGCGGGCAGCCGCAGTTTGGCGTCACCGGCCTTGAGCAGCAGCTCCTCGCCGCCGGCCTCGACGACCTCGGCCTCGATCAGGTTGGAGGTGCCCAGGAAGTTGGCGACGAAGGTGGTGCCGGGGTTCTCGTAGAGGTCGGCGGGGGCGCCGAGCTGTTCGACCCGGCCGCCGTTCATCACGGCCACGGTGTCGGCCATCGTCATGGCCTCCTCCTGGTCGTGGGTGACGTGCACGAAGGTGATGCCGACCTCGGTCTGGATGCGCTTGAGCTCCAGCTGCATCTGGCGGCGCAGCTTGAGGTCGAGGGCGCCCAGCGGCTCGTCGAGGAGCAGCACCTGGGGGTGGTTGATCAGCGCCCGGGCGACCGCGACGCGCTGCTGCTGGCCGCCGGAGAGCTGCTGCGGCTTGCGGCGCGCCATCGGCCCGAGCTGGACGAGGTCGAGCATCTCCTCGACCTGCTTCTTGACGGACTTGACGCCGCGGCGGCGCAGGCCGAAGGCGACGTTCTCGTAGATGTCCAGGTGCGGGAAGAGGGCGTAGTTCTGGAAGACGGTGTTGACCTGGCGCTTGTAGGGCGGCAGGGCGGTGACGTCCTGGCCGGACAGCTCGACGGTCCCGGTGGTCGGCTCCTCCAGCCCGGCGATCATGCGCAGGGTGGTCGTCTTGCCGCAGCCCGAGGCGCCCAGCAGCGCGAAGAAGGAGCCCGTGGGGACGGTCAGGTCGAGCGGATGGACGGCGGTGAAGGAGCCGTAGGTCTTGCTTATCCCGTGGAGGCGGACATCGCCGCCGCTGCTCTGGGGGGTCGCGGTCTTCGTCATGTCGGTCGTCCCGTGGGTCGGTGGGCGAAACGGCTCGGGCGGGCCCGGAGGGGGGTCAGGCGCCGCTGAGTTCGGAGAACTTCTGGGTGAACGCCGTGTTCTCCTTGGCGGACAGGGCACGGAAGGAGTGGGAGCGGGCGGCCATCTCCTTGTCCGGCAGGATCAGCGGGTTGTCGGCCGCGCTCTTGTCGATCTTGGCCAACTCCTCGCGTACCCCGTCGACGGGACAGGCGTAGTTGATGTACGCCGCGAGCCGGGCCGCCGCCTTCGGCTCGTAGAAGTAGTCGATGAGCCGTTCGGCGTTCTGCTTGTGGCGGGCCTTGTTCGGCACCATGAGGTTGTCGGTGGAGACCATGTAGCCGGACTTGGGGATGGCGTAGGCGATGTCCGGGTTGTCGTTCTGCAGCTGGACGACGTCACCGGCCCAGGCCACACAGGCGGCGAGGTCGCCCTTGTCCAGGTCGTTGGTGTAGTCGTTGCCGGTGAAGCGGCGGATCTGCTTGGAGTCGACGCCCTTCTGGAGCCGGGCGATGGCCGCGTCGTAGTCGTCCGCGGTGACGTCCTCGGGCCGCTTGCCCATGTCCAGCAGGGTCAGCCCGATGCTGTCGCGCATCTCGGAGAGGAAGCCGACCCGCCCCTTGAGCTGCGGGTCCTCCAGCAGCTGGCTGACCGAGTCGACCTTCTTCCCGCCGGTGGCCTTCTTGTTGTACGCGATGATCGCCGGGATGCCCTGCCAGACGTAGGAGTGCGCGCGGCCCGGGTCCCAGGCGGGGTCGCGGTACTGCCCCGAGAGGTTGGCGTAGGCGTGCGGCAGGTTGGCCGGGTCCAGCTGCTGGATCCAGCCCAGGGAGATCATCCGGGCGCACATCCAGTCGGTGAGCACGATCAGGTCGCGGCCGGTGTCCTGGCCGGCCGCGAGCTGCGCCTGGATCTTGCCGAAGAACTCGTCGTTGTCGTTGATGTCCTCGGTGTATTTGACGGCGATTCCGGTGCGCCGGGTGAAGCGGTCCAGCGTCGGACGGTGCTTGCCGTCCTTGCTGACGTCCATGTACTCGGTCCAGTTGGAGAAGTTGACACGCTTCTCCGCCGCGGAGTGGTCCTCGCTCCGGCCGGCGTCCGTACGGCCGGCGGGCGGGATCCCGCACGCCGACAGGGCGCCCAGCCCGCCGGCCGCGGCCGCCATGGCACCGCCGGCGCGCAGCAGGGAGCGGCGGGTCATGGCGAGCCGGCCGTCGGTCATACTGCGGCGCACGGCGGCGAGTTCGACCGGGGACAGGGGTTCGGGCTGCTCGTGGTGCTCCATGCGCGGTGCCCTTTCAGGGGTGAACCCGGCACTGGGCCGGTGGTGACGAAGCCGCGCGGCGCGGGCCGCAGGGGTGGCGGCGGGGCCGGCCCGCCGCCGTCCGGGGGGACGTCCGTTACGGACGGTCCCCGAAGATCGTGCGGTGCCAGTCCTTCCGTGCCACCGCGGTGTTGTCGTACATGACGTGCTTGACCTGGGTGTACTCCTCGAAGGAGTAGGCCGACATGTCCTTGCCGAAGCCGGAGGCCTTGGCGCCTCCGTGCGGCATCTCGCTGATGATCGGGATGTGGTCGTTGACCCAGACGCAGCCCGCGTTGATCTCGCGGGTGGCGCGGCCGGTGCGGTAGACGTCCCGGCTCCAGACGGAGGCGGCCAGCCCGTAGGGGGTGTCGTTGGCCAGCGCGATGCCCTCGTCGTCGCTGTCGAAGGGCAGCACGACCAGGACCGGGCCGAAGATCTCGGACTGCACGATCTCGCTGTCCTGTGCGGCTCCGGCGATCAGCGTGGGCCGGTAGTAGGCGCCCTTGGCCAGCCCGCCCTGGGGAGCCTCGCCTCCGGTGACGACCGTGGCGTACGCGCGCGCCCGGTCCACGAAGCCGGCCACCCGGTCGCGCTGGGCGTGCGAGATCAGCGGGCCCAGGTCGGTGGACGAGTCGAAGGGGTCGCCGAGCCGCACGGTCGCCATCAGGTCGGCGACGCCGCTGACGAAGGCGTCGTAGAGGGGGCGCTGGACATAGGCGCGCGTGGCGGCGGTGCAGTCCTGGCCGGTGTTGATCAGTGCCCCGGCGACCGCGCCGTGCACGGCGGCCTCCAGGTCGGCGTCGTCGAAGACGACGAAGGGGGCCTTGCCGCCGAGTTCGAGATGCAGCCGCTTGACGGTGCCGGTGGCGATCTCGGCGACCCGCTTGCCGACGGCGGTCGAGCCGGTGAAGGAGGTCATGGCGACGGAGGGGTGGCCGACGAGGCGCTCACCGGCGTCCCGGCCGGCGCCGGAGACGATGTTGAGCGCCCCGTCGGGCAGCCCGGCGCGCTGGGCGGCCTGCGCGAACAGCAGCGAGGTGAAGGGGGTGATCTCGGCCGGCTTGAGGACGATGGTGTTGCCCGCGGCGAGGGCCGGCAGCACCTTCCAGGCGGCCATCTGGAGCGGGTAGTTCCACGGTGCGATGGAGCCGACGACGCCGATCGGCTCGCGGCGGATCACGGAGGTGTGGTCGGGGCTGTATTCGCCGGCCGCCTTGCCCTCCAGATGCCGGGCGGCGCCCGCGAAGAACGCGGCGTTGTCGATCGAGCCCGGTACGTCGAACTCCTCGCTGAGCTTGATCGGCTTTCCGCAGTTCAGCGACTCGGCGCGGGCGAGGTCGCCGGCGTCCTCGGTGAGCGCGGCGGCGAAGCGGTGCAGGGTGTCGGAGCGCTCGCCGGGCGTGGCACCGCCCCAGTCCGCGAACGCCCGCCGTGCGGCCTCGACGGCCGCGTCCACCTCTGCCCCGCCGGCGAGTTCGTAGGAGTACACCGTCTCGCCGGTCGCCGGGTCCACGACGTCCTGGGTACGGCCGGAACTGCCGCTCCGGAGACTGCCTGCGATGAATTGCGCGCCCTCGGCGAACCGCTCGGTGGCATCGAACCGCTGATCCATGGTGCACTCCTCCGCCGGGCGCCGGGGCCGCTCAGCGGCACTGCCTGGCGTAGCTATTTCCGGAATCGATGGCCGATCCTGGCAGAGGAACGCAACCTCAACAAGTGATTCCGTTGTTGCCTTTTGGTTACACGACGAAATCTGTTCTTTGCCTGGCCACGGCCCCGACACGTTGTCAGTGCCCGCTGACAGAATCCCGGCATGATGCACGACCACACGGGGACCACCACGGAGGACGCCACCTCACCCGCCGCCGACGGGCCGCGCTCGGTCGACGAACTGCGCCGGGCGACGGCCGCCGGGAAGCACCCGACGTACGTCTTTTTCTGGGGCCACAGCCCGCGGCGCGACGGCAGCCTCGGCGCCGGCTGTTTCAGCCAGTGGTGGCCCTCCCCCTTCACCGTCGACGGCGTCCGCTACGCCACCGCGGAGCACTGGATGATGGCCGGCAAGGCCCGGCTGTTCGGCGATGCGGAGGCCGAGCGGCGGGCGCTCGCGGGGCGCCACCCCCGGCAGGCCAAGGATGCCGGGCGGACGGTCCGCGGCTTCGACGAGGAGACCTGGCAGCGCCGGCGCTTCGCCCTGGTCGTCGAGGGCAGCACGCACAAGTTCCGGCAGGACGCCGCTCTGCGGGAGTACCTGCTGGGCACGGGGTCCCGGGTGCTGGTCGAGGCCAGTCCGCTGGACCGGATATGGGGCATCGGCCTGGCCGCCGACGACGAGCGGGCCGCCGACCCGGCGCGCTGGCGGGGCCTGAACCTGCTGGGCTTCGCGCTGATGGCGGCCCGGCAGCAGCTGCGGGAAGAGGGGGGCGGGCAGTCGGAGGGCAGGCCGTCGTAGGCCAGCGCCGGGGTCGCTCCTGCGGGCCGTTGCGTCATCCCCCGCACCATGACCGCCCCGCCCCGCATAGCATGGCCGGGCCCCTCCGCGCACTCCGGCGCACCCTTTGACCAGGAGGAACCGTTGTCCGATCTCGATGCCTTCATCACGGGCCTGCCCAAGGCGGAGCTGCACGTCCACCACGTCGGATCGGCGTCCCCGCGTATCGTCTCCGAGCTGGCGGCCCGCCACCCCGACTCCGCCGTCCCCACCGACCCCGATGCCCTGGTCGACTACTTCACCTTCCGCGACTTCGCCCACTTCATCGAGGTCTACCTCTCCGTCGTGGACCTGATCCGCGATGCCGAGGACGTCCGGCTGCTGACGTACGAGGTCGCCCGGGACATGGCCCGGCAGCAGATCCGCTACGCCGAGCTGACCGTCACCCCCTTCAGCTCGACCAGCCGCGGCATCCCCGACGCCGCGTTCGTCGAGGCGATCGAGGACGCCCGCAAGGCGGCGGAGTCGGAGCTCGGCGTGGTGCTGCGCTGGTGCTTCGACATCCCCGGCGAGGCGGGCCTGGCGTCGGCGGAGGAGACCGCCAGGATCGCCTGCGACCTGCAGCCCGAGGGCCTGGTCTCGTTCGGCCTCGGCGGCCCGGAGATCGGGGTGTCGCGCCCGCAGTTCAAGCCGTACTTCGACCGCGCCCGCGCGGCCGGACTGCACTCCGTCCCGCACGCCGGGGAGACCACCGGCCCCGAGACGATCTGGGACGCGCTCCGCGAGCTGGGCGCCGAGCGCATCGGCCATGGCACCAGCGCCACCCAGGACCCCGCGCTGCTGGCCCATCTCGCCGAGCACCGCATCCCGCTGGAGGTGTGCCCCACCTCCAACATCGCCACCCGCGCGGTGCGCACCCTGGACGAGCACCCGCTCAAGGAGATGGTCGACGCGGGCGTGCTGGTCACCATCAACAGCGACGACCCGCCGATGTTCGGCACCGACCTCAACACCGAATACGGCGTCGCCGCCCGCCTGTTGGGCCTGGACGCGCAGGGGGTGGCCGCCCTCGCCAAGAACGCCGTCGAGGCCTCCTTCATGGACGCCCCCGCGAAGGCCCGGCTGGCGGCCGAAATCGACACGTACACGGCGTCCTGGCCCGCCTAGCCAACGGGACGGTGGCGCCCTGACCGCCCGTCCGTCGTCCCCCGAACCGCACCCGAGACCGGCGGGACGACGGGCGGGCGGGGCCCCCTACAACCCCACGATCCCGTTCCACTCCTTGGCGAACTCGGTGCGCTCGGCGGAGGTGATGTCGCGGGCGATGGCCAGCCGCTTGCGCATCGCGTCGTCGGGGAAGATCAGCGGATCCTCGGCGAGGGCGGCACGCTCCTTGTCCTTGGAGGACGCGAGGACCTCGCGCGCGGCCGGCACGGGGCAGACGTAATTGACCCAGGCGGCCAGCTCCGCGGCCACCGCCGGCTCGTAGTAGTAGTCGATCAGCCGCTCGGCGGTGCGCTTGTGTGCCGCGAGGTTCGGGATCAGCAGGCTCTCCGCCCAGAGTTCGGCGCCCTCCTGCGGCACCACGAACTCGATGTCCGGGTTGTCGGCCTGCAGTTGGATCACATCGCCCGAGTAGGCCTGGGCGGCGAGCACGTCCCCGGAGTCGAGGTCCTTGATGTAGTCGTTGCCGGTGAACCGCCGGATGTGGCCGCGGCTCACCAGCCGGCGGATCCGGTCGGTCATCCGGTGGAAGTCGTCGGCCGTCCAGCGGGTGATGTCGACGCCGTCGCCCTGCATCAGCATCGCGAACGATTCATCGAGCCCGGAGAGCAGGGTGACCCGGCCGCGCAGGTCGTCCTGCCACAGATCCGAGGTGTGCCTGATCTCCCGGCCGAGCCTGCGGCGGTTGTAGGCGATACCGGTGATCCCGGACTGCCAGGGCACCGAGTGCCTGCGGCCCGGGTCGAAGTGCGGGGTGCGCAGCTGCGGATCGAGGTACCGGGCGACATGCGGCTGGGCAGCCCGGTCCATCTCCTGCACCCAGCCCAGCCGGACGAGGCGGGCGCACATCCAGTCGCTCATGACGATCAGATCGCGGCCGGTGCTCTGGTGGTTCATCAGCGCCGGGCCGATCTTGCCGAAGAACTCGTCGTTGTCGTTGATCTCCTCGGTGTACGTGACGGAGATCCCGCTGCGCCGCTCGAACGCCGCCAGGGTGGGCCGGCGCTGCTTGTCGTGGTCGTCGACGTCGATGTAGAGCGGCCAGTTCGCGAAGGTGAGCCGGGGGTCGTGCGCGGACCGGTCCGGGCCGGTGCGGTCCGCCGCCCTGACGTACGCGGGCGGCACCCCGCATCCGGTCATGGCGGCCAGCGCCCCGGTCACCCCTGTCGCTCCCGCACCCCGGAGCAGCGCACGCCGCGAAAGATCAGCCATGGCGAGCACTCTCACGCGCCGCGGGCGGAGGCGGCAAGAGACAGAGCGTCCATTGCCGGGCCTCCGCCCGCGACGGTGTGTCGGGCGTGCCGTGCCGCCCGACGGGGTCAATTCCCCGGTGAAGCCTGCCGGTTCAGCCGCCCAGCGAGGTCATCACGTGCTTGATGCGGGTGTAGTCGTCGAAGCCGTAGGACGACAGGTCCTTGCCGTAGCCGGACTTCTTGAATCCGCCGTGCGGCATCTCGGCGACTAGCGGGATGTGGGTGTTGATCCACACACAGCCGAAGTCCAGGCTCCGCGACATCCGCATGGCGCGGGCGTGGTCCTTGGTCCACACCGAGGACGCCAGCGCGTACTCGACGTCGTTGGCCCACTGCACCGCCTGCTTCTCGTCGGAGAAGGACTGGACGGTGATGACCGGGCCGAAGACCTCGTGCTGGACGATCTCGTCGTCCTGCTTGAGGCCCGAGACGACGGTCGGGGCGAAGAAGTAGCCCTTCTCGCCGACCTGCTCGCCGCCCGCCTCGATCTTGGCGTGCGCGGGCAGCCGCTCGATGAAGCCCTTGACCTGCTTGAGCTGATTGGCGTTGTTCAGCGGGCCGTAGAGCACGTCCTCGTCGTCGACCGCGCCGGTCTTGGTCTCCGAGGCGGCCTTGGCCAGCGCGGCGACGAACTCGTCGTGGATGGACTCGTGGACCAGCACCCGGGTCGCGGCCGTACAGTCCTGGCCGGCGTTGAAGTAACCGGCGACGGAGATGTCCTCGACGGCCTTGGCGATGTCGGTGTCCTCGAAGACGACGACCGGCGCCTTGCCGCCCAGCTCCAGATGGACCCGCTTGAGGTCCTTCGAAGCGGACTCGGCGACCTGCATACCGGCACGCACCGAGCCGGTGATCGAGGCCATCGCCGGGACCTTGTGCTCGACCATCAGCCGGCCGGTCTCGCGGTCACCGCAGAGGACGTTGAACACGCCGCGGGAGTGGCCCAGTTCGTCCAGCACGCTGCCGATGATGTCGGCGATCAGCACCGTTGAGGCGGGCGTGGTGTCGGACGGCTTGATGACCACGGTGTTGCCCGCCGCCAGCGCGGGGGCGAACTTCCACACGGCCATCATCATCGGGTAGTTCCATGGCGCGACCTGGGCGCAGACGCCGACCGGCTCACGGCGGACGATGGAGGTGAAGCCGTCCATGTACTCGCCGGCCGAGCGGCCCTCCAGCATCCGGGCGGCCCCCGCGAAGAAGCGGATCTGGTCCACCATCGGCGGGATTTCCTCGGAGCGTACGAGGGCGATCGGCTTGCCGCAGTTCTCGGACTCGGCGGCGATCAGCTCCTCGGCCCGCTCCTCGAAGCGGTCGGCGACCTTGAGCAGCACCTTCTGGCGCTCGGCGGGGATCAGGTCGCGCCACGCGGGGAAGGCGGCCTCGGCGGCAGCCATCGCCGCGTCCACGTCGGCGGCGCCCGAGAGCGGGGCGGTGGCGTAGGCCTCGCCCGTCGCGGGGTTGACCACCTCCGTGGTCCGCCCGTCGGCGGCGTCCCGGAACTCCCCGTCGATGTAGTTGCGCAGACGACGCAGTGCGGTGGTCACTGTGCGCCCCCTTCAGTCAGTTGTCCGGTGATGTGGTTCCACCCTAGCCATGGGACCCACGTTTTCAACACACCCGCCACTCAGTAACAACGGAATCAGTGAAATTTCGATCGCGACACGACTAATTTCATCGATTTGGGGTTGCAAGACAGACGAGGCTCGTGCACAGTGAACGACGTGGCGGCATCTCGAAACAGTCATGACAGAACCGGAACCCCGACGATCGACTCCGTCTCCCTGGCGATCATCGAGCAGCTCCAGGAGGACGGGCGCCGTCCGTACGCCGCGATCGGCAAGGCCGTGGGCCTGTCCGAGGCGGCGGTACGCCAGCGCGTACAGAAACTGCTCGACCAAGGCGTGATGCAGATCGTCGCGGTCACCGACCCCCTCACGGTCGGTTTCCGCCGGCAGGCAATGGTCGGCATCAACGTCGAAGGCGACCTCGACCCCGTGGCCGACGCCCTGACGACCATGGAAGAGGTCGAGTACGTCGTCATGACGGCAGGCTCCTTCGATCTCCTCATCGAGATTGTCTGCGAGGACGACGACCACCTGCTGGAAATGATCAACAAGCGGATCCGCACGCTTCCCGGCGTCCGATCCACCGAGAGCTTCGTTTACCTCAAGCTCCGGAAGCAGACCTACACCTGGGGAACGAGATAGTAATGAGCGGCGACCTCTCCAAGACGGCCTACGACCACCTGTGGATGCACTTCACCCGCATGTCGTCGTACGAGAATGCCCCCGTGCCCACGATCGTGCGCGGTGAGGGCACCCACATCTACGACGACAAGGGCAAGCGCTACATCGACGGCCTCGCCGGCCTCTTCGTGGTCAACGCCGGCCACGGCCGGGTCGAGCTCGCCGAGACCGCCTACAAGCAGGCGCAGGAGCTCGCCTTCTTCCCCGTGTGGTCCTACGCCCACCCCAAGGCCGTCGAGCTCGCCGAGCGCCTGGCCAACGAGGCCCCCGGCGACCTCAACAAGGTCTTCTTCACCACCGGCGGCGGCGAGGCCGTCGAGACCGCGTGGAAGCTGGCCAAGCAGTACTTCAAGCTCGTCGGCAAGCCGATGAAGCACAAGGTGATATCCCGCGCGGTCGCCTACCACGGCACCCCGCAGGGCGCCCTGTCCATCACCGGTCTGCCCGGCCTGAAGGCCCCCTTCGAGCCGCTGGTCCCCGGCGCGCACAAGGTCCCGAACACCAATATCTACCGCGCCCCGATCCACGGCGACGATCCCGAGGCCTTCGGCCGCTGGGCAGCCGACCAGATCGAGCAGCAGATCCTCTTCGAGGGCCCCGAGACCGTCGCCGCGGTCTTCCTGGAGCCGGTGCAGAACGCCGGCGGCTGCTTCCCGCCGCCGCCCGGCTACTTCCAGCGGGTCCGCGAGATCTGCGACCAGTACGACGTGCTGCTCGTCTCCGACGAGGTCATCTGCGCCTTCGGCCGCCTGGGCACCACGTTCGGCTGCGACAAGTTCGGCTACGTCCCGGACATGATCACCTGCGCCAAGGGCATGACCTCGGGCTACTCCCCGATCGGCGCCTGCATCATCTCCGACCGCCTGGCCGAGCCGTTCTACAAGGGCGACAACACCTTCCTGCACGGCTACACCTTCGGCGGCCACCCGGTCTCCGCGGCCGTCGGCGTCGCCAACCTCGACATCTTCGAGCGGGAGGGCCTCAACCAGCACGTCCTCGACAACGAGGCCAACTTCCTCAACACCCTGCAGAAGCTGCACGACCTGCCGATCGTCGGCGACGTCCGCGGCAACGGCTTCTTCTACGGCATCGAGCTCGTCAAGGACAAGGCCACCAAGGAGTCCTTCAACGACGAGGAGACCGAGCGCGTCCTGTACGGCTTCCTCTCCAAGGCGCTGTACGACAACGGTCTCTACTGCCGCGCCGACGACCGTGGCGACCCGGTCATCCAGCTCGCCCCGCCGCTCATCGCCGACCAGCCGGTGTTCGACGAGATCGAGCAGATCCTGCGCACGGTCCTCACCGAGGCGTGGACCAAGCTCTGACCCCCGCGGCACCGCCCGCCGCGCGCCGGGACAACTGAACATCCAGCGGCCCAGATTCGCTCACTTCAAGCCATACGAGTGAATCTGGGCCGTTGTGCTGCCAAGCGACGAATACCGGGGGTCACCAGTACTTACCGTGCTAGAGACCGATACCCTCCATGGTCGTTCACCCGGTCGGGGGAACGATTCGACGCCTACAACAAGAGGTGCGCAGATGGTGGCCCCGCCTGACAACGACGTTCTCTGGGCCCGCGGCCTGCACCACACGCACGGCGGCACCTCCGCCCTCGCCGGAGTCTCCGTCGGCGTCCGCGAAGGCGAGATCCTCGCCGTCACCGGCCCGCGCGGCAGTGGCAAGACCACCCTCCTGAAATGTCTCTCCGGCCAGCTCGTCCCGACCGAGGGCGAGGTCTGGTTCAACAGCTCCCCCGTGCACACCCTGTCCTCCCCCAGCCGTGAGCGGCTGCGCCTGGACCGGTTCGGCTGGATCGACACCGAGCCGCACCTCGTCCACGAGCTCACCGCCTGGGAGAACGCCGCCCTGCCCCTGCTGCTCCGCGGCACCGGCACCCGCTCGGCCAAGCACGCCGCCCTCGAATGGCTCGACCGCCTCGACGTCGGCATGTGCGCCGGCCGCCGCCCCGCCAAGCTCGACCAGTCCCAGCGCCAGCGCGTCGCCATCGCCCGCGCGCTCGCGACCACGCCCCAGGTGCTGTTCGCCGACGAACCGACCGCCCCGCTGCACCGCGCCGACGGCACCCAGGTGCTGCGCACCCTGACCACCGCGGCCCGCTCGCACCAGATCACCGTGGTCCTGGCGACCCATGCCCCGGACGTCGCCACGCTCGCCGACCGGACCCTGGCGCTGCTCGACGGCCGCCCGGCGAGCGCCGCCTCCGCCGCCGGCGGCTCCTCCGATGAGGAAAGCAGGGCAGCGTGCTCGCTCTCCGTCTAGCCCGCGGCTCGCACCCCCTCGTCCTGCTGCGCCGCCTGTCCGTCGCCGCCGCCGCGGCCGGCACCGGGTTCCTGCTGCTCTCCACCGTCGGCCACGCAGCCGGCCACCCGTCCGCGGCCGACGAGTCCCTGGTACGCCTGCTGTGGTGCGCGGCGCCGCTGGCGGCCACCGCCCAGTTCGCGGTGTCCTGCGCCCGTACGGACCCCGCCGCCCGGCTGCAGCGCGGGATGGCCGCGGCCGGCCTGGGCCCGCTGCGCCTCACCCTGCTCGCGACGGCCTCCACCGCACTGACCTGTCTGCTGGGTGTCCTCCTCGCGCTGCTGGCCTTCCTGCGGCTGCGCGGCGACCTGGGCGGCCCGGGCGGCTCCGGCTCGCTCGGCATCGACTCCGCCCTGCTCGGCGCCGGCCATCCGGTGCCGCTCGCCGGCGCCCTCCTGCTGCTGGCGACCGTGCCGGTGACCGCCGCCGTCGCCACCGCCGTCGCCCTGCGGCCCCGCAACGAGAACGGCTCCCGCGAGACCGCGGCCCGCCCCCGGACCGCCCCGCCCTCCGGTCTCCCCTGGGGCATCGCCCTGGCCGCGGCCGGCCTGGCGATCGAGGCGTACACCAGCCCCGGCCCGCACGCCCCCGGCGGGCTGCTGCCGCTGCCCGGCCGGCTGATCGGCAGCCCGCCCGGCGTACTGGCCGGCTGGGCGCTGTCCGCCTTCGGCCTGGTCCTGGCCGGTCCCGGGCTGGTGCATCTGTGCGGCCGGCTGCTCTGCGCCGGGCGGCCGGGCGCGCTGCGCCTGCTGTCCGGGCGGGTGCTCCAGGAGGAGTCGCACCGCCTCGGCCGCCCGCTGGGTGTGCTGTGCGCGGTCGGCTCCGCCGCGTACGCCGCCGTGAAGGTCTACGAGGCCTCGCCCGCCCGGCCGTTCGGACCGCTCACCGCCGTCGGGGCGGCGGTGGTCCTCGCCTGTGTGACCGCCAGCGCGCTCACCGCCGCACTGGAATCCCGCACCGCCCGCGCCCACACCACGGCCGCCCTCCGCCGGCTGGGCGCCTCCGCGTCCGTCCTCCACCGCGCCGCGGCGCTGCGCGGCCTGGCCCTGGTCCTCGTCCTGGCGCCCCTGACGTGGACGGTCGCGGAGATGGCCACCCTTCCCCTGGTGCACTGAGGGGCCGGCCCGCCGGGGCCACAAACGGCTCGGGGCGCCGGGAGCCGGGACCCGCCGCACACACCGCGGCCCGGATCGCCACCTGGCCTCCTGGGCGCGTCACCGCGGTCCTAACATGACGCACGTGCAGCCGAATTCACATGCCTCCGCCGCCCGCCGTCCCCCCGCCCACGACGACAACCACGACCACGAGATCGAGTCCCTGGAGGAGTTCGACCGGGTCGTCGCCGCCGGCAGCCTCGCCGGACACCGCGTCCAGTCGGTCGATCTGACGGACCGTACGTTCGCGCTGCTCAGCACGGACGCCTCGGATTCCGTGTTCCTCGGCTGCGCCATGGAGGAGGACGCCGCGGCCAAGATACGTGCCGGGGGCGCCCTGGTCTTCCCGCCCGTACCGGACCTGCCGTTCGATCCCTACCGGGGCGGGCTCTACGGGCCGGACGAGCTCTTCGCGCAGCTGGTCGATGCCGGCTACGACGCCACCCCGGACGCCCGCACCTACGCCTGGTTCCAGGAGACCAAGGCGGACGGCGACATCTTCGCCTCGATGCTGCGCAGCATCCACGACGACGCCGTCTCCGACGCCCTGGACGAAGACCTCGCCGGTGCCCAGGTGGTGGGCATCATGGGCGGCCACGCCCTGGAGCGCGGCTCCGCGGCCTACGCGGGCGCGGCCCGGCTCGGCCGCCGGCTCGCCCGCACCGGCCTGACCGTGGCGACCGGCGGCGGACCGGGCGCGATGGAGGCGGCGAACCTCGGGGCGTACGCCGCGCCCTTCGAGGACGGCATGCTCGACTCGGCGCTGGAAATCCTCGCCAAGGCACCGCACTTCGCCCCGTCGGTCACCGACTGGGCACGGGCCGCCTTCGAGATACGGCGCAGCTGGCCGGACGGCGGCGCCTCGGTCGGCATCCCCACCTGGTTCTACGGGCATGAGCCGCCGAACGCCTTCGCCTCCCGCATAGCGAAGTACTTCGTCAACGCGGTGCGCGAGGACGGTCTGCTGGCGCGCTCCCGGGCCGGTGTGGTGTTCCTGCCGGGCGCGGCCGGGACCGTACAGGAGATCTTCGACAACGCGACCCCGAACTACTACGGGTCGCGGGGCGAGCCCACCCCCATGGTGCTGGTGAACCGCGCGCACTGGACCGAGAAGCTCCCCGCCTGGCCACTGCTCCAGGCGCTCGCGGCCGGCCGTCCGATGGCGGCTCGGATCGCGCTGGTCGACTCGGTGGACGAGGTCCCGGACACCCTGGCCCGCCTCCGCTCCGCGGCACCGGCCTGATCCGGCCGCGGGGGCTTCCCGCGTCCGCACCGGGCTCCGCCGCCGTTCCCGCAGGACGGCCGTACGGGTGGGTTTGCCCACCCGAGGCAACTCCGGCCCCCGAATGCACGTCTGCCAGTCCGGCAGTGCACAGGCAGTGCGGTGCATCAGCAGGAAAGACAGCGGGCGAACGGAGCTCTTGGTGATCATCGGTCTGCTGACGGCCGTGGCGGCGTCGGCCGGTTACGGCACGGGATCGGTTCTGCAGGCGCTGGGCTCGCGCAAATCCGCCCGCCGGGAGGCGGCCAAGGCCTCCGCGTCCGGTGTCACCCAGCACGGCGGCCCCAGTTTGGCGTCCACCGCAAAGGCGGCCGTGACCTGGGAATTCATGCTGGGAACGGTGCTGGACTTCATAGGGTTCGCTCTCGGCGCGCTGGCGGCCCGGCTGCTGCCGCTGTTCCTTTCGCAGACCGTGATCAGCGCCAACCTCGTGATCACTGCCGTACTGAGCGTCAAGCTCCTCGGCATCCGGCTCAGCCGCGCCGAGTGGACCTCCATCGCCGTGGTGTGTTCGGCGCTGGTGCTGCTGGCCACGGCCGCCGGACCGGAGGGCGACGGCCACACCCCGCTCGCCGCCCACTGGTGGCTGCTCGCCGCCTCCGTCGTGCTCATCGGCGCCGGCACCGTGGTCGTGCGGCTGCTCGGCGCGCGGGCCGCGATCCTCGCGGGGCTCTTCTCCGGCCTGGGCTTCGGTGCACTCGGCATCGGGGTACGGGTGCTGAACGGGATGGCCCCCTTCGATCTGCCGTCCCTCCTCGGCGACCCCGCCCTGTACGCGATCGGCGTCGCCGGTATCGGCGGCATGTATCTGCACACCGTCGCCCTCCAGCTCGGCTCGGTGAACGGCGCCACGGCGGCGCTGGTGGTCGGCGAGACGGTGATCCCCGGCATTCTCGGGGTGCTGTGGCTGGGCGACTCCTCCCGGCCGGGCTTCGCCTGGGTCGCCGTCCTGGGCTTCGTGGTGGCGGTGGCCGGGGCCGTCGCGGTCGCGTGGTTCGGCGAGCCCGACCCGGGGGCGCACGACGACCCGGCACAGGCCGGTGAGCTGCCCGCCGAGGCGGCGGCGCGCTGAGGGCGACCGGCTGCCGAGGGACCGGACGGCGCCCTCCGTACGGTCAGCCCGCCGGCGCCCCGCCGTCCAGCACCACCACATCCGCTGCGGCGAAAGCCAGGCCCACCCGCTCGCCCACCTCGGGCGCGTCCCGCAGGGTGCAGGCCGCCTCGATCTGCGGTCCGGCGGCGGGTTGCAGCAGCAGCGCGACATGGGTGCCGCGGAACGTCCGGGCCGCGACCGTGGCGGGCACGCCGTCCGGGGCCGCCGTCAGCCGCACCCCGGCCGGGCGGACGAGCAGGCGGCAGGGCCCGTCCGTGGTGCCGTCCGGGACCGGCACCTTGCCCCAGGGGGTGGCGGCCGCCTCGCCCTGCACCGTCGCCTCGACCACGTTGTCGAAGCCGAGGAAGCGGGCGACGAACTCCGAGGCGGGCCGCTGCCAGACCTCCAGCGGGGTGCCGCTCTGGGCGATCCGGCCGTCCTGCATCACCACGACCCGGTCGGCGAGCGCGAAGGCCTCGCCCTGATCGTGCGTGACGGCGAGCACGGTCGTGCCCAACTCCCGGAAAAGACGGCGGAGTTCGACGACCAGCCGTTCGCGCAGCCCGCGGTCGAGCTGGCCGAGGGGCTCGTCCAGCATCAGCAGACGGGGGCGCGGGGCCAGCGCGCGGGCCAGCGCGACCCGCTGCTGTTCACCGCCGGACAGCGAGGCCACGGCCCGCCGCTGGGCGCCCGGCAGCCCCACGAGGTCCAGGAGTTCGGTGACCGTACGCTCCCGGTCGGCGCGCGAGGACCCCCGCATCCGCAGCCCGAACGCGACATTGCCCTCGACATCGCGCTGCGGAAAGAGCTGATGGTCCTGGAACATCAGGCCGACCCCGCGCCGGTGCGCGGGCACCCCCCGCTGTTCCCGCCCCTCCAGCAACACCTGCCCGGCGTCGGCGTGCTGGAGACCCGCGACCACCCTGAGCAGGGTGGACTTGCCGCTGCCGCTCGGCCCCAGGACGCAGACGATCTCCTGCGCGGCGACGTCCAGGTCCACCGCGTCGAGCGCAGGGCGCCCGGCCGCGGTGAAGCGGACGGTCACCCCGCCCAGCCGCAGCAGCTTTGGCGCCCGTGTGCTGGTGTCCGCTGCCGTCATCTAGAACTCCCCGGAGTGGTCGACGGGGCGCAGGCGCTCCAGTACCAGCAGGGCGCCGGCACACACCACCATCAAGATGGTCGACAACGCCATCGCCTGCCCGTAGTTGGTCTCCCCCGCCCGCCCCAGCAGGCGGGCCACGGCGACCGGCAGCGTCGGCCGGTCCGGCCGCGCGATGAAGACGGTCGCCCCGAACTCACCGAGCGACACCGCGAAGGCGAAGCCCGCGGCGATCAGCAGCGCCCGCCGCACCAGCGGCAGATCGACCTCGCGCCACACCCGCCAGGGCGACGCGCCGAGCACGGCGGCGGCCTCCCGCAGCCGGGTATCGACCGCCCGCAGCACCGGCAGCATCGTCCGGACCACGAAGGGCACCCCCACCAGCGCCTGGGCGAGCGGGACCAGCCACCACGAGGCACGCAGGTCGAACGGCGGCTTGTCGAGGCTGATCAGAAATCCGAAGCCGACGGTCACCGCGGAGACCCCGAGCGGCAGCATCAGCAGGGCGTCGAAGCCGCGGACGAAACGGCTGATCGCGGGCGTCCGTCCGGACGGGCCCCGGCGCAGCCGCGGCAGGGTCAGTACGGCGGCCGCCAGCCCGCCCACCACCAGAGCGATCACCGTGGCCGCGGCCCCGTAGGCGAGCGAATTCCACAGGGCGTCCAGGGGTGCGACGGCGAAGGTGCTGTCGGCGGCCGCGGCGGACCGCAGCGAGGTGTAGAAGACCGTTCCGTAGCCGTCCGGCCCGGCGAACGACCGCTCCACCAGCACCACCAACGGCACCAGCAGCAGCACGGTGATGACGGCGAGCGTGCCCCACAGCAGCGCCCACTGGCCGCCGCCGCGCGGCCGGTGGGCGGTCTGCGACGCGTCCACCAGCCGCAGCGCGGACTCCCGGCGGCGCACGGCCCAGGCGTGCAGCGCCAGCACGCCCAGGACCGCGGCGAACTGGACGAGGGTGAGCACCGCGGCCGTCGGCAGGTCCAGGAAGTCCGCGGTCTGCCGGTAGATCTCCACCTCCAGCGTGGAGAAGGTGGGCCCGCCCAGAATCTGCACCACGCCGAAGGAGGTGAAGGTGAAGAGGAAGACCATCAGCGCGGCGGCCGCGACGGCCGGGCCCAGCGCGGGCAGCGTCACCCGCCGCCAGGCCGCGAACCGGCCGGCTCCCAGCACCCGCGCCGCCTCTTCCTGCCGCGGATCGAGCTGCCCCCACAGGCCGCCGACGGTGCGCACGACCACGGCGTAGTTGAAGAAGACATGCGCCAGCAGGATCGCCCACACCGAGGTGTCCAGACGCACCCCCCACAGCTCGTCCAGCAGTCCGCCCCGCCCGACGAGCGCCAGGAAGGCGGTGCCGACGACGACGGTCGGCAGCACGAACGGCACCGCCACCACCGCCCGCAGCAGCTGCTTGCCGGGGAAGTCGAAGCGGGCGAAGACATAGGCGCCGGGGAGCGCGATCAGCAGGGTCAGCACGGTCGAGGCGGCCGCCTGCCAGACGGTGAACCACAGCACCTGCACGATGCCCGGCTCGCTCAGCACGGCACCGAACCGGCCGAACTGCCACTGACCGCCGTCCTTCAGCCCCCGCCCGACGATCGCCACGACGGGATAGGCGAAGAACAGCGCGAAGAAGGCGAGCGGCACGGCCATCAGACCGAGCCGCACCGCCGTCCCCTTCGCAGGCCTGCGGCCGCGGGTGCGCCCTACTTCAGAACGAGCGAGGACCACTGCTTGATCCACTGTTCGCGGTTCTTGGTGATCGTCTCCGGAGCCAGCGTCGCCGGCTTGCCGATCTTGGCGCCGTACTTCGTGAACACCTCCGGCACCTTGGCGTCCGCACGGGCCGGGTTGACGAACATCTGCAGCGGCTCGTCCTCCTGGAACTGCCTGCTCAGCAGGAAGTCCAGCAGCGCCTTGCCGCCCTTCTCGTTCTTCGCGCCCTTCAGCAGACCGCCGAATTCGATCTGCCGGAAGCAGGTGCCGGTCGCGACGCCGGTCGGTGCCTCCTTGGGCGCGGGCTTCTTGCCGAGCACCTCGGCCGGCGGGCTGGAGGCGTAGGAGACCACCAGCGGCTTGTCGCCCTTGCCCTTGCTCGCCGCGGACCCCGAGAAGCGCTGGTTGTAGGCCTGCTCCCAGCCGTCGACGACCTCGACGCCATTGGCCTTGAGCTTCTTCCAGTAGTTGCCCCAGCCGTCCTTGCCATAGGCGGCGACGGTGGCGAGCTGGAAGGCAAGCCCCGGCGAGGAGGTCGCCGAGTTCTCCGTGACGAGCAGCCCCTTGTACCGGGGCTTGATCAGATCGTCGAAGGTCTTCGGCGGCGCGATCTTGTGCCGGGCGAAGTAGCCGCGGTCGTAGTTGACGCAGATGTCGCCGTAGTCGAGCGGGGTGACGCGGTGCCGCGCCTTGTCCAGCTGCAGCCCGGCCGGGACGTGCGGGAGCCCCTTGGCCTCGTACGGGATGAAGAGGTCCTCGTCCAGACCGCGCGAGAGCAGGGTGTTGTCGATGCCGAAGAACACATCGCCCTGCGGATCGTCCTTGGACAGGATCGCCTGGTTGACGGCCTTGCCGGCGTCCCCGCCCTTGAGGATCCGGACCTTGTAGCCGCTCTGCTTCTCGAACGCGGTCAGCACGGACTTGGACACGTTGAACGAGTCATGGCTGACCAGCGTGACGGTCTTGGCGTCCGCACTGTCACCCCCCGACGTGCCGCAGGCGGCCAACGCGGTCATGCCCATGGCAGCGGCAAGCGCTGCCGCGGTGATCCTTCTGGTGGTGCTCACTGAATGTCCTCCTGGCTGGCCAGGACGAGACGCGGCCCTGCCCGAAGTCCCCTCCGTACATCCGCGGACATACGGAGGGGACTTCGGGCAGGGCACAACAGCATGAGTGACGACCGAACTTCCTACCCGGCATGACCCGGGCGAGGTTCAAGGGTCTGCGGGCACCGTAGGACTACGGCGCTTCCGCACTCTCAGCGCTGTGGCGCTCCCCTGTCGGAATGTTGCATTTGTTCGATCACACAGTACCAGCGAACGGTCAGCGCTCCGAGGCCGCGAGCTGCCCGCAGGCGCCGTCGATCTCCTGACCGCGGGTGTCGCGGACGGTCACCGGCACCCCGTGCGCCTCGATGGCCCGCACGAACGCCAGCTCGTCCTCGGGACGCGAGGCGGTCCACTTCGACCCGGGGGTCGGGTTCAGCGGAATGAGGTTCACATGGACGCGCTTGCCCTTCAGCAGCCGTCCCAGCAGGTCACCGCGCCACGCCTGATCGTTGATGTCCCGGATCAGCGCATACTCGATCGAAATCCGCCGCCCGGACTTCTCCGCGTACTCCCACGCCGCGTCCAGCACCTCACGCACCTTCCAGCGCGTGTTGACGGGGACGAGCGTGTCCCGCAGCTCATCGTCGGGGGCGTGCAGCGACACGGCCAGCCGGCACTTGAAGCCCTCGTCGGCGAACCGCAGCATCGCCGGCACCAGCCCGACCGTGGACACGGTGATCCCCCGCTGCGACAACCCCAGCCCGTCCGGCTCGGGATCCGTCAGCCGCCGGATCGCCCCGACCACCCGCTTGTAGTTGGCGAGCGGCTCCCCCATCCCCATGAAGACGATGTTGGACAGCCGCGCCGCCCCGCCCGGCACCTCGCCGTCGCGCAGCGCACGCATCCCGTCGACGATCTGGTGCACGATCTCGGCGGTCGACAGATTGCGGTCCAGCCCCGCCTGCCCCGTCGCACAGAACGGACAGTTCATTCCGCAGCCGGCCTGCGAGGAGATGCACATGGTGACCCGGTCGGGATACCGCATCAGCACCGACTCGACGAGCGTCCCGTCATGCAGCCTCCACAGCGTCTTGCGCGTGGTGTCGTCATCGCACGAGATGTGCCGCACGACCTTCATCAGCTCCGGCAGCAGCTCCCCCGCCAACTTCTCCCGGGCCGCCGCCGGGATGTCGGTCCACTGCGCCGGATCATGCGCATAACGGGCAAAATAGTGCTGCGACAACTGCTTGGCACGAAACGGCTTCTCCCCGATCGCGGCCACTGCTTCGCGACGCTCATCAGGACTGAGATCAGCAAGGTGCCGAGGGGGCTTCTTGGCGCCACGGGGCGCGACAAACGTGAGTTCTCCGGGTGCAGGCATGGTTCGTCCAGTGTGGCAGATCGTTTATCGGGGCCCAGGTCGGAGCGGTGAGAGGGCAGTCACCCGCTGTGGCCTTCTGTCATTGGCGGTCTACCTCGCACGGCCCAGGGACGGCCCAGGGACAGCCGGGTTATCGGCTGGGCCTCGGCCTTGGCGGTCGACCGTGACCGCTCCATGAGACCTGACAGTGGCCGGAGGCCTGCGGTGCTTCAAGGGGCGGAGCCTCCCGGGGCGGCGGGTGAAGCGTCCCAAGCCCGCCAAGCCGGTGGTGCGTCCGCAGCTTCGCGGGGCCGGTGGAGGGGACTGAGTGGGCGGTGGCCGCCGGCGGAGATCTCGGCTTGGTTGCGTTAGCCGGCGCGTTAGGGGCAGCTCGCTCACCAGGCGCATACTGCTGGTAATGACAAAGCCTGCCGTAGCCCGGCGCCATCTGCCGTCCAGCCCCTTCAAGCCCCCGGTCACGCGTCCTCCCAAGCAGTTCGCGATAGGCGACCGCGTCACACACGATGAGCACGGCCTCGGCCGGGTGATCCGTATCGAGAATGAGATCGCGGTATTTGTCGACTTCGGTTCGCTGCAGGCACGGATCATGAGTCCGTATGGCAAATTGACCAAGCTCTGAGATCCTCACGACGTTCGGGTCAGCCGCATGCTCGGCCACGATGGCGGGGTGCCCAGCGGAGCACCCACGCTGCGCCGGCGGTTCGCCTGCACGGCTACTTCGTGCAAACGGCGCACGTTCGCCGAACAGATCCCGGGGCTGACCCGCCGATACAGCCGGTGGACCGAACGGCCTCGGTCGGCACTGGCCGAGGTCGGCCTCGCGCTCGCCGGTCGAGCCGGCGCCCGCATCGCAGATGTTTTCGGGATCTCGGTTAGCCGCGGCACCGTGCTGCGCCTGGTCGACGCCCTCCCAGAGCCACAGCCACGGACTCCGCGGGTAGTTGGCGTCGACGAATACGCGATGCGCAAGGGCCGGGTCTACGGGACCGTGCTGGTCGACGTCGAGACCGGCCGACCGGTGGACCTGTTGCCCGACCGTGAATCGGCAACGCTCGCAGCCTGCATCGAACAGGCTCTCCACCGGGACGTACGGGACAGCGCGTGAGCGAAGCACGCTTCGACGAGATCATCCACCCGGCCAACCGACTCCAGATCTGCGCCATACTCGCCGCCGCCGACTCCATGGCCTTCTCGGCCATCCAAGAGACTCTGGGCGTCAGCGACTCCGTACTGAGCAAGCAAGTAAAGATCCTCCAGCGAGCCGGCTACCTCACCGTGGCCAAGAAGACCTCGAACTCCCACTTGCGAACGTGGCTGTCCCTCACCCCCTCAGGCCGCAAGGCGCTGGCAGGGCACCTGGCCGAGCTACGCCGCATTGCAGATCTCGCGGATTCTGCTCCGCGTCACACAGTGTGAGCGCACCACAGAAAGTGATCCAGAACCCGAGAACGGGAGGCACTTCGTGTACCCATCCGCCGGACGGCCAGGGCGAGGAACAGCGGGGGGTGTGACAAGCTGTCAGGCCCGCAGGGCAGACTGTCGCTCATGACAGAAGCCGGGCTCGACGCCGCCGCCCGCTCCCTGCGGGCCTGGCTCAATCGACAGCAGTTCAGTGACCTGTCTACCTCCGAGGTGACCGCGTTCTTCACCGACTCGGTGGCCGACTGGGCGACCGACCAGGGATATGAAGTCCAGCGGGAGGTAAAGCTGCCCACCGCCACTCGGCAGAACCGGACCGGGCGCCTCGACCTGCAACTGCGGCACCGTTCGGGTAAGGGACGGCTGATCAGCATCGAGGTGGATCGGGGTACGAAGGAGTGGTCCCTCGAGAAGCTCGTCCAGGCCGCGGAGCTTGGCCACCTGGCGCTGTGGCTTCGGTGGAGCCGCGCCCCCGTCACTCTGCCGATCCCGCCCACGGTCCGGCTCATCCGGGCTCAGGTACTCAGGCGCACCACGCTCACGCGGGCGAAGGTCCACTCGCTCCGGCCGGACAACTGCGGGTAGCAGGCTGGTTCGCACCCGGCAGCGCCATAGGTGTTGAGGCGGACCGGCCGCGGGCTTCTACCGGCCCCGCGTCAGGGTCACGGGGACCCTCCAGCAAGCCTCGGTGCTGTCGAAACTCGTGAACATTCCGGCCAGCCCGCGACCGCTTACCGTCTCCCGAATCGGTGTCGAAGTGCTGCCCGTTCTTGTGAACAGAGCCACCGGGTCCGTGGTTCTGCAGCTGATTGCAATCTGGGGACACAGGCAGCTGCGGACCGCTACGGTTCGTCGACTGAGAGTTTCAGAAACAGGGGGATGGTGGTTATGCGAGGACGCAACGCGGCCGCCGGCGCGGTTTTGCTCGTCGCCCTGGCAGGGTGCGCCGATGCCTCACCTGAGAAGGAGGCCAAGGCAGCCCCCTCGCCTCGTCCAACCATTGCTGATTACGTCGGCAAGACCAAGAGCGAAGCAGAGGACGACCTGAGCCCGTCGATGACATTACGGGCGTATGAGGACGCGGAGACAAAGGCCGATCGCAGTGACTCCACCTTCGACGCATGGATCATCTGCAAGCAGGATGCGCACGGCGACGGACCCGTAATGTTCTCCGTGGCTGCCACCCGCGCCGCCTGCGGGCTGCCCGCGGCGCCCAAGGACCCTGAGGGCTCGAAGTCTCCGGATCCCTCATCAGATGCCTCAGATGATGTTCCCTCGTCATCGGACAAGGACGAGCAATACGCCGACGCCGTCAAGGTTCGCGCTCCCGAACTCAGGCGGGTGGAGGCTGACGACCTCGGCGTTCAGGGACAGCTCGTTTGCGCCGAGCTGGACGCGGGCGACAGCCCCCGGGAAGTACTCAAGACGATTCGGGCTGCGTACCCCGGAGCGAAGGGCCTGGCCCTCGTTACCGAAGCGCCTCCCGTCTACTGCCCTTCGCACGAGTCCGCCGTGGCCTCAGCCCTGAAGTAGCTGATGGCCCTGCTGGAACCGCTCACGGCCCAGCCACGGCCCACGGCCCGGCAAGAGGCCCCCTACCGGCAGCAAAACCGCTGGTAGGGGGCTTCTCGTCACCCTCAGAGTCAGAGTTCTCCGGGTGCAGGCATGGTGGATCCAGTGTGGCAGATCGTTTACGGGCGCCCAGGTCGGAGCGGTGAGGGAACCGTCACCCGCTGTGGCCTTCTGTCACTGACGGCCGGCCTCGCACGGCCCGGGGACGGCGGGACGTGGCCCCTGCCTCAGTCGCCCGCACGCTTCAGGACGCGGCGGGCGGCTGCCAGCCAGCGGTCCTTGCGGGCCTTCGCCTCACGCAGGCGGTCGGAGTTCTGCTGGATCAGGCGGTGTTGGACGCGGGTCTCGGCCGCTGCCCATACCGTCACCAGCTTCGCCGACTTCTGGCAGGCCACGTCTCTGCGGGCGGTGGCGCGTTCGGCCGCTGTGGGCTCGGTCGTCTCCCAGCGCCCGCTGCCGGCGGCGGCAAAGGGGTCCGCGTAGTCGAAGGCCGCCTTCGCCATGCAAACGTGCCATGCGCGCAGGGCCTCGCGTACTTCGGGTGTCCGCCGGGAGGTCTCCAGACCGGTGCCGGTCAGCTGGTTGAAGGCGTGGTAGTCGGGTGGAGGGGTGTCGCCGACGAGTCGATGCCGGGCTGCCTTGAGGCAGCCGCCCTTGCCGGAGGTCCCGTAGGCCGCGCGCCGCACCTCGGCGGGGAGAGCCTCGCGCTCGTCCCAGGCCCGGTTGCGCCGCACCACCGACGGCGGGTCGGGGCGCGGGTGGTATCCGTAGCGGACAGCTTCCGACTCGTCGGCTCCGTATCGTCGGAGGTTCGGCGGCTCGGTGTCCTGGGCGTCCACCGAGGGCAGGGTCTTCCACTCCATGCCCAGGTCGTTCATGCACCGGCGCATGAGGAGGTCCTGTGCGTCCTCCACGACGTGGGTCTCGGCCACGGTCGATGCATAGGCGTCCAGTGGCAGCCGGAGCTGCACGGCCTGCCGGGACACCGGCGGTGGGTGCGAGTCGGGCGTGGACGCGTGCTCCGCGGCGGTGCAGGCGGTGGTGGCCAGGAGCAGCAGGGCGAGCGCGGTGGCGGCCCAGGCGCGGGAGGGCGACATGGTTGCCTCTCGTCGTGCGGTGCGCGGTGCGCGTTGAGCGGGGTGCGGAGGGGGGCGGGGTGCGGCCCCCCGTAGCCGCACCCCGCCCGTCAGCAGTTCATAGCCGACGGAACCCGCTCTCAGCTGAACTTGATGGAGCTCGTCGCGTCGCTCATGCCGGCGTGGTCGCCGAAGTGGGGCTCCTTCTCGCCCGGTGCCAGGGAGAAGCGGGCGCCCTCGTAGTTCTTGTGCTGGTAGAAGGTGACCGTGCGGTTGCCCTTGTTCCTGGCGGAGCTGATGGTGTCGTTCCAGCCGTCCTTCTTCAGGTCTCGCATGTTCTCGGTGAAGGTCGTGTTCCGGTTCTTGTACTCGGCGTCCTGGAAGACCTGGACCTTCCGCTTCGCGGCGGCCGCCTGGTCGGCGGCGACCGAGGCGTGAGAGTCGGCGAAGGCCGGCAGCGCGGCACCGAGCGAGAGTGCGGTCGCGGCGGCAGCCGCAGTGACGAGGTGACGAATACGCATGAGGTGTTCCCCTCTGGTCGGTTCTCAGGTGAGGCACGTGAGATGGGTGAGGTGTTGGCCGGTTCTGGTTGCTCGTGCCCGACCGGCACTTCGTACGCTAAGAGCTCCCGTGCGCTGGAGGTTCAAGTAGCTGTGAGCGAGGTCACATGGACCATTGGGCAGCTGGCGGCCCACACCGGGCTGCCGGTGAAGACGGTCCGGTACTACTCCGACGTCGGCCTGTTGCCCGTCGCTGAGCGAAGCGCCGGGGGCCACCGCCGCTACCGGCCGGAGGCGCTGGAACAACTGCGCCTGGTCCAGCGGCTGCGCGCGCTGGACACCCCGATCTCCACCCTCACCGCGCTGGCATCCGGCGAACGCAGCCTCGGCGACCTCATCGCCGACGAGATGGGCCTTGTGCGGAGCCGATTAACCGAACTCCACTGGCGCCAGGCCACCTTGGAGGCACTGGACAACTGCTCCGCACAGGAGCGGCTCCGCCGTTTGGAGGTGTTGTCCCGGGTTCAGCGTCTGCCGGAAGCCCAGGACCGGCTCGCAGGCGCATGGGGGCAGACCATTCCCGCCTCCGTGCCGGCGCGCCTTGCCGATGCCATCACCGCGCAGGCCGTTCCGGAACCTCCCCGGAACCCCACCGCGGAAGTGGTCCTGGCCTACGCCGAACTGCACACACTCACCCGGCACCAGGACTTCCCCGTCTACTGGGCCTGCCCCAACGTGCGCGACAAGGCGTCGCTGTACTCAGAACTCCTCGACACCTCCGAGCTCGCCGCCGACACAGTCGCCGACGGCCTGCCTCCCCAGCCCGGAGAGGCCCTGGACCACTTCTCCCGAGCCTGCGCCCGCTCCCGTGGCGAGGAAGACTCACCCGGATTCCGCACCTTCATCGGTGCGCATCTGTACGGCACCATCCCCCTCTTTCGCCGTTACTGGCACCACGTCGCCACGATCTCGGCCGCTCAGCGACCCAACCTGGGGATCACGCATTGCTGGCTGGTCGAAGCCCTCACTTCGCGGCAACAAGCCGCGCCGGCACCGGCGCGATAGCGCCGCGCAGGCGCCGTCGGTCACTCGCATTACTCGTTCGGGTGGGCACCTCATGCAGGCTTCCGTCCTGAGGCCCAGGATTGGCCTCACGCTGTGTTTCCTCGTGAAGGTGGAAGAACATGCCCACGTACATCGCGTTGCTGAACTGGACCGATCAAGGGATCCGAAACTACAAGGAGACCGCGAAGCGCGCCGAGGCCTTCGGCGCAGCGGCACAGAAGCTCGGGGCGAAGCTCCTGAACCTCTACTGGACCGTCGGTCCACATGACCTCGTGGCCGTCGTCGAGGCGCCGGACGATGAAACCGTCACCGCGACCCTCCTGCAACTCGGCGGAGTGGGCAACGTCCGTAGCACGACCCTGCGGGCCTTCGGTCGCGAGGAGATGGATCGCATCATCACCAAGGCTGCCGGCTGACGACCTCCACACGCTGCGAGCGGGTCGCCATGCCGGTCGGTGACCGGCCGGCGTGGTCGCACTTGCGCAGGAGAGATTCTGCATGCCGTGCCGCTGCCCAGCGAGCCGTGAACCCGCAGCGAAACGTGTTGCTCAAGCTCCGGACACGAGGCACCACAGCGGCGCCTCGTACTGCCCCGGGCGGCTGCTGAGCAGCAGCGCCCTGAGGTCCTGGCGCTGGTGGGCGCCGAGCCCGAACGCCTCGGTGAGCCGACGGAACGTCGTGTGCGTGATTCCGCGGCTCCGGGCACCGGCCTCGAAGTCGTCGAGCTGGTGGAGTACGGCTTCCGGGTCGAGCTTCCGGGCGGGTTGGCTTCCCGGCCGAGCCTCGTGGCGCTCGTAGTCGATCTCTGAGAATCCGCAGATTTCGCGGCTGTACTGCTCGACCTTGTGGAGGTTCTCCGTGGCGAGGACGGCTCGGGCGAGTCGGTTGCGGTGGAGGGCTTCGTCGAGATCTGCCTCGTACACGACGGAGCCGTCGTCGGTGAGCGGGACCGGTGGGCCGGCGTCCCGCACTTCGCACAGGCCGCGGGCGCCGCGTGCCGTGGCGGCCAGCATCGCCGTGGCCTCGGAGGGGTGCCACTCCAGGACCGAGCTGACCGGGTGCGTGTGCTCGGCGGTGAGCGTCAGGGCAGCGGGGCCGAGGCGGTCGCGGAGGGTGTCGGCGGGGAGTTCGCCGTCGAGGCCGGGACCGGCGATCAGGAGCCGTACGGGGTAGTTGAGTTCGCAGCATGCCGCGAGCGTGAGGGCGTCGGCGAGGGGGCTGCGGAGGGTGGGCTCGTCGCCCCGGGCGAGGATGTCTCCGCCCACGTCCAGGAGGTCGACCGTGTCCGGCTCCAAGTGCTGTACGAGCTCTTCGAGTTGGCGGATGATTCCCTCGGCGCCGTGGTGCGGGTCGGTGAGCGCGAAGGTCTGCGGGAGCTCTGCCGCCAGTCGGGGAAGTGTCGAACCCGCGGGGGCGATCGGGGTCGCGTCGGCGGGGACGGTCCGGACGCTGCGGGTGAGGGGACGGAGGCCGGTGAAGTTGGCCGGTCCTCTGGGGCCGGGAACGGGGTCGACCAGGAGGCGGTCCCATGCGTAGGTGAGCACTACTGCCGGAGATTCGTCGCCGTGGAGGGCGGCGTCCAGCATCGCTGCGGCAACGGCGTCGCCGCCTCCTCCTGCTGCCACGATCAGGCGCGTCACATGCGCCAGCGTACGCGTCGGCCACCTGCAGCGGCCACAGCGCAACGCGCACCCCAGCGGGGAAAAGTTGCTGGTGGGGAGCCTCCGGCCGCCCGTCATCCGCAGGGATTCAGTTCTCCGGAGCGACGGTTGGCCGTCGCGTTCGGCAGGCGGACGGCCCCCGCCGGGGCGGGGGCCGCGAGGCGTCAGATGAGCCTCAGGGCCGGGCGGACCGGCCTGCTTCGCGCCGGCTGAGCCCCGTACGCAGCACGGCGAGGACCTGGTCGAGGTCGTCGCCCTGGCGGGGATCGTCGGCCATGCGGTTGCGACGGCGGACGCCGCAGCCGGTGCAGCGGTGAACGATCATGTAGCCCTTGGCGGAGTGGTGGTCGACGGCCACCGGGCGCATCAGCGCCCGGCAGTCGCTGGCACGGTCTCCGGGCCTGACGTCCACATGACGTGAGTGCAGGCACCGCGGGCAGTGGTTGCGGTAGCTCCCGTTGACCAGGGGCGCGACCTCTTCGCCGCAGTTGCTACAGGTGAAGCCGGTGTTCTCGGTGGTTCTGCTGATGCTGCTGCTCCTCGGCGAGTCGAAGGGATCTTCAACTCGGAGGCGCAGGGTTCCGTTGGCTCTCCCCCTGTTCAGGGGTCTCAGGCTCGGCCGGCGAGGGACGCGGTTCACCGCCCGCTTCTCGGGCGGGCGATTACTTCCGGCTCCAGCTTCATCAGGGCGTGCTCGCATCCCCGAATCCGGACCACGACCGGGTTTGTCGGTTTGTCCCGGTCACTGTCACGCGGGCCTCCCCACGTGCCGCCGGTAGGTGTCGGTCCGGCCTCACTGACGTCGGCGCCGTCCCCTGTCAGGCAGCACCGGCAGCGGCATAGCGCTTCTTGATCACGCCACCTCCTTGTCCGTGTCACGGAGTGTTCCGAAGGCCGCCGGAACGGCTTCGGAGGGTGATGTCCACTGTAGGACGCCCAGGGCCGAGCGCGGCATCCCTTTTCCCCTGAGCCAGGGCCGGCGGCGCGGCCGGGCACCCCCGCACTCCCTTCCACCTGGCCCTCGATCCAGGTGACCGAGCGCCGCCGTATGCCCGCCGCCCTGCAGACATACGAAGACGGGCCCCTACTTGGCGCGGGGGGCCCTCACGAACATCACGAAGCCCGTGCTCCGCAACAGTCCATGCCGCACAAAGGAAAGCGGGGAGCAGAGACGGAAAGTCCGCCTCCGCTCCCCGCTACGGGAATCCGTGCCGTCAGCCGGCCCCCACAAAGATCACGAACAGCAGCCACACGACGGGCGCGGTCGGCAGCAGGGAGTCCAGACGGTCCATGATGCCGCCGTGGCCGGGGAGCAGGGTGCCCATGTCCTTGATGCCGAGATCGCGCTTGATCATGGATTCACCGAGGTCACCGAGGGTGGCGCTGGCCGCGACCGCGAAGCCGAGCAGCAGGCCCTGCCACCAGGCGCCGTGCGCGATCAGGAATTCCATGCACAGCGCGCCGGCCACCATCGCGAAGAGCACCGCGCCGACGAGTCCCTCGCGGGTCTTGCCGGGGCTGATGCGCGGTGCGAGCTTGTGCTTGCCGAAGCGCCAGCCGACCGCGTACGCACCGGTGTCGCTGACGACCGTCAGCAGCAGGAAGGTCAGCACCCGCTGCGCCCCGTCGGCCTCGGCCGCGAGCATCAGCGCCACGAACGTCGCGAGGAACGGCACGTAGAACGCTGCGAAGACACCGGCGGTGACGTCCCGCAGATAGTTCTCGGGCGCCTCGGTCATCCGCCAGACAAGGACGGCGAGCGCGGTGAGCGCCATCGCCACCCAGGCGCCCTCGGCGCCGCGGACGTATCCGGCGACCACCATGGCGGTGCCGCCGACCGCGAGCGGCACCAGCGGCACCTTGATGTCCTTGCGCTCGGCCAGCCGCGAGGTCAGCTCCCACAGGCCCACGACGACAGCGATCGCTATCACGCCGATGAAGACAGGCTTGTAGACGAAGAGCGACGCAACGATGATCACGCCGAGGCCGATGCCGACCCCTATGGCGGCACGGAGGTTGCGGCCCGCGCTCTTCTTCTTCGGCTTCTCTGAGTCCGGCGAGCTGTCGGACCCGGAACGAGAGGTGGGCATGGGCTCCTGCGGCTTTTCGTCGCGGAACAGGGGGCCGCTCAGGCGAGCAGCCCCCCGGTCGTCCAGGTGATCCCGGTTTTCCCGGATGTCCCGATGTTCCCGGTCGTCGTCCTGGTGTCCGCCTGGCCCGGGTACGAAGGGCATGGGCCGAGTCTGCGCCGCGTCGCCCCAGTCGTACACGGGACCCGCCGGGACGGGGGGCGCCACCCCGCGAAGCGAGGAGGCCGGTCCGTGGTCGGGCGGTCCCCATTGACCGGCGCCGGGCGGGGCCCCCCAGGAAGACTCGTTCATCAGACCTCGAGGAGCTCGGATTCCTTGTGCTTGAGGAGCTCGTCCACCTGCGCGACGTACTTCGCGGTGGTGTCGTCGAGCTCCTTCTCGGCGCGGCGCACCTCGTCCTCGCCGGACTCCTTGTCCTTGACGAGCTTGTCGAGGGTCTCCTTGGCCTTGCGGCGCACGCTGCGGATCGAGATCTTCGCGTCCTCGCCCTTGTTCTTCGCGACCTTGATGAACTCCTTGCGGCGCTCCTCGGTCAGCTCCGGGAAGGTCACCCGGATGATGTTGCCGTCGTTGCTCGGGTTGACGCCGAGGTCGGAGTCGCGGATGGCCTGCTCGATGTTGCGCAGCGCGCTCTTGTCGAACGGGGTCACCACGGCCATCCGCGGCTCGGGCACCGAGAACGACGCCAGCTGGTTGATCGGCGTCATGGCGCCGTAGTAGTCCGCCACGATCTTGTTGAACATCGCCGGGTGCGCACGCCCGGTGCGAATCGCGGCGAAGTCCTCCTTGGCGACCACGACGGCCTTCTCCATCTTCTCCTCGGCCTCGAGGAGGATCTCTTCGATCACCACTTGCTCCTGGTCTTTTCGGTAAGAAGCAGAGCCTCGCCCCTGCCGCACGTCTTCTCCTGCACGGTGTCCGACCGGCAGGCAGTTGTCCATCCCCGTACCGGGGTCTGCCCCCGGCCGGGAGTTGCCGCCCGTACAGGCCGATGCCCGTACGGAACCACGGCAGTTGGGGCCGTCAGGCCCGAGTGCCCTGATCGCTGACGAGCGTGCCGATCTTCTCACCCTTCACCGCGCGCGCGATGTTGCCCTCGGCGAGCAGTTCGAACACGAGGATCGGGAGCTTGTTGTCCCGGCACAGGGTGATGGCGGTGGCGTCAGCGATCTTCAGGTCGCGGGTGATGACCTCGCCGTATTCGAGCGCGTCGAACTTGACCGCGTCCGGGTTCTTCTTGGGGTCGGAGTCGTAGACCCCGTCCACCCCGTTCTTGCCCATCAGCATGGCCTCGGCGTCGATCTCCAGGGCACGCTGGGCGGCGGTGGTGTCGGTGGAGAAGTACGGCATGCCCATGCCCGCGCCGAAGATGACGACCCGGCCCTTCTCCAGGTGGCGCACCGCGCGCAGCGGGATGTACGGCTCGGCGACCTGGCCCATGGTGATGGCCGTCTGGACGCGGGAGTCGATGCCCTCCTTCTCCAGGAAGTCCTGGAGCGCCAGACAGTTCATGACCGTGCCGAGCATGCCCATGTAGTCGGAGCGCGCCCGGTCCATACCGCGCTGCTGGAGTTCTGCGCCGCGGAAGAAGTTGCCGCCGCCGATCACGACGGCGATCTCGTAACCGTCGCGCACCACAGCGGCGATCTCGCGGGCCATCGCGTGCACGACGTCGGGGTCGACGCCCAGGCCGCCGCCGCCGGCGAACGCTTCGCCCGACAGCTTCAGCAGGAAGCGTCGCCTGCCGCCGTGACCGGCATGGACTGTGTGCGCGCCGTCGGCACCGTGAATCATTGAGCTCTCCTCGTGCACATACGAAGAAGGCCATTGCCGTGGGTCTGGTCCAGATCCCTGTGCGGCAATGGCCTCCTCGTCACATCTGCGGCCGGCCGTTGAGCGGCCGACTGCGTACGACCCTAGCCGGGTCGCAGGTCATTCGCTGCCTTCGCGACAGGCTCAGATGCCGACCTTGATGCGCGAGAAGCGCTTCAGGGTGACACCGGCCTCCTGGAGGACCTTCTCGACGGACTTCTTGTTGTCGAGCGCGTACGGCTGACCGAGCAGCGTCGCGTCCTTGAAGAAGCCGTTGATGCGACCCTCGACGATCTTCGGAAGCGCAGCCTCGGGCTTGCCCTCGGCGCGGGTGGTCTCCTCCGCGACACGCCGCTCGGCCTCGACTACCTCGGCCGGCACGTCGTCCTTGGCGAGGTACTTCGGGGCGAACGCGGCGATGTGCTGCGCAATGCCCTTGGCGACCTCGGCGTTTTCCTTGTCGAGCTCGACGAGGACACCGATCTGCGGGGGCAGGTCGGGCATGGTGCGGTGCATGTACGCCGTCACGTAGCCGTCGGCGAACTGCGCGAAGCGGTCCAGGACGATCTTCTCGCCCAGGGTGGCGTTGGCCTCGTCGACGAACGCCTGGACGGTCTTGCCGGGCTCGATCTCGGAGGCGAGCAGGGCCTCGACGTCGGCCGGGGAGTTCTTCGCGATGTGCGCGGCGATCTCGTTGGCGACGGCCTGGAACTTCTCGCCCTTGGCGACGAAGTCCGTCTCGCACTTCAGCTCGACGATGACACCGGAGGTGTTGTCGCCGGCGATCACGGAGACCACCGCGCCGTTCTCGGCGGACCGGCCCTCGCGCTTGGCGACGCCCTTCTGGCCCTTGATACGCAGCGCCTCGACGGCCTTGTCGACGTTACCCTCGGCCTCGTCCAGGGCCTTCTTGCAGTCCATCATGCCGGCGCCGGTGAGCTCGCGGAGCTTCTTGACGTCAGCGGCGGTGTAGTTCGCCATGGTCTGTGAATCTCTTCTCGAAATCTCGAAGTCGAAAGATCTACGGGTGGACGGCGGGGGCGGCGCTTGTGGCGCCCTCCCCCGCCGTCGTCAACCGGATGCTGCGGGTCAGGCCTGCTCGCCCGGCTTCTCGGCGTCGGCCGGCTTCTCGGCCTCTGCGGCGGGGGCCTCGGCGACGGGGGCCTCGGCGACGGGCGCCTCGGCGGGCTTCTCCTCGGCCTTGGGGGCCTCGTCGTCAGCCTTCTTCTCGCCCTCGAGCAGGTCGCGCTCCCACTCGGCCAGCGGCTCGGCGGCAGCAGCCTTCTCGCCGGGCTTCTGGTCGCCCGTGGCGGCACCGGAGCGGGCGATGAGGCCCTCGGCGACGGCGTCGGCGATCACGCGGGTGAGCAGGGTGACGGAGCGGATCGCGTCGTCGTTGCCCGGGATCTTGTAGTCGACCTCGTCCGGGTCGCAGTTGGTGTCGAGGATCGCGACGACCGGGATGTTGAGCTTGCGCGCCTCACCGACGGCGATGTGCTCCTTCTTGGTGTCCACGATCCAGACGGCGCTGGGCACCTTCTGCATCTCGCGGATACCGCCGAGGGTCTTCTCCAACTTGGCCTTCTCGCGGGAGAGGACGAGGAGCTCCTTCTTGGTGAGGCCGGAGGCGGCCACATCCTCGAAGTCGATCTGCTCGAGCTCCTTCAGGCGCTGCAGGCGCTTGTAGACGGTCGAGAAGTTGGTCAGCATGCCGCCGAGCCAGCGCTGGTTCACGTAGGGCATGCCCACGCGGGTCGCCTGCTCGGCAATGGCCTCCTGGGCCTGCTTCTTCGTGCCGACGAACATGACCGAGCCGCCGTGGGCGACGGTCTCCTTGACGAACTCGTAGGCGCGGTCGATGTACGACAGCGACTGGAGCAGGTCGATGATGTAGATGCCGTTGCGCTCGGTGAAGATGAAGCGCTTCATCTTCGGGTTCCAGCGGCGGGTCTGGTGCCCGAAGTGGACGCCGCTCTCCAGCAGCTCCCGCATCGTGACGACGGCCATGGCCGTACTCCTTGTTGTTCTCGGTTCCACTGCGACCGGTCGGCCGCAGTGCCTGACGCCCCGACGCGCCTGCCGGGGAAGACACCTTGCGGAGCCGTCCGAGGACCGAGGAGCGCGGCCGTCGTGCTGCCCGAACGGGACTGGTGCACTGACGGCGGGGCGTGCGAAGTCGACCCGGTGACCCGGATCGCCACCAGAAGTGTACGGGACGGGCGATGCACCGGGCGACACGCACCTTTTCGCACCCCGAGTGGGTGACGCCGTTGTCCACAACCGGCCCGCCGTCCACAGCTCCGGACCAAGATCCCCACGCCCCGGCGTCCTGCGCCACCGTCGAACCATGCGACGACACACCCCACAGAACACGCCAGCGCCCTCCGGCTCGGCCAGAGCCCTTCCCACCTGCGACGGCTTCGCGCCGGCCGCCGGCTCTCGGCGACCGCTCGCCCCCGGGCGGCGGCCGGAGGCTTTCAGCCGCCCGCGATCCCTCCCCCTTCCCCTTGTCCGTCCCCACTCCGGGTCCCGCTTCCGGCTACCCGCGCCGCCCTTACGGCCTCCGGCCCCGCCCGCGGAGCCGGGCACATCCGGCCCGAGCTGCTTCTTCCCGGCCCGCGCCATGGAGGTGCTGCTGGCCCCGGCCACGGCTGCGGTGCTTGCCTTCCTGGGGTCGGGCCTCGCGAACGCTGCCGCCGTCCCGCCCATGGGCGCGGCGGTGGAGCGCGGGGCGCAGGCAGCGGCGGGGCGGATCAGTGTCCGGTCGGCGGAGGGGCCTGCGGCCGCGGAACGGGCCAGGGACGCAGGTGGGGTCACCAGTACGGGGCACCCGGGGGCCGGAGAACACGACGAGCGGGTGGGACGTCCTGGGGACCGGGCGCCGGCTGAGAGTGCGGGACACCTGGGGAATCCCGCGCGCGCCGAGCCCAGCGCCGAGCCGTCTGCTGAGGAACGGTCCTGGCCTGTGGCGGGACCGGCGGGGATACGGCCCACCGTGCTGCGCGGCTGGGATCCTCCTGCGTCCCCCTGGGCGGCCGGGCACCGCGGCGTCGACCTGGCCTCATCCGCCGGTGCGGAGGTACGGGCCGCGGCACCGGGCCGGGTGGTGTACGCGGGAACGGTGGCCGGCCGTGGCGTCCTGACCCTCGAGGTGTCCCACTCGGGCCGCCCTCCCCTACACACCACCTACGAGCCGGTACGCCCCACGGCCCGGAAGGGGCAGCACGTCACAACAGGCCAGAAGGTCGCCGTACTACAACGCGGTCCGTTCCACTGCCGGGCACCCTGCCTCCACTGGGGCCTACGGCGCGGCAAGACCTACCTGGACCCGTTGTCGCTACTGCCCCGGAGCATGCTCCGCAGCGGCCCCTCACGACTGCTGCCGGTCTTCGGGATCCCCGTCCCGACGGAAGGCCGCACGGTCCCCCGTCATCCGGCGCCCCCCGAACCAGCAGCTCACGCCCAAAGCTCGACACCGACTGCGGCCGCCCTCCTGGGGACCGTCGGGCTCGCGGCGGCCGCGCTGTGGGCGTTGGGGCGGATCCCCCTCAACTCGGTCGGCGAGCAGGGGCGGGTAGCGGCGAGCAAGGGAAGGGGCGTGCGCGGGCTGCGGTAGCGGGGGCGGCAGATGGAGGGCGTGGACTCGGGCGCGGGCGCCGGGTGTCACCGGGCGGCGGGGGTCGAAGACTGCCAGGCGAAGGAGGGGTGGGGTCACAGGCCGGTGAGGCGCACGACCAGTGGGACCACGGATCCGGGCGACGGAGCCGAGGGGTCACGGGCCCGTTAGGCCTCACGAGCCGTGAGGCCATAGATCACCCAGGTCACGGACCGGTGGGCCACAGACCAGCCTTGTCACAGACGGGCGAGGCAACAGGCCGGTCGCGTCGCATTGCGGACTGTGAGCTGCCGGGCTCACGAGGGGGGTGGGTGGTGGAGGGGGTGGGGAGGGAGGGGGTGGGGAGGGAGGGGGCGGGGGGGAGGCCCCAGGTCAGCCGCGGACCCCCCGGAGGGCCATAGACACCGCCGCCTCCGTGATCTCGTCCGGGTCCTCCGCCGCACCGAGTTCGATACGGCGGACCGCGGCATCGACGACTCCCTGGAGGAGCATGGCCGCGAGTCGGGGCTGCTCGTGGCCCAGGGCGGCGAGCGCTTCTACGATCATGGCGATGAGGCCGCCGTGCGCCGCGCGGATCTTCTCGCGGGCGCCGGCATCCAGCTCGCCGGCCGAAATGGCGACGACGGCGCGGTGGCGCCGGTCGCCGACCAGGGCGAGTTGCCGGCGCACATACGCCTCGATCTTCCCCTCGGGCGTGTCGACCCGCTCCATCGCCGCTTCGACCTCGGCGGCCCAGACGGGGAAGTCGACGGCGCACAGCTCCTCGACGACGGCGGCGCGCGAGCGGAAGTACTCGTACACGGAGGAGCGCGCGAGGCCCGTGCGCTCGGCGAGGGCGGGGAAGGTCAGTGCTTCCGTTCCGCCTTCGGACAGCAGGGTGCGGGCGGCGTCCAGAAGGGCGCGGCGCTGCATCGTCCGGTGCTCGGCCACGGAGGCCGCTCGAATCCTTGGCACGTCACCACTCTACGGATGGCGCGCTCGCCGCGGCACTCCGTATGGCGACACGGCGTGGGAAGACCCGTCTCGGGCGACGTGATCAGTGTCCGACGTCGGCGAGCTTCGCCCGCAGTTGGAGGACGGACTTGGTGTGGATCTGGCTGACCCTGCTTTCGGTGACGCCGAGGACATTGCCGATTTCGGCGAGCGTGAGGCCTTCGTAGTAATAGAGCGTGACCACGGTCTTCTCGCGCTCGGGGAGGGTGTTGATGGCACGCGCGAGCAGGCGCCGCAGCTCGCGGTCCTCGGCGATCTCGACGGGGTTCTCGGCGGCCGTGTCCTCAAGGGTGTCCATCAGGCTCAGCCGTTCGCCCCCCTCGCCGCCGACGTGCAGGAGCTCCTCCAGGGCGACCACGTTCGCCAGCGACAGCTGGCTGAAGACGTTGTGGAGTTCCTCCAGCCCGATACCCATCTCCTCGGCGACCTCCGCCTCGGAGGGGGTGCGGCGCAGTTGCGCTTCGAGGGTGGCGTAGGCGCGTTCGACGGCACGGGCCTTCTGTCGTACGGAGCGCGGGATCCAGTCGAGTGCGCGCAGCTCGTCGATCATTGCGCCGCGGATGCGGGTGATGGCGTAGGTCTCGAACTTGATGGAGCGTTCGGGTTCGAATTTCTCGATGGCGTCGATCAGTCCGAAGACTCCGGAGGAGACGAAGTCGGCCTGTTCGACGTTGGGGGGCAGGCCGACGCTGACACGACCGGCGACGTATTTGACCAGCGGCGAGTAGTGCAGGATCAGCTGTTCCCGCAGCCGCCCGTCACCTGACGCCTTGTAGGAGCGCCACAACTCATCGAGCGAGGTGGGCGGGGCGGGGCGCACGCTGCCGCGCGCGGCGGGTGGTACCGCCGCACGGTCAGACCCGGAGGTGTGCTGGGGCATTCGTCGCCTTGAGCCGTTCTGCCGAGACGCGGGTGGATGGATGCATGAGGGTTGAATTTGCCTGTGAGCGTAGCGTGACCGCAGCGTTGCGGTGTGCGATGACGGCAGGTTCGGGGGTGCGCAGATACGTTCCGCTGCCCGCACCCCGGGGTTACCTCGTACGGCGTGGCGACACCCGGACAAGGGGCCGGTCGCGGCCCTGCGGAGGGCCGTGCGGACGGAGGCGGTGATGCGGCGCGCGGGACGACGTGCGCCCCCGGCGCCGCCACGCCCGCTCCCCATGGGGCGGGCGTGTGCACCGAAGCGTGGCAAACCTGGATTCTGCGGTCATTCCCCTCACCCTTTCACCCGTTCGCCCCAGGTCAAGCACCGCCTCGCCGGGAACCGTCGGCCGGCTCGGCGCGTCGCGCCAACTCCCAGTGACCACCGCACCTTTGAACGAATCCGAGGGACAGCAGCTCGAAGAGCTTGCCCTGGGTCACCTCACGGGGTGTGCCGGCCTCCTCGGCCAGGCGGCCAATGTCCGTGCTGCCCTGTGCGGGCAGCGCCTCCAGTACGCGGGTGGCGACGGGGTCGAGAAGGTCACGGGTGAGGGTGGGTCCCCGTCGGCCGGGGGCCAGGTCGCCGATGCTGCCGACGAGTTCGATGACCTCATCGGCGTCGGTGACCACCGTGGCCTCGTCGCGCAGGAGTTGATGCACGCCGGCCGACAGACTGCTCGTGACCGGGCCCGGCATACCCATCGTGAAGCGTCCGAGGGACCGCGCCCGCCGGGCGGTGACCAGTGAGCCGCTGCGCAGCTCGGCCTCCACTACGACGGTTCCTCGGGTGAGCGCGGCGATGACGCGGTTGCGCTGGATGAACCGACTGCGGGTGGGGTGGTCGCCGGGTGGTAACTCGGCGACCACCAGGCCCTGTTCGGCGATCCGGCCGAGCAGTTCGGTGTGGCCGCGCGGGTAGGCGTAATCGACACCGGAGGCCATGACGGCGATGGTCGCGCCGTCTGCGGCCAGCGCGCCACGGTGAGCGGCGCCGTCGATGCCGTAGGCGGCTCCGGAGACGACGGTCCAGCCGCGGTCGGCGAGCCCTGCGCTGAGGGTGGTGGCGAGGTGGGCGCCGTAGTCGGTGCAGGCCCGGGCGCCGACGACGGCGACCGAGCGCAGCGCCCACAACCTGAGGTTGGCCGTCCCGCGCACCCACAGGCCGAGGGGGCGGGCGTCGCCGAGATCGTCGAGCTGGCCGGGCCATTCGTCGTCCCCGGGGCAGATGAACCGGCCGCCGAGCGCGGTGACGGCGGCGAGGTCCGCGGCGGGTCGGGCCCGTGCGGCGCGTAGCCGCAGGCCCTCGGTCTTGGCCGGGCTTGCGCCCCGGGGAGGGGTTGCGTCCTCGTCGGACAGCGCGCGCCACAGCGCCACCGGGCCCATCTCGCGCACCCAGCGGCCGGCGGTTTCATCGCCCGGTTCGAGGATGCGGGTGAGGGCCGCGCGAGCCGTGCGCTGCGTTTCGCGGGCTGCGCCGCCGGGCGCGGAGCACGGGCGGGCGGTCGCGCGCCCGGCGGTGTGGGATGCGGCCGTGGTGTGTGGGGCGGAGCCCGGTTCCACGGTCGGTCCGGGCGCGTGTGACCGGTCGTCCGTGGCGGTGTCCGGCCTGTCGGCGGTGTCCGGCCGGTCCGTGGCGAAGCCCCATGGGTCGATTCCGTTCATCGTTTGTCCCGGCGTGTGCGGGGCCGGGTGGTGGCGGTCTCGCTCCCGCCGCCGCCCGTCGGGGTCAGCGCGCCGCGGTGTACGCCGGTGCGGAGTTCCAGGGCCCAGTTGACGTCTTCGCTGGTGGGGCGGTCGCGGCCGGCGAGGTCGGCGGCTGTCCAGGCGACGCGCAGGACCCGGTCGAGGCCGCGGGCCGTGAGCAGGCCGCATTCGAGGTCGCGTTCTGCCTGGGCCAGGGCGCCGGGGCGGACCTGCCAGCGGGTGCGCAGTTCATGGCCGGGGACCTCACTGTTGGTGTGCCAGGGGGTGTCGGCCAGGCGGGCGGCGGCGCGTTCCCGGGCGGCGTGTACGCGCTCGGCCACGGCCGCGGTGGATTCGGCGCCGCGGCCCAGCGCGAGCAGTTCGGAGCGGGCGACCGGTTCCACGGTGATCCGCAGGTCGACCCGGTCCATCAGGGGGCCGGAGAGTCGTGAGCGGTAGCGCCGGATGGATGAGGGCCGGCATTCGCATCCGCCGCCGGCGGTGCCGTGTCGCCCGCAGGGACAGGGGTTCGCGGCGAGGGCGAGGAGGATGCGAGCGGGCATGCGCATCATGCCCCCGGTGCGGGCGACGACGATGTGCCCGGATTCCAGTGGCTGGCGAAGCGCGTCCAGGACACGTGGGCTGCATTCCGCGGCCTCGTCCATGAACAGCACGCCGTGGTGGGCGAGGGAGACGGCTCCGGGACGGGGCAGGCCGGTACCACCGCCGACGAGGGAGGCCATGGTCGCGGAGTGGTGTGGTGCGCAGTAGGGCGGCCGGTGGACGAGCGGCTGTCCCGGCGGGAGGGCGCCGGCCACCGAGTGGACGGCGGTGACCTCCAGGGATTCCTTGGGGGACAGCGGCGGCAGCAGTCCCGGGAGGCGTTCGGCGAGCATGGTTTTGCCGGCGCCGGGCGGGCCTTTGAGAAAGATGTGGTGACGTCCGGCGGCGGCTGCTTCCAGGGCGCGGCGGGCGCCGTGCTGGCCTGCGACGTCCGCAAGGTCGGGGGTGCGGTCACCGGCGGGCAGGCCCGCTCCGGCGCAGGTGCCGGACACGGCGAGCCCGGCGAGCAGCGGGTCGGGGCGGCCTTCGTCCCTGGGTTCTTCGTGGGGCACCGGTTCGTCGGCGAGGACGCCGATGAGCTGGCGCAGGCTGCGGACGCCGAGAACGGAGATGCCGGGGACGAGTGAGGCTTCGGCGGCGGTCTGCTCGGGGACGACGACCTGGCGATATCCGGCGTCGGCGGCGGCCAGGACGGCGGGCAGGACTCCGCGTACGGGGCGAACGCGGCCGTCCAGGCCCAGTTCGCCGATCATCATCAGGTCGGTGAGTTCGCGGGGGTCCAGGCGCTCGGCGGCGCCGAGGACGGCGCAGGCCACGGCCAGGTCGAAGCCGCTGCCGCCTTTGGGTACGGAGGCCGGGCTGAGGCCGACGGTGAGCTTTTTCTGCGGCCATTCAGCGCCGGAGTTCACGACGGCAGCGCGGACGCGTTCCCTGGATTCGATGAGGCTCTTGTCGGGCAGGCCGACGAGGGTGAAGGCGGCGACGCCCGGTTCCAGGTCGGCCTGGACCTCGACGACGACTCCTTCGACGCCCACGAGGGCGACGGAGCAGGTCCGGGCGAACCCCATCAGGCCACCCCCCGGGCGTGCTGGACGACGGGGGCGCCGCGGGCCGGCAGCAAGATGCCGATGACATCGATCCGTACGCCGCCGGGTGGCGGGCCGCCGTGCCGCTCCAGCCAGCGTTCCGCCAGCAGTCGCAGCCGGGCGGTCTTCTCGGGGCGCACGGCCGCCATGGGGTGTTCGTACCAGCCGGCGCGGCGGGTTTTGACTTCGCAGACCACCAGGGCGTCTCCGTCGGCCGCGACGATGTCGATCTCTCCGTCGCGGCAGCGCCAGTTGCGGTCCAGGATCCGCATCCCGGCCTCGGTGAGCCGCCGGGCAGCCAGATCTTCGCCGTAGCGGCCCAGGGCACGACGCCGGGTGCCGGTCGAGGCGGCCGCTGCGGGGCCGGCGCCGGGTGGCTGGGCGGTGGTCGGTACGGCCGCAGGACCAAGGGCGCCGGGCGGCGGGGCCGCGGGACCCGGGCCGTCGGCCGGTGGGGCCGCCGGCCCCGGGTCACCGGGCGAGCCGACGGCCGGATCGGCGGCCGGACCATCGGCCATCCGCACGCCCCCGGACGGTTCCCGTCCAGCAGGCGCCACTCCGCCCTTGCTGCGTCGGCCGGGCATCCCGCCGGCGGACGCTGCGCTGCGCGCCCCGCACGCCGCCGCGGCCGGCCCCAGGCGGCCCCGCAGCCCGTCCCCTGCTCTCCCCAGCCGCCGCTCCCGCGGCCTGGGGTCAAACTGTGTGTCCTTCCCGGCCCTGCGGCCGGCGTGCATGGCGTTCATGCGGTACCACCTCCGGCACCGACTGTGACGCCCCCGCGCAGAGCTATTGGATCTTGGTGGACAACGAGCCGCCTGTGGACAACCTGCTCACCCGTCCGAGTGACGGCTGACCCGACGACGCCCGAGGACGGCCGGGTCCCACCCCTCCGCCGCCGTCGGCCGGACTCAGCTCCCCGGAAGATCCAGATCGCTCTTGTTGAGCTCCTCGATGTTCACGTCCTTGAACGTGAGTACCCGCACCTGCTTGACGAAGCGAGCCGGGCGGTACATGTCCCAGACCCAGGCGTCGGCCATCGACACCTCGAAAAAGACCTCTCCCTGAACCGAGTGCACCTGCATCTCGTAGTCGTTGGTGAGGTAGAAACGTCGCTCGGTCTCGATCACATATTTGAACAGCCCGACGACGTCGCGGTACTCCCGGTAGAGCTTCAGCTCCATCTCGGTCTCGTACTTCTCGAGGTCCTCGGCGCTCATGGCAGATCCCCTTCAGCCGTGCGTCCCCCTATTGTGCGTCAGACCCTCTCGGTCTCCAGGAGCACCGGCGCATTCGGGGGCCCATCGACGAGCAGCATGCGCAGCAGCTCGGCGAGTCTGGTCGGGTACACCGTCTCATGCGATGCCGACAGTTCCTCCGACGTCCACCACCTCAGCCCCGAGACGCTGCGTCGCTCCAGCTCGGTGTGCCCGCCGAGGTCGGTGGCAGTCCGGTCGGTCCGGCCCAGGTAGTACCACTCGTCCTGCTCCCAGCGGCGCCCGTCGAACGGGAATGCGCAGCGGCGCTTCCACAGGACGGGGCCGAGGACGGCGTCGGTGATGCCGGTCTCCTCGGCGAGCTCACGGCGGGCCGCCTCCTCGTGGCTCTCCGTGCCCTCCAGGCCGCCGCCCGGGGTGAACCACCAGGTCTCGGTCGGACGGGCCGGTTCGAAGCCGTGGAGCAGCAGGATCCGGTCGTCGGGGTCGAGCAGCACGATGCGGGAGACCTGGCGCACCATGGCCTCCGCCGGCTCGCCGGGCGCGGCTTCCGCCCCGGTCTCTGTTCGCCGGCCGCCCGCTGCCCGGCCATGGGCCGGCGACCCGGCGGCGCCGCGGCCCGCCCCGGACCGGTCGCCGGCCGCCGCCTCACGGCCGCCGGCCGGCTCCCCGCCGTCCCGCCTCTCAGGCACGCCTACGCGCCTTGCGCCGGGCGATGGGCCCGTAGGCGGCACCGCCGAGGATGAGGACTGCGCCGGCGAGCACGGTGATGGTGATGGGCTGTACCGGGCCGGGCTGCGAGGTGCCGCCGGGGAGGGCGGAGAAGGCGGCCGGGCGCTTCATCATCCCGATGCTGCCGAGCGGCCAGGCGCGGGCGTCGACCCGGGCATTGACGGCGCTGCGCGGGACGGAGCCGTGGTCGCTGTCGGTGAGGTGGACGCGCGAGTCCATGGAGTCGCTGCGGTGATCGCCGAGCAGGAAGAGCTGACCGGCGGGGACCTTGGCCTTGAAGCCAACGGGCGAGGCGGGGCCGCTGCCCTCCAGATACGGTTCCTCGATGGGGGTTCCGTTGACGGTCAGCCGGCCCTGTTTGGTGCAGCAGGCGACCTTGTCGCCGCCGACGCCGACGACCCGCTTGACCATCGGCAGGTCGCCCCACACGGAGTCCTTGAAGATGACGACGTCACCGCGGCGTATCTCGGAGCCCGCCACCTTCTGGGCCAGGACCCGCGACCCGGCGGTGATGGTCGGTGACATCGAATCGGTCGGCACCGTATAGGGGCGGTACGTCAGCGCTGCCCATACGAAGCCCCCCAGGAACGCCGCACAGCCGACGGCCACGGCCAGACCGGACAGCACACTGCCCGAGGTCCGGCCGCGGCCGTCGGTCTTGTGTTCCGTCGTGCTGCTCATCCCAGCGCTCCCACCCCGCGGACCCGGCCCGCGTCGAAGATCCGGGACGGCACCTTACCTGGGGTTACGCGTTCCGGTCAGCCTCTTCCGACGCCAGATCACGATCGGAACCGCGCCGACCAGGCCCAGGGCGGCCGGTGCGGCCCCCATTGCCTTGTTGATACCGGGCTGGTCGAAGGTGTCCGGTACGGGCAGGGTCGCCCAGCGGTTGACGGGCCAGGCGATGGTGAACGCCCGGCCGACGACCTCGTCCTCCGAGACCGTGCCGTTGCCCTTGAGGGTCTGGTGGTAGCGGGAGTCGAGGGAGTCGTCACGATGGTCTCCCATCACCCAGATCCGGCCCTTGGGAACCTTGATCGGGCCGAACGCACGGTCACCGCAGGGGGTGGCGCCGGGGAAGATGTAGGAGTCTTCCTTGAGGGCCTTGCCGTTCACCTTGACCGGGCCGGTGCCGTGGCACTCGACGGTGTCGCCGCCGACCGCGATGACCCGCTTGATCAGGTCCTTCTCTTCGGCCGAGGGCATCAGACCGATGAAGCTGAGGACCTTCTGGACGGGGTTGGGCTCGGGGGTCGGCGTCTCGTTCAGCCAGCCGCCCGGGTCGTGGAAGACGACGACCTCGCCGCGCTCCGGCTTGGAGCCGAACCACGGCGTCAGCTTGTCGACCAGGACCCGGTCCCCGCGCTGCAGGGTGTCCTGCATCGAGTCGGACGGGATCGAGAACGCCTGCACCAGGAAGGTCTTGATCAGCAGGGCGAGGAGGAGGGCGATACCGATGAGGATCGGCAGCTCTTTCCAGAAGGCACGCGGCTTCTTGGCCTTCTTCATGCTGCCGCTCACCTCGCCACTCGCCGACGTGTCCAACGTATCCGACTCGTCCGCCCCGGCTGAACGCGGCGACTGGGCCTGCGCTCCTGATGGTGACTGTGTCTGATGCACGGAACTCGCCGCCGGCTGCGGGGTCTCACCGCGCCGTGCCGGCTCTTCGGGCTCTTCGGTTCCGGACCGCGCGCCGACCGCCAAGTCCCCCACATCTGCTCCTCACTCCACGCACTCGCCCGCGCGTCAACCGGCGCAGGCCCACCACTCCCATAACGAGCGGGAGTTCCGCAGGGGTCGGGAGTACGGTCAAACTCTCGGGTGACACCCTATGCGGCACACCCGCTGCGGACGCCTTGGCGCCCGGCGCGTCGTGCACGGTCGTGAAGGTGTCCGGCTCTTCGAGGCGCCGCCAGTGCTTGAACGGCCAGGCGATCACCTGGGCACGGCCCACCACATTGTCCTCAGAGACCGTGCCACGGTACGGCTCGTCCAGGTGAAAGCGCGAATCCGCGGAGTTCGAGCGGTGGTCGCCCATGACGAAGATCCGGCCGGTGGGGACGGTCACCGAGAACTTCAGCGTGGAGGGCGGGTTCCCCGGATGGACGTACGGTTCGGTCAGCGGGGTGCCGTTGACGGTGACCTTGCCCTGCTTGTCGCAGCATTTGACGGTGTCGCCGCCGACCGCCACGACCCGCTTGATCAGGTCCTGTTCATTTGCCGACGGCAGCAGGCCGATGAAGGTCATGGCGTCCGTGACCGGCTTGAAGGCTCCCCCGTCGTCGGTGGGCTTGGTCTGCTCGCCCTTGAGCCAGCCTCCGGGGTCCTTGAAGACGACGACGTCACCGCGCTCGGGCTTCGACCCGAACCAGGGCGTGAGCTTGTCGACCAGCACCCGGTCGCCGATCTTGATCGTCTGCTCCATGGAGCCGGACGGGATGACGAAGGCCTGGACGAGGAAGGTCTTCAGGACGAGGGCGATGGCCAGTGCCACGCCGATGAGGATGGGGATTTCCTTGAGGTACGAGCGCTGTCTGCGGCGCTTGATGCGCCGGGCCTGGCGCCGGCGCTCGGCCCGCCCGCCGGTCGCGGGGCGGCCCGCCCGACCGCGGCCCGCGCCCCGCCCGGCCCGCGGTCCGGGGCTCGTGCCGGGCTCCTGAGGGTCGCTGGGGCCACCGGAGTCGCCGTACGCACTGCCGGCGTCCGGCTGCGGCTGAACGGCAGCGCGGCCCCGCCGGCCGGTGTCCTTGCTCCCGTGGCGGGGGCGTCCGCGGCTACCCACGTGGGCCTGCCGCGGCGGGTATCCGGTCGAAGGCGCGTGGGGCGTCAAGCGTGCGCCAGCGGCTCACCGGCCAGGTGATCAGGTCCGCGCGGCCGATGACCTCGTCGACCGGGACCGTTCCGCCACCGGGCTCGCCGAGGTGGTCGCGGGAGTCACTGGATCTGGCGCGGTGGTCGCCCATGACCCAGAGCCTGCCCTCCGGCACCACGATGTCGAAATCCACCGAGGACGGCGCGTCCCCGGGGTGGAGATACGCCTCGTTCACGGGCTCACCGTTCACTTCGATCCGTCCCCGTTTGTCGCAGCAGGTCACGTGGTCACCACCGATGCCGATCACGCGCTTGACGTAGTCGGTCTCGTCGGGCCGGGCCAGTCCCAGCGCCGCACCGGCGCCGCGCAGGAGTCCCGTGACGGGATTCTCCCCCTGCTCCCTGTGAACGAACGATCCCGTGCCGTCGAACACCACTACGTCGCCGCGCGCGGGCGCGCTACCGAAGCGGTACGCCAGCTTGTTGACCAGCACCCGGTCCCCGATCTGCAGGGTGTTCTCCATGGAGGAGGACGGGATCAGAAAGGGCTGGGCGATGAACGCACTGAGCAGCAGCACAAAGGCCAGACAGAGCGCGAGCAGGGTGACCGGCCGGTGGCGCAGACCGGCCGCCCAGCCGGGAAAACGCGCGGAGCGCGACCCCTGCTCCGGCCCCTGGTCGGGGGTGGGAGAGGGGTCGCGCTCCGTGAGCTGTGCGTCGGTGTCCATCGGGCCCTGAGCCTATCCGGCCGGATCCGGACGCCGTACGTGAGCGTCGGTTTGCGTTGCCGGGGCGCAAAAAATCGCGCCCCGGGGCGGCCCGGCTCAGTTGTCGCGCTTCTCCTTGATCTTCGCGGCCTTGCCGCGGAGCTCGCGCAGGAAGTACAGCTTGGCGCGACGGACGTCACCGCGGGTCACGACCTCGATCTTCTCGACGATCGGGGTGTGCACCGGGAAGGTGCGCTCGACGCCGACGGAGAAGCTGACCTTGCGGACCGTGAAGGTCTCGCGCACGCCGGCGCCCTGACGGCGGATGACAACGCCCTTGAACTGCTGCACACGGGAGCGGTTGCCCTCGATGACGCGGACGTGGACGTTGACGGTGTCGCCCGGACGGAAGGCCGGGACGTCGCTGCGCAGCGACGAGGCGTCGACGGAGTCGAGAAGGTGCATGACCTACTGCTTTCTTCGTTGATGCCACAGGTCATCAACGGGATATCGGAAATGAGGTGTCGGATGCCGTTCCGTCGGGCGGGCGTCGTTCCCCCTGTGGCAGGGGCGCGCGCCGGACGCACACGGCAGCGGCCTATTCTTCCACGGCCTCGGTCGTCCGCCCAAATCGGCCGTCGGCGCCCTCCGACCAGCCGAGAGCGGCGAGTATCGCGCGGTCGTGTTTGTCGAACGCGGCGGGGTCGGCGCGCTCGATCAGATCGGGGCGGTTGCGGTCGGTGCGGCGGAACGCCTCGTCCCGACGCCAGCGGGCGATCTTGCCGTGGTGCCCGCTGAGCAGCACCTCGGGGATGCCGCGGCCGCGCCACTCCGGCGGCTTGGTGTAGACGGGGCCCTCCAGGAGGTCGGCCATCGCGCCCGGGGCGAAGGAGTCGTCCTGGTGGGAGGCGGCGTTGCCGAGGACGCCGGGCAGCAGCCGGGCCACCGCCTCGACCATGACCAGGACCGGCGCCTCGCCGCCGGCGAGGACGTAGTCGCCGATGGAGACCTCGCGCACGTCGACGCGGTCGCCGTACTCCTCGATGACCCGGCGGTCGATGCCTTCGTAACGGGCCGGGGTGAACACCAGCCAGGGCTTGGCGGAGAGTTCGACGGCGAGCTGCTGGGTGAAGGGGGCGCCGCTCGGGGTGGGGACGACGATCACCGGTTCGCCCTCACCGGACGCGAGGATCCCGTCGAGCGCCTCGCCCCACGGCTCGGGCTTCATGACCATGCCCGGGCCGCCGCCGTAGGGGGTGTCGTCGACGGTGTTGTGCTTGTCGTGGGCACAGTCCCGCAGGTCGTGGATGCGCACATCGAGCTGTCCGCGCGCGCGGGCCTTGCCCACGAGGGAGACGTTCAGCGGCTCGAGGTACTCGGGGAAGATCGTGACGATGTCGAGCCGCATCAGCTGTCCTCGTGGCTGGCGATCTCGGCCTGGCTGTCGTCGAGGAGGCCGGGCGGCGGGTCGATGACCGCGCGCTGCTCGTCGAGGTCGATCTCCGGAACGATCTCGGCGACGAACGGGATCATGACCTCGCTGCCGTCGGGCCGCCGGACGATCAGCAGGTCCTGGTACGGCAGATGGGAGACCTCGGAGATCCGGCCGACGGCGGTGCCGTCACGGGTGACGACATCGAGGTCGATCAGCTGGTGGTCGTAGAACTCCTCGGGGTCCTCGGGGACGTCCTCGGGGTCGACCTCCGCGATCAGCAGGGTGTTGCGCAGCGCCTCGGCGGCCGTGCGGTCCGCGACGCCCTCGAAGCGCAGCAGCAGCCGGCCGCTGTGCACCCGGCCGGCCGTGATGGTCAGCGGTCCGACGGAGGACGGTTCGGTCGCGAGGACGGCGCCCGGGCCGAGCCGCAGTTCGGGCTCGTCGGTCCGCACCTCTACCGTGACCTCGCCCTTGATGCCGTGGGCGCGGCCGATCCGTGCCACTACCAACTGCACGCTGTTCTCTCCCTTGCCAGTGCCTACGGCACTGTTCCGTGTCCGTAGACGACTACGGGCCGGGGCGGGCCGGCAGCCCTCCCCGGCCCGAGCCGGTGTTCAACTTGTCAGCGGACCTGGTCCACGTCGACGAGGTCGACGCGGATGCCCCGTCCGCCGATGGCGCCCACGACGGTCCGCAGCGCGCGGGCGGTACGGCCGTTGCGGCCGATCACCTTGCCGAGGTCGTCGGGGTGGACCCGGACCTCGAGCACGCGCCCGCGGCGCAGGGTGCGCGAGGCTACCTGCACGTCATCGGGGTTGTCGACGATGCCCTTGACGAGGTGCTCGAGGGCTTCCTCGAGCATGCTCAGGCCTCGGTCGACTCGGAGGTGGACTCGGCCGCAGCCTCGTCCGCCTTCTTGTCAGCCTTCTTCGCCTTCGGGGTGATGGCCTCACCCTTCGGCTCGTCGCCGGAAGCCTTGGCCGCGGCCTCGAAGAGGGCGCGCTTGTCGGCCTTCGGCTCGGCGACCTTCATCGGCGCCGGGGCGGGCAGGCCCTTGAACTTCTGCCAGTCGCCGGTGACCTTGAGGATGGCCATGACGGGCTCGGTCGGCTGCGCGCCGACACCCAGCCAGTACTGGACACGCTCGGAGTCGACCTCGATGCGCGAGGGGTTCTGCACCGGGTGGTACAGGCCGATCTCCTCGATGGCCCGGCCGTCACGGCGGGTACGGGAGTCGGCGATGACGATGCGGTAGTGAGGCGCGCGGATCTTGCCCAGACGCTTCAGCTTGATCTTGACTGCCACGGGAGTGGTGTCTCCTGGTCTTGACGTGGTGGGGCACAACGGGATGCCACGTGGGGTTGCGGTACTCGGGGTGCCCGATGGACGCGTCAGCCGGAGGAGAGAGGGGTCCTATGCGACTGTCGAGTACAGCCAGCCATTGTGCCACACGCGCTCGGGTCAGCCGACCGCGGCGACCTCGGGGATGCGGAAGGGCTTCCCGCAGCCGCCGCAGACGATCGGCGCCTGAGCGAGCACGGACGGGACGACCCGGACATTGCGCCCGCAGTCGCAGACGGCCTTGACCCGGACGCCGCCCCCGGAGGAGCCGTGCCGGGCGGCGGGGCCCCGGAAGCTGCGGGTGGTGTCGGTGGCGGTGGCGGCGGTGTGCGCCTTGAGCGCTCTGGTGAGCCGTTCGATGGTGGGGCGGTAGCGCCTTCTGGCTTCGGGGTTGAGCGTGACCAGCGAGAAGCCGCTGCTGGGATGCGGCTCGTCGACATGATCCAGGCCCAGTTCCTCGGCGATCGCCAGGAACCGGCGGTTGTGGTAGCGGCCTGCGCGGGAGGTGTCACGCACGCCGCGGGCGGCGGCGATGCCGTGGACTGCCTCATGGAGCAGCCGTTCGAAGGAGAGTTCGGCGCCACAGGCGGACGAGGACTCTCCGATCAGGGACTCGGGCGCGGCCAGGTCCGGCAGCTCGGGGTGGTGCCGTTGAATATCGGCCCAGGCGAGTGCCAGCTCGGCGGCGAGGACAGGCGGTGTCGTGCTCACGTCGTGACAACGAGCCGGGGCCGTCGAGTGTTCCGATTCCGGGGCATCTCAAATAATTTGCACGTACCAGTCAGTTTCCGGTCATGCGTCGTGCCGAGGGCGGGTGCGCCGATCTGCGCAGAAGGCGCCCAGCAGCCCGCAAGCCGGTACGTATCACCGCGTACGCCGCATGGCGTAGCCGGTCGTATACGGCGTGAGGATCACCGCGGCGATGGTACGGGGAGTACCTGTGCCCGCCGACACCGGCCCGTATTCCCTCACGGGACCGGCGGATGGGGGTGACCGGACGGCGCCCCGGGGGCTCGGCGGCGGCTCGTTGCCGTGGCGGAGCGGGTCTGGGCGGGGCACGCTGGAACGGCGCTCCAGGGAGCGGGCCCGGCGCATCGAGGGGCGCGCGGGAGACAACCCCGGCGCATCCCCTGGACGCCCGGACGAATGCGCAGTTGTCTGGATCGCGGGGGCGCACAACGCGCGAACACGGGGGCGATCGGTACGGAACAGCTTCGGGTTCTCGGCGAATAGGGGCGCTATCGATGTCACCCACGCTCGTGCGGCACCAGCTTCCGCACTCCGGATCCATACGCTGCGACGACCCGCCCGCTCCGGACCGGTCACGGCGCACCCGTGACTGGGCCGAGATCCAGGAGCGGATGCTGCTGCCGCTGTACGAAGCCGCGTACGACCGCCTGGGCATCGGCCCCGGCACCCGCCTGCTGGGGCTCGGCTGCGGTTCCGGGCTGGCGCTGCTGCTGGCGGCGGCGCGCGGCGCGCAGGTCAGCGGGGTGGACGCGGACGAGTCCCGGCTGGAGCTGGCACGTGAGCGGCTCACGCCGGAGGGCGGGCCGGAGCACACCCGGCTCGTCAGTGGGGGCCTGGAGGCCGCGGCGCCCGGGGATGCCGCCTTCAACGTGGTCACGGCGTTCCACCCGGTGGGCTGTGTGAGCACGGTCGAGGGGCTGACGGCCTCGCTCACCGCGGCGGCCGGGCTGGCGGAGCGCGGCAGCGCGGTGGTGCTGGGCGGCTGGGGCCCGGTGGAGCGCTGTGCCACGGCCGGGGTGCTGGGGGTCGCGCAGCGGCTGGCCGACCCGCGGGGCGACTGCGCCGTCGGCTCCGCCGGCGGGTGGCCCAGCGGCCGGGACGATCTGGAGGAGCTGGCGGACCGGGCCGGGCTGCGGCCCGATGGTTCGGGCCGGGTGGCCTGCCCGTTCGGGTACGCGGATCCGGCGAGCGCGGTGCGCGGACTGCTGTCGACGGGGCTGTTCGATGCGGCGCTGGAGGTGACGGAGGAGCGTCAGGTGGAGAAGGAGCTCGCGGAGGCGCTGCATCCGTACCAGCGGGCGGACGGGACGGTGTGGATGCCGAATGTGTTCCGGTATCTGATCGCACGGACGCGGTAGGGCTGCCGGCGGGCCAGGGGCTGCCGACGGGCGGGTGCGCGATGAACGAGCTGCTGCGGATCGTCACGGGCCCGCTGCCCGTCTCCGCGGTGCGCGGGCCGGTGCTCGCCCATGAGCATCTGGCGCTGGACCTGACCCTGGGGTGCCGACCGTGCGGCGACCCTGACACCGGGGCACCGGGCCGCGATCACCGGGGAACTGGCGGCGCTGCGCCATGAGTTCGGGCTCGCGCTGGTCATCGAGCTCACCTGTCGGGGCATGCGGTTCCTCACCGGCCGGGACGGGCCGGCGCCGGCCGCCGACGGGCGCCCGGCGGACGGTCGCGCGCAGCCGGCCGGTCCCCCGCGATGAGCGCGCGGCCGCGGAGTTCCCCCGCCCCGGCACCGCGCGAGCCCCCGGCCGCACACTGCCGGCCGGGGGCTCGCGGAAGCGGAGCTGAGCGGATCAGCCCATGAACTTCTTGAACTCGTCGGGGAGTTCGAAGTTCTGCGGGTCCTGGCCGCCCTGCGGCAGGCCCAGCGGGTTGCCGGACTGGGCGGCCTCGCGGCGCGCGGCCGCGGCCTGCTCCTCGGCCTTGCGCTTCATCGGGTTGCCGCTCTTGCGCTTACCCTTGGCCTGCTTGACCTGCTTCTTCTTGCGGGCGCCGCCCCCCATGCCAGGCATGCCCGGCATGCCGGGCATGCCGCCGCCCTGAGCCATCTTCGACATCATCTTGCGGGCCTCGAAGAACCGCTCGACCAGGCTCTTGACCTGGCTGACGTCGACACCGGAACCCTTGGCGATACGGGCCCGGCGCGAACCGTTGATGAGCGTCGGCTCGTGGCGCTCGGCCGGGGTCATCGACTTGATGATGGCGGCGGTGCGGTCGACCTCGCGCTCGTCGAGGTTGTCGATCTGGTCCTTCATCTGCCCCATGCCGGGCAGCATGCCGAGCAGCTTGGAGATGGAGCCCATCTTGCGGACCTGCTCCATCTGGGCCAGGAAGTCGTCGAGGGTGAACTCCTTGGGGCCCTTCGCCAGCTTGGCCGCCATCTTCTCGGCCTCGGCCTGGCTGAAGGTCTGCTCGGCCTTCTCGATCAGGCTGAGCATGTCGCCCATGCCGAGGATGCGGGACGCCATGCGGTCCGGGTGGAACGCGTCGAAGTCGTCCAGCTTCTCGCCGTTGGAGGCGAACATGATCTGCTTGCCGGTGACGTGGGCGATGGACAGCGCCGCACCACCACGGGCGTCGCCGTCGAGCTTGGAGAGCACCACGCCGTCGAAGCCGACGCCGTCGCGGAAGGCCTCGGCGGTGTTGACCGCGTCCTGACCGATCATCGCGTCGACGATGAAGAGGATCTCGTCGGGGCTGACCGCGTCGCGGATGTCCGCGGCCTGCTGCATCAGCTCCTGGTCGATGCCCAGGCGGCCGGCGGTGTCGACGATGACGACGTCGTGCTGCTTGGTCCGCGCGTACTCGATGGAGTCCTTGGCCACCTGGACCGGGTCGCCGACGCCGTTGCCCGGCTGGGGGCCGTAGAAGGCGACCTCCGCACGCTCCGAGACGACATGGAGCTGGTTGACGGCGTTGGGGCGCTGGAGGTCACAGGCGACCAGCAGCGGGGCGTGGCCCTGCCCCTTGAGCCAGCGGCCGAGCTTTCCGGCGAGCGTCGTCTTACCGGCACCCTGCAGACCCGCCAGCATGATCACGGTCGGCGGGTTCTTGGCGAACCGCAGCCGCCGGGTCTCGCCGCCGAGGATGCCGACGAGCTCCTCGTTGACGATCTTGATGACCTGCTGGGCGGGGTTCAGCGCCTGGGAGACCTCGGAACCGGTGGCCCGCTCCTTGACCTGCTTGATGAAGGCCCGGACGACGGGGAGGGCGACGTCCGCTTCGAGCAGCGCGATACGGATCTCGCGCGCCGTGGCGTCGATGTCCGCCTCGCTCAGGCGGCCCTTGCCCCGGAGGTTTTTGAAAGTACTCGCCAAGCGGTCGGAAAGCGTATCGAACACGGCGTTCGTCGATCCTCGGGGTCGGGGGCGGGGTGCAGTCGGCTTCTAGGGTATCGGGCTGCGCAAGGGAAGCGTTCCTGCCCTGTTTCCCGGTCCGTGCCGCGGGACGTAGCCGTACGGCTACCCGAGGGCGCTCTCCACGGCCGCCGCCAGCTCATGGGCCGCCGCATCGGCGAGCGGCTCCCCGTCCGGATCGGTGACATAGAACGCATCCACCGCGTTCGCCCCCAGGGTGCTGATGTGGGCGCTGCGGACCGCGACACCGGCCGTCTCCAGGGCGCGGCCGATGCGGTGCAGCAGACCGTGGGCGTCCTGGGCGCGGACCTCGATGACGGTCGCGGTACGGGAACTGCCGGTGACGGCGCTGACCCGAGGCGGCGGGGCCAGGACGGCACGGGCGCGGCGGGCGTAGGCGCGTTCGCGCTCGGCGAGGCGGGCAGGGATGTCGAGGGAGCCGTCCAGGGCGCGGACCAGGTCGACGCGCAGCCGGTCGGCGTCCGGCAGCGAGCCGTACTCGGCGGCCACCCGCCAGCTGAGCAGCAGGACCGGGCTCGCGCCCCCGGGGTCGAGGACGAGCAGATCGGCGGCGCGGACGGTGAGCCGGTGCAGGGCCAGCACGCCGGCCGCCGCGGGCAGCACTCCCGACTGCTCCGGGACGGCGATGAGCAGCTCCACGCCGACCGGCGGCCGGGCGCTCTCGTCGGCCCCGGAGCCGTCCTCGGGCGCGGTGGGGGTTTCGGCGCGGGCGTGCAGCGCCAGGACGGGGCCCTTCGTGCGCCGGGCCTCGGCGGCCAGCCGCTGCTGCTCCGCGGTCGGTTCGTCCGCCGGGCGCACCTCCTCCTCGGGCTCCCCGGCGAGCCGCGCGGCGACCCGTTTGACCAGGTCGGCCACGAGTCCGCCGCGCCAGGCGCTCCAGGCGGCGGGCCCGGTGGCCAGGGCGTCGGCCTCGGTGAGGGCGTGCAGCAGCTCCAGGGTGCCGGCGGAACCGACGGCCTCCGCGACCGCGCCGACGGTCGCCGGGTCGTCCAGATCGCGCCGAGTGGCGGTCTCGATGAGCAGCAGGTGGTGGCGTACGAGGGTGGCGATCACGGCGATGTCGCGGGCGCCGAAGCCGAGCCGGGCCGCCACATCGTGGGCGATGGTCTCGCCGGCCACCGAGTGGTCGCCGGGCCAGCCCTTGCCGATGTCGTGCAGCAGGGCGGCGACCAGCAGCAGGTCGGGGCGGTGCACCCGGCGGGTCAGCGCGGACGCGCGGACGGCGGTCTCGATCAGATGGCGGTCCACGGTCCAGGTGTGGACGGGGTTGCGCTGGGGGCGGCAGCGGACGCGTTCCCAGTCGGGCAGCAGCCGGGTGACGAGGCCCTCGGCCTCCAGCGCCTCCCATACGGGCACGGTGTAGGTGCCGGCGCCCAGGAGGGTGACCAGCTCTTCCCGGGCCTCTGCGGGCCACGGCACGGGCAGCGGACGGGTGGCAGCCGCCTCGACGCACCGGCGGATCGAGTGGGTGGCCAGCGGCAGCCCGGCCTGGGCGGCGGCGGCCGCGGCGCGCAGCACCAGCACCGGGTCGCGCTCGGGCCGTGCGGTGCGGGCCAGCACCGCCTCCCCGTCGAGTTCGACGACGCCCTCGGCGAGCGGTGAGCGCTCCCCCTTGCCCGCGCCGCGGCCGGGCAGCAGCCCGCGCAGGACGGGCTTGACGGCGCGGGCGCGCAGCACCCGGCCGACCTCGCGCCAGGTGACATCGGCCGCGTAGGAGATGGTGCGGGCGGATTCGTAGGTCTGCCGCAGCAGGGCGTCCGCGTCCAGCATGCCCAGGGCCTCGGCAACCTGAGGGTGCTCCTGGAGGGAGAGCCGGTCGGTGGCGCGGCCAGTGGTCAGATGGAGTGCGTCACGGGTGTCGAGCAGCCGGGTGCGGGCGGCTTCGAGGCCGCCGCGCGGGGCGTCGGCGAGCCAGGAGGCGGCGACCGCCCGGAGCGCGGTGGCGTCCCGCAGCCCGCCCCTGGCCTCCTTGAGGTCGGGTTCGAGGAGGAATTGCAGTTCCCCTTGCCGCTCTGCGCGCTCCTGGCACAGGTCGTGGAGTTCCGGCAGCCGCTTGGGGGCGCTCTCGCGCCAGTCGGCGTACGCGGTGCTGCGCAGCGCGGCGGTCAGTTCCGGGTCGCCGGCCAGGTGGCGGGCGTCGAGCAGGCCCAGCTGCACCTTCAGGTCCTCGCGGGCCGCTTTGCGGGCCTCGGCGGGGGTGCGTACGGAGTGGTCGAGGTCGAGGCCGAGGTCCCAGACGGGGTACCAGAGGTGGTCGGCGAGTGCGGCCAGGGCGCCGGGGTCGGCGCGGCCGTCGTGCAGCAGGAGCAGATCGAGGTCGCTGCGCGGGGAGAGTTCGCCGCGGCCGTAGCCGCCGACGGCGACCAGGGCGGTGCCGGAGAGGCCGGCGGCGGTGGCGTGCCGGGTCAGCAGGCCGGCCAGCCAGTCGTCGGTCAGCCGGGCGAGGGCGGCGCGGCGGTCCGGTCCGGCGGCCGTCTCGTCCTGGAGGAGCCGCAGCCGGGCCGCGGGGTAGCCGCCTTCCGGGGCGGGCGCGGGCTCGCTGCCCGGGCCCTGCGTTCCGGCCGGTCCCGCCGTTTCCTCGACGCTCTCCGTCAACGCGCGCTCCTCGCTCGTGTCGTCCCCGTCGTCCCCGTAGTCGCCCCCGTGCGGCCGTTTCCGTACCGGCCGACTGTCCCCCGCGCGCTCACTCAGTCTCTGCCGCTGCGGTGCGTGCGGCCACCGCTGCCCGCCGGCCTCGGCCCGCTGAAAGGCATCCGCTGCCTTCCGGAGGGCCGAGGCCGCGGGCCGTCACAGCGCGTCCGGGCCCCGCTCGCCGGTCCGCACCCGTACCGCGTCGTCGACGGGGATGCTCCACACCTTTCCGTCACCGATCTTGCCGGTGCGGGCCGCCTTGACGATGACGTCGACCAGTTCCTCGGCGTCGGCGTCCTCGACCAGCACCTCGATGCGGATCTTCGGTACCAGGTCGACGGTGTACTCGGCACCGCGGTACACCTCGGTGTGCCCGCGCTGCCTGCCATATCCGCTGGCCTCGGTGATCGTCAGTCCGTGCACACCGAAGGCCTGCAGGGCGTCCTTCACCTCGTCCAGCCGGTGCGGCTTGATTACTGCCGTGATGAGCTTCACGCGTTCACCTTCTTTGTCAGGGCCTCGCCGAGTCGGCCGACCGTGCCACCGCCCGCGCCGGTGAAGTCGTACGCGGTCTCCGCGTGCGAGGCCTGGTCGATGCCGGCGACCTCCTCGTCCTCACCGACCCGGAAGCCCATCACCAGGTCGATGACCTTGGCAAGGACGTACGAGACGACCAGCGAGTAGAGCAGCACACAGACCACACCGACGGTCTGCTTGCCGAGCTGTTCGAAGCCGCCGCCGTAGAACAGGCCCTTGGCCTTGCTCTGTACCCCGCCGGTGGCGAAGAAGCCGATCAGCAGCGAGCCGACGACACCGCCGACGAGGTGGACACCGATGACGTCCAGCGAGTCGTCGTAGCCGAGCTTGTACTTCAGATTGACCGCCATGGCACACAGCACACCGGCGATCACACCGACCGCGATGGCGCCCAGCGGGCTGACCGCGCCGCAGGCCGGGGTGATCGCGACGAGTCCGGCGACCGCGCCGGAGGCCGCGCCGAGCGTGGTGAACGAGCCGTGCCGGAGCTTTTCGTAGGCCAGCCAGCCGAGCATCGCGGCGGCGGTGGCGACCTGGGTGTTGACGAAGGCGACCGCGCCGACGCCGTCGTCGTTGCCGAGCCAGGAACCGGCGTTGAAGCCGAACCAGCCGAACCACAGCAGTCCGGCGCCGAGCATGACCAGCGGCAGGCTGTGCGGCCGCATCGGGTCCTTCTTGAAGCCGATGCGCTTGCCGACGACGAGGATCACGCCGAGCGCCGCGGCACCGGCGTTGATGTGGACGGCCGTGCCGCCGGCGAAGTCGATGACGCCCAGGTCGAAGAGCCAGCCGCCCTCGGCCCACACCCAGTGGGCGACCGGGAAGTAGACGACGGTGACCCACAGGGCGATGAACACCGCCCAGGCGGTGAACTTCACCCGGTCGGCGAGCGCACCGCTGATCAGCGCGGGCGTGATGACCGCGAACATCAGCTGGAAGACGGCGAAGACATAGATCGGGATGGTGCTGGCGCCCCACAGCTGGGTCAGGCCGATCCCGCTGAGGCCGGCGAAGTGGCCGTCCCAGCCGATGAAGCCCCCGCTGTCGGTGCCGAAGGCCAGACCGAAGCCGTACAGGACCCACAGAATCGTGACGATGCCCAGGCTGATGAAGCTCATCATCAGCATGTTGAGCACGCTCTTGACCCGGACCATGCCTCCGTAGAAGAAGGCGAGACCGGGGGTCATGATCATCACCAGTGCGGAGCAGATCAGCATGAATCCGGTGTTGGCCGGGCTGAGTGTCACCTTGTCTGCTGCAAGCGTCAGGATGCCTGGGGGCATCGGCGTCTCCTCGTCGTCGATGCGGCCCGTGCGGGCGTGTTTCTGGTGGGCCGACTTCGCGATGAGGTTGTCGCAGCACGGTTTCGGCCAAACCTTGCGGGTGTTTCACCCCCGTGACGAAGAACGCTTTCGTGTTACGCCCCCGTGAACCGCGGGATCAGCCCCACAATCACCCGTTCAACCCACCGAAACCCTCAATTGAGCAACCCCCACGGCGCCGCACCACCTCCGCGAAAGCGGCGCCGGCTTAGGCGCAAAAGGGGGGCGCGCACAACACAACCCGGCCGCGGCTGCCGCCCTCGTGACCTGGCATGGGGGAGCCGAGTCGGGCTGTACGGGGCGGCGGCCACGGCCGGTGTTTCTGGGGCGCGCCGTCAGCCGGCCTCCGCGGTTTCCGGCAGCTGGCGGGCGAGCTCGTCGCTGAGCCGGATCACCTCGGCGACCTCGCCGAATTCCCGCGCCGCGGTGTCCACGGTCTTGCGCAGCCGGGTGTTCACCCGCTCCGAGCGGACCTGCCGGGCGAACGGGATCGCCTGCTGTGCCATCGCCGCACAGGCCTCCGGCTCCTTCTGCAGCAGATGCACGGTGGCCATCCCGATGAGGTTGAGCGCATACGAACGCTGGTGCTCGGGGTCCTTGCCGAACAGCTCCACCGCGCGCGCCATCACCGGCTCGGCGAGCGAGGCGTAGGTGGGGCTGCGGCCGGCGACATAGGCGAGGTCACGGTAGGAGTGGGCGTTCTCCGCGTTCAGCTCGGCCTCGGAGAAGAAGCGGATCCAGTCCGGCTCGGGCTCGCCGGGCGTGACGTCCGAAAAGGTGTCCTCGGCCATCCGGACGGCCCGCTTGACCTTGCTGGGCTGCCCCATTCCGGCGTAGGCGCGGGCCTCCATCGCATACAACATCGCCTGGGCGCGCGGGGTGGCCGTCTCCCGGCTGCCGTACTGGGCGAGGTGGATCAGCTCCAGCGCATCGTCGGGCCGGCCGAGGTGGATCATCTGCCGGCTCATGCTGGAGAGGATGTACGAGCCCAGGGGCCGGTCGCCGGCCTCCTTGGAGGCGTGCAGCGCCAGCACGAAGTACTTCTGCGCGGTGGGCTGCAGGCCGATGTCGTAACTCATCCAGCCGGCGAGCTCGGCGAGCTCGGCGGCGACCTTGAACAGCCGCTTGGCCACCGGCTCCGGCTGCGGCTCCTGGAGGAGGTCGGTGACCTCGTGCAGCTGACCGACCACGGCCTTGCGCCGCAGCCCGCCGCCGCACTGCGCGTCCCACTGGCGGAACATCACGGTCGTCGACTCCAGCAGATCCAGCTCCGGCTTGGACAGCCGTGCGGGCCTGCGCAGACGGTCGGGCTCCTCCGCGCCGCCCTGGCTCGCGGGCACCGGGACCAGCCAGCGCTGCATCGGCTCGATGAGGCTGGGGCCGGCGGCGAGGGAGAGCGAGGTGCCGAGGAAGCCGCGGCGCGCCAGCATCAGGTCGCTGCGCGAGAACTCGCTGATGAGGCCGACCGTTTGGGCGCCCGCCCAGGGCAGGTCCACCCCGGAGACGGACGGGGACTGGTGCGCGGAGCGCAGCCCCAGCTCCTCGATGCCGACCACGCAGCCGAAGCGTTCGGAGAACAGCTCGGACAGGATCCGCGGAATGGGTTCCCGCGGCTGCTCGCCGTCGAGCCAGCGGCGCACCCGCGAGGTGTCGGTGCTGATGTGGTGGGCGCCCATCTGGCGCGCCCGGCGGTTGACCTGGCGCGCCAGCTCGCCCTTGGACCAGCCGCTGCGCATGAACCACGAACCCAGCTGTGCGTTGGGTTGTTTGACGGCGTCGGTGCCGCCCGTGCCGCCGTTGCCGCCCACTGGAGCCCCCATCCCGAATAGCTGACTTGGTGCGCTTACCCGATGTCCGCGGCGAACCACCCGCAGACTGCCGCCCGTTGCGACGCGTGCCGGGGGTACCTCTACCCGATCACGGTTTCCGGGCACACCTTTTGGCCTGGGCTCGACCCGTGCGTTGCCATCGGCATACCCGTGCGAGGAGTGCCTCGCGGGGCTCGTGCACCGAAAGTAATCCTACGATCACGCCCGCCGCGAGGGCGATCGGGGAAACGCCACCATTCGCCACCCCTTCGAATGAACTCCCCACCCTGCTCTCGCGATTGACTTGACACAGGTCGAACGCGGCCGGGCGGAACGGAGCACGCAAGGGCTCACACTCCGCTCCGCACCACCCGGCACGCCACGTCACACCACCGGCACCGCGGACAGTCAACGGAGCGTGAACGGCGCCACGACGTCAACCCACCGACTCGTAACCACTGGCACGCACCACCCGTTGGAGGGGGTATGGGCTTCACGATCGGCGGCATCCGAGAGATTCGTTCCGGCTCCCGGCGCCGCGCCCGCTCGACCGAGATCTCGGCGGTGGCGGAGTACACCGGGCTGTGGGGCTGGGACGTCGCCCCCGGCGCCCGGGCGGTGCGCGCGGGCAGCGGCCGTACGGACTGCTCGTGCGGCGCCGCCGACTGCCCCTCCCCCGGCGCCCATCCGCTGGCCTTCGGTGAGGAGCTGGCGGCCGGGGCCACCTGGGAGAAGGCCGGCGTGGCCTGGGCGGAGACGCCGGGCGCCGCGATCCTGCTGCCGGTGGGCCGCTCGTTCGACGTCCTCGACGTGCCGGAGGCCGCGGGCCGTAACGCCCTGGCGCGGCTGGAGCGGATGGGCCTGCCGCTGGGCCCGGTCGCGCTGACCCCGACCGGCCGCGCGCAGTTCTTCGTCGCCCCCGGTGCGGCCGGGCAACTCCCCGACCTGCTCTACCGGATGGGCTGGGACGACGCCGCGCTCGATCTGCGCCCCCTGGGCCCGGGCGACCACCTCACCGCACCGCCCTCCGACCTCGGCGGCCACGGCCCGATGCGCTGGCTGCGCCCGCCGACCCTGGACACCGCGGACCGGCCGCCGCAGGCGCGGCTGATGGTGGGCATCCTGGCGTACGTCTGCCACCGGTCGGTGGCCTGAGCGACGGCCCAAGCGATCTGCGGGCGCGCTCCACCCGCCCCTCCCGGCCGGACACCCGTCGACGAGGACACACCTGCCCGGGCGCGCTCCGGGCGGAACGGCTCCGGCCCCCGGCGCCCGCCGTGTGCGGGTACCGGGGGCCGGGGGCTGCCGGGGCGTGGCCTCCTTGCGGCGGCGTCAGTCGATCAGGGCGTCCACGAAGGCCTCGGGCTCGAACGGCGCCAGGTCGTCCGCCCCCTCGCCCAGGCCGACCAGCTTCACCGGCACGCCCAGTTCGCGCTGGACGGCGACGATGATGCCGCCCTTGGCGGTGCCGTCGAGCTTGGTGAGCACCACGCCGGTGATGTCCACGACCTCGGCGAACACCCGGGCCTGGACCAGGCCGTTCTGGCCGGTGGTGGCGTCCAGGACGAGCAGCACCTCGCCGACCGGGCCGTGCTTCTCGACGACCCGCTTGACCTTGCCGAGCTCGTCCATCAGGCCGGTCTTGGTGTGCAGCCGGCCCGCGGTGTCGATGAGGACGACGTCGGCGGACTCGGCGATGCCTTCCTTCACCGCGTCGAAGGCGATCGAGGCGGGGTCGCCGCCCTCGGGTCCGCGGACCGTACGGGCGCCGACCCGCTCGCCCCAGGTCTGCAGCTGGTCGGCGGCGGCGGCGCGGAAGGTGTCGGCGGCGCCGAGGACCACGGACTTGCCGTCGGCGACCAGGACCCGGGCGAGCTTGCCGGTGGTGGTGGTCTTGCCGGTGCCGTTGACGCCGACGACCAGGACGACGCCGGGGATCTCGTCGCCGCCGTTGCCGATGCCGTTGGCGGTGTGCACGGAGCGGTCGGCGTCCGTGCCGATGAGGGTGAGGAGCTCCTCGCGCAGCAGCGCCCGCAGGCCCTCAGGGGTCCGGGTGCCGAGGACCTTGACCCGCTCACGCAGCCGCTCGACCAGCTCCTGGGTGGGAGCGACGCCGACGTCGGCGGTCAGCAGGGTGTCCTCGATCTCCTCCCAGGTCTCCTCGTCGAGGTGTTCGCGGGAGAGCAGGGTCAGCAGGCCCTTGCCCAGGGTGTTCTGGGAGCGGGAGAGCCGGGCGCGCAGGCGGACCAGCCGGCCCGCGGTGGGCTCGGGGACCTCGACCGCGGGCGCGACGGGCGCCTCGGGCTCGGCTACCGGTGCCTCGGCCGCGGGGGCCTCGGCGGTGGGCAGCGTGACTTCTTCAATGGTGCGACGCTCTTCGTCGCGGGGGGTCTCGGCCTCCTCGCCGACATGTGGTTCGGCGGGGGGCGCGGTGACGGAGGGCTTGGGGGCAGCCGGCGGGGACGGCGGCAGCTGCTTCTTCTTGCGGCCGCTGACGACGAGCCCGCTGATCGCGCCGAGCACGACCACGGCGATGACTACAGCAAGGATGACGGTTTCCATAACCCCTCCAGTATCAGCCACGCCCCGGCCCCGGGGACTGCACGCGCCGAATCCGCACGGGGCCCGTCCCGGACCTCCTCCGCGGGTGCGGTGTGGCCTGATGTGTCTCGTGCAGCCGGGCCGTCGGACGTCGCGCGGAGCATCCGGAAGCGGGGGTTCCCAGGGGAACGAGACGTGGGTCTCCCTGCGGGCCGGTGCTCCGGAGTCGTCCGTGGCGGCCGGTGGTCCCCGGGGTGCACGGGCGCCCCGGCACCCCCGCGTTCCGCCTGCTCGGGACGGCCCGGCTGGACCCTTCGACGAAGCTGGGTGACACTCGGTGTCGTCGTGGGGTCCAACGGCGCAAAGAGGCGGAAGTTGGATCAAAGTACGATGGTCGGCGACCGCGCAACGCGCGTAGAGTCCTGGCAGCCAAATGCCGGCCAGGCACCACAGCCGCTGCCTGCACCCCCTCCCCCGGGGGTGCCTCCAGATTCCCGCTCGGAGATACCTGCACCATGGGCACCACGTCTGCTTCCCCGCCCGACATCGACGGCGCCGTCGAGACCCGCGGCATCGAACCCGTTCCCGACAACGAACGGAAGGGCCGCGTCCGCGAGCTCTTCCCCACCTGGGTCGCTGCCAATATCAGTGTGCTGTTGCTCACCATGGGCGCCGCGCTCGTGGTCACCAACGGGCTGAATTTCTGGCAGGTCCTGCTGGTGGCCGCGATCGCCGCCGCCGTCGCCTTCGGCATGGTGGGCGTGCTGTCGGTCTCCGGTAAGTGGGGTGGCGCGCCCGGCGCGATGCTCTCCCGTGCCGCTTTCGGCGTGCGCGGCAACTACTTCCCCGGCGCGATCCTCTGGGTCGCCCGCTTCGGCTGGGAGACGATCAACGCGGTCACCGGTGCCTATGCGGTACTGACGGTGCTGCATCTGCTCTTCGGCATCGAGAGCAACAACGTCCTGGTCGTCGTCACCCTGCTCGCCTTCGTGGCCGTCACCTACCTGGTGAGCGGCATGGGCCGCAAGGCGCTGAACGTCTGCAACAAGTACTCGACGTATCTGTTCGGCCTGTTCAGCATCATGGTGCTGGTCTATCTGATCGCCACGATGAACTGGGACGCCGTCTTCGCCAAGAAGGCCGGCACGACCGCGATGGTGATCGCGGGCGTCGGCACCATCGCGGCCGGCGGGATCAGCTGGGTGCCCACCGGCCCCGACTTCGCGCGCTACCTCCCGCACTCCGCGTCCGGCAAGAAGATCGTCACGGCCACGGTCTCCGGAGCCGCGCTGGTGCTGCTGCCGATGGTGCTGATGGGCGGCGTGATGGCCGTCTCCAACCCGAAGCTGGCCGGTCAGAACACCGACCCGATGTCGTTCCTCGGCAACATCCTGCCGTCCTGGCTCGCGGTGCCGTACCTGATCACCGCGCTGGTCGGCATGGTGCTGATCAACAGCCTGTCGATGTACTCCGCGGGCTTCACCGCCCAGACCATGGGCGTCAAGCTGCCGCGCGCCCTCGCGGTCAGCATCAATGCCGTCATCAGCCTGGTCGGCGGCCTGTTCATGATGCTGGTGGCCAAGGACTTCATCGGCCAGTTCATCGCCTTCCTGACGCTGCTGGCGGTCTCCTTCTCCGCCTGGATCGGCGTCTACGGCATCGACATGGCCCGGCGGCGCAAGCTGGCGGTGCGCTATGACGCCGACAGCCTGATGAACACCGGCCCCACCAGCCGCTACTGGTACACCGGCGGCTTCTGCTGGCAGGCCATGACCGCCTGGGCCGTGGCCCTCGTCGCGGGGCTGTCCTTCACCAAGGTCCAGTGGTTCACCGGCCCGCTGGCCACCACCTGGATCGGTGAGAACGGCCTGGGCTGGGCGGCCACGATCGCGATCGCCGCGGTGGTCTTCGCCGTGCTGCCGGCGCCCCGGGAGACCGTCCCGGCGGCCGCGGGCGAGTCGTCGGCGCCGGACCGCAAGCCGGTCGAGGTGGGCTGAGGCCGCCCTTTCCCGGTCGGCCGGATCCCCCGGCTAGCTATCTGACGCATCGTCAGCTAACGTCCCCTTCGCCCACCACCGGCGAAGGGGACGTTCTGCCATGTCCGCCCTGCCCGTCACGGTCCTGCGCTGCAACCTCGTCGACCCCGCGCCCACACCCGCCACGCTGTCCGCCCGCTACCGGGCGGCCGTCGAGATGGCCGCGTTCGCCGACGACCGCGGCTTCACCATGGTCCAGACCGAGGAGCACCACGCCACGGCCAACGGCTGGATCCCCTCCCCGCTCACCTTCGCGGGCGCCGTCTTCGGCGCCACCCGCCGCATCGGCGTCACCGTCTCCGCCCTGATCACCCCGCTGCACGACCCGCTGCGGCTGGCCGAGGACATCGCCTCGCTCGACCTGCTCAGCGGCGGTCGGCTGACCACCGTCGCCGGCCTCGGCTACCGGCCCGAGGAGTACGCGGCCCACGGCAAGGACTGGCGGCGCCGCGGCGCCCTCCAGGACGAGGTGCTGACGGCCCTGCTGTCCGCCTGGACCGGCGAACCGTTCACCTACCGGGGCCGTACGGTCCAGGTCACCCCGCGCCCGTACACCCGGCCGCATCCGCTGCTGCTGATCGGCGGCAGCTCACGGGCCGCGGCCCGGCGCGCCGCCCGCCTGGGGCTCCCGTTCTTCCCCAGCGCCCGCCTCCCCGAGCTGGCGGCCTACTACCACGAGCGGCGGGCGGCCTTCGGCACCGAAGGCTGGGTATGGCAGCCGCCCGAGCGGACCTCGCTGCTCCATGTCTCCGAGGACCCGGACCGCACCTGGGCCGAGTACGGCGGTCATCTGCTGCACGAAGCCCTGACGTACGCCTCCTGGCAGTCCGCCGGCATCCGCTCCGCGGTGCGTTCGTCCGCCCAGGACGTCACCGCGCTGCGCCAGGAGGGCGTCTACCGCATCGTCACCCCCGAGGAGTGCCTGCGCCTCGCCCGGCAGGCGGGCGGCGAGGGCTCGCTGATCCTGCATCCGCTGTGCGGCGGGATGCCGGTCGACGAGGGCTGGCGCTCGCTGCATCTGTTCGCCGAGCGGGTGCTGCCCTGTCTCAAGGACGGCGGCCAGGACTGACGGCCGGGGCGGCCTGCCCGGCACCGGCCGCACCCGGGCGGGCTGCCGTGTCCGCCGTACGGGAGGGGACGCCGTACGGCCCGCCCCATGGGAGCGGCCGCGCCGCCGGGTCGTATACGGAAGAGGCCACAAAAAACGGGTACTGCCCGGGGTCCCTGATGACCCGAGGCAGTACCCAGTACTGAGGAGAAGAGCTGGCGGGGGGTTAGCCCATCTCCTCCAACGCCTTGCCCTTGGTCTCCTTGACGTACCTCAGCACGAAGGGGATCGAGAGCAGAGCGAAGATCATGTAGATGACGTACGTACCCGAGAGGTTCCAGTCCGACAGGCTCGGGAAGCTGGCCGTGATGGCCCAGTTGGCGATCCACTGCGCGGAGGCGGCGACGCCCAGCGCGGCGGCACGGATCTTGTTCGGGAACATCTCGCCGAGGAAGACCCAGACCACCACGCCCCAGGAGAGCGCGAAGAAGAGCACGAAGCCGTGGGCGGCGATCAGGGCCACGGTGCCTTCGGCGGTCGGCAGGGTGCCGGCCGCGGTCTTGGCGGAGAACGCCCAGGCCTCCAGGCCGAGCGCCAGGGCCATACCCACCGAGCCGATCAGCGCCAGCGGACGGCGGCCGATCTTGTCGACGAAGATCATCGCGATCACGGTGCCGATGATGTTGATGATCGACGTGGTGAAGCTGTAGAAGAACGAGGCGCTCGGGTCGATGCCGACGGACTGCCACAGCGCCGAGGAGTAGTAGAACGCGACGTTGATGCCGACCAGCTGCTGGAAGACCGACAGACCGATACCGACCCAGACGATCGGCAGGAAGCCCATCTTGCTGCCGAGCAGGTCCTTGAACGAGGACTTGTGCTCGCGGCGCATCGCCTCCTGGATCTCGGTGACCCGGGTGTCGAGGTTCACCGTGTGGCCCTCGACCTCGGCGAGCACCTCCTTGGCGCGGGGGACCTTGCCGATGGAGATCAGGTAGCGCGGCGACTCGGGGATCACGAAGGACAGCAGACCGTAGAGCACGGCCGGGACGACCATCACGCCGAGCATCCACTGCCAGGCCTCCAGGCCGGCGATCTTGCCGCGCTGCTGGCCGTCGGCGAGGTTGAGGATGCCCCAGTTGACGAGCTGGGAGACGGCGATGCCGACGACGATCGCGGCCTGCTGGAACGAGCCGAGACGGCCGCGGTAGGCGGACGGCGAGACCTCGGCGATGTAGGCCGGGCCGATGACCGAGGCCATACCGATCGCGAAGCCGCCGATGATCCGCCAGAAGGCGAGGTCCCACAGGGCGAACGGCAAAGCGGACCCGACGGCGCTGACCGTGAACAGCACGGCGGCGATCTGCATCACCCGGATGCGGCCGATGCGGTCCGCGACCCGGCCGGCGGTGGCGGCACCGACGGCGCAGCCGATCAGCGCAACGGCGATGACCTGGGCGAGGACGGCGGACCCTACGTCGTAACGGCTGCGGATCGCCTCGACGGCACCGTTGATGACGGAGCTGTCATAGCCGAAGAGGAAGCCGCCCATCGCGGCAGCCGCGGTTATGAAGATGACATGGCCGAGATGCTCGGGGTGGGCCTTACGGCCTTCCGGGACCGTCGGCTGCGCGGTGCTGGTCAACGTGAACTCCAGTTGCCCGGCTGCGCTGCCGGGCGTCGGGGGCTGGCCCTTCAGTGGCGCTGATGGTTGGGGCAACCCACCACTTGAAGGTAAAAGCAACGTTGCAGAGACTATGCCTTCAAGTTTCGAAGTCAATAGGCCGTGATGAATTTGTTTCGCCACCGTCCAGGTGGTCATTCATTCAAGTTATGAACTGATGGGTCGTCGGACACTCCACGCGATCACCGCAGTCGCTGGCTGATGACCTTGGAGACTCCATCGCCCTGCATGGACACCCCGTAGAGGGCGTCGGCGACCTCCATTGTCCGCTTCTGATGGGTGATCACAATCAGCTGTGAGCTCTCCTGGAGCTCCTCCATGATCCGGATCAGCCGCTGCAGATTGGTGTCGTCGAGCGCGGCCTCCACCTCGTCCATCACGTAGAACGGGCTGGGCCGCGCCTTGAAGATCGACACCAGCAGCGCCACCGCGGTGAGTGACCGCTCCCCACCCGAGAGCAGCGAGAGCCGCTTGACCTTCTTGCCCGGCGGACGCGCCTCCACGTCCACCCCCGTCGCGAGCATGTCGCCCGGGTCGGTCAGCACCAGCCGCCCCTCGCCGCCCGGGAAGAGCCGCGAGAAGACGCCCTCGAACTCGCGGGCGGTGTCGTGGTACGCCTCGGTGAAGACCTGCTCCACCCGCTCGTCGACCTCCTTGATCACCTGCATCAGGTCGGCCCGGGTCTTCTTCAGGTCTTCCAGCTGCTCGCTGAGGAACTGGTGCCGCTCCTCCAGCGCCGCGAATTCCTCCAGCGCCAGCGGGTTCACCTTCCCGAGCTGCTGATACGCCCGCTCGGCCGCCTTGAGCCGCTTCTCCTGCTCGGCCCGTACATAGGGGACCGGCTGGTTGCGCGGGTGCTCCGGGTCGTCCGGGAGCACCTCGCCGTCGGCGGGCGGCGACGGGGGAACGAGCTGCTCGGGGCCGTACTCGGACATCAGCCCGGCCGGCTCCACCCCCAGCTCCTCCAGCGCCCTGGTCTCCAGCTGCTCGATCCGCAGCCGCTTCTCCGCGCCGAGCACCTCCCCGCGGTGCATCGAGTCGGTCAGCTTGTCCAGCTCGGACTTCAGCTCGCGCCCCTGGTTGCGCGCGGCCACCAGCGCCGCCTCCCGCTCGGCCTTGGCCCGCTCGGCGGCGGCGCGCTCCTCCTCGGCCCGTACGGCCGACACCTCGACATGCGCCAGCAGCTGCCGGGCACCGGAGGCGACCGCACCGGCCACCTCCGCCTCGTGCCGCAGCCGGGCCCGCCGCCGCTCGGCCCGCGCCCGTGCCTCGCGCTCCGCCCGCGCCCCGCGGTCCAGGGAATCCGCCCGCCCGGCGAGCGCCTTGACCCGCTCCTCGTGCGTCCGCGCCTGGAGCCGGGCCTCCATCTCGGTCTGCCGCGCATTGGCGCCGTCCGCGGCCAGCCGGTCCCGTACGGACGTATCGGGCTCCTCGTCCCCGGCGCCCGGGTCCTCCTGGGCCACCGCGAGCCGCTCGGCAAGCTCCTCGGCCTCCTCGGTGGCCCGCGCCAGCGCCTCCTCGGCCCGGGCGGCCGCCGCACCGGACCGCTCGGCCTCCCCCGCGGCCGCCCGGGCCTGCCCGCCGAGCCGGCCCAGGTCCCCGGCGATCTTCGACTTCTCCCGGTCCGCCGCCCGCCGCCGCTCGTCCAGCTCCTCGACCAGCGCGGCACACTCCGTACGGTGCTCCGCCGCGACCCGCTGCGCCTCTGCCAGCTCCTCGCAGCGCCCGGCCAGCTCCTCCAGCTCGGCCGCCGCCTCGTCGACGGACGCCTGTACCTCCAGCAGGCTCGGCGCGCCGGCGGAGCCGCCCTGCGCGAAATGCGCCCCGAGCAGATCGCCCTCGCCGGTCACGGCCGTCAGCTCCGGCCGCGCGGCCACCAGCTCCTCGGCGTCCGCCAGCGTCCCGACCACCACGACGTCCCGCAGCAGGCGGGCCACGGCGGCCGACAACTGCGCGGGACCCGTCACCACTTCGTCCGCCGGTACGGGCGCCGAGCGGGGTCCAGGGACCCGGTGCACGACCTGCCCACGGGCCGCCGGTGCCCCGGCCGCCCCCTCGGGCCCGGCCGGCACGGCCCCGCCCGGAGCCCCGGTGACCCCTGCGGCCCCCTCAGCCTCCGCGGTCGCAGCGACGTCCACGGCCTCCCACGCCTCCACGGCCCGCGCCGGCCCGGGCACCCGCCCGGTCCCGCTCCGGCTCCCGCTTCCCCCGACCAGCATCGCCGCCCGCCCCGCGTCCTGGGCGCGCAGCAGCCGGATGGCCTCGGCCGCGGTGTCCGGGCCGGTGACGGCGAGAGCGTCCGCGGCCGCACCGAGGGCGGCGGCCACCGGGATCTCGAAGCCGGGGGTGACGGTCAGCAGTTCCGCCGCCGGCCCGAGCAGACCGCTGAGGCGGTCCGCGGCGGCCAGCAGCGCGCCGCTGCCGTCCTTGCGGCGCAGCCCCAGCGCCAGCGCGTCATGCCGGGCGGCGGTCGCGGCCCGGCTGCGCTCGGCCGCGGTCAGCGCCTCACGCGCGGCGGTCAGCGCGGCCTCCGCCTCCGTCAGCTCCCGGCGGGCCGCCGCATGCCGCTCCCCGAGCGCGTCGTCGTCCTCGTCCAGCTCGTCGACCTCGGCCTTGAGCTGCTCGTACTCCTCCTGGGCGGCACTCGCCCGGTGCCGGGCGGCGTCCCTGGCCTCGACGAGCCGGCCGATCTCCGCCTGTGCCGAGGCGGCCCGGCCGCGGGCGGCGGTGACCTGTCCGCTCAGCCGGGCCAGGCCCTCCCGGCGGTCGGCGATGGCCCGGGCTGCGTCCCGCAGCCGCCGCTCCTCGTCCGCCAACTGCCGCTCCAGCCCGGCACGGTGTTCGACGGTGTCCTCCAGGGCCCGGCTCGCCGCCTCCAGCGCGGCCGTCAACTCCGCCTCCTGCTCGCGGATCCGGGCCGCCTCGCGCTCCATGTCCTCCGGATCGCGCCCCTGCCGCTCGTCCGGCGGGGGCGCCGAGGCGCTCTTCACCCGCGCCTCGGCCAGCGAGATCGTGCCGCGCACCCGCTCCGCGAGCTGGGACAGCTCGTACCAGGTCCGCTGCGCGCGCTGCAGCCGCGGGGTGAGCGTCCGTACCTCTTCCTCCAGCGCCGCCTCCTGCTGCTGGGCGGTGCGCAGCCGGGCCTCGGCGGCCTGTTTGCGTTCCTTCAGCGCCGCCTCGTCCGCGATCTCGGCGCGCAGCGCCCGGCGCAGGGTGACGAGATCGTCGGCGAGCAGCCGCAGCCGGGCGTCGCGCAGGTCCGCCTGGATGACGGCGGCGCGCCGGGCGACCGCGGCCTGCCGCCCCAGCGGCTTGAGCTGGCGCCGCAGCTCGTCGGTCAGATCCTGCACCCGGGCGAGGTTGGCCTTCATCGCCTCCAGCTTCCGCAGCGCCTTCTCCTTGCGCTTACGGTGCTTCAGGACGCCGGCCGCCTCCTCGATGAATGCCCGGCGCCCCATCGGATCGGCGTGCAGGACGGAGTCCAGCTGCCCCTGCCCGACGATGACATGCATCTCCCGGCCGATTCCGGAATCGGAGAGCAATTCCTGGATATCGAGCAGTCGGCAGGTGTCCCCATTGATCTGGTACTCGCTGCCGCCATTGCGGAACATGATCCGGGTGAGGGTGACTTCGGCGTAGTCGATCGGCAGTGCACCGTCGGAGTTGTCGATCGTGAGCGCGACCTCGGCGCGGCCGAGCGGCGGCCGCCCGGTCGTCCCGGCGAAGATGACGTCCTCCATCTTCCCGCCGCGCAGCGACTTGGCGCCCTGCTCGCCCATGACCCAGGACAGCGCGTCCACGACATTGGACTTGCCGGATCCGTTGGGGCCCACGACGCAGGTGATGCCCGGTTCGAACCGGAGCGTCGTGGCGGAGGCGAAGGACTTGAAGCCTCGCAGGGTCAGACTCTTGAGGTGCACGCCGTTGGACTCTACCGGCCGCTCCCGAACGGACGACCGCAACATTCCGGGACCGGTCACCGGCCCCGTACGACCCCCCGTATACCGCGCCGTTCATTTTCGGTTTCATTGCGGAAAGCGCAGGGCACATCATGCGGTAAGGAAGGGGCGGGCACGGCCGAATGGACCGCGGGTTCGCACGAAATGGCCGTCGAACGAAGTATCGGGAAACGACGAAGGGACGCCGAAGCGTCCCTTGCAGATCTTGAAGAGAGCGGTGCCTCAAGCGGCTGGCGAGCAGCCCTGCCGGCCCTGGGGGCGGGGTCAGGTGAGCGCGGGCTCCGCCTGGGGTACGTCGATGTCGAGCATCGAGTCGTCGCGACGTGCGGCAGCGGACAGCATGTCGTTTTCGGCCTGCATCCGAATCAGTTCGGATTCAAGGTCTTGGACGCGCTGCTGAAGCCGTCGCATCTCGGAGAGGACTCGGGGGTCGGAGCCGCCGACGTAACCGAGAAGCGCCTTTGCCATGATGGATGGTCCTCCACAATGAGTGACCGACCGAAGCGGTTGGGTCGTGAGGGATTCGCACCCGCGGTGCTTGTCATTCCTGGTGTACTCAATGCCAAACAGCTAAGGTGCGCGGGGATTCCAGAGTCTCACCAAACGGTTTGACGGTCAACACGATCACGCCCCGTATCCTCGGGCACCTGAGAGTGCGCGGCCGCGAGGGCGCTGCGCCGACTCCCCAGAAAGGTCCCGCGGGGGCGTAGAGATCATCCGTACAGCGGCAGCCTTGCACGGGTCGGCCGAGTTGGCAACCACCAGGCCTTATCTCCCGTAAGCAGCTGACAAAGACGCATCCCGGAGATCGCCTCTGACGGTCGTACAGCCGGTTTCGGCGAGCCCGGTCAGCGGATCTCGAAGCCGTCATAACCCCCGCGGGGCGTGTCCCATATCTCAGTGACTCCGTCGACCCGCCCGGGCGTGTCTCCGGTGCGGAGCCACTCCAGCAACGCATCGCAGTGATCCTTCGGTCCCTCGGCGACCACCTGGACGCGGCCGTCGCCGAGATTGACCGCAAACCCGGCAAGTTCCCCGATGCGAAGGGCGTTGGCCCGGGTGAACCAGCGGAATCCGACACCCTGGACCTGACCACGTACCCACGCGGTCACACGGACAGCTTCGTTCATGTGTGCACGCTAACCGGCCAATTGCTCAGCGGTCACTTCCGTCCCGTTCGGCATCGCGTACAGTCCCCCGACAACGAGGCTCACTCTTTTGGGTGCGTCAGCTTGACGCAAGGAAGGCTGTGCGGCAGTAGCCGCTCCAGTGGAGCCGGTGCTTGCACCGGGGGAAGGAAGAACGCGGATGGGCCGCCATCGACGCTCTGCTCCCCCGGTCCCTGAAGCCCCCGGTGCGGCGCATGGTGACGCACCGACGGCTGTGCGGACCGGTACACCGGCCGCCGCGCGACGCCGCGGTGGACATCGCGCGGCGCGCGGCCGCGGCGCGGCGCCCGTCCGCGCCGGACTGCTCGGCGCCTCCGCCGCGGTGGCGATGGGAGCCGTGGCGGCCGCCTCCGGACTGATCCCCGGCCACGGCCAGTTCGACGGGGGCACCGGCGGCGATCCGGGCGACCGGGTCCGGGCCGACGCACTGCCGGAGGCGACCGCGCCGCTGGGCGGCAGCTCCGCGAGTCCGAGCGACCGGGCCACGAACGAGGCGAGCCGCGGCGGCTCCCGCCCCACGACCCCCGCCACCGGCCGCCCCTCCTCCCCCACCACCCCTTCGACGTCCCCCGCGCCACACCAGCCGTCCACCTCCCCCACCGGGAAGACCGCTTCGCACCGGCCCTCCCGGCCCGCCGGCCGGCCGTCCGCCGCCACACCCGAACGCTCCGCGGCCCCGTCGACAACGCCCGATGCCCGGTCGTCCGCCGAGGCGCAGGTCCTGTCACTGGTCAATCAGGAGCGCGGCCGGGCCGGCTGCTCGCCCGTGACGGCGGACGGGGAACTGGCCCAGCTGGCACAGCAGTTCAGTGACGACATGGCCGGGCGCGGTTTCTTCGGCCACACCGACCCGGACGGCGACACCCCCTGGGACCGTGCCCGCGCCGCGGGCATCGCCGATCTGGGCGGCGAGAACATCGCCCGTGGCCAGGCCAACGCCCAGTCCGTCATGGACTCCTGGATGAGCAGCCCCGGCCATCGGGCCAACATCCTCAACTGCGAGTACAAGACCCTGGGCGTCGGCGCCCACTTCGGGCCGGGCGGCCCGTGGTGGACGCAGGACTTCGGGTTCTAGGACCAGCAGCCGGACGACGGACTCTCGCGCGAGACGCCCGCACCGCCCCGTGACGGATCACGGGGCGGTGCGGGCGTCGGCGTGTCCCGGCGGGCGCCGGTTTGGTGCCGGCTGTCAGGCGGCGAGGGCGGCCCGGCCCGCCGCGTAGATCCGTGCCTGCTCGGCGATGCGGCGGCCGAGGTGCTCGGCGGTGGCGATGTCGGCCTTGTGGACCCCCTCGGCGCCCTGGTCGTTGGGCGACTGGGCGCCGGCTCCCAGGAAGAAGCCCAGGCGGTTGAGGTCGTTCTCGGAGCCGGTGGAGGAGTTCCAGCCGGGCAGCAGGTCGAGGCCGACCCAGCTCATCCCGTGCTGGGCGGCGAGCACCGTGAAGAACTGCAGGGTGTGCAGCTTGTCGCCGCTCTTGGAGGCGGAGTTGGTGAAGCCCGCGGCGAGCTTGTCCTGCCAGGCGCGGGTCGCCCAGCGCTGGGAGGTCGCCTCGGCGAAGGTGTGGAAGGCGCCCGAGGCCGTCCCCATGTAGGTCGGCGAACCGAAGATGATCGCGTCGGAGGCGTCGAGCTGCTCCCACTGCGCTTCGGTGATCTCGTCGACCTTGATCAGGTGGACGCCGGCGCCCGCCGCGGTGGCCGCGGCACCGACGGCCTCGGCCAGTACGGCGGTGTGGCCGAAGCCGGAGTGGTACGCGACGGAGACGACGGGTGCGGGCAGGGCAGGGGTGGTCACGATGGTTCTCCTTCAAGATCACGGCATCCATGGGCGGTCGTTGCCCGGGAGCGTTGGGCGGCGACGAGAGAAAGAGAAGCACTAACTTTTAGAAAGCGCAACCCAACAGTTGGCGCTGCACAGGAGTAAGGTGTCGGTATGGCGATCGAGAGCAGTGCCGGAACGGCCGGGGAGGCCGCCCCCGGCTGTACGGACGACCTGGCCTATGACGTGTTCGCGCGCGACTGCCCGTCCCGTGATGCGCTCAAGCACGTCACCGACCGGTGGGGCAGCCTGACGCTGGGCGCGCTGCTCGACGGGACCTTCCGCTTCAACGAGCTGCGGCGCCGGGTCGACGGGGTCAGCGAGAAGATGCTGGCCCAGTCCCTGCACGCACTGGAGCGGGACGGACTGGTGCACCGCGAGGCACAGCAGTGCAATCCGCCCCGGGTGGACTACGCGCTGACCCCCCTGGGGGACCAGGTCGCCCGTCAACTACGGCTGCTGATCGACCTGGTGGAGGACCGGATGCCGCAGGTGCTCCAGGCCCGGGAACGCTACGACGCCCGGCACCCCGCGGAATGAACCGCCGGCGGCGAGGGCTCTGCGCTCAGCCGCGGGGCGGCCGCTGGCAGCGGGGGCAGAAGTAGCTGGAGCGGTTCATCCAGGGACGGCGGCGGATGGGCGTGCCGCAGCGGCGGCAGGGTTCGTCCTCCCGGCCGTAGGCGTCCAGCGAGCGCTCGAAGTAGCCGGATTCACCGTTGACGTTGACGTAGAGGCTGTCGAAGCTGGTGCCGCCGACGGCGAGCGCGGCGTTCATCACGTCCCGGACGTGGCTGAGGAGTTCGGCGGTGCGCGGACGGGTGAAGGTGGCGGTCGGCCGCTCGTAGTGGAGCCTGCTGCGCCACAGCGCCTCGTCGGCATAGATGTTGCCGACGCCGCTGATCAGCGTCTGGTCGAGCAGCGCCCGCTTGATGGTGGTCCGGCGGCGGCGCAGCGCGTCGTGGAAGGCGGCGTCGTCGAAGGCCGGGTCCAGCGGGTCCCGGGCGATATGGGCGATCACATCGGGAAGGTGGTCGGCGGCGCCGGGGACGGTGTCGTGCAGCGAGAGGCCGCCGAAGGTGCGCTGGTCGACGAAGCGGAGTTCGGTGCCGAGCGCGTCGTCGAAGCGCACGCGGATCCGCAGATGCTTCTCGTCGGGGGCGCCCTCCGGCTGGACCAGCAGCTGACCGCTCATCCCGAGGTGGGCGAGGATCGCCAGCCCGTGGGTGACGGACGGGGTGACCATCGGGCTGATGCCCTCGGCGGCGGTCTGGGAGGCCGGGCCACCGCCGGTCACCGGGAGCCAGAGGTACTTGCCGCGCCGGCGGGCCGCACCGATCCGCAGTCCCTTCAGCCGGGCCGCGAAGTCGGCCGCACCGGCGGTGTGCCGGCGGATGGACCGTGGATGGTGCACCTCGACGGCGTCGATCGTGCGGCCGCTGACCCAGCGCTCCAGTCCGCGGCGTACGACCTCGACCTCGGGCAGCTCGGGCACGGAGGGCTCCTTGGGAACAATCGCGGCGACAAAGACTTCTGACCCCGCCCGGAGCGGCGCGGGGCCGCCCGGAAGGGGTCAGAAGCGGGGTTTCAGTGTGCCGACGACGGGCTGTCGCCGGCGGCCGGAGCCGAGTCGGGCTGCGCGGCGGCAGCCGTTCCGGTGGAGTCGCTGCTCGCACCGGGGGCCGGCGACGCCTCGTCGCCGGACGCCGCCGCCTTGGCAGCCTCGTCCGCCGCGGCGCGGATCGCACGCCACGCGGACTCCGCCGCCTGCTGCTCGGCTTCCTTCTTGCTGCGGCCGGTGCCGGTGCCGTACGAGACACCACCGACGCGGGCGGCAGCAGTAAAGGTCTTCTCGTGGTCGGGGCCGGTCTCGGTGACCAGGTATTCCGGGACGCCGAGACCTTCGGTCGCGGTGAGTTCCTGGAGGCTGGTCTTCCAGTCCAGGCCCGCGCCCAGACTGGAGGACTTCTCGATCAGCGGGTCGAAGAGCCGGTGCACCAGCTCACCCGCCGCGTCGAGGCCCTGGTCGAGATAGACCGCGCCGATCACCGCTTCAAGGGTGTCGGCGAGGATGGAGGCCTTGTCCCGGCCGCCCGTGCCCTCTTCGCCCCGTCCGAGGCGGATGAAGGCGCCGAGGTCGAGGCCGCGGCCCACCTCGGCAAGCGCACGCGAGTTGACCACCGCGGCCCGGAGCTTGGCCAGCTGGCCTTCCGGGAGGTCGGGGTGGATGCGGTACAGCGTGTCCGTGACCACCAGGCCGAGCACGGAATCCCCGAGGAATTCCAGCCGCTCGTTGGTGGGCAGACCGCCGTTCTCGTATGCGAACGAGCGGTGCGTCAGTGCACGCACCAGAAGGGCGGTCTCGAGCTTGTACCCGAGCCGCCCTTCCAGAATCGTGTGGGACGAGGCCGTGTCCGCCGGAGTCGGTTCCTCCCCGCGAGTGCGGGGAGTCGAAGTGGCGTCTTCCGCCTTCTTGGGGCTAGACACGGAGCCTGTCACCAGCCGCTCAGACCTCGAGGACCTGGCGCTTGTTGTAGGTGCCGCAGCTCGGGCACGCGATGTGCTGCTGCTTCGGCTCATGGCAGCGCTCGCATGCCACCAGGGTGGGGACCGCAGCCTTCCACTGCGACCGGCGGTGGCGCGTGTTGCTGCGCGACATCTTCCGCTTCGGAACAGCCACGGCTACTTCTCCTGCTTCTCGTCGACGCCCGCTTCGGCGCCGCCCATGTTGTCCTTCTCGCCGTCCTTGACGGTCCCGGCGAGTCCCTGCAGTGCCGCCCAACGGATGTCGACGGCGTCGTGATGGTGGTCCGGGTCGTCCGCGAGCCGCACTCCGCAGTCGGAGCACAGGCCGGGGCAGTCGTCCTGGCACACCGGCTGCATCGGCAGTGCAAGCACCACCGCATCGCGCAGCACGGGTTCGAGGTCGAACAGGTCGTCCTCGAGGAAGAGGGTGTCCTCCTCGTCCTCGGCGTCGTCGCCGGCGTCCTCATGGACCCTGGCGTCGGCGTCGGGGTAGGCGAACATCTCCTGGAAGTCCGCATCGAGCTCTCGCTCCAGCGGCTCCAGACACCTTACGCACTCCCCCTTGACGGTTGCACGGCCGGTGCCTGTGACAAGCACCCCGTCCATGACCGACTCCAGGCGGAGGTCGAGCTCGATCGGCGCGCCCTCAAGCACACCGATGACCTCATTGCCGAGGTCCCGGGGGGCCTCGGCGGAGCGGGAGACCCTCTTCAGCGCACCGGGACGCCGGCCCAGCTCGCGCGTATCGAACACGAGCGGGGAACGGTGGTCGAGGCGGGCGTTGATGGCTTCCTGCTTTCTACGGGGATTACGTGCCACCTGAATCCCAGTGGTGGAATTCCGGGCAGCAGAGACCGCGGGCATACGCGCGACCGAAGAGCCAGGATACTGGACGGGCCCCGATAGGCCCAATCCGCTTCCGGCCGCAGCACAGGGCCGCGGCCGCACGCCTACTGGCGCCCCTCCTCGTACTGCCGGAGCTGGTCCAGGTCGATCATGCTGGTGTCGAAGAGGCTGGTCTCGTCCAGCGCACCGGGCTGCGCCGGATGGCCGTGCGGGGCGTGCTGGGGCTGCTGGGGCACCTGCTGCTGGAGGTAGGCGTTCGGGTCGTAGCCCTGCTGCTGGGCCTGCTGCTGGGCCTGCTGCTGGGCCTGCTGCTGGGCCTGCTGCTGCCAGTCGTAGCCGTACGGGTCCTGGTGCGGGGCGTACGGGTCGTGCGGGGGCTGCTGGTAGCCGTAGACGTCCTGCTGCGGGTAGGCCGCCGGGTCGGTGTAGTAGCCCTGCTGCTGAAGCTGGGGCTGGAGGGGCTGCTGGTGCTCCTGGGGCATCACGGGCTGCTCCTGGGGCATCGCGGGCTGCGGCGGCGGCTGCGGCATCGGGGGCGCCTGGGGCGGCTGCGGGTCCTGGTCGGCGCCGACGCCGGCCAGGCCGGCGAGGTACTCGGCGTCGGCCTGGTGCCCGGACTGCGGATCGCCCTGCGCCGCCAGGTGGGCGCCCAGCTCGTCGATCGCCTGGGCACCCTGGAGCTTGTCCCGGCCCCGGCCGACCGCTTCCAGCGTCTTGGTCAGCACGGCCTGGAACGCCCCGAACTTGGCGTCCACATAGGCGTCGGCGCGCTGCCGGAGGGTCTCCGGGTCGGCGCTGCGCTCCGGGGCCTCGGTGTCCTCGTAGCCCTGCTCGTCCAGCCCCGGGCCGCGGCCGAGCAGCTTCTCGCGGCCGCGGTCGACGGATCCGATGGTCTTGGTCAGCACGACCTCGAAGTTGGCGAGCTTGCTGTCGACGTAGTCGTCGGCCTCGGCGCGGATCTCCTCCGCCTCCCGGCGGGCCTCCGCGAGGATCCGGTCCGCCTCGTCCTGGGACTGCCGGGCGACCTCGGTGTCGGAGATCAGCGAGCCGCGCTGGGCGTGCGCGGTCTCGATGATCCGCTCCGCCTCGGCCCGCGCCTGCTCGACCATCTGCTCCCGCCCGCCGAGCAGCTCCTGCGCCTGCGCGAGCGAGCCGGGCAGCGCGGCGCGCACCTCCTCCAGCATGGCGAGCAGCTCGGCGCGGTTGACCACGCACGAGGCCGACATGGGCATGGACCGGGCACCGCCGACGGTCGCGACGATGTCGTCGAGCTTCTTCTGCACGTCCACCTTGGACTCGCCACTCTCTGAAGGGTTGGAACGACGGAACGGGACGACTGTACGGCCACGCGCCCTTGGCCCGACACCACCTGACGGCCCATCAGGCAGGCATCGCGGGCCGGTGCGCCCGGTGTGGTCTCAGCCCTTCTTCCGCAGGCGCTCGGTGAGCGCCTCCAGGACGAACGCCGGGACCAGGTGGGAGACATCGCCGCCCCAGGCGGCAACCTCCTTGACGAGGCTGGAGGAGAGGAAGCTGTAGGTCGGGTTGGTGGGGACGAAGAGGGTCTCCACTCCCGACAGGCCGTTGTTCATCTGGGCCATCTGCAGCTCGTAGTCGAAGTCGCTGACGGCCCGGAGCCCCTTGACGATCGCGGGGATGTCGCGCTGCTTGCAGAAATCGACCAGTAGGCCGTGGAAGGACTCGACCTCCACGTTGCCGTACTCGGCGGTGGCCCGGCGGATCAGGTCGATCCGTTCGTCGACCGTGAACAGCCCCTGCTTGGACTGGTTGATCATCACGGCGACATGGACGACGTCGTACAGCTTGGAGGCACGGGCGATGATGTCCAGGTGCCCGTTGGTGATGGGGTCGAACGACCCCGGACAGACGGCGCGGCGCAACTCGGGTTCCTCGCTCTCCGATCCGGTCATGACACGCTTGCTGACGTCGATTCGGCGGACGTCGAAGCGGCGCGACCGTACCAAAGCGTCCCCTCGCCGTAGCGACGGGCCTTGATCGCTTCAAATCCGTCCGGCCATGGGAACGTGCCGCCTCTGGTGCTGCGCTCCACGGTGACGAGTGCCTGCTCCGCAAACCAGCCCTGACCACGGAGTGTGAGCAGGATCTCGCAGAGTTCCGCGTCGGTGACCACGTAGGGCGGGTCCAGGAAGATGACGTCGTACGGCTCGCCCGGGGGCGGTGCTCCGGCGGTCTGCTCGGCCTTGCCGGCACGGACCTCGACGCCCGGGAGGCCGACCGTACGGACGTTGTCGCGGATGGTGCGCACCGCGCGGGCATCGGCCTCGACCAGCAGGACGTGCGCGGCCCCGCGGGAGAGCGCCTCCAGGCCGACCGCGCCGGAGCCGCCGTACAGATCGAGCACCCGGGCGCCGGCCAGCGGGCCGTCGAGCGACTCCCAGGTGGAGAACATGCCCTCGCGCGCCCGGTCGGAGGTCGGTCGGGTGCCGTTTCCCGGGGGTACGGCCAGGCGGCGGCCGCCGGCCGTACCGGCGATCACGCGGGTCATGGGCCCGTCCTTACGTTGCGCGGGTCAGGGAGGAGCCGGGCAGGCTCCGTCCCTCCACGATATGGCGTCGGCCGGCCGCGGACGCCCGGCCGGGGGCCCGGAGGACGGCGGGCGGTGATCGATCTCACGTGGCGCCGGGGCTCCAGGGCCGGGCGCCTCCCGGCCGCGGCCCTGCTCACCCCTTGTCCAGATACTGCTCCCGCTCCTCGTCCAGCAGGGCCGAGAGGGCGATCCGCAGTTCCGGGTAGCCGGTCAGTTCGGGATCGGCGGTGACCAAGGCGGTGGCCTCCTCGCGGGCGGCCGCGATCACGTCCTCGTCGTCGATGACCGCGAGCATCCGCAGCGAGGAGCGGACACCGGACTGCGCCTGGCCCAGGACATCGCCCTCCCGCCGCTGTTCGAGGTCGATACGGGAGAGTTCGAAGCCGTCGAGGGTGCGCGCCACGGCGGCGAGCCGGGCGCGTGCGGGGCTGGCCTCGGGCATCTCGCTGACCAGCAGACACAACCCGGGGGCCGCGCCACGGCCGACCCGGCCGCGCAGCTGGTGCAGCTGGGAGACGCCGAAGCGGTCCGCGTCCATGATCACCATGGCGGTGGCGTTGGGGACGTTCACGCCGACCTCGATGACCGTCGTCGCGACGAGTACGTCCAGCTCGCCGGCGGCGAAGGAGCGCATCACGTCGTCCTTGTCGTCCGGCGCCATCCGGCCGTGCAGCACCGCCACCCGCAGACCGTCCAGCGGGCCCGCGCGGAGCTGCTCGGCGATGTCGAGCACCGCGAGCGGCGGCCGCTTCTCCGCCGCGTCCTCGGGTGAACTCTCCTCGGCCGCCGCGGCCTTGGCGCCCGCCGCGCCCTTCTTCGCCTTGGGCGCCTCCTCCTCGTCGCCGATCCGCGGGCACACCACATAGCCCTGATGCCCGGCCGCCACCTCCTCGCGGACCCGTTCCCAGGCGCGCGCGAGGAAGTGCGGCTTGTCCTTGGCGGGCACCACATGGCTGGCGATCGGCGAGCGGCCGGCGGGGAGCTGGTCCAGGACGGAGGTCTCCAGATCGCCGAAGACGGTCATGGCGACCGTGCGCGGAATGGGGGTCGCCGTCATCACCAGGAGATGCGGGGTCTGCTTTTCCCGCTGGGAGTTCCCCTTGCCGCGCAGTGCGTCGCGCTGCTCGACGCCGAAGCGGTGCTGTTCGTCGACGACGACCAGGCCCAGGTCGTGGAACTGCACCTTGTCCTCGATCAGGGCATGGGTGCCGACCACGATCCCGGCCTCGCCGGTGACCAGATCGAGCAGCGCCTGACGGCGGGCGGCGGCCCCCATGGAGCCGGTCAGCAGCACGACCTTGGTGCCCCGCTCCGCGCCGCCGAGCATCCCGCCCTCGGCCAGCTCCCCCATCATCTCGGTGATCGAGCGGTGGTGCTGCTGGGCCAGGACCTCGGTGGGCGCCAGCATCGCGGCCTGGCCGCCGCTGTCGACGACGCCGAGCATGGCGCGCAGCGCGACCATGGTGTTGTGGGTGACGGTGAAGTGGTCGGTCACGTAGGCGTGGGAGGGATGCGCGACGCTGATGCACTGGACGGGCTTGCGGCCGAGGTGCTCGATGGCCTCGACAGCGCGCCGGACGCCCGGCTCGCCCACGATGGGTGCACCGTTCCCGTCGCTGCGCGCGCGGAACGGCGGGTACCCGGCGGGCAGCGCCACGAAGACGTCGCACGCACCGTCGCGTACGGGGACGGGCCGGGCGGAGCCGCCCAGGGAGCGCACCAGCCACGCCAGGTCGCCGGCGAGCGGGCCGGGGGCCGCGCGGTAGACCGCGGCGGCTCCGGCGGGCCCGCCCCCGGTGTCCATCAGCCCCTGCACCACGGCCAGCCGGTCCTTGAGGGGGGCGTGGCGATAGGCCTCCGGCAGGCGGTCCGCCGGGCCGCCGCCCTCGGCCAGGCGCTGCCCCACCAGATACGGATCGAGCGGCCGGTCCCCGCCCCCGTCGAGATCCACCGGGGTGGCCGCCGCGATCGACCACTTGGGCCGGCCGTCGGGGCCGAGCAGATCGCCCCGCAGCTCGCGCGTGGTCAGCACCCGCTCGCCCGTCTCGCGGGAGCCGACGATCCACAGATGCTCGTCGTCGCACTCGACGGCGCTGCCGTCCGACAGCACCAGTCGCCAGACCTCCCGCTCGCCCTGCGGGAAGACGCCGTCCACCACGGCGCGCTCCCCGCTCGGCACCACCACCTCCGTGCCGACGGCCATCTCCCCCATGGGGCAAAAGCCGCGCGGGGTCAGCACCAGGGCGTCCAGGGGCTGCGCCTTGCCGGAGCCCACCTCGCCCTGGAGGAGGCGGTGCATGGGGTGTTCGGCCGCCAGGTCGTCGAAGATCTCCCGACTGACCTTCTGCTGGCCGTCCGTGAGCGTGAAGGGCAGCTTGGCGTCGAAGGCGTCGAGGATGCCGCCTTCGGTCACCCGCCGTGCCACGGCGGGGAGTTGGGTCTCGGCGAGCCGGCGCCGGGCGAGCGCGACCTGCAGGACGAAGGCCTCGTCCCACTTCAGCCGGTCCCGTGCGGCGGCGATGTCGGCCTTGCTCTCCGGGCGGTGGATCTTGAGCAGAGCCTCGGTGAGCGGGACCAGCGCCCGGCCCTCGCGCAGCGCCCCGGGCAGCGGGTCGACGGCGTCCTGCGCGCTGGGCAGCACCGCGTCGACCGCCTTGGCGATCTTCCAGGACGCCATCTGCTGGCAGGCGGGGTAGATCGGCAGGAGCTGCCGGGCGAAGGCGTCGACCGCCTCGGCCCCGCTGTCGGCGTCGGCGTCGAGGAGCTCGTATTCGGGGTGGGCCAGCTGGAGTTTGTGCTGGAAGACCGACACCTTGCCGGCGAACATCGCGCGGCGCCCCGGGAGAAGGTCCTTGTGGGGCTTGTGAATGCCCTTGCCGAAAAAGACCAGCCGGAGCCGGCCGCTGCCGTCGGTGAGCGTCACTTCGAGGCGCTGTCCCCGGCCGCCGTTGAATTTCAGCACCCGCGAATCCGCGACCTGCGCGACGACCGTGACATGTTCGTCCAGCGGAAGATCCGCGAGGCGGGTCAGTTCGCCGCGCTCGGCATAGCGCCGCGGATAGTGGTGCAACAGGTCGCCGACCGTCTGCAGGCCGAGATGCTCGGCCAGCACCTTCGCGGTGGTGCCACCGAGGATTTTCTTCAGGGGTTCATCGAGCGCTGCCACGTCTCCATTGCACACCACGCCTGTGACAATCGCGGTGCGCCGAGCGCCCCGGCGCCCTCACTCCACACCCATGAGCAGCGGCACTGCATGCTGGCCGCCGTGGTAAACCACCGTGTCCACGGCGAGATGGCGCGCGCGGACGTGCCGCTCCAGCCGCTCGGCGACCGCGTCGGGCACGCCGGCGCCGAGGACCAGGGTCACCATTTCCCCGCCCGCCGACAGCATCCGGTCGAGCACGGTCGTCGCCGTCGGCACGAGATCGGAGCCGATCACCGCCACGTCGCCGTCGATCAGGCCGAGGATGTCCCCGGCCTGGCAGACGCCGGCCATCGTCCACGACTGCCGCTCGGCGACCGCCAGCTCCGCGTAGCGGGTGGCGCCGGCGGCCGCGGTCATCGCGACCACGTCCTCGTCGAAGCTGCGGCCCGGCTCGTGCACGGCCAGCGCCGCGATGCCCTGGACGGCGGAGCGGGTGGGGATGAGGGCGACCCGGACGCCTTCGGTGCGGGCCTGTTCGGCGGCGGCCGCCGCGGTGTGGCGCAGGTCGGGGTCGTTCGGCAGCAGCATCACCTCTCGGGCGCGGGCCTGCCGGATCGCCTGCAGCAGTTCGCCGCTGGCGGGCGGCTCCCCGGGACGTACCGCCACGGGGGTCGCCCCGGCCTGCGCACACAGCCCGGCGAGCCCGGCGCCCGGCACCACCGCGACCACGGCCCGCGCGGTCATCGCCGGCTCCTTGACGCGGGCGGCCCCGCCGAAGTGCGTGATCTGGATCCGGTACGGGCGTCCCGCCTCGATCCCGGCCTCCACGGCGGCCCCGGCGTCGTCGACGTGGACATGGACGTTCCACAGCCCGTCCCCGCCGACCACCACCAGGGAGTCGCCGAGCCCGTCGAGCCGGTCGCGCAGCCGCGCCACGGCCGCGTCGCCGGCCTCCAGCAGATAGATCACCTCGAAGGCGGGCCCGTCCGGGTCGCCGCAGCCGTCCGCCGCCCGGCCCGCGAGCTCGCAGCCGGCCGCCTGCGGGAGCGGGGCGTCGGCCCGTACGGCGACCGGTGTCGCCGAGACCTCCCCGCAGAGCGCATCGGCGAGCGCTCCCAGCACTGCGACGAGTCCGCAGCCCCCGGCGTCCACGACACCGGCCCGGCCGAGCACCGCCAGCTGCCCGGGGGTCGCCTGCAGGGCGGCGGACGCGCCGTCGTGGGCGGCGCGGGCGACCTCGGCGGGCCCCGCGGTCCGGTCGGCGGCGCACGTGGCGGCGGCGTCGGCGGCGGCGGCCGCCACCGTCAGGACGGTGCCCTCCACGGGGTGGGCGACGGCCTCGTACGCCGAGGCGGCGGCCCGGCGCAGCGCCTGCCCCAGGGCGTCACCGGAGCCGTCGGCGGCCGTCAGTACCTCCGTCATCCCGCGCAGCAGCTGCGCCAGGATGGTGCCGGAGTTGCCGCGCGCCCCGATGAGGGCGCCGTGTGCCATGGCGCCGATGGCGTCGGTGAGGCGGGGTGCGGTGCCGGCGGAGCCGTGCCCGTCGAAGGCGGCCTCGACCGCACGGGCGGCCGATTCGAGCGTCAGATAGAGGTTGGTGCCGGTGTCGCCGTCGGCCACCGGGTAGACGTTGATCGCGTCGATCCGCTCGCGTTCCCGGCCGAGCGCCTCCAGTGCCAGCCCGCACCATGAGCGGACCGCGGCGGCGTCGAGCGGGTGCGGCACATCGTCCTCCTGGGTCGCGGGATGCCTCGCACAGTAGCCGCGCTCCGGGAGTGAGGCCGGGGCGGGGGGCCGGGGGTGCGTGGTAGTTTCGTTCTACGGGAGCGGCCGTTGTATGCTGCTCCGGTTGCCCGATGAGAATCGGGCCATTCCTCTCCTGACGGTGCCGGTCGGGCAATGCACTCGGCTCGTCGGGATTTCACCGTAAGTGCATCTGAAGTCTTTGGAGTGACCCGTGGCTGCCAACTGCGACGTCTGCGGCAAGGGGCCGGGCTTCGGCAAGAGTGTCTCGCACTCGCATCGCCGCACCAACCGTCGTTGGAACCCCAACATCCAGACGGTGCGTGCAGTGATCGGGCGCACGCCGAAGAAGCTGAACGCCTGCACCTCGTGCATCAAGGCCGGCAAGGTCTCGCGCTGACGTCTTAGCCGTAGCGCAGCCCAGCCGGTTGCTTGTGAAGCCGGTCCACCTCCGTGGTGGGCCGGCTTTTGCCGTTCCCGGGGCCGGGCGCCGCGCCCGGCCGGGGCACCGCGGTGTCCGTGCCGTCAGTGCCCGTCGCCGAGCCGCCAGCCGTGGTGGACGGGGCCGATGCCCGCGCCCAGCCGGAAGCCGGCCGCGATCGCGCCCGTGACGTAGTCCTTCGCCGCCGCCGCGGCCTGCGGGACGGTGTCCCCCTTGGCGAGCTGCGCGGCGAGCGCGGCGGCCAGGGTGCAGCCGGTGCCGTGGGTGTGCCGGTTGTCGTGGCGGGGGGCGCGCAGCCAGTGCTCCTCGGTGCCGTCGGTGAGCAGATCGACGGCGCCGTCGCCGGCCCCGGCCGGGAGATGTCCGCCCTTGATGAGCGCCCAGCGCGGCCCGAAGTCCAGGATCGCGGCGGCGGCCCGGCGCATATCGGCCCCGTCCTCGACGCGTACGCCGGTCAGCTGGGCGACCTCGTCCAGGTTGGGGGTGGCGACGGTGGCCGCCGGCAGCAGCGCGGTGCGGACCGCTTCCAGGGCATCGGCGGCGAGCAGCGGGTCGCCGTGCTTGGAGACCCCCACGGGGTCGACGACGACCGGGGCCCGCAGGCCGGCGAGCAGTTCGGCGACGGTGGCGACGAGTTCGGCCGAGGAGAGCATTCCGGTCTTGACCGCCTGGACGCCGATGTCGTCCACGACGCTGCGGAACTGCGCGCGTACGGCCTCGGCGGGCAGGTCCCACGCGCCCTGCACCCCCAGGGAGTTCTGGGCGGTGACGGCGGTGAGCACGCTCATGCCGTGGGTGCCGAGCGCCAGCATCGTCTTCAGGTCGGCCTGGATGCCCGCGCCGCCACCGGAGTCGGACCCGGCGACGGTCAGGACGCGTGGAGGGATGTGCATACCGCCGAATCTACTCGGCGGCGTCCGGCCGTCCCACGGCCGGAGGGCGCCGGTCGGCCGGAGGGCGCCTGCGCCTCACAGGTGCGCGTCGGCGTCCCCGTTGTCGCCGAAGTGGTCCCAGCCGGCCTTCACCCAGGGGGCACCGTCCACCGTCACCTGGGGCAGCGCGGAGGGGTGGAGCACCTCGCCGATGACCTTCCACCGGGCGGGCAGCTTCACATCGGGCGGGAAAGTGGCCACGATCGCGTGATCTTCACCGCCGTTGAGCACCCACTGCATCGGGTCCACGCCGACGGCCGTACCGATGTCGGACATCTGCGAGGGGATGTCGATGCCGGCGGACCGCAGGTCGATCCGGACCTTGCTGGCCTCGGCGATGTGCCCGAGGTCGGCGACCAGCCCGTCGCTGACGTCCGTCATGGCGGTGGCGCCGAGTCCGGCGGCCGCGGGGCCCGCGTGGTACGGCGGCTCGGGTCGGCGGTGGGCCTCCACGAAGGCGCGCGGCGAGCGGAAACCACGGGTGAGGACCGCATGCCCGGCGGCGGACCAGCCCAGCCAGCCGGTCACCGCGACGACATCGCCGGGCTGCGCACCGGCGCGGGTGACCGGCTCCTGGTTGCGCAGATCGCCGAGCGCGGTGATGGCGACGGTGATGGTGTCGCCGCGTACGACGTCCCCGCCGACGACCGCGGCACCGGCCACCTGGCACTCGTCGCGCAGCCCGTCCATCAGCTCGGTGGCCCAGGTCGCGGGGAGTTCCGCGGGGACGACCAGGCCCAGCAGGATCGCGGTGGGCACCGCGCCCATCGCCGCGATGTCGGCGAGGTTCTGGGCGGCGGCCTTGCGGCCGACGTCGTAGGCGGTGGACCAGTCGCGGCGGAAGTGCCGGCCCTCCAGGAGGATGTCGGTGCTGGCGACCACCCTCCGGTCCGGTGCGGTGACCACCGCGGCGTCGTCACCCGGCCCGATCCGTACCGCCGGAGTGGAGGTGAGCCGGGAGGTGAGCTCCCTGATCAGCCCGAATTCCCCCAGCTCGCCCACGGTGCCCTTCATGCTGTTGCCCTTCCCATGTGTACGGACGGTCCGTACGTGGCTGACGACTGTGCCGTACTCGCCGTGTTCACCGCGCGGGTCTCCCCGCTCCCCGCGGTGACGCGGTACCGTGGCGTCCCTTCTTCCCACATGATCCTCGTAGCCGCCCTGGAGGTTCCGTGGTACAGGCCTACATCCTGATCCAGACCGAGGTCGGCAAGGCCTCGGCGGTAGCTGAGGTGATCTCCACGATCCACGGTGTGCTGCAGGCCGAGGACGTGACCGGGCCCTATGACGTCATCGTGCGCGCTCAGGCCGACACCGTCGATGAGCTGGGCCGCATGGTGGTCGCGAAGGTCCAGCAAGTGGAAGGCATCACGCGCACCCTTACCTGCCCGGTCGTCCATCTCTAGCTCCCCCGTATCCTCTGCCGGGTGATCTCTGTGCGCCGCCGGTACCTGGCCCTTCCCCCGCTCGCGGTGCTGATCGCCGCGGTGAGCTGTTCCTCGTCCGATGACGTGGCCGTCCCCTCCCCGAAAGGGGAGGCGGCACGGTATTGCCGAGCGCTCCACAAGGAGTTGCCGCGGACCGTGGACCGGCTGGAACGGGGTAGCGCCGAACCGGTCTCGGACTTCACTGCCATGTGGGGCGATCCTGCCGTGAAACTCCGCTGTGGAGTGCCGAAGCCCGATGTCCTGACGTACGGGAGTGAACATTACAACCCCAACGCCGACGCGGCGGAAGTCAACGGGGTGCAATGGCTCTTCGAGAAGCAGGACGACGGCTACCGCTTCACGACGGTGCTGCGGAAGGCGTACGTCGAGGTGACCGTCCCCGGGAAGTACGCCCCCGAGGTCAATGTGCTCACCGACCTCGCGGACGCCGTGAAGAAGACCGTTCCCGCCGGGGTCTAGGGCCGGGGCGGCCGGCCCGGAGGCCGGCCGCGGCTCAGCGCAGTCCCGTGGACCGCTGGAGTGCGGCCTGCAGGAGCCGGTCGATCAGCTCGGGGTAGCTCACACCGCTTTCCTGCCACATCCGCGGGTACATGGAGATGGGCGTGAAGCCGGGCAGGGTGTTGATCTCGTTGATCACGAACTCGCCGTTGTCCTGCAGGAAGAAGTCCGCGCGCACCAGGCCCTCGCAGGACGCCGCCTCGAAGGCCGCGACGGCCAGCTCCTGGACCTTGGCGGTCTCCTCGGCGCTCAGCGGCGCCGGCACGATGCCGTCGGCCGAGTCGATGTACTTGGCCTCGAAGTCGTAGAAGTCGTGCGCGCTGACCGGCGGGATCTCGGCCGGCACGCTGGCCCGGGGGCCGTCGGCGAACTCCAGCACCCCGCACTCGATCTCCCGGCCGCGCAGCAGCGCCTCCACGAGGATCTTGGGGTCGTGCCGACGGGCCTCCTCGATCGCCTCGTCCAGGCCGCCGAGGTCGTCGACCTTGGTGATGCCGATGGACGAACCGGCCCGGGCGGGCTTCACAAAGAGCGGCCAGCCGTGTTCCGCGGCGAAGTCCACGATCTTCTTGCGGGCGGCCGCCCCCTTTTCGCCATTCGGAGCGGCCTGCTCCCACTCACGGGGGCGGATGACCTCATACGGGCCGACCGGCAGCCCGAAGGAGGTGAACACCCGCTTCATGTAGTCCTTGTCCTGGCCCACGGCGGAGGCGAGCACGCCCGAGCCGACGTAGGGGACGCCGGAGAGCTCCAGCAGGCCCTGCAGGGTGCCGTCCTCGCCATAGGGGCCGTGCAGCACGGGGAAGACGACGTCGACCTCGCCCAGCGCCTTGGGCACCGCGCCCGGCTCGGTGTAGACGACCTCGCGGTTGGTCGGGTCGACGGGGAGCACCACGCCGCCCTCGGGGGACTCGGCGAGCTCGGCCACGCTGGGCAGCCGCCGGTCCGCGATGGCCATCCGCTCGGGGTCGTCGGCGGTCAGCGCCCAGCGGCCGTCGGAGGTGATGCCGATTGGCAGCACGTCGTATTTGTCGCGGTCGATGGCGCGCAGCACCGCTCCGGCGGTGAGTACGGAGATCGCGTGCTCGGAGCTGCGTCCGCCGAACACGACGGCGACGCGGGGCTTGTGGGAGGAGGTCTGGCTGCTCATATCGCGTTGAGGGTACCTGCTGACCGGCGCGGAGTCAGTGCTGCTGCGGCCGTCGGGGACCACGCGCCGCCCTGCCGCGGATCACGGGCCCCCGACGGACCGCGCAGAACCGGATGAATCGGTTCCACTGCCGGTGTCACTCGGACTGCGCGCTTGTCAGTGCCGCTCGGACTTGGCGCTGCGCGCCATCAGGTCCTTCAGGGCGGCCATCGACTGCTTGCCCTCGTGGACGATCTCGACGACCGTCTCCGTGAGCGGCATGTCGACGCCGTGCCGGCGGGCCAGATCCAGCACGGATTCGCAGGATTTGACGCCCTCGGCGGTCTGCTTGGTGACCGCGATGGTCTCCTCCAGCGTCATCCCCCGGCCGAGGTTGGTGCCGAAGGTGTTGTTGCGCGACAGCGGTGAGGAGCAGGTGGCGACGAGGTCGCCCATGCCGGCCAGACCGGCGAAGGTGCGCGCGTCGGCGCCCATGGCCAGGCCGAGCCGGGTGGTCTCGGCCAGACCGCGGGTGATCAGGGACGCCTTGGCGTTGTCACCCAGGCCCATGCCGGTGGCGATGCCGACGGCCAGCGCGATGACGTTCTTGACCGCGCCGCCCAGTTCGCAGCCCACCACGTCGGTGTTGGTGTACGGGCGGAAGTACGCGGTGTGGCAGGCGGTCTGGAAGCGCCGGGCGACCGCCTCGTCGGCGCAGGCCACGACGGCGGTGGCGGGCTGCCGGGCGGCGACCTCCTTGGCGAGGTTGGGGCCGGTCAGCACCGCGACCTGCTCCGCCGGCACCTTCGCGACCTCCTCGATGACCTCGCTCATGCGCTTGGCCGTGCCCAGTTCGACGCCCTTCATGAGGGACACCAGAACCACCCCGTCGGGCAGCAGGGGCGCCCACTCGGCCAGATTGCTGCGCAGCGTCTGGGCGGGAACGGCCAGTACGGCGAACTCCGCGCCGCGCGCGGCCTCCGCCGGGTCGGTGGTGGCCCGTACGGACGCGGGAAGCTCGACCCCCGGCAGGTAGTCGGGGTTGGTACGGCCGTTGTTGATGGCGTCGACGAGGGCCGGGCGGCGCCCCCACAGGGTCACCTCGCAGCCTGCGTCGGCGAGCACCATCGCGAAGGCGGTACCCCAGGACCCCGTGCCGTAGACGGCGCAGCGCGTCACTTGCTTTCATCCTCCTGTGCCTGCTGGGTGCTTCGGGCCTGCTGCGATCCGACGGCCGGTTCGGGGGCGGCGGCCGGTTCGGCGGGGGCGGCGGTCGCTGCGGCGCCCCGGCCCGCCTTGGCGGCTTCCCGGGCGGCGCGGCGTTCCCGGGCGACCGCCTTGCGCCAGTCGTACGGTTCGGCCGGCACGGGCTCACCGCGGAGGACGGCCAGCTGCTCGGTGATCGCGGCCATGATGACCTCGGTGACGGCCCGCAGCACCTCGGCGGTCGGCTCCTGGTCGTAGAACGCGCTCAGGTCGACCGGCGGACCCGCCTGCACCAGCAGCGTCTTGCGCGGGAGGAGGCGCAGCTTCTTCTCCTTGGCGTACGGCGGCATCGCCTCATGGGCGCCCCACTGCGCGACGGGGATGACCGGCGCCTTCGTCAGCAAGGCCACCCGCGCGGCACCGGTCTTGCCCTGCATGGGCCACAGCTCCGGGTCGCGGGTGAGGGTGCCCTCGGGGTAGAAGGCGACGCATTCGCCCGTCTCGATGGCGCTGACGGCGGCGCGGAACGCGGTGGCGGCGTCGGTGGTTTCCCGGTAGACGGGGATCTGCCCGGTGCCGCGCATCATCAGGCCGACAAAGCCGCTCTTGAAGAGGCCCGCCTTGGCCAGGAATCGCGGGACCCGCCCGGTGTTGTACTGATAGTGCGCATAGGAGAGCGGGTCGAGATACGAGTTGTGGTTGACCGCGGTGATAAATCCGCCGTCGGCCGGAATGTGCTCCATTCCCCGCCAGTCACGCTTGAACAGAACCAAGAGCGGCGGTTTGCAGATGACCGCGGCCAAGCGGTACCAGAAGCCGATTCTGCGGCGGGACACTGGGACACCCTCCTTGTGGGGACCTGCGAAGCTGCTGCGAGCCGGCAGCCGCACAAGTGTCGCCCCAGGTACCCGCTATGTCGAGAACACCGTAACCCCGACGCTCCCGCCGAGCGGCGGCAGCAGGTGAGAATGGCGCCGATGCGAAGAGACGGAGCAGATGGCGAAGCAGAGACGGCCTGGAGCCTGGTGGTGCCGCTGAAACCGCTGGTGCGAGCCAAAAGCAGGCTCTCCGGGGCCGCCGGTGAGGAGTTCCGCCCCCGACTGGCCCTCGCCTTCGCCCTCGACACCGTCACAGCGGCGCTGGCCTGCAGGAACGTCCGGGATGTGGCGGTTGTCACGGACGACCGGCTGGCGGGTGAGCGGCTGGCGGCGCTGGGGGCGCGGATCGTTCCCGACACACCGGGCCGGGGGCTCAACGCGGCGCTGTCCCATGGTGCGGGCGCGGTCCGGGCGCGTCGCCCGGGCGCGGCCCTCGCCGCGCTCAACGCCGACCTCCCCGCGCTGCGCCCCGCCGAACTGGAACTGGTGCTCCATTCCGCTTCGCTATTTCCCCGCGCATTTCTCGCGGATGCGGCGGATATCGGCACAACACTTCTGACCGCGACTTCCGGCACGGAATTGGAACCGGCATTCGGGGGTGCGTCGCGGGCCCGTCACCTGGCATCGGGGGCGCGGGAGATCACCGCGCCCGGGGCGCCCTCGGTACGCCGGGACGTGGACACCGCCGAGGATCTGCTGGCCGCGCTGGCGCTGGGCGTGGGCCCGCACACCGCGCCCTGGGCCCCGCATCTCGCCGGTGGGGCGGCACGGGGGCACGGCGCGCCCGGGGAGCCCCCGCTGCGGCCGCCGCAGGTCAGAGCGTCTGGAGCGTGATCAGCACGATCCGCCGGTCGTCGCCGTCGCCGGTGACGTCGATACGGACCCGCTGACCGGGGCGCAGCAGCAACAGGCCGCCGGCGTCAAAGGCCGCCGCGTCGAAGGGCAGCGGGGTGCCGTCGTCCAGCAGCACGCTGCCGGAGCGGGTCTCGGAGTCGTACGTGTACGCGGTGGCCTGCATGGGAGAGAGCCTAGACGGCTCCGGAATACACCGCGGGCCGGGCTCCCCGAAGGGAGACCGGCCCGACGCATGCGTCTCGCCGATGCTGCACTACCGCTTGCGGGCAGTGGTCTTCTTGGCGGTGGTCTTGCGCGCCGTGGCCTTCTTCGCCGGGGCCTTCTTCGCCGTTGCCTTCTTGGCGGGGGCGGTCTTCTTCGCCGTCGCCTTCTTCGCGGTGGTCTTCTTGGCCGTGGTCTTCTTGGCGGCGGCCTTCTTGGCCGTCGTCTTCTTCGCCGTCGTCTTCTTCGCGGTGGCCTTCTTCGCCGCCGTGGCCTTCTTCGCGGTGGTCTTCTTGGCCGCGGTCTTCTTGGCGGCGGCCTTCTTGGCGGTGGCCTTCTTCGCCGCGGCCTTCTTGATGGCCGCGCCGCCGGTCAGGCTGCCCTTGGGAGCCTTCTTGACGGAGACCTCGCCGCCCTTGGGGAGCTTCTTCGAGCCGCTCACCAGGTCCTTGAAGCCCTGGCCGGCCCGGAAACGCGGCACCGAGGTCTTCTTGACCCGCACGCGCTCACCCGTCTGCGGGTTGCGGGCGTAGCGGGCGGGGCGGTCGACCTTCTCGAACGAACCGAATCCGGTGACCGATACGCGGTCACCGGTGACCACCGCACGGACGATTGCATCCAGTACCGCGTCGACCGCTTCCGCGGCGTTCTGGCGGCCGCCGAGCTTGTCGGCAATGGCTTCTACGAGCTGCGCCTTGTTCACGTCTTCCCCTTCGGAGACATTGCTGGAAGGAAAGTTCCAAGCTTTTTCGCACGTTAGGCAGATATATACCGCAAATCAAACACGAAACGGGCTAATCACCCTTGTGCCGCAACGAAGTCGACCTTTACGGACTTCCATCGGCGTGCACATCTTCGGGATAACGACCTTCGTCGAGGTCTTCCATGAACCACTCCAGACGCCTTGCCGCGTCCGCAAGATCGTGTTTAGCCGCGGCCGTGATGACGAGCAGCTTCCGGGTCAGCGCCATCCGTACGCCCTCCGGGACTTGCAGTGTCCGCACTCTTGCGTGTGCGTCCTTGAGTCGGTCGGCGACGACTCCGTAGAGCTTGAGTTGCTCGTCGCGTTCCATGCGCTAATTGTGCCATCTGCGGCGAGTTGTCGCTTCACGGGGCCTCAACAGGCGCCCCAACGCAGCGATGCGCCCCCTGCCAACTGCACAGGGGGCGCATCGTACGCAATAACGCTTTGAGCCAAAAACCCGAGGTCAGACCTCGAGGGTACGCGGCTTGAACGGCGGCCTGTTCGCCTCGTACTCCACGATGGACGACTCCTCCCGAAGAGTGAGGCTGATGTCGTCCAGCCCCTCCAGGAGGCGCCAACGCGCATTCTCGTCCAGCTCGAAGTCGGCGGTGATGCCCTCGGCGCGGACCTGCCTGCCGACCAGGTCGACCGTGACCTCGGCGCTGGGGTCGGCCTCCAGCAGCTGCTGGAGACGGTCGACGGTCTCCTGCGGCAGGACCACCGTCAGCAACCCGTTCTTGAGGGAGTTGCCGCGGAAGATGTCGGCGAAACGCGAGGAGATGACGGCCTTGAAACCGTAGTTCTGCAGCGCCCAGACGGCGTGCTCACGTGAGGAGCCGGTACCGAAGTCGGGGCCGGCGACCAGCACGGTGGCGCCCTTGTACCGCTCCTGGTTCAAGGCGAACTCCGGGTCCTTGCGCCAGGCCTCGAACAGCCCGTCCTCAAACCCGTCACGGGTGACCTTCTTGAGCCAGTGAGCAGGGATGATCTGGTCGGTGTCGACATTGCTGCGGCGCAGCGGGACGGCCCGGCCGGTGTGGGTGGTGAAGGCTTCCATGGTTCAGACTCCCGCGGGCGTGGCGACGGCGACGTCAGAGAGATCGGCCGGTGAGGCCAGATGGCCGAGAACCGCTGTTGCGGCGGCGACCTGCGGCGAGACCAGGTGGGTGCGGCCACCCTTGCCCTGGCGGCCCTCGAAGTTGCGGTTGGAGGTGGAGGCGGAGCGCTCGCCGGGCGCCAGCTGGTCGGGGTTCATACCCAGACACATCGAGCAACCCGCGTGCCGCCATTCGGCGCCGGCGGCGGTGAAGACCTTGTCCAGGCCCTCGGCGACGGCCTCCAGGGAGACGCGGACCGAGCCGGGCACGACCAGCATCCGTACGCCGTCGGCGACCTGGCGGCCCTGAAGGATCGCGGCCGCGGAGCGCAGGTCCTCGATGCGGCCGTTGGTGCACGAACCTACGAAGACGGTGTCCACCGTGATGTCGCGCAGCGGCTGGCCCGCCGTCAACCCCATGTATTCCAGGGCCTTTTCGGCGGCGTAGCGCTCCGAGGCGTCCTCGTACGAAGCCGGGTCGGGGACGCTGGACGAAAGCGGTGCGCCCTGGCCGGGGTTGGTGCCCCAGGTGACGAACGGCGCCAGCGCGGAAGCGTCGATGTGCACCTCGGCGTCGAAGACCGCGTCCTCGTCGGTGCGCAGGGTCTTCCAGTAGGCGACCGCGGCGTCCCACTCCTCGCCCTGGGGGGCGTGGTCGCGGCCCTGCAGGTAGTCGAAGGTGGTCTTGTCGGGGGCGATCATGCCGGCCCGCGCGCCCGCCTCGATGGACATGTTGCAGATGGTCATCCGGGCTTCCATCGACAGTTTCTCGATGGCCGGGCCGCGGTACTCCAGGACGTAGCCCTGGCCGCCACCGGTGCCGATCCGCGCGATGATCGCCAGGATCAGGTCCTTGGCGGTGACGCCCTCGGGCAGCTCACCGTCCACGGTGATCGCCATGGTCTTGAACGGGGCCAGCGGCAGCGTCTGGGTGGCCAGGACGTGCTCGACCTGGCTGGTGCCGATGCCGAACGCCAGCGCGCCGAAGGCGCCGTGGGTGGAGGTGTGGCTGTCACCGCAGACCACGGTGGTGCCGGGCTGGGTCAGTCCCAACTGCGGTCCCACGACGTGGACAACGCCCTGCTCGACATCGCCCAGCGGGTGCAGCCGCACCCCGAACTCCGCACAGTTCTTGCGCAGCGTCTCCAGCTGCGTGCGCGAGACCGGGTCGGCGATCGGCTTGTCGATGTCGAGGGTCGGGGTGTTGTGATCCTCGGTGGCGATGGTCAGATCCGTCCGACGCACCCGACGACCCGCCTTACGCAGACCATCGAAGGCCTGCGGGCTGGTGACCTCGTGCAGCAGGTGCAGATCGATGAAGAGAAGGTCGGGCTCGCCTTCCGCGCGCCGGACGACATGATCGTCCCAGACCTTCTCCGCGAGTGTCCGTCCCATCGCTTTCCCTCCGGCCGGCCGCATTGCCGGCCTTGCTCGTCCGTGCGCGATGCCGGCAGAAATCCCCTTGCCGGGCCGTACGCCGGGCCCTGGTAGAGGGCCACACCTACAGATTGACGACTTCCCCGGAAAATTGAACTTGCGTTTCACAGTGTGAGACGCGAATATCGTTGCATGGACAACTCTAGCGGCGTCGGCGTTCTCGACAAGGCAGCTCTGGTTTTGAGTGCCCTGGAGTCCGGTCCGGCCACCCTCGCCGGGCTGGTCGCGGCGACCGGGCTTGCACGGCCCACGGCCCACCGTCTGGCCGTGGCTCTGGAACACCACCGGATGGTGGCGAGGGACATGCAGGGCCGGTTCATCCTGGGCCCACGGCTCTCCGAGCTGGCCGCGGCGGCCGGCGAGGACCGCCTGCTGGCCACGGCGGGACCGGTGCTCACGCATCTGCGCGATGTGACCGGCGAGAGCGCGCAGCTCTATCGCCGGCAGGGCGATATGCGGATCTGCGTGGCGGCGGCGGAACGGCTGTCCGGACTGCGGGACACCGTCCCGGTCGGCTCCACGCTCCCCATGAAGGCGGGCTCGGCCGCCCAGATCCTGATGGCCTGGGAGGAGCCCGAGCGGCTGCACCGCGGCCTGCAGGGCGCGCGCTTCACGGCCACCGCCCTGTCCGGCGTACGGCGCCGCGGCTGGGCCCAGTCGATCGGCGAGCGGGAGCCGGGCGTGGCCTCGGTCTCCGCCCCCGTACGCGGCCCCTCCAACCGCGTGGTGGCCGCCGTCTCGGTCTCCGGCCCGATCGAGCGGCTGACCCGCCATCCCGGGCGGATGCACGCCCAGGCGGTCATCGACGCGGCGGCCCGGCTCTCCGAGGGCCTGCGCCGCAGCGGCTGAGACGGCTCCCGGCGCCCGGCCCGCAGACCGGCGGGACGGGCGCCGCCCGTCCGCTCAGGCCGCCAGCCGGTCCGCGGCCCGCTCCCCGCGACGGCCGACCGGCACCGTCCCCTGGGCCGCGCCCAGGCCGAACTCCGGCATGTTGATGTAGATGCTCTCGTACGCGCCCGCCGGGACGACGAAGGTCTCGTGCCAGAAGCCGACCTTGCCCTTGCCCTCGCGCGCCCGCCGGTTGAACGCCGCCCACGCCGGCCGGTGCTCGCCGTCCCGGTCCGTGGCGTAGGCCAACAGCTTCTCCTTCGACTCCCAGTACTGCAGGACGGCGATGCCCCTCGGGAGCCCCGGCAGCAGGCGGTAGCCCAGCATCCCGCTCTCCGGGTCCCGGGCCAGCTCCCTGATCATGCGCGGCATCGCCCGGAACACCGGCAGCCAACTGCGCACCGCACGCCAGTTGTTGACCCGCATCCCGATGAGGAAGACCACCACCTCCCCGGCACCGTCCGCCGTCATCCGTCCCTGCACCGGCTCACCGCTCATGGCAGCCTCCTCGGTCGCATTGGATAGCATCGCTATCCTTAGTTAGATAGTGACACTCCCCAAGGGAAGGCGCAAGGGGTATGCGACTGGCGGAACTGAGTGAACGCAGCGGCGTGCCCACCGCCACGATCAAGTACTACCTGCGCGAACGGCTGCTGCCGGCGGGCCGCCGGATCACCGCCACCCGGTCCGCGTACGACGAGGAGCACCTGCGACGCCTGCGGCTCGTCCGGGCCCTGATCCAGGTCGGCCGGATACCGGTGAGCACCGCGCGAGAGGCGCTGGCCGCCGTCGAAGACGACTCCCTGGACCAGCTCTCCCGCCTGGGCGTCGCCGTGGAGGCACTCCCCCACGGCCCGGGGCCCGACGAGAGCTCCCCCTCGACGGCCGTCGCCCGGCGCACCGCCGCCGAGTTGCTCCGGCAGTGCGGCCGGCACGTGAACCTGGAGATCGCGGACGGCTCCCGGGCCTTCGGCATGCTCGTCGCGGCCCTCGCCGCACTGCACCGCCTCGGCTACGCCTGCGACACCGCGCATCTGCTGCCCTACGCCCGACAGGCGGCCCAACTCGCCGTCGTCGACCTGGATCTGGTCGAGGAGTGCGCCACCCCGGCGGAACAGGTGGCGGCGGCAGTGGCGCTGACCGTGCTCTACGAGCCGGTGCTGCTGAGCCTGCGCCGGCTGGCGGCGGCCGAGGAGTCCAACAAGCGCTACGGAAGCGGCAGTTGACGCGAAAGAGCCCCTCGCCTGAAGCGAGGGGCTCTTTCGTGTGGTACCCCCGACCGGATTCGAACCGGCGCTACCGCCTTGAGAGGGCGGCGTGCTAGGCCGCTACACAACGGGGGCAAGTTTTCCTGCAGTTGAGCTGTCACGAGGACACGCTGCGCTGGGCTACCAGGACTCGAACCTAGACTAAATGAACCAGAATCACTCGTGCTGCCAATTACACCATAGCCCATGGTGGTTTAGACCAGTACCCCCGACCGGATTCGAACCGGCGCTACCGCCTTGAGAGGGCGGCGTGCTAGGCCGCTACACAACGGGGGCCCTAGCGATCCCCACCCGACGGAAGCCGGATGTTTGTCTCCGTGAGCGACAGTGGGTGCGACCCGGACTGTCCCCCTGGGAAGGATCTGTACCCCCGACCGGATTCGAACCGGCGCTACCGCCTTGAGAGGGCGGCGTGCTAGGCCGCTACACAACGGGGGCTTTGCAGATGAGCTCTGCGAGCTGGCCTACCAGGACTCGAACCTAGACTAACTGAACCAGAATCAGTCGTGCTGCCAATTACACCATAGGCCATCAAAGCGCAACCCCCCGCGGGGGGCTTGATTTGATCTGCGCTTCCCGGCCCGGCCTTTCGGCCCTCTCGGGCGGCGCAGGAAGAACATTACCTGATCGTGGACGGCGCACCAAAACCGATAACTCCGCGCAACAGCTCGGGGAGCTCCGCCAGACCCGCGATCCGCCGCACCCCCGTCGGCGGCTCCTCCCCGGTGTCCGTACGGTCCAGCCATACGGCGGCCAGGCCCGCGTCCCGGGCGCCGAGCGCGTCGATGTCGAGCTTGTCGCCGACGTAGACGACCTCGGCGGGCGTTAGGCCGAGCGCCTTACAGGCACTGCCAAACGCCTCGGCGGCGGGCTTGGCGTGCCCCAGTTCATCGGCGCAGAGCACCGCCTCGAAGCGTCCGCGGATGCCCAGGGCGGCCAGCTTGCGTTCCTGGTTGGCGGTGGTGGAGTTGGACAGCACCGCCTGGCGTACCAGCGGGGTCAGCGCCTCCAGTACGGGCGGCGCGTCCGGGAAGAGCGTCCAGCACGCTTCATAGTGGGCGACGTAGCGGCCGAACCAGGCATCCGCCTCGGCGTCGGAGAGCGGCAGGCCCAGAAACGTCCGGGCGCGCGCCCGGCGGTGATCGAGAAACCCGAGCTCACCGGCGAGGAAGCGGGCGAACTCGGTCTCCATGGCATGGCGCCAGCGCGCGAGTGCCGCCTCCTCGCCGCCGTAGGTGTCCAGGAGCCCTTCGGTCCGCAGATGCCGCAGCACGCCGGCCCGGTCCGACCCGGTGTAGTCGAAGAGGGTGTCGTCGAGGTCCCAGAGGACGGCGCGCAACGGGGTGTCGGCCGCGCCTCCGGGCGGGGTGCGGTCCGGTGCCGGGGCGTGCGGGCCCTCGGTGCGCGCGGTCATGCTCAGCCCTCCTGGTGCCGGTGCGGCCATTGTGCCCGCAGCGACCGGCCCCCGTCCCGGCATATACCGAGGGCCCGGAAGCCGTGGTGGCTTCCGGGCCCTGAGGGCGGTACGGGGTCAGCCGGCCAGCTTGGCCAGTGCCGCGTCGATCCGCTGGAGGGTGCGCTCCTTGCCGAGGATCTCCAGGGACTCGAAGAGGGGCAGGCCGACCGTGCGGCCGGTGACCGCCACCCGGACGGGAGCCTGGGCCTTGCCGAGCTTGAGGCCGTGCTCCTCGCCGGCGGCCAGGACGGCCTCCTTGAGGGGGTCGGGACCGGAGGTCCAGTCGGCGGCGTCGAGCTTGGCGCGGGCCGTGGTGAGCAGGGCGACGGGGTCGCCCTTCATCGCCTTCGCCCAGGAGGCCTCGTCCTCGACCGGCTCCTTGAGGAAGAGGAAGTCGACATTGGCGGTGATCTCGGAGAGGACGGTGAGGCGGGTCTGGGCGTGCGGGGCGATGGCCCGCCAGGCGGCCTCGTCGAAGTCCTCGGGGGCCCAGTTGGCGTGCGGGGCCTTCAGCCAGGGCTCACAGGCCGTGATGAAGTCCGCCACGTCCAGCTGCCGGATGTGGTCGGCGTTGATCGCCTCGGCCTTCTTCAGGTCGAAGCGGGCCGGGTTGGCGTTGACGTCCGCGATGTCGAACGCCTCGATCAGCTGGGACACCGAGAAGATGTCCTGGTCGGCGGAGAAGGACCAGCCGAGCAGGGCAAGGTAGTTGAGCAGGCCCTCGGGGAGGAAGCCGCGCTCGCGGTAGAGGTTGAGGCTGGCCTGCGGGTCGCGCTTGGAGAGCTTCTTGTTGCCCTCGCCCATGACGTACGGGAGGTGGCCGAAGGCCGGGATCTCCTTGGCCACGCCCAGCTCGATCAGCGCCTGGTAGAGGGCGATCTGGCGGGGGGTGGAGGAGAGCAGGTCCTCGCCGCGCAGCACGTGGGTGATCCCCATCAGGGCGTCGTCGACGGGGTTGACCAGGGTGTACAGCGGGGCGCCGTTGGCGCGGACGATGCCGTAGTCCGGGACGTTCTCCGGGGTGAAGGTCAGCTCGCCGCGCACCAGGTCGGTGAAGGTGATCGGCTCGTCGGGCATCCGGAAGCGGACGATCGCGGTGCGGCCCTCGGCCTCGTAGGCGGCCTTCTGCTCCGCGGTCAGCGTGCGGCACGTGCCGTCGTAACCGGAGGGCCGGCCGGCCTTGCGGGCGGCGTCGCGGCGGGTGTCCAGCTCTTCGGTGGTGCAGTAGCAGTGGTAGGCGTGGCCGGCGGCGAGCAGCTTGTCGGCGACGTCCCGGTAGAGGTCCATGCGCTGGGACTGGCGGTAGGGCGCGTGCGGGCCGCCGACCTCGGGGCCCTCGTCCCAGTCGAAGCCGAGCCAGTGGAAGGAGTCCAGCAGCTGCTGGTAGGACTCCTCGGAGTCGCGGGCCGCGTCGGTGTCCTCGATCCGGAAGACCAGGGTGCCCTTGTGGTGCCGTGCGTAGGCCCAGTTGAACAGGGCGGTACGGATCAGGCCGACATGGGGGTTACCGGTCGGGGAGGGACAGAAACGGACGCGGACGGGGGTCGCGTTAGCCACGCTTGATCACCTTGTTGGTGAGAGTGCCGATGCCTTCGATGGTGACGGCGACCTCGTCGCCGACGTTGAGGGGGCCGACCCCGGCCGGGGTGCCCGTGAGGATGACGTCCCCGGGGAGCAGGGTCATCGCCTCGGTGATGTGGACGATCAGGTCCTCGACCGGGCGGACCATGTCGCTGGTGCGGCCGAGCTGGCGCTGTTCGCCGTTGACGGTGCACTGGACGGCGAGGCCGGCGGCGATGTCCGCGGGCTCCAGGCCGGTCTCGACCCAGGGGCCGAGCGGGCAGGAGCTGTCGAAGCCCTTGGCCCGGGCCCACTGCTTCTCGCGCTGCTGGACATCGCGCGCGGTGACGTCGTTGGCGCAGGTGTAGCCCAGGATGACGTCCTTGGCGCGCTCGCGGGGCACCTCACGGCACATCCGGCCGATGACGACGGCGAGCTCCGCCTCGTGGTGCACCTCCTGGGAGAAGGAGGGGTACCCGATGGGGTCGCCGGGGCCGATCACCGAGGTGGACGGCTTGAAGAAGGTGACCGGCACGTCCGGGACGGCGTTGCCCAGCTCGGCGGCGTGCTCGGCGTAGTTGCGGCCGATGCCCACGACCTTGTTGGGCAGGACGGGCGGCAGCAGCCGGACCTTGTCGAGGGGGACCTTTTGGCCCGAGCGCTCGAATTCGGCGAAGGGATGTCCCTTGATGACGTCGAGTTCGTCGCCTTCGACGACGCCGAATCCGACGTTGCCGTCGATGGAGAATCTGGCGATGCGCACGGGTTGCCGCTGCCCCTCATTGATCACTGGCCGGAGTTGACACTCCAGGCTATCGCGGGGCCGCTGCCGCTCCGTCGCCGCTTTACGCCGACACGTCCTGCGTGGGGGCGACCATCAGGACGGTCCGGCGGGGGTTGGCCGTCTGGGCCGGCAGATCGACGGAGTGCTCCGCGGCCTCGGTGCCGAGCTCCTCGGCGTCGTCGAGGTGGGCCAGGGTGGTGCGCCGCGGGTTGGCTATGTTGCGGAACATCGTCGTCTTCACTGCTGCATGCCTCGCGTCATCAAGAGATCGGAAAGGGTCTTACCACAGCTGCCTTGTCGCTCTGGGCAACTGTGTAAAGCGTCAGGCTATGCACGCTATTCCCGACGACGTGCGCGGGAACTCGACGATCTTCCTGTGAGTTTGCTCACGACCTGTACGACAAATGCCGCAATTACCATGATCAACAACCTTGGGCGAATCGGACAATGGCGGATTGAACCGCACGTTCCGCGCCCGATCACCCCACCTGGGACAGCGGATGCGGGCGGTCGACTCGCGGATAAAAGTCCGTTATCGACGGCGAAAACTTCTACAAGTCGTGACGCGGTCCGTACATTGCGTCACCCAAGTCACAGTGCATGACTCCGCTCTTGTTGGAGATCCTGCACTGTGCTGGAATTCCACGGACCGCCGCACGTTTCAGCCGGCGCGCAGGGCGCAACGTAGCGCCGCGCGGTGGTGCCGCTCTCTCGGCCAGAGAGGGCAGCCCGCCGGTCACTCACGACCGCCATGGGGGACTCAGCGGTCCCCCATACGACTCGACTCCGTCCCGCCGAGGTGGGACGCCTGGTCCAGAGGTTGCGACGCTAGTGCAGGGACGTTTCAAGAGGGATGGCAGCGCTGCGGCGGACCCGGAGCTCCGCGGCGGGACCGATCGCGGCTCCTCGCCCCAGCGCGCCCAGAACCAAGCTTCCGCCGGGGGCACCGTGCCCACCGACGGGGGCGGCCAGGCGCCGGGCAATGACGCCGCGGACGGCAAGCCCAAGGGGCCGAAGGGGTCCAGCGGGCCCGGTTCGCGAATAGCGCTGCGCAACTGGCGCATCAGCACCCGCCTGGTCTCCCTGCTCGCGCTTCCCGTGGTCGCCGCGACCACGCTGGGCGGCATGCGCATCGCCACGTCGATGGAGAACATCGACCAGCTCGACAAGATGCAGATGCTGACCGAGATGACCCGGCAGGCGACCGAACTCGCCGACGCCCTCCAGGTGGAGCGGGACAAGTCGGCCGGTCCACTGGCCGGCAGCGGCAACACCAAGGACGATGCGAACGTCGTCGCGCCCCGCGAGGCGACCGACCGCGCCAAGCTGTCGTTCAACCAGGCCACCGGCGACATCCAGGGCCAGGACGCCACGATGGCCGGTGTCCGGGCGACCGTCCTGGAGATCGGCCGGCAGCTCAACACCCTCAACGAGATCCGCGGCAACGCCTACAAGGACGGCGACAACGCCGCGCGGACCGTCACGAGCTACGACCAGCTGATCAACTCGCTGCTGTCGCTGTCCCAGGACATGGCGCAGGCCACCAGCAACCCCGAGATGATCCGCAGTACCCGTGCGCTGGCGGCGTTCTCGTCGGCCAAGGAGTACGCGTCGATCCAGCGCGCGCTGGTCAGCGCCGGCCTCGCCCACGACGGCGGCCCTCAGCTGTCCGCCAACGACCGGCTGGCCGGCCGTAACGCCGAGGACAGCGAGAAGGCCGCCCGGGACCGCTTCTCGCAGATCTACACGAACAACGCCGGCGCGCTCACCCGCGGTCTGGACGGCAACAACGACGAGATCAAGGCCGCGGTCGCCTTTGCGCACCGCTCCTTCGCCAGCGCCACCGGCATCCGCAGCCAGGACATCAGGTACCTCGACTGGTACGACTCCGACACCGTCAAGATCGACGAGATGTCGCGTATCGAGACGACGCTGCTGTCCGAGATGGAGCAGAAGGCCCGCGAGCTGCGCAACGAGGCCACGCAGACCGCGATCATCAGCGGTGCGCTGATCCTGCTCGTCCTCGGCGTCTCGCTGGTCGGCGCGTTCGTCGTGGCGCGGTCCATGGTCCGCTCGCTGCGCCGGCTGCAGGACACCGCGCAGAAGGTCGCCCAGGACCGGCTGCCCGAGCTGGTCAAGCAGCTCTCCGAGTCCGACCCCCAGGACGTCGACACCTCCGTCGAGTCGGTCGGTGTGCACAGCCGGGACGAGATCGGCCGGGTGGCCGCGGCGTTCGACGACGTGCACCACGAGGCGGTCCGCCTCGCCTCCGAGCAGGCGCTGCTGCGGGGCAACGTCAACGCGATGTTCACCAACCTCTCGCGCCGCTCGCAGGGCCTGATCCAGCGTCAGCTCTCGCTGATCTCCGAACTGGAGTCCCGCGAGGCCGACCCGGACCAGCTGTCCTCCCTCTTCAAGCTCGACCACCTCGCCACCCGCATGCGTCGTAACGGTGAGAACCTCCTGGTCCTCGCCGGTGAGGAGCCGGGACGCCGGTGGACGCGGCCGGTGCCGCTGGTCGACGTCCTGCGTGCCGCCGCCTCCGAGGTGGAGCAGTACGAGCGGATCGAGCTCAACGCCGTTCCGCAGACCGAGGTTGCGGGCCGGGTCGTCAACGACCTCGTGCACCTGCTCGCCGAGCTGCTGGAGAACGCCACCTCGTTCTCCTCCCCGCAGACCAAGGTCAAGGTCACCGGCCATGCGCTGCCCGACGGCCGGGTCCTGGTCGAGATCCACGACACCGGCATCGGCCTGTCCCCCGAGGACCTCTCGGCGATCAACGAGCGGCTGGCCAGCCCGCCGACCGTGGACGTCTCGGTCTCCCGGCGGATGGGCCTGTTCGTGGTCGGCCGCCTGTCGCTGCGGCACGGCATCCGTATCCAGCTGCGGCCCTCCGACTCCGGCGGCACCACCGCGCTGGTCATGCTGCCGGTCGACGTCGCCCAGGGCGGCAAGAAGCCGGCGCCCAGCAACGCCAAGGGCGGCGGCGGTGACCACGGCGGCACGCCGTCCAGCCGGCTCGCGGGGCTCCAGCCGCGCGGTCAGGTCGGTTCGGGTCCCTCGGCCGGCGGGCGCCCCGCGCTGCCCGGCCGCGGCGGTCCCGGTGGCGGTGCGCAGAACGCCTTCGGTGCCGCGGCCCCGTCCGGCCGTACGGCGCCTCCCGGCGCGGCCTCCCCGGGCGGCGACCGCCCGGCCGCCGGCCGCCCCGGCGCCGCGCGTCCCTCGCTGCCCACCCGCGGCCAGGACAGCGGCCCGGCGTCCACCGTGGCCCCGCCCACCGGCGCACCGCGCCGCGAGGAGCGTCCGCAGCTGCCGGCGCGGGGTGCCGCGGCCGAACTGCCCGGCGGTCCGTCCGCCGGCGGTCAGGGCGGCCAGGGCGAGCAGGGCGGTACGAGCTGGGGTGCGCGCCGTGAGCGCGGCGGCTCCGACGACTGGCCGCTGACGCCCCGCGAGGCCCAGGACCGGCCGCGCGGCCACGAGGAATCGGCCGGTACCAGCACCGGCAGCTTCGAGCGGCCCGCGCCCGCCGGCGGCCCCGGTGACACCGCGGCGTTCGCTCGTCCCGACTTCAACGCGCCGCCGCCCGCCGCGGACGACTCCCGCAGTGGGCGCGACCCGCAGGGTGCGGGCAACGGGCGCGGTGACACGGGCCAGTTCCCCCGGCCGGACCGCGAGCCGGCCCGCTACGAGACCGGCCAGTACGAGACGGGTCAGTACGAGACCGGTCAGTACCAGACGGGCGAGTACCAGCGTCCGGACAGCGACACCGGGCAGTACGAGCGGCCCGGCAGCGACACCGGCCAGTACCAGCGGCCCGGCAGCGACAGCGGCCCGTACGACACCGGCCGCAGCCGCCGCCCGGACACCGACCGTGCCGCGTACGCCGACGAGCCGCAGAGCACCGGGCAGTTCCCGGTGCAGCAGCCGCAGGACGGCGGTGCGCAGTCCGGCGACGTGCTCGGCGGCGCGGACGCCGGCCCCGGCGACGGCCGTACGCCGATCTTCGACACCATCGAGTCCAACTGGTTCAACCACCCGGCCGCCGCCGCTGCCGGTGTGCCGCCCCAGGGCTCCGAGCCCGAGGCTGCCGACCTGCCGCGGCGGGGGGCCGCACAGGACGGTGCCGCACGCTCGGAGACCCCGGCCAACGGCACGGAGCGCAACCCGGCCGAGGCCTCGCAGTGGCGCAGTTCGCCGAACGACGAGACCTGGCGGCAGGCGGAGCAGATCCGCCAGCCCGCCGCGGGCGGTATCACCACCTCCGGGCTGCCCCGCCGGGTCCCGCGCGCGAACCTCGTCGCGGGCACCGCGCAGCAGCAGGCCGACCAGAGCGGGCCGCAGGTCTCCCGGTCGCCCAGCGATGTCCGGGGGCGGCTGACCAATCTCCGTCGGGGTATCCAGCAAGGCCGGCAGGCCGGGACGTCGTCCACCGGCACCCACGGCATTGTCGATCCCACTCACCAGCAGGAGCGTTAGTTGAGTCCGATGAGCCAGGCGGCGCAGAATCTGAACTGGTTGATCACCAACTTCGTGGACAACACCCCCGGGGTGTCGCACACGGTGGTGGTCTCCGCGGACGGGCTGCTCCTCGCGATGTCCGAGGGCTTCCCCCGCGATCGTGCCGATCAGTTGGCGGCGGTGGCCTCCGGCCTCACCTCGCTGACCTCCGGCGCGTCCCGCATCTTCGAGGGCGGGAGCGTCAACCAGACCGTGGTGGAGATGGAGCGCGGCTTCCTCTTCATCATGTCCGTCTCCGACGGATCCTCACTGGCCGTGCTCGCACACCCCGAGTGCGACATCGGCCTCGTCGGTTACGAGATGGCCCTGCTGGTCGACCGCGCGGGCACGGTCCTGACGCCCGACCTGCGCGCCGAACTCCAGGGCAGCCTGCTGCACTGAGGCGTCCGCAGCGCCACCCCGTCCAGCACCACCCCACCCCATCGTGCCGCCACCCCCCACCGGCCCAACCCGACGACAGTCCCACTGTCCCGTCCGGAGGACCCATGACCCCGCCACCTGCCACTTCCGGCCCGTACGGCGCGTACAGCCAAGCGCCGTACGGGGACGAAGGTGACCAGCCGCTGGTGCGCCCGTACGCCATGACCGGAGGCCGGACCCGGCCGCGCTACCAGCTCGCCATCGAGGCGCTGGTCAGCACGACCGCCGACCCCGCCCAGCTGCCCGGGCTGCTGCCCGAGCACCAGCGGATCTGTCATCTGTGCCGTGAGGTGAAGTCGGTCGCCGAGGTCTCCGCTCTGCTCAACATCCCGCTCGGTGTGGCGCGGATCCTGGTCGCGGACCTGGCAGAGGCCGGGATGGTGGCGATCCACCAGCCCGGTGGCAGCGGCGAGGCCGGCGGAACACCGGACGTGACCTTGCTCGAGAGGGTGCTCAGTGGACTTCGCAAGCTCTGACAGCGGCTTCGGGGGCAGTGCGGCCCGCGCCACGACGTCCGCCAAGATCGTGGTGGCGGGCGGCTTCGGCGTGGGCAAGACCACGTTCGTGGGCGCCGTCTCAGAGATCAACCCGCTGCGCACCGAAGCCGTGATGACCTCCGCCTCGGCGGGCATCGACGACCTCACGCACGCGCCGGACAAGACGACCACCACCGTGGCCATGGACTTCGGCCGGATCACCCTGGACCAGGACCTGATCCTGTACCTCTTCGGTACACCCGGACAGGACCGCTTCTGGTTCATGTGGGACGACCTCGTCCGCGGCGCCATCGGCGCCGTCGTCCTGGTCGACACCCGCCGCCTCGCCGACTGCTTCCCCGCCGTGGACTACTTCGAGAACAGCGGCCTGCCGTTCGTCGTGGCCCTCAACGGCTTCGAGGGGTACCAGCCGTACGCCCCCGAAGAGGTGCGCGAGGCGCTGCAGATCGGCCCCGGGACCCCGATCATCACCACCGACGCCCGGCACCGCAGCGAGGCCAAGAGCGCCCTCATCACGCTCGTGGAGCACGCGCTGATGGCCCGCCTGCAGTAGCGCGCCGTACGGCCCGCCCGCCATCCGGTGCGGGCCGTACGGCAGTTGTCCCACTCGGGGTATGCCGCCCTTCTCCGGGGCAGGTTCCCGAGATGCCCTAAGTCGATCTGTGTCCTTCGACACGCAGACAAATTTGCTTCATAACGTTTCGACAGTGAATCACAGGTGTTTCGACACCCCGCGCGCATGCCCGGCTTCGCTGCGCTCACATTTCTCCTGCATTTTGACGCGGCTCGCCCTTAACGCCCCTTTTATCTAAGGCACTTCCGCGCCCGCTCCGTCTTTGCCCAGTGTTTGGAACGCACCGCCCTGACGTGCTGAAATTCGCTGAAACTCCGGAGTAGGAACGCCCAGAAGAAACGGCACAGCAAGTCAGTGCCGGCGCCGAGAGGTTGTTGGTCGAGTGAGGCGAAGCAAGGAGAGCCCCGAGCCGCAGGAACCGCGGCGGGGCAACTTCACCCCGCCACCCAGAGGTGGCGTACCGGCTTCCGACGCGCCCGAAAACACGGTCGCGAAGCCTCCGGTCAGTGGTGGGAAGTACTCCCCGCGCAACTGGCGCGTGGCCACCCGTCTGAACGCCATTCTGCTGATCCCGGTGCTGCTCGCCCTGGTATTCGGTGGCCTGCGGGTGAACAGTTCGTTCGCCACCTGGCAGGAAGCACAGGACGCGGAGAACACCGCGAAGCTCGTACGTGCCGCGCTCTCCTACAGCACCGCCATGATCGACGAGCGGGACCGCACCGCGGCGCCGCTGTTGAAGGGCAAGAAGGACGACCCGGTCGTCCAGGAGGCGCGGGACACCACCGACGCCGCCGCCACCAAGTTCCACGAAGCCGCCAAGGCCATCCCGGACAAGCCCGGCCTCAAGCGCCGGCTCACCTCCTTCGAGAAGGTCGAGCCCAAGCTCCAGAAGCTGCGCCAGGTCGCGTACACCTCCAAGCTGCACGGTGTGCAGACCGAAGAGGGGTACGTCGAGATCCAGCACCCCCTGATGGAGTTCGCCAACGAACTCGGCCTGGGCACCGGCAACATCACCTCCTACGGCCGTACCGTCTACGCCATCGCGCTGGCCAAGGCCGCCGAGTCGCTGGAACGGTCCATCGGCACCCACCTCCTGGTCGACCCGGCGACCCCGCAGGGCGGCAAGGAGCACAAGCTCCAGCTGACCGCCTTCGCGTCGTACCGCTACCTGGAGGGCATCGCCATCGGCGAGTTCACCTCCGGCGGCACGCCCGAGGACGTCGCCCGGCTGAACAAGGACGCCGCGGCGCTCAAGCAGACCGCGCAGCACAAGATCGCCCAGGCGAAGGCGCAGGCCCAGGCCGCCGGCCGGCCGTTCCGCACCCCGCCGACGATCGACCAGATGTCGACGCTGATCGCCACCGGCGCGGCGCCGGAGTCCCTGAGCACCCGCGGCATCACCTCCGACAGCTACTTCGCCTCGGCGACCGGCAAGTTCAGCATGTACCGGTCCATCGAGAAGGACCTGGCGGACAAGGCCGTGAACGAGGCGGCGCAGATCTCCGACGACGCCCGGCAGTCCACCTTCGTCGACTCCGGCATCGTGCTGGCCGCGCTGATCATCGCCTTCGTCGTGGCCGGTCTGATGGCCCGCCGGATGAGCCGCAACATGCGCCAGCTGCGCACCGCCGCCTTCGGCATCGCCGAGCAGCGGCTGCCGATGCTGGTCGACCAGCTCTCGCGGACCGACCCGGGCCGGGTCGACACCCGTGTGCAGCCCATCCCGATCTCCACCACCGACGAGATCGGCGAGGTCGCCCGCGCCTTCGACCAGGTCCACCGCGAGGCCGTCCGGCTCGCCGCCGAGCAGGCGCTGCTGCGGGGCAACGTCAACGCGATCTTCACCAACCTCTCCAGCCGCAACCAGGGCCTGATCGAGCGCCAGTTGGAGCTGATCACCGACCTGGAGAACAACGAGGCGGACCCGGACCAGCTGGAGAGCCTCTTCCGGCTGGACCACCTCGCCACCCGCATGCGGCGCAACGGCGAGAACCTCCTCATCCTCGCGGGCGAGGAGCCCGGCCGCCGCTGGAACCAGCCCGTGCCGCTGGTCGACGTCCTGCGGGCGGCGATCAGTGAGGTCGAGTCGTACGAGCGAATAGACCTCACCGGCGTCCCCGAGAGCGAGATCCACGGCACCGCCGTGACCGACCTCGTGCACCTGCTGTCCGAGCTGCTGGAGAACGCCACCACGTTCTCCTCGCCGCAGACCAAGGTGCGGGTCGCCGCGACCAGGCTGCCCGACGGCCGGGTGATGATCGAGATCCACGACAAGGGCATCGGGCTCACCCCCGAGGACTTCGCGGACATCAACCACAAGCTGGCCAACCCGCCGAGCGTGGATGCCGCGATCTCCCAGCGCATGGGCCTGTTCGTGGTCGGCCGGCTGGCCGACCGGCACGGGATCCGGGTGCAGCTGCGCCCCTCCGGCGAGCAGGCGGGCACCACGTCCCTGGTCATGCTGCCCGAGGCGATCACCCACGGCGGTGGCGGCGAGGAGCGGTTCGACGACGACTTCACCGTCTCCCGGATCGTTCCGGAGCACCAGCAGGCGTCGTACGACGGCCAGGGCCGCCAGCCCACCGCCGCCGAGCTGGGCTTCGACGACAGCCGCTACGGCCGCCAGGACGCCGGGGACATGGACATGGTGGGCCGCTCGCTGGTCCGCGAGGAGCGCCGGGCCGCCCTGGAGGCCCAGGCCTCCGGTGAGCAGCCGGTCGGCGGTGACCGTCCGCTGTTCCGTGACGAGGTGCCGTCCGCCGACGCCTACCAGGACTTCCCGGGTCAGGCACAGGACTTCCCCGGCCAGGCTCAGGACTACCCCGACCAGGCATATGCGGAAGCCGATCAACCGCTCTACGACGACCGGTCCCACGGCAGCCAGGCGTTCGCCGACCCGGGCTTCGCAGAGACCACCGGCCAGCAGCCATACGTGTCCCACGAGGCGGCGCAGCCGGACGAGTGGAGCGAACGGCCTGCATTCGAGAGCTACTTCGGGACCGAAGCGGAATCTGACCGGAATACAACTGCCGCTCCCGCTGACGGCCCTGAGCGCGTACCATTCCAGCGTCCGGGCCCCACACCGAGCGACGCACCCCCGCTGACGGATGCCGGCCTTCCGCGCCGCGGAGGCCGCGACCAGCAGGCACCGCAGGTGCAGCAGCAGCGGAGCGCGCCGGAGACCGGCCAGGACGGCTCCGACTGGCGCAGTTCCAACGATGCGCGCTGGGAGCGGGCGGAGCAGCTGCGCGAGCCGAAGGCGGGCGGAGTCACCTCCTCCGGCCTCCCCCGGCGGGTGCCCAAGGCCAACCTGGTCGAAGGTGCCGCGGAGCAGACGCCACAGGGCGGCCCCCAGGTCTCCCGCGCCCCGGAGGACGTCCGCGGCAGGCTGAGTAACCTGCGCCGCGGTGTCCAGCAGGGACGCAGCGTCGGCACGGACCCCTCCGGGGTCCCCCAGAATGACCAACAGGGCTACGGCCCCGGCAGCACCTACGATCAGGAGCGTTAGTGTGAGCCCGATGAGCCAGGCGGCGCAGAATCTGAACTGGTTGATCACCAACTTCGTGGACAACACCCCCGGGGTGTCCCACACGGTCGTGGTCTCCGCGGACGGTCTCCTCCTCGCCATGTCCGAGGGCTTCCCTCGTGACAGAGCCGATCAGTTGGCGGCGGTGGCCTCCGGCCTCACCTCGCTGACCTCCGGCGCGTCCCGCATCTTCGAGGGCGGGAGCGTCAACCAGACCGTGGTGGAGATGGAGCGCGGCTTCCTCTTCATCATGTCCGTCTCCGACGGATCCTCACTGGCCGTGCTCGCACACCCCGAGTGCGACATCGGCCTCGTCGGTTACGAGATGGCCCTGCTGGTCGACCGCGCGGGCACGGTCCTGACGCCCGACCTGCGCGCAGAACTGCAGGGCAGCCTTCTCAACTAACAAACAGGCAGTGCGTTTCCCGCCACCGCGCCTTATGGTTCGGTGGCGCGACCGGCGTCAGACAGGCAAGTTGGAGGAGGAGACGTGGCAACGCCCCCGAGCGGATACCCGTATGGTTCCGGACAGGAGTCCGGGCCTGTGGGCGAGACCCATCACAACCGCTTCAACTTCCCGTCTGCGCCGAGCCAGCGGCCGCAGCGGCCCCAGCCGCCGCAGCAGCCGCAGCGCCCCCAGCAGCAGCCCCGGCCGTACGACTCCCAGCCGTACGAGCCGTCGGTGTACGACCAGCCGCAGGCACCGCGCATCCAGCCGGTGCAGCCGCAGCGGCGGGCTCCCGAGCCCGCCTCCACCGGCACGAACAACCCCCTCGTGCGCCCGTACGCCATGACCGGAGGCCGGACCCGGCCGCGCTACCAGCTCGCCATCGAAGCGCTGGTCAGCACGACCGCCGACCCCTCCAAGTTGCAGGGCCAGCTGCCGGAGCACCAGCGCATCTGCCACCTCTGCCGCGAGATCAAGTCCGTTGCCGAGATCTCCGCGCTACTCTCCATCCCCCTCGGCGTCGCCCGGATCCTCGTCGCCGACCTGGCGGAGGCCGGGCTCGTCGCCATCCATCAGCCCGGCGGGGACGAGACCGCCGGCGGACAGCCAGATGTGACACTGCTCGAAAGGGTGCTCAGTGGACTTCGCAAGCTCTAGCGGTGCAGCCCGCTCCACCACCTCCGCGAAAATCGTGGTGGCGGGCGGCTTCGGCGTGGGCAAGACCACGTTCGTCGGGGCCGTCTCAGAGATCAACCCGCTGCGCACCGAAGCCGTGATGACCTCCGCCTCGGCGGGCATCGACGACCTCACGCACGCGCCGGACAAGACGACCACCACCGTGGCCATGGACTTCGGCCGGATCACCCTGGACCAGGACCTGATCCTGTACCTCTTCGGTACACCCGGACAGGACCGCTTCTGGTTCATGTGGGACGACCTCGTCCGCGGCGCCATCGGCGCCGTCGTCCTGGTCGACACCCGCCGCCTCGCCGACTGCTTCCCCGCGGTCGACTACTTCGAGAACAGCGGCCTGCCGTTCGTGATCGCCCTCAACGGCTTCGACGGCCACCAGCCGTACACGCCGGACGAGGTGCGCGAGGCGCTCCAGATCGGCCCGGACGCGCCGATCATCACCACCGACGCCCGGCACCGCAGCGAGGCCAAGAGCGCCCTCATCACGCTCGTGGAGCACGCGCTGATGGCCCGCCTGCGCTAGGTCGGGTGCGGGCCCCGTGCCCGCAACGCCGTACGACGAAAGGCCCCCACATCGGTCAGGTGCGGGGGCCTTCGTCGTACCCCGCGTCCTCGGGCGCTCAGCGGGGAGCCTGGCCGCCCCTGCCGTCGGCCGGGCTGCTCAGTCGACCGCCCGGCCGCGGGGCCCGCACGCAGCCGCGTACGGGCCCGTGGCCGGCGCTGCGGCCTCACTTGTGCGCGGGGCACTCCTTCCATGCGAAGTGGTACACGGTGTTGATGCTGCCGTCGGTGGAGTCCATGGCCATGTAGCTGGTGGACTTGGGGTCCGCCGACTTGGCGTCCACCCGCATCTCGGTGTTGATGTTGAAGTAGCGCTCCTCGCCACAGGGTGCGTAGACGAGCGCGTCGACACCGGTCTCGTCCGACGTCTGCCAGTTGGCGTCGTAGGCGCCGGTGAAGGTGTGGCTCTTACGGGCCGTCTCCTGCTGGCCCTGGAAGTAGTAGCCCGCCTGCTCCAGTCCCCTGGCGCCCTTGGCCAGGGAGGCGTAGCCGCGGTAGTCGGCCCGGGCGATCGCGTACGTGAAGCCCTGCGGGACATGCACGTTCAGTGCGATCTGGCAGTTCTTGCGGGAGTCGGTCGGCTTGGTGCCGGCGCCCGCCTGGGCGAGGTATTCGCTGTACGTGACGGTGAAGGCGGTGTTGTCGGGCGCGATGGCCACGGCGGCGCTGCCGGGTCTGCAGCCCGATCCGTTGACCGTGGCAACGGTGATCGTGATCTTTCCGGTCGGCGGTTCGTCGCCGAACCCTGCTGCGGCGGTGGGGGATGCCGATCCGGCGAGGAGCAACGATGCCACTGCGGCACCAGCACTGAGCCTGCTGAGCATGGGCTCTTCCTTCCGGTCGTCCTGTGGCCCGCGGCGCGGAACATCAGGAGTGGAATGACGAGCGCATGCCAGCACGGGGACGGGCGCCTTGAACAGCTCTGCTCCCCAGGGTTGGGGCGAACCTACGCCTTGATTCGGACGCGGCATGCCGAACCGGAACACCGGGTCGAAAAAGTGATGTCGCCTCATATCACGGGGATTCAGCGGCTGTTCGGCGGTATATGCCCTGATGGGGATGGCGTGGGGGCGCGGCACGTGCCGCTCCGAGGCTCGCAGGCGCACACGACGCGGGGCCCGCAGCACCTGCCTGCGGGCCCCTCGTTCGTGCGGTGGTGCGTCGGGCGTCAGCGCTGCCAGCTGGTCGCGCCGTGGAAGCCGTTCTGGCGCTCCAGGCGGCGCCAGCGGGCGGCGGTGGCGTGCGGACCGGCCGGGGCGGCGGCCGTGGGCCGGTGGGCGGCGCGGGCCAGCAGGACGGCGGTCAGGGCGGCCAGCTCCTCCTCGCTGGCCTGGCCCTTCTCCACGCGGATGGAATCGGTGCGCTGGGCAGTGTTCACGGTCTTCTCTCCGTCGTCGCGGTGGCGTGGTGCCGGATGCGGGTGCGGGCGTGGTTACTGGGGCGGGTTGCCGTGCTTGCGGGCCGGCAGGTCCGCGTGCTTGGTGCGCAGCATTTCCAGGGAGCGGATGAGGGTGTGGCGGGTTTCGGCGGGGTCGATGACGTCGTCGACCAGGCCGCGCTCGGCCGCGTAATACGGGTGCATCAGCTCGGACTTGTACTCCTTGACCATCCGCATCCGCATGGCGTCGGAGTCGTCGGCCTCGGCGATCTGCTTGCGGAAGATGACGTTGGCGGCGCCCTCGGCGCCCATCACCGCGATCTCGTTGGTGGGCCAGGCGTAGGTCAGGTCGGCGCCGATGGACTGCGAGTCCATGACGATGTAGGCGCCGCCGTAGGCCTTGCGCAGGACGAGGGAGATCCGCGGGACGGTGGCGTTGCAGTAGGCGTAGAGCAGCTTGGCGCCGTGCCGGATGATGCCGCCGTGCTCCTGGTCGACGCCGGGCAGGAAGCCGGGCACGTCGAGGAAGGTGACGATCGGGATGTTGAAGGCGTCGCACATCTGGACGAAGCGGGCGGCCTTCTCGGACGCCTCGATGTCCAGCACACCGGCCAGCGACTGCGGCTGGTTGGCGATGATGCCCACCACCCGGCCGTCGAGCCGGGTCAGCGCGCAGATGATGTTGGTCGCCCAGCGCTCGTGGACCTCCAGGAATTCGCCGTCGTCGACGATCTCCTCGATGACCTTGCGCATGTCGTACGGGCGGTTGCCGTCGGCCGGGACCAGGTCGAGCAGTGCGTCACCGGAGCGGTCGGCGGGGTCCTCGCAGGGCACCGACGGCGGGTTCTCGCGGTTGTTGGCCGGCAGCAGCGAGAGGAGGTAGCGGACCTCCTCCAGGCAGGTGACCTCGTCGTCGTAGGCGAAGTGGCACACGCCGGAGGTCTCGGCGTGCACGTCGGCGCCGCCGAGGCCGTTCTGGGTGATCTCCTCGCCGGTCACCGCACGGACCACGTCCGGGCCGGTGATGAACATCTGCGAGGTCTCGCGGACCATGAAGACGAAGTCGGTCAGCGCCGGGGAGTAGGCCGCGCCGCCCGCGCACGGGCCGAGCATCACCGAGATCTGCGGGATGACACCCGAGGCCTTGGTGTTGCGCTGGAAGATGCCGCCGTAGCCGGCGAGCGCGGAGACGCCCTCCTGGATACGGGCGCCGGCGCCGTCGTTCAGCGAGACCAGGGGCGCACCGGCCTGGATGGCCATGTCCATGATCTTGTGGATCTTGGTGGCGTGGGCCTCGCCCAGCGCGCCGCCGAAGATCCGGAAGTCGTGCGCGTAGGTGAACACGGTCCGGCCGTGCACGGTGCCCCAGCCGGTGATCACGCCGTCGGTGTAGGGCTTCTTCGCCTCCAGGCCGAAGCCCGTCGCGCGGTGCCGCCGCAGCGGCTCGACCTCGTTGAACGAACCCTCGTCCAGCAGCAGCTCGATCCGCTCGCGCGCCGTCAGCTTGCCCTTCGCACGCTGCGCTTCGGTCGCCCGCTCGCTGGGTCCTCGCCTGACCTGCTCGCGGATGGCATGCAGCTCGGCGACGCGCCCGCGGGCGTCGTTGGCGCCGGCGGGCAGATCTTCGACAGTGGTCATGTATCGACGGTACGTGTGCGGGGCGTCCCGCACCGATGTCGGTTTCGTACAACGTCGCATGCGATTTGGTGGGCAGGCAGTACAGAACCGTGCTGTACGTGCCCCGCGTCCCGGCGCCCGTTCGGGTGGCGGAGCGGCGCCGGGTCTGTATGGGACCGACAAATGTAGGGGTCTCCCCAAAGTGCGGCCAGGAAGCGACCGCGCCGCCCGTCCGGGCCGGTCAGCCCAGCCGGACCGTGCAGGTGTGGGTGGCGCAGGCGGTGCCGGGGGTCAGCCGCAGCCGGAGGGTGGGTCCGGCGGCCAGCACCTCGATCGCCGGGTCGTGGCCGAGCACCGCGCGCACCGGCCGTGACCAGATGATCTCCAGCGTCTCCCCGGAGCGCTCCGGCGCGGCCACGCACAGCCGCGCCGTCCGGCCGCCGCCCCCCGGCCGCCGCCCGGGCCGCCGCTCACGGACCAGCACGCTCGCCGGGCCGCTGCTGGTGAGCGGCCCGGCGCTGCCCGCGCGCCAGAAGTTCGCGGCCGTGACGCCGAGCCGCTCGACGGCGATCGCCTGCCGGCCGGCGTCATTGGCGAGCACCGTCAGCCAGCGCCGGTCGGCGGCGCGGGCGGCGAGGGTGCGGCGGCCGGCGCCCGGCATGAGGAGGTAGGCGTAGCCGGCGTCGGCGGGGTCGGTGCCGTGGTCGTGCCAGAGGGTGAGGTAGCGGCGGGTGAACGGGCGGGGGGAGGAGGTGGTGTTGATGTCGTGCCAGGAGCCGGTGCGGGCCTCGCGCAGCGTCGTCAGGGGGGCGCCGCCGGGGAAGACGTAGCCGCCGTGTCCGGCGAGGTGGGCCCAGTGGGCGCAGCGGAAGGAGCGGGTCGCGCCGAGCGTGCCGGGTTGGCGTACCCCGTCGACGGTGAGATGGGCGGTGCCGGACTCGCCCAGGCAGCGGTTGTCGACGACGGTCTCGGCCGGTACCCCGTCGTGGGCGGTGATGCCGGCGCCCAGGCAGACGACGCAGTCCGCGAGCGCGAACCAGGACTTCTTGGCGGTGAGGGTCGAGGCCAGGCCGCGCAGGTCCTGTCCGAGCGCGGCGAACTCCCCGTCGGTGGTGCCGCCGACCCAGCGTGCGGCGGGCTTGGGCTCGCCCCAGCCGCCGCCCTCGTTGTCGGCCAGCCGCTTGGTGGAGACGGTCGTGCCGGGGAGCCGGTAGGGGTCGACGGTCGGCCAGAAGGCGTCCGTGTACTGGTCGCCGCCGAACTCCGCGCCCCACCAATAGAGCATGCCGGCGCCGGTGTGCCAGCCGCGCGGGTTCTCGCCGTTGCCGTTCTCGTAGTACGTGATGCGGTCGGAGGCCATGGCCAGGCCCGCGGCCCAGCCGGGGCGGCGGTGGACGGCACGGTCCATGGCGGGGAAGAGCCGGTGGCCGACGGGTTCGGGGGCGGCCGGCACCGAGCTGTCGGCGATCCGGTGGAGGCGGGCGAGGTCGGCGACCGTGTACTGCCGGTCGGTGAGGACGGGCAGCACGCGGTCCCGGGCGGTCCAGCCCTTGATCATGGCGTGCCAGCGGGCCCGCTCCGCGGCGCTCGCGCCCTCGGCGAGCAGCGCGACGGCGGCGATCAGTGCATGCCCGTGATAGTGGTCGCTGCGCATGATCTGCCGCTCGTCGCTGCGGAGGTAACCGCGGCTGACGGCCCGCCCGTTGACGCTGTCCATCATCAGTCCGTTGTGGAGCAGCGGGGCGTAGGCATGCTCGACGCTGTCGAGGACGATCTGCCGCGCCGGATCGGTGAGCTGCCAGGACGAGCCCCCGAGCAGGGTGAACAGCCGCCCCAGGCCGTCCAGCAGGACACAGCCGTAGGTGCCGGAGTAGGCGACCCAGGTGTGCTGGACGAAGGAGCCGTCGGCGTAGAGGCCGTCGCCGCGGGTGACGTAGGGGAAGACCGGGGAGAGGGCGTCGCGGGCCAGCGCGACCTTGGCGGGGGCGCGGCCGAGGATGCCGCGCAGGGCGACGACCCGGCACAGGTCGACGCGGTTGGCGCCGGTGCTGGTGCCGGTGTAGTCGCCGAGCAGGGCGTCGGGGACGAAGTGGTCGACGGCGGCGAGGCAGCGCTCGCGCAGGGCACCGGGCAGGCCGTCGGGCAGGTGCTCGTCGAGGATCGCGAGGGTGTCGAGGAGGAGTCTGGGGCTGCCGATCTGCCATTCCCACCAGTTGCCGTAGCGAGTGGTGCCGGTGCGGTAGACGGTGGCTTCGAGGTGGCCGAGGCCGGTGAGGACGTCCTCGGCGAGGCCGTGGTCGCCGGTGTGGCCGGTGCCGGGCTGGGCGTAGGCCTGGGCCATGGTGGCGAGCCGGCCGTAGCTCTGGGTGATGCCGGACGGCGGGTCGTAGCGGCAGTCCGGCCAGAGCGAGTCCGCGGCCGGGCGCATGCCCGCCCGGAAGGTGCCGGCGAGCGCGCCGGTCTCCTGGAGGGCGGCGGCGTACGGCGGGGCGGCGGGGTCGAAGCCGGTGCCGAGGGTGAGCGCGCACCAGCGGCCACGGAGGGCGTCGAACTCGTCACCGGCTGACGCGGCGGACGCGGCCGGTCCGGGGGCGGCGTACGAAGGGCGGGCGGCGCGGCCGAGCACGCTCGCGGCGGCGGCGGCGGCGAGGAATCCTCGGCGGGACCAGACGGACGGCGACCAGACGGACGTGGCGGGGGCAGGCGGCACGGTCGGTCCTCTCCATGGCGTCAACCGGTGTGTGGCGCTGCGCACTTGGGAGTTTCCGATGGTCTAGCACGGGCCGTCGCAGCGCGGCAATGACCGCGCCGGAACGCCGCGGGCCACCCGCCCGGCGGAGCCCGATCCGGACAGAGAGGTTGAATATTGAACCATATGGAGTTACGGTGGCGTCTCGTTGAAGGTTAAACAATCTCGGCCCCGGGCCGGGACCACCGTCTTTGAGGAGGAGCCATGGCTCTGTTCAACCGCAAGCGCACCGCCGAAACCGCCGAAACCGCCGACAACACCGCCACCACAGCCCCCGCCGCCACCGCTGCCGTCCTCGACGCGGACCCCGGTCTCGCCGCGCTGACCGGCGACTACACCATCGACCCGGCGCACAGCAGCATCGGCTTCACCGTCCGGCACGCCATGGTCACCAACGTGCGCGGCACGTTCGGCGCGTACGAGGGCGCCCTGCGGCTCGACGGCAGCGAGCCGTCCCGCTCCACCGCCTCCCTCGACGTCGAGATCGCCAGCATCGACACCGGGATCGCGGACCGCGACGGCCATCTGCGCAGCGCCGACTTCTTCGACGCCGAGTCCTTCCCGCGGATGACCTTCCGCAGCACCGCCGCCGAGCGGGTCTCCGGCGACCGCTACCGCATCACCGGCGACCTCACCCTCCGCGACGTCACCAAGCCGCTCACCATCGACCTGGAGTTCCACGGCTCGGCCACCGACGTCTACGGCGCCGAGCGGGTCGGCTTCGAGGGCAGCGCCGAGATCCTGCGCTCCGACTGGGGCCTGACCTGGAACGCCGCGCTGGAGACCGGCGGCGTGATGGTCAGTGACAAGGTCAAGCTCCTCTTCGACATCTCCGCCGTCAAGGCCGCACCGCAGGCCTGACTCCGCACGGCCCGCCACACGACCGCGGCCCCGCACGGCCCCTCTCCCCCGAGGGCCGTGCGGGGCCGCGGTCGTGCCGTGGCCGCGGCGCTCACTCCTGCGGCTCGACCCCGGCCCGCAGCAGTCCGTAGGCGTAGGCGTCGTCCAGCGCCTGCCAGGACGCGGCGATGACGTTCTCCGCGACGCCGACCGTGGACCACTCGCCCTTGCCGTCGCTGGTGGAGACCAGGACGCGGGTGATCGAGCCGGTGCCCAGGTCGCCCTCCAGGATGCGGACCTTGTAGTCCACCAGCTCCATGTGGGCCAGCTGCGGATAGATCCGCTCCAGGCCCATCTTCAGCGCCCGGTCCAGGGCGTTGACCGGGCCGTTGCCCTCGGCGGTGGCGACGATCCGCTCGCCCTTGGCCCACAGCTTCACGGTCGCCTCGTTGGCGTGCGTGCCGTCCGGGCGGTCCTCGACGATCGCCCGCCAGGACTCGACGCTGAAGTAGCGCACCGGCGTGCCCCGGACCTCTTCGCGCAGCAGCAGCTCGAAGGACGCATCGGCGGCCTCGTACGTGTAGCCCGCCAGCTCACGCTCCTTGACCCGCGCGACGAGGCGGCCGACCAGTGCGCGGTCGCCGCTCAGATCGAAGCCCAGCTCCTTGCCCTTGAGCTCGATGGAGGCGCGGCCGGCCATGTCGGAGACCAGCATCCGCATGCTGTTGCCGACCAGCGCCGGATCGATGTGCTGGTAGAGGTCCGGGTCGACCTTGATGGCGGAGGCGTGCAGCCCGGCCTTGTGGGCGAAGGCGGAGACGCCGACGTAGGGCTGGTGGGTGGACGGGGTGAGGTTGACGACCTCGGCGATGGCGTGCGAGATCCGGGTGGTCTCGGCGAGCTTGCCCTCGGGCAGTACCTGACGCCCGTACTTGAGCTCCAGGGCGGCGGCGACCGGGAAGAGGTTGGAGTTGCCGACCCGCTCGCCGTAGCCGTTGGCGGTGCACTGGACGTGGGTGGCGCCCGCGTCCACCGCGGCCAGGGTGTTGGCGACCGCGCAGCCGGTGTCGTCCTGGGCGTGGATGCCCAGCCGCGCGCCGGTGTCCGCGAGGACGGTCCGGACGACCGCGGTGACCTGCGCCGGGAGCATCCCGCCGTTGGTGTCGCAGAGCACCACGACATCGGCGCCGGCCTCGCTCGCGGTGCGCACGACCTGCTTGGCGTAGACCGCGTCCAGCGCATAGCCGTCGAAGAAGTGCTCACAGTCGAGGAAGACCCGGCGGCCCTGGGCGCGCAGATGGGCGACGGTGTCCCGGACCATCGCGAGGTTCTCCTCCGGAGTGGTGCGCAGCGCCAGCTCCACGTGCCCGACATGGGACTTGGCGACCAGCGTGATCACCGGTGCCTGGGACTCCAGGAGCGCCGCGACCTGCGGGTCGTCCTCGACGCGCACCCCGGCCTTGCGGGTGGCGCCGAACGCGACCAGTTGGGCGTGCCGGAAGTCGATCTCCTCGCGGGCGCGCTGGAAGAACTCGGTGTCCCGGGGGTTGGCACCGGGCCAGCCGCCCTCGATGAAGCCCACGCCGAAGTCGTCGAGGTGCCGGGCGATGGTCAGCTTGTCGGCGACGGTGAGGTTGATGCCCTCGCGCTGCGCACCGTCGCGGAGCGTGGTGTCGAAGACGTGGAAGTCGTCGGACACCGCGCCGGCGGGACGGGGGGTGGGGGAGGGTTCGGGTGCGTCCGTCATGCTGGTCTGGCTCCTGTCGGGATCTCGGTCTACCGGAAAAACCGGTTCCACCGCCCCTCCATGCTCCCTCACGCTCCGCCTCCGGTGACGGGTGGGCCGGAAACGAAAAGACCCCTCGCGGGTGCGAGAGGTCTGCGCGCGGGTCTGGGACGACGGTGGCCACGCCGTACTCGGTTCGTACGGGGCGGTCACTGCGGACCGGCGCGCCTGCTGCCAATAATCGTGGCGAACGAGAGCACGGGGGCAGTCTGGCACACGACCACCCCCGGTGCCCGGCCCGTCTCAGGATGCGAGCACGCGGGTGTCGCTGCCCTCGCCCGCGTCCTGCTTGCCGACCTGGTGCAGATCGATGGTGCGGGTCTCGCGCATCGTGACGTAGACGATCAGCGAGACCGCCGCGCAGCCGGCGACGTACCAGTAGTAGCCGGACTCGATGCCGCCGCTCTTGAACCACAGGGCGACATACTCCGCGGTGCCGCCGAACAGCGCGTTGGCGATGGCGTACGGCAGGGCCACGCCCAGTGCGCGGATACCGGTCGGGAACAGCTCGGCCTTCACACAGGCGTTGATCGAGGTGTAGCCGGTGATCACGACCAGCGCGAGCATCGAGAGCCCCAGGGCCGGCCAGAAGCTGCCGGCGTGCTTCAGCAGCGTCATGATCGGCACGGTCAGGAAGGTCGAGCCGACCGCGAAGGTGATCAGCAGCGGCCGGCGGCCGATCCGGTCGGAGAGCTTTCCGGCCAGCGGCTGGAGGCACATGAAGAGGAACAGCGCGCAGAAGCTGACCAGCGAGGCGGTCGGCTTGTCCATGCCGGCGCTGCCCGAGAGGTACTTGGTGAGGTAGGTCGTGTACGTGTAGTACGCGACCGTGCCGCCCATGGTGAGCGCGATGACCAGGAACGCCTCGCGCTTGTGGGCCAGCAGCGCCTTGAGGGTGCCGCGTGCCGGGTCGGCGTGGGCGCCCTCGTCCTCGGCGTACACCTCGGTCTCCAGCATGTTGCGCCGCAGATAGAAGACGATGGCGGCGCCCAGCGCACCGATGATGAACGGGATCCGCCAGGCCCAGCTGTGCAGCGCGTCCTCGGACAGGGTCCGCTGGAGCACGATCTGCAGCCCGAGGCCGAGGAGTTGTCCCGCGGTCATCGACACGTACTGGAAGCTGGAGGCGAAGCCGCGCCGCCCCGGGGCGGACGCCTCGGTGAGATAGGTGGCGCTGGCCGCGTACTCGCCGCCGACCGAGAGCCCTTGCAGCATCCGGGCGAGGAGCAGGACGGCCACCCCGCCGTAACCGGCGACGCCGTACGTGGGCGCGACGGCGATCAGGATCGCCGAGGCGGACATCAGCGTGACGGTCAGCGTGAGCGCGGCCTTGCGGCCCTTGCGGTCGCCGACCCGGCCGAGCACCCAGCCGCCCACCGGTCGCATGAAGAAGCCGACGGCGAAGATCCCCATGGTGTTCATGAGGTTCGCGGTGTCATTCCCCTTCGGGAAGAACGAATCGGCGAAGTAGACCGCGAAACTGGCGTAGACGAACCAGTCGAACCACTCGACCATGTTGCCGGCCGAGCCGACCCAGATCTTCTTCCATTGCTCTCGTCCCATAGCCGGTTACGGTCGCGGACCCGTGGGCCGTCGGCAAGGGCCACGTCAGCAACGATCGCGCGTACTTACGTGCGTTGTGGTCACGGGGCGGGAGGCGGCGGTGGGCCGTGGCCGCAGCGGCGCGCCGCACCCGTACGGCATAGGGTCGCCGTCGAGGCTGCCCACGGCGCGCCACCGCCTGGGTCGCCGCGTGAGGCCCGGGTCGTGCGAGAGAGTCGCGCGCGAGACGAGAAAGAAGCGAGATGTCCGAACCGCAACCGCAAGCAGGGCAACGGCCCATTCCCACCAGCGCCGAGGAGGCGCTGGAGATCGGCCGGGGTCACTTCCCCCAGATCTGGCCGGACGGGGAAGAGCCGACGCTGCACGTCCACGAATTCGACATCGGCTATCTCGTGTACCCGGTGTTCCCGCCCAGGACGGACCCCACCGCCTATCCGCGTGATCCGGGCGGCTCGCACATCGTGATCTCCAAGACGGACGGTGCGGTCAGCGCGCTGCCGAACTACCCGCCGGAGCAGGCCGTCGAGATGTACCGCCGCCACTTCCTGCCGGGGGCGTAGGGAGCTGGACGGGCCGGGGTCCCGGCGCGGGGCGGGGTCCCCGGCGCGGCACGCAGCGTGCGGCGCCGCGGGCTCCCGCAACGCCCGGCCCCCGGCGGTCAGTCCTGCCGGGCGGACAGCGACTCGTCGAAGAAGTCCCTTATGTGGTCCAGCACTTGCTCCCGGTCCGTGCCCGGGAGGCCGACGACGAGGTGGGTGCCGAAGCCGTCGAGGAGGGCACGGGTGCGGGTGGCGAAGCCTTCGGCGTCGACGGGCCGGAACTCGCCCTTGGAGACGCCCTCGACGAGCAGCGCCACCAGATCGCGGTGCCAGGCGAGCTCCAGGTCGAGCTGGCGCTCCCGGGTCTCGTCGTCGGCGTTCTGGGAGCGGTTCCACACCTCCAGCCACAGGGTCCAGCGCGGGTCGCGGTGGCCTTCGGGGAGGTAGAGGCCGACCAGGGCGTCGAGGCGTTCGCGGGCCGGGACGCGGCGGGAGAGGGCGGCCCGGCGCTCGGTGCCGAGCTGCTCCTCGCTCCACTGGAGGGTCTGGACCAGCAGCTCGTCCTTGGTGCCGAAGTAGTAGAGGATGTGGCCGCTGCTCATCCCGACCTCGCGGCCCAGTCCGGCCATGGTCAGCCGGTCCAGGCCCTCCGCGGCGATGGTCGCCATCGCCGCGGCCAGGACCTGCTCGCGGGGCTGGTGGAGCCGGCGCCGGGGACGGCGCGCGGGAGAGGGCACGGGGACCTCCGGAGTCGGCTGGGCGGGCCTGGGCTCAGGCCTTCGGCTGCTGCTGGGTGATGCAGTGGATACCGCCACCCGCTGCAAAGATCGTACGGGCGTCCACGAGGGTCACCGTCCGGCCGGGGAAGAGCCGGCGGAAGAGCGCGGCCGCCTCCTCGTCGCGCGGGTCGTCGAAGCCGCACAGCACCACGCCATCGTTGCAGAGGTAGTGGTTGATGTAGGAGTAGTCGACCGGCTCGCCGTCCACCTCGACGACGGTCGGCGCGGGCACCTCCACGACCTCCAGCCGGCGCCCCCGGGCGTCGGTGGCGGCCCGCAGCAGCTTGCCGGTCTCGGCGCAGATCGCGTGGTCGGGGTGGTCGGGGTCGGGCTGGGTGTGGACGAGGACGGTGCCGGGACGGGCGAAGGACGCGACGAGGTCGACATGGCCGCGGGTGCCGAACTGCCCGTAGTCGGCGGCCAGTCCGCGCGGCAGCCAGATGGCCTTGGTGGTGCCCAGGTGGGCGTGGATCTCGGCCTCGACCTCCTCCCGCGTCCGGCCCGGGTTGCGGCCCGGGTCGAGCTGGACGGTCTCGGTGAGCAGGACGGTGCCCTCGCCGTCGGTGTGGAGGCCGCCGCCCTCGTTGACCAGCGAGGAGGCGTAGCGGCGGGCACCGGCCAGCGCGGCGACCTCCGCGCCGATCTTCTCGTCGCGGTCCCAGCGGGCCCATTCCTGGCCGCCCCAGCCGTTGAACACCCAGTCGGCGGCGGCGAGTCGGCCGCGTGCGTCGGTGAGGAAGGTGGGGCCGGTGTCGCGCATCCAGGCGTCGTCGAGGGGGCGTTCGACGAGGTCGATGCCGGCGCCGAGGAGCGCCCGGGCCCCCTCGGACTGGCCGGGGCCGGCGACGACGGTGACCGGCTCGAAGCGGCGCACGGCGCGGGCGACGGCGGCCCAGGCCCGGCGGGCCCCGGTCAGGGCCTGGTCGCCCTCCTCGCCGAAGGTGAGGTTGGGGCCGGGCCAGGCCATCCAGGTGCGCTCGTGGCGGGCCCACTCGGGGGGCATCCGGAAGCCGTCGGCGTCAGGGGTGTTCATGCGGGGTCCTCAGGGTCTGTAACGGTGTGACAGGCGGGCTGGTTCACAGGAAGTAGAGGCGGGAGAGCGAGACGGTGTCGGCCGGTTCGGAGCGCATCAAAGCGCCGTCGAGGGTGACCAGGCCGCTGCGCCCGTCGACCTGCACCTGACCGACCCGGGAGTTGCGGACGAGATCGCCGGGGCCGATCCCGCGGGTGCCGCGGACGGCGACCCGGCGGCGGCGGGTGGGCATCGAGTCACCGCCCTGTTCGGCCGCGGCGCGCGCGACGAAGGCGACGGAGATCTCGGCGGGGGTCGCGCCGTACGCCCCGAACTGCGGGCCGAGCACCAGGGGTTCACAGGTGTCGGTGGCGGCGTTGGGGTCGCCGGTGACGCCGTAGGCGGGGAAGCCGGACTTCAGCACCAGCTGCGGCTTGGCGCCGAAGAACTGCGGCTTCCACAGCACGATGTCGGCCATCTTGCCGACCTCGATGGACCCGATCTCGTGCGAAAGGCCGTGGGCGAGGGCGGGGTTGATGGTGAGCTTGGCGACGTAGCGCAGCACGCGGGCGTTGTCGTCGTGGGGACCGTCGCCGGCCTCCCCGTTCCGGGGAAGAAGGGGCCCGAGCTCGGCCTTCATCTTGCCCGCCATCGCGAAGGTACGGCGCACGGTCTCGCCCGCGCGGCCCATGCCCTGGGCGTCGGAGGAGGTGATGCCGATCGCCCCGAGGTCGTGCAGCACGTCCTCGGCGCCCATCGTGCCGGCCCGGATCCGGTCGCGGGCCATCGCGGCGTCGCCCGGCAGATCGGTCTTCAGGTCGTGGACCGAGACGATCATGCCGTAGTGCTCGGCGACCGCGTCCCGTCCGAAGGGCAGGGTGGGGTTGGTCGAGGAGCCGATGACGTTCGGGACGCCGGCCATCTTCAGGACGTTGGGGACGTGGCCGCCGCCGCAGCCCTCGATGTGGAAGGCGTGGATGGTGCGGCCGTCCAGGACGCGCAGGGTGTCCTCGACGGTGAGGCATTCGTTCAGGCCGTCGCTGTGCAGCGCGACCTGGACGTCGTGGTCCTCGGCGACGCGCAGCGCGGTGTCCAGGGCACGGGCGTGCGCCCCCATGTCCTCGTGCACCTTGAAGCCGCAGGCGCCGCCCTCGGCGAGCGCCTCGACCAGCGGGGCGTCGCCCGAGGAGGAGCCGCGACCGAGGAAGCCGATGTTGACCGGCCAGGCGTCGAAGGCCTTGAAGGCGTGCCCCAGCGCCCAGGGCGAGTTGACGCCGACGCCCCACACCGGGCCGAATTCCTGGCCGATGATCGTGGTCACACCGGAGGCCAGCGAGGCCTCCATGACGCGCGGCGAGAGCAGATGGACGTGGGTGTCGACGGCACCCGCGGTGGCGATCATGCCCTCGCCGGAGACGATCGAGGTGCCGGTGCCGACGACGACATCGACCCCGTCGAGGGTGTCCGGGTTGCCGGCCCGCCCTATCGCGTGGATACGGCCCTCGCGGATACCGATGGACACCTTGCGGATGCCCTGCACCGCATCGATGACCAGCACGTTGCTGATCACCACATCGCAGGTCTCGCGGACCGCGGCGGCCTTGAGGTGCAGCCCGTCGCGGGCGGTCTTGCCGAAGCCGGCCAGGAACTCGTCGCCGGGCTTCTGGGCGTCGGACTCGACCCGGACGACCAGGCCCGAGTCGCCGAGGACGACCCGGTCACCGGCCCGCGGGCCGTGCACCGACGCGTACTCGTGGGGATCGATGGTCATGCCTGCTCCTCCGCTCCCAGGTAGCCGCAGGCGGCGGCCCGCCGCAGCGCTTCGGTCTTCGCGCCCGGTGCGTCCAGCGGGCCGTCTACGAGACCGGCGAAGCCGATCGCGATCCGGTCGCCGCCGATCGGGACCAGACCGACCTCCGAGCCGCCGCCGGGGTCGAACCGCACCGACGAGCCGGCCGGGACGCACAGCCGCATGCCGTACGCGGCCGCGCGGTCGAAGTCCAGCCGGGGGTTGGCCTCGAAGAAGTGGAAGTGCGAGGTGACGCTGATCGGCACCGTCGCGGTGTTGCGCACCGGCAGCACGACCGCGGGCGCGGGCTCCGGGTCGGCCGGGCCGGGCAGCACGGCGCCCGGTGCGGTCCGCTCCTCGCCGTGGCCGGACGCGGGGCCGGCCCCGATCGGGTCGCTGACCACCGCGAGCCGGGAGCCGTCGTCGAAGACGGCCTCCACATGCACCTCGGTGACGACCTCGGCCACGCCCGGCAGCACCTCGTCCGGGCCGAGCACGCCGCGTGCCGCCTCGATGGCTTGCGCGAGGCGGCGCCCGTCCCGCGCCGCCTCGCAGACTGTGTCCGCGATCAACGCGGTCGCCTCGGGCACATTGAGCCTCAGTCCGCGGGCCCGGCGGGCCCGTGCCAGTTCGGCCGCGCCGAACAGAAGCAGCCGGTCGCGTTCCGTCGGGGTCAACCGCATCCCGTCACACCTCCCACTCGATTAGAGCGACACTCTAACCAGAAAAATCGGCAAGGCGAAAGCATTGACCGAGGGTCAACGGATGGGCGACATTGAGCGCGGTTCTAGAGATGCGGCCCGATAGAGCGCCGATCTAACTGATCTCAGCACGCACAGCGCCCGGTGCGCTCGGCGTCCGCGGCGCGGAAACCGCGCCCCCGCACGGCGTCGACAGCGCGCCGCACTGCCCACACACTGTCGTCCGGCCTCTCAGGGGAGCCTCATGCCGATCGAACAACGCGGAGTCGACACCATCCCGGACGAGGAACGCACCAGCGGCCCTCGTGATCTCGTCTCGATCCTGCTCGGGTCGAACCTCGCCCTCGGCGTGGTGATCTTCGGCTGGCTCCCGGTCTCCTTCGGGCTCGGCTTCTGGCCCTCGGTGACCTCCCTGGTGGCCGGCACCCTCGTCGGCACCCTGCTGACCGCCCCGCTCGCCCTGGTCTCGCTGCGCAGCGCCACCAACCTGTCCACCAGCAGCGGCGCCCACTTCGGGGTGCGCGGCCGGCTCATCGGCTCGGTCATCGGCCTGCTGCTGTCGCTCGGCTACACCGCACTGACCCTGTGGGTCGGCGGCGACGCGGTCGTCGGCACGCTGCACCGGCTCACCGGGCTGCCGTCCGGCGGCGCGGCCTATGCGGTGGTCTACGCCCTGCTGGCCGGCGCCACCGCCCTCGGCGCGGTCTACGGCTACCGGGTGCTGCTGCGGCTGAGCAAGGTGCTCGCCCTCGGCCTGACCGTGCTGCTGGCCGTCGGCATCGTCGCGTACGCCGGCACCTTCACCACCGCCGCGCCGCACGGAAGCGCGTATCTGCTCGGCGGCTTCTGGCAGACCTGGCTGCTGGCCGCCGTCTCCGCGGGCCTGAGCGGCCCGATCGCGTTCATCACCCTGCTCGGCGACTACAGCCGCTACATCTCCCCGCGCCGGCACAGCAGCCGGAAGGTCTTCGGCGCCACCTGTCTGGGCCTGGTGGTGGGGCTGCTGGTGCCGCAGCTGTTCGGTACGTTCACTGCGCTCGCCGTCGGTGCGGGCACCGACTACGCGGGCCCGCTGGTGGCCGGCGCCCCCTTCTGGTACCTGGCATTCCTGCTGCTCAACGCCTCGGCCGGCTCGGTCGGCAACGCCGGGCTGATGCTCTACAGCATGGGCCTGGACCTGGACGCGATCCTGCCGCGCGCCACCCGCACCCAGGCCACCTACGTCGTCGCCGCGGTCTCGACCGCGCTGGTCTACGCCGGTCACTTCCTGTGGGCCGCGCAGGACGCGATGACGTCCTTCGTGCTGCTGATGACGGCCGTCGGCACGCCCTGGGCGGTGATCACCGTGATCGGCTTCGTCCGCTGCCGCGGCGCCTACGACCCGGAGTCGCTGCAGGTCTACAACCGCCGCGCCCGCGGCGGCGTGTACTGGTACCGGGCGGGCTGGCACGTCCGGGCCGCCGTGGCCTGGGCGCTGGGCTCGGTGGTCGGCGTTCTGGGCGTGGACACGCCCTTCTACCAGGGGCCGCTGCTGCCGCTGACCGGCGGCATCGACCTCAGCTTCCTGCTCGCGGCGGCCGTGGGCGGGCTCGCCTACCTGGCCCTCACCGCCCGGGACCCCCGCCCGGTCACCGCCGTACGCGCCCGGCCGCCCGCCGCCCCGGCCGCCGCGCCCCAAGCGCCCGCGGAGGCCGGCTGAACCGGCCCGGACACGGCCGAGGCCGCCCCGGCAGCACGCCGGCGGCGGCCTCGACAAGGCGGGAGGCGGCGGCCTCCGCCGGGATCAGCCCAGGGGGTGCATCCAGCCGTGCTTGTCCTCGGCGACGCCGCGCTGGATGTCCAGGAGCGCCTCGCGCAGCTTCAGCGTGACCTTGCCGGGCTCGCCGTCGGACTGGGTCCACTCGCCGCCCGCGCTCTTGACCGTGCCGACCGGGGTGATCACGGCGGCCGTACCGCAGGCGAAGACCTCGGTGAGAGTGCCGTTCTCGGTGTCGGCCTTCCACTGGCCGATGGAGATCCGGTCCTCCTGTGACGCGAAGCCCAGATCGCGGGCGACGGACAGCAGGGAGTCACGGGTGATACCGGCGAGCAGCGAGCCGGTCAGCGTGGGTGTGACGATCTTGACGCCGTTCGCGGAGTCGTCCTTGTACACGAAGTACAGGTTCATGCCGCCGAGTTCCTCGACCCACTTGTGCTCCACGGCGTCGAGGTAGGCGACCTGGTCACAGCCCTGCGCGGCGGCCTCGGCCTGCGCCAGCAGCGAGGCGGCGTAGTTGCCGCCGGTCTTGGCGTCGCCCATGCCGCCGGGGACGGCCCGCACCCGGTTCTCGGACAGCCAGATGGAGACCGGCTGGACGCCGCCGGGGAAGTAGGCACCGGCCGGCGAGGCGATGACGACGAAGAGGTACTCGTTGGCGGGCTTCACGCCCAGGCCGACCTCGGTCGCGAACATGAACGGGCGCAGGTAGAGCGACTCCTCGCCGCCGTGCGCGGGCACCCAGTCCCGGTCCTGCCGGACCAGCGCGTCGCACGCCTCGATGAAGGTCTCGACGGGCAGCTCCGGCATGGCCAGCCGGCGCGCGGAGGCCTGGAAGCGCCGGGCGTTGGCGTCGGGGCGGAAGGTGGCGACGGTGCCGTCGGGCTGGCGGTAGGCCTTGAGGCCCTCGAAGATCTCCTGCGCGTAGTGCAGGACGTTGGTCGCCGGGTCGAGGGAGAGCGGTCCGTAGGGCACGAGCTGTCCGTCGTGCCAGCCTCTGCCCTCGGTCCACTTGATCGTCACCATGTGATCGGTGAAGTGGCGGCCGAAGCCGGGGGCGGCCAGGATCTGCTCCCGCTCCGCGTCGGACAGCGGATGCGAGGAGGGCTTGAGCTCGATCGTGGGCGTCGTCATGAATGCGTGTCCTTCACTGCGTGTTCCGATACCTGGTGCCCCGCCCAGCGTGAGCTGGAGGAGCGTCACCGGCCCAGCCCTCCGGCCGGGGGCGAGGGGGTCGGCCCCCACCATGCGGCACCGGTGCGGTTTGTCCGGCCGCGCTCGCGGCAGTACCTGAACGTACCGGTCGTTACTGGGACGTCCGAGTTCTCGCGGGCGGCGATGCCACGTCCGATTATCGCTCGTGGGTCCTGGCCGCCGGAACCGTGTGCGCGCTTCGGGTCCGATGGTCCCACCCCGCCGGGCCGCGACGGCGCGCGGGGCAATACGTACAGCGCCGGACCTGGACGTGAGTCCGGGCCCGGCGCTGCGGTGGTGCTTAGGCGCTGCTGCGGGCCTCAGCCCGCTACTCGTGCGGCGAGGGCGTCGCCGATCTCATCCGTGCTGCGCGGGGCGTCGCCGCGGGCCTCCAGGTCGGCCGCGACGGCCTCCTCGATGCGGGCGGCCTGCGGCGCGTAGCCGAGGTGGCGCAGCAGCAGGGCGACGGAGAGGACCGTTGCGGTCGGGTCGGCCTTGCCGGTGCCGGCGATGTCCGGTGCGGAGCCGTGCACCGGCTCGAACATCGAGGGGAACTCGCCGGTCGGGTTGATGTTCCCGGAGGCGGCCAGGCCGATGCCGCCGGTGACGGCCGCGGCGAGGTCGGTGAGGATGTCGCCGAAGAGGTTGTCGGTGACGATCACGTCGAACCGCTCGGGCTGGGTGACGAAGAAGATCGTCGCGGCGTCGACGTGCAGGTAGTCGGTGGTGACCTCGGGGTACTCCTGGCCGACCTTGTCGAAGATGTTCTTCCACATGTGGCCCGCGTACACCAGCACGTTGTTCTTGTGCACCAGCGTCAGCTTCTTGCGGGGGCGGGCGTTGGCCCGCTCGTACGCGTCGCGCACCACGCGCTCCACGCCGTAGGCGGTGTTGAGGCTGACCTCGGTGGCGACCTCGGCCGGGGTACCGGTGCGCAGCGAGCCGCCGTTGCCCGTGTACGGACCCTCGGTCCCCTCACGGACCACGACGAAGTCGATGTCGGGACGGCCGGCCAGCGGCGTGGAGGTGTTCGGGAACAGCTTCGACGGGCGCAGGTTCACGAAGTGGTCGAAGGCGAAACGGAGCTTGAGCAGCAGCCCGCGCTCCAGCACACCGGACGGCACCGACGGGTCACCGATCGCACCGAGCAGCAGCGCATCGTGCTGCTTGAGCGACTCCAGCTCCTCGTCCGGCAGGGTCTCACCGGTCGCATGCCATCGCCGGGCACCGAGGTCGTACTCCTTGGTTTCCAGCTTGACGTCCTGCGGGAGGACCGCGGTCAGGACCTTCAGGCCCTGGGCCACGACTTCCTGGCCGATACCGTCACCGGGGATCACTGCGAGGCGAATGCTGCGAGACATGCTGCGGACCCTACTCTCCGTCCCATTGATTGACACGTAACGTCCGCCATACGGACATGTGGACGGCCCGCCGGCTGCCGTTCACCCCGCGTCCCCACGGCGGTTGGATCATGCTGCGACATTCGGCGGCATGACTGGTACCGCCCCGCAGCCCTCGCACACCCCGCACCTCGGCATACCGGAGCAGCTGGCGGCCCGGATGAGCATGCCCGAGCAGCACGACTACCTCCGTACGAAGCTGACCCGCCGGGGCCTGCTGCGCACCTCGGCCGCCACCGCGGGAGTGGTCGCGGGCTCCGGTCTGCTGTCCGGTTCCGCCCAGGCCTCCTCCCCCACCCTGCTCGCCTCCTCCGCCACCGCCCCCGTCGACGGATCCCTCGTCGCCCCCTTCGGCCGCCACCTCGCCTTCGGCGCCGACCCCACGAGCCAACTGCGGGTGAGCTGGCAGGTGCCGCTCGCGGTCCGGCGGCCGTACGTCCGGGTCGGCCTGCAGCCCTGGGACCTGGGGCGCAAGATCGAGGCCGAGGTGCGCCCGCTGCACACCCCGTCGCTGTCCGCGAAGCTGCCGGCCGTGCAGCAGTACTACCTGCACGCCGCGCTGGACGGGCTGCAGCCGGGGACGACGTACTACTACGGCGTCGGCCACGACGGCTTCGACCCGGCCGGGCCCCGGCACTTCTCCACCGTCGGCACCTTCCGCACCGCCCCGGCCCGGGCCGAGAAGTTCGTCTTCACGGCCTTCGGCGACCAGGGCGTGAGCTACCACGCGCTCGCCAACGACCAGTTGATCCTGGGTCAGGACCCGTCCTTCCATCTGCACGCCGGCGACATCTGCTACGCGGACACAGACGGCGACGGCTCCGAGCACGACACCTACGACGCCCGCGTCTGGGACCAGTTCCTCGCCCAGACCGAATCGGTCGCCAAGTCCGTGCCGTGGATGGTGACCACCGGCAACCACGACATGGAGGCCTGGTACTCCCCCCACGGCTACGGCGGCCAGAACGCCCGCTGGACGCTGCCCGGCAACGGCCCCGACGCCGAAAACGCCCCCGGCATCTACTCGTTCACCTACGGCAACGTCGCGGTCGTCGCCCTGGACGCCAACGACATCTCGTACGAGATCCCCGCCAACCAGGGCTACACCGGCGGCCGGCAGACCCGCTGGCTGGACCGCAGACTGGCCGAACTGCGCGGCACGGACGGCATCGACTTCCTCGTCGTCTTCTTCCATCACTGCGCCTTCTCGACCACCAACTCGCACGCCTCCGAGGGCGGGGTGCGCGACGCCTGGCTGCCGCTGTTCGACAAGCACCAGGTCGACCTGGTCATCAACGGCCACAACCACGTCTACGAGCGGACCGACGCGCTCAAGGGCGGCCGGGTCACCAAGAAGATGCCGGTCGGCGAGAGCGTCGACACGGCACAGGAGGGCCTGGTGTACGTGACCGCCGGCGGCGCGGGCCGGGCCCTGTACGACTTCCCCGTGCCGGACAGCTACGAGGGCCACGTCAAGGACGTCGACCACGTCGACACGTACCACTGGTCGAAGGGCCAGGTGAAGACCAAGGAGACCGTGGAGTGGTCCCGGGTCCGCTACACCGGCTACTCCTTCCTCGCCGTCGAGGTCTCGCCGGGCCACCGCCCGCGGATGAAGGTCACCGCGCTCGCCGAATCCGGCGAGCGCATCGACCACTTCGAGGTGACCCGCTCGCAGTGAGCCGGTCCGCACCTCGCGCCGGGGCGCCCGCGATCCGGGCGCCCCGGGCGGGCGGGGCGGTCAGGAGAGAAAGAGCCAGCGGGCCACGGACAGCCGGATCCGCCAGCAGCAGCGGCAGGGCATCGAGGCCGACCTGGTCGGCACGGACCCGCTTCGCACGCGGAGCATCTCAGTGCCCGGTGGAGCCGCCGTTGTCCCGGCGGTCGAGGGCACGCTGGAGGGCGGCCGCCGCGTTGCGGCGGTCGGCGTCGTTGGTCGTCCGGACGGAGTGACGGGTCCTGCGGACGGCAGTCTCGGCCATGATTCACGTCTCCAATGCCAGAGCCCCGAGAACAAATGGGATGCGTCGATCCAGAAGCGGCCGGAAGGGGCGGGGGCCTCGGCGCCGCAGGGGTCACCTGCGCCATGCACCGGGCCGCATCCGCCTCCGCTCGATGGAGCGGGACGTTCGGCTTCCTACAACGCTAAGACAGCTCGGCCGTGATGTCTGCACAATTACTTGGGCTTCCTACTATCTGAGACGGCGGGGGCGTGCTCGAACGAGTGATCCCCGGACATTCGCAGGTCGAGGGCGTGCCCGGCTCCCTAGCTTGGCGGTGTCGCTTGTGCCACCAGGCCGAGCCCGCCCAGACTGAGGAGGAGGTGCTACACCATGACCGCGCTCGCGCAGGAGGCGCCCGTGACGGCGTCGGAGACCACGACACCGGAGGCGGCGACGCCCGAACCGGACCTGGACGAAGCCCTGTGGCAGGCATGGAAAGCCATGGAACTCCCGGAGGGCCTTCGCGCCGAGATCATCGAGGGGTTCATCGAGGTGTCGCCCACCGGTCGCTTCGCACACGGTCAGATCGCCAACCGGCTCCGTCGCGCCATCGACAAGCACCTGGACCGGGGGGAGTGGGCTGCGTATCAGGACATCTACGTCGTCCACGACCGCAAGGTCTGGATCCCCGATTGCTTCGTCGCGCCCGAAGACCCCGAGGAGCACATCACCGACGACGGCATCGGCATCAAAGCCTCCGCCGTGCAGTTGATCGTCGAGGTGGTCTCTCCCGGTCACGACGGCGTCGAACGTGACCGGGATCGCAAGCGTCGCGCTTACGCCCGTGCCGGCATCCCCGTCTACGTCCTCATCGACGACCACGACGGCCACGGCACGGTCACCGTGCTCAGCACGCCCCGCCCCGACGAGGCGGTCTACACGGACGCGCACTGCGTGGCTTACGGCATCGACGTCATCATCCCCGAAGGCCCCGCCAAGGGCTTCACCATCGGCGAGGCGATCACCGGACCTCCACGCGACGCCTGACGCAACGCCGACGGCCCGGCGCCCCTGGGGAGAGGGGAGCCGGGCCGTCGGCGAACGTACCGCCTGAGGGTCAGCCCATGTGCGGGTAGCGGTAGTCCGTCGGCGGGACCAGGGTCTCCTTGATGGAGCGGGTGGAGGTCCAGCGCATCAGGTTCTGCTTGGCGCCGGCCTTGTCGTTGGTGCCGGACGCGCGGCCGCCGCCGAAGGGCTGCTGGCCGACGACGGCGCCGGTCGGCTTGTCGTTGATGTAGAAGTTGCCCGCGGCGAAGCGCAGCTTCTCGCAGGTCGCGGCGGCCGCGGCACGGTCCTGGGCGATGACGCAACCGGTCAGGCCGTACGCCGAGGCGGACTCCATCTGGGTGAGCATCGCGTCGTAGCCCTCTTCGGACTCGTCGTCGTAGACGTACACACCCAGGATCGGGCCGAAGTACTCGTCCTTGAAGATCTCGTTCTCCGGGTCGGTGGAGACCAGGACCGTCGGGCGGACGAAGTAGCCCTCGCTGTCGTCGTACGTGCCGCCGGCCACGATCTCGACCGTCGGGTCGGCCTTGGCGCGGTCGATCGCCGCCTTGTTCTTGGCGAAGGAGCGCTCGTCGATGACGGCACCGATGAAGTGCGACAGGTCGGAGACGTCGCCCATGGACAGGCCGTCGACCTCGGCCGCGAACTCCTCCTTGAGGCCGCTGTTCCACAGCGAGGCCGGGACGTAGGCCCGGGAGGCCGCGGAGCACTTCTGGCCCTGGAACTCGAAGGCGCCACGGGTCATGGCGGTCTTCAGCACGGAGCGGTCGGCCGAGGGGTGGGCGACGATGAAGTCCTTGCCGCCGGTCTCGCCGACGAGCCGCGGGTAGGTCTTGTAGTTCTCGATGTTGTTGCCGACCGTCTTCCACAGGTGCTGGAAGGTCTTGGTCGAGCCGGTGAAGTGGATACCCGCCAGGTCGGGGTGGGTCAGCGCCACCTCCGAGACGTCCTTGCCGTCGCCGGTGACGAGGTTGATGACGCCCTTGGGCAGCCCGGCCTCCTCCAGCAGCTGCATCAGCAGCACGGCGGCGAGGGTCTGCGTCGGGGACGGCTTCCAGACCACGACGTTGCCCATGAGGGCGGGCGCGGTCGGGAGGTTGCCGGCGATCGCGGTGAAATTGAACGGCGTGATCGCGTAGACGAAGCCCTCAAGGGGGCGGTGGTCCGAGCGGTTCCAGACGCCCGGGGAGTTCGCCGGGGGCTGCTCGGCGAGGATCTGGCGTGCGAAGTGCACATTGAAGCGCCAGAAGTCGATGAGCTCACAGGGGGTGTCGATCTCGGCTTGCTGGGCGGTCTTGGACTGGCCGAGCATGGTGGCGGCGGCCAGCGTCTCGCGCCAGGGGCCGGAGAGCAGGTCGGCGGCCTTCAGGATGATCGCGGCGCGGTCGTCGAAGGACAGCGCGCGCCAGGCCGGGGCGGCGGCCAGCGCGGCGTCGACCGCGTCCTGGGCGTCGTTGACCGTGGCGTTGGCGTACGTGCCGAGGCGGGCCGAGTGGTTGTGCGGCTGCACGACGTCGAAGCGCTCGCCGCCGCCCATCCGGCGCGCACCGCCGATGGTCATCGGCAGCTCGATCGGGTTGCCGGCCAGCTCCTTGAGCTTGGCCTCCAGACGGGAACGCTCCGGGCTGCCGGGTGCGTAGGTGTGGACCGGCTCGTTAACCGGCACGGGGACCTGGGTCACAGCGTCCATAGCGGCCGTGTCTCCTTCGATTTCGCTCGTCGGTTGTCGTACGTCGTGGTGCGGCCGCGGCCGCGTCGGGTGGGCGGCTGCGGGCGGCGCCGTCCGGGTGCACACCCCGGGCTTCCAGCATCCACCCGCGCCGCCCTTCGCGGGGCGGTCAGCCTCGCGTCGCCAGCGACCTCAAGAAGAATCCGAGGTTCGCGGGGCGCTCGGCGAGCCGGCGCATGAAATATCCGTACCAGTCGGTGCCATAGGGGATGTACACCCGCATACGGTGCCCATCGGCGACCAGCCGCTGCTGCTCCCCCTCGCGGATGCCGTACAGCATCTGGAATTCGTAGTCGGCCGGCTTGCGCCCGTTGCGGTGCGCCAGCTCCTGGCCGATGGCCACCATCCGCGGGTCGTGCGACCCGATCATGGGGTAGCCCTCCCCCGCCATCAGGATCTTCAGACAGCGCACATAAGCCTTGTCGACCTCCCGCTTGTCCTGGAAGGCGACGCTCGCGGGCTCCTTGTACGCGCCCTTGACCAGCCGCACCCGGGAGCCTTCCCCGGCGAGCGCACGGCAGTCGTCCTCGGTGCGGAACAGGTAGGACTGCAGCACCGCACCGGTCTGCGGGAACAGCTCCCGCAGGTCGGCGAGGATCGCGAGGGTGGAGTCGACCGTGGTGTGGTCCTCCATGTCGAGGGTCACGGTCGTACCGGCCTCGGCGGCGGCCTCGACCACCGGCCGGATGTTCTTCAGCGCCAGCTCGTGGCCGCCGGGCAGCGCCTGCCCGAAAGCGGACAGCTTGACCGACATCTCGGCCTTGACGCCGAGCCCGTGCTCCTTGAGGGCCGCGGCCAGCTGGAGGTAGGCGTCGCGGTTGCGCAGCGCCTCGGCGGGGTCGGTGATGTCCTCGCCCAGGTGGTCGAGGGTGACCTCCAGGCCGCGGGCGGCCAGCGACCGCACGGCCGCCATGGACTCGTCCAGGCGCTCACCGGCGACGAACCGGTCCACGACGGGGCGGGTGACCGGAGCGGCCGCGACGATGCGACGGATGCTGTCGCTGCGCGCTGCGGCGAGAAGCACGGGACCCAGCATGGGCACCTCCACGATTCAGGGGACAAGTACCGGGCGGACCCCGGAGCGGGCGAACACGTCGGCAAGATTGAGCCACCTGAAATTTAAGGATCGCGCCACTTCGCGGCCATCGACAGCTGTCACGCCTTCGTGGCCAGGATCTCAGACAGTTGTATGAGAATGAGGGGAAGGAGACGATGCCAGGGATGACCGTGGTGTGACGGTTGTCCAAAGGTGCCGGTGATGCCGGTGAGGTGGCAACAGGGAGAGGAGCCGGGCGGCGGATGCGGGGCGACTACCAGCAGCTCGTGGACGAGATCTCGGCGGCACTCGGTGCCCCGGCGACGCTGGAGGACCGGGATTTCGGACTGATTGCGTTCGGGGCCCATGAGAGCGACGACGAGGTCATGGACCCGGTGCGCACCCGCTCGATCCTGCAGCGCCGTTCGTCGGCGGCCGTACGGGCCTGGTTCGAGGCGTTCGGGATCGCCCGCGCCAAGACGGCACTGCGCATCCCGCCCGACCCGGCCGCCGGCGTGTTCAAGGGGCGCATCTGTCTGCCCGTACGCCATCGCGGCATCGTGCACGGCTATGTCTGGCTGCTGGACGACGGGCATCTGACCGACCTCGAACTGGGCGGCCGGGGCGCGCCACCCGACCCGCGGATCGCGCAGGCGATGGAGACCGCGTCCCGGATCGGCGCCCTGCTGGCCGACGAGGCCCGCGCCGGGTCCGAACTCGGCGATCTGCTCCGGGAGTTGCTGGATGCGCCGGCCGCCGGACGGCCGGCCGCGGCGGCCGCGCTGCGCGATGCACTGCGGGACAGCCTGCGCTTCACCCCGGGCGTCCCGCTCACCCTGGTCGCGGTGCTGCCCTGGGACACCTCGGACACCGACACCGCGCCGCTGCCGGGCCTGCCGGGTCTGCTGGCCGCGTGCGCCCTGCCCGCGGGCGGCGGACCGGAAGGCGGCCCGGCCGCGGACGGGACACCGGCCGCCCCGCCCGGCAGTCCCGGCAGCGGCGCCACGGACCCACCGCGGCCCGCGGCGGCCGTCCCCTCCCTGGCCGCGCTGGTACGGCTGCGCTCGCCCGGGGCGCTCGCCCCGGCCCATGCGGTGGCCGAGCATCTGCTGCGCTCCCCGCGCGCGGGCGCGAGCCCGGCCGAGGCGGCGGCGCGGGGCGGCCCGGCGGCCGGCGGCGGCACCGCGAAGCCCGCGCCGCTCGGGCCGGGCGCCGCCGGAATCGGCGCCGGGACCAGCGAGTTGACCGCGCTGCCGGCCACCTGGCGGGAGGCGCTGGACGCGGCCCGCGCGGCCCTCGCCGAGCCCCGGCTGGGCCCGATCACCCAGTGGGACGCCATCGGCGCGTACCGCATGCTGACCACCCTGCCGAAGACCGCACCCGACCCGGTCATCGGCCCGCTGCTGACCCCCGCACACGCCGAACTCGCCCGCACCGCCGAGGTGTTCCTCGACTGCGCGGGCCAGGCGAGCCGGACCGCGCAGGTGCTGGGCATCCACCGCCAGACGCTCTACTACCGCCTGGGCCGGGTGGAGAAGCTCACCGGCCTCGACCTGGGCGACGGGGAGCACCGGCTGCTGCTGCACATGGCGCTCAAGGCGGCACGGCTGTGAGCCCGGCGTAGCCAGACGCCCCAGCACCGCCGGGGGCGGTCCGTCCTCGTCCTCGTGTACGGGGTTCACCATTCCCGGCGCCCCGCCCACGCGGGGCGTGCCAGTTGTCCGGATTCGCGTATTGCCCACCCAGGCCACGGCTGCCAGGCTCGCCGCATCCACCCACCCGAACGGGGGGACACCCATGTCCCGGTTCGCCACGATCCGCCACGCCCTGATCGCGACCGCGCTCGCCGCATCCACCCTCACCGTCGCCGCCCCGGCCGCCACCGCCGCGCCCGCCACCTGCTCTCCCACCTGGAAGCAGCAGGGCGCCGCCGGGAACGTCTACCTCCACGACGACACCACCAACACCACCACCTACGTCGGCCAGATCGCCGAGGAGTACGACTACTGCGGCCACGTCCGCTCCCACTTCCAGTGGTCGTACTGGTTCCGCACGCAGGCCCATCGCGGCGTCACCGGAGCGTGGGACAGCACCTTCCTGGCCAGCAAGTCCGGCTATAACGACCAGACGTGGAACGTCGGCTCCCTGGATGCCGCCGACGTGTACGCCCCCAGCGCGTCCGGCCGGTCGATCTGGGACGACTCCTTCATCACGTGGACCTCCAGCACCGAGGTCCGCTTCACCTTCTGGAACGGCACCAGCTACTGCGACGCCCGCTCGGACACGCACGACTACCACGGCACCAACCTGGGCGGCGCCCGCCCGTGCACCGTCTCGTACAGCTCCTGAGCCGCCCCCGGGCACGGAAACGGGCGCACCCGCAGACACTCGGGTGCGCCCGGCCGGCAGACGGCCGCGAAGCGGCTGTTTTCGCGGCGGCACCGGGCCCGCGTCCCCGCCGCGCCGTACGTCAGGCCGGCCCCGGCACGTCCCCCGTGGTGACCCGGCGCAGCGCCGCGGCGAGGTCCCGGCCGGTGGGCATCCGGTCCGGGGTGAGCAGCGACTGGACCATCAGGCCGGTGAGCAGGGCCCGGTAGAAGGAGCCGACGACGCGCACCGTCTCGGGGTCGGCCTCGGTGTCCGGCACCCCTTCGAACGCCGCGACGAGTTCCTCGCCGCCCTCCGGGAGCACCTCTCCGATGGCCTCGCGCAGTCCCGCGTCGCGCGGCAGCAGCCCCAGCACCTCGACCTGTGCGGCGATGAACTGCGGTTCCGTGGCGATCCGTTGCAGCACCCGGTCCCAGACCGCGGCGAAGCGGCCCAGCGGGTCCGCGTCCCGCTCCGCCTCGTCGCCGGCGGCCGGCATCCGGGCGAGGCCCGCGCCCCACTCCTCGGTGGACGCGATGACCGCCTGGCGCATCAGGGCATCCTTGGAGCCGTAGTGGTAGCCGATGGAGGCGAGGTTGGCGCCGGAGGCGGCCACGATGTCGCGGGCGGTGGTGCGCGCATAGCCCTTCTCCAGGAGACAGCGTTTGGCGCCCTCCAGGAGATCTTCACGGTGTCCCATGAAGCGAGCCTAACGCTGCGCATACGCACGTATGAGACGTCCGTACACACTCGCCGCGCCGCCCTGACGGTGTGCGGGCGGAGGCCGCATGCTCGACCGCGGCCTCCGCCGCTCCCCCGGCCCGGGGCACCCCACCCGGTTACCGGAGCCGGTCGGGCCCGGATCCCTCTCCCGGGTCCGTGCCTTCGTCGGTCTCGGGCGTCTGCTCCGTGCGGCGCCGGGCGTCCTTGTCGTCCGGGCCGCCCGGCCCCGACCGCGTCCCGGCGCCCGCCCCGGCCAGCGGCCCGTCGACCAGCTTGTTGCGCTCACCTGGCGTCCGCCCCGGGGAGCCGCCGCCCGCCGGGGGCCGGGCCCCGGCGTCCTTCGTCCCGGCCGCGCCCGCACCGGACGCCGTGCCCGCCGCGTCCGGGCCCTGGGCGGACGCGGTGTCGGCGGGCGGCGGCGCCTCCGCGGCGGCGTCCTCCGGTCCTCCCGGGCCGGACGCACCCGGCCGGGGCATCCCGTAGTGGCGATAGAGCTCGGCTTCCTCGGAGGGGTCCAGATGGCCGTCGACGTCGATCCGCGGCGCCGCCTTGATGGTGTGCTTGTCGTGCGGAACATGCAGCTCGTCGCCGGTCCGGCGGGCCCCGGCGAGCGGAATGAAGGTCTCCTTCATGCCGAACAGCCCGGTACGCACCGTGATCCACTCGGGTTCGTTGGTGGCATCGTCCCGGTAGACCTGCTGGACCTTGCCCACCTTCGTGCCGTCCGCATCGACCACCTGCAGACCGGTCAGGCTCTGCGGGGCGTCACCCAGAGGTGCATTCATGGCGTCCGCTCTCCTTCCGCACGCACCGGCCGGGGCACGCGCAGTACCCATTGCGCGACGCACACCCCTCCGCAGCGACTCGGGAGGACCGCCGGCCCGGGGCGACGGCGGTCCCACGGCGGCGCTTCCGGCCTCCACACCCCCACCCTCCGATACGCCATTCGGGTGAATGGTGGACCCGTCGGAGATCACCGGGCGCCGGGTCGCGCACCCCCGCCGCGCCCGTACGATGCCGGCACGCCAACGGGCCCGCACCCCGCCGAAGCGGAATACGGGCCCGTTGACCTGCGAAAACCTACGATCAGTCGCCGAGGTTCACCGCGCGCACCGAGGTCGCGCCGATCTCCTCACCGATCTCGGCGAGCACATTCGGCGGAATGGTGTCGTCGACGGTCAGCGCGACCAGCGCCTCGCCACCGACATCGGCCCGGGAGACCTGCATCCCGCCGATGTTGATGCCCGCCTCGCCCAGGATCCGGCCGACGGTGCCGACGACACCGGGGCGGTCGCTGTAGCGCATGAAGGCCATGTGGTCGGCGAGCGACAGGTCGATGGAGTGCTCACCGACCGCGACGATCTTCTGGATGTTCTTGTGGCCGGCCAGCGTGCCGGAGATCGACACCTCGTCGCCGCCCGCGAGGGTGCCGCGCACGGTGACCACATTGCGGTGCTCGGGCGACTCGCTGCTGGTCGTCAGCCGCACCTCCACGCCACGCTCCTGCGCGAACAGCGGGGCGTTGACGTACGACACCGTCTCGTCGACGACGTCCTCGAAGACGCCCTTGAGCGCGGAGAGTTCCAGCACCTTCACGTCGTGCTGGGTGATCTCGCCGTACACCTCGACGTCGAGGCGCATCGCGACCTCGCCGGCCAGCGCGGTGAAGATCCGGCCGAGCCGCTCGGCCAGCGGCAGGCCCGGCTTGACGTCCTCGGCGATCACTCCGCCCTGGACGTTGACCGCGTCCGGCACCAGCTCACCGGCGAGCGCGAGGCGCACCGACTTGGCGACCGCGATACCGGCCTTCTCCTGCGCCTCACCGGTCGACGCGCCCAGGTGCGGGGTGGCGACGACCTGGTCGAACTCGAACAGCGGGGAGTCCGTGCAGGGCTCGACGGCGTAGACGTCCAGGCCCGCGCCGGCCACCCGGCCCTCCTTGAGGGCAGTGGCCAGCGCCGCCTCGTCGACGATCCCGCCGCGCGCGGCGTTGACGATCCGGACCGACGGCTTGACCTTGTTCAGCGCCTCGTCGCCGATGAGACCGACGGTCTCGGGCGTCTTGGGGAGGTGCACGGTGATGAAGTCGGAGACCGCGAGCAGCTCGTCGAGGGTCAGCAGCTTGACGCCCATCTGCGCGGCACGGGCCGGCTGGACGTACGGGTCGTAGGCGACGACCTTCATACCGAACGCCGACATCCGCTGGGCGACCAGCACGCCGATCCGGCCGAGGCCGACCACACCGAGGGTCTTCTCGCTGAGCTCGACGCCGGTGTACTTGCTGCGCTTCCACTCGCCATTCTTCAGGGCAGTGTTGGCCTGCGGGATGTTGCGGGCCGTGGCGACCAGCAGACCGCAGGCGAGCTCGGCGGCGGTGACGATGTTGGAGGTCGGGGCGTTGACGACCATCACGCCGGCCTTGGTGGCGGCGGAGACGTCGACGTTGTCCAGGCCCACACCCGCGCGGGCGACGACCCGCAGCTTCTTGGCGGCGGTGATGGCCTCGGCGTCGATCTTCGTCGCACTGCGCACGAGGACGGCATCGACATCGACGATGGCGGGGAGCAGCTCGGCGCGGTCCGCGCCGTTGCAGTGCCGGATCTCGAAGTCCGGCCCGAGGGCGTCGACGGTGGCGGGCGACAGCTCTTCGGCGATGAGTACGACAGGTTTCGAGCTCACGTGGTCTTCAGTCCTCACTAGTCCTTCGCGGACGGCCGTCCCGACGGCCGAAGGCGGTGAAGGGGGAAAGCCGCGTGGAAGACGCACGACGCTGTGAGCCTGACGCGCTTGTGCATTGCAGTGTAGTGGCGGTGGGGGGTTCGTCCTGCGCCGCTGCGGAAGGGTCACCCGTGCGTGGTTCTACGCGGCGGACAAGGCGCCGCTGCGCGGCGCAACGGACGAGGGGGCCACGGCCTGCGCCGCGACCCCCTGTCCCTGGCTTACGCCTCGTCGTCCACCCAGCTCATGAGCTTGCGGAGCTTCTTGCCCGTGGTCTCCAGCAGGTGGTCCTCGTCGGCCTTCTTGTACTCGTTGTACTTCGGCAGACCGGCGTTGTACTCGGCCATCCAGTTGTTGGCGAAGGTGCCGTCCTGGATCTCGGCGAGCACCTTCTTCATCTCGGCCTTGGTTTGGTCGGTGATGATGCGGGGGCCGGTGACGTAGTCGCCCCACTCGGCGGTCTCGGAGACCGACCAGCGCATCTTCTCCAGGCCGCCCTCGTACATGAGGTCCACGATCAGCTTCAGCTCGTGGAGGCACTCGAAGTACGCGATCTCCGGCTGGTAGCCCGCCTCGACCAGGGTCTCGAAGCCGGCCTTGACCAGCGCCGAGGCGCCACCGCAGAGCACGGCCTGCTCACCGAACAGGTCGGTCTCGGTCTCCTCGGTGAAGGTGGTCTTGATGACGCCGGCGCGGGTGCCGCCGATGCCCTTGGCGTACGAGAGCGCCAGCGCGAAGGCCTTGCCGGACGCGTCCTGCTCGACGGCCGCGATGCACGGCACGCCGCGGCCCTCTTCGTACTGGCGGCGCACGAGGTGGCCCGGGCCCTTGGGGGCGACCATGCACACGTCGACGTTGGCCGGGGCCTTGATGAAGCCGAAGCGGACGTTCAGACCGTGGCCGAAGAACAGCGCGTCGCCGTCCTTGAGGTGGTCCTTGATGGACTCCTCGTAGACCTTCGCCTGGATCGGGTCCGGCACCAGGATCATGATGACGTCGGCCTCGGCCGCCGCCTCGGCCGGCGTGACCACGCGCAGGCCCTGCTCCTCGGCCTTGGCCTTGGACTTGGAGCCCTCGTGCAGACCGACGCGCACATCGACGCCCGAGTCCCGCAGCGACAGCGCGTGGGCGTGGCCCTGGCTGCCGTAGCCGATGACCGCGACCTTGCGGTTCTGGATGATGGACAGGTCGGCATCGTCGTCATAGAACAGCTCGGCCACTTCGGGTCTCTCCTTGGATCTAGCGGGTGCCCACACAGTACGTCGGGCGGGGCGGGGAAGGGCGGTGGGTCTCGCCATGCGGTCCATGTGCACCGCGGCGGGGGTCAGGCGGAACGGTCCAGGGCACGCAGCGAGCGGTCGGTGATGGACCGGGCGCCACGGCCTATGGCGATCGTGCCGGACTGGACGAGTTCCTTGATGCCGAACGGCTCCAGCATCTTGAGCATCGCCTCCAGCTTCTCACTCGACCCGGTGGCCTCGATGGTGACGGCCTCCGGGGAGACGTCGACGGTCTTGGCGCGGAAGAGCTGGACGATCTCGACGATCTGCGAGCGGGTCTCGTTGTCGGCGCGGACCTTCACCAGGACCAGCTCGCGCTGGATCGCGGAGCCCGGCTCCAGCTCGACGATCTTCAGGACGTTGACGAGCTTGTTGAGCTGCTTGGTGACCTGCTCCAGCGGCAGCGACTCGACGCTGACCACGATGGTGATGCGGGAGATGTCGGGGTGCTCGGTGACCCCGACCGCGAGCGAGTCGATGTTGAAGCCGCGGCGGGAGAACAGGGCGGCGATCCGGGCGAGGATGCCGGGGGTGTTCTCCACCAGGACGGAGAGCGTGTGCTTGGACATGGTCTTCTCTCTTCTTCCGTGCGTCCGTGTCGTCCTGGGTCAGTCGTCTTCGTTGTCGCCGAAGTCGGGACGCACGCCCCGGGCGGCCATGACCTCGTCGTTGGAGGTCCCGGCGGCGACCATCGGCCACACCTGGGCGTCCTCGTGGACGATGAAGTCGATCACGACCGGGCGGTCGTTGATGGCATTGGCCTTGGCGATGACCGCGTCCAGCTCGGCCGGGTCCTCGCAGCGCATCGCGACACAGCCCATCGCCTCGGACAGCTTCACGAAGTCCGGGACGCGGGTGCCGCCGCTGGCCTTGCCCGCCGTCACGAGCCCGTTGGACTCGGGGCCGGAGTGCAGCACGGTGTTGGAGTAGCGCTGGTTGTAGAAGAGGGTCTGCCACTGGCGGACCATGCCCAGCGCACCGTTGTTGATGATCGCGACCTTGATCGGGATGTTGTTCAGCGCGCAGGTGACCAGCTCCTGGTTGGTCATCTGGAAGCAGCCGTCGCCGTCGATCGCCCAGACCGTACGGTCCGGCTGCCCGGCCTTGGCACCCATGGCGGCGGGGACGGCGTAGCCCATCGTGCCGGCGCCACCGGAGTTCAGCCAGGTCGAGGGCTTTTCGTAGTCGATGAAGTGGGCGGCCCACATCTGGTGCTGGCCGACGCCCGCGGCGTAGATGGTGTCGGCCGGGGCGAGCTCGCCGATCCGCTGGATGACCTGCTGCGGGGAGAGGGTGCCGTCGTCCGGCAGGTCGTAGCCCAGCGGGTAGGTGTCGCGCCAGCGGTTGAGGTCCTTCCACCAGGCGCTGTAGTCGCCCCGGTGGCCGGCGTCGTGCTCGGCCTGGACGGCGACGATCAGATCGGCGATGACCTCGCGGGCGTCACCGACGATCGGCACGTCCGCGGCGCGGTTCTTGCCGATCTCCGCCGGGTCGATGTCCGCGTGCACGACCTTGGCGTACGGCGCGAACGAGTCCAGCTTGCCGGTGACCCGGTCGTCGAAGCGGGCGCCGAGGGTGATCAGCAGGTCCGACTTCTGCAGTGCGGTGACGGCGGTGACCGAACCGTGCATCCCCGGCATGCCGACGTGCTGCGGGTGGCTGTCGGGGAAGGAGCCCAGCGCCATCAGGGTGGTGGTGACGGGGGCGCCGGTCAGCTCGGCGAGCACCCTCAGCTCGGTGGTGGCGCCGGCCTTCATCACCCCGCCGCCGACGTAGAGGACCGGGCGCTTGGACTCGACGATCAGCCGGGCGGCCTCGCGGATCTGCTTGGCGTGCGGCTTGGTCACCGGGCGGTAGCCGGGGAGCTCGGTGTGCGGCGGCCAGGCGAAGGTGGTCTGCGCCTGGAGCGCGTCCTTGGCGATGTCGACCAGGACCGGGCCGGGCCGGCCGGTGGCCGCGATGTGGAACGCCTCGGCGATCGTCCGGGGGATCTCGGCGGGGTCGGTGACCAGGAAGTTGTGCTTGGTGATCGGCATCGTGATGCCGCAGATGTCCGCCTCCTGGAAGGCGTCCGTACCGATCGCCTTGGACGCGACCTGGCCGGTGATCGCCACCAGCGGGACGGAGTCCATGTGGGCGTCGGCGATCGGCGTGACGAGGTTGGTGGCACCCGGGCCCGAGGTCGCCATGCAGACGCCGACCTTGCCGGTGGCCTGCGCGTATCCCGTGGCCGCATGGCCGGCGCCCTGCTCGTGGCGCACCAGGACGTGCCGGACCTTCGAGGAGTCCATCATCGGGTCGTACGCAGGAAGGATCGCGCCGCCGGGAATGCCGAACACGGTGTCGGCCCCGACCTCCTCGAGCGAACGGATCAGGGACTGCGCGCCCGTGACGTGCTCGACGGCGGGCTGCTGCGGTCCGCCGGAGGTACGGGCCCGCGGCTGCGGATGGTGGGCCCCGGAGGCCTGCTCGGTCATCTGCGTCTCTTCTCGAAGCTGAGGGTTTTGACGGATTTGTGAGGTTGCTGTGCAACAAAAAACCCCCCGTGCCAGGTGGCAAGCGAGGGGAGCGCGTCGGTGCGGTTAGCCGGGTTTCGTCAGTGACCCGGCCTCAGCCGACGCGCTTTCCAAGTACGAGAATTCGGGTGCGCATGGCACAGACCCTCCCCCCGCCGTGCACCGGGTGTCAAGTGGGTGGGACGGAGGTCTCACTATTTGAGCGCAATGGCGGATGCACGATCGATTCCGGGCCCGCCGGGCCGCCCTGGCGTGCGGGCAGTCCGCTGCCGGTGAGCACCACCGCCCGGCCCTGGACCGCGACGTCCGGCACCGGATAGTGGGCGTGCGTCAGGGACCGCCGCAGCCGGTGTTCGTCGAGCGGCCCGGAGAAGGCCGTGCCCATGCCGTGGGTGCAGCCCATCGAGCGCAGCGCGAGCACCTGCTCGGGCAGATCGACGCCGTCCGCGACGGACTGCATGCCCAGGTCTCCGGCGATCCGCAGCAGCCCTGCGGTGATCTTGTGCAGCCGGGCGGACTCCACCACGCCGTCGACCAGCCCGCGGTCCAGCCGCAGGACGTCGACGGGGAGCCTGCGCAGCGCGCTGATCGCGGCGACTCCGCTGCCGAAGCCGTCCAGGGCGATCCGTACGCCGAGCCGGCGCAGCGCGACCAGCCGGCGCTCCAGGTCGTCCAGCGGAATGCGCGGATCGCTTTCGGACAGCTCCAGGACGAGCGCGCGCGAGGGCAGGCCGTGCCGGGTGAGCAGCGACTCCACGCCCTTGGGGGACAGCGCCTGGTCCAGCAGCCGGCGGGCCGGGAGCCGGACCGCGACCGGGACCGGATAGCCGGCGCGGTGGCGGGCCGAGGCCTGCTCGACGGCCGCCTCCAGCTGCCAGCGGTCCAGCTCCGCGGCGCGGTCGCCGTCGTCCTCCGTGAAGCGTCCGCGGTCGCCGACCCGCAGGAACTCCGCCGGGGTGAAGAAGATGCCCTGGGCGGAGCGCCAGCGGGCGTGCGCCGCGACCGCGGTGACCCGTCCGCTCGCCAGCTCCACCACCGGCTGGTGCAGCAGCGAGAAGGCGCCGTCGTGCAGGGCCGTACGGAGCTTGGTGGCGAGCTCGGCACGGTGTGCCACCTCGGTCTGCATCTGCGGGGCGTACAGCTCCACCCGGCCCTTGCCGGCCTGCTTGGCGCGGTACATCGCGAGGTCCGCGTTGCGCAGCAGGCCCGCGGGGCTGACGCCGGGCTCGGCGAAGGCCACCCCGATGCTGGCCGCCACCCGCACCTCACGGCCGTCGATGCGGTAGGGATCGGAGAGCCGGATGCGCAGCCGGTCGGCGATCTCGTGGATCCGGAACTCGCGGGCGGCCAGGTCGCGGGTGCCGTCGCCGGTGATCAGCGCGGCGAACTCGTCGCCGCCCAGCCGGGCCGCTATGTCCCCGGCGCGCACCGAGTCACCGAGCCGGCGGGCGGCCTGGATCAGCAGCTCGTCACCCGCCTGGTGCCCGATGGTGTCGTTGACCTGCTTGAAGCCGTCGAGGTCGATGTAGAGCACGGCGGTGTCGAGGTCGCTGGCGCGGCGGCCGGTGACGGCCTGGGTGACGCGTTCGGTGAACAGGGCGCGGTTGGGCAGGTCGGTGAGTGCGTCGTGCGAGGCGTTGTGCTGGAGCTGGGCCTGCAGCCGGACGCGTTCGGTGACGTCGCGGGAGTTGAAGATCAGGCCGCCGTGGTGGCGGTTGACCGTGGACTCGACGTTCAGCCAGCCGTCACCACCGGAGCGCTGTTCGCCGGCGCGGAAGCGGCATTCGATCCGGGTGGTCGGCTCGTCCTCGGGGGCGGCGGCGAGGAATCTGCGGACCTCGTGCACCACCCGGCCCAGGTCCTCGGGGTGGATCAGCGATGCCAGTTCGGAGCCGACCAGCTCCTCGGCGTCGCGCCCGTAGACACCGGCGGCGGCGGGGCTGACGTAGCGCAGCACACCGGTCGGGGCGGCGATCATGATGACGTCGCTGGAGCCCTGCACCAGGGAGCGGAAGTGGTTCTCCTTCTGCGCCAGTTCCTGGGTGAGGGTGATGTTGTCGAGCAGCATGATGCCCTGGCGGACGACCAGCGCGAGGACGACCGTGCAGCCGGTGAACAGCACCACGCGGTCGATGCGCCGCCCGTCCAGGACGTTGGTGAGGATGCCCAGCGTGCAGACCGCGGCGGCGAGGTACGGGGTCAGCGCGGCGAGCGAGCCGGCGATGGGACGGCTGCCGTGCGGCGGGATCCGGCGCGCGGCGGGCCTGGACTCCTCCTGGGCGGTCTCGTCGCCCGCGCGACGGGCGACCCAGGGCGCGTACGCGAGCAGTATCGAGCCGGCGAACCATCCGGCGTCCAGGATCTGGCCGGAGCGGTAGTGCTCGCGCAGCAGCGGGGAGCTGAACAGGGCGTCGCACAGCACCGTCAGCGCCAGCGCCGCGACCGCGGTGTTGATCGCCGAGCGGTGCACCGAGGAGCGCCGGAAGTGCAGCACGAGCACCATGCTCACCAGCACGATGTCCAGCAGCGGATAGGCCAGCGACAGCGCGCTCTGCGCCACGCTGCGGCCCTGGAAATGGGCGGTGTGGGCGAGCGCGAGGCTCCATGAGAGGGTGACCAGCGAGCCGGCGATCAGCCAGGAGTCGAGCCCCAGGCAGACCCAACCGGCCCTGGTCACTGGCCTCTTGGCGAGCACCAGCAGACCGACGATGGCCGGTGGGGCGAACAGCAGGAAGCAGAAGTCGGCCAAGGAGGGGCTGGGTACCGTGGTCCCCTCGATGACCTCGTACCAGCCCCATACGCCGTTGCCGAGGCCGGCCATCCCTGAGGAGGCGGCGAACAGCATCCAGGCGGGGCGGAAGCGGGTGCGCCGCTTGCGGGCGTACAGACCGCAGGAGACGGCCGCCAGCAGCGCCGCGAAGCTGAGGCCGAAGTCCCCCATGAACGCCGCGACTTCGGGCGACCCCCAGCCGAACGCTGCGCCGACGGCATAGCCGCCGCACACCACGGCGAGGACGATCTGCGGGACCGTGCTCGGCGGACTGCCGGCCGGTGCCGGCGGCCGGGAGAGCATCGCCCCGGGGGCGCTCACCGGATTCTCCTGCTCACCCGTACCGGGCGGCGTCGCGAGCGGCGCTCCTGGGGGCCTCGCAGTATTCCCGCGGGCGCTCGTGGATCGTGCTTCTCGCGAATCGTCCATCGGCCGTACATCGCCCGTCGCCCCCCTCGAGTCCCGGATCCTTCGCACGCGCCGTGTCCCTCCCGGCGTCGTCCCCGCTCGGGACGATACACCAGTTCCGTCACTCAGGGACATAGCCTCTCTACGGAGCGTGACTAGGGGCGGAAGAGTGCCTACTCCCCGCAGTCTTACGGACTCGTAGCGCTACTCGCGACCGCTTCAGCCGGCGGTCGCGACCACGTTCCGCAAGGGCTCTCCGGCCGCGAAAAGCGTCAACTGATCACGCAGCAGCCGCTTCGCACGGGGCAGAAAGGCAGAGCTGGGGCCGCCGACGTGTGGAGTGAGGAGCACGCCGGGAGCGTGCCACAGCGGGTGCCCGGCGGGCAGGGGTTCCGGATCGGTGACATCGAGCGCCGCACGCAGCCGCCCGGACCGGAGTTCGGTGAGGAGTGCCGCGGTGTCGACGATCCCGCCGCGCGCGATGTTCACCAGCAGTGCGCCGTCCTTCATCCGCGCCAGAAAATCGCCTCCGACCAGGCCACGCGTCGCTTCGGTGAGCGGAGCCGCGAGCACGACGACGTCCGCGTCGGGCAGGAGGGCGGACAGGTCGGAGAGTGGATGCACGGGGCCGCGCACAGTGTCACGCGCGGTGCGTGCGATGCGCGCCACCCGCGCACACTCAAAAGGTGTGAGCCGGTCTTCGATGGCACTGCCGATCGAACCATAGCCCACAATGAGGACCGATTTGTCGGCAAGCGCCGGCCGGACGTCCGGCCGCCACTCCCCCGCGTCCTGGCTCCGTACGAAGTCGGGAACGCCGCGCAGCGCCGCGAGGATCAGCGTGAGCGCGAGCTCCGCGGTGCTGGCGTCGTGCAGTCCGCGGGCGTTGCACAGCTGGGTGCCCGACGGCATCCGGGACAGCCCCGGCAGCATGTCGTCGACACCGGCCGTGAGGGTCTGCACCACCCGCACCCGGCTCATCCGGGACAGCGGGCGCAGGCTCACCCCCGTGCCCTTCATATAGGGGACCGCATAGAAGACGCACCGCTCCGGGTCGGCCGGGAAGTCGAGGCCGGCGTCCCAGTGGAGGTAGCGGAGGCCGGCGGGGAGGCCCTCGATCTCGTCGGGCGGGATCGGGAGCCATACGTCGTGCGCCTCGGTGCGCTGGTCTGCGGTTGCCATGACCGCAGGCTATGCGAAGAGATGTTCTGCTCAGACGTTAGTTTGGTCAGGCCCTTGACCGGGGGCGAGGGGATGGAGGCACAACCAGGTGGAGCGCAGGACAATCGGTGCGGCGGCCCTCGAAGTGGGCGCCATCGGACTCGGCTGTATGCCGATGAGCTGGGGGTACACCGAGTCGCAGCGCAGCTTGGACAGCTCGCTGCGAGCCGTGCACACCGCGCTGGACCGGGGGTGCAGCCTGCTCGACACCGCCGACATGTACGGCCCGTTCACCAATGAGCTGCTGGTGGGGCGGGTGCTCAAGGAGCGGCGGGCGGAGGCGTTCGTCTCGACCAAGTGCGGTCTGCTGGTGGGGGAAGCGCACATCGTCGCCAACGGGCGGCCCGGCTACGTCCGGCGGGCCTGCGACGCCTCGCTGCGGCGGCTGCAGACCGACCGTATCGACCTCTACCAGCTGCACCGGGCCGATCCCGAGGTGCCCATCGAGGAGACCTGGGGGGCGATGGCGGAGCTGGTGGCGGCCGGGAAGGTGCGATCGCTGGGGCTGTGCGCGGTGGGCGCGCGGGCAGTACGGCCGGCCCGCGCGGCCCGTACGGAGCGGCGGCCGGCCGGCGGCGGGCCGCGGCGCTCGCGGATGCACGACGGCACGCTGGCCCAACTGGAGCGCATCCAGCAGGTGTTCCCCGTCAGCAGTGTGCAGGCCGAGCTGTCGGTGTGGTCGCCGGAGGCGCTGGAGGCGCTGCTGCCGTGGTGCGAGTCGCGGGGTGTGGGCTTCCTGGCGGCGATGCCGCTGGGCAACGGCTATCTGACCGGCACCCTCACCCCGGGGCAGGGGTTCGAGCCGGAGGACATAAGAGCCCGTCACCCGCGCTTCACCGCCGAGATGATGGCCGCGAACCAGCCGGTGGTGGCCGGGCTGCGCCGGGTCGGCGCGCGCCACGGTGCGACGCCGGGGCAGGTGGCGCTGGCGTGGGTGCTGGCGCAGGGCCGGCATGTCGTCCCGGTACCGGGCACGAAGAAGGAACGCTGGGCCGCGCAGAACGCCAAGGCCGCGGCGCTGACGCTCACCCGCGAGGATCTGGCGGAGATCGCCTTGCTGCCGCCGGCGCGCGGGTCCTGGTACTAGCCGGCGCGCGGTCCTGGTACTAGGAGCCCCTCCGCAACCAGGGCCTGTCCGGCTCGCGGCGTACCCCCGGCTGCCTGCCCCCGGACACCCGCACTCGGCCGCCGGTCCGTGCCGGATCACGGCAGGTGGGAGTGGTTCAGGAGCGCCTGGGGTGCGGGCGTTGGAGCGCCTGGGGTGCGGGCGTTGTGCGGCGCGATGTGGTGTTCTTGTCCCGCCCTGCCGACGAGAGGACCCCGCCGTGGAACGCCGTACCCACACCGCCGTGTTGGCCGCCGCTTCGCTGCTCCTGGCAGCGGGCTGCTCGTCCGGTGGCGCGGCGCCGCACGGCGCCGGGACGTCCTCCGTCCCGGCGCAGAGCGGCGCCTCCCCGGGCGCCTCACCGTCGTCCGAGGCGCCGCCCGCCAAGGGCTCGGTGAAGGTGACCGCGACCCTGGTGACCGGGCTGAAGTCGCCCTGGGGCGTGGCGGTGCTGCCGGGCGGGGATCTGCTGGTCGGCTCCCGCGACACCGGGAAGGTCGTCCGGGTCTCGGCGAAGAACGGGAAGATCACCGAGCTGGGGTCGGTGCCGGGCGTGGACCCGGGCGGCGAGGGCGGGCTGCTGGGGATCGCGGTGTCCCCGTCGTTCGGCGCGGACCATCAGGTGTACGCGTACTTCACCACCGCGTCCGACAACCGCATCGCCCGCATGGTCTACGACGAGAAGCGCCCGCCGGGCAATCAGCTGGGCGCGCCCGACACGCTCTTCAAAGGCATTCCCAAGGGCGAGATCCACAACGGCGGCCGGATCGCCTTCGGCCCGGACAAGATGCTCTACGCCGGCACCGGCGAGACCGGCGACTCCGGGCTGGCCCAGGACAAGAAGTCCCCGGCCGGCAAGATCCTGCGGATGACGCCGGACGGCGAGCCGGTCCACGGCAACCCCGCGGCCGATTCGGTGGTGTACGACTACGGCCACCGCAATGTGCAGGGACTGGCCTGGGACGCCGACGACCGGCTGTGGGCCTCGGAGTTCGGCCAGGACACCTGGGACGAGCTCAACCTCATCGAGCCGGGCCGGAACTACGGCTGGCCCGAGGCCGAGGGCAAGGCCAAAGGCGCGGCGGCAGGCTCGGGGTTCGTGGACCCGGTCGAGGAGTGGCGGCCCGCGGTTGCCTCACCCAGCGGCATCGCGTACGCCAAGGGCTCGATCTGGATGGCCTCGCTGCGCGGCGAACGGCTGTGGCGGATCCCGCTGAACGGGACCAAGCCGGTGGCGGCCCCGCAGGCCTTTCTTCAGGGCACCTACGGGCGGCTGCGCACGGTGGTGGCGGCGGGCGACGGCACGTTGTGGCTGGTCACCAGCAACACGGACGGACGGGGCACGCCGCACAAGGGCGATGACCGGATCCTCCGCCTCAAGGTGAGCTGACGCGGCTGATCCCCTTTTCGGGCGACCTGCCTACACTCGGGTACAGGGGGACGGGTGCACGTCACGCCGAAGAGGGGACAGGCACCATGTTCAATGTCGTGGAAGAGCTGTTCGCGCCCGGTCGTAAGCACACCGACGAGGAGCGGCAGAAGATGTCGCTGGTCGTCGATGACGTGGGGGACGCCGACCCCGCGAAGGGCCCGATCGACCTCTCCTCGGGGACCGTGGTCGTCAAGGCGCCGCGACGGCAGCAGGATCCGTCGGACGGGCGGTAGGGGTGCTGTCCGGGGTGGTGGTGGACGGGGCTCGCTGCGGACTGGGTGGCTGGGCGAGGCTGTGGACGGGTGAGGTGGTGCCGTCCCGGCACGTCGCGTGACGACAGGGGTCTACGAGGGCATCCCCGGCGCCGGTTCGCCGAAGAGGCGCAGGCGGTGGGCCACCGCGCCCGCCTCGCCGCGGCCGGAGACGCCCAGCTTGGCGAGGATGTTGGAGACATGGACGCTGGCGGTCTTCGGGGAGATGAACAGGGCGTCGGCTATCTGGCGGTTGCTGCGCCCGTCGGCGACCAGCCGGAGCACCTCGCGTTCGCGCCGGGTCAGGCCGAGGGACGGGGCGGGGGCGGCGGGCTCCTCGGTCTCGCTGCGGCCGGCGCCGTTGCCGGTGGCCGGTATCAGGCCCGGCAGGGGGAGACGGGCCCGCTGGGCGAGGAGTTCGATCTCCTCGGCGAGGGGGCGGGCGCCCATCGTCCCGGCGGCGGTGTGCGCCTGGGCGAGCAGCAGGACGGCGGCCTCGCGCGGGGTGCGGCCCTGCAGCCCGGCGGTGGCCCGTTCGCCGGCATGGAGGAGTGATTCGGCCCAGCGGTAGCAGGCGCGGGCGAGTTCGTGCGGGCGCTCCAGCGGTTCGAAGGCGGCGACCGCCTCGGCCCAGGCGTCCGGCGTCTCGCGGCCCTCGGCGCGGCGGAGTTCGGCGTCCACCGCGAGGCCGTACGCCGCCCAGACCGGCAGCAGCCGGGGCAGCTTCTTGGCGGCCTGCCGGATACCGGCGAGGACCGCGGCCCGTCCCGGCTCGGCGGCCGGCAGGCCCCGGGCGTCCGACTCCGCGGCGGTCGCCGACCACAGCAGCGGCCAGGCGTAGCGCTGGGTACCGGGCGGGAAGCCGGCGTCCAGGGCCCGTTCGAAGAGGGACCGGGCGTCGAGGAGGCGGCCCTGGCGGGCGGCGATGCGCAGGGCGTGCCGCGCGAGGGGGATGGTGTGCTGGGGCTGGGGATCGTGGGTGCCGTAGTGCTCGCGGGTGACGGTGAGTTCCCGTTCGGCCTCGGCGAGGTCGCCGCGGTCCAGGGCGAGGTGGGTGAGGCGGTTGGCGGCCAGCGCGAGCGACCGGGGGCTCTGGGCGAAGCGGCGGGCGTCCGCGGCGGCCCGGCCCGCTTCCTGCCAGCGGCCCAGCGACTGGAGCGATTCGGCGCGGTTGCCCAGCACCCAGCTGGTGCGGTCCTTGAGGCCGTAGCGGGTGGCGAGGGCGACGCCCTGCTCGGTGACCTCGACGGCCTCACGGGAGCGACCGATGCTTTCCAGGACGGACGGGAGGTTGACGTGGCCCCGCCCGATGATGCTGAAGTAGCCGCGGTCGACGGCACGGTCGAGGGCGGAGCGGAGCTCCGCGAGGCCGGCCTCGGCCTCTCCGGCGTCCACCCGCAAACTGCCCAGGGTCACCCGGGAGTTGAGTTCCGCTTCTTCGTCCCCCACGGACAGGGCGAGTTCCACGGCGCGTTCGGCGGTCGCGTAGGTGTCGGGACCCGGTTCGTGCAGCATCGCCCAGTTGGCGACGTGCGCCATCACGGCGGCGTGCACGGGGGACGGCGGCAGGCCGCGGACCAGCTCCAGTGCGGTGCCCAGGTCCTCCCAGCCGTTGCCGCGGCCGGTGGACTGGCACAGCCGCGAGCGCTGCATCAGGAACCATGCCCTGCGCAGGGGGTCGTTCTCGCCGCGCAGGGACCGCAGGGCGCGCTTGGTGATCGTGAAGGCCCGCTCGGCATCGCCGGACAGGCGGGCGGCCACCGCGATCTCGGCGAGCAGATCGAGGAAGCGCAGGGCGTCGTCGTCGCAGCCGCAGGCCGGATAGGCCTCGGTGTAGTCGACCGGGCGCACGCCGTGCCGGACCTCCGTGGGCGCGTCGTCCCACAGCTCCAGGGCGCGGTCCAGCAGTCGCAGTTGCTCGGCGTAGGCATGGCGGCGGCGGGCCTGGACCGAGGCGGCGAGGACGGCGGGCAGCGCCTTGGCGGCGTCATGGGCCTTGTACCAGTAGCTGGCCAGCCGGGCGGCGCAGACATCGGCCCGGACCAGCGCGGGGTTGGCCTCCAGGGCTTGGGCGTAGCGGCGGTTGAGGCGGGTGCGCTCACCGGGGAGCAGGTCGTCGACGACCGCCTCGCGGGCGAGGGCGTGCCGGAAGCGGTAGCCCTTGCCGTCCTGGGTGGGCACCAAGGTGTTGCTGCCGACGGCGGCCCGCAGTGCCTCGATGAGGTCGTCCTCAGGCATCTGGCAGACGGCGGAGAGGAGTTCGTGCTCGACGGTGGAGCCGCCCTCGGCGGCCGTGCGCACCACCCGCTGGGCGTCCTCGGGGAGCGCCTCGACGCGCACCAGCAGCAGATCGCGCAGCGGGTCGCTCAGGCCGTGCAGAGCGCCGTCGGCGAGGCCGCGGGCCAGCTCCTCGACAAAGAAGGCGTTGCCCTCGGAGCGCTTGAAGACCCGGTCGACGGTGTCCTCTTCGGGAGCGCTGCCGTTGATCCCGGCGAGCTGGGAGCGGACCTCGTCGCGGTTGAAGCGGGCCAGCTCGATGCGCTGGACCGTGCGCATCCGGTCGATCTCGGCGAGGAAGGGGCGCAGCGGGTGGCGGCGGTGGATGTCGTCGGAGCGGTAGGTCGCCACCAGGAGGACGTTGGCGTCGTGCAGGGCACGCAGGAGGTAGGCGAGCAGTTCGCGGGTGGAGCGGTCGGCCCAGTGGAGGTCCTCGATGACGAGGACCAGGGTGCGGTCGACGGCGAGCCGCTCCAGGAGGCGCGCGGTCAGCTCGAAGAGGCGGGCGCGGCCGATCTCCTCGTCGTGCGCCTCGGTGGGCGTCTCCCCCAACTCGGGCAGGATGCGGGCGAGCTCGCCCTCCTGGCCGGCGACGGCGGCGGCCAGCTCGTCGCGCAGATGCCAGTTGAGGGTGTGCAGGATCGCGGAGAACGGGGCGAAGGGCAGGCCCTCGGAGCCGATCTCGATGCAGCCGCCGAGCGCGACGAGCGCGCCCTGGGCGCGGGCGGACTCGCTGAACTCCTCGATGAGGCGGGTCTTGCCGACCCCGGCCTCACCGCCGATCAGCACGGCCTGCGGCTCGCCGGACGCCGCGATACGGGCGAGCGCGCCACCGAGCGCGGTGAGTTCGGCTGCGCGGCCGACGAACACGGGACTGACGGACCTGGTCTCCACGCTGCCGAGCATCGCACAGGGGTCTGACAGTCCGGCAGCGAGTTTCTGCGGCCGGAAGGCCCGGTCCAGTGCGGGGAGCACCAGGGACCGGGCGGACGGAGTGCGGGCCGGCGGCGTGACCGAAGTGGGGGTCGTCATGGGCGGCCCGCTGTCATGCGGCGGCGCGGCGTACCCGCGCCCACCGGCTCCATGCCCTCACCCACCCCTCGGGTTCGTCGCTCCCGGAGCGGGCGGCGGCGCGGCGGCCGGCGGTCGCCTCGCGCACCAGGCGCTGCCGGTCGGCCGCGCGGCGCAGTTCTTCGTGACGGACCCGGATCTCCAGCTCGGAGTGGAACACGGTGTCTCCCTGACGGCGGTGAGGTGGTGCCTCGACGGTGTGTCGATGTGCTCCAGCCTCGTCGCCAAGGGGGGTCCGCCACATCGGGAGAGTTCCCGATCTTCAGGCCGGCACGGTCCTTAGAATCCGTTGCCGGCCGGCGGGAGGATGCCTAGGTATGGCGTACGCAAGCCCTAGAGACCCTGGAAAACCGGCCGTGGTGACGTCAGGGAGGGCACGGCGGCCCTTGTTCCTCCTTCAGCGCCGACGGGTTGTAGGCCCCGCAGGCGACCACCGCCCGGGGCCCGTCCGCCAACTGCCTGAGGATCACCAGCGCCTTCTTCAGCGGAGGCTCGTTGCTGTCCTCGGAGAACTTGACGCCCCCGGTGGCACCGTCGAAATGGACGCCGTTCCGCAGCGCGGTCAGGACGGCGTCCCGGTCCACGGATGCGCCGGAATGGGCCGCGTCCACCGCCATGGAGAGCGTATGGAAGGCGTCGTAGGAGACCGCGGAGTGCCCGTCGTGCCGCCAGGGATCTTTCGGGTACTCGGAGTTGTAATGGCCGATGAACTGCTTCGTCTGCACGCTGGCGCGGTGGTCTCCCTCGGGCAGGCGGTGCGCGGAGTAGTACAGCCGGAGCCAGGAATTGTCGTCGTACTCACCGGTCAGCGCCACGTTCGTGAGTTCATTGCCGCCCAGTACGGTGAGACCGTTCTCGTTGCAGGTTCCGTTGACGTCCATGGCATTGACGAAGGCGGTGAAGTCCCGTGCCCGCGAGGTCCAGTACACGACGGTGCGCGGATTGCCCTTCAGGGCCTGGCACACCTGACCGGCCAGCCGGTCAGGTGAGGTCGCCTTCTGCGTGTCCGCGGGCGTTTCGATGTGCTGCGGGCCCTGGGTGAAGTTGATGACCGTCTCGTCTCCCTTGAAGGACCGACGGAACCTGTCGGCGAGACTCCGGCTGTAGAGGTCGCCGGGGTTCTGCACGATGACGGCCTGCTCGGCAGGGACACAGGTCGCGGACTTCGACGTCGTCTGCGCGGTGCTCTCCACGACGTTGGAGTGCGCGACGAAGTCGGCCGCGATCTTCGCCTCCCGGCTGTTCACCGGGGTCAAGGGCCAGTACGTCTCGCCTTGCATCTCGTCCGCCGTCGCGGTCGTGCCGACCGTCGGCATCCGGATGTCGGCGTTGCCCAGCAGCCTTACGGCGTCCCGTGTCTCCGTCGTGCTCTGCCCGTAGCCCAGGACGCCGACGATCTTCTTGTCGTCGGCACCCTGCTCCTCCTGCCGGACATCCTTGATGAGGTCCCGCGCGAGGGCGCTCGCGTTCGTGAAGCCGGTGGTGGCCTGCCGCACGTCCACCCGCAGGGGTACCCGGGAGAGGTTCGAAGCGGCGTCCTTGTTCAGCCACTCCTGCCACATGGCGATGCCGCGGAGTTCGGGGATGGACCCGTCGAAGATGGTGTCCTGCGCGTCCGTCGGCGGGCTCGACTCGAAGAGCACCACGGTGCGCACCGCCCGGTCCTTGGCGTACTCCTCCGCCTTCCGGTTCTGCTGCTTGATCCGCTCCAGCGCGTCCGCATACCACTCCTTCGGCTTGAACTCGGGCAGCTTGCTCTGCCCGGCACCGGCGACCGGACGGTCCCCGCCGACGCAACTCAGGTTCCTCGTCGGCTTCCAGAGCGTCGGTGCCGCCGTCCCGGCCGCCAGGGCTGCGGCCAGCACCGCCAGTTCCAGGACGGTCACGGCGCGCCAGCCCATCCTGAACTTCCGCGGTTGCACCGGGGGAATCTGCAGCCCCAGCCGCCCGAAGGGCTCGTCCTCCAGGGGCACCATGACCGGCCGCGGGTTACTGGAGTGGAGCAAGGTGCTGGCCCGGCGGAGGTTGGTGCGTTCGACGCCCAGATCCGTCTGCAGGGCCGCGGAGGGCCTGCCCACCGCGATCACGAGCGGGCCCGGCCCGTCGAGACCGGATTGCAGAGTGTGGAACGAGCGCAGGAAGCGCTCCGCGGCGTCAGCTCCCGGGGCACCCTCCGGGGAAATCTCCACCAGGAGTACGGGGCGTGACACCCGGCGGCGGCGCTTGGGCAGGAAGCGCCCCACGGCAGGCTTGTGCAGATCCTCCAACAGGGCGCGCAGCAAAAGGAGTTCGAGGGCGGCGAGCCCTTCCTTGTGCCGGGGGTGGCCGGGTTCCAGATGCAGCCGGGGGGACTGCCGGGCCCCTACCTGGTCGAGGAGTTCGAACACCGGGGCCCCGCCGGCGGTCGCGTTGAGATGGCGGCCGAGCCAGCCGCTCCGCTTGGACCTGATGAGCCGTCGGTTCTGTCGGTGCGCCCAGGCCCAACGGGGCAGGGTCCGGGTCAGCGAGTGCCATACGAGCCCCACGAAGAAGCCGCGTACGCCGCCGATCGGTGCGGTGTCCGTGCCGCCCAGGTGCCACAGGAAGCCGGGCAGCCCGCCCCGCTCGGCCCGCTGGCGGTAGACGTGGTCCCGTAACTTCCGCGCCCCGAGGCCGCTGCTGCCCGGCCGGCTCTCCTGTATGTGGGCGACGACGTCCGCCATCAGCCAGAAGTTGGGGAACCGGTCCGGTGCCGAGTTCCGGGGCACGTCGAAGCCCAGCCCGGCGCCCGCCTGCATGCTCAGGAGGGGCACGTCCTCCTCGGCGTGCAGCACGACATGGGGGACCCGCTTGTGCTCGGGGCCCAGGGCCCAGCGCAGCGCCTCCAGGACCCGGCGGGTGCGGGCGTCCGGGCCGTCCGCCGGTGGGCTCAGGATGAGCAGCGGCGGCTTGTTCTCCAGGAAGTCCCGCCGGGCGGGGTTCACGGCGGTGCGGTACTCGCGGATGAAGTAGTCGGCACCGGCATCGTCAGGGAAGGACGGCGGCTCGATGGGATTGTTCGCGGATCTCACCTCGATGGTCAACCAGTCAGCTACGCAGGGTAGTTGTTCATGTTAGGTCGGTGAGTACGCGGGCCACAATCGACTTGGGAATTCTGGGGACAATGCCGGCCGCTGCGCCTCTCCCCCCTGTCCGCCGTCCCGGAACGACAAAGACCCACCGGCTGGACCGGTGGGTCTTGGGCGGGCGGCTCGTCGGGGCCATGGCTCCTTACGGCGCCGCCGGGCCACCGCCGCCTCCGGTGCCCTTCGGGACGACGGGCATGCTCGCGAACAGGTCGAGGTACATGCCCGCGGAGATCAGGATCCCCAGGACGCCGAGCGCCAGCCCGCCCCAGGCCACGGCCCGCACCCAGGTGGCGCGCCGACCGGTGAGCACCACCACGGCGGCGATCACGGCGAGCAGCGCGAAGACGCCGTTGACCAGCGCGGTCGTGTGCCACGGGGTGCCGTAGACGGCGGCGATCTGGTCCCTGGTCTTGCCGGTCTGGAGACCGATCTGGCCCATCAGGGTCTGCCGCTCGGCCATCAGCGTGCCCAGCCAGGTGCCGGTCACGGAGGCGAGGCCGAGCCCCGCGGCAACCACGGCACCGGCACCGGCGGCGATCCCGCCGGCGCTGTGTGCGGAAGCGGCCTCCACGTCCGCACTGCTCTCGACCTCATCGGCATCGCGCTCGCTCGCCTCGTCCTGCTCGGCGAGGGCCGCATTGTCGTCGGCCTGCTCGTCCGCCTTGGCGGCGGCCTTGCCGGCCGCCTCCGCTTCGGTGGTCTCCGGGAGCGCAGCAGTGTCCGTCGCCGCGTCGCTCTCCGTGGCGGCCTGCGCCGGCACGGTCGTCTCGTCGGTTCGCTTTTCGGTCGTCCTGGTGGTTCCCATGGGCGCGACCGTAGGTGCCGTGTCTGAGAGTCGGATGAGAACGGCTCCACCGGGCGGGCGAGGGGCGGCGGCGCGCCGTGCGGGCCGTCCGCCGGGACCCCTGGTTCAGGCCTCCACCAGCGGCTTGTCGCCGTCCCGCGAGGCCGGGACCGATGCGTCGGACGGCCGCTCCGGCGGCGGCTCGATGCTGATCCGGGGCAGCCACCGGCCGAGCCAGGACGGCAGCCACCAGTTGGCGCCGCCCAGCATGTGCATCAGGGCGGGCACCAGGAGCGTACGGAGCACGAAGGCGTCCAGGGCGACGGCGGAGGCCAGGCCGATGCCGAACATCGCAATGGTCCGGTCGCCGCTGAGGATGAAGGCCGCGAACACCGCGATCATGATGACCGCCGCCGAGTTGATCACCCGGCTGGTCTCGGTGAGGCCGACCCGTACGGCCCGTCGGTTGTCGCCGGTCAGCCGCCACTCCTCGTACATCCGGGAGACCAGGAACACCTGGTAGTCCATGGACAGCCCGAAGAGCACCGACACCATGATGACCGGCAGGAACGGTTCGATCGGTCCGGCGCTGCCCAGCCCGAGCAGCTCGCTGCCCCAGCCCCACTGGAAGACCGCGACGACGATCCCGAAGGACGAGGCGACCGCGACGATATTCATCAGCGCGGCCTTCACCGGGACGCCGATGCTGCGGAAGGCGAACAGCAGCAGGACCGAGCCCAGGGCGATGACCATGCCGATGAAGAGTGGCAGCTTGCCGACGATGATGCCGGCGAAGTCGTCGTACCCGGCGGTGATGCCGCCGACCCGCACGTCCAGCGTGGTCGCGCGCTCGGCCGCGGGCAGCACCTCGCCGCGCAACCGGGCCACCAGGGCGGAGGTCTGCCTCGACTGCGGTGCGCTGTCCGGTACGACGGTGATCACGCCGGTGCTGCGGCCGCCGTTGAACTCCGGGGCGCTGACCTGGGCGACGCCGGGCACCTCCCGCAGCCGGTGCGGCAGTTCGTCGAAGGCGATCCGGTCCTTGGCACCGTCCAGGGTGCCCACGAGCGTCAGCGGCCCGTTGAATCCGGGTCCGAAGCCGCTCCCCCGGTCCGCGCCCGGCCCGCCGCCTGCGAGCAGGTCGTAGGCCTTGCGGGTGGTGGAGGTGGCCGGGTTGTTGCCCTGGTCGGAGGTGCCCAGATGGAGGCCGAAGGCCGGCAGTGCCAGGACCAGCATGACGACGGCGGCGGTCAGGCCCAGCAGCTTGGGGTGCCGCTCGACGAAGCCGGACCAGCGGGCGGCGATGCCGATGGGCCGCTCGCGCCGCGGGCCGTGCGCGGCCAGCTGCCGGCGCTCGCGGCCGCTCAGTGCCCGCATCCCGATCAGCCCGAGCAGCGCCGGCAGCAGGGTGACGGAGGCGGCCACGGTCAGCACGACGGTGAGCGAGGCGGCGAGGGCGACGCCGTTGAGGAAGCTCAGCCGCAGGATCAGCATGCCCAGCAGCGCGATACAGACGGTGGCCCCGGCGAAGACGACCGCGCGCCCGGAGGAGGCGGCGGCGCGGGTGGCGGCCTCGTCGACGGACAGGCCCGCCCGCAGGCCCTTGCGGTGCCGGGTGACGATGAACAGCGCATAGTCGATGCCGACGCCGAGGCCGATCAGCATCCCGAGCATCGGGGCGAAGTCGGCGACGGTCATCGCATGGCTGAGCAGCGAGATGCCGGCCGAGGCGGTGCCGACGGCGGCCACCGCGGTGACGATCGGCAGGAAGGTCGCGGCGAGCGACCCGAAGGCGAGGAAGAGCACCACGGCCGCGGCGCACAGCCCGATGATTTCCGGCAGCTGGGCGCGCGGTGCCTCGGTCAGCGCGATTCCGGCGCCGCCCAGTTCGACCCGGAGGCCGCGGCCGGACGCGCGCTGCGCGGTGTCGACGACCTTGCGGACCTGGCCGGCGTCCAGTTCGTCGGTGGGGCGGTCGAAGACCACCGTGGCGTAGGCGGTGTGCCCGTCGTTGCTGATCTGGCGCGCGCCCTGCCCGTGGGAGGCGCCCGCCTTGGGCCGGTCGTAGGGGCTGCGTACCTCGGAGACGCCGGGCAGATCGGCGACCTTCTCCAGCGTGTGCGTCATCGTTTTGGTGACCGCGCCGGACCGCACCGTGCCGGAGTCCGTGTGCCACACGATCGTGTCGCTGTCCCCGGAGCTCCCGGGGAAGGCCTTGGCCAGGAGGGCGGAGGCCTGGCTGGATTCGGTCCCCGGCACCTCGTAGTTGTTCGAGTACGCAGAACCCGTCACGCCCGCGGCGACGGCGACCCCCGCGAAGGCGGCGAGCCAGAGCAAGAGCACCACGATGCGGCGCCTGAGACACCACCGAGCCAGAGCGGTCACGGACCTCGTCTGCTTCCCGGGTCGTGCGTCGATATCTCCCGAGGACGGGTGGTGCCGAGCGCGGATGAACAGTGAACGGTGAACGGTGGAAACGGTGGAACCGATGAAACGGCGAACGGGACGGGCGGGCCGCCGCATGCCCTCCGGGGCGCGGCCGTCCCACCTGTTCAGAGCAGGGTCGCAGCCCGAAAAGATCCTTAGACCGCTTTGTGGACTTCCCCACACAGAAAGGGGAATAGGGAACTGCTTTCGCGGGGGACGGGTCCGGGCTCCCGGTCCTCGCCCGGCCCCGTCCGCCCCAGCCCGTCCCGCGGACCCGTCTCCCCTCGGCCCGTCCCCCGGCCCCGCCCCCGGCCTCAGCCGGTGACCGACTCCCTCCCGTTCTCCACATGCCCCATCAGCCGACGATGGAAGGACGCGTCCTCGGCGACCGTGAGACCGAGGTCGTACCAGCCGTGCGCGTCCCGTGTGTCGTACGCGAGGGTGCGCACGGCCCCGGCCTGCACCGTCACCGTGCGCGGCGCCGCGTCCGCGTAGGCCAGCGGTTTCAGGGTGCAGGTCAGAGCGGTGCGCCCGGGATTGGTGACGGTCAGATGCAGGGTGCGCCGCCCGGCGTCGATCCGGGTGGCGAGGCCGAGGGCCGCGGCCGCGCCCTGCGCCGTCCCGGCGAACTCCCGCCGGAAGCCGTTCGGTCCGGTCACGGTGAAGCGGTAGATACCTCCCTTTACCGGGACATCCCACTCGCCCTCTCCCCGCACCTCACGATGCTGTGGCGCGTCCCACTCCTTCGCGTACGGGTAGAGCGCCAGAGGCACTGCGGCCCGGCCGGTGTTGCGCACGGCCATCCGGAAGACCGCGGCGCCCGGGTCGAAGCCGCCGTCGGCGTCCGGCTGATACGGCAGTGCCCTGGCCGGCCGGCTGCCGGGCTCCTGCCGGGGCAGTGCCTGGCGGAGCGGCGGCCACGGTGACCAGCGCCCGCTGAACGCCGGGACCGGGCCGGGCCGGCGCACCGCGGGCTGTCCGCGCCCGCGGGAGAAGTCGAAGGCGGAGGTCAGATCCCCGCAGACGGTGCGCCGCCAAGCGCTGATGTTCGGTTCCGCGATCCCCGTCCAGCGCTCCAGGAAGCGGGTGATCGAGGTGTGGTCGAAGACTTGCGAGCAGGCGTAGCCGCCGACCGACCACGGCGAGATGACCAGCATCGGCACCCGCATGCCCAGACCGGTCGGCAGCCCGTCCCAGAACTCCCCGTCCGTCCCGGGCGGCGGCACCGGCGGCGGCACATGATCGAAGAACCCGTCGTTCTCGTCGTAGGTCAGGAAGAGCACGGTGTGCCGCCAGACGTCCGGGTTCCTGCCCAGCGCGTCCAGCACCTTGTAGACGAGGGTGGCGCTCGCGGCCGGCGAGGACGCGCCGGGGTGCTCGGAATCCGCGGCGGACGGGACGAGGTAGGACACTTCGGGCAGCGTGCCGCCCGCCACATCGGCGGCGAAGGTACTCGCCGTACTACCCGGCACGCCGCGCCGCAGCGCCCGCTCGAACAGGCTCCGCTCGCCGCGGTCCAGGCCCCGGACGCCCTCCTCCAGCAGCGCCGTCAGCCGGGTGCGCCCGGCTTCGTCCGCACCGGCCAGCTTGGTGTAGAAGGCGGTCATGGTGTGCGCCCCGTCCACCTTCACCAGGGCCTTCTTCGCGACCGCCTTGAAGACGGCGTAGAACTCCAGGTTGTTGTCGGTGAAGTTGTCCCACTCCTGGTAGACCCGCCAACTGCGGCCGGCCTTCTCCAGCCGCTCGGCATACGTGGTCCAGGTGTAGCCGGTGTGGGTGTCCTCCTCGTAGGCGTCGTTGCCCACCGCCCGCCTGCCGTTGGGCTCGAAGCCCGTCCACCCGCTCACCAGATGGTTGCGGTTGGGGCTGGTGGAGGAGTGGATGGCGGAGTGGTAGGCGTCGCAGACGGTGAAGGTGTCCGCCAGCTCGTAGTGGAGCGGGACGTCCTGCCGGTCGTAATACGCCATCGTGGCGGCGGTCTTGGCGGTGACCCAGCCGTTCATCCAGCCGCCGTGCCAGGCCACGGCCCCGCCGAACCAGCTGTGGTCCAGCGCCCCGATGTATTGGAGGTCCTTCTTCTGCGCCGCGGCCGCCGCCCGCACCGGGAAGGGCAGAACGGTGCCCAGACCCAGCAGGCCGGGCTGCTCGTAGATGCTGCGGCCACCGGGAAGTTCGACGGCGTTGCGGTCCCCGTAGCCGCGGACGCCGCGCAGCGTCCCGAAGTAGTGGTCGAAGGAGCGGTTCTCCTGCATCAGCACGACGACGTGCCGGACGTCCCCCAGCCCTCCCCCGCCCCGCGCCGGCCGCGCCGCCTCGTCCGCCAGCGCCTGCTGCAACGACGGCGGCAGCAGCGAGCCGGCCATCGCCGCCCCCAGCGCCGCGGCCCCCACGCCCAGTACCCGTCTACGAGATAACTCCGGTGCCACGCTCGACCTCCCAGACGACGGCCCTCGCTACCGATCACTACGCGCCCAGCCCATCCCGTGCGACGAGGCGACGGGGACGGTAGTGGACGGGCGTGACGGAGGACAGGTGCACGGGGGGCCAACTTCGCCGGGCCGCGCGGACATCGCTGCCCCGGATGGTGGTCTGCGGCGCACGCACAAGTCCCCCTCGCGCCAAACCTCTTGACCACCCGATTGGTCTGAACCATTCTGTGGCCAGGAGCGGTGGCCACCGTCTTGCTGCAGTTCTCCCCGTGTTCCCCCCTACGGCACTGGAGACAGCCATGCCTCGCACCCCACACCCCCGGCCGGCCCGCCGCAGACGCCTGCTCGCGGCGGCACTGACGGCCCTCGCCGCCGCGGCGACCACCCTGTCCGGCTCCAGCCCGGCCGCCGCGGCCGACGTCAATGCCGCCCGGAACGCAGGCTACGAATCCGGCCTGAGCAACTGGACCTGTTCGGCGGGCAGCGGCAGCACCACCGCCTCCCCCGTCCACAGCGGCACCGGCGCCCTCAAGGCCACCCCCACCGCCTCCGACAACGCCACCTGTTCCCAGACCGTCGCGGTCAAGCCCGGCGCGACCTACCGGCTCAGCGCATACGTCCAGGGCTCCTACGTCTACCTGGGCGCCTCCGGCACCGGCACCACGGACGTCTCCACCTGGACCCCGTCCGCCACCGACTGGCAGCAGCTCAGCACCACCTTTACCACCGGCCCCACCACCACCTCGGTCACCGTCTACACCCATGGCTGGTACGGGCAACCCGCCTACTACGCCGATGACTTCAGCGTCCTGGGACCCGACGGCGGAGGCGGCACCGACCCCGGGCCACAGGTCCCGGACGCGCCCGGCGGACTCACCGCCGGCGCGGTGACCCCGTCCTCCGTGGCGCTGTCCTGGACCCCGGTCTCCGGCGCCACCGGTTACACCGTCTACCGCGACGGCACCAAGTACGGAACCGTGAACGGCACGTCGGCGACGGTCTCCGGCCTGGCAGCCGCCACCTCCTACCGCTTCCAGGTCTCGGCCACCAACGCGGCCGGCGAATCGGCCCGTTCGGCTCCGCTCACGGCCACCACCGCCCCCTCCGGCAGCGGCGGCACCCCCGCCGTCCCCCGGCACGCCGTCACCGGCTACTGGCAGAACTTCAACAACGGCGCGACGGTCCAGAAGATCAGCGACGTGCCCGCCCAGTACGACATCATCGCGGTGGCCTTCGCCGACGCCACCACCACACCGGGCGCCGTGACCTTCTCCCTCGACTCGGCCGGCCTGGGCGGCTACACCGTCGACCAGTTCAAGGCCGACATCAAGGCCAAGCAGGCGGCCGGAAAGTCGGTGGTCCTCTCCGTCGGCGGTGAACGGGGCACCGTCTCCGTCAACGACTCCGCCTCGGCCGCCAACTTCGCCACCAGCCTCTACACCCTCATGCAGCAGTACGGCTTCGACGGCGTCGACATCGACCTCGAAAACGGCCTCAACCCGACCTATATGAGCCAGGCGCTGCGCTCGCTCTCCCAGAAGGCGGGCGGCCACCTCGTCCTCACCATGGCGCCCCAGACCCTCGACATGCAGTCCACTTCGGCCGGCTACTTCCAGACCGCGCTGAACGTGAAGGACATCCTCACCGTCGTCAACATGCAGTACTACAACAGCGGTTCGATGCTCGGCTGCGACGGCAAGGTCTACTCCCAGGGGACCGTCGACTTCCTCACCGCCCTGGCCTGCATCCAGCTCGAAGGCGGCCTCGCCCCCTCCCAGGTGGGCCTGGGCCTGCCCGCCTCCGCCCGGGGCGCGGGCAGCGGCTATGTCGACCCGTCCGTCGTCAACGCCGCCCTGGACTGCCTCACCAAGGGCACCGCCTGCGGCTCCTTCAAGCCCGCCAGGACCTACCCCGGCCTCCGGGGCGCGATGACCTGGTCGACCAACTGGGACGCGGCGAGCGGCAACGCCTGGTCGAACGCGGTCGGCCCGCACGTTCACGGCTTGCCGTAACCCTTCCCGTAGCCGCGGAACTCGCACCACACGATCTTCCCCGGCACGCGCTCGCCGACGCCCCACGCGTCGGCGAGCGCGGACACCAGCAGCAGGCCCCGCCCGAACTCGCTCTCTTCCCCGTCCCGGTCGTACGGCGCGGGAGCCCGCGGCGTCCCGTCACCACTGTCGTGCACCTCCACCCGCAGCAGGCCGTCCTCGTCCAGCGCCAGCACCAGCCGGTAGCCACGGCCGGGCGGGACGCCGTGCAGCAGGGCGTTGGTGGCCAGTTCGCTGACGCAGAGCAGGACGTCGTGCGCGAGGTGGTCCAGATCCCATGCGGCAAGGGCAGCACGGGCGAACTCCCTTGCCCGCGGGACGGATCGGCGCTCGCGCCGGTAGAAGGCCGTACGGGCGCAGAGTGCCCGGATCTCCTTGTGCATAACTTCCACTGTCACAGTGCGTGACTATGCTGGACCACAGCGTCAGGTCGTACGGATGCGATGTACGACTTCTGGCGGTGTCATGCCGTCGCGGGGAGGGGAAGGCAGAGCGCATGCACCCGGCGAACAAACCGAAGAGGATCACTTCCTGGCATGTGATCGGCGCCCAGCTGAGTCACTTCCGCAGGGCCGCCCGCATCACCCAGCCCGAGCTGGCCGAGATGGTCGGGCTCCATGAGGACACCATCGGCTCGATCGAGCAGGGCCGCAGACCACTGAAGATCGACCTGGCCGAGACGCTGGATGAAATCCTCGACACCAAGGGGGCGTTGGCGGTCGCGGTGGCGAAGGTCCCGGAACGGGAGAAGCTGCCCGCGTTCGTGCAGGACCTGGTGGAGCATGAGGAGGAGGCGCTTACGCTGCTGTCGTACCAGAACCAGGTGGTGCCTGGGTTATTGCAGACGGGAGCTTATGCGCGGGCGGTATTCGACTGCCTCTATCCACCCCTCGACGAGGACCAGGCGGACGAGTGGGTGTCCGCTCGCCTCGATCGACAGAAGCTGCTGGAACGTAAGAAGCCGCGGCCGATGCTCAACTTCATCCTGGAGGAGGTGATTCTGCACCGGCCACTCGACGGGCCCGACACGCTGCGGGAACAGATCCGCCACCTCCGGCAGTGTGCTGAACTCCCCTTTCTCGGCTTGCAGATCATGCCAACGGCACGGCGAAACCACGCTGGCCTAGACGGACCGTTGATCCTGATGGAAACGCCAGCACATGACCACTTGGCTTACATCGAGGGACAGTTGGTCAGCTACCTCATCGACGATCCCGACCAGGTCAGTACCCTTCAACAGAAATATGGGATGCTGCGGTCGCAGGCCCTCACCCCCGAGGAGAGTAGAAGCCTGCTGGACGATCTGCTAGGAGGGCCATGACCAGCGCAGCTGCCCCGCTCATCTCCGACGACCTCACCTGGTTCAAGTCCAGCTATAGCGGCAGCCAGGGCGGCGACTGCATAGAGGTCGCCTACAACTGGCGCAAGTCCAGCCACAGTGGCAGCGAAGGCGGAGACTGCCTTGAAGTCGCCTATGACTGGTACAAGTCCAGCCACAGCGGCAGCGCTGGCGGGGACTGCGTAGAGGTCGCCACCTGCCCCTCCGCCATACACATCCGCGACTCCAAAAACCCCACCGGACCGTCGCTCACCCTGAGCGCCACCGCCTGGGCCGCGTTCCTCGCCGACATCACCAACTGAGCGGCGCTGGGGGGAAGATGGAACACCGGCGGCTCGGCACACACGGCCCGAGCGTTTCCGCGCTCGGCCTCGGCTGCATGGGGATGTCGACCTCGTACGGCGTCCCGGACGACGCGGAGTCCGTGCGGACCCTTGACCGCGCGGTCGAGCTCGGCGTCACCCTGCTCGACACCGCGGACGCCTACGGGCGGGGCGCCAACGAGGAGTTCCTCGGCCGCTGGCTGCGCAGCCGTACCGCCGCACAGCGGGACGGGCTGGTCGTCGCGACCAAGTTCGGGCTGCGGCACGACGCCGCCACCGGGCGGGTGAACGAGGTCGACTCCTCCGCCGCCTGGGTGCGCGAGGCCTGTCACGCCTCGCTGCGCCGCCTCGGCACGGACCGTATCGACCTCTACTACCTGCACCGCCGCGATCCAAGCGTCCCCATCGAGGAGACGGTCGGCGCGATGGCCGAGCTCGTCGCCGACGGTGCCGTACGCCATCTGGGCCTCAGCGAAGTGAGCCCGCAGACGCTGCGCCGGGCGCATGCCGTCCACCCCATCAGCGCCGTCCAGCTGGAGTATTCCCTCTTCACGCGCGATGTCGTGGAGGGCGAGATGCTGGCGACCTGCCGGGAACTCGGCATCGGCGTCGTGGCGTACTCCCCGCTCGGGCGCGGCATGCTGACGGGTGCGCTGGCGTCCCGCGACGACCTCACCGCCGAGGACGCCCGGCGCCGGTGGCCGCGGTTCTCCGCGGAGAACATCGCCCGCAATCTACGCCTCGTCCAGGCCGTTCGGACCATCGCCGAGTCCCTCGGCTGCACCCCGGCACAGGCCGTCCTCGCCTGGCTGCTCGCCCAGGGCGAGGACATCGTCCCGATCCCCGGCACCAAACGGCGTGCCTACCTGGAGGAGAACGCGGCAGCGGCCGGGATCGCGCTCGACCCGGAGCAGGCGGCCGGGCTCCGGGCGGCCGTGCCCGACGGCACCGTCGCCGGGGAGCGTTACCCGCTCGCCGCCCTGGAGCGACTGGGACACTGAGCCCGGTCGGGCGAGGCTCACATCCCGTACACGCTCGCCACGTTGTCCCGCGGCGTCGGCCGGATCTTCGCCGCGGGCGCCTCGGCGAACGCGCGGAGCAGATTCTCGGTGGTCCGGGTGACGAAGGCGCGCGTCCGGCCGTCCATGCCGTGATCGCGGCCGTCCTCGCGGGTTCCCGCCATGAGGGCCTCGACCCACCGCATCGTTCCGGAGGAGAAGACTCCGGCGCCGCTCGGCACGGTGTAGTAGGCGGAGTCCGCGTGGCTGTGCCGGCCGTTGCAGACCAGCGGGGAGTGGGCCAGGATCTCCAGCCGCGCCGGCGTGGGCGCCTGTGGGGTGACCCGGTCGTACTCCACCCCGACGAGGTGGTCGAAGGCCTCGCCGCGCTTCACGCCCGTTCCGGCGAAGAGCCAGTGGTCCGCGCTGTGGACGACGTACGGCGCATCCGTGGGGTAGCCCTCGTAGAAGACACCGGTCAGCGTGGACTCCGGGTCGGCGGCGGGCGGTTGGCGGAAGTCGTGGGTCGGCAGGGCCCGGTGCGGACCGGCGAAGTGCGGATCGTCCCGGTAGGAGGTCTTGTAGCAGACCACGGTGCGCAGGGCGCCGGACGGCGCCGGCTCCAGCCTGACCCGGCGGAAGCAGGCGTTGGCCCCGAGGAAGGCCAGATTGGTGCCGGTATCGCGGGCCCGGGTGACGTGCTGCCGCTGCTGCGGGGTCCAGTACTCGTCGTGGCCGGGCGAGAGCGCCGCCGTGGCGCCGCGCAGCGCCGACGGGGTGCGGTGGACGTCCAGACCGGTGGTGTAGGCCAGCGGGAGGCCGAGCCGCTCCGCGAGGACCACCAACGCACGCTCGTAGACCAGGAACTTTCCGGCGCCGTTGGTGTCGTAGGGCCGGTCGAAGCTGACCTCCAGCGACCGCGTCCCGTACCCGCCGTCCGCACCCCGGTAGAGGCTGTAGCCGCCCCATGCGTTGTACGCCTGCCAGGTCGTCACCGCATGCATCAGCACCGTCCGGCCCGCGGCCTGCGCCGAGCGGACGATCAGCGGGACGTACCGCTGGTGCCCGTGCTCCGCGTCCAGCCGGAGCAGATAGGCGCCCGGCGGCCAGCCGTCGGTGCGTACGCGGAGGCTGCGCTGCCAGTCCGCCCGTACGCTGCGGGTCCCGGGCAGCAGCCGCGGGGCGCGCTGGCGCCGCCCGGCGACCTGCTCCGAACGCCAGACCAACCGGGCCTGGGCGCCTCCGTACCAGCCCACCCGGTAGGCCGCAACGCGGAAGCCGGGTGCGGTGGTCGAGACGTACAGCCCGAACTCCTCGCCCGGCAGGACGCTCACCTTGTCGGTGTAGCCCTGGACGGCGTCGGGCGGACCGGCCGAACGGATCCGCCAGTCGGGGTCTCCGGGGCGCTCCCGCTCCGCGTCCAGGTCCGGCTGGTCGCCACCGGTGGGGCCGGTGCCGGGGTCCCCGCCTGACGTGGAGTCACAGCCGGCGGTCATCCCGGCGGCGAGACCGGCGGCCCCCAGGGCGGCGGCACCGAGGAATCGCCTGCGGCGCACGCCGGCGGGGCTGCCCGGGCAGTCGGGGCCGCCGCGTTCCCTGGCGCCGCGTTCCGCGCCACCCAGGCGCTGATGATCACCATGCTGTGGGTCGTCGCCCATCGCGCTGCTCCCGTGCGCACCCTTCCCACCGAGCCGTCGGGACGATCATCTGCCGACACCCGCCGCCGCACGACCCCAGGAGGCCCGAATGCGGGTACGGCGGCCTCCGGGACCGCGGACCGGAGGCGGCCACGGCGCACCCCACTCCATCGTCTACAGTCGTGTAGACGAAAGCTGGGCAGTGCTCAGCGACCCCGCGTGGTCGGCTGAACAGCGCCCGAAATGCACAAGGTTGCCGATACGGCGCAGCGCGCCGGGAGGGCGGACAGGCGATGGCGCAGTCGAGCAGCGAGGCGCTGGCACGGCCCGTGGGTGAGGGATGGTCCCACACCTCCTTGCCCGAGGGTGGACACGGACCGGGCTGGAGCAAGGTACCGCAGGTCACGGCCCTGTTCTGGGGAGTGAAGGTGCTCACCACAGGCATGGGCGAGACGGCCTCGGACTACCTCGGCCGGACGCTCGGGCCGATACCGGCCGGCAGCCTCGGACTGGCCGGGCTGGCGGCCCTGCTGATCCTCCAGTTCCGGAGCACCCGCTACCGGCCCTGGATCTACTGGTCCGCCATCGTCATGGTCAGCGTCTTCGGCACCATGGCCGCCGATGTCGTGCACGTCGTGGCGGGCATCCCCTACACGGTCTCGGTCATCGCCTTCTCGGTCGGACTGGCCGCGATCCTGACGGCCTGGTACGTGTCCGAGGGCACGCTGTCCATCCACAGCATCCGCACCCGCCGCCGCGAGACGTTCTACTGGGCGACCGTGCTCGCCACCTTCGCCCTCGGCACCGCGGTCGGCGACCTCACCGCGGGCACCCTGCGCTGGGGCTATCTGCCCTCCGGCCTCCTGTTCACCGCCCTCATCGCGGTGCCCGCCCTGTCCGGACGCTTCCTCGGGCTCAACGCCGTCGCCGCCTTCTGGTGGGCGTACGTGCTGACCCGCCCGCTCGGGGCCTCCTTCGCCGACTGGATGGGCGTCTCCACCTCCCGCGGCGGCCTCGGCTGGGGAACGGGACCGGTCACCCTGACCCTCATCGTCCCGATCGCCCTGCTCGTGGGCTACCTGGCGATCAGCCACAAGGACACCCCACCCGAGCAACTGGCCACGGGTAGCGCCGCCTGAGGGCGAAAGGGGCAGCGATAACGGTGTCGCCAGCCGGGACCGTGTCCTGCATGGCGTCGAGCACGATCCGCGGCAGGTCAAGGGATCCCCATCTTTCATGGGGATCCTCGGGCTGTTAGTTCAGTCCAGAAGGTCCCTGGCCTCGTAACCGGAGAGTCCGATGTGGAGGAGCGGAAGAACAGGTCAGCTGTCGATGGCACGTCCTGCTTCCAGGCCGGCATCAGTACTGCGAAGCCAGCAGGGCTCGAAGCGATCCAGGGATGTCAGCTCGACCCACTCATCCGAAATATGTTCAAGGATCTTTTGAGTGCCGCCCGGCCAGTCAAGGAAGTCATATTGATCGGCATTTGAAGTCGAGAGTTCGCCAGCTTTCATGAGCCCGCTGGAGAGAAGAAACTTCACGACCGAAAGTGCGGCGTCCTTGATGTCGCGAGAGGCCGGTTCGCCCGCCTGGTTCCACCAGGATTCCTTCTCACTCTCCACGAGGGCGACAACGGTAGTGAGCCCCACCCAATCTTCGAGTCCTTGAAAAAGCACTTCCTCGACAACCGGGTTTTCCAAAGACACCATCATTCCCTCCCTTGGGGATGTGCATATTTCGCCCCGTATCCTTGCCCAGCGCGGCACGGTTATTTTCGAGGATCTCTTCGGAAGAGAGATCCTCGACGGGAGTGAGGCCGCCCTCATGGGGCGGCGCCTCGCTTGCCCCTCACCCTCCACCCCCGCCGCGTCCTCCCACGCCGGCGGGCTCTCGGGCTCCGGTTTCGGCGTGGACGCCCACGATGGTCGTGACGGTGAGGGCAATGCCGGCCTTAGCCAGATTCGACTCGGTCTCACTGTGAGCTTCATCGATGGCGTGTGCGAAAGATTCGCAGGCTTAGGCGAGTTCGTCGCAGGCGTGCTTGGCCGCGGAGAGTGGCGCCTTGCCCGCGTGGTGGCCGCCCTGCGCCCGATTTGATTGACATGCGCCACCGCAGGGGCTTTGACCAACCCGATATTGGCGTGATCGTGGACCGTAATTGATCAAGATTTGATGATGGCACATCTCGCGCAGGGCGCAGGGCGCAGGGCGCAGGGAAAGTCCGAGCAGCGTAGCGGCCTGACAGCCAGGAAATGGTCTACAGCAACACCGGCGCCAGTTCCCGCAGTTGCTCCAGGCCCAGACCGCGGTCCACCGCCAGGGGCTGGACGGCGACATGGTCCGCTCCGGCGTCGTGGTGTTCCTGTACGCGCCGGCGGATGGCGTCCGCGTCACCCCATGCCACGATCGCGTCCACCAGCCGGTCGCTGCCGCCGTCGGCGAAGTCCTCGTCCCCGAAGCCGAGTCGGCGCAGATTGCCGGTGTAGTTCGGCAGCTGGAGATAGCGGCGGGTGTGGTGTTCGCGGGCCAGGGAGCGGGCCGTTGCGGGGTCGGACTCCAGCAGCACGGCCTGTTCGGGCGCGAGCAGCGGACCGGTACCGAGGATCTCGCGGGCGCGGGCGGTGTGCTCGGGAGTGACGAAATAGGAATGGGCGCCGGCCGTCCGGTCCCGCGCCAGCTCCAGCGTCTTCGGGCCGAGCGCCGCCAGCACCCGGGCGGGCGGGGGATCGGCCACCGGCCCCGCGTACGGCGCCTCGTCCATCGCGTCGAGATACTCGCGCATGGCCGCGAGCGGCTTGGCGAAGGTGTGGCCGCGCGCCCCGACGATCGGCGCGTGGCTCGCCCCCAGGCCGAGCAGGAAGCGCCCTTCGTACGCCTCGGCCAGGGTCTGTGCGGCGTTGTGCGTGGCGGAGGCGTCCCGTACCCAGATGTTGGCGATGCCGGTGGCGACCGTGATCCGCTCCGTCGCGGCCAGCAGCAGCGCGGCCTGGCTCATCGACTCGGTGGTCGGCGTCTCACCGAACCACAGTGCCCCGTACCCCAGTTGCTCGATCTCGGCCGCCGCCTGACGCGCGACAGCGGCCGGCACCCGGCCAAGCCCGCCGTGCCAGACGCCGACCCGACCGATCCGGGAAGCGAGAGCGTGTTGTGGCATCGTTCCTCCACTGACTGAGGGGTGGCGAGCCCCGCCCGCCTCCGGACGGCCTACGGGGCTTCTCCTCGATCACAGCACGGCGGCCCGGCCCGGCATTCCCCGATCGGCCGTCGGGTGGGCCGATCGGGTGGACCAATTCGGGTGGACCATACGGCGAAGCGGCCGCCCTTCCGGAGAAGGACGGCCGCTCGGCGTCGTGCACGAGAAGCAGGCGCGTCAGCCCTCGACGCCCAGCCTCTCCAGGCTGTGCCCGATTATTCTTTCGCGCCGAGGCGCTCAAGAATCAGCTCGCGGACGCGGGCCGCGTCCGCCTGGCCACGGGTGGCCTTCATGACCGCGCCGACCAGGGCGCCGGCCGCGGCCACCTTGCCGCCGCGGATCTTGTCGGCGATGGCGGCGTTGGCGGCGATGGCCTCGTCGACGGCGGTGCCCAGGGCGCCCTCGTCGGAGACGACCTTCAGGCCGCGCTTCTCGACGACGGTGTCCGGGTCGCCCTCGCCGGCCAGCACGCCCTCGATGGTCTGGCGGGCCAGCTTGTCGTTGAGCGAGCCGTCGGCGACGAGTGCGGCGACCCGGGCGACCTGCTCGGGGGTGATCGGCAGGGCGGCCAGGTCGATGCCGTCCTCGTTGGCGCGGCGGGCCAGCTCGCCCATCCACCACTTACGGGCCGAGGCGGAGTCCGCGCCGGCGTCGACGGTGGCGGTGATCAGGTCGACCGCGCCCGCGTTGAGGATCGACTGCATGTCGTGCGCGGAGATGCCCCACTCCTCGCGCAGCCGGTTGCGGCGGACCCGCGGCAGCTCGGGGAGCGCGGCCCGCAGTTCCTCGACCCACTCGCGGGAGGGGGCCACCGGCACCAGGTCCGGCTCGGGGAAGTAGCGGTAGTCCTCGGCCTCTTCCTTGATGCGGCCGGCCGTCGTGGAGCCGTCCTCCTCGTGGAAGTGCCGGGTCTCCTGGATGATCGTGCCACCGGAGGAGAGCACCGCGGCGTGCCGCTGGATCTCGAAGCGGGCCGCCCGCTCCACGGAGCGCAGCGAGTTGACGTTCTTGGTCTCCGACCGCGTACCGAACTTCTCGGTGCCCTTGGGGCGCAGCGACAGGTTCACGTCGCAGCGCATCTGCCCCTGTTCCATCCGGGCCTCGGAGACGTCCAGCGCCTTGATGAGCTCGCGCAGTTCGGCGACGTACGCCTTGGCGACCTCGGGAGCCCGCTCGCCCGCGCCCTCGATCGGCTTGGTGACGATCTCGATGAGCGGGATGCCGGCGCGGTTGTAGTCCAGGAGGGAGTGCCGGGCACCGTGGATCCGGCCGGTCGCACCACCGATGTGGGTGGACTTGCCGGTGTCCTCCTCCATGTGCGCGCGCTCGATGTGCACCCGGAAGATCTCGCCGTCCTCCAGCTGTACGTCGAGGTAGCCGTCGAAGGCGATCGGCTCGTCGTACTGGGAGGTCTGGAAGTTCTTCGGCATGTCCGGATAGAAGTAGTTCTTCCGGGCGAAGCGGCACCATTCGGCGATGGAGCAGTTCAGGGCCAGGCCGATCTTGACGGCGGACTCGACACCGGTCGCGTTGACGACCGGCAGCGAGCCGGGCAGGCCCAGGCAGGTGGGGCAGGTCTGCGAGTTGGCGTCCGCGCCGAGAGCCGTGGAACACCCGCAGAACATCTTGGTCTTGGTGCCGAGCTCGACATGGACCTCCAGGCCCATGACGGGGTCGTACGTCGCGAGGGCGTCCTCGTACGACACCAGGTCAGTGACAGTCACGGTGAAACTTTCCCTCTCAGCCCAGCAGGACGTCGTCGTCGCCCAGGCGCTTCAGTTCGCGGTAGAGGATCGCCAGGCCGGTGACGATCGCCGCGGCCGAAACGGCGGCATCGATCAGGCGGAGCGTGTCGTTCTCCTTGCGGGCCAGCTTGGCCTGCTTGGCGACGCTGATGGCGCCGAACGCGGTGCTGCCGATCGACAGGTACAGACCGGACTTGGACTTCTTGAAGTTCTTGGCCTTCTTGGTCATGGCGGTCACAGTGCAGGTGCCTCCTCGAGCAGCGGGTGGCCCCACTTGTCGGTGAACGCGGCCTCGACCGCGGCACCGACCTTGTAGAGCCGGTCGTCGGCCATGGCAGGGGCGATGATCTGCAGGCCCACCGGCATCCCGTCCTCGGGAGCCAGGCCGCAGGGCAGCGACATGGCCGCGTTGCCTGCCAGGTTGGTGGGGATCGTGCACAGGTCGGCGAGGTACATCGCCATCGGGTCGTCGACGCGTTCGCCGATCGGGAAGGCGGTGGTCGGCGTGGTCGGCGAGACGATCACATCGACCTGTTCGAAGGCCTTCTCGAAGTCGCGGGTGATCAGCGTCCGCACCTTCTGGGCGGAGCCGTAGTACGCGTCGTAGTAGCCGGAGCTGAGCGCGTACGTACCGAGCATGATCCGGCGCTTGACCTCGGGGCCGAAGCCGGCCTCACGGGTCAGGGCGGTGACGTCCTCGGCGGACTTGCTGCCGTCGTCGCCGACCCGCAGGCCGTAGCGCATGGCGTCGAAGCGGGCCAGGTTGGAGGAGCACTCCGAGGGCGCGATGAGGTAGTACGCGGACAGCGCCAGGTCGAAGGACGGGCAGTCCAGCTCGACGATCTCGGCGCCCAGCCCCTTCAGCAGCTCGACGGACTCGTCGAAGCGCTGGATGACACCGGCCTGGTAGCCCTCACCGCGGAACTGCTTGACGACGCCGACGCGCATGCCCGCGACGCTGCCGTTGCGGGCCGCCTCGACGACCGGCGGGACCGGCGCGTCGATGGAGGTGGAGTCCAGCGGGTCGTGGCCGGCGATCACCTCGTGCAGCAGCGCGGCGTCCAGGACCGTACGGGCACAGGGGCCGCCCTGGTCCAGGGAGCTGGAGAACGCCACCATGCCGTAACGGGAGACGCCGCCGTAGGTGGGCTTGACGCCGACCGTGCCGGTGACGGACGCGGGCTGGCGGATGGAGCCGCCGGTGTCCGTGCCGATGGCGAGCGGGGCCTGGTAGGAGGCGAGGGCGGCGCTGGAGCCGCCACCGGAGCCGCCGGGGATCTTGGTCAGATCCCAGGGGTTGCCGGTCGGCCCGTAGGCGCTGTTCTCCGTCGACGACCCCATGGCGAACTCGTCCATGTTGGTCTTGCCGAGGATGACGACGTCGGCGGCCTTGAGCTTCTTGGTGAGCGTGGCGTCGTACGGCGGGAGCCAGCCTTCGAGGATCTTCGAACCGACGGTGGTGGGAATCCCCTCCGTCGTGAAGATGTCCTTGAGCGCGAGCGGGACACCGGCCAGCGGGCCGAGCTTCTCGCCGCGGGCCCTCTTCTCGTCCACGGCGCGGGCCTGGGCGAGCGCGCCCTCGCGGTCGACGTGCAGGAAGGCGTGCACCTTCTCGTCGACGGCCTCGATACGGGCCAGATGGGCCTCGGTCACCTCGACGGCGGTGACCTCACCGGCGGCGATCTTCGCCGCGATCTCGGCGGCGGTGAGCTTGATCAGGTCTGCCATGTAGGTCACTCCTCCCCCAGGATCTGCGGCACCTTGAAACGCTGCTGCTCCTGGGCCGGGGCGCCGGACAGCGCCTGCTCGGGGGTCAGCGACGGACGGACCTCGTCCGGCCGCATCACGTTGGTCAGGGGCAGCGGGTGGGAGGTCGGCGGTACGTCTTGATCGGCGACCTCGGAGACGCGGGCGACCGCGCCGATGATGTCGTCGAGCTGTCCGGCGAAGTGGTCGAGCTCTTCGGCCTTCAGCTCCAGACGTGCCAGCCGGGCGAGGTGGGCGACCTCCTCGCGCGTGATGCCAGGCATGCAGCGATCCTCTGCTGGTTCTCGGAGTGTTTCTCGGCTGTGGCTGTATATGCGGGCCCAATCCTATTGCGTACCGCAGGGGAATCGCGCAGGGCTTTCCCGCGGGGCCCCGGGGCCCGCCGCAGGCCGCCGGCGCCCGTCGTCCGGCGGCCTGGTCAGCGGTCGCCGGACGACGGGCCGCCGGGGCGGTGATCTCCGGCCTGCGGCGCGGCGGGACGGGGCCGGGGGGCCTGCGGCTCCGGGGGGGCGGGCCGGGGTACCTGCGGCTCCGGACGGTCCGGCGCGGGCAGGGCAGGGGCGGCGGGCCCGGGGCGTGCACCCGCGCCGTCGGGCTCGGCGCCGTCGGGCTCGGCGCCGTCGGGCTCGGGGCCGTCGGGCTCGGCGGTCGCAGGCTCGGCGGCTTCGGGCTCGACGGCTTCGGGATCGTCACGGGCGGGATCGTCGTGGGCAGGCTCGGCGGACCGGTCACCCCGACCGGGCGGGAGCTGCGGCACCGGGGGCGGTGCCGGAGCCTCCGCGGGGGCTCCCTCGGCGTCTTCGTCAGGGTCTTCGTCAGGGTCTTCGTCAGGGTCTTCTTCGGAGCGGGGACACGGGACGGCCGGTGGCCGGGTCAGTTCAGGACCTGTCCCGAAGGGCGCTCGGCGGCCTTCTCCGCCGCCAGGGCGGCCGTCTCCGATTCACGCTGCCAGCCGCGCTCTCCGCGGGCTCTCAACCAGGCCGTGGTTTCGTCCGGTGGCATCGCGGCGGCCACCAGCCAGCCCTGTACGGCGTCACAGCCGAGGTCGCGCAGCCGCTCCCAGGTCTCGTCGTCCTCGACGCCCTCCGCGACGACCAGGAGGCCGAGGGAGTGGGCGAGGTCGAGAGTGCAGCGGACGATCTCCGCGTCCTCGGTGTCGACCGCGAGCCGGGCCACGAAGGAGCGGTCGATCTTCAGCTCGCTGACCGGGAGGCGCCGCAGATGGACCAGGGAGGAGTAACCGGTGCCGAAGTCGTCGAGGGACATCTTCACGCCGTGCGCGGTGAGCCCGGCGAGAGTGTCGGCGGCCCGCTGCGGATCCTCCAGGAGGACGTGCTCGGTTATCTCCAGCTGGAGGGCGCCCGGTGGGACGCGGTGCCGGGCGAGCCGGGCGGCGACCGCACCGGCGAACCCCGGGGAGTGCACATCGCGCGGGGAGACATTGACGGCGACCGGCACCTCCAGGCCCATCGCACGCCAGCGCGCCACCTGGGCGAGGGCGGTCTCCAGGACGTACTCGGTCAGCCGGGGCATCAGCCCGGAGGACTCGGCGATGGCGATGAACTCGTCCGGTGGGACCCTGCCGCGGTCCGGGTGCACCCAGCGGACCAGTGCCTCCAGCCCGGCGACATGGCCGTCGAAACCGACCTTGGGCTGGTAGTGCAGCTCGACGTCGCCCGCGTCCAGGGCGCGCCGCAGATCGCCCAACAGGCCGAGCCGGTCGGGGGTGTTGCCGTCCCGCTTGGCCTCGTAGAGCTCGACGCCGCTGCGGTCCCGCTTGGCCTGGTACATCGCCACATCGGCGCGGCGCAGCAGGCCTTCGGCGTCGAGGGCGTGGTCGGGGAAGACCGCGACCCCCGCGCTGGCTTCGAGCACGAGGGTCAGCCCGTCGAGATCCAGCGGCGAGCCGAGGGCGGCGACGAGATGGCGGGCCGCCCGCTGGGAGCTGGTGAGGGAGTCGGTGGTGGGCAGCAGGACGGCGAACTCGTCGCCGCCGAGCCGGGCCGCCTCGGCGCCGCGCGGGAGGGCGTGCCGCAGCCGGTCGGCGATCTGCAGCAGCAGCCGGTCGCCGGCGAGGTGGCCGAGGGTGTCGTTGACGGAGCGGAAGCGGTCCAGGTCGATGAGGACCAGCGCGGAGCGGGCGCCGACGCGTTCGGCGTCGTCCAGCGCGGTCCAGGTGCGCTCCAGCAGCCACTGGCGGTTGGGCAGGCCGGTGAGCGGGTCGCGCAGCTGCTCCTCGGCGCGGGCGCGGGCTATCCACAGGGTGGAGTCCAGCGCGATCAGCGGGACCGCGAACAGCGGCAGCAGCAACGGGGCGTGCACGGCGCAGACGGCGATCAGCGGGGAGATCCCGAGGAGGGCGGTGCCGACGAGTGCCTGTCGTACGACGGCCGTTCGGGGGATGGCGGGCAACTGGCCGGTGCGCGGGGTGAGGCTGAGCCAGAGCAGGCCGCGGCTGACGGCGAGATAGCCGGCGGCGGTGACGACGACTTCGGGAAGGACGGAGAGGTTCCAGGCCGGCGGGGACCACGGGTGGCGGACGCTGGAGGCCACGCCGAACGCGGCGAGGCCGAGCGCCGCGGCGCCGATGCCGAGGATGTCCACGGCGCCGTGCACCACGGCCTGCCGCCAGCGGTGGCGCCGGGCGGCGCCGACGAGGACGACGACGGAGAGGCTGACGAGGGTGGCGGGCACCCAGCCGAACAGCAGCAGGACGGCGAGGGCGAGCGCGGCGCCGGAGCCCGTGCCGCCCCACCAGCGGTCCCGGCCGAGGGCCACCAGATGGCCCACGATGATGCCGGTGAGGACCGCCAGCGACCAGCCTATGGAGCCGCCGGGGAACAGCGCGTCACCTTCGCCGAGGTTCACGAGGACGCCCGTGGCGAGCGCGAGGCCCGCCACGGTGACGATGGTCCCGGGCAGCGCGGGCACGACGAGCCGCCGGAGCCGCGACGCCGGAGCGGCGCTGTCGGTCGGTTTCATTCCGATCCCTCTCACAGCCGGCTGTGCCCGCGCCACGGCAGGCGCACTCCTCAACAGTAGGCCGCGGAAGGCCGCCGCGGGCAGCGATCGGTGACGGTTGCCCGAATGCGACCAGGCGTCGCGGATCAATCTGGTATGCGCCGATGGGGTGACACCTCACTCCTCCTCAGGCGGAGTGACAGCTACCGCTCGTGCTGCGTCCGGACCCTGTTCCAGCAGCACCGCGAAGCCATCATCGTCCAGCACGGGGACCTTCAACTGCATGGCCTTGTCGTACTTCGAACCCGGGTTGTCGCCCACCACTACGAATCCGGTCTTCTTCGAAACGGAACCGGTCACCTTCGCTCCGAGGTTCTGGAGGGCCTCTTTCGCGCCATCTCTGGTGTGTGACTGAAGTGTGCCCGTTACGACGACGGTGACGCCTTCGAGAGGCCTCGGGCCCTCGTCACCCGTTTGCTCCTCCTCCATCCGGACACCGGCGGCCCGCCAGCTCTCGATGATCTGCTGGTGCCAGTCCACGGCGAACCACTGCTTGAGCGAGGCGGCGATGGTGGCCCCGACGCCGTCTACGGCGGCGAGTTCGGTCTCGTCCGCGTCCCGGATGCGGTCGATCGAGCGGAACTCCCGCGCCAGCGCCTCGGCGGCCACCGGGCCCACATGCCGGATCGACAGACCCGTAAGGATCCTGGCCAGCGGGCGTTGCTTGGCCGCCTGGATGTTCTCCAGCATGGCCAGCGCGTTCTTCTTCGGCTCGCCCTTTTGATTGGCGAAAAAGGTGACAACCTTTTCCTCGCCGGTCTTCGGATCGCGCTTGGGCAGGCCCGAATCGGGGTCCAGGACATAGGACTTGATGGGCAGCAGCTGCTCGATGGAGAGGCCGAAAAGATCGCCCTCGTCCCTCAGCGGCGGCTCCGCGGGCTCCAGCGGCTGGCTGAGCGCGGTCGCCGCGACATAGCCGAAGTTCTCGATGTCCAGGCACTTGCGGCCGGCGAGGTAGAACAGCCGCTCACGGATCTGGGCGGGGCAGGCACGGGCGTTGGGGCACCGCAGGTCGATATCGCCCTCCTTGGCGGGCTGCAGCGCCGTCCCGCACTCGGGGCACTCGGCCGGCATCACGAACTCCCGCTCGCTGCCGTCCCGCAGATCGACTACCGGTCCCAGGATCTCCGGAATGACGTCGCCGGCCTTGCGGATCACGACGGTGTCGCCGATGAACACGCCCTTGGCCTTGACCACGTCCTGGTTGTGCAGGGTCGCGAACTCCACCTCGGAGCCGGCCACCGTCACCGGCTCCACCACGGCATACGGCGTGACCCGTCCCGTACGGCCGACGCCGACGCGGATGTCGACCAGCTTGGTGTTGACCTCCTCCGGCGGGTACTTCCAGGCGATCGCCCAGCGCGGCGCGCGCGAGGTCGAGCCCAGTCGCCCCTGGAGCCGGATCTCGTCCAGCTTGACGACCACACCGTCGATCTCGTGCTCGACGGCCGTACGGCGGGTTTCGGCGTCGCCGTAATGGGCGATGAACTCGCGGACCGCCGCCAGGGAATCGACGACCTTGTTGTGCGCGGCCGTCGGCAGGCCCCACTCCTTGAGCAGGTCGTAGGCCTGCGACTGGCGGTCGATCACCAGGCCGTCGCGGGCGCCGACGCCATGGACGACCATGTGCAGCGGGCGGCTGGCGGTGATCTTGGGGTCCTTCTGGCGCAGCGAACCGGCCGCGGCGTTACGGGGGTTGGCGAACGGCGGCTTGCCGTCGGCGACCAGCCGCTCGTTGAGCTCCAGGAACTTCTCCATCGGGAAGTAGACCTCCCCGCGCACCTCGACCAGGTCCGGGATCCGGTCGCCCTTCAGGCGGTGCGGGATCTCCGCGATCGTGCGGACGTTGGGGGTGATGTCCTCGCCCGTACGGCCGTCCCCGCGGGTGGCGGCGCGGGTCAGCCGGCCGTGTTCGTAGGTGAGGTTGACCGCGAGGCCGTCGACCTTCAGCTCGCACAGGAAGTGATAGCCGGCGCTCCGGGGATCGCCGCCCAGCTCACCGGCGATCCGCTCGGCCCAGCCGGCCAGCTCCTCGTCGTCGAAGGCGTTGTCGAGCGAGAGCATCCGCTCGCGGTGCTCGACCTCGGTGAACTCCGTGGCGTACGCACCGGCGACCTTCTGGGTCGGTGAATCGGGGGTGCGCAGCTCGGGGTGCTCGTCCTCCAGGGCCTCCAGGGAGCGCAGCAGCCTGTCGAACTCCGCGTCGCTGACGACCGGGGCGTCCTTCACGTAATACCGGAAGCGGTGCTCCTCGATCTGCTCAGCGAGCTGCGCGTGCTGCTCCCGCGCCGCCGCGGGCACGTCGGATCCCGCTGCGTGCTGTTCGCCAGCCACCGTCTTGTCCTCCCGTGGTCCTTGAGTGCGGTCACTCAGGGTTGTCTGCGAGTGATCTCGCCGCCCGGACGCAGTGGGCGAGGGCCGAGCGGGCATAAGCGGGCGAAGCACCCGCGAGCCCGCAGGACGGAGTGATCACCACGGACTCGCTGAGAGTCCCCGGCGTCAGCCCCAGCCTGCGCCACAGCGTCCTGACACCCATGACGCTACCGGCAGGGTCTGACAATGGGCCGTCCACGCCCGGCACCACGCCTGCGAACAGCGTCGTCCCGCCCTCGACGGCCTCCCCGACCGCCTCCTCCTCACGCTCGGTGAGCAGTGAGAAATCGAACGAGACGCCCGCGACGCCGGCCCGCCGCAGCAGCCCGAAGGGCACCCCGGGGGCGCACGAGTGGACGACCACGGGACCGCCCTCCGCCACCGCGACAAGATCACGCAGCGCGCCCTCGACGACCGCCCGGTCGACGGCACGGTAGGTCCGGTAGCCGCTGGCGGTCTTCACCCGACCCTGGAGCACCGCCGTCAGCGACGGTTCGTCGAGCTGCAGCACGACCCGCGCGCCCGGCACCCGTCGCCGTACGTCCGCGAGATGGCCGCGCAGCCCCTCCGCCAGGGACGCGGCAAGATCCCGGCAGGCACCGGGGTCGCCGACCGCCGCCTCGCCGTTGCGCCGCTCCAGGGCGGTGGCCAGGGTCCACGGGCCGACCGCGGAGACCTTCAGCGGCCCCTCGTACCCCTGGGTGAACTCCTCCAGGGCATCGAGATCCTCCCCGAGCCAGGAGTGGGCCCGCCGGGTGTCGCGGCCCGGACGGTCGCTGATCCGCCAGCCGCTGGGCTCCACATGCCCGTAGACCTCGACGAGCAGCCCCAGGGTCCGCCCGATCATGTCGGCGCCGGGCCCCCGGGCCGGGAGTTCCGGCAGGTAGGGGAAGGTCTCCAGCGACCCGGTGACGGTCTTGGCCGCCTCCCGTGCGTCACCGCCCGGCATCGACCCGATCCCGGTCGCCGCACCCGCGGCCCACTTCTGCGTGCTGTTCTCGCTCACCCAGGCAGGGTATGCGGCGGCGCTCCGGAGGGGGTGCAGCGGGCGGGGTGCGGCGGGCGGGGTGCGCCGGAGGCGGGGACCGGCGGCCCCGGGCGCCGCGGCCCGCTCGCCCGGAGACATACGTCGGGCCCGCGCCGGAACGTACGGCCGCCGCGACGGACGGTCCACCTCCGGCGCCGCGAACGAGGCGCGCCGCCCACCACAGCCTGCGTACCCCGGTCACCTTCGCTGTGAAGCGCTGCTGCTGACCGCTGAGGCGAAGTTGAAGTGGAAGCCGGCCGAAGGATCGAGGCCCCGGGACGTCCCAGAGCCTCGGTGAAGCGGTACGGCGGCGGGGTCAGTCGCCGCGCCCCAGCGCCGTCAGCAGGTCATCGCGCAACGCGGCCCGCTCCTCGGGCGAAAGGTGATCCAGTGGCGAGGCGGTCCCCATCCGCCGCAGCAGATCGAGCCGCAACTCCCGCCCCGCGTCGGTGAGTACGACCTGCTTGGCCCGGCCGTCCAAGGGATGCGGCCGGCGCACGACCATGCCCTGCTTCTCCAGCTTGGAGATGACATACGTGACATTCGGCGGCTCGCAGCACAGCACCCCGGCCAGCTCCCGCGCGGTCTTCGGCTCGCCGAGCTCCTCCAGCGCCTTGGCCTGCGTCGGCGTCAGATCGAGCTCGGCGATACGGCTGCGCTGATGGCCGTCCAGCCGTCGGCTCAGCTCCGTCACGAGCCCCCGGATCTCCCGGAACCCGCACCCGGCCGCCGCGCTCGACTTCGCTTCAGTGGTCACGCATGCAGCGTACGTCGGCACCGCGGAAAGCAGCAGGGCTGTGGAAAGCAATAGGGCTGTGAAAGCAGCGGGGTTGTGGAAAACCGTGAAGCGGGGCGGGGCCGGCACCGCGGCCCCGGCGCGACCCCTTGCGGCTCAGCGCCCCGGCCGCACCGACACGTCGTTGATCTCCGCGTCCCGCGGCAGGTCGATGGCCGTGAGGATGGCCGTCGCCACCGACTCCGGATCGATCCAGCGCGCCGGGTCGTACTCCTTGCCCTCCTGCCGATGGGTGCTCTCCTGCATCGGCGTGGCCGTGCGACCCGGGTAAACCGACGTCACCCGGACCCCGTTGTCGTGCTCCTCCGCCCGCAGCGCGTCGGCCAGCGCCTTCAGACCGTGCTTGCTCGCGGCGTAGGCGCCCCACTCGGCACGCGCGCTCAGCCCGGCACCGGAGTTGACGAAGACGACATGCCCCTTGGCGACCCGTACCAGCGGGAGCAGCATCCGGGTGAGCTCGGCGGGCGCGACCAGATTGGCGGCCAGCTGCCGCTGCCAGGCCTTGGCCGGCAGATCGCCCACCGCACCCAGCTCGATCACGCCCGCGCTGTGCACCAGGGAATCGAGACGGTCCGGCAGCGGCTGCTGCCCGAAGGCCCAGGACAGCTTCTCGGGATGGGCGAGGTCACCCACGAGAGTGCGGGCGCCGGGGAACTGCTCGGCCAGCTCCTTCGCCCGGACCGCGTGGCGCGCCAGCAGCCACAGGTTCTCCCCGCGCTCCGCGAGCCGCCGTGCGACCGCCGCTCCGATGCCCGATCCTGCGCCCGTGATCAAGTGCGTACCCATGGGTTGATCCTAACGAGCAGGTGATCCTCACGAGCGGCTGACGGGACGCCGGGAGCGGCGGGACCCCGGGGCGGCGCTCAGGCCTGGATGCCCGCGCGCTCCTCCAGGTAGGCCAGCGCCCCGACGCCGTCCGCCGCGAAGAAGACCAGGTCGGTGAGTGGAACCGGCAGGAAGCCCTCCGCCTCCATCCGCTGGAACTGCTCCTTCAACCCGTCATAGAAACCAGCGGTGTTCAGCAGCACCACCGGCTTGGTGTGCATCCCGTGCTTGCGCAGCTCCAGTATCTCGGTGGCCTCGTCCAGCGTGCCCATTCCGCCGACCAGGACGACGATGGCGTCGGCGCGCGCCAGCATCTGCGCCTTCCGCTCGGCGAGATTCCGGGTGACGAGCATCTCGTCGGCACCCTCATAGGCCTTGTGCGCCAGGAACTCCACGGAGACGCCGATCAGCTTCCCGCCGGCTTGCTGCACTCCGTCGGCCATGACCTTCATCAGGCCGGCGTCCGAGCCGCCCCAGACCAGCGCATGCCCGCCCTTGCCCATCAACTCGGCGAACTGGCGGGCGGGGACGACATAGCGGTCGTCGAGATCGGCGGCGGAGCAGAAGACGCAGATGTTCATGCGGTCACTTTACGAGCCGGGGGGGTGGGAGGTTCGCGGAAGCCGGGCGGGGGTGGCCGGCGCGGGGAAGGCGGGGCGTGGAGGTGCCTCGCGGACGGGGCGCGGTGCCCGTCGCGGGTGGTCGGGGCGCGGTGCCCGTCGCGGGTGGTCGGGGCGCGGCGCCCGGCGCGGGTGGTCGGGGCGCGGCGCCCGGCGCGGGCGGTCGGGGCGCCTCGCCGGCGGGGCGGTTGGGGCACCTCGCGGGACCGCCGGAGCTCTCCCCCGCCCCCTCCCCCTCTCCCCCTTCGGGGGAGGGGGCGGGGGGTGGGTTCGGGGGTGGGGGGGGAAGAGCGGGTTCAGAAGCGGGAGATCAGATCAACCCCTGGTCCAGCATCGCGTCCGCCACCCGCTCGAAGCCCGCGATGTTGGCGCCCGCGACATAGTCACCGGGCAGCCCGAAGCGCTCCGCGGTCTCGTAGCAGCGCCGGTGGATGCCGCGCATGATCGTCGCGAGTTCGCCCTCCGTACGCTCGAAGGCCCACGCCTCCCGCGAGGAGTTCTGCCGCATCTCCAGCGCGCTGGTCGCCACACCGCCCGCGTTGGCCGCCTTACCGGGACCGAAGGCCACCCCGGCCGCCTTCAGGAGCGAGACCGCCTCGGGGGTCGTCGGCATGTTGGCGCCCTCGGAGACCGCCTTGACGCCGTTACGGACCAGGATCCGGGCGGCGTCCTCGTTCAGCTCGTTCTGGGTCGCCGACGGGAGCGCCACATCGCACGCCACGTCCCACACCCGCCCGCCGGGCACATAGGTGGCCGACACCCCGCGCCGCTCGGCGTACTCGCTGATCCGGCCGCGCTCGACCTCCTTGATCTGCCGCAGCAGCGCCAGATCGATGCCCTTCTCGTCGACGACATAGCCGCCGGAGTCCGAGCAGGTCAGCACGTTGGCGCCGAGCGCCTGGGCCTTCTCGATGGTGTAGATGGCGACATTTCCGGACCCGGAGACCACCACCTGCTGCCCGTCCAGCTCCTCACCGCGCTGCTTGAGCATCTCCTCGGTGAAGAGCACGTTCCCGTAACCGGTGGCCTCGGTACGGGCCTTGGAGCCGCCCCAGGCCAGTCCCTTGCCGGTGAGCACACCGGCCTCCCAGCGGTTGGTGATCCGCCGGTACTGCCCGAAGAGATAGCCGATCTCACGGCCGCCGACGCCGATGTCACCCGCCGGTACGTCGGTGTGCTCGCCGAGATGGCGGTACAGCTCCGTCATGAACGACTGGCAGAAGCGCATGACTTCGGCGTCGGACTTCCCGTGCGGGTCGAAGTCGCTGCCGCCCTTGCCGCCGCCGATGTTCAGCCCGGTAAGGGAGTTCTTGAAAATCTGTTCGAAGCCGAGGAACTTCACGATCCCCAGATTCACCGACGAGTGGAAGCGCAGGCCGCCCTTGTACGGGCCGAGCGCGCTGTTGAATTCCACCCGGAAGCCCCGGTTGACATGAATCGTCCCGGAATCGTCCGCCCAGGGCACGCGGAACATGATCTGCCGCTCCGGCTCGCAGATCCGCTCCAGGACCTTCGCCTCGGCGAGCTCCGGACGGGCCGCCAGTACGGGGGCCAGCGTCTCCAGCACCTCAAGAGCCGCCTGGTGGAACTCGGGCTCCCCAGGGTTGCGCCGGACCAGCTCGGCGTACAGGGCCGCCGGCCCGGCCCGATGAACGCCGGGCTTGACCTCAGATTGAACAGTCGACATTGACTTCCGTTCCCTTCGTGGCCGCGGTGAGGCCGTCTGCGGTCCGGACCTGACGACCCCTCACGCGCACGAAACTCCTGGTGCACGCGGGTCGTCACCACTCCTCGTCCGGCAGCGCCGACGTCCTGTCGCACCGCCGACACTATTCGGCACCCTCGCACCGATCGTCTGTGGGATGCGCGACACGTCGATCACGTACACCCTCGCCCCACTCCCCCGCCGCGCCCCTGCCCCGCCGCATGCCCGCAGGTCAACGCCTTGACCTCGGTCGACGGGCACCGGACACCGCCCCCGCGCGCTGTGCGGCACCTCACAGTTGACCGCCCCCCACTCGGCCGACCCCGCACCCGTTGACGAGGGCGATCACTGGGCCCCTGGGCCGCTCAGCCCGCGGCGCCGACCGCCGGGGCGGCGGAGGCGGCCGTTCCCGCGTCACCGGGCGCGGTGTCCGCCGCCCGCTCCACCTCGGCCTTGACCATCTTCTCCATCGGGTCCGCGCAGCTTCCGCCCCCGAGGACCATCGCGAGCAGGATGGCCACCAGCGTCAGCACGGTCCCCAGCCAGACCATGGTGTGCACCGGAATCGTGTACGCGCCGATCGCCTTCACCACACACTCGGACAGCAGCACGGTCCCCCAGATCAGTGAGAACCTCCGCTCGGCCCGGCGGAACGGTGCGGACGCGGCCATCAGCCGGTCCCAGGCGGCCTCGCCGGCCTCGCCGCCCTTCGTCACGAACGGCTTGAGCCCGGCGGTCATCAGCGGCTTCCCCAGGAACACGGAGACGATCATCGATATCCCGATGGCGCTGCTGGTCACGCTGTCCTTGGCGAGCATCAGCCGCGGATCGCCGGTCATCGCGCTGGTGGCCAGGCCCACCGCGTTGACCACGAGCATCAGCAGCGCGAGACCGTTGACGCCGGAGCGCCGCACCAGGCTCCAGACCGTACGCAGCGCCGGCACCACACTGCTCCAGGCCAGCGCGGCCACCTCGCTCAGCCCGAAGCCATCGCTGAGCACGTAATACATGGCCAGCGGAATGCCCGCGTCCACGACCAGCGGCATCAGACTCTGCACCACCGGACTGGGACCCTTGCCGTCACCGACAGCACCCTTACTCCGACTCTGGCTCTTGCTCCGGCTCACGGCGGCTCCCCCGATGTGTTCTCTGCACTGCGTCTTTCCTCTACCTCCTCAGCTTCGGGCACGGCCGCACGCCGCAACAGTTTCGACTGTCCCGGCTTCCCCATGACATTTGTCAGGTCCGAGGTCAGTACCGAGGTCAGTTCCGGGCGACGCGCAGCGCATCGCCCAGCGCCTCGGCAAGCCGTCGCGACAGATAGCGGAACTCGCGGTCCGGCACCCTCGGATCGCCGTGCATCGCTCGCGCGTGACGCAGTAGTTCCCCGCCGATGCCGAGCTGCACCTCCTCGATGCCGTCGGCGAGATCGGTCACGGGTCCGCCCGCACCGTCCGTGATGAGGAAACAGGGCTTGTCGTCCGGCGAGGTCCACGGCAGCAACCGCATCTGCGGCGGGGAGAGTTCGGCGGGGCCGACGGATTCGCGGGGCTCGGAAAGGCCGGATCGTGGCGGTTCGTGGTCGAGGGTCAGCAAGGCAGTACTTCCGGAAGCCGTCCGACCGGACATCGGTGGGGCGGCACCAGGTTCCGCCCCACCGCCCGCCGGTGACCCGGCCGGCCAACCAAAGAACCCGGGCAGAGAGCCCCACCCACCCACCGCCGCCCAACTGCTCACCCCATCAGGTGACTTGGGAGCGAGCGCGTCCGGAATGCGGTTACGCTCGCCGCAGTTCCACTGCGATGGCAGCACCCCAACCGCACACAGAACGGCCCCCGGCGGGACGGCAATCCCAATCCGAGGGCCTGATCACAAGGAAGAAGCAACCTTCCCGATGACTTCAGCGCATTCTAACGCGCCCTCACCCGCGCCCTCGCGCGTATCCAGCGGCGTCATCCACATCCGTACGCGCCAGACCTCCCACTTCACCGTCCTCGCCAACCGCCTTGCGCAGCGGGCCGGTAGCGCGGTCACGGTCGGCGTCGCGGCATACATCCTGTCCCTCCCCGATGGCGCACCGATCACCATCGACGCGCTCTGCACGCACTTCGCCGAGGGCAAGACCGCCATCGCCGCTGCGTTACGCGAGCTGGAGGCCGAGGGCTGGCTGGAGCGCCGCGTCGAACGCGGGCCGCACGGCCGGATCGTCACCCGCACATTCGCGTACGACCTGCCGGGAGCGGCAGCGGGACCCGCCGGTACCTCCGTCCCGGAACCCGAACACACCGGCGAGCCGGAGCCCGCCGTGCCCTCGCAGTCGACTCCGGAACCCGTCCCCGAAGCTGTCGACCTCCTCACCCGCCTCCCCCACCACGACCGCCGTCTGCTGCTTTCCGAGCGGGAGATCACGACGCTCGCCCCGACCGTCACGGACTGGCTCGACCGTGGCGTGCCCCCGCAAGAGATCACCACAGCCCTGACCACCAGCCTCCCCGCACGCATCAACCGCCGCCCGGCCCGCCTCCTGGCTCACCGCCTGATCGCCCTGCGCCCACCGGCCTGCACAAGCCCGCCCCAGGAGCCCGATCGCCCACCCGTCATCCCCCTCCAGAATTGCGACGGCTGCGACCGCGCTTTTCGCGCCGGTCGTCCCGGACACTGCCAGGACTGTCGCTCTGACTCGCCGGAGGTGCGGTGTGCCGCATGACACGAACCGCGCCACGGGTGCCGTCAGGATTCCCGGCAGCTGCGGAAGGCGCGCGAGTAGGCTGGGACGCCCGGCAGAGCGAGGAGACGAGTTCCGCATGAGCAGCCAACCAGTGCACAGCGACGGTCCCCTCATGCCGATGCCTGATCTGACCCTCCCGGCCCTGCGTTCGGCGGTCGCCGCACTGGCTCCCGCCAAGCTGCCGGAGCTGGTCGAGGAGATGCAGCAGGCATTCGACCGGGCGGGCCAGGACGGCAGCACGGCACCGATCCGCATGTTCTACCGTCGCTGGGCCATCTTCGTCGCCATCGAGCGTGATCCGGCCAGAGCAGCCCGATTCCACGCGGCGGAACAAGTGCTGGAGTCCAGCGAGGCCGGAGACGAAAGACAGGCCGCCGTTCGACTGATCGGGAGCATCGTGCGCACCGCACAGTGTGAGGTCGAGGCACTGGAGGCCGGGTGAGCACGTGGACGTGGGAGTACGAGCCCGACGACTACGGTGACAGCCTGCCGCGATCGGTCAGAGCAGAGACCGAACGGATCTGTGCCGAGCTCGCCGTCGTCAACTCGATGATCTACTTAGAAGGCGCTGCCTACCAAGGACCGTCGCCGGGGCTTCGGGTCGAGCACGGAAGGACTCCCGGGGGCCGATATCTCATGCTGAGCTATCTGACGGACGTACGCGGGGAACGCATCGTGGTGGTCAGCGTCTCCTGCCTGTGAACCGCCTGGGCAGGTCCAGCCGGACCTAAGCCCCCGCCCGCACCCGCCGCTCCGTAGTGGCGATCGTCGCCGAGCCGACCACCCGCGTGCCGTCGTACAGCACGATCGCCTGGCCGGGCGCCACGCCCCGTACCGGCTCCGTGAACGAAACCCGCAGCTCCGTGTCGTCGACCAGCTCGGCCGTGACCTCGGTTTCGCCGCCGTGGGCGCGCAGCTGGGCGGTGTACGTGGCAGGGCCGGCCGTCGGGGGGCGGCCGCACCAGCGGGGGCGGATGGCGGTCAGGGCCGTGACGTCGAGGGCTTCGACGGGGCCGACCGTGACGGTGTTGTCGACCGGGGAGATGTCGAGGACGTAGCGCGGCTTGCCGTCGGGGGCCGGGTGGCCGATGCGCAGGCCCTTGCGCTGGCCGATGGTGAAGCCGTACGCGCCCTCGTGCGTGCCGAGGCGGTTGCCGGACTCGTCGACGATGTCGCCCTGGGCCGTGCCGAGCCGCTTGGCGAGGAAGCCCTGGGTGTCGCCGTCGGCGATGAAGCAGATGTCGTGACTGTCCGGCTTCTTGGCGACGAACAGGCCGCGGCGGGCGGCCTCTTCGCGGATCTCGGCCTTGGTGGTGAGGGTGTCGCCGAGCGGGAACATGGCGTGCGCCAGCTGGCGGTCGTCGAGGACGCCGAGGACGTAGGACTGATCCTTGGCCATGTCGGAGGCGCGGTGCAGCTCGCGGCTGCCGTCCTCGCGGAGGACGACGGTGGCGTAGTGGCCGGTGCACACCGCGTCGAAGCCGAGGGCCAGGGCCTTGTCCAGGAGGGCGGCGAACTTGATCTTCTCGTTGCAGCGCAGGCAGGGGTTGGGGGTGCGCCCGGCCTCGTACTCGGCGAGGAAGTCGTCGACGACGTCCTCGCGGAAGCGTTCGGCGAGGTCCCAGACGTAGAAGGGGATGCCGATGACGTCGGCGGCGCGGCGGGCGTCGTGTGAGTCCTCGATTGTGCAGCAGCCGCGGGCGCCGGTGCGGAAGGACTTCGGATTCTCGGAGAGCGCGAGATGCACGCCGGTCACATCATGGCCGGCCTCGGCGGCGCGGGCCGCGGCGACGGCGGAGTCGACGCCGCCGGACATGGCGGCGAGTACGCGGAGGCGGCGGGGGGCGTCATCAGTCATAGCCCGTCCAGGGTAGACGGAACCGGCGACAGTGCGGAAAGCGTTGATCAGCGCATGGGGAAAAGTGGCGGGGAGCACGGTGGGCAGCACGGTGACGGGGGCGGCGGCGAGGGGGCCGCGCCCGGGGTGACGCGGCGGCGGGCGCTGTGGATCGGGGGCGGCTCCGTGGTGGCCGCCGGGGCCGCGGCGTTCGCGGCGCGGGACGAGCTGGCGCACTGGTGGTGGCGATTGCCGGGGAACGACAAGCCGCGGACGGCGGGCGCGGTCGACTTCCGGGGCGCGCAGTGGGTCGCGGCGTCCCCGGAGAACTACCGGCGGGCGGACCGGCCGGCGGACTACGGGATCGACCGGGTCGTGATCCACGTCGTCCAGGGCAGCTATGCGACGGCGCTGGAGGTCTTCCAGGATCCGGATCATGAGGCGGGGGCCCATTACGTCGTCCGCAAGGACGGGCACATCGCCCAGATGATCCGCGAACTGGATGTGGCGTTCCACTCCGGGAACCGCGGCTACAACGAGCGGAGCGTCGGGATCGAGCACGAGGGGTTCGTGGACCGGCCGGAGTCGTTCACCGCTGCCATGTACGCGTCGTCGGCGCGGCTGACGGCGGGGATCTGCCGGCGCTACGGCTTTCCGGCCGACCGGGAGCACATCGTGGGGCATGTGGAGGTGCCGGGGACGGATCACACCGATCCGGGGCGGCACTGGGACTGGGACCGCTATCTGCGGCTGGTCCGGGCCGAGCTGCACCGGGCGGCACGGGGGACGGAGCGGGCGCCCGTGCGGAAGGCCTGATGGCCCGCCGTGTCCGCACCTCCCGGCATCCCGCCCGGCCCACGGACGTGCGGGCGGACGACGGGGCTGTGCAGACGGCTCAGCTCAGGCCCGCGCTCCTGGCTCGTTCCACCACCGGGCCGATGGCCTGTGCCAGGGCCGCCACGTCCTCAGCCGTGGAGGTGTGGCCCAGGGAGAACCGCAGGGTGCCGCGGGCGAGCTCCGGCGACATGCCGGTGGCCAGCAGGACATGGCTGGGCTGGGCGACGCCGGCGGTGCAGGCGGAGCCCGTCGAGCAGGCGATGCCCTGGGCGTCCAGGAGGAGGAGCAGGGAGTCGCCCTCGCAGCCGGGGAAGGAGAAGTGGGCGTTGGCGGGAAGCCGGCCGGCCGGGTCCGGGTCGCCGCCGAGGACGGCGTCCGGGGCGGCGGCGCGGACCGCCTTGACCAGGTCGTCGCGCAGGGCGCCGATGTCGCGGGCGAAGTCCGCGCGGCGGGTGACGGCGCACTGGGCGGCGGCCGCGAAGGCGGCGATGGCGGGGGTGTCGAGGGTGCCGGAGCGTACCTGCCGCTCCTGGCCGCCGCCGTGCAGCACCGGCACCGGCGCGTACTCACGGCCCAGCAGCAGGGCGCCGATGCCGTACGGGCCGCCGATCTTGTGGCCGGAGACGGTCATCGCGGCGAGCCCGGAGGCGGCGAAGTCGACCTCCAGCTGGCCGACCGCCTGCACCGCGTCCGCATGCAGCGGAATCTCGAACTCCGCGGCCACCTCGGCGAGTTCCCGGACCGGCTGGACGGTGCCGATCTCGTTGTTGGCCCACATGACGGTGGCGAGCGCGACATCGGCGGGGTTGCGGGCGATGGCCTCGCGCAGCGCGCCGGCATGCACCCGTCCGTAGGTGTCGACCGGCAGCCATTCGACCCGGGCGCCTTCGTGCTCGGCGAGCCACTCCACGGCGTCGAGGACGGCATGGTGCTCGACGGGGCTGGCGAGGACCCGGGTACGGGACGTGTCGGCGGCCCGGCGTGCCCAGTACAGGCCCTTGACCGCGAGGTTGTCGGCCTCGGTGCCGCCCGCGGTGAAGACGATCTCGCTCGGGCGGGCGCCGAGGGAGGCGGCGAGGGACTCGCGCGCCTCCTCGACGGTGCGCCGGGCCCGCCGGCCGTCGGCGTGCAGCGAGGACGCATTGCCGGTGACGGTCAGCTGGGCGGTCATCGCCTGCACCGCCTCCGGGAGCATCGGGGTGGTGGCGGCGTGGTCGAGGTAAACCATGGTGCGCACGATTCTACGAGCTGGCGCGACGTGCTCCGGGGGCGCATCCGCAGCGCGTGGATGCTCCGTGCCCGGCGGAGTCATGGTCCGTTCGTCCGGGCCGCCGTGCGTGGCCCGCCGCCGGGCCACCCACACCCCTCGGGCCCCTCGACACCCCTGTAAGGAGTCACTAGCCTGACGGTCATGACTGCCTGGCTTCTGGACCGTACGTTCCGCACCGCGTCGGGCGACGAGGTGCGGTGGGCCGTGCTCGGGGCCGGGCGGGCGGAGGGGCCCGCGGTGGTCCTGCTGCACGGGACGCCGTTCTCGTCGTACGTCTGGCGCGGTGTCGCCCGGGCCCTGGCCGCGCGACACCGGGTGTTCGTCTGGGACATGCCGGGGTACGGCGCCTCGCAACAGCGGGCCGGGCAGGATGTGTCGCTCGCCGCCCAGGCGCGGGTCTTCACGGAGCTGCTGGCGCACTGGGAACTGGACGGGGACGGCACCGGACCGGCCGTAGTGGCGCACGACTTCGGCGGCTGTGTGGCCTTGCGGGCGCATCTCCTGCACGGTGCGCGCTACGGGCGGCTGGCGCTCGTCGACCCGGTGGCGCTGGCGCCCTGGGGCTCGCCCGCCTACCGGCTGCTGGGGGCGCACCGCGAGGTGTTCGGGCAGCTGCCGCCGGCGCTCCACCGGGCGCTGGTGCGGGAGTACGTGTCCTCCGCGAGTCACAACGGGCTGCCCCCGGCCGTCCTCGACCGGCTGGTCGCGCCCTGGTGCACGGACGAGGGGCAGCCGGCGTTCTACCGCCAGATCGGGCAGAACGACCAGCGGTTCACCGACGAGATCCAGGGTCGGTACGGCGAGATCGCGCTGCCGACGCTGATCTGCTGGGGCGACCGGGACACCTGGATTCCGCCCGCCAAGGGCCGCGAACTGGCAGCCCGCATCCCGGGCTCCCGGCTGCGGCTGATCGAGGGCGCGGGCCACCTGGTCCAGGAGGATGCCCCGGCGGAACTGACCGCGGCGCTGGGGGATTTCCTGCGGGAGGACGGCGGGCCGGGGCGCGGCGCGCCTAACGGGTCAGGCGGCGGCTGAGGGTGCGGACGGCGGCCACCGCCTCGGTCGCCCCGGCCTCCGCCGCCGTGAGCGCGTCGGAGGCGGTGAGTGTCTCCAGGGCGGCACGCAGGCGCGGCAGACCGGCACGCGGCGCCCGGCCCGTCCGCTCCAGGTCACGGACGTGGCCGGCGAGTTCGGCCGCCAGGGCGTCCAAGGCGTCCGGGGTGTCCGGGGTGTCCGGGGTATCTGGAGAATCTGGAGTGTCCGTCGGGGTGGTCGGGCCGGCGGATCGCGGGCCTGTTGCCTCGTCCGCGCCCCGCAGCCGCAGCTGATCGCCGAGGGTGCGGACGGCCGCCGTCAGATCGCGCAGCGCCGTGCCGGTGCGGGCGGTCTCCGCGGCGCGCGAGAGCCCCGGCCGGTGCGGACCGGCCGCCGACGGGTCCGGCTTCTCCCGGAGCAGCGCGCGCAGTTCGACGGCCTGCGGGGCGCCGAAGTCCTCCAGGACGGCGAGCGCCTCGCGCCAGTGCGCCTGGGCGCCTTGCTTATGTCCCAGGGCGGTCTGGGCATGTCCCGCCGCCGTCAGTGCGTCGGCCCGCCATCGCTCCCCGCCCGGCACCAGCAGCCGCTCCGCCGCGTCCGCCGCAGCCGTCGCCGCCTCGCCGGGCCGGACCAGGGCGACCATCGCCTCGGCCATCCGGCAGCGGGTGCGCCCCGCCCACAGGCGCTGCCGGTCCTCCTCGAACAGGGGCAGGGCGCGGGAGAGTTCACGGAGTGCGCCGGCGGGCCGGCCGGCCGACGCCAGCGCCACGGCGAGGGCGTAGTGGCCGTGCGCGAGCCGCGGGGAGCCCCCGCCGGCGCTGCGGTGGGCGCCGATGCTCCGCTCGGCGAACAGCACCGCCTCGTAGCCGTTGCCGGTCGCCGCCCAGAGCCGGGCCAGCGCGCCGAGCACGAGGGCCTCGCCGAGCGCATCGCCGCGGCGCCCGCACTGCTCCCATGCCGGGGTGAGATACCGCTCCGCGGTGTCGTGCTGCCCCTGGTGCAGGGCGATGATCCCGCGCGCATACGGTGCCCGGAAGCGGGTCAGCGCGTCGCCGCAGCGGCCGGCCAGCTCCTGTGCCCGTCGCGCCGCGGCCTCGGCCTCGTCGGCCTTGCCCAGCGCGAGGTACGCCTCGGCCAGTGCCAGCCGGGCGCGGCCCTCGGCCCGGGCGTCTCCCGCCCCCGCCGCCCGCGCCGCCACGGTCCGGGCGGCCGGCTCGAAGGCGGCGGAGAGCGCCCCGCAATCCGCCGTCGTCCCGGCGAGCAGCAGGAGGTCGGCGGCGGTTCGGGCGGTCCCCGGGGAGCGGACCACGGCACGGCGGACGAGGGCGAGCAGCTGCGGCAGCTCCTCGACCCAGTCGGCCAGTGCCTTGGTGCGGTCCTTCGTCGTGGGCAGGGGGCCGGGGGACGAGACCCGGGCCAGGTCCTGGAGCATCCGCTCACCGGGGTACCGCAGTGCGTACATCTGCCGGCCCACGGCCAGATACCAGGCCAGCAGCCGCGACAGCGCCGCATCCCGCTGTGCCGCGGGCAGCTCGCGGCCGGCGGCACAGCGGGCCGGGCCCCTCACCTCGTCGGCCAAGCGGTGGCGGTCGGCGGCCGTTTTTCGCAGGGCGCCGGCCGCCGCCAGTTCGTCCAGCGCCTCACGGGTCCGCGGTGCGTCCTCGTCCAGCAGCGCGGCCGCGGCGCCGAAGGGGAGGCCGGCGGGCGAGGTGTCCGCGAGGTCCGCCAGCGCGAGCAGCCGGACGGCCCGGCGCGCGGGCACCGAGAGCTGCTCGTCGAGCGACGGGGGCGCCGGCTCGGGGCGGCGCTGCGACGGCACCACCCCGCCCGGCGGGCCGGGCACCGCGCCCCCCAACCGCTCCAGCACCGGGCTGGCCAGGACGGCGAAGGCCCGCGCCGAGGCCTGCAGCCGCAGCTCCCCGTCCTCGTCGCCCATCAGGACGGGGAAGTCGGGCAGCCGCCCCATGTACGGCTCCAGCGACCGGCCGACCGCCTCGACGACCTCCACGGCCGCTTCCGCACCCAGCCCGCTGAACAGCAACTCCCGTACGCCGGGGCGGAAGTCGTAGACGGGCTCGGTGGCCAGGCCCGGTGGCGGTGCGCCCAGGGCGCGGTCCAGGGTGTGGGCGGCGGAGGTGTCCCGGGCCCGGTCGGTGCGCTCCAGGAGGCCGCCGAGCAGGATCTCCGCGACATGGGTGGGCCCGGCGTCGCCCATCGTGGCCGCGCGCACCAGCTGCATCAGCGGTGTGGTCAGGGGGCGGACGGCGGAGAGGCGGACCGCGAGCCGGTAGGCCTCGGGGGAGAACGCGCCGCGGAAGTGCGCCAGCAGCTCCTCGGCGCTGCCCTCGGGCCGGTCCGGTCCCCGGTGCCCGGGCAGCTCGTCCAGCAGCACCGTGTCGATCAGATGCGGCCCTCCGGGGCGGGTGAGCAGCCCGGCCCACTGCTCCAGCGCGGACGCGGTCGGATGCAGCACGGGCAGCGCGAGCACCCCCTCCGCCTCCGGGTCGCGCTCACCGCTGAGCGGATCGCAGACGAGAAGCCGGCCGAGGCCACCGAACTCGGCGGGCGCGGCCAGCAGCCGGGGCCGGGCGTCCAGGGCGGTGCCGCGCCACAGCCGCCGGGGCAGCGGGTTCAGGACGGCCAGCGGGCCGCAGTTGCCCCACGCGGTCAGGGCGCGGACGGTCTGCGGGCTGCGCCATCCCGGGCTGGTGCCGTCGGTGAGCAGAAAGGTCACCGAGGCGCCCGCCGACCGCCGGTGGTGCACCGGGCCGGCGGGGTTCCGGGGGTCGATCCGCTGGATCCGGACGGAGCGGAAGACCGTGCTCCGGGCGAGCAGCGCGCGCAGTTCGGCGGCGAGCGGCCCCCATACCTGCATGGCGGCCGAGCAGTCCACCAACAGCACGGCCGACCAGCGCGGTTCCTGCTCCGGGCGGGAGACGACATCGAGGAAGCCGGTCTCGGCGGCGAGCCGGACGGTGGCCTCGACGTCGGTGACGGTGCGGTGCGGGTGGTCCCGGGATCTGCGCAGCGGGCGCAGCGCCCGGCCCAGCTGCTGGGCATCGGGCAGCGCACGCCCGCCGGGGACCCGCGCGGGGCGGGCCCGGTCCGCGCCGGGTTCACCGCCCGCGCTCCCCCAGGCGTACAGCGCGCGCCGGGGCGGGCCGGGAGGCGTCAACGGCCGGGTGGATTCGGTGGGTTGGGGTTCACAGGAGGAAGCCGAGGAGTCGGCCGGGTCGGCGGGGTCGACAGGCGTCGCGGGCGCGGCGTCCGCCGACCGCCCCTCAGGTGCCGGGTCCGCAGCGGCCGTTGCGCCCTCCGCTCCCCCGGCCTCCGTACGCCGCCGGCCCTCCCCCGCTCCGGCCCGGTCCTCCGCCCCGTCCCCGTCCCCGAATGCGTCCGCGCCCCCGGATGCCGCCCCGTCCCCCGTCCCGCCCACGCGCTCCCCCGGCTCGCCCGAATCCCCCGGCCCCCCGGCCGCCGTACGCCCCTCCATCACCCGTGCCAGCCACAGCACGTCGAGGAGTTCGGTGGCCCCGAGGTCGTAGCCGGCGGCCGACATCGCCTGTCGCAGTCGGTCGATCATGGCGCCATGGGCTCGTCGAGGCGATGCAGTACGGCGCCGAGAAGTTCGTCCTTGGTGAGGTCGGCGCCGCTGATGCGCAGGTGGACGGCGGCCAGCAGCTGATCGGTGGCGAGTGTCTGGGTTTGCGCGCGCTGGTGGAAGACCTCGATCAGGTCCTCCGCCGCGGCGACCGCCGACGCGCCCAGATTGTGTTCGATGATCTTCCGCAGCCGGTCCCCGGTCGGCTCCGGCAGATCCAGCCGCACGCACCGGCGCAGGAAGGCGGGCGGGAAGTCCCGTTCGCCGTTGCTGGTCATGACGACCACCGGGAAGTGGGTGCAGCGCACCACCCCGCGATGGATCGCGACCCGCTCCCGGCTTCCGCTCAGCAGGACCGGCACCACCTGCTGGTGCTCGGGGAGCCGGGCCAGCTCCGGGATCTCGAACTCGCCCTCCTCCAGGACGACCAGCAGGTCGTTGGGCAGGTCGATATCGGCCTTGTCGAGTTCGTCGACGAGCAGGACCCGGGGCCGGCCGGCGGCCAGGGCGCTGCCGAGCGGGCCGAGGCGCAGATACTGGCCGATGTCGCCGGCGGCCGTGGCGCGCGGAGCCCTGGGCCGGCGCACCGAGCCGTGGGACGCCTCGCGCTCGCGGCGCAGCGAGGCCTCCCGCAGGCGGCCCACGGCGTCGTAGCGGTAGAGGGCGTCCTGGAGCGTGGAGCGGCTGTTGACCGACCAGCGCAGGACGTCCCCGAGCCCGAGCTCCTCGGCGACGGCATGGGCCAGCGAGCTCTTGCCGGCGCCGGGGCGGCCGGTGACCAGCAGCGGACGGTGCAGATGCAGCGCCGCATTGACCACGGAGATCTCGTTGCGCTCCAGGAGGTACGGCGCACGGGCGGCCGCCGTCCCGGCTCCGGCCGGGAAGCGCCGCCAGGGCGGTGGGGCGGGCAGCTCCGACGGGCCGCGGAACACCCACCAGGCCTCCGCCTCCGGGTCGTGGGGTGCGCCTGCTGCGCTCTGTCCGGTCACCGCACGTTCTCCTCGTTCTTTGCTGTGTGGCTCGCCGGGTGGGCCGCCGTGTCCACGGTGCACACTCGGGCATTCAGGGCTGGGTCAGCACCCAGGCGTCCGGGGCGAGTTGCGGGGGACGGTGGTCGGGTGCGTCGTACAGCAGGGACAGCCGGCGGCCGTGGTGGGTGGTGCTCTCCGGCTCGGCCATCGCCTTGGCCCGCTCCAGGCGCACCACCTCGGGGACCTCGGTGTGCTCGGCGCCGTCCACCAGGGCCAGCAGGTCCTGGGCGAGCTGTGCACCGTGTTCGGCGCGGTGCCACAGCACGGTGTGGACGCCCGCCTGGACGCACTGCCGCAGCAGCGTGCCGTGGTGGTGGGGTGGGCAGCACACGATCACCGTCCCGGCGTCGCGGTGCACCTCCAGCTGGGCGCGGGCAACCATCCGGTCGGTGTGCCGCTCGTCGAGGACCAGGCGTTTGGCGTGCGGCAGGGCCGCGGTGCGCTGTTTCCATCCGGCGTAGCTCTCCCGGGAGCGCTCCGTGGTCCGCACCACCACCCGGCGGGTGATCCCCGGGACGAACGGCCCGTCCTCGTCGCCGTCGGGCGACTCCCACGAGTCGACGTCGAGACCGAGCCAGGCGGCCGGGAGGAAGTACTCCACCAGGGCGGTCTCCGGGTCTTCCCGGACCTCGGTGCGCAGCACCCGGCGGATGTCGTCCACCACCTGCTCGCTGCCCGCCTCGGCATCGCGGACCAGCGCGAGACGGTGCGTCCGGCGGTCGGCGAGGGTCCAGATCTGGTAGGTGAAGCGGCGTCCGCTGGCGGTCGGCAGCAGCTCCACCTGGACGCGCGGGGCGGCGGGCGGGGCGCCGGTGCCCGGCAGGCCCGGTGCCGGGGTACGGGCCGGGGCGGCGGCCGCGACCACATCGGCGCGGAACTGGCTGACCGCCGCCTCGTCGACGCCCGAGCGGGCACCGACGCGCTCGACCCAGGCGTCCAGGTCCTCGGAGGGGTACGTACCGGCCGCGCTCTCCTCGACGCTGACCCGCACCACCCCTTGCAGCAGCGGCGGCACGGGCGCGCCGGTGAGGGAGCTGAAGCCCTCCAGGGCGTCCATCGCGTCGGCCAGGCCGGCGACGGCGGGCAGCTCCGGTGCGTGCGGCAGGACGCGTTCGAGGAGGGTGCGGGGGTCGGTGCGGGTGCAGTGGGCCAGCAGGCCCGACAGGTCGCGGCGCTGACGGGTGGTCAGGTACTCGCCGGGGCGGACCGTACGGGCGGCGCGGCGCAGCCGTTCCCAGTCCTCGCGGGCGCCGTGGTGGCCGGGCCAGGGGTGCGGCTCGTAGCCGGCGGCAGACGGCGGCTCGTAGTCCCGTACGAGGTCGAGGAGTTCGGGGATGCCGCGGCGGACGCCCACGGCCAGGCCGACCAGCCGTTCGAGGTCGGCCGCCGGGCCCGCCGAGGGTCTGCCCAACCGCGCGGCGAGCCGTTCCTCGCAGGCCAGCACCGCCTCGCGGCCCTGGAGTACCCGCTCCAGGGCGGTGAGCAGCTGCTGCACCCCGCGCCGGGCGGTGGGCACCGCCGAGGGCGGCAGCGCCGGGAGTTCGGCCTCGATGGCCGGGACGCTGATGGCGTACATCGTCGTCGGCAGGGCGCCGGGCGCGGCCGGTTTTGGTGCGCGGTGGACGGCCGCGACCAATCCGACGACGGCCTGCCGGGCGCGGTCCCACAGCGGCCCGCCGCTGAAGCCCTCGGTGACCTCGGCGCCGCCGAGCACGTCCAGGGCGATCCAGGGCGGGGCCGAGACCCGGGGCACGGCGCGCACCGTGGGCAGCGGATTGCCGCTGGCCCATAAGGCGATGGTCTCGTTGGCGTAGCTGTGCTGGAGGAACGGGGCCGGCTCGGCGCCGGCGGGCGGGGCCTCGGCCAGTTCCAGGACGGCCAGATCGCCGTGGTAGGGCACCTGTCCGGGCCGGACCGGGGCGTTCGTGGCGGCCGTGGCCCGCGGCGGCACCCACATCTCCCGCACGACCCGCCCGGTCAGATCGCGGCCAGCCGCGACATGGGGCAGCCGGAGGGTGACCGGGTCGCCCGCTCCGGGGGTGTCCTGGGCGAAACGGTCCCTGCCCAGTGCGCTGTTGACGACATGGGCGCAGGTCAGCACGAGCCGCTCGGCGACCAGTACGCCCGCGCCGACGGCCCGGTCGCCGGACCGTAAGGAGGCGAAGGACTGCTGAAGCGGGGTGTCCGGACCTGCGCCTGCGCTCACGGCGTCGTCGTCCCTCCTGATCCGTCCGTGCCGCTGCCGAGGTTCCAGGTGGCGGAGACCTTGAAGCTGGCCTCGCCGCTGCCGGAGAACACCCCGAGGCTCAGATCGGAGCCGAGCGTGACCCCGAACTCGACGGTGACCTCGTCGGGGCGGTGACTGCCGGCGGAGATCGAGCGGTGGATCTGGCCGAGTACGCCGCCGAGCGGGCGCAGGGCCTCTTCGAGGGCCTCGCCGCCACGGGTCAGCGCCCGGCTCATCCGGCCGTCCACGCTGACCGGCAGGGCGGCACCGAAGCCGTCGGGAAGCTCCAACTCGGAGTCGTCGCCGGGATGTCGGGGCCGGTCCCCGTCCGTCGCCTGCTGTCCGGTGGACCGCTCGTACGTGCCGGAGTGCTGCCCGGCGGCCGGTTGCCCGTCCCGCAGCCACACCACGGTCGCGTCGTCGATTCTGAGAGCCACATCCCCCATGCCGATCAGTCTGGCATGAGCCGGTCGGCACCGCCTGCTCTTTGCGTCACACTTCCGCCATCGCCCCCGGGGCGAGCTGCGTACGAGGGCTGCCCCCCGGACAGGGCCTCGGGCCCTACCCCTGCAACACCGCCCGCGCCAACTGCCGTGACTGGGCGACCAGTCGGTCCTGGGAGTCCCAGACCTCCGCGTCCTCCTCCAGGAAGCCGCCGGCCAGATTGCGGGTGGTGATGGCGACCCGCAGCGGGCCGGGGGCGGGGCGGTGGCGGATGTGGGCGGTCAGTTCGACGGTGGGCACCCAGCCCAGCAGGCCCATCTCGAAGGCGGTGGGCGGCAGTGCGTCGACGGTCAGCAGCAGGGAGAGCGGGTCGGGGTCGCGGCCGTCGGCCAGGCCGAACCAGGCGCGCATCTCGCCCTTGCCGGAGGGGGCGCCGACCGCCCAGCCGGCGGTCGCCGGGTCCAGGCGGAGGTCGAGCCGCTCGGTGATGGCGGTGCTGCCGGGGATGGCGGTGCCCTCGCCGGGGGCGTCGTCGGCGCCGAGGCAGTGCTCGTACGGCGGGATGGCCGGCGGCTTGGCGGTGGTGCGGACGTCGTCGGGCAGGGCGTCGAGGTCGCCGTACGAGGCGAGCACCCGCAGCCGCTCGATCTCGTTGCCCTCCTCGTCGGTCTGGAGGAGGCGGGCGGTGCCGGTCGACATGGTGCGGCCGGTGCGGACCACCTCGGTGCGGATGACGGCGGGGCCCGGGACCGAGGCCGTCAGGTAGTGCGCGGTGACCGACAGCGGGTCGGGGTGCGGGAGGGCCTCGCCCAGGGCACGGCCCATGAGGGCGAGGAGGTAGCCGCCGTTGACCGCCTGGATGATCGTCCAGCCGGCGGAGAGGTGGGCGTCATAGACGCCCACCGCGCGGCGGCTGACCGCCGTATCGCGGTCGAACTCGCTGTTGCCAAGGGTCACCAGAGCCATGGGTTGCACGCTACACCGGATGGTTACTGACCGGTAGTGTCAGTTTTTGCGGCCTCGGCGGAAGCAGTCCTTCCGGGGCCTGCGATGATGAGCGCCATGCTTCACGTCCTCTACCTGGCCGGGGTCGCGGCGTTCGCGGCAAGCGGGGTGCTGGCCGCCTACCGCGCCAACATGGACCCCTTCGGCGGGCTGGTGCTCGCCTTCGCCGCCTCCATCTCCGGCGGCACGCTGCGTGATCTCATCCTCGACCGGCGGCCGTTGTACTGGACGCACGACTGGGTGCTGCTGACCGTGATCATCTGCGTCGGCGTCGGCACCATGGCGTATCTGCGGTTCTGGCAGCTGCCGCACAAATCGCTGCTCGTGGTCGACGCGGTCGGGCTGTCCGTCGTGACGGTGATCGGTGCGCGGGCGGCGATCGAGGCGGGCGCCACCCCGCTCGCCGTGATCATCCTGGCCGTGCTGACCGGCGTCACCGGCGAGGTGATCCGCGATGTGCTGTGCGGCGAGTTCCCGCCGCTGCTGCTGCGCGAGGACGTCTATGCGATCGCCGCGCTGGCCGGCGCCTGCTGCTACCTGCTGCTGCACCACCTCGGAACGGGCGCCACCCCCGCCGCGGCGATCTCGGCGGGGGTGGTGTTCGCCCTGCGGATGGGCGCGGTCTACCTCGGACTGCACCTGCCGCGGCCGCAGCAGCTGCGCCCCCGGGGCGGCCGGCCGGACGGCGGCTGACCCGGGGCCCGGGGCCTTACTTGCCCGGCAGCGGCGGCTTGCTGTCCGTGTCGAGCCAGGTGTGGAACAGGTCGTCCAGCTGCTTGCCGGAGATCTTCTCGGCGAGCGCGATGAACTGGCCGGTGTCGGCGTTGCCGTAGCGGTGCTGTGCGGTCCAGGCCGGCAGCAGCTTGAAGAACGCCTTGTCACCGATCCGCTCGCGCAGCACCTGCAGCGTCATCGCACCCCGCTGGTAAACGGAGCTGGCGAACATGGTGTCCCGCTTCGGGTCGGCGATCTTCTGCTTCCAGAAGTCGCTGTCGGCGGGGATGTCGTGGTAGGTCTTGCGGAAGGCGTCGTGGGCGCTGAGGGTCCCGCGGTGCTCGGACCACAGCCACTGCGCGTAGCTGGCGAAGCCCTCGTTGAGCCAGATGTTCTTCCACTGCTTGACGGAGACCGAGTCGCCGAACCACTGGTGGGCCAGCTCGTGGACGATGGTGGTCTCGTTGCGCACGGCCGAGTAGACCGGCTTGGACTGCACCTCCAGCGAGAAGCCGGCCTCCGGCATGTCGTCGACGATCGCGCCGGTCTCCTCGAAGGGGTACGGCCCGAAGATCTTCGACCAGTAGTCGGTGGCCTCGGCGGTGATGCCGTAGACGTCGACCTTGCCGGTGGGCAGGGTGGGGTCGGTGGCGACGTAGATGGGGGTGCCGCCGGGGGTGGTGCCCGTACGGATGTCGAACTTGCCGATGGTGGCGGTGGCCAGGTACGTCGCCATCGGGCGGTTCTCGCGCCAGTGGGCGTAGGACCGGCCGTGGGCCTCCCCCGAGTTGATGAGCCGGCCGTTGGAGACGCCGGTCAGGCCCTTGGGGGCGTCGATACGGATGTCGTAGGTCGCCTTGTCGCTGGGGTGGTCGCTGGAGGGGAACCACGTCGAGGCGGCGTTGGGCTCACAGGCGACGAAGACACCGTCCTTGGTCTTCATCCAGCCGTAGTCGGAGCCGAAGATGATCGGCCCGCCCAGCGGCTTGGGGACGCCGTGGTAGGCGAGGGTGACGGTGAACTTCCGGCCGCGGTGCAGCGCGAAGTCCGGGCGGATGGTGATCTCGTCGCCGGATCTGGCGAAGTGGGCCTTGCGGCCGTTCACCCGTATCGAGTCGACCGTCAGCTGCTGCAGGTCGAGGTCGAAGGCGGAGAGGTTCTGGGTGGCCCGGGCGGTGAGCGTGGTGCGGCCGTCGAGGCGGCCGCTGTCGGGGTGGTAGCTGACGCCGAGGTCGTAATGCAGGGCGTCGAAGCCGCCGTTGCCCAACTTGGGAAAGTAGGGGTCGCCGACTCCGGCGGCACCGGCGGACGCACCGGGCGCCGCGGCGATCGAGGCCGTCGCGGCCACCGCGGTGGCCAGGGCGAGCCACCGGGAGGTGCGACGCGCAGAACGGGAGAGTGCCATGAGCCATCCCTTCGGACACACGGATGAAGATCGAACAACCGTGCTGACTCTGCACTCTCCCGCTGCGTCTTGCCCAGGACTTTGCCAAGTCCAGGCGTTATTCGCCGGTTGAGGCCTTACTGCCGGCGGGGCCCTCGGCCGCCGGAGCGGCGGCCGGTGCCGGGTCGCCGGCGTTCTCCGGGTGGTGGCAGGCCACCTGATGGCCGGTCCGCAGCGCGACCAGCGGCGGCTCGGTGGTGGTGCACACCTCGGTGGCCTTCCAGCAGCGGGTACGGAACCGGCAGCCGGAGGGCGGGTTGATCGGCGAGGGCACATCGCCCTTGAGCAGGATCCGGTCGCGCTCGGTGCGCCGCTTGGGGTCGGGCACCGGCACCGCGGACAGCAGCGCCTTGGTGTACGGGTGCATCGGCGTCTCGTAGAGCGCCTTGCGGTCGCTCAACTCCACGATCTTGCCGAGGTACATCACCGCGATCCGGTCCGAGACGTGCCGGATGACCGAGAGGTCGTGGGCGATGATCACGTACGTCAGGCCCAGCTCCTCCTGGAGGTCGTCCATGAGGTTGACGACCTGCGCCTGGATGGAGACGTCCAGCGCGGAGACCGGCTCGTCGGCGACCACCAGCTTGGGCTTGAGCGCCAGGGCGCGGGCGATGCCGATGCGCTGGCGCTGACCGCCGGAGAACTCGTGCGGATAGCGGTTGTAGTGCTCCGGGCTCAGGCCCACCAGCTCCAGCAGCCGCTGCACCTCCTTCTTCACCCCGCCCTCGGGCTCGACGCCCTGGAGGCGGAAGGGGGTGGAGACGATGCCGCCGATGGTGTGCCGCGGGTTCAGCGAGCCGTACGGATCCTGGAAGATCATCTGGACGTCGCGGCGCATCGGCCGCAGCCTGCCCGGCGAGAGGTGGGTGATGTCCCGGCCCTGGAACTCGATGGAGCCGCCGGTCGGTTCGTCGAGCCGGGTGATCAGCCGGCCCATGGTCGACTTGCCGCACCCGGACTCCCCGACGACGCCGAGCGTCTCCCCGGGCCGTACGTCGAAGTCGATGCCGTCGACCGCCTGCACCGCCCCGGTCTGCCGCTTGAGCAGGCCCTTGGTGATCGGGAAGTGCCGCACCAGACCGCGGACCCGCAGCAGCGGCTCGGGGCCGGCGGGGCCCTTCGCGGCCTCGGTCCCCTTCTGGAGCGGGATCTTCTTGTCCTGGTCGTCCGTCGTCTCGGTCACAGCTTCGGCGCAATCTCTTCGGTCCAGATACGCTCCCGCTCCTCCTGCGGCAGGTGGCAGGCGGAGAAGTGCCCGCCGCCGGCCTCGCGCAGTTCGGGACGGACCGTACGGGTCAGGTTGTCCTCGGGGACGTCCGCGTACGGGCAGCGGGGGTTGAAGGCACAGCCGGACGGGACGTTGATCAGGCTGGGCGGGGAGCCCTTGACCGGGATCAGCCGGTCCGTCTGGTCCCGGTCGATGCGCGGCATGGAGCCGAGCAGGCCCCAGGTGTAGGGGTGCTGGGGCGCGGAGAAGACCTTCTCGGCCGGGCCGCGCTCGACGCACCGGCCGCCGTACATCACCAGCAGATCGTCGGCGAGCTCGGCGACCACCCCGAGGTCGTGGGTGATGATGATGACCGCCGAGCCGAACTCCTTCTGCAGATCGCGGATCAGGTCCAGGATCTGCGCCTGCACGGTGACGTCCAGGGCGGTGGTCGGCTCGTCCGCGATCAACAGCTCGGGGTTGTTGACCAGCGCCATCGCGATCATGGCGCGCTGGCGCATCCCGCCGGAGAACTGGTGCGGATGGTCGTCGACCCGCTTGTCGGGCTGCGGGATGCCGACCCGGTCGAGCATCTCGATCGCCCGCCTGCGCGCGGTCTTCTTGTCCACGGCGTGGTGGACGCGGTAGGCCTCCACGATCTGGGTGCCGACCGAGTAGAAGGGGTGCAGCGCGGACAGCGGATCCTGGAAGATCATCGCCATCTCGCGGCCGCGCAGCCGGCGCACCTCGTCCGGATCGGCGGAGACCAGCTCCTTGCCGTCCAGCCAGATCTCGCCGGACATGGTCACCTTGCTGCGCTGCTGGCGCACGGCGCGGTGCAGGCCCATCACGGCCAGCGAGGTCACGGACTTGCCGGACCCGGACTCGCCGACGATCCCGAGCGTCTTGCCCTTCTCCAGGCTGAAGGTCAGCCCGTCGACGGACTTCACCACGCCGTCGTCGGTGGGGAAGTGCACCTTCAGATCGCGCACGTCGAGGAAGGCGGCCGGCTGCGGTGCCTTCTCGGGGGCGGCCGCCGCGGTCCCCTTCCGGTCATCGGTGGAGTCGGTCACGAGAGCCTCACCCGCGGGTCGACGGCGGCGTACAGAACGTCCACCACCAGGTTGCATATGACGATGAAGAACGCGGCGAGCAGGGTGACGCCGAGAATGTTGGGCAGGTCGTTGGCGTTGATCGCCTCGACGGCGAAGGCGCCGACTCCCTTGAGCGAGAAGACCTGTTCGGTGATGAGCGCACCGCCGAGCAGCAGGCCCAGGTCCATGCCGAAGACCGTGATGATCGGGGTGAGCGCGGCCCGCAGACCGTGCCGGAGGACCACCTTGCGCTCCCGCAGGCCCTTGGCGCGGGCGGTGCGGATGTAGTCCTCGCTGAGCGTCTCCAGCATGCCCGCTCTGGTGAGCCGGGCGTAGAGCGCGGAGTAGAGGAAGGCCAGGGTGACCCAGGGCAGGACCAGGGTCCGGGCCCACAGGAACGGATCCTGCATCAGCGGTACGTAGTCGCTGCGCTCGAAGATCGGCCACTGGTAGGTGAACAGGGCCAGCGCCAGGGCGCCGGTGAAGAACATCGGGAGGGAGACGCCCGCCAGCGCCACGGTCATGGCCATCCGGTCGAAGAACGAGCCGGGGCGCAGCGCGGAGAGCACACCGGTCGCGACGCCGGAGACCACCCACAGCACGGCCGCGCCGGCGGCCAGCGAGAGGGTCACCGGAAGCCGGGACTGGATCTCCGGCCAGACCTCGATATGGGTCTTGAAGGAATATCCGAAGCACGGCACATGGCACTTGGCCGCTTCCGGTCCGAATTTGTAGTCGACGCCGACGAAAATGCCCTTGAGGAAGTCCCAGTATTGCTCGAAGACGGGCTTGTCCAGGCCCAGGTTCTTCTTGACCGCCGCGATGTCCGCGGGCGTGGGGGCCTTTCCGATGTATTGCTGGGCAAGCTGGTCGGTGGTCTGCCCGGCCAGCTTCGGCAGCAGGAAGAAGATGCCGAACGTGACCGCGCTGACGATCAGCAGCAGGACCACTGCGCTGATCAGCCTGCGGATGAGGTACGAGAACACGGGGACGCGGCGCCGGCGCCGCGGGCCGGCCGCAACCGGCCCGCGGACACCCTGCCTTCACCTGCCTTCCAGGGCTGCTACTTCTTGACGCCGATGTTGAGGTAGTCGTACTCACCGCTGAAGGCCGAGGTGGACACCAGGTTGGTGGCCTTGGGCGAGCGGTACATCAGGACCTTGAAGTAGGTCAGCGGGACGATCGCGGCCTGCTCCATCGCCTTCTTGTCGATCGCGGCGTACGCCTTCTCGCGGGCCGCCTTGTCGGTGTTGGCGATGGCGCTGTCGAGCAGCTTGTTGATCTCCGGGTCGTCCAGCTGCGACAGGTTGGAGTTGCCGGACTGGCCGATCGCCTTGCCGTGCAGGATCTGCTGGAGGTAGCCGTAGCCGGTGGGGAAGTCCGCGCCCCACTGCATCATCATCAGGCCGACGTTGTTCTTCTTGTCGAACGCCGGCACACCGGCGTAGTCCGAGAAGTACTTGCTGGACGGGTAGGACTGGATCTTGGCGGTGACGCCGATCTTCTTGAGCGACTCGATGACCGAGGTGGCCGCGTCGACCTCGTCCTGACGGTCGTTGCGGGCCAGGATCGTGGTCGTGGCCTTGCCCGCGCCGCACGCGTCCCAGTGCTTCTTGGCCTCGGTCACGTCCAGGTTGTCGCCGCTGTACTTCTGCGGGTACAGGTCGTACTTCTGGTAGCCCTCGATGTCGGTCGGCAGGACCGTGGAGGCCACGGCACCGCGGATCGGGCCGCCGAGCGAGGTCTGGACGGCCTTCTTGTCGATCGCGTACTCGACGGCCTTGCGGCACTCCAGCTTGTCGAACGGCTTCACCTTGGTGTTGATCGCCGTGTAGACGAGGCGCTGGCCGAGCGCGTTGTCGGTCTGGGCCTTCTCCTTGGGGTCGGTCAGCAGCTGGGCCTGCGTCTGCCCGTCGACACCGCGGCCGGCCAGGTCCACCAGGGTGTTGCCCGACTGGAGGTCCTTGTCGATGGTCGACTGGGCGACCTTCAGATTCAGGACGATCTTGTCCGGCAGCTGCTTGCGCAGCGGGTCGGTCTTCGCCGACCACTGCGGGTTGCGGACCAGGGTGAGCTGCTTGCCCTCCTGGTAGCTCTGGAACTTGTACGAACCGGTGGACAGCACCGCCTTGGTGTAGTCCGCGCCCTTGTCCTTGGCCTGCGGGACCGGGGCGGTCTGCGGGGCGCTGACCAGGTAGTCGAACTCGGCGAACGGCTTCTTGAGGTGGAAGACGACCGTCTGCGCGTCCGGGGTCTCGATGGACTTCAGCCCGGCCTTGCCCTTGTCCTTGTAGGGGCCCTTGTAGCCGCCGCCGTCGTTGTCCTGGAGGAACTGCTGGAAGTAGTTCGGGCCCAGCGAGAGGGTGTCGCGCGCGAAGTTGCTGCGCTCGACGGCGTACTTGACGTCCTGCGAGGTGACCTCGGTACCGTCCTCGTACTTGACGCCCTTGCGGAGCTTGTACGTCCAGGTCTTGCCGCCGTCGCTGGCCTTGCCCATCGACTCGGCGAGGTCCGGGACCAGCTCGTTGCCCTTGCTGCCGGGACCCGGTTTGAAGGTGGTCAGCGGGCGCGCGTAGAGCCGGCTGAAGTTGTAGACGAAGGCGTAGTAGGTGTTGCCCGGGTCGAACGACTCGGGGGCGTCACTGATCGCGTAGGTGACCGTGCCCCCCTTCGCGTCCGAAGCGTTGACGACGCCCTTGGTGGCGGCGTTCGCCTCGCCCGAACCGCTTCCGGAATCCTTGCCCCCGCTACAGCCGGCCAGCAAAAGGCCCGCACTGGTGATGGCCGCAACCGCAGCGACCGGAACTGACCTTCGCATGATGGTCGGTGCCCCTTCGTTCGTCGAGAAAGGTCAACATCAAAAACGCAGGTGGGACATGTGAGCGGGCGCCCCGCACCGCCGTCAGCGGCTGCGCGGGTCCAATGCGTCCCGCAGACCGTCACCGAGCAGGTTGAAGGCGAGCACGGTGACGAAGATCGCGAGGCCGGGGACGATCATGTACTGGGGGTCGACCTCGTAGTACTTGACCGCCTGGTTGAGCATCCCGCCCCAGGACGCCTGGGGCGGCTGGATGCCCACGCCGAGGAAGCTCAGGGCCGCCTCGAAGAGGATGTTGGAGGGGATCAGCAGGGTGGAGTAGACGATGATCGGCCCCACCAGGTTGGGCAGCAGCTCCCGGAAGAGGATGAACGGGCCGCGCGCACCCATGCCGCGGGCGGCGTCGACGAATTCGCGCTCCCGCAGCGAGAGCGTCTGGGCGCGCACGATCCGCCCCATGTACGGCCAGTTGAAGAAGCCGATCACGAAGATCAGCACCGAGATGTGCAGCGGCAGGCCCTCCAGGCCGAAGGCGCCGCCCTGCAGCGAGGCGGAGATCGCGATGGCGAACAGCAGCAGCGGGAAGGCCAGGAAGACATCCATCATCCGGCTGATGAAGGCGTCCACCCGCCCGCGGTAGAAGCCCGCGACCACCCCGAGGACGGTGCCGAGGGCGACCGACAGCAAGGTCGCGCCGAACGCCACGATCAGCGACACCCAGGAGCCCTCCAGGACCCGGGCGAGCAGATCGCGGCCGAACTTCGGGTCCACGCCGAGCGGATGGTCCGCGCTCATGCCGCCCACGTCGCCCTTGGGAAGGGTGGTGTTGGGGTCGATCAGCGCCTGGTTCGGGTTGTCGGGGTCCAGCCCCAGCAGCGCCTGGAGCGGCCGGGAGAGCGAGGCGACGAGGACGAGCAGGATGACAACGATGGCACCGGCCACCGCGACCTTGTCCCGCCGGAAGCGCAGCCAGGCGATCTGACCGAGCGAACGCCCCTCGATCCGCTTTCCTTCCACGCCTTTCAGCACCGCTTCCGGCTGCGCCTGGGCAGCCGCCCCGGTGGTCTCGATCGGTGCGGTCACGGTGCCTTGACCCCTCTCGGCCGGCAGTGACCGGCCCACATCCCCGCCGCATAGCGGCCTGCTTCACATCACTGGTGCAAGTCCTGCGGATTTCCCGGAAATTCGCGCGGTGGAATTCGGGGATTCGCGTGACGTCGTGCGGGATGACACTCGTAGAAAGAACCGAGGTCCTCTGCTGCCGGAGTCTTCATCCGAGTTGCGATCACTCACCAGACCCGGTCGGGAAAGGATGCGTAACTGTGATGTGGCCCGCGGCTTTCCGTTATACGGACAACAACGCGGTCTGAGCGGGGCGCACCACCGCGCGAGAGGGCCTCAACCGCGGGTCATAGCGGGAGAATTCATCCCGGAAAGGGCGTCGGACCGACGCGCCGCGACGTATCAGTACGGGCGCGGGTAGCCGTAGCCGTACGAGGCGGCGGGGGGCTGCTGCTGGGCGTAGCCGTCACGGTCGAAGAAGGGGCGCGTGGAGGCCCGCATCCACAGGGCGACCGGGTCGTACTCGTCGTTCATCGCGACCGTGGAGACCGGCAGCCCGTCCGGCACCGCGCCGATCGACTGCTGGATCATCAACCGCGCCGAATCCACCGCCTGCTGGCCGGTGTCGTACAGATCCAGACCGACCGCCAGATACGGGGCACCGAGCGCGGGCTGCACCCAGGCCCGGCGCAGCGACCGGACGGCGGGCGTCCGGTGGGCGTTCTGCGCGAGCAGCGCATAGAACTGCGGGATGTCGATGACCGGCTCCGAGATCCGCAACGGCCCGGCGGGCAGCCGGTCGAGGCCGCCGGCGATCCGGCGCAGATCCAGCCAGGGGATGCCGACGCCGCCCCCGGGGGCGTGCGGGTTGAGCCACAGGCCCCAGCGGTCGGGGAAGAGCGCGGCGGCGATCTCGGGGCCGGTGACCACTTCGTGGTCGCGGTTCCAGCCGGAGGCGGCGAGCTCGGGCGCCGAGGTCACACAGGGTGCATAGCCGAGGCCGTCGACCTCCATGTTGCCGTACTGCGCGTCGGGCGCACCGGCCCTGCCCTGCCAGAGCAGCATCCAGACCTGGCCCGCGGCGAGCGCGTGCAGCAGTGCCTCATAGGCGTCGTAACGGCCGGGCGAGACCTGCTGGAGCAGCTGCTCCAGCTGCCCGGCCGCCGCCGGCCCCTGATGCGCACCCGCGCTCACGTCGTCCGTCCCTTCTGTCAGCAGGGCACGTGTGGGTGCGCCCGCCCGTCATCCAACCAGCTTACGAGTGGTGCCGAGAGAAGAAGGGGCGCACACGCTCCAGCATCCAGTCGGCGACCGGGTCCCCCTGGGCGAGATCGAGCATGACGAGCTGCACGGGCCAGGGCACCGGTACGGCGCCGAGCGCACGTCCAAGGGCTGACAGTACCGCCTCGCGGGCCGTGCCGTCGTGCACTGCGGCGGGGTCGGCGGCGACCTGAACACCGACGAACAGCGCGGGCGTGTCGCCCTCGACACTTGCCAGGGCACGCCGGGCAGTCAGGACAATTCCGGCGGCGGAGAACTCCAGTCCGGCGGCGGCGAGGAAGTCCACCGGCTCGTGCTGCCAGTCCGGTTCGAAGAGCCGCACCCGGCCGCCGCTCGGCAGACCGTCCCCGGCCTGCCGGCCGGCCCGGCAGAGTTCGCAGACCGCGGCGGGCGGCAGCGGGACGCCTATCGTGCCGTCGGGGTTGACCGCGATACCGACCTGCGGCGGCAGTCCGCGGGCGAACTCCCGTGCCGGGGCGACGGTGAAGGACAGGTGCGAGCCGACCACCCGCAGGAACTCCTGCTCGGAGCTGTAGACCGGGACGTAGGGCGCACCGTCGAGTTCGAGGGTGGGCAGATCGAGGCCGCGGGCGCCGGGGCCCGCGCTCTGCGGGCCGCCGCCGTTGGGCAACGGCACCCACACCCGGCTGCGGCCCAGGACCTCGACGATCCGGCCGCCCGCGCCGGGATGCCCGACCGCGGCGGCCAGGACCTCTTCGAGTTCGTTCGCCGGCCACGCCAGCTGCGGTATCCCCTGCTCCGGAAATGTCATGTCAATCCACCCGTTCCAAACCGCACCTTCTGGCCGTCGACCCTAGACGAGAAAGCGCGCGGAGAAACCCGCGGGGCACGGGCCCGCTGCGGTCGGCTCCGCTCAGTCGAAGCCGATCGTCTCCAGGGTGTTCGCCGCCCGCCGGTCGAGAAGGACCGCCGAGCCGACCCCGTACGGCAGCCGGGCCGCCTCCGCCGCGCCGACCAGCCTGCCCACCGCCCCGCGGTGCCGCGCGAAGGCGTACCCCGACACCCCGCGCCCGCGCGACTCCTGGCCGGACAGCGCCACCTCCGGCGGCACATCGAGCAGCACCAGATGCAGTCCGCGGCCGCCGCGCACCGCCGCCCGGGCGAGCCAGCCGCGCACCCACGCCAGGGTCCCGCAGTCGTGCACCACCACGCTGTCGCCGGAGCGCAGCGCGCGGCGCAGCGCCAGATAGTGGGCGGCCCGGACCAGCGGGCGGTAGAGGGCGTAGGGCAGCCGGCGCAGCCGGCCGCGCTCCCAGCGCTCGCGGACGTCCTGCGAATCGATGCGGTGCACCAGGGCGCCGCGCCGGTCCAGCGGCGGCACCACGCGCTGCATCAGGGTGCTCTTGCCGCTGCCCGGCAGCCCGGAGACCACCACCAGATCGCCGGCCGGGAACCGCAGCTCGACCGCGCCGCGCGCCCGCCCCGCGCCCCGCAGATCCACGACCCCGGCGCGGCGGCCGGGCCGCAGGACCCTGCGCCGCGGACGGCCGCCGCGGGACACGGCGGCGGCCGCCCCCGGCACGGCGCCGGGACGTACGGCTTCGGCAGACACGACCCCTGAAGTGGCACCGTATGCCGCTTCTCCGTGCACCGTGATCACCCTCCCCGTCCGGTTCTGTTCCGGTTCGAGTCCGTCCCGTACCCGCAGAGTGTCAAGAAAAGGTAATGCCCATCAAGGTGGTTGTCCGATCTGCCCACGTCATGGGCCGGCCGCCCACCAGGGCTGCTGTATCGGGCGATCCCGTGCAATGATGTGGCCGCCACGTGCACACCGCGTCTCACTTGTGCACCGCCAACTCCATACCGGCCGCTTGAACCCGCGCGGGAGAGTCCCCGGCCGCCAAGGCGGGGCGCCGAAGGAGCAAGTCCTCCCTTGAATCTCTCAGGCCCCTATACCGCACGGGCGAGGCAGATCTGAAAAGCGAGTCACCGCCCGGCCTACGGGATGGCTCCACCCAAGGTGCAAACCGGGTCCGTTCGCAGGATCCCGGTGAACCTCTCAGGTTCCGATGACAGATGGGGAGAACGTCCTCTCACCCATGCCCGGGAGCCCGGAACCATGACTGCTGCCCCCCGTCGTACTGCCTTGGATGCCACCCATCGCGCGCTCGGCGCGACCATGACCGACTTCGCCGGCTGGGACATGCCGCTGCGCTACAGCAGCGAGCGCGACGAGCATGTCGCCGTCCGTACCCGCGCCGGCCTCTTCGACCTCTCCCACATGGGCGAGATCACCGTCACCGGCCCGCAGGCCGCCGATCTCCTCGACTACGCGCTGGTCGGCAACATCGGCGGCGTGAAGACCGGCCGCGCCCGCTACACCATGATCTGTGAAGCCGAGGGCGGCATCCTCGACGACCTGATCGTCTACCGCCTGGCCGACCAGGAGTACATGGTGGTCGCCAACGCCTCCAACGCCCAGGTGGTGCTGGACGCGCTGAGCGCGCGGGCCGGCGGTTTCGACGCCGCGATCCGCGACGACCGCGACGCCTACGCACTGCTCGCGGTGCAGGGCCCGGAGTCCCCCGGCATCCTCAAGGCGCTGACCGACGCCGACCTGGACGGCCTGAAGTACTACGCGGGCCTGCCCGGCACGGTCGCCGGCGTCGAGGCGCTGATCGCCCGTACCGGCTACACCGGCGAGGACGGCTTCGAGCTGTTCGTCCGGCCGGCGGACGCGGTCGCCCTGTGGGAGGCGCTGTCCGCGGCCGGCAAGGACGCCGGGCTGGTGCCCTGCGGTCTGTCCTGCCGCGACACCCTGCGCCTGGAGGCGGGCATGCCGCTGTACGGGCACGAGCTCACCACCGCGACCACGCCGTTCGACGCGGGCCTGGGCCGGGTCGTGAAGTTCGAGAAGACCACCAACAACGGTGACTTCGTGGGCCGCGCCGCGCTGGCGGCGGCCGCCGAGCGCGCCGAGACGAACCCGCCGCGCAAGCTGGTGGGTCTGGTCGCCGAGGGCCGCCGAGTCCCGCGCGCGGGCTACCCGGTCGTCAGCGCCGACGGCACGGTCATCGGCGAGGTCACCTCCGGGGCGCCCTCCCCCACCCTGGGCAAGCCGATCGCCATCGCCTATGTCGACGCGGCCTACGCCACACCGGGCACCGAGGGTGTCTGCGTGGACATCCGTGGAAGCCATGAGCCGTACGAGGTCACCGCGCTGCCCTTCTACAAGCGGCAGAAGTAGCGGACCGCTCCCGCCGGGAGCCGGCCACGGCGCGCACCCGCGCGTCGCACTGTGCAAGAACCTCCCCTTGGCTCCGCCAGGGGCGACCCGCTTCACGACCACACCCTCGCGTACAGGAGAATCGAGCCATGAGCAACCCCCAGCAGCTGCGCTACAGCAAGGAGCACGAGTGGCTGTCGGGCGCCGAGGAAGGCGTCTCGACGGTCGGCATCACCGAGCACGCGGCCAACGCGCTCGGCGACGTCGTCTATGTGCAGCTCCCCGAGGTCGGTACCACGGTCGCGGCGGGTGAGACCTGCGGCGAGCTGGAGTCGACCAAGTCGGTCAGCGATCTCTACTCGCCCGTCGACGGGGAGATCACCGAGATCAACGAGGACGTCGTCAACGACCCCTCGCTGGTGAACTCCGCCCCGTTCGAGGGCGGTTGGCTGTTCAAGGTGAAGACCAGCGGTGAGCCGGCCGAGCTGCTCTCGGCCGACGAGTACGCCGCGTTCATCCAGAGCTGAGCCGCCGGCTCCCCGTCCGCCACCGCCCGAGTGGACGCTCCCCCGGACTCCGGGGGACCCATCGCGCCCCCTGACTCCCCAGGAAAGACTCATGTCGCTTCTGAACAGCTCCCTCCATGAGCTCGACCCCGATGTCGCCGCCGCCGTCGACGCCGAACTCCACCGCCAGCAGTCCACCCTCGAAATGATCGCGTCGGAGAACTTCGCCCCCGTCGCCGTCATGGAGGCCCAGGGCTCCGTCCTCACCAACAAGTACGCCGAGGGCTACCCCGGCCGCCGCTACTACGGCGGCTGTGAGCACGTCGATGTCGTCGAGCAGATCGCCATCGACCGCATCAAGGCCCTCTTCGGCGCCGAGGCCGCCAACGTCCAGCCGCACTCCGGCGCGCAGGCCAACGCCGCCGCCATGTTCGCCCTCATCAAGCCGGGCGACACCATCCTGGGTCTCAACCTCGCCCACGGCGGGCACCTGACCCACGGCATGAAGATCAACTTCAGCGGCAAGCTCTATAACGTGGTGCCCTACCACGTCGACGAGAAGACCAACCTGGTCGACATGGAGGAGGTCGAGCGCCTCGCCAAGGAGCACCGCCCCAAGCTGATCGTGGCCGGCTGGTCCGCCTACCCCCGCCAGCTGGACTTCGCCGCGTTCCGCCGGATCGCCGACGAGGTCGGTGCCTACCTCATGGTCGACATGGCGCACTTCGCCGGCCTGGTCGCCGCCGGGCTGCACCCCAACCCGGTGCCGCACGCCCACGTCGTGACCACCACCACGCACAAGACCCTGGGCGGCCCGCGCGGCGGCGTCATCCTCTCCACCCAGGAGCTGGCCAAGAAGATCAACTCCGCGGTCTTCCCCGGCCAGCAGGGCGGGCCCCTGGAGCACGTCATCGCCGCCAAGGCCGTCTCCTTCAAGGTCGCCGCCTCCGACGACTTCAAGGAGCGCCAGCAGCGCACCCTCGACGGCGCCCGGATCCTCGCCGAGCGCCTGGTCCAGGACGACGTCAAGCAGCACGGCGTCTCCGTGCTGTCCGGCGGCACCGATGTCCACCTCGTCCTGGTCGACCTGCGCGACAGCGAGCTGGACGGCCAGCAGGCCGAGGACCGTCTCCACGAGGTCGGCATCACGGTCAACCGCAACGCCATCCCCAACGACCCGCGGCCGCCGATGGTGACCTCGGGACTGCGCATCGGCACCCCGGCACTGGCCACCCGCGGCTTCACCACCGACGACTTCCGCGAGGTCGCCGACATCATCGCCGAGGCCCTCAAGCCGGCCTACGACGCCGACGCCCTCAAGGCCCGGGTCACGGCCCTGGCGGACAAGTACCCGCTCTACCCGTCGCTGTGACGCGTCTCATGCGTTGACCTCCCCGGCCCGCCGGATGCGGCGGGCCGGGTGGGGTGACGGGGACACGGCGCTGGGCCCGGGGCCGTCCCCCTGGGCTCACGCCCCGCAAGCCCCTCCCCTTTCTCCCCTTCTTCTCCCTCTTCTGCGGGGCCCCGGGCGTCCGGCTCCAGCTGCCCGGCCCTCCCCCTCGCCCGGCACCTGACCGAGCCCCGCGTCCGCGTCCCCGACCAGGCTGGCGACCGGGCCCCGGCGGCCGGAATCCGGGCCCGGCCCGGCATCCGCCGCGGCTTTCGTATCCACCCCGACACCGGCTGTTACCCCCCGCGACGGATGCCCGCCGGTTTCCGTCCGGCGGCCACATCTCCGGTCCGCGTTACGCTCGACAATCGGCGCAGAAACGTACCTCCTGCTCCATTGCTCCACCGTCCACCACGAGCAGACAAGGGAGTCCGCCCCCGTGGCCATCTCCGTCTTCGACCTCTTCTCCATCGGCATCGGCCCCTCCAGCTCCCACACCGTCGGCCCCATGCGCGCCGCGCGGATGTTCGTCGGACGGCTCAAGAAGGACGGCCTGCTCGCCCAGACGGTCAGCGTCCGCGCCGAACTCTTCGGCTCCCTCGGTGCCACCGGCCACGGCCACGGCACCCCCAAGGCCGTCCTCCTCGGCCTGGAGGGGCACTCCCCCCGCACCGTCGACGTCGAATCCGCCGACGACGAGGTGGAGCGCATCCGCACCACCAAGCGCCTGCGGCTGCTGGGCGCCGAAATCGGCGGCGCCCACGAGATCGACTTCGACGAGTCGTCCGAGCTGATCCTGCACCGCCGCCGCGCCCTGCCCTACCACGCCAACGGCATGACCCTCTTCGCCTACGACGGCACCGGCGCGCCCCTGTTGGAGAAGACGTACTACTCGGTGGGCGGCGGTTTCGTCGTCGACGAGGACGCCGTCGCGGGCGAAAACCCGATCGTGCCCGACGACACCGTCCTGACCCATCCCTTCCGGACCGGTGACGAACTGCTGCGGCTCTCCCGCGACACCGGGCTGTCCATCTCCGCCCTGATGCTCCAGAACGAGAAGGCCTGGCGCACCGAGGACGAGATCCGCACCGGGCTGCTGGAGATCTGGCAGGTCATGCAGGACTGTGTCAGCCGCGGAATGAGCCGCGAGGGCATACTGCCCGGCGGCCTCAAGGTCCGCCGCCGTGCCGCCCACTCCGCCCGCCAGCTGCGCTCCGAGGGCGACGCCGCCGCCCGCGCCATGGAGTGGACCACGCTCTACGCGATGGCGGTGAACGAGGAGAACGCCGCCGGCGGCCGGGTGGTGACCGCCCCCACCAACGGCGCGGCCGGCATCATCCCCGCCGTCCTGCACTACTACGTCAACTTCGTGCCCGGCGCCGACGAGGAGGGCGTCGTCCGCTTCCTGCTCGCAGCCGGCGCGATCGGCATGCTCTTCAAGGAGAACGCCTCGATCTCCGGCGCCGAGGTCGGCTGCCAGGGCGAGGTCGGCTCCGCCTGCTCGATGGCCGCCGGCGGCCTGGCCGAGGTCCTCGGCGGCTCCCCCGCCCAGGTCGAGAACGCCGCGGAGATCGGCATGGAGCACAACCTCGGCCTGACCTGCGACCCGGTCGGCGGCCTCGTCCAGATCCCGTGCATCGAGCGCAACGGCATGGCCGCGGTCAAGGCCGTCACCGCCGCCCGCATGGCCCTGCGCGGCGACGGCCACCACCATGTCTCCCTCGACAAGGTCATCAAGACCATGAAGGACACCGGCGCCGACATGAGCGTCAAGTACAAGGAGACGGCGCGGGGCGGGCTCGCGGTGAACATCATCGAGTGCTGAGCGAACGGCGCCGCTGAGCCATCGGCGCCGGGAGGGGAGGGGCCGCCGGCGGGATCGGCGGTCCCTCACTCGTGCTCCGGGACCTCATGGCCCGGGGCCTCGCGGCCCGGGGCCGCACGGTTCATGCCGGCTACCGGCCGATCTCCCAGGCGAAGGGCGGGAGTTCACGGGCCCGGGAGTAGATCTCCAGGGCCTGGCCCGCGGGGACGAAGGGGTGGACCCGGGCGCCGTCGAGGCCGGCCAGCACCCGGGCGCAGTGGTGGACGCAGCCGGCGACCTCCCGGCCGTGGCGGTCGACGAGGGTCGCGGCGTCGTGCGGGCCCTCGCACGGGGTGGGGTCCTTGGGCGCGGCGGCCGGGCAGCGGCCGCGGGAGGCGTGGGCGGCCGGGCGCGGCACCCGGGCGTCGAGCGGCTGGTTCATCGTGGTGTCCCCCTGGCGGTGCGGTGGTACGTGCCGTGGGCGGTGCCGGTGGCGGGATGGCCGGAAGGCGCCCGTCGTCCCGGTGCCCAGGACAGTGCTGCTCGGCGCGGGACGCGTCCATGCCGCCTTGGGAAAGACCTGGTCGGATCGTCAGCTGTTCGTGGGATGGGCGTTGCCCGGCCGCGTACGGGGGACGGCGAGCGGCTCCAGGAGCAGTGCGAGACAGAGCAGGGTGGCCGCCAGCAGCCAGCCGCCGACGACATCGCCCGGCCAGTGGACGGCGAGGTAGACGCGGGTGAGGCCGACGCCGGCGGCCCAGACGGCGAGCACCGCCCACCAGGTGCGGGCGCGGGCGGGACCGACGCGCCGGGCAATGCCCCAGGCCAGGATTCCGGCCGCCAGTGCCGAGGTGGTGGCGTGTCCGGAGGGGAAGGCGTAGCCGGAGGCGGGGCCGGCCCAGTCGAGGGCCGGCGGCCGGGGGCGGGCGAGCAGCTCCATCAGGCCGTAACGGATCGCCTGGCCGGCGGCGAGGACGAGGACGGCGCAGCCCACGGCGCGCAGCCGGCCGCGCGCGTCCCGGCCGGCCAGCAGCCCGGCGAGCACCGCCAGCAGATAGGGGACCGTGCCGGTGCCGGTGGCGGTCAGCACCCGGGCGATCGAGCGCAGCGGCTCTCCGTGGTGGGCGGCGGACCAGTGGATGGCGGCCTGTTCGGGGCCCAGTGGGACGCCGTGGCGTACGGACACGGTGACGGCCGCGGCGGTGAAGAGCGCCGCGCAGACCGCGGCGACGGTGAGCAGCGGGCGGGTACCGGGGCCGGGGCGTGGGGCGGGGCCGCGCCGTGCGGCCTGCGGTTCCGGCGCCGGCGGCGGCCCGGACGCGGTCACCGGGCGGCCACCAGGGGACGCAGCCGGGTGGCGCGGATCCGCTCGACGGTGGGGCCGGCGTGGCGGGCGAGCGGGGTGGCCAGCCGGGCGACGAGGGCGCCGACGAGCAGGCCGACCACGACGTCGTGCGGGTAGTGCGCGCCGACCCAGACGCGCGAGGCCGCCATCAGGAACGCGGCCGGCACCGCGATCCGGCCCAGTTGCCGGTCGCCCAGCAGCAGGGCGACGGCGGCAGCTGCCGCGATGGCGGAGTGGTTGCTGGGAAACGACCAGTCGCCGGGGCCGGGACAGGCCTCGACGGTGACGGTGTGCAGCGTCCGACAGGGCCGCTGTTCGTCGAAGACCGTCTTGACCAGGTCGTTGACGGCAAAGGCGAGGACCACCACGACGGGGGTGGCCAGCGCCCCCGCCATCGCGCCGGGGGCACCGTGGCGCGCCCGCCACCAGGCGATCAGCATCAGGACGGCGAACAGGCCGAGGCCGTAGTCGGTCCAGTAGGAGATCAGGGTGTTCAGGCCGTGCGGGGTGTGCTGCGCCAGGCCGGTGATCCGGGTGTAGAGGCCGCCGTCCATCGAGGCGCCGCCCAAGGCGAGGTGGTTCACGGGTTCTCCTTGGCGGTGGTGCGTACGGCGCGGTGGTGCGGAGGGCGCAGGGGTGGCCAGCGGCGGTGGGCCAAGTGCCCGCGGTGCGGCGGCAACCCCTGTCACCTGCGAAAATGCAGCGGCGGCGGCGTTGTCGGCGGGCCCTTTCATAATGGGTGCGGGCCTGCCCCACGACCGACCGGCCGACTACAGTCACGTAGACGGCTGTCGGAACTGTAGACGACGAAATGGTGAAGGGCGTTCCATGTCGGAGACATCACCTGTACAGCGGCGCCCTGCCGGCGAGCTGGAGGCGAGCGTGCTCGCGGCGCTCTGGGCGGCCGGCGAGCCGCTGAGCCCCGCCGAGGTGCAGCGCGCGCTCGGCGGCCGCCTCGCGCGCACCACCGTCACCACCATCCTCAGCCGGCTGCACGACAAGGGAGCGGTGTCCCGCTCCAGAGCCGGCCGAGGATTCACGTACTCGCCGATACAGGACTCCGCGGGGCTGACCGCCCGGCGGATGCGCAGCGAACTCGACAAGCAGGACGACCGCGGCACCGCCCTCGCCCGCTTCGTCTCCCAGCTGACCAGCGAGGACGAGCAGTTGCTGCGGACCCTGCTGGAGGCGGCGGGGGACGCCCCCGAGGGGCCGTCCGCCGCGCCGCTGTCCGGCCCCGGAGCCGGCCCGTGATCGTCGCCGTATGGATCCCGCTGCTGATGCCGCTGCTCGCGGTGCCGGCCGCCCGCCGCCTGGCCGAGTCGCTGCCGCCGCGCGCCGCCGCCTGGCTGCTGGCCGGCAGCGCGGCCGCCCTCGCCGGATGTACGACCGCGGCGCTCGGCCTGCTGGCGGCCGCCGGGGCGCTGCGGCTGCCCCCGGTCGCAGCCCTCGGTCACCTCTCCCTGCCGCTGCTCGGCGACAGCGGCGACGGTGCCGTGACCGTCCCCGTGGCCGCTGCCGCCGCCGTTCTGCTCACCGCCTGCACGCTCGCCGTCCTGCATCACGCCCGCCGGCACCGCGCCGAACTGCGCACCGCCCGGCAGGCCACCGACGCCCACCCGGCCTCCGGCGATCTGTGCGTCCTCCCCGACCCCGCGCCCGAGGCCTACGCCCTGCCGGGCCGGCCGGGCCGGGTGGTGGTCACCGCCGGGATGCTGCGGGCGCTGCCGCCGGCCGAGCGGGAGGCGCTGTTCGCCCATGAGCGCGCCCATCTCGCGGGCCGCCACCATCTGTTCCTGCTCACGGCCACGCTCTCCGCGGCCTGCCATCCGCTGCTCCGCTCGCTGCGCGCACCCCTGGCGTACGCCCTGGAGCGCTGGGCCGACGAAGCGGCCGCGTCCCGGGTGGGCGACCGCCGGGTCACCGCCCGGGCCATCGGACGCGCGGCGCTGGCAGCCCGCCCGGAGGACCGGGCGCCGTACCGTCCCGGCAGTGTGCTCGCCGCGACGGCCGGCCCGGTGCCGCGCCGGGTCGCCGCCCTGCTGGACGAGGAGCGGGCGACCGGTCACCCCCCGATACGGGCCGGCTTCCCGGGCCGCCGGCTGATCGCCGCGGCCCTGCTCGCCTGTGTCGCCTTCTCGGCGGCCGCCGCCCTGGACGCCGCGGCCGATCTGCACGAGACGGTGGAGGTGGCCCAGGGGGAGGTGGCGCACTGAGGGCTCCCGAGGGCGGTCCGGCGAACCGCCGCGCCCGGTGTCAGGAGTCCCCCGGCTCGTTCCGCGGGTGCGCCCGGGTGCCGCTCCCCTGTCCCGTCCCGACCGTGAATCCCAGGGTCGCGCCGCCGCCCTCGCGGCGGGCGGCGAAGGCATGGCCGCCGTGGGCGGTCGCGATCTCGCGGACGATGGCGAGGCCGAGACCGGAGCCGGGCAGACCGCGGGCGCCCGCGGCCCGGTAGAAGCGGTCGAAGACCCGGGTGAGGTCCGCCTCGGCGATCCCGGGGCCGCGGTCGAGGACCTCGAAACGGGCGCCGGTGACCACGACCTCGATCGGCTCCGTCCCGCCCGCGTCGAACTTGGCGGCGTTCTCCAGCAGATTCGTCAGCGCCCGGTGCAGCGCGGCGGACCGGCCCTCGACCACCGCCGGGCGGACGGTCCGTACGGTGATCTCGCGGCCGGTGCGGCGCCTGGCCGAGGCGGCCGCCTTCTCGGCGACCTCGGCCAGGCTCACCTCGGACAGCGGATCGTCGTCGCGCTGCCCGGCGGCCAGATCCACCAGCTCGTTGACCAGATCGCTCAGTTCCCTGGCCTCGCCCGCCAGGTCGGCGAGGAGCTCCTCGCGGGCGTCCGGCGGCAGCTCGTCGAAGCGCTTGAGCAGCGAGATGTTCGTACGGAGCGAGGTCAGCGGGGTGCGCAGCTCATGGCCGGCGTCCTGGACGAGGCGCTGCTGGTCCTGGACGGCGCTGGCCAGCCGCCCGAGCATGTCGTCGAAGGCCCGCCCGAGCCGGGCGACCTCGTCCCGCCCCGCCACCGGGACCGGGACGTCCAGCCGCCCGTGCTCCGCCACGCTCTCGGCGACCGAGGTCAGCCGCACCAGCCGGCCGGTGATCCGGCGCGCCAGCCACCAGCCGCCCGCCCCGGCCAGCGCTATGACCGAGGCGGCCAGCAGGGCGGTGCGCTGCTGGAGGGCGGAGAGCAGATCCTCGGTCTCGCTGAACTTCTGGGCGACCTGGACCGCCCCGCGGCCGCCGCCGAGCGCGACGGTCGCGACGTGGTAGACCTCGTCGCCGACGTTCGCCTCCCGCTCCGCAACCCGGCCGGCGTGGGCGTCCCGGGCGATCCGCTGTTCCTCGGCACCGGCCGGCAGGGCCGGGCTGCCCAGCTCCACGATCCGGCCGCCGGAGCCCAGGATCTGCACATCGGTACGGGTGGGCCGGGTGAGGTCGTCGCGCGGTCCGTCGTGGTCGGGGTCGGAGGACGCATAGTCCTCGGGCTCCAGCGGCTTCTCCTGGACCTGGGTGCGCAGATCCCCCACGACCTCCGAGAACACCGACTTCTCGTCCACCCGCACCAGCCGGGCCGCCGCGTCGTAGCTGAGGAACCCGACGAGGACGGTCACCGCCGCGGCACCGGCGGCGAAGGCCACCGCGAAGGCGGTGCGCAGGCTGGCCGGCTTCCGGGTGCGCAGCCAGGCGGCCTGCCCGCCGCTGCGCCAGGCCCGCAGCCGGGCCCGCAGCCGGGCCCGCAGCCCCCGGCCGGCCGGGGCGCCCGGATCTCTCCCGCCGCGGGGCCCGGACATCTCAGTCCTCCCGCAGGACGTAGCCGACGCCCCGCACCGTGTGGATCAGCGGGCGGCTGCCGGGGACGTCGACCTTGCGCCGCAGATAGCCCACGTACACCGCGAGGTTCTTCGAGCCCGGCCCGAAGTCGTAGCCCCAGATCCGGTCGTAGATCGTCGAATGGTCCAGGACGATCCCGGCGTTCCGGGCCAGCAGCTCCAGCAGTTCGAACTCGGTCCGGGTCAGCTCCAGCTCCCGCTCGCCGCGCCAGGCACGGCGTGAGGGGCCGTCGATCCGCAGATCCGCGGCCTCGACGACCCCGCTGTCCGCGAGCCGAGCCTCGTCCGGCTCCCCCGGCCCGTCGGCCCCGGCCACCGGACCCGCGGAGCCCGCCGTCCCGGCCGGCTCCGGCGTCGTCCGCCGCAGCAGCGCGCGCAGCCGGGCGAAGACCTCCTCGACCTCGAACGGCTTGACCACGTAGTCGTCCGCACCGGCGTCCAGTCCGGCGATCCGGTCCGCCGTCTCGACCCGGGCGGTGAGCATGAGGATCGGGGTGCGGTCCTGCTCGGCCCGCAGCACCTGGCACACCTGGAGCCCGTCGATCCCCGGCATCATCACGTCCAGCAGGATCACATCCGGCCGTTCGCGGTGGGCGGCGGCCAGCGCCTGAATGCCGTCGGCGACGGCCGTGACCTGGTACCCCTCCAGGGTCAGGGCACGCTCCAGCGCGGTGCGGATGGGGCGGTCGTCCTCGGCGAGCAGCACGGAGTGGGTCACGCGGCAAGTGTGCCAAGGGCCCGGGGGTGCGGCTGCGGGCGGCCGGTCCGATGGCGGGTTTCTTACTTGCCTCTCACCCGTGGTTCTTACCGGGCTCTCACCCTGGCCACGCCATTGACTTACCCCTTACCGCCACGGTTGCCCCCGTGCCGGACGGTCGGCCGCGACGACCAGGTCGCGAGGGTACCGGCCGGTCGGAACGACTCGGCACATCTCGGGGAGAGCACCGCACCGTATGAAGATCACCCTCCTGCTGCACAACGCCTACGCCATCGGCGGCACCATCCGCACCACGTTCAACCTCGCCGCCGCACTCGCCGACCGGCACGACGTCGAGATCGTCTCGATGCTCCGGCACCGCGAGGTCCCGCGGTTCACCCCGGACCCCCGGGTACGGCTGGTGCCGCTGGTGGACACCCGCGTCGGCAGCGAGGACATGGCCGATCCGCGCTTCGGCGAGGCCGCGCAGGACTTCCCGCTCGCCGAGAAGCGGTACGAGCAGTACAACCGGCTGGTCGACATCCGCGCCGCGGAGTTCCTGCGCGGTACGGACGCGGACGTGCTGATCGGCACCCGACCCGGCATCAACGTCTACCTGGCCCGCTTCGGCCCCCGCCGGGCACTGCGGATCGCCCAGGAGCATCTGAGACACGACGCCCACAGCAAGCAGCTCCGCGCCGAACTCGCCCGCCACTACCGGACGCTGGACGCACTGGTCACCACCACCGAGGCGGACGCCGCCGTGTACCGGGCGCGGATGCCGCTGCCCGGGGTACGGGTCCTGGCGGTGCCCAACATCGTGCCCGCGCCGGACGGCCCGCCGTCCGAGGGCACCGCGAAGGTGATCTCGGCGGCCGGCCGGCTGGTCCGCGGCAAGCGCTTCGACCTGCTGATCGAGGCCTTCTCGGCGGTCGCCGCCAAGCACCCCGACTGGCAGCTGCGGATACACGGCGGCGGCGCCGAGCGGGCCAAGCTCCAGGGGCTGATCGACGGCCTCGGGCTGAGCGGGAAGGCGGAGCTGACCGGGCCGCGCTCGCCGATAGAGGCGGAGTTCGCCAAGGCCTCGATCGTCGCCTCGGCCTCGGACGCCGAGTCGTTCGGCATGACCATCGTCGAGGCGATGCGCTGCGGGGTGCCGGTCGTCAGCACCGACTGCCCGCTGGGCCCCGCGGAGATCATCCACAACGGCAAGGACGGGCTGCTGGTGCCGCGCGGGGACGGCCAGGCGCTGGCCGGCGCCCTGCTGGAGCTCATCGAGGCCCCGCAGCGCCGCCGCGAGATGGCCGAGGCCGCGCGGGAGAGCTCGCACCGCTACGACCCGGAGCCGATCGCCGAGCGCTACCAACTCCTCTTCCAGGAGCTTCAGTCGACGCGCACCAGCCGGGCCTGGCAGCGCACCCTGAGCCGTACCCGCGGCCGCGTCCGACGGCTGCTGCGACGGGCCCTGCGCCGCTGAGGCGGCCCGCCCCCTACGGCGGGGCCCACGCCCGGTCGCCCACCGGACGCGCCGTCACATCCGCCCGCGTGCACGGAATTTCCCACCACGATCTGGCGCCTTCCGGTATCGGCATGCTGAACTGCTGGAAACTGCTGGAACGAAACTGCATCCCACGGAACACAGAAACACTGGACCCCGGTGGCACCGCATTGCGGGAACACGGCAGTTCGGGGTCACAGCAGTTCTGGATCACGGCGGCGGCAGCGGGTCAGAACACCGGGACGAAGTGCGCAGGGGCACAACGGCGCACAAACACAGGAACGCCACACCACGCCGCAACACGGTTGCCGCTTCGAGCAGTTGACGCTTCGAATCCGCAGGTCCGATCGGCAGGAGGCCGTTCATGCTGCACGGTGTCGATGTCAGCTCGTACAACACCTCGTATTCCACCGAGGGGTTGGACTTCGTTTTCGTCAAGGCCACCGAAGGCCGTTCCTACATCAATCCGAACCAGTCCGCGCAGGCGTCGAAGGCCCGTAAGGCGGGCTGCGTGGTCGGTTTCTACCACTTCCTGTGGCCGGGAAATATCGCCGCCCAGGCGAAATACTTCGTCGAAAAGTGCGCGTCGGTCCAGGGTGATCTCCTGGCCTGCGACTGGGAGCGCACCGGCGAGGGGACGTATGCCGGCAATGCAGAGAAGGACAAGTTCCTGGCCGAGGTGAAGAGGCTGCGCCCCACCCACCGCGTGCTGCTCTACTGCAACCGCGAATTCTGGCTCCACCACGACACCACGTCGTACGCGGCCGACGGCCTGTGGATCGCCGACTACGTCTCCGCCGGCCATCCGCGGATCAAGGCGAAGTGGCGCATCCATCAGTACACCAGCACCCCGCTGGACAAGGACGTCGCGGACTTCGCGAGCAAGGCCGCCCTCAAGAAGTGGGCGCACCCGGCATAAGGTTTCCTACCGGCACGCCGATTCGCACCCCCGGGAAGCGCACGTACGCGAAAGAGAAACGCTGCGTACGCCGCACGGAACGGTGCGTCACGGGACCCCGTGCCATAGGAACCGTGCGTCACGACAACGGCACGACGCACCACCACGAGAATCCAGAGGAGCAGCCGTGACCGACCCGGCGTCCAAGACCCTGCAGCAGGAGATCGCCCGGGATCTCCAGGTGACCGCGTCCTTCGACGCCGAGCAGGAGATCGAACGCCGGGTGGCCTTCCTCACCGAGCGGCTGACCTCCACGGGCCTGCGCTCCCTGGTCCTGGGGATCAGCGGCGGCGTCGACTCCACGACCACCGGGCGGCTCTGCCAGCTCGCCGTGGAGCGGGCCCGCGCCACCGGGCACGAGGCGACGTTCTACGCGATGCGGCTGCCGTACGGCGTCCAGGCGGACGAGAAGGACGCCCAGCGGGCGCTGGAGTTCATCCGCGCCGACCGGGAGCTGACCGTCGACATCCGCCCGGCGAGCGACGCGGCGCTGCAGGCCGCGGTGGACGGCGGGCTCACCTTCCGCGACGCCCACCACCAGGACTTCGTCCACGGCAACATCAAGGCCCGCCAGCGCATGATCGCGCAGTACGCGGTCGCCGGTGCCCGCGACGGCCTGGTCGTGGGCACCGACCACGCGGCCGAGGCGGTCTCCGGCTTCTTCACGAAGTTCGGAGACGGCGCGGCCGATGTGGTGCCGCTCACCGGCCTGACCAAGCGCCGGGTGCGCGCCGTCTCGGCGGCGCTGGGCGCCCCGGCGGAGCTGGTCCACAAGGTGCCGACGGCCGATCTGGAGACCCTCGACCCGGGCAAGCCGGACGAGGACGCGCTCGGTGTGAGCTACGACCAGATCGACGACTTCCTGGAGGGCAAGCCGGTCGACGACACCGCCGCCCAGGCCATCGTCCGCCGGTACCGGTTCACGGAGCACAAGCGGGGGCTGCCGATCGCACCGTGAGGCCGGTCGGCGACGGGGCGGGCCGACGGCTGCTCGCGGTCCGGGCGTCCCCCTCCCCGCACCCCCACCCGTCACACCCTGGCCAGGGGACCGTCACCATCCCGGTGCTAAATCGTGGGTGGGAGCGGGCATGCATGCGGGCATGGGAAGCCGCGAAGTGCGATCGGACGATCAACTGTCAGTGGGGCCGCCTACGCTCCGGGGCATGGGTTACGCAAACCTGCGCGAACTCCAGACCGCGCTGACCACCGCCTCCGACCTTGCCTCCTCCCTGCAGTCCGCGCCGAGCCGGCGCGATGCGGACCAGCTAGTCCACGTCCTCCGGCAAGCGCTGACCGCCGCCAGCTCACTGGGCGCAGAGACCGGCCCGACCGGCTGCGCCATACATCCGCACGGCGCCGTCGACCCGCTGTACGGCGATCCGGAAGACCCCTTGCCGCCGGGCTACGGCAAGTGCCTGCTGTGCAACGACCGCCGGCGCCGTGCGGACGCCCACCCCCTGCACGCCCGCCCGCACGCCCGTCTCCCTGCCCGCCGGCGACGCCGGCTGGACGCCTGAGCCACCACCGGACGGGCCCCGGCCGGGCGTGCCGGACTACCATCCGCGCATGCGACCTGCCAGATACAGCGATGAGGATCTAGAGCAGCACTCCCTGCAACGACGGGTGCCCGACGACGGGCAGCGGTCCGGGTTCGAGCATGACGTCGACCGGATCCTGTACTCCACGCAGTGGCGGGCGCTGGCCGGCAAGAGTCAGGTGGTGGCGAGCGCCGAGCTGGGCGCGTACCACACCCGGCTGACGCACTCGATGAAGGTGGCCCAGCTCGGCCGGCGGATGGCGGAGCGGCTGGAGCGCCAGTACGGCGGTCCGAATCCGGCGCTGGTCGAGGCGGCGTGCATGGCCCACGACATCGGCCATCCGCCCTTCGGGCACGCCGGTGAGCTGGCGCTGCGCGCCACGATGGACGAGCTGCACTTCGCGGACGGTGTGCTGGACAGCTTCGAGGGCAATGCGCAGACCCTGCGGGTGCTGACCTTCCTCGCCGCCCACAAGTACCCGGGCCATCGCGGGCTGCACCTGACCCGCGCCTGCCTGGACGCCGCCACGAAGTACCCCTGGGAGCGGGCGCCCGTCGACCAGGATCCGGCGCGCCATGTGAAGTGGGGGGTGTATGTCGCCGACCGGGAGGCGTTCTCCTGGGTGCGGGCCGGCCGTACGGACACCGCCGTACCGGTCGAGGAGCAGGTCATGGACTGGGCGGACGATGTCACCTACGCCTGCCATGACGTCGAGGACTTCTACCGCACGGGCCTGATCCCGCTGGCCGCGCTGTTCCCGCCGGACGGCGCCGCGGGCGCCGAGACCGAGCGGGAGACCCGCCGCTTCCTGGACTATGTGCAGGCCAAGCGGGCGCGCGCGGGCGAGGCCTTCGACCGGGAGGCGGCGCTGGTGATGATGGCGGACATCGGCAAGCGGCTCGCGGTGCCCGCCCCGTACAGCGGCAGCCATGAGGACGCGGTCGCGGTCAATCGCCGTACCGCCGACCTGATCTCGTACTTCACCCGCGGGATCGAGCTGGAGGTGGGCGGCGAGGCGGCGATCCGCTACGGCGCGCAGCTGGTGATCCCGGCCGAGCGGCGGGACGCCTGCGCGCTGCTGAAGGAGCTGGTGTGGTGCTACGTCATCGACCGCCCCGCGCTGGCCACCCAGCAGCACGGCAAGCGACGGGTGGTCAGCGAGCTGCTGCGCTGGAGCCATGACGCACCCGAGCTGCTGCCGCCGGACCGCGCCGAGGAGCTGGCGCTGCACGGCGACCGGCTGCGGGCCGCCGCGGACCATGTCGCCTCGCTGACCGAGGACCAGGCACTGGCCCTGCACCGCCGGCTGTCCGGCACGGGCCTGGGCTCGGTCAACGACAACGTGTGGCTCTGAGCCCGGAGTAGCCCCGAGAGGCAGGGAGCAGTCCAAGAGGCCCGGGGCGGAGCACGCGGGGCACGAGGCCCCGGACCGAGCCCGGCGCCGATGCGCCCGGCCTCCCCGCCCCCGGGGCCCGGCCGGTGCCGCCCCGCGACGGCCCGGCCCGGCCCCCGGCCGCGGCTATTCGGCCCCGCTCCGGGTCTGCTCCGCCCCGTCCTGCGGCTTCGCCCCGTCGTCCTTCGGCCTCTTCTCCGGCCGGAGGGCGATACGCCCCAGCACCGCCGCGACGACCAGCGCGGCCACCGCGATCAGGGCGTAGTCCGGTACCGCGTTCCCGATCCGCGTCGCCCATTCCTCGGCCCGGAATTCGGCGTCCGCGTCGAGGACTCCGGGCAGCGCACTGGTCCCGTTGAAGCGCAGGAACAGCACGCCGATGCCGATGAAGAACACCCCGGACAGCAGCGAGGTGGTGTGCAGCCGCAGCTTTCCGAGGGTGAATTCCCGGCCGCGCAGCCAGCTCCGGGTGCCGAGCTTGCAGCGGTCCCACAACAGCGCCAGCACGAACAGCGGCAGCGCCATGCCCAGCGCGTAGACGGCGAGCATCGAGGCGCCGTACACCGGTGAGCCGCTGACCGCGGTCACCGTCAGCACCGCCCCGAGGATCGGCCCCGCGCAGAAGCCGGCCAGGCCGTAGACGCAGCCGAGCAGAAAAGTGGAGACGGCCGACCGGGGGGTGATCCGCGCGGCCGCGGCCTGGGCGCGCCGGGAGGCGAAGCCCAGGCCGAGGATCTGGGCGAGGCCCATGGCGATGACGATCCAGCCGCCGAGGGAGATCAGCAGTTCACGGTGCCCGTTGAACAGCCGGCTGGCCGCCGTACTGGCCGCGCCGAGCGGCACCAGCGTCGTGGCCAGCCCCAGATAGAACACTCCCGTACGGGCCACCAGCCGGCCGGGGGTCGACAGGGAGTAGGCGAAGAACGCCGGCAACAGCAGTGCGCTGCACGGGCTGAGCAGAGCCAGCGCCCCGCCCAGGAACGCCGCGAGGTAGCCGATGTCGGTCACTTCCCGCCCCCCTTTGCCGCCGGCTGATGCTTCGCCGTCCGTGCGGCCTCCTCGATGGCCTGGGAGAAGACCGCGAGGGGCTGGGCGCCGGCCACCGGCCGGCCGTTGATCAGGAACGACGGGGTGGACTGCACACCCAGCTGGTAGCCCTCGTCCTGATCCTTCTTCAGCGCCTTGTCGGCGTCCGCGCTCTTCATGTCCGTACGGAACGTGTCGAGGTCGTCGACGCCACTGCTGCGGGCCAGGCCGACGAGCTTGTCCTCGGCGAGCGCCGCGCCCTTGCGGGTCTTGGCGTACAGCGCGTCGTGCAGCTGCCAGAACTTGCCCTGCCGGCCCGCGGCCCAGGAGGCGCGGGCGGCCCGCTCGGAGTCGGCGCCGAAGACGGTGAAGTTGCGGAATTCGATGCGCAGGGTGCCCGCGTCGACATACTTCTTGATCAGCTCGGGCTGGGTCTCGCGGGTGAAGCGGCCGCAGAACGAGCACTGGTAGTCGGCGTATTCGACCAGCACCACCGGGGCGTCCTTCTTGCCGACGGCCAGCGGGTCGCCGTCCGCGCGCCGGCTGGTCCGCTTGGCGAGGTCGTCGAACATCTTCTGCTGGGCGGGGTCCTCCTCGGCCTCCGGCGAGGCGGCGGGCGCGGCGCCGGGCTCGGTGTCGCGGCCGCTCTGGGTGGACTTGGCGATGGCCACGCCGATGGCGATCACGGCCACGACGAGGGCGAGGACCGCGCCGAGGGCGGCCAGCTTGCGGGCGGGAGAAGCGGATTTGGGCATGCGGAAGCTCCAGACGTACGGAGGGGGAATTCAGGCGGGTTGCTGCGCAGCGGCGGCCTAAATCCGCAGTACGGGCAGGAGCGAGGTGTGGTCGACGGCGGGCGCGCTGCCGGTCGGTGGCCGGGCGCGCGCGTGCTGCGCCGGCAGGTCCGCGGCCCGCGGCCCCGCGCCGGTGGTGGCGGGGGCGAGCGGCTCACCGCGGTGCGGGGCGGGCAGGGGGGCGGACTCGGAGGGCGCCGGCGCATGCCGGTTCGAGCAGCGCTTGGGCGCGGCGGCAACGGCGAGGGGCGCGCGGTCGTCGAGCTGCGGACCGCCCCGGGCGGTGCCCGGCCGCGACGGTGTGGCCGCGTCGTCCGCCGGGCGCGTGGCGCCGGCATGGGCCGCGGCGGTACGGGTCGCGTCGGTATGGGCCGCCTCGGCAGCATGCGCCGCCACCAGGCCCGTCCGCCACTGCGCCGCGGCCGTCGCCGCCCGGCCCGCCAGCCAGGCCTGGTCGCCGCCGATCCGGCACAGCAGCGGCCCGAAGGTGACGGCGAGGAGGAGCAGCAGCGTCAGCGCGGCCGACCGGCGCACAGCGTGCATGTCCCGTCCTCTCCGTCCCGGTGTGAGCATGAACGACCCATCCTACGGATCGTCCCCGCGCGGGCGGCGCACCGGCCGGAGGCCGGGACCCGTCTCGGCCCCGGCCACCGGCGTCAGCGGTCGGCGATCCGCACCTCGAACCAGGTCGCCTTGCCACGGGGCAGCAGATCCACGCCCCAGCGGTCGGAGAGGGTGTCGACGAGGAAGAGCCCGCGGCCGCTGAGGTCCGTCTCCTGGACCGGCAAGAGGCACGGCAGCCCGCGGGAGGGGTCGCGGACCTCGATGCGGATCCAGCCGCGGCGGCGCAGCATCCGCAGCCCGAAGGTGCGGGCGCCGGTGTGGCGTACGGCGTTGCCGACGAGCTCGGAGACGAGCAGGACGGCGTGCTCGGCGAGCTGGGGCGTCAGGGACCACTGCTTGAGGAGTACGGCGGCGGTCAGCCGGCGGGCGATGCCGGCGGACTGGGGGCGGGAGGGGAGCCGGACCTCACCGAGGGTCGGTTCACCGGCCGGATCGAGTGCGGTGGACAGCGGACCGCGGGGCGCCGGCACCGGTTCCGTGTCCCTCCCGGACATGCCCCGGTGTGCGGCGGCCGGATCGTTCCGCGGCCGCGGCTGCTCCATTTCTTCGAGGCCCGCCATGCCCCCATCATGGCTGCTGCCCGGCGGCCACGGGGGTGGAACCGAGGGAATCCCATGTCCGGAATCATCGGTTCCATACCCCCGGGACGACATATGCCAACGGCAGTTAAGGTTCTGACCGACCCGGATGACCTGCGACGACATCCGGCGTGTGAACAAGCGGCCCGATGCGCCAACAAGGGTGGCTTAAGGCGCAATTAAGTTTTCCGTCATTCGCCCACAAGGGGCATCGCCCGCCGGGCAAACCTCAGACCTCCCGCCAACATCAGCTGCTTCAGCGGAACTTGGCCTTGCCGGGCCCTTCCTCGACGAAGCTGCGCATGCCGGTCTCGCGGTCCTCGGTCGCGAACAGCCCCGCGAACCAGGTGCGTTCAATGGTGAGGCCGGTGTCGATGTCGGTCTCCAGGCCCGCGTCGACGGACTCCTTCGCGGCCCGCAGCGCCAGCGCCGGGCCGGCCGCCAGCCGCGCGGCCCAGGCGTGCGCCTGCTCGTAGACCTCGGCGGCCGGTACCACCCGGTCGACGAGGCCGAGGGCGAGCGCCTCGTCGGCCTTCACCTGACGACCCGTGAAGATCAGGTCCTTGGCCTTGGACGGGCCCACCAGCCGCGCCAGCCGCTGGGTGCCGCCGGCCCCCGGGATCAGGCCCAGCAGGATCTCCGGCTGGCCGAGCTTGGCGTTGTCGGCCGCGATCCGGAAGTCGGCGCAGAGCGCCAGCTCACAGCCGCCGCCGAGGGCATAGCCGGTGATCGCGGCGACCACCGGCTTGGGGATCCGGGCCACGGCGGTGAACGCGTCCTGCAGGGCCTTGGACCGTACGACCATGGCCGCGTGGTCCATGACCTGCATCTCCTTGATGTCCGCACCGGCGGCGAACACCTTCTCCCCGCCCCAGACGACGACGGCGCGCACGTCGTCGCGGCGGGTGGCCTCCTCGGCCAGCTCGCGCAGCCGGTCCTGGGTGGCGATGTCCAGGGCGTTCATGGGCGGACGGTCCAGGCGGACGGTGCCGACGCCGTCGGCCACCTCGAGATTCACAGTCATGCCGGAAGGTTAGTACGCGTTAACGACGCCGGGCCCGGTGCACTCGGTCACAGTGCACCGGGCCCGCCCGCCGTGGCCGCCCTACTGGTCGGCCTTCCACTTCTCCCAGGACAGGTTCCAGTCGCTGAAGCCGTTGTCCGGCTGGATCGTTTCGTCGTGCGAGTTCTTGACGATCACCACGTCGCCGACGACGGAGTTGCGGAAGAACCACGCCGCCGGGGTGGAGCTGTCACCGCCGCCGCGCTGGTCGAAGAGGCCGACGCAGCCGTGGCTGGCGTTGCGGGTGCCGAAGGTCGCGCGGCCCGACCAGTAGTTGCCGTGGATGAAGGTGCCGGAGTTGCTCAGCCGCATCGCGTGCGGCACGTCCTTGATGTCGTACTCGCCGCCGAAGCCCACGGTGTCGCCGTTCATCCGCGTCACGAGGTGCTTCTCGCTGATGACCATCTTGCCGTTGTACGTCTCGGTGCCGGGCCCGCCCGAGGTGATCGGGATGGTCCGGATCTTCTTGCCGTCGCGGACCACGGTCATCTGCTTCGACTTGGCGTCGACCGTGCTCACCTGGCTGCGCCCGACGGTGAAGGAGACTTCCTTGGCCTGGGTGCCGTAGACGCCGGGGCGGCCCTCGACGCCGTTGAGGTCGAGCTTGAGGGTGACCTTGGTGCCGGGCGCCCAGTACTTCTCGGGGCGGAAGTCGAGCCGGTCGTTGCCGAACCAGTGGCCCTCGACCGGGACCGACGGCTTCGCGCTGACCTTGATGGCGTCCTCGACGGCCTTGGGATCGGTGATGCCCCGCGTGAAGTGGAGCGACACCGGCATCCCGACGCCGACCTGCTGGCCGTCCTCCGGGCTGTACTGGCCGATGAAGGTGTTCTTGGGGACGAGGGTGGTGAAGCTGGAGTGCTCGGCGGCCTCCCGGCCCTGGCCGTCCACCGCTATGGCATCGACCTTGTACTCCGTCGAGGCGCCCAGATGTCCGCTCGGCTGCCACAGGGCGCCGTTGCCCGCTATCTTCCCGTCGACCTCATTGCCCTTGGCATCCTTGACCTTGACGGACTTGAGCCTGCCCTTGCGGGCGGTCACCTTCAGCGCGCCGCTCGTGGCGACGCCGTCCGCGCCGTCCTTCGGCGCTATCGTCACGGCCGCCTGCGAGGCGTCCTTGTCCCCGCCGGCCTTGCTAGCCGCTTTGCCGTCGTCACCGTCGTTGCCACCGCATGCGGTCAGCAGCAGCGCCCCGGCGAGCAGCAGCGCGAGCGGGCCTCCTCCCCTGTGCGGCAACCGACGCCGGCGAGCCGGCACCCCCGAATTCGGCTGGACGTTCACGACTGGCCCCTCTTCCCCTCGCACGGCCCGCGGTCCCCCGCACGCGGCTGCGGACAGCCGTGTGCTTGGCGTTAGATAACCACACCGCAGTGACAGTGAACTCCCCGTGAACGTCACCGTTTAGTCCCAAGTGCGGGGGTGGTGCGGGGGCAGGGCGCCGCCGGGCCGGCCGCGGGTCAGTGCAGGGCGGATCCGGCCCGCCACGGTCCCCACGGCATGTTCCAGCCGCCGAGGCCGTTGTCCGGCGCGACCGTGCGCTCCGGGGAGTGCTGCACCACCACGGTGTCACCGACGATCGAGCGGTCGAAGAACCAGCCGGCCGGGGTGTGCGGGCCGCCGCCCTTGATGTCGCGCAGCCCGACGCAGCCGTGGCTGGTGTTCAGGCCGCCGAAGACCTGGGGCGGCGCCCAGTAGTTGCCGTGCAGAAAGGTCCCGGACCGGGTCAGGCGCATGGCGTGCGGGACGTCCGGGATGTCGTACTCGCCGCCGAAGCCGACGGTGCCGCCGTTCATCCGCGTCACCGACTGCCGCTCCAGGATCACCATCGTCCCGTTGTAGGTGGGGTTCTCGTCGTCGCCCGCGGTGACCGGCAGCACGGCCGCCACCCGGCCCCCCTGCCGCACCGTCAGGGTGTGCCGGGCGGCGTCGATGGTGCTGATCTGGTCCCGTCCCACCCGGTAGCGGACGGTCTTGCGCTGGGTCCCGTAGGAGCCCGGTCCGGCCTTCACCCCGCGCAGCCGCAGCTGCACCGTGATCGTGGTGCCCGGCCGCCAGCGCGCGCGGGGCCGGAAGTCGAGCCTCCGGTGGCCGAACCAGTGGGCGGCGACCTCAACGGCGGGCCGGGCGCCGACCGTGACGGCGCGTTCGACGGCCGCGCGGTCGGTGACCGGCCGGTTGAAGACCAGCGAGAAGATCATGCCGGTGCCGACCGTGGCGTTGCTCTGCGGCGAGAAGTAGCCGATCAGCCGGCGGTCGGGGGCGGCGGTGGTGAAGGTGGTGCGGCGCACGGCGCGATGGCCCGCGCCGTCCAGCGCGACCGCGTCCACGGTGTACTTCGCCCCGAGTTGCAGGCGGGCGTGCGCCGGCCGCCAGGCCAGCCCGTCCGGCGAGATCCGCCCGGCGACGTGCCGCCGGCCGGCCGCACCGGTCCGGCTGACCGAGACCCGCTCCAGCCGCCCCTGCGGCACCCGGATCTCGAACCGCCCGTCGGCCCGTACGCCGTGCGCGCCGTTGTGCGGGACGACCCTGATCGTCTGTTCCCGGGAGCGCGGCTTGTCGCCGGTGAACACCTCCGCGTCCGCGCAGCCGGCCAGCGCCGCCGCCCCCGCGAGCCCGGCCAGGGCCGCGAGGGCGAGGCGGACCCGCCCGGTAGGCCGTACCGCCGCCCGGCTCCGCGTCCGGCCCGACATGCGGTCCCGCACCCGGGCTCTGCCGCGGAGGTGCGCTCGGTCCCCTGCTCGGTCCTGCTGATGGGCGGTCATATACCGGATTGTGACGGATGAGGCGCGAGATGGGAGGTATGCCGCGAAACGGAATGTCACGGACGGCGCGGGGACGGACAATGAGCCCCCGCCGCGCGACGCGTGAGGCAACGGCCGGTTGCGGGAAGAACAACGGGGAGGGCGGGACACCTGCACGGCCGGGACTCCCCCAGCGCACGCTGGGAGGCCCCGCCGTGCCGGGACTCCGCCCGACCGAGCCATGAGCCGCAGGAGGCCGGCACGTGTCGAGCGCACCCGAGCAGGAGGCGGTGGCGGACGAACCGCTCGCCGCCCCACCCGCGGATATCCGCCCCGGCAGCCCCACCCCCCTCGGGGCCCGCCACCGCACCGGCCCCGACGGCATCACCGGCACCAACTTCGCCCTCTGGGCGGGCGGCGCCGAGGCCGTGGAGCTGTGTCTTTTCGACGACGCGGAGCGCGAGACGCGCCATCCGCTCACCGAGCTCACCCATGAGATCTGGCACGGCTTCCTGCCCGGTGTCGGCCCCGGGCAGCGCTACGGCTACCGGGTCCACGGCCGCTGGGACCCCTGGACCGGCGCCCGCTGGAATCCGGCGAAGCTGCTGCTGGATCCGTACGCCCGGGCCGTGGACGGCGACTTCGGCACCCGTACGGAACCGGCCGGCCCGGGGTCCGCGCTGCCCGCCCAGCTCTACGGCCACGTCCGCGACTGGCCGCAGCAGCAGCTCGCCGACACCGTGCGCGACGACCGGGACTCGGCGCCGTACGTCCCCAAGGGCGTGGTGGTCGGCGAGGACACCGCGGACGAGGGCGGCGCCGACGAATGGCAGGACGACCGCCGGCCCAAGACGCCCTGGCCGGATTCCGTGCTCTACGAGCTGCATGTGCGCGGCTTCACCATGCGGCACCCCGGTATCCCGGAGCGGCTGCGCGGCACCTACGCCGGGCTGGCGCACCCCGCGGCGCTGGAGCACCTCGTCCGGCTCGGGGTCACCGCCGTCGAGCTGCTGCCCGTCCACCAGTTCGCGCACGAGGACCACCTGGTGCGCCGGGGGCTGCGCAACTACTGGGGCTACAACTCCATCGGCTACTTCGCGCCGCACGCCGGATATGCGGCCACCGGCACCCGGGGACAGCAGGTCGGCGAGTTCAAGCGGATGGTGCGGGCGCTGCACGACGCCGGTATCGAAGTGATCCTCGACGTCGTCTACAACCACACCGCGGAAGCCGGCGAGCTGGGCCCGACGCTCTCCCTGCGCGGCATCGACAACCGCGGCTACTACCGTCTGGCGGGCGACGCGCGACGCTACGCGGACTACACCGGCTGCGGCAACACCCTGCACGTCGTGCAGCCCCATGTCCTGCGGCTGATCACCGATTCCCTGCGCTACTGGGTCACCGAAATGGGCGTGGACGGCTTCCGCTTCGATCTGGCCGCCGCGCTGGCCCGTTCCATGCACGACGTCGACATGCTCTCCCCCTTCCTCGCCGTCATCGCCCAGGACCCGGTACTGCGCCGGGTCAAGCTGATCGCCGAGCCCTGGGACGTGGGATCCGGCGGCTATCAGGTCGGCGCCTTCCCGCCGTTGTGGACGGAGTGGAACGACCGCTACCGCGACACCGTGCGCGACTTCTGGCGCGGCGCCCAGCACGACGTCCGCGATCTGGGCTACCGGCTCTCCGGGTCGAGCGACCTCTACGCCTGGGGCGGCCGCCGCCCGTACGCCTCGGTCAACTTCATCACCGCGCACGACGGCTTCACCCTGCGCGATCTGGTCACCTACGAGCACAAGCGCAATGCCGGCAACGGCGAGGGCAACCGCGACGGCACCCACGACAACCGCTCCTGGAACTGCGGCGCCGAGGGCGAGACCGACGACCCGGACGTCACCGCACTGCGCCACCGCCAGCTGCGCAACCTGCTGACCACCCTCCTGCTGTCGACGGGCGTGCCGATGCTGGTGGCGGGCGACGAAATGGGCCGCACCCAGCACGGCAACAACAACGCCTACTGCCAGGACAACCCCACCAGCTGGCTCGACTGGTCGCTCCTGGACGACCCGCAGTGGCGCCCGCTGGCCGCCCTCGCCGCCCGGCTCATCGCCCTGCGCCGCGCCCACCCCGTCCTGCGCCGGCGGGCGTTCTTCTCCGGCCGGCCGCATCACCAGGGCGGCCTGCGCGATCTGGCCTGGTTCACCGCGGACGGCACGGAGATGACCGAACAGGACTGGTACACCCCGGGGGCGACGCTGGGCATGTACCTCTCCGGGAACGACATCTCCCAGCGCGACGACCGGGGCATCCGCATCGTCGACGACAGCTTTCTCGCCGTCCTGCACGCCGCCCCCCAGCCCCGCCAGGTCACCCTCCCCGGCCCACCCTGGGCCCGCGCCTACGAACTCCTCGTCGACACCGCATGCCAGGAGCAGCCGGACCCGGCCCAGCCGCCGTACGCGGCGGGCGGCACGCTCACCCTGGGCGGGCGGTCGGTGGTGCTGTTCCGGGCCGTGCCGGGGTGAGGCGCGGCCGGCGCCTGCCTCGGCGGGCGGCGGCCGGGCAGCGGCTCGAAACAGCGGGCCGGGGCGGTGCCGCGGCGAAATCCACATGAGCGTTGTCAGTGGGGCACCTTACGCTCGCGAGTGATGGCCGATACCGCGCAGACGACGAACCAGACCGACCGGACCGACTTACCCCAACGCTCCGCAGTGCGCTCGCTGTTGCGCCTGTGGCCGTTCATCCGCCCGGTGCGGGCGCGCCTGGGCACGGCCGCGTGCGTGGCGGTGCTCGCCTCCTGCATCAGCCTGGTCATCCCGCTGGTGCTCAAGTGGCTGGTGGACGGGCCCGTGGCGGCGCGCGACCCGGGCGGGGCGTGGCTCGGCGGCGCCTTCCTGCTGCTCCTCGGGCTGGCGGAGGCGCTGCTGTTCGGACTGCGCCGCTGGCTGGTGGCGCGCCCGCTGGCCGGGGTCGAGGCGACGATGCGCGAGACGCTCTACCGCCATCTGCAGCGGCTGCCGGTGGCCTTCCACGACCGCTGGCCTTCGGGCCAGTTGCTGTCGCGGGGGACCACCGACCTTCAGCTGCTGCGGATGTTCTTCGCCTTCCCGCTGATGTTCCTGCTGGTCAACGGGGTGACCATCCTGGTGGGCGCGGTGATCCTCATGGTCCAGCGCTGGTCGCTGGGGCTGGTGCTGCTGGCGCCGGTGCTGCCGCTGATGGTGCTGTGCTCGGTCTTCGAGGCGAAGTACGGGCGGGCGGCGCGCCGGGCGCAGGACCAGGTGGGCGATCTGACGACGGTGGTCGAGGAGTCGGTACTCGGCATCCGCATCATCAAGGGCTTCGGACGCCATCGCAGCCAGGCCCGGGCCTTCCGGGAGCTGACCCGTGCACTGCGGTCCACCGAGCTCGGCAAGGCGCGGCTGCTGGCCTGGATCTGGGGCTGCATCACCGCCCTCCCGGAGCTGTCGATCGGCGGCGCCCTGGTATGCGGGGCGGTGCAGGTGGCCGACGGGGAACTGTCCGCGGGCACGCTCGTCGCGTTCTTGTCGACGGCGCTGGCGCTGCGCTGGCCGGTGGACTCGATCGGCTTCCTGCTGGCCATGAGCAACGAGGCGGCGGCGGCCACCGACCGGTACTTCGAGGTGCTGGACGAGCCTGCGGTGGAGGAGGCGGGGGCGGCCACGCCGGCCGTGCAGATGCCGTCCGGGAGTTGCGCGGCACCGACGGCAACGGCCCGGGAGACCGCAGTCCCCGACACGGCGGCCTCGGACGCGCCGGCCCCGTACACAGCAGCGCCGGACGCCACGTCCCCGGGCACATCGGCCGCGGCCGGGGCCGGGGCCGCCACCGGCCAGGGGCTGGTCTTCTCCGGCGTCGCGTTCCGCTACCCCGACGCGCCGCCGGACTCACCGCCCCTCCTGAGGGACATCACCCTGCACATCCGGCCCGGCGAGACGATGGCGCTGGTCGGGGCGACGGGCAGTGGAAAGACCACGCTGACGGCGCTGGTGCCGCGGCTGTACGACCCCACCGCGGGCCGGATCAGCCTCGACGGGCGGGATCTGGCGACGATCAGCCGGGACGAGGCCCGTGCCATGGTGGCGGTGGCCTTCGAGGAGCCGACCCTCTTCTCGGCGACCGCCGCGGAGAACGTCCTGATGGGCGGCGTGGGCGCCGGGGACGACGAACTGCGGCGGGCGCTGGCGGTGGCGCAGGCCGACGGCTTCGTCGACGCCCTCCCGGAGGGCAGCGCGACCCAGGTCGGCGAGCAGGGCCTGAGCCTGTCCGGCGGACAGCGGCAGCGGCTCGCCCTGGCCCGTGCCGTGGTCGGCCGGCCGCGCTTCCTGATCCTGGACGATCCGCTCTCCGCCCTCGATGTGCACACCGAGGCGCTGGTGGAGGCGGCGCTGCGCCAGGTCCTGTCGACCACCACCGCCCTGGTCGTCGCCCACCGGCCGTCCACGGTCCTGCTCGCCGACCGGGTGGCGCTGCTGTCCGGCGGCCGGATCGCCGCCGTCGGCACCCATCACGAACTGCTCCGAGACAACCCCGAATACGCCGCATTGATGTCGGGAGAGGGAGGGGGCGCCCGATGACCACCACCACGGCCGGTCTGCCGTCCGACGATCCCGAGGGCCGCGACGGTCCGCTGTTCGACGACTCCGCGGGCCGCGCCGCCCCGCCCCGGCGGCCGGAGCCGGCACCGTCCGGGTCGTCACCCTCCGGGCCGGCACCCTCCGCGTCGTCACCCTCCGGACCGGCGCCCAGCGCGCCCCCGACGCCCGACTCGTTCGCCCGCGATGCACTCCCCGCTCCCCGGGGCGCCTCGCGTTCCCTGCTCGCTTCCCTGCTGGCACCGCACCGGCGGCGCGTCGCGGTGGTGGCCGTCCTGCTGCTGCTTCAGCAGGCCGCCGTGCAGGCCGGGCCGCTGCTGGTCGCGTATGCGCTCGACCACGCGGTGCCGGCGCTGCGGGCGGGCGCGCACGGGCCGCTGGTCGCCGTGGCGGTGGTGGCAGCCGTGTGCGCGGTGGCGTCCGGCGCGCTGCAGTTCGGCTTCATCCAGCTCGCCGCGCGCATCAGCCAGGACGTGCTGCTCGACCTCCGCGGCCGGATCTTCCGGCATGCGCAGGCGCTGAGCCTGGACTTCCACGAGCGCTATACGTCCGGCCGGCTGATATCCCGGGCCACCACGGACGTGGAGTCGCTGCGCGAACTCCTCGACGAGGGGCTGCAGGAGCTGATCACGATCGTCCTGTCGACGGTCTACATCAGCGTCACCCTGCTCTGGCTGGACTGGGGCCTGGGCGCCGCCGCCCTGGCCTCCGGCGTCCCGCTCGCCCTCCTCCTGCGCTCCTTCCGGCACCGCGCGCACCGCGTCTACAGCGCCAAGTCCTCGGCCATGGCGAGCATCATCGTGAAGTTCACCGAGACCCTCAACGGCATCCGCCCGGTGCAGGCGTTCCGCCGCGAGCGCGCCAACGACACCGCCTTCGCCCGGCTGAACCACCACCACGAGCGGATCAACGGCGACACGCTCCTGGAGATGGCCCGCTATGTCGTCTGCTCCCGGCTGGTGGCCAATGTCGCGCTCGCCGCGCTCGTGCTGTGGGGCGCCTGCCGGGTGGCCTCGGGGGGCCTGGCGCTCGGCGTGCTGGCCGCCGCGGTGCTCTATCTGCGCCGGCTCTACGACCCGATCGACCGGCTCGGGATGTTCCTCAACTCCTATGAGTCCGCGGCCGCTTCACTCCACAAAATCGCCGGGCTGCTCGCCCAGCGCCCCTCGGTCCCGGAGCCGGCCGCCCCCGCCGCCCTGCCCCCGCTCGCGGCCGGGCGGCCCGGCCGCGAGGTCGCCTTCCACGAGGTGGGGTTCGCCTACCGCACGGGCGGCGAGGTGCTGCCGCGCTTCGATCTGACCCTCACGGCCGGCGAGACCGTCGCCGTGGTGGGTGCCACCGGCGCCGGCAAGTCCACCCTCGCCAAGCTGCTGGCCCGCTTCTACGACCCCAGCCAGGGCCGGGTGCTGCTCGACGGCGTCGATCTGCGCGAGCTGCCCACCGGCACGCTGCGCCGCGCCGTCGTCATGGTCACCCAGGAGGCGTTCCTGTTCTCCGGCACGGTCGCCGACAACATCGCCCTGGGCCGCCCGGACGCCGTCCGCGCGGAGGTCGAACGCGCCGCGAAGGCCATCGGCGCCCACGACTTCATCACCGCCCTGCCGGACGGCTACGACACCGACGTCCGCAAGCGCGGCGGCCGCATTTCCGCCGGTCAGCGCCAACTGGTGAGCTTCGCCCGGGCCCTGCTCGCCGACCCCGCCGTCCTGATCCTCGACGAGGCCACCAGCTCCCTGGACATCCCCGGCGAGCGCGCCGTGCAACGCGCCATGGACACCGTTCTGCAGGGCCGCACCGCCCTGGTGATCGCCCACCGCCTCTCGACGGTCGAGATCGCCGACCGGGTCCTGGTCATGTCCGACGGCCGGATCATCGAGGACGGCCCGCCGGATCAACTCATAGCGGACCGGGGCCGGTTCGCGCAGCTGCACCAGGCGTGGCGGGACAGTGTGGGGTAGCGGGACCGACCGCGGGATCCGCGAGGGAAGGCGTCATTCCGGCGCTCCGTGCGCCGGGCACGGCGTCCGTCGGTCCGTCCGGGATGCGAGGCGCTCCGACTCCGGAGCGTTACCACCCGGAGGGTGCCCCGGCCCGAGGACCATGAGCCGCCCGCCACTCGCCCGCCCCGCTCCCCCACCCACTCCCCGCCCGCTCCCCGCCAGGTCTCCGCCTGGTCATGCCCGGATCCCGAGAGTTCACAAGCCTGGACATGGCGCGCCATTGCTGCCTATCGTCTCGCCATGGTGCAAAGGGTCGAGCCTCCGCCGGAACCACCGGTTACTCTCAGTAGTCCAGCCGAACTTCTCGCCGGCTACCTGGATTTCTATCGGGACGCCGTGCTGCGCAAGCTGGCGGGGCTCTCCGACGAGGAGCTGCGGAACAGCCGCCTGCCCTCCGGCTGGATGCCGCTGGCCCTCCTCAAACACCTGGCGTACGTGGAGCTGCGGTGGCTTCAGTGGGGCTTCGCCGGGGAGCAGATCGAAGAGCCGTGGGGCGACGTCAAGATCCGTCGCGGCGAGTGGCACCTCGAACCGGGTGAGACCCTCGAAGAAGTCACGGCATTCTTCCAGGAACAGTGCGCCCGGTCCCGCGCCATCGTCGCCGGAGCACCCCTGGACGGCAAGGCAGCCACCCTCGGCGGCCGCGTACCGGCCGAGGAAGACCGCCCGACGCTGATCTGGATCCTCTTCCACCTGCTCCAGGAATACGCGCGCCACCTCGGCCACCTCGACATCGCCCGTGAACTGGCGGACGGCACCCTCGGCGAATAGGCGACCCTCGCGAGCCGGCCCGCCCGGCCCCGCCGCCCCCGCCCGGCCCCGCCCGGCCCCCTGTCCAGCGCACAGGTTCGCCCGGACCTCCCGCCCGCCTCTCCCGGTCGGCGCCGACCCTTCCCCCGCGGCGACCAGTTCTCGCCCCAACTGCCCGCATCCCATTGGTTTTCCGCCGCACCCGTGTGCCGCACGTCTCATCCCCCGCACGGCCGGCGGAACGCGGAGAGGATGGTCACAGCGCGAGCGCGGACGACAGGGGGAAGACGGGATGACGGACGGCTCAAGGGGCCCGGCCGGCCCCGACCACCGCAGTGCCGGTCGGTACATCTGGTGGCTGGTGAGCAGTCAGCGGTGGCGGGTCGCGGCGGGCGCGACGTACGGCAGCCTGTGGATGGTGGGGCTGATGCTGCCGCCCTATGTGCTGTCCCGGGCCATCGACGACGGGCTGGTGCCGGACCGGATGCCGGTGCTGCTGGGCTGGGTTGCCGTGCTGCTGGCGGTCGGGGTGGGCAACGCCTGGCTGGCGGTCATGCGGCACCGCACGATGACCAGGATCCGGATGGACGCCACCTTCCGTACGGTCCGGGCCGTCGTGGCGCAGTCGTTGCGGCTGGGCGCGGCGCTGTCCCGTAGGACGACGGCCGGGGAGGTCGTCACCATCGGGATCGGCGATGTCGCGGTGATCAGCCAGACGTTGACGATGACGGGGCCCGGTGTCGGCGGGGTGCTGGCGTATACGGTCGTCGCCGTCCTGCTGCTGGCCGTCTCCCCGCTGCTGGCCCTGGTGGTGCTGCTGGGCGTGCCGCTGCTCGCGGTGCTGGTGGGGCCGCTGCTGAGGCGGCTGCAGGGGGCCGAGACGCGCTATCGCGAGCGGCAGAGCGGTCTGGCGGCGCAGCTGACGGACCTGGTCGGCGGGCTGCGGGTGCTGGGCGGCCTGGGCGGCAAGGAGGTGTTCGCCGCCCGCTACCGGGAGGCGTCGCAGGAGCTGCGCGCCGAGGGCTACCGGGTCGGTGCGGTGACCAGCTGGGTCCAGGCGCTCGGAGTCGGCCTGCCGACGCTGTTCCTGGCCGCGGTGACCTGGCCGGCGGCCCGGATGGCGGCCCAAGGGTCGATCACCGTCGGCGAGTTGGTGGCGGTCTACGGCTATGCGGCGGCGCTGGTGGTGCCGGTGTCGTTCTTCATCGAGGGCGGTTACGACCTCACCCGGGGGCTGGTAGCCGCCCGCCGGGTCGTTCGGTTCCTGCGCCTGGAGCCGGACACCGCGGACGGCCGGCCGGAAGCCGGTGCGGGCCGGGACGTACCCGAGGCGCCGGCCGTGCTGCGGGATCCGGCCTCCGGCGTCGAGGTGGTGCCGGGGCTGCTGACCGTACTGGCTGCCGCCCGGCCGGCCGAGTCGGCGGCGGTGGTCGACCGTCTGGGCCGGTTCGCGGACTCGGCGGCGACCTGGGGCGCGGTGCGCCTCGACGAGATCGCACTGCCCCGGGTCCGGGAGAGCATCCTGGTCGCGGACAACGAGGCGGACCTGTTCGCCGGGACGCTGCGCGAGGTGGCCGCCGGCCGGCGGGACCGCAGCGACGAGGAGATCGACCGCGCCCTGCACACGGCCCTGGCCGAGGACATCGTCCGCGGTCTGCCGGACGGGCTGGACGCACCGGTCGAGGCGCAGGGCCGCAACCTCTCCGGCGGCCAGCGCCAGCGCCTGCGGCTGGCCCGGGCGTTGCTGGCCGACCCCGAGGTGCTCCTCGCGGTCGAACCGACCTCGGCGGTCGACGCCCATACGGAGGCGGGCATCGCAGCCCGGCTGCACACTGCCCGCGCGGGCCGGACGACCGTCGTGACCAGCACCTCGCCGTTGCTGCTGGACCGCGCCGACGTGGTGTGCTTCCTGGTCGACGGCGAGGTCGCCGCGGTGGGCAGCCACCGTGCGCTGCTCGCCGAACAGCCCGGCTACCGGCGCCTGGTGTCACGCGATGCGGACGAGGCGGAGGGGATGGGCGCCGACGGCGTCGCCCCGGCTCACGCGACCGCGACCGCACCCGCGGCGAAGGAGAGCGCACGATGACACCGACGTCCACGAGGCCCGCCTCCCGGCCCGCCCCGCCGGACGGGGCGGCGCTGCCGGTCGCCGCGGCGGCCGCGACCCGGCGGGCCGCGCTCCGGCTGATCCGGCTCGACCGGCGGGCGTTCGCCCTGATGCTGGTCCTGAACTCGCTGGCCGCCGTCGCCGGTCTGGCCGGGCCCTGGCTGCTGGGCCGGATCGTGGACGCGGTCCGGGACGGCGCCGGGGTGCACACGGTCGACCGGCTGGCGCTGGTCATCCTGGTGTGTGCGCTGGCCCAGCTGTTGCTCGCGCGGTATGCACGCTATGTCGGCCACCGTTTTGGTGAGCGGACCGTGGCGCGGGTGCGCGAGCAGTTCGCCGACCGGACGCTGGCGCTGCCCGCGGCGACCGTGGAGCGGGCCGGCAGCGGCGATCTGACCGCCCGCGGCACGACGGATGTCGCCTCGGTCGCCCGGACGCTGCGGGACGCGGTGCCGGAGGTGTTCATCGCGGCGGCGCAGGCGCTCTTCCTGCTCGGTGCGGTGGTGGTCGTCAGCCCGCTGCTCGGGCTGTGCGGGCTGGGGCTGCTGAGCGGGCTGCCGGCGGTCCGGTGGTATCTGCGCCGGGCGCACGGCGCGTATCTGGCGGAGGGGGCGGCCACTTCGGCGCTCGCCGAGCTGCTGGCGGCCACCGCCGCGGGCGCCCGGACCGTCGAGGCCCTGGGCCTCCAGGAGCGTCGGCGGGCGGCGAGCGAGGCGGCCATCGAGCGGTGCCGCGCCACCCGTACCCGCACGCTGTTCCTGCGCAGCGTGCTGCTGCCCGCGGTCGATGTCTCGTACGTCGTCCCGGTGGTCGGGGTGCTGCTGGCCGGCGGGGTGCTGCACGGGCAGGGCCCCGCGGGCGTGACCTACGTCAGCCTGGGCACGGTCGTCTCGGCGGCGCTGTATCTGCGGCAGGTGTCGGCGCCGCTGGAGACGATCCTGTTCTGGCTGGAGCAACTGCAGAGCAGCGGCGCCGCGTTCGCCCGCGTCGAGGGCCTGGGCCAGGCCCCGCGGACCACCAAGGCCGCCGCCCCGGCCCTCCTCCCCCACCCCTCCCCGGGGTCCGCCCCAGCGCCCACCGTGCCCACCGTGCCCACCGACGACCGTATCGACGTCACGGCGGTCCACTACGCCTACGACCACGGGCACGACGACGTGCTGCGCGGCGTCGATCTGACCGTCCGCCCCGGTGAAAGGCTGGCCCTGGTCGGCCCGTCCGGAGCGGGCAAATCCACCCTGGGGCGGCTGCTGGCGGGTGTCGACGCCCCGCGCAGCGGCTCGGTGACGGTCGGCCGGGCGCCGGTCGCGGCGCTGGATCCGGAGGTGCTGCGCCGGCAGATCGTCCTGGTCACCCAGGAGCACCATGTGTTCCTGGGCACCGTCCGGGACAATCTGCGGCTCGCCGCGCCCGCGGCCGAGGACACCGCGCTGCACGCCGCGCTGGCCGCCGTGGGAGCCGAGTGGGCCGAGGAACTGCCGGACGGTCTGGACACCGAGCTGGGCGCCGGCGGGCACCGTCTCGACGGTTCGCAGTCGCAGCAACTCGCCCTGGCCCGGGTGGTGCTGGCGGATCCGCACACCCTGATCCTGGACGAGGCGACGGCGCTGCTCGACCCGCGGACGGCCCGGCACACCGAGCGCGCGCTGGCCGCCGTCCTCCAGGGCCGTACGGTCATCGCCATCGCACACCGGCTGCACACCGCCCATGACGCGGACCGGGTGGCCGTCATGGAGGGCGGCCGGCTGACCGAACTCGGCACCCACGACGAGCTGGTGGCGGCGGACGGCGCCTATGCCGCGCTGTGGCACTCCTGGCACGGCCGGGGCCCCGCCGGGCAGGACGCCCCGGGGGCCGCTCGTCCCGGGTCCGGATCCGGACGGCCTTGAGCTGCGGTTCGAGCCGTTCCGGTGGCCCCGGGAGCACGGGAACGACGTAACCGCCGATCACGGACCGTCCGCCTTCCGGACACGGATTTCGGGCAACGGACGGTTTCCGGCCAATTAGTTGAACGGAGCCTGACAACAAGCCACATGAGGTGGCACTCTTCCCCGCAACCGCCGCACGGACCCCCACAGCACCAGCCGCTGCGGCAGCGTTTCTCTCAGCACCACCCGCTCCACCGGTACGCCACGCACCACCGGTAACGCCACGTATCACCCGTACGTCTCCCCCCACACGCTCCAAGAGTTCTGCCTCGCTCTGCCCGGACGGCCGATGGGCCGCCCGGTCCCCCTCGGCCGCCCCGTCACGTCGCGGCCACCGCAGAAGGAGTCAGTGTGAGACGCACCCCCCATGGACGCGCCGTTGCGACCGGCGCACTCGTCGCCGTCACGGCGATGCTGGCCGTCGGCGTGCAGGCCGGCACCGGTACGGCGGCCGCCCCGCGGCCGGGCACCACGCATGCCACACCCCGGCCCGGCGCACTGCCGGCCAAGCTGTCCCCGTCCCAGCGTGCGGAGCTGATCAGGGCAGCGAACGCGACCACGGCACACACCGCCCGGGAGTTGAAGCTCGGCGCGAAGGAGAAGCTGGTCGTCAAGGACGTCTCGAAGGACGTCGACGGCACCGTGCACACCCGCTACGAGCGCACCTACGAAGGACTGCCCGTCCTCGGCGGTGACCTCGTGGTGCACCAGAGCAAGGGCGGCGCGCTCAAGGGCGTCACCAAGGCCGTACGCTCCCAGCTCAGGGTCGCGAGCACCACCGCGAAGGTGCACCCGGCCACCGCCGAGGCGAAGGCCGTGTCGTCGGCCCGGGCGCTCGGCTCGACGAGAACCGAGGCCGCCAAGGCGCCGCGCAAGGTGATCTGGGTCGCCGACGGCAAGCCGCTGCTCGCGTACGAGACGGTGGTCGGCGGGCTGCAGGACGACGGCACGCCCAACCAGTTGCACGTCATCACGGACGCCACGACCGGCGCCAAGCTCTTCCAGTACCAGGGGATCGAGCAGGGCATCGGCAACAGCGAGTACAGCGGCAAGGTCACCCTCGGGACGTCGGGCTCGGCACCGAACTTCTCGATGACCGACGCGACCCGCGGCAACCACAAGACGTACGACCTCAAGCACGGCTCGTCCGGCACCGGTTCGCTGTTCACCGACGCCGACGACACCTGGGGCGACGGCACCGCGCAGAACGCCCAGACGGCCGGTGTCGATGCGGCCTACGGCGCCCAGGAGACCTGGGACTACTACAAGAACGTGCACGGCCGCAGCGGCATCAAGGGCGACGGCGTCGGCGCCTACTCCCGCGTCCACTACGGCAACAGCTACGTCAACGCGTTCTGGGACGACGGCTGCTTCTGCATGACGTACGGCGACGGCAGCGGCAACGCCGCCCCGCTGACCGCGCTCGACGTGGCCGGCCACGAGATGTCGCACGGTGTCACCTCCAACACCGCGGGCCTGGAGTACAGCGGCGAGTCCGGCGGCCTCAACGAGGCGACCTCGGACATCTTCGGCACGGCGGTGGAGTTCTACGCCAACAACTCCGCCGACCCCGGTGACTACCTCATCGGCGAGAAGATCGACATCAACGGCGACGGCACCCCGCTGCGCTACATGGACAAGCCGTCCAAGGACGGGGCGTCGGCGGACTACTGGTCGAGCGGTGTCGGCAACAAGGACGTGCACTACTCGTCCGGTGTCGCCAACCACTTCTTCTACCTGCTGTCCGAGGGCAGCGGCCCGAAGGACATCGGCGGCGTCCACTACGACAGCCCGACCTTCGACAACCTGCCGGTCCCGGGCATCGGCCGGGCCAACGCCGAGAAGGTCTGGTTCAAGGCACTCAGCCAGTACATGAGCGCCAACACCAACTACGCGGACGCCCGTACCGCCACCCTCAAGGCGGCGGCGGACCTCTTCGGCCAGGGCAGCGCGTCGTACAACACGGTCGCCAACACCTGGGCGGCGGTCAACGTCGGCTCGCGCGTCCCGGACGGCGGCGGGGTCACCGTCACCAACCCGGGCAACCAGACCAGCACCGTGGGCCAGGCCGCCAGTCTGCAGATCAAGGCGACCAGCGGCACCGCGGGCGCGCTGTCGTACGCGGCGACCGGGCTGCCCGCCGGGCTGTCGCTCAACGCGAGCACGGGTCTGATCTCCGGTACGCCGACCACGGCCGGCACCAGCAATGTGACGGTCACGGTCACCGACGCCGCGAAGAAGACCGGGACGGCCGCCTTCACCTGGACGGTCAGCGCCTCCGGAGGCGGCAGCGTCTTCGAGAACACCGACGACGTGGCGATCCCGGACGCGGGCGCGGCGGTCACCTCGCCGATCAACGTCGGCCGCTCCGGCAACGCCCCGAGCACGCTCAAGGTCGGGGTCGACATCGTCCACAGCTACCGCGGTGACCTGGTCATCGACCTGATCGCCCCGGACGGCACCGCCTACCGGCTGAAGAGCGCCAACGCGTTCGACTCGGCGGCGGACGTGAAGACGACGTACACCGTCAACGCCTCCGCCGAGAAGGCGAGCGGCACCTGGAAGCTGCGGGTGCAGGACGTCTACGAGGAGGACTCGGGCCACATCAACAGCTGGAAGCTCACTTTCTGACCAACGGCCGCACCAAAGAGTCACCTTGGTGTGACATAAGCGGGCCGCCAGATCGAGCCACCTCGCAACGGGCCTGCTGAGCACAGTGATTGGGCGTCGTCCCCGGGTCACCGGGGACGACGCCCAACTCCGTTATACGGACGGCGGACTCCACTCTGCGGACGATTTCCAGCCAAGTTGTGAACACCCTCCTGACATGCACGCGTTCGAATGGCAGTCTTCCCGAACGCACGTCACACCCGCATCGCTTTGCACCCCCACCACTTGGCAAAGTTGAAGGAGCACGCGTGACCCCCCGCATATCTCGCAAGACCCGTGTGACCGGTGGCGCCATCGCCGCCGCAGCTCTGCTGGCCGCCGGTATCGCCGGCACCGCAGGAGCCTCCACCGCCCCGGCCCCCACCAAGGACGGTTCGCCCCTCAAGCTCAGCGCCTCGCAGCGCACCGAGCTGCTTCGCGACGCCGGCGCCGCGAAGGTCCAGATGGCCAAGGAACTCGGCCTGGGCTCGCAGGAGAAGCTGGTCGTCAAGGACGTCATCAAGGACGCCGACGGCACCACCCACACCCGTTACGACCGCACCTACGCCGGCCTGCCGGTGCTGGGCGGCGACCTGGTCGTGCACACCGCCAAGGGCGGCGCGATCAAGGGCACCACCAAGTCGACCGACAAGTCGATCAAGGTGGCCTCCACCACGGCGAAGATCGCCCCGACGGCCGCCGCGCAGTCGGCCCAGGGCACCGCCGCGAAGTCGCTCAGCGCCAAGAAGGCCGACGCGCAGGCGCCCAAGAAGGTCGTCTGGGCCGCCTCCGGCGCGCCCGCCCTCGCCTACGACACCGTCGTCAAGGGCGTCCAGAAGGACGGCACGCCCAGCCGCATGCACGTCATCACCGACGCCAACAGCGGCAAGAAGCTCTTCCAGTACGACGACATCCGTACCGGCAAGGGCGAGAGCGAGTACAGCGGCAGCGTCGACCTGGGCACCTCCAAGGAGGGCAGCGGCTTCACGCTGACCGACGCCGACCGCGGCGGTCACAAGACCGTCAACCTCGGCAACAGCGAGTCCGGTGAGGGCAAGGCCTTCACGGACGACGACGACAAGTGGGGCACCGGCAAGGCCGACGACCCGCAGACCGCGGCCGTCGACGCCCACTACGGCGCGGCCGAGACCTGGGACTACTACAAGAAGGTCCACGGCCGCAACGGCATCAAGGGCGACGGCAAGGGCGCCACGTCCCGCGTGCACTACGGCAAGAGCTACGTCAACGCCTTCTGGGACGACAGCTGCTTCTGCATGACCTACGGCGACGGCGAGGGCGACAAGGCCCCGCTCACCGCCCTCGACGTCGCGGCCCACGAGATGTCGCACGGTGTCACCTCCGCCACCGCCAACCTCACCTACAGCGGTGAGTCCGGCGGCCTCAACGAGGGCACCTCGGACATCTTCGGCACCTCGGTCGAGTTCTACGCCAAGAACGCCAAGGACCCGGGCGACTACCTCATCGGCGAGAAGATCAACATCAACGGTGACGGCAAGCCGCTGCGCTACATGGACAAGCCGTCCAAGGACGGTCAGTCGAAGGACTTCTGGGACTCCAAGACCGGGGACCTCGACCCGCACTACTCCTCGGGCGTCGCCAACCACTTCTTCTACCTGCTGTCCGAGGGCAGCGGCCCGAAGGAGATCGGTGGCGTCAAGTACGACAGCCCGACCGCGGACAACAAGAAGGTCGAGGGCATCGGCCGGGACAAGGCCGAGAAGATCTGGTTCAAGGCCCTGACCGAGTACATGACCTCGAACACCGACTACAAGGCCGCCCGCGAGGCGACCATCAAGGCTGCCACCGACCTGTACAAGGCCGGCAGCCCCGAGGTCAAGGGCGTCGAGGCCGCCTGGACCGGCGTCGCCGTCAAGTGACGCAACGAGCGGGAACGTGCTGAACGTGCCGGGGTGACCTCACCCTGGAGCGGGCGGTGTCCGGAGACTTCCGGGCACCGCCTTCACGCGTTTCCGGGGGCGGAGGAGCGCGGTGTCGCGGGCCGCGCCGGTCCCCGCCGAGCCGGGCCGATGCGGCGCCGGCCGGCCCGGCCCAGGAGCGGGCCGCGGGCACCCTGGGGCGCGCCCGTCACCACCTCAACTCCCCTGACTTCCCAGGCGTTTCCTGCCGGACAGCGACGGGCTCACCGACCACCACCCCGCCCCTCGATATGGCCGATTCCACCCCCTCACGCGCCCTTGTACGGACTACTTCCTGGGGGGAGGCTGCCAAGTGACGCCGAGGGGCCCCGGTGCGACACCGGACATCCGCTACACCGCAACTCCGCTGTGATCACACCGAGTTGAGGAGGCGAACGCCGACCGTGTCAGCGCAGCGCCGTAAGCACCCGTGCGGGGGCGACAGCCCGTCCGCCGGGGCGCGGCGGATCCGCGGTGCGGCACCGGTGCACAGCCCGGCGGACTTCCCGGCCGCCCCGTGCGGGACGGCCCGCCGGGAACGAAGGGCCTACCCGCAGGGGCGACCCCGCGCCGCACCTGCACACCGGATCCACCGGGGCACCGCCGGCCACAGACGGCCGGTGGAGCAGCGCCCCGCCCCGCCGTGCCATCCGCCAGCCGAGTGAAAGCGGACAGGAGCGCCCATGCCCGCAGCCGTTCCCCTTGCCGTAAAGCGGATACAAAGGGCAGAACCCCGCAAAGCACCACAATCCCAGGTGAGCCCATGATCGGTCGCATTCCTGTTCTGGACATCCGCCCGCAGATCGATTGCGGCCGCCGCCCGGCGAAGGCCGTGGTGGGTGAGACCTTCGAGGTCTCGGCCACCGTCTTCCGCGAAGGGCAGGACGCGGTCGCGGCGAATGTGGTGCTGCGCAATCCGGCCGGCCGCTGCGGCCCCTGGACACCGATGCGGGAGCGGTCACCCGGCACCGACCGCTGGAGCGCCGAGGTCACCCCCGCCGTCGAGGGCCGCTGGTCGTTCACCGTCGAGGCCTGGTCCGACCCGGTCACCACCTGGCGCCGGCACGCCGCGATCAAGATCCCCGCGGGCCTCGACACCGAGCTGATGCTCGCCGAGGGCGCCGAACTCCATGAGCGGGCGGCCGCGGAGGTCCCCAAGAGCGACGGGCGCGAGGCGGTGCTGGCCGCCGTGGACGCACTGCGCAACCCCGACCTGCCCGCCGCCACCCGGCTCGCCGCCGCCCTCGCCCCCCAGGTCACCGAGGCGCTGGACCGCCATCCGCTGCGCGAACTGCTCACCGTCTCGCGCCCGATGCCGCTGGTCGTCGAGCGCCGGCGGGCCCTGTACGGCTCGTGGTACGAGCTCTTTCCGCGCTCCGAGGGCGCCACCGTCGCACCGGACGGCACGGCCGTCAGCGGCACCCTGCGCACCGCGGCGGACCGGCTGCCGGCCGTCGCCGCCATGGGCTTCGACGTGGTCTATCTCCCGCCGGTCCACCCCATCGGCAACGCCTTCCGCAAGGGCCCCAACAACGCGCTGTCGGCCGGCCCGGACGATGTCGGCTCCCCCTGGGCCATCGGCTCGGCGGCCGGCGGCCATGACGCCCTCCACCCCGACCTGGGCACCTTCGAGGACTTCGAGCACTTCGTGCGCACCGCTCGTGAGCTGCGGATGGAGGTGGCCCTGGACTTCGCGCTGCAGTGCTCCCCCGACCATCCCTGGGTCACCCTGCACCCCCAGTGGTTCCACCACCGCGCCGACGGCTCCATCGCCTACGCCGAGAATCCGCCGAAGAAGTACCAGGACATCTACCCGCTCGCCTTCGACGCCGACTTCCGCGGGCTGGTCCGCGAGACCGAGCGGGTGCTGCGCTTCTGGATGGCCAAGGGCGTACGGATCTTCCGCGTGGACAACCCGCACACCAAGCCGGTGGCCTTCTGGGAGAAGGTGATCGGCGACATCAACCGCACCGATCCGGACGTGCTCTTCCTCGCCGAGGCGTTCACCCGCCCGGCCATGCTGCACACCCTCGCCCAGATCGGCTTCCACCAGTCGTACACGTACTTCACCTGGCGCAACACCAAGCAGGAGCTGACCGAGTACCTCACCGAGCTGTCCGGTGAGTCGGCGTCCTACCTGCGGCCCAACTTCTTCGTGAACACCCCGGACATCCTGCACGCCTACCTCCAGGAGGGCGGCCGCCCCGCCTTCGAGGTACGCGCCGTGCTGGCCGCGACGCTCGCCCCCACCTGGGGCGTCTATGCCGGGTACGAGCTCTGCGAGTCGACACCGGTACGGGCGGGCAGCGAGGAGTACCTCGACTCGGAGAAGTACCAGCTCAGACCACGCGACTGGGACGCGGCGGCGCGGGCGGGGCGCACCATCGCCCCGCTGATCACCACCCTCAACCGCATCCGCCGCCGGCACCCCGCCCTGCAGCAGCTGCGCAATCTGCACTTCCACCAGGTCGACAACGACGCCGTCCTCGCCTACTCCAAGCGCGAGGGGCACGGCGAGCGGACCGACACGGTGCTCACGGTGGTCAACCTCGACCCGCACCACACCCACGAGGCGACGGTGTCGTTGGACATGCCGGAACTCGGCCTCGGCCGGCACGAGTCCTTTCCGGTGCGCGATGAGCTCACCGGCGATACCTACCAGTGGGGCAGCGACAACTATGTGCGCCTGGGGCCGGGCAGCTCACCGGCGCCCGCCCATGTGCTGTCGCTGCGACCGTCCTCACCGATCGGAGGGTCACCCAATTGATCGTCAATGAGCCCGTCCCCGATACCTTCGAGGACACCCCGGCGAAAGACCGCGATCCCGACTGGTTCAAACGGGCCGTCTTCTACGAAGTCCTGGTGCGCTCGTTCCAGGACAGCAATGGCGACGGCATCGGCGACCTCAAGGGCATCACCGCCAAGCTCGACTATCTGCAGTGGCTGGGGGTGGACTGTCTCTGGCTGCCGCCCTTCTTCAAATCACCGCTGCGGGACGGCGGTTACGATGTCGCCGACTACACCGCGGTGCTCCCCGAATTCGGTGACCTGGCCGACTTCGTGGAATTCGTGGACGCCGCCCACCACCGCGGGATGCGGGTCATCATCGACATGGTGATGAACCACACCAGCGACCAGCACCCGTGGTTCCAGGAGTCGCGCACCGACCCCGGCGGGCCGTACGGCGACTATTACATGTGGGCCGACGACGACAAGCAGTACGAGGACGCCCGCATCATCTTCGTCGACACCGAGGCCAGCAACTGGACCTTCGACCCGGTCCGCAAGCAGTACTACTGGCACCGCTTCTTCTCCCACCAGCCGGACCTCAACTACGAGAACCCGGCGGTCCAGGAGGAGATGATCTCCGCCCTGCGCTTCTGGCTCGACCTGGGGATCGACGGCTTCCGGCTGGACGCGGTGCCCTATCTCTACGCCGAAGAGGGCACCAACTGCGAGAATCTGCCCGCCTCGCACGCCTTCCTCAAGCGGGTCCGCGCGGAGATCGACGCACATTATCCGGACACCGTGCTGCTGGCCGAGGCCAATCAGTGGCCGGAGGACGTCGTCGACTACTTCGGCGATTACGGCGTCGGCGGCGACGAATGCCATATGGCCTTCCATTTCCCGGTCATGCCGCGGATCTTCATGGCGGTACGCCGTGAATCGCGCTATCCGGTGTCGGAAATCCTCGCCAAGACCCCGGCGATCCCGTCCGGCTGCCAGTGGGGCATCTTCCTGCGCAACCACGACGAGCTGACCCTCGAAATGGTCACGGACGAAGAACGCGACTACATGTACGCGGAGTACGCCAAGGACCCGCGGATGCGCGCCAATATCGGCATCCGCCGCCGGCTGGCCCCGCTGCTCGACAACGACCGCAATCAGATCGAGCTCTTCACCGCCCTGCTGCTGTCGCTGCCCGGCTCGCCGATCCTCTATTACGGCGACGAGATCGGGATGGGCGACAACATCTGGCTCGGCGACCGGGACGCGGTGCGCACGCCGATGCAGTGGACGCCGGACCGCAATGCCGGCTTCTCCTCCTGCGACCCCGGCCGGCTCTTCCTGCCGACCATCATGGATCCCGTCTACGGCTACCAGGTCACCAACGTCGAGGCCGCGATGAGTTCGCCGTCCTCGCTGCTGCACTGGACCCGCCGGATGATCGAGATCCGTAAGCAGAACCCGGCGTTCGGACTCGGCAGCTACACCGAGCTGTCCTCCACCAACCCGGCGGTCCTGGCCTTCCTGCGGGAGGCACCGGGCACCGGCGGCGCGGACGACGACCTGGTGCTGTGCGTGCACAACTTCTCGCGCTTCGCCCAGCCCACGGAGCTGGATCTGCGGGCGTTCAGCGGCCGCCATCCGGTGGAACTCATCGGCGGTGTCCGCTTCCCGGCCATCGGGGAACTGCCGTATCTGCTGACCCTCGCGGGCCACGGGTTCTACTGGTTCCGGCTGCGCAGAAACTCCGGGTAGGCCGTCTGCGCCCTGACCGGGCACGGGTTGCCGGAACGACGCCCGTACGCGGCCGCATGGCGCGTACGGGCGTTTTTTGACCTTTCGCTCGGGCAGCCTCCCTACTACCGCACGGGCCGGGTGGGCCATCGTCGGTCCCGCCGGCCCGGCAGGGGGATACCGCGCAGCGGAGCAGCACGGGCCCGAATTCCGCTGCCGTACGGACGCTCTCGCACGAGGCGCCCCCGGACTCCGTCTGGGGGTACCCCCACCGCGCCGCCGCACAGTCAAGGCCGCATTCCGGGACACTTAGCCCTATATGTCGTGTGCCCGGGGAAAGGACGCGACGCCATGTCGGACACCGCCTCGACCCGTGCCACCCGCAACACCCCTGATCGCCGCCCGCTCGCCGGCGCACCCGATCTGCTGTCCTCGCTGGCCGCCCTGCTCACCGCATGGGTGCCCCGCCAGCGCTGGTTCGCCGGCAAGGGACGGATGGTCACCGGCTTCTCGCTGCTCTCGGCGACCGAACTGCTGCCGTGCACCACCGACGGCAGCGCGCCGGGCCTGCTGCATCTGCTCGTCCGCGCCCAGCAGAGCGCCCCGCCGAGCCGTACCCCGGTCGGCGACGACTGCTATCAGCTGCTGCTGGGGGTGCATCCGGCGCCGCCGCCGCAGCTGGCGCCCGCGGTGATCGGCCGCCCCGGCGGCGGTCCGCTGAGCGGCCGCACGGTCTACGACGCGCTGCTCGACAACCGGCTGTGCGGGGTGCTGCTGGAGCGGCTGCGGGTGCCGGGCCGGCTCGGCGCCCTGCGCTTCTGCCGCGAGCCGGATGCCGTCATCCCCTCCGGGCTGCCAGCCCGGCCGATCGCCGTCGAGCAGTCCAACTCCTCGATCGTGTACGGCGATTCCTTCATCTTGAAGGTCTTCCGGCGGATCGAGCCGGGCATCAACCCGGATCTGGAGCTGCCCCGGGCACTGGCGGACGCCAAATGCGCGCGGGTGCCGGCGCCCGCCGCGTGGTGCGAGACGGCGGCCGCCGGGGAGGGCGGCGAGGCGACCACGCTGGGCGTGCTGCAGCCGTTCCTGCCGGGCTCGGCGGACGGCTGGCAGCTGGCGCTCAACGCGCTGGCGGTGCGGGCCGACTTCACCGGCTCGGCGCGGGCGCTCGGCCATGCCACCGCGGAGGTGCACACCGCACTCGCCCAGACGCTGCCGACCACCGAGCTGCGCCGCCCGCAGCTCGAAGCGATCGCCGCCCGGATGAACGAGCGGCTGGCGGCCACCGCGCGCGCCGTGCCCGTGCTGCAGCCCTACCGCGCCCGGCTGCGTACCGCCTTCGACGCGCTGGCCGCGCTCGGCCGGGACGGCCGCAGCTGGGCCGCCCAGCGCATCCACGGCGATCTGCACCTGGGCCAGACCCTGCGCTCCGCCGACGAGGGGCGCTGGTCGCTGATCGACTTCGAGGGCGAACCGGCCCGCCCGCTGGCCGAGCGGCGCCGGCTCCAGCCGGCGGTGCGCGATGTCGCGGCGATGCTGCGCTCCTTCGACTACGCCGCGCGCAGCGGACCGGCCGGCGCCGACCCCTGGGCGCTGGAGTGGGCCCGCCGCACCCGCGACGCCTACTGCCTGGGCTATGCGGAAGCCGGCGGGCTCGACCCGCACTCCGTGCCCGAACTGATGCGCGCCTACGAGACCGACAAGGCCGTCTACGAGGTGCTCTACGAGGCCCGGCACCGGCCCGACTGGCTGGCCGTCCCGATGGCCGCCATCCGGCGGCTGGCCGCGGGCGGGGAGCCGGCCGTCGGGGCGGACGGATCCGGCGCGTCCCGGTCCGCCGGGTCCGACGGCCGGGGGTGAGGGGCCGCCGACGAACCGCCGCACCGCTGCCCGCAGACCCGCCGCCCGCAGACCCGCCGAGATCCGACCGATGCCCCGCCCCCGAGGAGGCCCCTCCCGTGACCGCCCGCCCGCCGTCCCGTCCGCACCCGCCCCACACCGCGCCCGCCCGGGACGCCACCGACGACAGCACGGCGGGGCGGTCCGGCCATCCGGCGACGCCCCGGCCGCCGGCCGCCGAGAATCTGACGCCCACTCAGGGCGCCGCCGGCGGCGGTCCCGTACACCGGCTGCCCCTGACCCCTCGCGCGCCCGCGGCGCCCGGAAGGACGGCGGGGCTCCCGAGCACCTTCCGTGCGGCCCGGCCGGCGCAGCCGGCGGCCGGCGGGCACGGGGTCCGGGCCGCCGCCCCGCTGTCCGACGAGGACCGCGGCCGGCTGCTGGACGGTGCCCATCACGACCCGCACGGGCTGCTGGGCGCCCACCCCGTACGCGGCGGGCTGCTCATCCGGGTCCTGCGGCCGGGTGCGCAGCGCGTCACCGTCCTGGCGAAGGGGCTGCGCGCCGACCTGCTGCCCGAGGGCGACGGGCTGTTCGCGGGGGTGCTGCCGCTGCGGACCGTCCCGGACTACGAGCTACTGGTCGACTACGGCGACCACGCGCCGACCGTGCACGACCCCTACCGCTTCCTGCCCGCGCTCGGCGAGCTGGATCTGCATCTGTTCGGCGAGGGGCGGCACGAGGAGCTGTGGCAGGCCCTCGGCGCGCGGATCATGGACCACCAGGGGGTGACCGGCACCCGCTTCACCCTCTGGGCGCCCAATGCCCGGGGTGTCCGGGTCGTCGGCGACTTCAACTACTGGGACGGCACCGGCCATCCGATGCGGTCGCTGGGCTCCTCGGGCGTCTGGGAGCTCTTCCTGCCGGGCATCGGCGCGGGCGAGCTGTACAAGTTCGAGATCACCCGGCCGGACGGCACGAAGACCATGCGGGCCGACCCGATGGCCCGGCGGACCGAGTGCCCGCCGGCCACCGCCTCGGTCGTGGATGCCTCGCACCACCGCTGGACGGACGAGGACTGGATGGCCCGGCGCGGCGAGCGCCCCGTGCACCAGGCGCCGTTCTCCGTCTACGAGGTGCATCTCCCTTCCTGGCGCCCCGGCTTGACGTACCGTCAGCTGGCCGAGCAGCTCCCCGCGTACGTCAAGGACCTGGGCTTCACCCACGTCGAGTTCATGCCGGTCTGCGAGCATCCCTTCGGCGGTTCCTGGGGCTATCAGGTGACCGGGTTCTACGCGCCGACCGCCCGGATGGGCACCCCGGACGACTTCCGGCAGCTGATCGACGCGCTGCACCGGGCCGGCATCGGTGTCCTGATGGACTGGGTGCCGGCGCACTTCCCCCGGGACGACTGGGCGCTGGCGGAGTTCGACGGCCGGCCGCTCTACGAGCACCAGGATCCGGCCCGGGCCGCGCACCCGGACTGGGGCACCCTGGAGTTCGACTACGGCCGCACCGAGGTCCGTAACTTCCTGGTCGCCAACGCCGTGTACTGGTGCGAGGAGTTCCACATCGACGGCCTGCGGGTCGATGCCGTCGCCTCGATGCTCTATCTCGACTACTCGCGCGAGGACGGCGGCTGGACGCCGAACGTGCACGGCGGCCGGGAGGACCTCGACGCGGTCGCCTTCCTCCAGGAGATGAATGCGACGGTCTACCGCCGCTGCCCCGGTGTCGTCACCATCGCCGAGGAGTCCACGGCCTGGGACGGCGTCACCCGCGCCACCCACCACGCCGGGCCCGGCGGTTTCGGCGGGCTGGGCTTCGGCCTGAAGTGGAACATGGGCTGGATGCACGACTCCCTCGGCTATGTCGCCAAGGAGCCGGTGCACCGCAAGTACCACCACGGCGAGATGACCTTCTCCATGATCTACGCCTACTCCGAGAACTATGTGCTGCCGATCTCCCATGACGAGGTGGTGCACGGCAAGCGCGCGCTGGTGTCGAAGATGCCCGGTGACTGGTGGCAGCAGCGCGCCAATCACCGGGCCTACCTCGGATTCATGTGGGCCCACCCCGGTAAGCAACTCCTCTTCATGGGGCAGGAGTTCGCCCAGGGTGCGGAGTGGGCGGAGAGCCATGGACCGGACTGGTGGCTGCTCGACCCCTCCTACGAGGCGGAGGCGGACCACCGGGGCGTCCGCGATCTGGTGCGCGACCTGAACCGCCATTACGCCGCCGCGCCCGCGCTGTGGGAACGCGACACGGACCCGGCCGGCTTCTCCTGGATCGACGGCGAGGCGAGCGAGGACAACGTCTTCTCCTTCCTGCGCTTCGCCGCCGACGGTTCCCCCCTGATCTCGGTCACCAACTTCTCCCCCGTCGTACGCCACGCCTACCGGCTCGGCGTCCCCGATCACATCCCCGCCTGGCGCGAGGTCCTCAACACCGACGACCCGCGCTACGGCGGCAGCGGTGTCACCAACCCCGGCCCCCTCACGACCGAACCGACCCCCTGGAACGGCCGCACCGCGTCCGTCTCCATCGTCCTCCCCCCACTGGCCAGCCTCTGGCTACGACCGTCCCGACCACCTCACGGCTGATGGCTGTCGGACCCTTCCGCCGCGGCTGCGGCACCCCCGCCGAACAGATCCGTCCCCGACGTCGCTATGGCCCGTTCCTCCTTGTTCGTACCCCCGCGCAGCCGGCTCGGGCCGACCGCGCCTTCCCTGTCATCCACATGGTGTCAGGGGGCACTGACAATCGACCCTGGCCGAGAAAACCGCAGGTCAGAGGGGTCTGAGACGGGCGTGCGGCGCCTGGGCGCGCGGCAGGTGCCGCCCGGTCGCGCCGAAGGGGCGGGTGCCGCAGCCGGCACCCGCCCCTTCCCCTTACCTGCGCTCCGGATCAGACCGGGGCGGACGCCTTCTCCGCCCCGCCGTCGCGCGGCCCGACGACGTCCACGGGACCCGGCTCTGCGGGTGCCTCGTCGGCGAGCGACTTCTCGTCGAACGGCGCCTTTCCGGCCAGCACCTCCGCCACCCGGCCCTTGTCGATCTCCTTGGTCCAGGTGCCGATCAGTACGGTGGCCACCGCGTTGCCCGCGAAGTTGGTCAGGGCGCGCGCCTCGCTCATGAAGCGGTCGATGCCGACGATCAGGCCGACGCCGTCGACCAGTTCGGGGCGGTGCGACTGCAGGCCGCCGGCCAGCGTCGCCAGGCCCGCACCGGTGACGCCCGCCGCCCCCTTCGAGGCGATGACCATGAACACCAGCAGCGAGATCTGCTGCCCCAGCGGCAGCGGCTTGCCCATCGCCTCGGCCACGAACAGCGAGGACATCGTCAGGTAGATGGCGGTGCCGTCGAGGTTGAAGCTGTAGCCGGTGGGGACGGTGATGCCGACCACCGGCTTGCTGACGCCCAGGTGCTCCATCTTCGCGATCAGCCGGGGCAGCGCCGACTCCGAGGAGGAGGTGGACAGGATCAGCAGGAACTCCCGGGCGAGGTACTTCAGCAGCAGGAAGATGTTGATCCCGGCGCAGAGGCGGAGCAGCGTGCCGAGCACCACGAGCACGAACAGCAGACAGGTGACGTAGAAGCCGACCATGATGACGGCCAGCGACTTCAGCGCGTCCAGCCCGGTCTCGCCGACCACCGCGGCGATGGCGCCGAAGGCACCGACGGGGGCCGCCCACATGATCATGGCCAGCACCCGGAAGACCAGCTTCTGGAGGTGCCCGACCCCGCGCAGCACCGGCTCGCCCGCCGAGCCCAGCGCCTGCAGTGCGAAGCCCACCAGCAGCGCCACCAGCAGCGTCTGGAGCACCTCGCCCTGGGTGAAGGCGGAGACCAGCGTGGTGGGGATCATGCCGAGCAGGAACTCCGGCAGCGACTCGCCGCCACCGGAGGCCTGGGCGTGGCCCGCGTGCCGCACGGTCTCGGTCAGGTGCAGACCGGAGCCGGGGTCCAGGATGTTGCCGACGACCAGGCCGATGGCCAGCGCGACGGTCGACATCACCATGAAGTAGCCCAGCGCCAGCCCGCCGACCGCGCCGACCTTGGCGGCCTTCCGGACCGAGCCGACGCCCAGCACGATGGTGCAGAAGATGACCGGCGAAATCATCATCTTGATCAGGTTCACGAACCCCGTGCCCAGCGGCTTGAGCTGGACGGCGACACCGGGGGCGGCGAAGCCCACGATGATGCCGAGCAGGACCGCCCCGATCACGGCGAGGTAGAGGAAGTGGGTCCGGTCCCGCTTCGCCGGCGCGGTCTCCTCGGTGGTGCCCCCACGCGGTGGGGTCTGTGCAGCCACGGCTGCCTCCTCAGGTCTTCGGCTGTGCGCTGATCTGCGGCTCTGTCACACAACAAAGTCCCGGCGACTATGCACGCCGTTGTGGCGCCCGTCACCCTTACGTACATTTCGTTCACGCGAAAGTGACCGTGCAGACGGTTTCGCGGTCTCCGTGCACACTGTTCGCATGCGACTCCCCCGACCCCGGCCGCCCCGACGGCTGCGGGGTCCCCGCAGCCTCGCCGGCCAGCTCTTCGCGATGCAGGTCGTGCTGGTGGCGGTGGTCGTCATGGGCTGCGCCGTCTTCGCGTACCTCAGCGCCGGCCGGCAGGCGGAGGAGACCGCACGGCGGCAGGCGACCGCGGCGGCCACCGCCGTCGCCGACTCGCCGGCCGTCGTGGCGGCGGCCCGCAGCGCCCACCCGACGGCCGCGCTCCAGCCGTACAGCGAGCGGCTGCGGCGCGATGCGGGCGTCGACTTCGTGGTGGTGATGGCCACGGACGGGACCCGCTGGACGCACCCGGAGCCGTCCGCGATCGGCAAGAAGTACCTCGGGCACATCGGTCCGGCGCTGCGCGGCGAGATCTTCCCCGAGACCCACATGGGGGTGCTCGGCCCGTCCGTACGGGTCGTCGCCCCGGTCCGCGACCCGCAGCGCGGCGGCCGGATCACCGCGCTGGTCAGCTCCGGGATCACCATCAAGACCATCAGCGCACAGCTGCAGGACCAGGTCCTGGCGCTGGCCGGGGTGGCGGCCGCGGCGCTGGCGCTCGGCGGCCTGGGCACGTACGTGATCAACGCCCGGCTGCGGCGGCACACCCACGGGATGAACGCCGGCGAGCTCGGCCGGATGCACGACTACCACCAGGCCGCGCTGCACGCCGTCCGCGAGGGGCTCCTGATGCTCGACGGGCAGCGCAGGGTCGCCCTGATCAACGACGGCGGGCAGGAGCTGCTGGGGCTGTCCGGCGACGCGGTGGGCCGCCCGGTCACGGAGCTGGGGCTGCCCCCGGCGCTGACCGAGGCGCTGCTGGCGCCCGGCCCGCGGGTCGACGAGCTGCAGCTGACCGGCGAGCGGGTGCTGGTGATCAACTCCTCGCCGGTCTCCGGAGGTGAGCGGCGCGGGAGCGTGGTCACCCTCCGCGACCACACCGAACTCCAGGCGCTGTCCGGCGAGTTGGACTCGGTACGCGGGTTCACCGAGGCGCTGCGCTCGCAGGCCCACGAGGCCGCCAACCGGCTGCACACCGTGGTGTCGCTGATCGAACTGGGGCGGTCCGAGGAGGCCGTGGAGTTCGCGACCGCGGAGCTGGAGCTGGCCCAGGCGCTGACCGATCAGGTGGTCGGGGCGGTCGCCGAGCCGGTGCTCGCCGCGCTGCTGCTGGGCAAGGCGGCGCAGGCCAACGAGCGCGGCGTCGACCTGACGCTGACACCGGACAGCCGGATCGACGACGGGCTGCTGCCGCCCGCTCTGCCGGCCCGTGACCTGGTCACCGTGCTGGGCAACCTCCTCGACAACGCCATCGACGCCGCGGCCCCGCCCCGCGGGCACGGCGCCGACGGCCCGCCGCGGGTGGCGGTCACCGCGCGGGCGGCCGACGGCGAACTGCTGCTGCGGGTGGCGGACAACGGGCCGGGCGTGGCCGCGGACGCCGCCCAGGAGATCTTCCAGCGGGGCTGGAGCACCAAGCAGAGCGCGGCGGCGCCCGCCCGGGGCCGCGGCCTGGGCCTGGCCCTGGTGCAGCAGGCGGTCCGCCGCAACGGCGGTGCCGTGACGCTGGACCGGGCCCCGGAAGGCGGCGCGCGGTTCACCGTACGGCTGCCGCTGCGGGCGGGGGCGACGGCATGAACGCGACGGCCGGCCCGGCGCACCCGGCCACGGGAGGAGGTGCCCGGTGACCCCCGCCGACATCCGGGTCCTCGTCGTCGAGGACGATCCGGTCGCCGCCGACGCGCACGCCCTGTACGTCGGGCGGATGCCCGGTTTCACCGTCTCCGGCACCGTGCACTCCGGCGCCGGGGCCCGCCGCCACCTGGAGGCGCACGCCGTCGATCTGCTGCTGCTCGACCTCTATCTGCCCGACGGCCACGGGCTGGCGCTGGTGCGCTCGCTGCGCGCGGCCGGGCACACCGCCGACATCATCGCGGTCACCTCCGCCCGCGATCTGACGATGGTGCGCGAGGGCGTCTCGCTCGGCGTGGTGCAGTACGTCCTCAAGCCGTTCACCTTCGCCACCCTGCGCGACCGGCTCACCCGCTATGCCCGGTTCCGCGCCACCACGGGCGAGGCCAGCGGGCAGGACGAGGTGGACCGGGCGCTCGCCGCGCTGCGCGCACCCCAGCCGGCCGCGCTGCCCAAGGGGCTGACCGCGGCCACCCTGCGGGCGGTGACCGATGTGCTGCGGGCCGCCGGCGGCGGGCTGACGGCCACCGAGGCCGCCGCCGACGTGGGGATTTCGCGGATCACCGCGCGCCGCTATCTCGAACATCTCGTGGTGAGCGGCCGGGCCGCCCGCGCGCCCCAGTACGGCCAGGTCGGCCGTCCCGAATTGCGCTATCGCTGGTCGGGGCATTGACCGGCTGTGACCGGTGACTTACTTTCAGCTGGCAGCCCCTCGTGGCCAGTTGGAGGTCGTGCCGTGCGCTCCACCGCCCCGCTGATTCTGCTCGCCGCCGCCGTCGTGGCCGCCGGTACGCTCACCGCCTGCTCCAGCGGGCCGGCCGGCGACCGGAACACCGTCAAGGTCGCCTTCATCAAGGACACCAACAGCAAGGTCACCGTCCGGGACGACTATGTCCGCCTGGTGGCCCGGCAGTTCGAGAAGCGCCACCCGGGCAAGAAGGTCCGGCTGATTCCGATCCAGGCGTCGGAGAACGACTACTACACCAAGATCCAGCAGATGATGCGCTCCCCGCGGACCGCACCGGACCTGGTCTACGAGGACACCTTCCTGGTCAACTCCGATATCACGGCGGGGCTGTTGCGCCCGCTGGACGCGCAGCTGCGCGGCTGGAAGGAGTGGCGGCAGTTCGAGCCGGCCGCGAAGGCCGCGGCCCGGGGGCAGGACGGCCGCACGTACGGCGTCCCGGACGGGACGGACACCCGCGGGCTGTGGTTCAACAAGAAGATCTTCAAGAAGGCCGGGCTGCCGGCCGACTGGCGGCCCCGGACCTGGGACGAGGTGCTGGACGCGGCCCGCACGGTCAAGCGCAAGGTCCCCGGCGTGATCCCGCTGAACGTCTTCACCGGCAAGGGCGCGGGCGAGGCCGCCGTGATGCAGGGCTTCGAGATGCTGCTGTACGGCACCGGCGAGAACCAGCTCTACGACCCGGGAAGCAAGAAGTGGGTCACCGGCACCCGGGGCTTCCGCGACAGCCTGGCCTTCCTCGACACGGTCTACAAGGAGAAGCTCGGGCCCGACGTGTCCGATGCGCTCAGCCCCAACATCCAGACCAATGTGGCCGCCGAGCTGCTGCCCGAGGAGAAGCTCGCCATCGACCTCGACGGCTCGTGGCTGGGCCAGCAGTGGCAGAAGACGGGTGGCGGCAACCCCTGGCCCGCCTGGTCGGCCACGCTCGGCCAGACCCCGTTCCCCACCCAGCACGGCGCGCCGCCCGGAAAGGTCAGCCTGGCCGGCGGCTGGACCTGGTCGGTACCGCGGCAGGCCCGGCAGCCCGAGCTGGCCTGGCAGCTGATCGAGACCTTCCAGTCGCAGCAGAACGCCCTCGAATGGTGCGTACGGGGCGCCCAGATCGCGGTGCGCAAGGACGTCGCGGCCGATCCGCGCTACCGCACGTCCGTGCCCGGCATCGGCTTCTTCACCGGTCTGGTCCCGATCAGCCGGTACCGGCCCGCACTGCCCGACTACCCCAAGGTCGCCGCGGCGATCGGCGAGGCGATGGAGGCGGTCACCGCCGGGGACCTTGCACCGGACAAGGCTGCCAAGGACTACGACACGTCGCTGCGGTCGATCGTCGGCGGCCGGACCGTCGCGAAGCCGTGACCGCCGGCGCCGCCGCTTCCGCCGGGCCCGCCGGAACCCCAGCCGCCCCGCGGGCCCCGCGCCGCACCCCGGCCCGCACCCGTCTGCTGCGCTGGGCCCCGCTCGTCCCGGCCACCGTTCTGCTGCTGCTCTTCCTCGTCGGCCCCATCGCCTACTGCGTCGGCATCGCCTTCACCGACACCCAGCTGACCGGCCAGGAGTCCGCCTCCTTCGTCGGCCTGGCCAACTTCCGCCATGCGTTCGGCGACCCGGCGTTCCGCAACGCCGTGGTGCTGACGCTGGTGTTCACCGTGGTCTCCTCGATCCTCGGGCAGAACACCCTGGGTCTCGCGCTGGCCGCTCTGCTGCGCCGCGCCTCGCGGCCCGTACGGACCCTGACCGGGGCGCTGGTGATCACCGCCTGGGTGCTCCCGGAGATTGTCGCGGGCTTCTTGCTCTACACCTTCTTCGAGCGGCGCGGCACCCTCAACGCCCTGCTGGCGTGGCTCCATCTGCCCGCCCAGAACTGGCTGTTCACGCTGCCCATCCTCGCGGTGTCGTTCGCCAACGTCTGGCGCGGTACGGCCTTCTCGATGCTGATCTACTCCGCGGCGCTCGCCGGGATCCCCCCGGAGGTCAACGAGTCCGCCGAGGTCGACGGGGCGGGCGGGCTGCGGCGGCTGTGGCACATCACGCTGCCGATGATCCGCCGCTCGGTCGGTACCAATCTGATGCTCAACACCCTCCAGACGCTCTCCGTCTTCGGGCTGATCTGGGTGATGACACGAGGCGGTCCGGGGAACCGCAGCCAGACCCTGCCGGTGTTCATGTACGACCAGGCGTTCACGAAGTCGCTGATCGGCTACGGCACCGCGGTGGCGCTGCTGTTGCTGGTGGTGGGGGCGCTGTTCTCGGCCGTCTATCTGCGCCTGCTGCGCGAGGAGGTCTGAGCCGTGCCGCGCCCCCGCCGCCTCGCGCTGCGAGGCGTTCCGAGCCGGCGGACCCGCCACCGGCTGGCCGCCGACGCCGCACTGCTGGCCGTCGCGGTGGCGTTCGCGACGCCCCTGGCCTGGCTGGTGCTGTCGTCGCTGGACGCGCGGGCGACGCTGCGGGTGCGGCTGCCGAGGTCCCCGACGCTGGACAACTTCTCGGCGGTCTGGACCGACGAGATCACCTTCACCCCGATGCTCAACAGCCTGCTGATCTGCGGCGGGGCCACGCTGCTCACGGTGGTCTGTGCGGCGCTCGCCGCCTATCCGCTCTCCCGCTTCCGCGCGCGCTTCGCCCGTCCGTACCTGCTGACGATTCTGTTCTCCACCTGTCTGCCGATCACGGCGGTCATGGTCCCGGTCTACGGGCTGTTCGTGCGGGTCGATCTGATCGACACCCAATACGGCACCGCACTGTTCCTGGCCGCAGCCCAACTCCCGTTCGCCATCTGGCTGATGAAGAACTTCATGGACGGGGTGCCCCGGGCCCTGGAGGAGGCGGCGTGGACGGACGGCGCCTCCTGGCGGCAGACCCTGCTGCGGGTGATCCTGCCGCTGATGGGGCCCGGGTTCGGCGTCGTGGCGATCTACACCTTCATCATGATGTGGGGCAATTTCTTCGTCCCCTTCATGCTGCTGCTCTCCCCCGAACAACTCCCGGCCTCGGTCAGCATCTTCACCTTCTTCGGCAATTACGGCGCGATCGCCTTCGGTGAACTCGCGGCCTTCTCCGTCCTGTATTCGACGCCGGTCCTCGCCCTCTACCTCCTGATCTCCCGGCGGCTCGGCGGCGGCTTCGCGCTCGGCGGCGCGGTGAAGGGCTGAGGAACCCGGCGGCGCCGTGAAGGGCTGAGGGGCCCGGCGGCCGGACGCGCCCCTGGCCGGAACGGGAAACCGGCCGGCTGGTAGCTTCCTACGACTTTCCGGCTTGGTCATCCGCACCATAGGTGCCCCCGCCCACCGTCACCTACCGTGTGCCGGTGCATACGCAAGCCGGGGAGCCCCGCCGGCCACCCTTCGACGCCGAGGCCGCCCGCCGGCTCCGCGAGGCCCTCGGCATGACCCCCGCCCATGTCGCGTACGGCATCGCGGCCGCCTACGGCATGCCGCTGTCGCCCGCGACGGTGACGGCCTGGGAAGCGGGCGAGCGTGCCCCCTCGGAGGCCGAACTGACCGCGCTGGCCGGCGCCCTGTGGTGTGCGCCGGGCGAGCTGCTGGGCGCGCCGGGCACCCTGCACGAATACCGGCTGGCGCTCGGCCTCGCCGCCGCGGACCTCGCGCGGCGCATCGGCATGGACCCGGCCGGGTACGCGCGCCTGGAGGCCGGCGGCCTCTGGCGCGGCACCGAGCGGCAGGCCGCGGCGCTCGCCGAGGCGCTGGCGCTGCCGCTGCCCGCGCTGATCCGCTTCACCGGCCGGGACGCCCTGCTGACCGAGCTGCTGACCAGCGCCGCCACCACCCGCTGGCAGGCCTACGTCCGGCCGGTCGGCAAGGTGGTACCGCTGCCCCGGGCGCAGCTCCGGGAGGTGCTGCAGGACCTGCACGCCGACTACCAGGCGACCATGGCCGCTACGCTCCACTGGGGCGGCGGGGAGCGCGCCGAGGAGTCCGGCAGGGCCGGGCGCGCCTTTCTCGACGGCATCCTGACGGAATTCTGGGCACGGGCGGGCACCGACCACCCCTGAGGGCGGGCACCGCACACCCCTGAACTCGCCCGGCACCCCCGGGGTTTCCCGTCGGCCACAGGTCGGAGGGCCGTCCGTCCAGAGGATGACGCCGGGGGCAGCGATGGCACTTCCGGCCGGTCCGCCTTTCGGTCCCTGCGGGTGAAGACCGGGCTGACCTGCGCATTCGAGAATAAGGACGTCGAAACATCCGTCCTTTTTCCAGGAGTTCCCGTGTCCCACGCGGCCACCTCTCCGGGTTTCCCCGGTTCCCCCGCCTCCCCCCGCACCGCCGCCGTCGCCGCCTGCGCCACGGACCTGAGCAAGGTCTACGGCCAGGGGGAGACCCGCGTGGTCGCACTGGACTCCGTCTCCGTCGAGTTCGGCCGGGCCCGGTTCACGGCGATCATGGGCCCGTCCGGCTCCGGCAAGTCCACGCTCATGCACTGCATGGCCGGACTGGACCGGATCTCCTCGGGCTCGGCCCGGATCGGCGAGGTCGAGCTGGGGTCGCTGAACGACAAGCAGCTGACGCGGCTGCGCCGGGACAAGGTCGGCTTCATCTTCCAGGCGTTCAATCTGATGCCGACGCTCAGCGCGCTGGAGAACATCACGCTGCCGATGGACATCGCGGGCCGCAAGCCCGACCGGGAGTGGCTCGACGCGGTGATCGACACCGTCGGCCTCTCGGGGCGGCTCGCCCACCGGCCGTCGCAGCTCTCCGGCGGACAACAGCAGCGGGTCGCGGTCGCCCGGGCACTGGCCGCCCAGCCGGAGATCATCTTCGCGGACGAGCCGACCGGCAACCTCGACTCCCGCTCCGGCGCCGAAGTGCTGGGCTTCCTGCGGGAGTCGGTGCGGGCGGCGAACCAGACGGTGGTGATGGTCACCCATGACCCGGTCGCCGCCGCGTACGCGGACCGGGTGGTCTTCCTCGCGGACGGCCGGATCGTCGAGGAGCTCCACGAGCCGACCGCGGACGCCGTCCTGGACCGGATGCGGCTGTTCGACTCCAAGGGCCGTACGAGCTGACCCCGGCGCCCCCTCCGCGCCCCTGGGGCGCCGCCCTTCACCTCCAGCAACCGGACCAGGACCCACCATGCTGCGTACAGCCCTGCGCAATGTCCTTGCGCACAAAGCCCGATTGATGATGACCGCGCTCGCGGTGCTGCTCGGCGTCGCCTTCGTCGCCGGCACGCTCATCTTCAGCGACACCGTCGGCGAAGCCGTCAAGAACGCCTCCGCCCGGAACCTCAAGGACGTGGCCGTCTCCGTCCAGGCCGCCGACAGGGAGTCCGACGCCCCCTCGTCCGCCGTCCCGGGGAAGGACGGCAAGCGGGCCACCGCCCTCGACGACAAGCTCGCGGACCGGATCCGGGCGCTGCCCGGCGTGGCGTCCGTACGGGCGAACGTCACCGGGCAGGCGACCCTCGCCGGGACCGACGACCAGCCGATCGGCAACGGCTGGCAGAACCTCGCCGCCAACTACCAGCCGGGCAAGGACGGCAAGGACAGCCGCTACCCGCTGGTGCAGGGCCGCGGCCCGGCCAACGGCGGCGAGATAGCGCTGGCCGAGACGACCGCGAAGGCGGCCGGCTATGCGCTCGGCGACACCGTGCGGTTCGCCACCGACGGGCCGGTGCTGAAGAAGAAGCTGGTCGGCATCGTGGCGACCGATGACCCGCAGGTGACCGCGGGCGGCAGCCTGGCGCTGTTCGACACCGCCACCGCGCAGAAGCTGTTCCTGCACGCCGGACAGTTCGACGAGCTGATCGTGGCGGCCGCGCCCGGCACCGACCAGAAGGCACTGACCGCCAAGGTGCGCGAGGTGCTGCCGGCGAAGCGGGCCGTGGCGACCAGCGGCAGCGACCTCGCCGCCGAACAGTCCCGGATGATCGCCGAGTCGAACAGCGCCATGAGCAAGACCCTGCTGACCTTCGCCGGCATCGCGCTGTTCGTCGGCATCTTCATCATCGCCAACACCTTCACCATGCTGATCTCCCAGCGCACCCGCGAGATCGCGCTGCTGCGCGCGGTCGGCGCCGCGCGCCGGCAGGTCGTCCGCTCGGTGCTCGCCGAGGCGGCGCTGCTGGGGCTGATCTCCTCGGTCGTGGGCTTCGCGCTGGGCACCGGGATCGCGGTGGGGCTGCGGGCGGTGCTGGACGCCAACGGCGCGGGCTTCCCGGACGGGCCGCTCGTCATCAGCCCGGCCGCGGTGCTCTGCGCGCTGGGCGTGGGCGTCGTGGTGACCGTACTGGCCGCCTGGCTGCCGTCCCGCAAGGCGGCGAAGATCGCGCCGGTGGAGGCGCTCAGCAGCGTCGAGGCGCCGCCGAAGCTGCGCAGCCTGCTCCTCCGCAATGTCATCGGTTCGGTGGTCACCGCGCTGGGCGTCGCGGTGATGCTCTACGTCTCCACCCTCAAGTCCGGGGACGATCTGCCGACCGCGATGCTCGGCTCGGCGGTGACCCTGGTCGGCGTGATCATCCTGGCGCCGCTGCTGTCCCGTCCGCTGGTGTCGCTGGCCGGTCTGGTCACCACCCGGTTGTTCGGCATCGGCGGCAAGCTGGCCAAGGAGAACGCGCTGCGCAACCCGCGCCGTACGGCGGCGACCGCGTCGGCGCTGATGATCGGCCTCACCCTGATCACCGGGATGACGGTCGTCGGGCACTCGGCGCAGATCGGCATGGACAAGATGGCGGCCACCGAGACGACGGCCGACTACCAGATCGAGACCACGACCTACACCGGTCTGGATCCCGAGCTGTCGAAGAAGGTGGCGAAGCTCCCGGGCGTCGAGGCGATGGCTCCGCTGCGCAGCACCGGCTATACGGTCGGGGAGGGCTTCGGCTCCCTCACCGGCACCGACCTCGCGCAGATCGGCAAGCTCACCCGTCTGACGTTCACCCAGGGCTCGCTGGACGCGGTCCGGGCGTCCGGCGGTATCGCCGTCTCGCAGGCGGAGGCCAAGCTCCGCGGCTGGCGGGTCGGTGACACGGTGAGCCTGAAGTTCGACGACAAGAAGACAGCGCGGGTGAAGGTCGCCGCCGTCTACAAGGACAACGAGACGTTCCGCGACGCGCTGGCCGACGTGTCCCTGGTCGACCCGCACATGACCCAGGTCAAGAACGACAAGCTGCTGGTGAAGGCCGGCGGCGGCTCCCCGGCGCTGGCCAAGGACATCCGGCACGCGCTCGGCGACAGCCCGCTGCTGAAGGTCCAGAGCCACGAGGACCTGCGCAAGGAGAACGCCGGGCAGATCGACACCATCGTGAACATGGTCTACGGGCTGCTGGGCATGGCCGTGATCATCGCGGTGGTCGGTGTCGTCAACACCCTGGCGATGTCGGTGTTCGAGCGGACCCGGGAGATCGGGATGCTGCGGGCGATCGGCCTGGCGCGCAGCGGTATCAAGCAGATGGTGCGGCTGGAGTCGGTGGTCATCTCGCTGTTCGGCGCGGTGCTCGGCATCGGGCTGGGAATCTTCCTGGCCTGGGCCGGCGGCAGCCTGGTCGGCTCGTCGTTCCCGACGTACGAGATGGTGCTGCCCTGGGGCCGGATCGGGCTGTTCCTGCTGATCGCGCTGGTCGTGGGGGTGCTGGCGGCGCTGTGGCCGGCCCGCCGGGCGGCGCGGCTGAACATGCTGGAGGCCATCGGCGCGGAGTGACCGCCCGTGCCGACGGCGGCGCGCCTCCCCTCAACCAGGGGGAGGCGCGCCGCCGTTGACGTATGCAGGGAGGGGGCTCGCGCGGCTCAGAAGACCGACTCGGCCTCGTCCATCCGCCACTCGGGCACCGTCTTGAGCTCGGTGACCGCCTCGGCCAGCGGCACCATCTGGATGTCGGTGCCGCGCAGCGCGGTCATCCGGCCGAAGTCGCCGCGGTGCGCGGCCTCGACGGCGTGCCAGCCGAAGCGGGTGGCGAGCACCCGGTCGTAGGCGGTGGGGGTACCGCCGCGCTGGACATGGCCGAGAATGACCGGCCGGGCCTCCTTGCCGAGGCGCCTTTCCAGCTCGTGGGCGAGCGCGTTGCCGATGCCGGAGAACCGCTCGTGGCCGTACTGGTCGATGGCGCCCTTCTTGTAGTCCATGCTGCCGGGGGCCGGGTGCGCCCCCTCGGCGACACAGACCACGGCGAACTTCTTGCCCCGGGCGAAGCGCTCCTCGACCATCGTGACCAGGTCGTTGACCTCGAAGCCGCGCTCGGGGAGGCAGATGCCGTGGGCGCCGCCGGCCATGCCGGACTCCAGCGCGATCCAGCCCGCGTGCCGGCCCATCACCTCGACGACCATGACCCGCTGGTGCGACTCCGCGGTGGTCTTGAGGCGGTCGATGGCCTCGGTCGCGACGCCGACGGCGGTGTCGAAGCCGAAGGTGCGGTCGGTGGAGGAGATGTCGTTGTCGATGGTCTTGGGGACGCCGACGACCGGGAGGCCGGCGTCCGACAGCATCCGGGCGGCGGTCAGCGTGCCCTCGCCGCCGATCGGGATGAGGACGTCGATGCCGTAGTCCTTGGAGTGGTCCTTGGCGTCCTCACAGGCCTGCTGGAGCCGGGCGCGCTCCAGCCGGGAGGAGCCGAGGATGGTGCCGCCGCGGGCGAGGATGCCGCTGACCGCTTCGAGGTCGAGCTTGCGGAAGCGGCCGTCGAGCAGGCCCGAGAAGCCGTCCTCGAAGCCGATGACCTCGTCGCCGTGCCCGGTGAGGGCGCGGTGGACCACCGACCGGATCACAGCGTTCAGGCCGGGGCAGTCGCCGCCTGCGGTGAGGACTCCGATACGCATCGTGCTGTGTCTCCTGTGCTCGCTGTCGGTTCCGTGTGAGCCGGTCCGATTGTTTCACGGGAGGCCCGCTCCTCCCCGCCCACCGGCCCTCACCCCTACTGTTCCTGCACGGGCTGCACAAGGGAAACTGGGAGAGCGGCCTAGCCACATGCGCAGGTATTGTCAAGAGGGGCATGCCCACCATAACGGCCAATTTTTGCCTTGCGAGCAACGGAAAAGGATCGGAGAGCACGCGTGACGCGCAGCGTGTACGTGACCGGGATCGACCGCGGCGACGGCCGCCAGGTCATCGAGCTGGGAGTCATGGAGCTCCTGACCCGCCATGTCGACCGGGTGGGCGTCTTCCGTCCGCTGGTCCATGACGACGGTCCGGACCGGCTCTTCGACCTGCTGCGGGCGCGCTACCGGCTCACTCAGCCCGCCGACACCGTCCACGGCATCGGTTACGAGGAGGCCGCCGCCCTCCAGGCCGAGCGCGGCACCGACGAGCTGGTCTCCCGGCTCGTCGACCGCTTCCACGCCGTGGCCAGGGACTACGAGTACGTCCTGGTCCTCGGCTCGGACTACGCGGCCACCAGCCTCCCCGACGAGCTGAACCTCAACGCGCGCCTGGCCAACGAATTCGGTGCCGCCGTGCTGGCCGTCGTCGGCGGTCAGGGCCAGGAGGCCGAGTCGGTGCGCGCCGAGGCCCACAACGCCTACCGCGCCTACCACTCGCTGGGCTGCGACGTCGTGGCCGTGGTCGTCAACCGGGTGGCGCCCGAGCACCGCGCGGCCGTCGTCGAGCGGCTCGCCGCCCGCCTCCCGGTGCCCTGCTACGCCCTCCCCGAGGACGGCTCGCTCTCCGCGCCGACCGTCGGCCAGATCGTGCACACTCTCGGCGCCGAGGTGCTGCTCGGCGACGACTCGGGGCTCGCCCGGGACGCCCGGGACTTCGTCTTCGGCGGCGCCATGCTGCCGACCTTCCTCAAGGCGCTCACGCCCGGCTGCCTGGTGGTGACCCCCGGGGACCGGGCGGACCTGGTCATCGGCTCGCTCGCCGCGCACAGCGCCGGTGCCCCGCCGATCGCCGGTGTGCTGCTCACCCTCGACGAGCGGCCCGGCCCGGACATCATGGCGCTGGCGGGCCGGCTCGCCCCCGGCACCCCGGTCGTCTCCGTACCCGGCGGATCGTTCCCGACCGCCGGCGAGCTGTTCGCGATCGAGGGCAAGCTGAACGCCGCCTCGCCGCGCAAGGCGGAGACCGCGCTCGGCCTGTTCGAGCGGCATGTGGACACCGTGGAGCTGACGAACCGGATCTCCGTCGCCCGCTCCGGCCGGGTGACGCCGATGATGTTCGAGCACGAGCTGATCGAGCGCTCCCGCTCCGGCCGCCGCCGGGTCGTCCTCCCCGAGGGCAGCGAGGAGCGGGTGCTGCGCGCCGCCGATGTGCTGCTGCGCCGCGACGTCTGCGCGCTGACCCTGCTGGGCGACGAGGAGGCCATCCGCAAGCGCGCCGCCGACCTGGCCATCGACCTGGCAGACGCCCAGATCATCGATCCGCAGACCTCCGCGCTGCGCGAGCGGTTCGCCGAGCGCTACGCCGCGCTGCGCGCCCACAAGGGCGTCAGCGTCGAGCTGGCCTACGACGTGGTCGCGGACGTCTCCTACTTCGGCACGCTGATGGTCCAGGAGGGCCTGGCCGACGGCATGGTCTCCGGTGCGGTGCACTCCACCGCCGCCACCATCCGCCCCGCCTTCGAGATCATCAAGACCAGGCCGAACGCCCAGATCGTCTCCTCGGTCTTCTTCATGTGCCTGGCCGACCGGGTGCTGGTCTACGGCGACTGCGCGGTCAACCCGGACCCGGACGCCGAGCAGCTGGCGGACATCGCGATCCAGTCGGCCACCACCGCCGCCCAGTTCGGCGTCGAGCCGCGGATCGCGATGCTGTCGTACTCCACCGGCACCTCCGGCTCCGGCGCCGACGTCGACAAGGTCCGCAAGGCCACCGAGCTCGTCCGCGCGCTGCGCCCCGATCTGCTGGTCGAGGGCCCGATCCAGTACGACGCGGCGGTGGACGCGGCGGTCGCGCAGACCAAGCTGCCCGAGTCCGATGTCGCCGGCAAGGCCACCGTGCTGATCTTCCCGGACCTCAACACCGGCAACAACACCTACAAGGCCGTGCAGCGCTCGGCCGGTGCGGTCGCCGTCGGCCCGGTCCTGCAGGGTCTGCGCAAGCCGGTCAACGACCTCTCGCGCGGGGCTCTGGTGCAGGACATCGTCAACACCGTGGCCATCACCGCCATCCAGGCGCAGGGCGAGCGGCCCGGCGCTCTGGTCCAGGACACCGTCAACACCGTGGCCATCACCGCCATCGACGCGCAGGGCGAGCGGCCCGGCGCCGGCCCCGCCGCCTGACCGCGGCCCCCTCCGCCCGACCCCTCCCTCCCCCTCTCGGAGAGCGCTCCATGACTGCCACCGCCACCCGCGTACTCGTCCTCAACTCCGGCTCCTCGTCGCTGAAGTACCAGCTGCTCGACATGCGCGACGCCTCCCGGCTCGCCGTCGGCCTCGTCGAGCGGATCGGCGAAGAGACCTCGCGTCTGGTGCACACCCCGCTGGCCACCGGCGGCGCGAAGCGCGAGACCGAGGGCGCGATGGCCGACCACGACGCCGCGCTGAAGGCCGTCGCCGCGGAGCTGGCCGCCGACGGGCTCGGCCTCGACTCCCCGCAGCTGGCCGCGATCGGGCACCGGGTGGTGCACGGCGGGCTGAAGTTCACCGAACCGACCGTGATCGACGACGCGGTGCTGACGGAGATCGAGCGGCTGGTGCCGGTGGCGCCGCTGCACAACCCGGCCAACATCACCGGCATCCGGACCGCTCGGGCGCTGCGCCCCGATCTGCCGCAGGTCGCGGTCTTCGACACCGCCTTCCACACCACGATGCCGGAGCACGCGGCCCGTTACGCCATCGACGTGGCGACCGCCGACGCCCACCGCATCCGCCGCTACGGCTTCCACGGCACCTCGCACGCCTACGTCTCCCGCAAGACCGCGGCGCTGCTGGGCAAGGACCCCTCCGAGGTCAATGTCATCGTGCTGCACCTGGGCAACGGCGCCTCCGCCTCGGCGGTGGCCGGCGGCCGCTGCGTGGACACCTCCATGGGCCTGACCCCGCTGGAGGGCCTGGTCATGGGCACCCGCTCCGGTGACATCGACCCGGCGGTGACCTTCCACCTCAAGCGGGTGGCCGGGATGTCGGAGGACGAGGTCGACGAGCTGCTCAACAAGAAGAGCGGGCTGATCGGGCTGTGCGGCGACAACGACATGCGGGAGATCCGGCGCCGGATCGACGCCGGCGGCGAGGACGGGGCGCGCGCCCAGCTCGCCTTCGACATCTACATCCACCGGCTGAAGAAGTACCTCGGCGCCTACACCGCGGTGCTCGGCCGGGTCGACGCGGTGGCCTTCACCGCGGGCGTCGGCGAGAACGCCGCCCCGGTGCGCGAGGCCGCGATCGCCGGCCTGGCTCAGATGGGCATGGCGGTGGACGCGGACCGCAATGCCGTACGGTCCGACGAGCCCCGGCTGATCTCGCCCGAGGACTCCCGGGTCGCGGTCGCCGTGGTGCCCACCGATGAGGAACTGGAGATCGCCCAGCAGACATACGCCCTGGTCAGTGCCTAGGACTCGGTGTTTCGGCCGACCGATAAATTCCGCTCCTAAACAAACCGATAGGATTCCGCTCATGCGCCGTTCCAAAATCGTCTGCACCCTGGGCCCCGCCGTCGACTCCTACGAGAAGCTGAAGACGCTGATCGAGGCCGGCATGAACGTGGCCCGTTTCAATATGAGCCACGGGACCCAGCCGGAGCACGAGGAGCGGTATCACCGCCTCCGAAAGGCCTGCGAGGAGACCGGCCGCGCGGTCGGCGTGCTGGCCGACCTCCAGGGCCCCAAGATCCGCCTGGAAACCTTCGCCGACGGCCCCGTGGAGCTGGTGCGCGGGGACGAGTTCGTCATCACCACCGAGGACGTCCCCGGCGACAAGACCATCTGCGGCACGACCTACAAGGGCCTGCCCGGCGATGTGTCCAAGGGCGACCCGATCCTGATCAACGACGGCAATGTCGCGCTCCAGGTCATCGAGGTCGACGGCCCGCGGGTGCGGACCATCGTCATCGAGGGCGGGGTCATCTCCGACCACAAGGGCATCAACCTCCCCGGTGCCGCGGTGAACGTCCCCGCGCTGTCCCAGAAGGACATCGAGGACCTGAAGTTCGCCCTGAACATGGGCTGCGACATGGTCGCGCTGTCCTTCGTCCGGGACGCCAAGGACGTCCAGGACGTGCACCGCGTCATGGACGAGGTCGGCCGCCGGGTCCCGGTCATCGCCAAGGTGGAGAAGCCGCAGGCGGTGGCCAACATGGAGGAGGTCGTGATGGCGTTCGACGCCGTCATGGTCGCCCGTGGTGACCTGGCGGTGGAGTACCCGCTGGAGAAGGTCCCGATGGTGCAGAAGCGGCTGATCGAGCTGTGCCGCCGCAACGCCAAGCCGGTGATCGTGGCGACCCAGATGATGGAGTCGATGATCACCAACTCCCGGCCGACCCGCGCCGAGGCCTCCGACGTCGCCAACGCCATCCTCGACGGCGCCGACGCGGTGATGCTCTCCGCGGAGTCCTCGGTCGGCCAGTACCCCATCGAGACCGTCAAGACGATGTCGAAGATCGTCGAGGCGGCCGAGGAGGAGCTGCTCTCCAAGGGCCTGCAGCCGCTGGTGCCCGGCAAGAAGCCGCGGACGCAGGGCGGTGCCGTGGCCCGTGCGGCCTGCGAGATGGCCGACTTCCTCGACGGCAAGGCGCTGGTGGCCTTCACCAAGTCCGGTGACACCGCCCGCCGGCTCTCCCGCTACCGCGCCGCCCAGCCGATCCTGGCCTTCACCACGGACGCCACCACCCGCAACCAGCTCACGCTGAGCTGGGGCGTCGACAGCTTCGTCGTGCAGCACGTCGACAACACCGACGCGATGGTCGACCTGGTGGACGCCGAGCTGCTCAAGCTCCAGCTCTACAGCAAGGGCGACACCATGCTGATCACCGCCGGTTCGCCCCCCGGCGTTCCCGGCACCACCAACATGGTCCGGGTGCACCACCTCGGCGGCCAGCAGGCCTGAGCCCGGCACGCGAAACGGCGGTGGGCCGCCCCCTGGGGGAAGGGGGCGGCCCACCGCCGTTTTCTGCGGCTCCCGAACGGGTCGGGTGGCCCGGGGCGTTCCTCAGCCGGTCATGAACTGGTGCAGACCCGGGACGTGGAGGTTGCCGCCGAACTGGCCCGCCTGATCGATCTTCACCTTGGTGAAGTAGGCGAACGGGACGTTGAGCGGCGGCGGGTGCTCGGGGTCGAAGACGATCGGGATCAACCCGAAGAGGTTGCCCTGCAGCCGCTCGGTGTACATGGTCACCTTGCCGCCGCGGATCGTGGACGTGGACCCCTGGGACGCCTGTACGTGGTACTTCTTGCCGGACGCCTTGTCGTCGACGGTCTGATGCAGATCACCGATGTCGACGGTGTCGGCGGTGAACTTCAGGGCCTGCTTGGTGTGGCCGTTCTGCGTCTGGACGTTGACGACGCCTTCGTAGTTCAGACCGCGCAGGGTGAGCGCGCTGGACTCCAGGTGCCAGGGGTCGTCGGGCAGGGTGACGGGGGTCTGCTCGTCCTTGCCCTTCTGCTTGTTCTCGACGACGCAGGGGAAGGACTTCTTGCCGCTGGAGTCCTTGCCGTCGAGGCCGCCGCCGGGCAGGGCGTTGTCCGCCGCGCCCACGGCGCCGTGGACGGTGTCGTTGACCGTCTTCGAGCCGTTCTTGAGGCTGTCACCGGCCTTGCCGGCGCCGTCCTTGAGGCCGTCGACCGTGTCCGTGACCGGCTTGGTGGCCTTGTCCACGGCGGACCCCGAGTCGCTGGACCCGGCGTCCTTGGAGGCCGACGGCGAGGGGCTCGGCGTGGCCGACGCGGACGTCGAAGGGCTCGGCGAGGCGGCGGAGTCGGCGGACTTGTCGCCGCCCAGCAGACCGCCGAGCGCATCGCCGATGCCGCCGAGCACCCCGCCGTCGCCCTTCGTGCTCTCGGAGGGCGAGGGCGACGGGGTCGCCGAGCCCGAGGGCTCGCTGCTCTCCTTGGAGGCGGACGGCTCGGGCGCGGGCTTGCTCGCCGCGTCCTTGCCGGCCGACGTCGAGGGCGAGGCGGACGGCTCGGCACTGGGCTTGTCGGACGGCTTGGTGCCGCCCTTCGTGCCCGTGTCGTCCTTCGCACCGTCCTTGGCCTTGGCGTCCTTCTGGCCGGCCTTGTCCGGTGCGGTGACACAAGGACCGTCCTTGAAGGGGCTCTTGGGCGCCGGCTTTGCTATCGCCATCTGGGGCGTCAGCCCCATACCCATGAGCACCGCGGACGGCATGGCGGCGATGGCTATCGCCTTGCCCGCGGGCACGTGGAGCCGCGTCAGCAAGGGCTTCCTGGGGGCCGCGTGTCGCGGCCCGCCTCTCGCCCCGGCAGCTGCGCGCTCCTCGTGCAGCTCGTCACCCGGCACAGTGCCTCCCGTTCGTTCCGTTGGTCGGGCTGGTTCCTGACAGGTCGTCCAGCCCCTTGCCCAACCCGGGACCGGCGGCCGGCGCGGGGTGCGTGGCGACCACGGGTCCGGCAACCGTCCTGGCGGCCGGATCGTCGTCGTCCTCGCTTCGAGCGGCCTTGCCCGGCGCCCAGGAGACACCCAGCGCACCGCCGATCAGCCCCAGAAGGAAGCCGATCAGAAAGGCGCCGAAGTTCGAGACGACCAGGGAGACCAGGGAGAGCAGAATCGCCGCCACACCCGCAAAGACGCGGGAAGCCGGCTGAAACCACATGGTGAGACCGAGCACGACCAGCAGTACGCCGATGATCAGCGAGCCGGCGCCGGCGGTGGTCGCCATGCGGACGGTCAGGGAACCGATCGTGAGATTCGCGTAAGGGATGTACATGATCGGGAGGCCGGCCAGCAGGGTCAGGAATCCGCCCCAGTACGGGCGGTGCCCGCGCCACTCCCGGAACGAAAGCCGCTTGCGGCCGATGGTCTCGATCAGCCGTGGTCGCGTTTCGGCGCTCATGTCGTACAGCTCCTCGGGACTGGCAAATCGGTGGTTCTGTGCAGGAGTGTTCTACTTGGCACTACCCGGCGTACGGGCACGGGGAACGGCATCCGCCGTACAGCTCCCCCGCGCCCGTACGCTCAGTGCGTCAGTAGCACTCGCTCTTGCCCTTGGCGACGCTCATCTTCAGGCCGCTGAGCTTGAATGTGCCGGCCGTCGTGGCCCAGGCCGTCTGCTTGACGTGGGTCAGCGTGGCCGAGTCGGCCTGCTGGGCGAACGAGCCGGGGTCGGCCTTGTCGCCCTTGTGCATCCCCGGGCCCTTGGTCGTCGAACCCGCAGCAACACCGATGTCGATGTTGTTGAAGGTCGCGTCCGCGGACAGCTGGTCGAGGTCGATGTAGAGGTTCTTCGCCTCGACGGGCGTGTCACCGCCACCGGCCGACAGCTTCATCGACACATCGCCGAAGACCGGGACCGGAACGACCACCGACTGGCACAGGTTCTTGATCTTGGCGTTCGAGAACCCCGAGACCGCTACCGGGACCTGCTTGCCGCCCTTCTGGGCGTCAATGGCTCCATACTGAACAAATCCGGTGCCGTCCAGCCGGTCTGTAGCGACCTTGAACTGCTGTCCGGACACGCTGAACGATGCCGCGAGCGCACCCTGCGAGAGGGCGACGCCGATCGCGGCAGTCGCCGCGACGCTCGGCACCATGACGACGGCGAACCGCTTCCATCTGGTCCCGCCACGAGCCAGGGACTCCATGACTTTCCTCCTTCTCGGACGTACATCTCCGGTACCGGCCGCCTCCCTTGAGGGGCGGTACCTGGGATGGGAGAAGTGCTACGTCCTCGGGAAGGAGAGCGCCTGTCCTCGGAGGCACATCGTGTTCCGAATACCGGCGATCACCCCCGAGCGACAACCACTGGCCACGCTCTCGCGCAACCTCCTGGACAGGCCCTGCCGGATGGGGCAGAGACCCCCCTGTCCACGGCCGGCGCCACTGCCGCCGACCACTCGGTGGGGACCCAAGTACCCCGCGGCACCAGCCGGATGCCGGGCTGCGGGAATGGACCGAGCGTGGCCGATCGTGGTCCATTCACGGCCGGTGCACAAGGGGCTCGTTACTTGCGGGTAACGACCCGATAAACACCCTGCGACGGACCGAGATCAACTGGGCACACACCGTGGTTGCTCACCGCGAGGGGACAAGAGTCAATTGCGGACAGAACGCCGCAAGAGGGCGGTTGAGACTTACTCCAAGTAACAGCGGCCACGTTTACCAAGTTTTGGTAAAACGTGGCCGCTGCGTCGTTTGATCGGTCAACTCGCGGAGGGCGTACTGGTCACAAGCGGGCGAGTCAGAGGACAGCGGGTCAGAACAGCACTCGGGCCAGTGCCGTACGCGCCGCCGTCACCCGCGGATCGTCGGCGCCGATGACCTCGAACAGCTCCAGCAGCCGCAGCCGTGCGGCCTCCCGGTCGTCGCCCGCATTCCGCTTCACCGCGTCGACCAGCCGGCCGAAGGCGTCCTCGACATGACCGCCGACCAGATCGAGGTCCGCGGCACGGATCTGCGCCGGCACATCGGCCGGGTTCTCCGCGGCCTCCTTGCGCACGGCCTGCGGGTCCAGATCCTGTACTCGGCGCAGGAGTTCGGCCTGCGCCAGACCGAGCGTGGCCTCCGGGTTGGCGGGGTCGTCGGACAGCACGTTCTTGTAGGCCTGGATGGCGCCGCCCAGATCACCGGAGTCGAGCGCCTGGTTCGCGGCTTCCAGCAGGGCGTCGTAGGGACCGGCCGGCACCGGGGCCTCGGCCTGCTCCTGCTCGTCCGCGGCCGACGGCTCGACGGGCGCCCCCACGATGCCGAACTGCTGCTCGGCGGCCTGCACCAGCTGGTCGAGCACCTGGCGGATCTGCGCCTCCGGGGCCGCGCCCTGGAACAGCGGGATCGGCTGGCCCGCCACGACGGCGAAGACCGCCGGGATGCCCTGCACCCCGAACTGCTGGAACAGCATCTGGTTGGCGTCGACGTCGATCTTGGCCAGCACGAACTTGCCGGCGTACTCCCCCGCGAGGCGCTCCAGCAGCGGACCCAGCTGCTTGCACGGCTCGCACCACTCGGCCCAGAAGTCGATGACGACCGGGACCTCGGTCGAGCGCTGCAGGACGTCCTGCTGGAACCCGGCCTCGTCGACGTCGAACACCAGGCGGGCACCGCTCGCGGGCGCCTGGCCCGTACGGGCGGCCTCGGCACGTGCCTGTTCCGCCTTCTGCTTCGCTTCCCCGGCCGCCTTCAGCGCGGCGAGGTCGACGACTCCACTCATGGACATATTGCGTGGCTGCATGGGTCCATCCTCCCCCCTGGGCGGTCCGTTCCGAAAAGCGATCCGGAAAGCGATGCGGTCGGCGACGCGGAATCCCCGGTCCGGTATCGCCGCCGGACCTTCCGCAGAGCACCACATCCGCTCCGTACGCCCCGCCGGATGCCGGCGTACGTCCTGGATGGCTGCCCGTTTCGGTCCCGAGGAGGACCGGTTGCGGCCATGGGTCCCCACCCACGGCCAGTGGCTATCACTCTTACGCTACGACCCGTAGCGTAACTCGCCGTCGCCTCCGCCCCACAACCGGTTTCAGCCCTGAGTGAAGTGATCTCCCTCACGGCGGACGGCGCCCGGCCCCGTACTGCCCGGTATGGTCGCCCGCATGCACGACTCCGCCAGCCCCCGCAAAGGCCGCACGGGCCGCCCGCGCAGCGCCGCGACCGACCACGCGATCCTCAGCGCGACCCGCGCCGCGCTGGTCGATGTGGGCTGGGGGCGGCTCACCATGAGCGAGGTGGCGGCCCGCGCCGGGGTCGCCAAGACGACGCTCTACCGACGCTGGGCCAACAAGAACGAGCTCGTCGTGGACGCCGTGGCGGTCCTCTTCGACGAGCTCGAACTCCCCGACCGGGGCTGCCTGCGCTCCGATATCGAGGGCGTGGTGCTGCAGTTCGGCGCGCTGCTCGCGCGGCCGGAGACCAAGACGGCGCTGATGGCCGTGGTCGCCGAGTCCACCACCGACGAGGCGCTGCGCGAACGGATCCGCTCGGCGATCGTCGACCGACAGAAGCGGCTGGTCTCGCTCGGCCGCTCCCGCGCCCAGACCCGCGGCGAGCTGCCCCCGGACACCGCCGGCGAGGACGGCGCCCGGGCGGCCACCCGCGCCATGGACCTGATCTTCGATGTGATCGCCGGGGCGATCGTGCACCGCACCCTGGTCAGCGGCGAACCCGTGGACGCCGAGTGGGGCCGCGACTTCACCGCCCTCTTCCTGACCGGGCTGACCGGACTGGCCGGTCCCGACGGCCGGAGCTGACGCACGGGCCCGTCGTCCCTCCGTCACGCCGGGCCCTGCTCCGTGGCCGCGGTCAGACCTGGTAGCGGTCCGCCGCGAACAGGTGCACGTTCTCCGCCACCCACTCCGACGTCCACTTCAGGCCCTGCTCCAGGGACACCTCCGGCCGCCACGAAGCCCATTCGCGCGCCCGGGAGTTGTCGGACAGCAGCCGCTCGACCTCACTGCCGGCGGGCCGCAGCCGCTCGGCGTCCACCACCACCTCGGCCTCCCGGCCCGAGGCCGCTATCAGCGCCTCGGCGAGCGCCCCGATGGAGATCTCCCGCCCGGTGCCGAGGTTGACGACCTCGCCCAGCGCCCGGTCGCAGTCGGCCAGCGCCAGGAACCCGGCGGCGGTGTCCGTGACGTAGGTGAAGTCGCGGGTCGGGGTGAGCGAGCCGAGCTTGATCTGCCGGGCGCCCGCGTGGAGTTGGGCCAGGATCGTGGGGATCACGGCCCGTGCGGACTGGCGGGGGCCGTAGGTGTTGAACGGCCGCACCACGGTCACCGGCAGCCCGAACGCATGCCGGTGCGACAGCGCCATCATGTCCGCGCCGATCTTCGAGGCGGAGTACGGCGACTGCGGCTGCAGCGGGTGGTCCTCACCGATCGGCGCGGTCAGCGCGGTCCCGTAGACCTCGCTCGTGGACGTGTGCACCATCCGGCGCACCTGGTACCGCCGGCAGGCCTCCGCGACGTTCTCCGTGCCCACCACGTTCGTCTGCACGTACGCGCCCGGCGAGTCGTAGCTGTACGGGATCCCGATGAGCGCCGCGAGATGGAAGACGGTGTCGCAGCCGGCGACGGCGTCCATCACCCGGCCCGCGTCCCGGACATCCCCTGCGATCATCTCGACCGGGGAGCCCGGCACCAGATAGCGCGCCAGATTTCCCTTTTCGGCGTACGGCTTGTAGTGGACGAAGGCGCGTACCTCGGCGCCGGCGTCCACCAGCAGGTCGACGAGGGCCGAGCCGATGAATCCCTCGGCTCCGGTGACCAGGACCTTGCGGCCGGCCCACTGCTGTGCGGTGTGGTTGCTCATGCGGACTCCTTCAGAGGGGTGGTCGAGTGCAGGGAGGCGGTCGAGTCGTGGGGGTGGCCGGCCAGCGCCAGTGCCTTGGCGGCGAGCAGGTCGGCGGCCCGGGCGTGGGTGCCGGGGTCGGCGGCCTGGCCCATCGCGGCGAGCCGGGCGGGGTCGTCGAGCAGCGGGGTGACCAGGGCGTCCAGCCGCGCGTCGGAGGCCTCCCCGTCGGGCAGCAGCAGCGCCGCCCCGGCGTCGGAGAGCACCCGCGCGTTGTGCGTCTGGTGGTCGCCCGGTGCGTGCGGATACGGCACGAGGACGGCCGGCATCCCGATCGTGGCCAGCTCGGCGACGGTCGCCGAACCGGCCCGGCACACCACGAGATCGGCCGCGGCGTACGCCAGATCCATCCGGTCCAGATACGGCACGGCCTCGGCGACCGCCGAGCCGCCGTTCTCCGCCAGCCGGGCCGAGGTCTCCTCCAGGGCCGCGGGCCCGGTCTTGATCAGCAGCCGCAGGTCCCGGCGCCCCCGGTAGCGGCCGGCCAGCCCGATGGCCGCCTCCGTCAGCCGGGCCGCCCCCAGGCTGCCGCCGTTGACCAGTAGCAGCCGGGCCCCGTCCGGGACGCCGAGCGCCCGGCGGGCCGCGGGGCGCAGCGCCGTACGGTCCAGCTCGGCCAGCGGCCCCACCAGCGGCATCCCGACCGTCTCGGCCCGCTCGCCGCCCGCCAGATGCGGCCGGCTGCGGTCGAAGGCGAGGGCGAGGTGCGGGGTGAGCCGGGCGGCGAACTTGTTGGCCCGGCCGGGCACCGCGTTGGACTCATGGATCAGGCTCGGCAGCCCGGCCATCCGCGCCCCGACGATCACCGGGGCACTCGGATAGCCGCCCATACCCACCGCGACCTGGGCCTTTTGTTCCTTGAGGATCGCCCGGCACTGGGCGCCCGCGCGCAGCAGCGCGGCCGGCAGCAGATAGCGTCGGGCGCCGAGCGAGGGATCGAAGGGAATCATGTCGACGGTGTGCAGCCGGTATCCGGCCTGGGGGATCAACCGCGTCTCCAGGCCGCGTTCGGTCCCGACGAAGGAGATCACCGCGTCGGGCACGGCCCGGCGCAGGGCGTCGGCGAGAGCGAGACCGGGATAGATGTGGCCGCCGGTGCCGCCCGCACCGATCACGACAGAGAGTGGTGTGCGCATGGCCGCCACGCTCGCGATACGCCCTAAGAAGCTTCTAAGAGAGGTGTTTGGCAGCCTATGTCCATGCCGCCCACGCCCGGAAACACCCCCGCCGCCAGGATCCTCGTCGTCGATGACGAACCGGAGGTGCGCGCCGCCGTGGAGGACGGCCTCGCCGTGGAGGGCTACGAGGTACGCGGCGCCGCCGACGGACTGGCCGCCCTCTCCCAGGTCGCCTCCTGGCAGCCGGACGCCCTCGTCCTGGACGTGATGATGCCCGTCCTGGACGGACTGGCCGTCTGCCGCCGGCTGCGCGCCCTGGACGACCGCACACCCATCCTCGTACTGACCGCGCTGGACTCGGTCAGCGAACGGGTCGACGGCCTCGACGCTGGCGCCGACGACTACCTCGTCAAGCCGTTCGCCCTGGACGAGCTGGTCGCCCGGGTCCGCGCGCTGCTGCGCCGCGCCTCCACCACGGCCGTCGAGGACTCCCACCTCACCTTCGACGACCTGGTGGTCGACCCGCTGACCCGCTCCGGCCACCGGGGCGACCGCCCCCTGGAGTTCAGCCGCACCGAATGGGCCCTGCTGGAACTGCTGTTGCAGCACCCGGGGCAGGTGCTGCCCCGGGAGGTCATCCTGGAGCGCGTCTGGGGCCGCGACTTCGGCCCGGACTCCAACTCCCTGGCCGTCTACATCGGTTACCTGCGCCGCAAACTGGAGGCCGGCGGCGAGCCCCGGCTCGTCCACACCGTGCACGGCATCGGCTACCGCCTCGGCCACGCGGAGGGCGCATGACCGGCACCCGCGGGCTGGGGGCCCGCTGGCGGCGCAGGCGCCCGCTGCGCACCCGGCTGGCGCTGGCGGCCTCCGCCGCGGTGGCGCTGGTGGCGGTCGGCGTCTGTGCGGCGGCGTTCGTCCTCATCGACTACCAGATGACCCGCCAGCTCGACCGGAACCTGGCCCAGACGGCCACCGAGCTCAGCCGGCAGCGGCACGACTGGGGCCCGACGGCGGGCGACACCCTCTGCCAGTACCCGGCCTCCACCTGCTTCCAGATCGTGCCGTCCGATCCCGCCAAGGACCCGCGCAAGCCGTATGTGCTGCCCGTCACCGACGCCACCCGGCAGGTCGCCGCCGGCCGGCACCCGGCGTTCTCCGGAAAGACGTCGGTGGCCGGACAGCCGGTCCGGATGTACACCACGCGCCTGGCGCACAAGGACGAGGCCGTGCAGGTCGCCCTGCGCTCCGACTCCGTCGACCGGAGCGTGGAGCAGGCCGCCTGGGCGCTGTCCGTGGTCGGCGCCGGCGGGGTGCTGCTGGCCGCCGCGCTCGGCTACTGGGTCTCCCGTACCGGCCTGGCCCCGGTCGCCCGGCTCACCGCCACCGCGGAGCGCATCGCCGCCACCCGCGACGCCCGCCACCGCATCGAACTGCCCGCGGGACCGCCCGCCCGGGAGGACGAGATCACCCGGCTGGCCACCAGCTTCAACACCATGCTCGACGAACTGGAGCAGTCGGTCACCTCCCAGCGCCGGCTGGTCGCCGACGCCTCCCACGAGCTGCGCACCCCGCTGACGGCGCTCCGCACCAACGCCGAACTCCTCGCCCGCGCCGACCGCCTGACGGATGCTCAGCGCGACCGCGCCTCGGCCGCGCTGGGCCGCCAGCTGCGCGAGGTCACCACGCTCGTCAACGACCTGATCGAACTCGCCCGGGACGAGGAACCCCGGCCGCTGGTCGAACAGGTCCGCCCGGCCGCCCTCCTGGAGCATGCGGTGGCCACCGCCGGCGAGCACTGGCCGGAGATCACCTTCACCACCGCCATCGCCCCGGCCGCGGCGGACCGCACGGTCCCCGGAGTCCCGGCCCGTCTCTCCCGGCTGCTGTCCAACCTCCTCGACAACGCCGCCAAGTTCTCCCCACCGGGCGGCCCGGTCGACACCGAACTCACCCTGCACGAAGGCGAGTTGCAGCTGACCGTCCGCGACCACGGCCCCGGCATCGCATCCGAGGACCTCCCTCATGTCTTCGACCGCTTCTACCGCGCGAAGGCCGCCCGCGCCCTGCCCGGCTCGGGACTGGGCCTGGCCATGGCCCGGCAGATCGCCCGCGCCCACGGCGCCGAGCTCAGCGCCGAACAGGCGCCGGGCGGCGGGGCGCTGTTCCGGCTGCGGATGCCGGCCGGAGAGGCATAACGGGGACGCCGTCACGCTTCACGGGGCCGGTACGCGGCGCCGACCCCCTCGGCCTCCGCTTCCGCTGCCTTCTCCTCGACCTTCGCCCGGACCGCCTGCCGGTCCTGCGGCGACATCGACCGCCAGCTCTCCCGCATCCCGGAGATGCCGTCGGTCAGCGCCCGGTAGCCGGACGGGTCGTCCAGCACGTCCTTCAGCTCGACCCGGCCACCGAGCATCTTGCGGGCGATGTCCTGGAGTTCGGAGGGAGCATTGGGGTTGTCGCGCACGGCGCGCAGAGCGGAGGTGAGGTGCTCGTTCTGCTCCTCGGCGAGGTCCCTCTCCTCGATGGGGTATTCGCGGTCGCCGGGGTGGGTGAAGGCGTTGTTGCTGGCCATGGGTCAGGGCTCCTGTCGGACGGTGCGGGTCTGCGTCAGCCGAATGCGTTGCGGACGCGTGCGGCCTCGTCCTGGCCGCCGTCGTTGTCGGTGTTGGTGTTGCTCTCGGCGCGGGACCTGGCAGCTCCGCCCCCGGACGCGGCGGACGACGAGTTCGAGTCGTCGGAGCCGCTGCCGGAGGAGGACGAGCCGCCGGAGCCGCCTTCGGAGGATCCGCTGGAGCCGCCTTCGGACGAGCCGCCGGACCCGCTGCTGGACGAGCCTTGCGCCCCGCCCTCGGACGAGCTGGCGGAGCCACCCTCGGACGAGGAGGAGGACGACGAGGAGCCGGAGCCGCCCTCGGACGAGCCGTCGTCGCCGCCTTCCGACGACGTACCGTCACCCGAGGTGGTCGGCTCAGCGTCCTTGTGGGTGACGCCGCGGACGGTCTTGGCGACCTTGGCGACCTTCTGCTCCCCCTCGTAGGCCTGCTTGGCGCCCTCGAGGACATCGCCGTGCGCCATCTTTCCGAGACCGTCCTTGGCCTCGCCCATACCGTGGTAGGCGTCGACGACCTCTTTCCCCTTGTCGACAAAGGGCTTGGCCGCGGCCTCACCCGCAGCCCCGAAGTCGAACCCCTTCTGCGCCCCGAAGTGGCTCTTGATCCCCTGCGTGGCGAGGTTCCCGACGAGCTTCTTGCCGACGTCGATGCCCATTTCCTTGGCGAGGTCGGTCACCATCTCCTTGCCCGACCGCTTCACCTTCTGGGCGAGGGCGTCCTTGATGGCCTGGAGGATCTGGGTCTTCGCCTTGCTGATGATCTGGCGGACCATGACCCTGGTCGTCGCCGTGGCGGCGGCCGCCCCGGCCTCGGAGGCCCCCAGTGTGACCGGCGCGGCAGCCTGGGCCGCCGCGAACTCAAAGGCCAACGCGATGAGTTGGGCAATCACCGCGAGCTTCATCACCATGATGATCGTGGCCACAATTTGGAGCACGATGGCGAGCGCTTCGGCGGCCTCGGCGGACTCATCGAGGAAGCCGTCGCCGGAGAACTTCTTCCACTTGTTGTCGAACGCCTCGATCGCGTCTCCGGTGTTGGCGCCGCGCACCGTGCCGGCAGCGCCGTCGCCCTGCTGCTGGGCCGAACGAACGGAGGCGGCGAAGTTACTCCAGGCCTCAGCCGCGTCACGCATCTTGTCCTCATCGATATTGGGCCATTGGAAGCCCAACAGATCGAGGACCCAGTCGACCTCGACAGGCAGCATGATGGTGGCCACTATGACTCACTCCCCCGGAAGCGAATTTTCGTCGGTGTATGGGGTGTATATGGGGGCGTCCCGAGCTGATTCGACGTCAATTCGCGATTTTGGGACGGCTCGCCGCGTACTTGGCGAGGTGATCGTGCTGATCCCGCTCGGTGGTTGCGTAATGCTCGCCCGTCGCCTCCAGCTTTTCCCCGATCGTGGAGAGACCTTCACCGAGGGCGGGCATCGACTCGACGAGACCGGCACTCACCGGCGAGTAGACGTCCATAAAATACTTGATGAGATCGTCGTCGCCCCAGTCCTCGGCCTCTTTGAGCGTGGCCGCCAACTTCTTGGCAGCGGCGCTGAAATCGGAACCAATGTCCTTGAAGGCACCGCCCTGCGCCTTGAGGACGGCTGGATCCACGTCGTACCCGGCGCCTGCCACGGGTCCCCCTTGATCTGCGTTCACGCGAGTTGAACAAGAATGCGTACGGATCTCGCAAGGATTGCATAAGTCCTATGGCGTACGGTAATTGATGGCCGCGGCCGCCGAGTGGGAGGGACGTGAAGATCATCTCCACATTCGGCGCGTCACCCGTTCCGCGACGGAAACCCCAACAGCGGCTTCCCCGACTCCCCGAAGCGAATAGAAAAGGAAATATCCGCCATGTCCCAGTCTGGACGCGTAGCCCAAGTGAAGAGACTGTGGGGCCGGTTCCTCCACTTGCTCTCCATCGTGATGCTGGTGGCGGTGAGTTGCCTTTGCCTCTGGTTGGGGCTGACCCAGACGGGCGTTGTGGGCACACATGGAACATTCACGGTCAGGGAGTGCCGTCTCGTCACCCATCACAGCACTTCCGGCAAGAAGGGGCACGTCAGCGGTTCAACTTCACACAGCTACACCTGCACCGGGACATTCCGCCCGACCGACAACAAGATCGCGATCGACGACAATTCCTTTATGAGCGATTTGGAAAAGGCGTACCCCAAGGGGAATCAATTTTCGACTCAGCGGACCGGCGCTTCCGTCTTGCTGAACAACCCCCGCGAGGCCACGAAGCAGTTCCTCATCGGCTTCGCGGCGCTTCTCGCTGACGCCTTTGTGCTCTTCTGGTTCATCACGCGCCTCGACAAAAACGGCATGACCCTGAAGGAAACCTGGCGTACGACCAAGGGCACGGCGACCCGCCCGGTCGTGATCACCATCGCGGCAGTGGCCCTCGTCGGCATGGCCCTCAGTCCCGTGCTCGCGTCCTCCCTGTCCGGCTGAGCCGGCGCCGCTCCTCCCGCCAGCCAGGCCCCCGGTCCGCGGCTACGCCCACACTTCCGGCAGCTGAGACGCGGGGAAGGCGGGGCCGTCAGCGCGACGGCCCCGCCCCACGAACCAGAGTTCAGTGCTCAGAGCTCAGAACCCGGCCGGCTCGGTGTAGACCCCCCACTCGTCCCGCAGCACCCCGCAGATCTCGCCGAGCGTCGCCTCGGCCCGTACGGCGTCCAGCATCGGCTCGATCATGTTGCCGCCGTCGCGGGCGGCGTCCAGCATCGCCTTCAGTGCGGCCTGCACCCGGGCCTCGTCGCGCGCCGCCTTGCGGGACGCGAGCACCCGCACCTGCTCGCGCTCGACCTCGTGGCTGACCCGCAGGATCTCCAGATCGCCGGTGACCGAGCCGTGGTGGCAGTTGACACCGACGACCTTCTTCTCGCCCTTCTCCAGCGCCTGCTGGTAGCGGAAGGCGGATTCGGCGATCTCTCCGGTGAACCAGCCGTCCTCGATGCCGCGCAGGATGCCGGAGGTCATCGGGCCGATCGGGTGCTCGCCGGTCGGGACCGCCCGCCGGCCGCGCTCCTTGATCTGCTCGAAGATCTTCTCGGCGTCCGCCTCGATCCGGTCGGTCAGCGACTCGATGAACCACGAACCGCCCAGCGGGTCGGCGACATTGGCGACGCCGGTCTCCTCCATCAGCACCTGCTGGGTGCGCAGCGCGATCTCCGCGGCCTGCTCGCTCGGCAGCGCCAGGGTCTCGTCCAGGGCGTTGGTGTGCAGCGAGTTGGTGCCGCCGAGCACGGCCGCCAGGGCCTCGACGGCGGTGCGTACGACGTTGTTGTACGGCTGCTGGGCGGTCAGCGAGACGCCGGCGGTCTGGGTGTGGAAGCGCAGCCACTGCGCCTTCTCGCTCGTCGCGCCGTACACGTCGCGCATCCAGCGGGCCCAGATCCTGCGCGCCGCCCGGAACTTGGCGATCTCCTCGAAGAAGTCGAGATGCGCGTCGAAGAAGAAGGACAGGCCGGGGGCGAAGGTGTTGACGTCCAGGCCGCGCGAGAGGCCCAGCTCCACATAGCCGAAGCCGTCGGCCAGCGTGTACGCCAGCTCCTGCGCGGCCGTCGCGCCCGCCTCGCGGATGTGGTAACCGGAGACCGAGAGCGGCTTGTACGCGGGAATGCCGTGCGCGCAGTGCTCCATCAGGTCGCCGATCAGCCGCAGATGCGGCTCGGGCTGGAAGAGCCACTCCTTCTGCGCGATGTACTCCTTGAAGATGTCCGTCTGAAGCGTGCCGTTGAGGACGGCCGGGTCGACGCCCTGGCGCTCGGCGGCGACGAGGTACATGCAGAAGACCGGGACGGCCGGGCCGGAGATCGTCATCGAGGTCGTGACGTCACCGAGCGGGATGTCCTTGAAGAGGACCTCCATGTCGGCGGCGGAGTCGATGGCGACGCCGCAGTGGCCGACCTCGCCGAGCGACCGCGGGTCGTCGGAGTCCCGTCCCATCAGGGTCGGCATGTCGAAGGCCACGGAGAGGCCGCCGCCACCGGCCTTGAGGATCATTTTGTAGCGCTCGTTGGTCTGCTCGGCATTGCCGAAGCCGGCGAACTGGCGGATCGTCCAGGTCCGCCCGCGGTAGCCGGTCGCGTACAGCCCCCGCGTGAAGGGGTACTCGCCCGGCCACCCGATCCGCTCGAACCCCTCGACCGCATCGCCCGGCCGGGGCCCGTACACCGGCTCGACGGGATCGCCCGAGAGCGTGGTGAAGTCCGCGTCCCGCTTACGGGCGGAGTCGTACCGAGCCTGCCAGCGGCGGCGGCCCTCATCGATCGCGTCAGCGTCCATACCTCGAATTTACTAGGACGTCCTAGTACTTGTCGACGGGAGCGGGGTCAAGTCGCCGCATGCGTCACTCTTGTCACTTTCCGTAACCAGTCTCACCGGAAGCGCCGGACGCACCGGGGATACGGAAAACGCGCCCGTCCTCGGGGGACAGGCGCGTCAGCAGGGGCGGGCCCCGTCAGAAGGGGCGCGCCCCGTCAGTAGAGGCGGGCCCCCGTTCAGCAGGGGCGGGCCGCCGTCAGACCTTCACCGGCTCCGGCGTCTCGGCGGCGAGCAGCGGCTCGATCTCGCGGACCACCTGGCGCTCGACGAAGAACGCGGCGGTGGGGATCGTGCCGGCGATCAGCACCCACAGCAGCTTGCCGAACTTCCACTTGGCCTTGGAGCCCAGGTCGAAGGCGAAGATGAGGTAGACGATGTAGAGCACGCCGTGGATCTGGGAGACGACCAGGGTGAGGTCCTTCCCCATCCCGAAGCCGTACTTGAACACCATGCAGGTGCAGAGCACGAGCAGCATCACGGCGGTGACGTAGGCCATCGCCCGGTAGCGGGTCAGGACGCTTCGCTTCATGCCCCGAGCGTAACCACCGGTTCCGGGGCGATCTTCGCCGCCCCCTGGGAAACGGGCAGCGGGTCACTCGTCCTTGAAGTCGGCCGCCGCCACCCGCAGCGGCCGCAGCAGCGCGAAGATCTCCGCGCACTCCTCGTCGTCGTACGTCCCGAGCCCGAAGTCCATCGCCATCAGCTCGCGGGTCGCCGCGTCACACACCTCACGGCCCTTTTCGGTGATGGTGGCGAGCGTGCCCCGTCCGTCGTTCGGGTTGGGCCGCTTGGCGACGAGCCCGGACTTCACCAGGCGGTCGACGGTGTTGGTCACCGAGGTCGGATGCACCATGAGCCGCTCGCCGATCTTGGACATCGGCAGCTCACCGGCCTTGGAGAAGGTCAGCAGCACCAGCGCCTCGTACCGGGCGAAGGTCAGCCCGTACGGCTTGACCACCGCGTCCACCTCGGACAGCAGGATCTGATGGGCGCGCATGATCGAGGTGATGGCGGCCATCGACGGCACGGCACCCCATCGCTGCCGCCACAGTTCGTCGGCGCGCGCGATGGGATCGAAGGCAAGGCTGAGCGGCTTCGGCACGCATCCGACCCTACCGGGCGGCCACATCGTGGTCAGGCGCGTCTCATTTTTCCGTCCCGGCCGCCGGCTCGGCCGCTCCGCGCACCGGCCCGGCGGACGCGCGGTCCGGCCCCGGCGCCGTACGCCATACTTCGCAGATCACCGCCAGTACGCAGACCGTCCCCACGACTCCCGCGGCCGGCATCACGACCCGCAGGGGCGCCCACTCCGCGGCCACCCCGGCCAGCCCCATCGCGAGCCCCATCACGGTCATCCGCCCCGCCTGCATCACCGTCATCGCCTGGCCCAGCAGCTCCTCGGGGACCGCGGCGACGAACCAGCGGTCGACGCCGAAGTTGTACGAGATCCCGGTGCCGGTCAGCACCAGCAGCAGCACCGCCCAGCCGAGCGAGGGCCGCGCGGCGAACCCGAGGGAGGGCAGGACGGCGAAGACGCCCATGGGGAAGGTCAGCCGGGCCCGGGCCCGCGGCCCGAGGAACGCGCCCACCAGGCTCTCCGCGACCACCGCACCGACGGGCATGCTGCACAGCAGCAGCCCCGTCCCGGCCGGTCCCGCCCCCAGCAGGCCGGAGTAGGGGACCAGCAGCGCCTCCGGGACGACGACGAACGCCGGCGGCAGCCACGTCAGCATCAGCAGCGCCCGCACCCGGCGGTCGGCCAGCAGCCGCCGGACACCGCCCAGCGAGGCCCTCAGCAGCGCACCGCGCCCGGCGCCCCGCACCCCGTGGCGGGCCGGCCGCGCCCGGGTCCCCAGCCGCAGCAGCAGGGCCGAGGCGAGGAACGTGCCCGCGGTGAGCGCGAGCACCGCCCGCGGGGTCACCGCGGCGAGCAGCAGACCGCCCGCCGCGAACCCGGCGAGCTGTGCGCCCTGGTTCACCAGGCGGATCACCGAGCGCCCCAGTACGAAGAGCTCCCCCTCGCCGAGGGTCTCGCCCAGCGTCGCGGCCCGGGTACCGGCGAAGACCGGCGCGATGGCGGCGAGCACACAGCGCAGCGCCAGCAGGACCGCGACCGGTGTGCCCGGCAGCACCATCCCGGCCGCCGCCAGCGCACACAGCAGATCGCAGACGACCAGTACCCGCCGGGCCGGGCACCGGTCGGCGACCGCCGACAGCAGCGTCCCGCCGACCGCGTACGGCAGCAGCCCCAGCGCAAAGGTCAGCGCGCTGAGCAGTGGCGACGCGGTGATCCGGAAGACCAGTACGGACAGCGCGAGCTCGCAGACGACCACGCCGAGCGAGGACAGCAGATGCGCGGCGAAGACGTACCGGAATTCGTGGACGGCGAAGACGGCGCGGTACCCGGCCGGGCGGACCTCGTCGGCGCGCGGGGCTCCGCCCGCGGCACGGGCGCCGTCAGGGCAGGCGGGGGTGGGGCCCGACGGCGCGGGCCCGGAGGGCGAAGGCATGCCCGCAGCCTGCCGGAGGCCGCCCGCGCCCCGTACTCTTTCGGCTCCAGCCGAATCCTGGGTCCGGGAGGGGAGCGAGCCCAGCCATGCCGGTGAACCTCCACTTCGGGGCCGACGATTTTCTCCGCGTCCGGTTCGCCGTCTCGCCGCTGTGCGAGACCCATGAGGCCGTCCGCACTCTGCGCCGCACCGACCGGCACGGCTATCACGCCCCGTGGCTGCGCCGGATGCGCCGGACCCTGGCCGGCTTGGACCTGGCACCGCTGTGGCTCTTCATGCCGTCATCGCCCCCGGGATACACCCCCGACTTCCTGGGCCGTCCACCGGACACCCCGATGGCGGGCTTCGACGAGGAGCTGGCCCGGCTGCGTGCCACCGATCCGGCCCTGGCCCGCGCCGAGATGGCCAAGTCGCTGGCGGGCCGCCCGGAGGCCGCGGCTTCGGCGCGGGGCCGGGCGGTGCTGGCGGACCCGGCACGGGCGGTCCGTGAGCTGGCCGAGGTCACCGAACGGGCCTGGCGGGCGCTGCTCGCCCCGGACTGGCCCCGGCTGCGGGCGCTGCTGGAGGCCGAGATCGCCTATCGGTCACGCCAGTTGGCGGGCGGCGGACTCCAGCGGCTGTTCGCCGATCTGCATCCGCGGCTGTCCTGGTCGGGCGACACCCTCACCGTCCGCACCCGTACCGACTTCGTCCAGATGCAGGATCTGGACGGCCGCGGGGTCCTGCTGCTGCCCAGCGTCTTCGTCTGGCCGGACGTGGTCAGCGGGTTCGACCCGCCGTGGCAGCCCACCGTCATCTATCCGGCGCGCGGCATCGGCGGGCTGTGGACCGAGCCGGAGACCGGCCCGGCGCTGGCGCGGCTGCTGGGGGCGAACCGCGCCGCCGTACTGGCCGCCCTCGACACACCCTCGACCACGACGGACCTGGCCCACCGCCTCGGCCTGGCGGCGTCCTCCGTCTCGGGGCATCTGTCCGTGCTGCGCGACGCCGGGCTGCTGACCTCGCGCCGGCACGGACACCAGGTGCACTACGAGCGCACGCCGCTGGGGATCACGCTGGCGGCGGGCGGCTGAGGTGTGGTCAGGAGGCGTCGCCGTCGGCGAGATAGCGCTCGACGGTCTCCACCTTCGACGTCAGTCCGTCCGTGACACCGGGCCGGATATCGGCCTTGAGCACCAGCGAGACCCGCGCGGAGCGGGCCTCGACGGCCGCCACCGCGCGCTTGACGACGTCCATGACCTCGTCCCACTCCCCCTCGATGGAGGTGAACATCGCGTCCGTACGGTGCGGCAGACCCGACTCGCGGACGACCCGGACCGCGTCGGCGACGTACTCACCGACGTCCTCGCCGACGCCCAGCGGGCTCACGGAGAAGGCGACGATCATGCGTTCAGCACGCCTTCCTTGCGGGCGCGGGCCGCGATCACGCCGGCCTCCTCCTCACGCTTGAGGACCCGGTCCCCGTAGAGGCCGCCGAACGGCACGATCGCCAGCACGAAGAAGAAGGCGACGCGCTTGACGGGCCACTTGGTGCGGTTCCACACGTCCAGCAACAGCACCAGGTAGGTGATGAAGAGCAGGCCGTGGATCATGCCGAGCGGCATCACCAGGGAGTCGTAGTCGAAGGCCAGGCGGAAGCCGGTGCCGAAGATCAGCAGCGCCGGGAAGGAGATGGCCTCCGGGACGGAGGCCAGGCGCAGTCGGTGCAGGGCGGCAGCGGTCTTGATGTCCACGGGAACCTCGTTCGGGTGGCAGATGGGCGGTCGGCGCGCAGCGCCGTCTTCCGGGGGTGGAGGTCGGGCGACGGGCGGGCGCGCTTGTGCAAGAGTTCACAAGCTTCGCACCATTGTTACAGCCGCCCCGGCGATCACCGCGCCGGGGGTTGGTGGCCGTCGGCGCCCCCGACGCGCACCGCCCGGAGATCAGGGCGAAGTCAGGGTCACGGGGCCTGCCGCGGGCGGCCGGCGCCGACTACCGTCTGACGCGTGGCTCAGTTTCGGCTCCAGGGGAGCAAGGTGCTCGCCGTCGACATGACGGGCGACGCCGTCAAGGCGAAAAACGGTGTGATGGTCGCGTACGACGGCCAGATGTCGTTCAAGAAGATGACCGGCGGCGGCGAGGGCCTGCGCGGCATGGTCACCCGGCGGCTCACGGGTGAGCAGATGGCCGTGATGGAGGTGAAGGGCCACGGCACCTGCTACTTCGCGGACCGCGCCAGCGAGATCAACCTCGTCCGGCTCCAGGGCGAGAAGCTGTACGTCGAGGCCGACAACCTGCTGTGCACGGACGCCGCGCTGCGTACGGGCACCACCTTCACCGGCCTGCGCGGCGCCTCCCAGGGCCACGGCCTGTTCACCACCACCGTCGAAGGCAGCGGCCAGGCGGCGATCATCTCGGACGGGCCCGCCGTGGTGCTGCGGGTCACCAAGCAGTCCCCCCTCCAGGTCGACCCGGGCGCATATGTGGCCCACACCGGCGACCTGCGCCAGCACTTCCAGTCCGGAGTGAATTTCCGCACCTTCCTCGGGGAGGGCTCCGGCGAGGCCTTCCAGATCCGCTTCGAGGGCGAGGGTCTGGTCTACGTCCAGCCCAGCGAGCGCAACACCGTGGGCGGTGAGATCTGATGCCGTTCACAGCGCTCAACTCCCGCATGGTGGAGGCCCGGATCGGCCCGGGCCAGCGGCTCTTCAGCCAGCGCGGCGCGATGCTCGCCTACCGCGGCGAGGTCTCCTTCACCCCGAACATCCAGGGCGGCCAGGGCGGTGTCGGCTCCATGATCGGCCGCCGGATCGCCGGTGAAGCCACCCCCCTGATGACCGTCGAGGGCACCGGTACCGTCATGTTCGGCCACGGCGGCCATCACGTGCACGTCATCGACCTGACCGGCGAGACGCTCTACGTCGAGGCCGACCGGCTGCTGGCCTTCGACGGCTCGCTGCACCAGGGCACGATGTTCATGGGCTCCCAGGGCGGGGTGATGGGCATGGTGCGCGGCCAGGTCACCGGCCAGGGCTTGTTCACCACGACCCTCAAGGGCGTCGGCTCGGTCGCGGTGATGGCGCACGGCGGCGTCATCGAACTGCCGATCACGCCCCAGCGCCCGGTCCATGTCGACCCGCAGGCCTATGTCGCCCACAGCGGCGACGTCCGCAACAAACTGTCCACGGCGCTCGGCTGGCGCGACATGGTCGGCCGCGGCTCGGGCGAGGCCTTCCAACTGGAGCTCTCGGGCCAGGGCACCGTCTACGTCCAGGCGTCGGAGGAAAAGCTGTGACCGGTCCCGTCATCCACGACGTCTCCTCCCTCCCCGCCGACGACAACGTCAACGCCTACACCTTCAGCGTCGATCTGAACGGCCAGTGGTTCCTGCAGAAGGGGAAGATGATCGCCTACTACGGGCAGATCGACTTCCACGGCATCGGACACGGCCGCCTGGACCGTCTGATCGCCGGCAGTTTCCATTCGCCACTGCACGCCGCGGACTGGGTCGTCGCCGAGGGCCGCGGAAAAATGCTGCTCGCGGACCGTGCCTTCGATGTGAATTCCTTCGATCTCGAGGACGGCAATCTGACGATTCGCTCGGGCAACCTGCTCGCATTTCAGCCATCTCTGTCGCTGAAGCAGTCCATCATCCCGGGCTTTCTCACCCTCATCGGTACGGGCAAGTTCGTGGCCGCGTCCAACGGCCCGGTGGTCTTCATGGAGCCGCCGATCCGGGTGGACCCGCAGGCGCTCGTCGGCTGGGCGGACTGCCCGTCCCCGTGCCACCACTACGACCATCAGTACCTGCGGGGATTCCTGGGCGGGCTGCGGGCGCACACCGGCATCGGCGGGGCCTCCGGCGAGGAGCACCAATTCGAGTTCGTCGGCGCCGGCACGGTACTGCTGCAGTCGACGGAGCAGCTGATGCCAGAACTGGCAACCGGGGCAGTACCCACCGAAGCGGGCGTTCCGGGCGGGGGCGGACACGTCCCGCAAAGTGGCTCACAACTGCCCCAGTTGCCCGGCAACCTCGGGAGCCTCCAGCGCCGCTTCGGGCTGTGAGCGGTACTCTGCGGACGGTGACCTCGAACGTCTGACCAACATCCGGCCCCCGCCGGCCGAAGTCACCCCCCTCCCATTTAATTCAGTATTCAACATTTACGGGTAGAATTCCTCCATGACGACCGACAGCGACACCCCCTGGCTGACCGACCAGGAGCAGCGTGCCTGGCGCACTCATCTGGACGTCAGCAGACTGCTGATGCACCAACTCGAGCGCGACCTGCAACCGTTCGGCCTGACGAACAACGACTACGAGATCCTGGTCAACCTGTCCGAGGCCGAGGACCGCCGGCTCCGGATGAGCGACCTGGCCGCCAGCACCCTGCAGTCCAAGAGCCGTCTCTCCCACCAGATCACCCGGATGGAGAACGCCGGACTGGTGCGCCGCGAGAGCTGCGAGTCGGACCGCCGTGGCCTGTACGCCGTGCTCACCGAGGAAGGCTGGGACACCATGCGCCGGGTCGCCCCGCACCATGTCGCATCGGTCCGCAAGCACTTCATCGACCTGTTCTCGGCCGAGGACCTCCAGGCACTGCGCGCCTCGCTCACCCCCGTGGCCGAACACCTCCGCACGGAGCGCGGCGGCGTCTGACCGGTCGGCCTCGGCCCCCTGAGCGGGCCGAGGCCGACCGGCCGGGCCAGGGCGTGTCTTTCGGATCACCCCGGGGCCGCGACGCCACGCCCTGACTCACCCGGCCACCGGCAGCCGCAGCTCGAACACCGACCCCGTGCGCACGGCCAGCGAGCCGCCGTGCCGCACCGCGACGTCCCGCGCGATGGCCAGCCCCAGCCCCGCCCCGCCGTCGTCCCGCGCCCGTGCGTCGTCGAGCCGCACGAACCGCTCGAAGATCCGCTCCCGCTCGCCCTCCGGCACCCCGGGCCCGTCGTCCTCGACCCGCAGCGCCACTTCCTCCCCCTCACGCGCCACGGCCACCCGTACGGACCCGGCGGCATGCCGCTGCGCGTTGTCCAGCAGATTCCCCAGCACCCGCGCCAACTGACTGCGCGACCCGGCCACTTCCCCGCCCGCCAGCTCCCCGATCTGCACCGGAACCCGGTCCGCGACCCGCTGCGAGGTCTCCTCGCGCACCATCGCCGCCAGCTCGACCCGGGTGTCCGTCGGCCGCTCTCCCGCATCCAGCCGGGCCAGCAGCAGCAGATCCGCCGCCAGCCGCTGCAGCCGCACGGTGTCCACCACCGCACCCGGCACATCCAGCAATTCCGGATGCGCCACCGCCACTTCGAGCTGGGTGCGCAGACTCGCGATCGGGCTGCGCAGCTCGTGCGAGGCATCGGCGACGAACCGCCGCTGCCGCTCCACGGACAGCTCCAGCGCCGCCAGCGTCTCGTTGGTGGTACGCGCCAGCCGGCCGATCTCGTCCCGCGACGACGGCACCGGCACCCGCCGGCTCAGATCCGTACTCGCCGTGATCGCGGCCATCTCCCCGCGGATCCCCTCCACCGGCCGCAGCGCCCGCCGGGTCACCAGCCAGGTCACCCCCGCCACCACCACGAGCAGCAGCGGCAGCCCGATCAGCATCGCGTCGCGCACCGACGCGACGACATCCTCCTCCGGCGCCAGCGCCGCCCCCGCCCGCACCGTCGCCTCCGCCCCACGGCTGTCCTTGGCCTCGACCGCCGCGAACCGGTAGCCGGCCACGTTCCCGTCGACGTCGGCACTCCCATCCCGGATGTCGACATCGTCATCGATCTCACCGGGCCTGAGCCCGCGCCCGCCGTCGCCGTCGTCGCCATCCTCAGCGTCCGCCGACCGTCCCGGCCCGGAGCCCCCCGCCCCCTTCCCCACGGACTTCCCGTCCACTGCCCGCACGTCCTCACCGACGGCCAGCACCCGCCCATCGCCGCCCGTGACCACCACCGGACGATCCTCGCCATCCGGCAGGTCCAGCTTGTCGTACGGCGTCCCCGTCGCGATCTGGCCGGCCACGTCCCGCGCCGCGACCTCGGCCTGCAGCCCCGCCTGGTTCTGCAGCTGGCTCTGCAGCACCAGCAGTACGGCCGTCCCCGCGGCGACCAGCGCCAGGGCCACCACCACGGTCGCGCCCGCCGCCGCCCTGGCCCGTACGGAGCCCAGCGCCCTACCCATCGGACACCAGCCGGTATCCCGCGCCGCGCACCGTCACGATGTGGCCGGCGCCGAGCTTGCGCCGCAGCGCACTCACATACACCTCGATGATGTTGACATCGCCTTCGTAGGCGAAGTCCCAGACATGCTCCAGAATCTCCGCCTTGGAGATCACCTCGCCCGCCCGCAGCGCCAACTGCTCCAGCACGGCGAACTCCTTGGCCGTCAGCACCACATCGGCCCCGTCCCGCTCGACCCGCCGCGCCCCCTGGTCGACGGCGAGCGACCCCACCCGCAGCACCGGCTCGGCACTCCGGCCGCGCCGGCGCAGCAGCGCCTTCACCCGCGCCACCAGCACCACGTAAGAGAATGGCTTGGTCAGATAGTCGTCGGCGCCGGTGTCCAGGCCCTCGGCCTCGTCGTACTCACCGTCCTTGGCGGTCAGCATCAGCACCGGCATCTCGTGCCCGGCGGCACGCAGCGCCCCGCACACCCGGTACCCGTTCATCCCCGGCAACATGATGTCGAGCACGACCAGGTCGTAGCCGCCCTCGCCCGCCCGCTGCAGCCCCTCCAGACCGTCGTGCACCACGTCGACCGCGTATCCCTCGGCCATCAGGCCTTTGGCCAGCGACAGCGCCAGCCGCTTCTCGTCCTCGACGATCAGGAGCCGGAACGGGCGGCGTGCGGCGCCGGGATGGGCGTGGCGCGATACGGGCGGATGCATGCGCCCCACCCTGCCATCCGGAACCTGAAGCCCCCTTCAGACTGCTTCAGCTCCCCTTCAGCTTCGATCCGTCACGGTGTGGGCACAGTCGATCGCAAGGGAAGAAACGACATGAAGCGCCACCTCATCATCGCCACCGCCGCCGCAGCCGCCCTCATCGCGGGCGGCACGGTGACCGCCGTCGCGGCCAACAGCGACAGCGCCTCCGGCAGCGCCCAGTCCTCGGCACAGCAGACCGCCCGCCACACGGCGGCGTCCACCGCCCAGGTGCGGGACGGCCGGTCGAGCATCCCCATGGCGGACGACGCCGACGGCCAGGGGGACCTCCGCGAGGCGAACGCCGCCAAGGTGACCGCACCGGACGCCGCGGCCGCCGCCCTCAAGGCCGTCCCCGGCACCGTGACCGCCCTCGACCTGGACGCGGACCGCCCCGGTCTGGTCTGGGACGCGGAGGTACTCGGCAAGGACGGCAAGCAGCACGAACTCACCCTCGACGCCGGCACCGCCCGGGTACTGAACCAGCACCTCGACCGCGGCGACCAAGACGACCGCGCCCAGCAGCGCGCCGCCCAGAACGCCCGGACCACCGCAGCGGACGCCGCCCGTACCGCGGCCCCCCACGGCACGGTGACCTCCGTCGAGCTGGACGACGACCACGGGGCCAAGGCCACCTGGGAGGTGGAGACGATCACCAAGGACGGCAAGGAGCACACGTTCCTGGTCGACCCGCAGTCGGGCAAGCCGAGCGCAACGCCGTCGCAGGACCACGACAACGACGACAACGACGGCTCGGACGACTGACACCCACAGCCCCGCTCGGCACGGCCCCCGCCCCCCTCATGTGGACGGGGGCCGTGCCGTTGTGGCTCCCGTAACCCGGTGCGTCCCCTCCGGCCCCACCGGCAATCACGAACCCCGCAAGACCCCAGCCCCACCGGCCAAACGGCAACACACCACCCGCACCAGCGAGCCGGGCACCAGGCCTACCCCACCCGGACGGGCACAGGCTCAGTCCCCATTCGTCAACCCATCCACCAACGTATCCGCCGCCCGATACGGATCCATCTCCCCGGAAACGATCCGCTCGGCCAACGCATCCAGCCGCCGGTCCCCCCGCAGATCCCCGATCCGCTCCCGCAGAGCCGTAACGGCGATCGTCTCGACCTCATGGGCCGCCCGCGCCCGGCGCCGCTCGGCCAGCACCCCCCGCTCCTCCATCCAGGCCCGATGCTTCTCCAGCGCCTCGACGACCTCGTCCACGCCCTCGCCCCGCGCCGCAACGGTCTTGACGATCGGCGGCCGCCAGTCCCCGGGCGCCCGGGACTCCCCCAGCCCCAGCATGTGGTTGAGCTCACGGGCGGTGGCATCGGCCCCGTCGCGGTCCGCCTTGTTGACCACGTAGACGTCACCGATCTCCAGGATTCCGGCCTTGGCCGCCTGGATCCCGTCGCCCATGCCGGGCGCGAGCAGCACCACGCTCGTATCGGCCTGCGAGGCGATCTCCACCTCGGACTGCCCGACGCCGACCGTCTCGACGAGGACCACGTCGCACCCCGCCGCGTCCAGCACCCGGATCGCCTGCGGCGCCGCCCAGGCGAGCCCGCCGAGGTGGCCGCGGGTGGCCATCGAACGGATGTAGACGCCGGGATCGGACGCGTGCTCGCTCATCCGTACCCGGTCGCCGAGCAGCGCGCCCCCGGAGAACGGCGAGGACGGATCGACGGCGAGCACCCCGACCCGCTTGCCGGTCTTGCGATAGGCCGACACCAGCGCGGAAGTGGTGGTGGACTTCCCCACGCCGGGCGAGCCGGTCAGCCCGACCACATACGCGTTGCCGGTGAGCGGCGCCAGGGCAGCCATCACCTCGCGCAGCTCCGGCGACGCCCCCTCCACGAGGGAGATCAGCCGGGCCACGGCCCTGGGCCGGCCCTGCCGTGCCTGTTCCACCAGCTGGGGGACGTCCACCATCGCCGCTCGGCTCCTTCGGCTCGCTCGTACGCGAATCGCCCGCTCGTACGCGCCGGGGCGTACGAGCTCGTCGGTTACTTACCCGGAACGCGGATGATCAGCGCGTCGCCCTGGCCGCCGCCCCCGCACAGCGCGGCGGCACCCACGCCACCGCCCCGCCGGCGCAGCTCCAGCGCCAGATGCAGCACGATGCGGGCGCCGGACATCCCGATCGGGTGACCCAGCGCAATCGCGCCGCCGTTGACATTCACCTTTTCCGGCGACACTCCGAGGTCCTTCACCGACTGCACGGCAACGGCCGCGAACGCCTCGTTGATCTCGATCAGGTCAAGATCGCCGACGGCGAGGCCGTCCTTCTTCAGCGCGTGGTTGATGGCGTTGGAGGGCTGGGACTGGAGCGAGTTGTCCGGGCCGGCGACATTGCCGTGGGCACCGATCTCCGCGATCCATTCCAGGCCGAGCTCCTCGGCCTTGGCCTTGCTCATGACGACGACCGCGGCGGCACCGTCGGAGATCTGCGAGGAGCTGCCGGCGGTGATCGTGCCGTCCTTGGCGAAGGCCGGGCGCAGCTTGCCGAGCGACTCGGCGGTGGTCTCGCCGCGGATGCCCTCGTCCTTGCTGAAGACGACCGGCTCGCCCTTGCGCTGCGGGATCTCCACGGGGGTGATCTCGGCCTCGAAGAGCCCGTTCTTCTGGGCGGCGGCGGCCCGCTGGTGGGAGCGCGCGGCGACCTCGTCCTGCTCCGGTCGGGCGATGCCCAAACGGGTGTTGTGCTTCTCGGTCGACTCGCCCATGGCGATGTTCTCGAAGGCGTCCGTGAGGCCGTCGTGCGCCATCGCGTCGAGCATCTCGACGGCGCCGTACTTGTAGCCCTCGCGGGACTTCGGAAGCAGGTGCGGGGCGTTGCTCATGGACTCCTGGCCGCCGGCGACGACGACGTCGAACTCACCGGCGCGGATGAGCTGGTCGGCCAGGGCGATGGCGTCGAGGCCGGAGAGACAGACCTTGTTGATGGTCAGGGCGGGGACGCTCATCGGGATGCCGGCCTTGACGGCCGCCTGACGTGCCGGGATCTGCCCTGCCCCGGCCTGCAGGACCTGGCCCATGATCACGTACTGCACTTGATCGCCGCCGATGCCCGCCCGGTCCAGTGCCGCCTTGATGGCGACGCCGCCCAGATCCGCGCCGGAGAAGGTCCGCAGGGATCCCAGGAGCCGGCCCATGGGGGTGCGCGCTCCCGCCACGATCACTGAGGTGCTGCCGTTGGTGCCGTTCGTTGCAGACATGCGGTGCGGCCTTCCTTTGCAGGGAAGTTAACGAGGGTTCTCGTCAATGTACTGAGCGGTACGCGCCAGGTCACCGGGAAGCAGGTGTGATCGCGCGCACGTTGCGTAACCAGCCATGCGAGGGGTGCACTGGAGCCATGCTGACGCGAATCGACCACATCGGGATCGCCTGTTTCGACCTCGACAAGACTGTCGAGTTCTACCGTGCCACGTACGGCTTCGAGGTGTTCCACTCCGAGGTCAACGAGGAGCAGGGAGTCCGGGAAGCCATGCTCAAGATCAATGAGACCTCGGACGGCGGTGCCTCGTATCTCCAGCTTCTGGAGCCCACCCGCGAGGACTCCGCGGTGGGCAAGTGGCTTGCCAAGAACGGCGAGGGCGTCCATCACATCGCCTTCGGCACCGCGGACGTGGACGGCGACTCCGAGGCCATCCGCGGCAAGGGCGTACGGGTCCTGTACGACGAGCCCAGGACGGGTTCGATGGGGTCGCGGATCACCTTCCTGCACCCCAAGGACTGCCACGGCGTGCTGACCGAACTTGTCACCGCGGCGCCCCCTGCGGCGGAAGAGCACTGACCTTTGCCTTCCCCGGCCGGTAGAGTGCAGCTTCGGCCGGGGTAAGGGAGTGGGGCTCGGTCCATACCCTGCCGATGATCTGACACCATTTCTTCGGAAGGGTCAGCTCCGAGGGGCGCGAGTCCGTACGACGTGACGTGTACGGGACGAGCGCTGCAGAATCCGGAGACGGCCGCCACCATGACCAGGGGACGGATGGGACCGCGCAGTGCGGGGCAACGACCGCTACGAGGCTGACGACCACCTCTCGCAGTTCGAGGCCGAGATGGAGCGGCTGAAGAGCGAGCGGGACAAGGCCGTCCAGCACGCCGACGACCTCGGCTATCAGGTCGAGGTGCTGCGCGCCAAGCTCCATGAGGCGCGCCGCAACCTCGCGACCCGTCCTGCCTACGACAACGTCAGTCATCAGGCCGAGCAGCTGCTGCGCAATGCGCAGATCCAGGCGGACCAACTGCGTACGGACGCCGAGCGCGAGCTGCGCGAGGCACGGGCACAGACCCAGCGGCTGCTGCAGGAGCAGGCCGAGCGGCAGTCCCGGCTGGAGGCCGAGCTGCACGCCGAGGCGGTCACCCGCCGCCAGCGGCTCGACGAGGAGCTCAACGAGCGCCGGCAGACCGTCGAATCGCACGTCAACGAGAACGTCGCCTGGGCCGAACAGCTGCGCGCCCGTACGGAGTCGCAGGCCCGCCGGCTGATGGAGGAGTCCCGGGCGGAGGCCGAGCAGGCGCTGGCGGCCGCGCGGGCCGAGGCCCAGCGCCTGGCCGAACGCGCCCGTGAGCGGCTCGGCTCCGAGGCGGAGCAGGCCCGCGCCGAAGCGGAATCCATCCTGCGCCGGGCGCGTACGGACGCCGAGCGGCTGCTGAACGCCGCCTCCAGCCAGGCCCAGGAGGCCACCGACCAGGCCGAGCAGCTGCGCACCAGCGTCGGCAGCGAGTCGGAGGAGGCGCGCCGGCAGGCCGCGGAGCTCACCCGCACCGCCGAGACCCGCATCCAGGAGGCCGACACGGCGCTGCGCGAGGCGCGTGCCGAGGCGGAGAAGCTGGTCGAGGAGGCGCAGCAGGCCGCCTCCAAGCGGCTGTCGGCGGTCGAGTCGGACAACGAGCAGCGCACCCGTACGGCCAAGGCGGAGATCGCCCGGCTGGTCGGGGAGGCCACCAAGGAGGCCGAGGCGCTCAAGGCCGAGGCCGAGCAGCTGCGGGCCGACGCCGCCACGGAGGCCGAACGGCTGATCGCCGAGGCGCAGGACAGCGCCCGGTCGCAGGCGGCCGAGGACTCCGCGGCGCAGCTGGCGAAGGCCGCCCGCACCGCCGAGGAGGTGCTGACCAAGGCGTCGGAGGACGCCAAGGCCACCATCAAGGCGGCGGCGGAGGAGGCCGAACGGCTGCGCAAGGAGGCCGAGTCCGAGGCGGACCGGCTGCGGGAAGAGGCGCATGACAGCGTCGCGCAGCTCAAGGGCGCGGCGAAGGACGACACCAAGGAGTACCGCGCCAAGACCGTCGAACTCCAGGAGGAGGCGCGGCGGCTGCGCGGGGAGGCCGAGCAGCTGCGGGCGGACGCGGTCGCCGAGGGCGAGCGGATCCGCAGCGAGGCCCGCCGGGAGGCGGTCCAGCAGATCGAGGAGGCGGCAGGGTCCGCCGAGGAGCTGCTGGGCAAGGCCAAGAACGATGCCGAGGAGACCCGTTCGGGCGCCGTCGCGGAGAGCGAGCGGGTGCGGACGGAGGCCATCGAACGGGCCACGGCGCTGCGCCGGCAGGCCGAGGAGGCCCTGGAGCGGGCCCGCTCGGAGGCCGAGGAGCTGCTCACCGAGGGCGCCCAGGCCGCGGAGATGGTCACCACCGAGGCGGAGGAGTCCGCCGCACGGCTGCGGGCCGAGGCCGAGCAGGCCGCCCAGGACCGGCGCGCCGAGGCGCAGGCCGAGCTGGACCGGCTGCGCACCGAGGCGGAGGAGAAGGTCACCGCCGCCGAGCAGCGGCTGCGCGACGCCCGCGCGGAGGCGGAGGGGCTGCGCCGGGAGACCCAGGAAGAGGCGGCTCGTCTCAAGTCGGAGTCGGCGGAGCGGCGCCGGACGCTGGAGCAGCAGGCCGAGGAGGAGGCCGAGCGGCTGCGCACGGAGGCCGCTGCGGATGCGACGGCCGCGCGCGGCGAGGCCGAGGCGGCGGCGGCCGGGCTGCGCGCCGAGGCGACGGCCGAGGCGGAGCGGCTGAAGGCGGAGGCGCAGGAGACCGCGGACCGGGTGCGTGCGGAGGCGGCGACGGCCGCGGAGCGCACGGGTACCGAGGCGGCGCAGGCGCTGGCCGCGGCCCAGGAGGAGGCCGCGCGGCGGCGCCGGGAGGCCGAGCAGCTGCTGGGCGAGGCCCGCGAGGAGGCCCACCAGGAGCGCACCGCGGCGCGCGAGCAGAGCGAGGAGCTGCTGGCGGCGGCCCGTACCCGGGTCGGCGAGGCGCAGGAGGAGGCCGAGCGGCTGGTCGAGGACGCCGACCGGCGGGCCGGCGAGCTGATGGCGGCGGCCGAGCAGACCGCGCAGCAGGTGCGGGACTCGGTCGCGGGGCTGCACGAGCAGGCCGGTGAGGAGATCGCCGGGCTGCGTTCGGCGGCCGAGCACGCCGCGGAGCGGACGAAGGCCGAGGCGCAGGACGAGGCGGACCGGCTCCGCAAGGAGGCGTACGAGGAGCGCGAGCGCGCCTCCGAGGAGGCCGTACGCGTACGCCGGGAAGCGCAGGAGGCCCGGGACGACGCGAAGTCCCTGGCGGAGCGGGCGGTTTCCGAGGCCATCGAGGAGGCCGAGGGGCTGCGCGCCGAGGCGGCCGGGATTCTCGACGAGGCCCGCCGGGACGCCAACACGGCCCGCACCGAGGCCGCCGAGCAGGCCGACCGGCTGGTGTCGGAGGCGAGTGCGCAGGCCGAGAAGCTGGTCGCGGACGCCACCGCGAAGGCCCAGCAGCTGCGCACGGACGCCTCGGACGCGCTGGCGTCGGGCGAGCAGGACGCGGCGCGGGCCCGTGCGGAGGCGCGCGACGACGCGAACCGGATGCGTTCGGAGGCCGCGGAGCAGGCCGACCGGCTGATCACCGAGGCCCGTACCGAGGCCGAACGGATCGTCACCGAGGCCACCGAGCTGACGTCTTCGGCGCAGGACGACGCCGACCGCATCGTCCAGGAGGCCCAGGCGGCCGCCGACGCGATGCGCGCGGAGGGCGAGCAGCAGGCGCAGTCGCTGGTGTCGGAGGCGGCACAGACGGCGGAGCGGCTGCGCACCGAGGCGGCCGAGGTGCTGGAGCGCGCCCGGCTGGACGCGGAGCGCACCGGCGACCAGGCGCGCGAGGCGGCGAACAAGACGCGTTCGGACGCCGCGGAACAGGCCGACCAGCTGATGTCGGAGGCCGCGACCGAGGCGGAGCGGCTGCGCACCGACGCGGCGGAGACGACCGCGGACGCCGAGCGGGACGCGGACCGTACCCGGGCCGATGCCCGGGAGCTGGCGGACCGGATGGTCGCGACGGCCACCGCGGAGGCGGACCGGCTGCGGGCGGAGGCAGCCGAGACGGTCACCGCCGCGCAGGAGCACGCCAACCGCACCCGCAACGAGTCCGCGAAGATCAAGGAGGACGCCGAAGCGGCGGCCGAACGGACCCGGACCGACGCCCAGGAGGCGGCGGACCGGCTGCTCGACGAGGCGCGCAAGGACGCTGCCCAGCGCCGCGGGGACGCCGCCGAGCAGGCGGACCAGCTCATCGCCAGGGCCCAGGAGGAGGCGCTCAAGACGGCCACCGCCGCCGAGGAGCAGGCCGACACGATGGTCGGGGCGGCCCGCACGGAGGCCGAGCGGCTCGTCGCGGAGGCGACCTCCGAAGGCAACGAGCGGGTCGAGAAGGCGCGTACGGACGCGAACACCCTGCTGGAGGAGGCACGCCGGGACGCCACCGGTATCCGCGAGCGCGCCGAGGAGCTGCGCCAGCGGATCGAGTCCGAGGTCGAGGAGCTGCACGAGCGGGCCCGCCGGGAGTCGGCGGAGACGATGAAGAACGCCGGCGAGCGGGTCGACAAGCTCATCGCGCAGGCCACCGCCCAGCAGGTGGAGGCCGAGGAGAAGGCCGACCGGATGGTCGCGGACGCCAACAGCGAGGCCAGCAAGGTCCGGATCTCGGCGGTGAAGAAGGCCGAGGGCCTGATCAAGGAGGCCGAGAACAAGAAGGCCGAGGCGGTGCGCGACGCGGAGCGGATGCGTCGCGAGGCCGAGGCGGAGGCCACCCGGATCGTGGACGAGGGCAAGCGGGAGCTGGAGGTCCTGGTGCGCCGGCGCGAGGACATCAACGCCGAAATCTCCCGCGTCCAGGATGTCCTGGAGGCCCTGGAATCGTTCGAGACGCCCGGCGGAAATGGGGAGGGAAAGGGCGGTGGTGTGAAGGCAGCCGCCGGAGCGGGCGCAACTCGTTCGAGTGGCAAGCAGTCTGAAGGGTAGCCACTCAAATGAGGGGTCATTCTCCAGATCAAACGGGCAATGACTCGATGACACGCCGTTGTGACCCCTAGGATTCTCCTTATCACCTCACCGGTCTCTTCGACAGGAACCCCATGAGCGACACTTCCTCCCCCTTCGGCTTCGAGCTCGTGCGGCGTGGGTACGACCGCGGTCAGGTGGATGACCGCATTACGAAGCTCGTCGCGGACCGCGACAGCGCGCTGGCCCGCATCACGTCGCTGGAAAAGCGGATCGAGGAGCTGCACCTCGAAACGCAGAACGCCCAGGCGCAGGTCAATGACGCCGAACCGTCCTACGCGGGCCTGGGTGCGCGCGTGGAGAAGATCCTCCGCCTCGCCGAGGAAGAGGCGAAGGATCTGCGCGAGGAGGCCCGCCGGGCCGCCGAGCAGCACCGTGAGCTGGCCGAGTCGGCCGCCCAGCAGGTCCGTAACGACGCGGAGGCGTACGCCGCCGAGCGCAAGTCGAAGGCGGAGGACGAGGGCGCCCGGATCGTCGAGAAGGCCAAGGGCGAGGCCTCCACGCTGCGCTCCGAGGCGCAGAAGGACGCGCAGTCCAAGCGCGAGGAGGCGGACTCCCTCTTCGAGGAGACCCGCGCCAAGGCCGCCCAGGCCGCCGCGGACTTCGAGACCAACCTCGCCAAGCGCCGTGAGCAGTCCGAGCGCGACCTGGCCTCGCGTCAGGCCAAGGCCGAGAAGCGGCTCGCGGAGATCGAGCACCGCGCCGAGCAGCTCCGCCTGGAGGCCGAGAAGCTGCGCACGGACGCGGAGCGCCGGGCCCGCCAGACGGTGGAGACCGCGCAGCGCCAGGCCGAGGACATCGTGGCGGACGCCAACGCCAAGGCGGACCGTATCCGCAGCGAATCCGAGCGCGAGCTGGCGGCCCTGACCAACCGCCGCGACTCGATCAACGCGCAGCTGACCAACGTCCGCGAGATGCTCGCGACGCTGACCGGTGCGGCGGTGGCCGCGGCCGGCGCCCCCGGCGACGAGGAGACCGTCACCCGCGGCGTCCCCGCCCAGCAGACCCGCTGACTGACCGGCCGGCAGGTTTCGTCCCGCTGCGTCCCACGCCCCCGTACCGCCCGTGTGGCGGCCCGGGGGCGTGGTGCGTACCGGGGGTCAGCCGGGCGGCTGCGCTCCGGTGGCAGGGGCTCCGGGGCCCGCCTAGCGTGCCGTACATGATCGAGCTCGAGGGGCTGACCAAGCATTACGGCGACAAGGTCGCCGTGGACGATCTCACCCTGACGGTGCGGCCCGGCATCGTCACCGGCTTCCTCGGCCCCAACGGCGCGGGCAAGTCGACCACCATGCGGATGATGCTCGACCTGGACAACCCGACGGCGGGGACGGTCCGGATCGACGGCAAGCACTACCGGCAGCTGCAGGATCCGCTGACGTACATCGGGGCGCTGCTGGAGGCGAAGTCGGTGCACGGTGGCCGGAGCGCCGCCAACCATCTGCTGTGTCTGGCGCAGAGCAACGGCATTCCGCGCAGCCGGGTCTTCGAGGTGCTGGACACCGTGGGGCTGAGCGCGGTCGCCAAGAAGCGGGCGAAGGGGTTCTCGCTCGGGATGAGCCAGCGGCTGGGCATCGCCGCGGCGCTGCTCGGCGATCCGCAGGTCCTCCTCTTCGACGAGCCGGTCAACGGCCTCGACCCCGAGGGCATCCACTGGATCCGCAATCTGATGAAGAACCTCGCGGCCCAGGGCCGGACCGTGTTCGTCTCCTCGCATCTGATGAGTGAGATGGCGCTGACCGCCGAGCATCTGATCGTGATCGGGCAGGGGCGGCTGATGGCCGACACCTCGATGAGGGAGTTCATCCACCAGAACTCGCGGTCGTACGTCCGGATGCGGTCCCCGGAGCGGGAGAAGCTGCTGGATCTGCTGCACTCCGAGGGCATCGACGCGGTGGCGGCCGGCAACGGCTCGGTGGAGGTCGACGGGGTGCCCGCCGACCGGCTGGGCGAGCTGGCCGCGGCGCACCAGCTGGTGCTGCACGAGCTGAGCCCCCAGCACGCGTCCTTGGAAGAGGCGTTCATGCAGCTGACGGCGGATTCGGTGGAGTATCACGCACACGACGGCGAGCCGGTGCCGGCACAGGCGGGCTCCCCGCCGGGTGGCCGGACCCCGGGAGCCCCGCAGCCGGCCGGGGCACGCCCCGGCGAGCCGCAGCCGACCGGCTGGGGTGCCGACTGGCAGAAGAAGAGGAGCTGACGGATGGCGGCGCTCGGGCAGGTCATTCGGTCGGAGTGGACCAAGATCAGGTCGGTGCGGTCCACGGTGTGGACGCTCGGCATCGCCGCGGTGCTCACCATCACGCTGGGCATGCTGATCTGCCTCCTGACCAACCACGACTTCCAGTCCATGCCGGCCAGGGAACGGCTGTCGTTCGACGCCACCAACATCAGCTTCTCCGGGATGGGGCTGGGCCAGCTCGCGATGATCGTCTTCGGGGTGCTGGTGGTCTCGAACGAGTACAGCACCGGCATGATCCGCGCCTCGCTGGCGGCCGTTCCGCAGCGCGGCACCTTTCTGTTCTGCAAGCTGCTGGTGGCCACCGCGCTGGTCTTCGTCGTCGGCCTGGCGACCAGCTTCGTGGCCTTCTTCGCGGGACAGGCGATGCTGGGTGATCTGCGGGCGCACCTCGGCGATCCGGGCGTGCTGCGCGCGGTGTTCGGCGGCGGGCTGTATATGACGCTGATCGCGCTGTTCTCGATGGCGGTGGCCGTGATGCTGCGCAGCCCGATGCTGTCGCTGGGCATCCTGATGCCGTTCTTCTTCCTGATCTCGAACATCCTCGGCAACGTCTCGGCGACCCGGAAGGTCGGCCGCTATCTGCCGGACCAGGCGGGCTCGAAGATCATGCAGGTGGTCACGCCCGCCAACAACGATGTGCCGTACGGGCCGTGGGGCGGTCTCGGCATCATGATCGCCTGGACGGTGCTGGCGCTGCTCGGCGGCTATGTCCTGCTGAAGCGGAGGGACGCGTAACACCCGGCCGCGCAACGGCCCGCCGGCCTCTCCACCGGAGGCGGCGGGCCCCGTCCCGATTGACGGGAACCGTCAATGTACGGATAGCCTCCTAACCCTCACGGGGGTACGAGGGCGCCTCTGCCCCGAGGCATCTCGCGAGGGGCGGAGAATGATCGAGGCAGTCGGCCTGACGAAGCGCTATGGCGCCAAGACGGCCGTGTACAACCTGTCGTTCCAGGTACGGCCGGGCACGGTGACCGGCTTCCTGGGGCCCAACGGCTCCGGCAAGTCGACCACGATGCGCATGATTCTGGGCCTGGACGCACCGACCTCGGGGCACGCGACCATCGCCGGCCGACCCTACCGCCGGCTCCCCAACGCCCCGCGCCAGGTGGGCGCGCTGCTCGACGCCAAGGCCGTGCACGGCGGGCGCAGCGCGCGCCAGCATCTGCTCTCGCTCGCCCAGCTGTCGGGCATCCCGGCCCGCCGGGTCGACGAGGTACTCGGCGTGGTCGGTCTGCAGGACGTCGCGGGGAGGCGTTCCAACGGCTTCTCGCTCGGCATGGGCCAGCGGCTGGGCATCGCCGCGGCGCTGCTCGGCGATCCGCAGGTCCTCCTCTTCGACGAGCCGGTCAACGGCCTCGACCCCGAGGGCATCCTGTGGGTGCGCAATCTGATGAAGCAGCTGGCGTCCGAGGGCCGTACGGTCTTCGTCTCCTCGCATCTGATGAGCGAAATGGCGCTGACCGCCGAGCACTTGATCGTGATCGGCCGTGGCCAGCTGCTGGCGAACATGTCGGTCAAGGAGTTCATCTCGGCCAACTCCGCCGATTTCGCCCGGGTGCGTACCCCGGACACCGAGCCGGAGCAGCGCGAGAAGCTGACCGCCGCGCTCGGTGAGGCGGGCGGGCAGATCACCCCCGAGCCGGACGGCGCCCTGCGGGTGACCGGACTGCCGCTCCCCCGCATCAGCGATCTCGCGCATGCGGCCGAGGTCCGGCTGTGGGAACTGTCGCCGCACCAGGCGTCCCTGGAGGAGGCGTACATGCGGATGACGCAGGGCGCCGTGGACTACCGCTCGACGGCCGACGCACGGGCCGGACTGCAGGAGGCCCCCGCCGGGTTCGCCCCGCAGGGTCCCCCGCCGCAGGGGTATGCGGGTGGCCCCGGCTACCCGGCCGGTCAGCCCGGTGGCCCGGGCCAGGCCCCGGCGGGCATGCCGGGCCAGGTTCCGGCGGGCGTCCCCGGCCAGGGGCAGCCGAATCCGTACGCCCAGCAGGCGCCCGGCGCCGTTCCGGGGCCGGGCCATCCGCCGCCCGGCCCGGCTCAGGGTCACCCGTATGGGGCACCCGAGTCGTACGGCGCGCCTCACCCGTACGGGCACCGGCCCGCCGCGCCGATGCCGCCCGCGACCCCGGTCGCACCGCCCGCCGCCCCCGCCGACCAGCCCACGCCGCACCACGAGGACGCCCGATGACCAGCCCTCAGCAGCCGCAGCCCCAGCCGCAGCCTGAGCGCGGACCCGACGACACCGGCGCGCAGCAGCAGCCGCTGCCGACCGCGCCGCCGGTGCCGCCCGCCGCGCCGCACCCGCCGCAGGGCCGGCCGCCCCAGACGCCGCCCGCCGCACCGCCGCAGCCCGGACAGCAGCCGGCGCCGCAGCCCGGTCAGCAGCCCCCGCCCGCCGGGGAAGCGGGCACGATGACGCTGCAGGCCCAGCAGCCCCCCGCCCAGCCGTCGCTCGCCAAGGAGGCGGGCACGATGACGCTCCAGGCCCAGCAGGCGCCCGGGCAGCCCGCACCGCCCGCGCCGGCCAGGGAAGCCGGCACGATGACGCTGCAGCCCCAGCAACCCGCCGAGCCGCAGCCGCTCGCGGCACACGGACCGGGCAGGGACGCGGGCACGATGCTGCTCCAGCAGCAGGGCCAGCCCCAGGCGCAGCCGCAGGCTCCGGCCCCGGCCCCGGCCCCGGCCCCGCCGCAGCATCAGCACCACCACCCGCAGGCCCAGCAGCCCCCCGTCCCGCAACAGGCCCACCCCCAGCAGGCCTGGGCCGGAGCAGGCGGCTACGTCTCCCACATCACCGTGCGCCCCACCCACCTCGGCCATGCGCTGGCCTCCGAGTGGACGAAGATCCGCTCGCTGCGCTCGACGATCTGGACGCTGGGCGTGATGGTCGTCCTGACCGTCGGCATCGGTCTGCTGGCCGGCGTCGCGGCGGGCTTGGAGCGCGAGATGGACCCGCTGCTCGGCGTCGGCTTCGTCGGGGTGCTGCTCGGCAGCCTGTGCGTGATCACCCTGGGCGTGCTGTCGATCTCGTCCGAGTACGGCACCGGCATGATCCGTACGACGCTGACCGCCTGCCCCAGCCGCGTCCGGGTACTGACCGCGAAGGCCGTCGTCTTCTTCACCCTCGCGCTGGTGCTCACGACGGTCGCGACCACGCTGGTCGCGCTGATCGACACCGGCCTGCTCAACGGCCCCGCGCCGACCACCGACCAGTGGCTGCGCGCCACCCTCGGTGCCGGTCTGTATGTCGCGCTGCTCGGCCTGCTGGCGCTGGCCGTCGGCGCCCTGCTGCGGCACTCCGCGGGCGCCATCAGCACGATGATGGGCGTGGTGCTGCTGCCGATGCTGCTGGCGCTGTTCCTGCAGGGGGAGAGCGTCAAGGACATCCAGCGGGCGCTGATCGAGTACTCGGTGCCGAGCGCCCTGGCGACGCTCTACGACATCCCGTTCCTGCCCACGGGTCCGACCGGCTGGACGCCGCTGTGGATCCTTGCCGGCGTGACCGCGGTGGTGCTGGGCGGCGCCTACGCAGCCGTCGCACAGCGCGACGTCTGACGCCGCGCACCCTTCTCGACCGCTCAGTATCTGGGCGCATTCCGGGACCGCTGGAGCCGCGCGCTCCGGCGGTCCCGTGCGTTCCAGCACGCCTTGTGCCAGTGCCGGCGGTCGTCGACATCGCCGTGCTGCTGCCAGGCGACGACATGCGGCACCCCGGGCGGGATCTCCTGGTCGCAGCCGGGGCAGCGGTAGTGCTTGGCCGCACCGCCGCCCCCCACCTGCCGCACGACCCAGGTCTCGCCGCGCCACTCCTCGGTACGTTCCAGGCCGTAGCGGTCACCGCCCGTGCGGTCGATGGGCTTCGCGCCGCCGGGCAGGCGGTTTCGACGCGGGGACACAGAGCACCTCGGAGGGTCACGGGGTCACGGGATGTCACCAGCGTACGCGGCTCGGTCAGGGGTGGACTCCGCTCGGCAGGTTTCTGCGATCATCGGGAAATTTCCCGTCAGGCCGTGCCCTTGGCACGTGTCTCCCGTTGTTGCCGGTGGGGGGAGTCGCGTCGGCTGCGAGGAGGCAGAGAGCGATGCGCGTTGGAGCTTTCATCCTGGCCGCACAATTTCCCGGTCAGGGACAGGGGGAAGCACTGCACCGCGCGGTGCGCTCCGCGGAGGTCGCGGAGGAGGCCGGGCTCGACGATGTCTGGCTGGCGGAACACCACTTCGTACCGTACGGCGTCTGTCCGAGCGCGGTGACGCTGGCGGCGCTGCTGCTGGGGCGCACCCGCCGGATCGGGGTCGGGACGGCGGTGAGCGTGCTGCCGACCCAGCATCCGGTGACGCTCGGCGAGCAGGCGGCGCTGCTGCATCTCACCGCCGGCGGCCGGTTCACGCTCGGCGTCGGCCGGGGCGGCCCCTGGGTCGATCTGGAGGTGTTCGGCTCCGGGCTCGCCGCGTACGACCACGGCTTCCCGGAATCCCTCGATCTGTTGATGCGCTGGCTGCGGGAGCCACGGGTCGGCGCGCAGGGCGAGCGCTATGCGTTCCGGGAGGTGGCGGTGGTGCCGCGGCCGGATCAGGCGCTGACCGATCCGGACGATCCGTGTGCCGGGCCCACGGGCCCGCCGGTGGTGGTGGCCTGCACCTCCGCCGCGTCGGTGCGGACCGCCGCCGAGCGCGGGCTGCCGATGCTGCTGGGCATGCACTGCGGCGACGAGGAGAAGGCGGAGATGGTCGCGCTGTGGCGGTCGGCCGCCCGGGAGGCCGGCCGGGACGGCGACGAGGTGGCCGCCGCCGCGCATGTCTCTGCGGGCGTGGTGCAGATCGCCGACGGCCGGGAGGCGGCGAGGGAGTCCCTGACCAAGGCGATGCCCGGCTGGCTGCGGCAGGGCCTGGGCGCGCATGTGACCGTCGACGGCCGCTATCGCGCGATGCGTGATCCGCTGGCCTATACGGAGCTGCTGTGCGGGCTGCATCCCGTCGGCACACCCCAGCTGTGCGCGGACCGGCTGGCGGCGACCTCGGAGCGGACCGGCATCAGCCGCTTCGCCCTGCTCGTCGAGGGCTCCGGTGACCTCGCGGCGACGGAGGAGAACGTGCGCCGGCTGGGCGCGGAGGTGCTGCCGCAGCTGGGGTGACCGGCCCGGTGCGGCGCTGCCGTGCGCGGGTGACGGTGCCCGCGCGCGGTGGAGCCGCGCACCGTGCCCGGAGGTGTCCCCGTCCTGGGAGAGTGCTGCCGCTGGCGCACCGGCACGGTGCGTCTCACAATCCTGTGCGCAGCGGCAGCAACGGCGTTCAGCAGTCGCGGAGTTGCGGCGACTGATTCAACAGCTGGCCCCGTATGGAGGTGAATCGGGCCAGGCGGTCGTCCACCGCCGGGTCGAGCGGGAAGACCGCGACCCGGTGGCAGTTCTGAAAGGCGAGCCGCACACCGAAGTGCCGCTCCAGCGAACCACGGATGGCGTCACTCGCCAGTGCGCGCAGCAACTGACCGCGCGCCTGCTCGTCCGGCGGAGGCGTCTGATTGTCGGCGAACTCTCCGCCGTCCACCTTCAGCTGGGCCACCAGAGAGCTGATCATCCCCCATGCGTAGGGCAGGGAGGTCCGGACGCAGTCGACAAATGCGGCTTCGTCGACCTCGCCTCGCTCGGCCTGTTCGAGGAGGGCCGGTGAGACGTCGAGCGACATGAGGTTCTCCTCTCGCGGCCCCGCCGGGACGGACAGGGCCTAGGGACGGGACAAGGGGATTCGCGACACAGCGTGTTCGCCTCACGACCCCCCGCTTCAACGGTATGCCGCGCAAGGTGCCCGCACCAGGAGATTGCACATACAACCGGCCATTGGCGAGCGCCGGGGGTGCGGGGATTTCCCCCGTAAAGGCCCGGTGATCCAGGGCGAATCGCGTGCGGGGCCTCCGGTCGAGTAGCGTTTCGCCCCATGCGTCTCGTCATCGCCCGCTGCTCCGTGGACTACGCGGGCCGGCTCACCGCCCATCTCCCCTCGGCCCCGCGCCTCATCCTCGTGAAGGCCGACGGCTCCGTCTCCGTTCACGCGGACGACCGGGCCTACAAACCCCTCAACTGGATGTCGCCGCCGTGCACCCTCAAGGAGGCGGACGGGGACGTGTGGACGGTGGAGAACAAGGGCGGCGAGAAGCTCATCATCACCCTGGAGGAGGTCATGCACGACTCCTCGCACGAACTCGGCGTCGACCCGGGGCTCATCAAGGACGGGGTGGAGGCCCACCTCCAGGAGCTGCTCGCGGACCGGATCGAAACCCTCGGCGAGGGATACTCCCTGATTCGGCGTGAATACCCCACTGCCATCGGCCCGGTGGATATCTTGTGCCGGGATGCCGATCACCGGACCGTCGCCGTCGAGATCAAGCGGCGGGGTGAGATCGACGGTGTCGAGCAGCTCACCCGCTATCTCGAACTCCTCAACCGTGACCCGCATCTGGCCCCGGTGAAGGGCGTCTTCGCCGCTCAGGAGATCAAGCCGCAGGCGCGGGTGCTGGCCACCGACCGCGGCATCGACTGTGTCGTCCTGGACTACGACGCGCTGCGCGGCATCGAGGACGACAAGCTCCGGCTGTTCTGACCCCGTGGGCCCCTGGGGACTTCTTCGGCCATGATCCCCGGGAGCCGCCCCCGGGGACGGCGCAGCGCGACGGCCCGGTCACGTACCGGGCCGTCGCGCTGTGGTGGTGCGGGGCGTCAGCCCGTCGAGGAGCTCGCCGTACCGGCCGAGGAGGCGCTGCCGTCCGACGGTGTGCCGCCGGACGAACCGCCCCCGGTGGAGCCGCTGTCCGAGGGGGCGGCCACGGACTGCGAGGGGCTCTGCGTCGACGGCTTGTCCGTGGGGTCCTGGGTGGGGGTCTGACTTGGCGTGGGGTCGGTCGGCTTGTCCGTCGGCGTGGGACCGGTCGGGTCGGCGGTCGGCGGCTGGGTGGTGCGGGTCGGCCGGCCGGTGGGCGTGGTGGGCCGCCCGCTCGGTTCGGTGGGGCCGGCCGTCGGGTCCGTCGGACCGGTGCCGCTGGGCGAACCGCTGGTGGCGGGGCCGGAGGCCGACGGGGACGGGGACGCCTGGTGACCGGGGGTGCCCGGGGTGCCGGGCCGGGACGTGCCGGCCTGCTGTGCCGGCCGGCCGGTACCGGGGTCTTCCTCCGGGGTGTCGGTGGCGGCGCCGTCGTCCGTGCTCTGTTCGGTGCTGACCTTGTCGTCGTGGTGCGCGTCGCCGGACGGCATGCTGAGCGTGACGACGGTGCCGAGGACGGCGGCCAGCAGGGCGCCCGCGCCGGCGGCCACGACGTTGCGGCGGGCCATGCCGAACAGCCGCTTGCCGCCGGCCGTACCGCTCACGGTCACGGCCGTCGTGGCGGCGGCCGAGGAGGAACCGCGGGCGACGATCGTCGCCGCGGTCTCCTCGGCCCTCGGCGTCCGCGGCTTCGCGGCCGGGACCCCGGCGGCCGGTGTGGCGGCCGGGCCCTTGGCCTTCCGGGCGGCGGCCGCGCCGGGTGCCTGCGGCAGGGTGGTGGTGGCCGCCGCGGCGGCAGCGGCCCGGGAGCTGTCGGTGACCAGCGCCAGGGCGCGGCGTCCGGCCACCGCGCCACTGCGGTCGGAGAGCACACCGCGCAGCCCGATGGAGGCCTCCAGCTCGGCGCGCGCCTTGTCGAGGTTGCCGGTGCACAGCGCCAGCACACCCAGCTCATGGTGGAAGTAGGCCTCTTCGGCGACCTCGCCGGCCAGCCGCGCGGCCTCCTGGCCGTGGCGCAGGCTGCGCTCCCAGGCGCTCCAGTGCAGCGCCGCGGCGAACGCCGGAGCGGCCGTACGGGCGAGCAGCACGGCCGCGCTGGTGTGCCCGCCCTCCCGGCTGCCGGTCAGCACGCCCATCGCGGCCAGCGCCACATCGGACTCCGCGGCGGCCCGTTCGGGGGTGACCGAGGGGTGACCGGCCCACCAGGCGTAGTGCTGGGCGACGGTGTGGGCCCGGGCGGCGGCGCCCTCCGCGTAGCCGTCCGCGGCCAGCTGGTCCTGGACGGTGGCGGCGAGCCGGTAGTGCCCGGCGACCGGGGTGATCAGGCCGCAGGCCAGCAGCTCGCCGAGGGCCGCGTCGGCGCGGGTGTCCTGGGTGAGGGCCGGCAGATGCGCCTGGTGCGGCAGCTCGCCGCCGAGCGCGACGGCGATCCGCAGCGTCTCCCGGGCCGCTTCGCTCAGCCGGGAGGCCAGCAGCGGGGCGGGGGCGGCGGCCTCGCCGAGGGACGGCAGCGGCACCTCGGGGTGCTCGCCCGCCCCGGCGGCCGGCTCGTCGGTGTCCGCGGGGAAGAGGCCGTACCCGTCGTCGAGGGCCCCCGGCCCGGCGAGCATCCGGTCGCGCTGCTTCAGCAGGGCGGCCGCCTGCACGAACCGCAGCGGCAGTCCCTCGGACTCGAACCAGAGGTCGGCGGCCCAGGCCTCCTCGTCGTCGGTGAGCGGCCGGTCCACGGCGCGCTCCAGCATCCGTACGCAGCCGCCGCGGCCGAGGCCGCCGAGGAAGACCTCTTCGACATGCGAGCCGGCGCTGGGGGCCGCGACGTCGGGGGTGGCGGCGAGCAGGAAGGCGCATTCGGGGGTGGCGGCGAGCAGCTCGTCGAGCGCGGCACCGCCGAACTCCAGGTCGTCCAGGACGACGATCCCGCCGATCCCGCCGACCATGCGCAGCATCTCGGCCCGGTCGGGGCGGTGCTGCGGGGCCCGATGGACGGCGGCGAACAGCGCGTACAGCAGGTCGGTGGTGTTGCGGTGGTAGCCGGACAGCCGGATCACCCCGTCCGGGGCGAGGTCGGCGCAGGCGTCGGCGACGGCCTCCAGCAGCCGGGTGCGGCCCGAGCCGGAGGGCCCGGTGACGCGTACCGAGCGGCCGCGGGAGAGCAGCCGGACCAGGCGCTCGGTGTCCTCGGTGCGCTCTTCGAGGACGGCTTGCTGCCCGGCGGACGCGGGCGGGCCCGGGGGCAGCGGGGGTGCCGCCGCGCGGGCTGCCGCGGCGCGTTCCTCCGGGTCGAGCCTGCCGGGTGCGGTGGGGACCTCTCCGGGCGGGCAGGGTTCTATTTCGCTGCCGTCGACGGGGTTGACGGTGACGAGGTAGGCACCCGAGACGAGCCGTACGACGCGGGCGGTCCCCCGGGAGCCGCCCTGCGGGCCGCCGAACGCGGGGGCCGGTGGCGCGGCAGGGCCATCCTGCTCGCCGTGCTCCTCGGGTCCCCGGTGAGTGTTCGGGTCCATCTTGCAAGCTCCCAGATGCTTCGTTCCGCGCCGCCTCGCCGGGCATCCAGGAGGCCGGGCGTCGTGCCGGCTGCGCTTCGTGCCGTCCGCGCTCCTCCGGCTCCGGCAGCGTGTGCGTGGCCCTCGCGTCCGGTCCGGTTCCCGCCGCGGATGATGACATACGGGCGGGAACCGAACCTTAGACCTGGAGCGCGGCCCGGCGCACCGCCGGGGGCCACTCCTGACCGGAACTTCCGGGATTGGCCGGTGTCGTGCTGTTTACGACATTTCTCTCGTTCAGCTCGGCATGGTTCGTCGCGCTGTGCCGTGTGTTTCTGATCGCCCGGTCCCCGGCCCGACTCCGGGCGCGGACCTCCGGGCGGCGTACCGCCCGTGCCTCACACCCGCGGAAGCGTTTCCGCTTCGATGCCGCCCTCGATCGCGAGGATGCGGTGCAGCCGGGTGGCGACCAGCAGGCGCTGCATCTGGGGCGGCACTCCGCGCAGCACCAGCCTGCGGTTGACCCGGCCCGCACGGCGGTGCGCGCCCATGATCACACCGAGGCCGGTGGCATCCCAGGAATCCAGCTCGGTCAGGTCCAGCACGAGATCGCCCCGACCGGAGTCGACGGCGGCGTGCAGGGCCGTTCGGGCGTCCGCCGCGCTGCGGACGTCGAGGCGGCCCCCGACGACCAGCTCGGCGTGGTCGCCCCTGATGTGCATATGCGCTCCCCGGTGTCATGGGTGGTGCCTGGACGTCTACAGAACTGACTGCCTCTCATGCGGCGAAGTTGCCGCCTGTAAGCGAACCGATACCCGAATTCACCCCGCGGGGTGAGCCCATCGGGGCCGATGGGCCTGACGGGACATCAGTGCTCGTAAAAGCCCTGCCCACTCTTGCGTCCGATATCGCCCGCATCGACCATCCGGCGCATGATCTCCGGCGGTGCGAACTTTTCGTCCTGGGACTCGGTGTAGATGTTGTCGGTGGCGTGCAGCAGGATGTCGATGCCCGTCAGGTCGGCGGTGGCGAGCGGTCCCATCGCGTGGCCGAAGCCCAACTTGCAGGCGGTGTCGATGTCCTCGGCGCTGGCCACGCCGGATTCGTAGAGCTTGGCGGCCTCGACGACCAGCGCCGAGATCAGGCGGGTGGTGACGAAGCCGGCCACGTCACGGTTGACGACGACGCAGGTCTTGCCGACCGACTCGGCGAACTGCCGGGCGGTGGCGAGGGTTTCGTCGCTGGTCTTGTAGCCGCGCACCAGCTCGCACAGCTGCATCATCGGCACCGGCGAGAAGAAGTGCGTGCCGACGACCCGCTCGGGGCGGGAGGTCGCCGCCGCGATCTTGGTGATCGGGATGGCGGACGTGTTGGAGGCCAGCACGGCCTCGTCCTTGACGAGCTTGTCCAGCGTCTGGAAGATCTCGCGCTTGACGTCGATCCGCTCGAAGACGGCCTCGACGACGATGTCGGCCTCGGCGGCGGCTTCCATGTCGGTCGTGGTGGTGATGCGGGCCAGCGCCGCTTCGGCGTCGGACGCCGCGAGCTTGCCCTTGGCGACGAACTTCTCGTACGAGGCCTCGATGCCACCCTTGCCCCGGGCCAGCGCCTCGTCCGTCACATCGCGGAGGACCACGTCCCAGCCCGCCTGGGCGGAGACCTGCGCGATACCGGACCCCATGAGTCCGGCGCCGATGACGGCGAGCTTCTTTGCCACTGCTGTCCCCTCACACCCTGTGCATTTGACGGTCGTGGGTGACGTTAGCGCTCGTGAGCGATCCTTTGGAGGCTAAGAGATGCGCGTCACGTCTCGAATGACGGACATCACACCGAGGGGGTCCGCGCCGAGCGCAGCGATCCGGACAGCCCGTCGTCAGTCGGCTGTCCGTACGGCGTAGTTGAGCACCTTTTCGCCCAACAGTTCCGCCATCTCGTCGAGGAGGACCAGTGCCTCCCGGGAGGCCTCCGCGGGCTTGCGGCCGGCGAGCATCGCCTGGGCGATCCAGTGCATCAGGCTCTGGTGCACCCAGTTGATCTGGCCCGCCATCAGGCCCGGCAGCGGGTCGCCGGCCGGTGCGCCGGTCTCCTCCCGGAGCGTGACCTCCAGGTTGTCGTGGACCTCCTGCTGGAGGTACCAGAGGCGGGCCTTGAGGGTGGGCGCGTCGTGCACCACGCGCATGAACCGCTCGTACCCCTCGATCAGTCCGACCCGCGGGGAGACCGCCTCGACCTCCTCGCGCAGCTCGCGCAGGACGGCGACGGCCGCGGACTCCCCCGCCGCCCGGCCCCGTACGAAGCGCGAGAGCCGGTCCGCGACCCCCTTGCTGCGGTCGAAGAAGAGGTCTTCCTTGGCCGGGAAGTAGTTGTAGACGGTGTTGACGGAGACCTCCGCGGCCCCGGCGATCTCCGCGATGGTCACCGCGTCGAAGCCGCGCTCCAGGAAGAGGCCGGTGGCCACGTCGGAGATGTACTGGCGGGTCTGCCGCTTCTTCCGCTCCCTGAGTCCCTCTGCCATGCCCCCACCCTACCTTTCGCTGGGTTCAATGAAATTTTGGGGACGTTGCAATTTTTCAGTCTCTCTGTTTTTCTGTGGGCATGGCAGTCCTCAGCGCGTCCGGCCTCGCCCGGACCTTCACCACCCCGCGCGGCCCCGTAGAGGCCGTACGCGGCATCGACCTCACCGCCGAACGCGGCGAGATCCTCGGCTTCCTCGGCCCCAACGGCGCCGGCAAGACCACCACCCTGCGCATGCTCACGACCCTGCTGACGCCCACCGGCGGCACCGCGACCGTGGCCGGCTGCGACCTCGTCCGCGACCCGGCGGGCGTCCGCCGCGCCTCCGGATACGTCGCCCAGTCCGGCGGCGTCGATCCGAACATCTCGCTGCGCGAGGAGCTGGTCACCCAGGCCCGCCTCTACCGCCTCGGCAAGGCCGAAGCCGCCTCCCGGGCCGAGGAGTTGGCCGTCGACCTGGACCTGACCGGGCTGCTCGACCGCAAGACCGCCAGCCTCTCCGGCGGACAGCGGCGGCGGCTGGACCTCGCGATGGGCCTCACGCACCGGCCCCAGGTGCTGTTCCTCGACGAGCCGACCACCGGGCTCGACCCGGGCAGCCGCGCCGACCTGTGGGACCTGGTCCTCCGGATCCGGACGCAGCACGGCACCACGGTCTTCCTGACCACCCACTACCTGGATGAGGCCGACGCGCTGGCCGACCGGCTGGTGATCGTCGACCAGGGCGTGGTGGTCGCGGAGGGCACCCCGGACGCCCTCAAGCGCGCCCATGCGGGCTCGGCCGCCGCGTCCCTCCAGGACGCCTTCCTCGCCATCACCGGGCGCAGCGCCGCCGCCGGTGACCAGACCCCCGTCGCCGTCTAGGAGCCCTTGTGTCCTCGTTTCTCTCCGACACCGCGCTGATCTTCGGGCGGTACGCCCGCCAGACAGTGCGGTCCCGGCTCCAGATGCTCTTCGGCGTGCTGATGCCGCTGCTGTATCTGCTCTTCTTCGGCCCGCTGCTGACCGATCTGCCGCTGTCCGCCACCGGCAGCTCCTGGCAGGTGCTGGTCCCCGGGCTGCTGCTCCAACTCGGCCTGTTCGGCGCCTCGTTCTGCGGTTTCGGCATCATCGTCGAAAAGCAGTACGGGGTCGTGGAACGGATGCGGGTGACGCCGGTGAGCCGGCTGGCGCTGCTGCTGGGGCGGGTGCTGCGGGATGCCGCGCTGTTCGTCTTCCAGGCGGTGCTGCTGGTGCTGGCGGCCATGGTCATGGGGCTGCGGGCGCCGCTGCCCGGCATCCTCATCGGCTTCGCGTTCGTCGCGGTGCTGACCGTGGCGCTGGCCTCGCTGTCGTACGCGCTGGCGCTGAAGGTGTCCACGCCCCAGGAGTTCGGGCCGGTCATCAACTCCCTGACCATGCCCTCGATGCTGCTCTCCGGGCTGATGCTGCCGATGACGCTGGGGCCGAAGTGGCTCGACGTGCTGTCGCACTTCATGCCGTTCCGCTATCTCGTGGACGCGGTGCGGGCGGCGTTCGTCGGCTCCTACGCCTCCGCGGCGATGCTCCACGGCGTCCTGGCGGCGCTCGCGCTCGTCGCGGTGTCGATGACCCTGTGCACCCGGGCCTTCCGCAGGTCCGCGGCGTAGGCTCGCCCGTATGGTGAATCTGACGCGCATCTACACCCGCACCGGCGACAAGGGCACCACCGCCCTGGGCGACATGAGCCGTACCGCCAAGACCGATTCGCGGATCGCGGCGTACGCGGACGCCAACGAGGCCAATGCGGCCATCGGCGTGGCCCTGGCGCTCGGCTCGCTCCCCGAGGACGTCGCCGCGGTGCTGCTGCGGGTGCAGAACGACCTCTTCGACGTCGGCGCGGACCTCTCGACGCCGGTGGTGGAGGACCCGAAGTTCCCGCCGCTGCGCGTCGAGCAGAGCTACATCGACAAGCTGGAGGCCGACTGCGACCGGTTCCTGGCGGAGCTGGAGAAGCTGCGCAGCTTCATCCTCCCCGGCGGTACGGCCGGTGCCGCGCTGCTGCACCAGGCGTGCACGGTCGTCCGCCGCGCCGAGCGGGCGACATGGGCGGCGTTCGAGGAGCACGGGGAGACCATGAACCCGCTGACCGCCACCTACCTCAACCGCCTCTCCGACCTCCTGTTCATCCTGGCCCGTACGGCCAACAAGGAGGTCGGGGACGTGCTGTGGGTGCCGGGCGGGGAGCGCTGACCGGCCGTCCTGCGCCCTGTCCGGCCCCGGCCGGGCAGGGCCGTCCCGTACCTCAGCCCTACCGCAGCGTCTTCTGCCGCGGCCCGGCCGCTTCGCCGTCGACAGTGGCATCCCGGCCCGGGGCCTTCTTCGGCCAGAGGAGATAGGTCAGCGCGATCACGCCGTGGAGGACGACGGCGCGCAGCGTGACGGCCTGCCAGCTGCGCAGGGAGCCGATGTCGCCGTCGCCGACGTACCAGATCGCGCACTGCAGCAGCGTGGCGGCGACGACGGCCATCAGCACCGTACGCAGCCACAGCTTGCCCTCGTGCCGGGCGCGGGCCAGGCCGTAGCGGGGCGGCTTCACCGGCCGCGGGCCGCCCGCGAAGCGGTGCGCGACATGTCCGTCGACCCACGTGATCGTGTAGTGGCCGTAGGCGACGGTGTAGCCGATGTAGACGGCGGCCAGCCCGTGTTTCCAGTCCGCCGTCGCCCCGTTCTTCAGGTCGATCGCGGTGACGGTCAGCAACACCAGCTCCAGCAGCGGCTCCAGCAGCAGTACCGCCGCTCCGGTGCGCCGCATCCCTGCCAGGTAGCGCAGCGTCAGACCGGCCGCCAGCAGTAACCAGAAGCCGACCTCACAGACAATGATCAGCGTGACGACCACGGCTGTCTCCTCTCCCGGCCCTTGAGCCGCACCCTCGAAGCCTTCCAGCGGCCGCCGCCCGGTACGTCGTCGCCCGCGACGATCCGGGACTGCATCTTTCGATGTAGCCCGCCTCCCCGACGGGTGTCCCTGACGTGGAGGCAGCCGGCCGTGGCGCCGTGTTGGATGGAAGGGTGCCTGCCCGATCCGTCGTCACCGCCGCCGGCCGGCCGCACCGCGACGATGTGCTCATCGCGGGCGGCGGGCTGCTCTGCGGGCTGCTGCTGTGGGCGCTGGGGCTGCACGGCGGGCCCTCGCTGCTGGGGCTGCCGCCCTCGCTGACCCTGGTCGCGCTCACCGCGATGGCGCTGGCGGAACTGGTCCGCCGTACGGCCCCGCCGGCGGCGCTGGCCGTCGCGGTGCCGGCCCTGGCGCTGGACATCTGCTCCGGCACCCTGGTCGCCACCGTCGTGATGTTCACGGACGTGGTCTATGCGGCGGTGCTCTACGGCTCGGCGGGGGCGGCCCGCCGGATCCCGCTGCACTCCGTCGTGGCGACGGTCCTGGGGGCCGCCGTGCTGACCGCGCTATGGCACGACCCGCAGGTCGTCCTGGCCGTCATCGGCCTCGCACTGATCACCATCGCCCCGGCCTCGACCGGCCTGATGATCCGGGAACACCGCGAGGCCGCGGAGGCCGCCCGGCTGCGGGCCGAGCGGATCGCGCTGCTGGCCGAGCGGGACCGCGCGCAGGCGGTGGCCGGCGAACGGGCCCGGATGGCGCGCGAACTGCATGACATGGTCGCCAACCATCTGTCCGCCATCGCGATCCACTCCACCGCCGCGCAGTCCATCGACGACCCGTCGGCGACCCGCGAGGCGCTCGGGGTGATCCGGGAGAACAGCGTGCAAGGTCTGGCCGAAATGCGCCGCCTCATCGGACTGTTGCGGGACCCCAGGACCACGGGGGCGGACGGCGCGCCCGCCGCGACCCCCACCCTCGACGGCCTGGACGCGCTGCTCGACCAGGCCCGTACCAGCGGCGCGGGCAGCGGACTGACCTTCGTGCTGGACGACGCCCGCGGCCCGGACTACGCCGGGGCCGCGCCGGAGCCCGCCGCCCCGGCCGAGCTGGCCGCGTACCGCATCGTCCAGGAGTCACTGACCAACGCGCTCAAGCACGCCGCCCCCGGCGAGGTGCGGGTAAGCCTCGCCCGGGAGGACGGGGCGCTCACCGTCGCCGTCCGCAGCCCGTACGCCGCCCGGCCGCGCCCCCGGGCACCCGGCTCCGGCAGCGGTCTGATCGGGATGCGCGAGCGGACCGCCCTGCTCGGCGGGGTGTTCCGGGCCGGACCGGCAGAGGGGCCGGACGGCAGGGTCTGGCTGGTACGGGCAGCACTGCCCACCGAGGAGGAAGCACTGTGACGACCGGCAGCGCGGCCCGGCCCATCCGGGTCCTGGTCGCCGAGGACCAGTCCGCCGTCCGGGCCGGGCTCGTCCTCATCCTGCGTTCGGCGCCCGACATCGAGGTCGTCGGGGAGGCCGCGGACGGCGAGGAGGCGGTACGGCTGGCCCGCGCGCTGCGCCCCGCGCTGGTCCTCATGGACCTCCAGATGCCGCGGCTCGACGGGGTCTGTGCCACCCGGCAGATCGTCACCGAGGAGCTGGCGGACGTCCTGGTGCTGACCACCTTCGACCTGGACGAATACGTCTTCGGGGCGCTGCGGGCGGGGGCCGCGGGCTTTCTGCTCAAGGACAGCGATGCGGCCACGCTGCTGACCGCGGTGCGCACCGTGGCGTCCGGCGAGGGACTGATCGCGCCGGCGGTGACCCGGCGGCTGCTCGCGGAGTTCGCCGGCACCCGTACGGCGGCGCAGCCGGCGCGGGACGGGGCGGCGCCCGATCCGCGGGTCCTGGACGCGCTGACGCCACGCGAGCGGGAGGTACTGGGATGTCTGGGGCGCGGCCTGTCGAACGCCGATATCGCGCTGCGTCTGGTGATGGCGGAGGCCACCGTGAAGACACATGTCAGCCGACTGCTGGCGAAGCTGGAGCTGCGCAGCCGGGTACAAGCGGCCGTGCTGGCACAGGAGTTGGGGGTGGCGGGGCCTTAGGGGGTGCAGGGGGCCGCGAGGGGGGTGGGTGGGCCGTAGGGGGTGGCCGAACAGATCCCGTAGGGGGTACCGGCGCCCCCTTCGGGGCCTGAACGCGACGCGCGCAGAGCGTATTCCCGGACCCGCTCGATCAGGCCATCCCAGACCCTTGATCACCGTTCCCAGGGCCCTCGATCACGGTTCCCAGGCCCCCCGATCAGGGCCCGGTCCCGGCACCTCAGGCCACATTCACCCGCTGCCCCGGCGGCGCCGCCTCCAGCCAGGCGAGGAAGCCGGTCAGTGCATCCTCGCTCATCGCCAGTTCCAGGCGGGTGCCGCGGTGGCGGCAGGCCAGCACGATCGAGTCGGAGAGCAGCGCCAGCTCCTCCTCGCCCTGCGGCGTACGGCGCTCCAAGACCTCGATGGCGGAGCGCTCCAGCAGACGGCGTGGCCGGGGCGCGTACGAGAACACCCGGAACCACTCGATCCGGTCGCCGTTGTAGCGCGCCACACCGTAGATCCAGCCCTTGCCGCCGGACTCGTTCTCCGGCACGTTCCAGCGCAGGCTGCAGTCGAAGGTGCCGCCGGACCGCTGGATGAGCCGCCGCCGCAGTCCGAAGACGAACAGCCCCAGCAGCACCAGGACCACCACGACCGCGCCGCTCACAAGCAGAGCGAGGACCATCTCGACCGACCTCCTCGCCTCGGTGGGGGTACCCCCGGACGGAGTCCGGCGGTAGGGAAACGCACCTGCATTGCCTCAGCCGCGGGCCGCTCCGGAGTGTTCCGGGCAGCCCGCGGCTGAGGATCGATCTCGTCGGTGCCGGGGCTCAGTGAACGCCCGTCACCGCACGCAGCCGGACATCGGCGCGGCGCTCGGCGACCGCGTCGGCCGCCGACTTCGCTCGCTCCAGGGCCCGCTCCGCGCGCTGGACATCGATCTCGTCCGACAGTTCCGCGATCTCCGCGAGCAGAGACAGCTTGTTGTCGGCGAACGAGATGAAGCCGCCGTGCACCGCGGCGACGACGGTGCCGTCCCCGCTCTCGCCGGTCGTACGAATCGTCACCGGGCCCGACTGCAGCACGCCCAGCAGCGGCTGATGTCCGGGCATGACGCCGATGTCGCCCGACGAGGTGCGCGCGACGACCAGGCTGGCCTTGCCCGACCAGACCTTGCGGTCCGCGGCGACCAACTCGACGTGCAGCTCAGCCACGATGGCTCCTCGGGTCTCCACCTGCCTGGTGCGGCAGGTGTTGGGTCAAATACTAGTGGTCGTACACACCGGGGGCGGCCAGGGCCGCCCCCGGGGCGCTACCGGGGTCAGGAGACGCCCAGCTCCTTGGCGTTGTTCTTGAGGTCCTCAAGACCACCGCACATGAAGAAGGCCTGCTCCGGGTAGTGGTCGAACTCGCCGTCGGCGATCGCGTTGAAGGCCGCGATCGACTCGTCCAGCGGCACGTCCGAGCCGTCCACACCGGTGAACTGCTTGGCCACGTGGGTGTTCTGCGACAGGAACCGCTCGATACGCCGGGCGCGGTAGACCGTGAGCCGGTCCTCCTCGCCGAGCTCGTCCATACCCAGAATCGAGATGATGTCCTGGAGGTCCTTGTACTTCTGCAGGATCGTCTTGACGCGCGAGGCGCAGTCGTAGTGCTCCTGCGAGATGTAGCGGGGGTCCAGGATCCGGGACGTCGAGTCCAGCGGGTCCACCGCCGGGTAGATGCCCTTCTCCGAGATCGGACGCGACAGAACGGTGGTCGCGTCCAGGTGGGCGAAGGTGGTCGCCGGCGCCGGGTCGGTCAGGTCGTCCGCGGGGACGTAGATCGCCTGCATCGAGGTGATCGAGTGACCGCGGGTCGAGGTGATGCGCTCCTGGAGGAGGCCCATCTCGTCGGCCAGGTTCGGCTGGTAACCCACCGCGGAGGGCATCCGGCCGAGCAGGGTCGACACCTCGGAACCCGCCTGGGTGTACCGGAAGATGTTGTCGATGAAGAACAGCACGTCCTGCTTCTGCACATCGCGGAAGTACTCCGCCATGGTCAGACCGGCCAGGGCGACGCGCAGACGGGTGCCCGGCGGCTCGTCCATCTGACCGAAGACCAGCGCGGTCTTGTCGATGACGCCGGAGTCCGTCATTTCCTCGATGAGGTCGTTGCCCTCACGGGTGCGCTCGCCGACACCGGCGAACACCGACACACCGTCGTGGTTGTTGGCCACGCGGTAGATCATTTCCTGGATCAGAACGGTCTTGCCGACACCGGCACCACCGAACAGACCGATCTTGCCGCCCTTGACGTACGGGGTCAGCAGGTCGATGACCTTGATGCCGGTCTCGAACATCTCGGTCTTGGACTCGAGCTGGTCGAAGCCGGGCGCCTTGCGGTGGATGGGCCAGCGCTCGGTGACCTCGGAAGCCGCCTCCGGCTTGTTGAGGATCTCACCGAGGGTGTTGAACACCTTGCCCTTGGTGACGTCACCGACGGGGACGGTGATGCCGTTGCCCGTGTTGGTCACCGAGGCCTGGCGGACCAGACCGTCGGTGGGCTGCATCGAAATCGCGCGGACCAGGCCCTCGCCCAGGTGCTGGGCAACCTCGAGGGTCAGGGTCTTCTTCTTGCCGGCGTCGGCCGGGTCGGAGACCTCGACGGTCAGCGCGTTGTAGATCTCCGGCATCGCGTCGACGGGGAACTCCACGTCGACGACCGGGCCGATGACCCGCGCGACGCGGCCCGTCGCCGTGGCCGTCTCAACAGTGGTGGTCATAGTTGTCAGTCACTCCCCGCGGTCGCGTCGGCCAGTGCGCTCGCGCCACCGACGATCTCGCTGATTTCCTGGGTGATTTCGGCCTGGCGGGCCTCATTGGCAAGCCGCGAGAGCGACTTGATGAGCTCTTCTGCGTTGTCGGTCGCCGACTTCATCGCACGGCGCGTGGCGGCGTGCTTGGAGGCGGCGGCCTGCAGAAGCGCGTTGTAGATCCGCGACTCGACGTACCGCGGCAGCAGGGCGTCCAGGACGTCCTCGGCCGACGGCTCGAAGTCGAAGAGCGGAAGGATCTCGCCCGTGGCCGAGGCCTCGGACTCCGCCACGGCCTTGTCCAGGCTGAGCGGCAGCAGCCGGTCGTCGAGCGCCGTCTGCGTCATCATCGAGACGAACTCGGTGTAGACGATGTGGAGTTCGTCCACGCCGCCCTCGGCGGTGTCCTTCTGGACGGCCTCGATCAGCGGTGCGGCGATCGCCTTCGCGTCCCCGTACGCCGGGCTGTCGGTGAAGCCGGTCCACGATTCCACGATCTTGCGCTCGCGGAAGCTGTAGTACGACACACCCTTGCGGCCGACGATGTAGGCGTCGACCTCCTTGCCCTCGGCCTTGAGCCGCTCGGTGAGCTGCTCCGCGGCCTTGATCACGTTGGCGGAGTAGCCGCCGGCCAGGCCGCGGTCGCTCGTGACGAGCAGCAGCGCGGCGCGGGTCGGGTTCTCCGCCTCGGTGGTCAGCGGGTGCTGGGTGTTCGAGCCCGTGGCAACCGCTGTCACCGCGCGGGTCAGTTCACTCGCGTACGGCGTCGATGCCGCCACCTTGCGCTGCGCCTTGACGACGCGCGAGGCGGCGATCATCTCCATCGCCCTGGTGATCTTCTTGGTCGCGGTGACGGAGCGGATGCGACGCTTGTAGACCCGGAGCTTGGCTCCCATGGATCAGGTCCCTTCCGTCGTCACTTGCTGGTGCCGGCCGGGGCGTCCTCGCCGAGCAGCTTGCCGTCCGAGGTCTCGAACTGCCGCTTGAAGCCGTCGACGGCCTCGGCGATCGCACCGATGGTGTCGTCGGACATCTTGGCGCCCTCGCGGATGCTGGTCAGCAGGTCCTTCTTCTCCCGGTGGAGGTAGTCGAGGAGCTCCCGCTCGAAGCGGCGGATGTCCTCGACCGGGACGTCATCCATCTTGCCGTTGGTGCCGGCCCAGATGGAAACGACCTGGTCCTCGGTGGGGTACGGGTTGTACTGGGCCTGCTTGAGCAGCTCGGTCATGCGCTTACCGCGCTCCAGCTGCGCCTTGGAGGCCGCGTCCAGGTCGGAACCGAAGGCGGCGAACGCCTCCAGCTCGCGGTACTGGGCGAGGTCCACGCGGAGCCGGCCGGACACCTGGCGCATGGCCTTGTGCTGGGCGGAGCCACCGACACGGGAGACGGAGATACCGACGTTCAGCGCCGGACGCTGGTTGGCGTTGAACAGGTCCGACTCCAGGAAGCACTGGCCGTCGGTGATGGAGATGACGTTGGTCGGAATGAACGCCGACACGTCGTTCGCTTTGGTCTCGACGATCGGCAGACCGGTCATCGAGCCGGCGCCCATGTCGTCGGAGAGCTTGGCGCAGCGCTCCAGCAGACGCGAGTGCAGGTAGAAGACGTCGCCCGGGTAGGCCTCACGGCCCGGCGGACGGCGCAGGAGCAGCGACACGGCGCGGTAGGCGTCGGCCTGCTTGGACAGGTCGTCGAAGATGATCAGGACGTGCTTGCCCTGGTACATCCAGTGCTGGCCGATGGCCGAGCCGGTGTAGGGCGCCAGGTACTTGAAGCCCGCCGGGTCGGACGCCGGGGCGGCGACGATGGTGGTGTACTCCAGGGCGCCGGCCTCCTCCAGCGCACCGCGCACGGACGCGATGGTGGAGCCCTTCTGGCCGATGGCGACGTAGATGCAGCGGACCTGCTTCTTCGGGTCGCCGGTGCGCCAGTTGTCGCGCTGGTTGATGATCGTGTCGACGGCCAGGGCGGTCTTGCCGGTCTGGCGGTCGCCGATGATCAGCTGACGCTGGCCACGGCCGATCGGCACCATCGAGTCGACGGCCTTGTAGCCGGTCTCCATCGGCTCGTGCACCGACTTACGGACCATGACGCCCGGAGCCTGCAGCTCCAGGGCGCGGCGGCCCTCGGACTCGATCTCGCCGAGGCCGTCGATCGGGTTGCCCAGCGGGTCGACGACGCGGCCGAGGTAAGCCTCGCCCACGGCGACCGAGAGCACCTCACCGGTGCGCTGCACCGACTGGCCCTGCTCGATGCCGCTGAACTCGCCGAGGATGACCGCACCGATCTCGCGCTCTTCCAGGTTCAGCGCAAGACCGAGGGTGCCGTCCTCGAACTTCAGCAGTTCGTTCGCCATCGCCGAGGGAAGGCCCTCGACATGCGCGATGCCGTCTCCGGCATCACTGACCGTGCCGACCTCCTCGCGCGAGGCCGCGTCCGGCTTGTACGCCTGGACGAAGTTCTCCAGCGCGTCCCGGATCTCCTCCGGCCGGATCGTGAGCTCCGCCATCTGGGTTCCCTGCTCTCCTTGTTGGGCCCGAAGTTACTTGCGGGTGTCTGGGGGGCTGTCCCCCAGGGGGTTTCCGCTTACGGCCCAACTCGGGCCGCCGTCATGCTTGTGCTGGTCCCCGGGGCCTCTTCCGGACCGCAGCCGGACCTCTCGGTCCGGCCGGCTGGTCCGGCGCCTGGCCGCCGGTTGTGCAGCTCTTGAGTTGGTGGCTGGGTCAGCCGGCCATCCGCCGGGTCGCCTCTTCGAGGCGGTCCGCGATGGTCCCGTTGATGACCTCGTCGCCGATCCGGACCTGGACTCCGCCGAGGACCTCGGGGTCCACGTCGAGGTTCAGGTGGATCTGCCGTCCGTACAGCTGCGCCAGGGAAGCGCCCAGGCGCTGCCGCTGCCCTTCGCTGAGGGGCACCGCGGAGGTGACCACCGCGACCATCCGGTCACGGCGGGTCGCCGCCAGCTTGGAGAGGGCATCGAGCCCCGCTTCCAGGCTACGGCCCCGCGGCTGTGCGACAAGACGGATCACCACACGCTCGGTGACCGGGTTCGCCCGGCCGCCCAGCAGCGAATGCAGCAGCTCCGTCTTGGCCGCGACCGTCGCGTTCCGGTCGGTGAGTGCCCGGCGCAGCTCGGGGTTCGAGCTGACGATCCGGGCGAACCGGAAGAGCTCGTCCTCGACGTCGTCGAGCTGGCCGGCCCGCTGCGCGGCGACGAGGTCGGCGCTGTAGGCCAGCTCCTCGAGCGCGTCCGTCAGGTCACGCGAGCGCGACCAGCGGGAGCGGACCATGCCGGACACCAGGTCGGCGGCCGGACCGCCGACCCGGCTGCCGAGCAGCCGTCCGGCCAGCTCGGCGCGGGCTTCAGCGGCCTGCGCCGGGTCGGTCAGGACCCGACGCAGCGACACCTCGCGGTCGAGCAGAGCGGTGACGGCAGCAAGCTCCTCGGCGAGCTTCGCCGCGTCGACGGAGCTGTCGTCCGTCAGCGCGTTGAATCCCTCGCGTGCGGAGGCGAGTGCCTCGCGGCTCGCTCCGTTCATCGGCCGGCCTCAGCCTTCGTCGCGTCCGACGCCGCCTTGGCCTCGACCTCGTCGAGGAAGCGGTCGATGGTCCGGCTCTGCCGGGCGACGTCCTCCAGGGACTCGCCGACGAGCTTGCCGGCCAGTTCGGTGGCGAGCTTGCCCACGTCCTGGCGCAGCGACAGCGCGGCCTGCTTACGGTCAGCCTCGATCTGGGCGTGACCGGCAGCGATGATCTCCTCACGCTGCCGCTGGCCCTCGGCGCGCATCTCAGCGATGAGCGTCGCGCCCTGCTCCTGCGCCTCCTGGCGCAGACGCGCGGCCTCGTGACGGGCGTCGGCCAGCTGGGCCCGGTAGTCCGCGAGCACCTGCTGAGCCTCGGCCTGCGTCGCCTCGGCCTCCTCAATGCGGCCTTCGATCTGCTTCCGGCGCTCGTCCAGAACCTTGTTGATGTTCGGGAGGAGCTTCTTCGCGAGGAAGCCGAAGACGATGAAGAAGGCGACCAGGCCGATGACCAGCTCTGGAATCGGCGGGACCAGGGGGTTCTCAGGAACCTCCGCCGCCAGGTTCAGGGCGTTCACATCAGTGCCTTCCGTCTAAATGGATAGTCGATGCGCTTCGTTTACTTGTAGACGAAGCCCATGACGATGCCGATGAGGGCGAGCGCCTCACAGAAGGCGAAACCCATGATCTGGTTGGTGCGGATCAGGCCGGCCGCCTCGGGCTGACGGGCCAGGGCCTGGGTGCCGTTACCGAAGATGATGCCGACGCCGACGCCGGGGCCGATCGCGGCGAGACCGTAACCGACCGAGGCGATGTTGCCGACGAGGGCGGACTTCGCGGTGTCACCGGCGGCGGCGAGGTTGACCATTTCGAGAGCAGCGGACATGCCGTTACTTCCTTCTCATTTCACGGACCGGTGGGGGTTGGCCACCGGACAGCTGTTGGGCTGGGAGTAGGGGTGCTCAGTGGTGCTCGGCGAGCGCGCCCTGGACGTAGTTGCAGGCCAGGAGGACGAAGACATACGCCTGGACGGCCTGGATGAAGAGCTCGAAGGCGGTCATCACGAGGGTCATCACGAAGGACGCACCCGCGTAGACGATGCCGATGCCGTTCAGCATGTACCAGCTGGCGATGGTGAACAGCAGGATCAGCAGGTGCCCCGCGAACATGTTCGCGAAGAGCCGGACCGCGTGCGTGAACGGGCGGATGATCAGGTGCTGGAGCAGTTCGAGCACCATGATCAGCGGCAGCACCCAGCCGAGCGACTTGTCATAGCCACTGAGGTTCTTCAGGCCCCCGACGAAGCCCTGCTTCTTGAACGTCAGGTACATCCAGAGGATGTAGACGATCAGGGCCATGCCCACCGGGAACGCGATGACCGACGTCACCGGGAACGCCATGACCGGGATGATGGACCAGAGGTTCATGATCCACACGAAGAAGAACAGCGAGACCATGAAGGGGACGTATTTGTCGCCCTCCTTTTTCCCCAGCGCGTCATAGACGAGCCCGCGGCGCACGAAGTCGTAGCCCGCCTCGCCGATCATCTGCAGCTTTCCGGGCACGACCTTGGCCCGGCCGAATGCGGCCCAGAAGAACCCCACCACCACGGCCGTGCTGAGGAACGCCAGCAGCATCGGCTTGTTGAACTCGTAGCCACCGATGGTGAAGAGGGGTTCGAATACGAACGAATGAAGGCCCGGGGCCTCGAAGCCACACCCCGGAATGAAGAGGTGGCACTCCGTGTCGAAGGCGAGCATCGTTTCAGCACTCACCGCGGGCTCCTTCAGCGTGGCGCATGGGTACGGCAACCTCGTTGTGTCGGCGCGGCGTTGAGCCACGGAGCGGCACTGGACTGGTCTTACGGATTAGGGGGCGGCTGGCAGGCGCTGGGCCCGGCCACATCACAGGCATTGGCCGCGAGAACTGCCCGTTGTTTCGCGTGGAACTCGGGAGCTCAGCCGCCTGCGCCATCTGTGCCGCAGTTGGCACCGGACGATAGCAGGCCCGCATGAGGGCATTTATCTCGGCCCTACGTGTCACGTCGGCGACCCCGCCGTCTCCGCCTTCTTCGTCCCGGCGGAGTCGGGTTCCACGTACAGGGTCTTCGCCTTCATATGACCGTGGGCCTGTGCCGCGATCCATACGAGGGTGGCGCCGAGCAAGGTGAACGCAAATGCCTTGGTGTCGAAGAGCGTTGTGTCCTTGAAGAGGATCAGGAACACCAGCACGAACAGAATCTGCGTCGTGTAGAGCAACAGCCCCATCATCTGGAACAACTGCGGAAGGCTCTTCGCGGTCTTCTGCAGGACCACCAGACCTGCCCCCATGACGAGCATCACCAACAGGGTGCCGACGACGGCGCCGAGCGCTCCTTTCGCGCCTGCGACCGCAGCGCTCACGCCAACGGCGACGGCGCCGATGGCGAGCGTGGGCACAAGGGCGTGAAGGAGTAGTCGGGCGTCATTCGACTGCATGGCGGCGCTCCGGCAAAGGGTGGGGGTTGTGTCGTCAGGGACGAGCGTAGACCCGGCCTGAGGCGGAACCTGAGGCCCGAGGGCCGTCGCACTAAGGCCCTCCGGCTCTGTCGCCGGGTTTCGTGAACGGTATCACAAACTATTTGATGAGGTCTTTACCTGGTTCGTGTGGACCCTGTCACACCTGAGCGTGAACCTGCGCGTTAGTGCACTGACGGATCGAATTTTGTCTGGTATGGGGTCAACTGCCCCGGTTACTGATGCCCGTTCGAGCGATCAGACGCCGGGATCAGCGGTGACTGCCCGCCCTGTGGCGGTCCACGAAGCGTGACCGGTCCCCGATCGCGGTGGCGCCGTTGATGCCCGCCGGGATCGGTTCGCGCTCCCCCTCCGCCCCCTCCTCCGCCGCCGCGGAGGCCGCCGCCTCCGCGGCCGCCCCGGCCGGGTCCACCACGGCGCGGGCGAGCCGGCGGTAGCGCGGCGGCACCATGCGCTCCGCCCAGCGCGGCGCGCGCGGGGTGAAGCGCGGCAGCAGGAGGAGCACCAGGCCCACCGCGCTCAGCAGCACGATGCCCAGCACGATCCACATGCTGGCGTTGTTCGCGGAGTAGGCGACCGCACCGAAGGCGATCAGCGCCGACCAGAAGTACATGATCAGCACGGCCCGGCTGTGCGAGTGCCCGATCTCCAGCAGGCGGTGGTGCAGATGGCCGCGGTCGGCGGCGAACGGCGACTGGCCCTGCCACGTACGCCGCACGATCGCCAGGAGCAGGTCGGCGACCGGCACCGCGATGACCGTCAGCGGCAGCAGCAGCGGAATGTAGACCGGCACCATCGCATGGGTCGCCTCCCGCAGACCGCCGGCCTTCACGTTGAGCAGATCGGGGTCGACCTGGCCGGTCACCGAGACCGCGCCGGCGGCCATCACCAGGCCGATCAGCATCGAGCCCGAGTCCCCCATGAAGATCCGCGCCGGGTGCATGTTGTGCGGCAGAAAGCCCAGGCACATGCCCATCAGAACGACCGAGAACAGGGTTGCGGGCGCGGCCGCCTCGATGCCATAGCCGAACCACATCCGGTAGGCGTACATGAAGAACGCCGCGGCCGCGATGCACACCATGCCGGACGCGAGGCCGTCCAGGCCGTCCACGAAGTTCACCGCGTTGATGGTGATGACGACCAGCGCGACGGTCAGCAGCGTGCCCTGCATCGGCGTCAGCGAGACCGTGCCGACACCGGGGATGGGGATCCACAAGATCGTCAGACCCTGCAGGACCATCACGCCCGCGGCGATCATCTGGCCGCCGAGCTTGACCAGCGCGTCCACGCCCCACTTGTCGTCCAGGACGCCGAGGATCCAGATCAGCGCGGCGCCCGACAGCAGCGCCCGGGGCTCGTTGGTCTCGAAGACGCTCTTGAGGTTGGTCAGATGCGAGGCCACCAGCAGACCGGCGCACAGCCCGCCGAACATGGCGATCCCACCGAGCCGCGGGGTCGGCTCACGGTGCACATCACGCGCGCGGATCTCCGGCATCGCACCGGCCGCGATCGCGAACTTCCGCACCGGCCCCGTCAGCAGGTAGGTCACCGCGGCCGTGACGCACAGCGTCAGCAGGTATTCACGCACGGGCTGCCCCATCGGTATAGCTGGCCATCACAGCCCCACACCCTATGCGTGTCCGCCCCCTGGCCGTGAATACAGGGGAAGACGCAGGACACCGGCGAACGGTTCCGGCCGTCACCCTTGATCGGGATATGGCGGAAAGGCATGGACCAAAGCGACAGTCCCGGAACGGGCCGCCGGGTCCTCCTCCAGCGCCGCCACGATCAGCCCGGCGACCTGCGCCATCTCCGCCTCGCCCATCCCCTGGGTGGTCACCGCCGCGGTGCCCAGCCGGATGCCGGTCCGGCGGTCCGCCGTCTCCTCGGCGCACGGCAGGGCGCAGGTGTCCAGGACGATCCCCGCGGCGGCCAGCCGGCCTCGGGCGGTGCGCGCGTCCAGGCCGAGCGGGGCGGTATCAGCGGTGATCAGATGGGTGTCGGTGCCACCGGTGGTGATCGTCAGACCGTGCCCGGCCAGCGCCTCGGCGAGCGCGCGGGCATTGGCCGTGACCTGGTGGGCGTACGCGCCGAAGGCGGGCGTGGCGGCCTCCGCGAAGGCGACGGCCTTGGCGGCGACGGCGTTCATCTGCGCACCCCCCTGGCTGAACGGGAACACCGCACGGTCGATGCGTTCGGCCAGCTTCGCCCCGCACAGGATCAGCCCGCCGCGCGGCCCGCGCAGCACCTTGTGTGTGGTTGCGCACACCACATGGGCGTACGGCACGGGACTGGGCGCCGCTCCCCCGGCGATCAGGCCGAGCGGATGGGCGACGTCGGCGATCAGATAGGCGCCGGTCTCGTCGGCGATGTCCCGGAAGGCGGCGTAGTCGATGTGCCGGGGATAGGAGATCGAGCCGCAGACGATGGCCTTGGGCCGGCGGGCGCGGGCCAGGTCGCGGATCGCGTCGTAGTCGAGGAGCTCGGTCTCCTCGTCGACGCCGTAGCCGGCGAAGTCGAACCAGCGGCCGGAGAAGTTGGCGGGCGAGCCGTGGGTGAGGTGTCCGCCGTGCGGGAGGGCCATGGCCAGGACGGTGTCACCGGGGCGCAGCAGGGCGGCGTAGGCGGCCAGAACGGCCGAAGACCCGGAGTGGGCCTGGACGTTGGCGTGTTCGGCGCCGAAGAGGGCCTTGGCGCGCTCCACCGCGATCCGCTCGGCGAGGTCGACGATCTCGCAGCCGCCGTGGTGCCGGGCGCCCGGATAGCCCTCGGCGTATTTGTTGCCCAGAGGGGAGCCGAGGGCGGCGAGGACGGCCGGTGAGGTGAAGTTCTCCGCAGCGATCAGCTGGAGCCCGTCGCTCTGCCGGGCGCTCTCGCCGAGCAGCACGCCGGCGATCTCGGGGTCCTGGCGCAGCAGGGCGGCGAAGTCCGGGGAGCCGGCCGGCCGGGTGACGTCGTCCCGGGCGGCGGCCCGGGCGCGGTCCTCGACGGACTCCGACGGGGCGGCGCCGGCCTGCCCGGTGGTCCGGGAAGCGGCGGCCGGGGTCTCGCTGCGGGGTGACGCGGTGGTGGCAGGCATCGCTTGCTCCGGGCCTCGTACGGGGACGTAGTCCCAATGTAGGCGCGGCAGGGCGATCGGGCGCGGTGTGCGGGCCGACAGGGTCCACGCCCGCGCCCAGGGGCCGTCAGGCCCGCGCCGGGAGTCCCGTGAGGGCGGTGACGACCGGGTCTAGGGCCTGGTTGATCTCGTCGCCGATGGAGCGGAAGAAGGTGATGGGGGCACCGTAGGGGTCGTAGACCTCGTCGGACTCCGGGTTGGGCGCCAGCAGCCAGCCGCGCAGCGCCGCGGCGGCGCCGACCAGCGCACGGGCGCGCTCGACCAGCCCGCCGTCCGGCAGGTCCGGGTCGGGATCGGGCAGGGTGGCGGGGTCTATGGCCCGCACCAGCCGGTTGAATTCCTTGAGGGTGAAGGTGCGCAGCCCCGCGGAGTGGCCCATGGAGATGACCTGGGCGCGGTGGTCGCGGGTCGCCGTGAGCACCAGGTCGGCGCGGATGACGTGCTCGTCGAGCAGCTCACGGCCGAGGAAGCCGGCCGGATCGGCGCCGTAGTCGGTGAGCACGGTCGCGGCGTGGGTCTCCATCGGGGCGCCCTCGTGCCCCCAGGTGCCGGCGCTCTCCACCAGCAGCCCGCCGCTGCGGGCCGTGCCGAGCCGCAGTTCCAGGGCATGGCGGTGCAGCCGCTCGGTGATCGGTGAGCGGCAGACGTTGCCGGTGCTGACGTGGAGAATCCGGAAAACGGATGCAGAGGGGAGAGAGCCGTCGCCTGGTCCCGCTATGCCACGCCCAAGGGGCGCCATCAATTGGCCACCTCGAGCTCGGGTACCACCTTGCGCAGCTCTTCCGCACTGATCGCGCCCGCGCGCAGCAGCACCGGGACCTTGCCGGTGACATCGACGATCGAGGACGGCACCGCGGCCGGGGTCGGGCCGCCGTCGAGGTAGACGGAGACCGAGTCGCCCAGCATCTCCTGTGCGGCGTCGCAGTCCTGCGGGGAGGGGTGGCCGGTGAGGTTGGCGCTGGAGACGGCCATCGGGCCGAACTCGGTCAGCAGCTCGATCGCGACGGGGTGCAGCGGCATCCGCACCGCGACCGTGCCGCGGGTCTCGCCCAGGTCCCAGGTCAGCGAGGGCTGATGCTTGGCGACGAGGGTGAGCGCGCCGGGCCAGAAGGCGTCGACCAGCTCCCAGGCCTGCTCGGAGAAGTCGGTGACCAGGCCGTGCAGAGTGTTGGGGGACCCGACCAGGACCGGGGAGGGCATCCCGCGGCCGCGGCCCTTGGCCTCCAGCAGGTCGCCGACGGCCTCGGCGCTGAAGGCGTCCGCGCCGATGCCGTAGACGGTGTCGGTCGGCAGCACGACCAGCTCACCGCGGCGGACGGCCGAGGCGGCCTCGCGCAGACCGGTGGTGCGGTCGGTCGCGTCGCTGCAGTCGTATCGCCGTGCCATCAGCGGTCCTCCTGGTGCCGAACGGTTGGGGGGTTCGTCGGGGCGGCGGTCGTCATGGCGTCGCCCGGCGTGCGGTGGCGAAACGGGGCCTGTTGTTGAGGTCCGGGTGGTCGGCCGCGTCGGCCCAGCCCCGCTCCTCGGTGAAGATCCACGGAACCTGTCCGCCCTGGGTGTCGGCGTGCTCGATGACGACCACGCCGCCGGGCCGCAGCAGGCGGTGTGCGGTCCGCTCGATGCCACGGATGGTGTCCAGGCCGTCCTGGCCCGAGAACAGCGCGAGCTCGGGGTCGTGGTCGCGGGCCTCGGGTGCGACGTACTCCCACTCGGTCAGCGGGATGTACGGCGGGTTGGAGACGACCAGGTCGACCTGCCCGTCCAGTTCGGGAAGCGCGGTCAGCGCGTCGCCGTGATGGAGAACGACGCGGGACCCCTCGACGTTCTTGCGGGCGTAGTCCAGCGCCTGCTCGGACAGCTCCACGGCGTGCACCCGCGAGCGCGGGACCTCCTGCGCCAGGGCCAGCGCGATGGCCCCCGAGCCGGTGCACAGATCGACGATCAGCGGCTCGACGACGTCCATGGCCCGTACGGCGTCTATCGCCCAGCCGACCACCGACTCGGTCTCCGGGCGGGGCACGAACACCCCTGGCCCGACGGCGAGTTCGAGGTAGCGGAAGAACGCCCGCCCGGTGATGTGCTGGAGCGGCTCACGGGCCTCGCGGCGGGCGACGGCCTCCCAGTAGCGGGCGTCGAAGTCCGCGTCGGTGACGTGGTGCAGTTCACCCCGTTTGACGCCGTGCACGAACGCGGCGAGTTCCTCGGCGTCGAAGCGCGGCGAGGGCACACCGGCGTCGGCCAGCCGCTGGGTGGCCTGGGCCACCTCGGCGAGCAGAAGGTTCACGGGGCCTTCCTCCTAGTGCGCTGCGTCTTCATTGTGCGGTCCGCGGCCGGCCGGGGGTGCGGTCCTGCGGCCGGTACGTACCGGCTCGCGCGGGCTTACTGGGCGGCGGCGAGCTTGGCGGCCGAGTCGGCGTCGACACAAGCCTGGATGACCGGATCGAGCTCGCCGTCGAGCACCTGGTCCAAGTTGTACGCCTTGAAGCCGACGCGGTGGTCCGAGATGCGGTTTTCCGGGAAGTTGTACGTACGGATGCGCTCGGAGCGGTCGACCGTACGGACCTGGCTGCGCCGGGCGTCGGAGGCCTCGCGTTCGGCCTCCTCCTGGGCGGCGGCCAGTAGCCGGGAGCGCAGGATGCGCATCGCCTGCTCCTTGTTCTGGAGCTGGCTCTTCTCGTTCTGGCAGGAGACGACGATGCCGGTGGGCAGGTGCGTGATGCGGACCGCGGAGTCGGTGGTGTTGACGGACTGGCCGCCGGGCCCGGAGGAACGGTAGACGTCGATCCGCAGGTCGTTGGCCACGATCTCGACCTCGACCTCCTCGGCCTCGGGCGTGACCAGCACACCGGCCGCGGAGGTGTGGATGCGGCCCTGCGATTCGGTGGCGGGCACCCGCTGCACGCGGTGCACCCCGCCCTCGTACTTCAGGCGCGCCCAGACTCCCTGCCCCGGCTCGGTGGCACCGCCGCCGCCCTTGGTCTTCACGGCGACCTGGACGTCCTTGTAGCCGCCGAGGTCGGACTCGTTCGCGTCCAGGATCTCGGTCTTCCAGCCGACCCGCTCGGCGTAGCGCAGATACATCCGCAGCAGATCGCCGGCGAACAGCGCGGACTCCTCGCCGCCCTCGCCGGCCTTGACCTCGAGGATGACGTCCTTGTCGTCGCTGGGGTCGCGCGGGACCAGCAGCAGCCGCAGCTTCTCGGTCAGCTGCTCGCGCTGGGCGTCGAGCACCTTGACCTCGTCGGCGAACTCCGGGTCGTCCTGGCTGAGTTCGCGCGCGGTCTCGATGTCGTCACCGGTCTGCTTCCAGCCGCGGTACGTCGCGATGATCGGGGTCAGCTCGGCGTAGCGCTTGTTGAGCCGCATGGCCTCGCGCTGGTCGGCGTGGACCGCGGGGTCGGCCAGCCGCTTCTCGAGATCGGCGTGCTCGCCGATCAGTTCTTCGACCGCCTCGAACATCGTGGGTTCCTCTGCTGGCTGGGACTACCGGGGGCCTGGACGACGCAAACAAAGACGCCGGTCCGGTCACCCCTGAGCAGGGGCGACCGGAGACCGGCGCCTTGAGGGTCGCTACTTCTTGGCAGCGGCGCCCTTGCCGAAGCGGGCCTCGAAGCGGGCCACGCGGCCGCCCGTGTCCATGATCTTCTGCTTGCCCGTGTAGAACGGGTGGCACTCGGAGCAGATGTCGGCGCGGATGTTGCCGCCGGCGACCGTGCTACGGGTGGTGAAGGACGCGCCACAGGTGCAGCTGACCTGGGTCTCGACGTACTCCGGGTGGATGTCGCGCTTCAAGGGATTCTCCTAGGTTCGGGAGTGCACCGGGTCGTGTCGCGGGTTGCGTCACGTGAACCGGGGCCGACGGTCCAGTCTGCCAGGACTAGCCGTATCTCCCAAAACCGGGGTGGAGCCGCGGCTATTCCCGGGCCGCTCCGGGGGGCCGGTGGCCCCCCTCGACCGCGGCGTCCGGCTACTTCACGTACCGGTCCGTGCCGCCCTGGTCACCGGCCGAGCCCTTGGTCGCGGACTTGGGGATCTCCTTGTCCTGCCGCAGCGCGTCCCAGACCAGCCGGCTCTGCTTCTCCAGCGGCACCACCCGGTCGGGGTTGGCCTTGTCGTACGTGACCGGCAGCGTGACCATGTTGATGTTGTCCGACCCGATGTTGCCCAGGCTCTTGGCCAGCCCGGTCAGTTCGCTGACCGAATTGAGGTCGGTGTCGGTGGTGATGGCCTTGGTGGCCGTGTCGGCGATGTCGTAGAGCTTGGTGGGGTTGGTGAGCACCCCGACGTTCTTGACCTGGTTCATCAGGGCCTTGAGGAACGTCTGCTGGAGCTGGATACGGCCCAGGTCGCTGCCGTCGCCGCCGGGGACGCCGTGCCGGGTGCGGACCAGGGCGAGCGACTGCTCGCCGTTGAGGGTGTGCTTGCCGGCCGGCAGATGCAGATGGCTGCTGTTGTCGTCGATCGACTTCTTGGTGGTGACGTCCACCCCGCCCAGCGCGTCGATGAGCTTCTTGAAGCCGGTGAAGTCGACCTCGATGAAGTGATCCATCCGGGTCCCGCTGATCGACTCGACGGTCTTCACGGCGCAGGCCGGGCCGCCGACCTCGAACGCGGTGTTGAACATCGCCCGCTGTTGCCCGGGGATGTCCTTGCCGTTGGTGGTGCAGTCCGGGCGCTTGACCAGGGTGTCGCGCGGGATGCTGACCACGCTGGCCTTCTTGTGGCCCTTGTAGACGTGCACGATCATCGCCGTGTCGGACCGCGCGCCGCCCTCGTCCTTGCCGTACTCACCGTTCTTGCCGGCCCGGGAGTCGGAGCCCATCACGAGGATGTCCATCGAGCCGTTGTCGACGTTCTGCGGCCGGTCGTGCCCGAGGGCGGAGTTGATGTCGACGCCCTTCAGATTGCCGTTGAGCTTGAAGTAGACGTAGCCGAGACCGGCACCACCGAGGAGTACGACGCTGACCAGCGTGCACAGGGTGATGGTCAGTATCCGGCGGCGCCGGGTGGGCCCTTTGCGCCGACGGCCCGTGGCGCGTATGCCGCGGGCACGGCTTTCGGCCGTGTTCGCGGTCCCGTTGCTGTCCGCCATCTGCTCCTCAGTCCTCGTTCGCTCGGCTGCGCCCCGCCGCCACCGGACAGCGCGCTGTCATGCCCGGGTCGCCCTGTCAGACGGGAGGTTGAGGGGAAGGGTTGCACAGCGAGTCATGAGCGCTTTCTTAGAAAGCCGCCGCGGGCCGAACCGCCCGCCCGGGACCTTCGTCCTGCTCACCTGGACTTTCGTCCCGTTTTCCGCCATGGCCGAAACCGGGTGGGTTGCAGTGGATCTGTGCGGAACGTCTCAAACCCGGCGTCCGCCCGCCCCGCCCGGACGCGGTGCAGGTCACAGCGCCGCCCGCGGCCCGCCCGCAGACAGCGGGCAGCACGAAGCCCCCCTCACCTGGAGCGGCGAGAGGGGCTTCGGGGACGGCGCCGGACGCGCCCTCGGGCGTCAGTCGTTGCCGTTGCCCGCGGTCGGCGTCGTCTTCTGGATCTGCAGCAGGAACTCCGCGTTGGACTTCGTCTGCTTCATCTTGTCCAGCAGCAGCTCGATGGCCTGCTGCTGGTCCAGGGCGTGCAGCACCCGGCGCAGCTTCCACACGATGGCCAGCTCGTCGCTGCCCATGAGGATCTCTTCCTTACGGGTGCTGGACGCGTCCACGTCCACCGCCGGGAAGATGCGCTTGTCCGAGAGCTTGCGGTCGAGCTTGAGCTCCAGGTTGCCGGTGCCCTTGAACTCCTCGAAGATCACCTCGTCCATCCGCGAGCCGGTCTCGACCAGCGCGGTGGCCAGGATGGTCAGCGAACCGCCGTCCTCGATGTTGCGCGCGGCGCCGAAGAAGCGCTTCGGCGGGTAGAGCGCGGTCGAGTCGACACCACCGGACAGGATGCGGCCGGAGGCCGGGGCGGCCAGGTTGTACGCACGTCCCAGACGGGTGATCGAGTCCAGCAGGACGACCACGTCGTGGCCCAGCTCGACCAGGCGCTTGGCGCGCTCGATGGCCAGCTCGGCGACGGTGGTGTGGTCCTCGGCCGGGCGGTCGAAGGTCGAGGAGATGACCTCGCCCTTGACCGACCGCTGCATGTCGGTGACCTCTTCGGGACGCTCGTCGACGAGGACGACCATCAGGTGGCACTCGGGGTTGTTGCGGGTGATCGAGTTGGCGATCGCCTGCATGATCATGGTCTTGCCGGTCTTCGGCGGGGCCACGATCAGACCGCGCTGGCCCTTGCCGATCGGGGTGACCAGATCGATGATCCGGGTCGTCAGCCCGCCCGACTCACCCTCCAGGCGCAGCCGCTCCTGCGGGTACAGGGGCGTCAGCTTCCCGAACTCCGGCCGCCCGCGGCCCTGTTCGGGCGCCACGCTGTTGACCGTGTCGAGGCGGACCAGCGCGTTGAACTTCTCGCGCCGCTCGCCGTCCTTGGGCTGGCGGACCGCGCCGGTGACGTGGTCGCCCTTGCGCAGGCCGTTCTTGCGGACCTGGGCGAGCGAGACGTACACGTCGTTCGGGCCCGGCAGGTAGCCGGAGGTCCGGATGAAGGCGTAGTTGTCGAGGATGTCGAGGATGCCCGCGACGGGGATCAGGACGTCGTCCTCGGAGACCTGCGGCTCGTTGCCGAAGTCCTCGCGGCCGCCGCGACGGCCCCGGCGGTCGCGGTAGCGCCCGCGACGGCCCCGGCGGCCGCCCTCGAAGTCGTCGTCGTCGTCATTGCGGCGATCGCGCTGACGCTGGCCGCCCTGACCGCCCTGGCCGCCGTCGCCGGCGTCGCCCTTGCGGCGGTCGCCGCGGTCGCGCTGGCGCTGGCCGCGGTCCCCGCGGTCGCCCTTCTGGCCGCGGTCCTGGCGGTCCCCGCGCTCCTGGCGCTCGCCGCTCTTGCCGGGGCGGCCCTCGCCGGTCTCCTGGGGGGAGACCGCGGTGTCGGTCCTGGCCTCGGTCTTGATCTCGGTCTTCGCCTCGACCTTGGTGTCGGTCTTGAGGTCGCCGGAAGCGGCCTCGGGGCTGCCCGCGGCGGCCGTGGCACGGCGCCGGCGGCGCTCGCCGGCCGGCTGCTCGTCGCTGACGGGCTGGCCGGGGATGTCGATCTGCTGCTGGGCCCCGGCCTTGTCGGCGGCCTTGTCGCCCTTGTCGGACTTGGCTGCCTTGCCGGCGGCCTGCTCCCCGCCGTCCTCGCCGGTACGGGCCTTGGAGGTCGTACGGCGCTTGGGCTTGGTCTCGGTGTCGGCGGGCGCGTCGGCCTTGGCGCCGGAGCCCGAGCCCGTGGCCTGCTTCTCCTTGATGACCTCGATCAGCTGGCTCTTGCGCATCCGCGCGGTGCCCTTGATACCGAGGCCGGAGGCGACCTGCTGCAGCTCTGCCAGGACCATGCCGTCAAGGCCGGTGCCGGAACGGCGGCGCCGCGTGGTTGCAGGCGCGGCGGGAGCGTCCGTGGCGGGCGCGGTGGCACTGCCATCGGTACGCGCGCCCATCAGATCGGTGGTGTCGCTCACGAAGGGTCCTTCCCTGGAGCGGGCGTCGGCCTGTCTGGCTCGGCGACCGGTTGTGCTGTCCGGCTGGGTCCTTGGTCTGGTGGACCGGGCCGGGGCGGTGGTCCCGCCGGAAATGGCGGAGAGATCAGTTCATGGCGCCGGCGTGAGGAGATGCAGAGTGGCCATTCACCACGCCGATTCCGGAGCGTGCTCACTTCCGCTCAGGCAATTGCCGGCTTTGACAATTGCGCCCAGCAGATTGGGAGGCTCCCGGAAGAAAGTGGTCCCGATGGGGGACACGAAGCACCGCGCCACTCAGGCGTCGAGTACTGACTTGAGGTTAACACTACCGGATCCAACAAACATTCCCCCTCTCCAAGACCGGCAATCGTCGGCCACCTGCGTGCTCACCCGGCGAGCGGCAGTACGCAGGCGCCCGCCGCGTCGAGGGCCAGGCGGTTTGCCGCCCACCCCTCGCCCGCCAGTGCCGCGACCTTGTCGGCCGCCGCGTCCTCCACCAGCGCGAGCACCGTCGGGCCCGCACCGGACACGACTGCGGGGACGCCGTCCACGCGCAGCCGGTTCACCAGGGCCACGCTCTCCGGCATCGCGGGAGCGCGGTATTCCTGGTGGAGTCGGTCCTCGGTCGCGGCGAGCAGCAGCTCGGGGCGCCTGGTCAGGGCCTCGACGAGCAGTGCGGCGCGGCCGGCGTTGGCCGCGGCGTCCACATGCGGGACGGTGCGCGGCAGCAGTCCGCGGGCGGTCTCGGTGAGCACCGGCTTTCCGGGCACGAAGACCACCGGAACGATGGAATCGGCGGGATCCATCCGGATCGCGCGGGCGGTGCCGGAGTCCATCCAGGCGAGCGTGAAACCGCCCAGCAGACAGGCGGCGACGTTGTCGGGGTGGCCCTCGATCTCGGTGGCCAGCTCCAGCAGTGCGGTGTCGTCGAGCTTTTGCTCGCCGCCTATCGTCACGGCGCGCGCGGCGACGATGCCGGCGCAGATGGCGGCCGAGGAGGACCCCAGGCCGCGGCCGTGCGGGATGCGGTTGGCGCAGACGATTTCCAGGCCGCGCGGCTGCCCGCCGAGCAGATCGAAGGCGGTGCGCATCGACCGGACGAGCAGATGGCTCTCGTCGCGGGACAGGGTGTCGGCGCCCTCACCTGCGATGTCGATGTGCAGCCCGGAGTCGGCGACGCGCACCACGACATCGTCGTACAGGCCCAGGGAAAGACCCAGGGCATCGAAGCCGGGACCGAGATTGGCGCTGGTAGCGGGGGTGCGCACCCGGACGGCGGCGGCGCGGAACGCGGGACCGGCCATCGCTCGATGACTCTCCTTGATTGATGCTGCGGTACTGCCCCGGAGCGCCGCGGCACCGAGGCGCCCGGCCGGCTCATGGGGACCGTTCTGACCTGCCCTGCACACCACTGCGTCATGCCGTGGGGAGGGGAGTTGCTGCCAGCCTATCGAAGGAAGGTTCTGTCGCGACATAGGGCGCACAGGAGGCGCACGATGCGTGTCGCGCGCTGCGCCGTGCACCAGCGTCGCTTTCCCTGGACTTTGCAGCCTTTGCACAATTTGCTGTGCGGGAGGTGACGGGACGCTCACCGCGCCCCGCCACCGGGTGCCGTACACGCAGGTCCACGCGTACGGCGGGGTCCTAGACGAGGCCGAGGCGCTCGGCAGCGGCGCCCGCGTCGACCGGGACCGTGACCGGCTGCGGCGCACCGGCCACCGCCCAGTCCGGGTCCTTGAGGCCGTTGCCGGTGACCGTGCAGACGATGCGCTGGCCGGGGTCGACCTTGCCCTCCTCGGCGGCCTTGAGCAGACCGGCGACCGACGCGGCCGAGGCGGGCTCCACGAAGACGCCCTCCTGCGCGGCCAACAGGCGGTAGGCGGACAGGATTTGACGATCGGTCACGTCGTCGATGAAGCCGCCGGACTCGTCCCGCGCCCGCTCGGCGTTCGCCCACGAGGCGGGGTTTCCGATGCGGATCGCGGTGGCGATGGTCGTCGGGTCCTTGACGACCTCGCCGCGCACGATCGGGGCGCTGCCGGAGGCCTGGAAGCCCCACATGCGCGGGGTGCGGGAGGCGATGCCGTCGGCCGCGTACTCCTGGTAGCCCCGCCAGTACGCGGTGATGTTGCCGGCGTTGCCGACGGGCAGCACGTGGATGTCCGGCGCATCGTCGAGCATGTCGACGATTTCGAAGGCCGCGGTCTTCTGGCCCTCGATACGAACCGGATTGACGGAGTTCACAAGTGCGACGGGGTAGTTGTCGGACAGCCGGCGGGCCAGCGTCAGGCAGTCGTCGAAATTTCCGTCGACCTGGAGAATCTTTGCGCCGTGCACCAGGGCCTGGCCCATCTTGCCGAGCGCGATCTTGCCCTGCGGGACGAGCACCGCACAGACCATGCCCGCGCGGACCGCGTAGGCGGCGGCCGAGGCGGAGGTGTTGCCGGTGGAGGCGCAGATGACCGCCTTGGCGCCCTCCTCCTTGGCGCGGGTGATCGCCATCGTCATGCCGCGGTCCTTGAAGGAACCGGTGGGGTTGGCGCCCTCGACCTTGAGGTGCACCTCACACCCGGTGCGCTCGGAGAGGACCTGGGCCGGTACGAGGGGTGTGCCGCCCTCCCGGAGGGTGACGACCTCGGTCGTGTCGCTGACCGGGAGGCGGTCGCGGTATTCCTCGATGATTCCGCGCCACTGACGACTCGTCGTGGTCACGGTGGAATTGGCTGACATGGGTTCCTCTACTCCCCTTCGACCCGCATGATGCTGGCGACACCGCGGACGGTGTCGAGCTCGCGCAGTGCCACGACGGTCGACGACAGGGCCGCATCCGCCGCCCGGTGGGTGACGATGACGAGCGATGCCTCGCCGTCCTTGCCCTGCTGACGGACCGTATCGATCGATACGCCGTGTTCGGCGAAGATGGTCGCGACCTGCGCGAGAACACCGGGCTTGTCGGCCACGTCGAGACTGATGTGGTACCGCGTGATGACCGCGCCCATGGGGCTGACCGGCAGCCGTGTGTAGGCGGACTCGCCGGGCCCGGTGGTGCCGGAGAGCTTGTTGCGGCAGACCGCCACGAGGTCGCCGAGGACCGCGGAGGCGGTGGGCGAACCGCCCGCGCCGGGTCCGTAGAACATCAGCTGACCGGCCGCGTCGGCCTCGATGAAGACCGCGTTGTACGCCTCTCGGACGGAGGCGAGCGGATGCGTCAGCGGAATCATCGCGGGGTGCACCCGCGCGGTGACGGACGCGCCGTCCGCGGCCCGCTCGCAGATCGCCAGCAGCTTGACCGTGCACCCCATCCGCTTGGCGGAGGCGATGTCGGCGGCGGTGACCTCCGTGAGGCCCTCGCGGTGCACATCGTCGATGGTCACCCGGGTGTGGAAGGCGATGCCGGCGAGGATCGCGGCCTTGGCGGCGGCGTCGAAGCCCTCGACGTCGGCGGTCGGGTCGGCCTCCGCGTAGCCCAGCGCGGTCGCCTCGTCCAGCGCCTCGCTGTAGCCCGCGCCGGTCGAATCCATCTTGTCGAGAATGAAATTGGTCGTGCCGTTGACGATGCCGAGCACCCGGTTGACCTTGTCGCCGGCCAGCGACTCGCGCAGCGGCCGCACCAGCGGGATCGCACCGGCGACGGCGGCCTCGTAATACAGATCCGCGCCCTTGGCCTCGGCGGCCGCGTGCAGCGCCGCGCCGTCCGCCGCGACCAGCGCCTTGTTGGCGGAGACCACGCTCGCGCCGTGCTCGAACGCGGTGGTGATCAGCGTGCGGGCCGGCTCGATACCGCCGATCACCTCGATCACGACATCAATGTCGCCGCGTTTGACCAGTGCGGTGGCATCGGTGGTGATCAGGTCGGCCGGGACGCCCTCGCGCACCTTGTCGGGGCGGCGGACGGCGATCCCGGCGAGCTCCACGGGCGCACCGATGCGGGCGGCGAGATCGTCGGCGTGCGTCGTCATGATGCGCGTCACCTCTGAGCCGACAACACCACAGCCCAGGAGCGCCACCTTCAGCGGACGCGTACGCATCATTCGACCTCTGCTTCTCATCGATCAGCGATTTTCGGCTTGCTTCATGCACCAGTCTCACGCACCGGACGGCGGTTTCCGTCCGTCGTCCAGATGCCGAGACATTTATTTCATCCCGGGTCGGGGCCCGGCGATCCGGCCCTAGCCGACGTCCAACCGCAGGAGATCTTCCTCCGTCTCCCGCCGGACGATCACCCTGGCCGCACCGTTCCTGACAGCTACGACCGGCGGCCGCAGCGAGTGGTTGTAGTTGCTCGCCATGGAACGGCAGTACGCACCGGTGGCCGGCACCGCGAGCAGGTCCCCGGGCGCCACGTCGGCCGGCAGGAAGGCGTCGCGTACGACGATGTCCCCGCTCTCGCAGTGCTTGCCGACCACCCGCGACAGCATCGGCTCGGCGTCCGAGGTCCGCGAGACCAGGGCCACGCTGTACTCCGCGTCGTACAGCGCGGTGCGGATGTTGTCCGACATCCCGCCGTCCACGGACACATACGTCCGCAGCCCCTCCAGCTCCTTGACCGTGCCGACCTCGTAGAGCGTGAACGCCGTCGGCCCGACGATCGCCCGCCCGGGCTCGACCGACAGCCGCGGCACCGCCAGCCCCGCCGCCGCGCACTCGCGGCTCACGATGTCGCCCAGCGCCGCCGCGATCTCGTGCGGCTCGCGCGGGTCGTCGTCCGAGGTGTACGCGATGCCGAGCCCACCGCCCAGATCGATCTCGGGCAGCTCGATGCCGTGCTCGTCGCGCACTTCGGTCAGCAATTGCACGACACGGCGGGCGGACACTTCAAATCCGGCCATGTCGAAGATCTGCGACCCGATATGGCTGTGAATTCCGATGAGTTCCAGGCCGTCCAGCTTGAGCGCGCGCCGTACGGCCTCTGCCGCCTGGCCGCCCGCCAGCGCGATGCCGAACTTCTGGTCCTCGTGCGCGGTCGCGATGAATTCGTGCGTATGCGCCTCGACACCGACCGTGACCCGGATCTGCACCCGCTGGCGCTTGCCCAGCCGCTCCGCGATGTGCGCGACTCGCACGATCTCCTGGAACGAGTCGAGCACGATCCGCCCGACCCCCGCCTCCACGGCGCGGGTGATCTCCTCGGTGCTCTTGTTGTTGCCGTGCAATGCGATCCGCTCGGCCGGCATGCCCGCCGCCAGCGCCGTCGCCAGCTCGCCGCCGGAGCAGACGTCGAGGTTCAGCCCCTCCTCGTGCAGCCAGCGCACGATGGCCCGCGACAGGAAGGCCTTCCCGGCGTAGAACACATCGGCCCCCGGCCCGAAGGCGTCCTTCCAGGCCCGGCAGCGCGCCCGGAAGTCGTCCTCGTCGAGGAAGTACGCCGGCGTACCGAACTCCTCGGCGAGCGCGGTGACGTCCAGCCCGCCGACGGTGACCACACCGTCGGCATTGCGCTGGACCGTACGCGACCAGACCCGCGGGTCAAGCGTGTTGAGATCGGCGGGCGGCCCGGCGTAGTGCCCCTCGGGCAACACATCGGCGTGCCGGGGCCCTGCGGGGTGCGCGGAACGACTCATAGCGGAGAGATCCCCTCAAAATGGTTCAGAGGTATTCGGGAGCGGAGATGCCGAGCAGACGCAGGCCGTTGGCGAGCACCGTCCCTGCGGCTTCGGCAAGCGCCAGCCGGGCCCGGTGCACGGCCAAGGGTTTCTGCTCCCCGACGGGCAGTGGCGGAAAGTCGTCGTGCCAGCGGAAGAACGCATCCGCGGTCGCCTCCAGATGCCGCACCACCCGGTCCGGCGCCCGCAGCCGCGCGGCGGCCTCGATGGCGGAGGGATAGGTGGCGAGAAGAGTGAGCAGCCCCTGAAGCGTCCGGCCCGCGGGGGCGGCCTGCGTTCCGGCGGGCTCACCGGACCCGAACCGTCGCGCCGCCTCGTCCGGGACCCCCGAGGCGCCCTCGGCCACCGGAAGCCCCACATCCCCCGGCTCCCCCGAAAACCCCAGCTCACCCGCGTTCCGCAGCAGCGCCCGAGCCCGGGCGTGCGCGTACTGCACCCGGAACCGTGGATTGCTCTCCCGCTGCACGGGCCGCTCCGGCACCCGCACCGGATCATGCGCGGCCGGCCGCAACAGCACCCAGCGCGCTTCATCGGAGCCCAGACGGGCGAGGAGGGCGACGAGGTCGGGCGGGTGGGGGACGGGGAGCGCACACCTGCGGGCCGGTGCGCCGGCCGCCGCCTCGATCCGCGCCAACGCCTCGGCCACGACCACCTCACGCGCATCGGAACCGGCCACGGCACCGTCGGCAGGAGCGGAACCGTCGACCGAACCGGCTTCTGCCGTCCGGGTGCTCCGGGCACTCAGGTTGGTCCGGGCACTCCGGTCCCCGTATCCGCTCCCCTGCGCCAGCACTTCCCGCACCAGGGCGATCTGCGCCTCGTCCCCCAGCGTGAAATTCAAGAACCCGGGCCCGGCGATCTCGACCCGGGCGATCCCGGGACTCCCGGCCAGCCGCTTCCGCAGAATCTCGGCCACCTCGCGGGCCGGCCGGCCCGCCGGCTTGGCGAGCTGCAGCGCGACATTGGAGGCATAGTCCCCACACCCGGGCCGCGGCGACGGCCGCACCACGATCCGCGCCGGCACGGACACGGAGAGCTCCTGCTCCTCCACCGCACCACGCACGGAGCGCAGGACGGTACGGGAGAGCTCAGCGGGGGTCACAGGACAAGCGTATGGGAGACCCGGGGTACCTATGCGACCCGGTTTCGCCCTGTGGACACTCTGCGTATCGATCCACATAGCGATCCGCCGAACGACCCGGGACGATCACCCCTATTCCGTCCCTACTCGGCCGGACGAACCGCGCATCCCGTCGCCCGCTCTACAACGAGCCCTCCGGCACGTCTCCGTCCCCCTACTCCCCACCCGCATCCACCACACCCACCCCACCGGACGTCGCGACCCCACCGGACGAAGCACCACGCTCCGTCGCTCCCCCGCCCCCGTCGCTTTCCCCGTCCTCGTCCTCGGTCCCGCCCTCGGGCCCATGCTGCCGTTGCCGGCCCTCACGCACCAGCTTGCCCACGGTCCGCACCAGCTCGGCCGGCTCGAACGGTTTCGCAAGGAACGCGTCCACCCCCACCGACTCCCCGTTGTCCACCTCGCCTTGGGTGCAGGCACTGACGATGGCGATAGGGATGTCCCACGTCCGCGGATCGGAACGCAAGCGCGCCGCGGTGTGCAGACCGTTGAGCCGCGGCATCACGACATCAAGGGTCACGACATCAGGTCTCACGTGGTGCACGACATCCAGACACTCGGCACCATCAGCCGCGGTCACGACCTCGAAGCCCTCCAGCTCGAGATTGACCCTGATCAACTGGCGGATCACCTTGTTGTCATCGACAACAAGGATCCGACCGGACAAGCCAGGCACACCATGAGACTAGGGCCCCACCTGCGACTGCGTCCCGGTTTTCCCCACTTCCGCCCCCGTGTGAAGGACCTTTCCCCGACCGCTACCCACCACCCGGCACCCATGCGCTAGGGACCGGTGAGCGCCCCACCCGCACCCTCCCCACCTCCCGCCAAACCTGTTCATGAACACCCCATCAGAGCTGGTAGGGTTCTACCCGTCGCCGCACAAACCGGCGACAACGCCCCCGTAGCTCAGGGGATAGAGCAACGGCCTCCGGAGCCGTGTGCGCAGGTTCGAATCCTGCCGGGGGCACCCAGGAAGTGGAACGAGATCGGGAACGCGTATCGGTCTCGGGACCCGGGTGCCATGATCGGACGCCAGCATTTCGGTGCGGGCGTCCGATTTTTTGTTGTCCTGGACAGGCCCGCGGGCGGGGCGGGCCGGTTCACGGTTGCCGGCCGTCGCCCGGCGCCCGCCGCTCGCCGAGCCGCCGGGCCGGCGCGGCCGCCACACACCCGGCCTCGTCCAGGCGATCAACCGGCTGACCGCTGCCTCTCCGTCCACGCGTCGCCGTGGCTCGGATGCATCGCTGGGACGTCCGGCGCGCCGAGGAGGCTCCTCGCGGGGTCAGGCTGCCGGGTGTCGGGACCGAGGCCTTCCTCGCCCTGCCAGACGAGTTGCTTGTCGCCCGTCGCCAGTTCGCTGGACTCGCGGTCCGCCAGTTCGGCGCCGGGCCCTGCCGGAGGCTTCGTCGCCACGCCGCAAGTACGACGCCGACAACGCTTACACGATCGAAGGAAACACCAACGACAACGGTTCGTTCGAAGGCAACGGCGTGTACATGAAAACCCGCCCTCGTAGGGACGGTTTCCTCTACGGCTACGGGCTGCCGGCCTTCACGGAAGGCGTCGTCACGGCCGACCCCGGCTTGAAGGACAAACCCGGCTTCACGTACCGGGCCACCGCCTCGTCCGGTGCGGCCGGTTCGCCCCCTACGACGCCCGTCGAAACCGCCCTGCCGTGGGTGTCCTCGAACCAGCTCATCTGGGCGGCCACCCACTCCGTGGCCCAGCAGCGGGCCGTGGAGCCCGGCAACAGCAACCCCGCGGACGATGTGGCGCTGGTGCAGGACGGGCTGGAGAAGGTCATGGGCGTCACCGTGGGCGACCCGCACGGCGGATGACGGACGGTGCAGCCGTCAGCGCTGGGGCAATCAACCCGAAAGACGTGACGTTCAATCGGCATGTGAGCGGCGGCACCCCAATCTCGCCTCGAAGATCCGGCAGTTCGACCCCAACCGGACGGGCGGGGGCTACTGACAGCGAGGAATCCTGACCGACCTCCCTGCGCTCAGCCGTTCAACCGCACCGGGAGTGACTCGATGCCGTACACGATCGAGAGCTTGCGGAATTCCAGGTCCTCCGGGGTGGCGGCGAGGCGCATGCGGGGGAAGCGGCGTACCAGGGCCGGGTAGGCGGCGCGGAGTTCCATGCGGGCCAGTTCGGCGCCCACGCAGCGGTGGATGCCGTAGCCGAAGGCGAGGTGGGAGGGGACGTTGCGGGAAGGGTCGAACTGTTCCATGTCCGGGCCCAGTTTGCCGTCGCGGTCCGCACCGCTCAGGGAGCACAGCACCACATCTCCCGCGGCGATCTGGACACCGCCGATTTCCAGGTCCTCGCGGGCGAAGCGCGGGAAGGCGACCTGTACGACGGTCAGGTAGCGGAGCAGTTCCTCGACATAGCGGTCGACGACGTCGTCGCCGTCGTGCAGGGCCGCGAAGTGCTTGGGGTCCTGGAGGAGGACCAGGGCGCCGAGCGCCAGCATGCTGGCGGTGGTTTCGAAGCCGCCGGTCAGGACGCCGTCGGCGAGGCCCGCCAACTCTTCGTCGCTGACCGAATCGCCGTGTTCCTGCACGATCATCCCGAGCAGACCGTCACCCGGGTTTTCACGCTGCTTCTTGACGATGTCCCGGAAATAGGAAAGGGATTCCGATATGGCACCGAAGGAGGCGTTTGCACCGCTGAAAAGATCGAAGCGGGCGGCACTGAGGCGTTCGAAGTCGGCGCGGTCTTCATAGGGGACGCCGAGGAGTTCGCAAATGACGAGGGAGGGGATAGGGAGGGCGAAAAGTTGGACGATGTCGACCGGGTCGCCGTCCTTGCCCGCCTTTTCCATGGCGTCGAGCTGCTCTTCGACGATCTCGTGGATGCGGGGGGTGAGCCGGCTGAGGCGGCGCATGGTGAATTCCGGCGTCAGAAGGCGGCGGAGGCGGGTGTGCACGGGCGGGTCGGCGAATCCGAGTCCGCCGGGGTTCTGTTCGGCACCCGCGCCGGCCTTGCCGACGAGGTTGGTGAAGTCCGAACTGAAGGCACCGGCCTTCCCCAGTACCGCCTTGACCTCGTCATAGCCGGTGACCAGCCAGACGTTGGCGGCTATGGGTACGGGAAGCCGACTGATGGACTCCTTCTCCCGGACGGCCGCCAAATCGCCCACCGGGTCGAGACCATCGCGCCGCAATGGCATCAGGACGGACTCGGGCAAGAAAGACATTCGAGACAGGTCGAATCCTTTCCTGCGCGTTCTCGCCAGATACATACGGCCGGCCCAGGCGATGATCCGGGAACGGAGAGTCGTCATGACGCTAATACTGCCTTTCGTCGAGGGGGTCGGTCACCCGCGCTCCGCGGCCCACGGCGGCCGGGAGAGCACGGAACCTCCGCTCGGCGTGCACGGGTGTGACGTACGCCATAGCCCCTCGCTCACGGTGGTCATGGCTCAGGTCCATGCCATCGACCGGAGTCTTCGGTCGTCCGCATCAGCGTGACGAGCTCGGCCTCGGCCTTCTTCTTCTATTCGGTCTGGACGAGTTTACAAAGTGCCATTGGGCGCGTTCGCGGAACAACCCGGAACGGCCCTGAGCGACCCCTGGGGCGTCCCTGATTCTTCCCTTAGGCATGGCCGCGACCCCCGCCACTCCCACACCCCTGCGCACCCCGCCCCAAGGCGGTAACCGGTTGCAGGTCCGACCACGGGACCGGGGCACCGCGTACGGACAGCCCAACCGCGCCCCGGTGAAGGCCGGTTGGGGGTCACCTCGCGGCGCCGGGAGCGTGCGGGCGGCCCGGCGAGGACGGGCCGGGGCACCCCGCCGCCCCCCTTACCCACCGTGATGAGTTGCGGACCCTCCGGGGTCTCCTTAGCGTGAAGGAGAGCGAGAGAAGTCGGCAGGGCGTGCCGCCGGAGCGCGGCGCGCGGCAGGCAGTAGCCGCACTCGCAGCCGGGGAAGGGTGCGAGGAGCACCGCGCCGGCGGGGCCCCGGCCCCGGCCCGTCCGTCAGGTGACGCCCGGTGACACCACTCGATCCACCCCGCAGGGACTCCCCTGAGGCTCTCCCCTTCGCAGGAGGAAGCGTATGTTTCCGAGGTCGAAGACAGGCAAGATCGGTGCGTTCGCCCGTTGCGTGCTGTCCGGTGCGCTGACCGGGGCCGTCGTGGCCGGCCCGGCACAGGCTGCCGACGACGAGGACGATCTCGCCCCGTACGAGGGCCGCGTCGTCGCCAAAAGGGGTGTGGTGCTGCGCACGGGGCCGAGCTACGACTACCGCGCGGTCGGATCGAAGCGCTACGGGACGGTGGTGGCGATCGCCTGCCGGCTCAACGGGCAGAAGGTCGAGGGCAACCCGGTCTGGTACAGGCTCAGCGATGCCTCGTACGCCTGGTCCTCCGTGCGCCACATCGTGCATGACGGGGAGGACCCCCGCTGGTGTTGAGGGGGCCGGGCGGGGGCACCCCGAGGGGTGCCCCCGAGGTAGCCCCGGGCCCGCGTCCGGGGCGTACGCGGCCCGTGCACGCCCGCGCACCCCGAACGTCGCATCCGACATAACGGAAATAACGGTCGCCGCTTGCTACGTTGCCAGGCATGACGGCAATGGCAAGGGCGGCCGCCGCGCGCCCGTTGGACACTCCCCCACCGTTGCCGCTACTGCCCAAGCGACGGGGCATCGAACTGGCCCTCCTGGTAGGCGCCGTTCTCATCAGCGTCTGCGGGTACGTCGTCGTGGGACTCACCCGGTGGCACGCCCTGCCGGGCGGTGCGGTTCGCTACGGCGCGGGGCTCGGCGGACTCGCGCTGCTCGCGCATCTCGCCGTCCGCTTCCGCGCCCCGTACGCAGATCCGCTGCTGCTGCCCACCGCGGTGCTGCTCAACGGGATCGGGCTGGTCCTGATCTTCCGCCTCGATCTGGACACCCCGGGAAACCACGCCGCGCCCACCCAGCTGGTGTGGTCGACGGTCGGTTTCCTGCTCTTCATCGGCGTGGTGGTGCTGCTGCACGACCACCGGACGCTGCAGCGGTACGCCGCACGGTGTGCGGGGCTCGCGCTGCTGCTCATGGCGGCGCCGATCCTCTTCCCCGCCGTCAACGGGGCGAAGATCTGGATCCGGCTCGCCGGATTCTCCATCCAGCCGGGTGAGTTCGCCAAGGTGCTGATCACCGTCTTCTTCGCGGCCTATCTTGCGGCCAACCGCGGCGTACTGGCGCGCACCGGGCGCAGTATGGGGCGGCTGCAGCTGCCCGCCGGAAGGGTGCTCGGGCCGGTCGTGGCGATCTGGCTGGTCAGCGTGGCCGTCCTGGTCCTCGAACGCGATCTGGGGACCTCGCTGCTGTTCTTCGGGATCTTCGTCGTCCTGCTGTACGTGGCCACCGGGCGGACCGGCTGGATCGCGGTCGGGCTGCTCCTGGCGGGCATCGGGGCGGCCGCCGTCGGCACGCTGGAGCCGCATGTGCACAGCCGGGTCGAGGACTGGCAGCACCCGTTCGCCGGGATCGCGGCGGGTCAGGGGCCCGGTCAGCTCGCCCAGTCGCTGTTCGCGTTCGCGGCCGGCGGGATGTTCGGCACCGGCCTCGGCCAGGGGCACTCGTATCTGATCGGCTTCGCGATGAAGTCCGACTTCATTCTGGCGACGTTCGGCGAGGAACTCGGGCTGGCCGGGCTGACCGCGCTGTTTCTGCTGTACGCGCTGCTGGTGGCCCGTGGCTATCGGGCCGCGCTCGGGCTGCGGGACCCGTTCGGCAGCCTGCTGGCCGTGGGCCTCGCGGCGCTGCCCGCGCTTCAGGTCTTCGTCATCGCGGGCGGGGTGATGGGGCTGATTCCGCTGACGGGGATGGCGATGCCGTTCCTCGCGCAGGGCGGGTCCTCCGTCGTCACCAACTGGATCATCGTCGCGCTGCTGCTGCGGATCAGCAATCGGGCGCGGACGCCACGGGCGGAGGGGGGCGAGAGCGGCAGCAAGGAGGGGAGTGCGGCGGCCGATGTCGAGGGCGCGGCGACCGGACCTCCGGCGCACGCGGCGGGTCAGGGGCCGGTCAGCGAGGCGGCCAACGAGGCGGCGCGGGACGGCAGGAGCGGGGCGGGGAGCCTCGCCGGGCGGGACACCCTGTTCGGGACGGGGAGCTGGGTGGCGGGCTTCCTGAAGCCGACCGGTACGCCGTCCCGGAGCCGGCCGCCCTCGGCCCCGCCGCCGGCCCCGGCCGACGAGGCCTCCTCGTCCCCGGAGGCCGGCCGTTGATCCGCTGCATCCGCCACACCGCCGCTTTCTCCTTTCTGCTCCTCGTCGCGGTGCTGGTCAACGCGGCCCGGGTGCAGATCTTCGAGACGGAGCACTACGGCCACAGCCCGGCCAACCGCCGCACCTCGATCGCCCGTTACGAGCAGCCGCGCGGTGCCCTGCTCGTCGCGGGCCGACCGGTGACCGGCTCCCGGGACAGCGGCGGGCGGCTGCGCTTCGAACGCAGCTACACCGAGGGGCCGCTGTATGCGCCGGTCACCGGCTACTCCTCGCAGATCTACGGGACCTCGCTGCTGGAAAGCGCCGAGGACGGCGTGCTCACCGGCGCCGACGACCGGCTCGCCACCTTCCCCTGGTGGGACCGTCTCACCGGCGCCCACCGGCCGGGCGGCAGCGTCCACACCACCATCAACCCCCGGATGCAGCGCGCCGCGTTCGACGGCCTGGGGGACAAGAAGGGCGCGGTGGCCGCGATCGAGCCGCGCACCGGCAGGGTGCTGGCGCTGGTCAGTACGCCCTCGTACGACCCGGGTGAGCTGTCCGGCAACGGCACCGCGGTCGGCGCGGCCTGGCGCCGGCTGAACGGCGCCGAGCCGCGGCCGATGCTCAACCGGGCCCTGGGGGAGACCTATCCGCCCGGCTCCACCTTCAAGGTCGTCACCGCGGCGGCCGCGCTGGAGAGCGGCAAGGTCACCGATATCGAGGCCCCGACGGACTCCCCCGACCCCTATCCCCTGCCCGGCACCGCCACCCGGCTCGGGAATGCCGCGAAGGGGTGTGCGGACGCTTCGCTCAAGGACGCGTTCCGGGCCTCGTGCAACACCGTCTTCGCGCGGCTGGGCGCCGAGGTCGGGCTGCGCGGCATGGCCGCCACCGCCGGGAAGTTCGGCTTCAACGACCGCCGGCTGCGCATCCCCTCGCCCGTCGCACCGAGCACCTTCGACACCCGGATGGATCCCGCGCAGGTCGCGCTGTCGGCCATCGGGCAGTACGACACCGCCGCCACGCCGCTCCAGATGGCGATGGTGTCGGCGGTGGTCGCCAACGGGGGCCGGTTGGCGCCGCCGTACCTCGTCGACAAGGTGACCGATGCCCGGGGCGTCCTGGTCGAGGACGGCCCGCACCTCCCTGCCCGCCAGGTGATCGGCCCGGTCACGGCCCAGCAGCTCCAGGAGATGATGGTCGACGTCGTCGCGCACGGCAGCGGCCGGCGCGCCGCCGTCAAGGGCGCCACGGTCGGCGGCAAGACGGGCACCGCGCAGCACGGGGTGCACAACGAGGGCATGCCGTATGCCTGGTTCATCTCCTGGGCGCGGGCGAAGGACAGCTATGAGCCGGCCGTCGCGGTGGCGGTGGTGGTCGAGGACGCGGCCGCCGATCGCGCGGACATCAGCGGCGGCGGGAGCGCGGCGCCGATCGCCCAGGCGGTGATGGCGGCGGCGGTCGGGTGAGGTCCGCGGGCGGGGCGGGCTGGTTGCGGCCCGGCCGTCGGTGCTGCGGCCCGGCCGTCGGCGCACGGCCCCGCCGTCGGTGCTGCGGCCCGGCCGTCGGCGCACGGCCCGGCCGTGCCGGGGCCCGTCCCCCGGAGCCCCCTGCACCGCCCCCGGCCGCCGCGTCACAATGGCCGTATGGCTGATGCGATCCCGCCCATGGAACCCGCTGCTCCCCCGCTGTTGTCCCTGGCCGAGGTGGAGGCACTGCCCCGGCGGGTGCACTCCGGGCAGACCGACAAGGCCGGCCGCCCCTATGCCGAGCATCTGGCCGCGGTCGCGGCGGGCGTACGGGAGCGGGGCGGCAGCGAGGAGCAGATCGCCGCGGCCTGGCTGCACGATGCGGTCGAGGACAGGGCGCTGAGCCGCGAGTGGCTGGCCGGCGCGGCGCTGAGCGTGGCGGCCAAGGCGATGATCCTGGCGGTCACCAAGCAGGCGGACGAACCGGTCGAGGAGTACACCGCGCGCATCCTGGCCACCCCCGGGGCGCTGCTGATCAAGGAGTCGGATCTCGCGCACAACGCCGATCCGGAGCGGCTGGCCGTACTGGACGCACCGACCCGGCAGCGGCTGACGGAGAAGTACGCCCGGGTGCGGGCCCTGTTGGGGTTGACCGGGCCGTAACCGCCAACGGGCCCCCGCCGTTCGGCACGCGCGCACGGTGCCCGCGCGGCATCCCCGGTCCTGGCCGCTGGGCCGCCCGGCCTCCAAAGCTCTCCCCCGCCCCCTCCCCCTCCTCCCCCTTCGGGGGAGGGGGCGGGGGGTGGGTTCGGGGGTGGGGGGACGGCACCCCCGCCGCCGGGGTCCACACATCGGACGCCCGCACAGAAAGGTGTCATACGCAGCTAGTCTGCGGCGATGACCTCTCCGCAGCCTTCGCAGCCCACGGAGCCCGCGCCGTCCGCACGGACCGCTCCGCCCCCCGAAGCCGCCCGCGTGATCGCCGCCCTGGAGGGCGTCGGCGTCCGCCGCCACACCACCGGGCAGGTCATCCTCGACGCCGTCGACTGGACCGTACGGGCCGGTGAGCACTGGGCGCTGCTCGGCGCGAACGGTGCCGGCAAGACCACCGTCCTGCGTCTCGTCGGGGCGCTGATGTTCCCCACCGTCGGCACCGTCGAGGTGCTCGGCCACCGGCTCGGCTCGGTGGACGTGCGCGAACTGCGCGCCGTCATCGGCCTGGTCTCGGGCGCGCAGAAGGTCCCGCAGGACGCGACCGGCCACACCGTCGTCCTGACCGGCGCGACCGGCACCGTGCAGCCGCTGTGGCGGAAGTACGACGACGCCACCCGTGAGCGCGCCCATGAGCTGCTCGCCGAGCTGGACTGCAAGGAGCTGGCGGACCGGCCGTACGGGGTGTGCTCGGGCGGCCAGCGGGCCCGGATCCTGATCGCCCGCGCGCTGATGGCCGACCCCCGGCTGCTGCTGCTCGACGAGCCGTTCAACGCGCTCGACCTGCCCTCCCGCGAGGACCTGATCGATGCGCTGCACCGGCTGGCCGCGGGGCGGCCGGAGCTGTCGACGGTCACCGTCACCCACCATCTGGAGGAGCTGTCCCCGGCCGTCGGCCACGCCCTGCTGCTGCGCGAGGGCCGGGTGCAGGCCCGCGGCCCGGTGGACGAGGTGCTGACCGGCGCGCGGATGACGGCCTGCTTCGGCCGCCCGATCGAGGTGTCCCGGCACGAGGGGCGCTGGCTGGCGCGGTCGGGAAGGCGCTGAGCCCCGAGCCGGGGCGGGGGCCGGTGCCTGCCCCGGCTCTCGTCGTCCGCCGTGCGGCAGGGCGGCGGCACGGCATCGGGAGCTCGGCGTACGCGGTGCCGGCCGGGCGGCCTCAGGCGGCCCGGGTGAGTTCGGCGCGGCCGAACAGGAGCGCGTAGCCGGCGGGGAGCTGCTGGAGGATGCGGGTGAGCAGTCCCTCGCCCGCCAGGTCGGCGACCGCGGCGAGGACGGCGCCGGTGTCCCAGCGGACGGTGGCGGGGCTCGCGCCGCTGCGGGTGGCGAGGTCCTTGACAAAGCCCCAGCCGGTGCGGGGTTCGGTGTCGGGGATCTGCGCGGTGAAGAGGAGTGCGGCCTCGACGGGCAGGCGGGCGGCCAGTTCGACACGTTCGTCGCCGGTCAGCTGCCGGCCCAGGCCGGCCAGCACGAGACGGACGGCTTCCGCGGCCCGTTCGCGGGTGGGGTAGGTACCTTCGTACCGGATCCTCTCCAGCATCTGATGGAACGTCATGGCCGGTACGGGCCGGGCCGATTCCTGCTGCACGTCCATTGCTGCGACGGTCGCCTTTCTCGTCTCTGGTTGTGGTGGGTCGGCCGGTGCCCGGCAGGCGCCGGGCACCGGTGGTGCGGGAGGTCAGGTGGACCGGGGGTGGCCGAAGAGGAGGTCGTAGCCGGCGGGGAGCTGGAGCAGGATCTCGTTCATGAGGTCGTCGCCCGCGGCATCGGCGGTCACGCTGAGCACGGCTCCGACGTCCCAGGTCGCCGTCTCCTCGGTGGCGCCGTCGATCCAGGCCGCGGTGGCGCGGACGAACCGCTGGGGGGAGAGCGGCTCGGCGGCCTCCAGCGGGTTGAGCAGGATCAGGGCGTAGGTCTCCGGGAGGCGCGCGGCCAGTTCGGCCCGCACCTCACCGACCAGATGTGCCCCCAGCAGGGCGAGGATCACGCGGGCCGCGCGTTCCGCTTCCTGCCGGGTCCCGTATTCGCCGCGTTCCTGGACACGCTCCAGGAACGCTTCCTCTCGCAGGACCACCTCGGGCCACCCCCTTTCGTCTCTGGGGCGGAGGACGGGCACCGAAGAGGGACCGAGTCCCGTCCTCCACCGCCGCTACGGGCCGGCGGCCTCGCTCACCCGCGGATCTGCCGGGGGGCGGATTCGCTGCCGATGGCGATCTTGCGGGGCTTGGCGCGCTCGGCGATCGGGATGCGCAGGGTCAGCACACCTGCGTCGTAATCGGCCTTGATGTGCTCGGTGTCGAGGGTGTCGGCCAGGACGATCTGGCGGGAGAAGGCACCCAGGGGGCGCTCGGACAGCTCCAGCTGCACATCGTCGGCCTTCGCCACGGGCCGGCGCTCGGCCTTGACCGTCAGCATGTTGCGTTCGACGTCGATATCGATCGCCTCCGGGGTGACCCCGGGCAGATCGAACGCCACGACGTACTCGTCGCCTTCGCGGTAGGCATCCATCGGCATCGCGGACGGCCGCGACCAGGTGCCGGAACCGAGCAGCTGCTGGGTGAGCCGGTCGAGTTCGCGGAAGGGATCGGTGCGCATCAACATCGCGAAACACCTCCAGAGGATCGGGCAGTAACTGCCAATGCGCTTCACCTGTCCTCTGTTGTAGCATGTCGTCTAATGGATGACAAGGCGAACGTCATCGAAATGATGACGAACCGAGGAGGTCCCATGTCCCCGGCCGACGAGACCGCACCCCCTCGCACCGGCAGCCCGGCCCCTGCCTCCTTCCTCGCCGCCGCGGCGGCCCTGGAGGCCATCAACCAAGCCGTCCATGCGGCCCAGAGCGCCGACGCCGAGGAACCGCCGGGCTTCGACGAGGGCCCCGGCAAGGCGCTGGCCTCCCTCCTGCTGCTGCGCGAGGTCCGCGAGCAGCTCGACGGCTGGGAGACGGGTCTGATCGAGACGGCCCGGCAGGCGGGTGCCAGCTGGGCCGATCTCGCCCGGCCGCTCGGCGTCGCCAGCCGCCAGGCCGCCGAACGCCGCTATCTGCGCCAGCGCCCCGGCCCCGCCGGAAGCACCGGTGAGCAGCGCGTCCAGGCCACCCGGGACCGCCGCGCCGCCGAGCGCACCGTCGTCGCCTGGGCCCGGGACAACGCGGCCGGCCTGCGCCGCCTCGCCGGCCAGATCACCGCCCTCACCGATCTCCCCGCCGCCTCCCGGGGCCCCGTGGACCTCCTCGACGAGGCACTCGGCAAGGACGATCCGGTCGGGCTCATCGCCCCCCTGACGGCCGCCCGCCCCCATCTGCAGCCGGGCCACCCCGACCTCGCCGCCCGTATCGACGTCTTCACCGGCCACACCGCCCGGCTCCGCGGCCACGGCGACCACCCGCGCCACGGCACCTGAACCGCGGGCCGCGGCACTCAGGGGCGGTTCCGCTCCGGGTGGTACGGGCGGTCAGTCGTCCGCCGCGCCCTCCGCGACGGCCGCCGCGACCTCCGCCGTACGGGCCTGCTCCTCGGCCGCGAAGCGCTCCGCGTCCAGCTTTTCGGCGAGTTCCTCGTCCTCGGCCATCAGCAGATCGAGGTTGGAGTCGCCCATCTCGAAGACGCCCATGTCCACATAGGCGCGCTGCAGGCGTTCACCCCACAGGCCGATGTCCTTGACGCAGGGCACGATCCGGCTGAACAGCAGCTTCCGGAAGAGGTGCAGGAATTCGGAGTTCTCGGTGAATTCGGCGGCCTCCTCGGGCGGAATGCCGAAGTTCTCCAGGACCTCCAGGCCGCGCAGCCGGTCACGCATCAAGTAGCAGCCCTCGATGACGAATTCCTCGCGTTCCCGCAGTTCGGCATCGGTCAGCTGCTTGTAGTAATCGCGCAGCGCCATGCGCCCGAAGGCGACGTGCCGCGCCTCGTCCTGCATGACATAGGCGAGGATCTGCTTCGGCAGCGGCTTGGTGGTGGTATCCCGGATCATGCCGAAGGCGGCCAGCGCCAGGCCCTCGATCAGCACCTGCATCCCGAGGTACGGCATGTCCCAGCGGGAATCCTTGAGGGTGTCGGAGAGCAGCGACTGGAGATTGTCGTTGATCGGGTAGAGCATCCCGATCTTCTCCTGGAGAAAGCGGCTGTAGATCTCGGCGTGCCGCGCCTCGTCCATCGTCTGGGTGGCGGAGTAGAACTTCGCGTCGAGATCCGGGACGGATTCGACGATCCGGGCGGCGCACACCATCGCGCCCTGCTCACCGTGCAGAAACTGGCTGAACTGCCAGGAGGTGTAGTGCCGGCGCAGATCACCGCGGTCCTTCTCGGTCATCTTGTCCCAGTACTTGGTGCCGTACAGGGACATGGACTCGTCCGGGGTGCCGAGCGGGTCCTGGGGGTCGACCTCCAGGTCCCAGTCGATCCGCAGGGTGGCGTCCCACTGCTTGTCCTTGCCCTTCTGGTAGAGCGCGAGCAGCCGGTCCCGTCCGTCGTCGTAGTCCCAGCTGAAGCGGGCCGCACCGGAGGCGGGCACCTTCCACACGGGGTCGCCTGGGCCTTGCACATAGAGATCTCGGCTCGACACGGATGCCTCCTCGGCTCGCCAAACGCCTTGTCACAGGCGGTCGTTGGCAGGCTCACACGTTTCTTACCGGCGGGTCAATAAGTCGTGCACGGGGGATTGACGAGCTTGCTGACAAGCAGTCTCATAAGAAGTGAACGCGGGTAACCCAGGAGCGAGGTAGCCACCCATGACGAGCGCGCCCACCGACATGACCGTGACGGACACCGAAGTCCTGCGGGACGCCCTCGGTCTGCTCAAGGACCGGGAACAGGTCGCCGAGCGGCTGCTCGACTCCTCCGCCCGGCACTCCTTCGACCCCGACACCGAACTCGACTGGGACGCGCCCCTCGAAGAGGGCAAGTGGTTCTGGCCGCCGGAGCTGGTCTCGCTCTACGACACCCCGCTGTGGCGGAAGATGTCCCTGGAGCAGCAGCAGGACCTCTCCCGCCACGAGGCCGCCTCGCTCGCCTCGCTGGGCATCTGGTTCGAGATCATCCTGATGCAGCTGCTCGTCCGGCACATCTACGACAAGCCGGTGACCAGCGCCCATGTCCGTTACGCGCTCACCGAGATCGCCGATGAGTGCCGGCACTCCAAGATGTTCGCCCGCATGATCCACAAGGGCGGCGCCCCGGCGTACCCGGTCTCGCGCGTCCACCACAACCTCGCCCGCGTCCTCAAGACGGTCTCCACCACCCCGGGTTCGTTCGCCTGCACCCTGCTCGGCGAGGAGATCCTGGACTGGATGCAGCGGCTGACCTTCCCGGACGAGCGGGTGCAGACGATCGTGCGCGGGGTGACCCGCATCCATGTCGTCGAGGAGGCCCGGCATGTGCGCTACGCCCGCGAGGAGCTGCGCCGCCAGATGATCACCGCGCCGCGCTGGGAGCGGGAGTTGACCCGCATCAGCTCCGGTGAGGCGGCGCGCGTCTTCTCCCTCGCCTTCGTCAACCCGGACGTCTACCCCCATGTCGGTCTGGACCGGCGCGAGGCGCTCGCACAGGTCAAGGCCAGCGGCCACCGCCGCGAGGTGATGCAGTCCGGCGCCAAGCGGCTGACCGACTTCCTGGACGAGATCGGCGTACTGCACGGCCTGGGCCGCAGGTTGTGGCGCCGCTCAGGTCTGCTGGCCTGAAGGATCCTTATGAACCGTCCAGTAACCGAGCACCTGTCCGAAGCGGAATCCAGGGCGGTTACGCTGCTGTTCATGAACGGCAGCGGCACCGCCCCAGCAGTACCCCGACCCGCCTATCGCAGGCTGAGCGTCGAGCAACGCCGCAGCCAACTACTCACCGCCGCGCTGGGCCTGTTCGCCCAGCGCGCGCCCGAGGACGTCTCGCTGGACGACGTGGCGACCGCGGCCGAGGTCTCGCGCCCGCTCGTCTACCGCTACTTCCCCGGCGGCAAGCAGCAGTTGTACGAGGCCGCGCTGCGCAGCGCGGCCGACATGCTGGAGCGCTGCTTCGCCGAGCCGGAGAGCGGCCCGCTCACCCAGCGGCTCTCGCGCGCGCTGGACCGTTATCTGGCGTTCGTCGACGAACACGACGCGGGCTTCAGCGCGCTGCTCCAGGGCGGCAGCGTCGTGGAGACCGCCCGGACCTCCGCGATCGTGGACGAGGTGCGGCGGGCCGCCGCCGACCAGATCCTGCGGCATCTGGGCGAGCCCGAGCCGGGCCTGCGGCTGCGGATGACCGTACGCATGTGGATCACCGCCGTCGAGGGCGCCTCCCTCATCTGGCTCGACGAGGACAAGCAGCCGGCCCTCGACGAGCTGCGGGACTGGCTGGTCGACCACTTCATCGCCCTGCTGACCGCCACCGCGGCCAGGGACCCGCAGACCGCCAAGGTGACCCGGGCGGCGCTGAAGCTGGAGGCCGCCGACGGCCCGGCCGGCGGGCTGGCCCGCCGCATGCTGCCCGTGGTGAGCGACGCCACGCACCTGCTGTGAGCTGCCGCCCCGCCGCCGTGGTGGGAGACTGACGGCGTGCGAAGCGAGAACACCCCGTTCGTCGGCGGGCCGCTGGACGGCCGCGTACTGCCCGTGCTGGTCGGCATGACCGGCCAGCCGCCGAAGACGTACGAGGTCCCGGTACCGGACGCCGGCGGGGGCCCGCCGGTGCGACACGTCTACCGGCGCGTGCCGGGGCGGGTGGGCCGCCTGGGGCTGCCGCACGGGTGGCGCTACGAGTACGACCCGGAGGGGAAGAGCTCCGGGGACGGGCCCAAGTGGCCCTGGCGGAAGCGGCGCTGATCCGGGGCCCGTCAGGGCTGCCGTGACGGGCCGCGGGCCGCGTCGGCGGCCCCAAAGGCACGACGGCATACGGCGGTGCACCCCGCGGCTCAGGGGGCGCACCGCCGCAGGGAGATCAGCTCGTCAGTGACGCCAGGTAGGCGTTCGTCTTCTCCGGCTCGTAGAAGAAGTTCTCGAAGTCGGACGGGTCGTCGAAGCCGTTGGCGAAGCGGTCGGCGGCGGGCTGGAGCTGGCCGGCCGCGCCGATGAGGTTCAGGACGTGCTCCGGCGGCGGGCCCAGCATCGCGTTGGTCCACTTGGTGACGTGCTGGGCGGTGTTCCAGTAGCGGTCGAAGGCGGACTGCATCCACTCCTCGTCGAACGGCCGCTCGCCGCGCTCCACGATGGCGGACAGGTAGGACGCGGCGCACTTGGCGGCCGAGTTCGAGCCCTGGCCGGTGATCGGGTCATTGGCGACGACGACGTCCGCGACACCGAGGACCAGACCGCCGGAGGGCAGCCGGCCGATGGGGTTGCGCACGGTGGGGGCGTAGCGGCCGGCCAGGGTGCCGTTGGCGTCGGTCAGTTCGGCCTTGGTGGCGCGGGCGTACTCCCAGGGCAGGAAGGTCTTCATCAGGTCGAGCGTGATGTCGAGGTGCTCCTGGGGGTCCGTGACGCCCTGGAAGGCGTCCAGCGGGCCGCCGGGTATGCCCTCCCAGAAGAGGATGTCGGCGCGGCCGGAAGTGGTGAGCGTCGGCATGACGAACAGCTCGCCGACGCCGGGCACCAGGTTGCAGCGCACCGCCTCGAACTCGGGGTGCTCGGGGCGCGGGCCGACGCCGTGCACGTAGGAGACGGCGAGCGCACGCTGCGGGGCGTCGTACGGGGAACGCGCGGGGTTCCGGCCGAACATGGACACCAGCTCGCCCTTGCCGGCCGAGACCAGCGTCAGGTCGTAGCGGCCGGCGAAGAAGTCCAGGTCGGAGACGGCCGCGCCATGGATGACGAGTTGGCCGCCGCGCTGCGCGAAGGTCTCCATCCAGCCGGCCATCTTCACGCGCTGGTCGACGGACTGGGCGTAGCCGTCGAGCCGGCCGACCCAGTCGATGGCGCGCTGCGAGCCCTCGGGCGCCTCGTGGCTGCCCGGGGCGGCGACCGAGACGCCGAGGCCCTCGATGCGCGGGGCCTGGCTCTCCCAGAAGTTGACCTGCAGATCCCGCTCGTGCTGGAGCGCGGTGTGGAACATGCACTGGGTCGACATCACCCGCCCCGCGCGGATCTCATCGGCGGTGCGGTTGGACATGAGGGTGACCTCATAGCCCTTCGACTGGAGGCCGAGGGCCAACTGGAGACCGGACTGGCCGGCTCCGATGACGAGTATTTTCCGCATGGCGGCACTCTTCTCTGCTACTGCGGTTGTTCGGGGGTGAAGTGGGGGGGTGGCAGGGTGCCCGGGGGAACGGGCCGCTCCGGAGACCGCTACTCGGGTGCGGTCTCCAGGGCGTGGCCGACCAGTGCCAGCAGTGCCTGGATCACCGTGGTCCGCCGGCGCGCATCCATGATCACCACGGGCACGTGAGCGGGCACGGTCAGCGCATCGCGGACGTCCTCCACCTCGTAGGCGTCGGTGCCCTCGAAGTGGTTGACCGCGACGACATAGGGCAGTCCGCAGCTCTCGAAGTAGTCCAGCGCCGGGAAACAGTCCTCGAGACGGCGGGTGTCGGCCATCACGATCGCACCGATCGCACCGCGCACCAGGTCGTCCCACATGAACCAGAAGCGCTGCTGTCCGGGCGTGCCGAACAGGTACAGCACCAGCTCCTGGTCGAGGGTGATCCGCCCGAAGTCCATCGCGACCGTGGTCGTGGTCTTCTCCGGGGTGGCGGTCAGATCGTCGGTGTCCTCGCTGGCCTGGGTCATCACCGCCTCGGTCTGGAGCGGGGTGATCTCCGAGACCGATCCGACGAACGTGGTCTTGCCGACGCCGAAGCCGCCCGCCACCACGATCTTGGTGGCGATCGGCGCCTGCGAACGGTCCGTCTGCCAGCTCTGCAGCCCCGCGTCGGCCGCGGCCGCCGGATCGCCCTGACCCACGGATCCGGCGGTCGCCGTCCCGGCCGATATCGTGTCAGAGCCTGTGAAGTCCACTCAGCACCCTTTCGAGCAGCGCGCGGTCGGGCCGGCCGGAGCCGTGCCCGGTGCCGTAGACGCGAATCTTTCCCTGGTCGGCGAGGTCGCTGAGCAGTACCCGGACCACGCCCAGCGGCATCTTGAGGAGCGCGGAGATCTCCGCGACCGAGCGCATCCGGCGGCACAGCTCGACGATCGCCCGCATCTCCGGCATCACGCGGTCGCCCCAGCCCCCGGAGGTGAGCTCGCGCCGCTCCTCGGGCGCCTCCAGCGCGGCGACGAACGTCTCCACGAGCAGCACATGGCCGAATCGCGTCCGGCCGCCGGTGAGCGAATACGGCCGCACGCGCGAGGGTTTCCGGTCCCCGCCTCGGACGGGGAGTTTGGGGGTACTCACTGGGCGCTCTCCATCGACTTGCGCAATTCACTGCGGAGTTCGGGGGTGAGGACATGTCCGGCCCGGCCGACGAACAGCGCCATGTGGTAGGCGATGACGTTCATGTCGCAGTCCGGAGTGGCATGCACGCCGAGCAGCGAACCGTCGCTGATCGACATGACGAACAGGCTGCCCTCGTCCATCGTGATCATCGTCTGCTTGACCGCACCGCCGTCCATCAGCTTCGCGGCACCGTTGGTGAGGCTGCCGAGCCCGGAGACGATGGTGGCCAGATCCGCGCTGGAGCCCCGCGGCCCGGCGCGCTCCTCCGGCCGGGCCTCGTCCTGGCTGCGGTCGGGGTCGGGGTCGGAGGACAGCAGCAGCAGGCCGTCGGAGGAGACCACCGCGACCGAGCGGATGCCCGGCACCTCCTCGACGAGATTGGTCAGCAGCCAGTGCAGGTTCTGTGCCTGGCTGCTCAGGCCCTGTCCGTAAGCAGTGGGCGCTTGCGCATTCAATCGCGTGCCTCCTCGACAACGTGGCTCTCTCCCGGGGCCCCCGCTCCGTCGGTGTCCGTCGGTGGGATGGTCTGCTCCGTTGTACGTTCCGCGATCTCGGCCTCGACGTCGCGTCGGCCGACTCGCGCCCCCGCCTGGAATCCGCCGAGCCGGCGCCGCAGTGCCTCGGCGTTTGCCGCACCGCTCTTGCGCGGGGCGACGGGCGCCTGCTGCTGCGCCACCACCTTGGGGCTGCGCTTGGGCAGCCCGGTGGCCGTCCGCCGCTTGCCGGTGGCCGGGGCGGCGGCGGTCTCTGGGTCGGCCGGTTCGCCGGCCTCCGGCGCCTCGGCGGGCGCCGCGGCGTCGGTGGGTGCGGCCTCGGTGGGTGCGGCCTCGGTGGGTGCCGCGTCGGTGCCGGGCCGGGTGTGCTGGTCCGGCCCGATGGCGTACGGGTCGGGCGCGGCGTCGGGACCGGGGACCGGGGCGGCGGGCGCCTGGCCGGGGCGCCCCTCGTCCTCGGCCCGGAAGTGGTCGCCGGCCCGGAAGTGGTCGCCGGTGCCCTGGGTGGTGGCGGCGTACGGTCCGGGCGACTGCGGGCCGTACGGGCTCGGTTCGGACGGGGAGTAGGTGGTCGGGCCGGACGGCTGCCCGTCGGGCGCCGCTCCGTCCGCGCCGCCGAGCCCGGCGGCGTCGATCGCCCGCTCCGCGGCGGCGACGAACGGGTCGGCTTCGGGTGCCGGCGCCGGGTCCGGGGTGGCGTCGTGGCGGGGTTCCGGAGCGGCCGGGTGCCCGTCGGGCCGCTCGGTGTCCGCGGCCGGTGCCCGGTCGTCGTACCTGGCCGGGGCCGCGGCGTCCGGCGTGCCGTGCAGCGCCGCCGGTTCCGTGCGCGCCGCCCGGGTCGGCAGGGCGTTGGAGTTCGCCTCGGCGACCGAGCCCGGCAGGCCCGGGGAGTGCGCCAGGTCCGGGGACGCGGCCACCGGGGGGCCCGACGGCGCCGGGCGGGTGGGCAGGATCGAGCCGGGCAGCACGATGACTGCGGTGACGCCGCCGTGCTTGGCGTCCCGCAGCTGGACCCGGACGCCGTGCCGGGCGGCCAGCCGCACCACGACGTACAGCCCCAGGCCCAGCGCCTCGTCGATGGTCTCGGAGGACGAGGCGGCCTCGACGTCACAGAGCCGCTCGTTGAGCTCGGCCATCCGCTCCGAGGTCATCCCGATGCCCTCGTCCTGGACCGAGAGCATGACCTCGCCGCTCTCCAGCAGCCAGCCAGCCAGCTCGACATGGGCCTTCGGCGGGGAGAACGCGGTGGCGTTCTCCAGAAGTTCGGCGATCAGGTGGCTGAGGTCGTCCGCGGCGAACCCGGCGACCTGGGAGTGCGGCGGCAGCGACTGGATGACCACCCGCTCGTAGCGCTCGATCTCGCTGATCGCGGCGCGCAGCACGTCCAGCAGCGGCACCGGCCCCTGGTGGTTGGTGCTGTGCTGCTCCGCGCCCGCCAGGACGAGGAGGTTCTCGCTGTTGCGGCGCATCTGCGCGGCGAAGTGGTCCAGCTTGAAGAGGGTTTCCAGCCGCTCGGGGTCCTGCTCGCTCTCCTCCAGCGACTCGATGACGACGAGCTGGCGCTCCACGAGGCCCAGGGTGCGCAGCGAGAGGTTGACGAACCGGCCGTGCACCCCGTTGTGCAGGGCCGCCAGCCGCTCGGTGAGATCGGCGATCTCTTCCTTGAGCGTCTCGCCCTGCTCCTGGAGCACCTCGCGCTCGGCGACCAGCCGCTGCCGGCCGCCGATCAGCCGCTTGCGCTCGCCCTCCAGCTCGGCGGTACGCCGCGCCAGCTCGCCGACCTGGGCGTGCAGCGCATTGACGGACCCCACGGCGGCGGCGAATTCGTCGTTGCGGCCCGTGTAGCTGAGGGGCTCCTCGTGGGCGGGGTCGGCGGCCAGTCGCTTGGCGCCGAGCCGCAGCGCGGCGAGCGGCTGGGTCAGCGAGCGGGCCGCCCAGACTCCGGCGCCGACGGCCAGCAGCAGGCACAGCGCCTCCAGACCGATGCGCAGCTCCAGCTCCGACACCGCGTCGTCGCGCAGCGTGCCGAGCCGCTGGACATCGGTGGTGGCCATGGCGGATTCGACGCCCCGCATCAGTCCGATACGGGTGGTGAGGGCGGCCTGCACCCGCGAGCGGCTGAGCCGCAGATCGGCCGCGTCCAGCCGGGGCTGATCGGTCAGCCGGGTCAGATAGCGCTCGGCGGTGGTGACGTCGGCGCCGTTGACGGTGCTGTCGTAGCGGTCGCGGGCGCGCTGGCTCGCGGCCTGCTCGAAGTCGCCCAGTGCGCTCTGTTCACGGGTGTGGGCGACCTGGGCGAGGGTGGTCAGCCGGGGCTGGCTGCCGCCCGCGGTGAGCCCGGCGAGCAGCAGGGCGCGGGTGCCGGCGGCCTCTTCGGTGGCGCGGCCCAGTGCGGGCAGCGCGCGCAGGTCGGCGTCGGCGGCGTCCGCGCGGGCGGGCAGTCCGCGGGCGATGTCGTCGCTGATCGCGCCGAGCGCCTGGAGAGCCTGGGTGTAGGCCCCGTAGATCCGATCGGCCGATTCGCGCCCGGACAGCGCCTGTTGACGGATGTGCGGGAGGGTGGCCAGCAATTTGGCGGCGGAGGCGTAGACGGCGGTGTCACCCGAGGCGTCCTGGGCCTCGGTGCGCAGCTCGCCGATCTGCTGGTCCACGCGGGCGCGCTGGGCCCGGGAGACCGTGGCCGCCTCGCTCCCGGCGCCGGGCCGTGCGGCGCCGGTTTTGGCGGTACGGCTGCCGCGCACGGCGGCGTAGGCGGTCATCCCGTCGCGTTCGTCGGCGAGGGAGTGCGCCAAGGCGATGGCGCGGACGTTCAGCTCCGCCAGATCGACGAGTTGCTGACTGCTGGTGGCGTCGTCGGCCGTCGCCGTCAGGCCGGGGGCGCCGGCGCCGAGGACCGCGGTGGCCACGACGGCCACCGCCCCGACAAGCCGGTTGCGCACCCGCGCAGGACGGCGTCCCGAGCCGCCCTCGCCGGCCGTGTCCTGCCCCTTACCAGGAGCCGAGTCCGTGCCCGGTCCCGCGATCGAACCGGCCGGTGATCCCGGCTTCCCTGCGCCGCCCCGAAGCCGCATCTTCCGCACCGCTGCTCGCATTCCTGTCTCGCCTGCTCACGCCCTGTGGCGTCGCGGACCCGGCTCGCTCTCCGCTCGCGGGGCGGATCTGCGCGAAAAACGCAGCAACGCACACGTCCGCGAGGGGTAACAGCCCGGCTCTGCGCGTCGCGACGAGCGTCCTGGCCCCACCCCATGATCCGGGCAACGACCATTCCACCGGCGCCGCGCAGTGGCTCGGCAACACATGCCCGGCCACCTGAACGAGTGAACATCAATCGGAGTTTGGCCATCAACTTCCCCGCGCGAACGTTTTCGGCCGCAACCCCTGGCAACCCCCGGACGGGTTTGGAGATGCGTCCGGGTCCTGGCAGGATGCGCGCCTGCATGCCGCCGGACCCCGTCCACACCATCCCTGCACAACCGCCCCCGCACGTACACCTGCGCGGCCACCCGCGCCCGACGGCCGGGGCGGATCGAGGGCCTCCGGCAGACTTGCGGCCATGCACATTGCACTCGCCACCGAGCCGGGCGACCCCCAACGCCCAAATGAGGACTACACATCGGTAGCCCTTCCTGCCTCCGGCCAGGGCGGAGTCCTGGTGCTGCTGGACGGCGTGACACCTCCCGAGGAGGACTACGGCTGTCTTCACACGGTGCCGTGGTTCACCGCGCGGCTGGGCGGCGCAATGCTCGAACTGTCGGTTTCACACCGGGATATGACGCTGCCTGATGCGCTCGCCGCGGCCATCTCCCGGACGGCCGACGCGCACCGGACGACCTGTGACCTTTCTCACGCACGCACTCCGCAGGCAACCCTGGTCGCCGCGCGCTGGTCCGAGGACACCGTCGAACACCTCGTCCTGTCCGATTCGGTGCTCCTCGTGGAGCGGACGGACGGCTCGGTGCTGCCGGTGCTCGACCCCCGGCTGGACGAACTGCCGCCCGCGGTCCGGGACCTGCGGGACGTCGTACGGGCGCTGCCGCGCGGCTCGGCAGAACGGGCCGCCGCGGGCCGGGAGTACGGGCGCGCGGTCGAGGCGCTGCGCAATGCGGAGGGCGGCTTCTTCACCGCGGCCGCCGACCCCTCGGTGGCCGCCCGCGCGGTGACCGGCAGCACCCCGCGCTCCGCGCTCCGCTCCCTGACCGCCCTCAGCGACGGCGCGAGCCGCTGGGTCGAGGTCTTCCGGGAGGGCTCCTGGGCCGACTGCGTGGCCCTGGTGGCCGGTCAGGGCCCCCAGGCGCTCATCGACCGGGTCCGGGCGGCGGAGGCGGCGGACCCCGCGGGCGCGGCACATCCGCGCGGCAAGGCGCGCGATGACGCGGCGGTGATTTTTGTGGCGCCGTGACAAATCGCCGGCGGGCGGAGTTTTCCGCCGGGGCCACGGCGCGCCGCCTCGACGACGGCGGGCGGCGGGGCCGGGCGCCGGTGCCGGGGCGACAGCCTGCGGCTATGCCCCGTCGCCGTCCTGCTCGGTGTCCTGGTCGACCTCCTGCTCGCCCTCCTGCTCGGCGTTCAGCCGGTGCAGCAGGCGGGCCAGTTCGGCGACCTCGCCGCGGTCCCAGGAGGCCAGGCGGCGGGCGTAGCGGGCGCGGCGGCCGGTGCGGACGCGGGTGAAGCGGGCGTGGCCCTCGTCGGTCAGGCGCACCAGGACCGCACGGCCGTCGGCCGGGTCCGGCTCGCGGGCGACCAGCCCGAGCTTCTCCAGAGCGTGCAGCTGACGGCTCATGGTCGCCTTGCCGACGCCGAAGAAGCCGGCGAGGTCGGTGGCACGCTGGGCACCGGCGTCGGCCAGCCGGAAGAGCAGGCCGTAGGCGGCGGGTTCCAGGTCCGGATGCACCTCTCGTGCCAGTTCACCGGAAGAGGCACGGGCCCGGCGGAGAAATACCGCCAATTCGCGTTCCAGGGCGAGAAATACGTGATCCACGCCAATCGGTTCGCCATTCGCCGTCGCCCCGTCGGCTCCGGTGTTGTGCACGTCAGCGCCCATTCTTCCGCTTTCCCTCACCTGAAAGTTTCTGGCCTCGGCGGCTGAAGCCGCAGCTCGGCCAGTATTTCGCAGGATTAGACCAACGGCAGCCCGCGGTGCCTCTTTTGGCACGTGGTCTACGCGCGTATCGTCATTTCCGGTATGGCCGTACCCCTCGGCCCCGGACGTCAGCGGGTCCACCGCGCGTCCTGGACACGCCTCGCTGTGTCCGCCTCTCTGTGTCCACACCTCCGTGTCCGCACCCGGTCCATACCGTCGGCTCTTCCCCCCTCAGGTCCACCGAGATCTTCGGAGGCACGTATGTCCGTGCTCAGATCCGGCTCCCCCCACCGACCCGCACGCTCCCTGGCGCTCGTGGCCGGGGTCCTGCTCTCCCTGCTCTCCCTGCTTCTCGGCCTCTCCGGCACCGCCGGCGCCGCGGCCGTCCGGCGCGCACCCGAACCCCGCCACCCCGACCGGGACTGGGCCGGTTCGCAGATCGCCCGGCACGAGGGCACCGCGGCCGGCGGCGCACCGCCCGCCGCCTCGCTCATGGCGTCCGTCGAAGGGGTGGACGTCAGCAGCCACAACGGCAGCGTCTCCTGGTCGACGCTCTGGAACAGCGGCGTCCGCTTCGCCTATGTCAAGGCGACGGAGTCCACCAGCTACACCAATCCGTCCTTCGCGCAGCAGTACAACGGCTCCTACACCAGCGGGATGATCCGCGGGGCGTACCACTTCGCCACCCCGGACACCTCCAGCGGCGCCGCCCAGGCCACCTACTTCGCCGGCCACGGCGGCGGCTGGTCCAAGGACGGCAGGACGCTGCCCGGCGCGCTCGACATGGAGTACAACCCCTACGGGTCCACCTGTTACGGGCTGAGCCCGGCCGGGATGGTCAACTGGATGAAGGACTGGTTCGCGACGTACAAGGCGCGCACCGGACGCGACGCCGTCCTCTACACCTCCACCGGCTGGTGGAAGCAGTGCACCGGAAACTCCACGGCCTTCGGCGCCGTCAATCCGCTGTGGATCCCGCGCTACGGCTCCTCGGTCGGCGAACTCCCGGCCGGCTGGGGCTTCCACACCATCTGGCAGTACACCTCCTCCGGCCCGACGGTCGGTGACCACAACCGCTTCAACGGCTCGCTGGACCGCCTCAAGGCCCTCGCCAACGGCTGAGGGCCTCCCCCTACGGGCGGCCCGTGCTCCCGTCGCGGAAGCACGGGCCGGCCCTCGTCTCAGGCCGCGACCGGGACCTCCGGTGCGGCACCGTTCGACGCCGGGGTCAGCGCCAGCTCCAGCACCTGGCGGACGTCCGCGACCGGGTGGACGTCCAGGGCGTCGAGGATCTCGGCCGGTACGTCGTCCAGGTCCGGTTCGTTGCGCCGGGGGATGATGACGGTGGTGATCCCGGCGCGGTGCGCCGCCAGCAGCTTCTGCTTGACGCCGCCGATCGGCAGCACCCGCCCGGTCAGCGAGACCTCACCGGTCATCGCCACGTCCGGCCGGACCTGCCGGCCCGACAGCAGCGAGGCCAGGGCTGTCGTCATCGTCACGCCCGCGCTCGGGCCGTCCTTGGGCACGGCGCCCGCCGGTACGTGCAGATGCACACCGCGCTCCTTCAGATCGGCAACCGGGAGCTCCAGTTCCGCACCGTGGGAGCGCAGGAACGACAGCGCGATGTGCGCGGACTCCTTCATGACGTCGCCGAGCTGGCCGGTCAGCTGGAGCCCGGACGCGCCGGTCTCCGGATCGGCGAGCGAGGCCTCCACATAGAGCACGTCGCCGCCGGCGCCGGTGACCGCGAGGCCGGTGACCACTCCGGGCACCGCGGTGCGCCGCTCGGACGGGTCCTGTGCCGACTCGGGGGTGTGGTGCGGCCGCCCGATCAGCGGGCGCAGCTGGTCCACACCCACGGTGAACGGCAGCTCCTGCTGACCCAGTTCGTGCTGGGCGGCGACCTTGCGCAGCAGCCTGGCGACCGCGCGCTCCAGATTCCGTACGCCCGCCTCGCGGGTGTACTCGCCGGCCAGCTTGCGCAGCGCGTCGTCCTCCAGGGTCACCTCGCCGGGCTCCAGACCGGCCCGCTCCAGCTGGCGCGGCAGCAGGTGGTCCCGGGCGATGACCACCTTCTCGTCCTCGGTGTAGCCGTCCAGGCGGACCAGCTCCATCCGGTCGAGCAGCGGCTCGGGGATGGCTTCGAGGACGTTGGCGGTGGCCAGGAAGACCACATCGCTGAGGTCGAGTTCGACCTCCAGGTAGTGGTCGCGGAAGGTGTGGTTCTGCGCCGGGTCCAGGACCTCCAGGAGGGCGGCGGCCGGGTCGCCCCGGAAGTCGGAGCCCACCTTGTCGATCTCGTCGAGGAGGACGACCGGGTTCATGGAACCGGCCTCCTTGACGGCCCGGACGATGCGGCCGGGCAGCGCGCCGACGTACGTCCGGCGGTGGCCGCGGATCTCCGCCTCGTCCCGGACGCCGCCGAGCGCCACCCGGACGAACTTCCGGCCCATGGCGCGCGCGACGGACTCACCGAGCGAGGTCTTGCCGACCCCGGGCGGGCCGACGAGCGCCAGCACGGCGCCCCCGCGGCGGCCGCCGATCAGCCCGAGACCACGCTCGGCCCGGCGCTTGCGGACGGCCAGATATTCGGTGATCCGCTCTTTGACGTCCTCCAGGCCCGAGTGGTCCGCGTCCAGGACCTCCTTGGCACCGGCGATGTCGTAGGCGTCCTCGGTCCGTTCGTTCCAGGGCAGCTCCAAAACGGTGTCCAGCCAGGTGCGGATCCAGGAGCCCTCGGGGCTCTGGTCGCTGGAGCGCTCCAGCTTGTCGACCTCCTTGAGGGCGGCCTTGCGGACCTCCTCGGGCAGGTCGGCGGCCTCGACGCGGGCGCGGTAGTCGTCGCCCTCGTCCTCCGGGTCACCGTTCAGCTCGGCGAGCTCCTTGCGGACCGCCTCCAGCTGCCGCCGCAGCAGGAACTCCCGCTGCTGCTTGTCGACGCCCTCCTGGACGTCCTTGGCGATGGACTCGGCGACGTCCTGCTCGGCGAGGTGCTCGCGCAGCGCCTCGGTGGCGAACTTCAGCCGCGCGACCGGGTCGGTGGTCTCCAGCAGCCGGACCTTCTGTTCGGTGGTCAGGAACGGCGAATAGCCGGAGTTGTCGGCCAGCGTCGGCACGTCCTCGATCTGCTGGACGCGGTCGACGACCTGCCAGGCACCGCGCTTGCGCAACCAGCTGGTGGCCAGCGCCTTGTATTCCGTGACGAGTTCGGCCACCGCACCCGGCAGGGGATCGGGGACCGTCTCCTCGACGGTCGTGCCCTCCACCCAGAGCGCGGCACCGGGGCCGGTCGTGCCGGAGCCGATCCGCACCCGGCCCAGGCCCCGGATCAGGGCCCCGGGGTCGCCGTCGGACAGCCGGCCGACCTGCTCGATCCGCCCGAGGGTGCCGATGCCCGGGTACGTCCCGTCGACGCGGGGCACAAGCAGCACCCGCGGCTTGTTACCCGAGGAGGCGGCGGCCTGCGCGGCCTCCACCGCCGCGCGGACGTCCGCGTCGGACAGGTCCAGGGGCACCACCATGCCGGGGAGCACGACCTCGTCATCGAGGGGCAGCACGGGCAGAGTGAGCGAGGTGGACGTCGAAGCCATGATCTCCCCTTCGGCAAGCAAGTTGAGCTTTTCTCACTCAATGCCGCAGGGCCCGGAGATGTTCCCCCCTACGCGTTCGCTGTGAGCGATCAGGAGCGGGGGCCCGTCGGGGCCGCGGGCCCCGCCTGCCAGTGGGCGGGGCGGGTCAAGGACGGCGGGAGTGTGGTGGCGGCGTCGCCCTTGGCCGCGTTGAGCTGGGCCTGGGTGAGGAAGAGGGCACCGGTGAGGTCGGCGCCGGCGAGGTCGGCGTCCCGCAGGTCGGCGCCGATCAGGTCCGCCGTACGCAGATCGGCACCCGTGAGGTCGGCGGCGATCAGGCAGGCCCCGCGGAGGTTGGCGCCCCGGAGGCCGGCCCCCTTGAGGCGGGCTCCCATGAGATCGGCGCCCCGCCGCTGCTTCTTACGGCCCGGGACCCCCTCCCGGACCAGTTCGCTGGTGCGCAGCAGCAGGGCGTTGACCTCGCCCCGGTGGGTGGGCACATCCAGCGCCAGGAGCTCTTCGGCGGTGCCGCGGGTCAGGGCCCGGGTCTTCTCCAGCGCGGCCCGCAGCCCGGCGTGGACCGGGCGGGCGGCCGGCAGGGTCAGCGCCTCGGTCAGGTACCACAGGAGCTCGTGCAACTGCCGCATGACGGGGAAGACATCGAACATCTGCCGGGCGGTCCCCGGGGTGCTCCGCCAGTCCTGTCCGCCGAAGGTGACCTGGGAAACCTTCTGCCCGGCGCCGAAGCAGTCGAAGACGGTGCAGCCGGTGAAGCCGCGCTGCCGCAGTTGGGAGTGGACCCCGCAGCGGAAGTCCGTCCGGAGGTTGGGGCAGGGCCGGCCGGCATCCTTGTCGATCGCGAAGTCCGACGACGCCGCGAACGGCAGCGCGACGCAGCACAGCCCGAAGCAGCTGCCGCAGTCGGACTGCAGGCCGGGATCCACGGTGTCCGGAATCGACTGCGGGCGGTCAGTCGATGGGGTGCGGGGGGTCGACTGCTTTCGGGGGGTCGACTGCTTGCGGTGAGGGGACAAGGCGCGTGCACTCCTGCGGCCGGCGAGCGCCGCGCAGGGCCGCGCTCGGAAGGGGCGGCCATTCTCCCAGGCGCCGTGCCCGGCCGGTTTCGTGTGCTGCGGCCGGCAACACCCCGCCGGGCACCGGGCGTTGTCAGTGGCACGCCCTAGCCTCGGACCATGAGCATGATTGGGGAGTACGCACGTGTCACACCTGCTGAACTCGACCGCGCCCTCGGCGATCCCGAGTGGGCGCTGACGCTGGTCAGCGCGCGGCGGGAGGCGGAGGCCGACGCGGGACCGCAGCCCGTGCCGACGCGCTGCCTCGACATCGACAAGGCCTGGGACGCCCTGGGGTTCCTGCTGCGCCGGGCGGCCTTCCCGGTGGACATCGTCCATGGCGAGGAGCCCGTCCCGGGCGCCGACGACTGGGGCTACGGTCCGCCCCGCTACCTCACCCCCGAGCAGGTGCAGAAGGCCGCCGCGGCGCTGGCGGAGATATCCGGTGACGCGCTGACGACCGGTGTCGGCCCGGCGGACCTCGCCGCGGCGGAGGTGTATCCGGCGATCGTCTGGGAGCGGGGTGAGCCGCTGGACTATGTGCGCGAGTACTACGAGCAGTTGCGGCCGTTCCTGTGCGCGGCGGCGGAGCAGGGGGACGCGGTGCTCATGTGGCTCGGATAGCGGCGCCGCCCGGTCCCGCAGGAGGGCGGGGAACGGCGCGCCGCGTCATCCCTCACGCCCCGTCATGACTGCTACCTTCGCGGCATGTTGCAGCAGATGTCCGGAGTCTTCATCGGCGCATTCTTCGGAACGGTCTTCGTGGTCGCCGATGCGCACGCCCCGCTGAACCCGGTGCTCGGCAACGTCCTGCGGGTGCTCGCGGTGCTCACCTTCGCCGGACTGCTGGCGCTCGCCCTGCGGGCCGGGCGCCACGGGCAGTTTGCGGCGGACGGCCCGGAGGCACCCCGGTCGGACTGGTTCCGGGGGAAGTTCGCGTTCGTCGTGGGAGCCGAGGTGGCGCTGCTGATCGGCGGGAATGTCGCGCTGCGGGAGGGCGGCGCCCCCCAGGAGACCGGCGTGGCCTGGATCGCGCTGATCGTCGGCCTGCATTTCCTCGCGCTGGCGGCGGTCCGGAAGCGGCGCAGCATCGCCGTCCCCGGCGCCGCCCTGACCGCGCTCGGCATGGCCGGGCTGGGCATGGCGGCGACCTCCGCCGTGGTGTGGGTGCCGTTCGTCAGCGGTGTCCTGTCGGGCGTGGCCCTGCTGGGCGGCTGCGCCTACGCCATCACCCATACGTACCGGTCCACGATGCGGCCGCAGGACCGCGACCGCGGGAAGCTCGGGACGTCCGTACGGTCGTGAGGCGGCGGCCCCGGGAGGCGTCCATACGGTCGTGAGGCGGCGGCCCCGGGACGCTCAAGACGTCCGTACGGCCGTAAGGCGGCAACCCCAGGACGCATCCGTACGGCCGTAACGCCGCGGCCCCCCACGCTCAGGAAGCCAGGTCAGGCAGCCCGAGCCCCTCAGGACGTCCCTGCGCCCTGCAGCGCCGGGCGGCCCAGCTCGCCGAGGAGCGGCGCGGGGCGGGTGCGGTGGGTGCGCCAGCGGCGCAGCAGCGGCCAGGCGGCCACGCCCAGGGTGAGCGAGAGCAGATGGCCCCAGTCGGTCAACGGGTCGGCGTAGGCGAGCAGGTCGGTCACGGCCAGATAGCCGACACCGGCCAGCAGCGGCCAGCGCAACCAGGCCGGCAGCAGGCCCGCCAGGGCTCCGATGCAGGTCATCACGCCGAAGCTGATGCCGTAGTCGAGACGGTGCAAGGAAGTCTCGGGCAGTCGGCCGGCGGCGACGGAGAAGGCGACGGGCAGTTCGGTGGCGAGGGTGGCCAGCGCATGGCCGCCGAAGAAGACGGCGGCGGTGCGCAGAGCGCCCAGCCGCCGCTCCAGCGCCGTCAGGACGAAGAGGAACCCGATGGCATAGGCGGAGGTCATCCCGCCGGCGATCCACAGGGCGCTGGCGACCAGCACCAGCAGCGGGGACTGCGCGAGATGGACGACGTCCGTGCTGGAGCCTTGCAGCAGCTCGGAGACCAGCCCCGGGTCGCCGTACTCGGCGAACAGTGAGGTGGCCACGAGCAGCAGGGCGTACCCGAAGGTGAAGGGGGTGCCGGCGGGGGTGGGCAGCAGCCGCCAGGGCAGCAGCCGCCAGGACCGCACGCGCGCGCCGGCCGGCGGAGCGCCCGCCGACGTCCCGTCCCGACCCGCCGGGGCCTCCTGGACCGGGACGTCATGGGCCGCGGCCTCCCGGCCGCCGCGCTGCCGAGGGATTCCCGGCAGCAGACCCGGCTGCCCGTCCGGGCCGGCGCCCGGGGCCGACTGGCGTCCCGGGGCGCCGGACGGCGCGCGTCCGGTCCGCATTCTGTCGGCGGTTCCAAGCCAGCTCACGGTCCGAGGCCCCTTCCGTTCATGGCGCTTCCGGTGAGCCACGCCCGCGTCCCTCGGTCGTGATCGCTCTGTCCTGATCAACGTTCCGGACCAGCCTGCATGCTCAACCCATGAAGAACCTGTGTGAGTGATATCCCTCACATGAGGCAACCGTCACCCAATCCGCCACGTCCGCTCCGATGGGGTCGGACTTCCTTCCTTCCGGAGCGTTGGACCGGTGCGGCCCGTATTGGCCACCATGGGCGCCATGGCTCCCGTTACTCCTGCGCAGACCCCGGCCGGCCACCCCGAGGCCCCGTGCACGCTCGACCGCCGCGAGGGCCCCTACGGAGAAGTGGTGCTGCGGCAACGGGGCGCGGCCCCTGCAGCCCCGGGAACGGGCGGCCCTCCGGACCCCGTCGAGCCCGTGATCTACGAGATCATCGCCAACGGCTGCTTCCTGATGGACACCTCCGACGGCCGCTCCGAGCGGCTGCTGATCGACGCCGCGCTGGCCGCCCTGCCGGCCGGCCGCCCCCGGCCCTCCGTGCTGATCGGCGGCCTCGGCGTCGGCTTCTCCCTGGCGCGCGCGGCGCAGCAGCCGCGCTGGGGCCGGATCGTCGTGGTCGAGCGCGAGGAGGCGGTGATCGACTGGCACCGCACGGGCCCGCTGTCGGCCGTCTCGGCGGACGCCCTGGCCGATCCGCGCAGCGAGATCCTGCACACCGACCTGGTCGCCCATCTGCGCACGGAAGCGGGCCAAGACACCTATGACGCGCTGTGTTTGGACATCGACAACGGTCCCGACTGGACCGTCACCGAGGACAACAACAGCCTCTACTCCCCCGCCGGGCTCGCCGCCTGCCGCGACCGTCTGACGGCCGGCGGCGTGCTCGCCGTCTGGTCCGCCCAGCCCTCGCCGGCCTTCGAGGAAGCCCTGCGAAATGCCGGATTCAGCGGGGTACATACGGAAGAGATCCCCGTTGTCCGAGGCGTCCCCGACGTGGTCCATCTTGCGCGGAAGGGCGCGTAGCCGACAGTCACACCATGCCCGTACGCTGCTGCCCAGCAAGACGCGACCACGCAGGGGCAATGCAGGGGCGGGCCGATGGACCAGACTCAGACAACGCAGGGCGGCGCCACCGCCGCCACGCCGGGTGCCCAGCGCCGGGTACTGGTCGTGGAGGACGACCCGACGATCGTCGAGGCCATCGCGGCCCGGCTGCGCGCCGAGGGCTTCCAGGTGCAGACGGCCACCGACGGCCCGGCCGCGGTGGAGACCGCGGAGGCCTGGCAGCCCGATCTACTGGTCCTCGACGTGATGCTGCCGGGCTTCGACGGCCTGGAGGTGTGCCGCCGGGTCCAGGCCCAGCGCCCGGTGCCGGTGATGATGCTCACCGCCCGGGACGACGAGACCGACATGCTGGTCGGCCTCGGTGTGGGCGCCGACGACTACATGACCAAGCCGTTCTCGATGCGGGAGCTGGCCGCCCGGGTGCACGTCCTGCTGCGCCGGGTCGAGCGCGCCGCACTGGCCGCGCACACCCCGCGCAGCGGCATCCTGCGGCTGGGCGAGCTGGAGATCGACCACGCCCAGCGCCGGGTGCGGGTGCGCGGCGCGGACGTCCATCTGACGCCCACCGAGTTCGATCTGCTGGTCTGCCTCGCGAACACCCCGCGCGCGGTGCTCTCCCGTGAGCAGCTGCTGGCCGAGGTGTGGGACTGGGCGGACGCCTCCGGCACCCGTACGGTCGACAGCCACATCAAGGCGCTGCGCCGCAAAATCGGCGCGGAGCGGATCCGTACGGTCCACGGCGTCGGCTACGCCCTGGAGACCCCGGCCGCATGACGCGGTGGTGGCGAACGCCCCTGAGCCGGCTGTGGCAGCGGGTCTGGGAGGGGCTGCGCCCGCTGGACCCGTACCGCTCCGTCAAGGCGGCGCTCGGGGCGCTGGTCAGCGTCTCGGTGATCATCACCACACTGCTGGTGTTCGTCGCGATGCACTCCGCGACCGAGATCCGGGTCATCACGATCTTCTCGGTCATCGCCTCGCTGCTGATCACCCAGTTCGTGGCCAACAGCCTCACCGCGCCGCTCGACGAGATGACGGACGTCACCCGCTCGATGGCGCACGGCAACTACAGCCGCCGGGTCCGCTCCGAGCGCCGCGACGAGTTCGGCGCCCTGGCCGACGCCTTCAACCGGATGGCGGCCGACCTGGAGGCGGTGGACACCCACCGCAAGGAACTGGTGGCCAATGTCTCGCACGAGCTGCGCACCCCCATCGCCGCGCTGCGGGCCGTCCTGGAGAACGTCGTCGACGGGGTCTGCGAGCCGGACCCGGAGACGATGCGGACGGCGCTGAAGCAGACCGAGCGGCTGGGCCGCCTGGTCGAGCACCTCCTCGACCTGTCCCGGCTGGACAACGGCGTGGTGCCGCTGCACGCCCGGCGCTTCGAGGTCTGGCCGTATCTGTCCGGGGTGCTCAAGGAGGCCAATATGAGCCGCGGCGCCTCCACGCTCTCCGGGCTGGCCGGCTCGGGCACCCACACCCGTACGGACGTCCATCTCCACCTCGATGTCTCGCCCCCGGAGCTGACCGCGCACGCGGACGCCGAGCGGCTGCACCAGGTCGTCGCCAATCTCATCGACAACGCGATCAAGCACAGCCCGCGGCACGGCCGGGTCACGGTGCATGCGCGCCGCGGCGAGGGGCCGCAGAGCCTGGTGCTGGAGGTGCAGGACGAGGGGCCCGGCATCCCCGAGTCGGAGCGCTACCGGGTCTTCGAGCGCTTCAACCGCGGCGGCCCGGCCCCCTCCGGCCCCGGCTCCGACGGCGGGACGGGCCTGGGCCTGGCCATCGCGCGCTGGGCGGTGGATCTGCACGGCGGACGCATCGGCGTGGCGGAATCACCCCGCGGTTGCCGGATCCGGGTCACTCTTCCGGGGCTGGAGTCAGCTCGAAGCTGACGCCCGCTGACGTAGGGTCGGTGGTGGAAGCACTCGTCCGTGGGTGTCACGGCGATGACGCCTACCCGGGCACAGGCAAACTTGGTGTGTTTCCCGCCAAGTCCTGCCCCGAAACCCCTCCGGGAATGTGACGTACGCGACGAGTACCCCTCCCAGCCTGCATCAGGGGTCACAACAGGCGTAGCCTTTATTCCCGCTGTCCACCACCTTAGGAAGCGGAAGAGGGCGGTTGCCGCCGTGTCGCTACAGTCCCCCAACAGCTCGAGCATCTCGACCGACCACGAGGGGCAGGGAAAGAACCCTGCCGCCGCGTTCGGTCCCAATGAGTGGCTCGTCGACGAGATCTACCAGCAGTACCTCCAGGACCCGAACTCGGTAGACCGAGCCTGGTGGGACTTCTTCGCCGACTACAAGCCGGGCGCCACCACGGCGCCGAGCCAGCCGGCGGAGGGCGCTGCCCCCGCCGCGGCCGCCCCGGCGCAGTCGTCCCCGGCAGCGCCCCCCGCCGCCGCGCCGAAGCCGTCCGGCACCGGAACGGCCGACGCCGCGCCGGCCCCGGCTCCGGCTCCGGCCGCCCCGGCGAAGCCGGCCGCGAGCGCTCCGGCGCCCGCCCAGCCGGCCCCGGCCAAGAGCGCCCCGGCCAAGGCCGCCGCGAAGCCGGCCGCCGCGCCCGCCGCCGAGGCCACGGGTGGTCCCGAGTTCGTCACGCTGCGCGGCCCCTCGGCCGCTGTTGCGAAGAATATGAACGCCTCCCTGGAGCTGCCGACGGCCACGTCCGTCCGCGCGATCCCGGTGAAGCTGCTCTTCGACAACCGCATCGTGATCAACAACCACCTCAAGCGCGCCCGGGGCGGGAAGGTCTCCTTCACCCACCTCATCGGGTACGCGATGGTGCAGGCCCTCAAGGCCATGCCGTCGATGAACTACTCCTTCGCGCTGAAGGACGGCAAGCCGACGCTGGTCAAGCCCGAGCACGTCAACCTCGGTCTGGCCATCGACCTGGTGAAGCCGAACGGTGAGCGCCAGCTCGTCGTCGCCGCCATCAAGAAGGCCGAGACGCTGACCTTCTTCGAGTTCTGGCAGGCCTACGAGGACATCGTCCGCCGGGCCCGCGACAACAAGCTGACGATGGACGACTTCACCGGGGTCACCGCGTCGCTGACGAACCCGGGCGGCATCGGCACGGTCCACTCCGTGCCGCGGCTGATGCCCGGCCAGTCCATGATCATGGGCGTCGGCTCGATGGACTACCCCGCGGAGTTCCAGGGCACCTCCCAGGACGCCCTGAACAAGCTCGGTGTCTCCAAGGTCATGACGCTGACCAGCACCTACGACCACCGCGTGATCCAGGGCGCCGCCTCCGGCGAGTTCCTGCGGATCATGAACCAGCTGCTGCTCGGCGAGAACGACTTCTTCGACGACATCTTCAAGTCGCTGCGGATCCCCTACGAGCCGGTCCGCTGGCTCAAGGACATCGACGCGTCCCATGACGACGACGTCACCAAGGCCGCCCGGGTCTTCGAGCTGATCCACTCCTACCGGGTCCGCGGCCACGTCATGGCCGACACCGACCCGCTGGAGTACCACCAGCGCAAGCACCCCGACCTCGACATCACCGAGCACGGTCTCACCCTGTGGGACCTGGAGCGCGAGTTCGCGGTCGGCGGCTTCTCCGGCAAGTCCATGATGAAGCTGCGCGACATCCTGGGCGTGCTGCGCGACTCGTACTGCCGCACCACCGGCATCGAGTTCATGCACATCCAGGACCCCAAGCAGCGCCAGTGGATCCAGGACCGGGTCGAGCGCTCGCACAAGTCGCCCGAGCGCGAGGAGCAGCTGCGCATCCTGCGCCGGCTGAACTCCGCCGAGGCGTTCGAGACGTTCCTGCAGACCAAGTACGTCGGCCAGAAGCGCTTCTCGCTGGAGGGCGGCGAGTCCGTCATCCCCCTGCTGGACGCGGTCATCGACTCCGCGGCCGAGTCGCGGCTGGACGAGTGCGTCATCGGGATGGCCCACCGCGGCCGCCTCAACGTCCTCGCCAACATCGTCGGCAAGTCCTACGCGCAGATCTTCCGCGAGTTCGAGGGCAACCTCGACCCGAAGTCGATGCACGGCTCCGGCGACGTGAAGTACCACCTGGGCGCCGAGGGCACCTTCACCGGCCTGGACGGCGAGCAGATCAAGGTCTCGCTGACCGCCAACCCCTCCCACCTGGAGGCCGTCGACCCGGTCGTCGAGGGTGTCTCGCGCGCCAAGCAGGACATCATCAACAAGGGCGGCACGGACTTCACCGTCCTGCCGATCCAGCTGCACGGTGACGCGGCGTTCGCCGGCCAGGGTGTGGTCGCCGAGACGCTGAACATGTCGCAGCTGCGCGGCTACCGCACCGGCGGCACGGTGCACATCGTCATCAACAACCAGGTCGGCTTCACCGCCGCCCCGGAGTCGGCCCGCTCCTCCATGTACGCCACCGACGTGGCCCGCATGATCGAGGCGCCGATCTTCCACGTCAACGGTGACGACCCCGAGGCCGTCGTCCGCGTGGCCCGTCTGGCCTTCGAGTTCCGCCAGGCGTTCAACAAGGACGTGGTCATCGACCTGATCTGCTACCGCCGCCGCGGTCACAACGAGTCCGACAACCCGGGTTTCACCCAGCCGCTGATGTACGACCTGATCGACAAGAAGCGCTCGGTGCGCAAGCTCTACACCGAGTCCCTCATCGGTCGCGGCGACATCACGCTGGAGGAGGCCGAGCAGGCGCTCCAGGACTTCCAGGGCCAGCTGGAGAAGGTCTTCACCGAGGTCCGCGACGCCACGACGACGCCGGCCGCCCCCGAGGTGCCGCAGCCGAAGGCCGAGTTCCCGGTCTACGTCGACACCGCGATCTCCCAGGAGGTCGTCAAGCGGATCGCCGAGTCGCAGGTCAACATCCCCGAGCGGGTCACCGTCCACCCGCGTCTGCTGCCCCAGCTGCAGCGCCGCGCGGCCCAGGTCGAGGACAACACCATCGACTGGGGCATGGGCGAGACCCTCGCCATCGGCTCGCTGCTGATGGAGGGCACCCCGGTCCGGCTCGCCGGCCAGGACTCCCGCCGCGGCACCTTCGGCCAGCGCCACGCGGTGCTGGTGGACCGGGAGACCGGCGAGGACTACACCCCGCTGCTCTACCTCTCCGAGGACCAGGCCCGCTTCAACGTCTACGACTCGCTGCTGAGCGAGTACGCGGCGATGGGCTTCGAGTACGGCTACTCCCTGGCCCGCCCGGAGGCGCTGGTCATGTGGGAGGCGCAGTTCGGTGACTTCGTCAACGGCGCCCAGACGGTCGTCGACGAGTTCATCTCCTCGGCGGAGCAGAAGTGGGGCCAGACCTCCGGTGTGACCCTGCTGCTCCCGCACGGCTACGAGGGCCAGGGCCCGGACCACTCCTCGGCCCGGATCGAGCGCTTCCTCCAGCTGTGCGCGCAGAACAACATGACGGTCGCCATGCCGACCCTGCCGTCGAACTACTTCCACCTGCTGCGCTGGCAGGTCCACAACCCGCACCACAAGCCGCTGGTCGTCTTCACCCCGAAGTCGATGCTGCGTCTGAAGGCCGCGGCGTCGAAGACGGAAGAGTTCATGACGGGCGGCTTCCGCCCCGTCATCGGCGACGCCACGGTCAAGCCCGAGGACGTCCGCAAGGTCATCTTCTGCTCCGGCAAGGTCTACTACGACCTGGAGGCCGAGCGGGAGAAGCGCGGCGCGACCGACACGGCGATCGTCCGTATCGAGCGGCTCTACCCGCTTCCCGGCAAGGAGCTCCAGGCGGAGATCGCCAAGTTCCCGAACGCCGCGAAGTACCTGTGGACCCAGGAAGAGCCGGCGAACCAGGGTGCGTGGCCGTTCCTCGGCCTCAACCTGATCGACCACCTCGACCTGGCCGTCGGCGCCGATGTGCCGCACGGCGAGCGGCTGCGCCGGATCTCCCGGCCGCACTCCTCGTCGCCGGCCGTCGGCTCCGCCAAGCGCCACCAGGCGGAGCAGGCACAGCTGGTCGCGGAGGCCTTCGACGCCTGAGGCGCCGGGCCGCCGGGGTGACCGGTGCAGGACAGCGGAAGGGCCCGTCCCCCTGGGGGGCGGGCCCTTCCGCGTGCGCGGACGCCGGCACGACGAGCCGGCCCTGGTCACCGGTCCCTATACCTGGTGCAGCCACGCGGTGAAGAACAGCACCAGACCGACCGCCACCAGCGCCGACAGCGGCAGCGGCCACCAGCGACGCCGCCGCCCGGACAGCGTCTGCTCGGTGGCCCGGTCGACCGCGACCATGCCGCGCAGCACTCCCAGCGCCCCTACGGCGACGGGCACCGCGACCGCGGCGTGCACCACCCAGGCACCCACCAGCGTGGGCCCGCCCCAGGAATGCTGGTAATCGTGCGCGTCGACCAGGGGATACAGCAGTCCGTTGAACAATCCCTGGGCCGCTAACAACGCCACCGCCCAGCCGAACAGCCCCAGTGCGATCCCGCATCCCCCCTGTACCGCATACGCCCCCCGTGCCTGCTTGATCCCCACCGCCAGCCTCCCGACCGAGGCCGGAAGCAGGCGCAGGCCCTTCCCTGCCGCCGCCCATGCGGAGGCGCCCACGAGGCTGCCCACCGCAGTGGCCGGAGTGATGCGGTGCGCCCCGTGGCGCTGTGTGGTGTCCATGCCGCCATCCAACCAACTCGCCTGCGGCGGCTCCATCGTGGCCGTCCTGCCCCACGTACTCAGACGGGCTGCGGTTCGAAGTCCCAGTACGGGCGGCGGCGGCGCCGGGCGGAGAGGGTGTGCGGGTGCTCGGCGCCCAGCGTCTCGGCGAGCTGCCCGATGGCCTCCTGTTCCAGCTTGGCCGCCTCCGGGCCGCGGCGGAGCGCCCGCAGGTCCTCGGCCAGCGCCGTCTTCGCGGACAGCGTCAGCGGATGGGTCTCCCCCAGCGTCGCCTTGGCGCGCTGCAGAGTGGCCCGGCCCAGCTCCACCGCGCCCTCCTCGTCGTCCACCCGGCTGCGGGCGGCACCGGCGTTCAGCGCACAGCCCAGCGTCCAGGGGTGGTCGGGGCCCATCGCCTCGGTCATCCCGCCGAGGGCGGCCTCCGCGAGGTCCAGCGCCTCCGCCTGGTCCCCGAACTCGCCGCGGACCAGCCCGACGTTGCCCAGGGTGCCGACGGTGTAGGGGTGCCGCTCGCCGGCCAGCGCGCGATAGCGCTCGGCGACCTCCTCGGCGAGGTCCCGGGCGTGCCCCAGATCGCCGTGCTCGCGCAGGAAGGTGGCGTGGTCCGCGCGCACCATCAGCGTCTCGGGGTGGCGCGGCCCCTGCACCCGGCGGGAGCGCTCGACGAGGTCGGCCAGCAGGGCGGCGGCGCGGGTGGTCTCGCCGGAGCGGCGCAGACACAGCGCGAGGTTGTGCTCGGCGCGCAGCGTCTGCGGGGTGTGCGGACCCATGACCTGAAGATGCAGCCGGGCGTTGAGCTCCTGTGCGGAGGTGGCGTCGCGGTAGCGGCCGAGCAGCCGCAGGGTGCGGGCGTGTGCGGTGCCCGCGTTGAGCGTCAGATGGTGTCGTTGGCGCAGTTCGCGCTCCCGGAAGGCCAGCACCTCGCGGTGGGTGACCAGGGCTTCTTCGTACCGGCCGAGCAGCGTGAGGACATTGCCGAGGTTGTGCCGCGAGGAGAGGGTGCGGGGGGCCTCCGGGCCGAGGAGGTCGGTGTAGGCCCGCCAGACGGCGTCGAAGAGGTCGTAGGCCTGCTCGTAGGAGCCGAGCGCCATCAGCGTCCCGGCCAGGCCGTCCTGGGCCCGCAGCAGATCGGCGTCGGAGGGGCTGCGCTCGGTGGCGAGCTGGTCGACGACGGCGCTGCCGACGGCCTCGGCCTCGCGGTAGCGGCCGAGCCTGCGCAGCATGTTGGCGTGCTGGTGGGTGAGGACGAGCATGGTGCGCTGGGTGGCGGCCAGCCGGGTGCGCCAGCGGGACATGAACTGTTCGCACAGCCGCAGGCCCATCCGGTATTCGCCGCGGACCCGCAGATATTCGACGCAGTTGAGCAGCAGCTGCTGGACGGCCGGTTCGGGGCTGTCGAGGACGCCGGCCGGTTCCAGATGCGGGATCAGCTCGGCGTAGCGCTCCCAGTAGCGGGTGTCGGCGGGGTTCTGCGGGTCGGCGGTGACCAGCACCCGGCAGGCGGTCGCCGACATCTGGTCGCGCTCGTCCTCGGACATGTCGCTGCGCAGGAACCGGTGGTAGAGCCGGTGCATGAGCGCGGTCTCCACGGCCGGGTCGGCGTCCTCGGAGACCTGGTAGTCGAGGCGTACGGCGGTGGACTCGGTCAGCCGGCGCAGGGCGGTGTTCCAGCTGATCGGCTCGGCGGCCAGATCGGCGAGGTGTTCGGGCAGATCGCCGCGGCGGGCCTGGGCGAGCATCGGGACGGGGATGGTGTCCGGGGCGAAGAACGCGAAGAGCTTGAGGAGTTCGACCGCCGCGGGGCTGCGCTCGCGCAGCGTGTTGAGGGTTATGGCCCAGCTGGTCTGGAAGGCCATGGGGTAGTCGGAGGAGATCCGGATGCCGACGAGGCTGGGCTCACCGCGGCGGATCAGCTCGATGTACTCCTTGGGGGACATCGGATTCGCGTCGAGCCAGGCGGCCGTCTGGGCGAGCAGCAGCGGCAGGTCCTGGACGGCGTCGGAGAGCAGATCGGCTTCCATCGGGGTCAGCCGCGGTGCGCGCCGCCGGGCGTAGGCGACGCTCTCGACGCGGTCGAAGGGCAGCACCTCGGTCTCCTGGGCGCTGCCGGAACCCGACCAGTCGCGGGTGAGGGTGGTGATCAGCACGTGCCCCCGGCCGTCGGGGACCAGGTCCTCGATCTGCTCCATGTCGTCGGCGCTGTCGAAGATCAGCAGCCAGCGGCGGTAGGGGCGGCCGATGCGGAGCGCTTCGTGGACGGCGCGGATGCGGTCGCCCAGCTCCCGGCCGACGGGGAGGCCGAGCCGGGTGGCCAGCTCGGCGAGCTGCTCGCGGGCGGCGCCGCGGTTGGTGGCGCTGATCCACCACACCACGTCGTAGTCGTTGCCGAAGCGGTGGGCGTACTCGGCGGCGATCTGGCTCTTGCCGACGCCTGAGGTGCCGTAGAGCGCGAGCCGGGTCTCCAGCGGCGGGCCCGAGCCGGTCTGCGAACCGGCCAGCTTGCCGTGCAGCTCTTCGAGCACGCCGTCGCGGCCGGTGAAGCGGTTGTTGCGGCGCGGGATGTTCCACACCTCGGGCGGGTCGTTCGGGAAGCGGGGCGCGCCGGGCCCGTCCTCGTCCACGGGCCGGTGCGGCGCCGCGATGCCCAGCCGCGTCAGCACCCGGCGGTTGGCCTCGCGCGCGTCCAGGTCGCGCAGGTCGGCGGGGCGCAGCAGGGACGCCGTGGCGGGCAGGCTCTGGGTGGCCACGCTCACCGCGGCGAACCGGTCGGCGTGCGGGGGCACCACTTCCCGCAGCGCGGCCGTCCACTCCTCCGGTGTCTTGGGGCCCAGCCGGAAATACCAGTCGTCCAGCACGATCAGCAGCCGGCCCTCGGCCTCCAGCAGGCCGGACAGCTCCTGTGCCAGCGCGGTGTCCGCCTGCGGGTCCCAGCGCAGCATGGTGGTGCCGTGGCCCTGCCGCTCCAGCTGATGGGAGATCCACGCGGCCCAGGGCCGGGTGAAGCCGGCGTAGCTGATGGTGATGTGCGGGGTGGAACGGGCCGGATCAGAGGAACCAGAAGAACCAGAAGAAGTGGCCTGATCGACCATGCGACCGTCTCCCTGGGATGCGATGGTGCGCGCGTGCGCAGGCTGTTTCCTCAGGCACGCCCTGGCTTTTTGGCACGATAGCCCAAGTGTCCCTCCTGGTGGCGACAGTGCGTCAGGTCATGTGGGGGTGCCGTCAGTTGGGCGTGACCTCGGCCTTGAGGCGGGCCGCGATGTGGCGGATCAGGCGTTCCAGGTCGGCGCAGTAGACGGAGGGGTTGCGGAACCCGGTGCCGTCGGCGCGGTAGCGGTGTGCGTAGTTGCCGCCGCCGCACACCTCCACCAGGGCGCAGCCGCGGCACCGGTCGCCCAGGCCGTCCCGGCCGGTGCGGCGGGCAACCATGCCGGGGTGGGCCAGGGCCTGGTCGAAGGTGTGGTGGAAGACGTCGAGGCCGGTGGCCGCGGCGCCCTCGTAGGCGGATTTGAGCGAGTCGACCTGTTCGATGGCGCCGTCGGTGTCCACGATCACGGCGACCACCGGGGAGAGGCCGACCGCCTCGCTGGAGCTGGGGCGGCCCAGGAGCAGGCCGAGGATCTCGGTGAAGACCCGTACCCGGGGGCCGGGGCCGCCGTCCCACCACAGGTCGAAGACGGTGCACAGCCAGTCGCCGTACGGGGTGCGGGGGCCCCTGCCGCTGGTGGCGGGCGGCGGGCTGGACCAGTTGGCGTGCGGGAGGAGGAAGTCGAGCATCGGGGGGTCCAGTGCGCGCAGCGAGCCGTAGACCTCGGCGGGGTCGGCGGTGATGTCGATCGTGCACAGGATCCCGGCGAACACCCCGGGCCGGTCGTGGAGCAGGCCCGCGGCGCGGGAGACCGCGGGCCAGGAGGGCCGTCCCGCGTGGTCGACCCGGCGGCGGTTGAGGCCGGGAGTGCCGCCGTCGACGCTGAGGCCGAGCCGGAACCCGGTGGCGCCGAGGGTGTCGATGATGTCCGCGGTCAGCAGCGTCCCGTTGGTCTGGACGCCGAAGTCGGCGGTGCAGCCGGCGGGCAGCGCGGCGCGGACGGCGGCGGCCTGGTCCAGGAGCGGGCCGGGGCCGGTGAGCAGCGGCTCCCCGCCGTGCAGATCGATCCGGACGGCACGCAGCCGGTGGGTGCGGGCGTGTTCGGCGATGCGCCGGGCGGTCTGCCGGACGGTCGCCGCCGGGACGGTCGGCGGGCGGGTACGCCAGCTGCGGTCGGGGCCGGCGTAGATGTAGCAGTAGGTGCAGGCGAGGTTGCAGCGGCTGTGGACCTTCAGGACGAACTGCCGGAAGGGCACCACGGCGGTCCGGCCGGTCGTCTCCCCCGCCACGGCGTCGCCCCCTGCCCTCGTCGCCTCATCGACGTATGGGCCGGATCAACTCCCGCCCGTCGTCTGATACATGGCTCCGCCCCCGATCGAGGAACCGAGTGCCCCCGGCAACTGGCCGGTTCCCTTGCACGTTTGCCCAAAAACAACCGTCCCTGACCGTCAATGCAAGGCTTTTTCCGGGCCGTCCTCGTAGTACGCCACGGCGTCCTCCGCCGACGGCCAGTTGCGCAGCAGCAGCGCCGCCACCTCGCCCAGCACCGGATGGTCCGTCCGCGCCGCGAGAACGCCCACGTCAACCCCGGCGAAGTCCGGCAGCCGCTCGGCCGACGGCCCCGGCGGGGCCGCCACCACCGGTTCGGTGCGGGGGATAGTCGCCACGCTGCTCTCCTCTGGGCCGGCTGGACGGGGGTGTTCCCGGACTCCCGTCCGCAGAAACACCTGCGGTGAGGGACGGTCAGGCGCTCCGGACGGGCCGCCGGGTGCGGTCAGGCGGCGGATTCGAGGGCACGCATACGGGCGCGGGTGCGCTGGGCCTCCGGGCCGGTGTCCTCGCCGGCGCGCTGCCACTGCTCCCAGCTCTCGCGGTAGGCGTGCAGCGCGGAACGGGACCCCGCGGTGACCTCCAGGACCTCGCCGCGGCGGTGGTGGGCGCGGGCGGCCAGCAGGGCGCTGCCGGCGCGCCGGGCGGCCGCGGCAGCCCGGCGGTAACAGGCGGCGGCGCGGTCATGGCGCTCCCGGGAGTCGAAGCGGCGGTCCAGCAGCAGTTGGACGTCGCCCACTTCGAGCCAGGCCTCCGCCGATACCGCGGCGGGGACGTCCGCGCCGCGGGCGGCCAGCTCCAGGATCCAGTCGGCCTCGTGCAGATCGGCGAGCGAGGGCTGGCGTTCATAGCGCAGCCGCAGGGCGCGGCCGAACAGCAGCCGGTGGTTGCCCAGGTCCGGGTCCTGCGGCGCGACCCGGCCGAGCGCCTCGCGCAGCACATGCACCGCCTCGTTGGCCAGCCGCTTGCCCGGCCCGTCGGCCGGCTCCTGCCGGGCGCGCAGCAGCAGCGCCGCACCGCGCTCGGCGAGCAGCGCACTGTGCTCGGGCGAATCGGGGGTGGCCAGCCGAAGCGCGCCGGCCAGCGCGGCGATGGCCGCGTCCAGGGCGGGCAGGGCGCCGGTGCGGGTGTGCACCGCGCGCTGGGCGGCGGCGGTACGGCGCAGGCTGTCCGCCTCCAGGGCCCGGTCGTCGAGGGCACGGGCCATCGCCCGGGCGCGTTCGAGGATCGGCAGGACGGACGGCAGCCCCGCGCCGCCGTTCAGCTGGCGGGCCGCCGCCAGATCGAGCAGCGTCCGGCACACCAGCCGGTCGGCGGCGCTGCCCCGGCGGCGCAGCAGCACGACGGCGGTGTCGAGGTCGTCGGCGGCGCGGACGGCGAGCGCCTCGGCGGCGCGGGGGTCCGCGGGGTGGCCGGCGGCGGCGCGGCGGGCCTGGTCGAGCAGCACCCCGCCGCGGGCGGCGTAGACCTCGCCGGGCACCTCCTCGCCGCTGGGCCACTGGTCGAGGAGGGTGGTCAGGGAGCACTCCGCCTCGTCGAGCGGGTCGGGGTCCGGCACGGCCGCCGGGTCCACCGCCGCACCGGACGCGGCGGCCACCGCCTCGGGGGCCGGTACGGGCAGCGCGGCCAGTCGGCGCAGCACCTCGGTGCGCAGCACCATGCTCTCCAGGACACGGGGGTCGAGCAGGCTCATCAGCCCGCAGGCGGTGTGCAGTCGGCGGGCGGCGTCGGCCAGCGCGATGCGCTCCTCGTCCGGTGTGCCCTCGGCCCGGCGCTCCTGGGCACGGGCATGGCCGACCCGGCCCAGCACGATCAGCGCCCGGGTGCGCTCGGCCTCCCGGCCGGCGGTGACGTCCTCCTGGTCGCCGGCGGCCGGCTCGCCCGCCGTGGCCCGCTCCGCGGCGCGCACCGCCCGCTCCGCCTCCTCCAGGGCGTCCGGCTGGCCCCAGGTCGCCCAGGCGTGCAGCAGGGCGCGCGCGAGGTCCGTACCGGCCTCGGGCAGACGTGCGGCGGCGGCGCGCAGCAACCGGACGGCCTCGATCAGGTCCCGGACGGTGCCGCCCTGTTCGTAGCGCTCCAGGAGGGCGGCGCCTTCCGCGGCGGGGCCGTCGGAGACGTACGGGCTGGGGGCGGGCGGGCGCAGCGCCGGTTCGAAGCGGCGCAGCACCCGCTCGGAGACCCGGGCGAAGGGTTCGGGCACCGCGCGCCGGCCGGTCTCGGGCTCGCGGCCGCTGCCGGAGAGCATGGCGACCGCAACGGCCGGGAAGTTGCGGGCGCTGCGGCCGAAGGTGCGCTCGATGTAGAGCGAGCAGTGTTTGAGGACCAGGGCGGCCTCGCCCGCGCTGAGCCTGCCGAGTAATTCGTCGCGCACCCCGGGCGCGAAGTCGTACCAGGGGCCGCTCACCCCGGCCTGCTCGCCCGCCTGCCCCTCCTGCGGGGGGAGTTGCGTGACCAGGCCGCTGAGCAGCACCTCGGCCAGTTCGGCCGGGCCGGTCTGCGGCAGCATCGCCCGCTGGACCAGCTGGATGACGGGGAGCGCGAGCGGGACGGCCGAGAGATGGACGGCGAGCAGCCGGGCGGCGGGAGAGGCCTGCTGGTCGAACTCGCGGACCATACGGGCCGGTGCGGCGCGCCCGGGCGCGGGCGCCGGGCCGGACGGGAACCCGGCGCCGTGGTCGGCCCGTACGACACAGGCCGCGCCGCGCAGTGCGAGACCGGCGTCGGCGGCGGCGAGCCGGGCCCAGGAGCCGAGGGCGGAGGGGGTGGCGGAGAGGACCGGGATGGCGCGCTCGCGGGGCGCTTCGGCGGCGGCGCCGGGCGCCCCGGTGGGCCGGCGTCGGCGCCGGGCCGGGCGGAAGTCCAGGGCGTGGTAGGGGCCCTGGCGCCGGATGAGGGTGCCGGCGACGGCGGGCAGCAGCGTGCGCGCCCACATCCGCTGCGGCAGCGGCTGGACGACGGCGAGCGGGGCGTCGGCGGCCCAGCGGTAGAGCAGCCGCTGCATCCGGCCGTCCCGCCAGAGGGGGCCCGCGCAGTCGCTGACGACGAGGGTGAGGTGGTGGCCGGTCGGGTCGTGCAACTGGTCGGCGGGGCGCAGCGGGCGGCCGGGGCCGGGGGCCGCCGCGACGCCGACGTCCGGGCCGTGCGGATGGAGGTAGTGCACCGTGACGTCGCGGAAGGCGCCCACCCGCTCGCAGACCTGGCGCAGGTCGTGCAGCATCTGCTCCCAGACGGCCATCGAGGACGAGCCGTCCATCAACAGCCGCAGCGCGGCCGCCCTGCGGTGTACCCCGCGCAGCACGGGGATGATCATCTCGGCGTGGGCGGAGAGTTCGGCGGTGGCCGGCTCGTCCAGCTTCCGGCGGACCGGGGCGACCGGCGGGCGGTAGCGCTGGATGGGCCGCAGGGCCCGCTGCAACGGCAGCAGCCCGGGGAACGCGGAGGCGATGGGGACCGCGATCTCGCCGAGCCGCCGCGGGTCCCGGTCGGCGACCCGCTCGTCCAAGGCGGGCAGCAGCTCCGCGACCCGGCGCCGGGCACTGTCCCGGAGCGTGGAGGGGGACGGCTCTCCCTCCACGGGGCCGCCGTCGGCGCCGTCTCGGGAACCGTCCCCGGGGCCGTCCTCGCGGCCGGCCGGCGGTGTCCCGTCGGCGTGCGCGGAACCCGGGGAGACGGCCGACCCCACCCGGAAAGTGGCCGGATCCGTACGGTGCACAGGGTCCGCGGCCGGGGGCCCGGTGTCCTCGGTGCCGCCGGCCCGTTCCTGCGGGGTGATCCACTGGGCGAGCCAGAGGGCGTCGGCCATCCCGCGGGCGTCGGCCGGCACCCCCGCCGCCGTCAGCCGGGCGACGAGTTCGTCGAGGGGGCCTGGGCCGGGCTCCCCGCGGGGCACCGCACTCACCTCGTCCGATCAAGAGGCCGCATCAGCTCCGCCGTCAGACGCCGTCGGGTCTCCTCCTCGTCCTCGTCCGTCCAGCCGGCCTTCTGGGTGAGGTGGATGGCGTTGAAGAGCTGGTCGACGGCGCGGACGTCGCCGGGCTCGCGGTCCAGGAAGCGGTCGATCACCGCTTCGTAGCGCCCGTCGGCGCCCTCGCCGAAGTGCGCCCGCACCATGGCGGCGAGCCGCTCCTTGTCGGGGACCGGGATGTGGAGGTGGATACAGCGGCGCAACAGGGGCGCCGGGAAGTCGCGTTCGCCGTTGCTGGTGAGGACGATGAAGGGGAAGGCGCGGCAGCGCACCCGGCCGTCACGCACCGTCACCTGCGCGCCGTCGTCGCTGAGCACCTCCACCTCGGGGGCGGATCCGGACAGCCGCTCCAGCTCCGGAATCCGGAACTCCCCTTCCTCCAGCACGTTGAGGAGGTCATTGGGCAGATCGATATCGCTCTTGTCGAGCTCGTCGACGAGCAGCACCCGGGGCCGGGCGGACGGCAGCAGGGCCGTGCCCAGTGGACCGAGGCGGATGTAGCGGCCGATGCCGCCGCCCGGCTCGTCGGCGGGGTCGGCGCCGGCCGGCGTCCCGCTCTCCGCGGCGGCCGGGGTGGCGCGGGCGATCTGGAGGTCCTGGAGGCGGCCGATGGCGTCGTAGTCGTACAGGCCGTCGCGCAGCGTGCTGCGGCTGACGACGGGCCAGCCGAGCACCCGGCCCAGGCCGAGTTCATAGGCGACGGAATGCGCCAGGGTGCTCTTGCCGCTGCCCGGTGCGCCGGTCACCAGCAGCGGGCGGCGCAGATAGAGGGCGGCGTTGACCAGCTCGCGCTCGGTCTCGCCGGGGCGGTGGTGGCTGGCCTCGCGGCGCTGCACACCGAGCCGGCGCTCGGAGGACGGGTCGAGGGCGGCGGGCGGCGCCACGAGGGGGCCGCCGTCGAAATCGCGCCAGGGCGGCGGCGGCGGAAGATGCTCAATTCCGTCGTGCGGTGCCCCCGCGCCACGGTAGATGAGCCAGTCGCTCACGTCGGAACTCCTCGTCGCCGGCCAGGCATCGGTCAGGAGCGTGGGTCACGGCACATCGCCGGAGACGTCGGCATCCGCTCCGCCTCCCCCGCGTCGCCACCCGCATCACGCCATCACGTCATCACGAACAAGTCTTCCACGACGCTATGACAGTACCCACCCCTACGGAAGCACACGGGGCGGTTTCCGGTCTCCGGCGCACTCGCCCGGGGCGCTCAAGTGCCCTGTCCGGGGCACTACTTGCGGCACGAGGGGCGGACGCGGCCACCCTGGGCACCGGGCGCACGGGGGGCGTACGCGGCGCCCGTGCCCGCCCGGGGGCGGCTCCGGCGCCGCTCATCGCGGCGACAGCTGGGGCCGGTCCGGGAACAGCGGCGGAATCGGATCCTCCGGGTCGTCGTAGAGAAGGACCAGATCGCGGGCCCAGTGCGTGCCCTCCTCCGCGGCCTCGGCGGCCTTCGCCCGCAGCTGCCGCACCAGTTCGGGGAGCCGGACCACCCCGCCCGATCCCTGGAGCAACTCCCGCACCCCGCGGTGGAACTCCTCGCAGCCGGCGTCGCAGTCCTGCTCCTCGCCGTGCCCGCGGGCCGGCCACAGCCCGGCCGGGAAGCCGGTGTCCAGGGCGACGCCCACCGCGTCCCGCCCGAACCCGTCGGCGACCGTGTGGCACAGCGCGGGCAGCGCGCCCTCGCCGGCCGTCTCCAGCAGCCGCCAGACCGACTCGGCGCAGGGGCCGGGCCGCGCGTCGGCGCCCTCGCCCGGCCGGACCCGCAGTGCCTGTAGTTCCGGGGCGGTGCGCAGGCCCTGCCAGCGGCGCAGCCAGGCGGGGTCGACCTGCTCGCGCCGCCCCTGGTCGCGCAGGATCACCGCGCGGCCGGGGCCCACCGGCCGCAGCCGGGCGGTGCGCCGGGTCGAGGCGGCGACCTCCCACTGGCCGGCGGCGGTGTGCCAGTGCCCTTCGGGGACGGCGACCTCCAGGCGTACGCGGGCGCCCGGGCCGGCGGCGCCGTCGGCCCGCAGCAGCCGCCCGCCGAGCTGCCGCAGCACCTGTTCCCGTGCCTGTTCGAAGGGCACCCCGCCGGCCGACTCCTGGACGTCCACCCGCAGCCACTGCCCCTGGCCATAGCCTTCGCTGACCGACCAGTTGAACAGCTCCGCTCCGCCCTCGTCGTAGAACAGCGGCTCGAACTCGACGAGGACGGAGCGGGGCCGGCGGCGCACCGGCCCTATCCTGCGCCGGTCCTGCGGCTGCAGCACCACCGCCTTGGCCTGGACGAACTCCGCGAGGCGGACCGCCTGCTCGCGTACCGCGGCGGCCGCTTCGCCCGGCTGGTCGCGGACCTCGTCGGCGGTCAGCTGCGCCACGATCCGCAGATAGTGCACAAAGGTGCGCAGCTCGGTGTACGGGTCGCTGCCCTGGTAGAGCGCGCCGTGCCCGTCCCGCCAGGTACGCAGCGACCAGGCCGCGGGCCGCTCACCGCGGTCCAGCACCTCGCCGACGGCGGCCTCCACGATCAGCGGGTCGCGCGGCGCGGGCAGACGGGCGAGCAGGTCCAGCGCCTGCAGGCGCTCCTGGACGCCCCACAGGCGGCCGCGGCCCGCCATGATCGCGTGCTGGGCGTCGAACCAGGTGGGTCCGGTGGCACGGCCGAGCTCCTGACCGGCCCAGTGCCAGCGGTCGTGCAGGCTCATCAGCGCGTGGTACGGGTCGGGCCCGAGCCCCTCGGCGCCGGCGACCAGGTGTTCCGGCCCCAGCCCGCGCAGTGCGGTGACCGGCACCGCGAGCCCGACGTGGTCCTGCTGGTGGCGGCCCTTGACGATGCCGACCACCTCACCGCGGTCACAGTCGATCAGCGGACCGCCGGAGGCGCCGGGCGTCACCCGGACATCGCTGCCGAACTGCAGGCCCCGGGCGTCACGGGCACCGAAGCGGACCGCGATGAAGGTGTCCACCGGGGCGGCGGGGGCGGCAGCACGGTCGCCGTGGACGTCACCGGGGGCGCGGCTGCGGGGACAGCCCGCGTCCGCGTCCCCGCTGCCCGTACGGGCGTCCCCCGCCCCGCCGTCCCCGGCCCCGCCCGCGGCCGATCCCGACCGGTCGTGGCCGCCGGAGTCGTGGTCACCGGAGTCGCGGTCACCGGAGTCGTGGCCGCGGAAGATATAGGCGTCCTCCAGAAGCGTCGCCGGCTGATCGCTGAGCCAGGCGCAGGGGTGCCGGCTCTCCGGGTCGAGCAGCCGGACCAGGGCGAGGTCGGCGCGGGCGGCACCGGATCCGGCCTCCGGGGCGGGCCGGCTCAGGTCGTACGCCTGCCGCGCGGGCACCACCCGGCCGCCGAACGCGACCCCGAAGACCCCGTCCGGCCCCGTCTCACGGCGCCGTCCGTCGCTCGCCGCCAGCACATGAGCGCAGGTCAGCACCCACCCCGGGGCGATGAGTACGCCGCTGCCCCACATCCGGGCTCCGGGGGCGCCCGGTGCGGCGCGCAGTCCGACGGTGGTGCGCCCGGCGTGGTCGAGGAGCTGTGCGTAGCGGGCGCGGTCACCGCTGCCGGCGGTCCGGCCCTGGGAGGTGGCCATCAGCGGCTCGAATCGTCCGGCTCCCGGCGGTCGGCCGTATGCTCCTGGTCCTCGCGCCGCCAGGTGAGCGTGAGGGAGAGGTTCGACTTCGCCCCGCCGTCCGCGAGCAGGGCGACGGCCTTGCCCGGCTTGGCCGACAGCTCCACGCCGAAGGTCACACTGGTCTCGTACGGCGCGACCCGGTCGGTGGCCTGGCGGACGCTGGCGGCGACCCCGCCGATCACCTCGCGGAGCCCCTCGACCCGGGCGCCGAGCGCGTCCCAGACACCGACGTCCTCGAACTCCCCGTCCCCGGTGTCCACGCCGTCCGCCGCGTCGAGTCCGGGGGCGTCGAGCCGGGAGACCCGGGCCCAGACCTCCGTGCCGTCGGGCAGCTCGATGCGCTGCGCGCGATCGTGCATCACGGCCTCCTGCTCCCCGTAGGCGGCAATTCCCCCATTGCCGCGGGACCGTTGACAGGTGATCAGGCTAGCCCGCAGGCGTCTGTGGCGCGAGAGGTCCGTGAGCCTGCCTATCCTGGCTGGGAATGACCCATGACCCCTGGTGGAGAGCGCGTGTATTTCACTGACCGTGGCATCGAGGAGCTGGAGAGCCGGCGCGGCGAGGAGGAGGTCACCCTCGCCTGGGTGGCCGACCAGCTGCGGACGTTCGTGGACCTGAACCCGGACTTCGAGGTCCCGGTGGAGCGGCTGGCCACCTGGCTGGCCCGGCTGGATGACGACGAGGACGAGTAGCGGCGGCTGGGGACGCGTAGCGACGGACAGCCGCGCAGAGCGGGAGCAGGCCGGGGCGGGCCGGCCCGGCGGGCGGCTCCTCGCGGGCGGACGCCACGGAGGGGGCCTCACGGGACACGGCGGCGGGCACGGCCCGGGCCGCTCGGAACGCCGTATCGAGACCAACTCCCTTGATTTCCATACGCGTTCGGGGTCCGCATGGCATGACCACGACACCTAGCGCGCCCACGGGAAGGTCCCCTTCCGTGGCGACCGGCCGCACCTCACCCTCACTTCGGCCCGCCTCCCCCGCACCCACCCAAATCCACACCGCACGGCGGACCGCTTGACTTCCGCAATCCGCGATATATCGTGTCTAGCGAGGACGCGATATGTTGCGTTGCAGTGCTCACAGTTGCAGTGCTCACAGGGGAGGCCAGTGATGTCAGCCGGGACCGAGTGGTTGCAGAATCCGACGCAGGTGACCGCACCACGCACGCTGGAGATCGCCGACCCCGTCGAGGCGCTCAGCGTCCGGGTGTACGGCGGCACGGTCAACGTCGTCGGCACCTCGGACGGCGGCCCCGCGCGGGTGGAGATCAGCGAGCTGGACGGCCCGCCGCTGAGCGTCTCGTGCCGCGACGGCGTCCTGTCGGTCGCGTATGAGGACCTCCCCTGGCGGGGCTTTTTGAAGTTCCTCGACCGCAGGGCCTGGAACCGCAGTGCGGTGGTCTCGGTGACGGTGCCGGCCGGCACCCGCGTCGAGGTCGGTGTGATCCGCGCCGGCGCGGTGGTCTCGGGCATCACGGGACGTGCGGACGTCCGCGGCGTCTCCGGCGACAGCACCCTCGTCGGCCTGACCGGCACGGTGCTGGCCGAAACGGTCTCGGGCAACGTCGAGGTGCAGTCGCTCACCGGCGATCTGCGGTTCCACTCCGTCTCGGGGAATCTGACCGTCATCGACGGTGCGGGCGGCGGGGTGCACGCGGACTCCGTCAGCGGCGACATGGTCCTCGATCTCGCTCCCGGCAAGGGCGCCGACATCGCGCTGACGACGGTCTCCGGGGAGGTCGCCATCCGGCTGCCCGACCCGGCCGACGCCCGGGTGGAGGCCAACACCACGTCCGGCACGGTCGCCAACGCCTTCGACGACCTGCGGGTGAGCGGCCAGTGGGGCACCAAGCGGATCACCGGCTCACTGGGCGCGGGCACCGGCACCCTCAAGGCCACCACCATCTCCGGCGGCCTGGCCCTGCTGCGCCGCCCCTCCCCTGAGGACGAGGACCACGGGCGGGACGATGCCGACGGCGGCCACGACAGCGGCCCGCACGAGGACTCCTCCGCCACCACCACCGGGAAGAAGGTGCGCTGACCATGCCCCCTGTCTTCGCCCACGGCCGACTGCGCCTCTACCTCCTCAAGCTGCTGGACGAGGCACCACGGCACGGCTACGAGATCATCCGCCTCCTGGAGGAGCGCTTCCAGGGCCTCTACGCCCCGTCCGCCGGCACGGTCTACCCCCGGCTAGCCAAGCTGGAGGCCGAGGGCCTGGTGACGCACGCGACCGAGGGCGGCCGCAAGGTCTACTCGATCACCGACGCCGGACGGGCCGAACTCGCCGACCGGGGAGGCGAGTTGGCGGATCTGGAGCTGGAGATCCGGGAGTCGGTCGCCGCCCTCGCCTCCGACATCCGGGAGGACGTGAGCGGTTCGGCCCGGGATCTGCGCCGGGAAATACAGGAGGCCGCCCAGCAGGCCCGCAAGGACGCGGAGCACGGGAAGGCCGGGCGGACCGGCGGGCGGCCGGACGCCGAGGAGGAGGACGGCGCCGGGCAGCCGTTTTCGGATGCCGGCGACTACCTCGACGGCATGTTCGGCGACAAGGAGTCCTGGCGGCAGGCGAAGGAGGAGTTCCGGCGCGCCAAGGACGAGTGGAAGGAGCAGGCCCGGCGGGCCAAGGAGGAGAGCCGGCGCGCCAGGCAGGACGCCCAGCGGGCTCGTAAGCAGGCCCGGGACGCCCAGGCGTTCGCGCGCGAGGAGGTCCAGCGGGTCCTCAATCGCGTACAGGAGCAGGCCCAGGGTGCCGTGCGGTCCGGCGACTGGTCGGGGGCGGTACGCGAGGCACTGTCCGAGGTGTCCCGCGAGATCGGGCGCTTCACCGGCCAGTCCGGCGCGGGCCGGGAAGAGGCCGGGCGGAACGGCGCCGGCCGGGGCGGCGCCGACCCCGGGGCCCGGGTGACGGTCGAGCGCGTCGATCTCGGCAAGCCGGACCCCGGGGAGGACGCGACGGCCGGAGCCCCGCCGGCCCCGGAGTGGGCGACGGAGCCGGCCGGTGACGACCCGGCCCGCGACTTCGACCGGCTGCTGGACCGCTTCCGCGACGATCTGCGGGATGCGGCCCGCGATCACGGCGTCAACGCCGAGCAGTTGAAGGAGTCCCGCCGCCGGCTGTCGGCGACCGCCGCCCATATCGGTGCGCTGCTGAGCCGGCCGGAGCGGTATGCGTCCGGGACGGATCCGGACGCCTGAGCCGGCGGGCGGCCGGGCCCGGCCGCCCGCTCAACCCCATGGCCGGGGCTCCGGCGCCCCCACACACGACCGCAGCGCCGCGATGAGCCGTTCGCACCGCTGGTCCCCGCTGCCGCCCATCCGGTTGGCGGTGTAGGCGAAGCCGACGCCGAACTCGTCGTCGCCGAAGGCGAATTGCCCGCCCGCCCCGCTGTGGGCGAACGAGCGCGGGCCGAGCAGCCGGCGGAACGGCGAGTCGAGGAGGACGCCGCTCCCCCAGCGTGCGCCGAGGTCCGGCAGCCCCGACCACGAGGGGCCGCCCGACTGCGGCCGGACCGCATCCGTGAGGGTGTCCGCGCCGAGCAGCCGCGGCCCGCCGTCCACCCCCGTGGCGACCGCGGCGTACAGGGCGGCCAGACCGCGCGCCGAAGAGACCGCACCCGCACCGGGGAATTCGGCGGTCAGCAGGGCGGGGGCGTTGTAGCCGTGCGGATCGTCGAGCCCGGGGAAGGGCAGGACGCCGTTCATCGTCAGCGCCCGCATGGGCAGCAGGTCGGGGCTCGGTAGCGGCGGCCGCCCCTCGGCCTCGACGAGCCGGGCCAGCTGCGGCAGTTCCTCCCGCGGCAGGCCGATCCAGGTGCGCAGGCCCAGCTCGTCGGCGACGGCCCGGCGGAAGTAGCGGCCCGGCCTCAGACCGGTCAGCCGGCGGATCACCTCGCCGAGAAGGAAGCCGAAGGCATGGGCGTGGTACTCGTGCGCCGTTCCGGGCTCCCAGAGCGGCGGCTGCTCCTCCAGTGCCCGGATCACCGGGGTCCAGGCGGTCAACTCCTCGAACGTCAGCCTCCGTTCGACGAGCGGAATGCCGGCGGTGTGGGCCAGCACCATCCGCGGGGTGATGCCCTCCTTGCCGTGCCGGGCGAACTCCGGCCAGCAGTCGGCCACCGGAGCGTCGAGGTCCAGCCGGCCCTGCTCGGCGAGCAGATGGACGCAGAAGCTGATGACGGCCTTGGCGAGGGACATGACGGGAAGGACGGTGCGCGCGTCCCACGCCCGGCCGGTCCGGTCGTCGGCACTCCCGCCCCACAGGTCGACGACCTTGCGCCCGCCCACGAACACGGTGACGGCGGCGCCGAGTTCCCCGCCGTCGGCGAAGTTCCGGGCGAATGCGTCCGCGACGGCTCCGAAGCCCTCGTCGGCCGTTCCGTGGTACGGCATCTGCTGCTCTCTTCCTCGCATCGGGACCGGCGGCCCCCATGGGCCGTCGGCGGGGTCACGATACGGAGACGGCCGCCGCTCCTCGATCGAATATCCGGCGCGGAGCCGACCGGCCACCCGACGACAGCGGCCGAATCTGTAGAGGCCCCAACACGGGCCCTGTTACCCACAGTTGCCATCGGCGGTCTGGATTCACGCGGCGTAATCGGGGAAACCACTACTTCGCACGGCTTTTCGTCCGGCACCGGGTCCAGGGGTCCCAGCTGCCCGACTCCGCGGACCGGCGGGCCGTGCTCCGGACCACCACCGCCCCACTCCCTGTCTGCGCACGCATCGTGAAGGCCATGAGGTAAAGCGATGTCGGAATACCTTTCGGTCGCCCGCCGGATGTGGCACCTGCTGGAGCCACTGCACGCCACGCTGTACTTCGCCCCCGAGGCCCGCCAGGTCGCCGCCGACCTCGGCCATGATGTCGCGTCCCGCTGGCCCAGCTATTTCGCCTGGCGTACGGCTCCGCTGGGCGCGGCCGGGCCGGAGCTGGTGGCCGCGACGTACTACACCTTCAGCCCGCGGATGATCGCCCGGTACCTCCCGCAGATCTGGACGGTCGCGGACCCGGCCAAGGTGCTGGATGCGCGGCTGCTGGCCATGGACCGTGCGCTGACCGCCCTGATCGGCGGCCGGCTGAGCGCCGCGCAGCTCGCCGAGGCGGCCCGGCTCGCCCGCCAGGCCGCCGAGAACGCCGGCACCGCCGCCCGCCCGCTGGCCGCCGCCAACCGCGATCTGCCCTGGCCGGACGCCCCGCATCTGACGCTCTGGCAGGCCGCGACGGTACTCCGCGAGCACCGCGGCGACGGCCATCTGGCAGCCCTGCTGACCTGCGGACTCGATCCGTGTGAGGCCCTGGTGTCGTTCGCCGCGATCGGCGCCGCGCCGGCCGCGGACTTCGTGGGGCGCGGCTGGAGCGCCCACGAGTGGAGCGACGCCCGGCACCGCCTCGCCGCCCGCGGCTGGATCGCTCCGGACGGCACCGCGACCGAGCGCGCCCGCACGGAGCGCGAGGCGATCGAGCGGACCACGGACCGGCTGGCGGCCGGCCCGTGGCGCGCCCTGGGCCACTCCCGCGCCGAACGGCTGGCGCAGCTGCTCAACCCCGTCCTCGGCGCGGTCTTCGAGGCCGGGTATCTGCCGCGGCACAGCACACTGGGCATCGGCACGGTCAAGGTCGCCTACCCGTAACCGGGGGCGGTGTGGGTTGCCGGTGCCGCGCACCGGAGCGCCTCCGCACCGCCCGGGGCGGCCCGGGTTACGGCCCGCCCCGGCCCCTCAACTCGCTTGTCTGCCGCGGCTCTCCCCCAGCACCCGCACCACCGCCTCGTGGGTCACCCCGTGGTCGGCGAGCACCGCGGCCGCCGGTCCGCGCCCGGTGGTCAGCGCGAGCAGCAGATGCTCGTCCCCGATGGACCGCTCGCCGCGGCCGGCCACCATCCGCAGGGCGCGCTCCAGGACGGACTTCGCCTCCGCGGTGAACCGACGGCGCACCCGCCGGCGCCGCCCGGGCGACCGGCCGGCGGCCAGCGCGCCCACCCCGTGTTCCTGCTCCACGCTCGCCACGATCGCGTCGACATCGATGCCGAGCCCGGCCAGTGCCGCCACGTCGGCGGCCGAGACCCCGCCGCGCCGGCGCGCCGCCGCCAGGCCGTCCACCACCGATTGCCGCCGCTCATGGAGGCCGAGGGCGGCGAGCGCCCCGGCGGCCGGTGAATCCGTCCGGTCCAGCAGGGCGAGCAGCAGCTCCGGCTCGCCGATCGTGTCGCTGCCCGTACGGTCCGCCTGCTCCGCGGCGCAGCTCACCGCTGCGCGCGCCTCGGCCGTGAACTTCTCGAACATCAGCGCCTCCCGTGCTTCTTGTGGACCGCCTGCCTGCTGACCCCCAGCTCCGCCGCGATCTCCTGCCACGACCAGCCCTTCGCCCGGGCGCTGCGCACCTGTACGGCTTCGAGCCGCTCCAGCAGCCGGCGGAGCGCGGCCACGGCACGGAGTCCGACCCTGGGGTCGCGGTCACCCGCCCGCTCGGCGAGATCCGTTGCTTCGCTCATGGTGTCAATTTAGGTTGACACGACGGAATGCGTCAACCTTCATTGACACGGATTCCGAGTCGGGGTCGGGTTAGGGAGCGTGGGCGGGGACGGCGGGCACCCGGAGGGAAGGGAGCGCCGGAGGGAAGGGGTGGCCGGAGGACCCTGCAGCTAGGGGGTGGCTCTCCGCTCTCCGTGGGCCTGCGACGCCTGGCACCGCAGGCTGATCCACGGAGACCGAAGAGACACCCCCTAGGAAGGGCCGGTCGAGGGCGCCCGGCGGTGACGCCGAGCCGACCGAGAGGCACCCGTCGATGAGGAAGCGTCAGCCCAGTGGGCACCCGGACAGCCGGACGACCGCCACGGTGCCGTCCGTCCGCAGTCCGTCGGGCAACGCCTCCGACCCCGTCCACAGCACCGCGTCGAACCGCTCCAGCCGCACCTCGGACTCCCCGGACTCCCCAGGCACCGTGAGCCGGGTGCCCCCCTCCAGCGCCACGAGAAGCAGCCCGCCCGCGGAATCCGGTCCACCCGCCACCCCGCCCTCCGGCCCCGCCGACCAGCTCCCGGCCACGACCTCCACGGTCGCCGCCGCCCGCCCCTCCCGGAGCATCACATTGAGGTTGACGACCGGCCCGTCCAGCAGCCGGGAGACGGTGGTGGCGTCGCCGGGGAAGGCGAACGGGCGGTAGCGGCCCGGCAGCAGCCGCGGGGTGCCGTCCACCGTCAGCTCCAGCCCGGCGCCGTCGACGACGGTGAGGATCCGCCGGACGCCGGGCAGCGGGGAGTACGGCCCGTCGCGGGTGACGTCCGCGAGGCTGACCCGCCAGGCGAAGCCGTCCCAGCCGGCGCCCGGGGGATGGACCGCGATCTCGCGGGTCACCCCGCCGCCGTTGCTCCACGGCGCGGCGGCCCGCCCCGCCGCCCGCAGAATCCGCATATCTCCGGCCCCTTCAAGCCCCCGTCCGCAGGTCAGACCGTCAGCACGACCTTGCCGAACAGTTCGCCCTCCGCCATCTTCGTGAACCCCTCGCGGGCCCGGTCCAGCGGCAGCGTGGAGTCGATGACCGGGCGGATGCCCTTGGCGGCGCAGAAGCTCAGCAGCGACGCCAGCTCGTCCTTGCTGCCCATCGTGGAGCCGACGATCTTCAGCTCCAGGAAGAAGATCCGGTTGAGCTCGCCGCTCTTGGGGGTGAAGCCACTGGTGGCGCCCGAAATCACCAGGGAGCCGCCGGGCTTGAGCGACTTGACCGAGTGCGACCAGGTGGCGGCGCCGACCGTCTCGATCACCGCGTCCACCCGCTGCGGCAGCCGCTCCCCGCTCGCGAACACCGCCTCGGCGCCCAGCTCCAGCGCCCGCTTGCGCTTGGCCTCGTCCCGGCTGGTGGCGAAGACCCGCAGGCCCGCGGCGGCGCCCAGCACGATGGCTGCGGTCGCCACCCCGCCGCCCGCACCCTGCACCAGCACGCTGTCGCCGGGCCGTACGCCCGCGTTGGTGAACAGCATCCGGTACGCGGTCAGCCAGGCGGTCGGCAGACAGGCCGCCTCCTCGAAGGACAGCTCCTTCGGCTTGGGCAGCACGTTCCACAGGGGCACGGTGACCTGCTCGGCGAAGGTGCCCTGGTAGCGCTCGGTGAGGATGGAGGGCTTCTCCTTCGGGCCGACGCCGTGACCGGTCTGGCCGATGACGGAGTGCAGCACGACCTCGTTGCCGTCCGCGTCGATACCGGCGGCGTCACAGCCGAGGATCATCGGCAGTGCGTCCTCGGTGATACCCACCCCGCGCAGCGACCACAGGTCGTGGTGGTTGAGGGAGGCGGCCTTGACGTTGACGGTCGTCCAGCCGGGGCGTACGTCGGGGGCCGGGCGCTCCCCCAATTCGAGGCCGTTCAGCGGCTGGTCACGGTCGATGCGGGCGGCGTAGGCAGCAAACATGATCCCAACGTAGGCCGCGGACGGGCGCTGCGGTACCGCGTACGGGTGTGACACGCACCGCTGCGCCGCGCGGCGCACACGGCCACGACGACGGGCCGGGCCCGCACCCTCACAGGTGCGGGCCCGGCCCGTGGACGGAGTCTGCCGGGGCGTCAGCGGCGCGCCACGCCCTCGGCGCGGGCGGCGGCCGCGACCGCGGCGGTGACGGCCGGGGCGACCCGCTCGTCGAACGGCGAGGGGATGACCCGGTCGGCGCTGAGTTCATCGGCGACGACGGCGGCCAGCGCCTCGGCGGCGGCGAGCTTCATGCCCTCGGTGATCTGCGAGGCCCGCACCTGCATGGCGCCGGCGAAGATGCCCGGGAAGGCCAGCACGTTGTTGATCTGGTTGGGGTAGTCGCTGCGTCCGGTGGCGACCACGGCCGCGTAGCGGTGTGCGATGTCCGGGTGGATCTCCGGGGTGGGGTTGGCCATCGCGAAGATCAGCGACTCCTTCGCCATCTTCGCCACCGCCCCCTCCGCCACCGTGCCGCCGGAGACCCCGATGAAGACATCGGCGCCGTCCAGCGCGTCCTCCAGCGAGCCGGTCAGCCCGCCCTTGTTGGTGAAGCCGGCGACCTCACGCTTGACGTCCGTGAGGTCGGTGCGGTCCGCGGAGACGATGCCCCTGCGGTCGCACACCGCGACATCGCCGATGCCCGCCTCGATGAGGATCTTGGCGATCGCGACACCGGCCGCACCGGCGCCCGAGATGACCGCGCGCAGCTGGCCGAGCGCCCGGTCGGTGAGCTTGGCGGCGTTGCGCAGCGCGGCCAGCGTGACCACGGCGGTGCCGTGCTGGTCGTCGTGGAAGACCGGGATGTCCAGCCGCTCCTGGAGGCGGCGCTCGATCTCGAAGCAGCGCGGCGCCGAGATGTCCTCCAGGTTGATGCCGCCGAAGGACGGAGCCATCCGGACGACGGTCTCGATGATCTCGTCGGTGTCCGTGGTGCCGAGCGCGATCGGCACCGCGTCGACGCCGCCGAACTGCTTGAAGAGGATGGCCTTGCCCTCCATCACCGGGAGGGACGCCTCCGGGCCGATGTCGCCCAGGCCCAGCACCGCGGTGCCGTCCGTGACGACGGCGACGACGTTGGACTTCCAGGTGTAGTCATCGACGAGTTCGGGCTGCTCGGCGATGGCGCTGCACACCTTGGCGACGCCCGGTGTGTACGCGAGGGACAGGTCGTCCTTGTTGCGGACGGGCACAGTCGCCTGGATGGCCATTTTGCCACCGCGATGGAGCGCGAAGGCCGGATCGAAGGCATCGTCGGGCGCACTGCCCGCGCCCGCGCCTGTAGTGCTGTCGCTGCGAGGATTGACGATCTCCGCTGCCACTTGTCTTACCCCTTTTAATCGTGAATCTGCTGAGGGTGGCCACTCCCTGGTTGAGGGGTGGGCGGGCACCGCGTCCGGACCCTGCGCGGCAGATGGCCGCCGCGCGGGGGGAGGATCGGACGCCGGGCGCGCCGCACACGCGCCCTGAGCCCCGGATGAGGGGTGTAACGAACCTTTCTACCCGACGGGCGCGGGCCCCGACGAGTTGGATTCATTACTCTCGGCTTCAGATACCAGACAATAACCTCGAAGTGTGCAAAAAGCGTGAAGCGCACAAACAACTCAAGAGTGCCAACCTTCGCGGTCCGCATCCCGAGAGGGCCGGAGTGAGCGGGACATCCTTCGCATCCCGCCGGCGGCACACCCCCCTTGCACCGCACGGCCGTCAACCCGCCGAGCCGTCCGTTATCCGATTTTGACCTGTGTGATGGTCCGAATACCGGAGTCCGGGTGGCAGGATTTCCGTCACCAACCGAGGTCACGGCGCTCCAGGGTGTGTACCCCGGCCTTTGTCACGTCGGCTTCTCCATCCGCAGGAGGATCAGCATGACCGCACGCCCCACCCGTCGCCCGGCCCTCGGCAGGTCTCGTACAGCCGTGGCCACGGCGGCCGCGGTCACAGCCTCGCTGCTGCTGCTCAGCGCCTGCGGAGACCAGACGGATGCGGCCATCGCCAAGCGTGAGGCGAAGAAGAACCGCAATGTGCATGCGCCGCTGTTCAAGAAGCTGCCGAAGGACGTGCAGGAGAAGGCGCTGCTCCAGGTCGGCTCGGACATCACGTACAAGCCGGTGGAGTTCCGCTCCAACGGCGCGGTCATGGGCATCGACCCGGACCTCGCGGAGGCGATGAGCAAGGAGCTGGGCATCAAGCTCAACTTCAACAACGCCACCTTCGACACCCTCATGGGCGGCCTGAAGTCCAAGCGCTACGACATCGCGATGTCGGCGATGACGGACACCAAGGAGCGCCAGGAGGGCATCGACAGCAACACCGGCAAGAAGATCGGCCAGGGTGTCGACTTCATCGACTACCTCAATGTCGGCGTCTCGCTCTACACCCGCAGGGGCAAGACCCAGGGCATCGACGGCTGGGAGACGCTGTGCGGCAAGAAGATCGCGGTGCAGCGCGGCACGGTCTCGGACGACCTGGCCAAGGACAAGTCGAAGGCCTGTGAGAAGAACGGCGAGCAGGCCATCTCCATCGAGGCGTTCGACAACGACTCCGAGGCCCAGACCCGGCTGCGTACCGGCGGTGTGGACGCCGTCTCCAGCGACTACCCGGTCGCGGCGTACGCGGTGAAGGTCTCCGGCCACGGCAAGGATTTCCAGATGGTCGGCGGGGCGCCGCTCAAGGCGGCCCCGTACGGCATCGCGGTCCCCAAGGGCAAGCAGCAGCTGCGTGACGCGCTCAAGGCCGCGATGGAACTCGCGATCAAGAACGGCTCGTACGCCAAGGTTCTGGACAAGTGGGACGTCAAGGATGCCGCGGTCAAGGACGTGCAGCTCAATGGCGGCTCCTGAGCCGCCGTCAGCTCTCCCGTCCGCTCCGCGCACCTCCCGCCGAATGCTGAAAGGCAACACCCGTGTCAGTTGACGTCGACAAGTCGGCCCAGCCGCCGGCGGACGCTCCGCCGCCCCAGCCCGAGCCCCTCAAGGCCATCCCGGTCCGCCATTACGGGCGCTGGGTGGCGGCGGTCGTCGTCCTCGGACTGGTCGCCCTGCTCGGCCGGGCCTTCGCCTCCGGGAACGTCAACTGGGACGCCATCCCCCAGTACATGTTCAACGCGGACATCCTCAAGGGCCTGCGCAACACCCTGCTGATCACCGTGCTGTCGATGATCATCGGCATCGTCCTCGGGGTGATCCTGGCCGTGATGCGCCAGTCCAAGAACCCGGTGACCTCGACGGTCGCCTGGTTCTACGTCTGGTTCTTCCGCGGTACGCCGGTCTACGTCCAGCTGTTCCTCTGGTTCAACCTGGGCCTGGTCTTCCAGTACATCGACATCATGCCGATCTACAAGGACGAGTGGTCGGACTTCATGACCCCGTTCCTGTGTGCGCTGCTGGGCCTCGGGCTCAACGAGGCCGCGTACATGGCGGAGATCTGCCGGGCCGGTCTGAACGCGGTCGACGAGGGCCAGACCGAGGCGGCGCACGCGCTGGGCATGAGCCACGCCAAGACGCTGCGCCGGATCATCGTGCCGCAGGCGATGCGGGTGATCGTGCCGCCGACCGGCAACGAGGTCATCAACATGCTGAAGACCTCCTCGCTGGTCATCGCCGTCCAGTACTACGACCTGCTGCAGGCCGCCCAGAACGTCGGCCGGGACTCGGGCGTCGTGGTGGAGATGCTGATCCTCGCCGCCGCCTGGTACCTGATCGCCACCACGGTGCTGAGCATCGGCCAGTACTACCTGGAGCGTTACTACGCCCGCGGCTCCAGCCGCCAGCTTCCGCCCACCCCGCTCCAGCGCGTCAAGGCGAAGCTGGCCGGCGGCCTCAACCGCTCCGCCGGAGGTGCGGCATGACCACCAAGATGACGACGAGCAAGGCCGCGGGCACCAGCGGCGGCCCGATGGTCAAGGCCGAGGGCGTCCACAAGTCCTTCGGCACGGCCCACATCCTCAAGGGCATCGACCTGGAGGTGGCGCCCCGGGAGGTCTTCTGCCTGATCGGCCCGTCCGGTTCCGGCAAGTCGACGTTCCTGCGCTGCATCAACCACCTGGAGAAGGTCAACGCCGGCCGGCTGTCCGTCGACGGCGAACTGGTCGGCTACCGCGAGCACAACGGCAAGCTCTACGAGCTGCGCGACAAGGAGGTCGCCGCCCGGCGCCGCGACATCGGCATGGTCTTCCAGCGCTTCAACCTCTTCCCGCACATGACCGCGGTGGAGAACATCATGGAGGCGCCGATCCAGGTCAAGGGCGAGTCCAGGGCCGCCGCCCGGGAGCGCGCGACCAAGCTGCTGGACCGCGTCGGCCTCGCCGACAAGGCCGCGAACTACCCCTCGCAGCTCTCCGGCGGCCAGCAGCAGCGCGTCGCCATCGCCCGGGCGCTGGCGATGGAGCCGAAGCTGATGCTCTTCGACGAGCCGACCTCGGCGCTCGACCCGGAGCTGGTCGGTGACGTGCTGGACGTCATGAAGGACCTGGCCGCGGATGGGATGACGATGATCGTCGTGACCCATGAGATGGGCTTCGCCCGCGAGGTCGGCGACTCGCTGGTCTTCATGGACGACGGCGTGGTCGTCGAATCCGGCCATCCGCGCGAGGTGCTGGGCAACCCCCAGCACGAGCGGACGAAGTCGTTCCTCTCGAAGGTCCTGTAGCGCCCGTCGAGCGAGCGGGGTGCCCTGTGCGGTGACGTCCGCACGGGGCGCCACCGCGGTGCACACGCACCGCCGCGGCGCCGGGCCTACTTCAGGCCCAGCACCATCGCATCCGTCGGCGAGGACCACACCGTCCGCGCCTCCTCGAAGCCGGACTCGCGCAGCACCTGGGCATGCCATGCCGCCGACGGCGTCTCCCCGTCCGCGTGCTCGCCGAAGATCTCGAAGCGCTCGGCGGTCGGCGCGGCCAGCCGCGGGTCGGCGGCGGCCAGTTGCCACCACTCGGCCCAGTCGACGGCGCCGGCCGCCTTCGCCTCGTCCCGCCGCGCATGCCGGAAAGCGCGGTCGGCGGCGTTGATCCGCGGGGTGGCCTCGTCGGGCATCCGGTCGGCGTTCAGGAAGACCCCGCCGTCCCGCACCAGGCCGCCGAGCTGCCCGTACAGCCCGCGCAACTCCCCGCTGTGCAGCCAGTGCAGGGCGGTGGCGGAGAGCACCGCGTCGTACGAGGCGTGCGGCAGCTTCGCCGTCCACTCGGGGTCCTTGAGATCGGCCCGCACGAAGCGGACCCGGCGCTCGCCGGCGAAGTACCCTTCCGCGATGGCCAGCAGCGCGGGATCCAGATCGACGCCCACACTCTCGGCCCCGGGGAACCGCTGCAGCAGCCGGTCGGAGATACTGCCCGTGCCGCAGGCGAGGTCCAGGACCCGGGGAGCGGGACCCACCAGCGCCTCGACCATGTCCAGCATCACCCGGAAGCGCTCCTCGCGGTCGGGGAGGTACCACTCCTGCTGGCGGTCCCAACTGTTCTGCCACGCCTGCCAGTCGGCGCCGACGACGGTCTCGGTCATCGCTTCCCCTTCAGGGTGTACACCAGGGTGTAATACCCTTGTAGCCATATCGCCCATTACCTCATCCAGCATTCCGTACCTTAGCCCCCGCCCGTAAGGACTACAAGTGGAACTGGCCTATTACTCGGACTATGCGGTGCGACTGGTCAACACCGAGCAGCCCGAGCGCGGCACCGACAGCCTCACCTCGGTCGAGGCGGTACGGGAACTCTTCGGCCCCGCCCAGCAGGCCGCCCGGCGCGCGACCGACAGCGACGTCACGCGCCTGCGGACGGTCCGCGCCCGGCTGCGCGCCGTCTTCGAGGCCGCCGACGCCGGCGACGAGGTGCTGGCCGTGGACCTCCTCAACGCCCTGATGATGGAGTTCCCCGTCAGCCCGCAGATCTCCGGGCATGAGCACCGCGACGATGGGGGCACCTCCCGCTCGAGCCGAGCCGAGAGTGGGGGAGGCCGCCCCGACTGGCACATGCACATCGCCGACCACGCGGCCAACGCCACCGCCGGCTACACCGCCACCGCCTGTATGGGCCTGGCCTTCCACCTCACCGACCTGGGCGTGGACCGCCTCGGCATCTGTCAGGCGCGCCCCTGCCGGAACGTCTACCTGGACACCTCCACCAACCGCTCCCGGCGCTACTGCTCCGACCGCTGCGCCACCCGCGCCAACGTCGCCGCCTACCGGGCCCGCAAGCGGCTGGAGAGCGAGCGCTCGGCGCGTACCGGCCGCACCGCCGAGACCACCCAGGACAGCACCCCGGCGACCGACCGCTGAACCCCGCGCGGCGGGCGGACCCGCACCCAGGCGCGGGCGATGACCAGTTCGTCCGGAACCACCCCGAATTCCCGGCTGTCGTTCTCGACGAACGGATTGTCCCCCTGGACCCACCAGCCGCCGTCCCGCCGCTGTACGGCCCGCTTGACGATCAGCAGATCCTGCCGGAACGGATGCCGCAGCACGACCACGGCGCCGGGCCGCACCGCCGCCCCGTACTGCACCACCAGCTGGTCACCGGGCTGCAGCGTCGGCACCATCGATGGGTTGTACACCTCGGCCAGCCCGAACGCCCGCAGCGGCCCGCCCCGCCCCTGCCCCGCTTCCGCGCCCTCGCCCTGCCCGGGCCCGCGCTCGTGCACCTGCTCCGGCATCCCGTACCTCCCGGTCCAGCCCCGGTCCGACCCTCCCCCGGACTCCGTCCGGGGGCACCCCCATCTCGCTTCGCTCACCGGCCCATCCTCCATCAGTCCCAGCGCGACACCGGACTTTTGCCCTAAGCCCCCCGGGCCGCCCGAGAAAAGCCTTCCCCCACCGAGTAATCTCGCACCTGAGAAGACGATCACGAGGAAGGACTGAACATGCTTTCGCGCCTGTTCGCCCCCAAGGTGAAGGTCAGCGCCCACTGCGACCTGCCCTGCGGCGTCTACGACCCGGCCCAGGCCCGCATCGAGGCCGAGTCGGTCAAGGCCGTCCAGGAGAAGTACCAGGCCAACGAGGATGCGGACTTCCGCACCCGCGCCGTCCTGATCAAGGAGCAGCGCGCCGAGCTGGCCAAGCACCACGTCTCGGTGCTGTGGAGCGACTACTTCAAGCCCCCGCACTTCGAGAAGTACCCGCAGCTGCACCAGCTGGTGAACGACACCCTCAAGGCCCTCAGCACCGCCAAGGGTTCCAACGACCCGAAGACGGGCGAGAAGGCGCTGGAGCTCATCGCCGAGATCGACCGGATCTTCTGGGAGACCAAGAAGGCCTGACCTCGGTCCGGACGGCCTGACCTGCACTGCGCGGGTCGCGTGGCCACCTGTCCGCACCCGGTCCGCGGGGCGCCGCACATGGCGTCCATGACGGAGCGGGTGCGGTCTTCTTTTTCCGGCGGCAGGGGTGCCAGGTCCCACCGGTGGCGTTCACGGGCGGCTGGGGCCGCCCCGTCGCCGGACCCGGTGCAGACCGCCGCCCGCCATGCCCCGCACGGGCAGTTCGTCCGCCGGGGCGGCGGCGGGGCCGGTGTCGTCGACCGCCCGCCCGTAGCGCCGGGCCAGCGGGGCGGAGGTGAGGCCGTGGGCGAGGACGCTGAGCAGGACCGTGCAGGCCAGCACCGGGAGCACCGGGTGGGCTCCGGCGGGGTCGAGCTCCTCGACCGCGAGCAGGCCGAAGATGACCGAGGCCAGTCCGCGGGGCCCGAACCAGCCGACGAACAGCACCGTTCGGGCGTCCAGACCGCTGCCGGCCAGGCACAGCGCCACCGGCACCATGCGGATCACCGTCAGGCTCAGGACGGCGTAGAGCACGGCCTGCCAGGTGAAGTCGGCGGCCATCTGCGGGAGCAGGAGGGTGCCGAAGACCAGCCACACCAGCACGGACAGCAGGGCCGCGGACTGCTCGACGTACCCCAGCACCCGCTGCGGCGCTCCGTGCATCGTGCCGAACGCCAGCCCGGCGACGAAGGCGGCGACGAAGCCGTTGCCGCCGAGGGCGAGGGCCGAGGTGTAGCCGAGCAGGGACAGCGCCAGGACGCCCGCGCCGGCGAAGTCCTCGGCCGCCCAGCCGTTGCGCAGCGTGGTTCTCAGCAGCCAGCCGGCGGCCAGGCCGACCACCGCGCCGTACGCCGCACCGACGGCGAGCTCCACCACGGCATGACCGGTGGCGTCCGGTCCGGCAGTTCCCCCGGCCGATGCCATCCCGGCCAGGGCGAGCACCACCAGCGGGGTGACGATGCCGTCGTTGAGGCCGCTCTCCACGTTGATGACCCGGCGGATCTTCACCGGTACCTCCGGGTTGACCATCATCGTGGCGCCGAGCGCGGCGTCCGTCGGAGCGAGCGCGGCCCCGACGTACAGGGCGGCCCAGCCCGAGACGCCGGGCAGCAGGGCGGCCGCCAGCAGCGTGCCCAGACCCACGCACAGCGGCAGTCCGATGCCCAGCAGCCTTACGTAGAGGCCGAGTTCGGGGCGCAGGGCACGGAAGGAGAGCCGTGCGGCGTCGGTGAAGAGCACCCACACCAGGGTGACCTCGGCCAGCGTCTTGACCGTTTCGTGCGACAGCGCGAGGTGGAGGGTCCCGGTGCCCTCGCCCAGCAGCAGGCCCAGCAGCACGAAGGCGGCCGGAGCGGTGAGTTCGAAGCGCTCCATCCGCCGTGAGCACAGGCACCACAGGAACAGCAGGAGCAGGACCAGGGAAAGGGTGCCGTCCACGGGGGCTCTCCAGGGCTCGGCCTCGTCGGCCTTCGGGCCCCCAACTCTCGGGCATCACACCCGGCACCGGGCGGCGCGCGGCAGGCCGGGGCGCCGCCTTTCACGCTGCTGGCGGAAGGGCCGGGCGGCGGGGTGGCGCTCTGCGGCCACCAGGGCGTCAGCCGGCCGCCGGCCAGGGCCCCCGCCCGGCCCCGTCGCGCGGTGCCGGATTGCCGCGGCGGGGCCCGGATGCTCTGATGTGGCGGTGACGGCAACAGGCGACGCGCGACGCGCGGTCGAGGCGGTGTTCCGGATCGAGTCGGCGCGGCTGATCGCCGGGCTCACCCGGATCGTGCGCGACGTGGGGCTCGCCGAGGAGCTGGCCCAGGACGCCATGGTGGCCGCGCTGGAGCGGTGGCCGGAGACCGGCGTCCCGGACAATCCGGGTGCCTGGCTGATGGCGACCGCCAGGAACCGTGCGATCGATCTGCTGCGCAGACAGGAGCGGCTGGCCCGCAAGGTCGAGCTGCTCGGGCGGGACGCGGAGCGCGGTCCCGGCCTGTCGGAGGCGGACTTCGCACGGGTCGAGGACCGCGCGGGGATCGAGGACGATCTGCTGCGGCTGGTGTTCCTCTCGTGCCATCCGGTGCTGTCCACCCCGGCGCGGGTGGCGCTGACCCTGCGGCTGGTGGGCGGGCTGCGGACCGACGAGATCGCCCGCGCGTTCCTGACGTCCGAGGCGACCGTGCAGCAGCGGATCGTCCGGGCGAAGAAGCGGCTCGCCGACGCGCGGGTGCCGTTCGAGGTGCCGGCCAGGGCGGAGTGGGGCGAGCGGCTCTCGTCGGTGCTGGAGGTCGTCTATCTGGTCTTCAACGAGGGGTATGCGGCGACGGCCGGGGACGACTGGATGCGGCCGGCGCTGTGCGAGGACGCGCTGCGGCTGGGACGGATGGTGGCCGGGCTGCTGCCGAAGGAGCCGGAGGCGCACGGGCTGGTGGCGCTGATGGAGATCCAGGCCTCGCGGTCGGCCGCGCGGACCGGGCCGACGGGTGAGCCGGTGCTGCTGCTGGAGCAGAACCGGTCGCGCTGGGACCGGCTGCTGATCCGGCGCGGGCTGGCCGCGCTCGCCCGCGCCGAGGAGCTGGGCGGCGCCCTCGGCCCGTACGCCCTGCAGGCCGCGATCGCCGCCTGCCACGCCCGGGCGCGCACCGCCCAGGAGACGGACTGGCCGCGGATCGCGGTGCTGTACGAGGCACTGGGGCAGGTCGCGCCGTCCCCGGTCGTGGAGCTGAACCGGGCGGTGGCGGTGGGCATGGCGTTCGGCGCCGCCCAGGGCCTGGCGGTGGCGGACGGGCTGGCGGCGGAACCGGCGCTCGCGGGCTACCACCTCCTGCCGAGCGTGCGCGGCGATCTGCTCGCCCGGCTGGGGCGCGCGGCCGAGGCCCGGCAGGAGTTTCTGCGGGCCGCCGCGCTGACCCGCAACGCCCGGGAACGGACCCTCCTGGAGGAGCGGGCGGCGGAGCAGGAGGAGGAGGGGGGCACGGGCCATGGCCGCCCGCCCGAGAGCTGAGATCCGCCGCGCCGTACGGGAGCTGCCTTCCTCGGCGGCGCCCCTAGGGGGTGTCTCTCCGATCTCCGTGGGCCTGCGACGCCTGGCACCGCAGGCTGATCCACGGAGACCGCAGAGACACCCCCTACCGCACGGGCGGATTGCCGCAAAGCGGAACAGACAGCATCATGTGCGAGGTGGACCCGCCCGCCACCGTGACTGGAAATGACCTGCCGATGTCTCGTACTCCGCCGGCCCCCGAGGGGCGCGCCCGGGCGGCGCTGCCGGTGCTCGCCCTCACCATGGCATCGGCCCTCTTCCTGGTGTCCGGCTGCACCGGGGCCGGTGAGGCCAAGAGCGCCGGCCACACGCCGGCCGCTTCGGCCCCCCAGCAGATGTGGGCCCCCAAAACGCCCCCGCCCCCGCTCGCCGAGCCCAACTCGAAGATCACCGACGGCGTGCCGTCACCGGTGCGCGGGCTGCCGCGGGTGCCGTCCGGCGACATCCACCAGGTCTCGGCGCTCGCCATCGCCAAGGCCCGGCTCACCACGATGACCAGCCCCCTCGACGAAGAGGGCACGGACGAGAAGATCAAGAACTGCAAGGCCGTCGGGCAGGAATCGTGCCCGGTCCGGTCGCCGCAGTACCGGGACCTGAACGGCGACGGCAAGGACGAGCTGCTGCTCGGGATCGCCTCGGGGCCGTACTTCCTGTTCCTGTGGGCCTTCACGGTCAAGGACGGCCGGGTCACCCTGATCCTCGACCAGGCCGAGCGCCCCCGGTCGGTGAAATTGTCGGGCCGTGACGTGATCGTGCGGGAGCCGGCCGACAACGGTTATGACATCCGCCGGGTCTACTCGTGGGACAAGCGGGAGCAGGCCATGGACGAGCGGACCTACGCATACGTGGAGTCAAGCCGTAAATGAGCCGTCGGCCGGCGCCCGGCGCTCCGCGCTACCTCCCCACCGACAACATCCCGTCATGGCGCACCAGCCACGCCCGGTACGCCTCGCTCGCCCAGGCGATCTCCATGTACGAGGCGGTCAGATCGGCGAACAGGTCGTCCGCGGAGGCGGCCGGGGCGGCGTCCTGGCGGCAGGCCATGAAGAGGCGGACGGCCAGCGGGTCGCCGTACAGGGGGCGGATCGCCATGCCGTGCCGGGAGCGGGCGGTCGGCTGGCACGGGGTGACCACCTCGCCGGCCGTGACGAGGTCGACCGCGGTGAGGTAGTCGCCGTGCACGACCCGCGGGGTGATGCCGGCCGCGGCCCAGATGCGGCGCAGCCCCGCCCATTCGCCGTCCACGGTCGGGTCGACCATCCACTGGTCGTCGGCGAGGTCCGCCACCCGCACGACGGCCCGGGCGGCCGCCGGGTGGTTGTCCGCCAGGGCGATGAACTGCGGTTCCCTGGCGACGAGTTCATGCTCGACCAGGCCGTCGGGAACCCGCAGCGGCGCGCCCTCGACCTCGTGGACGAAGGCGGCGTCGAGTTGTCCCGTCGCCACCATGTGGAGCAGGGCATTGGCCGACACATCGGCTCTTATCGTGGTGTCCGTCTCCGGCAGCCGCACCCGGAGCCGTCGCAGCCAGCCCGCGACGGCGGGGCTGTTGGTGCTGCCGATGTGCAGTCGTGCGCCCCGTTCGTGGTGGGAGGCCGAGGCGATTTCGTCGATGAGTGCCCGCATTTCGGCCACGATCGGCCGGGCCCGGCACAGCACCGCATGCCCCAGCGGGGTGGGCCGGCTGCCGGTCGGTTCCCGGAAGAACAGCTGGCCGCCGAGGGCCTTCTCGATGCGGTGGAGCTGGGTGGTCAGGGAGGGCTGGGTCATGCCGAGCTGCCGCGCCGCCTTGCGTACGCTGCCGGTGTCGGCGATGGCGCACAATGCGCGAAGATGCCTGACCTCTAGCTCCACGTCCGGAGCATAACGAGGTCGGCATACGTCACACCAGACTCTCAAACCTGCCTCAACTCCCTTTTTTTCCGGGGTATTGGCCAGCGCTATCGGCACCTGGCATCTCCGTCCCGTGGGTGAACTGCGTCCAGACTCAACGGCACCAAGAAATCCGCAGGGCCCCGGTCGCCGCCCCACACGGCGACCGTACGGCCCTCGGAGCTTAAGGAGCCCCCCACATGAGATCTCCCAAGACAGCGCTGTCGGCAGCGCTCGGTCTGGGCCTCGCCGCCGCGCTCGCAGCCGCGGCGCCGGTTTCGGCAACCACCCCCTCCTCCCCCGTCAACTCCCACCACAGCACCCCCGCTTCGATCGCCGCCTACCAGGGTTCGGCGGCCGAGAAGGCCGACACCAAGGCGTTCTTCGAAGCAGTGATCAAGTCCGCGCGGGCCAAGATGAAGGCCCACCCGGGCGCGGCGACGGTCACCGTCACCTACGACGCCGGTGCGGCGCCGACGTACAAGAGCCAGATAGCCGAGAGCACCTCGATCTGGAACAGCGCGGTGCACAACGTGAAGCTGCAGGAGGGCAGCGGCGGCGACTTCCAGTACAAGGAAGGCGACGACCCACGCGGTTCGTACGCCAGCACCGACGGCCACGGCAAGGGCTATGTCTTCCTGGACCACAAGCAGAACCAGGAGTACAACTCCACCCGCGTGGCCGCACACGAGACCGGCCATGTGCTGGGCCTGCCGGACCACTACGAGGGTCCGTGCAGCGAGCTGATGTCCGGCGGCGGTCCCGGCACGTCGTGCCAGAACGCCCAGCCGGACGCGAACGAACGCGCCAAGGTGGACCAGCTCTGGGCCAACGGCCTGGCGGGCATCCGCCTCGGCAAGGCCTCCTGACCCACTCGGAGGCGCTCCGGAAACAACGAAGTTCGGCGGTGGCCCAGCGGCCTGGGCCCGGCTGACGGCAGCCGGTTCCGCGCACGGCCTGGGGCTGACGAGTACCGGTACCTGGCGGACGGCGCTCGTATCCCCACCAGCCCTCGCATCTCTGCGCCGCCCGTGCGGTGGGGCTCGCTACGAGCCCCACCGTTTTCGTCTGTCCGCGACCGCGCCGGTCAGCCCCACAGCGACTGCGCGGCGGCCGCACCGGCGAACGCGGCCGCGAGCCCGGCCAGCACGCTCGCCACGACATTGGCCGCGGCATAGCCGCGCGCCCCGTCCGCCGCCAGCCGCAGCGTCTCGTAGGAGAACGTCGAGTACGTGGTCAGCGCCCCGCACAGGCCGGTGCCCAGCAGCAGTTGGAGGTGCGAGGAGGCGGCGCCGGCGGCGGCCGCTCCGGTCAGCACCCCGAGGATCAGCGAGCCGACGACATTGACGGTGAAGGTCCCCCAGGGGAAGACCGTGTCGTGCCGGGACTGCACGGCGCGGTCGGTCAGGAACCGCAGCGGCGCACCCACCATCGCACCGACCACCACGAGCAGCCAGTTCACCCGCGCCCGCCCTCGTCCGCGGCCGGGCGGTCCGGGCGGGGATAGGTGAGCGCCTCGCAGGGGTCGAGCGTCACCAGGCCGCCGCCCGCGAGGAGTTCGTCCAGCTCCGGCAGGAAGGCACGGATCCGCTCCTCGGTGTCCACGACGACGACCGCGACCGGCAGGTCCTCGCTCATCGACAGCAGCCGCTGGGTGTGGATGAGGGAGGTGGCGCCGAAGCCCTCGACGCCGCGGAAGACGCTGGCGCCGGCCAGTCCGGCCCGGCGGGCGCGGTGCACCAGCTCCGCGTACAGCGGCTTGTGGTGCCAGGCCTCCTGTTCGCCGACGAAGACCGTGAGCCGCAGCGCGGGGGCGCCGCCGGGAAGTGCCGTGCCGTGTGTCATGCCGTCCGCCGCCTCAGTTCGAGAAGTGCGCGCGTGCCCGCCACCGCCGCCCAGACGGCCGCCAGCGCGAGGAGCAGGGTGCCCGCGAGATACGCCATGGCCAGCGCCGGCCGGCGGGCCTCGACCAGCCGCTGGATGTCGACGGCGTAGGTGGAAAAGGTGGTGAAGCCGCCGAGGATGCCGGTGCCGAGGAAGGGACGCACCAGCCGGTGGGCCGAGCGGACCTCGGTGATCACCACCATCAGGACGCCCATCAGTGCACAGCCGACGGCATTGACGGTCAGGGTCGTCCAGGGGAAGGTGCCGCCGGCGGTGGGCCAGAGGAGGCCTGCGCCGTAACGGGCCGTGGCACCGATCGCGCCGCCCACGGCCACCACGCCGATCACCGGCCACTGGCCCTGCCAGGGCGCCGCCCCGCGGCGTCGCTCGTCCATGGTTCTCCCGAGATCATCGGCGACCTCAGGCTACCTCTGCCCCTGTGCACCGGCCACACAGGGGCGCCGCCCCCGGCCGCGTCCGGCCCGGCGGGTCGGACCGCCAGGACCGTCCGTGCGGGGTGCGGCCGGCCGAGGTTCCGGGCCGGCGGTTCGGTGACTTCCCGGACCCCGGTCTCCCCGCCGGGCCCGCCGGCGGCGATCGTGGCCGAGGACATGTCGTGGACGCCGATCAGGGGCGTCGCCCCCTCGGCCGCGCTCTCATCGGTCCTTAACCGCGCTCACCCACGGCGGCGGCTACAGCCAGCCGTTGCGCTTGAAGCCGCGGTGGATCACCCAGCAGGCGGCCACGATCAGCACCATCACCAGCGGATAACCGAACGTCCAGTGCTTTTCCGGCATATGGTCGAAATTCATGCCGTACACGCCGCACACCATGGTCGGCACGGCCAGGATCGCGACCCAGGCACTGATCCGGCGCATGTCCTCGTTCTGGGCGACGGTGACCTGGGCGAGATGGGCCTGAAGTATGGAGTTGAGCAGTTCGTCGAAGGCGGTGATCTGCTCGGTGACCCGGTCGAGGTGGTCGGCGACGTCCCGGAAGTACGTCGTGATCCTGGAGTCGACCTCCCGCATGGGGCGCGTCGCCAGCGCCTGCATCGGCCCGTCCAGGGGGGCCACCGCGCGCCTCAGTTCCAGCAGTTCGCGCTTGAGCTGGTAGATCCGGCCGGCGCCGCCGCTGCCACGGACCGAGAAGACCTCGCTCTCGACGTCGTCGATGTCGTCCTGGACGTCGGCCGTGACATCGAGGTAGTCGTCCACGACGAGGTCGGCGACCGCATGCAGCACGGCGGACGGGCCGAGCGCCAACTGCTCCGGCACGGACTCCAGTTGCTCCCGCAGCGGACCGAGCGAGCCGTGCCCGCCGTGCCGCACGGTGATCACGAAGTCGGTACCGGTGAAGACCATGATCTCGCCGGTCTCCACGACTTCGCTGGTGTCGGTGAGCCGGTCGTGCTCGACATAGCGGACGGTCTTGAAGACGGTGAACAGCGAGCCGTCGTAGTGCTCCAGCTTGGGCCGCTGGTGGGCGTAGACCGCATCCTCGACGGCGAGCGGGTGCAGCCCGAACAGCTCGACGATTCCGGCGAATTCCTTCTCGGACGGCTCATGCAGACCGATCCAGACAAATCCCCTGCCGGAGTCACGGACCCGCCGGATCGCCACATCGGCCGGGTGATCGCCGTCCTGCCGTACGCCGTCCACGTACACCGCGCAGTTCACCACGGCGGTACCGAGCGGCGAGCGCGCCGGGTGACTGAGGTCGACGCCCCGGGTGCGCGGCTGCGGCAGCCGGACGGCCTTACGGAGGTTGCTGATCATCGACACCGGGCCAGTATGGCCCGCAGCGGCCCGGGAGCGGTACGGCGGAGGGCGCCTTTTCACGCGGCGTGGCGGTAGGAAAACGCGCGGTGGCGCGTCGAGGTCCGGGCCGTGCGCCGGCCCGGGTGGCCCTGCGAGCGGCCAACTCGGCGGAGCGCACCGGACTTTCGCAGGCGTGACCGTCCACGCCGGGGCCGACGGAGCCGACCCACGGCCGGGCCGCGCCGGGAACCGCCCGCGACGGCCCGACCGCCGCCGATCCGGGGTAGCCGACGGTGTGTGCCTCGGCCCTCACCGGCCACGAGACGGCCGGGGTGAGCCATCACACGACCGGGAATACCCCGAGGGGGTATAAGGTTCTCCTGGGGACCGGCACCCGCAGCACACCGAGGAGCACTCAATGGCCACCGCGATCGGAGAGCACGGCGTCGAGTTGCAGATCGGCGGGATGACCTGCGCCTCGTGCGCCGCCCGCATCGAGAAGAAGCTCAACCGGATGGAAGGCGTCACCGCCACCGTCAACTACGCCACCGAGCGGGCGAGGGTGACCCTCGCGCAGGGCAGCGGCGTCGAGACCGCGGACCTGATCGCCACGGTGGAGAAGACCGGCTACACCGCCGCGCTCCCCCGGCCGCCGGCTGCCGCACCGGCCGCCGCACAGCTCCCCGGCGGTGCGGACCACGGCGCGGCGGACGGCGCGGACGGCGCGGACGGCGCCGACGACCGGGCCGAAGACAGCCATGCCCCCGACCCGCTCGCCCCCCTCCGCCAACGGCTGCTGATCTCCCTCGCGCTCTCCGTCCCGGTGGTGCTGATGGCGATGGTGGTGCCGCTGCAGTTCACCTACTGGCAGTGGCTGTCGCTGACCCTGGCCGCGCCGGTGGTGGCGTACGGCGCCTGGCCCTTCCACCGGGCGGCCTGGACGAACCTGCGGCACGGCGCCGCCACGATGGACACCCTCATCTCGATGGGCACCCTCGCCGCCATGGGCTGGTCGCTGTACGCGCTGTTCTTCGGCACCGCCGGCATGCCGGGGATGACCCACCCCTTCGCACTGACCCTCGCCCGCACCGACGGCGGCAGCGCCCTCTACCTGGAGGCCGCGGCCGGGGTCACCACCTTCATCCTGGCCGGCCGCTATGCCGAGGCCCGCTCGAAGCGGAAGGCGGGGGCGGCGCTGCGGGCGCTGCTGGAGCTGGGCGCCAAGGACGTCACGGTGCTGCGGGACGGCCGGGAGGTCCGCGTCCCGACCGCCGCACTGCGCGTCGGCGACCGCTTCACCGTCCGGCCCGGGGAGAAGATCGCCACCGACGGCACGGTGCTGGAGGGCGCCTCCGCCGTGGACGCCTCGATGCTCACCGGCGAGTCCGTACCGGTCGAGGTCTCCCCCGGCGACACCGTCACCGGCGCCACCGTCAACGCGGGCGGCCGGCTGGTCGTCGAGGCCACCCGGGTCGGCGCCGACACCCAGCTCGCCCGGATGGGACGGCTGGTCGAGGAGGCGCAGAACGGGAAGGCCGCGGCGCAGCGGCTGGCCGACCGGATCTCCGCGGTCTTCGTCCCGGTCGTGATCGTGCTCGCCCTGGGCACCCTCGGCTACTGGCTCACCGCCGGCGCGGGCGCGGCGGCCGCCTTCACCGCGGCCGTCGCCGTCCTGATCATCGCCTGCCCGTGCGCCCTGGGCCTGGCCACCCCCACCGCGCTGATGGCCGGTACCGGCCGCGGCGCCCAGCTCGGCATCCTGCTCAAGGGGCCCGAGGTGCTGGAGTCGACGCGGCGGGTGGACACCGTCGTCCTGGACAAGACCGGCACGGTCACCACCGGCGTGATGACGCTGACCGGGATCCATCTCGCCGAGGGTGCGTCGGAGGCGGAGGTGCTGCGGCTGGCCGGTGCGCTGGAGCACGCCTCCGAGCACCCCGTCGCCCGCGCCGTCGCCGCGCAGGCCGCGTCCCGCACCGGCACCCTGCCCACCCCCGCGGAGTTCACGAACGTGCCGGGCCTGGGCGTGACGGGAGTGGTCGAGGGCCACTCCGTCGTGGTGGGCCGCGCACAGCTGCTGGAGCAGCGGGAGCTGCCCCTGCCGCCCGCGCTGGCGGAGGCCCGGGCCGCGGCCGAGGCCCGGGGCCGTACCGCGATGGCCGTCGGCTGGGACGGCGCGGCGCGCGCGGTGCTGGTGGTGTCCGACGCGGTGAAGCCCACCAGCGCCGAGGCGGTGCGCCGGCTGCGCGCGCTGGGGCTGACCCCGGTGCTGCTGACCGGCGACAACCAGGCCGTCGCGGCGTCGGTCGCGGCCGAGGTCGGGATCGACGAGGTGATCGCCGAGGTGCTGCCCGAGGACAAGGTGGCGGTGGTGGAGCGGCTGCAGGCCGAGGGCCGCTCGGTCGCCATGGTCGGCGACGGCGTCAATGACGCGGCCGCGCTGGCCACCGCCGACCTGGGACTGGCGATGGGCACCGGCACCGACGCCGCCATCGAGGCCGGGGACCTCACCCTCGTCCGGGGCGACCTGCGGGCCGCGGCGGACGCCATCCGGCTGGCCCGCGCCACCCTCGGCACCATCCGGACCAATCTGTTCTGGGCGTTCGGCTACAACGTGGCGGCGCTGCCGCTGGCCGCGGCCGGCCTGCTCAACCCGATGATCGCCGGGGCCGCGATGGCCTGCTCGTCGGTCTTCGTCGTCGGCAACAGCCTGCGGCTGCGCCGCTTCCGGGCGCTCGCCGGGTAGCCGGGGACGCGCCCGACCGCCAGGAGGAGGACGCGCCCGCGAGCGGAGCAATACCCCCCGCGGGCCCTCGCTCTGCCGTTGGATCGGCCGGGCTGCTGCCCCTGCGCGATCCCGTGTCGCCGCCCGTGGGCGCCCCGCACCATAGGGGGCGCCCGGGGGTCGGGCACAGCGGGCGACAGCCCCGGTTCTGACAACTGTCTCCAGTTCTGGAGACGGAAGATTGGCAGTTCACGCAGCCACCGGCCGGGAGTGACGGGTGAGACTGGTGAGATACCACCCACGACGTACAGGGGATTTCATGACCGGGTCACGCATCCTGGCCCTCGGCCATTACCAGCCCTCCGCCGTGCTCACCAACGACGACCTGGCCAAGATCGTCGACACCGACGACGCCTGGATCCGCAGCCGGGTCGGTATCCGCACCCGCCATGTCGCCGCCCCGGACGAGACCGTGGACGCGATGGCGGCCGCCGCCGCGGCCAAGGCGCTGGCCGCCAGCGGACTGGCCCCGCAGGACATCGACCTGGTGTTGGTCGCCACCTGCACGGCCGCCGACCGCAGCCCCAACGCCGCGGCCCGGGTCGCCGCCCGGCTCGGGCTCAACGCCCCGGCCACCATGGACCTCAACGTCGTCTGCTCCGGCTTCACCCATGCGCTGGCCACCGCGGACCACGCCATCCGGGCCGGTTCCACGACAAATGCGCTGGTCATCGGCGCGGAGAAGTTCACCGACGTCGTCGACTGGACGGACCGCACGACCTGTGTGCTGGTCGGTGACGGGGCGGGGGCCGCCGTCGTCAGTGCCTCGCCGGACCCGGAGATCGGGCCGGTGCTGTGGGGCTCGGTGCCGCAGATGGGCGGTGCGGTCCGCATCGAGGGCGAGCCGGCCCGGTTCTCCCAGGAGGGCCAGACCGTCTACCGCTGGGCGACCACCCAGCTGCCGGCCATCGCCCGCCAGGTCTGCGAACGCTCCGGGATCACGCCCGCCGACCTCGCCGGAGTGGTGCTGCACCAGGCAAACCTGCGGATCATCGAGCCGGTCGCGGAGCGGCTCGGCGCGGTCAACGCGGTGGTCGCCAAGGACGTCGTCGACTCCGGGAACACCTCCGCGGCCTCCGTCCCGCTCGCGCTGTCCAAGCTGGTCGAACGGCGCGAGATCGCCGCCGGCGACCCGGTGCTGCTGTTCGCCTTCGGCGGCAACCTCTCGTACGCGGGCCAGGTCATCCGCTGCCCCTGAGGGGCACCGGGCCGAGTCCGGTCCATCGAGGGCCGCGCGGTCAGGCGATGTCCCCCGGGTGCTCACGCAGGTACAGGGCGCCGCAGGTGTGGCAGAACGGCTCCCCCTGGCGGGTGCCCCAGACCTCGGCCGATTGGGTGGCGGCCGCCGGGGCCAGCTCCCGTCCGCACATCGCGACGGTGCCGTCCAGCCGCACCATGTGCCAGATCTTCACCGGTGTGTCCGCGTGCGGCAGCACGCCTTCCTCGTACTCGGCGCGCATCTCGTGCTCCATGGCGCTGCACCTCCTACGCCCACGATGCGCCAGCGGACCGGGGGCCACAACGGCAGCCGCGGCCGCTCCCCCGGGCCGGCTCAGAACACCGACCAGCCGGTCAGCGTCGTGAAGTGGTCCAGGGCCGCGGCGCCCGCGACGGAGTTGCCCCGGGCGTCGAGGCCGGGGCTCCACACGCACAGGGTGCAGCGGCCGGGGATCACGGCGATGATGCCGCCGCCGACCCCGCTCTTCGCGGGCAGCCCGACGCGGTAGGCGAACTCCCCGGCGGCGTCGTACGTCCCGCAGGTGAGCATCACCGCGTTGATCCGCTTGGCCTCGCGGGCCTCCAGCAGCCGGCTGCCGTCGGCGCGCAGCCCGTGTCGGGCCAGGAATCCGCCGGCCACGGCCAGGTCCCGGCAGCTCATCTCGATCGAGCACTGCCAGAAGTAGTGCTCGATGACGCTGGGGACCGGGTTCTCCAGGTTGCCGAAGGACGCCATGAAGTGGGCCAGCGCGGCGTTGCGGTCACCGTGCTCGGCCTCGGAGTCGGCCACCGCCTGGTCGAAGGCGAGGTCCGGGTTGCCGCTCTCCTCGCGCAGGAAGTGCAGCATCGAGGTGCTGGCGTCACCGGTCAGGGTCTGCAGGCGGTCGGTGACCACCAGGGCGCCCGCGTTGATGAACGGGTTGCGCGGGATGCCGTTCTCCGCCTCCAGCTGGACCAGCGAGTTGAACGGCGTGCCCGACGGCTCGCGGCCCACCCGCTTCCAGATGCCGTCCTCGCCCTGGCTGCCGGGGCTCTGCGCCATCACCAGCGCCAGCGAGAAGGCCTTGGAGATGGACTGGACGGAGAACGGGACCTCCCAGTCGCCGACGCCGTGCACCGCACCGTGGATGTCGGCCACCGCGATCCCGAAACGGTCCGCGGAGACCCGTTCGAGCGCCGGTATGTAGTCGGCGACGCGCCCCTGTCGCACCAGCGGCCGGGCGTAGGCCGCTACCTCTTCGAGAACGGCCTGGTAGTCCATGACGCACACGCTAACCCGGCGTGCGCGGCGCCCCCAGGGGAGCCCCCGTGCGTGACTCCACCCCAGGGCCGGGGTCTTGGGCCCGGGAGCCGTACCGCCGTCGGGCAGCACCGGCCGGACCGGGGGCGGCGCGCGGCGCGTTCACCGCACCGCGCCGGGCAGCCCGGGCACCCGCTCCCGGCATCCGCCGGCTACGCCGGGTGGCCCACCCGTCTCGCGCTCTCGGCCCGCATCCCCCAGCCTGGCACGGGAACCCCACGGCGGTCCGCGCCGTTGATCCCTTACGACACGGACCTCACGGAGGTGGCACATGACAGGGTTTCTCGACCGCGCCAAGGAGCAGGCCCGGCAGGGCCTGGAGGCCGGCAAGCAGAAGGTCGACGAGGTACAGCAACAGCGGGCCGGCAACGACCTGCTGAAGAAGCTGGGCTCCGCGTACTTCGCCGAGCGGCGGGGCAGCGGCTCCCCCGAGGCGACCCAGGACGCGCTCAACGCCCTCGAAGCGCACGTCAACGCCCACGGGGACGCCTTCCTGCACGGATAGCGCCGCGCCCGGTCCCGCCGTGCGCGAGGCCGAAATCGCTCGCTCATCCCCCGAACGCCCGGCCCGCTTTTCCCCGTTCACCTCCCGCGGCCCGGCCCGGTCCCGTACAAGCGAGACATGAGGCGGTGCGCGGTCGGCGGCCGCCGCGTCCGCATCGGAGTGGGCCATGTCCGTACCACTGTCCGCCGCCCGGTTCCGCCACGCGCTCACGGCCGAGGGGCTGCGCATCGCCGAGGTCGCCGGCTGGGAGACGCACAACCGCAACAGCAAGGGGCCCTGGGGCCCGGTGCACGGCGTGATGGTGCACCACACCGGCACGTCCGGTGCCGACAGCACCGTCCAGCTCTGCTACGACGGCCGCCCGGATCTGCCGGGGCCGCTGTGCCATGGCGTGATCACCAAGGACGGCACGGTGCATCTGGTCGGCTGCGGCCGCGCCAATCACGCGGGCCTCGGCGACGGCGACGTCCTGCGGGCGGTGATCGCCGAGAAGCGGCTGCCGCCGGACAACGAGGCCGACACCGACGGCAACCCCCACTTCTACGGCTTCGAGTGCGAGAACCTCGGCGACGGCAAGGACCCCTGGCCGCCGGCGCAGCTGGCGGCGCTGGAGAAGGCCGCGGCGGCGCTGTGCCGGGCGCACGGCTGGACCGAGCGCTCGGTGATCGGGCATCTGGAGTGGCAGCCGGGCAAGGTCGATCCGCGCGGCTACACGATGGACTGGCTGCGCGAGCGGATCGGCGACCGGCTGAAATGAGCGGGACGCGGTACGCGCCGGGCCCGCCGCGGCGCCACCCGGGACAATGGGCCGGGTGACCCGCACCGCCCCCGGCCCACAGCCGGACCCGCACAGCCTGCGCCCGCGTCTGCCCTCGCCCGTCCTGGAACTCACGGACGGGCCGTTCGCCCGCCGCGGGGTACGGCTGCTGCTCAAGCGGGACGATCTGATCCACCCGGATCTGCCGGGCAACAAGTGGCGCAAACTGGAGCCGAATCTGCGGGCCGCCGCCGCGGCCGGCGACCGCACGCTGCTGACGTTCGGCGGCGCGTACTCCAACCATCTGCGGGCGACGGCCGCGGCGGGCCGGCTGCTGGGCTTTCGCACCATCGGCGTGGTCCGCGGCGACGAGCTGGCCGGGCGACCGCTCAATCCGTCGCTGGCCCGCTGCGCCGCCGACGGGATGCGGCTGCACTTCCTCGACCGCGCCCGCTACCGCCGCGCCGCCGACCCCGACGTCCGCGCCGCCCTGCACGACCGCTTCGGCGCCTTCCGCCTCATACCGGAGGGCGGCAGCAACTCCCTTGCCGCCCAGGGCTGTACCGAGCTGGGCCGGGAGCTGCGCGGGGTGGCGGACACGGTCGCGGTGGCCTGCGGCACCGGCGGCACCCTGGCCGGCCTGGCCGCCGGGCTGGGCCCGCGGCAGCGCGCCCTGGGCTTCCCCGTGCTCAAGGGCGGCCGCCCGCACTTCCTGGGGCGGGCGGTCGGTGAGCTGCAGACCGCCGCGTTCGGCGGGCCGCGCGGCGACTGGCGGCTGGACGACCGCTTCCACTGCGGCGGCTATGCCCGCCGCACCCCGGAACTGGACGCGTTCGCGGACGCCTTCGAGGACCGGCACGGGCTGCCGCTGGAGCGGAGCTACGTCGCCAAGCTGCTGTACGGGCTGACCACGCTGGCCGGGGAGGGCGCTTTCGCTCCCGGCAGCGCGGTGGCGGCCGTGATCACCGGCAGGCCGTGAGCCGGGAGCCTTTGCAGGACGTCGGGACGGCGAGGCCGCCGGGCCGGGCGAGGCCGCCGGGCCGGGAGCCTCTCCCCCTCCCCTAAGACGCCACCTCCCGGTAAGCCGTCGCCTCCTCCAGATCCAGCCTGCGCAGCAGCGTCCGCAGCATCTCGTCGTCGATCCGCCGGGCGTCCCGCAGCCGGACGAACACCTGCCGTTCGGTGTCGATCATCTCCCGGGCCAGCCGCCGGTAGGTGTCGTCGGCGGACTCCCCGGTGACCTCGTTGACCGCGCCGAGCCGCTCCCAGACGGAGTTGCGGCGCCGTTCCATGATCGTGCGCAGCCGGTCGGCGAGCGGTCCCGGAAGGGCGTTGCGATCGTCCTGGAGCAGCTCCTCCAGACGCTCCTCGGCGGCCCGTGAGGCCTCGTTCTGTGCCTGTGCCTCGGCCAGCGTCTCGGCCTGGACGTCCCGGCCGGGCAGCTTCAGCGCGCGGATCAGCGGCGGCAGCGTCAGCCCCTGGACGACCAGGGTGGCGATGACGGTGGTGAAGGTCAGGAAGAGCACGAGGTTGCGGGCCGGGAAGGCCGCGGTGCCGTGCCCGGCCGCCGGGATGGAGAACGCGATGGCCAGCGACACCACCCCGCGCATCCCGGCCCAGCCGACGATGACCGGCGCGGTCCAGTTCACCCCCGGTTCGCGGGCGCGGATCCGGGCCGACAGGGCGCGCGGCAGAAAGGTGGCCGGAAAGACCCACACGAACCGCGCCAGGACCACGACCAGGAACAGCACCACCGCGTACCCCAGGGCCTGCGGCCCGCTGAACCGTCCCAGGCCGCGCAGCACGACCGGCAGCTGCAGCCCGATCAGCGCGAAGACGGCCGACTCCAGGATGAAGGAGACCATCTTCCACACCGCCTCCTCCTGGAGCCGGGTCTCGAAGTCGACCTGCCAGGAGCGGTGGCCCAGATAGAGGGCGACCACGACGACGGCCAGTACACCGGAGGCGCCGAACTGCTCGGCCACCGCGTAGGCGACGAACGGGATGAGCAGCGAGAGGGTGTTCTCCAGCAGCGCCGATTCGCGCAGCCGGACCCGCAGCCAGTGCAGCGGCACCATCAGTACGACGCCGATGCCGATGCCGCCCAGGGACGCGACGGCGAACGCCCGGAGCCCCTCGCCCCAGGTGGCGGCCGCGCCGAGGGCCGCGGCCAGCGCGACCTTGTACGCGGTGATCGCGGTGGCGTCGTTGACCAGGGATTCGCCCTGCAGAATCGTGGTGATCCGGTGCGGCAGCCCGAGCCTGCGGGCGATGGCGGTGGCCGCGACCGCGTCCGGCGGTGCGACCACGGCGCCCAGGACGAGCGCGGCGGTCAGCGGCAGGTCCGGGATGACGAGATGGGCCGCCCAGCCGACCACGAGCGTGGCGAACAGGACATAGCCGACCGACAGCAGCGCCACCGGCCGCACATTGGCCCGCAGATCCAGATACGAGCTGTCCAGCGCCGCGGTGTGCAGCAAGGGGGGCAGCACCAGCGGCAGCACGATGTGCGGATCGAGGGTGTAGTCCGGCAGGCCCGGGACGGCGGAGGCCGCGAGCCCCGCGGCGACCAGCAGCAGCGGGGCGGGGACCGGCGTACGGCGCGCCAGTCCGGCGACCGCCGCGCTCCCCGCGACCAGCAACAACAGCGGCATGACAGCCATCGGTCCCGTCCCGTCCCGGCATCCTCCGCCGGCCGTCCCGGCGATCTAACCTGGCCATCATGAGCGAGTGCACGCATGTTCCCGGACTGCCGCGCGCCGAACCGGCCCCGCTGAGCGCCACCTGCCTGGAGTGCCTGGCCGTCGGCAGCCACCCCGTACAGCTGCGGCTCTGCCTGGTCTGCGGCCATGTCGGGTGCTGTGATTCCTCACCGTTCCGGCATGCCTCCGGGCACTTCGAGGAGACCGGCCATCCCGTGATGCGGACCTTCGAACCGGGCGACTCCTGGCGCTGGTGCTTCGTCGATCAGCAGCTGGTGTGAAGAGCCGAACGGCGTCCGTTTAGCCTTCAGACATGATCCGCGCAGCGACCCCCGACGACGTCCCCGCCATCCTGGCCATGATCGGCGAGCTGGCCGCGTACGAGCGCGAGCCCGAGGCCGCGCAGGCCACCGAGCCGCAGCTGAAGGAGGCGCTCTTCGGCCCGCAGCCGGCCGCCTTCGCGCTGATCGCGGAGGCCGGTGGCGCCCCGGTCGGCTTCGCCCTGTGGTTCCGGAACTTCTCGACGTGGACGGGCACGCACGGTGTCTATCTGGAGGACCTGTACGTCCGCCCCGAGGCGCGCGGCGACGGTCATGGCAAGGCGCTGCTCGCGGCCCTCGCGGAGATCTGCGTGGCCCGCGGGTACGCGCGATTCGAGTGGTCGGTCCTGGATTGGAATGAACCGTCCATCGGTTTTTACCGGTCGATCGGCGCCCGGCCCATGGACGAATGGACGGTCTTCCGGCTCACTGGGGAGGCGCTGCACAACCTTGCCGCCACCTCACGTGTCAACGGAGCGTAATCGGCATCGATTTGACGGTGCACACCCCTAGCCACTTTCCGTACCCGTGGATTTACAATCAGTAACAGCGATGGCGCCGGGTGACCTGGGGCCGGATCGCCCTCCGGACGGCAGTCGTCCTCCTTCCGGGCGACATCGGCCCGCAGATCGCGATAGCGTCACAGCCGAACCATGCATCGCGCCTGATCGTTCTCCTTTCACGAAGGGAGAAAAGGGCCGACGCATATCCCGAACAACGCGAATATCGCGCATTTCCAGCTCAACCAGCTTGTGCCACCTTGGAGGTGAGGGTGTCCCAGATCGCAGGCGAGCCCGGGACTCAGGACTTCGTGGAAGTCCGTCTGCCCGCTGCGGGTGCCTACCTGTCCGTGCTGCGTACGGCCACGGCCGGGCTCGCAGCCCGCTTGGACTTCACCCTCGACGAGATCGAGGATCTGCGCATCGCGGTCGACGAGGCCTGCGCGATCCTGCTGCAACAGGCCGTCCCCGGCAGCGTGCTGAGCTGCGTCTTCCGCCTGATCGACGACGCACTTCAGGTCACGGTGTCGGCCCCGACGACTGACGGCCGCGCCCCGGAGCGCGACACCTTCGCCTGGACGGTGCTCTCCGCACTGGCCGGCAAGGTCGATTCCACCGTCGCCGAGGACCAGACGGTCACCATCAGTCTGTACAAGGAGCGCGGCGCCGGTCCCGGACCGTCATGACCGAACAGGGGGCCCCGTGAAAGATCTCGAACGCGGCGGGCGGATGGCGGCCGGTACGGCCGGCACGACCATCCCCGGGCAGCAGGCCCGGCCGCATCCGGTGGGCGTGCCCCACCACGGCGGCCGGTTGAATGCGGCGGAGCAGGCAGAGCGGGCGGACCACATGGAGCAGAGCGAGCAGCCGGGGCAGCAGGAGCATCAGCACGATGCGCCGGCCCCCGAACACCAGCTGCAGGATCACCAGCATTCCCAGGAGCCGCACGACCGCAGCGGCGCCCGGGCGATGTTCTACGAACTGCGCGGACTGCCGGACGGCTCCCCGGAGCGCGCGGAGCTGCGCAATGCTCTCGTGCGGATGCACCTCCCGCTCGTCGAGCATCTGGCCCGGCGCTTCCGCAACCGCGGTGAGCCGCTGGACGATCTGACCCAGGTCGCCACCATCGGTCTGATCAAGTCCGTGGACCGCTTCGACCCGGACCGCGGCGTGGAGTTCTCCACCTACGCCACCCCTACCGTCGTCGGCGAGATCAAGCGGCACTTCCGCGACAAGGGCTGGGCGGTCCGCGTCCCGCGCCGCCTCCAGGAGCTGCGGCTGTCGCTGACCACCGCGACCGCCGAGCTCTCCCAGCGGCACGGCCGGGCCCCCACCGTCCATGAACTGGCCGAGCATCTGGCGATCTCCGAGGAGGAGGTGCTGGAGGGCCTGGAGTCGGCCAACGCGTACAGCACGCTCTCCCTGGACGTCCCGGACACGGACGACGAGTCCCCCGCGGTCGCCGACACCCTCGGCGCCGAGGACGAGGCGCTGGAGGGCGTGGAGTACCGCGAGTCCCTCAAGCCGCTGCTGGAGGACCTCCCGCCGCGGGAGAAGAAGATCCTGCTGCTGCGGTTCTTCGGCAACATGACCCAGTCGCAGATCGCCCAGGAGGTCGGCATCTCCCAGATGCACGTCTCCCGGCTCCTGGCCCGCACCCTCGCCCAGCTGCGCGACAAGCTGCTCGTCGAGGAGTGACCGGACCGGGCGCGCACGGCACCGGCAGACAAGCGAAGGGGCGGGATCCACCGGATCCCGCCCCTTCGTCCGTTCCGTTCCCGGCGCCGGTCAGGGAGCCTCCCGCGGCCCGATGCCCAGGGCCTCGGTGGCCGTCGGATTGACCAGCAGGACGAGCACCACCAGCGCGGCCACGGCCAGTCCGACGCCGGCCGCGATCAGCGCCCCGCCGCCGTTCACCAGCGTCCAGGCCACCGGCAGCGCCACGATCTGGGTGATCAGCGAGGGACCCCGGCTCCAGCGGCGGCGCAGCCACAGCCCCCGCGCGGCCACCAGCGGCAGCACCGCGAGCGCGAGGACGGTCAGCCCGCCCATCTCCGCCTGCTGCGCACTGTCCGGCGCACCGGCGAGCCCCATGACCAGCATGTACGTACCGAGGGCGGCCAGCGCGAGCCCTTCGACCGCGGTGAGCGCCGCCGCGGCGCTCAGCCGGGCGGGCCGCGGTCCGGCCGGCTCGCGGGCGGCGGGGGCGTCGGCGGCTCGGGGCGCGGACTGCTTCTGCTGACTGCTCACCCCAGCAGGGTAGCGCCGGTGTTGACCGCCGCCGGGGAGGCCCCGGGGGCGGACGGGGCGTGAGACCGGTACCAGCAGGTAGGTACGCTGCTCCATATGCGCGCACTCCTCGTGGTCAATCCCGCAGCAACCACCACCAGTGCCCGCACCCGTGACGTCCTCACCCACGCGCTCGCCAGCGACCTCAAGCTGGAGGTCGCCGAGACGCAGTACCGCGGGCATGCGCGTGATCTCGCCCGGCAGGCCACCGAGGGCGGGGAGACCGAACTGGTCGTGGCACTCGGCGGCGACGGCACGGTCAACGAGGTCGTCAACGGCCTACTGGCGAACGGCCCCGATCCGGAGTCGCATCCCCGGCTGGCCGTCGTCCCCGGCGGCTCCACCAACGTCTTCGCCCGCGCGCTCGGGCTGCCCAATGACGTGGTGGAGGCGACCGGCGCCCTGCTGGACGCGCTGCGCGACGGCAGCGAGCGCACGATCGGCCTGGGCCTCGCCGCGGGCACACCCGGCACCGACGACGAGGGCGTACCGGATCGCTGGTTCACCTTCTGCGCGGGCTTCGGTTTCGACGCCGGCGTCGTCGGCCGGGTCGAGCAGCAGCGCGAACGCGGCAAGCGTTCGACCCACGCCCTGTACGTGCGACAGGTCGTACGGCAGTTCCTGAGCGAGGCGAACCGCCGGCGGGGCGTGATCACCCTCGAACGCCCGGGCGGGACCGAGGGTGCCGCGGAGATCGTCGAGAACCTCGCGCTGGCCATAATCTGCAACACCGCTCCGTGGTCCTACCTGGGCAATCGTCCGATCTACCCGTCCCCGGACGCCTCGTTCGACACGGCCCTGGATGTGTTCGCACTGAGCAAGCTCTCACCGGCCGCCGTGGCCCGGTACGCCACCCAGCTGCTGACGTCAACACCCGAGCGCGGGCCCCACGGCAAGCACGCACTCTCACATCACGACCTCACGAACTTCACCTTGCATTCGCAGGTTCCGCTGCCCTTTCAGATGGACGGCGACCACCTGGGACTGCGTACGAGTGTGACGTTCACAGGCGTTCGCCGTGCACTGCGTGTGATTGTGTGAGCAGTAGGGCCCAAAGTCCTTTCACTCGAACGTTTAGGCTGGTTTCCACCCCCTGGAATGACGGCTGTGAGCTAGGCGACACCAAGGATTCAAAAAAAAGTTTCCGGAAGGGGTTGTATCCGCAGCCGAGGTTTGCGAGTCTCTTCCTGGCGATCGGGACGGCCGCTTCACCGGCCCCCTTGAGAGCCCGAATCCTCCTCCTCATTCCACAGGACCGCACCAGTTCACGACTGGGGTTCGGCCCTTCCCTTGTGGAGGGATTCGTGAAAGCGTTCACATTCACAAGCAACGATCCCGTCACACGAGGAGATGGAGCAGCCATGGACTGGCGTCACCGCGCCGTTTGCCGCGAGGAAGACCCCGAGCTCTTCTTCCCCATCGGCAACACCGGTCCTGCGCTCCTGCAGATCGAGGAAGCCAAGGCCGTCTGCCGCCGCTGCCCCGTCATGGAGCAGTGCCTGCAGTGGGCGCTCGAGTCCGGCCAGGACTCCGGCGTCTGGGGAGGTCTGAGCGAGGACGAGCGCCGCGCGATGAAGCGCCGTGCAGCTCGCAACCGGGCGCGCAACGCCAGCGCCTGAGCCAGCCGCCCCGTGGCCCCCGAGCCGCAGCGCGCAGTACCCCCGATGCACCTCCGGAGCCGATCAGCCCGGTGTCATCGCATCTGAAGAGCTTTGAGCCCCGGACCAGATGGGTCCGGGGCTTGCTGCTGTCGGGGCAGGTACGGACCGGCGGCGGGGGCGGTGGCCCGGGTCTCAGTGCTGCTTGTCGGCCCGCACGGGGACGTCGAGGAGGACCTGCGTGCCGCGCTCGGGGGCCGGCACCATGTCGAACGTGCCGCCCAACTCCCCCTCCACCAGGGTCCGTACGATCTGCAGCCCCAGATTTCCGGCGCGCTGCGGATCGAAGTTCTCGGGCAGGCCGCGGCCGTCGTCCTGGACGGTGACCTGCAGCCGCGGTTCCGTACGGCTGCCGCCGCGCACCGCGCTGACCTCGACCGTGCCGTGCTCCGCCGGGCCGAAGGCGTGCTCCAGGGCGTTCTGCAGGACCTCGGTGAGCACCATCGACAGCGGGGTGGCCACCTCGGCGTCCAGGATGCCGAAGCGTCCGGTGCGGCGGGTGGTCACCTTGCCCGGGGAGATCTCCGCCACCATGGCCAGCACCCGGTCGGCGATCTCGTCGAACTCGACCCGCTCATCGAGGGTCTGGGACAGCGTCTCGTGCACGATCGCGATCGAACCGACCCTGCGGACGGCCTCGTTGAGCGCGTCGCGGCCCTGGGCGGAATCCATCCGGCGGGACTGCAGCCGCAGCAGAGCAGCCACCGTCTGCAAATTGTTCTTCACCCGGTGATGGATTTCCCGGATGGTGGCGTCCTTGGTGATCAGTTCCCGTTCGCGGCGTCGCAGTTCGGTCACATCGCGCAACAGGACCAGTGAACCGATGTGCGTCCCCTTCGGTTTGAGCGGAATGGCGCGCAATTGAATGACGCCCTCATTTCCCTCGACCTCGAATTCCCTGGGGGCCCAGCCGCTGGCGAGCCGGACCAGTGCCTCGTCCACCGGGCCGCGGGCGGGGGCGAGTTCGGCGGTGGCCCGGCCCAGGTGGTGGCCCACCAGGTCGGCGGCGAGACCGAGCCGGTGGTAGGCGGAGAGGGCGTTGGGGCTGGCGTACTGGACGACACCGTCCGCGTCGAGCCGGATCAGTCCGTCGCCGGCACGCGGCGAGGCGTCCATGTCGACCTGCTGGCCGGGGAAGGGGAAGGTGCCGGCGGCGATCATCTGGGCGAGGTCGGACGCGCTCTGGAGGTAGGTGAGCTCCAGCCGGCTGGGGGTGCGGACGGTCAGCAGATTGGTGTTGCGGGCGATCACCCCGAGTACCCGGCCCTCACGGCGTACCGGGATGGACTCGACGCGTACCGGCACCTCCTCGCGCCACTCCGGGTCGCCCTCGCGCACGATGCGGCCCTCGTCCAGGGCGGAATCCAGCATCGGTCGCCGGCCGCGGGGAACGAGATGGCCGACCATGTCGTCCTGATAGGAGGTGGGGCCCGTATTGGGCCGCATCTGGGCGACCGAGACATAGCGGGTGCCGTCACGGGTGGGCACCCACAGCACCAGATCGGCGAAGGAGAGGTCGGAGAGCAGCTGCCACTCCGAGACCAGCAAATGCAGCCACTCGAGGTCGGTGTCGCTCAGAGCGGTGTGCTGGCGTACGAGATCGTTCATGGAGGGCACGTCTTGGAGCCTACCGGCGTACCCTGTAGGCGCTGCGTCTGCAGGGGCATGGACAAGTGAGAATGGTCTACTCCAGAATGCGGCAAGGCCTCCGTTCTCCCCGCACAGGAGGACGGAACGAGGCCGCAGGCGCTCTCTGCCCTGACTGCGCCGAGGCCTCCGATCGACCGGTCCCAGGACGGGACCGTGCCCCCACCGCACACGGGGGTGCCTTCCGCCCGTAGGGCGGGGCCGGCCGATGTCAGCTCCGGGCTGCGGTGCCGGACAGGTTGAGGGTCCTGTCCCGGCGCCGCGGCCCGCGGGTGTTTCCGGGGCCGTGCACCGGCCGCGGACCGCGCCGTACGCCTCCGGCCACCTGCCGCCGGTCCGATGAGCCGGGGCCGGGGCCGAGCGTCCCGCCCGCCCCGCGAGGGCGATCCGCCTCTCCACCGCACCGCTCGCGACCGCGAGTTCGCCGGCGCGCCGCCGTCCGGCCCCCCGCCACCCCGGCGCGCCTCGGCGCCACCGGAAGCCCCCGATCCCCCGGATATCGCAGCCGTCCGTCCGGCAGTGCCAACGGCTTCCGGGGGCCGCGCTCTGCTAGATTGGTCTATACCACATGACCCATGAGACCACTCTCCAGAACGGCAGGCCAAGCGTGGAAGTTGTCATCGTTCCGGACGCCATGGCGGGCGGCGAGCTGATCGCGGAGGCCCTCGCGGCCCTGCTGCGCCGTAAGCCCGACGCGCTGCTCGGTGTGGCCACCGGCTCCACCCCGCTGCCCATTTACCAGGCACTGGCGGCGCGGGTCCAAGCCGGGTCGGTGGATGCCTCACGGGCGCGCATCTGTCAGCTCGACGAATATGTGGGCCTGCCTGCCGGGCATCCCGAGTCCTACCGTTCGGTGGTCCTGCGCGAGGTGGTCGAGCCGCTCGGCCTCGGCGCGGACTCCTTCCTGGGGCCCGATGGCGCAGCCGAGGACGTCCAGGGGGCCTGCGAGGCGTACGACCGGGCGCTGCGCGAGGCCGGCGGGGTGGACCTCCAGCTGCTGGGCATCGGCACCGACGGGCACATCGGCTTCAACGAGCCCTGCTCGTCGCTCGCTTCGCGTACCCGGATCAAGACGCTGACCCAGCAGACCCGCAAGGACAACGCCCGGTTCTTCGACAGCCTCGACGAGGTGCCGCACCACGTCATCACCCAGGGCATCGGCACCATCCTGGAGGCCCGCCATCTGGTGCTGCTCGCCACCGGCGCGGGCAAGGCCGACGCCGTGGCCCGGGCCGTCGAGGGGCCGGTAGCCGCGCTGGTCCCGGCCTCGGCGCTGCAGCTCCACCCGCATGCCACGGTCGTCGTGGACGAGGCCGCCGCCGCGCGGCTGAAGCTCGCCGACTATTTCCGCGCCACCTACGCGGCGAAGCCGCACTGGCAGGGCATCTGACGGTCCCGGAGTTCCCGGGCGGGGTGGTCAGTCCCCGTCCGCCGGGCCGCGTCGCCCCGTGAGGACCTCGGCGGCGGCCCGGCCGCAGACCCGGGCGGCGCCGTGCGTGGCGAGGTGCAGGGCGCCCCGCGGCGGGGACTGCGGGACGCCCATGTCGATAACCGCGGTGTCGGGGCGGGCGGCAAGGAGGGCGTCGAGCGCCTCGGCCATCCAGGGATGACGGTGGACGTCGCGGACCACGGCGACCAGACGGCGCCCGGCGGCCGCCGTGAGCAGGCCGTCGACCAGCGCGGGGGTGCCGGCCGCGGCCGCGGTCTCCGCGGTGCAGGTGAGCGTCCCGGTGCCGGGGAGCAGCCGGGTCAGTTCGGCGGCGACGCCCCAGGGGGTCTCGTCCCCGACGGCGATGTTGGCCAGCGGGGTGAAGGCCGCGACACAGGCGGGCGTGGTCAGGGGGGTGAACGGGCCGTCGACGGTGCGGCGCAGGGCGCGCCGGGCCGCGGTGAGGCCGATCCCGGGGGCGGGCTCGATCCCCTCCCCCGCACCCGTGCGCCGGGTCCAGCGCGCCAGGGCGCGTACCCGTGCCGCGGCGTCCGCGAGCCGCGCTTCGGGCAGTTCGCCCGCGCGCACCGCCCGCACCAGGGCGTCGCGCAGCCGCAGCACGGTGTCCTCGTCCGCCAGTCCGCCGCCCACACAGAGGGCGTCCGCACCGGCGGCGACGGCCAGCACGCTGCCCCGTTCGAGGCCGTACGCGGCGGAGATGGCCCGCATCTCCATCCCGTCGGTGATGATCAGGCCGTCGAAGCCGAGACCGCCGCGGTCGACGGGGGCGCGCAGCAGTCCGCCCAGCGCGGCCGGGCTGAGCGTGGCGGGGCGGTCGGCGTCCAGGGCGGGCAGCAGGATGTGTGCGCTCATCACGGCGCGGGTGCCGGCGGCGACGGCGGCGCGGAACGGCACCAGTTCGCGCTCCTGGAGGGTGGTCAGACCGGCGGTGATCCGCGGCAGGTCGTGGTGGGAGTCGACGGCGGTGTCCCCGTGGCCGGGGAAGTGCTTGGTGCAGGCGGCGACGCCGGCGGACTGCAGCCCCTCGACATAGGCGGCGGTGTGCCGGGCGACGAGCTGCGGATCGTCGCCGAAGGAGCGGACGCCGATGACCGGGTTGTCGGGGTCGGAGTTGACGTCGGCGCAGGGCGCCCAGTTGAGGGTGATGCCGCACTCGGCCAGCCGTCGGCCGAGTTCCCGGGCGACGTCGCGGGTCAGGGCGGTGTCGTCGACGGCGCCGAGCGCGTGGTTGCCGGGGAAGGAGGAGCCGCCGCGCACTTCGAGGCGGGTGACGTCGCCACCCTCCTCGTCGACGGCGATGAGGAGGTCCTCGCGTGCGGCGCGCAACCGGGCAGTGAGCTCGGCGAGTTGCGCGGGGCTCTCGACATTCCGGCCGAAGAGGCCGACCGAGGTCAGGCCCTCGCCGATCCGCCGCAGCAGCCAGTCGGGGGCGGTGGTGCCGGTGAAGCCCGGCTGGAGGACGGTGAGTGCGTCGCTGGTCAGGGTGTCGGTGGAGGGTTCCGACCGTACGAGCGGGGTCATGGGCTGCGTCATCCCTTCACTGCGCCGGAGGTGAGACCGCCGACCGCCGTGCGTTGCAGGAACAGGAAGAGGGCCAGGAGGGGAAGGGCGAAGAGCGACGTGGCGGCCAGGGTGGCGCCCCGTTCCCGGGGCACCGCGGCCGTATGGCCGCGGAGGGGCGGCAGGGCGAAGGGCGGCACCATCAGCATGGAGACGAGGGTGAGCGTCCGCAGGCCGTCGAGCAAGCAGGCGTCGCCGCTGTGAGCCCACGCGTCATCGCGCTCTCCCCCCAAGGCCGGGTGTGGTCTTTAATGGTTTAGACCAGCGCCCGCAGCTTGGCCTAGACCTTTTGGGGTGTCAAGGGGTGTATAAGAGTCGCTGCCAGGTCCGTCACCTGACCGACATCCGGCGGGCCGGGACCTGCGACAGCGCACGGGGAAGGCTCCCGTGCCACGATGTGAGCCGCTACGTACGGAGGAGCCGGTGACGGCAGCACGACAGGAGTCGGAGAGGCGGGTCATGGAGACGGACGGGGGCAGCACTGCCGAGAGCGGCGTACGGACCGCGCGGGTGCCCAAGTACTACCGGCTCAAGCGGCACTTGCTGGAGATCACCGAGACCCTGCCGCCCGGCACCCCGGTCCCGCCCGAGCGCACCCTCGCCGCCGAGTTCGACACCTCGCGCACCACGGTGCGTCAGGCCCTGCAGGAACTGGTCGTCGAGGGCCGGTTGGAGCGCATCCAGGGCAAGGGCACCTTCGTCGCCAAGCCCAAGGTCTCCCAGGCGCTGCAACTGACCTCCTATACGGAGGACATGCGGGCCCAGGGTCTGGAGCCGACCTCCCAGCTGCTGGACATCGGCTATGTCACCGCCGACGACCGGCTCGCCGGACTGCTGGACATCGCCACCGGCGGGCGGGTGCTGCGCATCGAACGGCTGCGGCTGGCCAGCGGTGAGCCGATGGCCATCGAGATCACCCATCTGTCGGCGAAGCGCTTTCCCGCGCTGCGCCGGAACCTCGTCAAGTACACCTCCCTCTACACCGCGCTGGCCGAGGTCTACGACGTCCGGCTGGCCGAGGCCGAGGAGACCATCGAGACCTCCCTGGCCACCCCGCGCGAGGCCGGCCTGCTGGGCACGGACGTCGGGCTGCCGATGCTGATGCTCTCCCGGCACTCCCTCGACGCGCAGGGGCAGCCGGTGGAGTGGGTGCGTTCGGTCTACCGCGGCGACCGCTACAAGTTCGTCGCCAGGCTGCGCCGCCCCGCGGACTGATCCGCCGGCCCCGGGCCGGGCTCCTTCCGCCCGGCCCCGCCCGGCCGCGCCCGCCGTTGTCCGGATCCGGCCCCGCCCGGCCGCCGCAACCCCCGCGGACCTGCAGCAAGGTGGAGTCTTGATACCGATATGCGGACGGGTAGTGACGCGCGCCACGCTCCTGCCATAGATTTCCAGCCGATTACGCAGGAGACCCAGGGGACGGAGCAACGGTCATGACGCAGTCAGCTGTATCGCCGGATCGCAGACAGGTGGTCACGCCCACACGGGTGATCGCCGGGATCTGCCTGATCGCTCCGTTCGTCGCCATGCTGTGGGTGAGCTCGTACGCCCGGATCGAGCCGACGCTCATCGGGATCCCGTTCTTCTACTGGTACCAGATGGCGTGGGTGCTGATCTCGACCGTGCTCACCATGATCGCGTACAAGCTCGTGCAGCGTGAGCAGCGGGCACGCAAGGGCGGTGGGTCGGAATGAGCCTGACCACGACCGCACCGGAGACCTCCGCCGTGCTGGCCGCCTCCGCGACCAAGGGCGTCAACGGCGTGGCGCTCGCCGTCTTCATCTTCTTCTTCCTCGCCGTGACGGTCATGGGGTTCCTGGCCGCCCGCTGGCGCAAGGCCGAGGAGTCCGCCAACCTCGACGAATGGGGGCTGGGCGGCCGCAGCTTCGGCACCTGGGTGACGTGGTTCCTGCTCGGCGGCGACCTCTATACGGCGTACACCTTCGTGGCCGTTCCGGCGGCGATCTACGCGGCGGGCGCGGCCGGCTTCTTCGCCGTGCCGTACACGATCCTGGTCTACCCCCTCATCTTCACCTTCCTCCCGCGCCTGTGGTCGGTCTCGCACAAGCACGGCTACGTCACCACCTCCGACTTCGTGCGCGGCCGCTTCGGCTCCAAGGGCCTGTCGCTGGCCGTGGCGCTCACCGGCATCCTCGCCACGATGCCGTACATCGCGCTGCAACTGGTCGGCATCCAGGCCGTCCTGGACGTGCTGGGGATCGGGGGCGGCGAGCACACCAACTGGTTCGTCAAGGACCTGCCGCTGCTGATCGCGTTCGCCGTCCTGGCCGCATACACCTACTCCTCGGGGCTGCGGGCGCCGGCTCTGATCGCGTTCGTCAAGGACGGGCTGATCTATCTCGTCATCGCCGTGGCCATCATCTACATCCCGATCAAGCTGGGCGGCTTCGACGCGATCTTCCACTCGGCCGGCAAGGCGCTGTCCCAGCCGGGACCCGTCCCCGGCAAGCCGCGCGGCGAGCTGACCAGCGGGCCCAACGCCCAGTGGGCGTATGCCACTCTGGCGCTCGGCTCGGCGCTGGCGCTCTTCATGTACCCGCACTCGATCACGGCGACGCTGTCCTCGCGCAGCCGCAATGTGATCCGCCGCAACACCACCATCCTGCCGCTCTACTCCCTGATGCTGGGGCTGCTGGCGCTGCTGGGCTTCATGGCGATCAAGGCCGGCACGGACATCCAGGGCAACCCCCAGCTGGCCATCCCGCAGCTCTTCGAGGACATGTTCCCGAGCTGGTTCACCGGCGTCGCGTTCGCCGCGATCGGCATCGGCGCGCTGGTGCCCGCGGCCATCATGTCGATCGCCGCGGCCAACCTCTTCACCCGCAACGTCTACAAGGACTTCCTCAAGCCGGACGCCACGCCCGCGCAGGAGCACAAGGTCGCCAAGCTCGTCTCGCTGCTGGTGAAGGTCGGCGCGCTGGTCTTCGTCCTCACCATGGACAAGACCGTCGCCATCAACTTCCAGCTGCTGGGCGGGATCTGGATCCTGCAGACCATGCCGTCGCTGGTCGGCGGCCTGTTCACCCGCTGGTTCCACCGCTGGGCGCTGCTGGCCGGCTGGGCGGTCGGCATGCTCTACGGCACGCTCGCGGCGTACGGCGTGGCCAGCCCGACCCAGGCGCACTTCGGCGGCTCCAGCAAGGAGATCCCCGGCATCGGTGAGATCGGCTACATCGGTCTGACCGCCTTCGTCCTGAACGTCGTGGTGTCGGTCGTGCTGACCGTCGTCCTGAAGGCCGTCAACGCTCCCGAGGGCACCGACGAGACCAGCCCCGCGGACTACACGGCGGACGCGGGCGACGCGGGCGTCGTGGTCGAGCTGCCGCCGGCCACCGAGAAGGCTCCGGCCGGCCACTGAGCCACCGGCCGTCCTTCGGCATCGGGCCGCCGCGTTCCTTCGGGGAAGCGGCGGCCCGTTGCCGCGCGCGGGTCAGTTCACCCAGTCCTTCAGCTGCTCGGTTTCGAGCGTGATGCCGACGGGGTCGGGGAGGTGGAGCGACTTGCCGAACGACACGGTATGGACCGTCTCGTAGCGACCGTCATCGGGTTCGCTGTAGACGACCATCTGGCAAGCCTGGCGGTCGATCAACAGGTAGAGCGGGATACCGGTTTGTGCGTACGCACGGGGCTTCTCCACTCGGTCGCGCTGGTCGGTATCCGAGTCATGCGAGGTGACTTCGACGACCATGAGCACCGGGTCGGGGTCTGCCCATTCCCCCTGGCCCACGAAGGCATCACACGGCACGAGCGAGGCGTCCGGACGGAGGCGGCCCTTTCGGTACGTCTCCGCCTTCAGGCCCTGGCCAGGATCGAGGAAGAGCTCCGGCCTGTGCTGAATGCAGATGCGGAGCAACCACTGAATGATCCGACCGTGATCCCCGTCCGGCATGGGCTTGCTCTTGACCTTCCCGTCGATGAGTTCCAACCGCGCGCCTTCTTCCAGGCGGGCGAGTATCCGGGCGGCCTCTTCGAAATGCTCGGTCTCCATGATGTGCGGCCGGTCGGCGAGCGCGGTCATGAGGCCTTCTCCTTCTTCCACGGGACGGAGCAGAGAACTGCCACCGACCATAGCCGAGACCACTGACAGACACCGTGTGATCACTCACGACACACTAGATATGGGGGTGCGCCTGACGGCCCACCACCACATGTATGCTCGTCCTCGCTGTCGCCGCAGGGGAATCCGGTGCGAATCCGGAACTGTCCCGCAACGGTGTCAAGGCGCGCTTCCCCGGCCGGAAACCGGCCCCGACGCGCGCCCGGAGTCCGAAGACCTGCCGACAGTACGACCGCACCGCCATGGGTGTGGACGTCGATACGTCCGGGCCCCGAGGGCTGGGCCGGTGGACGCCGCGTGGTGAGCCCGCGCACTCCTGACCGTGTCGGGGTGCCGCATGCCCGCGTGCGCCCGTCGTGCCCGCCCTCGCGGCCCCCGCCGAGTGAGGGAGAGCATCACGTGACCATCGCGCCAACGGAGCCCGCGTCAGACGCCGAGGTCGTGCCGCCTGCGGTGGCCGCGTCTGCCGGTGCCGCCGGTGCCGCCGACGGCGGCCCGGGCGAGGACGGCCCGGGTGTCGCCCTGCTGCGCACCCTGACCGAACTGACCGAGGACCTGACCGCGACCGACCCCGGCAAGGTGGCCGCCGCCGCCCTGCGCGGCCGGTACGAGGGCGCAGGCGGGGCCGAACTGCGGTCGCTGGCCACCGATGCCGCGGCCGGTCTGATCGGTGACGAGCCGCAGTACTCCAAGCTCGCCGCGCGGCTGCTCACCCTCGCCATCGCCGAGGAGGCCGCCGGCCAGGGCGCCGTCTCGTTCTCCGCCTCGGTCGCGACCGGTCACCGCGAGGGCCTGATCGCCGACGAGACCGCGGAGTTCGTACGGACCCACGCGGCCCGCCTGGACGCGCTGGTCGAGCGGGCTCTGGCCGACGGCGCCGACGACCGCTTCGGCTACTTCGGGCTGCGCACCCTGCACTCGCGCTACCTGCTGCGCCACCCCACCACCCGTCAGGTCATCGAGACCCCCCAGCACTTCCTGCTGCGGGTGGCCTGCGGCCTCGCGGAGACCGCGGATTCCGAAGAGGGCACCGAGCGCGCGCTGGACGACGTCACCGAGCTCTACCGCCTCACCAGCTCGCTGTCCTACCTCCCCTCCTCGCCCACCCTCTTCAACTCCGGCACCCGCCACCCGCAGATGTCGTCCTGCTACCTGCTGGACTCCCCGCTGGACGAGCTGGACTCGATCTACGACCGGTACCACCAGGTGGCGCGGCTGTCCAAGCACGCCGGCGGCATCGGCCTCTCGTACTCCCGCATCCGCGCCCGGGGTTCGCTGATCCGCGGCACCAACGGGCACTCCAACGGCATCGTGCCGTTCCTGCGCACGCTGGACGCCTCGGTCGCGGCCGTGAACCAGGGCGGCCGGCGCAAGGGCGCCGCCTGTGTCTACCTGGAGACCTGGCACGCGGACCTCGAGGAGTTCCTGGAGCTGCGTGACAACACCGGTGAGGAGGCCCGCCGTACCCACAACCTGAACATCGCGCACTGGATCCCGGACGAGTTCATGCGCCGGGTCGAGGCGGACGCCGACTGGTCGCTGTTCTCCCCTTCGGACGCACCGGAGCTGGTGGACCTGTGGGGCGAGCAGTTCGACGCCGCGTACCGCCGGGCCGAGGCCGAGGGCCGAGCCGTCAAGCAGATCCCGGCGCGGGTGCTGTACTCCCGGATGATGCGCACCCTGGCGCAGACCGGCAACGGCTGGATGACGTTCAAGGACGCCGCCAACCGCACCGCCAACCAGACCGCCGAGCCCGGCCAGGTCGTGCACTCCTCCAACCTGTGCACCGAGATCCTGGAGGTGACGAACGACGGGGAGACCGCGGTCTGCAACCTGGGGTCGGTGAACCTCGCCGCCCACCTCGGCAACGACGCCGGCGGCTGGGAGGAGGCGATGGACTGGGAGCGGCTGGACGCCACGGTCCGCACCGCCGTCACCTTCCTCGACCGCGTCGTGGACATCAACTTCTACCCGACCGAGCAGGCCGGGGCCTCCAACTCCCGCTGGCGGCCGGTCGGTCTGGGCCTGATGGGCCTGCAGGACGTCTTCTTCCGGCTGCGGCTGCCCTTCGACTCGCCCGAGGCGCAGGAGCTGTCCACCCGGATCTCCGAACGGATCATGCTCGCCGCGTACGAGGCGTCCGCCGACCTCGCCGAGCGGCATGGCCCGCACCCCGCCTGGTCCGCGACCCGCACCGCCCGCGGGGTGCTGCACCCCGACCACTACCCGAACGCCGAGCCGCGCTGGGCCGACCGCTGGGCGGCGCTGCGCAGCCGGATCGCCCTGACCGGCATGCGCAACTCCCTGCTGCTGGCGATCGCGCCGACCGCGACCATCGCCTCCATCGCGGGCGTGTACGAGTGCATCGAGCCGCAGGTCTCCAACCTCTTCAAGCGCGAGACGCTGTCCGGGGAGTTCCTCCAGGTCAACGCCTATCTGATCGAGGAGCTCAAGGCGCTGGGCCTGTGGGACGCCCGGACCCGTGACGCGCTGCGCGAGGCCAACGGCTCGGTGCAGGACGTCGCATGGATCCCCGAGGAGATCCGGGCGCTGTACCGCACCGCCTGGGAGATCCCGCAGCGCGCCCTGATCGACATGGCCGCGGCCCGTACGCCGTACCTGGACCAGAGCCAGTCGCTGAACCTCTTCATGGCGTCGCCGACCATCGGCAAACTCAGCTCGATGTACGCCTACGCCTGGAAGCGCGGCATCAAGACGACGTACTACCTGCGCTCCCGGCCGGCGACCCGGATCGCCCAGTCCGCGCGCGGCACCGCCGCCGCGAGTGCCCCCGTCCCGCAGCAGGCCACCGACCCCGAGGCCGTCGCCTGCTCCCTGGAAAACCCCGAGTCCTGCGAGGCCTGCCAGTAATGCCCAACCCGTCGCCCGACCTTCCCCAAGCTCTCAACTCCGTTCGAGCAGGGGAGACCCCAATCCCCTCAACGACGGCGCTGCGCGCCGAAAGCCCCACCGAGACCAACACGGCGGCCGCCGCCCACACCGCCACCACCGGCACCAAGAACCTCCTGGACCCGGGCTTCGAGCTGACCCTGCGTCCCATGCGGTACCCGGAGTTCTACGACCGCTACCGGGACGCGATCAAGAACACCTGGACCGTGGAGGAGGTCGACCTCCACTCCGACATCGCCGATCTCGCCAAGCTCTCGCCGGGCGAGCAGCACATGATCGGCCGGCTGGTGGCGTTCTTCGCGACCGGTGACTCGATCGTCGCCAACAACCTGGTGCTGACGCTCTACAAGCACATCAACTCCCCCGAGGCGCGGCTGTACCTGAGCCGTCAGCTCTTCGAGGAGGCGGTGCACGTCCAGTTCTATCTGACGCTGCTGGACACCTACCTGCCCGACCCGGACGACCGCGCCGCCGCCTTCGCCGCGGTGGAGAACATCCCGTCCATCCGGGAGAAGGCCGAGTTCTGCTTCAAGTGGATGGACTCGGTCGAGAGCATCGACCGGCTGGAGTCCCGGGCCGATCGGCGCCGCTTCCTGCTGAATCTGATCTGCTTCGCGGCCTGCATCGAGGGGCTGTTCTTCTACGGCGCCTTTGCATACGTGTACTGGTTCCGCTCGCGCGGTCTGCTGCACGGGCTGGCCACCGGCACCAACTGGGTCTTCCGCGACGAGTCCATGCACATGGAGTTCGCGTTCTCGGTGGTGGACACCGTCCGCCAGGAGGAGCCGGACCTCTTCGACGACAAGCTGGAGCAGCAGGTCACCGAGATGCTCAGGGAGGCCGTCGAGGCCGAGCTGCAGTTCGGGCGCGACCTGTGCGGTGACGGCCTGCCGGGCATGAACACCGCGTCGATGCGCGAGTACCTCCAGTGCGTCGCCGACCAGCGGCTGCAGCGGCTGGGCTTCGCGCCGGTCTACGGATCGGAGAACCCGTTCTCCTTCATGGAGTTGCAGAACGTCCAGGAGCTGACCAACTTCTTCGAGCGCCGGGCCTCCGCCTACCAGGTCGCGGTCGAGGGCTCGGTCTCCTTCGACGACGACTTCTAGAAGTTCTCGAAGACGGACCGCGACGCCCCTTCGCTCCGGCCACCCGCCGTTTGTGAGCGTTCTGTTACCTCGGCAACCGGAACGCGTGGCCACCACATCTAAGCGGGCATGAAGGGCACGAAGGGGCGTCGTCGGTTCATCGACTATCCGCGTCAGGGACGGAAAGGTCTGCGCCGTTGGCTGCCGTCATGGAGACAGTGGCTGAGCGCCGTCGCACTCGGCGTGGCCGGCCTGGCGGGACTCTTAGCATTCGTGTACGCAAAGGTCGACATACCGAGTGAGAATGCGCTCGCCGGCCAGGAGGCGACCGTCTATTACTGGGCGGACGGCAGCCAGATGGTGAGCGTGGGTGCCGTCAACCGCCAGAACGTCACCCTCGACAAGGTGCCCGACTCCGTCGAGAATTCCGTGATCTCGGCGGAGAACGCCACCTTCTACAGCGACCCCGGAGTTTCGCTCCAGGGCATCGGCCGGGCCCTGGTCACCATGGTGTCGGGCGGAGACACCCAGGGCGGCTCCACCATCACCCAGCAGTTCGTGAAGAACACCTATCTCTCGCAGGACCAGACGGTCACCCGCAAGGTGAAGGAATTCGTCATCGCGCTGAAGGTGAGCAACCAGAAGTCGAAGCGGGAAATACTTCGCGGCTATCTGAACACCAGCTGGTTCGGCCGCGGTTCGTACGGCATCCAGGCGGCCGCCCATGCGTATTACGGCATCGACGCCGCGAAGCTGAACCCCAGTCAGGGCGCGCTGCTGGCGGCCCTGCTGAAGGGCTCCGAGCAGTACGACCCGGGGCTGAGCAAGGCCAATCACGCGCGCGCCGTGGCCCGCTGGAAGTGGATACTCGACCGGCAGGTCGACACCGGGAAGATGAGCGCACAGGAGCGGGCGAAATACCGCACCTTCCCCGAGCCCCGCGCACTGTCGAAACCCACCAGCCAGGCCGGCCAGACCGGCTATCTCGTCGATGTAGCCAATAAGTTCATCAAGGCCGACACCGGCCTGACCGACAAGGACCTGGCACGCGGCGGATATCGCATCCACACCACGTTCGACAAAAAGCGCACCCACCGCCTGGAAAAGGCCGTCACCGACGTGCGCCGCGACACCATCGATCCGAAACGGCGCACGGCCGACAAGTTCGTGGAATTCGGCGCCGCCTCGGTACGCCCCAAGGACGGCGCGATCGTCGCGCTCTACGGCGGCGCGGACGCCACCAAGCACTTCAGCAACAACGCGGACACCACGGCGGTCCCGGTCGGGTCCGCCTTCAAGCCGTTCGTGCTGGCGGCCGCGCTCCAGCAGCAGGTCGACGAGCCGTCCGCCGCATGGGACGGCACCGCGACCGAGGCACCGGAGGCCGACCCGTCCCGCGCGGCGGCCGACAAGACCCGGCCGCTGGTTCTGCGCTGGGCCCTGCTGAAGGGCAAGAACCCGCCGTTCGTGCAGGCCGGACAGCAAATGGGGCTGGAGCGGATCCGGGATCTGGCGGTGGCCTCGGGGCTGCGCAAGGAGAGCCTGGCGCGCCTGGAACAGACCTTCCCGCTGGGCACCTCGGCCCCCAGCGCGGTCCGGATGGCGAGCGCCTACACCACCTTCGCCAACGACGGGCTGCACACCGACCCGTACGCGGTGTCCGCGCTCACCCACGACGGCCGCCCGGTACCCGGCCTGCGCCGCCCCGAGTCGCACCAGGTCCTCGACGCCGGCGTCGCCCAGCAGGTGTCCGGCGCCCTGGAGGAACGCGGCCGGCAGGCCCTGAAAGCACAGGGCGGGACGGCGGCACAGCAGCCGGTCGCGGCCGGTCTCACCGAGCCGGGCGACCGGATGAAGTCGGCGTGGTTCATCGGCAGCCCGCCTGCCGGTGTGCCGGACCTCGGTACGGAACCGGGCACCGGGCCGGGCAACGGGGGCGGTTTCCGTCCCGGCCGGCCGCCCGGCGAGGGTGACGGTGACGGCAATGAGCCGACCACCGCCGTCACCATGTTCCGCAACAAGCCGGGCGCCCCCGAGCTGCTGCCGATGCAGGACGTCGGCGGCGCGGCGAGCGGGCTGGGGACGACCATCCCGCCGAAGATCTGGAGCGCCTACCAGCAGGCACCGTGACGACGACGGGCGCCCGGCCCACCGGCCGGGCGCCCGGGCGCCTGCGTCATCAGTCGTTATCAGTCGTTGGCGACGACGGGGTAGCGCGGCTCCCGCTCGGCCATCTGCTTGAGCGCGTCCTTGCGCTCCCGCTTGCTCAGCCGGTCGATGTAGAGGTAGCCGTAGAGGTGGTCGGTCTCGTGCTGCAGACAGCGCGCGAAGTAGCCGGTGCCCTGGATCGCGATCGGCTCGCCCTTGGCATTCTGGCCGCGGACCACGGCGTAATCGGGGCGGGCCAGCTCGGCGTAGGCGCCGGGCACGGACAGACAGCCCTCGTTGGAGTCGTCCAGGATGCGGCGCTCGGCCGGCAGCTCCTCCAGGACGGGGTTGCAGACCGCACCGACGTGCCGGACGCCCTCGTCGTCCAGGCAGTCGTAGACGAAGACCTTCAGGTCCACACCGATCTGGTTCGCGGCCAGGCCCACGCCCTCGGCGGTGCGCTGGCTGGCGAACATGTCGTCGATGAGCTGGGCGAGCTCCTCGTCGAACGCCGTGACGTTCTTGCACTCCTTGTGGAGCACCGGGTTGCCGACAACCGTGATCGGCCGCGAGGTGCCCCGCGCACGGTGGGCTTCCTCCCGCTCCCCGCCGTCGGTGACGTCGTCGATGAACGCCTCGTCCACGCGCTGGTCACCCTCTTGATCAAACACAGGCTGCTGGGCCATCTCCGCCGTACGCCTTCCTGAAAACCCTGGTTAGTCGCCCTACAGCCTACGGGGACGCCGGCGGGTGCTCAGCAGACCTCTTCAAGATCCCGCCATTCCCGGGTGTCCGGGCTGTCCGCGACCCAGCCGTCCAGCAGGCCGCGCACCAGGGCGGACGGCGCCGCGATGCCGCATTCGCGCTCCGGCACCCACAGTGAGCCCGAGCCCGCGGTGCGGTGCCCGAGCGGCCCGGGGTGGCCGGGCTCGCTGTGGTCGTGCGGGTCCAGATGCTCGCCGTCGCCCTCGTCGCTGGGCATCCGGCTCTCCGAGCACGTACGGCACAGCAGCCGCACCGAGGACGACCAGTCCTCGGCGGCGAAGCCCGCGTCGGCCGCCAGCCGCTCCAGGGCGTCCCGGTCGGCCTCCGAGGCAGCCTCCAGGAGCACCACCCAGGTGGGGACCGGGGAGGGCGCCCACAGCTCGATCTCGTCGAAGACCGGATAGGCCCGGGTGGCGCCGTCGGCGCTGACGATGGTCCGCTCGCCGTGCGGGACGCCGTCGTGCAGCACCACCTCGCCCCAGCGCCGCCCGGAGGACGGCAGCGGGATCGACAGCACCTCGATCCGCGCCGGGTCCAGCCGGCGGCCCCAGACGACCTCCGCCTCGCCCTCCGGGGAGAGCCGGACGGCGGCGCTGCCCAGTGCCATACCGAGCGGTTCACCGGACGGGGAGCCCTCACCGGGGACCTTGAGGCCGTACGCCTGCCAGGCACGGCGGGCCAGCGGCCAGTCCTGCAGGGCGGTGGCGGCGATGCCGACGTTCCACCAGTCGGGCGCCCCCGCCTCCCGGTCCAGCAGCGCCACCGCACGCAGACCGGCCGCCCGGGCCTGCTCCCAGTCGTGCCGGAACTTGTGCAGCAGGGCGAGGTTGAACCAGGACTCCGAAAGCCACGGCTCCATGTCCGCGGCACGGGTCAGCAGCGCCCCCGCGTCCTCGTAACGGCCGTCGCCGATCAGCGTGAAAGCGCGGTCGGTCGCCTGACGCCACGAGGCGGAGGGCCGGTGCCGTACCTTGCCGAAGATCCTCACGATTCCCGCCTGCTGGTTGCTCTTGATGCCGCCGAGGAGGTCTCCCCGGGCGGCGCCCGGGGCCTTCCGAGGGGCCTACTCGACAACCTGCCACAGATTGCCGCCGGGCTCAGCCCGGTTTGCCGCTCCCCTGCGGCTCCTTGCCCTTCCCCGACCCCCTGAATCCCCCTGGAAGGGGCTTCCTTCGCATCCAACCATGCCCATCTCGGCGGGCGCTCATTACCCATGGGTTCCCGCACCTCGGGCGCACGGCGCGGGCCCCACGACGGGGGCGGGGCGGCGGGGCGGCTCCCGGGGCCCGCGGGAGACCGTCCGCGGGCGTATCCGGCCCGCCGGGACTGCCCTCGCGGGACTGCAGCAGGTCGGGCTCTGCCGGCCGCAGAGCGGGCGGACCCCGTCCCGCGCCGTGCGCCACAGTCGGCCATCTCACACCGCGCGGCCGCCGCACGACAGCACCCGGGCCAGCGCCTCGACGACCCCTGGTTCGTGGTCCTGCGCGGTGGCCAGCCGCAGCCGCTCCAGAGCGCGCAGCGGGCCGCCCGGGCCCGCGGAGCCGCCCGACAGGTCGTCGTAGGCGTTGACGGTGCGGACGATACGCGCCGTGACCGGCTGGTCCCGGAACGGATCGGCCTGCCGCTCGACGATCATCGCGACCTCCGCGGGGGCCCCGGTCTGCCGGACAACGGCACCGCCCAGCAGCGCGATCCGGCGCTGCTGGTCGGGCGGCAGCGGTGCGGTCGCCCCGTCGGGCACCGGGTCCAGCAGCGAGAGCTGGCCGATGTCGTGCATCAGGGCGGCGTATTCGAGCACGTCCAAGTCCGGCTCGGTCAGCCCCAGTTCGCGGCCCACGGCGCGGCTGAGGGCCGCCACCCGGCGGGCGTGGCCGTGCGGGGTGTAGCCGGCGATCTCGGTGCAGCGGGCCAGCGAGGCGATGGTCTGGCGGTAGGTGGAGCGGACCGCGGCGAAGCGGCGGAAGGCGAACTGGGTCAGCAGCAGCGGCAGACAGAAGACGGGCAGCGCCCACAGCCCGGCGACCGCGGTGGCCAGCGCGATCACCACGCCGGTGGCACAGATCGCCGAGCCGATGCCGGGCAGCGCCCGCAACTCGTCGCGCAGCAGCGGCCCGTACGGCCAGCCGGTGCGGGCCCGGGCGAGCGCGGCCGCCAGCACCGCGTCGCACAGCGCGGTCAGCGCCATCAGGGCGGTCATGAAGAGGGGGTAGACCGGCCCGGAGGCCACCCAGGTGTCCAGCGTCCCGGTGTTGTAGAGGGGCTGGAAGCAGGTGGCGGCGAAGCCGATGGTCAGTACCCGGCGGGCGAGATGGTCCAGCGCCGGGCCCTGGCCGCGGGCGAGCTGCGGGACGAGTCCGACCAGGCCTGCCGCCAGGACCACGGCCACGATCTGCGGGACGCCGTGGGTCGTGGGCCGGCCGCCGGCCGCGCCGAGCAGGGCGTAGGCCAGGGCCCCGGCCGCACCGAGCGGGGCGCCCTCCCGCTCCCCCGGCATCCGCCCGGGCCCGGCCGCCGGAGCGGGGCCGCGGCCCACCAGCTCCCCCACCGCGATCAGCACCCCGAAGGCCAGCGCGATCCCCGGCTGCTGCAAGCCGTCCCACAGCGTCCGGCCGAGCGACCAGCCCGCCAGCGCGGCGGCCGGGGCGTAGACCGCGGCGACGACGGCGCGTGCGCCGCAGGCCGGCGCCCCGGCGCGCGGGCCACCGGCGGCACGCCCCTCCGCGGTCCGGCGCGCGGCCGGCCACAGGCGCCGGGGGTCGCCCCGCGCGCCGCTCACCGGGTGCCGTCCCGTCCGGCCCCTTCGGGCCGCAGCCCGGGCCGCACCGCCGTACGCTCCGGGCCGCCGGACGATTCCCCATCCCGCCGCGGCGCGACGCCGCCGACCGGTTCCCCCTCCCCCCGCGGCACGCCCCCGTCCGCCCCCACAGCCGGCTCCGCGTCCGCCGCCGTCACCAGGTCCGGGTGCCAGCCGTCGCGGTCCAGTGAGGCCGCCAGCGCCCGGACCATCCGCGGGTCGAACTGCGCCCCGGCGCACTTGCGCAGCTCCTCGACGGCCGCCGGCACCGGCCGGGCCCGCCGGTAGGAGCGGGTGGAGGTCATCGCGTCGAAGGCGTCGGCGACCGCCACCACCCGGGCGTACTCCGGAATGTGATGGCCCCTCAGCCCGTAGGGATAGCCGCGGCCGTCCAGCCGCTCGTGGTGGTGCAGGATCGCCGCCCGCGCCTCCCCCAGGAAGCCGATGCCGCGGACGATCTCGTGTCCGTACTCGGGATGCAGCTCGATGACCCGGCGCTCCTGCGGCGTCAGCGGGCCGTCCTTGCGCAACAGCCGGGTGGGGACGCCGAGTTTGCCGACGTCGTGCAGGATGCCGGCGAACCGCAGCACCTCCACCCGGTCCTCCGCCATGCCCAGCTCCCGGGCGATCATCACCGAGGCGCGCCCGACCCGTTCGCTGTGTCCGCGGGTGTAGCGGTCCTTGATGTCGACGGCCTGGACGAGGGCGCGGATGGTGGCCTGATGGGCGGCGCGTTCGCGGTGGTACTGGGCGAAGACCCAGCAGGACAGGCACATCGGCAGCAGCACCAGCAGCGCCGCCGGCGGCCCGTACGAGCTGCGCCACAGCACCGCCATCATCAACCCGGCCAGCCCGTGCACCAGATGCGGCCCCAGCGAACGGGTCAACAGCCCGCGCCAGGCGGTGCGTACGGGGTGCCGCTCGGCGGCGATCAGCACCCCGCCGTCGAGCGCCGCCAGCACCGCGCAGAAGGTCACCGCGGCGGCCGCGGCGGGCAGCAGCAGGACGGGGAACTGCGGTGCGGACCACGGTGGGTGGCCGCCGGTGAGCCGGAAGACCTGCGCGGCCGCCCAGCACGCCGGCGCGAGCTCGGCGGCGTGCCAGAGCCTGCGGGCGCCGGTCGAGCGGCCCTCGGCCGGTCCGGTCAGCGCCCCGGGGACGGCGGTCAGCGCGGCCAGCGGCGGCGGCAGCAGACAGACGCCGGCGAGCAGGACGGGGCTGGCCCAGCCGGCGGGAAAGCCCGCGGGCCCCTCGGCGGGACCCGTACCGGACGGCGCCCGGCCGCCCACCGACGGGCAGCGGCGCACCTGTTCACACCCGGCGTACAGCAGGGCCAGGGCCAGGGTGCTGCTCCAGGGGGCGCCGGCGCCGAGCCGTATCGCGGGGGCCGCACACAGTGCCGCGGCCAGTGCGGTGCCGCCGATATACCCTCGCGCGGCCGCCGGAAGTCCCCGCATCGCGCCCTCCTCGTCGCCCACCGCTCTCCCGCGCGCTCCGGAGGAGCCGGGAAGGTCCCTTTGCGCCGCCTCAGAGGGGCGCTCGGGTCGGTGAGAATAGACGGGCCGGGAGGCCGGGGAAGGGGCATCGGGAAATCGGGCGGGACGAATCGGCCCGCCCCTCACCCCTTAGGGTGATGTGCCGCGTTATTCGGTCCGCGCGGTCTTGGTCCGTGCATCGGACGGGCCGGCGTCGGACGGGCCGGCGTCGGACGGGCCGGCCGGCCCGGAGCCGCTCGCCTCGGCGTCCGCCTGCTCGCGCTGTGCCTGTTCCTTCTTGGCCTGTTCGAGCACGCTCACCTCGGGCACGGTCTCCCCGGCCCGGATGAGGTCGATCCGGCCCATCACCTTGGACCGCAGGTCGCTGGGGACGTCGTCATGGCCGCAGCAGCGCTTGACGAGCTTCTTGACGGCCTGCTCCAGGCCGTACTTCTCCAGGCACGGCGAGCACTCGTCGAGATGCACCTGGAAATCTGCGCACTCCCCCTCGGGCATCTCCCGGTCGAGATACTCGTAGAGGTGGTCGAGGACCTCTGAGCAGTCCTTCTCGTGCGGCTCTCCGCAGCTCATGATCCCGAGCCTTTCCGGTCGTGCGACTCCGTCGTCCGCGCGGCCTGCGGGTCCGCAGCCCCCGCCCCGGCCGGGACCAGCCCGCGCTCACGGGCGTAATCCTCCAGCATGCCGCGCAGTTGGCGCCGACCGCGGTGCAGCCGGGACATCACCGTGCCGATGGGTGTCCCCATGATGTCCGCGATCTCCTTGTAGGCAAAGCCCTCGACATCCGCGAGGTAGACCGCGATACGGAACTCCTCCGGGATGGCCTGGAGGGCGGCCTTCACATCGGAGTCGGGGAGGTGGTCCAGCGCCTGCGACTCGGCGGAGCGCAGCCCCGTCGACATGTGCGACTCGGCGCGTGCCAGCTGCCAGTCCTCGATCTCCTCCGCCGCGCTGCGCTGGGGCTCGCGCTGCTTCTTGCGGTAGGAGTTGATGAAGGTGTTCGTGAGGATGCGGTACAGCCAGGCCTTGAGGTTGGTGCCCTCGCGGAACTGGTGGAAGGACGCGTACGCCTTGGCGTACATCTCCTGCACGAGGTCCTCGGCGTCGGCCGGGTTGCGGGTCATGCGCAGCGCGGCGGAGTACATCTGGTCCAGGAAGGTCAGCGCATCCCGCTCGAAGCGCGCGTTGCGCTCGGCGGCGCTCTCCTGAGCCCTCTCCTCAGCCGTGCCGTCGGTCCCTGCGTCGGTACCGGTGACCGGACCCACCTCCTCCAGCGTCGTGGCCCCGGATGCGGACCCACCCGATTCGGAGAATAGACGACGATCCGGTGCGGCCGCCGCTCCGGCCAGGGCAGGCTGCGTCACCTGCATCTGCGACCACGACAGATCGGCGGCCGGGCGGGCGGGGCAAGCGATTCCCATGCGGCGGACTCCCATTCCTCATGCTTCGCCGGACGTACTCGGGCACTACGTGTGGCACAACAGCCGCACCCGCCAGGTCATTCCCGGTCGGCCGGCTCGCCTTTCCCGCCCTCTCCCCAGGCCCGGGCCCCCGTACGGACACCCGGCGGACACCGTCGCCCGCCCCGCCAGGGTTGACAAACCTGCTTGCCGGTTCGGCAATGGTGGGGTGACCGATCACGCATACGCGAAGGTGCTGGCGGACGTGGGCCCCCGGCTGCGGCGGCTGCGCCAGGAGCGCGGGGTGACGCTGACCGCGCTGTCCGCGGCGACCGGCATCTCGGTGAGCACCCTGTCGCGGCTGGAGTCCGGCGGCCGCAAGGCCACCCTCGAACTGCTGCTGCCCCTGGCGCAGGCCCATCAGGTGCCGCTGGACGAGCTGGTGGGGGCGCCGGAGGTGGGTGACCCCCGGGTGCGCGCGGCACCGCTGCGGCGCGCGCATCTGACCGCGGTCCCGCTGACCCGCCAGCCGGGCGGCCTCCAGGCGTTCAAGCTGGTCATGGACCCGACCGGCGGCCCGCCCGAGCAGCGGACGCACGAGGGGTACGAGTGGCTGTACGTGCTGTCCGGGAGGCTGCGGCTGCTGCTCGCGGACCGCGATGTGGAGCTGCGGGCCGGGGAGGCGGCGGAATTCGACACCCGGCTGCCGCACTGGTTCGGGCCCGCGGGCGACGCACCGGTCGAGCTGCTGAGCCTGTTCGGCAGCCAGGGGGAGCGGATGCACGTCCGCGCCCGTCCGCGGGGGCGGGGCGGCGACTGACCTGCCAGACGGGCGGCGGCGTCAGCCGAACATGCCGTCCAGCCAGGAGGCCACCGCGTCCGTGAGCCGTCCCATGGATTCCGCCTCGCCGACGCCCGCCTTCTTCGGGACCGCGAAGCCGTGGTCCCCATGGGCGATCTCGGTGAGCTCCGTCCCGGGCGGGAACTCCGCCGGCCGTCCGAACGGGTCCCGGCCGCCCTGGACGACCAGCGTCGGCACCCCGGCACCGGTCAGTTCCTCCGCCCGCGACTTCTCCGGCCGGCCCGGAGGGTGCAGCGGGAAGCTCAGCGCCAGTACGGCCTCGGCGCCCAGTTCCCGTGCCGTACGGCAGGCCACCCGGGCACCGGCGCTGCGGCCGCCGGCGACCACCGGCAGGCCGGGCTTCTCCAGCGCCGGCCACAGCGCGGTCCAGGCGGCATCGAGGGTCTTCGGCGCGGGCGCCACCTTCTTGCCCGCCACCCGCCACGGCTGCTCGACCAGCGCCACGGTGTAGCCGCGGGCCGGCAGCGCGGCCGCCAGGGCGCGCAGATCACGTACCTCGATGCCCCCGCCGGCACCGTGACTCACGGCCACCACGGCCCGGGCCGGCTTCGCCTCGCGGTACCAGGTGATCCGGGCGTCGCCCGCCGGCGTCCCGACCGTCTCGGTCTCCATCGCCCCTGTGCTCATGCCGCACCCTCGCTTCACTCGGCCTCGCTGCGCACGGCGCGCACCTTCTGCCGGCTCCTCGCCGCGCCCGCCCGTACGCCCATCCTGCCCGCGCCCCGGCCGGAAGTGCACCGCAGCATGCCCGTCGGCGCCTCAGAACAGCGTGCCCACCTCCGGGCCGTCGAGCTCGGTGACCAGCTCGGGCCCGTTGTTGCGGACGTTGCTGACCTCGGTCGGGACCGGATGGGCGCGCATCAGCCCGGCCGGCGGCGGCGTCAGCAGCTCGCGCACCGCGTCGGGGTCGGTACGGGCCGGGTCGAGCCAGGCGTCCCAGCGGTCCGGGGTCAGCACCAGCGGCATCCGGGGGTGGATGTCGGCCAGCGCCTGCGGCCCCTCGCCGCCGCTCGCCCCGGCCAGCGGCGTGGTCTCGGCCTCGGTGGTGACGACCGTGCAGGTCACCCACCAGGCCAGCGGGTGGTCACCGGGCAGGGTCGCGTCCCGCCAGAACTCGTACAGACCGGCCAGCGCCATCACCGAGCCGTCCGCCGGGGTCACGAAGTACGGCTGCTTGCGGGGGCGCTTCTTCCTGCCCTGCTCCTCCAGCTGCCGCTCCGCGGGGGCGGTGACCCACTCGAAATAGCCGTCACCGGGGAGCAGACAGCGGCGGGCCGCGAAGGCCTGCCGGAAGGACGGCTTCTCGTGCACCGTCTCGGCCCGCGCATTGATCATCTTCGCGGCGGCCTCGGGTGATTTCGACCACGACGGGACCAGGCCCCACTTCAGCGTCCGCAGCTGGCGCACCGGGCTGCCCGGCGGAAAGGCCTCGGCTGCCGGGCCCTTGAGGGGACGCTCCAGCACCGCGTGCACCGGGTCCGTCGGCGCCACGTTCCAGCTGGGCGCCAGCGTCTCGGTCGGCTCCCACTGCTGGACGCCGAATATTCCCACCAGGTCCTCGGGGCGACGACTCGCTGCATACCTACCGCACATGCATGCCACACTGCCATGCCACACGAAGGGGAGACATGGACACCGACCACCTCACCGACATATGGAGCCGGGTCTTCGGGACGCAGCCCGCCCCCTCGATCTGGCTGGTGATCATCACCGCGGTGCTCGCGCTGGGCGCCGTCGTCCCGCACACCGCCTGGCGGCTTGCGCGCAACGCCGTCACCATCGCGCACGAGGGCGGGCACGGACTGATCGCGCTGCTGACCGGCCGCCGCCTGGACGGCATCCGGCTGCACTCGGACACCTCGGGTCTGACCGTCTCGCGCGGCAAGCCCACCGGCCTGGGCATGGTGCTCACCGCCGCGGCCGGCTACATCGCCCCGTCTCTGCTGGGCCTGGCGGGCGCCGCGCTGCTCGCCGCGGGGCACATCACCGCGCTGCTGTGGGGCGCCACCGTGCTGCTGCTGGCGATGCTGATCATGATCCGTAACGCCTACGGCGTGCTCACCGTCGTCCTGGCCGGTGCCGCGTTCGTGCTGGTCTCCTGGCTGACGACGCCGCAGGTGCAGGCGGCGTTCGGGTACGTGGTGGTGTGGTTCCTGCTGCTGGGCGGGGTGCGGCCGCCGTTCGAGCTGATGGGCAAGCGGCGCCGGGGCGGTGCTGCGGACTCCGACCCGGACCAGCTGGCGCGCCTGACCCATGTGCCGGCCGCCATCTGGCTCGGCCTCTTCCATGTGGTGACGCTGTGCTCCCTGATCGGGGGCGGGCGCTGGCTGCTGGGCCTGTGACGCCCCCGGCCGCCGGTTGCGGCGGCCCGCGGCGGGCGTGCCGGCCGGCCCCGCCCGTCGCCGCGGACAGCCGCATTACCAGTGCCGTGTTTCGCAGGGGTTGCGCCGCTTTTGATCAAGATCGGCACCCCTGTCCAGCCATTAAAGTAAAGGCATGACCGAGAGCCCCGTACATCCCGCCCTGTGGCCCGCCCCCCTCGCATCCGGGGCGGTCGATGCAACCGTCACCGTTCCCGGCTCCAAATCGGTCACCAACCGCGGCCTGGTGCTGGCCGCCCTCTCCTCCGAGCCCGGCTGGCTGCGCCGGCCGCTGCGCTCCCGGGACACCCTCCTGATGGCCGAGGCGCTGCGCACCCTGGGCGTCGGCATCGAGGAGACGGCGTCGTCGAGCTCCGCCGACTCCGCGGGCGGGCCCGGCGGCGGTGAGGCCTGGCGGGTGATCCCCGCGGGGCTGCACGGCCCGGCCACCATCGACGTCGGCAACGCCGGCACGGTCATGCGCTTCCTCCCCCCGGTCGCCGCGCTCGCCGACGGCCCGATCCGTTTCGACGGCGATCCGCGCTCCTACGAGCGCCCGCTCGGCGGCGTGATCGAGGCGCTGCGCACCCTGGGCGCCCGGATCGACGACGACAACCGCGGCGCGCTGCCGATGACGGTCTTCGGCGGCGGCGCCCTGGAGGGCGGCCCGGTCGAGATCGACGCGTCCTCCTCCTCCCAGTTCGTCAGCGCCCTGCTGCTGTCCGCGCCGCGCTTCAACCAGGGCGTCGAGGTCCGGCACGTGGGCGCGGCGCTGCCCTCGATGCCGCACATCCGGATGACCGTCGACATGCTGCGCAGCGTCGGCGCCCAGGTGGACACCCCGGAGGCGGGCGGCGAGCCGAACGTCTGGCGGGTCACCCCCGGCGCCCTGCTCGGCCGCGATCTGGTCGTCGAGCCGGATCTTTCCAACGCCCAGCCGTTCCTGGCCGCCGCGCTGGTCACCGGCGGCCGGGTCACCATCCCGGACTGGCCCGCGCACACCACACAGCCCGGTGACGCGCTGCGCGAGATCTTCACCACCATGGGCGGTTCCTGCGAGCTGACCGAGCAGGGCCTGACCTTCACCGGCAGCGGCCGCATCCACGGCATCGACGTCGACCTGAGCGAGGTCGGCGAGCTGACGCCGGGCATCGCCGCGGTCGCCGCGCTGGCCGACTCCCCCTCCACGCTGCGCGGGGTGGCCCATCTGCGGCTGCACGAGACCGACCGGCTGGCCGCGCTCACCAAGGAGCTGGGCGAACTCGGCGGCGATGTCACCGAGACCGCGGACGGCCTGCACATCCGGCCGCGCCCCCTGCACGGCGGGATCTTCCACACCTACGAGGACCACCGGCTGGCCACCGCCGCGGCCGTCATCGGCCTGGCCGTCAAGGGCGTGGAGGTGGAGAACGTCGCCACCACCGCCAAGACCCTGCCGGACTTCCCCGCCATGTGGACCGACATGCTCGATCCGGCGGCCGTCCCCGCCCGGAGAGCGTGAGGGCTGACGCCGCCATGCGCCGCTACGGCAAGAACCCCGACGAGGACGACATCCGCGTCCGGCCCAACCCCAAGGGCAACCGTCCCCGTACCAACATCCGTCCCAAGCACCTGGACGCCGGCGAGGGCCTGGTCCTCACCGTCGACCGCGGCCGGCTGACCTGCCTCATCGACGGCCGTACGGTCACCGCGATGAAGGCCCGCGAACTGGGCCGCAAGAGCGCGGTGGTCGGCGACCGGGTCGCCGTCGTGGGCGATCTGACCGGCGCGAAGGACACCCTCGCCCGGATCGTCCGGGTCGAGCCGCGCTCCTCGACACTGCGCCGTACGGCCGACGACGACGACCCGTTCGAGCGGGTCGTGGTCGCCAACGCCGACCAGCTCGCCATCGTCACCGCGCTCGCCGACCCCGAGCCGCGCCCCCGGCTCATCGACCGCTGTCTGGTCGCCGCCTACGACGCGGGCCTCGACCCGCTGCTGGTACTGACCAAGTCCGATCTGGCGTCCGCCGACGCCCTGTTGGAGTCCTACGGCACCCTCGGCGTCCCCTACATCGTCACCAACCGCGACGAACTCACCGACGGCAGCGCCGCCGAGCGGGTGCGGGCCAGCCTGGCGGGCCGGATGACGGCGTTCGTCGGGCACTCCGGCGTGGGCAAGACCACCCTGGTCAACGCCCTGGTCCCGGAGCGCCGCCGAGCCACCGGACACGTCAACGCGGTCACCGGTCGCGGCCGGCACACCACCACCTCCGCGCTGGCGCTGCCGCTCCCCGGCGACTCGGGCTGGGTCATCGACACCCCGGGCGTGCGCTCCTTCGGACTGGCCCATATCGACCCGTCCCGGGTCATCCACGCCTTCCCCGACCTGGAGCCGGGCACCGCCGGCTGCCCGCGCGCCTGCAGCCACGACGAGCCGGACTGTGCGCTGGACGAGTGGGTCACCGACGGCCATGCCGACCCGGCCCGCCTCTATTCACTGCGGCGTCTGCTGGCCACCCGCGAACGACGCGAGGGCGACTGACCGCCGACGTTTGCCACCGCTCGCACACGGTAAAGGCATAATCACACCAAGGTCGGCGTAGCGGTCACGCAGGCCCCGATCGCCCGGACGGGGCCTGAGCGAGTACTTCTGACGTCCCGTCGTCGCTCAGCCCGGACAGGCCCTAGCTGACGGAGGCATGCGGACATGGCGTGGCTGCTCGTCGTGGTGGCGGGGATCCTGGAGACCGGCTTCGCGGTCTGTCTCAAGCTCTCGCACGGCTTCACCCGCCTCTTCCCCACCATCGCCTTCGCGGCCTTCGCCCTCGGCAGCTTCGGTCTGCTGACGCTGGCGCTGCGCAAGCTCGACGTCGGCCCCGCGTACGCGGTGTGGACCGGTATCGGTGCGGCCGGTACCGCGATCTACGGCATGGTCTTCCTCGGCGATCTGGTCTCCACCCTGAAGATCGTCTCCATCAGCATGGTCATCATCGGCGTGATCGGACTGCAGCTGTCGGGCTCTGCGCACTGAGCCGGGGCGTCCGCCCGCCGCACCTCTGACGCCTCGTCAGCTCCGGTCGGCCGGCTGCGTACCGGCCGTCATCCGGGCGAAGGCGCTCCGTACGAGCCGGGACACCGCCTCCGTGTCCGGCTCCCGGCGTGCGCGCTGCGCCGGTACGCGTCCCGGTGCGGGCGCCGCCCCCGGCGCCGGCGGCGCGAGCACCCAGGACAGGGTCAGCCGCGCCGCGGTCTCGCAGGCGGTGCCCAGGGCGGGCAACTCCTCCTCGGGCCAGCCGGGCCGCAGGGCCGCGACCGCCTGATCGCAGAACCGGCCGACGAGTTCGGCGGGCCCCGGCAGCGGCCCCTCACCGGGCGGCGCAGCACGCTGTGCGGGCACGCCGGGCCGGGGCGCCCCGGTCGGCGCAGGGGCGGCGGGCCCCGTCGGGGCGGGCGACAGCCGGTCTCCCCAGCAGCCGGTCAGGGCGGCCCTGACCAGGGGGTTGGCGCGGGCGGTACGTACCGTCCAGGCGGCCGCGGCCACTATCGGGGCCGCCGCGTCGCGCCGCGCCCCGGCCGCCGGGGCGCCGCGGGACAGCGCCCGCGCCACGCCGGCGAGGTAGTGATCGGTCTCCCGGCGGACCAGGGCGCGGGCCAGCCCCTCCTTGCTGCCGAACTCGTTGTACAGCGTCTGCCGGGAGACCCCGGCGGCGGCCGCGACCTCGACCATCCGCACGGCCGTCCAGGGCCGCTCCGTCAGCGCCGTGTAGGCGGCATCCAGCAAGGCTTCACGCGCTGCGGGCATCCGTCCCTCCCCGGCCGCCGGCCCGATCGGCCGGTGTGCGCACAGAATTGACGGGGCACCAGATGCTGTCAAGGGTCGGCACAGCCGGTACCTGTCGGCGGGGTCGGTGGTGTCACACGCCCGGCGGCGCATGGCCGTGTGGCTCCGGCGTATACCAATGGATACTGTTCGCACATGCCCGACTATCACGATGATCTTCGCCTCGGCCATGTTCTCGCGGACGCCGCGGACGCCGCCACCATGGAGCGCTTCAAGGCCCTCGACCTCAAGGTCGAGACCAAACCGGACATGACACCGGTGAGCGAGGCGGACAAGGCCGCCGAGGAGCTGATCCGCGGCCAGCTCCAGCGGGCCCGCCCACGGGACGCGGTGCTCGGCGAGGAGTTCGGCAGCGAGGGCGCGGGGCCGCGCCGCTGGATCATCGACCCGATCGACGGCACCAAGAACTACGTCCGCGGGGTGCCGGTCTGGGCCACCCTGATCGCACTGATGGAGCGCGGTGAGGGCGGTGACCGCCCGGTGGTCGGCATCGTCTCCGCACCGGCGCTCAACCGCCGCTGGTGGGCCGCCGAGGGCCTGGGCGCCTTCACGGGCCGCAGCCTCACCTCCGCGACCCGGCTACAGGTCTCCAAGGTCGGCCGCATCCAGGACGCGTCGTTCGCGTACTCCTCGCTGACCGGCTGGGAGGAGCGCGGCAAGCTGCCCGGCTTCCTCGATCTGAGCCGGGACTGCTGGCGCACCCGCGGCTATGGCGACTTCTGGCCGTACATGATGATCGCCGAGGGCTCGGTGGACATCTGCGCGGAGCCGGAGCTGTCGCTGTGGGACATGGCGGCCTGCGCGGTGGTCGTCAACGAGGCGGGCGGGCAGTTCTCCGGCCTGGACGGCAAGCCGGGCCCGCACAGCGGCAACGCGGCGGCCTCCAACGGCCTGCTGCACGAGGATCTGCTGAGTTATCTCGGCGACTCCGCACGCTGACCTGCACAACTGCGGGCAATCGGACAACCGTCCACCACTTACCCCTTGTTGCATCACCGGAGGCATGTGAACATGAGAATTCCCCACTTTGTGAACTTGTGAATCCCTTCGCAAGGCACATTCACCAAGGAGGTGGCTCCACTCCATGCCCATGCACGTCAAAGACGCCATGAGCACGGTGCTCCTCACCATCGGGCCCGCTCACACCCTCCGCCAGGCGGCGCAACTGATGGCGGCCCGCCGCCTCGGCGCGGCCGTGGTCCTCGACAGCGACACCTGTGGCATCGGCATCCTCACCGAACGCGACATCCTCAACTCGCTCGGCGCGGGCGAGAATCCCGACCGGGAGACCGCCCAGACCCACACCACCCCTGACGTGGTCTTCGCCGCTCCGGACTGGACCCTGGAGGACGCCGCGGAGGCCATGGTGCGCGGCGGCTTCCGCCATCTGATCGTGCTCAACGACCAGGAACCGGTGGGCGTGGTGTCCGTACGCGACATCATCCGCTGCTGGTCGACCACGACGGAGCGGGCCCGCGCCGTGCCCGCCTGAAGGGCCGCGCGTCCCCTCGGCCGGGCACACGAAGAGGCCGGAGCCCCTTGGCATCCGGCCTCTTCGCTTATTACGGCAAGCGACGATTGAGCAACCCCCACGGCGCGCAACCCCCTCCGCGAGAGCGGCTGGGGCCACCTCCCCGCGTCAGCCGGGGAGGCTTGGCCGCAAAGGGGGACTGCTCAGCCGCGCAGGGCCTGGACCGCGGCTTCCAGCCGCTTGCCGTAGTCCGCGTCCGCCTTGCGGAAGTTCTCGATCGCCCGCTGTGCGATGTCGTCGCGGGAGACCTGCGAGATGAAGCCCGCCAGGTTGTCGATCAGGCGCCCCTTCTCGTCCTCCGACATCAGGCGGTAGAGGTCACCGGCCTGGACGAAGTCGTTGTCCTCGGCGTGCGAGGGCGCCGCCTGCTCGCCGGTGGGGCCGGTCACGGTGGCCGGCTGCCACAGCGGACGGCCGGTCTCGACCGGGCCGCCGAAGCTGTTGGGCTCGTAGTTCTTCCGGCCCGCGTGGCGGCCGTCGTAGAGCGCGCCGTCCCGGCCGTGGCTGCGCGCCTCGGTGGCGTGCGGGCGGTTCACCGGGAGGTGGTCGCCGTTGATGCCGACGCGGTAGCGGTGGGCGTCGCCGTACGCGAACAGGCGCCCCTGGAGCATCTTGTCGGGGGACGGGCCGATGCCCGGCACGAAGTGGTGCGGGGAGAAGATCGACTGCTCGACCTCGGCGAAGATGTTCTCCGGGTTGCGGTTGAGCTCCAGCTTGCCTATCTCGATCGGCGGGTAGTCCTCGTGCGGCCAGACCTTGGTCAGGTCGAACGGGTTGAAGCGGTAGGTGGCCGCCTCGTCCGCGGGCATGATCTGCACCTGCACGGTCCACGTCGGGAAGTCGCCCCGCTCGATGGACTCCCGCAGATCCCGCTGGTGGCTGTCGGGGTCGAGACCGGAGAGCTCGGCGGCCTCGGCCGTGGTGAGGTTCTTGATGCCCTGGTCGGTCTTGAAGTGGTACTTGACCCAGAAGACCTCGCCGGCCTCGTTGTTCCACTGGAAGGTGTGCGAGCCGTAGCCGTTCAGGTGGCGGTACGAGGCGGGGATGCCGCGGTCGCCGAACAGCCAGGTGACCTGGTGGGTGGACTCGGGCGACAGGCCCCAGAAGTCCCAGACGTTGTCCGCCTCCTGCGAGCCGGTGTACGGGTCGCGCTTCTGGGTGTGGATGAAGTCGGGGAACTTGATGGCGTCCTTGATGAAGAACACCGGGGTGTTGTTGCCGACGAGGTCGTAGTTGCCCTCTTCGGTGTAGAACTTCAGCGCGAAGCCGCGCGGGTCACGCACCGCGTCGGCCGAGCCGAGGTTGCCCGCGACCGTGGAGAAGCGCAGGAAGGTCTCGGTCTGCTTGCCGACCTCGGAGAGGAACTTGGCGCGGGTGTACTTGGTCACATCCGCGGTCACGGTGAACGTGCCGTAGGCGCCGGCGCCCCGCGCGTGCACGATGCGCTCCGGAATGCGCTCGCGGTTGAAGTGCGCGAGCTTCTCGATCAGGAGCTGGTCCTGGATCAGGCCGGGACCGCCGACGCCGGCCGTCTCACTGTTCTGGTTGTCCCCGACCGGAGCCCCGGACTCCGTGGTCAGCGGTCCAGTGGTGCTCTCTACCGACACGTGCGCCTCCTGAAAAGTCTTCTACACCTGCCCTTGGCTTGCGCCGATCCCGATCCTACATTGGACAATGTCTAAGTCAAGAAGAATGCGAAACCAGTACTCGATCCGGTCATGGACCTACCACTGCTACCCTGGCTGTATCTGACTGATGGGTGAATGGCATGAGTGACCTGCTGGAACGGCTCCGGGGACGCGGCTGGCGGCTGACCGCACAGCGACGCGTCGTCGCCGAGGTCCTCGACGGGGACCACGTCCACTACACCGCCGACGAGGTGCACGCACTGGCCTCCGACCGGCTCCCCGAGATCTCCCGCGCCACGGTCTACAACACCCTGGGTGAGCTGGTCTCGCTCGGCGAGGTGATCGAGGTGAGCACCGACGGCCGGGCCAAGCGCTACGACCCCAACGCGCACCACGACCACCAGCACCTCGTCTGCTCGCAGTGCGGCACGATCCGCGACGTCCACCTCCAGGGCGACCCGCTCTCCGCCCTGCCCGAGCCGGAGCGCTACGGCTTCCAGGTCTCCGAGGTCACCGTCACCTACCGGGGCATCTGCCCTCACTGCAGCGCACCGTCCTGATCACGCGGCGCCGGGCCCCCTCCGGACCGGCCCCGCAGCCATACGCCTTGTCGAGCCCGCGCCCACCAGGCCGCGGGCTCCTTCGCGTGCCGGGGCCGCCGGCCGGCCGCATCTGACGGGACGGCGCCTCGTCGGGGCGCCGCGCTTCCCGGCCATCGGGCGCGCCCGCCTCCGCACGGTCACCGCACATCCGGTCACCACGCACACCGCCGCACGTGGCTGCCATGCAGGAGACGGGCCGCCCACCCGCACCGAAAAGACGACACGACGAAGGCCCGGATTCCAAGGAATCCGGGCCTTCGTCTTCAGTAGCGGGGACAGGATTTGAACCTGCGACCTCTGGGTTATGAGCCCAGCGAGCTACCGAGCTGCTCCACCCCGCGTCGTTGTGCCCTTACTTTAACCCCGGCCCGACGACCAGCGCAAATTCCTTCCGCGCGGCCCAGGGCCCGGTCCCATGGACCGGGCCCTGGGCTCCGTCGGCCAGCGCGCCCGCCAGGCGTCTCCTGGCCGGATCGCCCCCGGGGCGATCCGGCACCCGGACCCCTCTAGGCACTGAGCTCCTCCTGGAGGGCCGTTCGCAGCCGGGCCGCGCGCTCGGCCACCTCGGGCGGCCCCAGCTCGACGGCGCGGGCGCACCAGTTCTGCGCCTCCGCGAGCGCCCCGCGCCTCGCGGCGAGCAGCGCCAGCCGGAGAGCCGCCCGGCCGTGCCCGCCCTCGGCGGCGCGCTGCCACCACAGGGCGGCCTCGGGCAGGCTGCCCTCGCGGGCCAGCAGCAGCCCGAGGTTGAAGGCACCGTTCCGGCTGCCCGCCTCGGCCGCCGCGCGGTACCAGTCCGCGGCCTCGACCACGTCCCCGCGCGCCGCGGCGAACATGCCCATACGGACCTGGGCACGGCGGTGGCCCTGCCCCGCGGCCCGCTCGTACCACTGCAGACTCTCGTCGTCCGCCGGGCGCTCGCCGTCCGTGAGCCCCTCGCCGGCGGCCGACGCCTGGCGGTCGAGGAGGTCCGCGAGCCGGAAGGCCGCCTCGGCGCTGCCCCCGCCGGCCGCACAGCGCAGATTCCGCTCCGCGTCCTGCAGTTCGCCGTCCCGCAGCTGCACGATGGCGACCTGCAGCGCCGCATCGGTGTGCCCGGCCGCGGCCGCCCGCTCGTACCAGGCGTGCGCCGTACGCTCGGCACCGCGGCCGGCATGGAGGATGCCGAGGTTGAAGGCGGCATCCACGCTGCCCGCCTCGGCCGCCTTGGAGAACCACGGCTCGGCGCCCGCGGCGTCGCCGCGCTGGAGCAGCAGGATGGCCAGCGCGTTGGCGGCCTCCCGGTGCCCGGCGTAGGCGGCGCGGCGGTACCACTGCTCACCGCGCCCGTCCCGGCCCTGCGCGGCGCACAGCAGCCCGATGTTGTAGGCGCCGTTGACGTCCCCGGCGTCCAGTGCGGCGCGGTACCAGCGCTCGGCGGTCTGCAGTTCGCCGCGGTCGGCGTGCAGGGCGCCCAGCGCATTGGCGGCGTTGCCGTCGCCCTCCTGGGCGGCACGCCGCCACCACTCCGCGGCGCTCTCCTCGTCCCCGGCATCGCGCAGCAGGAAGCCCAACGCACAGGCGGCGCGGGCCTCGCCGTCCTTGGCGGCGGACAGATACCAGCGGCCCGCCTCCTGGACGTCCCCACGCTCCTCCAGCAGTGCGCCCAGCTGCAGCGCGGCCCGCCGGTGGCCGCGCGCGGCGGCCTGGCGGTACCACTGCTCGGCCTCCTCCTGCCGGCTCAGCTCGCCGTACGCGGGGGTCGCGCGGTGATCCGCGTCGCCGTCGTCCTCGATGAGCCGGGCGAGGCGGTACGCGGCCTCGCGGTGGCCGCGCTCGGCGGCCGTACGGAACCAGCGCCCGGCGCCGATGTCGCCGCGGTGCTCCAGGAGATCGGCCAGCGCGTAGGCACCCAGGCAGTGGCCGGACTCGGCGGACTGGCGCAGCCAGTACTCGGCGGCCGGCTCGTCGCCGCGCTCGCGGTAGTGGCGCCCGAGCGCGTGCGCGGCAGCGGCGGAGCCGGCGACGGCGGCGATCCGCCACCAGCCGCCCGCGTCGTCCCCGTAGCCCCGCTGATGGAGCAGGACCCCCAGATTGTTGGCCGCGGCGCGGTCGCCGGCGGCGGCGGCGGAGCGCAGATGCGGCTCGGCGCCGTCGAGGTCACCGCGGCGCAGCAGCATCGCGCCCAGGGCGCTCATCGCGGCGGTGTCGCCCGCCTCGGCGGCCCGGCGGTGGCCGGACTCGGTCACGGCATCGGACGCCTCGGCGGCCTCCGCCGCCTCCATCGCGTCCATCTGCAGCTCGGATTCGCGCCCGTCGTCGGGCGCATGCACAAACCGGTCTGTCTCCAACAACCTTGCCTTGTCCCCCATAAGACCCATCGTCGCATCACCTGTTACCCGCGTACACCTGGTATACCGCAGCAAGTGAGGTCACTTCAGCGGTTTGTCGACTTCCCGACACGACGACTTGCCAAACTCAAGCACACACCTTCCCCACATCGGCCGCACGACCCGGCCTTGACCGATATCGGCCGGAACACATGACGAAGGCCCGGATCCCTGAGGGATCCGGGCCTTGGTCATTCAGTAGCGGGGACAGGATTTGAACCTGCGACCTCTGGGTTATGAGCCCAGCGAGCTACCGAGCTGCTCCACCCCGCGTCGTTGTGTCCACAAGGTATCACGGCACCGGCGGGCCCCTGGACCGACGCGGCCCTGCGCCGCCGGTTCGCACCGGCGGCGCAGGGCCCGAACGTCGTGCCGGCCGGCTCAGCCGCCCGGCTTGCCGCCCTTCTCGGACGCCGTCGCCGCCCGGTCCAGCGCGGCCTTGAGCTTCTTCTGGGCCTCGCCGTAACCGGCCCAGTCGCCCGCGGTGCGCGCCTTCTCGCCCTCTTCGTAGGCCTTCTGGGCATCGGACAGGGCCTGCTGCACCGTCTGGCCGGACGGCTGCTGGCCGGTGTCACCGCCGCCCGACGGCTTCTCGGTGCCCGTACTGGGCGCCTTCTTGCCGAAGACCACGTCCAGCGCGTCCTTGAGGGAGTCCTCCAGGACGGGCTTGTTGTCGCCGTAGCTGACCAACACCTTCTTCAGGAGCGGGTAGTTGGTGTTGGCGCCGCGCAGATAGACGGGTTCGACGTACAGCAGTCCGCCGTCCAGTGGCACGGTCAGCAGATTGCCGTACTCGATCTCCGAGTCGCCGAGCTTCTTGAGGATGTTGAGCTCATTGGCGATGTTCGGATCGGAGTTGAACTTCGACTGCACCAGCTGTGGTCCGGGCACCGGTGTCTGCGAGGGCAGTTTCAGCAGTCTGATCTTGCCGTAGTCCGGACTCGTCGCATTGGCGTCGACGGCCATGAACGCACCGAGGTTGTCGCGCTTGTTGGGCGTGAAGCTCGTCGTCAGTGAGAAGGCCCGGTTCTTCTGGTCCGGCATCTTCATGCTCAGGTAGTACGGCGGAACGGCGTTGCCCGACTTGGTCGTCGGGTCGTTCGGGATCTGCCAGCGCTCGGATCCGGTGTAGAAGGTGCCGGGATCCGTGACGTGGTAGGTGGTGAGCAGCTGGCGCTGCACCTTGAAGAGGTCCTGCGGGTAGCGCAGATGCTCCCGCAGCGACGGGCTGATGGCGCTCTTCTTCTCGACCGTGCCGGGGAAGGACTTCATCCACGTCTTGAGGACGGGGTCCTTCTCGTCCCACTGGTAGAGCTTGACCGAGCCGTCGTAGGCATCCACCGTCGCCTTGACGGAGTTGCGGATGTAGTTGACCTGGTTCTGCTGGGCCACCACCGCCCGCTGGCCGTCGGTGAGCGAATCGGCCGTGCTGTCCCCGAGCGTGGTGCGCGAGGCGTACGGATAGCCGTTGCTGGTGGTGTAGGCGTCCACGATCCACTTGATCCGGCCGTCGATGACCGCCGGATAGGCGTCGCCGTCGATGGTCAGCCAGGGTGCGACGGACTCGACGCGCTCCTTGGGCGTGCGGTTGTACAGGATCCGCGAGCCGTCGCCGATCGCGCCGGAGTAGAGGATCTGCGGCTCGCCGAACGCCACCGCATAGGCGGCGCGGTTGACCGGGTTGGCAAGGCTGACGCCGCTGTTGCCCTGGTAGCTGTAGCTCTTCTCGCCACTGTCGTCGGAGTAGTCCAGCTCCTTCTGCGGACCGCCGACGATGGAGTACTGCGAGGTCTTCTCGCCGTAGTAGACCCGCTGCTGGTACGAGCCGAGCTGGCCCTTGGCGGGCAGATCCGACTCGGTGTACTTCGGACCGCCGCCGTCGGCGGCCTCGGTCCCCTTGGCGGCGACCGCGCCGTAGCCGTGGGTGTACTTGAAGTGGTCGTTGATCCAGTTGCGCTCCGGGATACCGGCGATGTTCAGCTCACGCAGACCGATGACGGTGTCCTGCTCGGCACCGCCCTTGTCCTTGTAGCGGTCGACGTCGAGGGTGGAGGGGAACTGGTAGTACCCGCGCACCTGCTGCTGTTGCTGGAAGGCCGGCGAGACCACGTTCGGGTCGAGCAGCCGCAGGCTGGCGGTGGTGTCGGCGTCGTCGCGCAGCCGCTGGCTGTCCGCCTTGTCGGCGGGCTTGTAGTTGCCCTTGTACGGGGTGACCTCGGAGCCCTGGATGTCGTACGCGTCCCGGGTCGCCTTGATGTTCTGCTTGATGTACGGCGCTTCCTTGGCCTGCTCGTTCGGCTGGACCTGGAACTTCTGCACGATCGCCGGGTAGAGCCCGCCGATCAGGATCGCCGAGAGCACCATCAGCCCGAAGCCGATCACCGGCAGCTGCCAGGTGCGCCGCCACAGCGTCGCGAAGAACAGCACCGCGCAGATCGCCGCGATGAAGAACAGGATGGTCTTCGCCGGGAGGTAGGCGTTGGCGTCGACATAGCGCAGCCCGGTCCAGTTGTCGGCCGACTTCAGGCCGCTGGACTTGACCGCGAGGCCGTACCGGTCGAGCCAGTACGCGATCGCCTTGAGCGAGACGAAGATGCCCAGCAGCACCGACAGATGACCGGTCGCCGCTGCCGTCGCCCGCGAGCCGGGGCTGGTCAGCCGCAGTCCGCCGTAGAGGTAGTGCGTCAGCGCCGCGGCGACCAGGCACAGCACCGCACAGGCGAAGCCGAAGCTCAACAGGAAGCGGTACCAGGGCAGATCGAAGGTCCAGAAGGAGATGTCCTTGCCGAACTGCGGGTCCGTCTTGCCGAACGGCACGCCGTTGACCCACTGGAGCCACGTACGCCACTCGCCGGAGGCCGAGGCGCCGGCGATCAGACCGATCACCGCGGTGATCGCGATCAGCGCCCACTTCTTGAACGGCGCGATGCCCATCCGGTAGCGGTCCAGGCTCTGCTGCTCCATGGACATCGCACTCAGCGGCGGCCGCAGCCGGTGTGCCAGCCAGATGTTGACGCCGACGCTCGCGGCCATCACGACGCCGAAGGCGAAGAACAGTCCGATCTTGGTCCACAGGGTGGTGGTGAAGACCGAGGAGTACTTGACCGACCGATACCAGAGCCAATCCGTCCAAAACCCCGCAAACATCACGAAGAGCATGGCCAGTACGGCCAGCACACCCAATGTCATGAGCAGGGTCCGGATCCGCCGCGATGGTCGGCCGACTCTGATCCGTGGCCCTGTCGGGCCTCCGCCGCGGTCCGGCATCTGGAAAGCCAAGGTGCGCACCTCGAAGTTCGCTGTCGTGTGGAGCAGGCCCGGCGATAGTAGGACCCACTGATGCAACTTACGAAGGCTTTACCCGGTTCCCGATTTCGGGGGGATACAAGGCACGATGTGCAGCATGACCAACCTCCCCGTTGACGGCACCCCCCTCGCCGCCGACCCCCTGACCCGCGCGGTGCTCGAAATCGACGAGTACAGCGCCGGGCTCGGCTGGGATCAGCCGGCCCGACTGTTCGCCCTCGTCGACACCGCCAAGCTGCGTGCGCAGGAGCCCTCGCTCGCCGCGCAGCTCGGTATCGACGACTCCACCACCGCGTCCCTGACCCCCGTGGAGCAGGACGAGATCCCGGCGGGCGTCCCGCTGGACGAGTTCCTGGCCACCATTGCCTGGCCGGATGCCGTCAGCGGCTGCGCCCTGACCGTGGAGCGGCTGATGCTGCCGCCGTCCGCCGAGGACTCCGAGCCCGCGGGCATGGACGAGGCCCAGCTCGCCACCTGGGTCGCCGAGCACCCGGACCGCCAGGAGGTCCGGATGACGGTGGCCGTGCTGCGCGACGGCCGCCGCGAATCGGCACTGCGCCTGCGCGAGAAGGACTCCACGTCCGAGGTGCTCACCGGCTCGGCGCTGGTACCGGGCCTCGCGGAGGCGCTGGCCGCCACCTTCGAGGGCTGACCGCCCGGGCCGGGCGCCAGCGTCCGGCCCGCGGCCCGCCTTCTAGGACGCGCCCGCCGGGCTGCAGCTCGGCAGGCCGGCGACGTCGCCCTTGCGTATCTTCTCCAGCGCCTTGACGGCGTCGCCCATGGTGTCGACCTTCACCAGCCGGAGCCCGCGCGGGGTGTCCTTGGCGGCGGTGGCGCAGTTGTCCTTGGGCGTCAGGAAGAACTCCGCACCCTTGTCCCGCGCACCGACCGTCTTCATCGAAATGCCGCCGATCGGGCCGACCTTGCCCTTGTCGTCGATGGTGCCCGTGCCGGCCACGAACTTGCCGCCCGTCATGTCCCCGGGCGTGAGCTTGTCGACGATGCCGAGGGCGAACATCAGCCCGGCGCTCGGGCCGCCGACATCGGCCAACTTGACGTCGATGGGGAACGGGAAGATGTGATCCACCCCGGCCTGGATGCCCACGACGGCACGGCCGTTGTCCGCCTTCTCCGTGGTGATCGTGATCTGCTTCTGGCCCGCGGTGCCGGGCTTCTTGCCCTGCTTCTCCGCCGCGGCGGCCTGCTTGGCGGGGACGATCGTGAAGACCACCGGCTGGCCCGGCTTGTGCCGGGTGACGAGCTTGGCGACATCGCCGACCTGCTTGACCGCCGTGCCGTCCACCGCCTTGATCACATCGCCGGCGTGCAGCCGCCCGTCGGCCGGCTTGTCCTTGAGGACGGATCCGACGACGGTCTGTGAGGCGACCGGGATGTGCAGCTGGTCGAGCGCGGCGACCTTGGCGCTCTCCTGGGACTGGGTGAACTCCTCGGCGTTCTCCTGGTCGGCCTGCTCGGGCGTCTGTCCCTCGGGGTAGAGCGTCTTGTGCGGCACCACGGCGTTGTCGTGGTCGAGCCAGCCGTACACCGCCTCGAAGAGGTTCATGGTGTAGTCGGGGCCGGTGACCCGGACCGTGGTCATGTTGAGATGCCCGGTCGCCGGGTACGTCTTCCGCCCGGAAATCTGCAGCACCGGCTCGCCATCATGATCACCGAGGGTGTTGACCGTGGGCCCCGGCGACATCTCGGAGTACGGCACGGGGATCAGTACTCCCGCGCAGAGCAGCGCGATCAGCATCAGGGTCGAAGCGAGCAGCGTCGCGGTGCGGCGTGGCATGGAACGACAGTACGGGACGGGTATGACAACCGGCCCGCGGGGCCGTCCGTACGAGGCCGGGCAACTGCCCGCGCGGGGCCGTCAGCCCAGGGCGCCTTCCGGTGCGTGCGTACGGCGGATCTCAGGCCGGATCCGAGGCGGGATCGGGGACGGAGTGCTCTTTCTCCATGGCGTCACGGAACCGGGCATAGCCCGCGAGCTCGGCCACGTCACCGGTCTTGCGGTTCCGCAGGGCCCAGCTGCTCCACACCGCGGCAATCAGCCCGGCACCGACCGGAATCAGCAGCCACAGGAGTGCACCCATCAACGACCTCCCAACCCCTTGTTCGACGAGATCGACGAATAAGCAGATTAACCATCTGCAGGGTCAACGCTCGCGCCAGGGGGCGGGTTACGCAACCGGAACACAACGCACCGGTTCGCCCCGTGTGCGCAGGTCGACTGCCTCACGCCGGCACGATCACCGCCCGCCCGTCTGCGGTGACGTCTTCCCCGGGAACGCCTCGTTACGCACCGATTCGCCCAGGAATTCCGCTGCCCGGCCGGAGGCGTCTCAGGCCCCCACCCATTCCTCCGTGCCGTCCGCGAACGTCTGGTGCTTCCAGATCGGCACGTCGTGCTTGAGATCGTCGATCATCTTGCGGCAGGCATCGAAGGCCTCGCCCCGGTGCGGGCAGGACACGGCGACGACCACGGCCAAATCACCGATGCGCAGATCGCCCACCCGGTGGACGGCGGCCAGCGCCCGGACAGGGAAGTCCGCGATCACCTTCTCGGCGATCCGGCGCATCTCCGCCTCGGCGCTCGGGTGCGCGGAGTAGCCCAGGCCCTCGACGTCGGCGCCGCTGTCGTGCGAACGGACCGTGCCGACGAACAGGGCGGTGCCGCCGGCTGCCGCGTCACCCACGGCCGTGAACACCTCGTCCACGGACAGGGGGGTGTCGCGGATCGCCAGGAGCCGGATCGGGTCCGCGGCGGCCCGCTCACCGGGGTGGTCGCGGCCGGGGGACGAAGCAGAGAACGTGCCAGACATGCTCCCATCGTGCCGTACCCGGGGGGCTCGGCGGGAATGGCCGTTCCGCCCGTGGTCCGGGCCGCCGTATGGAGACTCCTCCAGCCCGGCGGCCCGGTCCGCGCTCAGATACGGCGGCGTGCCTTGCGGGCGCGCCGCACCAGCGCCGCGGTGCCCAGGAGGGCGACGGTGGCGCCGGCGGCCCCGGCGGCGGTGGCGTCCTTGCGGCCCAGACGGCGGCCGGCGACGGTGTGCCGTCCGGCGACCTCCTCCAGGAGCTCGGCGAGCACCTCCTCGTTCGTCCACCGGGGCCGCCAGCCGGCGTCGTGCAGCCGGCTGCCGCTGACCACCCACGGGTACATCGTGTACGCGAGGTCCCCCGCGGGTGACGGGGTCAGGCCGATGCGGTGCAGCCGGGCCGCGGCGCCCAGGGCCACCGAGGACGGCAGCTCCATGCGGCGGATGCCGGACAGTTCCTCGACCTCCTCCTGCTCCAGCCAGCCGTCGCAGCCGACCGCCAGCTCACCGTCGACCTTCTCCAGCGCCGCGTGCTCCAGGGCGCTGACCAGGTCCTCCACGTGGCAGAACTGCCAGGCGGGGCGGGATCCGGCCACGACCAGGAGGCGGGGGGATTCGAAGTAACGGGTCAGCGCGGTGTCGGTGCCGCCCACCAGGACGGCGGGGCGCAGGACGGTGACGTTCAGGCCCGGGTGTGCGCGGGGGGCGCGGTGCGCCAGGTGCTCGATCTCCAGCAGGTCGCCCACGCCGGTGGCGTCCGCGGTGGCGCGCAGTTCGGCGTCCTCGGCCAGGGGGACGTCGTTGTCGGGCAGCGCCCCGTAGACCATCGCGGAGGTGCACAGCACCACGCGGTGGACACCGGCGGCCGCGGCGGCGGTGAGCACGGTCTGGGTGCCGCGCACGTTGTAGGCGGTGCGGGCCGCGGCGTCGGTCTCCAGGTCGAGGTCGAGCGCCAGGTGGACGACGACGTCCGCGCCGCGCAGCTTGTCGGCGATGGCCGGGTCCCGGACGTCCAGGACGTGCCAGTGCGCCTCGGCGACATCACCGCGCCGCTCGTCGATGGCCACCACCTCCTTGACCTCGTCGGAGTCGACCAGGGCGCGGGTGAGCAGCGCACCGACTCCGGAGGCGGCTCCGGTGACGGCGATGACGGGCCGGCGCAGCGGCCGGCCTGCGCCCCCGCCTGCGAGGTCGGCTGCCTTCTCGGTCTGGGCCGCAGCGTTTCGCGCTGCGCGAACGGTCGGATCTGGGGAACTCACCGGGCGTCTCCAGCGGTTGTCTTCAGTGCGAACGCGTGGTGACGCGTGCGCACCAGGTGGCGTCCATCCTGCCGCAGCCACCGGGACAGCGAAGCACCGAGCCCCGAAGCGGTCCGGGTGTCTACGCTGGAGGTGATGTGGGCAGCCCGCCGTCGGCCACCTGGTCGGCGGCCCTATGAGCCGAGGAACCCCGTGAGTGACACCCCATTTGGATTCGGCCTTCCGCCGGAGGAGCCGGAGGACGGCGACAACGGCAAGAAGAAGGGCGGCCAGGGAGGTAGCCAGGGCCCCGCGGACCCCTTCGGGTTCGGCGGCGGGAGCGGCGGCGCGGACAATCCGTTCGCGGCGCTCTTCGGCGGCATGGGCGGCCCCGGCGGCGAAATGAACCCTGGCGACCTGGGAGCCGCCTTCCAGAAGCTCGGGCAGATGCTCTCCTACGAGGGCGGCCCGGTGAACTGGGACATGGCCAAGGACATCGCGCGGCAGACCGTCGCGCAGGGCGCCGAGGACGGCAGCAAGGATGCGAGCCTGTCGCCGGGTGAGCGCAGTGCGGTCGAGGAGGCCGTACGGCTGGCGGATCTGTGGCTGGACGGCGTGACGTCGCTGCCGTCGGGGTCCGCCTCCGTGGTGGCCTGGAGCCGCGCCGAGTGGGTCGAGGAGACCCTGCCGGTGTGGAAGGACCTGGTCAATCCGCTCGCCGAGCGCGTCGGGGCGGCGATGGGCGATGTGCTCCCCGGGGAGATGCAGGCCATGGCGGGCCCGCTGCTGGGGATGATGCGCTCCATGGGCGGCGCGATGTTCGGCACCCAGATCGGCCAGGCGCTGGGCGTGCTGGCCAGTGAGGTCGTCGGTTCGACGGACATCGGACTGCCTCTGGGCCCGGCCGGCAAGGCCGCCCTGCTGCCCGGCAACATCGCGTCGTTCGGCGCGGGCCTGGGCGTGCCCGAGGATGAGGTGCGGCTGTATCTGGCCCTGCGCGAGGCCGCCCACCAGCGGCTCTTCGCCCACGTGCCGTGGCTGCGCTCGCATCTGTTCGGTGCCGTCGAGGGCTATGCGCGCGGCATCAAGGTCGACACGACCAAGCTGGAGGACGTGGTCGGCCAGATCGATCCGCAGCATCCCGAGGAGCTGCAGAACGCCCTTCAGCAGGGCATGTTCCAGCCCGAGGACACCCCGGAGCAGAAGGCCGCGCTGGCCCGGCTGGAGACCGCGCTGGCGCTCGTCGAGGGCTGGGTGGACGCGGTGGTGCACGCGGCCGCCAAGCCGCATCTGCCGTCGTCGGACAAGCTCCGCGAGACGCTGCGCCGGCGCCGGGCGAGCGGTGGCCCCGCCGAGCAGACGTTCTCGACGCTGATCGGCCTCCAGCTGCGGCCGCGGCGGCTGCGGGACGCCTCGCGGCTGTGGGCGTCGCTGACGGACGCCCGGGGCCTGGAGGGCCGCGACGGCCTGTGGGAGCACCCGGACATGCTGCCGACGGCGGCCGATCTGGACGACCCGGACGGGTTTGTGCACCACGAGCAGCCGGACTTCTCCGAGCTCGACAAGATGCTCGGCGAGGCCGCGAGCGGCGGCAAGCCGGATGCGGGAAAGCAGTCCCCCGAGGGCGAGGGTCCGGACGAGGCCCCCGGCGAGGGCAAGGGCGACGGCGACAGGTGAGTCTGCATGCCGACGCGGCGCGGGTGCTCACCGGGTGGCCCGCGCCGTCCCCCGCTCAGGAAAAACTGCGCCTGACGTATCTGGATCATCTCGCCGCCCATGAGGACGGCATGTGGAAGCCCTGCAAGGAGGGGCATCTCACGGCCAGCGCGCTGGTGATCGACCCGGCCGGCGGCCGGGTGCTGCTCACCCTGCACCGCAAGCTGAAGATGTGGCTGCAGATGGGCGGCCACTGCGAGCCCGAGGACGCCTCGCTCGCCGAGGCGGCGCTGCGGGAGGCGCGGGAGGAGTCCGGGATCGCACAGGGGCTGACGCTGCTGCCCGGCGGTCCGGTGCGGCTGGACCGTCATCACACGCCCTGCGCGGTGCATTTGGACGTGCAGTACGCCGCGCTGGCGCCCGAGGGCGCGGTGGCGGCGATCAGCGACGAGTCGCTGGACCTGCGGTGGTTCGCGTACGACGAGGTGCCCGGCGTCGCCGATGCGTCGGTGGCGCAGCTGGTGGACGGCACCCGCGCACTGCTTTAGACAGCGGCTGTGCTTGCGGCGCCCGTCCCTTCCCGGGGCGGGCGCCGCAGCTGTGCCTTCAGGGCGTCGGCGGGGCTAGGGGGTGTCTCTCCGATCTCCGTGGGCCTGCGACGCCTGGCACCGCAGGCTGATCCACGGAGATCGAAGAGACACCCCCTAGTTGGTGAAGATGTTGCCCTGGTTGTGTCCCCGGGCGCCCTGCTGGCCCATGCCGAACTGGGCGGCCATCCCGGAGCCGATGACGGCGTTCTGCGGCGGCAGCAGTTCGCTGGGCTGGACCAGTGCGTAGCCCTGGCCGAGGAAGCTGAGTTCCCAGCCCTCACCGGTGTTGCCGCGCCGCCGCCACACTCCGGAGGAGTGCGTCTGCGCCTGCATCTGGACGCGCAGCGAGGCGGACCAGGCCACCACCGCGTCGGCGTCGGCGTTGACGTACTTGTCGGGCGTGACCTGCAGCATCAGCGGCTGGCCGGAGGTCATCAGGGCGACCTTGCCCCGTCCGGAGATGTTGAGCTGGTACTTGCCGGTCCCGGAGATGCCGTACTGGCTGTCGACGGAGACGACGTCCCAGTGGAGGCCGGAGTCCAGTGCCAGGACGTAGCTGCTGTCGACGGTGAGGCCGTCGTGATCGACGTCGACGACATGGACGTACTGGGCGAGGTTGGCCAGATAGACCGTGCCCTGCCCGGAGACGCGCATCAGGTCGAGGCCCTCGCCGGAGTAGGCGCGGGCCCGGTGCTGGCCGGGCGTCTGGTAGTTGCCGTCGAATTCGAGCAGCCCCTGATAGGCGACCATCGCGCCCTTACGGGCGAGGACGTCTTCGTGGCCCTGGAGGGCGACCCGCAGCAACTGGCTGTTCTGCAGGGCGTAGCGGTCCTGGGTCTGTGCCTCGGTGAAGGCGAAAAGCGGACTCTGCATGGCGTGTTCGGTCCTCCCCCTCAGCCCCGGGCCCGGAGCCGGTCGGTGCTGTCCTCGCTGGGCTGGACGACGACGAACCCCTGGCCGGAGAAGCCCAGTTGGTACGCCTCACCGCTGCCCCGTCCGATCATCGAGGACGCCTTGAAGCTGCGCTTGCCCTTCATCTTCAGATGGGTCGACCAGGCGACCAGGGCATCGGGGTCCACATAGGTCTCGTCCTCGCCGCGGCCGCAGTCGACGACGATCGGGGTGCCCCGGGAGGTCAGGGCGACCCAGCCGGTGCCGGAGATCCCGACGTTGAACAGCCCCTGGCCGGCGAACTTCGCCATGCCCTTGACGCGCTGCACGCCCCACTGGAGCTGTGCGTCGAAGGCGAGGAGGTTGGTGCCGTTGACGGAGAGCGCGTCGTCGTCGAGGTGGATGCAGACGACATCGGCGCCGTAGTCGGCGAGGTAGAGCACGCCGTCGCCGGTGCACTTCATCAGGGGCGCGCCTTCGCCGGTGAGCCACTGGGAGGCCATCTGGCGGACGGCGGGCGGGTTCGGCTCGTACTGGACGAAGCCTTCGTAGGCGACCATGGAGCCGGTGCGGGCGAAGACGTCCTGGCCGCTCTGCATGGCGATCTTCACCATGGCGCTGCCGTGGTTCTCCATGCGGGCGGCGGGCGGGGTCGGGACGTAGCCCGACAGCTGCTGCTGGTTCATGACGTACGGGCTCCCTCAGACCTCGTAGGGCTGGACGACGATGAAGTTGCCGGGTGCGCCCCGGAACTGGAGGTTCACGGTCTCGCCGGAGTGGCCCGGGAAGGCGTGCCGGCGCAGGCTGACCTGGCTGGAGATGATCACCTGCGAGCCGGCCGACCAGGCCACGATGGCGTTGGCGTCGGCGAAGGTGGTCGGGGTGACCGGCAGCACGACCGGGGTGCCCTGGGTCTTGACGACGAGGGTGCCGGTCCCGTGGAACTGCATGGTGAACAGGGCGCCACCGGGGATGCCGTGGCCCTCGATCCGGCGGACCTCGTGCTGCAGCGACTCGTCGAAGGCGAGGACGCTCTCGGCGGACACACAGATCGCGTCGCCCTGCAGCTCGATGGGGTGGACATGGGCGCTGTTCTCCGCGAAGAACACCTGGCCCTGGCCGGTGCAGCGCATCAGCTGCATTTCCTGGCCGGTGGCGTTGCCGACGATGCGGCCGCGGAAGCCGGCGCCCTTGTAGCCGAAGTCGACCTTGCCCTGGTAGAGCACCATGCTGCCCTGGCGGGCGAGCACCGGCTGGCCGTCGACGCCGAGGTCGACACGGATCAGCTTGCTGTTCTGCGGGGTCCAGCGCTGACCGGTAGGGGCTTCCTTGTACTTGTCCAGGACGGCGCCGAGGCCGGGGCCGCCGCCCTGGGGGACGGCCGGGGCCTGGGCGCCGGGATACGGGGCACCGGGAGGCGGAGCCGGCTGCCCGTACGGCGCGGGCTGGCCCTGCGGGGCGCCGTATCCGCCGGGCGGCGGAGCCGGCTGTCCGTAGGGCGGCGCCTGCGGGGCCTGCTGGCCGGGGAAGCCGCCGGGGGCGGTCTGCGGCTGGCCGTAGGGGGCCTGACCTGGCGCCGGCTGACCGTACGGGGCGGGCGGCTGCTGGCCGGGCGGTCCGGGCACACCGGGCGGCGGTACCGGGCCGGCGGGCGGGGCCAGGGGCGCGGCGAGGGTGGGCGCGCTGTGCACCTGCGGGGCGGTGGGCTGCGCGGGCGCCGGCTGCGGGGCGGCCGGGGGCACCGCGGCACCGGGCGCGGGCTGCTGCGGTACGGGCTCGGCGGCGGGGGCCCCGAAGGACGGCGCGGGGGCGGGCGGCCCGGACGGGGGCGCGAAGCCGGGCGCGCCCACTGCCGCCGCGGGCGGCTCGGGCGCCGCGCCCTCCTCCTCGGCGACCTCGCCGCCGAAGTTCTTCAGCAGCGCTTCCAGTCCGCCGTCGAAGCCCTGGCCGACGGCGGCGAACCGCCAGACGTCCTTGAGGTAGAAGTCGCCGAGCATGAGGGCGCGTTCGGTGCTGAACTCGCTGCCGGTGAAGGAGTAGCGGGCGACCTCTTCGCCGCCGGCCACGATCCGGAGGTAGCCGGGGCCGATCTGGGAGACCTGGCCCGCGCCGTCGAGTGCGGCGGTGAAGGAGAGCTTCTGGATGTGCGGCGGGATCTTGTCGAGGGTGACCCGGAAGGACTCGCTGTCGCCGGCCTGCGCGCCGAGCAGCTGGATCGACTCCTCGGGCGACTTCGGCTGGTTGAAGAAGATGAAGTACCGGTCGTCGGAGAGCCGCTCGTCGGCGTCCAGACCGAAGCAGCTGATGTCGAAGGTCAGGCCGGGCCCGGCGATCTGCACGCCGACGTACAGGTCCGTTCCCGCCGTGAGATCACCGATTTTGACCTTGTGGCCGCGCTGGAATTCCCTGGCCATACGTAACGCCCGTCCCCCGCTCCCGCTGTGAGTTCGTCTGCGCGGCCAGGCTATCCGCTGGCGCCGACAACGGGCGATGCCGGGGCGCGGCGGATGTGGTGGCGCCGCAGGCTCATTCGCCGCGGGCGGCGGGCAGATGGGGCAGCCGGTCGGCCGCGACCACCCCTTCGAGGTAGCCGCGGGCGCGTTCCGTTCGGGGGTAGGAGTCCAGCAGACTCCAGAACCGGGGCCCGTGACCGGGAACGAGCAGATGGGCGAGCTCGTGCAGCAGGACGTAGTCGATGACGTACTCCGGCATGCCCTGGAGGCGGTGCGAAAGACGGATGCTGCCCTCTGCCGGCGTGCACGAGCCCCAGCGGGTGTTCTGATTGGTCACCCAGCGCACCGACGCCGGGCGGGCCCGGCCGTCCAGATACTGGCCGGACAGCCGTCCGGCGCGCGCGGCCAGCTCGCCGTCGCCCAGCATCCGCTTGCTCTCCTGGGCGGCGAGCTTGTCCAGCATGACGGTGACCCAGCGCTGCTCCTCGGCCTCGGACATACGGGCCGGAATCAGGACGACCGTGCGGTCGCCCTCGCGGTATGCGGAGACCGTTCTGCGCCGTCGTGAGCTGCGGCGCACCTCGACGGCGCTGGTGCCCGCTGCATGGACCGTGGGACTCGGGGCAGTCCGGCGCGAGGTGTCGGCGGCGCGGCGCAGAGGTGTCTCCCCTGAGCCGTGAGCGGAAGGGTCGGCGGGCACGCGCCCGACGTTACCCGCTGCCGTTGCGGGAAGTCCCGCCCCGCGGTCGGTTCGCCGCCGAACCACTCCATGGCGTGCACAGCTTGTACGACTGCTGCCCACCGCCTGTGGATAACTTCCGCGCCGATCCGCCGCACGGCGCATGCTGGGGGCCGGACGACGAAGAACGGGGGCGGATATGACACATCCGATGCTCAAGCCCGCGCTGCGGCGCGGCTGGCGGGACAGGGAAACGGTGCGGTTCGGCGTGGCTCCGGCCCATGCGAAGGTGGTCGGCCCGGTCGACACCGCGACCGGCAGCTTCCTGTCACTGATCGACGGCACCCGCACCATGCAGCAACTGACCGAGGAGGCCGCCTTACTGGACCTCCCGCCCGCGCACGTACGGGGCGTGGTGGAACGCCTCGGTGCGGCAGGGCTGCTGGAGGCACCCACTGCGGGCGGCCCGGCGGCCGAGGCCGTACGCGCGGACCAGGCCGCCTTCGCACAGCTGCGGCCCGACCTGGCCGCCCTCTCGGTGCGGCATCCGGAGCCCGCGGGCGCCCTGGGCCGGATGGGTGCGCGCAGAGCCGTCCGGGCCAGGGTCAAGGGGGCGGGCCGGGTCGGTGCCGCGATCGCGGCGCTGCTGTCGGCCTCGGGGATCGGCCGGGTGGAGGTGCTCGACGGCGGCACGGTCCAGCCGGAGGACGTCCTGCCCGGCGGGCTGCCGGCCGAGCGGATCGGTGAGCGGCGGGCCGCCGCCGCGCAACGACTGGTCCGCCAGTCCTCCCCCTGGAGCCGTACGCCGCGCCCGCGGGTCCCGGTCAGCGAGTCCGGTGAGGCGGGTCTGTCCCTGGTGGTGCTCGCCCCGCGCGACGGCCTCGGCGCGTACGCCCCCGACCCCGTGCTGTCCGAGCCGCTGCTGACTGCCGGAATCCCGCATCTTTACGCGGGGGTGATCGAGGGCACGGGAGTGGTGGGTCCGCTGGTGCTGCCCGGTGGTTCGGCCTGTGCCCGCTGCGACGAGCTGCGCCGCACGGACGCGGAGCCGGCCTGGCCGCGGCTGCTCGCGCAGTGGCGGTCGGGACGCGGTTCACCCGCGGTGCCGGCCTGTGATGCCGGGTTGGCAACGACGGTCGCGGGCGTCGCCGCCGTCCAGGCGCTGACGTTCCTCGACGGCGAACTGCCGCCGTGCACAGGTGCGCGGTGGGAGCTGGCCGCACCGTGTGCCGAGGTGCGCACGGTGCCGATCGCGCCGCATCCGGAGTGCGCCTGCGGTGCTGCCGCTGCACTGTGTGCGGCAGGCGCCTCGGATCCTCGGCCGTGACACGCCACAATGACGGAGTAACCCCGGTTGGGGGACAGTGTGAGTTGGAGGGGCGCATGTCTGATCTTCCCCGCAAGGCGGTCACCCGTACCGCCAAGCTGGCCGCGCTGCCACTGGGGTTCGCCGGCCGTGCGACCTGGGGCCTGGGCAAGCGGATCGGCGGCAGATCCGCCGAAATCGTCGGCCGCGAGCTTCAACAGCGCACGGCCGAACAGCTCTTCAAGGTGCTCGGGGAGCTGAAGGGCGGGGCGATGAAATTCGGGCAGGCGCTGTCCGTCTTCGAATCGGCGCTGCCCGAGGAGATCGCCGGCCCCTACCGCGCCGCCCTGACCAAGCTTCAGGAGGCGGCGCCTCCGATGCCGACGAGCGCGGTGCATGCCGTGCTGGCCGAGCAGCTCGGCGAGGAGTGGCGGGAGCTGTTCGAGGAGTTCGAGGACAAGCCGGCGGCGGCAGCTTCCATCGGGCAGGTGCACCGGGCGGTGTGGCACGACGGCCGCGAGGTGGCCGTCAAGGTGCAGTATCCGGGCGCGGGCCAGGCACTGCTGTCGGATCTGACGCAGCTGAGCCGGTTCGCCCGGCTGCTGGGCCCGCTGATCCCGGGCATGGACGTCAAACCGCTGATCGCGGAGTTGCGCGACCGGGTCTCGGAGGAGCTGGACTACTCCCTGGAGGCTCAGGCCCAGCAGGCACACGCCGAGGAGTTCGCCGACGACCCGGACGTGGTGGTGCCGTCCGTGGTCCACCAGTGCGACCAGGTGCTGGTGACGGAGTGGATGGACGGGCTGCCGCTGTCCGAGGTGATCACGGACGGCACGGACGAGCAGCGGGACCGGGCCGGTCAGCTCCTGGCTCGCTTCCTCTTCTCCGGCCCCGCCCGTACGGGCCTGCTGCACGCCGATCCGCACCCGGGCAACTTCCGGCTGCTGGCCGACGGCCCGGACAGCCCGGTCGAGGAGTGGCGGCTGGGGGTGCTGGACTTCGGCACCGTGGACCGGCTGCCCGACGGGCTGCCGCCGACGATCGGCACCTCGCTGCGGATGACGCTCGACGGCGAGGCGGACGCCGTCTACCAGCTGCTGTGCGAGGAGGGCTTCGTCAGGGAGTCCATCGAGCTGGATCCGGACGCGGTGCTGGAGTATCTGCTGCCGATCATCGAACCGGCGCTGGCCGAAGAGTTCACCTTCACCCGGAGCTGGATGCGCCATCAGGCGGCCCGGGTCGGCGATCCGCGCTCCCCCGCCCATCAGTTGGGCAAGCAGCTCAACCTGCCGCCCGCCTACCTGCTGATCCACCGGGTCACCCTGAGCACGATCGGGGTGCTGTGCCAGCTGGGGGCGGCGGTACGGCTGCGCGACGAACTCGAGGCCTGGCTGCCCGGCTTCGTGCCCGAGGAAGAGCCGCCCGGCCCGGACATCAGCGAGGCCGGCACCGTCCTCGGCGCGGAGGCCGCCACCGAGGTCGGCACGGGCATCGGTGCGGACCTCGGCAAGGAGGCCGTCGAAGAGACCACGGCCTGAGCCCGCATGCCGGGGCGGTCGCCCGCTCCGGCATGCGGAGGGACGGCCCGCCCGGCTGCGGGAGCGGCCGGGCGGCCCCGGGGTCTGCCTACCCCGGCCCCACTGCCCCGGTGATCACGCCCGGCCTCACCACCAGCTCGAATCCAGGCGCCCCTCGATGGCGCGGAGATTCTTCCGCGCGCAGGTGTCGCAGTAGTAGCGGCGCTCGCCGTTCTCGACGGAGAGCGTCCAGGTCGGCGGGGTGCCCTCGGCGACCGCGCCACAGCCGGCACACACCGTGTTCCCGTCCGCCAACCCCGCCTGTTCATGCGTCCTCTGGTCCACCGTCCGACGATATCCCCGTCATCCACGGCACACGGGATCCCACGCACCACGGGGCCCGCCCTGTCGGACGGACCCCGTGGATGGCGGTATCAGTGCAGCGGCCTACTGCCTTACTGCATCACGGCCATGGCCAGCGCACGGCGGGCACGGAGCGACGCGCGCTCGGCGCGCCGCTGCATACGCCGCGCGGCGGCCAGCCGATGGGCCCTGCGTTCTGATTCGGCCTCCCGCAGGCGTTCGTGCATATGCGCACGCGCCAGGGCTTCTGGGATGAGTTGCATGGCGTGGTTCCTGTTCTGACGCGACTCGATCGCGTCGACGTTCACGGGGACGGGGGTGTCGGTGAGAGAGGGGTTCATCGTGAGGTCCTGCTTCTGGGGATCCCGGGTGACGGGATGGTCGATCGTTCCTGTACCGAGGGCGTTCATGCCGAAACCGGGTTCTTGCGCGGACGACCACGCGGCCGCTTCCGCGGCACGACGACGCCCTGGACGAAGAGCTCGCCACCCCAGACGCCCCACGGCTCACGCCGGTCCTTGGCGCCGGCGAGGCAGGCCTCACGGACGGGACAGGTCTGGCACAGGGTCTTGGCGTACTCGACGTCGGCCGGGGACTCCGCGAAGAAGACCTCCGGGTCGTAGGTACGGCACGGAACAGCGGCGCCGAGGCGGTCGATCTCGTCGTCGAGCTCGGTGAGGGGAAGCAAGGAGTTCTCCTGAGGGTCGGGCGGAGGGATCAGGTCGGTCGCTACGGACGGGGTGTGCGTCTGGAGTTGCACGGTGGTGTGTTCCTCGTCTGTTCGGCCCGGCTGGTGGCGGGCGCTTGGGCAAACAAAAGGGCCGCGGATCCCGGTGTGGGTTCCGCGGCCCTGGAAGGTGCCGACCTGATCGCGCCGATCAGGCTGGATCTCTCCAGGGTTCGAGCCCGCGGTGGGCCCACATTTCATGCGTCTGGTACTGCTGCCGGGATTCGGCACCGTTGGCCGCCGCGAAGGCAATGGCATTCGCCGGTGCCGCCGCTGCTGCTACCGCAGGTGCCTCGGTCGGTCGCGCGGTGCGCTCACTGCGCGTCAGCACAGCGAGGGACTCGGGGCGCGCGACCTCGGTACCGGACAGGCGGCCGAAGCCGGACAGACCGGTGCCAAGGAGCGAGGAGCCGAGCGGGCAGGCGGCGACGACCGAGAGATCGGTCATTTTGTTGGTCTCCATGAAGCTGATCACTGGGCTCGCCTCCTCTCGGCGTCTCGGTGGACCGGGAATCCCGTTCCAGGGCGTTCAAGTACAACACGGATTGAGCGGATCTCGGAAGAAACCGTTGTCTCCGTTGCTTCCGAAGGCTATGGGGCTGCGCTCCGCACGCGCAAACTATTTTTCCGACGAGTTTTCCGCGGGTCCTTCGGACGCCTCTTCCGAGGCTCCCACGAGCTCCTCGCCGGCACAGATTGCCAGCACGTCACTGCCGTAGCGGTCGAACTTGCGCCGCCCCACTCCTGAGATGGCCGCCAGCTCCGATTCGGTTCCCGGAACGGCCTCCGCGATCGCCATCAGCGTCTTGTCGGTGAAGATGCAGTAGGCGGGCTGCCGGAGACGCGCGGCCTGCTCGGTCCGCCACCCGCACAGCCGCTCGTAGAGCGCCTCGTCGAGCTCCGAGGGACAGTCCTCACACCGCATCAGCTTCATCTCGCCGGCGTCCGTCAGCGTCCGGTTGCAGACCCGGCAGCGCGCCGGGCTGCGGTGCCGGGGACGCCGGGCCACCGCCGCCACCCCGTCGCCGCGCTCGATGCCCCCGGAGACCGCGCCCGGCGTGCGACGGCCGGGTACCGCCCCCGAACCGGGCCGCAGGCCGTTGAGGAAACGGCTGGCGCGGCGGGAGGCACGCCCCCCGGGAGAGCGCGCCAGCGACCAGGACAGGCCCAGATGCAACCGGGCGCGGGTGACGCCGACATACAGCAGCCGGCGCTCCTCCTCTATCTGCTCGTCCGTCCTGGCGTAGGTGATCGGCATCATGCCCTCGGTCAGGCCGACCAGGAAGACGGCATCCCACTCCAGGCCCTTGGCCGCGTGCAGGGACGCCAGCGTCACCCCCTCGACCGTCGGGGCGTGCTGGGCGTTGGCCCGCTCGTCCAGCTCGGCGACGAGATCGGCGAGGGTGGCCGCGGGCCGCGCCCGGGCGAAGTCCTCGGCGAGCCGCACCAGAGCCGCCAGCGACTCCCAGCGGTCCCGCACCGCGCCCGAGCCGGCCGGCGGCCGACTGCTCCAGCCCATGTCGCTGAGCACCGCCCGCACCTCGGACGGCAGGTCCACAGCGTCGTCGAGCAGCGCGTCGTTGCCGCCGAAGCGGGCGGCACCGCGCAGCTTGACGCCCGCCTCGCGCACCTCCGGCCGCTCGAAGAACCGCTCCGCACCCCGCAGCTGGTACGGCACACCGACATCGGCCAGCGCCTGCTCATAGACCTCGGACTGGGCATTGACGCGGAAGAGCACGGCGATCTCGCTGGCCGGCACGCCGGAGGCGATCAGGTCGCGGATCCGGCGGGCGGTGCCCTCGGCCTCGGCCGGCTCGTCGGCGTACTCCGTGTACATCGGCTCGGGGCCCGCCTCGCGCTGCGAGATCAGCTCCAGGCGGTGCTCGGCGGCGCGGCCCTTGGCCTGGGAGAGCAGGCCATTGGCGAGGTGCACGACCTGGGGGCTGGAGCGGTAGTCGCGGACGAGCTTGACGACCGTCGCCTGCGGATGGCGGGTACGGAAGTTGAGGAGGTGGTCGGGGGTGGCGCCGGTGAAGCTGTAGATCGTCTGGCTGGCGTCGCCGACCACGCAGAGATTCTCGCGGTCCCCCAGCCACAGCTCCAGCAGCCGCTGCTGGAGCGGGCTGACGTCCTGGTACTCGTCCACGACGAAGTGCTGATACTGCGCACGGACCTGCTCGGCGATGTCGTGCCGGTCCTGCAGCACGCCCACCGTGAGCAGCAGCACATCCTCGAAGTCGATGCTGCCCCGGTCGCGCTTGAGCTGTTCGTACGTGCCGTAGATCTGCCCGATCTCCGCCGGGTCACGAGGGGCCTCACGGCCGGCCTTGACGACCGCGGCCGGATAGTCGGCCGGCACGGTCTGGGTGACCTTGGACCATTCGATCTCGGCGGTGACATCGCGCAGCTCATTGCGGTCCAGCCGGATGCGGCAGCGGGCGGCGGCCTCGGCGACCACCTGGATCTTGCGCTCCAGCAGCCGCGGGACCTCACCGCCGACGGCCTTCGGCCAGAAGAACTGCAACTGCCGCAGGGCCGCGGAGTGAAACGTCCTGGCCTGGACCCCGCCGGCACCGAGCTGCCGCAGCCGGCCGCGCATCTCACCCGCCGCCCGGGCCGTGAACGTGACAGCGAGCACACTCGCGGGCTGCAGGATCCCGGCGCGTACGCCGTACGCGATCCGGTGGGTGATCGCGCGGGTCTTGCCCGTGCCGGCACCGGCCAGCACACACACCGGACCGTGCAGAGCCGTCGCGACCTCGCGCTGCTCGGGGTCGAGCCCTTCGAGCACCGCGTCGGCCGAGTCCGGCACCTGCGGGAAAAGAGAGGAGTCCGTTGCTGCTGTCACCCCGCCATGCTGCCAGGTCCGCAGAGGCGCCCGGGAAACCTGTCCACAGCCGCCGGGCCCGGTCGTACCGGCCGCCTCCACTGTGGACGACCGCCGGCACGCGGCGTCGGCGGGTGCTTTGCTGAGGTCAGTGGAAGGGAACGGGGCGCGGGGTGGCTGGGGCCTCGCGAAGTTGTGGGGGCGAGCCAAGGGCTTGGAGGCTGCGGCCTTGGCGGGGAGGCGTGGCTCGGGGGGCCGGCTTTGGTCGGAGGGGGTGTGGGGTGGGGAGGGGGTGGGGGTGGCCCCCAAGGATGGCGCGCGAGGTTCGGGCGTAGCCGATCCTGGGAGGCGGAGCGGCCCGTTCAACCCTCCGGGAATGGTCCGCGCCCGATGTACGTTGTGGTGCTTGGCCGCGTCGAACACATCGGCGAGTGGTATGTGGATCAAGACTTATCGAAGCGAAGGAGCGCGGGGCACATGGCGGGCACTGTGACGATGTACAGCACGACCTGGTGCGGTTACTGCCGTCGGCTGAAGAGCCAGATGGACCGCGAGGGCATTGCGTACACCGAGATCAACATCGAGCACGACCCGGAGTCCGCGACGTTCGTGGAGAAGGCGAACGGCGGCAACCAGACGGTCCCGACCGTGCTGTTCCCCGATGGCTCGACGCTGACCAACCCGTCCCTGGCGCAGGTCAAGCAGAAGGTCGGCGTCTGAACGGTCAGCGCCTGAGAGGCCGACGACGCCGCACCGTCGTGTAGGACACCCTGACCGCTTCGCCTCGACTACGGGCAGTCTTCTAGGGCCGCCGGCCGGAATCCCTGTGGAATCCGGCCGGCGGCTCTGTGCATCTCCGCAGGCGTCAGGCCCACCGAGCCCGGTACCCGCCTCCCGGGCCCCTCACGGCTTGGGCAGTGGCTTGCCGTACCAGAGCTCGATGAGGCGGGCGGCGATGGAGATGCCGTACGGCGGGAGGACCTCGCCGGATTCGAAGGCGGCGCGCAGGTCCTCGCGGGAGAACCAGCGGGCCTCTTCGATCTCCTCGCCGTCGACCTGGATCTCGGACGAGGTGGCGCGCGCCATGAAGCCCAGCATCAGGCTGGAGGGGAAGGGCCAGGGCTGGCTGGCGATGTATTCGACGTCGCCGACGACCACGCCGGCCTCCTCGAAGACCTCGCGGGCCACCGAGTGCTCGATGGACTCGCCCGGCTCGACGAAGCCCGCGAGCGTGGAGAAGCGGCCCTCGGGCCAGTGCACCTGGCGGCCCAGGAGGGCGCGGTCGTCCTCGTCGGTGACGAGCATGATCACGGCCGGGTCGGTGCGCGGGTAGTGCTCGGCGCCGCAGGCCGGGCAGCGGCGGATGTGGCCCGCGGCGGCGATGACGGTGCGTTCGCCGCAGCGTGAGCAGAAGCGGTGCAGGCGCTGCCAGTTTTCGAGGGCCACGGCGTGGACGAGGAGGCCGGCGTCGCGGGGCGACAGCAGCAGGCCGGCCTCGCGCAGGCCCGCCGGGCGCGCGGACTGGTCCATGCGCCCGGGCAGCGAGTCCTTCTGGAGGGCGAAGTAGCTGACGCCGTCGTCGTCGGTGCCGAGGTAGTAGCGGTGCGCCTCGGTCAGGGGCGCCTCGAAGGACGGCGTCGTGATCAGTTCGGTGCGGCCGTCGGGGGTGTCGTCGATCAGCGCCTGGCCGCCGGACACCACGAAGACGCGCGTCGTCGGGTGGCTCCAGGCCGCCGCCAGCCAGGCCTCGTCGAGACGGTGATGGGCCGAGCGGTCGATCCCGCTCGGCGCGCTGAACGTGAGCGGCCGGTCGGCGGTGTGGTCGGTCCAGGTGGTCACTGCTGTTTCCAACTCCCCCTGTGGCGTGGGTGATTGCTGCATGTGGGCGCGGAACGGTACGGCGGCAGGCGTCCGGTCAAGCCGGGCGCCAGGTCTCCGCCAGGTCGCCCCACAGGTGGGCGGCGGTCTCGACGCCCTTCATCAGCAGGTCGAGCTCGACCTTTTCGTTCGGGGCATGCCAGCCGTCGGAGGGGACGGAGATGCCGAGGAAGAGGACCGGGACGCCGAGGACGTCCTGGAGGTCGGCCGCCGGCCCGGAACCGCCCTCGCGGGTGTAGCGGATCTGCCGGCCGAAGGCTCGTCCCATGGCGCGTACGACGGACTGGAGGGCGGGGTGGTCGAGCGGGGTGAGGCAGGGGCGGGTGGCGCCCCAGAAGGTGATCTCGTGGCGGATGCCGGCCGGGAGCTGCGCGGCGACCCAGTCGCGGACGGACTGCTGGACGGCGGCCGCGTCCTGGCCGGCGACCAGCCGGAAGGAGAGCTTCAGCTGGGCGGTGGCGGGGACGATGGTCTTGCCGCCGGGGCCCTGGTAGCCGCCGCCGATGCCGTTGACCTCGGCGGTGGGGCGGGCCCAGATGCGCTCCAGGGTCGTGCTGCCGGCCTCGCCGAGGGGGGCGTGGGAGTGCGCGGTGCGCAGCCACTCGTCCTCGTCGAAGGGGAGTTCGGCGAAGAGTTCCCGCTCGCGGTCGGTGAGCTCGATCACGCCGTCGTAGAAGCCGGGGACGGCGACGCGGCGGTCGGTGTCGTGCAGGGCGGCGGCCAGCCGGGCGGCCTCGGTGGCGGGGTTGGGGACCGCGCCGCCGAACGAGCCGGAGTGGATGTCCTGGTCGGGGCCGTAGAGATCGATCTGACAGTCCGTCAGTCCGCGCATGCCGGTGCACACAGTGGGGGTGTCCCTGGACCACATGCCGGTGTCGGAGACGATCACCGCGTCGCAGGCGAGGCGGTCGGCGTGCTTCTCGATCAGGGCCGGGAAGTTCGGTGAGCCGGACTCCTCCTCGCCCTCGATGAGCAGCTTGAGGTTGACGGCGGGGGCGGTGCGGCCGGTGGCGGCGAGGTGCGCGCGGACGCCCAGGGTGTGGAAGAACACCTGGCCCTTGTCGTCGGCGGCGCCGCGGGCGTAGAGCTTGCCGTCGATGGTCTGCGGCGCGAAGGGGTCGGTGTGCCAGCCGTCCTCGCGGGCGGCGGGCTGTACGTCGTGGTGGCCGTAGACGAGCACCGTGGGCGCGGACGGGTCCTGGGAGGGCCATTCGGCGAAGACCGCGGGCAGGCCGCCGGTCTCCCAGACCTCGCTGGTGGTGAAGCCGGTGTCGGTGAGCTTCGCGGCGAGCCAGTCGGCGCTGCGGCGGACGTCGCCGGCGCGCTCCGGGTCGGCGGACACGGAGGGGATGCGCAGCCATGCGGCGAGGTCGTCGAGGAAGGCTTCGCGGTGGGTGGCGAGGTACGCGCGGACGGCGCTGTCCGGGGTGGTGCTCATATGGCCGAGCCTATCGGCCTTCCGGGGGATGTCCGTCGGCGGTCTCGCCGAGCAGGATGCGTTCGAGTCCGACCCGGCCGGGCAGCCGGGCGGGTCTGACCACCTCGCCACTGCGGACGTAGAGGAAGGCGGCGTCGACGGCGGAGGGCTCCAGGCCGTACCGCTCGGCCCAGGCGAGGCGGTAGACGGCCAGCTGGAGGGGGTCGGCGGTGTGGGTGCGGCCGGTTTTCCAGTCGACGATCTCGAAGCGGTCGCCGTGCGGGCCGTGCTCCTTGTAGACGGCGTCGATCCGGCCGCGGATCACCCGTCCGGCGAGCGTCAGCTGGAAGGGCGCCTCGACGCGGAAGGGGGTGCGGTGGGCGTAGGGGGTGCGGGCGAAGGCCTCCTTGAGGGTTTCGAGGTCGTGTTCGTCGGCGATCAGGTCGTCCTCGCCGGGCTCGGCGCCCGGGAGCTCGTCGGGACCGAGGAGGGGCAGCATCAGCTCTTCGAAGCGGGATTCGACCCACGCGTGGAAGCGGGTGCCGCGGCGGGCGCCGGGCTGGGGCGGGCGCGGCATGGGGCGGGCCAGTTCGCGGGCGAAGCCGTCCGGGTCGGCGGCGAGGCGGAGCAGTTGGGTGGCGCTGAGCGCGGAGGGCAGCGGGACCTCGCGGACGGTGGCGCGGGAGCGGCGGAGCTCGGCGGCGAGCGCCTCCAGATCGCGGTCCCAGGATCCGACGGTGCGGCGCTCCTCGGGGAGGAGGGTGTGTGGCGCGCTGTCGCCGGGGTGGGGGGCGTCGCCGTCCGGGTCGGCGGTGAGGTCGGGTTCCGTGGAGCGCTGGGCGCCGATGGCGGGGCGGGACGGGGCGGGGGCGGCTTCGGGGAGGGCGTACGGCGGGGCGTCGTCGTACGGCCGGGCGGTATCGGGCGGCCCGGTGTCCGGCGTGACGTGCAGCGGGGCGTGATCGTCGAACGGGTCGGCTTCGGAGAGGTCGAACGGTCCGGCTTCGGGGACGTCGTAGATGTCACCTTCGGGCACGTCGAACGGGTCGGCTTCGGAGAGGTCGTCGTACGGGCCCGTGCCCCAGATGTCGCCGTCACCCGGGGGCGGCGGCCACTCGGGATCATGGGCGGACAGTACGGCCGGCGCGCCGGAGGGGGACGCCGCCTCACCCGTCATACGTGCCAGGTGATCGCGCACCGTGGCGGCGGCCGCGCGGCGGCGGGCGGTGGCCGTGGGGTCGAGGGGCAGTGGCCAGGCCTGTTCGGTGGCGGCTTCGGCGAGGGCGGGGTTCTCCGCGCCGTCCTCGGGTGCCGCGGCCCAGTGCTCGATCTCGCCGTGTCCGGCTTCGCAGTGCGCGCGCAGTGCCTCCAGGAAGGCGGACGGGCCGCGCGGCCGCTTCTGGTGGGGGCCCCACCAGTGGCCGGAGCCGAGCAGCAGGGAGCGGGGGCGGGTGAAGGTGACGTAGCCGAGGCGGAGTTCCTCGGTTTCCTGGTGGTGCTTCATCGCCTCCTTGAAGTCTTTCAGGCCGCGGGCGGTCCACTCCGTGACGTCGGGGAGGGTGGCGGCGTCGCCGCGCAGGGCGTGCGGGAGGACCTTGGCCCGGCTGGTCCAGGACTCGCGGGCCTGTTCGCTGGGGAACTGCTTGGTGACCAGGCCGGGTACGGCGACGACGTCCCATTCCAGGCCCTTGGACTTGTGGGCGGTCAGCACCTTGACGGTGTTGTCGCCGCCGGGCAGGGAGCTGTCCAGGCCCTTCTCGTACTGGACGGCGGTGCGCAGAAAGCCGAGGAAGGCGAGGAGGGTGGCGTCGCCGTCGAGGGATTCGCCGCCCTGTTTGGCGGCGAAGCCAGCCGCGATGTCGAGGAAGGTGCCGAGGGTTTCGCGACGGCGTGCGGCCAGCGCGTGCGGGGAGGCGGACAGCTCGACCTCCAGGCCGGTGGTGGCCAGGACCCGGTGGAGGACGTCCATGAGGGGGTCGCCGAGGGAGCGGCGCAGGTCGCGGAGTTCGGTGGCGAGGTGGGCGAAGCGGACCCGGGCCTCGGCGGAGAAGGGGAGGCCGTCGTCGGGGCCGTCGGCCTCCAGGAAGGTGTCGAGGGCGTCGGCGAGCGAGATGGTCTCGGCGGGGTCGACGCCTTCGACGGCCTCGGCGAGGCGGTGGGCGGGGTCGTCGGAGGGGGTCTGGTGGTGGACGAGGGTGCGGGCGCGGCGCCCCAGGAGCGCGAGGTCGCGGGGGCCGATCCGCCAGCGCGGGCCGATCAGCAGGCGGACCAGGGCGGCGTTGGCGGTGGGGTCCTGGAGCACCTCGCAGACGGCGACGAGGTCGGCGATCTCGGGCAGATGCAGGAGTCCGGAGAGGCCGACGACCTCGACGGGGACGTCCCGGGCGACGAGTTCGCCCTGGAGGTGGGCGAAGTCGGCGGCGGTGCGGCAGAGGACGGCGATCTCGCCGGGCGGTGTGCCGGTGCGGACGAGGTGGGCGAGGGAGTCGGCGAGCCAGGTGAGTTCTTCGGCGTGGGTGGGCAGCAGGGCGCAGCGGACGAGGCCGTCGCGCTCGGCGCCGGGGGCGGGGCGCAGGGCTTCGACGCCTTCGTGCCGCTCGCGGAGGGGGGCGGCGAGGCCGTTGGCGAGGTCGAGGAGGCGGCCGCCGCTGCGGCGGTTCTCGCTGAGGGCCGCGCGGCGGGCGGGGGTGCCGTCGGCGAAGGGGAAGTGGGCGGGGAAGTCGTCGAGGTTGGCCACGGAGGCGCCGCGCCAGCCGTAGATGGCCTGGCAGGGGTCGCCGACGGCGGTGACGGCATGCCCGGTGCCGCCGCCGAAGAGGCCGGAGAGCAGCAGGCGTTGGGCGACGGAGGTGTCCTGGTATTCGTCGAGGAGGACCACGCGGAATTCGTCGCGCAGGAGGCGGCCGACCTCGGGGCGGGTGGTGGCGAGGGTGGCGGAGCGGGCGATCTGGTCACCGAAGTCGAGGAGGTCGCGGCGGCGTTTTTCGTCGCGGTAGGCGGTGACGAGGTCGAGCAGTTCCAGGCGGCCGCGGGCGGTTTCGGGGGCTTTGCGCAGATCGGCGTTGCTGAGTTTCACACCGTCGAGGGCGGCGAGCAGCTCGGTGTCGTACGTGCGGAGCGCGGCGGGGTCGACGAGGTGCTCGGAGAGTTCGGCGTCGAGGGCGAGGAGGTCCTCCACGAGGGAGGGCAGGGAGGTGGTGAGGGACGGGTAGGGGCCGGGGGCGGCGCGCAGGGTGCGGGCGGCGAGCTGGAAGCGGGTGGCGTCGGCGAGGAGCCGGGCGCTGGGTTCCAGGCCGATGCGCAGGCCGTGGTCCTTGAGGAGTTGGCCGGCGAAGGCGTGGTAGGTGGAGATCCGCGGCTCTCCGGGAGGCTGGTCGCCGGCGGCGCCGCCGGCGTCGAGCGGGAGGGCGTCCGGGTCGGTGACGCCGGCGGCGAGGAGGGCGGCCCGGACGCGCTCGGCGAGCTCGCCGGCTGCCTTGTTGGTGAAGGTCAGCCCGAGGACCTGCTCGGGGGCGACCTGGCCGGTGCCGACCAGCCACACCACGCGTGCGGCCATGACCGTGGTCTTGCCGGAGCCGGCTCCGGCCACGATGACCTGCGGGGCGGGCGGGGCGGTGATGCACTCCGTCTGCTCCGGTGTGAACGGGATGCCGAGCAGCTCTTTGAGCTGCGCCGGGTCGGTGATACGCGGGGCCACGGTTGAGAACGGTAGCGGCCCGCGCTGACAATCCGCTGCGCGGTGCTTTCCCCCCACGTTGTCGGCTGGCTCGCCGCGGGGGTTTCTCGCCGTTGCGCTTGGCGGCGCCCGCCCACGTTGTCGGCTGGCCCGCCGTGGTGGCGTCTCGCCGTTGCGCTTTGCGGCGCCCCCCACGTTGTCGGCTGGCCCGCCGTGCTTCGTCTCGCCGTTGCGCCTGCGGCGGGCTGGTTGCCGCTGCGCTGGCTGTTCGACTGCGGGACCGGCCCTCCGGACTCCGTCCTGCGGTCCGCCCCCTCCCGTTGGGGGTGGATGAAGACCGGTGGGGGCGGACCTCATCCCTCGACTGCACGCAGACGACGGCGGGGGCCCGCCCCCACCGGCCTGTTCCCACCCACTACGGGAGGGGCCGAGCCGCAGGACGAAGTCCGGAGGAGCGGCACCGCACCCGACAAACCACGCCCGCCGCCAGGCGCAACGGCGAAACACCCCGACGGCGGGACAGCCGGCAACGTGGGGGGCGCCGCAAAGCGCAACGGCGAAACGCCACCGCGGCGGGACAGCCAACAACGTGCGGGTGCGCCGCAAAGCGCAACGGCGACAAACCACCACGGCGGGAAAGCCGAAAACGTGGGAAGTCACTCCACGACGTGGCGCCCCTCCGGCTGTGCGCTGCATGACGCCCGGAAGGTGCAGTGGGTGCAGTGGGTGCCGGTGGTGGGGGTGAACCGCTCCTCCAGGACGCGGCCCGCGGCGGTGGCGAGCAGTTCGCCGACCCACTCCCCCTCCAGCGGCTGCTGCGCCTGTACGGCGGGCAGTGCGTCGCCGCCTTCCTTCTGGGGGGCGCCCAGGCGCAGATGTACCAGTTCCGCGCCGCCCGGGTCCGGGGTGCGGCCGTCGAAGGCGTCGTCCAGGGCGCCCTCGCGCACCGCGAGCTGGTAGACGGCGAGCTGGGGGTGGCGGGCGACCTCGGGTCCGGTCGGTTTCTGTTTGCCGGTCTTGAAGTCGACGACGTACGCCCGCCCCTGGGCGTCGCGGGAGACGTGGTCCATGCTGCCGCGGATCCGGACCTCGTAGCTGCCGGCCCGGAGGGTGAGGTCGAAGCCGTGCTCGGTGGCGACGGTGTCCCGGCCGCGGGTCTCGCGTTCCATGACGTGCCAGCGCAGAAAGCGCTCCAGGGCGGCACGCGCGGTGTCCTTCTCCTGGCGCGACTTCCAGGGGGCGTCGAAGGCGAGGGCGTCCCATACGGAGTCCAGCCGCTCCATCAGGACGGCCAGATCGGCGGGGGTGCGGCCGGAGGCGACCTCGTCGGCGAGGACGTGCACCACGTTGCCGAAGCCCTGGGCGGCGGTGGCGGGGGTGTCCGCCTTGACCTCGCGGCCCAGGAACCACTGGAGGGAGCAGGTGTGCGCGAGCTGGTCGAGGGCGCTGCCGGAGAGGACCACGGGGCGGTCGCGGTCGCGCAGCGGGATGCTGCTGTGGGTGGGTTCGTGCAGGCCCCACCAGGTGTCGGGGTGGGCGGCCGGCACCAGGGGGTGGTGGTCGTCGTCGCGGAGGGCGGCCAGCCGCGCGAGCCGCTGGGCGGCGGCCTCGCGCAGCGCGGGGGTGGCGGCCGGGTCGACGGTGGTGGCGCGCAGTTCGGCGACGAGGGCGGCCACCGAGAGGGGGCGGCGCGGGCGGCCGGTGACGTCCTGGGGGGTGACTCCCAGCTCGGTCAGGAAACGGGACGGCTGGTCGCCGTCGTCGGCCGCGGCCTTCACGGCGGTGACGACCAGCCGTTCGCGGGCGCGGGTGGCGGCCACGTAGAACAGCCGGCGTTCCTCGGCGAGCAGCGCGCCCGCGGGGAGCGGCTCGGCCAGGCCGTCGCGCCCGATCCGGTCGGCTTCCAGGAGCGAACCGCGCCGGCGCAGGTCGGGCCAGAGGCCCTCCTGCACGCCGGCGACGACGACGAGCCGCCATTCCAGGCCCTTGGCGCGGTGGGCGGTCATCAGCCGTACGGCGTCGGGGCGCACGGTGCGGCGGGTGAGGGTGTCGGCGGCGATGTCCTGGGCGTCGAGTTCCTCCAGGAAGTTGAGGGCGCCGCGGCCGCCGGTGCGTTCCTCGGCGCGGGCGGCGGTCTCGAAGAGGGCCACTACGGCGTCCAGGTCGCGGTCGGCGTTGCGGCCGGCGGCGCCGCCGCGGTGGGCGGCCCGTTCCAGGCGCTGCGGCCAGGGGGTGCCGTCCCACAGCTCCCACAGGGCCTGTTCGGCGGTGCCGCCGCCGGCCAGGAGGGCACGGGCCTTGCGCAGCAGCAGGCCGAGCCGCTGGGCGCCGCGGGCGTAGCCGGGGTCGTGGGCGACCAGGCGCTCGGGTTCGGCCAGCGCCCGGGCGATCAGCTCGTCGGAGGGGCGGGGCAGCGGCTGCCCGGCGCTGCGTTCCTCCTCGCGCAGGGCGCGGCCCAGCCGGCGCAGGTCGGCGGAGTCCATGCCGCCCAGCGGGGAGGTCAGCAGGTCCGTGGCGGTTTCGGCGTCGAGCCACCCGGGGGCGCCGGCGGCGTCGTCCGGGGTGGCCTGCCCGGGCCCGGTGTCCTGGGGGGCGGCCTCGTCGGACGAGGCGTCAGGGGTGGCGGTGGGGTCGTGGCGCAGGGCGGCCCGTGCCGCCGCCCGCAGCGCCGTCAGCAGGGGGGCGACGGCGGGTTCGTGCCGCAGCGGCAGATCGTCGCCGTCTATGTCGAGGGGTACGCCGGCCGAGGTGAGCGCGCGGCGCACGGCGGGCAGCGAGCGCCCGCCGGCGCGGACGAGAACGGCCATCTCGCGCCAGGGCACCCCGTCCTCCAGGTGGGCGCGGCGCAGGATGTCGGCGATGTTGTCGAGTTCGGCGCCGGACGTCGGGTACGTGTACGCCTCGACGCGGCCGCCGTCCCGTACGGGCACCGGCTCACGGTGGGCACGTACCTTCGCGGCGGGCAGGCGGGTGAGCGGCATCCGGCGGGTGAGCAGCCGGGTGGCGGCGAGCAGAGCGGCGCCGGAGCGCCGGGAGGTGCCGAGGACGGCGACCGGGGCGGGGGTGCCGTCGCCGCGCCGGAACGTCTCGGGGAAGTCGAGGATGCCGTTGACGTCGGCGCCCCGGAAGGCGTAGATCGACTGGTCGGGGTCGCCGAAGGCGAGGAGCGTGCGTCCCGGGGAGCCCGGTGCGGCCGACGCCGTGTGGTTGCCGGCGAGTGCGCGCAGCAGCCGTACCTGGGCGGCGTCGGTGTCCTGGTACTCGTCGACGTAGACCGCGTCATAGGCGGCGGCCAGCTGCCCGGCGGTGTCGGTGTGTTCGGCGAGCAGCACCGCGCGGTGCACCAGCTCGGCGTAGTCCAGTACGCCCTGGGCGTCCAGGACGTCGAGGTATTCGGCGAGGAAGCCGGCCGCGGCGCTCCAGTCGGGGCGGCCGGTGCGGGCGGCGAAGGCGCCGAGGGCGTCGGGGCCCAGGCCCAGTTCGCGGCTGCGGGCGAGCACCGCGCGGACCTCGTCGGCGAAGCCGCGGGTGGTCAGGCAGGCCCGCAGCTCGTCCGGCCAGCGCACCCGGCCGCGGCCCGCACCGGCCAGTTCGGCCTGTCCTTCGAGGAGTTCACGGACCACGAGGTCCTGCTCGGGTCCGGACAGCAGCCGCAGTGGGTCGGCGAACAGCTCGGCGTCCTGGTGGGCGCGGACCAAGGCGTAGCAGAAGGAGTGGAAGGTCGTCGCCTGCGGGAGGCCCGGCCGGCGCGGGCCGCTGCCGGGGCCCGCGGGCCCGGCGGGCGGTGCGTCCGGTCCGGACAGCCGGGCCGCGAGCCGGTCGCGGAGCTCGACGGCTGCCTTGCGGCTGAAGGTGAGGACGAGGATCCGTTCGGGGTCGTCGCCGGCGCGCACCCGGCGGACCACCGACTCCACGAGCGTCGTGGTCTTGCCGGTGCCCGGCCCGGCCAGCACCAGCAGCGGCCCGTGCCGGTGGTCAACCACGGCGCGCTGGGCTGCGTCCAAGGCAGGAGGATCCACCCGTTCCGGTGCGGTGCGCACCAGGCGGTACGCGCCGGCGGCGTCCCGCCGCGCCGCCCGGTGGGGCTGCGTGGGCGGGGCGGCCGAGAAGGAGGAACTCACGTGGATCGCCGGTCCTGAGGAGGGTGCTGGTCGTGGAGCAGAGGGCGTGCGGGCCGCCGCGCGGTGCGCGGTGCGGGTCGGGCTGCCGGCCGGGCGGTGCGGCGCGCGGCGGGGCCGTCGGCGGGACGGCGCTGCCCGACGCTACGCCAGGTGTGCGGCGGGCCCGGCAGCGGCCTCCTGGTGCGCCGGGAGGCGGGGCGCCGGGGCTACGGTTCCCCGTCGCCCTCGCGGCGTCCGTCCCAGCGGGCGCGCCGCATGTCGAGCCGCGGTATGTGCCCGCGCGTCATCGGGGCGCCCCGTGTGCCCCCTGCGGGGGTGTCCCCCGTCGGGGTGGTGCGCAGGGGCGTGCCCTCGTCGCGGTAGTGGGCGAGCGCGCGCAGTTCGCTGCCGGGCAGCAGCCGGCCGTCCGCGCGCACCACCCGCCACCAGGGCACCGCGCCGCCGTAGAGCGCCATCACCCTGCCGACCTGCCGCGGTCCTCCCTCGTCGAGCCACTCGGCGACGTCCCCGTACGTCATCACCCGGCCCGCCGGGATCAGCTCGGCGACGGCGAGGACCCGTTCCGCGTATGCGGGGAGCTCACCCGCCGTCGAATCTCCGGTCCCACTCATTCGGTCCATCCTGCCGCACGGCACCGACAATGGGATCGGGCACACGGTGGTGCACCACCGTGCAGGTCTGCGGGGCGGCGCCGCCGGCCCCGCTCGGCGGCGGATGTTCCGCTTCCCGCTCCCCCGAAATGCACCCTGATGCCCTCCTCCACCGGTCGGTCGTGCCACCATCTTCCGGACGGTGACTGGTGATACGAGATCAAGAAGAGACGGCCGAGCAGCAGGGCGCGGCGCCTCCACGGGAGGCGGGCGCCCCTGAGGCGCGGTCCGTCGACGCCGCCGGCACCGCGCACGGACCGGCCGCAGCGACCAAGCTGCCGGAGCGGAAGCAGGCGGCACCACAGGGGAAGCACCAACGGAGGCCGACCACGGCTTCCGCTACCGAAAAGGCGAGCACGATCGAGAAGGCCGAACGACCAGGGGCGTCCGAGAGGCCACAAGGACCCGAGGAGCCCGAGCCAACCGAGCGGCACCAGGAGGAGCGGGACGACAAGCAGCCCGAGCAGGGCAAGGACGACCGGGCCGGGCAGGACGGCGGCGAGAAGCCGGCGCCCGGTGGGGCCCGGGGCCGGGCCCGTACGGGCGCGCACCGCAGCGACCTGACCGCGGACGAGCACGGCGAATTCCACGTCGACCGGGTCTCCGGCGACGAGCCGCTGCTGCCCGCCCGGGTGCACCGGCCCTCCGACCTGCTGCGGCTGCTGCTCGGCATGGCCGGGATCGCGCTCGTCCTCGCGCTCGCCACGTTCGCGCACGGCACCACCCAGGGCCTGGAGAACGACATCGGCACCGGCGCCAAGGCGGCGCCCCCGCTGCTGATCAACCTCGCGGGGCTGACGTCCAGCGTCGCGGTGCTGATCGTGCCGGTGGCGTTCGCCGTCGAGCGGCTGATCAAGCGGGACGGGCTGCGGATCGCGGACGGGGTGCTCGCCGCCGTCCTCGCCCACGGGGTATCGCTGGCCACCGACCTGTGGGTGGCCGAGTCCGCCCCCGACTCCATCCGGGACGCGCTGACCCAGCCCCTCGCCAACGGGTCCCTCTCCGCTCCGGTGCACAGCTACCTGGCGCCCGTGATCGCCTATATGACGGCGGTCGGCATGTACCGGCGGCCCCGCTGGCGGGTCGCGATGTGGTGCGTGCTGCTGCTGGACGCGTTCGCGGTGCTGGTCGGGCGGTACACCACACCGTTCGCGATCATCACGACCGTACTGATCGGCTGGACCGTCGCCTACGGCACCCTCTACGCCGTCGGCTCCCCCAATGTCCGCCCCACCGGCCAGAACCTCCTCGCGGGGCTGCGCCGGGTCGGCTTCCACCCGGTGTCCGCGCTGCGGGCGGAGGACGCCGGCGCGGACCAGCCCGAGCACACCGACCGCGGCCGCCGCTATCTGGTGACCCTGGAGGACGGCCCGCCGATCGATGTCACCGTCGTCGACCGCGAGCAGCAGGCACAGGGCTTCTTCTACCGGGTGTGGCGCCGGCTGTCGTTGCGCGGCATCAATCAGCGCCGCAGTCTGCAGTCGCTGCGCCAGGCGCTGGAGCAGGAGGCGCTGCTGGCGTACGCGGCCATCGCGGCCGGCGCCAACGCCCCGAAGCTGATCGCCACCTCGGAGCTCGGCCCGGACGCGGTGATGCTGGTCTACGAGCACATCGCCGGCCGCAGCTTCGATGCGCTGGCCGACGAGGAGATCACCGACACGCTGATGCACAGCGCCTGGCGGCAGGTCGAGGCGCTGCAGTCGCGGCGGATCGCGCACCGGCGGCTGGTCGGTGACGCGCTGCTGGTGGATCGTTCCGGCAATATCGTGCTGACCGAGCTGCGCGGCGGCGAGATCGCGGCCGGGGACCTCGTCCTGCGGATGGACATCGCCCAGCTGCTGGCCACCTGCGGGCTGCGGGTCGGTGCCGAGCGGGCGGTGGCCGCGGCCGTCGAGGTGCTCGGCCCGGACGCGGTCGCCGACAGCCTGCCGCTGCTCCAGCCGATCGCACTCAGCCGCACCACCCGTGCCACGCTGCGGCAGCTCGCCCGCGAGCGCTCCCAGCGGGAGCGCGATGCGGTGCTGGCGGCGTCGCAGGCCGCCAAGGAGGCCCGGGAGGCGCGCGAGGCGGCGGAGGGCACCAAGGACCGCAAGACGCTGCGGGCCGAGCGGCACGCGGAGAAGAACGCCGAGAAGCGCGCCCTGGACGAGGCCTCGGAGGAGGCCCGGGAGGAGGACCTGCTCGCGCAGATCCGACGGCAGGTGCTGCTGGTCCGTCCGACGGCGGTGATCCAGCCCGCCAAGCTGGAGCGGCTCAGCCCGCGCATCCTGATCAGCTGGATCGCCGGCGCCTTCGCGGTGTATCTGCTGCTGTCCCAGCTCACCCACTTCAACCTGGGCGATGTGGTCAGCAAGGCCGGGTGGGTATGGGTGCTGGTCGCGATGTTCTTCTCGGCGCTGACGTACATCGCGGCGGCGATGAGCCTGCTGGGCTTCGTCACGGAGCGGGTCTCGTTCGTCCGGACCGTCATCGCGCAGATCGCGGGCAACTTCGTGAAGCTGGTGGCGCCCGCGGCGATCGGCGGGGTGGCGCTCAACACCCGCTTCCTGCAGCGCGCCGGGGTCCGGCCCGGTCTGGCGGTGGCGAGCGTCGGCGCGTCCCAGCTGTTCGGCCTGGGCAGCCACATCCTGCTGCTGCTGATCTTCGGCTATCTGACCGGCACCCAGGAGCAGACCCCGTCGATCTCGCCGTCCCGTACGGTCATCGCCGGGCTGCTGACCGTGGCCGTGCTGGTCCTGGTCGTCACGGCGGTGCCGGCGCTGCGCAAGTTCGTCTCGCGGCGGGTGCGCTCGCTCTTCGCGGGCGTGGTGCCGCGGATGCTGGACATCCTGCAGCGGCCCCGGAAGCTGGTCACCGGCATCGGCGGGATGCTGCTGCTGACGGCGGCGAACGTGATGTGCCTGGACGCCTCGATCCGGGCCTTCGGCGGCGGCGACAAGCTCACCTACGCGAGTATCGCGGTCGCCTTCCTCGCCGGTAACGCGCTGGGCTCGGCCGCGCCGACCCCGGGCGGTGTGGGCGCCGTCGAGGGCGCGCTGATCGCCGGGCTGACCGTGGCCGGGCTCGACGCCGGTACGGCGTTCCCGGCGGTGCTGCTGTTCCGGCTGCTGGTCTTCTGGCTGCCGGCGCTGCCGGGCTGGCTGGCGTTCAACTATCTGACGCGCAAGGGCGAGATCTGAGCGTCGGCCGCCGGAGTCCCCTCCGCCGCGGCGCACGAAGGCGCCGGTCCGTACGGCACGGGCCGGCGCCTTTGCGTGGGGTGCGGAGCGGTCAGTAGACCGGCTTCTCCGGCTCGACCGTGTTGACCCAGCCGATGACCCCGCCGCCGACGTGCACGGCGTCGGCGAAGCCCGCGGACTTCAGCACGGCCAGGACCTCCGCCGAGCGGACGCCCGTCTTGCAGTGCAGGACGATCTTGCGGTCCTGCGGGAGGTCCTGGAGGGCGGTGCCCATCAGGAACTCGTTCTTCGGGACCAGCCGGGCGCCGGGGATCGAGACGATCTCGAACTCGTTCGGCTCGCGGACGTCGATGATCTCGATCTTCTCGTCGCCGTCGATCCACTCCTTGAGCTGCCGGGGAGTGATCGTCGAGCCGGCGGCGGCCTCCTGGGCCTCCTCGGAGACCACGCCGCAGAACGCCTCGTAGTCGATGAGCTCGGTGACGGTCGGGTTCTCGCCGCAGACGGCGCAGTCCGGGTCCTTGCGGACCTTGACCTGACGGTACGTCATCTCCAGCGCGTCGTAGATCATCAGCCGGCCGACGAGCGGGTCACCGATACCGGCGAGCAGCTTGATGGCCTCGTTGACCTGGATGGAGCCGATGGAGGCGCACAGCACACCCAGGACGCCGCCCTCGGCGCAGGAGGGCACCATGCCGGGCGGCGGGGGCTCCGGGTACAGGCAGCGGTAGCAGGGGCCGTGCTCGCTCCAGAACACCGACGCCTGACCGTCGAAGCGGTAGATCGAACCCCAGACGTACGGCTTGTTCAGCAGCACACAGGCGTCGTTGACCAGATAGCGGGTGGCGAAGTTGTCGGTGCCGTCCACGATCAGGTCGTACTGCGCGAACAGCTCCATGACGTTCGTGGAGTCCAGGCGCTCTTCGTGCAGGTTGACGGTGACGTACGGGTTGATGCCCAGCACCGTGTCCTTGGCGGAGGCCGCCTTGGAGCGGCCGATGTCCGCCTGGCTGTGGATGATCTGGCGCTGCAGGTTCGACTCGTCGACCTCGTCGAACTCCACGATGCCGAGCGTGCCGACGCCGGCCGCGGCCAGATACATCAGTGCGGGCGAGCCCAGGCCACCGGCGCCGACGCACAGCACCTTGGCGTTCTTCAGCCGCTTCTGCCCGTCCATCCCGACATCGGGGATGATCAGGTGGCGGGAGTACCTGCGGACCTCATCGACGGTGAGCTCGGAAGCGGGCTCGACCAGGGGTGGCAGCGACACGGGAACTCCGTTGGTCGGTCTTGATGGGGTTCCCCCCGCACGGGCGGAGCCGAGAGTGGGGGAGCTTGCTCTCCCCGTAACACTGCCACGCCCTTCTTCATTCCGAGACACCTGTTCCGATGCGCGAGACGAAATCGTCCCAGTAACCGGGCAGTGACGCCCAGGCGTCTCCGGCGGCACCTGCCGCCCCGGCGGCCCGGCGGTCGGTGAGGTACACGGTGCCCGCGCCCTGCCAGCGGGCGATCCGCAGCGCCTCGTCGAGATGGCTGCGGGGCACCCCGTGCACGAGGTGACAGAACCGCTCCGGAGGGTAGTCGGCGGTCCACTCGGCCACCTGGGACCAGCGGTAGTCGTCCCAGCAGCCGGTGAAGGTGACGAGCTGGTCGGCGGACTCGGCATAGCCGGGGTAGGGGTGGCTGCCGTGCCCGAAGACGAGGTGGCCGCCGCCGCACAGGGCGCGCAGGGTGGTGGCCAGGCGCCGGGTCGCGGGCAGCTGGGTCCGGTCGGTGGGGCAGCGGTCCAGCCAGAAGCCGTCGGCCCGGTACCACTCCAGATAGCGGCGGGCATCGGTGAGCAGCTCCCCGAAGGGGCGCGTCCCCAGCCCCAGGTCGAGGTGGCCCAATATCCGCACGCCCGTCTCGCGCACCCGGGCCGCGGCCGGCAGGCAGTGCGGGTCGGGGCGGGCGCCGGGCCCGTTGGACACATTGAGCACCGCCCACTGCACCGCGCCGGGCCCCACCGGCGCCCGGGAGCCGCTGCCCGGCGCGTGCCGCGGCAGGAAACCGCCGGCGCAGCGCAGCAGTTCGGCCCACTCGGTGGGGGCCAGCAGCGGATGGGCGAAGCCCGGTACGCCGATGCCGGCCCCGGTGGCGCCGGTCGGGGCGCGGGTACCGCCGGCGGAGGTGGTCAGATGCGACATGCGGCCTCCATCCAGATGTCCGCGAGGGACTCCTCCAGCCCGATCCGGGGGCGCCAGCCGAGCCGGTCGCGGGCGGTGCGCACATCGGCCTGCTGCCAGGTGCCGCAGCCGTCCGGATACGGGTAGGTGGCGGGCGGCGAGCCGACCGGGTGCTCGGGGGACGGGCCGGGGATGACGAGCCGGGCGGGCGGGGAGTCGATCTCGTGCAGCGCACCGCCGAAGCCGGCGACCCGGGCGAGCACGGACGCGGCCTCGCGCAGCCGGACGGCGCGGCCGGTCCCGATGTTGACGACGCCCTGCGCGGCGGACAGCGAGGCGGCGTGCACCGCCCGGGCGACATCGCGGACATCGACGAAGTCCCGCTGCACACCGAGCCCGCCGAGCTTGAGCTCGCTGTCGCCGGACTGCATGGCGCGGCGCATCGCCTCGGCGAGCCGGCCGAGCGGCGACCCCGCCGGGGTGCCCGGGCCGACCGGCGAGAAGATCCGCAGCACGACCGCGTCCAGCCCGGAGCCCAGGACGAGTTCGGTGGCGGCGAGTTTGCTGACGCCGTACGGGCCGCCGGGGCGGGGCACCGCGTCCTCGGCGGTGGAGGAGCCGGGCTGGGAGGGCCCGTACTCGGACCCGCAGCCCAGGTGGACGAGCCGGGCACCGCAGCTGCTGCGCCGCAGCGATTCGCAGATGGTGGCGACGGCGACGGTGTTGTGCCGGGTCAGCTCGCGGGCACCGCCGCGGGTGGCGCCCGCGCAGTTGACGACGACACCGGGGTGGACCGCGTCCAGGAAGCGGGTGAGCGCGCCGGGGCTGCCGGTGGCCAGGTCGAAGCGGACATCGGCGTCGTCGCCGCGCCCCAGGGCGGTGAGCTGGACGGCGGGATCGGCGAGCAGGCGGTCGGCGACATAGCGGCCCAGGTAGCCGTTGGCGCCGATGAGCAGCACCCTCATCGTGCACTCCCCCGGTCCGCGTGGCGTGTGGTCGGCTGGACGTTCATCTGTCGTGCTCCTAAGGCGGTTCGAGGGAAGTACGTCGTCGGCCGCGGAGCCGGGGCCCGCCGCGAGAACGGGGGCCACATGGGGGGTGAGGTCCGCGGCGAAGGGGCCGGGGCGGCCGTTTCGGGGTGCCGCTCCAGGGGTGACGCGTGGCGGGGGTGTCCGTCTGGGGGTGCGGGGAGCCGGGGGCCGATGGTGGTTCGGTGGGTCACGGCCGCTGCCCCTCCGCCGGTCCGAAGGGGGCGGGCGAGTGCGCACAGGCTCCGGTGAGCGCCCGCAGGCCGTAGCCGAGCAGTCCCAGGGCGGCCGCCGTGCAGGCCACCGCGGGCACCGCGGCCGGTCCCGCGGCCCCGGTCAGCGCCTCGACCGGGGCGTCGAGCGGATGCAGGCCGGGGAGCCGGGCGATCAGCACCAGGGTCAGCGCGAGGTACTCCAGGGCGGCGGCCGCGGCCAGGCCCGTGGCGGCCGCCTCGGGGAAGCCGTGCACGGTCAGCAGCCGGGCGAGGAAGAGCAGCACGCCCAGGGCGGCCGCCGCGGCCAGTGCCGTCCTCCCGTCGCCGCCGAAGGCCGCTTCCGCGCCGAGGAGCAGGCCCACCAGGGCGGCCAGGAAGAGCAGGGTGGCGGCCGGCAGCAACGGCCGTACCCGGGCGGCGAGTTCTTCGAGGCCGCGGCTGGCGGCCACCGCGCGACGGGCGCGCACCGCGAACCAGTGGGCGCAGCCGGCCGCGGGGGCGAGGGCGAAGGCCAGGGCCACGGCGGTGCCGACGGCGGCCCGGGGAGCGGCGTGCGGCAGATCGGGGCCGCCGGTCAGCAGCTGTGTCAGCAGCCAGTCGCCGTAGACCGCGTACCCGGCCGTCCAGCAGATCCACAGGCCGGTGGCGCGCGGTCCGCTGCCGCGGTGGCGGCGCCGCAGCGGTCCGGAGCGGACGGCGAGCCGGACGGCGAGCGCGAGGAGTACCGCGCCCGCGGCGCCGACGGCACTGCGGACGGCGGGAGGTGCGGTGCCGGCGGAGGCGAGGGCGGCGACGGTCGCGGTGCAGACGGCGCCGGGCAGCAGCTGGAGCGCCGCGCGGACGCCGCGGGAGCGCCGGGCGGGGGCGGGCGGGGGCCGGTCCTCGGGGGTGTCCCGGTCGGCGCGCGGTACCCGGGCGTAGAGCTCCTCGGCCAGGGAGAAGACGTCACGGTGCCGGAAGCGGGCGGCCGTGCGGTCGGTGACGCCGTGCGCCTCCAGGCCGGCGGCGATCTCCAGGGCGTCGACGGCGCGGGCGCACAGCTCCTGATGACGGTGCATCAGGGACCGGACGGGGTCGGCGGGGCCGCGGCGCGGCGGTGCGGCCCGGTCGGCGGGCTGGTCCCTGGCCGCCGCGACGGCGCCGGTGGCGGCGCCCTCGGGGGTGCTCATGCCCCGTCCCCCCGTTCCGGGAGCCGCGCGCAGCCGCCGTGGTCGGGGCGGTGGGGCGCGGGGCGCCGGCGGAGCGGGCGGCCGGGGCGGTCCGGGGAGGTGTGCTTGCTTGTTCGGACGGACGCCGGGCTGCCGGGACGGGCGCCGCGCCGGCTGCCGCCGTGCGCCACGTCCGCCATGCCGGTCACCAGGGCCACTCCCACCACGCCCATCGCGCAGATCACATCGAGCACACCCGTCACCATTGCCCTCTCCCTTGCGTCGGCCGGGGCTGTCCGGTCGCCGGGTCGTCCCGTCTCACCGGCTGTCTCGTTCCTCGGGCGCCGGCCGCTCCCCCGGCCCCGGCGCAGCCGGCGGCCGGCATCGCCGTGGCGGCGGGGCCCCGCTCCTCCTCGGGCACCGCCCAGCTCGGCGTGCGGCCGACCGGCGCGGCCGGGCGGGTGGCGGCGCCGGTGACCGCCCAGCGGCCCGGGACATGGGACTCGGCGGGGCGGGCGAAGGGCCGCGGAACGCCGTGTGCGTCCCGGGTGCGCCCGGCGGCCGGACGGGCCGGGGCGTGCGAGATGAGCTCCAGATAGATGCCACGAAATGCCGCGACGTTCTGCTCGACGGTGAACAGTTCCAGCGCCCGGGCCCGGGCCGCGGCGCCCAGCCGGGCCCGGCGGTCCGGGTCGCCGAGCAGCGCGGCACAGGCCTCGGCGAGGGCCCGGGGGTTGCGCGGCGGGACCACCAGACCGGTGCCGCCGATGACCTCGCACACCGCGCCCGCATCCGTCGACACCGTGGCGCGGCCGCAGAACATCGCCTCCACCAGGGAGCGCGGAAAGCCCTCGACGACGCTGGAGGCCACCACCACCGCACCGGAGGCATAGGCGTCCTGCAGGGTCGGCACCTCGGGGCTGCCGATCTCCTCGAAGCTGACCGGGTTCTCGCCGACGGTGCGGGCGTCGGCCGCCTCGTCGGGGAAGAGCTGTTCGGCCAGCGCCCGGCAGTGCGCGAGATATCCGGGTGCCTCGGGGTCGCGGCCGGCCCCGCCGATGATCCGCAGGGTGGCCCGCGGCTCGGTCCGGCGGATCCCGGCGAACGCGTGCAGCAGCCCGACGAGGTCCTTGGCGGGCTCCACGGCACCGACCCACACCAGCGTCTTGGAGTCGTCGGCCGCGGCGTCCGCGACCGCGCCGAACGGCCCGGCGTCCATGCCCGGATAGACCGTGCGCAGCCGGGCGCGGTCGGCGCCGCAGCGCTCCTGCCAGCGCCGGGCGTGGGTGTTGCCGGGGGTGATCAGTGCGGCGCGGGCGTAGGCCTCGGCGGCCAGGGCGCCCTGGAAGGCGGCGAGCAGCGCGCGCACCGGTGCGCTCAGCGGCGAGGCGGCGCCCGCGAGATAGTGCTCGCGCAGCCCTACGCCGTACTCCGTGACCAGCAGCGGAGTGCCGAAGAAGTGCCCGGCCAGCAGTCCGGGGAGGGCGGCCGCGCCGGCGGAGGTGGCATGGCACAGGTCCACCCCGCCGAGCCCGGGTGTCCGCCGGTCGCCGTACCAGTCCAGGGACAGCGGCCGCAGCGCGAGTTCGAGCCGGGCGGTGACCGCCAGGAGATCCTTGACCTGGGCGCCCTGCGCGGCGGGCAGGGCGCGGGCGCCGTGGCAGGCGGCCTCCAGGATGCGGACGGCGTCCTCGGAGCGCACCAGGGCGGGCAGCCCGCCGTGCTCCCCGGCGAGTTCGGCGAGTCCGTAGAGGCCGGTGGCGAAACGGTCCGCCTTGCTGGTCACGGGTGGGGCGGGGGCATCGTCCGCGCCGGCCGGTGCGGCCGCGGCCGGCTCGCCGCCCGGGGGCGTGGTGGCGAAGCCCGCCACCAGATCGCCGAAGTGCGCGGCGAAGCGCCGCCGTTCACGGCGTCCGGGCCCGCGGCCGCGGCGCCGCTCGGCGGCCCGGCGGTGCCCGGCGGGGAAGTCGCCCCACAGGGGTGCACTGCGCACCAGCCGTACGTGGCCGGGGAGTTCACCGGGGCGCTGCGTCTCCTGGCGGGCGTCGGGGTACAGGGCGTAGACCTCGAAGTCATGGCCGGTGAGCCCGCGCACGAGCCGCTCGCACCATGTGTGCGCCTCGCCGGGCGCATACGGATAACCACCCTCGGTGAGCAGTCCAATTCGCACGAGCGCACCCCCGTCCTCCCATATCGGCGTCCCGGTGTCCCAGCGGCACGGCCGCCACCTGCAGGAAGAAGCTATGCAGACGGCAGGTGGCGCGATGGACGGTTGTCCATCGCGCCACCGGAAGGGGTGAAAGCACGTAACTTTCCGCCCCTAAGGGCGTTTCGACGCGCTATGTGAGGCCCGGGGGCTCACCGGATCCTGCGGCCCCGCTCAGGCGGGCCGCCCCCCGGCGGCCGGGCGCGGTCACCGCTGGGCAGGGAACGGCCAGGGGTTGGGGCGGCAGGTCACCCCGTCCGTCGTCAGGAACTTGGTCTGCTGCATCATCACCGGGGCCGGTGCGCCCTGCCGGGGGCAGGCCTCGTGGTTGTGCCCGAGGCGGTGGCCGACCTCGTGGTTGATGAGCATCTGACGGTAGGCCAGCATCTTGTCGTGGCCGTAGGTCTGGGAGCCCTGCGCCCACCGGTAGGCATTGATCATGACCCGGTCGGTGGCCGCCGAGTCGCAGGAGACGTTCTCCTCGCGGGTGTCGAGACCGGACTTGGCGCACCATGCCGAGGTGGTCCCCGGGCTCGCCAGCGTGATCACGAAGTCCGCGGGGCCGGAGGAGACCCGTTCGAAGGTCATCTTCCCGCCGTGCGACCAGCTCCGGCCGTCGTTCAGGGTCGTGTGCACCGCTTCGGCGAAGAGCTTGCCGTCCAGCGGCAGCCCCTCCTCGATGTCCACGCGATAGCGCAGCAGCTTGCCGTGCCCGGGGGCCTTGGCGGCGCCGGGGACCGGAGTGAACCGGCCGTCGGCCGTCAGCCGCGCGTCCAGCGGGAAGACCTTCGCCATCTGCTCGTCGTAACCGGCGGCCTTGGCGTCCTGGGTGGCGCGGGCATGGGACCTGGAGGCCGCGTCGCCGGTGTCGTCGCCGCGGTCGGGCCCGCTGCGCGGCTGCGGGTCGGCGCCGTCCTCGCGCTGGTGGGCGACCTGGCCCGCGATGACCACGGCGAGCACGGTGGTCACCGCCGCGGCCGCCGCACCGGTGAACGTCCGGCCCTTGCCGCCCTTGCCGACGCCGCGCCGGGGCTCGTCCGGGTCGGCGGCGTCGCCCGGTTCACCGTCGTACGGGCCGGAGCCGTCCGCGCCGGGCGCGTCCTCCTCGTCCAGCTCGTCGGCCGTGCCCCGGTCGAAGACCACCGACCGTCCGGTGAAGCGGCCGCCGGCGGGCATCGCATCCGGGCCGGGCCCCTGCCCACCGGCCCCTGGGCCCGCCGGGCGGGGCGCACCGGCCCGGAACACGTCGTCGTCCGGGTCCACGGCAACCGCCGGGCCCGGGAACGGCCGGCGGTCGAAGGCCTCCACATAGTCGCGACGTGGCCCCGGGCCGCTGCCCGGTGCGGCGAGCGGCGGTCCGCCGGGCCGCTCCGTGCGCGGCCGGGGAATCCTCGGCGCGCCCTGCCCGGGAACCGCCGGGCCACCGGGGAGCGCGCCCCAGCCGCCGCCCGGCTCGTGCTGTTCGGGATGGCCGCCGCGCACCGGGTCGCCCTGGAGCGACTCACGTCTGCGGCGCCCGTTTCCGGGGCTGGAAGAACCGCCCCCTGAGGGGCTGTTGCCGGGCGGGCCGGACGTCGGTGAACTTTCCGCAGCGGTCTCGGGCCGGCTTCGGCGGCTATGGCGTCCCACGGGGCGAGTCAGCTCCTGCCGGCATCAGCGGTCACATCGGTCACTTCACTGTCGAGCAGTTCGCGGACGGCCCGCGCCACTGCCTCGGGGTACTCCATCATCGCCACATGCCCTGCCTCCGGGAGCGTCAGCAGTCGCGAACCGCGGAACGCCGCGGCCGCCCGCCGCGCCATCCGGAAGGAGACCAGGCGGTCGCGTCCACCGTAGACGAGAAGCGTCGGGGCGAGTACGCGCTCTGCCTGACGCCACAAATTATGCTGCCCGCCGAGTGTGTAGGCGTTCACCAGCCCGCGGGCCGAGCGCTCCATCACCTCCCAGAAATAAGGGAGTTCGAGGCGCCGCGCATATTCGTCGGCCGCGGAGTTGAACCCTTCCGGGCTGACCCGGCCGGGGTCGCCGTAACACAGCGCCAGCACCTCGCGGGTGCGGCGCTCGGGCGTCCAGTCATGAGTGAGCCGGCCGAAGAGCCGGGCGATGCCGGGGACGGCGAGCATGGCCGTGGGCACCGCCGTCAGCTGCGGCCGCAGCTCGGGCAGCGCCGGGGAGACCAGCGTCAGGGTGCGCACGAGATCGGGGCGCACCGCCGCCACCCGGGTCGTCGCGGCGCCGCCCATGGAGTTGCCGAGGAGATGGACGGGTCCGCGCCCGGCCGCGTCGAGGTAGCGGATGACCGCGCGGGCCTGCGCCGATACGGAGTAGTTGCCGTCATCCGGGGGCGGTGACTGCCCGAAGCCGGGGAGGTCGATCGCCTCGCCGTCCAGCCGGTCGGCGAGCAGCGGCATCAGGTCCGACCAGTTCTGCGAGGAACCGCCGAGGCCGTGGACGTAGAGGGCGGGCTCGCGCTCACCTGCGGCGCCGTCGGGCCCAGCGGGAGGTCCGGCCGGCGCCCGTACGGTCAGGGTCAGCCCCGGCAGGGTCGCGGTGCGCACCGTCTCCGCCCCTCCGCGCCGGCCGGGGCCGGCCGGCGGCACCGGTAGGGCGGCGGTCGCGGTGTCCGGCGACTCGGTCGAAGACATGGGTCGATGTTACGAGACGATCACACCCCCGATCGTGTGTCCGCCGTCACACACCGCATCGCGCTGCCGCGGCCACTCTCCTACGCTCGTAGGCGAGGGCAGCCGCCCCGGCCCCTGCTTTCATGCCAGGCACCAGCCGACGAAACGAGCAGCACGCGGAAAGGGAGCCACCATGCGCGTCGACCCGACAGATCCGGAGACCTTCGTGGACGAGAGCGACGCCACCGACATCGACGTCGAAGCTCCGGAAGCGGACGCCGTCGAACAGTACGCAGACCTCGCACCCCAGCGCGACGAACCGCTGACCGTCCTCGACCCCGACGAGGCGAACGAGGCGGATCTCGTCGAACAGGCCCGTGTCGTGGAGACCAACGAAGACGAATACCGATGACCTGGGGCGTTATGTCGGCTTCCAGTGAGGGGGTCGGAGAGAAAAAACCGACCTGGACCGCGCACAGCCGGGTTACCCAAAAGTACGATGGCGGGCGCGGTGCACCACCTTGTACGGACCGCGTACGAACCAATCTCTGGGAGGCAGCGTGAGCGCCATCGAGCAGACCGAGGCGGCGCGCCCGCGGGGCACACGCCTGCCACGTCGAGCCCGGCGCAACCAGCTTCTGGGCGCCGCCCAGGAAGTCTTTGTCGCGCAGGGCTACCACGCGGCCGCGATGGATGACATCGCCGAACGGGCGGGCGTCAGCAAGCCCGTCCTCTACCAGCACTTTCCCGGCAAGCTCGACCTCTACCTCGCCCTGCTCGACCAGCACTGCGAGGCGCTGCTGCACTCCGTGCGGGCCGCGCTGGCGTCGACGACCGAAAACAAGCAGCGGGTCGCGGCGACGATGGACGCCTACTTCGCGTACGTGGAGGACCCGGGCGGCGCCTTCCGGCTGGTCTTCGAATCGGACCTCACCAACGAGCCGGCGGTCCGCGAGCGGGTGGACAAGGTGTCCCTGGAGTGCGCCGAGGCCATAAGCGCGGTGATCGCCGAGGACACCGGCCTGTCGCAGGACGAGTCGATGCTGCTCGCCATCGGCATGGGCGGGGTCTCCCAGGTCGTGGCGCGCTACTGGCTGTCCTCGGAGAGCAAGGTGCCGCGGGACACCGCGGTGCAGTTGCTGACCTCGCTCGCCTGGAAGGGCATCGCCGGCTTCCCGCTGCAAGACAGCGAGGCGCACTGACCCTGTTCGCTGCGGGCGTGGTGCATGGCGCCCTGCGCTTCGCCGTACCGGGCTAATGTGTGCTGCGTACGGCGCGGATGGCCGCGCACCCAAGTGACCGTCGGAGGGACAAAAGCCGTGGAGGTCAAGATCGGCGTGCAGCACGCGCCCCGCGAGATCATTCTGGAGAGCGGGCAGACTGCCGAAGAGGTGGAGAGCGCGGTGTCCGAGGCGCTGAGCGGCACGTCTCAGCTGCTGACCCTGGTGGACGACCACGGTCGCAAGGTGCTGGTCCCGTCGGACCGGCTGGCCTACGTGGAGCTCGGCGAGCCGACCGCCCGCAAGGTCGGTTTCGGCACGCTCTGAGCAGCACGCGCCCGAGGCGGCAGCCAAAGGCACAGGGGCGGCGGCCCGGAGACTTCTCTCCGGGCCGCCGCCCCTCTTCTTCCGGTCCGGACCCCGGCCCGCCGCGTTCCCGGTCCGGTCCCCAGGCCCGACCCGCCGCATTCCCGCAGATCAGGCCGTTCGAGTCGGTGCCGCTGCGCTGATCGGGCAGGGGACCCGTGCGGGGAGGGTTGCTGCCGGTGCGCCTTGGGTACCACCGCAACGACCGAGGTGTTCAGCCGGTCGGAATCGTACGCGTGGGAGGGAACAGCATGATCTGGGAAGCGCTCGGCGCCGTGCTCATCGGCTTCGCCATCGCCCTGTCCGCCACCCACTGGCTGCCGGACCGCTTCCCCGCGCGCGCCCTCACGCTGGCCACCGGCCCGGTCGCGGCGCTGCTCGGCGCGCTGCTGACCCGCTCGATCCTCGGCCCCGGCCATCCCGTCCAGGTGATGATCGCCGCGTGCGCCGTCGGTGCGGCCCTGCTGTCGGTCGTGGCACGCCCGCCGCACCGTCGTCTTCGGCGACCGGCCGCGGCGTTGAAGGGGCACCGGACGGCCTGAAGCCGCCCGGCACCGCCTCGTACGTCAGGCCGCGAGCCCCAGCGCCGCCATCCGCTTGGTGTGCGCCTCGGTGATCCGCGAGAACATCCGGCCGACCTCGGCCAGGTCGAAGCCGTCGGCCACGCCGCCCACCAGCATCGTCGAGAGCGCATCGCGGTCCGCGACCACCCGCTGCGCCTGCGAGAGCGCCTCGCCCATCAGCCGGCGCGCCCACAGCGCCAGCCGCCCGCCGACCCGCGGCTCGGCCTCGATGGCCGCGCGCACCTTCTCCACGGCGAACGACGCATGCCCGGTGTCGTCCAGTACGGCCAGCACCAGACCGCGGGTGTCGGAGTCCAGCCGGGCCGCGACCTCGCGGTAGAAGTCACTGGCGATCGAGTCGCCGACATAGGCCTTGACCAGGCCTTCCAGCCAGTCGGCCGGTGCGGTCTGGCGGTGGAACTCATCCAGGGCGGCGGCGAACGGCTCCATCGCCTCGTTCGGCTCCGCCTCGATCTGCGCGAGCCGCTCCCGCAGCCGCTCGAAGTGGTGGAACTCTGCCGAGGCCATCTTGGCCAGTTCGGCCTTGTCGTCCATCGTCGGCGCGAGCTTCGCGTCCTCCGCCAGGCGCTCGAAGGCGGACAGCTCGCCGTAGGCGAGCGCGCCGAGCAGATCGATCACGGCGGCCCGGTACTGCGGCTCGACGGATGCCTGGGCCCAGTCCTGGGCGGCGATCCCGGTGTGTTCTTGCGCGTCAGCGGCGGCGTTGTCAGGCGTTCCCATGACCGGCACAATAGCCCGCTCGGCGGTTCGGGGAAGGGCCTGGTCAGCCACTGCCGTTCCCCCGTACGAACGACGGCCGGAACCGGCTCCCGGGGGCCGCACCCGGCCGTGATGTATTCCTCACTCATACAAGCCTTCGGATGGACGCGCCATATCCGGGGTACAGTGGTATGCGGACCTGCCGAGTATCGGTGGGTCGTTCCACGAAGCGGATGCCCGGTCGGTGGCCCGATCGGCTCCAAACCGACCGCCCTCTGCTGCAACGCGTACGAGACATACGCACCGCAGGGGGGACACCGCTCGCGGCAGGAGTGCCTGAGCGTTGGCAGTGGTCCCGCCCCACCGGCTGTATCAGGCCGGCCCCGTACGAACCCGTACGACGGTGCGGTACGACCCCCTTCGCCGCCTCACGCCGCGTCTCACAGAAGAGGCAAGATTCTGTCTACATTCCGAGACCTCGGGATTTTTCCCGAGACGGCCGAGGCCCTCGAAGCCGTCGGCATCATCTCCCCCTTTCCCATCCAGGAGCTGACGCTCCCCGTCGCCCTCTCCGGCAACGACGTCATCGGCCAGGCCAAGACCGGCACCGGTAAGACGCTGGGCTTCGGCCTGCCGCTGCTGGAGCGCGTCACGGTCCCCGTCGACGTCGAGGCGGGCCGGGCCCGGCCCGAGCAGCTGACCGAGGCGCCGCAGGCCCTGGTGGTCGTGCCCACCCGCGAGCTGTGCCAGCAGGTCACCAACGATCTGCTCACCGCCGGCAAGGTGCGCAATGTCCGGGTGCTGGCCATCTACGGCGGCCGTGCCTATGAGCCGCAGGTCGAGGCGCTGAAGAAGGGCGTCGACGTCATCGTCGGCACGCCCGGCCGGCTGCTCGACCTCGCGGGCCAGCGCAAGCTGAACCTCTCCCAGGTCAAGAGCCTGGTCCTGGACGAGGCAGACGAGATGCTCGACCTGGGCTTCCTGCCCGACGTCGAGAAGATCATCCAGCTGCTGCCGGCCAAGCGCCAGACGATGCTGTTCTCCGCGACCATGCCCGGCCAGGTCATCTCGCTGGCCCGCCGCTACATGTCGCAGCCCACGCACATCCGCGCCACCGCGCCGGACGACGAGGGCCAGACCGTCGCCAACACCACCCAGCACGTCTTCCGGGCCCACTCCATGGACAAGCCGGAGATGGTCGCCCGCATCCTGCAGGCCGAGGGCCGGGGCCTGGCGATGGTCTTCTGCCGTACGAAGCGGACCGCCGCCGACATCGCCGACCAGCTCTCGCGCCGCGGCTTCGCCTCCGGCGCGGTCCACGGCGACCTCGGCCAGGGCGCCCGCGAGCAGGCGCTGCGCGCCTTCCGCAACGGCAAGGTCGACGTCCTGGTCTGCACCGACGTCGCGGCCCGCGGCATCGACGTCGAGGGCGTGACGCACGTCATCAACTACCAGTCGCCCGAGGACGAGAAGACCTACCTGCACCGCATCGGCCGTACGGGCCGCGCGGGCGCCAAGGGCACCGCGGTCACCCTCGTCGACTGGGACGACATCCCGCGCTGGAAGCTGATCAACAAGGCGCTGGACCTGCAGTTCGACGAGCCGGAGGAGACCTACTCCACCTCGCCGCACCTCTACGAGCAGCTGCGCATCCCCGCGGGCACCAAGGGCGTGCTGCCGCGCGCCGAGCGCACCCGCGCGGGGCTGGCCGCCGAAGAGGTCGAGGACCTGGGCGAGACCGGCGGCCGCGGCCGCGGGCCCCGCCGGGGCGCCGTCGAGGAGGAGCGCCCCGAGCGCACCCGTACGCCGCGGCAGCGCCGCCGCACCCGTGGCGGCTCGGCGCCGGACGGCGCCGCCGCCGAGGCGCAGGCGACCGGCTCGCTGGATGCCGCGGAAGGCACCGGGAGCACGGAGGCCGCCGAGTCGCGGCAGCCGCGCCGGCGCCGCCGCACCCGTGGCGGCCAGTCCGCCGCGGTGCCCGCTCCGGCCGCCGCGGAGACGGTGGCCGAGGCCGCCGCGCCCGCACCGGCCGCCGAGGTGACCGAGGCCCCCGCCAAGCCGCGCCGCCGCCGTACCCGTGCCGCGCGTCCGGAGGCCGGCGAGGCCGCCGTGAGCGCGGTCGACACCGCCGAGGGCGCGTCGGTGGACGCTGCGGCCGCCGCGGTGACCGAGCCGACCGAGGCGCCGGCCGCGCCGCGCCGCCGGACCCGGGGCGCCACCAAGGCCGCCGCGGCGACCGCGCCGGCAGCGGTGACGGAGACCGTGACCGAGGCTGCACCGGCCGTGGTGGAGACGCCCGCCGCCGAGGACGCCCCGGCCAAGCCGAAGCGCACCCGCAAGACCGCCGCCGCCAAGGCCGCCGAGGCCGCGGTGGACACCGCCGAGGGCATCGTCGAGGCAGCGGCCAAGCCGAAGCGGACGCGGAAGAGCGCCGCCGCCAAGCCGGTCGCCGACGCCGCCGCCGAGGGCACCGAGGCCGCACCGGCCAAGCCCCGGCGTACGCGGAAGACCGCCGCCGCCAAGGCCGCCGAGGCCACGGTGGAGGCGCCCGCCACCGAGGACGCCCCGGCCAAGCCGAAGCGGACCCGCAAGACCGCCGCCGCCAAGGCCGCCGAGGCCGCGGTGGACACCGCCGAGGCCAAGCCGGTGCGCCGCCGCAGCCGGGCCAAGGCCGCCGTCGCCGAGGCGACGCCCGAGGGCTGACGCCCGGCCGGCCGCCGCCGGCACGCACGGTCCGAACGACCCGGCCCCGCCGCCCGCGGGTGCCGGGTCGTTCGGCGTCCCGGCCCGGATTTGCCGCCCGGCCCGGATAACCTCGGGTCATGAGCAGGCCGCCCACCCTCACGCTGCCCCCGTGCGCCCGTGCGTACCGACTCGACACCGCGCGCGGCTCCTTCGCCGTGCAGGACGCCCGGCCCGATGCCGCGCCGATCGGCACGGCCCTGCTGGTGCCCGGATTCACCGGGAGCAAGGAGGACTTCATCGCCCTGCTGGCGCCGCTGGCGGCGGCCGGGTTCCGGACGGTCGCGGTGGACGGCCGCGGCCAGCACGAATCCCCCGGCCCGCGTGAGGAACAGGCTTACGCGCAAAGGGAGTTGGCCCTCGACGTGCTGGCGCAGACGGAGGCGCTGCGGGAGCCGGACAGCGGGCCGGTGCATCTGCTGGGGCACTCGCTGGGCGGGTTGCTCACCCGGGCCGCGGTGCTGCTGGACGCGGCCCCGTTCCGTTCGCTGACCGTGCTCAGCTCCGGGCCCGCCGCCATCTCCGCGGGCCAGCAGGCCCGGGTGCGGATGCTGATCGACGCGCTCGGCAGGCTCGACATGGAGAGCGTCTGGCGGGCGATGCGCGCACTGGATCCCCCGGAGGCGGCGGACGCGGCGACGCCCCCGGAGATCGGCGCGTTTCTGCACCGCCGTTGGCTGAACACCGTCCCCGAGCAGCTGATCGCGACCGGCCGTCAGATGCTGGGCGAGCCCGACCGGGTGGCGGAGCTGGCGCGTACGGGGCTGGCCACCCATGTCGTCTCCGGGGCCGTCGACTACGCCTGGCCGGTGCCGTCGATGGACGAGATGGCCGCGCGGCTGTCCGCCCGGCGCACCGTCATCGAGGGCGCCGAGCACTCCCCCAACGCCGAACGGCCGGAGAAGACGGCCGAGGCGCTCGCCGGGTTCTGGAGCGGGGTGGGCTGAGCGCCGGGCGGGCCGGGTGGGCTGAGCTCCGGGCGGGCCGGTGGGCCGGGCGGACGGCGTCACCAGGACAGCGCCGGGCGGTTCGGCGAGCATCGAAGCAGGCGGGCCGGCACCGGCGCCCGGCCGCCACCGGCTGCACAGGCCGCCACCGGCTGCACAGGAAGGGCCCGACCATGACCGAGAACCCGGCGACTCCCCCGGCCGATGACGAGGGCGGTCCGCACGGCATCGCGCTCACCCGGACCTTCGACGCCCACCGCGAGCTGGTCTTCGAGGCGTGGACGAGGCCCGAGCACTTCGCGTACTGGTTCGGCGGGGAGCTGGAGGTGCCGGTCGACCGGATGACGATGGACGCCCGGCCGGGCGGCGTCTGGAGCCTGGTGATGCGCACCCCGGACGGCACCGAGCTGCCGTTCTCCGGCGTCTATCGCGAGGTCGCCACCCCGGAGCGGCTGGAGTTCACCGTCAACGACACGGCCGAGCCCCACGGCGCCGAGGGCGAGCTCGTCCGGGTCACCCTGACCGATCTCGGGGGCCGTACGGAGATGGCCTTCCGGCAGCTCGGCGGCCATCTCAGCGCCGAGCAGTACCGGCAGGCGGAGGCCGGCTGGGCGGGCTTCTTCGACCGCCTCCGGGAGCTCCTCGCGCGGGCCTGACCCGGGACGGCCCGGGTCAGGCGGGCCGGGTCAGTACTGCCCCTGGACGTGTTCCCAGAAGCCGTCGCGCAGCACCCGCCGCAGATCGGCATGGCTGCGCAGGGAGTGCCGCAGCAGGCCCTCGGCGGCGGTCAGCAGCTCCTGGTCGACCGCGCCGGGCAGATACGGATGGCCGGGCAGCAGCTCGGCGACCCACTCCCGGCCGCGCTCCGCCAGCCACTGGGCGGCGACCTGGGCGCCGACGAAGCGGACCTCCTCGCGCTGGGGCGCGGGCCCCTCGCCGGCCGTCGGTGCGCAGTACTCGGCGCCGACCCGGCGGGTGACGTACGGCTTGCAGAATTCCAGGTCGAAGGTGCGGGCGCTGTCGACCTCCCACAGCAGCGGTTCGGCCTGATTGCGGCCGCCGGAGGCCTCGATGCCCCACAGATGCACGCGTGCGCCGTAGCCCTGCGCCGCCTCCACCGCGGAGACCAGGTCCTCGTCGCCGCCGATGAGCACCGCATCGGTGATCGCGCGGTGCCGGGCCAGCGACTCCAGGTCGGAACGGATCAGGGAGTCGACGCCCTTCTGCTGGTTGTTGGCGTTGAGGTTGCCGAGCCTGACCTTCACATCGGGCAGCTCGGCGATCCGCTGCTGCTCCTGGGTGTGGATGCGGCGGCGGGCGCCGTCGTACCAGTAGACGCGCAGCAGCCGGCTGTCCGGGAAGATCATCCGGGCCTTGTCGATGAACGCCTCGATCATGCCCTCGGCGTCCAGGTCGAAGGCCTTGCGGTCCTCCGTGCCGGCGACCAGCCGCCCCGCCGCGGCGTAGACATAGCCCGCGTCCACGAAGGCGGCATGGGTGGACGGAGTCGTGGCGACCTCGGCGAGCACCCGGGTGAGCAGCTCGTTGGTGCGCTCGATCCCGGCGGCGAGCGTGGCGAGGTCGGTGGAGCCCGTGGGCTGGACGTCGTTCATACGGGTCCCATTCTCCGGGCGCTCACTCTCCGGGCACAACCGCATCCCCCTGGCCATATTTAGACGGTCGAAATTTTTCCTTAGCGTAGGGAATGATTGCACTGGGCAGGACGTTATACGTAGCGGGAGCACCCGGCAGCGACGCCGCACAGCCCCCGTACTCAGGAGTTCTCCACAGGAGGATCAGACGAAGGGAGAAGCCCCTATGCGCTTCGAGATCATGCGCCTGGACGATGTCGACGGCGCTGCCGTGGACAGCACCGTCGTGGACGCCGCCTCCGTCAACCGGATCGTGCAGCAGGCCGCCGCCACCGGCCAGCGCATCTACATCCGCCCGGCCGACACCGCCGCCCGCTGATACCCGCCCCGCCGCCCGATGCGGCAAATCCGCCGGCCGCGGCCCGACCGGCCGCGCGCGGACAGTGCAGCGCCCCCGTACGACCAGTGTGTACGGGGGCGCCGTGCTGTCCGGGGCAGCCGTGCGGCCGAGGCGTCAGGCCGACTGGATCACCTGCAGCACGCCGTTGATGATCTGCTGCACGGCGAGCGCGGAGAGCATCATCCCCGCCAGCCGCGTCACCAGGACCACACCGCCGTCCTTGATCACCCGGATGATCACCAGCGAGAACCGCATCACCAGGTAGAGCACCACATGGATGGCCGCGATCGCCGCCCAGACGGAGACCTGGGCGGCGGCGCCGTGCGCATGCTGCACGGCCAGGATCACCGACACGATCGCGCCGGGCCCGGCCAGCAGCGGCATGCCCAGCGGCACCAGGGCCACATTGACGTCCTTGGTCTGGGTCGGCTCCTCCGACTTCCCGGTCAGCAGATCCAGCGCGACCAACAGGAGCAGCAGCCCGCCCGCGATCATCAGCGCGGGCGTGGAGATGTGCAGCCGGCCCAGGATCTGCCGGCCGAAGAGGGCGAAGACGGCGATGACGCCGAAGGCGACGGAGGCCGCCTGCCAGGCCATGCGGCGCTGCACCTTGGCCGGGCGGCCGGAGGTCAGGGCCAGAAAGATCGGGGTGATCCCCGGCGGATCCATGATCACGAAGAGGGTGACGAACAGGGTACTGAAGACGGCGACGTCGAACACGGTGAAGGCCTTGCGAGAGGTGGTACGGAACGAGCACTCACGGGCAGGGCGCAGCACGCGGATCCGTGAGGAGGACAGGGAAAGCAGCGGGGGAGGAGGGGAGGCAGGGCGCCGGGCGCACCGTTCGGCCGCTGCCGGCCCGGTGCAGACGGGGGCTCGGGAATCAGGGCGCCGGTCGGCCGCGGTGGGCTCAGCCGCCGGTGCCGGGGACGGGGAAGGCTCCGGTCGCGCGGCGCACGATCTCGCCGTAGACCTCGGGGTCGGTGGTGTATTCGCCGAGGCGGCAGGTCTTACGGCTGCCGTGGTAGTCGCTGGAGCCGGTGGCCAGCAGGCCGAGGTCGGCGGCCATGCCGTGCAGCCGGGCGCGGGTCGGCGCGTCGTGGTCCATGTGGTCGGCCTCGATGCCGTCGAGCCCGGACGCGGCGAGTTCGGCTATCACGCTCTCCGGTACGCAGCTGCCACGCTTGACGGCCAGCGGGTGCGCGAAGACGGTGACCCCGCCCGCGGCCTTGACCAGCCGGATCGCGTCGAACGGGTCGAGTTCGTGCTTGTCCACGTACGCCCGGCCGTCGTTGGCGAGCCACTCGGAGGTGAAGGCGTCCGATACGGAGGGGACGACCCCCAGTTCGACGAGGGCGGTGGCGAGGTGCGGCCGCCCCACGGCGCCCTCGCCGGCGATCCGGGCGACCTGCTCCCAGGTGATCGGCACCCCGAGGTCGCGCAGCTTGGCGACCATGCCCTGGGCCCGCGGCACCCGGTCGTCGCGGACCAGCTCCCGCTCCCGGGCGAGCTCCGGCTCCTCGGGGTCGAAGAGGTAGGCGAGCAGATGGAGGCTCACCCCGTCGATCCGGCAGGAGAGTTCGGCGCCGGTGACCAGCGTCAGCCCCGCGGGCAGCGCGGCACGCGCCTCGGCATGCCCGCCGACGGTGTCGTGGTCGGTCAGCGCGACGACGTCCAGACCGGCGGCCGCGGCATGCCGCACCAGCTCGGCGGGGGTGTCCGTACCGTCGGACGCCGTGGAGTGGGTGTGCAGATCGATGCGCACGACGCGGACTCCAGACTGCTGCGGGACGGACACGGGACGCGACCCGGGGGACATCGGGTACAGGTACACCGTAAGGGGACCCCAGAAGGATACCGGGCGGCCGGGTGGCGCTCCGACGGCGCGGGCGGCGGCCCCGGGGGAGGGCCGCCCGTCAGCCCAGGATCCGCGGGGAGAGCGCCCCGCACGGCAGCAGATCCACCTCGGCACCGGCCTCGCGCAGATCCGTCAGCACCAGTTCGTCGTACAGCATCAGCCCCGCCTGCTCGGGCCAGGCGATCGCCCAGAGCCACAGCCCGCGCGCCTCGCCCGCGAAGACCGCGCGGTCCGGGGGTGCGTGATCGACGTGCCACAGCGGGGTCGGGCGGCCGGCGGCGAGCACCTTGCCGTGCGGGGAGGTGTCCACGCACATGTGGGGGCCGGGGTCGGGGCCGTCGATCCCGGCATAGCGCGCACCGAGCCCGACGCCCAGCTCCTCGGCGATCAACAGGAGTTCACCGGGGCCGCCGAGCGGTCCGGGGCCCGAGCAGGCCACCGCGGTGGCGCGGCCACCGCTGCGCTCGTCGCCGGCACAGGCCACACCGGTGAACAGCCAGCCGACCGGCAGCGGCCAGGGCATCCAGACGGGCACCTGGGCGCGGTGCACGACGACACCGAGCGCCTCGACGCTCGGCGGGACGACCGGCTGGAGCGGATGCACGGCGCCGTGCTTCGCGCACTGCCAGGTGTCGGAGAAGAGACCGGGCGCCCTTACCCGGCCTCCACACTTCGGGCAACTGGGTTCGCCCCTCATAGGGACCCACGGTCCTCCGGGTCCGCCGCCGCGTCAAGGACGATCACCCGGCCGGTGCGCCCCGAATCACTTACCGCGCCCCGCATTTGACCGCTGCCGCCGGCGCACCCCGGTCCCACCGGAAGAGTAGATGCCGAGGGCATTATTTAGCTCGCCTAACTTATCGCGTGTAAATGTCAACGATCCCGGGGGCGCGTCGTACGCGGATCACGAACCGCGACCGGCAACCGGCAACCGGCAACCGGAACAGGACAGGAAGGGGCACCGCAGCATGCGCGGCACGAAGAGCGGCGGCCACCGCGGCGCGGACGAGCCGTCCGGGCAGGACGGCAGCTCCGTCCTGCGCCAGCCGAAGGCCGTATGGGCCACGGCGGGCGCCTCGGTCGTGGCCTGCTGTCTTCGCCGGCCGACCCGGACCGGGCCGCCGCACTCCGCGCCCGAGCCGCCGGGCCGCCGCCGCCCGGCAAGGAAACTGACGCTCCGTCCGGCCCTCCCGAGGGCGGCCGGGGCACACCGCCGCGCGCGGGTTCAGTCGAGCGGCACCCCGGCCCGCAGCGGGTCCCGCAGATCCGTACCGTGCTCCAGCCAGCGCTTCTCCAGGGCCTCGGCGCCGTGCACCCGCTTCCAGGCGGCCTCGTTGGGCGTCATCGGCAGCAGCGGCAGAAAGCGGACCGGCTCCATCGGCTCGTCGAGCGCGAGATCCTCGACGAGACCGCCGGACGAGGCGACCAGCACCGAGCTGAAGGCCGCGCCCGGCCACAGCGGCTCCCCCACGTCGAGCGAGGCGCCGGGAGCCACGATCACCCCCTCCACCTGCGGCGACGCGGCAAGAACGGCGAGCGGCCGGAGCACCTTGTCGGTGTCCGCGCGGCCGCCGCGCACGGACAGCAGGAGTTCGGCGCGCGGTCCGCGCAGGGGATCGGCCAGGACGGCCGTGGGGTCGGCCATCGGCTGCGCGGACATCCCGAGCGTGGCGTAACGCACCACCCCGTTGTCCACGAAGCGAAGGACCTCGATACGGTCGGTCCCGAGAAACGTGACGGCGGCGCGCGCGTCCGGCTCGCCCAGAGTTGTCCGCAACCGGGCTTCGACCAGCTCAAGAACGTCAGACATGCCGTGAGCATAGGGCCGGTCGTTCGCCTGGCCGTCGCCCGTCCACGAGGTGCTCGGCGGCGCCCCGTTCTTCGTATGGAACAGGCAAAGCGGCGCGGCGGAGCGGCAGGCGGCTGATAGCCTTGCCGTCTGGTCAGGGAATGACGTCGTCCCCCAGCGGGGACCGGCCGGAGGAGGTGGGGCTGCGGTGGATCCGAGTCGACCGTGCAGTACCGATAGTTCTCCTGTCATCCCCCTCGCGCAGCGAATCTCCTGATCCGAGAGCTTCCGTACCCCGCCGTCCAGCGGCGAAACCAGGGAAGCACCTTTGCGCCGGAAGTAGATGACGGAAGAGCGCCTTCGACTCTTTGTTCCGTGTTTTCTGCGAACTGCCGTCAGTACCCCCGCACGGAGCGCCGCCCGCTTTGCGGACGTACGGCCGATGACGCCTCGTACGTCCACGTTCCGGGCAGCGCTGCGCCCCGCGCCCGCAGCTGACGGCCGGCCCGTGAAGGAGCCTGCCATGTCGATGATCCGTGACCTGCGTGCCGCCGTCCGCCCCGCCCGGCGGCGCGACGACTCCCCGTACGGCTACGCCGCGTCCCCGAAGACCTGCGCCAACAGCGCCATCGTGGACTGCGGTGTGTACCGCGAGGGCCGCCGGGTGAGTGAGCACGTCTCCCCTGCCGAGGCGATGGCGTCGGTGCGGTCCGAGGGCGGCTTCGCCTGGATCGGGCTGCACGAGCCGACCGAGGCCGAATTCGCCGGCATCGCCCAGGAGTTCGGGCTGCACCCGCTCGCCGTCGAGGACGCCGTGCACGCGCACCAGCGGCCCAAGCTGGAGCGCTACGACGAGACCCTGTTCACGGTCTTCAAGACGGTGCACTACGTCGAGCACGCCGAGCTGACCGCGACCAGCGAGGTCGTGGAGACCGGCGAGGTGATGTGCTTCACCGGGCGGGACTTCATCGTGACCGTGCGGCACGGCGGCCAGGGCTCGCTGCGCGCGCTGCGGCACCGGCTGCAGGACGACCCGGAGCTGCTGGCCAAGGGGCCGTCCGCGGTGCTGCACGCGATCGCCGACCAGGTCGTCGACGGCTACATGGCGGTGGCCGGCGCGGTCCAGGACGACATCGACGAGGTGGAGATCGACGTCTTCAGCTCGGGCACCAACGGCAAGGGCTCCCCCAAGGGCGGCGACGCCGGGCGGATCTACCAACTCAAGCGTGAGGTACTGGAGTTCAAGCGCGCGGTGTCGCCGCTGCTGCGGCCGATGCAGCTGCTGAGCGAGCGGCCGATGCGGCTGGTCGACTCCGACATCCAGAAGTACTTCCGGGACGTCGCCGACCACCTGGCGCGGGTCAACGAGCAGGTGCTGTCCTTCGACGATCTGCTCAACTCCATCCTGCAGGCCAATCTCGCGCAGGCGGCCGTCGCGCAGAACGAGGACATGCGCAAGATCACGGCGTGGGCGGCGATCTTCGCCGTCCCGACGATGATCGCCGGGATCTACGGCATGAACTTCGACTACATGCCGGAGCTGCACTGGAAGTTCGGCTACCCGGCCGTGCTGCTGGCGACGGTCGCCATCTGTTTCGGTATCCGCCGCGGGTTCAAGCGCAACGGGTGGCTGTGACCCGGTCCGCCGCCGGGTCCGCGGATCTCAGCGTCCGGGCGGCTCCGGGCCGCCCCGGACGGGGCCATTAGGCTGGCTCGTATGACGGAGACCGTGTCGCAGGCCCTGCAGGATCGGGCGCTCATCGAAGAGGCCACGAAGAAGTCCGGCCTCATCTGGGTGCGGGGAAGCGCGGGCCCGGCCCGGGCGCTGTGGCATCTGTGGCTCGACGGCGCCGCCTGCCTCGTCGGGGACGGGCCCGGCGAACAGCCGCTGGCCGGCCTCGGGCTCACCGACGGCGGTACGGCGACGGTGACCGTCCGCAGCAAGGACAAGGGCGGCCGGCTGATCGTCTGGCAGGCCCGGGTCGTCGAGCCGGCGCCGGAGAGCGAGGCCTGGCGGGCCGCGGTCGACGAGCTCAAGGGCAAGCGGCTCAACGCGCCGGACGCGGACACCCTCACCGAGCGCTGGGCCCGGGAGTGCCGGGTGCTGCGCCTGGAGCCGACCGGGGAGGCCGGGCAGCGCCCCGGCCTGATGCCCGAGGACTCGCACGCCGTGCCGCCGCGGGCCACGCCCGCGATCACCCGGCGGCCCGCCCCGGCCGCGCTGCCGAAGCTGCTGCGGCGGGGACGCAAGGGCTGACGCCCGGCGCCCGCCCCCTCAGCCCTTGCCGATCTTGCTGCCGTAGTCCACGACCTGGCCACCGGCCGGGGCGCGCAGGTCCACGTGCTTGCCCCAGTCGTCGAGCCGGAGCACGCCCGCCCCGCCGGCGCGCTGCAGCCGCAGCGGATAGGGCGTCCCGTCCAGCGAGACGTCCAGGGTGCCGCCCGCGCCGGCGGCGGCGGTCAGCCGGATGGTGCGGACCCCGCCGACGTCGCTGCGGTCACCGGCCGTCAGCTTGCCGTGCAGCCCGAGCAGACCGGCGAGCAGCGTGTCCTTGTCGGTGAAGCCGCTGAAGCGCTTGTAGACCGGGTCCGCGGCGGGCACCTTGACGTATTTGCCGTCGAGCTTGCTCGCCGCCCCGCCGGCGGCGCCGCCCTTCTCGCCGGCCCAGAAGGACGCATCGGCCTTCAGGTAGAGCGCATCGCCGACCCGCAGCACCTGGAAAGCCGCCTCCTTCGTGGTCAGCTCCCCCTTGGCACCGTCCTTGGCCAGGCTCATGTCGAGCTTGTAGGTGCGGCCCTGGCTGACCACGTTGCCGGAGAGGTGCACCGTCCCGGCGCGCTGGGCCGCGGCCCGCGCCTTGGATTCGATCTTCGTGGGGGGCAGCTTTCCCAGACCGTTGGTGCCCGCGTCGGGGTCCTCGCCGCCGCCGCAGCCCGTCAGCGCCGCGGCCAGTGCCGCGCAGACCGCCGCCACCAGCGCCGCCCGTCCCGTACGACGGGTTCCGGAGGGGGATCGGGGGCCGGCGCCCGGGGGGATTGCGCTCACGTCGGCTCTGCCTCCTGATGCGGGTGATCTCGACAGCAGTACGGCAGCGTACCTGGGACGGGCACGGTCGTCGGCGGGGTGCGGGGCGGTCACCCTACGGCCTCTTCCCCCGGGGCGGCACCGACCTGGGCGCGTTAGCCTGAACCCGGATTAATGCCGTATTCCGGATCTAACGGGAGAAAGGGCGGCGCTCGGCATGGCAGTCGTGACTCCCCGGGTCTTCGTCTCCCATCTCTCCGGCACCCCCGTCTTCGACCCCAACGGCGACCAGGTCGGCCGGCTGCGGGACCTCGTCGCGCTGCTCCGGGTCGGCCAGCGCCCGCCGCGGCTGCTCGGTGTGGTCGTCGAGGTGATCAGCAGACGCCGGATCTTCGTGCCCATGACCCGGGTGAGCGGTGTGGACTCCGGCCAGATCGTCATCACCGGCGTGGTCAACATGCGGCGCTTCGAGCAGCGGTCGTCCGAGACGCTGGTGCTGGGCGAGCTGCTCGACCGGCGGGTACGGCTGGTGGAGACCGGCGAGGAGGTCACCGTCCTGGACGTCGGCATCACCCAGCTGCCCGCACGGCGCGACTGGGAGATCGAGAAGGTCTTCGTGCGCAAGGGCAAGGGCGGGGCGCTGCGCCGCAAGGGGGAGGCGCTGACCGTGGAGTGGTCGGCGGTGACCGGCTTCTCGCTGGAGGAGCACGGCCAGGGTGCGGAGAGTCTGCTGGCCACCTTCGAACAGCTGCGCCCGGCCGATCTGGCGGGCGTACTGCACCACCTCTCCCCCAAGCGGCGGGCCGAGGTCGCCGCCGCGCTCGACGACGACCGGCTCGCCGACGTCCTGGAGGAGCTGCCGGAGGACGACCAGGTCGAGATCCTCGGCAAGCTGAAGGACGAGCGGGCCGCCGACGTCCTGGAGGCGATGGACCCCGACGACGCCGCCGACCTGCTCTCCGAGCTGCCGGAGGAGGAGAAGGAACGGCTGCTGGCGCTGATGCGGCCGGAGGAGGCCGCGGACGTGCGGCGGCTGATGGCGTACGAGGAGCGGACCGCGGGCGGGCTGATGACCACCGACCCGATCGTGCTGCGCCCGGACGCGACCGTCGCGGACGCGCTGGCCCGGGTGCGTGACCCGGACCTGTCCCCCGCGCTGGCCGCCCAGGTCTACGTCTGCCGGCCGCCCGACGAGACCCCCACCGGCAAGTACCTGGGTCTGGTGCACTTCCAACGGCTGCTGCGCGACCCGCCGTTCACCCTCGTCAGCTCGATCGCCGACACCGATCTGCCGGCCCTGCCGCCGGACACCCCGCTGCCGGAGGTGACCAGCTATCTGGCCGCGTACAACATGGTCGCCGCACCGGTCGTGGACGAGAGCGGGGCGCTGCTGGGCGCGGTCACCGTCGACGACGTGCTGGACCATCTGCTGCCGGACGACTGGCGCGAGGACGGGCTGCACGGCTCCACGACGGCCGGTCTGACCGGCGGCGGGAGCCTGGGGAAGGCCGCGGATGGGCGCTGAGGAGCGGGACGGCGGCAGGGAACGGTCGCGCGCGAACGGTGCCTCGGCGCTGCGCCGGGGCGCCACCGACCGCCCCCGGGTACGTCTCGACCAGCCGCGCGCCCCGCGCCGGACGTTCCTGCCGGAATACGACCCGGAGGCGTTCGGGCGGCTCTCGGAGAAGATCGCCCGCTTCCTGGGGACCGGCCGCTTCCTCGTCTGGATGACGTTCACCATCATCGTGTGGGTCGTCTGGAACACCACCGCACCCAACCCGCTGCGGTTCGACCGGTACCCGTTCATCTTCCTGACCCTGGTGCTGTCGCTGCAGGCCTCGTACGCGGCGCCGCTGATCCTGCTGGCCCAGAACCGCCAGGACGACCGCGACCGGGTCACCCACGAGCAGGACCGCAAGCAGAACGAGCGCTCCATCGCCGACACCGAGTACCTGACACGGGAGATCGCGGCGCTGCGGCTCGGCCTGGGCGAGGTCGCCACCCGCGACTGGCTCCGCTCCGAGCTCCAGGACCTGCAACGGGATCTGGAACAGCGGCAGCCGGCCGGCGCACAGAGTGATGAACGCGACCGCTGACGGTCTTACCGGAGGCCCCCTCATGAGCCGTACCATCGGGTCATGGCTACCGACACGCCCCCAGGCGCCACCCCGAGCGAGGACGCGATCCGCGAAGCGCTCGCGACGGTGAACGACCCCGAGATCCACCGCCCCATCACCGAGCTGGGGATGGTCAAATCGGTGGACATCGCGGCCGACGGTGCGGTGGCGGTCGTGGTCTACCTCACCGTCTCCGGCTGCCCGATGCGCGAGACGATCACCCGCACGGTGCGGGAGGCCGTCGAGCGGGTCGAGGGCGTCACCTCCGTCGCCGTCGAGCTGGACGTGATGAGCGACGAGCAGCGCAAGGAGCTGGCGTCGTCGCTGCGCGGCGGCACCGCCGAGCGCGAGGTGCCGTTCGCCCAGCCCGGTTCGCTGACCCGGGTGTACGCGGTCGCCTCCGGCAAGGGCGGCGTCGGCAAGTCGTCGGTGACGGTCAACCTGGCCGCGGCGATGGCGGCCGACGGGCTGAAGGTCGGTGTCGTGGACGCCGACATCTACGGCCACTCCGTGCCCCGGATGCTGGGCGCCGACGGCAAGCCCACCCAGGTCGAGAACATGATCATGCCGCCGTCGGCGAACGGCGTGAAGGTCATCTCGATCGGCATGTTCACCCCGGGCAACGCCCCCGTCGTCTGGCGCGGCCCGATGCTGCACCGCGCCCTCCAGCAGTTCCTCGCCGACGTCTACTGGGGCGACCTGGACGTCCTCCTCCTGGACCTGCCCCCGGGCACCGGCGACATCGCCATTTCGGTGGCGCAGCTGGTGCCGAACGCCGAGATCCTGGTGGTCACCACCCCGCAGCAGGCCGCCGCCGAGGTCGCCGAGCGGGCCGGTTCGATCGCCGTGCAGACCCACCAGAAGATCGTCGGCGTGGTGGAGAACATGTCCGGGCTGCCCTGCCCGCACTGCGACGAGATGGTCGATGTCTTCGGTACCGGCGGCGGCGAGCGGGTCGCCGAGGGCCTGACGAGGACGACCGGCGCGCAGGTGCCGGTGCTCGGCGCCATCCCGATCGACGTCCGGCTGCGCGAGGGCAGCGACGAGGGCAAGCCGGTCGTGCTGACCGACCCCGACTCCCCCGCCGGGTCGGCGATCCGGTCGATCGCCGGCAAGCTGGGCGGCCGGCAGCGGGGCCTGTCCGGCATGTCGCTGGGGATCACCCCGCGCAACAAGTTCTGACGGCCGCGGGCCGCTGCGGGACGGGCAACCGCCCCCGCCGGCTCCCGAGCACGACGAAGGGGCGGGCCCGTACGGGTCCGCCCCTTCGTGCCGTGCCGTTCAGTCCGCGTACGTGGTGAGGTCCTTGATCACCGAGAAGCCCAGCCCGTAGGCGCTCATCCCGCGCCCGTAGGCGCCGATGTGCACCCCCTCGGGGCCCTCGTTCGCCGAACCCGCCAGCACCCAGCCGTACTCGGACTCGCGATAGGCGAACGACGTGGGCACGCCGTCCACCGGCAGCATCAGCTCGCTCCAGCTCCCGCCGCCGAGGTCGTCGGCCAGCTCCCAGGCGAGCATCGTCTGCTGGTCCAGCCAGTCCTGGCGCAGCGTCCGGTCCATCTGGGTCGGCCAGGTCTGGGCGAGCAGCCCGGAGCCCGCGAGCCAGGCGGCCGTCGAGACCGAGGTCGCCTCCAGTACGCCGGTGCCGTCGCCGCTGCGCCGTACGGGGCGGCTGGCGACCGTCACCACCACCGCGAACCGCTCGTCCTGCGGCGGCTCCACCTTGATGGTCGGCTCCTCGCCGTGCCCCGTGGCGCCGTGCTCGACGGTCCCGTCGGCGGCCGCCCCGACCCGCATCAGCCAGCGCGGACCGGTGAACGCCTCGTCGAGGCCGTACCACGGGAATGCGGCCAGCAGATAGCCGTCGACCTTCCGGCCGGCTTCGGCGGCCGCCTCGTGTGTCGCTGACGGACTCGTCGTCTCCATCTGCGCGAAGCCTCCTAGTTGCCCTGCGTCGTGGGCGGCCCGCCCCCCTCAGGCGACCGAACCCCGGACAACGGGAGCATAGCCATAGGCGTCAACACAGCCGGTCATATCATGTGGTCAGGTGGCGTCCGCGTCGAACGGCGGACGCTCGCCGGACTCCGGCTCCTGAGGCTTCTTTCGCAGGTCAGGGGTGCCGGCGGAGGCTGCCGGGGACCCCTTGGACAGGCTCGGACCTGAGCCGTTCGAGGGCGTGGCGGACGACGCGCCGTCGTGGCCGTTGACGGCGTCGGTGACCTCTGCCATCTCCTTCTTCAGGTCGAAGCCGTTACGGATCTCCTGAAGGTCCTTGAGGCCGTACTCGTCCTTCTCCAGGACGTGCTTGCGTACGAAGTTCTTGGGCTTGAGGTCCTCGAACTCGAAGTCCTTGAACTCCGGCCCCAGCTCGCTGCGGATGTCCTCCTTGGCGCTGTCGGAGAACGCCCGCACTTTGCGGATGAAGGTCATGACGTCCTGGATGACCTTGGGGAGCTTGTCCGGACCGAAGATGAGCACGGCAAGGATCACGAGCGCGACCAGCTCGAGGGGTCCTATGTCGAAGAACACCGTGCAGCTCCTTGGGTATCCGCGGCCTTCGCAGGCCTTTGGGCCAGGCCGCCTCTCACCGTACCTGGCCCCGTACGTCAGACGGGAGTCACCCGTGCCAACACCATGCAAACGATCAGCCGGTGCTGGAAGAACCCAGACTGAGCCGAACGGACCGTTCCTTGCCGCCCCTTTGGAGGGTCAGCGCCAGGGTGTCGCCCGGCCGGTGGCTGCGGATCTTGACGATCAGCTCCTGGCCGCTGTGCACCGGGGCGCCGTCCACCTCGGTGATCACATCGCCGGCCTTGATCCCGGCCTTGGCACCGGGGCCGCCCGGGGCGACCGGCTGCTTGCCGTCCTTGCTGTGCTCGCTGACCCGCGCCCCGTCACCGGCGTACTCCATCTCCAGCGTCACGCCGATCACCGGGTGGGTCGCCTTGCCGGTGTTGATCAGCTCCTCGGCCACCCGCTTGGCCTGGTTGATCGGTATGGCGAAGCCCAGCCCTATGCTGCCGCCCTGGGCGCCGCCTTCCAGGCCGCTGCCGTTGTCGGCCGCGCGGATGGCGCTGTTGATGCCGATCACCCGCGCCCTGGTGTCGACCAGCGGGCCGCCGGAGTTGCCCGGGTTGATGGGGGCGTCGGTCTGCAGCGCGTCCACGTACGACACATCGCTGCCGTCGCCCTTCTGGCCGCCCGCGGTGATCGGGCGCTGCTTGGCGCTGATGATCCCGGAGGTGACGGTGTTGGCGAGGTCGAACGGTGCACCGATCGCCACCACGGGGTCGCCGACCCGCACCGCGTCGGAGTTGCCGAGGGGGAGCGGCCGCAGCCCCGTGACGCCCTCCACCTGGACGACCGCGAGGTCGTAGCCGCCGTCCCGGCCGACGACCCGGGCCTTGGCCGTCTGGCCGCCGCTGAAGGTCACCGAGATCTCGCCGCCGGTGGCGGCCGGTTCGACGACGTGGTTGTTGGTGAGGATGTGCCCCTGGTGGTCGAGGACGAAGCCGGTGCCGGTGCCCTGTTCGGCGCTGCCCCGGACACGGATCGTGACCACCCCGGGCAGCGCGGCCTGCGCGATCCCGGCGACGCTGTCGGGCCTGCGGCCGCCCTCGTCCCCGCCGGCCTGCGGCAGCCGGATGTCGTTGAACCCGCCGTAGCGCTCGACATAGGCGCCGACGCCGCCGCCGACGCCGCCCGCCAGCAGCGCGAGCACCACCGCGGCGGCGACCACCGGCCCCCGGCGGCGGGCGGGCGGCGCCGCGGCGGGTCCGCCCTGCAGCGGCGCGCTCCACGGGTCGTACTGGTGCCAGGCGCCGTGCGGTCCGCCGGGATGGCCGGCGGCCGGGGGCGCTCCGGGGTCGCCGGGCACGGCCGAGAGCGGCTGCGGTCCGGCGGGGTCCAGGGGGGCGGGGTGTGGGGCGGGGTCGTGCGGCCCGGCGGCGGCGCCGGAAGCGGGCCGAGGAGGGAGTCCCGGCTGCGGGGAGGTGGCGGGCTCGGTGGCCGGCCGGGGGTGTGCGGGGTCGGCCGGCGCGGCCGGGTGCCGCTGCTCGGCGCCGGGCGCGAGCGGCGGGTGGTCCTCGCCGGCGGTGCCCGCAGCGGCCGCGTGCCCGGCGGGCGGTGCGGCCGGCGCCGAGGACTGCGGGGGGCTCGGGTAGCCCGCGGCCGGCGCGGCGGGGGCTCCGTACGGGGGCAGTGGCCCGGTGGCCGGCGGGAGGACGGTGCCGTGGGCGGGCGTCGCCACCGGCCGCTGTACGGGCGGTGCCGGCGCCCACGGTCCGGGGCCACCGTAGGGAGGGGTTCCGTAGGGGTCCTCGTCGTGCAGCGGCCGCTGCCGCCGTGGCGCGGCGGCCGGGCCGCCGGCCGTCACCGACGCGAGGGGCGAGGCCTCGGCGGGGGCCGGAGCCGTCGCCGCGGTCGTCGTCGTGCCGTCCGGGTCCGTCGGCCGCGGACCGGCCGTCGCTCCGTCCCGCGCGCCCTCGGCCACCTTGCCGAGCGTCACGGTCGACGGCTCCGGGCGCGCACCGGGCGTCCCGTCCCCGCCGGCCCCGGCGGCGTCCTGAGCCGTGGCGTCCGCGCCCGTTCCGCCCGGAACCGTGGCCAACTCGGCGTTTTCCGTGGCCCTTTCGGCTGAAACCTCACCCTCGGACGGCTCCGGAACCGCACGCTCCGCCACGCCGTTGCGCGGCTCCGGCGGACGCATGAGCCAGTCCTCCGTGCCCTGTGCCTCGGACGTGCCGGACGCCTCGGCCGCTGCCCCCTCCGCCGCCGGACCGGCCTCGGCCGAGGGTTCCGTGCGCGCGGTGCCTCCCGGGCGGCTCCACCACTTCAGCTTCGGCCCGGCGGCCTTACCGTCGTCCATGCTCTCCCCAGAATTCGCCCGCACCCCTGCGCGGGCCACCACCACCTCGCGGCATACGCCCGCTCAGGGGTGCGCCGCCCAGAGGGATTCAACCAGTTCCGCGCGGGGCTGCGCAGGGGACGGTCAACGCTGGGCGGGGGTTGAGCCATGTACGCGCGGGCCGGCCGAGGTGGCGGGGCCGCTCAGCGGGCGCATGGGCTCCAGGGGGGAGAGCTGGGGCGGGTTCTTCCGCACGGGAGGTCCGCCGGTGGCCGGCGTCAGGGGCGGGAAGTCGTACGCCGTGACCGGACCGGTCGCGGCTATCAGCGGCGACAGCCCGAATCCGCCGGCCGGCGCGGAGTACGACGGGGTGGGGGGCGCCGCACCGGGGCCGTACAGGGTCATGGCGCTGGGGGCCGGGGCGAGGGTCGGACCGCCGGACGGCTGTCGGCCGTCCACCCGGGAAGGGCCGGCGGGGAAGGGGTCACCGCGGAACAGCACATCGCTGTCGGCCGCGGGGCTGACGCTGAGCGGGGTGACGGTGCTGCCGCTGCCGTCGGCGCGTCCGCCGGGCAGATCGGCGGCCGCCTCCAGCGGGAGGGCGCCGCCCAGCGCGATGGCCGCGAGGGAGACCGCACCGGCCGCCGCGAAGGCGAACCGGCGCCGCTGGCCGGGCCGGTCGGCCTCGTGGACGCGGATGCCGCGGGCGCGGGGCTGGGGGGCGACGCCGGCCAGGGCAGGGCCGTGGCCCGGGGAGGCGACATAGGAGAACGCGCCGCTGTCCCGGGCGAAGTCGCCCCGTCCGAAGCTGCCGTTGCCGAGCCGGCTGCCGGGACCGCTCGGGTCACCGCCGGGCAGCTGCTGCAGACGCGCCAGCAGACCCTCGGACGGGCCGGGGGGCGCGGTCTGGGCGAAGACGGTCTTCAGCCGACGCTGCGCGTCGGCCTCCGCCTTGCACTTGCCGCAGGTCGCAAGATGCGCGAGCACCCGCTCGCGCGCGTCATGCCCCAACTCGCCGTCGACCAGGGCCGCGAGGCGGTCGCCGAGGTGCGCCTCGGCGGGGGACGGACCGCCGCTGCCGCTCACGCGATTCCGACCTCCCCCGTGGGCACCACGGCCAGCGACCGCCGCTGCTCGCGCTCTTCGGCGCGGGTGGCCGGGGCGCGGTGCTTGAGGGACTTGCGCAGATGCGAGCGGCCACGGTGGATCCGGCTGCGGACCGTGCCGAGCTTGACGCCGAGCGTCGCGGCGATCTCCTCGTACGACAGGCCCTCGATGTCGCACAGCACCACGGCGGCCCGGAACTCGGGCGCGAGGGTGTCCAGCGCATGCTGCACATCGGCGTCGAAGTGCGTGTCGTTGAAGTGCTGCTGCGGGGAGGGCTCCCGGCTGGGGAGCCGCTCGGCGGCGTCGTCACCGAGCGCATCGAAGCGGATGCGCTGACGGCGCCGGACCATGTCCAGGAAGAGGTTGGTCGTGATGCGGTGCAGCCAGCCCTCGAACGTACCGGGGGTGTACGTCGACAGGGAGCGGAAGACGCGGACGAACACTTCCTGGGTGAGGTCCTCGGCGTCGTGCTGATTGCCGGTGAGGCGGTAGGCGAGGCGGTAGACCCGTGCGCTGTGGGTGCTGACGATCTCCTCCCAGCTGGGCGGAGTCCACGCCTGCGCATCCGCGTCTGCGGCAAAGGTCGCGGTCGTTGCGGAGTCGGCGGTCCCCCCACTCGAGCGAAGTCGAGAGTGGGGAAGGAAACGGTCAGCGGTGTTGGTCACGGATTTCGGCTCGGCGAACGACCTTTTCAAGCGCCTCAGCACTCGACGGTCACCCGTCGCAGCCGCACCTCCCCTGGTGGCTCTGGTGGTGTCCAGTAGAGCCCCTACCATATCCACCTCGCCCGTTAGCTCCGGATAAGCAGTTTTGACCTGCATTTGGTCCTGCTTCTGGTCTTGCTGCGTGTCTCGCGCGGTCTTCACCGGTGCGTCCCCCCGTCACCCTTCCACCCCTCCTCAACGCCCGGTCCCATCTGCGAGTTCCCGCGTCCAGCGGATACAGTCACGGTTGCGTCAACTACGGGGACAGGAGAGGGCCATTACCGGCAACCGGCAGACGAGCTTGGCATTCGCCGAGGCGTACGGCGCCGGGACCATCGACGACAGCGCCGAGGCCGCCCTGAGCTGGGCACGTGACCGTGCGCAGGAGGTCGGCATCCGTACGGTGACCAACGGCACCGGCGCGGCGCTGCGCCTGCTCGCCGCCGCCGCGGACGCCAAGGCCGTCGCCGAGATCGGCACCGGGACGGGCGTGTCGGGCATCCATCTCCTGCACGGCATGCGGCCCGACGGGGTGCTGACCACCGTGGACCTCGAACCCGAGCGGCAGGCGTTCGCCAAGCAGGCGTTCCGCGCCGCGGGCTTCGCCGGCAACCGCGCCCGCTTCATCCCCGGCCGCGCCCTGGACGTCCTGCCCCGCCTCGCGGACGGCGGATACGACCTCGTCTTCTGCGACGGCGACCTGATGGAGTGCTTGGAGTACCTCGCTGAATCGTTGCGTCTGCTGCGCCCCGGCGGCCTGGTCTGCTTCGAGGGCGTCTTCGCGGACGGCCGTACGGTCGACTCGGCGGTGCAGCCCGCGGAGGTGCTGCGGCTGCGGGAGCTGCTGCGGGCCGTACGGGAGAGCACGGCACTGGTACCGGCCCTGCTGCCGGTCGGCGACGGACTGCTCTGCGCGGTCAGACGCAGCTGACCCGCCCCGGCGCGCCGGGTGCGAAACGGCCCCGGCATGCGGCGCGCAGGATGTGCGCGCCGCATGCCGGGGCCGGGGTAATTCGGCTGGGGATACCGGGGTCAGCCCCGGGAAACCGCCGGTTGCGCCGCCCTTGTCAGACGGTGACCTTGTCCAGGGCCTCACCCAGGGCCTTGGCTTCGTCGGGGGTCAGCTCGACGACGAGCCGCCCGCCGCCTTCGAGCGGAACGCGCATGACGATGCCCCGCCCCTCCTTGGTCACCTCGAGCGGGCCGTCGCCCGTCCGCGGCTTCATGGCCGCCATGCTCGTTCCCCTTCCTGAAACCAGCTCATCTCAGCCGACGGCCCGAATAGGCACGTGTCACCGGCATCGAACACATTGCTTCCAGGCCATTATCCCGCATCGAACGACCCGATGACCAACATCGGGCAGCTTCCCTTCGGCAAGGTGCTCCCGCAAACCCCCTCAATTCGGGGAGGGGGCTGCAATACTCCGCCGACCGCCGTCCTCCGACGCGCCCGCAATCTTTGACGTACGTCACATGCCGGGGCCCGATGATCTCCGGCATCCTGAGCGCTGACTGCCGCTGCCGAGCAGTCCGAGCCGCGACGGAGGGGACTCCCACTATGGCCGACACCGTGCTCTACGACGTGACCGACGGGCTGGCGACGATCACGCTCAACCGCCCCGATGCGATGAACGCGCTGAACATCGAGGCGAAGGTCCTGCTGCGGGACACTCTGAAGGACGCCGCGGCCGACCCCGCCGTACGAGCCGTTCTGCTGACCGCCACCGGGCGCGCCTTCTGCGTCGGGCAGGACCTCAAGGAGCACATCGGCCTGCTGGCCGAGGACCGGGCCACCGGGTCCGGCGCCACCATGAACACCGTGCGTGAGCACTACAACCCGATCGTGACGGCGCTGGCCGGGATGCCCAAGCCCGTGGTCGCGGGCGTGAACGGGGTCGCCGCGGGCGCCGGTGCGGGCTTTGCGATGGCGGCCGACTACCGCGTGGTCGCCGACTCGGCGTCCTTCAACACCTCCTTCGCGGGCGTCGCGCTGACCGCCGACTCCGGGATGTCCTGGACGCTGCCCCGGCTGATCGGGCATGGCCGGGCCGCCGATCTGCTGCTCTTCCCCCGCAACATCAGCGCCCAGGAGGCGTACGACCTGGGCATCGCCAACAAGGTGGTGCCGGCCGGGGAGCTGGCCGACCAGGCCGCGGCCGTCGCCCGCCGGCTGGCCCAGGGCCCGACCGCCGCCTATGCGGCGATCAAGGAATCGCTGGCCTACGGGGCGGAGCACTCACTCGCCGAGACGCTCGGCAAGGAGGACGAGTTGCAGGGCCGCGCCGGGGCGTCGGAGGACCATCAGATCGCCGTCGAGGCCTTCGTGAAGAAGGAGAAGCCGGCCTTCCTGGGGCGCTGACCGCGGCGCCGCCGGCCGGCCCCGGGCTGCCGGGTGATGGCGCTACCGCCCGCCGGCCCCGGGCTGCCGGGTGACCGGCCACCGCCGGGCTGCCCGGTGAGCGGCCACCACCGACCGGCCACCCCCGGCCACCCCCGGCTCCCGCTGCCCGCCGGTGCCGCCCGTCCGGCCCGGGTCAGCCGGCCGCCGCGTCCACCGCCCGGCGGACATGGCAGTCCGCCAGATGGTCGTTGACCAGGCCGCACGCCTGCATCATCGCGTATGCGGTGGTCGGGCCGACGAAGCGGAAGCCGCGCTTCTTGAGGTCCTTGGCGAGCGCCGTCGACTCCGGGGTCACCGGCAGCACCTCGTCGACGGTGCGCGGCACCGGCCGGCCGGTGCGGTCGGGGGCGTAGGACCAGATCAGGTCGTCGAGTTCGCCGGGGGCCAGCCCGGCGGCGATCTTGGCGTTGCCTATCGTCGCGGCGATCTTGGCGCGGTTGCGGATGATGCCGGGGTCGGCGAGCAGCCGCTCGGCGTCCGCGTCCGTGAACCGCGCGACCTCCGGGATGCGGAAACCGGCGAACGCGGCGCGGAAGCCGGGGCGGCGCCGCAGGATCGTGATCCACGAGAGCCCGGACTGGAACGCCTCCAGGCTCATTCGCTCGAAGAGGGCATCGTCACCATGGACCGGCAGGCCCCATTCGGTGTCGTGATAGGCGCGGTAGTCGGCCATCTGCGGCGACTCCATGCCCCACGGGCAGCGCGGAATGCCGTCCGGTTCGCGCACCACCCCGCTCATGCCCGGTCCTCGCCTTCCGGGGACGCGGGGGCGTCGGGCCCGTCCGCGGACGTCCGGTCGCCGGAACCCTCTCCCGGCTCCTGCACCGGCCCCAGCACGGGCGGGCCGTCCTGTATGAGCCCGGGGCCGCCCATCGCGGAGGCGTGCGCTCCGGCGAGCGCCGCCTCCAGCTCGGCGATCCGGGCGTCGCGCTCGGCCAGCTCGGCGCCGAGGCGGTCCAGGACGTCGTCGACGTCGTTCATGCGGTAACCACGGACGGTCACCGGAAGCCGGACGGCCTCCACATCGGCGCGGCCCAGCGGGCGGTCCTCCGGCAGCGGGTCGTGCAGCCGGTCCGGCTCGGAATCCCGCAGCCCGCCGCCGTCACCACCGCCGACGACCACGAGCGTGACCGCGGCCACCACCACGACCATCGCGATCAGCAAGAACCAGAACACGACCAACTCCCCGGACTATGTGCCTGCACTGATCGTGCCATGCGGGTGTGACAGTTAGGGTCGCTCCCGGACCACGGAGAGGGAGTGCGGGAATGCTGCGGCTGGGGAATCGCGAGTTCGGGGCGCACGAGCCGGTGATCATGGCGATCGTCAACAGGACGCCGGACTCGTTCTACGACCAGGGCGCCACGTTCCGTGACGAGCCCGCGCTGGCCCGCGTGGAGCAGGCCGTGGCCGACGGCGCCGCGATCATCGACATCGGCGGCGTCAAGGCCGGTCCCGGCGAGGAGGTCACCGCCGAGGAGGAGGCCCGCCGCACGGTCGGGTTCGTGGCCGAGGTCCGCAAGCGCTTCCCCGATGTGGTGATCAGCGTCGACACCTGGCGGCACGAGGTCGGCGAGGCGGTCTGCGAGGCCGGCGCGGATCTGCTCAACGATGCCTGGGGCGGCGTCGACCCGCGGCTCGCCGAGGTCGCGGCGCGCTACGACGTCGGCCTGGTCTGCACCCACGCGGGCGGCGTCGAGCCGCGTACCCGGCCGCACCGGGTGACGTACGACGACGTGCTGGCCGACATCCTGCGGGTGACGCTCGGACTGGCCGACCGGGCCGTGGAGTTGGGGGTCCGGCGGGACGCGATCCTGATCGATCCGGGGCACGACTTCGGCAAGAACACCCGGCACAGCCTGGAGGCGACCCGGCGGCTGGGCGAGATGACCACGGCCGTTCCCCGAGCTCTCGGCTTCGCTCGCGCGGGGGACACCCCCTTGCCGGTGCTGGTTTCGCTGTCCAACAAGGACTTCGTCGGCGAGACGCTCGACCGGCCGGTCAAGGAGCGGGTGCTCGGCACCCTGGCGACCACCGCCGTCTCGGCCTGGCTGGGCGCTCAGGTCTACCGCGTCCACGAGGTCGCCGAGACCCGCCAGGTGCTCGACATGGTGGCCTCGATCGCCGGCCACCGGCCCCCGGCGGTCGCCCGCCGGGGCCTGGCCTGAGAAAGGCGCCCGTTGAGGCGCGCCCCTTAGGGCTCGTGCGAACAGATGCCGTAGGGGACGCCTGGGCCCCCTGCGGGGCCATAACAGGGCGGGGGGCGGGGGCATTCCCGGCGTCGCCAGTCCCTAGATCCCGACCTCCTTGGTCACCAGCGCGACCGCCTCGTCCACGTCGTCGCTGAGGTGGAAGAGCTCCAGATCGTGCATCGACGCCTTGCCCTCGGCGATGAGGGTGTCGCGCAGCCAGTCGACCAGCCCGCTCCAGTAGGCCGTGCCGAAGAGCACGATCGGGAAGCGGGTGACCTTACGGGTCTGGACCAGGGTGAGCGCCTCGAAGAGCTCGTCGAGGGTGCCGAGCCCTCCGGGGAGCACCACGAACCCGCGGGCGTACTTCACAAAACACGTTTTGCGCACGAAGAAGTACCGGAAGTCGACGCCGAGGTTCACATAGTCGTTCATGCCCTGCTCGAAGGGCAGCTCGATGCCCAGCCCGACGGAGGTGCCACCGGCCTCGTTGGCGCCCTTGTTGGCGGCCTCCATGGCGCCGGGGCCGCCCCCGGTGATCACCGCGAACCCGGCCTCCACCAGGGCCCGCCCGAGCCGTACCCCGGCGTCGTACTCCTTGGCGTCCCGCGGGGTGCGGGCCGAGCCGAAGACGCTGACGGCCGGGCCCAGCTCGGCCAGCGCGCCGAAGCCCTCGACGAACTCCGACTGGATGCGCATCACGCGCCAGGGGTCGGTGTGCACCCACTCGGAAGGGCCTTCGGAGTCCAGCAGCCGCTGGTCGGTGGTGCCGGCCTGCACCTGGTCCTGGCGGCGCAGTACGGGGCCCAGCCGCTGCTCCTCGGGGACCGGTGCTCCCTCGGGACTGGCCATGTCGTGCTCCCTCCGCTGGCAGTACGTGTGCCGTTTCAGCCTAGATCCGCCGACGTGAAGAGCAGGGGAATTCGGTGCGGAGGGGAACCGTCGGCGGCCGTACCGGGCGAGGTCAGGCGGTCAGCCAGGCGCGCAGCCGCTCCTCGCAGTGCAGGATGCGCTCGGTGGCGACCCGCTCGTCCTTCTTGTGCGCGAGCAGCGGGTTGCCGGGTCCGTAGTTGACGGCGGGGACGCCCAGCGCGCTGAAACGGGAGACGTCGGTCCAGCCGAACTTGGGCCGCGCGCTGCCGCCGACGGCCTCCATGAAGGCCTTGGCCGCCGGGTGGGACAAACCGGGCAGTGCACCCGGGGAGTGGTCGTCGATGACGAACTCGTCCACCGGGCAGTCCGCGAAGACCTCCCGCACATGGGCCACCGCCTCGTCGGGGGTGCGGTCCGGGGCGTAGCGGAAGTTGACGGTGACCGTGCAGGCGTCCGGGATGACGTTGTTGGCGACCCCGCCCTCGATGCGGACGGCGTTGAGGCCCTCGCGGAATTCGAGGCCGTCGATGACCGGGCGGCGCGGCTCGTACGCGGCGAGCTTCGCCAGGATCGGGGCGGCGGCGTGAATCGCGTTGGCGCCCATCCAGCCGCGGGCGGAGTGGGCCCGCTCACCGCTGGTGCGCAGCAGGACCCGCAGGGTGCCCTGGCAGCCGCCCTCCACCTCGCCGTCGGAGGACTCCAGGAGGACGGCGAAGTCACCGGCGAGCCAGTCGGGGTGGGCGTCGGCGACATGGCCGAGGCCGTTGAGGTGGGCGGCGACCTCTTCGTTGTCGTAGAAGACGAAGGTCAGGTCGCGGTTGGGCTCCGGGACCGTGGCGGCCGTCCGCAGCTGGACGGCGACGCCGGACTTCATGTCGCTGGTGCCGCAGCCCCACAGGACGCCGTGCTCGTCGAGCCGGGAGGGGACGTTGCCGGCGATCGGCACCGTGTCGAGGTGTCCGGCGAGCACCACCCGCTCGTCGCGGCCGAGGTGGGTACGGGCCACGATGTTGTTGCCGTACCGGTCGACGGTCAGGTGCGGCAGCGCGCGCAGGGCGTGCTCGACGGCGTCGGCCAGGTCCTTCTCGTTTCCGCTCTCGGAGGGGAAATCCACCAGCTGCGCGGTGAGCGCGGCGGCGTCGAGCGACAGGTCGAGGGCGGGGTGGTGTCCGGAGTGCTCCATGGATCCGACCCTATCCGGAGCACTCCAGTACGGTGGGCCCGTGTCCGCCCAGCCCTCATCCTCCGTCTCCCGTGCCCGCCTGTGGCGAACCGTCGCCGCCGTCGCCGTACTCCTCGGACTGGCCGGCTATCTCGTCGTGCAGTACGTCACCGGTGGCCCGGGGGCGCCGCATTGCACGGTGCGCGCCGAGGACGGCTCCAAGGAGTACGAGCTGTCCCCGGAGCAGGCCGCGAACGCCGCGACGATCTCGGCCGTGGCGTCCTCGCGCGGGCTGCCGGAGCGGGCGGTGACCATCGCGCTGGCGACCGCGATGCAGGAGTCGGGGCTGCGCAACATCGACTTCGGTGACCGCGACTCGGTCGGGCTCTTCCAGCAACGGCCCTCGCAGGACTGGGGCACCGTGCAGCAGATCATGGACCCCGTGTATTCGGCCGGGGAGTTCTACCGGCATCTGGCGAAGGTGCCCGGGTACTCCCGGCTGCCGCTGACCGTCGCCGCCCAGAAGGTGCAGCGCAGCGGCTTTCCGCAGGCGTACGCCAAGCACGAGGCGAATGCCGCGCGGCTGACCGGGGCCCTCACGGGCCGCTATCAGGACGCGATGACCTGCACCGAGAGCGGGCCGGTGAACGCGCAGGCGGGCGGCGCCGCAAAGGTGCGGGAGAAGCTGGTACGGGAGTTCGGCCCGCAGGTGCTCCCGGGTGCGGGCGCTTCCGCCGGGCATGCGACCGGCGGCGGGCGCGGGGTGACGATACCGGTGCGGCAGTCCGGTCCGGCGGCGGGCGAGGCCCCGCGGCGCGGCTGGGAGCTGGCGACGTGGGCCATGGCGCACTCCGCCGAGCTGCGCATCGAACAGATCTCTTACGCCGGCCGGACGTGGCGCGCGGCCGATTCCGGGAAGGGTTGGCAGCCGAAGCCGGCCGCTTCCCCGGCGACCGCACACGACGTGCGTATCGTCACCGCGCAATAGTTTGCCGGGTCCCCCGAAAGGGGCACCCAAAGCAATTCCCTTTCCTATGGCGGCAGTTGAGGACCGCACCTTTCCCGGGTTCCGTCAATTGTCTTGTGCGTAAAGGGCCGTGACGTTTCCGCGACACCCGCGGCTGTGCACATATTGCCCGCCTTTAGCCAGGGCCGATTATGTGACGCGTTACCAACTCTTTACCTGAGTTCACCGCAACCTTCGGGGTTCTGAAGCGGTAGTCAGTGCGTCCGCCCGGCGGACATGGCACATCTGTCAGAAGTCCGAGTCCTTCTCCGTAAAAGGAGCACCATGTCCCTCCCCGTTACGCGTCGGATCGCCCGAGCCGCCCTGCTCGTTGCAGCGGGTGCCGCTCCCGTGGTCGCTGCGGCCGGTTCCGCGAGCGCCGTGGAACTGCCCGCCAAGACACCCGACCTGGGCGGACTGACGGCGCCCCTGGACTCCAAGAACACCAGCGCCACCCTCGACCGCACCGCGCACCACGGCGTCGGCCTGCTCAACGAGGCCGGCAGCAAAGCGGCGACGAAGCTCGCCCCGGCACTCGTCGAGACCGCCGGTCCGGCCGTGAAGAAGGCCATGCCGCTCACCCAGGGCGCCGCCGACAAGGCCGAGTCCCTGGTCCGCCCGATCGCCAAGCACGGCATCTCCACCGACCGGCTGCCGCTCGACGCGGCCAAGACTCTGGTCGGCTCGTCCCAGGGCCTGCTCGGTCCCGCCAAGAGCCTGCTCGGCGGTCTGCCGCTCGGCGGCCGCTGACCCGGCCGCCCGCCCGCGCCACGCGCAGGGGCCCGGGGAGTCGACGCTCCCCGGGCCCCTGCGCGTGGTCATGCGCGGCGGCGGCTCACTTCGACAGGCGGCGCACCGCGGCGTCCACCCGCTCGTCGGTCGCGGTGAAGGCGATCCGTACGAACCGCTCCCCCGCGGTGCCGTAGAACTCGCCGGGGGCGACGAGGATGCCGTGTTCGGCGAGCGCGGCGACGGTGTCCCAGCAGGGCTCGCCGCGGGTCGCCCAGAGGTAGAGCGAGGCCTCGCTGTGCTCGATGCGGAAGCCCGCGACCTCGAAGGCGCCGCGCAGCGCGGCCCGGCGGCGGGCGTAGCGCTCGCGCTGCTCGGCGACATGGGCGGTGTCGCCGAGCGCGGCGACGGTGGCGGCCTGGACCGGGGCCGCGATCATCATGCCGCCGTGCTTGCGGATCTGCAGCAGGTCGCCGAGGACCGTGGGGTCGCCGACGAGGAAGGCGGAGCGGTAGCCGGCGAGGTTGGAGCGCTTGGACAGCGAGTGCACGGCGACCAGGCCGTCCGGGGAGCCGCCGCAGATGTCCGGGTGCAGCACAGAGACCGGGTCGGCCTCCCAGCCCAGTTCGAGGTAGCACTCGTCGCTGAAGACCAGGACACCGTGCTCGCGCGCCCAGGCGACGGTGCGGCGCAGCTCGTCGGCGCCGAGCACCCGGCCGGTGGGGTTGGACGGCGAGTTCAGCCAGAGCAGCTTGAGGCCGCTGGGGTCCAGGTCCCAGGGGTCGTCGTAGACGACCGGCTCGGCGCCGGCCAGGCGGGCGCCGACCTCGTACGTCGGGTAGGCCAGGCGCGGGTAGCCGACCTTGTCGCCCGGGCCCAGGCCCAGCTGGGTCGGCAGCCAGGCCACCAGCTCCTTGGAGCCGACGACCGGCAGCACATGGGTGTGGTCCAGGCCCCGGGCGCCGAGGCGGTCGGCGGCCCAGCCGGTGAGGGCGTCCCGCAGCGCGGCCGTGCCCCACACCGTCGGGTAGCCCGGGCTGTCGGCCGCGGCCGTCAGCGCCTGCTGCACCACCGCGGGGACCGGGTCGACCGGGGTGCCGACGGACAGGTCGACGATGCCGTCGGCGTGCGCGGCAGCGGTGGCCTTGTACGGCTCCAGCCGGTCCCAGGGGAACACGGGCAGGCGGTCGCGGAGCGACGCGCGGGGGGAGACGGGCTGGGAAGAGGAGGCTGCGCCCACGGTGCTCTCTTTCTGGATGGTGCCAGGACCGCGGCAGACATGCGTCGGTCCCGTACGGAACGGGCCGTACGGGACCGAGCGGCGCCGTGCGACCGCGAGACCCGGGAAGCAAGAGGGAGCGGCGGCTCCCCCTTGACCCTGGGGTCGTTACTGGTTCTGCGGCGGCAGCGCCGCGATGAAGGAGTGGTCACGCTCGATCAGGCCGAGCTTGCTGGCGCCACCGGGCGAGCCGAGCTCGTCGAAGAACTCCACATTCGCCTTGTAGTAGTCCTTCCACTCCTCGGGAGTGTCGTCCTCGTAGAAGATCGCCTCGACCGGGCACACCGGCTCACAGGCGCCACAGTCGACGCATTCGTCCGGGTGGATGTACAAGGACCGCTGGCCCTCGTAGATGCAGTCGACCGGGCACTCCTCGATGCACGCCTTGTCCTTGACGTCGACACAAGGCTGCGCGATGACGTAGGTCACGCTGTCGTTCCTCCTCGGTAGGGCCGGCGGACCGATTGGCAGTACCGCCGCTGGGCGCGCGGGAGCGCGGCGTCGTCGATGCCCGCCATCTAGTATCTCCGTTCCCGGGCGCGAGACGAACAAGAGGGGCGGTTTGAGCGATGGAATTCCTGGCCGGTGGCCGCGGGGAGGTTCGCATCACCCGCGCTGACGTGGGCAAAAGGGTATCCGTCCGGCGCCTGACCGGGGACGGGGAGGGGCCGGAGGCGTTCACGGACGCGGTCGGGATTCTCACATCCTGGGACGAAGGTGTGCTGAGCATCACACGGCGCACCGGCGAGTGCGTCCGGGTCGAGGAGTCCTCGCTGGTGGCGGCCAAGGTGGTGCCCGCCGCCCCGGCCCGCCGGAAGGTCCCGGCGGCCACCGCCCGGGAGCTCCAGGAGGTCGCAGCCCGCGGCTGGCCCGCCGTCGATACGGAGCGTCTCGGGCAGTGGACGCTGCGTGCTTCGGGGGGCTTCACCCGCCGCGCCAATTCCGTGCTGCCCCTCGGCGACCCCGGCCTCCCGCTGGACGCGGCGCTGGAGCACATCGGCCGGTGGTACGGCGCCCGCGGGCTGCCGCCGGTGATCGCGGTCGCCACCGGCCGCGAGGACACCGACGTAGAGCTGACCGCCCGGCTGGCGGAGCGCGGCTGGGCCGACGAGGCGCACACCCGGGTCCGGATCGCGGCGTTGGCGCCGCTCGCCGACACCGGGGCGGACACCTCCCGGGTCGCGCTGGCCCGGGAGCCGGACGCGGACTGGCTTGCCCTGTACAACCGGACCGGCGAGGGCGGCGGCGGCCAGGAGGTCACCGAGGACGCCCGGAAGGTGCTGACCGGCGGGCCCTCGGTGTGGTGCGCGACGGTGCACGACGCGGACGGCCGGACCGCGGCGATCGGACGGCTGGCCGTCGACGGGCGCTGGGCGGGGTTCGCGGCGGTCGAGGTGGCCCCGGACGCGCGGCGGCAGGGGCTGGCCGGCCTGGTGATGGCGGCGCTCGCCGAACGGGCCCTCGCGGAGGGCGCCTCGGCGGCGTATCTGCAGGTCGAGGCGGACAACACCGGTGCCCTCGGGTTCTACGACCGGCTCGGCTTCACCGACCACCACGGCTATCACTACCGGCGGCCCCGGCCGGACGCCCGGCGCTGAAGGGGGTGCCCCCATGCCTCAGGAACCCGGGCACGAACCCGGGCACGAAGCGGACGACGCCCGCGCGGCGCGACGGCAGCAGTTCGCCGAGGCCGCGCGCGCCGAGCGGCCCGATCTGGCGCTGCTGTGCCTGCTGATCTGCGCCGAGGCCGATCCCGCGCTGGACGAGGCGGGCCTCGACGCGGCGCAGATCGAACTGGACCGGCTGGCCGGGCTGCTCCCGTACGCGCCCGACCGTCGCCCGGCCACCGCCCCGCCCGACAGCGCCGCGCGCACCCCCTCCGACAGCGGTCCCGCCGCCTGGGCCCGTAACCTCGCCGACCTGCTCGGCACCCGGTACGGCTTCGGCGGCTCGCCCGCCGACTACCGGCGGCTGGAGTCCTCGCTGCTGCACGAGGTGCTGCGGCGGCGCCGCGGCCTGCCGATCCTGCTGTCGGTGGTGTGGATGGAGGTCGCCCGGCGGGCCGGCGCCCCCGTGTACGGGGTGGCGCTGCCCGGCCATTTCGTCGTCGGCTTCGGCGACCCCCTGGGCGCGCATGTGCTGGCCGATCCGTTCGGGGGCGGCCGGCTGCTGACCGAGGAGGACACCGAGCTGCTGGTCGCGGGCGCGACCGGCGAGCGGCTGAGCCGGCGGATGACGGCGCCCGCCGACCCCCTGGAGATCGTGCTGCGGGTGCTCAACAACATCCGGGCCTGGGCACGGGCGCGGCCCGAGCACAGCGCGGTGCAGCTGTGGGCGCTGGAGCTGTCGCTGCTGCTGCCGAGCCATCCGGCGCGGCTGCGCCTGGAGCGGGCCCAACTGCTCGTCGAGCGCGGTGCGTTCCTCGCGGGCGCGGCCGAGCTGGAGGAGTACGCGCGGGTGGTGGAGCCGGTCGAGCCCGCCGGGGCGAAGGCGATCCGGCGTCAGGCCGCGGCGGCGCGCGCCATGCTCAACTGAGCGGCGGCGGGGGTGCGGCGGACGACCAGCACCGTGGCGTCGTCCTTGAGGTCGCCGTCGGTGAAGGATTCCAGGTCGGCGCGGAGCGTTCGGGCCAGTTCGGCCGGCTCCAGATGCGTCCACCCGGCCAGCCGCTCGGCCATCGGGTAGAACTCGCCGTCCGTGCAGCGCGCCTCGGTCACGCCGTCCGTGCACAGCACGATCCAGTCGTCGGGCGCGGGGTGGATCCGCACGCTGTGCCGGGGCTCCGCGCTGAGCGCGCCCAGGCCGAGGGGCAGCGCGCCCTCGCCGTCGCTGCGCTCGTGGACCTGGCCGTCGCGCACCAGGTAGTACGGGATGTGGCCGCACGACAGCACCTGGCCCTGCGGCCGGCCGGGCATGCTGCGCACCTCCATCAGCAGCGCGGTGACGAAGCGCCCTTCGGTGCCCGGCTCGGCCGAGCGGGCGTTGTAGCGGGCCAGCGCCTGCTCCATCCGCCCGGCCACCGACTCCAGCGAGGCCTGGTACTGCGCGGCCTCGCGGAACGACGCCAGCACGTCGATGCCCGCGCCGATCGCCGGCATGCCCTTGCCCTGGACGTCGCCGATCATCAGCCGCACCCCGTGCGGGGTGTCGATGGCCTCGTAGATGTCGCCGCCGACCCGGGCTCCCTCCTGGGCGGAGACATAGAAGCCGTACACCTCGGCCGGGCCCGCCCGCAGCGGCAGCTCGCGCAGCACCGCCCGCTGCACCGTGTCGGCCACCAGGGACGTCCGGGCGTGCAGCGCCTCGCGCTGCAGCCGGAAGTGGCACAGCACCAGGGAGAACGCAGCCACCAGGAGGGAGCCGAAGATGCCCACCGCCCGGGTGGCCGGAATCCAGTCGGGCACGGTGAAGAGGTCGACATAGGTCAGGCACCCGACGAAGACGGCGGACACCACCAGCGTCCGGCGGAACGAGCAGCGCAGCGCGGCATACAGCGGGACGAAGCCCACGAAGGACGAGATGTGCAGCTCCGGGCCGGTCGTCGCATCCAGCACGGCGACGACGACGATCACAATGATCAGGAACACCGGAGTCCAGCGGCCGCTGTCCGTGCCTCGGTCGTCAGCCTTCACCCTTCAAGCCTGCGATATGCCGCCCGGCAGCGCACCGGGACACCGGCGCGGGCGGCGGGGGTTCCGGGACCGGTCGAGGGGGTGTCTCTTCGGTCTCCGTGGATCAGCCTGCGGCTCCCCCAGCTAACGCTGGGAGGTGCCCCCAGGTGCCGTGCATCGCAAGGCGGAGCGTCCCCCTCGGACTGGGTGTCCGTGGGTGATGCGACAACGCCGCGTGGGGGTACCCCCGGCGTTAGCTGGGGGAGCGCCGCAGGCCCACGGAGATCGGAGAGACACCCCCTAGAGCCAGCCCTTGTCGCGGGCCGTGCGGACCGCCTCGGCGCGGTTGCGGGCAGCGGTCTTCTGGATGGCGAGGGAGAGGTAGTTGCGGACCGTGCCCTGGGAGAGATGGAGGGCGTCGGCGATCTCGGCGTTGGTGGAGCCGTCGGCGGCGGCCCCCAGGACCTCCCGCTCCCGTTCGGTCAGCGGGCTGGCGCCGTCGGCGAGCGCGGCCGCCGCCAGCACCGGGTCGATGACCCGCTCACCGCGCAGGACGCGCCGCACCGCGTCGGCGAGCCGGGCCGCCGGGGCGTCCTTGACGAGGAAGGCGTCGGCGCCGGCCTCCATGGCGCGGCGCAGATAGCCGGGGCGGCCGAAGGTGGTCAGGATGACGATCTTGACGCCGGGCAGTGCGTCGCGCAGCGCGGCGGCGGCGTCCAGTCCGCTGAGGCCGGGCATCTCGATGTCCAGGAGCGCGACGTCCACGGCGTGGTCTCGTGCGGCGCCGACCACCTCGTCCCCGCGGGCCGCCTGGGCGACGACGTCGAGATCGTCCTCCAGCGACAACAGCGCGGCCAGCGCCTCGCGGACCATCGACTGGTCCTCCGCCAGCAGCACCCTGATCATGCGGGCCAGCCTAAGCCGTACGGGTGGGGTGCCGCGGCGCCGGATACGCGACGGGAAACGGGGGACCGTGCTCCACCGGCCCGTCCGGGGCCCGGCCGGTGACCGACTCGGGGGAGCTGTCCGGGGCGGGGGCCGGGGCGCCCGGCGGGGCGGCGGCACCCAACGGGACATAGGCACGCAGCGCGAAGCCGCGCCCGCGGGGGGCGGGGCCGGTCTCCAGCCGGCCGCCGACCGGCCCGAGGCGTTCGCGCAGACCGCCGAGGCCGTTGCCGTCGTGCTGGGCGCGGGGCGGGCCCGCGCCGTCGTCGAGCACCGTCAGACACAGAAAGCGGTGCTCATCGGCCTCCCACTCCTCGGAGAGCAGCAGCTCGCAGCGGTGCGCCCCGCTGTGCCGGAGAACGTTGGTGACGGCCTCGCGCAGCGCCCAGGCCAGCACGCCCTCCTCATCGGCGGCGAGCCCGCGGTATTCACCCTCCAGCGCCCGGTCGGCGGTGACCGTGATCCCCGCGGTGCGCAGCGCGGCTCGGGCGCCGGCCAGCTCGACGGCGAGCCGGGGCCTGCGGTAGCCGGTGACCGCCTCCCGCACGTCGACCAGCGCCTGTCTGCTGACCTGCTCTATGTCGGCGATCTGCCGGGCGGCGTCCTCGGGCCGGTCGGGCAGCATCCGGCCGGCCAGCTCGCTCTTGAGTGTTATCAGCGAGAGGGAGTGGCCGAGGAGGTCGTGCAGATCGCGGGCGAGCCGCAGCCGCTCGTCGTTGGCGGCCAGGCGGGCGACCTCCTGGCGGGCGGCGCGCAGCTCCGTGCTCGTCCGGATCAGATACTGCACCCCGACCATCATGAAGCCGCTGCCCAGCGCGGGCAGGCCGTAGGCGAAGAGGTAGTAGCCGTGGATCCCCGGATAGTTCGCGCCGATGGCGAGCACTACCGCGGTGATCAGCGGAATGGCCCACCGGGACTGCTGCCAGGGCAGCACCACCGCGGAGCCGACGCTGGTGAAGATGAACAGCACCAGCCAGGAGGCGTCCAGGACCCAGGACAGGGTGACGGACAGCGCCAGCATCACGGCCAGCAGGCCGTACATCGGCGGGCGGCTGGTCTTGCGCCACAGATGACGGAAGACCAGCAGGCAGTAGGCGAGAACGAAGAGCGTGAGCCCCAGGCCGCCCCAGATCCGCTCGGCCAGGGAGATGCCGGGCTCCAGCATCCGGCCCACCGGACCGGCGAGATACAGCAGCCAGACGGCGATCCAGGCCGTCTTGCCGAGCGCCTGGCGGCGGGTGCGGGCCGCCTGCCCCATCACCATGGGGTTCCCGACCCCGGGCTCACTCGTCATCTCCCCGCCTCTCACGCCTTCTTGGTGTCCTTGCGGTACAGCCAGGCCGCGCCGCCGGCGAAGACCAGCAGGTAACCGGCCAGGAGGGCGATGTCCTTCCCATGCGGTGCGCCGCCGGCCTCGACGGCGGTGCCGAGGGCCGCGTACGCATGCGTCGGGAGCCACTCGGCGACATTCTGCGCCCACTGCGGCAGGAACGTCAGCGGCATCCACAGGCCACCGAGGAACGCCAGGCCGAAGTAGCACAGCATCGCGATCGGGCGCACCGCGTCACCGGTGGCCAGATACCCGATGGCCACGCCCAGGGCGGCGAAGACGAAACTGCCGAGCCAGGTGCCGACCGCGATGGCCAGCCACTGCCAGGCCTCCAGCCGTACGCCCTTGACCACCGCGCCGACCAGCAGGACCAGCAGGATCGACGGCAGGCTGACGGTCGCGGTGGCGGCTATCTTCGCGGCGACATAGCCGCGTCCGGGCAGCGCGGTCAGCCGCAGTTGGCGCACCCAGCCGTTCTCGCGCTCCTTGGCGATGCGCTCGCTGCTGCCCAGCAGGACGGCGGTCATGGCACCGAGTGCTGCCATGGAGACCATGAAGTAGAGCCCCATGTTCAGCTGCATACCGGGGATCGGCTTGCTGTCCGCGCCGCCCGCGATGATCAGAAACAGCACCGGCGGATAGATCACCGAGAAGAACATGAACTTCTTGTTGCGCAGGGCGCGGACGATCTCCAGCTTGATCAGGGTGGTCATCGGGCCGCCTCCTCGGCGGTGGCAGAGCTCGCGTCGGACGCCGTGGTGAGGGCGAGGAAGGCCTGCTCCAGACCGAGGCCGGAGACTTCGAGGTGGTGCGGGTAGCAGCCGAGGCCGTAGAGGGCGTGGACGGTGGCGTCGGCGTCCTGGGACTGGATGCGGACCGTACGGCCCGAGATCTCCAGGGATGTCAGGGACGGCAGGCCCAGCAGCGCCTCGCGGTCGATCGGCCCGTCGAGATCGAAGGCGATCCGGCGGGCGCCGGCCCGGGCCTTGATCTCGGCGGCGGTGCCGTCGGCCAGCACCCGGCCGCGGTGCAGCACGATGACCCGGTCGGCGATCGCGTCGGCCTCTTCGAGGTAGTGGGTCGCGAAGAGGACCGTACGGCCCTGGTCGGCCTGCCGGCGCATCGCGCCCCAGAAGGTCTGCCGGGCGGAGACGTCCATACCGGTGGTCGGCTCGTCCAGCACGATCAGGTCGCCCGCGCCGGCGGTGGCCAGCGCGAGGCGGACCCGCTGCTCCTGGCCGCCGGAGAGCTTGTCGACCGTGCGGTCGGCGATGTCGGTGAGGCCGGCCGCGGCCAGGACCTCGTCGAGCGGATGGCCGCGCGGATGCAGATCGCAGGCGAGCTTGACCAACTCCCTGACCTTGACGCCCTCCATCAGGCCGCCGCTCTGCAGCATCGCCCCGACCCTGCCCTGCTCGATGGCGCGCTGCGGGGTCGTACCGAACAGCGTCACGCGGCCGGCGTCGGCGGTGCGCAGCCCGAGGAGCAGATCGAGGGTGGAGGACTTGCCCGCGCCGTTGGGGCCGAGGAGGGCGACGGTCTCGCCCGGGTACAGCTCCAGATCGAGGTCGGCCACCGCGCGCACCGCGCCGTAAGCCTTGCTGACCTGCCGGAAGCTGACCACGGGGGCCCGGTCCGCCCGCTGGGCGCTATCGGCTGGGGTGGTCGCTGTGGTCGTCATGCCCCTCAGCATCCGGGATGTGCACCGTGGGCGGCAGTGTCGGGTGTCCGCACTGTGCCATGACATCTGTCATGGGGAAGGCCCCCTAGGGGACGTCCCCGGTGGGAACCGGGAACGCGCCCTGGGGGCCTCCTGCCTGCGGATCCGCTGCCGTGCGGCGGTCAGTTGCCGTTGGTGGCGATGGTCTGGACCCGCTCGGACGGGGTGGTGCCGAGCAGTGCCCTGCCTACCGCGCTCGCCACTTCCTCGACGCTGACCGGGTGCTTGGAGCCGTCCCCCTTGGTCACCAGTACGCCGTTGAAGGTGTCGCCGTAGAGCGCCTTGAGCGCCGGACGGTCGTAGTACGGCACCAGCGCGCCATTGACAATCTTGAAGGACAGGAACTTCGGGATGGACTTCTGCGGGCTGAAGGAGACCGTGTGCGCCGCGTCCGTACGGACCGTCACCAGGCCGGACATCGCGGGCTCGGCGAACTGCTTCAACGCCTTGTCCACCGCGGCCTTGCTGACCTGCGGCTGCTGGGTGCTGGCGGCCAGCACCACCGGGGCGTCGGAGCCGGTCGTGGCGCGCCGGCGGTAGGCGTCGGCGACCTTCTTCTTGGACGCCTGCACATCGATGGCCTTGTGCGGTCGCCCGTAGTGCGGCACCGCCTTGCCGTTCTCGAAGGTGATCCCGCCGTCCGCGGTGGCGCCTCCGGGTCCGGCGGCGTTCTCCAGCGCGATCTGCAGCTTCTCGTCGTCGACGAGCACCGCCGGCTCGGCCGTGCGGCTCACGCCGAACAGCGAGCCGATGACGGAGATGGGGTTGTAGTCCCGGCCGGCCGCCTTGCGGACGGTGGCCTGCGGGTCGATGTCCAGGCCCGCCTTGGCGGGCTGGAGGGTCTCGGACTTGCCGTCGACGGTGAGCTTGAGGGGCTCGCTGCGGCGGCCCTTGAGCTCCGCCTCCAGCTTCTTGACGGCGTCTTCCTTGCTGGAGCCGCCGATGTCCACACCGAGCGCGGTGGTGCCGTTGGGCACGTCGGCATGGTCGAGCAGCAGCCCCGCGCCGTAGGCGACGCCGGCCAGGACCACGACGGCCACACCCAGCAGAACGAGCTTGTTACGGCCCTTCTTGGGCGGGTTGATCGGCTCGGGAATCTTGGGCCGCGGCTTGGGGGCGGCGCGCTCGCCCTCACCGGCCGGGCCGGCCGGGAACGGCGACGGGGACGACGGGCCGTCCGCGCCGGGGGTCTTCGGGATGCCGCTGACCAGCGTGTCGCCGGACACCCGGTCGTGGCCGCCGGCCGGTCCGCCCTGCGGGCCGCTCTTCCCGCGCCTGCCCTTCGGGCCGCCGGGCGCGGTGCCCTGGGGGCCGCCGGGCAGTCCGCCCGAGATCCCGCCGCCGGCGCCGAGGCCGCTGCCCGGCCCGGCGAGCGGCGCCGGCGGCTGCGGGGTGAGCTCGGCGGTGTCGTCGATCCGGGGCGTGGCGCCGGTGCCGGAGTCGCTGAAGCCGGGCGGGAGGTTCAGCGCGGAACTGCCGCTCGCCGGCCCGGTCGTCGGTCCGCTGGGGCCGGCCGCCGGGGAGTCGAACGGGCTGTGGTCGCGGGCGGGCCCCGCGGGGGCGTCGAACGGCGAGGGGCCGCCGGCCGCACCGTCGAACGGCGACGGGCCGCCGGCCGGGCCGCCGTCGAACGGCGAACCGCCGCCGGGCCGGGCACCGCTGTCGTACGGCGATACGCCCTCCTGCGGGGCCGGACCGTCCTGCGGGGCCGGGCTGTCCGAGAAGTACGGCAGGTCGGGACGCTGCTGCGGCGTGGCGCCCGAGGTGCCGCGCGGCGGGGTCGCACCGCTCGGGGCGGGCGGCGCCGGGTGCGAGCCGGTAGTGGAGGACGGGCCGCCGGCCTGCGGCTTGCGCGGCGCGAACCAGTCGCTGGTCTTCTCGGGGCGGCCGGCCGCGGGGGCCTCCTCCGCCGGAGCCTCGGGCCGCGGCGTGTTCGCCGTACGCTCCGCGTTCCGCTCGCCGCCTGGGCGGGGCGTTCCCCGGGAGCCGGCGGAACCGCCGGATCCAGCCGATGCGTTCATGCCGGACTCCTCACCGACGGGCTTGCGCACGACGACCGGCGGGATGGGGCGCGACCCCGGAATGTTGATCTTGATCCGCGTCGTCAGCGTGGTCTCGGTTTTGGGCTCCTCCGGTCGCGCCGCGGCACCGGGCGCCGGCGCCTCGTCGGCATCTCCCCTGGGCGAGCCGTACGGCGGCGTCCCTGACGGGTACGCGGCTCCGCCACGGCCCTGGGGGCCGGAGGACGAACTGTCAGATTCACGACTCAAAGCAGGTTCTCCCGGTTGGCTCCGCCGCTCGTCAGAGATGTTTCCCGGCCCACAGGCCGGGAGGCGCCCCCAGGGCGGCGCGACGGCGCGCACCACCATACTGTCCGCCGCGGGCGGGCACCCGGGGAGCGTACGAACACCGCCGCCCTGGGCGAACCCCCTGGGCCCGGTCCGTTCACCCCGACCCGCGTGGCATCCGTCCCGGTATCCACCACGTCATCCGCCAACTCGGCCGTACCGGACGCCCGCCACACGCATCTGGGCGGCGGTGGCACAGATCACAGCGACCAGGATCCCGCCCAGGAGGAAGATGTACGAGCCGAGCCCGGCACCGAAGAGAAAGTCACCTTCCGGCCGGACATCGCCGAGCAGGAGGAACACGGTCACCAGCCAGGCCGCGCCGGGTACCAGCACGCCCGCGGGGGTGCCGGTTGCCCTGCCGCCCCCGTAGAAGAGGCCGACGACACCGGCGAGCGCCAGCAGCAACCCGCCCGGGAACCAGGCCGCTTGCACCAGCGTCCCGGCGAACGCGACCAGTACGCCGGCGACCAGCAGCAGCACATAGGTGCCGGCCCGGCCCCCGGTGAGCGGAGGGACGCCGGCGTCCGCCACCGGCGGCCCGGCCGCGGACGCGCCCGAGCCCGCCCTGGCCCGCTGCCCCTTGCCGGCGCCCACTGCGCCGTTCTCCTTGCCGGCGGCTCCGCCCTTCCCACTGCCGGCGGCTCCGCCGCCCTTGGACGTGCTCATTCCGCCGCCTCCTCGATCCGGGTGCTCTCCTGCGTCCCCACCCTGTCACCGATACCCGCGAAGAGATCGTCCTCGCGTGCGCCGTCCGCCGCGCCCGGAACGCCGTGCACCAGCCGATAGTGCTCGGTGGCGAACAGCGGCTGGCCCAGGTCGTTGGAGAGCGCGAAGAACGGTCCGTCGACCGCGATCTGGGTGTAGTGCGCGCGCATCGCCGCCATCTTGGCATCCGCGGCGGCGCGGCCGCCGGTGACGGACGCCGTGACCTCGGCATCCGGCACCACTCCGGGCACGTCGTCGACGGAGGCGATGCCGGGGAAGGTGTGCCCGGCCGCGCGCAGCCGCGCGAAGCCCTCCTCGACCGCGGAGCGGGGGTTGCAGTTCCAGTAAATCTTCCCGATCGCATGGGAGCCGCCCAGCTCGGGCCGGAAATCCGCGGCCGCGGCGAGCTCGGCGCCGCGCATCGCGACCCGGTGCGCCTGGATGTGGTCGGGGTGGCCGTATCCGCCGTCCGGGTCGTAGGTGACCATGACCTGCGGACGGACCTCGCGGATCACGGCGACCAGCTCGGCGGCCGCCTCGTCGAGCGGGGCCTGCCAGAAACTGTCGGGCCGCTCGTTCTGCGGGGCGCCCATCATGCCGGAGTCGCGGTAGCGGCCCGGCCCGCCGAGGAAGCGGTGGTCCGTGACGCCCAGGGCCGCCATCGCGGCGGCCAGCTCGCCGACGCGGTACGGGCCGAGGGTGTCGTCGCGGTCCGGCGCGAGGTGGGCGAGTTCGGGCGGGATGACCTCGCCCTCCTCGCCGCGCGTACAGGTCACGAGGGTGACCTGGGCGCCCTCGGCCGCGTACCTGGCCATGGTCACGCCATTGTTGATCGACTCGTCGTCGGGGTGGGCATGCACGAGCAGCAGCCGGCGCGACGGGACGGGGCGCGGGGCGGATCCCGTGGCGGACGGTGGCGTGACGGAAGCGGGCCGGTCGGTCATGCCGACAGCCTACGAGCCGCCCGGTCCGCCGCCCGCAGGCGAGCCCGGCCGCCGCCCGTGCGCCCCGCCCGAGGGCGGACGCCGGACGGGCGGGCCGGGACCGGAACGCGTCAGAACTTGATGTTGCCGAGCATGCCGGCGACGTTCGTCGTCAGCTGCTTGATCGTCGGGGCGATGGACGAGCTGGCCAGATAGAAGCCCAGCAGCATGCAGACAAGGGCATGCGGGGCCTTCAGTCCAGACTTCTTGACAAGCAAGAAGACGATGATCGCCAGCAGCACCACCGCCGAAATCGAGAGTGCCACGGCGGCTCACCTCCAAGTACTCATGGTCCGGACAGAGTTGAGGGTGTCCGGACCGACGTACGACCCGCACACCCGGGTATGCCAAGGGCTCTTTACCCCGTACCCACTACGCGCAAGGGATCATAACTTTCCGCGCTAGCGCATAAGTCGGAGCACGGAAGCAGAGCGGGGGCGCACACGATCTTCACGAATGCGACCGCGGTGAGCCCGTAGGCTCGGCACCATGACCGGACAGCCTTCGTTCCCGCGGCAATACGCCCGTACGCAGCGCTTCACTCTGGGTGCACCGCGCAGCTATGCGCTCTCCCCCGACGGTGCCCGCGTCGCCTTCCTCCGCTCCCCCTCGGGCACCGATCGTCGGCAGCATCTGTGGGTGCTCGACCTGGCGCAGGGACGGGAGTTCACCGCCGCCGATCCCGAGGCCCTCCTGGCCGGCGCGGAAGAGCAGCTTCCGCCGCAGGAGCGGGCCCGCCGCGAGCGCAGCCGGGAGAGCTCGGCGGGCATCGTCGGCTACGCCACGGATTCCGCGGTGGAATTGGCCGCTTTCCCCCTTTCCGGCCGGCTGTTCGTCTCCGAGCTGCGGGCCGGCACCACCCGTGAACTCCCGGTCCAGGGGCCGGTGGTGGACCCCCGCCCGTCGCCGGACGGCCGCCAGGTGGCCTTCGTGGCGGAGGGCCGGCTGCGGGTGGTCGCGGTGGACGGCGCCACGACCTCGGACGCGGGCGACGCGGGTGCCGCGGCCGCCGGGCCGGCCGACCGGGTGCTGGCGGAGCCCGACGGGCCCGAGGTGACCTGGGGACTCGCGGAGTTCATCGCGGCCGAGGAGATGGGCCGCTACCGGGGCTTTTGGTGGTCGCCGGACAGCGACGCGGTGCTGGCCGCGCGGGTCGACGAGGCGCCGGTGCAGCGCTGGTGGATCTCCGACCCCGCCCATCCGGACCAGGAGCCCGTCCGGATCGCGTACCCGGCGGCGGGCACCCGCAACGCCGAGGTCACCCTGGCGCTCTTCGGGCTGGACGGCTCGCGCACGGACGTCGTCTGGGACACCGAGCGCTACCCCTATCTCGCGCGCGTCCACTGGTCCGCGGCCGGGCCGCCGCTGCTGCTCGTCCAGGCCCGCGACCAGCGCGACCAGCGCTATCTGACCGTCGACACCACGACCGGCGCGACCCGGACGGTGCACGACGACGAGGACGAGGCATGGGTCGAGCCGTTCCCCGGGGTGCCGGCCTGGACCCCGGACGGCCGGCTGGTGCGGATCGCGGACGAGGGCGGCGCACGCAAGCTGTTCGTCGGCGCCCGCCCGCTGACCGGGGCACCGCTGCACGTCCGGGCCGTCCTGGACATCGGCGAGGACGACGTCCTCTTCTCCGCGAGCAGCACCGACATGCACGACATCGGGGTCTATCGCGCCTGGTTCCGCGGCAGCGGTGACCAGGGCGGCTGGGAGCGGGTGGGCGAGCGGCCGTATCCGACGGTGTCCTCCGCGGTGCGCGGCGGTGCGCTGACCGTGCTGTCCCAGACGTCGCTGGAGTGGCCCGGTACCCGGGTGGAGGTGGTGCGGCTGGATCCGGACGGCGGGGAGAAGACCCTCGCCACGATCGGCTCGTGCGCCGAGGAGCCGGTGCTGACCGCCCGCCCCCGCCTGGTCCGTGCCGGGGAGCGGGAGATTCCGTGCGCGGTGCTGCTGCCCGCCGGATATACGGAAGGCGATGGTCCGCTGCCGGTGCTGATGGACCCGTACGGCGGTCCGCACGGCCAGCGGGTGGTCGCCTCGCACCATGCCCATCTGACCTCGCAGTGGTTCGCCGACCAGGGTTTCGCGGTGATCGTCGCGGACGGCCGGGGCACCCCGGGCCGCTCCCCCGCATGGGAGAAGGCGATGTTCCGCGACGTCGCCGGCGTCGCCCTGGACGACCAGATCCACGCCCTGCACGCGCTGGCCGAATCCTTTCCCCTCGACCTGGCGCGGGTGGCGATCCGCGGCTGGTCCTTCGGCGGCTACCTCGCGGGGCTGGCGGCGCTGCGCCGCCCCGATGTCTTCCATGCGGCGGTGGTGGGTGCGCCGGTGTCCGACCTGCGGCTGTACGACACCCACTACCAGGAGCGTTATCTGGGCCACCCGGACGAGGAGCCGGCGGTCTACGCCGCGAACTCGCTGGTCACGGACGAGGGACTGTCCGGAGCGGTGGAGCCGCACCGCCCGCTGCTGCTGGTGCACGGCCTCGCGGACGACAACGTGGTCGTGGCGCATGCGCTGCGGCTGTCCGCGGCGCTGCTGGCCGCGGGCCGGCCGCACGAGATGCTGCCGCTGACCGGGGTGACCCACATGGCCTCGCAGGAACAGGTGGCCGAAAACCTGCTGCTGCTCCAAGTCGACTTCCTCAAGCGGTCGTTGGGGATGTACGCCTGACGCGGTACGGCCCCCGCCGGGCTCCAGGGCCCGGCGGGACGCGGTCTCACCAGCCGGGCGGAAGCCTGGACGGCGGGGGCGGGGCGTGCGGCGGCCGCGCCTCGCCGGGGGCGGAGCCGTAGGCCCGCACGGCGTCGAGGTCCCGGGAGGTGTCCGGCAGGCCGGGCCGCGCCGCCGCGAGCAGCACGACGAGCGCGGCGGCCGCCACGAACACGGCGGTGCCCGCCTCCAGTTGGGAGCGGAGGGACAGCGCGGCCAGGCGGCCGAACGCCCCGGCCCGGGCGGTATGGACGAGCGCCACGGCCCCGTGCGCCAGCAGCAGCGCCGCGGCCGTCAGGGCGGCGGGCCTGCTCAGGGCCGCACGGCGCAGTGCGGCGGCCGCGGCCCCCAGGGCCAGTACGGCGAGCGCCGCCCCCTGCCAGTGCACCGGGGGCTGCAACAGGGCCCGGAAGACGGAGGCGTCGCCCAGCAGTCCCTTGCGGTAGAGGTACCAGCCGAGCTGCTGCCGCCAGTGGATCTCCCAGCCGGCGAGGAGGAGGCCGGCGGTGCCCAGGAGGACGGCGATCGTGCCGGCCGGCCCCCGGTACGGGCTGCCGGGGCGCCCGGGCCCCACGACGGAGGGCACCGCTCGGACCACGCCGTACACCGGAGCCACCGCCCCCGCCGGCCCGTGCGCAGCCCCCGCCGTGTGCCGGCCCGGCCTTCCGGGCGACCGCCGCCGGCCCGCCGCGACCATCACGAACAGTGCGGCCGCCAGGGCGAGTTGGGCAAGGACGGTCAGCCGTGCCCACCCGGTGAGACCGCCGTCCAGCCCCTGGAGCCAGTCCGCGCCCAGCACCCACACCAGCGGGATGCGCAGCAGCGCGACGGCGGCCGCCAGGGACAGCAGCGCACCCGCGGCCACGGACGAGGCGACGGCGGTGCGCACCTGGGCCACCGCGGCGGCGAGCGCGCCGAGCACCAAGAGCGGGTCGAGCGCCGAGGTGGCCCAGGCGGTGAACTCCCGTGGCCTGCGGGTCTCGCCCAGCCAGGCCCACCACACATCCGCACTGTGCTCGGCGACGGCCAGGTCCCGGATGATCCAGCCCGCGCTGAGCAGCGCGAGCAGCAGGCAGATCAGGGCACCGGCTCCGCGCGCACCGCGGGTGAGAACGCCGTCCCGCACTGTGGACACGGCCTGCCCCCTGTCCACGTCGTTGTCCTCGGTTCGTTCACCACGCCCCGTTCCGGCGGCGCCTACCGCAGGTCTACTGCAGTCTCGGCGCCGGGACAACTGACCCGAATGGAGCAACGGACGAAATCGTCATACGACGACCGGCCGGGGCGCCCACCTGGCGTCCCGGCCGGTCTACGGCACCCGCACGGCCGTACGTTGTTCATCATGGCGCGTCCGTATATCGGAGTTGCGACAGGGAAGTTGCCAGCTTGTTAAAGCGGTTTGGTGCGATATGTCCGCTCATGACGCATATCCCGCCCACCTGTCAAGCACGCCCGGGCGTCGATATGCGCAATCTTCGCTCAAGAAGCAGACGACCTGCGCATGAGCGCACCCGATCCCCTTGACTCCGCCGTAAATAACTTGCGAAAGTCCGCTCATCCAGCGGTGCGAATCGGCGCCGCTTCACGTTCCAAGAGAACTCGGCGCGGGGGCACTTCGCGATGACTAGTCCATCCCAGACCGCGGCTTCAGAGTCCGACACCCCAGGACTCGGGCCCCAGGGTCTGAAGAAGGAAAAGAAGAGCAAGGGCGGTGAGCTCGTCGGCCGATCCCCCGGCCAATTGATGTGGATGCGCTTCAAGCGCGACCGCACGGGCGTCGTCTGCGCGATCGTCGTGCTGGCCTTCTTCGTCATTGCGGCGCTGGCCCCGGTGATCGGTGCGCTGTACGGCAAGGACCCGTACACGCTCTACGGGAACCAAGACCCCAACCTCTTCGACGAGTTCGGGTATCCGGCCGGCGCCAACGGCGGGATCTCACCCACGCACTGGTTCGGCATCGAACCGCAGCTGGGCCGCGATGTGTTCATGCAGCTGATCTACGGCATGCGGATGTCGCTGGGCATCTCCGTCGCGGTGACCATCCTGACCGTGATCACCGGCATCCTGATCGGCGTGACGGCGGGGTACGTCGGCGGCAGGACCGATTACTTCCTGAGTCGCCTGATCGACTTCCTGCTGGCGTTCCCGAGCCAGCTCACCTTCGTGGCCTTCATGCCCATCGTGGTGGCCCTCTTCGTCCCCCCGGGCGACGAGACGCCCACCTATGTGCGCGTCTGCGCGCTGATCATCGTGCAGTGGTTCCTCGGCTGGATGGGCCTTGCGCGCCTGCTCCGAGGACAGGTGCTCTCCCTGCGCGAGCGCGAGTTCGTCGAAGCCGCAAAGATCACCGGCGCCTCTCCCTGGCGCATCATCCGCAAGGAACTCCTGCCGAACGTCGTCACTCCGGTGCTGGTGCAGAGCACCTACATGCTCCCTCTCTTCGTCACCGCCGAGGCGGGGCTGTCCTTCCTGGGCGTGGGCATCATCGAACCGACCCCCGACTGGGGCCGGCTCTTCCAGGCGGGCGCCCACTACTACGAGAACGACCCCACCTTCTTGCTCATCCCCGCCGCCGCCATGCTGATCTTCGTGCTCTGCTTCAACCTCCTCGGAGACTCGGTACGCGACGCCTTCGATCCCAAGTCCGGGCGCTGAATCGTCCACTTGAAGGGGGGCTTGCTGTCACCCCTGCCGGGTCTGCCCGGGATGCGTCAGACAGCACATCTCGTCACCAACTGACAGGCAGGTGCTTGGAATCCCATGAACGCACTTTCTACGCGCAGAGCACGCGCGGCGATAGTGGCCCTCGCGGCCGGATCGCTCGCGCTCACCGGTTGCAGCGGCGGCGGCGGCTCCGACAAGGACAAGTCGCAGACCGACAAGGACGCCGCGGCCCAGGCGAAGGCGATCCCGATGGGCACCGCCGCCGACTCCGTCGGCCCCGCGGTCGCCGTCAAGGGCGCCCACTCCGGTGGCACCATCCGCGTCTACCAGCGTGACAGCTACAACCACCTGGACCCGGGCCAGATGTACGTCAGCGACATGAAGGCGCTGTCGCAGCTGATCTTCCGCGGCCTGACCAGCTTCAAGCAGGACGACAAGGGCAACGCCAAGGTCGTGGGCGACCTCGCCACCGACGCCGGCCAGATGTCCGACGGCGGCAAGACCTGGAAGTACACGCTCAAGGACGGCATCAAGTTCGAGGACGGCACGCCGATCACCTCGAAGGACATCCGCCACAGCATCGAGCGGCTGTACTCCAAGTTCATCACCGACGGTCCGACCTACATCCAGACCTGGCTCTCCGGCGCCGGCACCGCGTACCGCAAGGCGCTGCCGGACGGTCCGTACAAGGGCGACCACCTGCCCAAGAACGTGCTGGACACCCCGGACGCGAAGACCATCATCTTCCACTTCAAGCAGCCGAACTCGCAGCTGCCGTACGCGCTGACGATGCCCGGCTACAGCGCGGTCCCGGACAGCGCGAAGGACACCAAGGACGCCTACGACGTCGCCCCGGTGTGCTCCGGTCCGTACAAGATCGCCTCGTTCAAGTCCGGCAAGTCCATGCAGCTGGTCCGGAACAAGAACTGGGACCCGAAGACGGACGCGATGCGCCACCAGTACCCCGACGGGTACAACATCACGTTCAACCACCAGGCCTCGGACTCCACCAAGCGCCTGATGGCCGACCAGGGTGAGGCCAAGAACGCGATCAGCTTCACCAACGCGGTCGAGCCCACGCTGACCAAGAACGTGCTGGACAACCCCAGCGCCAGCAAGCGCCTGGTCCAGGGCTACCAGCCCTACGTCTGGCAGATGAACTTCAACATGGACCGCATCAAGGACAAGAAGATCCGCGACGCGATCACCTACGCCATACCGAACCAGCAGATCGTCCGGGTGAACGGCGGCAGCTACGGCGGTGAGAACGCCGGCGGTCTGCTCGCCCCGACCGTCGCGGGCTACAAGAAGGGCTACGACCCCTACGGCAAGCTCTCGCACCCCAACGGCGAGCCGGAGAAGGCCAAGAAGCTCCTCAAGGAAGCCGGCAAGACGGGCATGAAGCTCGTCTACGCCTACTCCAACACCGAGGCACGCCAGAAGGAAGCCGTCGTCATCGAGGACGCGCTGACCAAGGCCGGCTTCAACGTGCAGAAGAAGGAGGTCGACGCCGCCTCCTGGTACGAGCAGATGGGCAAGGTCAAGAACGGCTTCGACATCTACATGACCGGCTGGGGCCAGGACTGGCCGGACGCCTCGACCGTCATCCCGCCGTCCTACGACGGCACCACCATCCAGGACGGCTCGTCGAACTACTCGCACATCAACGACAAGCACGTGAACTCCGAGATCGCCCGCATCACGAAGATCACGGACGTCGCCAAGGCCACCGCCGAGTGGCAGAAGCTGCACCAGTACATCGTGGAGAAGGTCAACCCGGCCGCGCCGGTCTTCTACACCAAGATGCTCCAGCTGTACGGCTCGAACGTCGGCGGCACCCGCTACAACCTGGACGTCAGCTACGTCGACCCGAACACGCTGTTCCTGAAGAAGTGACGAGAGCGCACCACCTCGTCTGACGAAGGCACTCCGGAGAGCGCGCACACGGCGGAACGCGCGCCCTCCGGGGCCTTCCCACCACCCCTCACACCCACTGCCGCCGCCGTCCTGAGAGCAGCGAACTGCCATGCTTCAATTCCTACTTCGCCGGACGTTCGGCGCTGTTGTCATCCTTGTTCTGCTCAGTGCCTTCACCTTCTTCGTCTTCTTCGGTGCCGGTGACCCCGCCGCGATGTCCTGCGGCAAGAACTGCACCGCGGACAACATCGCGCTGATCCACCAGAACCTCGGCCTCGACAAGCCCCTGCCGACCCAGTTCTGGGACTTCATCGTCGGCATCTTCGCCGGCCGCGACTACTCCATCGGCCACTGCAGCGCCCCGTGCTTCGGCTACTCCTTCGCGACCAAGCAGGACGTCTGGTCGACGCTGATGGACCGGCTGCCCACCACCGCCTCGCTGGCCATCGGCGGCGCCGCGGTGTTCCTGACCGTGGGCCTGGGCACCGGCCTGCTGGCCGCCTACAAGCGCGGCTCGTTCCTGGACAAGGCGCTCACCTCGATCTCGATGGTGCTCAGCTCGGCGCAGATCTACATCCTCGGTCCGATCGCGCTCGGTCTGTTCGTCTACAGCGGCATCATGGAGTCCCCCAAGTACGTGGACTTCACCTCCGACCCCGCGGGCTGGTTCATGGGGCTGCTGCTCCCCTGGCTCGTGATGGCGACGATCTTCACCGCGCAGTACACCCGTATGTCCCGCTCGACGATGATCGAGCAGCTGCAGGAGGAACACGTCCGGACGGCCAAGGCCAAGGGCATGCCCAGCTCGTACGTCTTCCTTCGCTACGCCTGGCGCGGGTCGCTGATCCCCATCGTGACCATCCTCGGCATGGACCTGAGCTCGCTGTTCGGCGGCGCGATGATCACCGAGTTCACCTTCCAGCTGGCGGGCATCGGCCGCCTGGCGATCGACTCCGTCCTCACCCTCGATCTGCCCATGGTCATGGGCGTGCTGATCTTCAGCGCCGCCCTGATCCTGGTGTTCAACATCATCGTGGATGCGACGTACGCCTTCATCGACCCGCGCGTGCGCCTGTCCTAGGAGAGCCTGAAGTGACCACACTCACCAAGACCGAAGGCACCGAGGTGCCGGCCGGGTCCGACCCCTTCCTGTCCGTCCGTGATCTGCATGTGCGGTTCTCCACCGAGGACGGCATCGTCAAGGCGGTCGACGGTCTCTCCTTCGATCTGGAACGCGGCGAAACGCTCGGCATCGTCGGTGAATCGGGCTCCGGCAAGTCGGTGACCAACCTCGCGATCCTGGGGCTGCACAACCCGAAGGCCACCGAGATCGGCGGTGAAATCGTCCTGGACGGGGACGAGCTGACCGGGGCCCGGGAGAAGAGCCTGGAAAAGCTCCGCGGCAACAAGATGGCGATGATCTTCCAGGACGCGCTGACCGCGCTGTCGCCGTACTACACGGTCGGCCGGCAGATCGCCGAGCCGTTCATGAAGCACACCGGCGCCAGCAAGCGCGAGGGCCGGCAGCGCGCCATCGAGATGCTGACCAAGGTCGGCATCCCGCAGCCCAGCCTGCGGGTGGACGACTATCCGCACCAGTTCTCCGGCGGTATGCGCCAGCGCGCGATGATCGCCATGGCGCTGGTCTGCAACCCCCAGCTGCTGATCGCCGACGAACCGACCACCGCTCTGGACGTCACCGTCCAGGCGCAGATCCTCGACCTGCTCAAGGACCTCCAGCAGGAGTTCGGCTCCGCGATCATCCTGATCACCCATGACCTCGGCGTGGTCGCCAACACGGCGGACAAGCTGCTGGTGATGTACGCGGGCCGGGCCGTGGAGCGGGGCTCCGTCAAGGAGATCCTCACCCAGCCCCGCCACCCGTACACCTGGGGCCTGCTCAGCTCGATGCCGCGGCTCTCCTCGGACGTCAGCGAGGCGCTGCACCCGATCCCGGGTTCCCCGCCGAGCCTGCTCAACCCGCCCTCGGGCTGCGCCTTCCACCCCCGCTGCGGCTTCACGGCCGAGGTCGGCGGGGCGCGTTGCACCGACGAGCGGCCGCTGCTGGAGGCGGGGCGCGCCGCCGCGTGCCATCTGAGCGCCGAGCAGAAGCAGACCCTCTTCACCGAGCAGATCAAGCCCCGGCTGGGCTAGGGAGCGACCACCATGACAGACCACGTCACCCTCCCGGCGCCGCGCGACGCCGCGCCCACGCCGGGCGAGCCGCTGCTCACCGCCGAGGGCCTGACCAAGCACTTCCCCATCCACGGCGGCTTTCCGTTCAAGCGGAAGGTCGGCGCGGTGCAGGCGGTCGACGGCGTCGACCTGACCGTGCACGCGGGCGAGAGCTTCGGCCTGGTCGGCGAGTCGGGCTGCGGCAAGTCCACCACCGGACGGCTGCTCACCCGGCTGATGGAGCCGACCTCCGGCAAGATCACATACGCGGGCCAGGACATCACGCGGGCCAACCGCAAGCAACTGGCGCCGGTCCGCTCCGAGATCCAGATGATCTTCCAGGACCCGTATGCCTCGCTGAACCCGCGGCAGACGGTGGGCACCATCATCGGCGGCCCGATGGAGATCAACGGGATCAATCCGCCCGGCGGCCGGGAGAAGCGGATCCGGGAGCTCCTGGAGACCGTGGGTCTCAACCCGGAGCACTACAACCGCTTCCCGCACGAGTTCTCCGGCGGTCAGCGCCAGCGCATCGGGGTGGCCCGTGCGCTCGCCCTGGAGCCGAAGCTGATCGTCGCCGACGAGCCGGTCTCCGCGCTCGACGTCTCCATCCAGGCGCAGGTCGTCAACCTGCTCCAGAAGCTCCAGCGCGAGCTGGGCATCGCGTTCCTGTTCATCGCCCACGACCTGGCGATCGTGCGGCACTTCAGCGAGCGGGTCGCGGTGATGTACCTCGGCAAGATCGTCGAGGTCGGCTCGCGCGACGACATCTACAACCGGCCGCGCCACCCGTACACCCACGCGCTGCTCTCGGCGGTGCCGGAGGCCAAGCTGGTGGAGAGCGAGGAGGAGGACCGCGAGCGCATCCGCCTCGCCGGTGACGTCCCCTCCCCCGTCAACCCGCCCTCCGGCTGCCGGTTCCGTACGCGCTGCTGGAAGGCGCAGGACAAGTGCGCGACCGAGGAGCCGCCGCTGGTCCAGATCACCGGCAACGCCGGCGGCCACCTGACGGCCTGCCACTTCCCCGAGGAGCCCACGACCGCGGCACGGGACGAGGACATCATCCTCGACCCGGCACTGGCGGCGATCGAGGACGCGGCCCCGGCCGGCTCCGCCGAGGAGTCCGGCACGACCGGCTGACCGGGCCGTCCCCCGCCGGAGCCCGCTTCCCCTACGGGAGGCGGGCTTTGGCACGTATGAGGTCTTGCCGGCGAACCCCCGGGCCAGGAAGGGCTTGTGGCCGACGGGCCCGGGGTGGCCCGAAAGACACGCCTCAGCTCAGCGCGGGGCCCGTTCTGCGAGCCAGCGCGTTGTTCCCTGTCGTGTGCTGGACGCGGAAGCTCACGGCGTCCGAGCGGTAACGGTCGTCCGACCACTCCACGGGGCGCCCTTCGCGTGTGGTGGTGACCCGCCGTACGCGCAGCAGCGGGCTGGTACGGCGCACGCCGAGGAGTTCGGCGTCCTGGGTGTCCGCCGCCACGGCGTCGATCAGATGCTCGCCGTACGCGAAGACCAGGCCCTCGTCCTCGTTCAGCCGCCGTGTCACGGACGGGCACTCGGGCTCGATGCGCTCGACGGCGGGGGCGATCCAGTCCGCGTACACGGTCCGCTCCAGCAGCACCCGCTCGCCGTCCAGACCGCGTACCCGCAGGATGTGCAACACCGCCGTGCCGGGCGGGAGCTGGAGTCGCGCGCAGTCCTCGCTCGTCGCGGGACGGTATGCGGACGACATCACGTGCCCGGACGCCTCGCGGCCCATCGCGTGCGCCCACTGCGCGAAACTGCACAGCTCGGTGAAGCTCTGGCCGCGGCAGCCGGCCAGGACCACACGGCGGGCGCCCTGGCGTGACCCGATGAGTCCCTCGGCGGTCAGGGCCGCGACGGCCTGGCGGACCGTGCCGCGCGAGACGCCGTAGTGGGCCGCGAGTTCGGTCTCCGCGGGGAGCAGACTGCCCACGGTGTAGTCCCCGCGATCGATCGCCCGCCGCAGGTCTTCGGCGATCTCCTCGTGTCGTGTCGCCATGCTTCCCCTCTCGCGCGGAGTTGTGCGCAAAGTGTGCAGCGCGGCCAGCCTAACGAGGTGCTGTGGTGACCCCTGCGAGCTGCGATTGTGAGGGAATCGGAGCCTCTAGTTTTACCAATGTTTACCCGGTGGACACCATAGTTGGGCCTACTGAGGCCCAACTTGTTCAGACAAGTACTCACCCCCCACGTGCTTCCCCTGTGTGGCCCCGCATGAATCCCCTCAACCCTCTTGCGTACCCCTGGAGAGACCGTGACCGTGTTCCCACCGAGAGCCGCCGTCCTCACCGGCGTCCTCACCACCGCCGCCGCACTCGCCCTCAGCGCCTGTGACGCGGCCTCCGACCCGTCGGGCACCGACGGCGGAAAGAGCGCGGCCACCGCGACCACGGCCGAAGCCTTCGGCGGCATCGGCGCCCTGGCCGACGCGGCCAAGAAGGAGGGCACGCTGCATGCGATCGCGCTCCCCCGCGACTGGGCCAACTACGGTGCCCTGATCGACGGCTTCGAGAAGAAGTACGGCATCAAGGTCGAGGTCGAGAATCCGAAGGGCGCCAGCCAGGACGAGATCAGCGCGGTCAAATCGCGCCAGGGCAAGGACAACGCACCCGACGTCCTCGACCTCGGCAGCTCCTTCGCGCAGAGCGCCGCCCAGGACGGGCTGCTCGCGGCGTACGATGCCACCGGTTTCGCCGACATCCCCGATGTCCAGCGGGACTCGATCGGCCGCTGGGCGAACGACTACGGCGGCTATATCTCCTTCGGCTGCAACGCCAAGCGTGTGCGGACCTGCCCGACGAGCTTCAAGGAGCTGCTCCAGCCGCAGTACAAGGGGAAGGTCGCACTCAACGGCGACCCCACCAAGTCGGGTTCGGCCTTCGCCGCCGTGTACGCGGCCGCCCTCGCCAACGGCGGCTCCTTCGACGACATCCAGCCCGGCATAGACTTCTTCGCCAAGCTGAAGAGGAGCGGCAACTTCACCCGCGTCCCCTCCACCCCGGCCACCGTCGCGAAGGGCGAGACGCCGATCAGCATCGACTGGGACTACCTCAACGCCGGGTACACCGACGAGTTCAAGTCCAAGGGCCTCGACTGGACGGTCGCGGTCCCCTCGGACGGCAAGTTCGCCCAGTACTACTCGCAGGCCATCAACAAGGACGCACCGCACCCCGCGGCCGCGCGCCTGTGGCAGGAGTACCTCTACAGCGCCGAGGGCCAGAACCTCAGGCTCAAGGGATACGCCCGCCCGGCTCTGATGACCGCCATGAAGAAGGCCGGCACGCTCGACAAGACCGCGGCGGCGAAGCTGCCGAAGGTCTCCGGCACGCCGAGCTTCCCGACCGAGACCCAGCAGAGCAATGCCAAGCTCACCCTCACCCAGAGCTGGGGCAAGGCCACTTCCGGGTGACCGCGACTCGCACCAGGGCCGACGTGCGCCACCCGGCTCCTCGCCGGGTCCGGCGCACGCGGCGGCCTGGAGGGCCGTAGGGCTGTCGGTGCGGGGAATCGACCGGCTCTCCCCCTCACTCGCTCGGCACCACCGTGCGCTCCTTTGCGAAGTGGCACGCCGACGCATGCCGCGCCGGGCCCGGCGTCTCCCGGAACTCCGCGGGGACCTCCAGCGGCGGGACGACCTCGGCACACAGGTCCTGCGCCTTCCAGCAGCGGGTGCGGAAGCGGCAGCCGGAGGGCGGGGCGGCGGGCGAGGGGACGTCGCCGGCCAGCAGGATGCGGTCCCGGTGGGTGCGGGCGTCCGGGTCGGGGACGGGCACGGCGGACAGCAGGGCCTGGGTGTACGGGTGGGTCGGGTGCTCGTAGATCTGCTCGTCGGTGCCGAGCTCGGCGAGCCGCCCCAGGTACATCACCGCGACGCGGTCGCAGATGTGCCGCACGACCGACAGATCGTGGGCGATGAAGACGTACGACAGGTCGAACTCGTCCTGCAACTGCTCCAGCAGATTGACCACTTGGGACTGGACGGAGACGTCCAGCGCGGAGACCGGCTCATCGGCGACGATGATCTCCGGGCGCAGCGCGAGCCCGCGGGCGATCCCGATGCGCTGGCGCTGGCCGCCGGAGAACTGGTGCGGGTAGCGGTTGACGTACTCCGGGTCGAGCCCGACCACCTCCAGGAGTTCCTGGACCTTTCGGCGGCGCGCTCCCCTGGGGGCCACCTCGGGGTGGATCTCGTACGGCTCCCCGATGATGTCGCCGACGGTCATCCGGGGGTTCAGGGAGGTGTAGGGGTCCTGGAAGACCATCTGGATGTTGCGCCGGACCGCCTTCAGCGCGCGGCCGGAGAGGGTGCTGATGTCCTCGCCCCGGTAACGGATCTGACCCGCCGTCGGACGTTCGAGGCCGACCAGCAGCCTGGCGACCGTGGACTTCCCGCAGCCCGATTCGCCGACGATGCCGAGGGTTTCGCCCCGGTGCAGGTCGAAGGAGACCCCGTCGACGGCCTGGACGGCGCCGACCTGCTTCTTGACCAGCACGCCCCGGGTGAGCGGGAAGTGCTTGACCAGATCGCGGACCTCCAGGACCGGTTCGAGGGTGCGGGCCGTCGGGGGGCCGGGAGCCGCGGCGCCGGCAGCCGGGGCACCACTGTCACCGTGCGCCATCGAGGGTCTCCTTCCAGAAGTGGCAGGCGCTGGCCCGGCCGGGCCCCGCCTCGTACAGCGGCGGTGGGTCGGTACGGCAGATGTCCTGGGCGAGCGGGCAGCGCGGGTGGAAGGGGCAACCGGGCGGAATGGCCGTCAGGTTGGGCGGCATGCCCTTGATCGCGTAGAGCCGCCGCCCCTTCTGGTCCAGCCGCGGGATGGAGTCCAGCAGCCCGCGGGTGTAGGGGTGCGCGGGCGCCTTGTAGAGCTGGTGGACGGGCGCGGTCTCGACAATCCGGCCCGCGTACATCACCGCGATGGTGTCGGCGACGTCCGCGACCACCCCCAGGTCATGGGTGATCAGAATCAGCCCCATGGTCAGCTCGCGCTGGAGCTCCGCGAGCAGGTCCATCACCTGCGCCTGGACGGTGACGTCCAGCGCCGTGGTCGGTTCGTCCGCGATGATCAGGTCCGGGCCCAGGGCCAGCGCCATCGCGATCATGATGCGCTGGCGCATCCCCCCGGAGAACTGGTGCGGATAGTCGCCCACCCGCTCCCTGGCCGCGGGGATCCCGACGCGCTCCATCAGCTCCACGGCCCGGCCGCGCGCCTCCTTACGGGACATCCCCTCGTGGACCTGGAACATCTCCCCGAGCTGGGCCCCGACGCTGAGGACCGGGTTCAGCGCGGACAGCGCGTCCTGGAAGATCATCGCCATCTTCGCGCCGCGGACCCGGCGCCGCTCCTCCGGGCGCAGGGTCAGCAGATCGCGCCCCTGGAAGACGATCTCGCCGCCGGTGACGAATCCCGGCGGGGAGTCGAGGATGCCCATCACGGCCTGTGCGGTGACGGACTTGCCCGAGCCGGACTCCCCGAGCACCGCCAGCGTCTGCCCCCGCGCCACGCGGAAGCTGACGCCGCCCACGGCCTTCGCCACCCCGTCGCGGGTACGGAACTCGACCCGCAGATCGCGGACGTCGAGCAGCGGTGGTGCGGCGACGGCCGCCACGGCGCCCGCGGGCCCGGGGGCGGCTTCCTGGTTCGTCATCGTCCCGCTCCTCAGCGCAACTTGGGGTCGAGGGCGTCGCGCACCGCGTCGCCGAGCATGATGAACGCCAGCACCGTGATGCTCAGCGCGCCGGCCGGCCACAGCAGCATGTGCGGCGCGCTGCGGATGTACGGGGAGGCGGTGGAGATGTCGATGCCCCAGGAGATGGTGGGCGGCTTCAGCCCCGCGCCCAGGTAGGAGAGCGTCGCCTCCAGCGCGATGAACGTGCCGAGCGCGATGGTGGCGACGACGATGACCGGCGCGACGGCGTTCGGTGCGATGTGCCGCAGCAGCATCCGCCCGTTGCCGGCGCCCAGCGCCCGTGCGGCCTGGACGTAGTCGTTGTGCTTGGCGGTGACCACCGAGCCGCGGGCGATCCGGGAGACCTGCGGCCAGCCGAGCAGCACGATGAAGCCGACCACCGGCCAGACGGTGGTGCTGGTGATCATGGAGAGGAAGACCAGACCGCCCAGGATCACCGGGATGCCGAAGAAGATGTCGGCGACCCGGGAGAGCAGGGTGTCCCACCAGCCGCCGAAGAAGCCGGCCAGCCCGCCCAGCAGGCTGCCGAGCAGCGCGGCGCCGGTCGTGGCACAGACCCCGACGGTGATGGAGGCGCGGGCCCCGTAGACCACCCGGGTGTAGACGTCCCGGCCCTGGGTGTCGAAGCCGAAGGGGTGGCCGGGCTGGGAGCCCTGCTGTGCCTTGGCGAGGTCCGCGCGGTAGGGATTGCCGGTGGCGATCAGCTGCGGCCAGATCGCGATGAGCACCAGGAAGAGGATGACCAGCGCGGAGAGCACGAAGACGGGGTTGCGGCACAGGTCGTGCCAGGCGTCGCTCCACAGGCTGCGGGGCTTGCCGGCGGGCACCCCGCCGGGGGGACCGGCGCCGGGCGGGGCCGCACCGGGCCGCCGCTCCAGCGACTCCGCCTCGCCGATGGCCAGCGCGGCGGAGCCGCCGTCGCCGTGGCCGATGGCTTCCTTGGGGACAGTGGGCTCAGGCATAGCGGATCCTCGGGTCGAGGACGGCGTACAGCAGGTCGACGAGGAGATTCGCGAGGAGGAAGACCAGCACCAGGATCGTCACGAAGCCCACCACGGTCGGCGAGTTCTGCCGCAGGATGCCCTGGTAGAGCTGGTATCCGACGCCGTGGATGTTGAAGATGCGCTCGGTGACGATCGCGCCGCCCATCAGGGCGCCGATGTCGGTGCCGATGAAGGTGACGACCGGGATCAGCGAATTGCGCAGCAGATGGCGGGTGATGACCCGGTGCCGGGGCAGGCCCTTGGCGAGGGCCGTACGGACGTAGTCGGCGCGGACGTTCTCCGCGATCGAGGTCCGGGTCAGCCGGGTCACATAGGCGAGCGAGACCAGCGCCAGCACCAGCCCGGGCAGCAGGAGTTCGTTCAGCGGTACGTCCGGGGAGACCGACGGCGCGGCCCAGCCCCACTGCACCCCGAACAGGAACTGGAGCAGATAACCGCTGACGAAGGTCGGGATGGACACCACGACGAGGGTGAGGACCAGCACCGAGGTGTCGATGCCCCGGCCGCGCCGCAGCCCGCTGAACACCCCCAGCACGATGCCCACCGCCATCTCGATCACGATGGCGACCACCGTGAGCCGCAGGGTGACGGGGAAGGCCGAGGCCATCAGTTCGGTGACGGACTGGCCGTTGAACGCGGTGCCGAAGTTCCCCTGGAAGATCTGCCCCATGTAGTGCAGATACTGCTTCCACAGCGGCGCATCGAGGTAGAGCTCGCGGCGGATCTGGGCGGCGGTGGCGGGGTCGGGCGCGCGCTCGCCGAACATCGCGGCCACCGGGTCGCCCAGTGCGTAGACCATGAAGAAGATCAGGAAGGTGCTGCCGATGAACACCGGGATCATCTGGAGCAGCCGCCGGATCACATACCGTCCCACGGAGCGTCAACCTCCCTCACACCACGGTCAGTTGACCTTGATCTCGTTGTAGACCGGCACACTGAACGGGTTCAGTGAGACATTGCTGATGCGTTCCGAATAGCCGCCGCTGCCGTTCTGGTACCACAGCGGAATGGACGGCATCTGCGCGGCGAGGACCTTCTCCGCGTCCTGGAATGTGGCGACGGCTCGGCCGGTGTCGGTCTCCGCGTTGGCCTTGTCGACCAGCGCGTCGAAGCCGTGGTTGCTGAACTTCCCGTCGTTCGCCGAGCCGCCTGTGTAGTAGAGCGGCTGGAGGAAGTTCTGGATCAGGGGATAGTCCATCTGCCAGCCGGCCCGGAAGGGGCCGCTCATCCGCTTGGCCGCGATCTTGTTCCGGAAGTCGCCGAAGGTCCCGACCGGCGCCCCGGTGCAGGCGTTGTCGCTGCCCAGCGAGGTGTTGATGCTGTTGCAGAGGGCGTCGATCCAGTCCTTGTGGGAGCCGGTGTCGGCGTTGTACGTGAGGGTCATCCGGCCGCCGGGCAGCCCGCCGCCTTCCTTGATCAGCTGGCGGGCCCGGGCCGGGTTGAACACACAGGCCTCGCCGCAGAGCCCCGCCTTGTAGCCGCCGTCCGCGCCCAGCACCGGCGAGGTCCAGTCCGTGGCGGGGGTCCGCGTCCGCCGGAAGATCTCCCGGGTGATCTGGTTCCGGTCGATCGCCATCGACAGACCGCGCCGCACCTTGTCCTTTCCCGGACCGCCCCACGCCTTGTCGTACATGGGGAAGGTGAGGGTCTGGATGATTCCGGCCGGCTGGTTGATGTACCGGTTGCCGAGGTCCGCTCGCACGCTCTTGAGCTGGGCGGCCGGCACATCGTCGACGAGATCGAGGTTGCCGGCCTGCAGATCGGTGTAGGCGGTGTTGTTGTCGGTGTACACCCGCAGATCGATGCCGGCGTTCTGCGCCGGGTCCGACCCCGGGTACTTCCCCCATTTCCGCATCCGCAGCACGGACCCCTTCTCATAGGAGTCCACGCGGTACGGCCCATTGCCGACCGGCTTTCGCAGCCATCCGGCATGGTCCTGATAGAAGGCCTGCGGCAGCGGCATGAAGGCCGTGTACCCCAGGGTGTCCGGCCAGCTGGAAAACTTCTGGTTCAGCGTGACGGTAAAGGTCCGCGGGTCCTTCACCACCAGCCCCGACAGCGTCTTGGCCGTGGGGCTCCCGGAATCGGGGTGCACCTTCGCGAAGCCGTCGATGTACTGGAAGAACGGCGCGTTCTTCTGCTTGTTGGTCAGCAGCGCCCCGTAATTCCAGGCATCCACGAAGGAATGCGCAGTGACCTTCTCGCCATTGCTGAAGGTCCAGCCGTCCTTCAGGGTGACGGTGAAATGCTGCGAATCCGTGGTCTCGATCCGGTCCGCGATCACATTCTCCGCGGCGCCCGTTTTCGGGTTGTAGCGCTTGAGGCCGCGGAAGAGCATCTCCAGGACCTTGCCGCCCTGGACCTCATTGGTGTTCGCCGGCTCCAGCGGATTCTGCGGATCCCCCCAGGAGGCACTGACCACCCCGGCGCTCGCCCCGCCGCCGCCCCCGCACGCCGTGGCCGTCAGACCGGTGGCGGCGGCGCAGAGGGCCCACTTCGCGAGGGTGGCTCCCCGCATGATGCCTCCTCAGGTCCGGACTCCTGCCCAGCCCACATGAGATCGCAAAGCGGGACGTATCGCACTTCGACGGCGACCGCCACTGCTCCGGAGACCTGAGAAAACCCCCGGATGCCCGATCGGCCCGGGGCGGGAGGGGCCGCCCCCGGGCAGGAGCAGGCCCGGGGATCAGGAAGGGGCACCCGTCGCCTGGTGGACGGACTCCACCGCATATATCCGCGGGTCGAAGGACTCCGCCAGCGCGGCGGCCTGCGCCATGTGCTCCTGCGCCGCCGGATCCGCCAGCATCGCCCGGAAGTGCGCCTCGCTCTCCCACTGGGCATAGTTGACGACCCGTTCGCCGTCCGCACTGGCGTGGAGGTTCGCCGAGAGGAACCCCGGCCGGCCCCGCATCGTCTCCTCGGTGGCCCGGCTCAGCAGCGCCACCAGCTCCGCCTGCCGCTCGGGCAGCACGGTGAACACATTGATCAGCGTCGCGATCCCGCGCCCGGCCTCGATCTTCGTAGTCCGCGTCATGTCCCCAGTCTGCCGCCGACCACTGACAACGCCGCCGCGGAACGGACGGACCACCGCGCCGGGACGACGAGGGCGCACCACCGGAACGGCGAGGAACGCACCACCGGAACGACGAAGGGGCGCCCCTCGCACAGAGGGGCGCCCCTTCACCACGTTCCGCGGCCGCGTCGTCAGTGGCCGGCGGCAGGCGTCACCGCTTGGCGCGGTCCTTTAGCGCTTCGCGCGGGAAGCCGTGCGTCCGCGCTCCTTCTGGTCGAGGACGACCTTGCGGATGCGCACGGACTCCGGGGTCACCTCGACGCACTCGTCGTCGCGGCAGAACTCCAGGGACTGCTCCAGCGACAGCTTGCGCGGCGGCACGATCGCCTCGAACGAGTCGGCCGAGGAGGAGCGCATGTTGGTGAGCTTCTTCTCCTTGGTGATGTTCACGTCCATGTCGTCGGCGCGGGAGTTCTCACCGACGATCATGCCCTCGTACACCTCGGTGCCGGGCTCGGTGAAGAGCACGCCGCGCTCCTGGAGGTTCGTCATCGCGAAGGCGGTGACGGCACCGGCGCGGTCGGCGACCAGCGAGCCGTTGTTACGGGTGGTGAGCGTGCCGAACCAGGGCTCGTGGCCCTCGTGGATCGAGTGCGCGATACCGGTGCCGCGGGTGTTGGTCAGGAACTCCGTACGGAAGCCGATCAGGCCGCGGGACGGGACGACGAACTCCATGCGGACCCAGCCGGAGCCGTGGTTGGACATGTTGTCCATCCGGCCCTTGCGGACGCCCATCAGCTGCGTGACGGCGCCCATGTGCTCCTCGGGCACGTCGATGGTCATGCGCTCGACGGGCTCGTACGTCTTGCCGTCGACCTGCTTGGTGACCACCTGCGGCTTGCCGATGGTCATCTCGAAGCCCTCACGGCGCATCTGCTCGACCAGGATGGCCAGCGCCAGCTCACCGCGGCCCTGCACCTCCCAGGCGTCGGGGCGCTCGGTCTCCAGGACGCGCAGCGAGACGTTACCGATCAGCTCGCGCTCCAGGCGGTCCTTGACCTGGCGGGCGGTGACCTTGCGGTCCTTGACCGCGGCCTTGGCGTCCGCGCCCTTGCCGGTGCCGCCGCGGCCGACCAGCGGGGAGGTGTTGGTACCGATGGTCATGGAGATCGCGGGCTCGTCGACCGTGATCAGCGGCAGCGCGATCGGGTTCTCCGGGTCGGCGAGGGTCTCGCCGATCATGATGTCGGGGATACCCGCGACCGCGCAGATGTCGCCCGGCCCGGCCTTCTCGGCGGGCTTGCGGGTGAGCGCCTCGGTCATCATCAGCTCGGTGATGCGGACGTTGGCGATGCTGCCGTCCCGCTTGATCCAGGCGACGGACTGGCCCTTGGCCAGCTCGCCCTGCTCGACGCGGAGCAGCGCGATACGGCCGAGGAAGTTGTCCGCGTCGAGGTTGGTGACGTGCGCCTGCAGCGGGCCGCCCTCGTCGTACTCGGGGGCCGGGACGTGCTCCAGCAGCGTGTTGAAGAACGGCTCCAGGTTGGTGGAGTCGGACGGGACGGTGCCGTCCTCCGGCTTGGTCAGCGAGGCGACGCCGTCACGGGCGCAGGCGTAGACGATCGGGAACTCGATCTGGTCCTCGTCCGCGTCCAGGTCCAGGAACAGGTCGTAGGTCTCGTTGACGACCTCGTCGATCCGGGAGTCGGGACGGTCGGTCTTGTTGATGCACAGGATGACCGGCATCCGGGCCGCGAGGGCCTTGCGGAGCACGAAGCGGGTCTGCGGCAGCGGACCCTCGGAGGCGTCGACCAACAGGACGACCGCGTCGACCATCGACAGGCCGCGCTCGACCTCGCCACCGAAGTCGGCGTGGCCGGGGGTGTCGATGATGTTGATCGTGATCGGGTCCCCGCCGTCCTTGGGGTGATACTTCACCGCCGTGTTCTTGGCGAGGATCGTGATGCCCTTCTCACGCTCCAGGTCGTTGGAGTCCATCATCCGGTCGTCGAGCTTCTCGGCGGCGTGCTCGGCGAAGGAACCGGCCTGCTTGAGCATGCCGTCGACGAGAGTGGTCTTTCCGTGGTCGACGTGGGCGACGATGGCTACGTTACGAATGTCGTGACGGGTGGGCATACTGGCGGCGCTTCTCCCGGAATCGTGGATGGCGACGCGTCCATCCGGTACGCGCGCCCGCCGGGCATCTCAGCACGCCACGGCCTCACCCCATGGTACGTGGCTGCGGCGGCAGTAGCCGCCGCAGCCCGTCCATATACCCTCTGACCTGCGATTTTCTTCCCTTTGAGGGGCGCTGGTGAGGCCCTTACTTCGTGTAGCCGATGTCCTGGAAACGGGGCGTGGCGAAGCCGAAGGCGCCGACGTTGGCGAGCGTCTTCTTCGTGGCCACCAGCTCGGGCCGCTGATAGAGCGGAATCGACCCGGCGGCGGCCCAGATCCGGGCGTCGGCCTGCTCCACCAGGGTGCGTGCGGCGCCCTCGTCCAGCTCGGAGGCGGCCTGGTCGAAGAGCTGGTCGATGTGGTCGGTGCCGACCCGGGTGTAGTTCTGCTCGACGGTCAGCGAGCCGTCGGGCGCGGGCTGCGGCTTGGCGTAGATCGGGCGGGCGTCGGTCGCCGGGTACGCGGTGCCGGGCCAGGAGTACAGCGCCAGGTCGTAGTCGCCGGAGGCGATGTGGTCCTGGAAGTAGCTGGCGTCGGAGACCCGCTGGACGGAGGTCTGGATGCCGATCTTGCCGAGCATCTCGGAGATCCGCCGCCCGACGGTGCGCAGCTGCACCGAGCCGGCACCGTCGGGGACCACGAAGCGCAGGGTCAGCGGCTTGCCGTTCTTCCTGACGACGGCGATGTGGCCCGCCCGGTCACCGGCCGGCTGCGGTGCGGCGGCCGCGGAACGCTCGGCGGCGACGTGCCGGGCGCCGGGGTGGCCGCCGGAGCCCGGGTGGCCGCCGGAGCCCGGCAGATGCGGGGCCTGGCCGGTCTCGATCCGCTCGGCGGCGCCCAGCGCCCGTGCCGCGCGCTTCTTGTACCGCTTGTACTTGGCGTACGCCGCGGAGGATGTGTCGCCGTGCGCCTCGTCCTTCTCGCCGGCGGCCGCCTGCTTGTAGAACGCGGCGCTCTGCCGCAGCAGGGCGGCCTGCTGGACCTCCGAGCCGACCGCGCCGGTGAAGGACAGCGGGGCCTCGGCGGCGGCCGGCCGGGCGCCCGCGCCGTGGCCGCCGGACGCGCCGGCGTGGCCGCGGCCGGAGCGTGCCGGGTTGCGGTCGTCGGCGCCCTCGTCGTACCCGCCCTGGTCACCGGAGCCGTCCTCCGCGGACTCGTCCCCGTACGGGCCGCCGTCGTAACGGTCGTCCGACGGGTCGTCCCCGTCGCTGTATCCGTAGGCGGCGCGGCCCGCGCCGGGCGCCGGTGCGCCCGCGTTCTGCCCGGCCTGCTGCCGGTCGCTGCCCTCGCTCTTCCAGCCGGCATCCGCGAGCAGCGCCTGGGCCGCCCCGGTGTCCTGGCCGCCGAGGGCGTCGCTGTGGTCCTCGTAGCCGCCCTGCCCGGCCATCAGCAGATGGTTGCCGAGCGGCCGGGAGGGCAGATCGAGCGGCTTGAGGACGGTGTCCGCGAGCGCCTGCCGGTCCAGGGCGCGGGCCACCGCCCGGCGCACCCGGTCGTCCGCCAGCGGCCCGCTCGCGCCGTTGAGGGCGAGCTGGGTGTAGGCGGGCTCCAGCGCCTTGCGGATCGTGTAGCCGCGCAGCACGGAGTTCTCCGCCGCGACGGCCTTGGCGTCGGCCTTGGCCCCGTCGCCCTGCGGGCCCGCGTTGCCGTCACCGGGCTTCCTGGACGCGACGGAGCCCGCCGGGCGCCGGGCGGAGGCGACCCGTTTCGCGGCGAGCTGGTCGACCGCGGCGACGTCGATGCTCCCGTCGGCCAGCGCCGCGGCCCGCTTGTCGCCGGGGAGCGACTCCAGCACGATCTGCTTGAGCTTGGCGCGGTCGCCCCACCACTTCGGGTTGCGGACGAGGACGACGCGCCCCTCCTCGGTGTCCCGCTTCTGGACGAGGAACGGGCCCGCACCGACCTTGAGTTGCTCGCGTGCGTCCTCGTTGAAGGCGTCGGGGCTGCCCATCACGCTCCTGGGGTAGAGCGGGGTGAACAGGGACCGCCAGTCGGCATAGGGCCGGGCGAAGGTGACCTTCACCTCGTGGGCGCCCGTGCCCTGTTCGACCTTGCCGATCCGGTCGTAGCCGGCGTTGCGGGCGGTCCAGAACGCGTTGTTCTTGCCGCGCAGCGCGTTCCACTGCGCGATGAAGTCGGCGGCGGTGAGCGCCGATCCGTCGCTCCACCGCGCCTTGGGGTTGATCTTGTACGTGACGATCTGCTTGGGGTCGCGGGCGGTGACGTCCGCGGCGTCGAGATAGTCGGCGTTGCGCTGCGGCCGGCCGTTCCCGTCGAGGGTGAACATGCTGGGCAGCACCGCACCGGTGATCCGCGCGGTGGTCGCGTCGGCGTCGGACTGGAAGGCGTTGAGGGTGCCGGGCATCGCATCGATGGCCCAGCGCAGGGTGCCGCCGTTCTTCAGCTCGCCGCGCGGCGCCGGGGCGATGTCCTGGGACGCCGAGACCGACGCCTCCCGTTCATCGCTGCTGCATCCGGACAGGGCCGGCAGCGGGAGCAGCGCCCCCGCCGCGATGAACGCGGCACAGCGGCGTCTGCGGCCCGCCGCGCGGCGGCCTGAGGGGTGGTCGTGGTCGGTCATGACGGTTACCTCCGGGCTCGCCCGCGCCGCGCCGAGCACCGCCTGGGCCTGACCGGCGCACCACGTTCGGCCGAGTTTGCGGCTCATCACATCTATGGCCCCCCTACTGAAAGCGACCGCACCCGGCCCGGCCGCCCGACACGTCGGCCACCGCCCCAAGGCCACCCGCCCGGCCCAACATCCCGGGCCCTGGCGAGGTCACGGGGCCACCGCGAGGCGGACCGCAGCAGCCCGCGGCGCGCCCGGTTTCGTGTCGGCGTTCGAGGGGTGCCGCGGCGCGCGGTTGCCGAAACGCACCGGTTCGAGTCGTAATCACGCTCACCCCCTTCCCAACGCCTACTGTGACGCGCGACACTCTCGGGCGCATGAGATCGCCCACCACACCTTCAGAAGTGAGGGCACGTCATATGTCCCTTAAGGATGATCTGACGGCGGTTGAACGCAGCCTGGACGACCTCGCCCGGACGGTGGGGAAGCTGGAGGCGCAACTCGGCAAGAGCCTGGACATCCGCCGGGTCCGCAGCGACACGGACCATCTGCGCGAGAGCCTCGGCCTGCTCAAGCAGAGCGCGGCGGCCGGCCGGCCCCCGCGTCCGGGTGCGGCCACCCAGGAGATGGTGTCGATCTCCGACGCCCCCTACAACTCCGCGCTGTGGACCGACGCCCAGGACGAGGGCCTCGGCTCCAGGAACGGCCACGCACCCTAGGGGAAATCCCCTGGTGGAGGCCCCCTAGGGGGTGGCTTCGCCCCACTCAGCCCCTACCCCGTTGCCGCCCCGGTGGAAGCCTTCCGGCCGGAGCGCCCGTCACGGAGACCGACGTTGGCCACTGGCATCGAACCCTCCTCGCACACCGGCGCAACCGGCGTGCACACCACCTCGCGCGCCGCCATCCCCGCCCGCCATCTGCGCACCGACCGCTGGTGGCTGGCCCCGGCCTGCACCGCCGCCGGGCTGCTCGCGTTCATCGTCTACTCGACCTGGCGGGCGTTCGCGAACGCCGACTACTACCACGCGCCCTACGTCTCGCCGTTCTACTCGCCGTGTCTGGCGGAGAACTGCCACACCATGCGCGGCGGCCCCAACTGGGAGATCTTCGGCAGCTGGTGGGGCCTGTCCCCCGCGCTGCTCATCCTGATCTTCCCGCTGGGCTTCCGGCTGACCTGCTACTACTACCGCAAGGCCTACTACCGCGGCTTCTGGGCCTCGCCGCCGGCCTGCGCGGTCGCCGAGCCGCACAAGAAGTACACCGGTGAGACCCGCTTCCCGCTGATCCTGCAGAACATCCACCGCTACTTCTTCTACTTCGCGGTGCTGGTCGCCGGCGTGCTGACCTACGACACGGCGCTGACCTTCCGCGACGAGCACTACGCCTGGGGCCACATGGGCCTGGGCACCCTGATCTTCCTCGCCAACATCGTGCTGATCTGGGCGTACACCGTCTCCTGCCACTCCTGCCGGCACATCGTCGGCGGCCGGCTGAAGCACTTCTCCAAGCACCCGGTGCGCTACCGGCTGTGGGGCTGGATCGGCAAGCTCAACGAGCGGCACATGCTGCTGGCGTGGTCCTCGCTGGTCAGCGTGGCCGTCGCGGACTTCTACGTCTTCCTGCTGGCCAGCGGCGCCTTCCCCGACCCGCGCTTCTTCTGACGACAGCCCCTCTCCCCCTCCCCTACGACAAGCAACTCCTACGACAGTTCTCTAAGGAAAGGTGTGCCTTCTGATGGCGCATGTGGACCGGCAGGCATGGGACGTGGTCGTGGTGGGCGCGGGCGGCGCCGGACTGCGCGCCGCCATCGAGGCCCGCGAGGCCGGTATGCGCACGGCCGTGATCTGCAAGTCCCTGTTCGGCAAGGCCCATACGGTGATGGCCGAGGGCGGTATCGCGGCCAGCATGGGAAACGCCAACGAGCACGACAACTGGCAGGTCCATTTCCGGGACACCATGCGCGGCGGCAAGTTCCTCAACCACTGGCGGATGGCCGAACTGCACGCCCGTGAGGCCCCGGACCGGGTGTGGGAACTGGAGACCTGGGGCGCGCTCTTCGACCGCACCGCGGACGGCCGGATCTCCCAGCGGAACTTCGGCGGCCACGAGTACCCGCGCCTGGCGCATGTCGGCGACCGTACGGGCCTGGAGCTGATCCGCACCCTCCAGCAGAAGATCGTCGCGCTCCAGCAGGAGGACGAGCGGGAGCTCGGCGCGTACGACGCCCGCCTGAAGGTCTTCCAGGAGTGCACGGTCACGCGCGTACTCAAGGACGGTGACCGGGTCTCCGGCGCGTTCTGTTACGAGCGGGAGTCCGGCCGCTTCTTCGTGCTGGAGGCCCCGGCGGTGGTGCTGGCCACCGGCGGCATCGGCAAGTCCTTCAAGGTGACCTCGAACTCCTGGGAGTACACCGGTGACGGCCATGCGCTGGCGCTGCTGGCCGGGGCGCCGCTGATCAACATGGAGTTCGTGCAGTTCCACCCCACCGGCATGGTCTGGCCGCCGTCCGTCAAGGGGATCCTCGTCACCGAGTCCGTCCGCGGCGACGGCGGGGTGCTGCGCAACAGCGACGGCAAGCGCTTCATGTTCGACTACATCCCGGACGTCTTCAAGGAGAAGTACGCGGAGACCGAGGAGGAGGGCGACGGCTGGTACGAGGATCCGGAACGCCACCGCCGCCCGCCCGAACTCCTCCCCCGCGACGAGGTCGCCCGCGCCATCAACGCCGAGGTCAAGGCGGGCCGCGGCTCCCCGCACGGCGGCGTGTATCTGGATGTCTCGACCCGGATGCCGGCCGAGGTGATCACCCGCCGGCTGCCCTCGATGCACCACCAGTTCAAGGAGCTGGCGGATGTGGACATCACCGCCGAGCCGATGGAGGTCGGCCCGACCTGCCACTACGTGATGGGCGGGGTGGAGGTCGACCCGGACACCGCGGCGGCGACCGGCGTCCCGGGGCTGTTCGCGGCCGGTGAGGTGGCCGGCGGCATGCACGGCTCCAACCGCCTCGGCGGCAACTCGCTGTCCGACCTGCTGGTCTTCGGCCGCCGGGCGGGGCTGCACGCGGCCGAGTACGCGGCATCGCTCGACCGGCGGCCGGCGGTCGACCCGGTGCAGATCGACGCGGCGGAGGCGGAGGCGCTGCGCCCCTTCAGCGCCGAGGACGCCGGGCAGGAGCCCGGCCACGAGGCGGGCCCGGCGGAGAACCCGTACACCCTGCACCAGGAGCTCCAGCAGGCGATGAACGACCTGGTCGGCATCATCCGCAAGGAGAGCGAGATGTTCGAGGCGCTCAAGCGGCTGGCCGAGCTGCGGGTGCGGGCCCGCCGGGCCGGCGTCGAGGGGCACCGGCAGTACAACCCGGGCTGGCATCTCTCCCTCGATCTGCGGAACATGCTGCTGGTCAGCGAGTGTGTGGCGCGGGCGGCACTGGAGCGCGAGGAGAGCCGCGGCGGACACACCCGCGACGACCATCCGGCGATGGACCGCGGCTGGCGCAACATCAATCTGGTCTGCGAGGTCGCCCATCCCCAGGGCGAGGCCCGGACGGCCGACCCGGCGCTGGGCCAGATCCGGCTCTCCCGCCGCGAGACCCCGCCGATCCGCCGCGATCTGCTGGAACTGTTCGAGAAGGACGAGCTGGCGAAGTATCTGACGGACGAGGAGCTGAGCCGGTGAGCGTGTCGCAGGAAGAGCAGCGGTCCGGCGTCTACCAGGCGCACTTCCGGGTGTGGCGGGGCGATGAGCACGCCGGTGACCTGGCGGACTACACGGTCGAGGTGCACGAGGGCGAGGTGGTGCTCGACATCGTCCACCGCCTCCAGGCGACCCAGGCTCCCGATCTCGCGGTGCGCTGGAACTGCAAGGCGGGCAAGTGCGGTTCGTGCAGCGCGGAGATCAACGGGCGGCCGCGGCTGCTGTGCATGACCCGGATGTCGGTCTTCGACCGTACGGAGACGATCACGATCACGCCGATGCGGGCCTTCCCGGTCGTCCGCGATCTGGTCACCGACGTGTCGTTCAACTACACCAAGGCCCGGGAGATCCCGGCGTTCGTCCCGCCCGCGGAGCTGGCCCCCGGCGAGTACCGCATGCAGCAGGAGGACGTGGGGCGGTCCCAGGAGTTCCGGAAGTGCATCGAGTGCTTCCTGTGCCAGGACACCTGCCATGTGGTGCGCGACCACGAGGAGAACAAGGCCGCCTTCGCCGGTCCGCGTTTCCTGATGCGGATCGCCGAGCTGGACATGCATCCGCTGGACGCGGCGCCGGACTCCGGTATCGACCGCAAGGCCACCGCGCAGGACGAGCACGGGCTGGGCTACTGCAACATCACCAAGTGCTGCACCGAGGTCTGCCCCGAGCACATCAAGATCACCGACAATGCGCTGATCCCGCTCAAGGAGCGCGCCGCGGACCGCAAGTACGACCCGCTGGTGTGGCTCGGGAACAAGATCCGGCGCCGCGGCGAATGAGGGGGCGGGGCGGGACCCCGGGCGCCGCCCCGGTCCCGCCCGTCTCCTCAGAACAGGCTCAGCAGCGCTTCGGTCGGGTCCACCGCCGGCGACTCCCCGTCCGGCAGGGCGAGTTCGAACCACACGGTCTTGCCGCGCGGGGTACGGCGGCTGCCCCAGCCCTCGCTGAGCAGACCGACCAGCTGCAGCCCGCGGCCGCCCTCGTCGGTGTCCCGGGCGCGGCGCCGGCGCGGCTGAGCGAGATCGGCGTCCCAGACCTCGCAGACCAGCGTGCGGTCCAGCAGCAGCCGCAGCCGGATCTCGCCGTGGCCGTGCCGCAGCGCATTGGTCACCAGCTCGCTGACCAGCAGCTCGGTGGTGTCGACCAGGCCCTGCAGGCCCCAGTCCGTGAGCTGGTCGCGGGCCAGCTCCCGGGCGCGGGACACCGAACGGGCCTCCGGCGCCAGGCTCCAGTCGCCCACCGCGTCCTTGGGCAGCCCCTGCACCCGCGCCATCAGCAGGGCGATGTCGTCCTCGCCGTGCGAGGTGTTCATGGCGCTCAGCACGTGGTCGCAGGCGTCCTCCAGCGGACGGTCGGCGTCCGAGAGGGCCCTGCGGAACGCCTGCAGCCCCTCGTCCAGCGGATGGTCGCGGGACTCCACCAGGCCGTCGGTGTAGAGCGCCAGCAGCGCACCGTCCGGCAGGTCGACCTCGATCTCCTCGAAGGGCTCGCCGCCGACGCCGAGCGGCATCCCCGGCGGTACGTCGAGCAGCAGCGCGTCCTCACCGTCCTCGACCAGCACCGGCGGCAGATGTCCGGCGTTGGCGAACGTACAGCGCCGGGTGATCGGGTCGTAGACGGCGTAGACGCAGGTGGCGAGGTAGACCTCGGAGAGGTCGGCGGTACGGGCCGAGCGCTTCTGCTCGGCGCCCTCCGGGGCCCCGGACCGGCCGCGGGCGGACCGCGCGGTGGGCCGGTCGTCGCCGCTGCCGCCGAGCCCGCGGGCGATCTCGTCCAGCGCGGAGAGCACCTCGGCGGGCTCCAGGTCCAGCAGCGCCAGGGTCCGCACGGCGGTGCGCAGTTCCCCCATGGCGACCGCGGCGCGCAGTCCTCTGCCCATCACGTCGCCGACCACCAACGCGGTCCGGTGGCCCGGGAGTTCGATGACGTCGAACCAGTCGCCGCCGACCTCGGTGGCGGTGGTGCCGGGCAGATAGCGGCAGGCGATGTCCAGGCCGGCCGCCTCGGGGTCACCGGGCGGCAGCAGGCTGCGCTGCAATATCAGCGCGCGCTCGTGCTCGCGGCGGTAGAGGCGGGCGTTGTCGATACAGACGGCGGCGCGCGCGGCCAGCTCCACGGCCAGCGCCGTGTCGCGCTCACCGAACGGCTCGCTGCCCTTCGTACGGGAGAACTGCACCAGTCCGACGACGGTGTCCCGGGCGACCATCGGGACGGCGAGGGTGGACTGCACCACCGCGCCGAACTCCGGCCCCCCGTCCTCGCTCTCCCGGCCGGGGATGATCTGCGCATGGCCGGTCCGCAGGGCGCCCGCGCAGGGGGAGTTGAAGGGGTAGCGGTGGACGGCGCCGACCGCGACCGGGTCCGGTGCGTCGCCGGGGACGGCGGGGGCGGTGGCGAGCCGGACGTCCGAGACGGCACTGGCGAAGGCGACCCGGCGCAGCTCCGCGCTGCCGTCGCTCATCCCGGGCGGGGCCTCGTCGCCGGCGAGCAGTCCCTGGTAGAGGTCCACCGAGGCCAGATCGCAGAACTGCGGTACGGCGACGTCCAGCAGGGTGCGGGCGGTGGTCTCCAGATCCAGGGAGTTGCCTATCCGGGCACCGGCTTCGTTGAGCAGGGCGAGGTTGCGGCGGGCGTTGGCGGCCTCGCGCTCGGCCCGGCGGCGGCCGGTCACGTCGGCGGCCAGCGCCGCGACGCCGATCGGCCGGCCGCTGGCGCCGTGCAGCCGGTAGAGCGAGACCGACCAGCGGCGCCGCTCGCCCTCGCCGGTCCCCAGGCCGACCAGTTGCATCTCGGCGACCGGCTCACCGGTGTCCAGTACGCGGCGCAGTGCGGCGGTCATCCGCTCGGCCTCGCTGTGCGGCAGGAAGTCGTGCGGCCCGCAGCCGCGGTACTTGCTCGCCGGCCCGCCGAAGACCGTGGCGAACCGTTCGTTGACCCGCAGCAGCTTCAGGTCCGTGCCGAACAGGGTGAATCCCATGGGAGATTGACCGAAAACGGCCTGCGAGGCGGCGAGATCGGTCTCGATGCCGCGCAGCGCCCGGACGTCGACGACGAGACAGACCGCGGCGCGCTCACCGTCCTCGTTGCGCGAGGGCATCACATAGATCTCGGCGAGCCCGTCCGTCGCGCCGCCCTCTTCCCTGCGGTAGGGCACCAGGCCGGTCCACTCCCGGCCGTCGAGTATCTCGGACACCTTGCGGCGGCCGGTGTCGCGCAACTCGCCGGGTACGAACGCCTCGACGGGGTCCTTGCCGAGGGCGTAGCGGGCGGGGATGCCGAGCATCTGCGCGGCGCGCTCGCTCCACTGCTCGATCCGGCCGTCGGGGCCGAGCGAGAAGGAGGCCACGCGGATGTAGTCATAGATCGATCCGGGCCGGCTGCTCTGCCACACGGGCGGGCCCACCAGCTCGCCCGCCCGGGGGCGGCAATCTGGGTCCCCGGGGCAGTCCGCACCACCCTGACCATCGCCCTGTGCGGGTTCTGCCCCGCCAGATGACATCTCGCTCACGAGCCCCGTCCCCTCCAGCTCATCGTGCCCGGACCGGACCAGCCTGAGTATCCAGCACCTCGGCAATCCGGAACACGGTCTTCACGATCACAGCACAGTCTCGATCGCAGGCCATCGACAGAATGTCGATGAAATGGCAACGATCAGGACTTCATCTGTCTCCTAACCAGCCACCGACAGCTCGAACCACACAGTCTTGCCACTCTTTCCACGCCGGGTCCCCCAGCGCCGCGAACTGCACGCGACCAGCTGCAGTCCACGCCCCCCCTCGTCGTCGGGCGCGGCGTCCCGCTCCCGCGGCGGGTCGGGCAGCGGATCGGAGACCTCGACGAGCAGCCCGCCGGTGCTCAGCAGCACCATGCGGACCCCGATCGGCCCGCTCGCGTGGCGCAGGGAGTTGGTGACGAGCTCGCTCACGAGTAGTACGGCCATGTCGGCGGCGCCGTTCAAACCCCAGTCGTCCAGCACCCGGCGGACCACGGTGCGGGCGGTGCGCACGGCACCGGGGTCGGCGGGGAAACTCCATTCGGCAGAGGGGAAACCGGTGGCCTTGGGGCGCCTGCGGGCGTTGCCGGAGACCGGCTCCGGGACTCCTGCCGCTGCGCTGTCGCTCACGCCGATCACATCCCAGCCCGATGACTCCCCCCTCACCTCACACACATTGAAGGGGTCATTCAGGACATACCCGGTATCCAACGCGAAGTACCGCATGCGGGGGTGCACTGTGGCACAAATGAAACATATCGGCGCGCGGTACGGCCGGACGGCCAGGCGGGGCGGCGACGTGCGCGGCAGCAGCCGGGGCGAGCGGGGCGCGAGGGGTGCGCGCGGCGCGGGCCGGGCGGCCGGAGCCGGGCGGCTGTGGCCCGGAGGCGGGCTGCGACCGGGCCGCTACGGCCGTACCGGCGAGGCGCCGGCCGCCGGCGGCACGCCGTTCTTCGCCGCCAGTCTGCGCATCACCTCGGCGACCGCCGGGCGGTCCTGGTCCAGCCAGTCGACCTGGCTCTCCTCACCGGGCCGCAGCCAGCGCAGCTCGTCATGGTCCTCCAGGGGCTGCGGCACGCCGGACACCAGCCGGGCCGTCCACACCTGCAGGACGTAGCCCGGCCGCAGCACCCATTCGCCCGGGATCCGGTCCAGGGCCGCCGCCTCGACCCCCAGCTCCTCGCGCAGCTCGCGCTCCAGCGCCCGCTCGGGGGTCTCGTCGTCCTCCACCTTGCCGCCGGGCAGCTCCCAGCGGCCGGCCAGCGCGGGCGGTGCGCTGCGCCGTGCAGCCAGCAGCCGCCCGCGCTCGCACACCGCTCCGCCCACCACTACGCGCACGGTCGTCATGCGCGGCAGCCTACGTCCCCCGCCCTCGTCCCGCTTGCCGCTCGCGGCCCCTCAGGTCACCGCCCGGTCGGCCTTCTCGACCACGTAAAGCTGCTGGTGACCGCGGCTTCCGAGCCGGTCGGCCACCCGCTCCGCCTCCGCTCGGGTGGCATATCGGCCCACGCGATAGCGGTTGCCGCCTTCGTCCTGGCGGATGACGAGCCAGGGGAGCACGGCTCCACCCTCGGTCATTGCGCCCCTCCATCCGCCGCGTGACGCGCCCTTACGCGCCCCTGGTCCGCTGATGCCGAAATCGCAATCCGCATATGCCCGAGCCTACGCCCGACCTTCACTCACCGGATATGGATTTACACAAAGAGATACCGAACCGGCCACCCGCGGGCCTCCGGCGTACCGGAGACGGCCTGCGAGTGGCCGGTGGGGCCCGATGCGCTCGGGCGGGCGGAATGCGACGGGGCGGGCGGGCTCAGACCCTGACGGAGTCCTTGGCGCCTTCGGTCTCGGCGGCCTCCGCCGCCGCGGCCTCCTCCTCGGCGCGGAGCTCGGCCTCGACCGAGACCAGCGACGGGTTGCGCCAGGAGCTGCGCACGCCCCAGTAGTAGAAGGCGAGACCGATCACGGCGACCAGGAGGATGTCCCAGCCCTCCGGCAGATAGCCCTTGCCGCCGAAGTCCTTGCCGCCCAGATACGACACCGCGGCCATGACCAGCAGATACGCCACCATCCAGGCACCGGCCTTGAGGTGCGGGCGCAGCTCGGCCCACGGCTTGCGGCCCTGGGTCAGCGGCTTGCCGATCTCGTACCAGGCCCAGACCGGCAGTCCGACGGCCATGATCAGGATGACCTTGCCGGTCAGCGGCCAGCGGCCCCAGTACAGCACCAGCGAGCCGAAGATCATGGCGATCGGCGCGACCAGCGGCATGGCCCGCAGCTTGACCGGGCGCTTGAGGTCCGGCGAGATGCGGCGCAGCGACATCACCGCGACCGGCCCGGTGATGTACGAGATGACCGTGGCGACCGAGACGATCTCGGCGAGCGAGCCCCAGCCACGGAAGACCGCGAGGAAGAGGAACGCGATCACGAGGTTGAGCAGCAGCGCCGGGCGCGGCACACCGGTCTTCTTGTCCACCTTGCCGAAGACGCCGGGCAGATGACCGTTCTCCTGCACACCGTGGATCATGCGCGAGGTGGTGGCCGCGTAGATCATGCCGGTACCGGACGGCGAGACGAAGGCGTCCGCGTACAGCAGCAGCGCCAGCCAGTTCAGGCCCCAGGCCACCGCGAGGTCGGCGAGCGGCGAGTTGAAGCCGAGCGAGGCCCAGCCGCCGCCGGCGGACAGCTTGTCCCCGGGCACCGCCATCAGGAACGCGATCTGCAGCGCGACATAGATGACCAGCGCGATCAGGATCGACCAGACGACGGCCTTCGGCAGCGACTTGCCGGGGTTACGGGCCTCACCGGCGAGGTTCAGCGGGGACTGGAAGCCGTTGTAGGCCCAGACGATGCCGGAGACGGCGACGGCGGTGAAGACCGAGCTCCAGCCGTTGGGCGTGAAGCCGCCGTGGTGGACGATGTTGCCGGTGTCGAAGTGCGCCAGCATCAGCGCGCTCGCGGTCAGCGCCGGGACGACGACCTTGAAGACCGTGATCGCGGTGTTGGTCTTCGCGAACAGCGAGATCGCGAACCAGTTGAGGAAGAAGTAGAAGACCAGCAGGATGCTGGCCAGCCCGACACCGGTGCCGGTCAGCTCCGTGCCGTCGTAGAGCGCATGCGTCCAGGCGAAGTCCCAGGAACTCATGTACTGAACCGAGGCGGTGGCCTCTCCCGGGATGACCGAGACGATCGCGATCCAGTTCGCCCAGGCCGCGAGGTAGCCGGCGAGCGAGCCGTGGGAGTACTGGCCGTAGCGGACCATGCCGCCGGCCTTCGGGAACATCGCGCCCAGCTCGCTGTAGGTGAGCGCGATGGTCAGCGCAACGAGCGCGCCGATGATCCAGGCGACGATCGCGGCCGGGCCGGCGATGGCGGCGGCCCGCTCGGCTCCGAAGAGCCAGCCGGAGCCGATGATGGACCCGAGACCAGTGGCGGTCAGGGCAATGGTCCCGAGGGACCGACGGTAATTCGAGTGCGAGCCCTGCTCCGCGCTCGGTGTCTTCGTCGTGCTCACGTGCTTGGTCTCCTGGTCTTCCCCCGTGCCGTGCACAAACTTCGCCATCGTAAGAGCGAATCGAGACACCGGATTCCCACAGCTGCCCAAAACAGCCGCTCAGTTGAGGCTCTGTGAGTTATCCAACACAAGGTTTCGGCCAAATTTTGCCCACGAACCACCACAAAGCGGACCCCTGTCCGAGAACCAGAACCGGGCAGAGGGCGTCTCGCGCACGCGCACAGGGCGAGCCAGGCCCGATCAGGAGGGCTCTGCGGCTACTTCACCGGCAGGTGGTAGGTGACCCGGTGCCGGTCGGCGAGGGTCACCACATCGGCCGTCTCGACCGGCCGGCCGCCCGCGAAGTACGTCCGCGACACGACCAGCACCGCATGCCCCGGCACCCCGCCGAGCGTCATGGCCTCCTCCGCCAGCGCGGGGCGGGCCCCGACCTCCTCGACGACGTTGTCCACCACCACGTCGATGGCCGCCATCCGCTCGACCACGCCGCGCCCCGCCAGCGGCCCCTCCTCCGGCAGCATCACCGGCGTCCGCCCGGTCACCTCCAGGGGCTCCCAGGAGGTCGAGAGCATCGCCGGCTCCCCCTCGGCCCGGAAGACATAGCGCGTCCGCATCACCTTGGCCCCCTGCGCGATCCGCAGCCGGCCCGCGACCGCCGGACCGGCCGCCTCCTGCTCACTGCTGGACTCCCAGGTGCCCCGCACCCGTTCGTCCGTCTGCTCCTGCCGGAACGGCGTGCAGCCGCCCGAGGAGTGGAAGCCGACGCGGGCGATACGGCGCGGCACGGGCTGCTCGCGCACATAGGTGCCCGACCCCGAGCGGCCCTCGACCAGCCCCTCCGCCATCAGGACCTTCCGGGCCTCCAGCGCGACGGTGTCCGAGACGCCGTACTCCTCGCGGATGCGCGCCTGGGAAGGGAGGCGGGTGTGCGGCGGCAGTAGGCCGTCGACGATTTTCTGGCGCAGGTCGCCGGCGACGCGGAGGTACGCGGGCTGCTCACCGAAAGGCACATGCCCCTCCCAACAGCTTGACAGTCAGCAACAGCGTGGCAACCGCGCGTTGCCGACCGCAAGCTTGGGCCAGATATTCGCCTGATGTGATGAATCCCAGCTCAGCCCGTGTAAAACCTGAGATCGGGGGCCACAGACCCCGGCACCCCCACCCCGCGCCACCCCTCCCCTTCTCCCCACCCACCCGGTGGCCTCCTCCCAGCCGTGTCACGATCGAAGCGGGGCCACCCGCACACCGGGACCGCGACCGAAGATCACCTGCGCCACGGCATACGGAGCACGGCACACCACCCGCGGGACGACGCGCCACGAGGACGGGAAGGAAGGGACCCGATGCCCGTCGAACACCTCTCCCCGATGCCCAAGGACTGGCAGCGTGCGCTCGCCGTCGTCGCCCACCCCGACGACCTCGAATACGGTGCCGCGGCCGCGATCGCCGAATGGACCGCCGCGGGGCGTGAGGTCAGCTACCTCCTGGTCACCCGTGGCGAGGCCGGTATCGACGGGCTCGCACCGGCCGAATGCGCCGCGGTCCGCGTGAAGGAGCAGCGGGCCGGCGCCGCGCTCGTCGGCGTCCACACCGTCGAATTCCTCGACCACCACCACGACGGCGTCATCGAGCCCGGCCGGACGCTGCGCCGCGACCTGTCCGCGGCCATCCGGCGCCACCGCCCCGAGCTCCTGATCACCCTCAATCACCACGACACCTGGGGCGGCGGCCACTGGAACTCCCCGGACCACCGGGTGGTCGGCCGGGCGGTCCTCGACGCGGCGAGCGACGCCGGCAACCGCTGGATCTTCCGCGACCTCACCGGCGCGAAGGGCCTGGCGCCCTGGAACGGCGTCCGCTGGGTGGCCGTGGCGGGCTCCCCGCACCCCACGCACGCCGCCGAGGTCGGCCCCGGCATCGACCGTGCGGTCGCCTCCCTGGCGGCCCACGCCACGTACATCAAGGGCCTGCGCGGCCCCGAACAGGATCCGCACACCTACGCCCGCACCTTCATCGAGCAGATGCTGCGCAACGGCGGGGAACGCTACCGGGGTCACCCCGCGACGCTCTTCCAGGTCTTTCCCCGCTAGGGAGCGCCTCCCGGGTCACTCCCGGGTCACCCCGGCGTCGTGACGCTCCTCCGGCTACCGGCTACCCCTGGGAGGTGCCCCCGGGCAGGGCTCCGGCCACGAACCCGGTCACCAGCCCCGCGATCTCCTCCGGCCGCTCCAGCACCATGGCATGCGTCCCGTCCACCTCCGCGACGGTCACGTGCGGCCGGGTCCGCGCCAGCGCGTCCAGGTCGCGTGCCAGGCCCCGGGCGTACGCCGCCATCAGCGCGTCGAACCACGGCGGCATGCCCGGCATCGACGGGTTGGGGCGCAGCGCCCGGGCGATCAGCAGCGGCCTCGTCACCCTCCGGTACAGCGCGAACAGATCGAGCCCCGCCAGCGCCTCCTGCACCTGCAGCGCCCGGTCCCGGGCCGGCCGCAGAAACAGCCGCCCGTCGGCCGTCTCCCCCAGCGACCGCCGCACCCCGGCCTCCATGAGTTCCGCCGGAATACCCAACGCGTCAGCCATGGCGGCCTGGAAGCCGAGCACCCCGTCCAACCCCGCGGCGTCGAAGGTCCGTCCGCCGGCGTCCCGGGCCAACTCGCGTATGTCCGCGAGCCGTTCCCGTACGTACTCGGTGTCCAGCCCCGGGTACTGCTCCGGGCGCCCGAACCAGTGCCCGTCGAGATTCACGGCGGCCGGCGCTCCCCCGTCCCGCTCGTCGCGCTCAAGACACCGCGCGGCCACCATCCCGCCCAGCGAATGCCCCACCACCACGGCCTCCGGCGCCCCGCAGGCCGCCAGCACCGCCCGCACATCCTCGACCGCCAGCTCGCACGACCACGGCGCGGCACCGTCCCCCGACCGCCCGTGCCCCCGCAGATCCATCGCCCACACCCGGTGCCGCTCGGTCAGCAGCGGCGCAACCCGCTCCCAGTCCAGCAGCGTGCGCCCCGCCGCGTGCAGCAACAACAGCGGGGGCCCGTCCCCGCCGTGGTCCCGCACGGCCAACTCGACGCCGTCGTCCGCCCGGTACACCGCATCCATGCCTGCGCTCCCCGTCACGTTCTTCGCTGTCCTGCCCTTCGCTGTCATGCCCTTCACGCTAGGCCCGGAAGAAGCCTTCAAGATCATCTCCGGGAAGGACGACAACGGCCCCGTTTCCGGGTGACAATGGATCAACCCCCTTTTCCCGCAGGGCGGTTCGGGACCATCCGAGACCAAAGGGAAGACCGCTTTGTCCGGCTCTGCCGAGTGCGTTTCGCACGCCGTCGAGCCATAGGGAGAACCGGGCGCGACGGGCGGGGCGCCGAGGGCGGCGGGACGCCGAGGGCGCGGCGCCATGCCTGGATGGGTTCGCCCGCCCTTCCTCACGTGAGCGCAGCCGGCCGCCGGCAAGGGGCCCACGATCGGCGCCACCGTCGCGACGACAGGCGCGTCGAGCCCGCCGGCCTCGTGCCTCAGTCGCTCGGGTGCCGTCCGTGCCGGTTTCTGTGGGCCGTCGGTGGCAAAGCGGCCGACGCCCGCTTGCGCCTGCCGTGGTGGTCCCGGACCGCGCTGAACAATCGCCCTGGTCACGTCATACGGACGTGTGCCAGCGGACTGAGGGGAACGGCAGATGGACAGAACGGGACAGCCGGATCGCAGATCTCTGCTCGCCGGTGGACTCGCGATCGCCACGGCCGCGCTCGCGGGGTGCTCCTCGACGAGCGCCGCCCCGGTGGCGGCCAGCGCCTCGCCCACAGCACGGCCGACCACGCCCGCCGCGGCCTTCACGAGGTTGATGGAGGGCAATGCGCGCTGGGTGAGCGGCAATCTTGAACACCCCGACCGGGATCCGAACCGGCGCCAGTTCGTGGCGGCGAAGCAGAAGCCTTTCGGGTCGGTCCTCTCGTGCATCGACTCCCGGGTGCCGCCGGAACTCCTCTTCGACACCGGGCTGGGCGACCTCTACGTGATGCGCACGGGCGGGGAGGCAGTCGGCCCGGTGGTCACGGGTTCCGTGGAGTACGGGCCCATGACCAGTGGCACTCCGCTCATCGTGGTCCTCGGGCATCAGCGTTGTGGCGCCGTCGAGGCGTCGTACAAGTCTCTCCGGGACGGCGAACCGCTGCCCGGCAATCTGGAGGCGATCGCCCGGGCGCTGCGGCCGGCGTACGAGAAGGCACGCCGGGAAGGCGGTGCCGACCCGGTCGACACCATGGCCCGCGCCCAGGTCACGCTGACCGCGGCGAACCTGCGCTCCAACCAGGACCTGGCACCCCTCGTGAAGAAGGGCTCCCTTGCCGTGGTCGGCGCCTACTACTCGCTCGACACCGGCAAGGTCGAGGTCCTGGCCGGGGCGCCTTCCTGACCGTCGGAGGAGACGGACGGAGGAGACGGACGGGAGGAGACGGACGCCCGGAGCGGCTGACGGCAGTACGGGAAGCTGGATGGGGCCGGGCTCAGGAGCCCGGCCCTTTCCACCGCATAAGGATCTGGAGGAGAAGGGGGGAGCTGCGAGCCGCTACCGTGAAGCCATGACCGCACTGCCCGACTGGATGCGCCCGCCACGCGCGGAAGGCTGGTTCGCGGAGGACCTGGACCGCCTCCCCGAGGCACCACGCCACACCGAGCTGATCGACGGAGCACTCGTCTTCATGATGTCCCCGCAGCGGTCGTGGCACGGCCGCCTCGTCACCGGCCTCACGGTGGCACTCATGGCTCAGGCCCCGGACGGCATCGAGGTCGAGCGAGAGATGACCATCCGCCTGGACGCCCGCAACCGTCCAGAGCCGGACCTGCTCCTGACCACTGCCCCATACGACGCAGACCGCACCTGGTTCGCTCCGGAGGACGTCCTGCTCGTCATCGAGGTCGTCTCGCCGGAGTCCGCCCATCGCGACCGGACCGTCAAGCTGCGCAAGTACGCCGAGGCCGGCATTCGCCACTACTGGTGCATTGAGGACGAGGGCACCGTCCCGGCCGTGCACGCTTATGAACTCGACGAGCCGACCGCCTCGTACGCACCGGCCGGAATTTTCCGCCACACGCTCCAGCGGTCCCTGCCGTTCGACATCAGCCTCGACCTGGACAAGCTCGCGCCGGGCCGGGCCGGCTGAGACCACAGCTTCAGGCCGGCGCCCCGTCATGCGTGCGCCGCCCGGGCCGTCCGGACCTACCGGCTCACACCGCGAGGAGCTCCGCCCACCGAGTAGTCCCGCCCGCGTGCACCTGCGTGCCGCACTCGGCCGACAGGGCGGTGACGATGCCGATCCCGCGGCCGTGCTCGCCCGCCTCGCAGGGCTCGACGGCCGGCCGCCCGTGCGCCGCCGGCCCCGCGTCGGTGACCTCGACGCGCAGGGTGTCGCGTCCGTCCGCCCCGGCCCGGGACAGTCGCAGCGCCGCCGGCGGCAGGGCGTGGACGACCGCGTTGGTGATCAGCTCCGAGATCACGAGGAGCGCGTCCTCGGCGAGGTCCGGGGCCAGGTTCCAGTCGGCCAGGACCGTACGCATCCGCCGGCGTACGACCGAGACGGCCTCGGGGATGTGGGGCAGCGGACAGACATGTTCGGCCGTATCCCGAACCACCGCGTCAAGCTGTGCCGTCATGTCTCCTCCTCGGAGGCAGGGCCCCAGCCGGCTGGAGGCCGGGCTTGAATAGGACGCTATGGGGGACATTGCGGGCGGTCAATGAACAGCGGTCGGCATTACCGAACGCCTGCTGGGGAGGGGCCATCTCTTCCCGCTGATGCCGACCGCGGGACTACGGCGGGACTAAAATTGCCTCATGGCCGGCCCGGTCCAGTCGATCGAACGGGCGGCGGCGATTCTGCGTCTGCTCGCCAGTGGGCCCCGTCGGCTCGGGCTGGGTGAGGTGGCCGGGTCGCTCGGACTGGCGAAGGGCACCACCCACGGCATTCTGCGCACTCTGCAGAACATCGACTTCGTCGAGCAGGACCCGGCGACCGGGAAGTACCAGCTCGGGGCCGCGCTGCTGCATCTGGGCACCAGCTACCTCGACGTGAACGAGCTGCGGTCGCGCTCCATCAACTGGGCCGACGCCCTGGCCGCCCGCAGTGGGGAGGCGGTCCGCCTGGGGGCTCCCCTGGAGGGCAAGGTGCTCATCGTCCACCACGTCTTCCGCCCCGACGACACCCTCCAGACCCTGGACGTGGGCGCGCTGCTGCCCCTGCACGCCTCCTCGCTCGGCAAGGTGCTGCTGGCCTTCGGCAGCGTGCCCCTGGAGCCGACCGTGGAGGCCGGGCTGGAGGCGTACACCCGGCACACCCTGAGCACTCCGGAGCGCCTGGCCAGGGCGCTCACCGAGGTCCGGGAGCTGGGGTGGGCCGCCGAAGTACAAGAGATGATCACGGGCGAGGCCGGCGTCGCCGCGCCGATCCGGGGCCATGGCGGCCTCGTGGTGGGCGCCATCGGCGCCTCCGGCACGGTCGAGCGGATCTGCGACGCCAAAGGGGTCCCGCAGCCGGCCCTGGTCACCCAGGTCCGCCACGCCGCCCGGGCGATCTCCCGGGACCTGGGGGCCGCCCGCTGGTGAGCCCCGCCGCCCTCGTGCACCGCAACGGAAGGCTGATCATGGTTGAGCGGTATGTGATGTCCATCGACCAGGGCACCACCTCCACCCGATGCATCCTGTTCGACCACCAGGGGCGGCTGGTGTCGGTCGCCCAGCGGGAGCACCAGCAGCACTTCCCCCGGCCCGGGTGGGTCGAGCACGACGCCGTCGAGATCTGGCACACCCTGCAGCGCGTGGTGCCGCACGCACTCTCCGACGCCGACATCCGCCCCGAGGAGGTCGCCGCCATCGGGATCGCCAACCAGCGCGAGACGACCGTGCTGTGGGACCGGCGTACGGGCACCCCGGTGGGCAGGGCGATCGTCTGGCAGGACACCCGTACGGCCCCGCTGGTCGAGGAGCTCAGCAGCCGGCCCGGGGACGAGTTCTTCGTCCGGCGCTGCGGCCTGTCCCCCTCCACGTACTTCTCCGCCCCCCGGATCCGCTGGCTGTTCGACCATGTCGACGGGCTGCGGCAGCGCGCCGAGGACGGCGAGGTGCTGTTCGGCACGATGGAGAGCTGGCTGATCTGGAACCTCACCGGCGGGCCGGCCGGCGGCCGGCACCTGACCGACGTCACCAACGCCAGCCGCACCATGCTCATGAACATCGGCACCCTCGACTGGGACGAGGAGCTGCTGGAGTTCTTCGGGGTCCCCCGCCCGATGCTTCCGGAGATCCACTCCTCGGCCGAGACCTACGGAACCGCCCGTTCCGTCCTCCCGGGCGTCCGTATCACCGCGGCACTCGGCGACCAGCAGGCGGCGCTGTTCGGACAGACCTGCTTCGCCCGCGGCGAGGCGAAGTGCACCTACGGAACCGGCAGCTTCCTGCTGCTCAACACCGGCACCGAGCTCGTACGGTCCCGGCACGGACTGCTCACCACCGTCGCCTACAAGATCGAGGACCAGCCCGCGGTCTACGCGCTCGAAGGCCCGATCGCCGTCACCGGCGCGCTGGTCCAGTGGTTCCGCGACCGGCTGGGGCTGATCAGCACCGCCCCCGAGATCGAGACGCTCGCGCGCAGCGTCGAGGACAACGGCGGCTGCTACATCGTCCCGGCGTTCTCCGGCCTGTACGCACCGCACTGGCGCAGCGACGCCCGCGGGGTCATCGTCGGCCTCACCTCGTACATCACCAAGGAGCACCTGGCCCGCGCCGTACTGGAGGCCACCGGCTGGCAGACCCGGGAGGTGGTCGACGCCATGAACGCCGACTCCTCGCTCGCCCTGAAGGTGCTCAAGGTGGACGGCGGCATGACGTCCGACAACCTGCTCATGCAGTTCCTGGCCGACGTGCTCGACGTGCCCGTGGTGCGCCCCATGGCCGTCGAGACGGTCTCCCTGGGCGCCGCCTACGCCGCCGGCCTAGCCGCCGGCTACTGGCCCGACCTGGAGATCCTGCGCCGCAACTGGCACCGGGCCGCCCAGTGGCTACCGGCCATGGACCCCGAGCGGCGCCGGTCGGAGTACGAGAACTGGCAGCGGGCGGTCGAGCGCTCGCTGGGCTGGATCCGGCCGCCGGAACCGCCCTGACGGCTCGTTTCCCGGCTCGGTGCGCGGCCGATCCGGTCACCGGGGTGCTTGTTGTGAGCCCCCCGGCACGCCCGTTGGTTCTCCGGCACGGAAAGGCAGGTGGCATCCAGCTTCGGCCCGAGCCTCAGTGCGCGGGCAGGAAAGAGCCCCGGTGATCCCGCGGACCCACCGCAGCCGTGTCGGCCTTGCAGGTGCAGATAAGCCGGCAGCGGGGCCGCCCCCGAAGGGAGTCGGCCCCGCTGCCCGCACGCTCGCCGGATCGCTATGCCGACGCCAGGGCAGCCACTACACGTTGAACCGGAACTCCACCACATCCCCGTCCTGCATCACATACTCCTTGCCCTCCATGCGGGCCTTGCCGGCCGCGCGGGCCTCGGTCACCGAGCCGGTCTCCACGAGGTCGGCGAAGGAGATGACCTCGGCCTTGATGAAGCCCTTCTGGAAGTCGGTGTGGATGACACCGGCGGCCTCGGGGGCGGTGGCGCCCTTCTTGATGGTCCAGGCGCGCGTTTCCTTGGGGCCGGCCGTCAGGTAGGTCTGCAGGCCGAGGGTGTTGAAGCCGACGTGGGCGAGGGTGGCGAGGCCGGGCTCGTCCTGGCCGACGGACTGCAGGAGTTCCAGGGCCTCGTCCTCGTCGAGCTCGGCGAGGTCGGCCTCCAGCTTGGCGTTGAGGAAGATCGCCTCGGCGGGGGCGACCAGGGCGCGCTGCTCGTTCTTGAATTCCTCGTCGGTCAGCTCGTCCTCGTCGACGTTGAAGACGTAGAGGAAGGGCTTGGTGGTGAGGAGGTGGAGGTCGTGGAGGAGCTCCTCCTTGCCGGAGCCCTGGGCGATGCCCGCGGAGAACAGGGTGTCGCCCTTCTCCAGGATCTCCTTGGCCGCCTCGACCGCCTTGACCTTCGCCGCCACGTCCTTCTTGATGCGCGACTCCTTCTGGAGGCGCGGCAGGACCTTCTCGATCGTCTGGAGGTCGGCGAGGATCAGCTCGGTGTTGATCGTCTCGATGTCGTCCTTGGGCGAGACCTTGCCGTCGACGTGCACGACGTTCTCGTCCTTGAAGGCGCGGATGACCTGGCAGATCGCGTCGGACTCGCGGATGTTCGCGAGGAACTTGTTGCCCAGGCCCTCGCCCTCGGAGGCGCCGCGGACGATGCCCGCGATATCGACGAAGTCGACCGTCGCCGGGAGGATCTTCTGGGAGGAGAAGATCTCGGCCAGCGTGGCCAGGCGCGGGTCGGGCACGCCGACGACACCGACGTTCGGCTCGATGGTGGCGAACGGGTAGTTGGCCGCCAGCACGTCGTTCTTGGTCAGGGCGTTGAACATGGTCGACTTGCCGACATTCGGCAGACCGACGATTCCGATCGTGAGCGACACGGTGGCGACTCGACTTCCGAAGGGGAGGTGGTGGGGTGGGCAGCCGCTCCGGGACGAAACCCTGTACGGCCGATCCACCAGTCTACGGGGCGGGCGACGGCGAGCCGCCGCCACCGGGACCGGCCTCGCCCCAGCTGTGCCCCCACGGGGAGCGAACTCGGCCCAAGCTCAGCCAAAGCGCGTGTCCCGTAACCGGTTAATCCCACTTAGCGGCCTACCGTGGCCGGGTGGAGCAACACGAAGCGCGCACGCACCAGGACAGTCCGCCGCGGTCCGCCTACCCGCCCGCGGGCCCCGACGCCCGGCTCCCGCGCCCCGCGGAGGCCGTGGCACCCGACCCCGACGACGCCTTTCTCTCCGCGATGCGGGCCTCCGGGTTCACGTCCGTGCCCGCCTCCGCGCCGGCGGCCGTCCATGCCGCGGCGCGTGGTCCCGCACCGGCGGGGGCCGCGCGGGCACCCACCCGGGGAGCGGTCGCCGCGGCCCCCGCCCCGTTACCGCCCGAATCCTCGACCGTCTACCGGGCGCGCCCGCAGCGGCTGCCCGCCCCGCCGCCGGGCCGGCCGCGCCGGGTGCCGGCGGCCCGGCTCACCGGCCTCGGCTGCTGGCTCCTGGCGACGCTGGCGCTGCTGGTGTTCGCCTTCCTGGACCAGCTGCTGCTGGGCGGCGCGCCGAGCGCGTACGGCGTCTGCTACCTGCTGGTGGCCGTCGCCGCGGCGGTGTGGGTCAGGCCGTACGACCTGGTCTGTGCGCCGGTCACGCTGCCGATCGCCTTCACGCTCGGCGCGCTGCCGATCCAGCGCGGCGGGGACGGGTTGGACGGCCTGCTGATGGGCCTGTTCACCGTCCTGGCGCTGAGCGCGGGCTGGCTCTATGCGGGCACGCTGATCTGCGCGCTGCTCGCGCTGGTCCGCCGGGTGCTGATCATCGCCCGTCGTCGGGCCAGCCGACCGGCGAATCGACCGCAGAGCGCATCGCCCGGGCAGCCGGGCCGGCCGACGGCGCGGCCTGCGGACCGGGGGCGCCCGCGGCCCGGGAACCGTCCGCGGCAGGTGGCTCGCCAGCCCGAACGGCGTGCGCAGCCATCGCGGCCCCCACAATCCCCGCGTTGTTCTGAAGCTGAGCCGGCACGATCTCGGCCCTGATGCCCTCGATCAGCGGCAGGAACTTCTCCGCCTTGCGGCTCACCCCGCCGCCGATCACAAACAGCTCGGGCGAAAAGAGCATCTCCACATGGGCGAGGTACTTCTGGACCCGGTGCGCCCAGTGCTGCCAGCTCAGCCCCTCGTCCTCCTTGACCTTGGTGGAGGCCCGCTTCTCGGCGTCGTGGCCGTGCAGCTCCAGATGGCCGAGCTCGGTGTTGGGGACGAGACGGCCGTCGGTGAAGAGGGCGCTGCCGATGCCGGTGCCGAGGGTGAGCACGATGACGGTGCCGGCCCGGCCGCGGCCCGCGCCGTAGCGCATCTCGGCCAGGCCGGCGGCGTCCGCGTCATTGAGCAGGGTGACCGGGCTGCCGCCGGCCTCGCCGCCGAGCCTGCTGGTGAGCAGCGTGCCGGCGTCGGTGCCGATCCAGGCCTTGTCGACATTTGCCGCGGTACGGGTCGTCCCGTCGGTGACCACGCCGGGGAAGGTCGCGCCGACCGGCCCCGACCACTCGAAGTGGTCCACGACCTGTTTGACGCCGTCCGCGACCGCATCCGGGGTGGCCGGATGCGGGGTCAGTACCTTGTAGCGCTCGTCCGCGAGATCGCCGCGCTCCAGATCCACCGGGGCACCTTTGATGCCCGATCCGCCGATGTCCACACCGAAGACCTTCATGGGAAAAGGCTAGGCGTCAGCGGGGCGGCGCGCCCCCGGGATGGGCGGATACCCGGTCCCGGAAGCACGGCGGGGACGGCCGCGGTCAGTCCTCGGTGGCTGCCTTCGCCTCGGCGCGCAGGTCGCGACGCAGCTCCTTGGGCAGCGAGAAGGCGATGGACTCCTCGGCGGCCGTGATGGTCGAGACGTCCTCGTAACCGCGCTGGGCGAGCCAGTCCAGGACGCCGTGGACGAGGATCTCGGGGACGGAGGCACCGGAGGTGACCCCGACCGTGCCGACGCCCTCCAGCCAGGCCTCGTCGATCTCCTCGGCGTAGTCGACCAGATGGGCGGCGCGGGCGCCCGCGCCCAGGGCCACCTCGACCAGGCGCACGGAGTTCGAGGAGTTCTTGGAGCCGACGACGATGACGAGATCGGCCTCGGCGCCCATCTGCTTCACCGCGGTCTGGCGGTTCTGGGTGGCGTAGCAGATGTCGTCGCTGGGCGGCGAGAGGAGGTTGGGGTAACGGCCCTTGAGGGCGTCCACGGTCTCCATGGTCTCGTCGACCGAGAGGGTGGTCTGGGAGAGCCAGACGACCCGGTCCGGGTCGCGGACCTCGACGTTGGCGACGTCGTCGGGGCCGTCGACGAGGGTGATGTGCTCGGGGGCCTCACCGCTCGTGCCGATGACCTCTTCGTGGCCTTCGTGGCCGATCAGGAGGATGTCGTAGTCCTCCTTGGCATAGCGGACGGCTTCCTTGTGGACCTTGGTGACGAGCGGGCAGGTGGCGTCGATGGAGGCGAGCTTGCCGCGCTTGGCCTCTTCGTGGACGACGGGTGCCACGCCGTGCGCGGAGAAGATGACGATGTTGCCCTCGGGTACCTCTTCGGTCTCCTCGACGAAGATCGCACCCTTCTTTTCGAGGGTCTTGACGACGTACTTGTTGTGCACGATCTCGTGGCGTACGTAAACGGGGGCGCCGTACTGCTCCAGGGCCTTCTCCACGGCGATCACGGCGCGGTCCACGCCCGCACAGTAGCCACGGGGGGCGGCGAGGAGGACCTTGCGGCCGTCGCTGCGGCGCGCTGCGTCTTCGCCCTGGGTGGTGGCGGGCGTCGGGCTGGGCGAGGAAGTCATGCGTCCCATCGTAAAGGCGTGCCACCGCCCCGGAAGATCGCGCCGTGGCAGCAGACTGAGGGGGACGCTGCGAGGAGGCGCGATGCCGGGCACGGACGGTGGCGGGGCGGGCGAGGCCGCGGGCCATACTGCGCGCGGAGCCGGCGGGTGCGACGGCGTGCCGGGGGTGCTGCGGCGGACGCTGACGTTCCGGGATCTGATCGTCTACGGGCTGCTGTTCATCGCCCCGATGGCCCCGGTCGGGATCTTCGGCACGCTGCAGGCCACCTCGCACGGCGCGATCACCACCGTCTATGCCGTCGCGACCGCCGCGATGGCGTGCACCGCGTACTCCTACGCCCAGATGGTGCGGGTCGTCCCGCAGGCCGGGTCGGTCTATGCGTACGCCCGGGCGGGGCTGAGCGAGGGCGCCGGGTTCCTCGCCGGGTGGCTGGCGCTGCTGGACTATCTGCTGGTCCCGGCGGTGGCGTACCTGTTCTCCGGGATCGCGCTGCATGCGCTGGTGCCGTCCGTGCACCCATGGGTGTGGACGGCGCTGGCGGTGGTCGTGACGACGCTGCTGAATCTGTGGGGCGTACGGACCGCGGCCCGGGTCGGCTTCGCGGTGCTGGCGATGGAGATCGTGGTGCTCGGGGTGTTCGTGGTGGCGGCCCTCGTCGAGCTGCTGGCGCATGGGGCGCGGCGGGGCTGGGCCGAGCCGCTGACCGGCGCGGGCGGCTTCGCGCCCGCTGCGGTGCTGTCCGCGGTGTCGGTGGCGGTGCTGTCGTATCTGGGCTTCGATGCGATCGCGTCGTTCGCGGAGGAGGCGGCGGGCCCGTCGGCGGGAAAGGAGGGCGGCCGGGGGCGCGACGGGCCACAACGGGTGGCGCGAGCGGTGCTCACGTGTCTGGTGGTGGCCGGGGTGCTGTTCGCGGTGCAGACGTATCTGGCGGCGCTGCTGATGCCGATGAGCGCGGCGGAGCTGGCGGCCCGGCCGGCGGAGCAGGGCAATGCGTTCTACGCGACGGTCGACGCGGCGCTGGGCACCGGGCTGCACAACCTGGTGGCGGTGAGCAAGGCGATCGGTGCGGCGTTCGCGGCGCTGGCGGGGCAGGCGGCGGCCGGCCGGCTGCTGTTCGCGATGTCCCGGGACCGGCGGCTGCCGGGGGCGATGGCGAAGGTGGCTGCGGGCAGCGGGGTGCCGCGCCGGGCGCTGCTGGGTGCGGCCGTGGTGACGCTGGTGGCGGCGGTGGGGGCGGCACGCCGGGACGACGGGCTCGCCGAGCTGTCGTCGATCGTGAGCGTGGGGGCGCTGACCGCGTTCGGGCTGCTGCACGCGTCGGTGATCGGCTGGTTCCGCTTCCGGGCCCGCGAACGCGCCGGGGTGCCGGGCGTGCTGCGGCATGTGGTGGTGCCGTCGCTGGGCCTGGCGGTGGTGATCGCGGTGCTCGCCAAGGCGTCCGCGACCGCGCAGGTCGTGGGCGGGTGCTGGCTGGTGGTGGGGCTGGTGGTGCTGGCGGTGCAGCGCCGTGGGCGGGCGGGGGGCGGGGGCTGAGCGTGGCCGGGCCGGTGTGCGCGGGGCTGCCGCCGGGCCGGATACCGCGGCCGCCGGCCGGCTCCGTGCCGGCCACGCCTCGCGCGGCCGCCGCCACTGTCAGTGGCCGCCGCTACTCTCGCTCGTATGGCTGTTTCTACGTCCCCGGAAACGCCGATCCCGGTCGGCGAGGTGTCCCGGCTCATCGGCGGTTGGATCGACCGGCTCGGCGCGGTGTGGGTCGAGGGGCAGATCACCCAGCTCTCCCGGCGGCCCGGCGCGGGCGTGGTCTTCCTGACGCTGCGCGACCCCTCGTACGACATCTCGGTGAGCGTGACGTGCTACCGCCAGGTCTTCGACAAGGTCGCCGATGTGGTGAGCGAGGGCGCCCGGGTGGTGGTGCACGCCAAACCGGAGTGGTACGCCCCGCGCGGCCAGCTCTCGCTGCGGGCCGCCGAGATCAAACCGGTCGGGGTCGGTGAACTCCTCGCCCGGCTGGAGCAGTTGAAGAAGTCGCTGGCGGCGGAGGGGCTGTTCGCGGCGGACCGCAAGAAGCCGCTGCCGTTCCTTCCGCAGCTGATCGGGCTGGTCTGCGGCCGGGCGAGCGCCGCGGAGCGGGACGTCCTGGAGAACGCCCGGCACCGCTGGCCGGCCGTCCGCTTCGCGGTGCGCAATGTGCCCGTGCAGGGGGTTCATGCGGTCCCCCAGGTGATCGGCGCGGTCCAGGAGCTGGACGCGCTGCCCGAGGTGGACGTGATCATCGTGGCGCGCGGCGGCGGCAGCGTGGAGGATCTGCTGCCGTTCTCCGACGAGCAGCTCATCCGCGCGGTGAGCGCGGCCGCGACCCCGGTCGTCTCGGCGATCGGCCATGAGCCGGACACCCCGCTGCTCGATCTGGTCGCCGATCTGCGCGCCTCGACACCGACGGACGCGGCGAAGAAGGTCGTGCCGGACGTGGGCGAGGAGCTGGCCCGGATCGGGCAGCTGCGGGAGCGGGCCCGGCGCGCGATCGACGGCTTCGTCCAGCGGGAGGAGCGGGGGCTGGCCGCCGCGCTGCAGCGGCCGTGCATACAGCGGCCGCAGCGGATGGTCGAGGACCGCGAGGAGCAGGTCACGGCGCTGCTGGAGCGCGGCCGGCGAACCCTGGGGCATCTGCTGGACCGCGCCGACTCGGAGCTGACGCACACCCTCGCGCGGGTGGTCGCGCTCTCCCCGAAGGCGACGCTGGAGCGCGGCTATGCGGTGCTGCAGAAGCCGGACGGGGCGGCCGTGCGCAGCCCCGCCGAGGTCGGCGCGGACGAGGAACTGCGGGCCAGGGTGGCCGAGGGCGAATTCCGGGTGCGGGTGGACGGCCCCCCGGGCGCCGTCGCACCCCCCGCATAGGGCAAAGACGGACTCTTACGGACTCTTAGGGTGGGACACATGGCGAAGGCGAAGACGGACGGCGCGGCGGACGCGGAGCAGGGCGCGGCGGCCGGAGCGGAGACCGGAGTGGAGCCGCTGGACTCCACGCTCGGCTACGAGCAGGCGCGGGACGAACTGATCGAGGTCGTCCGCAGCCTGGAGGCGGGCGGCACCACGCTGGAGGAGTCGCTCGCGCTGTGGGAGCGCGGCGAGGCGCTGGCGAAGGTCTGCCGCCGCTGGCTGGACGGCGCCCGGGCACGCCTGGACGCGGCGCTGGCGGAGTCGTCGGACGAGGCGGAGACGGAACGCGCCTAGCCGGGGCCCGGCGCTACCTGAGCAGCCTCCGCCGCACGGCCACGCGAACGCACGTGGAACGCACGCGAACGTACGTGATCACACCCGCGCACAGCCCTTGCTCAGCCACCCGGCCATGGCTGCACGGCACCCTGTACCGCCGGCCCGGCAGCCCACCACCCCACCCATGTGAACCGGCACACAACCCACCCACTTTTAGTTGAATCTTAATCTACCTGCCATATAGTGATCTCATTCCGGTAGAACCCTGAAGTGGCTGCAGCAACCACACGGTCTGCTGTGTGCCGCCGATCCTTGCCCCCAGCTGACCACGAGGTGCCCTTATGTCTCTCGCCCTTGACGCCGCCGCGCAGGACCTTCTCTTCCGGGAGGCCCAGACCGCCAACACGTTCACGGACGAGCCGGTGACGGACGAGCAGGTCCAGGCCATCTATGACCTGGTGAAGTTCGGCCCGACCGCCTTCAACCAGTCGCCGCTGCGGATAACCCTGGTCCGTTCGCAGGAGGCCCGTCAGCGCCTGGTCACGCACGCCATGGGCGCCAACGGCCCGAAGACCCTCAGCGCGCCGCTGACCGCGATCCTCTCCGTGGACCTGGACTTCCACGAGAAGCTGCCGCAGCTCTTCCCGCACGCCCCGGGCATCAAGGACGCGTTCTTCTCCGAGGCCGCGTCCCGCGAGACCGCCGGCACCCAGAACGCCACCCTCCAGGCCGGCTACTTCATCGTCGGCGTCCGCGCCGCCGGTCTGGCCGCCGGCCCGATGACCGGCTTCGACTTCACCGGCGTCGACAAGGAGTTCTTCGGCGACGGCAAGCAGAAGTCGTTCCTCGTGATCAACATCGGCAAGCCGGGCACCGACGCCTTCTCCCCGCGCGGTCCGCGGCTCACCTTCGACGAGGCCGTCACCGCCGTCTGAGCCCCCCCGCGACCGCACACGACGAGGCCGCCGCACCCAGCCAGGGTGCGGCGGCCTCGTCGTGGCACGGCTCGTCCGGCGTACCGGCGCGGGACCCTCAGGTCTTCTTCGCGACCAGCGCGGCGGCCAGATCGGCGAGCCGCCCGTACGGCGCGGTGCCCGTGACGACCGTGGTCACGCCGGGCTCCTGGCGGACCAGCGCCCGGTACTTGTCCCCCTGGTAGCGGTCCCACTTCTTGCTGCCGACGGCCTGCTTGCCCTCGACCTTGGTCGCGCCGAGCGTGACGTCCTTGATGAACTGGCGCGGCGCCGCGTCGCTCTGCTCGATGGAGGCGTACTGCCGCTCCGGATCGAGCATGCCCAGATGCCAGGCGCCGCCCTTGCCGTCCTCGCTCGCCCGGTAGGAAACGGAGGTGGCGCGCCAGGTCTTGGGCAGCCCCTGGGGTGCGGCGACCGGGTACGGCGCCGCCCGCCGGGCCGTGATCAGCTCCACGCGGTAGTCGACCGTCTTGACCGCCGCCTTCTCCGCGTCGGCGCTCTCGTCGTGCGGGATGAAGACGTAGATCACCCCGACGAGAATGCCGATCACCGCCAGTGACAGGACCATGTCCCGCACCGTCTGCCTGCCTCGCATACCTGCCACGCCCCTATCGTCCCCCATCCCCGCGACGGCTCCGACACACCCCCCGGCAAAGCCCGTCACCTGCGCAAACGCCCTGGATTCCGGCTCTCCGGGAGCCGCTCATGCGTAGGGCCCACTGCTCATTTTGGCGCCCGGAAGATACTGTGAGCCTCTGGGGAGACCCCACAGTGCCTCTGGGGACACCTCCGCACCACCGCACAGCCACCCTCGTCCTTCACGGCCGTCGCCGTACAGAAAGGTCGCTCGATGACCGAGCATCATCTCCCGTCCCAACTCGAGGTCAGCCCCGAGGCCCCGGACCGCAACCTCGCCCTGGAACTCGTCCGGGTCACCGAGGCCGGTGCCATGGCGTCGGGCCGCTGGGTGGGGCGAGGTGACAAGAACGGCGCGGACGGCGCGGCGGTGAAGGCCATGCGCGCCCTGATCCACACCGTGTCGATGAACGGCGTCGTGGTCATCGGGGAGGGCGAGAAGGACAACGCCCCGATGCTCTACAACGGCGAGCGGGTGGGAGACGGGACCGGCCCGGAGTGCGACGTGGCCGTGGACCCGGTGGACGGTACGACGCTGACCGCCAAGGGCATGGCGAGCGCCGTGTCCGTGATGGCGGTGGCCGAGCGCGGCTCGATGTTCGACCCGTCCGCGGTCTTCTACATGGACAAGCTCGCCACGGGCCCGGAGGCCGCCGACTTCGTCGACATCACGGCGCCGGTGGCGGTGAACATCAAGCGGATCGCCAAGGCGAAGAAGTCCGCGGTCGAGGACGTCACCGTGGTCATCCTGGACCGGCCCCGCCACGAGGGCCTGGTCAAGGAGGTCCGGGAGGCCGGGGCCCGGATCAAGTTCATCGCCGACGGCGATGTCGCCGGCGCGATCATGGCGGCCCGCGAGGGCACCGGCGTCGACCTGTTGCTGGGCATCGGCGGTACGCCCGAGGGGATCATCGCGGCCTGTGCGCTGAAGTGCCTGGGCGGCTCCTTCCAGGGCAAGCTGTGGCCCAAGGACGACGAGGAGCGCGAGCGCGCGCTGGCGGCCGGGCACGACCTGGACAAGGTGCTCCAGATCGAGGACCTGGTCCAGGGCGACAACGTCTTCTTCGTCGCCACCGGCATCACCGACGGAGAGTTGCTGCGCGGCGTGCGCTACCGCGCCGAGAACGCCTACACCCAGTCCCTGGTGATGCGGTCCAAGTCCGGCACGATCCGCCAGATCGACTCCCAGCACCGGCTGTCCAAGCTGCGTGCGTACAGCTCGGTGGACTTCGAGCGCCCCAGCTGACGGCGCCCCGGCGGCCCCTGCCCGCCGACGACCACGCACTTCGCCCCCGCCGGAGAGTCTCCGGCGGGGGCGAAGTGGCCCATACGCCCTGTGGTGTCTGACGAGCCGAAGCCGATGTCGCGGTGGTCAGCCTGCCGCGGGCAAATGGGCCGCACGCTGGAGTTCGGACTCCCGGCGCCGCCGCCGGGTCAGCACGACCCGGCGCTCGGCCGCGGTCAGCCCGCCCCAGACGCCGTACGGCTCGGGCTGGAGCAGCGCATGCTCCCGGCACTCGACCATCACCGGGCAGCGGGCACAGACCCGCTTCGCGGCCTCCTCCCTGGCCAGCCGCGCGGCGGTCGGCTCCTTCGACGGCGCGAAGAACAACCCGGCCTCATCCCGGCGGCACACCGCCTCCGAATGCCAGGGACCGGCCTCGTCACGATCAGGCACTTGCGGGGGCGGAACGACAGCGGCATCCTGCAGGGTCTGGTGCGGTAGCAGCACGGTCTACTCCTGACGACGGCTTCGGCGAGAGATCACCCTTGCCCGTCTCGCTGCGCACGGCTTTTTTTCGCACCCCGCAGCCGCACGAGAGACGATGCACCAGCCCTACCCGCTGTGCGCACGCTTATGCACACCGTGGCGATCGTGCGACAACAAGAAAACCGCCGCTGACGGCCGTTCCGCGGCGGCGAGTTGCCCCCGGGCCCGGGGAACGGTGTCCGCCCCCGGGCCACGCCGCGTCACTTGCGGAAGCGGTCCCGGCGTTCGCGGCGTTCGGCGCGCAGCCGGAGGTGTCCTTCCCACGCCTCCTGACGCAGTTGCTCATGCCGCTCTCGGTGCTCCTCGCGCAGCTGGTGCCGCAGCTCGCGGCGCCCGTCGCGCAGCCGGTCGCGCAGATCGCGTATCCAGGCGCCCCGCTTGGGCCGGGCCTCCACGCTGCCCAGTACGGCATAGCCGTTGACCAGGACCTGCGGGGCGTCGGCGTCCTCCGCGTCGTGGGACTCGACCTCGAAGCTGCCCAGCACGCCGGAGCCGTTGCTGCGCAGGGTGATGTTCTCCGGGACCCGGATCTCCACACTGCCGAAGATCGACGTGGCATTGATCTGGACCTGCTGCTGCGCGAAGACCGCCTCGGTCAGATCGATTTCGATGGCCCCGAAGAGCGCGAAGGCGTTGATCCGCGCGGGAGCCCGCCAACGGCCCTTGCGGACCGAGGCGCTGAAGATCGCGACGAGGTTCTGGTCCGGGACCGGGGCACCGGGCCCGTAGGCCGCACCGCCTGGGTCCGGCTGCGGACGGCTGCCGCGCGCCGCGGGCAGATCCCGCAGGACGGGCTCCAGTTCGCCCATGGTCTTGGCGCGGTAGACCGTGTCGATCCGCTCGGCGTGCTCCTCCGGGTCCAGCCGGCCCTCCGCGAGGGCCTCGCGGAGGATCTCGGCGACCCGGTCGCGGTCCGCGTCGGACGCGCGGATGTCGCCCTCGGCCACCGCGGCGGGTGCCGTCTTGGTCAGTTTCACCGGCTGTCCGTCCTGCCGCGGGTGCTGCTTCTGTAGCGGTCCGGGCGGGGTGTCAGGGCCCGGTCGTCCCCCGTTGTCTGCATCCACCCCGCCAGCGTACCGAAACGCGATAGATCGCGACTAGGGAAAAGCCGGAGTGAGGTTCGCGCCGATTGAGCCTTACCTCACAACCGTGCCGGGCCGCCGGGGTTCTACGCTGTTCAGGCGCTGCCGTAGATGCCAGCCGGACCTCTCCGAGTAAGGAATGACCTTCGATGCCGGAATTCGCCTACACCGACCTTCTCCCCGTAGGTGAGGACACCACCCCGTACCGCCTCGTCACCTCGGAGGGCGTCAGCACCTTCGAGGCCGACGGCCGGACGTTCCTCAAGGTCGAGCCGGAGGCGCTGCGCAAGCTGGCCGCCGAGGCGATGCACGACATTTCGCACTATCTGCGCCCGGCCCACCTCGCCCAGCTCCGCAAGATCCTGGACGACCCCGAGGCCAGCGCCAACGACCGCTTCGTCGCGCTCGACCTGCTCAAGAACGCCAACATCGCCGCCGCGGGCGTGCTGCCCATGTGCCAGGACACCGGCACCGCGATCGTCATGGGCAAGCGCGGCCAGCACGTGCTGACCGGGGGCGGCGACGAGGCAGCCCTCTCCCGCGGCATCTACGACGCCTACACGCAGCTGAACCTGCGGTACTCGCAGATGGCCCCGCTGACGATGTGGGACGAGAAGAACACCGGCTCCAACCTCCCGGCGCAGATCGAGCTGTACGCGACCGACGGCGGCGCCTACAAGTTCCTCTTCATGGCCAAGGGCGGCGGCAGCGCCAACAAGTCCTTCCTCTTCCAGGAGACCAAGGCGGTCCTCAACGAGGCCTCCATGATGAAGTTCCTGGAGCAGAAGATCCGTTCGCTGGGCACCGCGGCCTGCCCGCCGTACCACCTCGCCATCGTCGTGGGCGGCACCAGCGCCGAATACGCGCTCAAGACCGCCAAGTACGCCTCCGCGCACTACCTCGACGAGCTGCCCGCCGAGGGCTCGCCCACCGGCCACGGCTTCCGCGACAAGGAGCTGGAGGACAAGGTCTTCGAGCTGACGCAGAAGATCGGCATCGGGGCGCAGTTCGGCGGCAAGTACTTCTGCCACGACGTCCGCGTCGTCCGCCTCCCCCGCCACGGCGCGTCCTGCCCGGTCGCCATCGCCGTCTCGTGCTCCGCGGACCGCCAGGCCGTCGCGAAGATCACCGCCGAGGGCGTCTTCCTGGAGCAGCTGGAGACCGACCCGGCGCGCTTCCTCCCGGAGACGACGGACGAGGAGCTGACCGAGGGCGCGGGCCCCGACCTCGACGCGGTCGCCATCGACCTCAACCGCCCGATGGACGACGTCCTCGCCGAGCTGACCAAGCACCCGGTCAAGACCCGCCTCTCGCTCACCGGCACCCTGGTCGTCGCCCGCGACATCGCCCACGCGAAGATCAAGGAACGCCTGGACGCCGGCGAGGAGATGCCGGAGTACCTCAAGAACCACCCCGTCTACTACGCCGGCCCCGCCAAGACCCCCGAGGGCTACGCCTCCGGCTCCTTCGGCCCGACCACGGCCGGCCGGATGGACGCCTACGTCGAGCAGTTCCAGGCCGCCGGCGGCTCCAAGGTGATGCTGGCCAAGGGCAACCGCTCCCAGCAGGTCACCGACGCCTGCCACGCCCACGGCGGCTTCTACCTCGGCTCCATCGGCGGCCCGGCCGCCCGCCTCGCCCAGGACTGCATCAAGAAGGTCGAGGTCCTGGAGTACGAGGAGCTCGGCATGGAAGCCGTCTGGAAGATCGAGGTCGAGGACTTCCCCGCCTTCATCGTCGTCGACGACAAGGGCAACGACTTCTTCCAGGACCCGGCACCGGCACCGACGTTCACCAGCATTCCGGTGCGCTCGGGAAGCTGACGCACCCGCAGGACCGCACAGAGCCCCTGACGATTCGTCGGGGGCTCTGTTGCCGGGCTCTGTTGCTGCTTCCCGGCGCGTGGCTCCCGGCGAGACGTCCCGCGGGACGTTTTGTCGGTCCGTGCGGCGGGCCTCGCATGGGGTAATCGAAACCGGTGGGCTGCCCATCCTTTCCCGGGGGGCAGCCCCCGTGCGTGTGGTGACGTACGAGCCTTGCCGTGGCGCCCCGAAGGGGATCTGTGGCCGGTGCCGGCGCCCGTGTGGCGGCCCGGCAGGCCAGGGCGGCCCCCTTACCGAAGGGGTCTCCATGAGTACCAACGTTCAAGCCCGGCGGGAGGGCCCGCCGTGGGCCGCTCGCCTCGCCGGCGGGCCGCGCGCGACGGCCACCGGCGGAACCGTGGGCGCGGCACCGGCAATGGCGCTCCTGTCGGTGACGTCGATTCCCGTCCCCGGCGGCCCGGTCGGCGTGGCGGTCGCCCCCAACGGAAACGCCTACGTCACCCGCTTCACCGCCGCCGGCGTAGCGGTGATCAACACCACCACAGACACCGTCATCGTGCCCAGCATTCCGGTCGGCACCTCACCGAACAGCGTGTCGGTCGCGCCCAACGGCCTTGCGTACGTGGCCGACTCGGGGTCGAACAGCGTGACAGTGATCGACACTGCCACCAACAGCGTCGTGGGCGCCACCATCCCCGTCGGCCACAATCCGATCGGTGTGGCGGTGGCCCCCAACGGCAAGATCTACGTCGCCAACTTCGCGTCGGGTTCGGTCAGCGTCATCCAGAATCCCCCCACGCTGAGCAGCATCAGCCCGACCTCGGGGCCCACCACGGGCGGCACCGTGGTGACCCTCACGGGCACCCTGCTACCCTCGTCCGCCCACGCCGGAGTCATCGAGCCCTGACCGGCCTGAAGGACGCCCACCCCGCAGCCAGGTGACATCCGGCGGTGCCCGGGAACAGATCGCCGTTCCCGGGCACTGACATAGGTATGAGTGACAACAGCGCATTCGGCGACTCCGACGGCTTCCGGACCGAGCACGACTCCATGGGTGAGGTGCGGGTCCCGGCGCACGCCAAGTGGCGGGCGCAGACGCAGCGGGCGGTGGAGAACTTCCCCCTTTCCGGGCAGCGGCTGGAGCGGGCGCACATCGAGGCGCTGGCCCGGATCAAGGGCGCGGCCGCCATGGTCAACGGTGAGCTCGGCGTACTGGACAAGGACATCGCGGCGGCCGTCCAGGAGGCCGCGGCGGCCGTCGCCGAGGGGCAGTGGGACGACCACTTCCCCGTCGATGTGTTCCAGACCGGGTCCGGGACGTCGTCGAACATGAACGCCAACGAGGTCATCGCGACGCTGGCGAGCGAGCGGCTGGGGCGGGAGGTGCACCCGAACGACCACGTCAACGCCAGTCAGTCGTCGAATGATGTCTTTCCGTCCTCGATCCATATCGCGGCGGCGTCGGCGGTGCTCGACGAGCTGATTCCGGCGCTGGAGCATCTGGCGGAGGCGCTGGAGCGCAAGGCGGAGGAGTTCGCGGAGGTCGTGAAGTCGGGGCGGACGCATCTGATGGATGCCACGCCGGTGACGCTGGGGCAGGAGTTCGGCGGCTATGCCGCGCAGGTGCGGTACGGCGTCGAGCGGCTGCGGGCCTCGTTGCCGCGGCTGGCCGAACTGCCGCTGGGCGGTACGGCGGTGGGCACCGGGATCAACACCCCGCCCGGCTTCCCGGCGGCGGTGATCGCCGAGGTGGCGCGGGTGACCGGGCTGCCGCTCACCGAGGCGCGCAACCACTTCGAGGCGCAGGGGGCGCGCGACGGGATCGTGGAGACCAGCGGGCAGCTGCGGACCATCGGCGTCGGGCTGACGAAGATCGCGAATGATCTGCGGTGGATGGCTTCCGGGCCGCGTACCGGACTGGCGGAGATCGCGCTGCCGGATCTGCAGCCGGGCTCGTCGATCATGCCGGGAAAGGTCAACCCGGTGATCCCGGAGGCGGTGCTGATGGTCGCGGCGCAGGTCACGGGCAACGACGCGACGGTGGCGGCGGCGGGGGCGGCCGGCAATTTCGAGTTGAACGTGATGCTGCCGGTGATCGCGAAGAATGTGCTGGAGTCGGTGCGGCTGCTGGCCAATGTGTCGCGGCTGCTGGCGGACCGGACGATCGACGGCATCACCGCGCACGCCGAACGGGCCCGGGAATACGCCGAGTCGTCGCCGTCGGTCGTCACCCCGCTCAACAGGTACCTGGGCTACGAGGAGGCCGCCAAGGTCGCCAAGCGGTCCCTGGCCGAGCGGAAGACCATCCGTCAGGTCGTCCTGGAGGGCGGTTATGTGGAGCGGGGGCTGCTGAGCGAGGAGCAGCTGGACGAGGCGCTGGACGTGCTGCGGATGACCCGCCCGTCACAGCCGTAGGGTCTGTCGTTTGGATCAGGCCGGGCTCGCGGGTCCTGATCCAAACGACAGACCCTAGCGGCAGCCGTTACCCGTCCGTCACGCATGGTGCGGCTCATGTCACGGCGCGCGTCATGCGGCGCCTCTAAGATCTGCGCATGACAGCGGACACGGTGGACACGACGGAGGGCGGGACGGCCGGCGGATGCGGGACGCCCCGGGCGCGGCGGGCTACGGATGGCACCCCGGGCGGGCGGCGCTGGGCGCCCGGGGACCACATCCTGTGGCGCTATCGCGACAACGCCGACGCCGAACGGTTCCACATCTGCCGTCCGATGACCGTCGTTCAGGACACCGAGGATCTGCTGGCGGTGTGGATGGCGCCCGGTACCGCGTGCATCAAGCCGGTGCTCGCCGACGGCACTCCGGTGCACCGCGAGCCGCTGTCCACCCGCTACACCAAACCCCGCCGGACCGCCCGCGACCAGTGGTTCGGCACCGGAGTGCTGAAGCTGGCCCGGCCCGGCGACCCCTGGTCGGTATGGCTGTTCTGGGAGCGCGGCTGGCAGTTCAAGAACTGGTACGTCAATCTGGAGGAGCCGCGCCGCCGTTGGTCGGGCGGCATGGACTCCGAGGACCACTTCCTCGACATCTGTGTCTATCCGGACCGGCACTGGGAGTGGCGGGACGAGGACGAGTTCGCGCAGGCGCAGCGGGACGGGCTGATGACCGATGCCCGGGCCGCCGAGGTCAGATCGGCGGGCAGGGCCGCGATCGCGCAGATCACGGCCTGGCGCGGGCCGTTCGCCGACGGCTGGGAGGACTGGCGGCCCGATCCGTCCTGGCGGATTCCCCGGCTCCCGCAGGACTGGGACCGCGCGCCGGATCGTTTGCGGTCGTAAGGGAGCGAAGCGAATCGACGGGAGTGAAGGGGGCGAACCATGGAAAGGTGCGCCTATGGGCAAAGCTGTTCCTCGCGGGGCGCGGAGCGGGGCCGAGCCCCCTTGCTGCGCCCCCGGCCTTCAAACGTAGGATCGTCCTCCGCAAGACTGCACAGGCGCAACTCCAGAACTGGAAAACGAACTTGACCGCGGTCGCAGGAGGGGCGAGGTCGTGAGCGCGACTAGCTACGACGGATACGAAGGTCTGAACCGGTTAGCACTGGACCGGGCCGGCCAGGCCGAGGCGTTCGACGCGATCGGCGACCGGTACGACGACGCCTTCCCGCACAAGGAGGGCCAGCTCGCCTCGGGCGCCTGGCTGTCCGAAGCGCTGCCGGCCGGCTCGCGCATCCTGGACCTCGGGTGCGGTACGGGTCTGCCGACCGCCCGTCAGCTCTCGGCGGCCGGGCACCGCGTGGTGGGTATCGATCTCTCCCCCTCGATGGTCACCCTGGCCCGGGAGCATGTCCCGGGCGCCGAATTCCACCGGCTGGACATCGCCGATCTGCGCGGCGGCCGACTCGGCGGCCCCGGCTCTTTCGACGGTATCGCCGCTTATTTCTCGCTTCTGATGCTGCCCCGTGCGGAAATCCCTTACGCACTGGGCCTTCTGCATGATCTGCTACGTCCCGAGGGGCTGCTGGCCCTGTCGATGGTCGAGGCGGATGTGGACGACTTCACGATTCCGTTCCTGGGCAACTCGATCCGGGTATCGGGTTACCTGCGGGACGACCTGCGCCGGGTCGTGCACGACGCGGGTTTCGACGTCGTCGGGGAAGACGCCTACGCATACGCCCCGGCGAGTACGGACGTACCACCCGAGATCCAGCTCTTTCTGCACCTGCGACGTGCCTGAGACGCAGCGCGTCGGGCGCCGGCCGCACCAGCGGCACGCCCGCACCGCGGCGCGTTTGGCGCACAGCCCCGGACGGATGGAATCCCACGCGTGACGGAGCACCCCACCTCCCACGAATCACGGCAGTCGGCCCCGGCCGCCGCGCCCTCGCTGTCCCCTGCCCGCGGGCAGGCCCAGGCGGCGCCGCTCGGCGCGGTCCCCGACCCGCGCAGCGCCCTGCAGCAGCCGGCCGCGCCGGGGCTCGCCCCGCTGCCCGGCAGCGGGTTCGCGGTGCGCGGCGGTGACGACATAGGCCTCGCCGGTGCCGCCGTCACGGCGTCGGCAGGCGCGCCGGGCGGCCGCTTCGAGGACGAACCGGCCGCGGACCACGGCGCGGCACGGCGGGACCCGTCGGCGGACGCGGACGGCGCCGCCGGCCACACCGGCGGGCGTGCCGGCGAGCACACCACCGGACACCGCGACGGCCACGCCGTCGCACCGGACGCCTCGATCCGGTACGGGGAGGCGTATGGCGACGCGTACGGGGAGGGGCCCATGGCGGCGAGCGGACGGCCGGGCGGCGCGGCGGACGGGGGCCGGGAGGCGACCCGTGCCGGGCAGCGGGTGGCGCAGGGCGCGACGGGCCGCGCCGAGGCGCCCGGGCCGGGCGAGGAGCCGCGGCACGAGCCGCATCCGCGGCACGGCGGCGAGCGCATCGGGCGGCCGCGGGAGGGCGGCGGCGGGCGGTCGTGGCCGCGCGGCGGCGAGCCGGGCGGGACGGTGCCGGAGCAGTCGCCGCCGCACGAGGGGCGGTCCGCGGTCCCGGACGCCCCGCACGCCGAGGTGTCGCGGGCGGCGGCCGGGGAGACGGCCGGGGCCCAGGTGCCCGGACCGGCGGGACCGCCGCCGGCCCGCTCGGCCCATCCGGGCGAGAGCGGTGAGGTGGCAGCGGCCCGGCAGGCGGGCGGGGACCGGCTGCGGTTCATCGGGGCGGCGACCCGGCGGATCGCCCGCGGCATAGATCTCGACGAGATCGTGCTCGGCCTGTGCCGGGCGACGGTCCCGACGTTCGCCGACGCGATCCTCGTCTATCTGCGGGATCCGCTGCCGGTCGGCGACGAACGCCCGACCGGCCCGGTGGTGCTGCGGCTGCGCCGTACCGACCGGATTCCGGAGGAGCCGGACACCAACGGCGGCCGGCTGCCGATGCTGCCGGCCCAGCCCGATCTCGGTCCGGCGATGGGCGGCAGTGCGGCGGAGCTGGCCGAGGTGCAGCCCGGCGGTCCGCTGGCCGAGGTGCTGCGGGGCGTACGGCCGCTGTTCGGCGAGGCGCAGGCGGCGCGGACGGCGCTGCCGGAGCTGCTGGGCCCGGATCCGCGGCTGCCCGGCGGGCACCGGGTGATCCTGGCGCCGCTGCGCGGCCGCCGCCGGGTGATCGGTGCGGCGGTGTTCCTGCGCCGCCCGGACCGCCCGGCGTTCGAGCCGGACGATCTGCTGGTGGCGGCGCAGCTGGCGACGCACACCGCGCTGGGCGTGGACAAGGCGGTGCTCTACGGCCGGGAGGCCTACATCGCCGATGCGCTGCAGCGCACGATGCTGCCGGACTCGCTGCCGCAGCCGACCGGGGTCCGGCTGGCCAGCCGCTATCTGCCGGCCGCCGAGACGGCCCGGGTGGGCGGTGACTGGTACGACGCGATCCCGCTGCCGGGCAGCCGGGTGGCGCTGGTGGTCGGCGACGTCATGGGGCACTCGATGACCTCGGCCGCGATCATGGGCCAGCTGCGGACCACCGCGCAGACGCTGGCCGGTCTGGATCTGCCGCCGCAGGAGGTGCTGCACCACCTCGACGAGCAGGCCCAGCGGCTGGGCACGGACCGCATGGCGACCTGCATGTACGCGGTCTACGACCCGGTCGCGCACCGGATCACCATCGCCAACGCGGGCCATCCGCCGCCGGTGATGCTGCACCGCGGCGGGCGCGCCGAGGTGCTGCGGGTGCCGTCGGGTGCGCCGATCGGCGTCGGCGGGGTGGACTTCGAGGCGGTGGAGCTGGACGCCCCGGCGGGTGCCACGCTCGTCCTCTATACGGACGGTCTGGTCGAGTCGCGGATCCGGGACGTGTGGACCGGCATCGAGCAGCTGCGGGAGCGGCTGGCGGAGACGGCCCGGCTGACCGGTCCCAATCCGCCACCGCTGGAGCCGATGTGCGACGAGGTGCTGGACATCCTGGGCCCCGGCGACCGCGATGACGACATCGCGCTGCTGGCGGCCCGGTTCGACGGGATCGCGCCGAGCGATGTCGCGTACTGGTATCTCGACCCGAAGGCGCAGACGGCCGGGCAGGCGCGCCGGCTGGCCCGGCGGGCGCTGGCGCGCTGGGGCCTGGACGAGCTGACCGACCAGCTGGAGCTGCTGGTCAGCGAGGTGGTGACCAATGCGGTGCGGTATGCGGAGCGGCCGATCACGCTGCGGTTGCTGCGAACGGACGTACTGCGCTGCGAGGTCGGGGACGACGTCCCGCAGCTGCCGCGGCTGCGCCAGGCCCGGCCGTCGGACGAGGGCGGGCGGGGCCTCTACCTCGTCAACCGGATGGCGCGGCGCTGGGGTGCGACGCGTCTGAGCATGGGAAAGGTCGTCTGGTTCGAGCTGAGCATGCCGCCGGGGGTGCAGCGGCGCTGACGCCGCACGGGCGCCCGGCCCGTATCCCACATGTTGGACCCCGTCTGAGACCGGACGGGGTCCAACTCTTGCCGACATGCCGTCCGGGGAGTTGACTGCTTGGGTGGACGTAAGGGGCTGACTGACCCAATACGGGACTGACCGACCCTCTACTCCCCACTCGTCGAGCCAGGAGGCACTCCTCCATGACCAGCACGCACCACGTCCCGCACACGACGAACAACGCCGGCATTCCGGTCGAGAGCGACGAGCATTCGCTGACCGTGGGTCCGGACGGCCCCATCCTGCTGCAGGACCACTACCTGATCGAGAAGATGGCCCAGTTCAACCGCGAACGGGTCCCCGAGCGGGTGGTACACGCCAAGGGCAGCGGCGCGTACGGCTCCTTCCAGGTCACCAACGACGTCAGCCAGTTCACCAAGGCGGATCTCTTCCAGCCGGGCAAGACGACCGAGATGCTGGCCCGCTTCTCGACCGTCGCGGGCGAGCAGGGCTCCCCCGACACCTGGCGCGACCCCCGTGGCTTCGCCCTGAAGTTCTACACCGAGTACGGCAACTACGACCTGGTCGGCAACAACACCCCGATCTTCTTCGTCCGCGACACGATCAAGTTCCAGGACTTCATCCGCTCCCAGAAGCGCCAGCCCGGCAGCGGTCTGCGCGACCACGACATGCAGTGGGACTTCTGGACGCTGTCGCCGGAGTCGGCCCACATGGTCACCTGGCTGATGGGTGACCGCGGCATCCCCAAGACCTACCGCCACATGAACGGCTACGGCTCCCACACCTATATGTGGATCAATGCCGGCGGCGAGAAGTTCTGGATCAAGTACCACTTCAAGACGGACCAGGGCATCGACTTCCTCACCCAGGAGGACGCGGACCGGATCGCCGGCGAGGACGCCGACTTCCACCGCCGCGACCTCTACCGCGCCATCGACACCGGCGACGCACCGTCGTGGACGCTGTATGTCCAGGTGATGCCGTTCGACGACGCGCCGGACTACCGCTTCAACCCGTTCGACCTGACCAAGGTGTGGCCGCACGGCGACTACCCGCTGATCGAGGTCGGCCGGATGACGCTGAACAAGAACCCGGAAGATTACTTCATCCACATCGAGCAGGCGGCCTTCGAGCCGTCCAACATGGTGCCGGGCATCGGCCCGTCCCCCGACAAGATGCTGCTGGGCCGGCTGTTCTCCTACCCGGACACCCACCGGTACCGCATCGGCCCGAACTATCTGCAGCTGCCGCCCAACCGGCCGCACGTCCCCGTCCACTCGTACGCCAAGGACGGCCCGATGCGGTTCGACCCGGCCCGGGTGGCCCGGCCGTACGCGCCCAACTCCTACGGCGGGCCGGCGGCGGACACCGAGCGGTACGGGGACCCGGCGGGCTGGCGGACGGCCGGCGAGATGGTGCGCGAGGCCACCCGGCCGCGGCGCGACGACGACGACTTCATCCAGCCCGGGACGATGGTCCGCCAGGTCCTCGACGACGCGGCCCGCGACCGGCTGGTGAACAACATCGCCGGGCACCTCGCCGAGGACGTCACCAAGCCGGTGCTGGAGCGTGCGTTCCAGTACTGGCGCAACGTCGACAAGAACCTCGGCGACCGGATCGTCAAGAAGTTCAACGGCGGCTGAGGCACCGCACCCCCCTGGAGGGCGGGGCAGGCGCCCGGAGCGTGGGGGCTCCGGGCGCCTCATCGTGTCCGGCGCGGGGCGGGGGGCCCGGCCGCCTGCGCGCGGTGCGCATCGATGAGCACGGCCAGGCCGTCGAGCAGCGAGGTCAGGCCGATCTCGAACAGCTCGTCCAGGTGCAGGTCGTAGCCGCCCTCGCCGAGCGCCTCGATGACGCGGGTGAACGTCGGGTAGTCCCGGGACGCGGTGAGCGCCGCGAGCGTGGGTGCCTGGGCGTCCAGCCACTGGTCCGAGGAGAGGCCGGTGGCGCTCTCGGCCTGGGCCTCCCGTTCCAGCTGGGCGGCGAGGCCCTGCACATGGCTGTAGAGGAGTACGTTCTGGTGGAGCATGGCCGCCGGGGCGAGGCCATGGCCGTCGAGGGCGCTCAGCATCCATTCGGAGTAGGCCATCAGGTGGGGCAGCATCAGCGGCCGGGTGAGCGGGCCGAGCTGGGCCAGCCAGGGGTGTGCGCGGTGGACGGCCCAGAGCGCCCGGGCCCCTGCCTCCAGCCGGGCCCGCCAGTGGCCGGGCACGTCGGTCGGGAGGGCGGCCTCCGCGAACACGGCGTCGGCCATCAGCAGGACCAGGTCGTCCTTGCCGGTCACATAGCGGTAGGGCGACATCGTGGCGGCGCCCAGCCGTGCCGCCACCGCCCGCATGGACAGCGCGGACAGCCCTTCCGCGTCGGCGATGCCGATGGCGGTGCGCACGATGCGTTCCCGGGTCAGCTCGCGCTCCGCGGCGGGGGCCGGGCGGGGCTGCCGGGCCCCGGCGGCGCTGCGGTGCGGGGCCGCCACCACGGTCCCGACGCGGGCCCGCGGCTGCACCAACCCCTCCTGGCGCAGGGCGGTCAGCGCCTTCGTGGCGGTGGCCAGGGCGACGTGCCACTCCTTGGCGAGCTGACGCGTCGAGGGAATCCGGTCGCCGGGGGCGAGTTCGCCGTCGGTGATCTGGCGCCGCAGCTCGGCGACGATGCGCAGATACGGCGGGAGGGAGGGGTCAGGCACGGCGATCTCCTTTGACCTGTACTAGGACAGAGGCTACCAGCGAAGACCCTGCCGCGACACCCTCCTGTGCTAGTGCAGCCCGCTCTGAGCTGCGAAGAAATCCCACGGAAAGCGCTTGGCGATCCTGCGCGTACGGCGTACATTCAGAGCTCCACACCACGCGTGTACACCGTACGAAGGGGCTGTCGTGAAGACCGTACTCATCTCCGGCGCGAGCGTCGCCGGGCTCACCCTCGCCCACTGGCTGCGCCGCCGCGGCTTCGCACCGACCGTCGTCGAGCGGGCCCCCGGTGTGCGCCCCGGCGGCCAGGCGATCGACGTCCGCGGGGTGGCGCTCGACGTCCTCGACCGGATGGACCTGCTGGCCCCGGCCCGGGAGGCGCGCACCCGCCTGCGCGGGATGTCGATGCTCGACGGCGACGGCAACGAACTCTGGCGCAGCACCGAGATGACGCTCAGCGGCGGCCGGCTCGACAGCGGGGACATCGAGCTGTTGCGCGAGGACCTCGCCCAGCTGCTCTACGGGCGGGCCCGCGACGGCGTGGAGTACCTCTTCGACGACTCCGTCACCGCCCTGGTCCAGGAGCCGCACGGCGTCCACGTCGACTTCGAGCGCGGCCGGAGCCGGACGTTCGACCTGGTGGTGGGGGCGGACGGGCTGCGCTCGACGGTGCGGCGGCTGGCCTTCGGAGCCGAGGGCCCGTTCTTCCGTCCGCTGGGCGGGTACGTGGCCGTCTTCAGCACCGAGAACTTCCTGGACCTGGACGACTGGCAGGTCTGGCTGCAGGGCGGCGGCGCCAGCACTTGCGTCTACCCGGTGCGCCACAACACCGAGTTGCGGGTCACCCTCGGCTTCACCTCGGAGCCCTTCGCGCTCGACCACCGCGACACCGAGGCGCAGAAGACGGTGCTCGCCGAGCGGATGTCCGCGCTGGGCGGCGATACCCCGCAGCTGCTGAAGGCGATGTGGCAGGCGTCCGACTTCTACTTCGACGCCATGGCTCAGATACATCTGGACCGCTGGTCCAAGGGCCGGGTGGGGCTCGTCGGCGATGCGGGCTACTGCCCGTCCCCGCTGTCCGGGCAGGGCACCAGCCTGGCCCTGGTGGGCGCCTACGTCCTGGCCGACGAGCTCGGCAGGGCCGCGGGCGACCACCGCACCGCGCTGCGCCGCTACGAGGAGCGGCTGCGCCCGTTCGTCGCGCTCAACCAGGCGCTCGCCACGGAGAATCCGGGCCGAGGGGCCGCCGAGGAGTCGATCGAGCGGGCCAAGAACGCCGTCCGCCTCGACGGCCCCGAAAGGGGCGCCCGGTGATCCGGACGCCCCTTCGCTTCGTTCTGCTTGCCGGCAATGATCCGCCGGACAGCCCCTAGTTGAAGCCGGGCATGCTGTTGACCTTGTTGCCGCCCGGGCCGGCGGTGGTGCCGCCCGCGGTGTCGCCGCCGGTGTCACCGCCCTGCGTCCCGCCGTTCGGCGGGTCCGAACTGGTGCCGCCGGTCGGGGTGGACGGGTCCGAGGGGCGTCCGCTCGGCGGGGTGCTCGGCGGGGTGCTCGGCTTCGACGGGGTGGGCGAGGGCGACTTGCTCGGCTTCTCGCTCGGCGACGGGCTGGTCGACGGGGTGTCGCTCGGCGTCGGCGTGGGCGTCGGGGGCACCCCGGCGCCGAGGGTCGCTTCCAGGTCGAAGTCCGGGCCGGGATTGCCGTTCAGCGCGGCCTCGGTGTAGTCCGCCCACACCTTGGCCGGGTAGCCGCCGCCGTTGACCCGGCCGCCGCCTCCGGTGCCCTTGAGGGACACCTGGGCGCCGCCCTTGGGCGACTCGCCGAACATGCCGACCGCGGTGACCAGCTTGGGCGTGTAGCCCACGAACCAGGCCGACTTGTTGTCGTCGGAGGTACCGGTCTTGCCGGCCGCGCTGTAGGCGGTGTTCTTCACGGCCTGGGAGGCGGTGCCGTCGTTGACCACGCCCGTCAGCACGGAGGTGAGGGTGTCGGCGGTCTTCCGCGAGAGGACCTGGTCGCCGACCGGGTCCTTGAGCGGGAGCTTGACCTCGGCACCGTTGACGCTGTGCGTGGCCTCGGTGACCAGCGTCGGGGTGACCTTCTTGCCGTGGTTGTCGAGAGTGGCGTAGACACCGGCCATCTGGAGCGGGCTGGCGCCCATGGTGCCCAGCGTCATGGCCGGCTTGACGTCCATCCGGGAGCCGTCCATGCCCAGGCTGACCGCGGTCTGCTTGACCTTGTCCAGGCCGACGTCGGCGCCCATCTGCGCGAAGACGGCGTTGACGGAGTTGTTGGTCGCCGTCTGGACGGTGATGTCGCCGTACTGCGCCTCGTCCTCGTTGGGCGGGGCGAAGGGGATGTCGCCGCCGACGACCGGACGGCGGTTGTGGCCGTCGTAGACCGTGTTGGGGGTGATCGGCACGTGGTTCTGGGTGGTCGCGTTGTTCTCCATCGCGGAGGCGAGGATCAACGGCTTGAACGTCGACGCCGGCTGGTAGTCGGCGCGCGTGGCGTTGTTGGTGTAGTGCTTCGGGTAGCCCGCGCCGCCGTACATCGCCACGATGTGGCCGGACTTGGGGTCGACCGAGGTGGCGCCGAGCTGGGCGTCCGCGTCGACCTTGCGGGTCTTGGGGTCGAGGTCGTCGGTGAGCTTGCGCTGGACGGCCTTCTCCAGGTCCTTCTGCTTCTTGCGGTCGATGCCGAGGGTGACCGTCCAGCCGCCGGCCTCGAACTGCTTCTCGTCCACGCCCTGGGCGAAGAGTTCCTTCTTGGCCTCGGTCACGAGGTAGCTGGACTGACCCGTCAGACCCGGCAGCGGCTTGGGGTCCTTGGGTATCTCGAACTTCTGCTTGGCGCGTTCCTGCGGCGAGAGCCAGTGCATCTCGACCATGTTGTTGAGGGTGTACGCCCAGCGCTCCTGGACCCGCTTCTTGCCGGCCGGGCTCGCCAGGGTCCAGTCGTACTGGTTCGGCGCCTGGAGCAGCGAGGCGAGGTAGGCGCCCTCCGAGACGGTGAGCTTCTCGACGTCCTTGCGGAAGTACGCCTGGGCGGCGGCCTGGATGCCGTAGGCGCCGCGGCCGTAGTAGCTGGTGTTGATGTAGCCGGCGAGGATCTTGTCCTTGCCCAGCTTGTTGTCGACCTTGAGCGAGATGACGATCTCCTGGAGCTTGCGGCTGACCGTCTGCTCCTGGCTCAGGTAGTAGTTCTTGACGTACTGCTGGGTGATCGTCGAGCCACCCTGCTTGCCCTGCCCCCGCAGCGTGTTGAAGATGCCGCGCAGGGTGCCCTTCAGGTCGACGCCGGAGTCCTGGTAGAACGTCTTGTTCTCGGCGGCGACGAAGCTGCGCTGGACGTCCTTGGGTATCCGGTTGAGCGCGACGTTCTCACGGTTGAGGCGGCCGACGCGGGCCAGCACCTTGCCGTCGGAGTACTTGTAGACGTTGCTCTGGAGCTTGGCGTCCGCATTGCCGTCGGTCGGCACGTCCACGTACAGGTACAGCCCGACGAAGCCGAGGATGCCCAGCAGGCACACCCCGAGAAACGCTCCGAGGATCTTCTTCCAGGTGAAGAGGCGGCGTATGCCGGACTTCTTCTCCGTACGTTTGGCCCGGCGGGCGCTCCCCTGTCGCGCCCGTCTCGCTTCCGCTCGGCCCATCGCTTCAGCAACTCCAGTCGTTCCGCCCCCAGCTAATTCAGCTGTTGAAGCTAACACCGCATCTCTCAACAAATACTCATCGATCTAGGCTTTTCCAGACGTGACAAACAGCACCCGGAAGGACGGAACCTCGGGGTGGGTGTTCTGCGTCGTCGCTCTCTCACCTGGGGTCTTGCCCTCGGACCGGCCCCGTACGACCCCTGGACGCCGCGGCGCACTGCGCGCTAAAGTGCTATCACTTTGCTAGAACGGCGACATCGCCTATTGCGGCAGACATCACGTACCGCACCTGGAGAAACGGGGATCCTCATGTCCGATCACACCGCGGCCGGCCAGACCGCCGGCCCCGACGGCGAGCTCGCCGTCGACGCTCCCGAGATGCCCCGCCCGCAGGTCCGCGAGGTCGCGGCGCACAGCATCCCGGGCGGGGTCGCCCTGCTGCTGACCGTGCTCGGGGTCGCGCTGGGCATCGCCGTGATCTCCGTCGGCGGGATACTCGGCTCCGGCGGCAACGACAGCGCCGCCGCGCCGACGGTCATCGCCGGTGTCCTGCTGCTGCTCGGCTCGCTCTTCTGCATGACCGGCGTGAAGATGGTCGCCCCCGGCGAGGCCCGGGTCATCCAGCTCTTCGGGCGGTACGCCGGCACCATCCGCACCGACGGACTGCGCTGGGTCAACCCGCTGACCACCGCCCGGCGGATCTCCACCCGGGTGCGCAACCACGAGACCGCGGTCCTGAAGGTCAACGACGCCTACGGCAACCCGATCGAGCTGGCGTCGATCGTCGTCTGGCACGTCGAGGACACCGCCCAGGCGCTCTTCGAGGTCGACGACTTCCTGGAGTTCGTCGCCACCCAGGCCGAGGCGGCCGTGCGGCACATCGCGATCGAGTACCCCTATGACGCGCACGACGAGGACGCCCTGTCGCTGCGCGGCAACGCCGAGGAGATCACCGAGAAGCTCGCCCTCGAACTGACCGCCCGGGTCCAGGCCGCCGGCGTACGGATCATCGAGGCCCGCTTCAGCCACCTCGCCTACGCCCCCGAGATCGCCTCCGCGATGCTCCAGCGGCAGCAGGCCGGCGCGGTGGTCGCGGCCCGCCAGCAGATCGTCGAGGGTGCGGTGGGCATGGTCGAGCAGGCGCTGGACCGGATCAGCCAGCAGGGCATCGTCGAGCTGGACGAGGAGCGGAAGGCGGCCATGGTGAGCAATCTGATGGTGGTGCTGTGCGGTGACCGGGCCGCCCAGCCGGTCCTGAACACGGGCTCCCTGTACCAGTGAGCCGGCTCGGCATGGTGCTCCCCTCGGCCGAAGGCTGGGGGAGCACCATGGAGAGGTGCCCGCCGAGCGGATGCGAGGCCGAGCGAAACGAGGCTGGTGCATGACCACCCCCACCCCCGAGGAGTCCGGCGCCGGGAGCCGGCCGGCTCCCCCGCGACGGCCCCAGCAGCGCAAGCAGGTGCTGCTGCGGCTGGACCCGCTGATCCATGACGCGCTGACGCGGTGGGCCGGCGACGAACTGCGCAGCGCCAATGCGCAGATCGAGTTCCTGCTGCGCAAGGCGCTGTCGGACGCGGGGCGGCTGCCCCGGGGGGCGGGGGCGATCCCGCGGCGGGGGCGTCCGCCCAAGGAGCCGGGGGACTGAGCGCCGCCGGTCCGCCGGTGACGACGCCGGAGCGGCCGCGCGAGCCCGGCGGCCGCTGTCGGCGCCGCGGGCCCGGCCGACCCCTATACAACGCACGTATACACCAGCGATACACCGCCGAGTAAGGTGGTCCGCATGTCAATTGGTCATACGCTGCTGGGTCTCCTGGAGTCCGGCCCCCGCCATGGCTACGACCTCAAGCGGGCCTTCGACGCGCACTTCGGCCAGGACCGCCCGCTCCACTACGGGCAGGTCTACTCCACGATGTCGCGACTGCTGAAGAACGGCCTGGTCGAGGTGGACGCGGTGGAGGCCGGCGCGGGCCCGGAGCGCAAGCGGTATGCGATCACGGACGCCGGGATCACCGATGTCGCCCAGTGGCTGGCCCGCCCGGAGAAGCCCGAGCCCTACCTCCAGTCGACGCTCTACACCAAGGTCGTCCTGGCGCTGATGACCGGGCGCGACGCCGGCGAACTCCTGGACTCCCAGCGCGCCGAGCATCTGCGGCTGATGCGCGGACTGACCGAGCGCAAGCGCACCGGCGACCTCGCCGACCAGCTGATCTGCGACCATGCGCTGTTCCACCTCGAAGCCGATCTGCGCTGGCTGGAGCTGACCGCCGCCCGGCTGGACAAACTCGCCGAGGCGGTCCGCGCATGACGCCGGAGGGATCCCTGCTCGCGGCGGAAGGACTGTGCAAGACCTACGGGGCGACGCCGGCGCTGGACGGCGTGGAGTTCTCCGTCCACCCCGGTGAGGTCGTCGCCGTCATGGGCCCCTCCGGCTCCGGCAAATCGACCCTGCTGCACTGTCTCGCCGGGATCATCCGCCCGGACGCCGGCACCGTCCGCTACGGCCCGCACGAGCTGACCGCGCTCAGCGACGCCCGGCGCAGCGCCCTGCGCCGCAGCGACTTCGGCTTCGTCTTCCAATTCGGCCAGCTGGTACCGGAGTTGACCGGCCTGGAGAACGTCGCGCTGCCGCTGCGGCTGAACGGCACCCGGCGCAAGGAGGCCGAGCGGCAGGCCCGCGAGTGGCTGGAGCGGCTGGAGGTGGACGGGGCGGCGGGCCAGCGGCCCGGTGAGATATCCGGCGGCCAGGGCCAGCGGATCGCGGTCGCCCGCGCGCTCGTCACCGGCCCGCGGGTCATCTTCGCGGACGAGCCCACCGGCGCCCTGGACTCGCTCAACGGCGAACGCGTCCTCGGCCTGCTGACCGGCGCCGCCCGGGACACCAACGCCGCGGTCGTCCTGGTCACCCACGAGGCCCGGGTCGCCGCCTACTCCGACCGGGAGATCGTGGTCCGCGACGGCAAAGTGAAGGACATACTGGCGGGCTTGCGATGAGCCTGCTGCGCCCGCACGCCCCCGCAGCCGGCGGGCGCGCCGGCGCCCGTGGCGCCACCGCGCCCGCCGCCCCCGCCGCCTGGGCGCGCGACCTCGCGATGGGGATGCGGTTCGCAGCCGGCAGCGGCCGCGAGGGCTGGATCCGTACGGCGCTGACGGCCGCCGGTGTCGCCCTGGGCGTGGCCGTCCTGCTGCTCGGCGCGTCCGTGCCGGGCGTGCTGGACTCCCTGCACGGCCGGGAGAAGGCCCGCGAGAACCTGGGCCAGGCCCACCCGCCGCGCGCCGCCGACGACACCCTGCGCTACGCCTCGTCGGACACCGTCTTCCACGGCACCCCGATCCGCGGCCGGCTGGTGCGCCCGGACGGCGCGCATCCGCCCGTACCGCCCGGCATCGACCGGCTCCCCGGCCCCGGCCGGATGCTGGTCTCCCCGGCGCTCAAGAAGCTGCTGGACTCCCCCGAGGGCAGCCTGCTGCGCCGCCGGCTGGACTACCGGGTGGCCGGCACCATCGGCGACGCCGGCCTGCTCGGCCCCGCCGAACTCACCTACGTCGCCCGCCCCGTCACCCTCGCCGCGGCCGACGGCTACCGCATCGACCACTTCGGCAAGGAGTGGCACCCGGCGCCGCTGCGGGCGCCCGTCGTGCTCCTGGTGATCATGGTGTGTGTGGCGCTGCTGACGCCGGTGATGGTCTTCATCGGCACCTCCATACGGTTCGGCAACGAGCGCCGGGAGCGCCGGCTGGCCGCGCTCCGGCTGGTGGGCGCCGATGTCCGCACCACCCGCCGGATCGCCTCCGGTGAGGCGCTGTTCGGTGCGCTGCTGGGGCTGGTGGCAGGCGGGGCGCTGTTCCTCGCCGGGCGGCAGCTCGCCCAGGTGGTCATGCTGTGGGACGTCAATGTCTTCCCGTCGGAGGTGGCGCCCGGTCCGCTCGCCGCGGCGCTGATCGCCGTGCTGGTGCCGGCGGCGGCGGTCCTGGTCACGCTGCTCGCCCAGCGCGGCGTCACCGTCGAGCCGCTGGGCGTGGTCCGCCACCGCCCGCCGGTGCGCCGCCGGCTGTGGTGGCGGGTGGCGCTGCCCGCCGTGGGCACCCTGCTGCTGGTGCCGCTGGCCCGGGAACGGCCGTGGACCGACACCCCGCTCCACACCATCCGGCTCGCGACCGGGGCGATGCTGCTGCTGTTGGGGGTCACCGCGCTGCTTCCCTGGCTGGTGCAGGCGGTGGTCGGCCGGCTGCACCGCGGCCCGGTGTCCTGGCAACTCGCCGTTCGCCGCCTGCAGTTGAGCAGCGGCTCGGCCACCCGCGCGGTCAGCGGGATCACCGTCGCGGTGGCCGGCGCCATCGCGATCCACGTGCTGATGACCGGGATGCAGGCCGGCTACGCCCGGGCGTACGCGGAGTCCGGCAAGGAGCCGCGGATCAGTCTGTGGGGCAACGCCGCGGGCTGGCCGCAGACCCAGCGGGCGCTCACCGCGCTGCGCGCCACCCCCGGGGTGACCGCGGCCCGCGGCACGGTCGACGCCCTGGTCGGCCCGCTGCCCCACCCTCCCGGGCGCCCCGAGGACGCCGCCCGCACCACGGTCACCGTCGGCAGCTGCGCCGAACTGCGCACCCTGGCCCGGCTGGGCTCCTGCCACGACGGCTCCGTGTTCGTCACCACCACCGGCCGCGAGGGCGCCGTCGCCCCCGGTGCGACCCTCGACCTGAACCCGCCGCGGGACGCGTACGAGACGGTGCGGCCGCACCCCTGGACGGTCCCCCGCACCGCCCGTACGGTCCCGCTGCTCGCGCACCGGCCCCACCCCGACCGCGTCGTCTACGACCTGCTGGCCACCCCGTCCGCACTCGACATCGGCAAGCTCAACGGCCCCACCACGGAGCTCAAGGTCGACTTCGACCGGGGCACCCCGGACGCGGTGGAGCACGTCCGCAACACCGCCGCCCGCATCGACCCGACGATGAACGAGGTCTCCGCGGTCGACAATCCGCATGACGCGCAGTACGCCAGCATCCTCGACGGGCTGTTCGCGGGCGCCGTCGTGACGCTGCTGCTGATCGGCTCGGGCCTGATCATCTCCACCGTCGAGCAGCTCCACGAGCGCCGCCGGCTGCTGTCCACCCTCGATGCCCACGGCATCCGCCGGGCCACTCTGGGCTGGTCGGTGCTGTGGCAGACCGCCGTCCCGGTCGTGCTCGGGCTGGGCCTGGCGCTGGGCTGCGGGCTGGCGCTGGGTGCGCTGGTGCTGACGATGATCGACAGCGCGGTGACGGTGGACTGGCCGGTGGTGGCCCAGATCACCGGCATCGGCGGCGCGGTGATTCTCTTCGTGACGGTGCTGAGCCTGCCGGCGCTGTGGCGCCTGATGCGGCCCGACGGGCTGCGGACGGAGTGAGCCCCGCGATGTCCGGCCGTTCCCGTCCGGCGCCCGACCGGGGCCGGGCGGCCCGCCGTTGGTGTGCCGACCTCGCCATGGGTGCCCGGTTCGCCGTCACCGGCGGGCGCGAGGGCTGGATCCGTACGACCCTGACCGCGCTCGGCGTCGGCCTGGGGGTCGCCGTCCTGCTGCTGGCGGCCTCCGTCCCGCATCTGCTGAACGGCGCGCAGGAGCGGCACCGGGCGCGGGCCCCCGTCCCCGCCGCGCAAGGGGCCGGCCCCTCGGACCGGTCGCTGCTGACCGCCGCGGCCGACACCGCCTACCGCGACCTGCCGGTGCAGGGCCGGATCGTCACGGCCGAAGGGCCGCATGCGCCCGTCCCGCCGGGTCTGTCGCGGCTGCCGGGCCCCGGCGAACTGGCCGTCTCCCCCGCCCTCGGGGACCTGCTCCGTTCGCCCGCCGGCGCCCTGCTCAAGGACCGCTTCCCAAATCTGCGCATCACGGCCACGATCCGCGACGAGGGCCTCACCCACCCCGGCGAACTCGCCTTCTACCAGGGCAGCGACGCCCTGCGGCGGCCCGGCTTCGGGGTCGAGCGGATCACCGCGTTCGGCAACCACGGGGAGCCGTTCCGGGCCGGTGCGCCGACGGTGCTGCTCCTCGCGGTGAGCTGTGTCGCGCTGCTCGTCCCCGTCGCCGTGTTCCTCGCGACCGCGGTGCGGTTCGGCGGGGAGCGGCGCGACCGGCGGCTCGCCGCGCTGCGGCTGGTGGGCGCCGACCGGGCCACGACCCGGCGGATCGCCGCGGGCGAGGCGCTGGCCGGCGCGCTGTTCGGGCTGCTCACCGGCGCCGCCCTCTTCCTGGCCGGCCGGGTCCCGCTCGCCGGGATCTCCCTCTTCGGCCTCGGCGTCTTCCCCTCCGACGTGGTCCCCGACGCACGGGCGGCCGCCCTCGTGGCACCGGCCGTGCTGCTGTGCGCGGTCGGCACCACGCTGGTCACCATGCGGCGGGTCACGGTGGAGCCGCTGGGCGTCACCCGCACCGCCCGCCCGCCGCGCCGCCGACTGTGGTGGCGGCTGCTGCTGCCGGCCGCCGGGGTGGCGCTGCTGCTGCCGCAGGCGCTCAACGGGCCGGGCTCCGGCGATGCCGCGAGCGTCCAGTTGATCCTCGGCACCGCGCTGTTGCTGCTGGGCGTGGCGGCCGTGCTGCCCTGGCTGCTGGACGCCGTGGTGGCCCGGCTGGACGGCACGGGCGGCGGCAGCCAGTCGTGGCATCTTGCCCTGCGGCGGCTCCAGTCGAGCAGCACCGCGGCCGCCCGCTCGGTCAGCGGGATCACCGTGGCGGTGGCCGGTGCGATCGCCGTGCAGATGCTGCTGACCGGCTCCCTGAGCCTCCCCGAAGCGCAGCAGACCCGCACCGCCGCGTGGACCGAGGTGGACTCCTACGACGGCGCGGTGCCCACCGCCCGTGCCGGCCGGATGTCCTCCCTACTGCGCGCCGCCCCGGGCGTCCGTACGGCGCACGCGCTGGTCGCCAGCCATGCCGGCCCCGCCCGCCGCCAACCGGACCAGAACACCGCGGGCTCCGGCGACGACGCGGACCCCGAGCCGTATCCGGTGACCGTCGCCGACTGCGCCACCCTGCGCCAACTGGCCCCGGTCGGCGCCTGTTCCGCCGGCGACGTCTTTCTCGTCGCGGGCCCGGACGACGCCGTCCCCCGCCGCGGCGAACGGCTGGTGCTCGACCCGGTCGGCAGCCGCAGCGACCACCGGGTGCCCGCCCGCTGGACCGTCCCGCGCAGCGCCCACCGCACCACGGCCGGGCCCGAGCGCCCCGTGCCCGGCCGCACCGGCCGCGGTCTGCTCGCCACCCCCGAGGCGCTGCCCCCCGCGCTGCTGCCGCACGCCGACCTCACCTGCCTGCTGCGGCTCGATCCGCACACCCCCGACGCGATCGAGTACGTCCGCAACGCGGCCGCCCGGCTCTCCCCGCGGACCGTCGTGTACCGCTCCGGCCAGGCCGGCCCCGACGAAGCCGCCGCGCTGGTCAGCCGTGGCCTGACCGGCTGCGCCACCGCCGTGCTGCTGCTGATCGGCTGCGGGCTGCTGCTCACCGCCCTGGAGCAACTCCGCGAACGCGCCCGCCTGTTGTCCGCCCTGGACGCCCTCGGCACCCCGCGCGCCCTGCTGGGCCGTTCGGTGCTGTGGCAGACGGCCGTCCCGGTGGTCATGGGCCTGACCCTGGCGGTCGGCTGGGGGCTGGCGCTCGGCGCGCTGCTGGTCCGCCTGGCCAACCGCCCGCTGCGGCCCGACTGGTGGAGCATCCTCGCCCTCACCGGCACCGCGGCCGCCGTCATCCTGGGCGTCACCGCGCTCTGTCTGCCGTTGCTGTGGCGCCTGATGCGCCCGGATGGGCTGCGTACGGAGTGAAACTGCGAGATCATTTCGCCACCGCAGTGCCAACCAACTGCCCCAGGGGGACTCTTCATGCGCAGGCTCGTCTACTGCATCGCGTCCACGCTCGACGGCTTCATCGCCGGGCCCGACGGTGCGGACCCCACCGGCCCGGACGGCTTCTGGCAGGTCCCCGAGGACTACCTGGGACACCTGGCCGCCGAACTCCCGGAGATCCTGCCCGTCCACGCCCGGTCGGCGCTCGGCATCACCGCGGACAACATCCGCTTCGACACCGTCCTGGAGGGCCGGCGCACCTATGAGATCGGCCTCAAGGCCGGCCTCACCGACGCCTACCCCCATCTGCGGCACCTCGTCTTCTCCCGGACCATGACGCAGAGCCCCGACCCGGCGGTGGAGCTGGTGGCCGACGACCCGGTGGCGACGGTCCGCGCACTCAAGGCAGCGCCCGGCAAGGACATCTGGCTGCTGGGCGGCAGCGAACTCGCCGGTGCGCTCTACCCGGAGATCGACCAGCTGCTCCTCAAGCTGAGCCCGCTCACCCTGGGCCGCGGCATCCCGCTCTTCTCCCCCGGCACCGCCTTCGACCCGCGGACCTGGGAACTGACCGAGCACACCCTCCTGCAGAGCGGCGCGGCCTTCCTGACGTACACCCGTCCCGCGGCGGCGTGAGGAGCTAGCTCAGCCCGTGGCTATCCGCACCGGCAGGCCGCGCAGCGCGCCCCGCAGCGCCCGGGCGAACTCCTCGAACTCCTCCTGGCGTGCCGCGCCGGTCCGCATGGCCAGCGCGATGGTCCGCGACGGCGCCGGATCCGCGAAGTACCCGGTGGTGAGCTGGTCGTTGCGGCCGGTCTCGACCCGGAGCGCGGTGCGCGGCAGCAGCGTCACCCCGAGGCCGCCGGCCACCAGCTGCACCAGGGTGGACAGGCCCGCCGCACTGGTCGTCACGGGGGTGTTCTCGTCCCGTCCGGCCTCCCGGCAGATGTCCAGGGCCTGATCGCGCAGACAGTGGCCCTCGTCGAGCAGCAGCAGATCCAGCTCCTTCAGGGCCTGGCGCGGTATGTCGCCGCGGCCGCCGAGCCAGTGCTCCTTGGGGGCCACCAGGACGAAGTCCTCGTCGAACAGCGGGAGTTCGGTGACCTGGGGCACCCCGAGGGGCACGGCGAGCAGCAGCAGGTCGAGCCGGCCCTGGGCCAGGCCCTCCAGGAGGGAGGCGGTCTGCTCCTCGTGCACCTGGAGGTCCAGCGCGGGATAGGTGTCATGGACCAGCCGCAGCACGGCCGGCAGCAGATACGGTGCGACGGTCGGGATGACGCCGAGCCGCAGCACCCCCGTGAACGGCGCGCGGGCCGCCTCCGCCTCCTCCAGCAGATCCCCGACGGCCTCCAGGACCGTACGGGCCCGCGCGGCCACCCGCTCCCCCGCGGGCGACAACAGCACCTTGCGCGTCGTACGCTCCAGCAGCTGCACGCCGAGGGTCTCCTCCAGCGCGGAGACCGCCCCGGACAGCGCGGGCTGGCTCATCCCGATCTCGGCCGCCGCCTCGCGGAAATGCAGATGCTCGGCCACCGCCGCGAACGCCCGCAGCTGGGCCAGGCTGGGCTGGCGGGGCCGGCCGCCCTGACTCGCCGGTGACGCCACTGATAACCACCTCCGATCAACATCTACCAGTCTAGCTATTTCACTGATCAATGCCTCCTGTGGCACTGTGAGACCCGTCCAAGCCTCAAGGAAAGACCTCAAAAGGGACTTTCTGCGCAACAAGGAGAGTACGTGCTCACTGTCGGTGACAAGTTCCCCGAGTTCGACCTGACCGCCTGCGTCTCGCTGGAGAAGGGCCAGGAGTTCGAGCAGATCAACCACAAGACCTACGAGGGCAAGTGGAAGATCGTCTTCGCGTGGCCCAAGGACTTCACCTTCGTGTGCCCCACCGAGATCGCCGCCTTCGGCAAGCTGAACGACGAGTTCGCCGACCGTGACGCCCAGGTCCTCGGCTTCTCCGGCGACTCCGAGTTCGTGCACCACGCCTGGCGCAAGGACCACCCGGACCTGACCGACCTGCCCTTCCCGATGCTCGCCGACTCCAAGCACGAGCTCATGCGCGACCTGGGCATCGAGGGCGAGGACGGCTTCGCGCAGCGCGCCGTCTTCATCGTCGACCAGAACAACGAGATCCAGTTCACCATGGTGACCGCCGGCTCCGTCGGCCGTAACCCCAAGGAGGTCCTGCGGGTCCTCGACGCCCTGCAGACCGACGAGCTGTGCCCCTGCAACTGGAGCAAGGGCGAGGACACCCTCGACCCGGTCGCGCTGCTCTCGGGCGAGTGACTCTCCGCTAGCGAACTGGAGGCTGATCTGACATGGCTCTCGACGAACTGAAGTCCGCCGTACCGGACTTTGCCAAGGACCTCAAGCTGAACCTCGGTTCGGTCATCGGCAACAGCGACCTGCCGCAGCAGCAGCTGTGGGGCACCGTCCTGGCCTGCGCGATCGCCTCGCGCTCGCCGAAGGTGCTGCGCGAGCTGGAGCCGGAGGCCAAGGCCAACCTCTCCGCCGAGGCGTACTCCGCCGCCAAGTCGGCGGCCGCCGTCATGGCGATGAACAACGTCTTCTACCGGACCCGGCACCTGCTGTCGGACCCGGAGTACGGCAACCTGCGGGCCGGTCTGCGGATGAACGTCATCGGCAACCCGGGCGTGGACAAGGTCGACTTCGAGCTGTGGTCGCTGGCCGTCTCGGCCATCAACGGCTGCGGTATGTGCCTGGACTCGCACGAGCAGGTGCTGCGCAAGGCCGGTGTGGACCGCGAGACGATCCAGGAGGCCGTGAAGATCGCGTCCGTCCTGCAGGCCGTCGGCGCCACCCTGGACGCCGAGGCCGCGCTCGCCGAGTAATCCCGGTACGCGCGACACACGCAGCGCAGAACCCCGCAGACCTGAGGTCTGCGGGGTTCTGTGTTTCGGTGCGCGCGGCGGGCTACTCCCGCCCCTCCGGGGACGGTTGCGGCGCCGGGGGCGGGGTCGGTGCGACGGCGAGCGCGGTGGCACCGCGCGGGGCCACCGACATCCGCAGCGCCTGCTCCCTGGAGAAGGAACGGAGGTAGCCGACCACCGTGTTGGTGACCGCCACCAGCGGGACCGCGACGACCGCACCGCCGATGCCCGCGATCAGCCCGCCCGCGGCGACCGAGAGGATCACCGCGAGCGGATGCACCCGCACCGCCCGGCCCAGGATGAACGGCTGGAGGACATGGCCCTCGATCTGCTGCACGGCCAGCACGACCGCCAGCACCATCAGCGCCGTGAACACCCCGTTGGCCACCAGCGCGATCACACACGCCAGCGCCCCCGAGACCACCGCACCGACCAGCGGGATGAACGCGAACAGGAAGATGAAGACGGCGAGCGGAACGGCCAGCGGCACATTGAGGAAATAGAGCCCGATGCCGATGAAAATGGCGTCGATCAGGGCGACGACGACCGTGCCGCGCACATAGGCGGTCAGCGTCCGCCAGGCCCGCGGCCCGGCACCCGCCACGCCCTCCCGGGCCGCGCTGGGGACCAGCTTGAGCAGCCAGTTCCAGATCCGGCGGCCGTCGTAGAGCAGGAAGAGCGTGGTGAACATCGCCAACAGGATGCCGGTGAAGACCTCCAGGACGACGGTGACGCCCTCCAGACCGACCGAGGTGATCGCCTCGGTGTTGGCGCCGATCGCGTCCTGGAGGTTCTTGGCGATATGGGTGATCTGAGACTCGGTCACATGGAACGGGCTCTTCAGCAGCCAGCCCTTGAGCTCGGTGATGCCCTCCTGGATGCGGCTGGAGACCGAGTCGATGTTGTCCTGGACCTGCCAGACCACGAACCATCCGACCAGGCCCATGACGACGAACCCGCCGATGAAGGTCAGCGTGGTGGCCGGCCCGCGCGGCAGCCCGCGCTGGCGCAGCCACGCCACCGTGGGCTGCAGCAGTGCGGTGATCAGCGTCGCCGCGATGAAGGCCAGCACGACCAGTTCGATGGTGGTGATGACGCGGGCGAGCACCCAGAGCGTGGCGGCCAGCACCAGCAGCCGCCAGCCCGCCTCGGCGGCGACCCGTACGCCCCACGGCACCGCGTCGACCGGATCGGGGCGCGCCGCGACGGCCGGGGCGTAGGAGGGCGGCGGGGGAACGGTATCCGGTGGCGCCGGCTGGGCGGCGGACGGCGCGAGCTCGGCCGCGGGGTGCGGCACCCCGTCCGTCGCTTCCGGCAGCTGGGTACGGGGAACGGTGAGCGTGCCCAGCGCACCCTCGCACACCGGACCGCCGTCTGCCGGACCGCCGGCCGCGGGGGCGTCCGCGTGCCCGGCACGCCTCAGCTCTTCCGGGGCATCGGCTTCCGCCGCGGCTTCGGCCAGCCGGCGCTGCTGCTCCAGCCGCTCCGAGAGCCGCGTCAGACCGGCGCCGAGGCCACCGACCCACTGAGGCAATTTGGACATGTGCCTTCCTCTTCCCCTCCCGCACGCCACAACCTGACGGGCACGACGTTACCTGCGCCGGACGCACGAAACCCCCGACGCTGCCGCGTTCGGGGGTTTCGGAGGTGCGTGGTAGGGCCGGACGGGCCTAGTACCAGCTGTTGGCCTGCCAGAACGACCAGGCGCCACAGGGGCTGCCGTAGCGGTCGTTCATGTAGTTCAGGCCCCACTTGATCTGGGTGGCCGGGTTCGTCTGCCAGTCGGAACCGGCCGACGACATCTTGGAGCCGGGCAGCGCCTGGACCAGACCGTAGGCGCCCGAGCCGGCGTTGGTGGCCTTGTAGTTCCAGCCGGACTCGTGGTCCACGATGTTGCTGAAGCACTGGAACTGGTCGCCGGCCATCATCTGGCGCGCGATGGCCTGCGTCTCGGCAATGCTGTACGAGCTCTTGCCTACGAGGTCGCCCAGGTCGCCGCGTGCGGAGGAGCGGGACGCGGCCTGCTCCTTCTTCTTGCGCGCATCGGCTTCCTTCTTGGCCTTCGCCTCGTCCGCGGCGTCCTTCTTGCTCTTCGCGGTCTCAGCGGCCGCCTTGCGAGCCGACTCCTGTGCAGACTTCAGGGCTGCCGCATCCGCCTGGGTGGACTGGTCGTCCGCCTGCTGCGTCAGGGAAGCCGTCTGCACCTGTGCCTGTGCGCCTGCGGGGATGTCAGCGATCGTCGCGTCGGCAGCGGTCGCCTCGGTGTTGCCCACCGAGGGTGCCTCGTTGCCTGCAGCGACGCCGACCACGGCGCCGACGGTGGTGACCGCGGTGGCGGATGCCACGGCGAATCCCCGGACCGAGATCCGGCTCACACGTTTTCCTTCCAGCACCGCCCGCATAGGTGACCTCGCGGGCGCAATCGTGCCCCTGACGCTGGTCTCCCCTTGTTCCGGACCCGGTTGAGCGGGTGGGTCCGACTGGTCACGGGAGGCACTGGCCCGGTACGTCCCCCTCGGGGTCCGCGTGGTGCTCGGGCGGCATACGGCGACTCGCTATGAAGTTCGATCGTTCTACACCGCTGGGGGTGTTGGGTGCCGTATGCGGGGCCTGACAGGACCCAGACTCTGCCCGAACGACACACCGGGAATCAATTCCCCGCTGGGTGTGAAAGCTCACACCTCGTTTACCGTCAAGTATTTTCGGATAACCGCGCACAGCACGGCGCCGCCCGGCTAAGCTCCTTCGCTTCGCCGGGCGGCGCCCTGTTCACAACGGGTCAGATCCTGCCGTCCTCCAGCATTTCGGTCACCAGCGCCGCGATCGGCGAGCGTTCCGAGCGGTTCAGCGTGACGTGGGCGAACAGCGGATGCCCCTTCAGCTTCTCCACCACGGCCACCACGCCGTCGTACCGCCCGACCCTCAGGTTGTCGCGCTGGGCGACGTCATGGGTCAGCACCACCCGGGAGTTGGCGCCGATACGGGACAGAACCGTCAAAAGGACGTTCCGTTCCAGCGACTGGGCCTCGTCCACGATGACGAATGCATCGTGCAGCGACCGTCCCCGGATATGGGTCAGCGGCAGCACCTCCAACATGCCGCGCCCCACCACCTCTTCGATGACCTCCTTGGTGGTCACCGCGGACAGCGTGTCGAAGACGGCCTGGGCCCAGGGGCTCATCTTCTCCGCCTCGCTGCCCGGCAGATAGCCCAGCTCCTGCCCGCCGACGGCGTACAGCGGGCGGAACACCATCACCTTGCGGTGTTGCCGACGCTCCAATACGGCCTCCAGGCCCGCACACAGCGCCAGCGCCGACTTGCCCGTACCGGCCCGCCCGCCCATCGAGACGATGCCGACGTCCGGGTCGAGCAGCAGGTCCAGCGCGATCCGCTGCTCGGCACTGCGGCCGTGGATGCCGAAGGCCTCCCGGTCGCCGCGCACCAGCCGGATTCCGCCCTCGGAGGTGACCCGCCCGAGCGCCTTGCCGCGCTCGGACTGCAGCACAAGTCCGGTATGCACCGGAAGTTCGGACACTTCCGGCACCTGGGCGGTCTCGGCGGCGAACAGCTCGTCGACCTGTTCCGCGGAGAGGGTCAGTTCGGCCATCCCCGTCCAGCCGGAGTCGGTGATCGCCAGCTCGGCGCGGTACTCCTCGGCCAGCAGCCCGACCGAGGACGCCTTGATGCGCAGCGGCAGATCCTTGGAGACGACCGTGACGTCGTACCCCTCGGCCTGCAGATTGCGCGCCACCGCGAGGATCCGCGAGTCGTTGTCGCCGAGCCGGAAGCCCGCGGGCAGGATCCCGGGGTCGGAGTGGTTCAGCTCGACCCGGAGCGACCCGCCCAGATCCCCGATGGGGATGGGCGCGTCCAGCCTCCCGAACTGCACCCGGTACTCGTCCAGCAGACGCAGCGCCTGCCGCGCGAAGTAGCCGAGCTCCGGATGGTGTCTCTTGGCTTCCAGTTCCGTGACCACGACGACCGGCAGCACGACCTCATGCTCGTCGAAGCGGGACATGGCGCCTGGATCCGCCAGCAGGACACTGGTGTCGAGGACATAGGTGCGCCGGTCGTTGTCACGGCGCTGCTTGCTGTTCACCACGGTGGGACGAACCCCCTCGGATGAGGTCGGGGTGCGACGGCGTCGCGGGGCGGTGTGCTCCTGGGGCGACCACGCCCCCAGCGACCGCTGGGCGGCGTCCCCAGGACCCCCGGCCATCTCGTGACCGGACCGGGCTCGGACCACCTTGCGCGGGCCGAGCGCCGGCCCTCCGCGTCGACCGTGCGGTGCGCACGGACCTCCGTGATGTGCAAAGGGCCTCCCGGGCGGACGACTCCATGCCGTCCGCTGAGATGCGGCGCCCGATGGCTTGTTCCGGACGCCGACCTGGAAGGGATATTCCCTCGAACGCCCGCAGCCATGCCACGGCATATGACGCACGGTCGGTGAACCTTTGGTGACACCCGCCCGCCGGGGCGGCCGGGGCCGCCTCACGGGAATGCTGGGTCAGAAGGGGCCCCGCCGGGGGTTCGTGGGACCGGCGGGGCACAGAACGCCCTACGGAAATATCGGGACGTAAGGGTCATACGGGACGAAAGTGAGAGAGGACTCGAACGGCCTAACCTGCTGTCCCGTCACTCAGGTCCTAGAAGCCGTAGCGCCGGTGCCGGGCGGCGTAGTCGCGCAGCGCGCGCAGGAAGTCGACCTTCCGGAACGCCGGCCAGAAGACCTCGCAGAAGTAGTACTCCGAATGGGCGCTCTGCCACAGCATGAAGCCCGACAGTCGCTGCTCACCGCTGGTACGGATCACCAGGTCCGGGTCGGGCTGGCCGCGGGTGTAGAGGTGCTCGGAGATCAGGTCGATGTCGACGATCTCGGCGAGCTGCTCGAAGGAGGTGCCGCGCGCGGCGTGTTCCAGCAGCAGCGAGCGCACCGCGTCGGCGATCTCCTGCCGGCCGCCGTAGCCGACCGCGACGTTCACCAGCACGCCCTTGTTGTCGGCGGTGGCCTGCTCGGACTCCTTGAGCACCCGCTGGGTGGCGGTCGGCAGCAGATCGCGGTTGCCGACGTGATGCACCCGCCAGCGGCCGTCGGCGGCCAGCCCGCGGACGGTGTTCTCGATGATGCCCAGCAGGGGCTTCAGCTCGGCCTCGGGCCGGTCGAGATTGTCCGTCGACAGCAGCCAGAGCGTGACGACCTCGACATCGGTCTCCTCGCACCAGCCGAGCAGCTCACTGATCTTGTCCGCGCCCGCCTGGTGGCCCTGCTCTGTCGTCCGCCCGTCGGCCCGCGCCCAGCGCCGGTTGCCGTCCAGGATGACGCCGATGTGCTTGGGCACCTGGGTGTGATCCAGGCGACCCTCCACCCTGCGCGCATACAGCCGATAGACCAGATTGCGCAGTGCGGGCGGATAAGGGATGCGCATCCCGGAAGATCGCAGCATGTGTGGTCCAACCCCTCCGTACCAATGGCGGTCACCCCCGTCGCCTCAAGGGAGCAACTTTACTTCTCGGCTGTCTCGGCAGCCCAATCAGGTGGTCACAAGTACGTGATAGGGAGATGAGTATGACTGGCACCGACTACCACGCGGCGGAATCCCGCTACGACTCGATGAAGTACCGGCGAACGGGTCGCAGCGGACTCAAACTCCCCGCTATCTCCCTTGGACTCTGGCACAACTTCGGTGACGACCGCACCCTGAGCTCCCAGCGCGCCATCCTGCGCCGCGCCTTCGACCTGGGCATCACCCACTTCGATCTGGCCAACAACTACGGTCCGCCGCCCGGGTCCGCCGAGCTGAACTTCGGGAAGATCTTCGCGCAGGACTTCCGCCGCTACCGCGACGAGATGATTCTCTCGACGAAGGCCGGATATCTGATGCACCCCGGTCCCTACGGCGAATGGGGCTCGCGGAAATATCTCCTCTCGTCGCTGGATGCGTCGCTGAAGCGGATGGGCGTCGATTACGTCGATATCTTCTACTCGCACCGCTTCGATCCCGACACTCCGCTTGAGGAGACGATGGGTGCGCTGGCGTCCGCCGTCCAGCAGGGCAAGGCGCTCTATGCCGGTATCTCCTCCTATAACGCCGAGCAGACCCGTGACGCGGCCGGAATCCTGCGCTCCATGGGCATACCGGCGCTGATCCACCAGCCCTCGTACTCGATGATCAACCGCTGGACCGAGGACGACCTGCTGCTGGACACCCTCGAAGCCGAGGGCATGGGCTGCATCTCTTTTGCGCCACTGGCGCAGGGCCTGCTGACGGACACCTATCTGCACGGCGTCCCCGAGGGCTCGCGCGCCTCGCAGGGCAAGTCCCTGGACCCGGGCCTGCTGTCCGACGACGTCGTCCGCCGGCTCCGCGGTCTCAACGACATCGCCGCCCGCCGCGGCCAGTCCCTGGCCCAGCTCGCCCTGGGCTGGGTGCTGCGCGACGAGCGGATGACCTCCGCGCTGATCGGTGCCAGCAACGTCGCCCAGCTGGAGGCCAATATCGCGGCCCTGGACGCCCCCGCGATCACGGACGCCGAGCTGGCCGAGATCGACGAGTTCGCCAGGACGACGGACGGCGTGAACATCTGGGCCCGGCGGTAGCGGCCCCCTGGGGCCGTGCACCACAGGATGCATACGCCGCCTCCGTACGCCGCTCGTCTGCTGCGGCCTGCCCGGGCAACAAAAAGCGGGCCGGTCCGTGGGGGGGATACGGACCGGCCCGAGGGGGGGTTTCCACCATAACCCCGCGGACGGGGTGCTGTGTGCACCGGCGCGCGCCGCGGCGTGGCTCGCGGGTGTGCAGGCGTACGGACCCGGTCCTCCCGTGCGCGGGTGCCGGCGGCGCCCCGCGCGGGAACGGCGCGGTCAGGCGGCGGTCGCGGCGGCCCCCAGGAGCAGTCCGCAGAACGCCCCGAAGATCATGAAAGGCCCGAGCGGCATGGCCGTGTCCCGCGCGCCGCGCCGGAAGAGCAGCAGCCCGGCGCCGTAGAGCGCCCCGCTCAGCACCCCCGCCGCACCGCCGGTGACCAGGGTGCGCAGGCCGTACCACCCAAGCGCGACGCCCAGCCCGACCGCCAGCTTGACGTCCCCCAGCCCGATCCCCCGGGGATTGACGGCATAGAGCAGGAGGTAGCAGGCGCCGAGCAGCAGCCCGCCCAGCAGCGCCCGCCGCCAGGCCCCGGTCTCCCCGGTGAGCCGGGCAGCGAGCCCCAGCGCCCCGGCGCCGACCACGGCCAGCGGCAGCGTCAGCGCGTCCGGGAGGCGCCGCACCCGCCGGTCGACGACGGTCAGCAGCACCGCGAGCGGCGCCATCAGCAGCCAGGCGACGAGTTCCGGCCGGGGTCCGGTGGCTGCCGCCAGGGCCGCACACGCCAGCGCGGTGACCGTCGCCGTCGGCAGCCCGCCCGGCCCGTACGCCCCGCAGTCCCGGCAGTGCCCGCGCCCCAGCCAGCCCCGGGCCGGCCCGGTGATCGCATGCCCCCCGGGACAGGCCGCGCGCCACTCCTCCTCGGGCTCGACGGCCATCCGGTGGGCCGGCCGCGGTATCAGCAGCCCGGCCGCGGCCCCGTAGGCGGCGGCGAGAACGATCAACATCAGTGCCACGGGCCGACCTTAGGCCCGTCCGGTGCCCATGGGACGGGGGAACTGATAGAACGCTGTGCATGGCGCGCTGGAAGAACGGTCCGGGAATGCTGCTGGGCGCACAGGGGGGCATTCCGGTGGAGATCGCGGCCTCCTACCGCGCCCGTGCCCGCGGGCTGTTGGGCCGCGACGGCATCGAGGGGGCGCTGCTGCTGACCCCGGCGAGCGGGGTGCACACCTTCCGGATGCGGTTCGCGATCGATGTCGCCTATCTGAGCCGGGACTTCACCGTGCTGGCCATCCGCACCATGCGCCCGGGCCGGCTGGGCCGACCCCGGCTCCGCGCCCGGCACGTCCTGGAGGCGGAGGCCGGTGCGATGGCGCGCTGGGGCCTGCGGCCCGGACTCCGGCTCGGGGTCGAGGCCGCCGGCTGAGCGCGCCGGCGCGGGCACTGCCGCCGGCCGACGCTCCGCGCCGACCGCCCGGGGCCGGATCATGACGCGCGCGGGAAGCTGACCTCGACCCGGCGGTTCTTCTTGCGGCCTTCCTCGGTGGTGTTGTCGGCGATGGGGTACTGCTCGCCGTAGCCGCGGATCTGGAAGCCGACGGACGGGCCGAGGTCCTTGGCCAGCTCCTCCTGCACCGCCGTGGCGCGCCGCTTGGACAGGACCAGGCCGTGGCCGGCGGAGCCGAGATTGTCGGTGAAGCCGAACACCCGCAGGCTGGTGGCGTGCTGCTTCTTGATCTCGTCGGCGATGGCGCCGATCCGGGAGAGCGCGTCCGAGGACAGGTCGGCGCTGTCCTTGCCGAAGAGGACCTCGGCCTGGAGCGCGAAGGTCACGTTGTCGTTGGTGTCCTGGCGGCGCTCGGAGCCGTCGTCGCTCTCCACGATGGACTTGATGTTGAGGACCTTGGACGGGGCGAGCTTGGCGCCCTGGACCATCCGCAGATCGGGGTCGGTGGGGTCGATGTGCACGGGCGGGGCGGAGTCCTCGGTGACGCCCGGCGGGTCGGCGTGGGCGGCGGGCGCCGTCAGCGGCGTGACCAGCAGCAGCGCGACGGCGGCCGCGGTGACGGCGCTGCGCGGCGCTCGGCGGCGTCGGGGCATCTGGGTCGCGGTCATCGGTGCCCGCTCAGTCCGTGATCTGCACGCTGGCCGGCGGCATGGTCGGCAGCTGGAAGTCGACGTCGGTGACCTTGGCGGGGGGCGCCGGGAACTGCGCGAAGACGGGGCGGCTGGCGCCCGGCATCAGACCGCTGAGGCCGGTGGTGCACAGGCATTCGCCGTTGGTGTCGCGCAGCACCAGATACCGCTTCTTGCCCGCCTTGTCGACGAGGGTGGCCCCGGAGATCGAGGAGCGGGAGCGCAGCTCGGTCTCGTTGGAGCGCCAGTTGATGGCGTTGAAGGGGCGGTTGCCGTGATTGGCGACCGTGCCGTTGACGGTGACGAAGCCGCCGGAGTCCCGGACCACGGAGTGCAGCGTGACCACCACGCCGTCCGGGCCCTTCATCTCGCCGATCACCTTGTCGGAGTCGGCGGCCGGGCTGCCGGGGCCGCCGTCCTTGGGGGCGGTGCTGCGGGCCGGCGGCTTGTCGCCGTCCGACGCCTTCGCACCGCCGCCGTCGCCGCCACCACCGCAGCCGGCCACGACGAGAGCCAGGCCGACAGCGCCGGCCAAGACGACCGCTCCTCTGGCGGCCTTCGTGGTGCGCCGAATGCTCATGGATGCGATTCCTTTGATCGTCGTCTGGTCGTTTCGTGGCTCGGGGCGGTGATCGGGTGCGGGGTCGCGGCCGGTCAATGGGCGAGGCGTACGGAGAAGAGGTCGGCGGCTTCCGGGAGGTCCTGGAGGTGGTCGGGGTCGAGGGCCCAGCGCTTGCCGTCGCAGCGGAGCTCGACGGGGGCGTGCCCCGGGCCGTCCTTGCCCCCCTTGCCCTTGCCGTCCGTGCCCCCTTCGCCGTCCGTGCCGGCCGTCCCGCCGCCGTCGTCCGCGGGCGCGGCGAGGGTGCAGCGGGGGCCGACGACGGACGTCGCCTCGGACTGCGCATGGGTGCCGCGGGTCATCGGAATGACCGAATTCCCCACGGCCTTGCGGGTGGTGACGGTGACGGCGAAGGAGGTGGGCCAGGAGTCCGGGACACAGCCGCGGCCGGAGAGATCGGCGCCGTTGCGTCCGGCGAACCAGTCCGCGCTCTCGCACGCGGCGTCGGACAGGGGGCCGCGCCCGTTCAGCAGGTCCTTCCAGGCGGCCGGGTCGGTCGCGTAACTCCCGTCGCGGAGACCGTCGAGCAGGCTCTTGGTCAGCAGGTCACGGTACTTCTGACCGGCGGCGAGCGCGGCCGCGTCGGCGGCGGTCTGCGCACTGTTGCGGGTGGCCGCCGCCTGGCCGACGGCGAAGAAGGCGAGCGCGAGAAAGAGCAGGCCCCCGACCACGACGATGTAGACGGGAAAGGCCTGCCCGGCATCGCGCCGGCCGCGGCGGGTGAGGGGGGCCGTCACGGCGAGGGCGCCGGCGCGGCTTAAATGCCGACGACGTCGGAAATCTTGTTGGCGATGGCGTTCGCGATCTGGCTGCCGAAGTCCGTGGTCGACAGGACCAGGACGATCGCGACCACCACCGCGATGATGCCGAGGTACTCGATCGAGGTCTGTCCCCGGTCGTTCCCCAAAAACCGCTTCGCCATCGTGTTCCCCTCCATGGGCGGCCGGACCGCTCTGGTCCGGCTGGTCTGCCCCCGTGGTGCCGGCGCGTTCGGACCCGCGCGTGACACCAGAAAAGTACGCCGGAACAGCGTTCCCGGAACAGGGCTTGCCCACCCCGTCCTGATTCCGGAACGCGGACGACAGAGACAACGGCACATTTTGGCCACTCCATCGCACCCCGTCCACCCCCGCTCCCCCTCCGGGACCCTGCCCGCTGCCCTGCCCGTTGTGGACTGCCCGATGTGCACTGCCCGATGTGGACTGCCCATGTGGACCGTACGGCCCGACCGCACCATAGTGCGCGCGCAATCGTAAGCCCACCCACTGTGACACAACTCGTTGCTGGTGCGAAGGAGTTGAGGAGAAGCGAGGCGGGAACCACACTCATCCGGCCGGGCGCCACGCCCGGCCGCGCCGGAGTGCGCCCCGGCGCGGCCCCGTGTGCGGCACCGGCACGGCGAGTCCGGCGCCGGGGCCCGCCCGCCCGAAGATGTGCATCCGCAAGGACGGCCCGGCGTGGCGGCGGTCGTGGACGGTGTCGGCGGAGCAGGGGGCCGAGAGGGCGGAGAGGGCGGCGCCGAGGAGCGCCGGCGCCGGAACGCCGGGCCCGGTCCACCGGCGCCGGGCGGGCGGGCGCGGGGCCCCGCAGGGCGTCCGTTTCCCGGTCCGCAGGCCGGTCACTTCCCCACCAGCGAGCCGAAGTTGGTGCCCGACCCCAGGAAGAACCCCGCGATGAGCAGGACCATCGTGGCCGGGACCATGAAGGTGGTGACGACCATGGTGGCCTTGGGGACCGCACGGGCGGCCCGGCGCCGGGCGTTCTGGGCGTCGGTCCGGCGCATGTCGTTGGCGATCTGGATCAGGGTGTCGACGATCGGCGAGCCCAGCTCCTCGCCCTGCTGAAGGGCGGTGACGAACTGGGCGACCTGTTCGGAGTCGTTGCGTTTGCGCAGTTCCTCGAAGGCCGCACGGCGGCTGACGCCCATGTCCATCTGCCGCAGGGTGATGCGCAGTTCGTCGGCCCACGGGCCCTCGTACCGCTCGGCGACCCGGTCCAGGGCCTGACGGAAGCTCAGGCCGGCGCTGACCACGACGGCCAGCACGTCCAGAAAGTCCGGAAGAGTGCGTTCGATGGTGTCCCGGCGCTGCCGGATCGCGGACCAGATGCCGACCTCGGTCCAGAAGAGGCCGAAGAGCACCATCAGGATCCCGAGCAGCGGCTGACCGCGCAGGAACATCACCAGCGCGCCGAAGAAGCCGAGGGCCCCGTAGACGGCGCGGCGGGCCGCATAGCGGTCGACGGTCAGCCCGCCCGGATTGCCCGCCAGATCGATCCGGCGGCGGATCCGGGCGGTGCGCCGCTCGCCCATCAGCCGCAGTACCAGCGGAGCCCAGCGCATCCCGGCGCGGTCCACCGCCGACCCGACGACCGTGGTGCGGGTGGCGCCGACCTCCAGGGACAGCGCCAGGTCGGGCGGCAGCCGGGCCTCCCGGCGGTAGAGCGCGACACCGCAGCAGACACCCACGACCGAGAGGGCGGAGGCGAAGGCCAGCAGGATTCCGATTCCCATAGCGATACCTAGACGTCGATCTTGGAGAGCCGGCGGATGAAGAAGAACCCCAGGCCGTAGAGGGCGAAGGCCACCACGACCGCGAGCTGGCCGAGGAAGGAGGAGGTCATCCGGTCGATGGCACCGGGCGCGATCCGGTTCATCAGCAGCAGGGTGCCGATGCCGAGCAGCGGCACGACATAGGCGGTGACCACGACCTGGGAGAGCTGGGTGCGGACCTCACGGCGGGTCTCCTTGCGCTCCTCCAGGGTCGTGGTGAGGTTGCGCAGCGAGCCGACGACGGTGCCGCCGGCCCGGTTGGAGAGCACCAGGGTGGTGACCAGGACGACGAGTTCGCGGGAGGGGAGGCGTTCGGCCAGCTCGCCGAGCGCCTCGTCGATGGAGTGGCCGACGGCGAGCTTGTCGGAGACCTTGGCCAGCTCCTCGCCGGCCGGGGCCTCCAGCTCCTCGGCGGCCATGCCCAGCGCCGTACGCAGCGCCAGCCCGGCCTGGGTGGCGTTGGCCAGGATCCGGGAGAGTTCGGGCAGCTGGTTGATGAACCTCTCGATGCGCTTCTGCCGCTGCCAGTTGAGGAAGGCGAAGGCCGCCCAGATGGCGACCAGGGCGGCGATCGGGCCGAAGAAGGGGGCGAGGGTGGCCTGCGCGACCAGCCAGAGGACCGCGACCGCGGCGAGCATGGCGACGAAGAACTCGCCGGGGGTGACGTCCAGGCCGGTGGCGGCCAGCCGCAGTTCGAGGCGGCGGCCGAAGCGGGTGGCGCGCAAGGTCCGGTCGACGGACGGGAAGCGGCGGCGGCGTCCGCCGGTCGGCAGCGCCCGCTCGTCGGCGAGCCGGTCGACGACGGCCTGCCGCTGGGCGCGCCCGGCCGCGTACGTCCGGACGCCGGCAATCGCCAGCAGCCCGCACAGCAGCGTGGCCCCGATGGCGAGCAGGGCGAGGGGGTTCATGGAGGCCGTGGTCGGCCCCCCGGCGGCAGTGGTCGGGGCCCAGCCGGTCATGAGGTCGCCTTCCGGGTGGCGAGTTGGTCGTCGGTGGCCGCCACGCCGAAGGCGGGCGGGGTGGGTTCGCTCGCCATGAAGAGGCGCTCGGCGACCCGGCGCGGCAGCGGGAAGTAGCGGAACCGGCCGTGCACGATGCGGTCCGCGCCCATCGGTTCGGCGTCGAAGCGGCAGACCGTGGCGATCCGGTAGTCCTCGTGGCCGCGGGAGTCCAGGATGGCGATCTCGCTGATCCGGCGGGAGCCGTCGGCGTGCCGGGAGAGCTGGACGATGCAGTCGACGGCGCTGTTGATCTGGTCCCGCAGCGCCTCGAAGGGGATCTTGACATCCGACATGGAGGCCAGGGTCTGCAGCCGCATCAGGGCGTCCTCGGCGCTGTTGGCGTGGACGGTGGCGAGCGAGCCGTCGTGTCCGGTGGACATCGCCTGGAGCATGTCGAGGGTCTCGCCGCCGCGCACCTCGCCGACGATGATGCGGTCGGGGCGCATCCGCAGGGAGTTGCGGACCAGGTCGCGGATGGTGATCCGGCCCTTGCCCTCCACGTTGGGCGGCCGGGACTCCAGCCGGATCACATGGGACTGCTGGAGCTGGAGTTCGGCGGCGTCCTCGACGGTGATGATCCGCTCGCCGTCGGGGATCAGGCCGGAGAGGGCGTTGAGGAGCGTGGTCTTGCCCGCGCCCGTGGCCCCGGAGACCACCACGTTGAACTTGGCCCGCACCAGCCCCGCCAGCAGCATCAGCATCTGCTCGTCGAGGGTGCCCATGCCGATGAGTTCGGCGAGGGTGTAGGCGCGGGGGAAGCGGCGGATGGTGAGGGTGGCGCCGTTCAGGGCGAGCGGCGGGATGATGACGTTGACGCGTTCGCCGGACGGCAGCCGGGCGTCGACCATCGGATTCGATTCGTCGACCCGGCGGTTGACGGTGGAGACGATCCGCTCGATGGTCTGCATCAGCTGCTCGTGCGAGGCGAAGCGGACGGGCAGCAGCTCGACCCGGCCGGAGCGCTCGACGTAGACCTGGTCCGGGCCGTTGACCATGATCTCGGTGATCGAGGCGTCTTCGAGGAGCGGCTCCAGCACCCCGAGGCCGAGCGCCTCGTCGACCACCCGGCGGATGAGCTGGGCGCGTTCGGCGGTGGAGAGCACCGGGCCCTCGCGGCTGATGATGTGGCCCAGGACGCGCTCCAGCCGCGAGCGGCGCTCGGCCGCGGCCAGCGAGGACATCTCGGCGAGGTCGATCTCCTCCAGCAGCTTGGCGCGGTAGAGGGCCACCATATGGCTGTCCTCCCGCGCCTCACCGGCCGGTTCGGGTGCGACGATCCGGGCTTTCAGGCTCATCGCGGGGCTGCTCCTTCGTACGTGTCCGGGGCGGCTCGAAGGCCGAGGGCGCCGGGTTCCTGCGGGCGGGGCATGGTGGCGCTGCGGCGGGCGGTGCCGAAGTCGTCGACGCCGGGGATGATCGAGGGGATGGTGACCCGCACCGTCGCGCGGACCGCACCGTCGCCGTCGCCGCCCACGGTGATCCCCGCCTTGACCCAGTCGCTCATCGCGGCCCGGCCGGCGGCCTGCGGGTCGGCCGGGTGGTCGGCCCGGTCCATCGAGGCGGTACGGGCCGCGGCGCGGGCCCCCGTACCGGCCTGCTGGACGACGAACGCCGCCAGCCCGAGCTGGACCACGGCCAGCCCGACGACCAGCAGGATCGGCAGAAAGCCGAGGAATTCCAGGGAGACCTGGCCCCGGTCGCGGCCGGGGCCGCGGAGCCGGGCGGGGCCACGGAGCCGGGCTGAGCCGCGGCGCCGGGCGGGCAGACGGACGGCGCTCACCGGGGGGCCTCCTGCGCGGCGCCGGCCGAGCCCTCGGCCCGCCACGGGAAGGTGCCCGCGCCGGGGAAGAGCACCGGGACCTCGATGTGGACCGTCGCCTTCCACACACCTGCCGCGGGGACGCAGGAGACGGAGGCACCGCCCCGCCAGGAGCTGGGCAGTTCGTGCTCGGCGGCGGCAATGCAGGCGCCGGCGCCGCCGCCCTCGGTCGCGGTGCCGGCCCGCGCGCCCCGGTCCGCGGAGTGGGCGGCGAGCGTATACGCGTAGCCGACCAGCACCAGCTGCCACAGCAGCGCGAGGACCAGCAGGATCAGCGGGAGCATGCCGAGGAACTCCACGGAGACCTGCCCCCGGTCGTCGCCGCCCAGCGGGCGCCGCACCGCTCAGCCCTCCTCGTAGGGACCGGCCGGGTCGAACGGCCCCGCACCGCCCCTCGCCGCGGGACCGCGGCGGACGGCGAACCGGCCGCCGGACCCCGAGCCGGACCCGGAGGCCGGCCCTGATGCCTGACCCGGAATCGTCCCGGGACCGGGAGCCGCCCCCGCCGCTATGGCCTTGCGCTTGCGCCCGGTCAGCGTCGGACGCGCCCGGTGGCTGCCGCGGCCCTGCCGGGCGGCCGGCGACTCGACCAGGGCGAGTTCGCCCGCCAGGGCGACGAGCGCCTGCTTGACCGTCGACCGGTTGTCGAGGTCCTGCATCCGGCCCGCGTCCACACAGGGCTGCAGCTCCTTGAAGGCGGCCGGGACATGGGTCCTGGCGACCTGGGTGCCGGTGGCCTTGGCGACCAGCGGCGGCTGGATCTCGGTGTTGCGGGTGAGGCGGTTGACCACGGTCGTGGTGTCCTCCGCCTTGCGGATCTGCAGCCGGTCCCACAGCCGCACCTGACGCTTGGCGGCCCGTACGGCCACCACGTCCGGGGTGGTCACCAGCAGCGCCGTCTCGGCGAGTTCGACGGCCGCGGCGTTCGCGGACTGCATCTGGGAGCCGCAGTCGACCAGCACGACCTCGTAGCGGGAGCGCAGGGCGCCGAGGATCTGCCGGGCCGCCCGGTCGTCGACCTCCTCGCCGCGCTCGCCCTCCTCGGGCGCCAGCAGCAGGCCCAGACCGGTGTGGTGGTCGTGCACCGCGTCCTGGAGGACCCGTACGGAGATGTCCTGGATGCCGGCCAGGTCGACGACCGAGCGGCGGAACTGCACATCCAGATAGGAGGCCACATCGCCGGACTGCAGGTCCAGGTCCACCAGCGCGACGCTGCGGCCCGCGGCCCGGGCGGCCAGGGCGAGTTGTACGGCGGTGACGGTGGTGCCGACCCCGCCCTTGGCGCCGGTCACGGTCACCAGCGTGCCGGCCGGTCCGGGCGCCGCCTCCGGGCCGGCCCCCAGGTGCACCCGTACGCCGGCCGCCCACTGGGCGGCGGCCTGCACCCGGGCGGCCAGCTCCTCGTAGCCGAGCGGCAGTCCGACGACGCCGCGGGCGCCGGCGTCCATCGCCGCGGAGAACAGCGCGGGCCCGGCGTCCGCGGTGATCAGCACCACGCCGACGGCGGGAAAGCGCAGCGCCACCTCCCGGATCAGCTCCAGCGCCGGCGCCGGGCCGATCCGCTCGTGGACGACCACGACCTCGGGGAGCGCCTCGACGGCGGACGGCCCGCCGGCGGACGGTGTCCCGTCCCCCTGGGCGGCGGCCCGGGCGAGCGCGTCGAGCAGCGCCGCGGAGTCGGCGACCGCGGGCGCGGGCTCGGCGTCCGGCAGCTGGTGGAGCAGCGAGGAGACCACGCGTGCGGCGTCCGGGTCGCCGATGGCCGAAAGGATGCGGATGGTCACCAGGGGCTCCGGGTCACTTGTCGCCGTCGAGGGTGTAGGTGCGCTGGCCGGGCGGGATGGCGGTCTCGCTGCCGGGGGCGAGCAGGGCGAGCCGTACATGGGTGGCGAAGGACTCGGCATAGGCGACCCGTTGGGCGTCCCGGGTGTCGAGCGCGAAGGTGATCGGAACGGCCTCGCCGGCCTGCCGGCCCGCGGTGGTGTCGCCCGGGTCCTTGGTCTCCAGAGGCGTCAGCTTGCCCACGTCGATGACCTGCGCACCGGCCACGATGACCTTGGAGACCGGCTTGTCCTCGGGGCGCTTGCCCTCGAAGGTGGCGTAGATGTTCACCCGCGCCCCCGGGTTGATCTTGCCGGCCACTCCGGTCGCGGCGTCGATCATGATGGCGATCTCCTGCTGCCCGGCCTGCAGCGCGGGCCGCTCGACGATCATGTCGTCCTGGAGCAGCGACCCCTTCTTCAGCGGGGTCACGGCGATCTTGCCGCTGACCTTGTCCAGGTCGGTCACGGCGGTGGGCGGCAGCCATCGCTGCGGCATCGTCACCTTTTCGAACTGCCCAGGATCCAGCGCTTTATAGGCGGCGACATCCGTCTTCAGCCGGTACGCCGTCTTCTCGGGACCGACCTTGGACTCGACGTTCTTGATCACCGACAGCACGCCGATGAACGCGCCGATCGCACAGAGAACCGACAGGAGCAGCAGGATCGCTCCGCGGCGCTGGCGTGAGTTCATGGGGGAGGAACCTCGATCGGGGACGGGGAGCAGGGGCGGGCGGCCGGCGACTGCCGGGCCGGCCGGGGCGGGGCGGGGGCCGCGGTCGGCCCGGTCGGGCTCAGCGCACGCGGGCCACCGTCCGCGGGGTGCCGGGGGCGCCCGCCCGGCCGGACAGGTCCGGATGGCCGGCGAAGGAGGCCTGGCCGGGCAAGGAGGTCTGGCCGGGCAGCTCCCAGCGGCCGGGAGCGCACGGGCCGTCGGTCGCGTAGGGGCCGTCGGTCGCATAGGGGTTGCCGGGCACCGGGGGGCCGGACCCGTACGGGTTGCCGGGGACGGCCGGGCCGCCACCCGGCGTACGTTCCGGGCCGCGGACGGCGGGGTGTTCGGGTGTGCCGGGACCGGCCGGGTGTTCCGGTGCGCCGGGGCCTGCCTGGTGTTCGGGGCCGCGGACAGGCGGGATTTGCGGGGCGCCGGGGCCGACCGGGTGTTCCGGTACGCCGGAGGCGGCCGCCGGGCCGGCCCCCCGGGCAGCGGCCACGTCCGGGAGGGCGTGCACCTCCGGGGCATCAGGGACGGCCGACGGCGCGCCCGGGACGGCCGACGGACCCTCAGGGGTGGCCGACGGTGTGTCAGGGGTGGCCGACGGCCCCTCCGGCGCGGCCTGCGGCCCGGGGCGGGACCCTGGCCCTATGGCGGCGGCCGCGGGCGCGGCTATGGCCGCCGGCCCCTGCGCCGGGCCGCCACCCCCTGCCGCCCGTGCCCGCGACAGCGGCGCCGCGCAGAACGCACAGCGGTCGCCGAGGAGTTCCCGGCCGCACCAGCCGCACTGCTCGCGCCGTACGGAGCTCACCAGCTGATGGAGGACCGACGGGTCCGGTATGGCCGCGGCGAATTCGATCAGCTTCCGGGTCCCCCACCAGCGGGTGGACTCATCGGGCAGCCGTGCCTCGCACACCCCCTGCACCTGCCAGGCGGGGGCGAGCGTCGTGGTCACCCAGTCGCCGGTGAACTGGCCGCGGGCGAGCGCGAGCTCGGTGGTGAAGCCGGGCGCCGGCAGCCCGGCCCCGCTGGCGTGCCGGTCGAGTTGCAGCAGCCGCGGCTCGGGGTGGGCGAGCACCGCGAAGTGCACGCCGGGCAGCCAGGACTTCACATGGGAGCGCAGGTCGACCTCGATGTGGTCCAGGCCGCTGACGCTGCCCAGCAGGGCGCCGGCGTGGATGTAGTGCGTCAGCAGCCGCGCCGCGCTGGCGAGGACGCCGGGGCTGAAGTCGCCCAGCGACAACTGCCGCAGCTGACGGGCCAGTACGGCCACCCCGAGCGGCGGGAGGGACAGCGGCACGATGGCGATCCGGTCGCTCTCCAGAACGGCCCGCAGGGTGTGCAACCGACGGACGTGGGCGGACGGGCAGGCGGAGGAGTACAGCGCGATGAGATGGCCGTGGTGCTCCAGTACGGCGCTGGTCTCGGCCAATGCCTCGTCCAGCGGCAGGAGATGCGGGGCCTGGAGGACGACGGCGGCGGGGGTCTGCCGGTTGGTGGGGGCACCTCCCTGCTCGAACGAAGTGGAGAGCAGGGGGGAAGGCAGCGCGAGGTCAGGGCTGGTGACTGCAATCGCGGTCGGCACGTCGCTCCCCCACTCCCTCCGGCCGCCGGGGGTCCCGGGACCGCGGATCGGCACAGCTCTGCGCCATCGGCGCCATACGCTGAGCACCTTATCCACAGAGATACGTCCCAGAGAACACGTTCTGGGCTACTCGTCATGACCGCCGCCATGACCGTCGCTCCGCGAGGAATCGGCGCGTACCGGCTCAGCGGCAATCACCGTAACCTCCGCCCCCGACCAGCGCCTTGACAGCCATAATGGTCTGGACCATGCGGCATCGGGCGCATGTGCCACTGCCCGCACTTCTGTCCCGTCCGCCCCAGCTTCCCGGCGCCGGTCGGCAGTCGGCAGTCGGCAGTCGGCAGTCGGCAGTCGGCAGTCGGGAGGACGTACGCCCGCACCGCCCGCAACCGGCGCTCCCACGACGAGGCTCCGTACGCACATCGAGATCCCGCGCACACGGCGAGGTCCCGGGCACCATGGCGCCCGGGACCTCGCGTACTACTGACGTCGGCTCCTGCGGCTATCTCACCGACGCGTGGCGGCCGGCTTCGGCAGGGTGCAGCCGGCCGCGTTCAGGTCGAGCTTGTTGCCGGCGGCGAAGCACTTCGGTATCCCGTAGGTCTCCTCCGCGTAGTTGGTGCCCTTGTGCACCGTGACGTTGCCGTTCTCGTCCACCTCGCACGGGTTGTTCTCGGTGCACCTCTCGCCGTCCTCGTTGCCCGTGTTGTTGATGGCCGTGACCTTGCCCGTGGCGGTGTCGACCACCGGCGATCCGGAGGTGCCGCCGATGGTCTGGCACTGCGGGGTGTAGCGGACCGAGTCCTTCCAGGTCCAGTCGCCCTCCTTGAGGGTGGGCACGAACCCGTCGATGTTGCAGGTGTAGATCTTTTTCCAGTATCCGGAGACGACACTGATCCCGGCGCCCTTGGTCGGGTGGTCGGTGGCCAGCTCCAGCGGCTTGATCCCGTACTTCTGCTCGATCTGGGCGTAGGTCGAGCCGGTCCGGTAGAGCGTGACATCGGTGTCGGTCATCGTGGCGTAGACGACGCGGTTGGCCCGGATCGTGCCCGCCCGGCCGCCCGACTTGTTCAGCAGGGTGAAGCCGCGGCTGGACGCCTGGTCGACGATGACCTCGCCCGCGCCCGGCATACCGCTTTCCAGACAGTGTCCGTTGGACATCACCAGCGCCGGGTCGTCCGGCTGCGAGCCGGGCATCCGTACGACCGAGCCGGAGCAGTTGCTCAGTGCGACGGTGCCGGCGAAGTCCACCGCCTTGGTCTTGTGTGACGAGGGAAGGGGCCGGTGCTGCGGCGCCGCCTGGGCCGTTCCGACGGTGCCCACCAGGGCTGCGGCGCCCAGCACGGCCGTGGCCAGGGTGCCGACGAGAGGTCGATTCATGTGGGGGTCCTCTCACGCTTTTGTCACCGAAGCCTGGTCAGGGGCTTCGGATTTGTCGTGCGCATTGTTGGCGCCACCGCCCCAGGTGGCAATCAATTTCCCCGGATCGATGGGAAGTTGCCGGGTTGGCCCGGGGTGGGCGAGGGGGCCCGGCCGTCCCGCGCATCTGGCCGCCGCATGTATTGACCAGCCCATGCCAACGCCCGAACACTGACGTCGTCGCTTCGCTCACACCCCACAGGAGACCGCATGCGACCACGTATCCGCGGCGGACGAAGCACCGTCCTCGCCGCACTCCTCTCCCTCGCGCTCGCCGCCCCCGTCGCCGCCGCCCAGGCAACCGGCGCCCCACCCGGCGCACCCGCCACCGCCACCCCGGCCCGTACCGAACTCCCGCACCAGTACGAGGTGTCCGGCCCCGCCACGCCCGCCCAGCGCACCGCGCTCACCACGACCGGCGCCACCGTCGACGAGGTCCACGCCCGCGCCGTCGTCATCACCGCCGACCGCGCCCAGGCCGCGGCCGTCCGCCAACTGGGCTACGCCCTCCGCCGGTTGCCCGACCCCCCGGCCACCCAGCCGGTCTCCCCCGGTACCCGGGTCAGGGACTTCCCCGCCGGGTACACGAAGTACCACACCTACGACGAGGCCACGAAGGAGATCGACGCGCTCGTCGCCAAGTACCCGAAGCTCGTCAGCAAGAAGGTCATCGGCACCTCCCAGGAGGGCCGCAACATCCTCGCCCTCAAGGTCAGCCGGAACGTCACCAAGGACGAGGCGGAGCCCGAGGTCCTCTTCACCGCGCACCAGCACGCCAGGGAACACCTCACCGTCGAGATGGCCCTGTACCTCCTGAACGAGTTCACCTCGAAGTACGGGAGTGACCCCCGCATCACCAAGATGCTGGACTCCCGCGAGATCTGGATCATCCCGGACCTGAACCCGGACGGCGGCGCCTACGACATCGCCTCCGGCTCGTTCCGCAGCTGGCGCAAGAACCGCCAGCCCAACGCCGGTTCCTCCAACGTCGGCACCGACCTCAACCGCAACTGGGACTACAAGTGGGGCTGCTGCGGCGGCTCGTCGTCCAGCACCTCCTCCGAGACGTACCGTGGCCCGTCGGCCGCCTCCGCCCCCGAGGTGAAGGTCGTCTCCTCCTTCGTCCGCAGCCGCATCATCGGCGGCAAGCAGCAGATCAAGGCCGCCATCGACTTCCACACCTACAGCGAACTCGTCCTGTGGCCCCTCGGCTACACCGACGACGACACCGGCCCCGGGATGACGCAGGACGACCACGACACCTTCGCCGCCATCGGCAAGAGCATGGCCGCGAGCAACGGCTACACCCCCGAGCAGTCCAGCGACCTGTACATCACCGACGGCTCGATCGACGACTGGCTGTGGGGCGACCAGAAGATCTTCGCCTACACCTTCGAGATGTATCCGTCGTCGTTCGGCTCCGGCGGCTTCTACCCGAAGGACACGGTGATCCCCAAGGAGACCTCCCGCAACCGCGAGGCGGTCCTCAAGCTGCTGGAGACCGCCGACTGTCCCTACCGGGCGATCGGCAAGGAAGGGCAGTACTGCAAGGGCAGTTGACGCACGCCGGGTACGACGGGCACGAGCCCGGTGTCAGCCGGAACGCGAGCCGCCGCCTCCCGGTCAGGGGAGGCGGCGGCTCCCGACTGCGTATTGCTCTCTCCGGGTGAAGTCGAGTCAACGGCGTGGCGCCGTATTGGTTATTTCGGGTTAATGGTGGTGACCATTTTCCGGTGGGTTGCCCATCTCTCCGGGGAGAGAGGCAACCCCTGTGGTGCGCGGATGCCTGGAAAGTGCCGGCGTGTCCTCTCTCTGTCCCGGTGTGCAGGCGGTGATCCGGTTCGCGTATACCTCCGCCGTGCGATGCGGGCCCCGGTGGGAGTTCTTGGGTGGCTCTCTCAACTGAGAGAGGTTTGTCATGGAACCGACTACGGGTTGGTTGGGCGCTCCGGCGGTGGCCGGCGGGTTTCGGCCGGTTGTACCGGCCGGTGGAGCTGAGGTAGCCGCTGTACGGGGGCTTGCGCCCACGCCGTTCAGTGCGGCGTTCTCCACGGTGACGATCCCGGCGGGCACGACCCCGCTGGCGGTGGCGGTGGCGCCGAACGGCAACGTCTACGTCGGCAACGCCAATTCGGCCAACGTGACGGTGATCAGCAGCACCACGAACACCGTCCTGGCCACCGTCCCCGCCGGCTCGGACCCGGCCATGATTGCGGTGGCGGCGAACGGCAACGTCTATGTCACCAACCAGAGCTCGAACAACGTGACGGTGATCAGCAGCGCCACGAACACCGTCCTGGCCACCGTCCCCGTCGGCGGGGGCCCGTTCGCGCTGGCGGTGGCGCCGAACGGCAACGTCTACGTCGCCAACAGCATTTCCAACAACGTGACGGTGATCAGCAGCGCCACGAACACGGTCCTGGCCACCGTCCCCGTCGGCGCGGTCCCGGACGCGGTGGCGGTGGCGGCGAACGGCAACGTCTACGTCGCGAACCGGAACGCGGGCACCGCGACGGTGATCAGCAGCGCCACGAACACCGTCCTGACCACCCTCCCCACCGGTGGTTTCCCGGGCTATGCGGCGGTGGCGCAGAACGGCAACGTCTACATCGCCAACCAGACCTCGAACAACGTGACGGTGATCGACAGCGCCACCAACACGGTCGTGGCCACCGTCCCCGCCGGCTCGGTCCCGGGGGTGATCGCGGTGGCGCAGAACGGCAACGTCTACGTCACCAACACCGTTTCGAACAACGTGACGGTGATCAACAGCGCCACGAACGCGGTCCTGGCCACCGTCCCCACCGGCGTGGGCCCGTTCGGGGTGGCGGTGGCGCCGACCGGCAACGTCTACGTCGGCAACAGCAATTCCAACAACGTGACGGTGATCAGCAGCACCACGAACACCGTCCTGGCCACCGTCCCCGTCGGCGCGTTCCCGTTCTCGGTGGCGGCGGCGCAGAACAGCAACGTCTACGTCACCAACGCCAATTCGGCCAACGTCACGGAGATTTCGCCGCTGACGGTGACGACCTCGCCGGCATCGCCGGTGTGCGGGCAACCGGTGACGTTCAACATTTCCGGGGGGACTCCGAACGGGACAGCGGTGGTGAACTTCGGGGACGCCAGCCCCACGGTCACCGTCCCCCTGGACGCCACCGGGAGCGGGCAGACCACCCACACCTACACCGCCGGTTCGTTCACCGCGACCGTGAACGGCAACCCCACCCCCGTCATGGTGAGCACCAACCCGACAACGACGACGCTGTCGGTGACGCCGACCCCCTCCACCTGCGGGCAGAGCGTGACCGTGTGCGCCACCATCACTCCGGCACCAGGCACCACCTCAGTGCCGACCGGCACGGTCACCTTCACCCTCCCGAACAGCCAGACCCAGATGGTCCCCGTCAACGCATCGGGGCAGGCCTGCTTCACCACCACCGCCCTGACCACCGGCACCCTCACCGCCGCCTACAGCGGTGACAGCTGCTTCACCAGCTCCAGCACCAGCACCCCCGTCACCGTGAACCCCAACCCCACCACACTGACCGCGCAGCCAGGCACGATCCGGCTCCGGCTGACCCCGCTGCCCGAGTTCTACATCCCCACCCTCAGCGCCACCCTGACGACCACCGGGGGGATGCCGGTGGCCGGTCAGCCGGTGACCTTCACCGCCACCACGCTCTTCGGCCCGGTCAACCTCGGCACCGCCGTCACCGACGCCACCGGCACCGCCACCATCCACAACGCCGTCGTCCCCCCCTACGCCATCGCCACCCCCTTCTACACCGCCACCTTCCCCGGCAATGCCTGCTACAACGCCGCCACCGCCCACGGCATCCTGCTGTTCATCCCCCTCTAGGGCTGATCTCCTCGGCTTCGAGAACCGCAGGTCACCTGGCCTGCTGCGCCTGGAGGAACGCGTCGTGACCCAACTGCACGAGCCCCCCGACCAGTTGAGAGGTTCGGCGACACATGTGGATTCCAGGGGCGGGGCGCCCGCAGTCGGGGCGGCTCCAGCACCGGCACGACGCTCCAGCAGACCACGGCGCAGGAGGGGCGGCACCCAACCCGGCTCCGCCCCTCACGAGATGCGCTTTGCTCTACTGGAGCAGGTGGTCCGCCTTCCCCGCCTTTATCTCGCGGATGCAGAACGTGGTCAGACAGGGGTCGCGCACCCGTCCCGGCTGGCCGAGGCATCGCAGTCGACTCACGCGTCGAGTCGCAGCTGCAGACCGCGCCATCCGGGCGGTTTACCGCCCCATTGCCCGTTGCATTCCAAGAATTTCCCCCTGCTGTCACGGCTTTAACGCGAGCGCCTGGCCGCACCACCTCGGAGCCCGTTAGCGTACTTCGGGGGAAGATCATGTTTGTAACAGGGGGCTGCTATGACGCATGAACACTTCAGTGTCCACCCGGACAAACTCAGGGCACTGTCCACGGATTTCAAGCACGTGAGTGACCGCCTCGAAGGGCAAGTCAAGCAATTTGCCGATAAGGCTGAGAATGTTGATGATGCGTTTGGGGTGCTCAGTGAATCCACCGAAGCTCTGGCCAAGTATGTCGATATGACGCGGGCCACTGTCACCAGCCTGCAACAACTGCGCAAGCAACTTGCCGGGTATGCCGCCGGATTGCATCACTCAGCGGCAAGCTACGAGCACACCGATGCCGAGCAGGCGCACAAATTCGGTGGTGCGTGACATGGCCGAGCAGCAGCAGATCGAGAAGAGCTTCAACATCCTCAAGCCCGGTGGCAACCCCGAGGTGTTGCGCAAGTGTGCCGAGGCGTGGCGGGAGATGGCCCATGACCTGAAATCGGCGGGTGCGGACCTTGGTCGGCAGGTCGATGAGTTGAGCGATTCGGAGTGGGGCGGCCAGGCCGCCACTGGGTTCCGCGAGCACTGGACGCACACCAAGGATCAGATCGACCATGCGCTGCCCAACTTCGATGCGGTAGCTGCGGAGTTAGAGCAGGCAGCCGACCACATCGAGGACACCAATACGCAAGTGGAGCATGTTCTTGAGGAGCTCGCGGTCACTGCGGCCGTGGGCGTCGGACTGACCGTGATCACCGCGGGCTTCTCCGACTTGGTTGCCGCCGGGAGCGCGGCGGCCGAAGTTGCCGAGGCCGGAGCCGTCGTTGCGAGACTCGCCAAGGTCCTCAAGACGATCGAGTCGGCTCTTGAGTCCATACGCGGCCTCATGGCGGGCAGCAAATTCTTGAAGTTCGGCGTGGAGTTCGCCACGAACGTGGGGGGAAATTTCACCGGGAACGTGCTGGGCCAGGCAATCACCGGTCAGCAGGTCACCTGGGGCCAGGACTTGCAGGACGCGGCGGTGGCCGGGGGCGTTGGCACCGCTTTGGGAGCGGGAGGCGCGGCATTGGGCAAGAAGATGCCCAACGCGCTCGGTGAGGTGATCTCGGGTAACGGACTCGTCGGGAAGATGGCCACCGGCGCCACTACCAGCGCGGGCGGCCAGATGGCTGCCGACGGGGTCGACATCGCCCAGGGCAGCAAGACGAGTGCCAACATCATCCCGGACCTGATCACCAGCGCCGGCGGCGGCGCGGCGGGCGGCGCGGCTGTGCACGGAGGCGAGGCCCGGTATGAGCACGGCGGAGGGGGACGGCACCGAGACCCCGAAACCGGTCCGACCTTCGGCCCGGGGCGACAGGCTGCTGCCAATGGCGTGGTGTACGGGGATGCCAACGCCAACGAGACCGACCGCACCGCCGACCACCCCCAGAGCCCCTTCGACAAGCCCCGCTCTGCGCTGACCGACCCGGACGGCGCGTATGAGGACTGAGGGGAGAGCGTAGCGATGTGGCAGGTCAGGAAGAGCATCCGCACATATCGCGAAGATCCTGAGTGGCATCACTATCGGAAGAGGGAATCCCGTCGGTGGGTGGACATGTTCGGCCGCCCCGGTTACCCCTTCGGCGTACTCGGAAATCACGCCACACATGTGCTGGAAGGACAGGTCCGCGGTTACCCGGCGACGCTCTTCCACCTGGCCGCGGTGCACAGAGGCGGACGCTACGTCACCGACGTCAATTATTACTCGGTGGCAGTCCTTTCCTTGCCGAAAGCCCTTCCCGACACCGCGGTCTCCGTCCATGCGTTGGTCCACTCGCTTCACACGGACCCTTTTCCGCCGCGCGCGGGAAGCCCCGTTCACCTCCCCTCTGGCCGCAACCCCCGCATGGTCAAATGCTCGGTTGACCCTGCATTCGCCGAGTTGGTCATCACGGAGCAGGTTGGCAGGATGACTGCGGACGCGAAGATGGGGTGGCGGCTGCACCGGAACCAAATGATCGGCTGGATCAAGGAACGGAAGCCCTACGAGAAGGTCGTCGGCCTCGCGGAGGTCATGGCCGATATTGTCGCCGAGTTCCCCGAGTCGGCATGGACCGCCCGACTGCATCACGGTTCGTCGGCAGTGTGGCCGGAGGAGCAGCGAACGGACCGTCCCTGACATCGAGTGCCTCAAGCATCAGACTCCGACCGCTCTGACACCCAAACGCTGTTGAGGTACTAGAGCAGATGGTCCGCCTTACCCGCCTTTATCTCGCGGATGAGCGTGCGGAGGGCTTCGCGGCTGTCGGTGACGTAGGCGTCCTCGGCGCCGGCCACGGCGATGTAAGCGTTGCCGTCTTCGTCGGTGCCGAGGCGGAAGCAGGCCGAGCCCTCGGCGCAGAACGGCTCTTCCCAGCGGATGTCGGCCATGGAGTGCCCCTCACAGTTGGCGCGCGATGACCTGGATGAAGTCGCGCGAGCGTTCGGGTGAGAGGCTGACTCGTTCCATTCCCTCCATCTGGGACCGGTACCGAGCCAACTGCGCGTCCAGGTGCAGGAACTCCGGCCCGTGCGTGCTGTCGACCTGCACGGCATCAAGTTGCGGCACCACGCCTTCCGCGTAGACCACGGTCTGCCCGGCGCCCGGAAACTCTCCGGCTTCGAAGGGGAGGACGCGCAGAGTCACATTGTCGCGCTCGGACATGGCAATGAGGTGCTTCAACTGGGCGAGGGCGATCGACCGGCCCCCGAACTGCATCCGCAGGGCGGCCTCATGGATGATGCCGACGTATCCGCACGGGGCATCGCCGTCCAGCACTTGCTGGCGTTCCTGTGTGATGCATGCCTGCGACGGCGACTGGGGGTTCGGGGAGTCGCCGGAGCCCGGTGGCGAGACGCGGTTGTGGGCCGTACTGCCGCATGCGGGAGCTCGGGCGTACGGGCGGGCGGCGTGAGCCGAGGGGGCGCCCGGCGCGGTGTCGGGCGACCCGTCCAGCAACAGCAGCGCTACACGAAGATCCCGACCACCGCCGCCACCGCGAAACCGGCGACCGAGAGCACGGATTCCAGCACCGTCCAGGACTTGAGCGTGTCCCGTTCCGTGATCCCGAAGTACTTGCTCACCATCCAGAAGCCCCCGTCATTCACATGCGAAGCGAAGATCGAGCCCGCCGAGATCGCCGTGATGATCAGCGCCAGGTGGGCCTGTGACATGCCCTGGCCCTCGACGAGGGGGACGACGATGCCGGCCGTGGTGACGATGGCGACCGTGGCCGAGCCCTGGGCGACGCGCAGGGCGAGGGAGAGGAGGTAGGCGAGGACGAGGACGGGGAGGCCGAGGTGGTGGAAGGTGTCGGAGAGGGCGGTGGCCACGCCGCTGGCCTTGAGGACGGCGCCGAAGACACCGCCGGCGCCGACGACCAGGATGATGTTGCCGACCGGTTTGAGGGAGGCGGTGGAGACCCTCTCCAGGGACGTGCGGGACCAGCCGCGGCGGATGCCCAGCAGGTAGTACGACATCAGCAGGGCGATCGTCAGGGCGACGAAGGGGTGGCCGAAGAACTCGATCACGGACCGGGCGGTCGAGGGGGCCAGGGCGATGGAGGAGAAGGTCGCCAGGAGGATGAGGAGCAGCGGGGTGCCGATGAGGGTGAGGACGGTGGCCAGGGAGACCGGCGCCTCGGGCGGCCGTACGCCCGTCGCGGCCTGCTCCGCGGTGACCGCGGCCTTCGCCTCCTCGGCCGCCTCGACCATGTCCTGTGGGACGGGGACGAAGAGGCGCTTGCCGACCCAGGCCGCGTAGCCCCAGGCGGCGAGGACGGCGGGGAGGCCGCAGACCAGGCCCATGAGGAGGAGCCAGCCCAGGTCGACCTTGAACAGGCCGGCGGCGGCGACCGGGCCGGGGTGCGGCGGCAGGAAGGCGTGGGTCATGGACAGGCCCGCGAGGAGCGGCATGCAGAAGAGCAGGATGGACTTGCCACTGCGTTTCGCTGCCGCGTAGACGAGGGGGGCCAGGACGAAGATGCCGACGTCGAAGAAGACGGGGATGCCGAAGATCAGGCCGGTCAGGCCCATGGCGAGGGGTGCGCGCCGCTCACCGAAGAGGCGGAGCAGGCGAGCGCTCAAGACCTCGGCGCCGCCGGAGACTTCGAGGACCGCACCGAGCATGGTGCCCAGGCCGATGATGATGGCGACGTGCCCGAGGATGCCGCCCATCCCGGACTCGATCAGCGAGACGGCGTCGGACTTCTGCACCGTGCCGAAGAGTTCGGTGACGGAGAGCCCGGCGGCCAGGCCCACCGCGAGGGAGACCGTCAGCAGAGCCACGAACGGCTGCAGCCGGACCTTGATGATCAGGACGAGGAGCAGGGTGATGCCCAGGGCGGCGACCGTCAGCAGCCCCGCGGTGCCGGGTATCAGGGCGAGCAGTCCGCCGGTGTGCGGGGGCGGTGGCGCGGGGGCGGTCGTGGCGGCGAGGAACATCGGGCGACTCCGTTGTCAGGCAGGGGCCCACGGGTCCCTGGCGGCAGCTCCGGGCAGGGTGGTCCGCGGCATGGCGACCCGTCGCTACGGGACGCCGTGCCGTGCGGCGAACGAGGTGCGCCGAGCGGCGCTAACGGCAGGCGGGGCAAGGGAGTCGGCCCCTCAGCCCAGCACCGCGAGGGCGTCGATCTCGATGAGCAGGCCGGGCGGCAGACCGACGTAGACGGTGGTGCGGGCGGCGGGGGCCTCCTGGAGGCCCTGCTGCTCGAAGTAGGCGTCGTAGATCTCGTTCAGTTCGGCGAAGTGCGCCACGTCGGTGAGGTAGACGCGGATCATCATCGCGTCGTCCCAACTGGCGCCGCCTTCTTCGAGGATGGCTTTGACGTTGGCGAGTGTCTGGAGGGTCTGCTCGCGCAGGGTGGGGCCGGCCGGGGTGGGGGCCCGGCCCTCGACGGCGGGCAGGAAGCCGACCTGGCCGGCGACCTGGAGGAGGTTGCCCTTCCTGACGCCGTGGGAGAACTTCGCGGGCGGGGTGGTGTGGGTGGCCGGGGTGAGAGCGGTCTTCTCGGTCATGGTGGTCAGGCTTCCTGTACGGGGCCGGCGGAGGGCGGGGGAACGGTGGTTCCGGAGTACTCCCGGCTGATGGCGTCGGCGGTGCGGCGTACCAGGGGGAGCAGGGTGAGGAGTTCCTCGGCGGTGACGACGACGTTCGGCGCGGAGACCGACATGGCGGCGACCACGCGCCCGTCCGTGCCGCGGACGGGCGCAGCGACGCAGTTGATGGACTCCTCGTGGCCACCGAGGTCGGTGGCCCAGCCCTGTGCGCGGACGGTGGCCAGTTCGGCGAGGAAGGCCGTGGCGTCGGGGGTCGAACGGGGCGTGTAGCGGGGGTAGTCGAGCTTCTCCGCGAGGGCGCGGCGCTCGGGTCCGGGCAGGTCGGCGAGGAGCAGCTTGGCGACCGCGGCGACGGTGATCGCGACGGGCTTGCCGATCCGGGAGTACATCCGGACCGGGTAGCGGCTCTCGACCTTGTCGATGTAGAGGACCTCGTTCTCCTCCAGGACCGCGAGGTGGACGGTGTGTCCGCAGGTCTCGTTGAGCGCGACGAGGTGGGGGTGGGCGATCTCCCGTACGTCGAGGTTCTCGGCGGCCTGCTGGGCGAGCGCGAAGAGCCGGGCGCCGAGGCGGTAGCGCTGGTCGGCCTGGCGGTAGACCATGCCGTGCTCGTGCAGGGTGCGCAGCAGGCGCAGGGCGGTGGATTTGTGCACGCCGAGCCTGTCCGCGACCTGTTCGAGGTTGGCCGGGCCCTCCGCGAGCAGCGGGAGGATGCTCAGTGCGCGGTCGACGGTCTGGCTCATGTGCGTACCTCACTGTCCCGGGAGCGGCGGGGGACGTGCCGTTCGGCGGTGCTCGCGCGGCCGGTGGCCGGCGGGTTCGGCGTTCTCGGGTCGTGTACTGGGCCCGTGCCGCCACCCGTGCGGTGCGCCCCGTCGGCCGTCCAGCCGGGGCCGAGTCGCAGGGTGCCCCAGTCGGCGGGGCCGAGGGCGGCGAGGCGGTCGGCGAGGGCCCGGCCGGGCGGGGTGCCGAGATCGCCGGGGACGGTGAGGGCGGCGGCGGCCGTCAGATGGCCGAGCCGGAGGCGGGTGAAGAGGGGCAGCGCGCGCAGGGTGCCGGAGAGGAAGCCGGCGGCGAAGGCGTCACCGGCGCCGACCGGTGCGACGACCTTGACCCGGAGCGCGGGGGCGAAGGTGACGGTGTCGGTGCCGTCGGCCTGCCGGTCGAAGGCGGTGGCGCCGGCCGCGCCGTGCTTGACGACGAGGGTGGCGGGCTCGGGCAGGGCGGCGCGCACGGCGCGGGGGCCGTGCAGGTCCCAGGCGGCCGCGGCCTCGTCCTCGCCGACGAAGACCAGGTCGCAGCCGCGGGCGAGGCCGAGGAGGAGCCCGGGGCCCTGGGCGGGGTCGCGCCACAGGTCGGCGCGGTAGTTGACGTCGAAGGAGACCAGCGGGCGGCCCGGGGTGCGGCGGGTGAGGGTGCGCAGGACGCCGAGGCAGCCGTCGGACAGGGCGGCGGTGATGCCGGTGAGGTGGAGGATGCGGGCGCGGTGCAGCGCCGCGGGGTCGAGCAGGCCGGGGGTCATGGCGGAGGCGGCGGAGCCGGCGCGGTAGTAGAGGACTTCGCCGCGGTCGGTGGCCTCGCCGTCGAGGCCGGTGGCGCGCTCGCCGGCGGTACGGAAGTAGAGGCCGGTGGGGCGCAGCGGGTCGCGCTGCACATGGGTGGTGTCGACGCCGCAGCCGGCGACGGCGGCCAGGAGGTGGTCGCCGAAACCGTCGGTGCCGACCCGGGAGACCCAGCGGGCGGCGTGGCCGGTACGGGCAAGGGTGCAGGCGACATTGGATTCGGCGCCGCCGATCGCGCGGTCGAAGGCGGGGACCTCGGCGAGCCGGCCGGGGGTGCGGGGCAGGAAGGTGACCATCGACTCGCCGAGGCAGACGACCTCGGCGTCCCGGGCGGGGGCGCCGGCCGCGGCGGGGGCGCCGTCGGCGTTCGGAGGCCTGGTCACGATGGCTCGCGCTCCTTCGCTGGGGTGCGTGCCCGGACGGTGTGCCGCGCGGTGTTCCACGGCCGTTCCGCACCGCGTTTTGTCACCATTGACCGGGCGCTGGCCCGGATGTTAGACAGCTGCCAGCGATATGCGCAATGAGCGTTGCAGAGGGTGCAACACAATTTTTCGAGGAGGCCGCATGTCGGGCGAACGGCTCGCGCAGGGACTGAAGGAACTCGCCCAGGAGCGGGTCGACCACCGCTTCAAGGCGCTTCCGCCGGACGCCCAAGGGCTGACCGTGAGCGAGCTGGCCGCCGAGCGCCGCAACCTCTTCGACGGCGGCTTCACCACCCCGGTACTCGCCCTCTCCGCCGAGGCGGTCGAGCACAACCTCGCCCTGATGGAGACCTACGCCGAGCGGCACGGCCTCGCCTTCGCCCCGCACGGCAAGACCTGCATGGCCCCGCAGCTCTTCGCCCGCCAACTGGAGTACGGCGCCTGGGGCATCACCGCAGCCGTCCCCCACCAGGTCCGCGTCTACCGCGCCTACGGCATCCAGAAGATCTTCCTCGCCAACCAGGTCGTGGACCCGGTCGCACTGCGCTGGCTCGCCGCCGAACTCGCCGCCGACCCCGGCTTCCAGCTGATCTGTTACGTCGACTCGCTGCGCGGTATCGAGCTGATGGACCGCGCACTGCGGGAGGCCGGCGCCACCCGCCCGGTGGACGTGGTCATCGAACTGGGCGCCGGAGAGGGCGCGCGCACCGGCGTCCGTACCGACACCGAGTGCCTGGAGCTCGCCGACGCCCTCGCGGGGGCGGACACCCTGCGCCTGGTCGGCGTGGCCGGCTACGAGGCCGAGGTGCCCGACGCCACCGGGGAGCTGGTGACCGCCTGGCTGCGCCGGCTGGTGGCGCTGGCCGTGGAGTTCGACCGGGCGGGCCGGTTCGCCGACCTCGACCAGATCGTGGTCAGCGCCGGCGGCAGCGCCTGGTTCGACGCGGTCGCCGAGGTGTTCGCGGAGATCCCCGAGCTGTCGGCGCCGGTCCTCAAGCTGCTGCGCTCGGGCGCGTACGTCTCGCACGACGACGCCCACTACCGCCGCATCACCCCCTTCAACCGCATCCCGGAGGAGGGCGCCCTGCACCCCGCCTTCCGGCTGTGGGCGCAGGTGGTCTCCCGCCCGACGCCCGAGCAGGCCTTCCTCAACGCGGGCAAGCGCGATGCGGCGTACGACCTCGGTCTGCCGGAGCCCCACGTCGTACGGTCCGGCCGGGACGGCACCGAGCGCCCGGCGGACGGCCTCACCCTCACCAAGCTGTCCGACCAGCACGCCTGGGTGAGCACCGAGCGCGCCGGCGATCTGGAGGTCGGCGACTGGGTGGCGCTCGGGCTGTCGCACCCCTGCACCATCTTCGAGAAGTGGCAGCTGATCCCCCTCGTTGAGCAGGACGGCACGGTCACGGACTTCGTCCGCACCTTCTTCTAGGACCGGACCGACGGGTCAGGGTCGGTCCCGGCCCTGACCCATGGGACCGGCCCTGGTCGCCCCCTCCCCACCACCCCGCGGCCCCGGACCCGGAAAGGCGGCCCGCCCATGGACACCGTGTTCCGCGACGTCCGCGTCGTCGACGGGTCCGGCGGCCCGTCCTACCGCGCCGATGTCGCCCTGGCCGGCGGGCGGATCGCCGAGATCCACCGCGAGACGGACGGCGGACGGCGCCCGGGCGGCACCCGCCTGGTGGACGGCCAGGGCCTCGCGCTGGCCCCCGGCTTCATCGACATGCACGCCCACAGCGACCTCGCGCTGCTGCGGGACCCGGCGCACGAGGCGAAGGCCGCCCAGGGCGTCACCCTCGAAGTCCTCGGCCAGGACGGCCTGTCGTACGCACCGGTCGACGATCGCACCCTCGCCGAGGTCCGCGTCCAGATCACCGGCTGGAACGGCGGAGCGCCCGGCGACACCTCCGTCGACTTCGACTGGCGCACGGTCGGCGCGTACCTCGACCGCCTCGACCACGGCTTCGGCGGCGAGGGCATCGCGCTCAACGCCGCGTACCTCGTCCCGCAGGGCACCGTGCGGATGCTCGCGGTCGGCTGGGACGACCGGGAGGCCACCGCCGGTGAACTGGCGCGGATGAAGCAGCTGGTCGCCGAGGGCCTCGAACAAGGCGCGGCCGGGATGTCCTCTGGGCTGACCTACACCCCCGGCATGTACGCGCGTGATGCCGAACTGACCGAGCTGTGCCGGGTGGTGGCCCGCTACGGCGGCTACTACTGCCCGCACCACCGCTCGTACGGCGCCGGCGCCCTGGCCGCGTACGCGGAGATGATCGCCCTGACCCGCGAGGCCGGCTGTGCGCTGCATCTCGCCCACGCCACCATGAACTTCGGCGTCAACGAGGGCCGGGCACCCGAGCTGCTCGCCCTGCTGGACGACGCGCTGGACGCCGGCGCGGACCTCTCCCTCGACAGCTACCCCTACACCCCCGGCTGCACGACGCTGGCCGCGTTGCTGCCGAGCTGGGCGGGCGAGGGCGGCCCCGAGGCGGTCCTGGCCCGTCTGCGGGACGAGGCGACGGCCGCTCGCATCCGCCATGCCATGGAGGTGGCGGGCGCGGACGGCTGTCATGGCGTACCGATCTCCTGGGACACCATCGAGATCTCCGGGGTGTGCGACCCGGCGCTGGCCGGCTTCATCGGCAAGACCGTCGCCCGCAGCGCGGCGGAGCGCGGCGAGGAGCCCTGGGCCACCGCCCGGCGGCTGCTGCTCGACGACCGGCTGGGCCCGACGATCCTTCAGCACGTCGGCCACGAGGACAACGTCCGCCGCATCATGCGCCACCGGGTGCACACCGGCGGCAGCGACGGCATCCTCCAGGGCCGCAAGCCGCATCCGCGCGCGTACGGCACCTTCCCCCGCTACCTCGGCACCTACGTCCGGGAGCTGGGGGTGCTGTCGCTGGAGGAGTGTGTCGCCCATCTGACGGGCCGCCCGGCCGCCCGGCTGCGGCTCCCCGATCGCGGCCTGATCCGCGAGGGTCACCGCGCCGACCTGGTCCTCTTCGACCCCGAAACGGTCGCCGCCGGCGCCACCTTCGACGCCCCGCGCACCCTGCCGCGGGGCATTCCGCACGTCCTGATCGACGGCCGGTTCGTGATCGAGGACGGCCGGCGGACGCAGGTGCTGGCGGGGCGGTCGGTACGGCGGACGGCGCCGGGCCGGGGCTGAGGGTCAGCCGAACCACGGATCCGGCCCGGCATGCCGCAGGACCAGCCGCTCGACCTCGGCGGCGCTCGCACGTCGTTGCTCGGGCAGTCGTCCACCCACAGGATGTTCCCCCCCCCCCCCCGCAACAGCAGACCGGGCGCCTCGGTCCGCGCTGTCGGCGGCGCGCCGTACCCCGGCGGCGGCACGTGGACGCGGCCGTGGCGACGTACGGGGGCGGGCTCCGGCTGGACGTCGGCCGGGAGCTCCGCCCTCTCGCGTAATCGCCGCATCAGCTCCGCGGCACGGTGCGCAGTGCGCGGTGACCGGCGCGGGCGCACCGGCCGTGCAACGGCCCGGAGCGTACCGCCGGGCGGCCCCCGCTCGTGGCCCCCTGTGGAAAACACCGGCGCCCGCCGCATCGGCACCCCACGGAAACCGCGGAGCCGGGCCGCCCGCCGACGTCACTGAGCGTGCGGGAAGCCACCCGCCCCGTGAGCCAACGTGGGGAAAAACACCGAGCGGCCGCGGATACGCGCCCGTAAGGTGGCGGACATGCAGGTGATCCAGTCAACGAAGCTCGCCAACGTCTGCTACGAGATCCGTGGCCCGGTGCTCGAGGAGGCCATGCGGCTGGAGGCGGCGGGTCACCGCATCCTCAAGCTCAACACCGGCAACCCCGCGGCGTTCGGCTTCGAGTGCCCGCCGGAGATCCTGGAGGACATCCTCCGCACGGTCGGCAGCGCCCACGGCTACGGCGACGCGAAGGGCCTGCTGTCCGCCCGCCGCGCGGTGATGCAGCACTACCAGACCAAGGGCATCGAGCTCTCCGTCGACGACATCTACCTCGGCAACGGCGTCTCCGAGCTGATCCAGATGTCGATGCAGGCGCTGCTGGACGACGGCGACGAGGTGCTGGTCCCGGCGCCGGACTACCCGCTGTGGACGGCCTCGGTCTCGCTCTCCGGCGGCACGGCCGTGCACTACCGCTGTGACGAGCAGGCGGACTGGATGCCGGACCTCGCCGACATCGAGCGCAAGATCACCGACCGCACCAAGGCGCTCGTCGTCATCAACCCCAACAACCCCACGGGCGCCGTCTACGACGACGAGCTGCTCCTGGGCATCGCGGAGATCGCCCGCCGGCACAACCTGATCGTCTGCGCCGACGAGATCTACGACAAGATCCTCTACGACGGCGTCACCCACACCCCGTTCGCCGCCCTGGCCCCCGATCTGCTGACCCTGACCTTCAACGGGCTGTCGAAGTCCTACCGGGTGGCCGGCTACCGCAGCGGCTGGATGGCGGTCTGCGGCCCGAAGGCCCATGCCGCCTCGTACATCGAGGGGCTGACGATCCTGGCCAATATGCGGCTGTGCGCCAACATGCCGGCCCAGCATGCGGTGGCCACCGCGCTCGGCGGCCGCCAGTCGATCAACGAGCTGGTGCTGCCCGGCGGCCGGCTGCTGGAGCAGCGCGACACGGCGTACGAGCTGCTCACCCAGATCCCCGGCGTCAGCTGCGTCAAGCCGAAGGGCGCGCTGTACGCCTTCCCGCGCCTGGACCCGAAGGTCTACAAGGTCAAGGACGACCGGCAGATGGTGCTCGATCTGCTCCGCGCCGAGAAGATCATGATCGTGCACGGCACCGGCTTCAACTGGCCCGAGCCGGATCACTTCCGCCTGGTCACCCTGCCCGGCAAGGACGAGCTGACGGATGCCGTCACCCGGATCGGCTCCTTCCTCGACGGTTACGGACAGTACTGACGCACCCCGATTTCTATACGGACCTCAACTTTAGACAGAGTCCAAGCTAGGATGGTCTCCTGACGCTTTCAGGAGGCCGTCCCATGTACGAACCGATCCGCACCAAGTCGGTCCACACCATGGCCGCCGCCCCGGAGATCCCGCACCGCTCCCGCGAGGAGGAGCTGGACATCCGGCTCGCCGGCCAGCTGACCGCGCTGCTCACCGTCACCGATGAGCTCCATGCGCTGGCGACGCGTGCGGACGGCGGCGCGGCGGACGCTCCCGCGCCGGACGGCGCCGCGCTGGCCGCCGCCGCCGAGCGCATCGCCGAGCAGGTCGCGCGGCTGAGCGACGGCCACTATCCGCTGCGCGCCGAGCCCACCGACGGCGCCGCCGCGGCCCGGACCGGAGCCCTCCACCAGCGCGCCCACACCCTGGCCGGGAACGCCCTCGCGGTCGCCACGACCCGGAACGACACCGCGGTGATGGCCCTGGCGGCGGAGCGGGTGGCGGCCCACGCCGCACCCTTCCGGAATCTCGCCACGGCCTGAGCGCGCGCCGTACGAACTGACCGCGCGCCGTACCAACCGGTCACGGCCCCGGGTCACTCCCCCGGCCCAACCGGGGCGGCCGGCCCGAAGTCGCCCGAGCCGACGCGTCACACGAGCACAAACGGGGCCCCACACCCACAGGTGCGGGGCCCCGGCCGTGCAGTGCGCGGTGCGGGTGCAGTGCCTAGCCGAGCCGCTGCACCAGCGCCCGGTACTCGTCCCACAGCTCCTTCGGCGTGTGGTCACCGAAGGTGTTGAGGTGCTCGGGGATCAGCGCCGCCTCCTCGCGCCACACGTCCTTGTCGACGGTCAGCAGGAAGTCGAGGTCGGCATCGTCGAGGCCGAGGCCCTCGGTGTCCAGCGCCTCCTTGGTGGGCAGCACGCCGATGGGCGTCTCGACACCCTCGGCCGTGCCCTCCAGCCGCTCGACGATCCACTTGAGCACCCGGCCGTTCTCGCCGAAGCCCGGCCACACGAAGCGGCCCTGGTCGTCCTTGCGGAACCAGTTGACGTAGTAGATCTTCGGCAGCTTGGACTGGCGCCCTTCCCGCGCGGCGTCGCTGCCGACCTTGACCCAATGCCCCATGTAGTCGCCCATGTTGTAGCCGCAGAACGGCAGCATGGCGAACGGGTCGCGGCGCAGCTCGCCGACCTTGCCCTCGGCCGCGGCGGTCTTCTCGCTGGCGACGTTGGCGCCGAGGAAGACGCCGTGCTGCCAGGTCAGCGACTCGGTCACCAGCGGCACGGCACTGGCGCGGCGGCCGCCGAAGAGGATGGCCGAGATCGGCACGCCCTTGGGGTCCTCCCACTCGGGCGCGATGATCGGGCACTGGCCGGCCGGGACGGTGAAGCGGGCGTTGGGGTGGGCGGCGGGGGTCTCGGACTCCGGCGTCCAGTCGTTGCCCTTCCAGTCGGTCAGATGGGCGGGCTTCTCCTCCGTCATGCCCTCCCACCACACATCGCCGTCATCGGTCAGCGCGACATTGGTGAAGACGGAGTTGCCCCACATCGTCTTCATGGCGTTGGCGTTGGTGTGCTCGCCGGTGCCGGGCGCGACGCCGAAGAAACCGGCCTCGGGGTTGATCGCGTAGAGGCGGCCGTCCTCGCCGAAGCGCATCCAGGCGATGTCGTCGCCGATGGTCTCGACCGTCCAGCCGGAGATCGTGGGCTCCAGCATGGCGAGGTTGGTCTTGCCGCAAGCGGACGGGAAGGCGGCGGCGACGTACTTCGCCTCACCCTGCGGCGGGGTCAGCTTGAGGATCAGCATGTGCTCGGCCAGCCAGCCCTCGTCACGCGCCATCACCGAGGCGATACGCAGCGCGTAACACTTCTTGCCGAGCAGGGCGTTGCCGCCGTAGCCCGAGCCGTAGGACCAGATCTCGCGGGCCTCGGGGAAGTGCGAGATGTACTTGGTGGAGTTGCACGGCCACGGAACGTCGGCCTCGCCCTCGGCCAGCGGGGCGCCGAGGGTGTGCACCGCCTTGACGAAGAAACCGTCCTCGCCGAGCTCGTCGAGCACCGGCCGGCCCATGCGCGTCATGGTGCGCATGGAGACCGCGACGTAGGCGGAGTCGGTGATCTCCACGCCGAGCGCGGAGAGCGGGGAGCCGAGCGGGCCCATGCAGAACGGGACGACGTACATCGTCCGGCCCTTCATCGAACCGCGGAAGATGCCCTTGTCACCCGTGAAGATCTCCCGCATCTCGGCGGGGGCCTTCCAGTGGTTGGTCGGGCCGGCGTCCTCTTCCTTCTCGGAGCAGATGAAGGTGCGGTCCTCGACGCGCGCCACGTCCGACGGGTCGGAGGCGGCGTAGTACGAGTTGGGGCGCTTGATCCGGTCGAGCTTGGTGAACGTTCCCTTGTCGACGAGCTCCTCGCACAGCCGCTCGTACTCCGCCTCCGAGCCGTCACACCAGACGACCCGGTCGGGCTGGGTGATCGCTGCGATCTCGTCGACCCAGGCGATGAGTCCCTGGTGACGGGTCGGAATGGTGGGAGCCGCGTTGTCGCGCGCCACGATCGCTCCTAGATGAGGGTCTGGACGGATGTCTACCCGATTTGCCGGGAAAATCCGCTTCTTTTGGTTGTTTGCCCCTTGGGGGCTGCGACCCGGATGCTTCGTGACCGCTCATCCGGTGCCGACCGCACTCATTTGATCATCCGACCCCGATAGAGTTCTGTCCAGAGGGCGCTGTGGTGACCGTCACCACTCCGGTACGAATCCGTAACTTACGGTCGCGTAGGTAGCATTACGCCATGACTTCCGCGCCCGACGCCGCCGAGAGCCGTCCCCCCTCCGCGCCGCCCGCGAGCGCGGCCGTCACCGCCGAGACCACCCCCCTCAAACCCAGACTGCGCGGCTGGCTGCACGCCGGAATGTTCCCCGCCGTCCTGCTCTCCGGCATCGTCCTCACCGCCCTCGCCGACAGCCCCCGCGGCCGCCTGGCCTGCGGCATCTACACGATGTCCGCCTGTCTACTGTTCGGCGTCAGCGCCCTTTACCACCGCGGCAATTGGGGCCCGCGCGCCGACGGCATACTCCGCCGCCTCGATCACGCCAATATCTTCCTGATCATCGCGGGCACCTATACGCCGCTGACGATGCTGCTCGTACCGGGCTCCCGCGGCGAGACACTGCTCTGGGCGGTCTGGGCGGCCGCCCTGGCCGGCATCCTCTTCCGGGTCTTCTGGGTCGGCGCCCCCCGCTGGCTGTACACCCCCTGCTACATCGCCATGGGCTGGGCCGCCGTCTTCTTCCTGCCCGACTTCCTGCGCACCGGCGGCATCGCCGTCCTCGTACTCGTCATCGTCGGCGGACTGCTCTACAGCGCCGGCGGCGTCATCTACGGCATCAAGCGCCCCAACCCCTCCCCCCAGTGGTTCGGCTTCCACGAGGTCTTCCACTCCCTCACCCTGGCCGCCTTCGTCGTGCACTACGTCGGCATCTCACTGGTGGCTTATACACACGCCTGACAACCCCCCGGCTGCTGTCACTGAAAGTAGTCGACTGCATTCCGCAGCGTGACACGCCTCACTGACAATCGACAGCGCGCCCCCGGCCAACCGCGGCGCGGGCGCAGCCCATGTACCGCCACGGCCGTCGTTCCGGGGCACGGGATATGCCTGACAATGCTGCCCATGGTCTCCGCACGCACCTCTGCCGCCGCCACACCCTCCGGGACGCCGAAGCTCGGGCTGCGGGAGCGGAAGAAGCTCCAGACCCGGCAGGCGATCCGGCGGGCCGCCTACCGGCTGTTCGCGGAGCAGGGCTACGACGCGACGCCGGTCGACCGGATCGCCGAGGCCGCCGATGTCTCACCGAGCACGGTCTTCCGCTACTTCCCCACCAAGGAAGACATCGTGCTCACGGACGAGTACGACGCCGTGCTGGAGGCCGGACTGCGGGCCCGTCCCGCGGACGAGCCGATGGTCGAGTCGATGCGTCAGGTCACCGTCGAGGCGCTGCGCGGGCTCACCGCGGACGAGCGCAGCGAACTCTTCCAGCGGGTCCGGCTGATCCGTGAGGTGCCCGCGATCCGGGGCCGTACGGCGGAGAACACCGCGCGGGACGCCGCGATGCTCGCCGCTGTACTGGCGGAACGCTCCGGCCGCCCGGACGGCGACCTGGAGTTGCGGGTGATCGGTGCCGCGATCCTGGCCGCGCTCCAGGAGGCGATGCTGGCCTGGGTCGAGGGCGGCCCGGAGGCCGATCTGGAGGCGCTGGTCCACGGGACGATGGACGTACTGGCGCGGGGGCTCACGCTGTAGGGCCGGGGGTGCGGGGCGAGGCGGTCGACGTGGCGTTCAGGACGTCCTCGATCCCGGGCGGGCGTTCGGCGCGGGCGTTCAGGACGTCCTCGATCCCGGCCGCCGCGGTCAGCAGCTCCTCGTCCGCGCCGAAATCGCCGATGAGTTGGAGGCCGAGCGGCAGGCCGTTCGCCGCGTGCCCCGCGGGCAGACTGATGGCCGGCAGGCCGGCGTTGCTCCAGGGCAGGCACATGATCGAGCTGCCGGTGGTGGTGAGGTCGGCGGGGGCGGGGCCGGTGGCGGACGGGGCGATCCACAGGTCGATGCCGGCCGCGGCGCGGTCCGTCGCGAGGCGTGCGCGGAAGGCCTTGCGCCGTTGGCGGGCCGCTGCGTAGTCGGTGTCAGCGATCGTGTGACCCTGCCGGATGGCCGCCGTGGTCTCCGGACGGTAGACGTCCCCGAAGCGTGCGAACCAGTCGGCGTGGGCCCGGGCGACCTCGTAGCGGTTCATCGTGAACAGCTGCGCCACGATCTGCTCGAAGTCGTCCATCACCGGCACCTCGTGGACGGCGTACCCGGCGGCCCGCAACAACCCCCGCTGCGCGGTGAAGGCACCCAGCGCCTCGTCACCGGCGCGCTCCAGATAGGGGCCGACCGGAACGCCCAGTACGGGGCGCAGGCTTGGCCCCGCCGGCCGCTGCGTCCGCCACCCGTCGACCAGCACCGATGACGCCAGGGCGATACCGGCGACGTCCGTGGCGTACCAGCCGAGAGTGTCGAAACTCGCGGCGTTGGGGATCACCCCGGCCACGGGTATCCGCCCGTAGGTCGGCTTGAAGCCGACCACTCCGCAGTACGCCGCGGGCCGGATCATCGAGCCGACGGTCTGCGTCCCAATGGCCAGCGACACCATCCCCGCGGCGACGGCGGCCGCCGACCCGCTGCTCGAACCGCCGGGCGTATGCGCGAGATGGTGCGGATTGCGGGTGGGGCCCGGCGCGGTGACCGCGAACTCCGCGGTCACGGTCTTGCCCGCGATCAGCGCACCGGCGGCGCACAGCCGGTCGACGACGGTGGCCTGTCGACCGCCGAGCACTTCTGGCGGCAGTGCCGAGCCCGCACGGGTGGGCAGCCCGTCGGCGTGCACGATGTCCTTGACGCCCACGGGGACGCCGTACAGGGCGGGCCGGCCGGCGGCCTCGCGCGCACCGGCGGCCGCCCTCGCCGCCTCCAGGAGCCGCGTACGCCGCCCGGCTTCGGGCACGAAGGCCCGCACCCGCGGGTCGACGGCGTCGATACGGTCACACGAGCGGTGCACCGCGGCGACCGGATCGTCCGCGCCGGCCCGCAGCGCCGCGGCTTCCTGGACGAGGGAGCGATACCCGAGCAAGGTCGTCACTCCGGCAGGCTACAACCGGCCGCCGACAGCGGCGGGGGAATCGCCCCGCCCGGCGGCGCGCTGCCGTCAGCTCACAACTTCACGACCACGGCGCCCAGATGGCGCCCCTCGGTCAGCTCGCGCAGTGCCCGTGGCGCCTGCTCGATGCCCTGCAGCCGGGCGTGCGGGAAGGTGAGGGAGCCGTCGCGCAGCCCCTCGCCGAACCGCTGGTTCCACTCCGGGATCAGGTCCAGGTGCTCGTACAGGGCGACGCCGCGCAGGGTGATGCTGCGGGCGAGCAGCGAGAGGGTGTCGAGTTCGATGGTGCTCGTGCCCCCAGGGGAGAGCTGGGCGGACAGGGCTCCTACGAGGGCGACCCGGGCGCGCCGGTTGGCGACGGCGAGGGCGGCGCGAAGCTGTTCGCCGCCGACGTTGTCGAAGACCGCATCGAGACCCTCCGGGGCGGCCTTGCGCAGTTGCTCCTCAAGGGGACCCGCGCCGCGGATCACCACCGCGTCATAGCCGAATTCCTTGATCAGCCGGTCCGCCTTCTCCGGTGATCCCGTACTGCCGATGATCCGGGCCGCACCGCGCAGCCGGGCGATCTGGCCCGCCAAGGAGCCCACGCCGCCCGCCGCTCCGGTGATGAACACCGTGTCCCCGGGGCGCACTTCGGCGCCGCGCACCACGCCCATCCAGGCGGTGGGGCCCTGCGAGAGGTAGGCGGCCGGGTCGGGCAGCAGACCGGGGTCGAGCCGGTGCGCCCGGTCGGCGTCCAGCAGGGCGTACTCGCGCCAGCCGACGTGGTGTTCCACCAGGTCGCCGGGGGTGAAGTCGGTCCCCGGGGCGGCCACCACCTCGCCGACGGCGGCCCCGTACAGCGGCTCGCCGATCTGGTAGGAGGGCATCGGCACCACGCTGGTCTCCTCCATCAGCGTGCGCATCACGGCGGCGACACCCATCACGGTGTTGCGTACCAGCACCTGGCCGGGCCCGGGTTCCGGGACCGGCACCTCCACGATCTCGAAGAGGTCCTCGGTGAGCGGCCCCCGGGGCCGGCCGGCCAGGTGAACTTCACGGTGTGTGCGCTGTGTCATGACCTGAGGCTAGATCGTTGACGCGCGCGGCAGGGTCATACCACCCCGCGCTTGGTGGCGGCACGTACGAAGCGGCCCCCGGCCCCGGCCCCCGGCCCGCGAACTGCCGCAGGGCGGAGGGGCGGAGGCCGGAACCGCGGGACGGCGGTCGTGCCGGCCGCCCCCGGGGGCCTCCCACCCAGCGGCCTGTCCGGTGGCCGCTGATCCACTGGTCCACACCGGACAGGTCCTGGGCGCCTACCCCTGGAGCCCTGCCGTCAGCTCCACCGGGTCCGTGGTCGGCCGTTCGCAGGTGAAGTGGCGGCAGACGTACGCGGCGGGTTTGCCGTCGACCAGGGGGCGGTCCTGGAGGAGCGGCACCTCGTCCGCCCCGGGGGCCCCCATGGCGACGACCGCCCCCGGGGCGGTGCCGAGCAGCGCGGCGTGGTGCAGTGCGGCGGTGGCCGGATCGCCCGGTGGGCCGACGACCGCGACCTCGCGCGGACCGTCCAGCGCGGCCTCGGCGACCGCGAGGCCCCATCCGATGAAGCGCGGAGCCCGGCCGGCGAGCGCGGTGACGATGCCCAAGGCCCGCTCCGCGGCGTCCCGGTGCAGGCCGCTGCCGGTCAGCGCCGCGTACGACAGCAGGGCGCCGGCTGCCGCGGTCCACCCGGAGGGCGTCGCGTTGTCGGTCGGGTCCTGGGGGCGGCGGATCAGCGCCTCGGCGTCGGCCGCGGTGTCGTAGAGCGCGCCGTCCTCGGTGGTGAACTGGAGCAGCACGGTGTCCAGGAGGAAGCCCGCGAACTTCACCCAGACGCCCTCCCCGGTGACCGAGGCGAGGGTGAGGAAACCCTCCGCGACGTCGGCGTAGTCCTCCAGGACACCGGAGTTGGCGCCGGGTGTGCCGTCGCGGGAGGTGCGGTGCAGCCGGGCCTGCCCGTCCATGTGGACGCGGACGAGCAGATCGGCCGCGTCGGTGGCGGCCTGGATCAGGTCCGGGCGGTCGAAATAGGCGCCGGTCTCGGCGAGCGCGGCGATGGCCAGCCCGTTCCAGCAGGCGACGACCTTGTCGTCCCGGCCGGGGCGCGGCCGCTCCTCGCGCGCCGTGAGCAGCCGCTGCCGGACGGAGGCCACCCGTTCGGCGTCCACCAGGCCCTCGGTGTCCGGGAGTTGCAGGACCGAGGCGCCCTCCTCGAAGGTGCCTTCCTCGGTGACGCCGAAGTGGGCGGCGGCGAACTCCGCGTCCTCCTCGCCCAGTACGGCCCGCAGCTGCCCGGGTGTCCACACGTAGTAGGCGCCCTCGACGTGCCGGCCGGTGCCGTCGTCGCTGTCCGCGTCCAGTGCGGAGGCGAAACCGCCCTGGCCGGTGCGGAGTTCACGGACGATGAAGTCGGCGGTCTCGACGGCAATACGGCGGGCCTCCTCCGAACCGGTGGACCGCCACAGGTGGGCGTAGGTCCGGCACAGCAGGGCGTTGTCGTAGAGCATCTTCTCGAAGTGCGGCACGGTCCATGTGGCGTCCACCGCGTAGCGCGCGAAGCCCCCGCCGAGCTGGTCGTAGATCCCGCCGCGGGCCATCGCCTCGCACGTCGCCTGCACCATCTCCAGGGCCCCGGCGGAAGCGGTGCGCGCATGGTGGCGGAGCAGGAACTCCAGCACCATGGGCGGCGGGAACTTGGGCGCGCCGCCGAATCCGCCGTGCGCCGCGTCGAATTCGCGGGTCAGGCCCATCAGGGCGGTGTGCAGCTCCTCGGCGCGCGGCGGGCGCCGGTCGGCGGGCAGCGAAGCGCTCAGCGACCGGCCGGCCAGGTCGGCGACGATCCGGCCGGCGACCTCGCCGACCTCGTCGCGCCGGTCGGCCCAGGCGCTGCGCACCCCCTCCAGGATCTGTCCGAAGGACGGCATGCCGTGGCGGGGCTCCGGCGGGAAGTACGTCCCGAAGTAGAACGGCTCGGCGTCGGGGGTGAGGAAGACGGTCATGGGCCAGCCACCCTGGCCGGTGGCGGCCTGCACGGCCTCCATATAGACGGCGTCGACGTCCGGGCGCTCCTCCCGGTCGACCTTGACGGCCACGAAGTGGTCGTTGAGCAGCGCGGCGGTGGCCGGGTCCTCGAAGCTTTCGTGCGCCATCACGTGGCACCAGTGAATTATTCAGAAGCTATAAGTGGCAGGACGCATAGCCCACACTCAAGAGGATGGGTACGTCCCGCCGCTTAGCTTCCGTCATCGCCTCCTCTCCCCATGGCCACCAGTCCACTGGATTGGAGGCGTGCTGGAGTAGGTAGGGCGACTGCTCGTTGGCCAGTCGATTCATAGCGACATCGTCGCACGATCCGGAGCGTGAGGCCCTGACATCCAGGGGCCGAGCCAGGAGTATCAAGGTGTACACAGAAGGCAATCAAGCCAGCGTCGACCCCGCTCCGGCGGCTGAGACGGGCCCCAGCCAGCGATCTTGACCTGCGGGGCAGGTCCGCCGGCCACCACCAATCCGCGCCCGCCAACATCGACCGACCGACCGGGCGAGTCGAGGAGCGCGCCGGCGGGCTTGTCCGGCTCGATCAGCGCGCAGTCGACGTCGGACACCTCGAACCCGCCAGGTTCCGATGTCGGGACAACCGAGGCAACGCTCTGGGTATCACCATGCGGTGGGACATCCCCCACTGCACGATGATGCCCGGACCAGGCCCACAGCGCGCACATATGACGGTCGAGCAGGTACGTGGCTTAACCATCAAGCAGGACACCTGGAAGCTTTTGCCCGATTCCCCTTGCGTCAGGAACTGTCAATGTCAGCGCCTGCATTCGTGGATTTGTTATCGGTCCCGGCACGGGGGGCGGCCCCAGCACCGGAGCGGCTACTTTCTCGACCGTCGTCAGGCTTCTGTGCCGACCCCTTGAGCCTTCCGACCGGACGCAAGGCAAACACCAGCACGGCTGCTGCGACGAGTGCGATGAGCGTGATCCAGACCGCGCCGACGTGCATAGCGTGGATGAACGCATGATCGGCAGCCTGCGCAAGAGTGGGCCGGTCGAGGGTGGCGGCGACATGCCGAGCCTGTTCTGCGGAAACCCGGGCGCTTTCCTGTAGCGCCTCCGGGACATCGCTCAGCGAGGGTTCGATCGCGCCTCGATATGCGATCGACATGATCGTGCCGCCCACCGCAATCCCGATCACACTGCCGGCCTGCCGCGCCGTGTTGGTGACGGCCGACCCGGCACCGGACCGTTCCAGCGACAGGCTGCTGAGCAGTGCTCCGGTCACCGGGGCCATCACCATGCCGACGGAAAGGCCCTGCGCCAACAACAGGATCTCGATCCAGACGAGTGGGGTGTGCAGATCGAGAAATCCGACCGCGCCAAAGCTGAAAGCCGCCACAGTGAGCGCCGGCACGGCGACAGGGCGCAGCGACCATCGGCTCACCAGACGTGCGCCCAGGGGCGCCCCTACGACAGCGCCGACCGCGGTCGGAACATTGGCCAGGCCGGCCTTCATCGGCGAGTAGCCCAATGCACCCTGCATATAGAATGCGTTGTAGAAAGTGACGGCAGCCACCGAAAAGAGCAGCAACGCCATGGACACGTTGCCACCACCGAACACCCGCTGCGCAAGCATCCGGGGATCGAAACTTGGTTCCTTGATTCGCAATTCGACGAGCACGAAAGCAGCCAGCAGGACAAGCCCGACCGCGATCGGCGCCCAGACGTCCGAACGACTCCAGGCGTCCACCTGCCCCGCGCGAATCAGGCCGTAGGTCAATGCCGCGAGTCCGCTGATCGACAGCAACATCCCAGCCGGGTCCAGCGGCCGCACGGCAGGGCTGCGAAAATTGGGAACCAACAGGACGATCCCAGCCAATGCCAGCACGACAATGGGGACGTTGACGAGAAAGACCGAACCCCACCAGAAATGACTGAGCAGGAGTCCCGCCAACACCGGACCCGCTGCCATTCCGACACCGGTGGATGTGGAAGAAATGGCGATTGCGGTTGCCCGCACGGGGCCGGTGAAGGTCCACAACAGGATGGCAAAGTTGGCAGGCATGATCAGTGCGGCGCCGACTCCCATCGCGGCCCGGGCGGCAATCAGCTGGCCCGCATCGCCTGCGTACGCCGCCCAGATCGAGGCCCCGGCAAAGATCACCAAGCCAACTGCGAGCACATTCCGGTGGCCGAAGCTATCGCCCAGTGCGCCAGCGGTGAACATCAAGGTTGCGAAGACCAGGGTGTATGCGCCTGTGGCCCATTGCAGCTCGGCCGGGCTGGCACCCAGTCCACGGACCGGGTCGGCAAGGGTCTCCAGGAGAATACTGAGGACGGTGTTGTCCAGCCAAATCAGCAGCGAACACACCATAAGAACGGCAAGAATTAACTGCTGCCTGAACTTCGGCAGCGTTGGAAGCGTAGCCATGAACACCTTTGGATATTGATCGGCAGGAACTTGACCGACTGGAATATAAGCAAACCCCACAACACTGTCAAGCTTGGAATTTCTCGCCAAAACCATTGCGACCGAACGCGCTATATGCCTCTGCCAGATTTGCGGACTGAACAATTTTGTGCCCTCCGGCGAATTAAGGATTCGGCCGCCTGGCCGAAGCCCGCGCAGGAAGCGTCCGGAGTGTCTGTCCCGCGGCCAGCCGAAGAAGAATCTGGCGCCGGGTGGAATCGGCGCAGCCACGCTCCGTCGTGCCTGGTGTTACCTGTCATGGTTCCTGGACGTCCCCTCCGTCTTGCGGTCTTGCCGTCTCTGTCCTGCGGTTCTGTGGTCTTGCCGGGTCACATCGGCGGGTTGCCGTGTGTGCGAGGGAAGCCGGGCGTCCTTCGTACGCAGTGCCTCAAGTGCCCGGACCAGTACGGGCCTTGTCTCGGCGGGGGCGATCACGCCGTCCACGAGCCCGCGTTCGGCGGCGTCACTCCCACTGCCTCGCCGTTCTTCGCGGCCTTGGACGCGGTGGAGGCGGCGGTGCGCTCACGGGTCGGGGCGCTGTCGTAGTCGATGCCCAGCTTCGTCAGCAGGTCGCGGACCTGGCTGTCGCGCTCGCTGAACAAGCGGATCGTCGCTTCGGGAAGGGCTGCGATCTCCCACGCCCCGGTCCGCTCCTCGCGGCGGAAGGAGATGCCGAACGTGTCGGTCAGCTCCCTGCGGATGCAGGCCTTCGGATTGGCGCCAGGTGGTCTAAGTGCAGTGGCACCAGTGGCAGGAGCTGCAGCCGACGCTGAGCAGCACGGGCACCCCGCGCCGGCGGGCTTCCACGAACGCGTCGGGTGGACCACGGCCACCAGTCGACGGGGTTGTCGGCGTGCTGGAGCAGATACGGGGAAGTCTCATGGGCCAGGCGGTTCGGCATGGGGCCATGCGCTCCCAACGAGGCACGGTGAGCGGGGAGCGGAGGGAGTTGTCCACAGCCCTGCCGGAAATCGCGCGGACGCGGAACACTGTGCGTACGGCGACGATCACCGCTGGACACTGCAGGAACGCTGGAGGGGGAAGAGCATGCCGGGGTCACTGGCCGCGCTGCGCGAGGACCATCGCGCGGAAGCGGAAGCGCTGTTGACCAGGGCCGTCGAGGAGGAGGTGCGGCGCTCGGGCGGTCGGCTCGACGGCGGCGCGCTGCTCGGCAGGGCACGGTCGGCGCTGGAGGATCTGGCCGGCAGCGCCGCCGAGGAGTACACCGCCTACGTCCGGGCGCTGGACGAGGCGGCCGCCGGCCGGCCGTCACTGCCCCGCAAGGAGCTGGGCACCCCGGCGGTGGCGACGGCCGTGGCGGCGGTGGCGGCGTTCGGCACGGACCTCGCGTACGGCACGGGCACGGGCCCGGCGCTGGCCGTGGGGGCCTCCGTGGTGCTGGCGGGCGCGACGGCCACGGTCGTGAAGCTGACCGCGGCCCACCTGCCGGCGGCCAACCGGGAGGCCGGGAAGCGCGGCCAGCCCGGCGGCGCCCAGCAGCTGCGGCTGCAGTGGCTGACGGCGCTGGAGGTGCGCGGCGTCCGGCCGTTCCTGGACCAGCAGCGGATGCTGACGGCGGCGGCCCGCGGCAGCGGCACGTCGGCCAAGACCGGGGGCGGGCAGAGCGGCCGGGGGCCGCAGTTGCGCGGTGCGGACCGCAGCGCGGCGGCTCGGCAGCGGTCCGTACTGGAGCATTCCTTCTCCCAACTCCCCAGCCCCGAGGGCCCGTTCGCCGGGCGGCGGGCGGAGCTGACGCAGATCGCGCAGTGGGTGCAGGCGGCCCGGGCGAGCACGGAGACCAAGCCGACGGTGGTGGTGCTGCACGGCGAGCCGGGCTCGGGGCGTACGGCCCTCGCGGTGCGGGCCACCCATCAGCTGCGCGATCAGTTCCGTGGCGCATGTGTGGTGGATCTGCGCAGTGACACCCCCGGCGAGGCGCCGCTGCCGACCCGCGACGCGCTGCTGCATCTGCTCAACCGGCTGGGCGCGCCGCGCGAGCAGCTGCTGTTCCGCGAGCGGCCGTCCCAGGAGCAGCACGTCAAGCGGCTCACCGAGCTGTACCACCAGCATCTGACGGGCCTTCCGGTGACGGTCCTGCTGGACGACGCCGCGGATCCGGAGCAGGTGCGCACGCTGGTGCCGGAGCGGTCCGACAGCCTGGTGCTGGTCACCTCCCGTGCTCCGCTGGAGCTGCCCGAGGACCTCCAGGCGTGGGTGCATCAGCTGCCGGTGGGGCCGCTCGACGCGGCGGGCACCGAGGAGTTGCTGCGCGCCACCGCCGCGGCCGGCAGCGAGACCCCGGACGAAACGGGTCCCTACGACGCACGGGCCCTCGACGAGATCCTTCAGCTGTGCGCCGGCCTCCCGCTGGCGCTGCGAGTGGCGGGCTCCTCGCTCGGCCCGCGCACCCCCGCCACGCTGGCCGCGGACCTGGCGGCGTACGGGCCGCTGCCGCCGGTCGAGCGCGCGCTGTCGCTGCGCTACTTCGACCAGCCAGAGGCGGCCCGGCGGCTGCTGCGCCGGCTGGCGCTGGTGGGCCGGGCGAGCCTGGGGACGGCGGCCGCGGCCGCCCTGCTGGGGGTGGCGAACGCGGAGGCGGAGCGTCAGCTGACGGCGCTGGTCCGGGCGGGGCTGATCGAGCATGTGCGCGGTGAGCGCTACCGCCTGCACGCCCTGGTGCACAGCTTTGCGCACTCCCGGCTGGAGGACGAGGAGGACGCACAGGAGCGCGGCGCGGCCCAGGAGCGGCTGATCCGCGGCTATGCGGAGCTGGCCGACTCGGTCATCCGGCTGGTCGACGGCCGCACGTCCACCCGCGCCGACCGCTTCGGCTCCCACGGCTTCACGTCCCTGGACGCGGCCCTGCAGTGGCTGGACGACGAGACCAGCTTCATCACGGCCGCGCTGCGCCATGCCGACCAGGGCGTGGACCAGGCGGCGGTCTCGCATCTGCTGGGCGCCCTGGCCGACTACTGCCTGCTGCGCGGGGACCTCTACCGCCTGGGCGAGCTGAGCGAACTGACCCGGGCGGTCGGCCAGGGGCTGCTGTCCCGCTCGGTGCAGTGGCGTACGGGTATCGCGGCCCGGCAGCTCGGCGAGCTGGACAAGGCGCGCACGACCCTGGCGTCGGTGGTCGACCTCTACTTCGAGGCCCAGCATCCGGTGGGCGCGGCCCGTGCGCTGCGCGATCTGGGCATCACGCTCCAGCAGCAGGGCAGTCTCGCCGAGGCCTCGGCGAAGCTCCGTGAGGCGCTGGAGCTGCAGTCCGGCCCGGACATGCACGGCGACCGCGCCTGGACGCTGCACGCCCTGGCGGCGGTGGAGCGGGACCGGTCGCAGCTCGCCGAGGCCCTCGCCATGCTGCACGAGGCGCTGGAGCTCCATGAGGAGAGCGAGAGCGTGCACGGCCAGGCGTGGGCGCACTTCCAGCTCGGCCAGGTGCATCTGCGCCTGGGCGAGGTGCCGGCGGCGGAGCGCGCGCTGCAGGCGGCGATGGAGCTCTACGGCCGGACGCACGACGAGCGCGGTGAGGCCTGGGCGCTGACCCAGCTGGCCCGGGCCCGGCTGGTGGACGGGGATGCGGGGCCGGCGGTGGACCAGCTGCGGCAGGCGCTTCCGCTCCACCGCCAGCACGAGGACGCCCGCGGTGAGGCCTGGACGATGTACTACCTGGGCCAGGCCCTGGAGGAGCGCGGCGAGCCCGATGCGGCGCTGCGCCAGCTGGAGCGGTCGCGGACGATGTTCAGCCGGATGCAGGACGCCTACGGTCTGGCCTGTACCCGGCACGATTCGGGGCGGGTCACCCGTGATCTGCGGGCGGAGCAGACCGGCTCGCTGCGCAACAGCGGCTTCGCCCGGCAGCTGCTGCAGGACGCCCGTAAGGACTTCCAGCGGATAGGAGTGCCGCACGGGGAGGCCTGGTCCTGCCTGGAGCTGCTGATCATCGACGCCGGCAACGGCCGGGCGGCGCAGGCGCTGGAGCTGGCCGACGAGGCGGCCCGGCTGTTCGCCGGCTACGGCGACCGGCGCGGCGAGGACTGGGCCCGGTTCCTGCGCTGCACCCTGCTGCCGCTCGCCTCGCCGGGCGGTTCGGTGGTGGGCGCGGCCGTGGCACAGGAGGAGCTGGCGCAGCTGGTGCGGGAGAAGCACCCGGCCCGCGACGCCAAGCTGGAGGACTGCGCGGAGACGTTCGCGCTGCTGCTGGACCGCGGCGTGGAGCCGGAGACGGGGTGGCAGGCATGGCGGCTCGGTATGGTGCCCGGCCGCCATGCGCGCGAGGTCATGGGGGTGAGCGTCACATCGCCCGGTGGCGAGTGACAGCGGCGGCTCCGGCGGGCGCGCCAAGCTCGGGCCCGGCCCGCCGACCGCTCGGGCCGGCGAGCCGCCGGGCCGGTCAGCCGGCCGTGTCCATCGGCCGGCCGTCGACCGCCACCCGGTCTTCACGGACCGCCCGGACCCGTGGGCCCGGCGGTCCGGCGGTCCGGCGTGCGGGGCGGGCGGCCCCGCCGTCAGCCGGTCTTCGGCTCGGGTGCCTGCGCGGCGGAGGCCGTGCCGCCGGCCTCGCCGCCCTTGGGCTGCTCCTCGAAGTCCACCTTCTTCATGTGCTTGTTCATGGACTTCATCAGCAGCCACACGGCGCCGCCGATGACCGCGAAGACGATGAAGCCGAGGACGCCGGGGGTCACCTTGTCCTTGTCGAAGCTGTCGGCAAGGCTGACGAAGTGCGTCAGGGCGAGGGTGCTGGTCGCGCTCATCATGGACTCAATTGTTGCGGATGCCCGCGAAGAGGTCGTCCTCGGGGAGGGAAGTGTCCACGAGCGACTTCGCGAGCTCGTACTCCTCCGTCGGCCAAACCTCGCGCTGGATGTCCATCGGCACCCGGAACCACCCGCCGTCGGGGTCGATCTGGGTGGCGTGCGCGATCAACGCCTTGTCGCGGATCTCGAAGAAGTCATCGCACGGGATGTACGTGGTCAGCGTGCGCTCGCGCTGCTCGAACTGCTTCCAGCGCTCCAGCCACTCGCCGTACGGCGAGTCCATGCCGCGCTCCAGCAGCGCCTCGTGCAGCGCGATGGTGCGCGGCTTGTTGAAGCCCTGGTTGTAGTAGAGCTTCTGGGGCTGCCAGGGCTCGCCGGCGCCCGGATACTTCTCCGGGTCACCGGCCGCCTCGAAGGCCACCATCGTGATCTTGTGCGTCATGATGTGGTCCGGGTGCGGATAGCCGCCGTTCTCGTCGTACGTCGTGATGACCTGCGGCTTGAACGACCGGATCAGCCGGACCAGGGGCTCCGCGGCCGTTTCGACGGGCTGCAGCGCGAAGCAGCCCTCGGGCAGCGCCGGCAGCGGGTCGCCCTCGGGCAGCCCGGAGTCGACGAAGCCGAGCCACTCCTGCTTGACGCCCAGGATCTCCCGGGCCTCGTCCATCTCCTTCTTCCGTACCTCGTGGATGTTCTCCTCGATGTACGGATCGCCCTGGAGTTTGGGGTTGAGGATGGAGCCTCGCTCACCGCCCGTGCAGGTGGCGACCAGCACGTCCACCCCCTCGGACACGTACTTGGCCATGGTGGCCGCACCCTTGCTCGACTCGTCGTCGGGGTGGGCGTGGACCGCCATCAATCGCAACTGCTCAGTCAAGACTCGATCCTCAGTGAAGAGCTGGAGAAGATGCCTCCTATAGTGACCGAAGCGGGGGGCGCTGTATTCCCTGGGGCGGGGACCCCCCGGGGGTTGTTGGTTCCGGTCCCCCGAGCAGGAGAATCGATCATGACCGCGGTGCGTGAAGGGCTCCCCGAAGGACGCTACGGCCGCTCCGCGGACGCGCGCGCGGACCGCAAGCTCAAGATCATCGGTATCGTGCTAGGCGTCGCACTGCTGGGCGTGATCGCCTGGTGCGGCATCTCGTACATCTCCGGTCAGGACCTCAGCGGCCGGGTGATCACCTGGGACGCGGTCTCCGATCACGCGGTCAAGGTCCATCTGGAAGTCGTCAAGGACACGGACGCCAGGGGCGTGTGCACGCTGCGCTCACAGGCCGAGGACGGCAGCGAAGTCGGCCGCAAGGACGTCACCGTCGACCAGCGCGCGGGCCAGGTGGACACCGAGGTCACGCTGCGTACGACGAAGCGCGCGACCAACGCCGTACTCGTCGGCTGCACGGCCGCCGGCAAGGGCTGACCTCGCCCCCGGCTGTCGGCACCCGGCTCACCCGCCACGCCCCGGGCTCCGGCACCCGACCCCACCCGCACCCCCCGTCTCACAGTCCTCGGCCCGCCGCAACCGCACCCCGCGTCCCACCCCCGTCGACCGCCCTCCCGCTCACCGGCGAGGCGTGTCGGAACCGCCCCTGATCAGGCATGATGCGTTCCTGTGCGGCCACTGTGAAATTCCTCTTCCCCGTTTTGTGCCGTAATTGTTAGGCTCGTGGTTTCGCCCACCTGTGAAGGCGCAAACCTTCCTGGTAGGGCGTTTGATTTATCCCCAGTACCGACGAGGAGCACCTGTGACCCAGACCAGCGAGAACGTCACCTGGCTTACCCAGGAGGCGTATGACCAGCTCAAGGCCGAGCTGGAGCACCTGTCTGGTCCCGCACGCGCCGAGATCACCGAGAAGATCGCGGCGGCCCGCGAGGAAGGTGACCTGAAGGAGAACGCCGGGTACCACGCGGCCAAGGAAGAGCAGGGCAAGCAGGAGCTTCGCGTCCGCCAGCTCACCCAGCTGCTGCAGACCGCGAAGGTCGGCGAGGCCCCCGCCGCGACCGGCGTCGTCGCTCCCGGCATGGTCGTCACCATCGCGTTCGACGGCGACCCGGACGACACGCTGTCGTTCCTTCTGGCCTCCCGGGAATACGCGAGCTCGGACATCGAGACCTACTCCCCCCAGTCCCCGCTGGGCACCGGCGTGAACGGCAAGAAGGTCGGCGCCCAGGCGGAGTACGAGCTCCCCAACGGCAAGAAGGCGGCCGTGAAGATCCTCGACGCCAAGCCGTACTCCGGCTGAGTCCCGAGGCGCCCCACAGACGTCGAAGCGGCCCGGAGCCTGACGCTCCGGGCCGCTTCGCCGTGCTCAGGCCGTGGCCGACCGGTACTTGCGGACGGCCAGGGTCCGGAAGACCACGATGATCAGTACGGACCAGATCACCGAGGCCAGCACCGGGTGGTCCATCGGCCAGGCACCGGTCACCGACTTGGGCACCGCGTCGCTGGTGTTGCCGAACAGCAGCCGGGCCGCGGCCACCGTCGCACTGAACGGGTTCCACTCGGCGACATGCTGCAGGAACGCCGGCATGCCGTTGACCGGGACGAAAGCATTCGAGATGAAGGTCAGCGGGAAGAGCCAGATCAGCCCGCCCGACGTGGCCGCCTCGGGCGTCCGCACCGTCAGGCCGATCAGCGCGCCGATCCACGAGAAGGCGTACCCGAGCAGGAGCAGCAGCGCGAAGCCGGCCAGCACCTCGGCGATGTTCTCGTGGGTGCGCCAGCCGATCAGCAGGGCGACGACCGCCAGCACCACCAGCGTCAGCGCGGTCTGTACGAGGTCGGCGAGGGTACGGCCGGTGAGCACCGCCCCGCGGGACATCGGCAGCGACCGGAACCGGTCGATGAGGCCCTTGTGCATGTCGTCGGCGATGCCCGCACCGGCCCCCGCCGTGGCGAAGGTGACGGTCTGCGCGAAGATCCCGGCCATCAGGAACTCGCGATAGGCCTGGGCGTCGCCCACCGGGGCACCGGGGACGTTGATGGAGCCGCCGAAGACGTACGTGAACAGCACCACGAACATGATCGGCTGGATGAGCCCGAAGATCACGACTTCGGGTATCCGCAGCATCCGGATCAGATTGCGCTGGGCCACGACCAGCGAGTCGCGGACGGACCGGCTGAGGCCACCGCGTGGCGGCACGGTCCGGACCGGGGCACCCCCGGCCGCTTCGGTCACCGTGGTCACTTCACGCCCTCCCTGTCATTCGTCACGCCCGCCTCCGCGCCGGCCGTCCCGGCGCCCTTCCTGCCCCGCTTCTGCCGTCCGACGGCGCCCCCGCCCGGATCGGTCCGGCCCGCGCTCCCGTCACCCGCGCCGTCGCCTTCCGCGTCCTCGGCGTGGTGCCCGGTCAGTGAGAGGAACACATCGTCGAGGGTCGGACGGCGCAGCCCGATGTCGTCGATCTCCACGCCGCGCAGGTCCAGTTCGCGGATGACCTCGGCGAGGAGCTTGGCACCGCCCGTCACCGGGACCGTGAGCTTGCGGATGTGGGCGTCGACCGTGCCCTCGCCCTTGCCGAAGCCGCGCAGGACCTCGTCGGCGACGGTGAGGTGTTCCGGGTCGTGCACCACGACCTCGACGCGCTCGCCGCCGGTGCGCGCCTTGAGCTGGTCGGCGGTGCCGCGGGCGATGACCTTGCCGTGGTCGACGACGCAGATGTCGTGCGCCAGCCGGTCGGCCTCCTCCAGATACTGGGTGGTGAGCAGCAGGGTCGTGCCGCCCGCGACCAGTTCCTGGATGACGTCCCACAACTCCTGGCGGTTGCGTGGGTCCAGGCCGGTGGTCGGCTCGTCCATGAACATCACCGGCGGGCTGACGACCAGCGCGGCCGCCAGGTCGAGCCGCCGGCGCATCCCGCCGGAGTAGGTCTTGGCGGTGCGGTCGGCGGCGTCGCCGAGGTGAAAGCGTTCCAGCAGTTCGGTGGCTCGCCGCTTCGCGTCACGGCCGCTCATCTGGTAGAGCCGGCCGACCATCGTCAAGTTCTCGCGCCCGGTCAAGTACTCGTCCACGGCGGCGAATTGGCCGGAGAGGCCGATGGACCGCCGCACCTTGTCCGGGTGGGCGAGGACATCGATGCCGGCGACCACCGCCTTGCCGCGGTCGGGCTGGAGCAGGGTCGTCAGGACCCGTACGGCGGTGGTCTTCCCGGCGCCGTTCGGGCCGAGCATTCCGAGGACGGTTCCTTCGGGAACGTCGAGGTCGACGCCGTCCAATGCCCTCACGGCGCCGAAGGCCTTCACCAGACCTTCGGCGTATATGGCGCCTGGCATAGGGATACTCCCATGGCTTGGGTAAGTTCCAGGTCGAATATTACGGTTGGCGGCTTATGCCTGCTCTATGGCTTTTGCCCACGACGGACACCACGACGCACGGCACGCCCCGCACTCGCGATAGATAGTACGCGCAAACGCGATACATCGCGATACACATTCCAGCTTTCACGGCCCGAGGGCACCGCACCGAGCCGTGGCCGGGCGCCGGAAGCCATGGGGCGGCCCCGGCTCACTCCGCGACGACGTACCCCGCCTCGCGCAGCGCCGTGCGCACCTCGTCGCAGTGCGCCGGACCCTTGGTCTCCAGATGCAGTTCCACCTCGACCTCGGTCAGCCCGAGCTGGGGATCCGTCCGCACATGGCCGACGTCGAGGACGTTCGCATCGACCACCGACAGCACCCCGAGCAGCGTCGCCAGCGCCCCCGGCCGGTCGGTGAGCCGCAGCCGCAGCGAGAGATACCGTCCGCCGGCGGCCATGCCGTGCCGCAGGATGCGCTGCATCAACAACGGATCCACATTGCCGCCGGACAGCACCGCGACCACCGGCCCCTCGAAGGACTCCGGGTCGGCGAGCAGCGCGGCCACCGGGCTCGCCCCGGCCGGCTCCACCACCAGCTTCGCCCGCTCCAGGCACAACAGCAGCGCGCTGGAGAGCTGGTCCTCGGTGACCGTACGGACCTCGTCCACCAGCTGCTCGACCATCCCGAAGGTCACCTCACCGGGGCGGCCCACCTTGATGCCGTCCGCCATGGTCGACAGCCCCTCGATCGCCACCGGGCGCCCGGCCGCCAGCGAGGGCGGATAGGCGGCCGCTCCCGCCGCCTGCACCCCGACGATCTTCACGTCCGGCCGCAGCGCCTTGACCGCGAGCGCCATCCCCGCGATCAGACCGCCGCCGCCGACCCCGACGACGATCGTCCGTACTTCCGGGCACTGTTCGAGGATCTCCAGGCCGACGGTGCCCTGGCCGGCGATGATGTCGGGGTGGTCGAAGGGGTGGATGAAGACCGCGCCGCTCTCTCGCGCGTACTCCTGCGCGGCGGCCAGCGTCTCGTCCACCACCTGACCGTGCATCCGCACCTCGGCGCCGTATTCGCGGGTCGCGGCGACCTTGGGCAGCGGGGCGCCGACGGGCATGAACACCGTCGAGCGCACGCCCAGCAGGGACGCCGCGAGCGCCACGCCCTGGGCGTGGTTGCCGGCGCTCGCGGCCACCACACCGGCCTCCCGCTGCTGCGCGGTGAGCCCGGCGATCCGTACATAGGCACCACGGATCTTGAAGGAGCCGGTGCGCTGAAGGTTCTCGCACTTGAGGTGTACGGGCGCGCCCACCAGCCCGGTCAGATAGCGGCTGCCCTCCATCGCGGTGGCCCGGGAGACACCGGAGAGCATCTTGTCCGCCTTGCGTACGTCATCGACCGTAATTGCGGGAAGCGAATCCCCGGCGACCGGGCCCCCGGTACCGGGGGCGGAAGAGGACTCGTGTGACGTGCGCGGCGTGTGAGCGGCCATGCCGCCAGTCTTGCAGTTTGCCCACCTGAGGGCCTTTTCTGTCCGGCTGTCAGGACGGCGCGGACGCCTGTGCGGCCCCGGGCACCCCACAGCCGCCCAGGGGTTACAGGGCGTTATCGGAATGGACAGCCCGGGTACGCTCCGCGCCGGGTCCGCGTACGCTGTCCTCCCATCCATACGCACATCCATCGAAGCGAGCTCCCGGCCATGCCCACCTCTTCGGACATGACGACCCATACCGACCCCGCTCTCCTGGACGCCCTCCAGCACCAAGTGGCCGTCTTCGCCCGCCGTGCAGAACAGAGCCGGCTCGGCGGCGTCGGGCAGGCGCGCAACTCCATGGACCGCGCCGCCTATCTGCTGCTCAACCGCCTGGACCAGGAAGGACCCATGGGCGTCAAGGCCCTGGCGGCCGGTATGGGCATCGACTCCTCGACGGTCACCCGGCAGGTCGCCCCGCTGGTCGACTCCGGGCTGGTCAGCCGCGCCACCCACCCCGAGGACGGCCGGGCCGTGGTGCTCCAGCTGTCCGAGCGCGGCCAGGCCCGCCTGGACGAGGTGCGCACCTCGCGCCGTGCGCTGATGGCCCTGGTGACGGAGGAGTGGTCCGAGGCGGAGCGCGAGGCGTTCACCACGCTCCTGACGCGCTTCAACGCCTCCCTCGCCGACCTCACCGCGTCATTGACACCGGCCGGTCCCGCGTCCTGACGGTGTCCCGCCCGACGTCCTGACGGTGTCCCGCCCGACGTCCTGACCGGCGTCCGGCACCCCGCGTTCGCCGTCCGACCCGCCGTCCGACCCGCCGCCCTCCTGGCCACCCGCCCAAACGCCCGGTACCCCTGACCGGCCGCGCACGTCACGCCTCTTGACCGGATGGCCGCACTGCCGTGCTATAGGAGCCCAGGGTCGGGTGTCCGTCATCCGGGAGGCGTGGTGCGAGAGCGGCGACCGGCGCAGGAGCGCCGCCGCACCCGGGAGTTCGAGTCGTTCGTGGCGGGCGCCGGGGGCCGGCTGCTGTACACCGCCACGCTGCTGACCGGCGAGCCCGCCTCCCGTCCCGCCCCTGCCGCCGAGGAGTTGCTGCTCTGCGCGCTGTCGCGGACCTACGCCGCCTGGGACCGGCTGCGCGGCGACGATCCGTACGAGCGCACCCGCCGCGAGCTGGCCGCCCGCTTCGCGCACACCGCGCGCAGGCACCGCCGGCCGCGCGGCGGTCTGCTGGACCGGCTGTCCCCGCAGGAGCGGCTGGTCCTCGTCCTGCGGCTGTACGAGGACGTGGCCGAGGAGCAGACCGCGGCCCAACTCGGCCTGCCCGCCGAGCGGGTGCACGCCCTGTGCCTGCGGGCCGTCGCGGACCTGCGCAGCCGCCGGCGCCCCGAACCGCCGCCCGCCCCGGCACCGGAACCGTCGGCCCGATGAGCCTCCCGGATCTCCCTGACCTCCCCGAGAGCGTCGAACCCCCTGGCCTCCCCGACCTCCCCGATCGCAAGGAGACCGAGGTACGGCGGATGCTGGCCGGGCCGTATCCGCTCGTACCGCCCGATCTGGCGGCCCGCGCCGCCGACCGCGGCCGCCGGCTCCTGGCCCACCGCATCCTGCGGCACCGCCTCGGCTGGCTGCTCGCCCTGCTCGCGCTGGCGGCGCTGTGCTGGCTGGTCATGGACCGGCCCTGGCTGCCCCCGCCGGCCCACACCACCCCTCCGGTGGAGGGGTGGTGAACGGCGCGAGGGACGAGGGACCCCTTTAGCCCAACGCCTGTTTAGCCCAACGCCTGCGTGAGGTCGGCCAGCAGGTCGTCGACGGACTCGATACCGACCGAAAGGCGCACCAGGTCGGCCGGGACCTCCAGCAGCGAACCGGCCGTCGAGGCGTGCGTCATCAGCCCCGGGTGCTCGATCAGCGACTCGACGCCGCCCAGCGACTCCCCGAGCGTGAACAGCTTGGCGCGGTTGCAGACGTCCACCGCGGCCTGCTCGCCGCCCGCGACCCGGAACGACACCATGCCGCCGAAGGACCGCATCTGCTTGGTGGCGATCTCGTGGCCCGGGTGCTCGGCCAGCCCCGGGTAGTAGACCTGGGTCACCTTGTTGTGCGAGGTCAGCAGGTCCGCGATGCGAGCCGCGTTGGCGCTGTGCCGGTCCATGCGGACGGCGAGCGTCTTGATGCCGCGCATCACCAGCCAGGCGTCGAAGGGGCCGGCAACCGCGCCCATCGCGTTCTGGTGGTAGGCGAGTTCCTCACCCAGCGCATCGTCGTTGACGACGAGGGCGCCGCCGACCACGTCCGAATGTCCGCCCATGTACTTGGTCGTGGAGTAGACGACCACGTCCGCGCCGAGGGCCAGCGGCTGCTGGAGGTACGGGCTGGCGAAGGTGTTGTCGACCACGAGCTTGACGCCGGCTTCCCGGGCGACGCCGGCCAGCGCCGAGATGTCGCTGATGCCGAGCAGCGGGTTGCTGGGCGTCTCCACCCAGATCGCCTTCGTACGGGGCCGCAGGGCATCGCGTACGGCCTGCGGGTCGGAGGTGTCGGCGACCGACCACTCCACGCCCCACCGCTCGACGACCTTCGAGATGAGGCGGAACGTTCCACCGTAGGCGTCGTTCGGGATGACGACATGGTCGCCGGGGACCAGCAGGGTCCGCAGCAGGCAGTCCTCCGCGGCGAGGCCGGAGGCGAAGGCGAGGCCGCGGCGGCCGCCGTCCAGCGCCGCGAGATTCTCCTCCAGGGCGGTACGGGTCGGATTGGCGCTGCGGCTGTACTCGTAGCCGCCGCGCAGCCCGCCTACCCCGTCCTGCTTGTAGGTGGACACCTGGTAGATGGGCGGTACCACCGCGCCGGTGGCCTCGTCAGGCTCTTGACCTGCGTGGATGGCAACGGTTTCGAAGTGCTGTGCGTGTTGTTCGCTCATGCCGCCGAGCGTAGTCGGCCGGACGACCGAACTTTTCGGAACTTTCTGGTTGGCTGGATAGTGGATACCTACGAAAGGACCGCACACCAGTTCCCGCCAGCTCCCGTCCGCCGCCCCCCGCCACCCCGCCCCTTCCGTCCCGCTCCCGGCCCCGCCGTCGCACCGGTGACCGCCCACCGCACAGCGAATCGTCGGCGGTCCGGGCCCGTTGACCAGCACGGCAGCCGTAACAAGAATTTCAGGTACAGGACACCCACATGGACGCTCTGCTGCTTCTCCTCGCCGCGCTCGCGCTCGGCGGCTTCGTCTTCCTGCCCTGGATGCGCCGCCGGCGGGCGGTACAGCACACGCGGCAGGGCATGGTGGTGGCTGCCGACCCGATGGCCGGCTACGGCTTCGTACCGCTGGAGGAGCTCGACGTACGGCTGCCGGGCCCCGATCAGGAGCTGGACGACGCGCTGTCCGAAATGCGCCGGACGCACGACTGGCGCCCGGCGGCCGCCTTGCTCAAGTCCACCGGCGACGACTGGGAACGCCGCTGGCAGCGGGTGCAGACACTGGCCGGCGCCGCAGCCTTCGAGCTGGCCGCACAGGAGGCCAGTGAGCAGCAGCTGCGCGGTACGGCGCCCGGATACGGCGACGGCGGCCGCACCGGCGGGATCTGGCTGCGCACCTGGCGCACGGAGGCGCCCAAGGACCCCGGCGGCGCCCAGACCCACGCCCAGTTCCTCGTCCTCCAGGCGCTGCGCGATCCCGGCTCGCAGGACTTCCGCATGATCCTGGAGGAGGCCCGTACGGTCTGCCGGGAGGCGACCCTGCTGGCGCCGGGCAGCCCCCTCCCGTACATCATCGAGCTCGCCGTCGCCCGCGGCCTGGGCGACCGTCCCGCCGATTACGAGGAGCTGTGGTCCAAGGTCGCCCAGCGCGCCCCGCAGCACATGGGCGCCCACCTCGCCGCCCTCCCCTACTGGTCGCAGAAGTGGCACGGCTCCCGCAAGGAGGCCGAGGCCTTCGCCGAGCGCGCCGCGGCGGGCGCCCCCGCCAAGACCCTCCTCCCGGCCCTCCCCCTCTTCGCGGTCTACGAGCACCTCCCCGAGGCCAACATGGTCCGCAGCCTCTACCAGAGCGCGGTCGTCGAGCGCGCCATCGAGGGCGCCCACTTCGCCCTCCGCGAGGCCCCCGCCGACCACCCCATGGCTCCGCACGTCCGCCATCTGCTCGTCTGGTTCCTGGTACGGGCCGAGCGCTACGCCGAGGCCATGGAACAGCTCCGCCTGGTGGACGGCCATGTCGGCGCCGTCCCCTGGTCGTACGGCCGCAGCCCCGCCGCCGAGTACGCCGCCTACCGCGCCCTGGCCATCGCGGGCTGGGAGAGACTCGGCGGAAGCTCGGCGGACTTCCCGCCGGCGGGACCCCAGTAGCCGCGACCGGCGGGCACCACGCTGCCCCGCCCGCGCCGGAATACCTCCCCCTCCCTACGCGTTCCCGGCAGTGCACCCCGAGTGCCGCTGCCCAGCCCGGCCCAGCCCAGCCCAGCCCAGCCCAGCCCAGCCCCAGGAGCCTGATCCCATGCTCTTCTCCCGCTTCAAGACCCAGCTCCCCACCCCGGAGGAGGCGCTCGAAGGCCGCCCCGAGCGGGCCTTCGCCGTCCCGGACCGGCACACCGTCCTCGGCAACCCGCTGCTGGGCCCGTATCCGGACGGCCTGGAGGTCGCCGACTTCGGCCTGGGGTGCTTCTGGGGCGCCGAGCGGAAGTTCTGGCAGGCCGAGGGCGTCTGGACGACCCTCGTCGGCTACCAGGGCGGCCACACCCCGAACCCCACCTACGAAGAGGTCTGCAGCGGCCACACCGGCCACACCGAGGCCGTCCGCGTCGTCTACGACCCGGCAGTCGTCCCCTACACGTCCCTCCTGAAGCTCTTCTGGGAGTCCCACGACCCCACCCAGGGCTTCCGCCAGGGCAACGACGTCGGCACCCAGTACCGCTCCGCCATCTACACCCACTCCCCCGCCCAACAACAGGCCGCCGAGGCCTCCCGCACCGCCTACCGCACCGCCCTCCACTCCACCGGCCACGGCGACATCACCACCGAAATCCTCCCCGCCGACACCACCCGCCCCTTCTACCCGGCGGAGGGGTACCACCAGCAGTATCTTTCAAGCAGCAAAAACCCGAACGGGTACTGCGGGATCGGCGGGACGGGCGTGAGCTGCCCGGTGGGCGTGGCTCCGGCCGGGGAATGACTCGGGTCATCACCCCAGGTAGGGGCGCTCCCGATGCTCCAGGAAGTGCCGGATACGGACCTGCTGCGTGTGGTGCATCGGGAGATCGCCGATCTCATCGGGGTGGATGAACCGCAGCTCTGTGGACTCGTCCGAGATGGCAAGCTGCCCTCCGACGAGGCGCGCGGTGAAGCACACGTTGAACTGCCGCCGTACCTCTCCGTCCGTGTAAGCGATCACATGACGGGGATCGGTGTATGTTCCCACCAGCCCCGTGATCTCCACATCCAGCCCGGTCTCCTCCTTGACTTCCCGGACCGCGGTGCCGGGAAGGGAGTCGGTCATCTCCATGCCACCTCCGGGCAGGGCCCAGAGGTCGTTGTCTCGGCGCCGCTGGAGCAGGATGCGGCCCTCTTCGTCGGTCACCACTGCTGAAGCGGCAACGACGAGGCTGTTGGGCTCGGGAGCGTCGGGATCGTCGTAGTACTCGGTACGCGACAGGGTTCACTCCTCGGGTACGGGCTTCGCCGTCGTCCAGACCGCGTCGAAGCTCTGGGCATAGGTGTCGAAGATTCCACCATCCCCGTTCCGACGAAGGTGCCACACGGGTGCTCCGTAGGCGTTCACTCCCCAGACATGGGCATTGGCCAGGAGCTGATCGTCCGCCCGGTAGATGGAGTTGTACAGCGTGGTCTCGTGGGTCCGGATCTCGATTCCGGGTACCCCGAGCAGCGGCCGGTAGTGCATGAGGGCTAGCCGGCATCGCGATTCGATGCCGTGGCCGAACCGTTCCTCCTCGCCGCGCTGCCGCACGTTCGCGCTCTCCGCATCGCCCAATGCGATACGTACGGAGCACCCTTCGGCAGCGCGCTCGCGAAGCAGGTCATTCAGGCGGGGAAACCCCTCGTGCAGGAAGACCGCCGCGTAGACGAGTACGTCGATGTTCTCGCGGGCCTCCGCCAGCATGTCCGTGAACGTGGACACGGGAACGTCCGCCCGCTGGTCGTACAACGCGACCAGCTCGGAGCTGACAGCGCGGGCAGAGCGTGCTTGCCTGAGCGCCGGCCAAAGTGCATGCACGTCTTCTCCTAACGTCTCAGCCGCCAGCAGGGCCGTCGCCCGTCGCGGGGTCCGACCCAAGTTGACCCATCGCTCAACGGACTTGGGGTCCACCTGAGCCCTGGCTGCGAGAGTGGCATGGGTCCACCCTCTGGCTGCCATGGCGGCTCGAAGCCTCTCGTTCGGCATCCGCAGTCTCTCCCTGGAAGTTGGGACGTTCTACCTCCTCCGCGACGTCCCAAAATGGGTTTCGGGTGAGGTTCCTACGTCCTGGGCGTCGCCGTGATCCTCCTTGCATGAGCGACAAGAAAGCCCTTGCGGTGGGCACTTTGACGCTGGACACCAGGAGCGGCCGGGTCGGCCGGGTCACGGACTTCAAGTGGTCGCAGGTACAACTGCGTCCGCCCCACGGCGGTATCGAATGGGACGCACGACCGGAGGACCTACGCCCGCTCGGTTCCTGTGACGATCTGAGTTCACGGGTGGCAGAGCTCAACGCTCACAGCAGGAGCGGGCTGTGACCAGGTCCGTCTTCCGCTATCTCAGATGGACGATGGGACCGGAGACCGCTCCGGAAGCCCCCAAGATGGTGCACGAGCTGGAGTGCATGTCCTGCGACGCCGCAGCAGACCCCTCGGAAGAATTCGAGACAGCACGCGACGGCGCATGACGCCAACGGACGGTGAGTGCCTGTGAGACAGCGATTATTCAGCGTTCTGATCGTGGCCTTCTGGGCGGCGATAGTCGTGCCGCTTGCCGTCATCAGCAGCTCTGGCAACGGCTGACCCAAGACACGTGAGACCGGACCACCCCTCGCCTGGACAGCATCCGGGGTGGTCCGGTCCGGAGCCCTCGCGGACCCCGGTGCCGATGGTACTGGGGCCGCTGTCATGCCCGTTGACCGACGGGTGGACATCCCCAGGTAATCAACTACTGCTCCTGGGAGTGACGTTCTGTGCAGCACGATCCGATGGACCCGAACTTCGACGACGAGGCTCTGGAACCGGACGGCTGGATGTGGGTACGCGGAGTGGACTACGTGGCCGGCTGGCGGAGCGCGGTGGACGCTGCAACGGAACTGAAGGGCGCGATGGATGAGGCCGGCATCGACACGACCCACGTCATGTCGACGGCATCGACAACAACGGATGGTTCGGGGGTACTCCGGCTGTCGCTGCCCGTGCAGGCTGCGCTAGCTCTGGCCAATGCAGCGCGAGAAGAAGCGCTCAGGTGGCGAAAGGCTGACGCGTAGGATTCGCGAAGCTGCTGATGCGGCTGTGCGCCGCCTTCACGATCGCTGCTTTGTAAGCCTGGGGGTGATCTCCACGGTGGATCTGCAGGTCAGTAGGTGGGCGGCTGGCCCCGGCCTCTCCAGGACTTCGTGCACCGGTAACCGCCCTAACTGACCGTGGCTACCCCTCCGTTCTGGCACGCCATGGCTCGCCGCCCGTCTGGACATCAGCCGACGACAGTCAGCCACGACGGTGGGTGCGCCGACCGATCAGGCACGCGTATGCCTCGCGATGCCGGCTCCTGCCTCAGCCACTCTGCCCATTTATAGGCCCCGAAGCGGGGTGGCTCGAACGGTGGCCGACCACCGCCTTATGAGCGCGGCTACGTAGGCCGCAGGGCGCTCTGGCGGCGGATGTTTCCACCTCCGTGTCGACCTAGCGGTCATAGAGGTGCGTGAAAGCTCGCCCGGCCTCCCTGTCGTCCGCCGGGCGCTCGCCCTCCCACACAGCCAAGTCGTAGCTCACGCCCGGAGGCTCGCATGCCGGCACCAATGAACGATCTCTCAGCCGGGGCCATCAGATTCGGAAGCTGCGGTCATTTGTCGCCGGATTCGCGACTGACCTGGTCGGACGGCGACGTGGCGGCCTCGTGGGGCGGTGCCACTTTCACCGTGATTCCTCGCTGTGCCCCGCCCGATCTGGTGCGGTTGTGGTGCGGCGTGGGGCGGAAGGCTCGGGTGCTTTGGCTCGTTGTGGCACGTGGTCGCCCGGCCTGCCCAGATCACGGCTCGGCAATACATCCACGGATCGATCACATGCGTGCCATGATTTGTTCACTCGTCAACGAGTTAGGGGGACGTCATGGCTAGGCGCAGAAGCGTGAGCACGTCGATCAACCTGGGTGGTGGTGTGCGGGTCCGGCTCGGCACCAAGTCGTCGAGCATCAGCATGGGCGGCAAGAACGGCCGAGTGACCTTGAACAGCAAGGGCCGGAGAACGACGACTCTTCGGGCCGGCGGGGTCTCTGTAACGTCATCGAGCACCCCCGCCAAGCCGAAGCAAAAGCAGGCCGCAGCAGTACTTCGCCCCGCGGCAGTAGCAACTCGTACGGCGAAACTTGGCCCCTTGGTGGCTCCGCGGCGGTCTATCGCGAACGGTTGGGTGGCGTGCGATGGGAGAGCTGTCGTCGTGCACCGAGCAGGGCTGGACGACGTTCGGATCCCCGTCGTTCAGATCACGCAGGCGTGGCTAGAGGGTAAGAACCTTGCCCTCATGGCACGGGGCCATGACCCGCTTTACCTGCGATTGACGACACTCCTCACTTCGTGGGACCTGCGCTTTGTCAACACTGTGGCCGAGGCAGCTGGCTTGAGCCCGAGCTAAAGTCCCGGCTGCCTCTAGTGGCTCGCACACCTCGACCCCCGCATTAGGAGTTCGGTCCGGGTGCTGTAACAGCCTCTACTTCAGGGACCGGTACGGTCGCTCAGTATCGCGCAGCACCGTCGCTATTCGCCGACGTTGATATCAGCCGTAGATGTCGGTGACCGTCACGGACTGGCTCGATAGCGCCGACCCAGACGCGGTTCCCAGGGACTGCCATCCACCCCGAGCCGTGCGGCAAGTACGTCGTCGACAGTAACAAGACTCAAGCCAGTGGCGCTGCGTGCCGATATCTCGTCGGGAAACTTCAAGGACCGAGAGGCGAGAGGGGAGAACCATGATGAACGACGAAGATTCATTCGAAGCGCACATGGTCTGGCTTGAGAATGACCTGAGTCTGATCCTTGAACGTCTCAGGCAGGCCCCTGCAATGGAATCGAGTGAGGAAACAAGCGCAGAGCGCGATGTTCTGAATCGGGTGGAGGCATCAAAGCGCGACATCGTGACATCGATTCGCGAATTGCGGAGGTCGACAGAGGGGCCAGAGAGAGAAAGGCTAGCAGCACAGGCCCTTTCCGCGGTCGGCATGCTGGAGGCTGACGTGGCATCACTCGAAACGCACGATCCCGATCCCAATACTGGGCGACTCGTCGCAGGATTCCACCAGTACATCAAGCCGCTAATCGCAGCTGCGTCTCGACGATTGTGGCATTTGATCTGCAAATACTTGCCCCTCAAGGAATGGAAGGTCGAAGGCGAGGTAAGTGGAGGTATTCCAGCTCTGGCATTGGGGAAGGTCTCGCTGGGGCTGACGTTTGGGTAAGCTTTTGCGGTATTGGCGAAAGCCCAAGTCAGGACCTCCCTCTGATCCGTATCTCTACAGGCATCGGTCATTGGAGGCCATTCGGGCTACCGGGAGCGTCGTGAGGGGCAATGTGGGGCGCCAACAGTCGCTGAGATTGCTGTACTGCGGTGCTGTACAGCAACACAGAGAGCCCACGCTATCTCGTGATCAGGTGTTCTGCCTTAAGAGGTGACGCTGCTGGACGGCTGCCTGCAAGTCGTCCGCGAATAGGTCGGGTCGTTGGTCGGCCAGGGCTTCGCGGATCTCGACGGCGCGGTTGATCGCGGCCAGGGCCTCCTCCCGCCGACCCAGAGCCGCCAAGCAGTTGGACTGGTTGCTCAGCGAGCCGGCGAGGTCGGGGAGGAAGGCGTCGGGTCGTTGGTCGGCCAGGGCTTCGCGGATCTCGACGGCGCGGTTGATCGCGGTCAGGGCCTCCTCCCGTTGCCCTAGATCCGCCAGGCAGTTGGACTGGTTGCTCAGCGAGCCGGCGAGGTCAGGGAGGAAGGCGCCGGGCCGTTGACCGGCCAAGCCCTGGTACGTGCCGACGGCGCGGTTGATCGCGGCCAGGGCCTCCTCCCGCCGACCCAGAGCCGCCAAGCAGTTGGACTGGTTGCTCAGCGAGCCGGCGAGGTTGGGGAGGAAGGCGTCGGGTCGTTGGTCGGCCAGGGCTTCGCGGATCTCGACGGCGCGGTTGATCGCGGCCAGGGCCTCCTCCCGTTGCCCTAGATCCGCCAGGCAGTTGGACTGGTTGCTCAGCGAGCTCGCGAGGTCAGGGAGGAAGGTGCCGGGCCGTTGACCGGCCAGGGCTTCGTCGATCTCGACGGCACGGTTGATCGCGGCCAGGGCCTCCTCCCGCCGACCCAGAGCCGCCAAGCGGACGGACTGGTTGTTCAGCGAGCTCGCGAGGTCGGGGAGGAAGGCGTCGGGTCGTTGGTCGGCCAGGGCTTCGCGGATCTCGACGGCACGGTTGATCGCGGCCAGGGCCTCCTCCCGCCGACCCAGAGCCGCCAAGCGACCGGACTGGTTGTTCAGCGAGCCGGCGAGGTCAGGGAGGAAGGCGTCGGGTCGTTGGTCGGCCAGGGCTTCGCGGATCTCGACGGCGCGGTTGATCGCGGCCAGGGCCTCCTCCCGCCGACCCAGAGCCGCCAAGCGGACGGACTGGTTGCTCAGTGCCGCGGCGAGGTCGGGGAGGAAGGCGTCGGGTCGTTGGTCGGCCAGGGCTTCGCGGATCTCGACGGCGCGGTTGATCGCGGTCAGGGCCTCCTCCTGCCGACCCAGAGCCGCCAAGCGGTTGGACTGGTTGTTCAGTGAGCCGGCGAGGTTGGGGAGGAAGGCGTCGGGCCGTTGGTCGGCCAGGGCTTCGCGGATCTCGACGGCGCGGTTGATCGCGGCCAGGGCCTCCTCCCGCCGACCCAGAGCCGCCAAGCAGTTGGACTGGTTGTTCAGCGAGCCGGCGAGGTTGGGGAGGAAGGCATCGGGCCGTTGGTTGGCCAGGGCTTCGCGGATCTCGACGGCGCGGTTGATCGCGGCCAGGGCCTCCTCCCGCCGACCCAGAGCCGCCAAGCGGTTGGACTGGTTGCTCAGTGCCGTGGCGAGGTTGGGGAGGAAGGCATCGGGCCGTTGGTCGGCCAGGGCTTCGCGGATCTCGACGGCGCGGTTGATCGCGGCCAGGGCCTCCTCCCGCCGACCCAGAGCCGCCAAGCAGTTGGACTGGTTGCTCAGTGCCGTGGCGAGATAGGGGAGGAAGGCATCGGGCCGTTGACCGGCCAAGCCCTGGTACGTGCCGACGGCGCGGTTGATCGCGGCCAGGGCCTCCTCCCGCCGACCCAGAGCCGCCAAGCAGTTGGACTGGTTGTTCAGCGAGCGGGCGAGGCTGGGAGGGTCGGGGGCAGGTGTGTCGTGATGCTCGACCAGGGCTGTGCTCAGGACGGCGGCCCATTCGCTGAGGGCAAGGGTGGAATGCGGTAGCCGGTCGCTGAGCTGGTGCATGAGGTCGATGTCGTGAGTGGTGTCGGTCAGGTGCGTCAGTGCGGTGATCAGCGGGGCGGGGTGGGGTGTGAGGGTTGCTGTGGTCAGGGCTGCCGGTCCCAGCCGGTTCGGGGCTGTGGTGATGGCGTCCTGGAGGATGCTGCTGACGGTTTCGTGGTGGTGGGCGTGCTGGGCGGTGCGTGCCAGGACGGTCAGGGCCTGGGCGGCGTCTTCCTCGGGCAGGGTCGCCAAGATGCGGGTGAAGAGGGCGGGTTCGCGGCGGGCCTCGGTGCCGACGTGGTACTCGGCGATTCGGTCGGGCTGGAGACTTCCCCAGAGCGAACCGGCCGGCGTGGGGTAGAGGTCACTGAGCCAGGTGGCCAGGGCGCCCCGGACCGCAGCGGCACTCTCGTCGGCCAGGCCAGGAAGCTGGGCCAGGAGGGCACGGGCGTGGTCACGGTCGGTGGCGGGGGTGAGGCAAGCCAGGGCGACGGCGAGTGCCCGGGTCTCACTGCCGCTGCGATCCCCGGACAAGCCCCGCTCGGGCCTGGCGGCAGTCTCGTCCCAGTACTTCTGCTCATGCCCCAGAAGCCGGCCTTCCAGCGTGGTGGCTTGCTGAGTGGTGGGCTGGGGGAGGCCGGTGACGTCCAGCAGTGCGAGCAGAGCGGCCATCTGCACCGACAGAGGCGTGTCGAACTCGGCCCGCCCCAAGGCAGGCAGAGCGCCCGGAGTGGTGAGTGCGGGGACAAGGGCCGTCCAGCCGGTGCCGGGTGCCATGCGGCACAGCCGGGTGGCGAAGTCGCCCAGAGCCTGCTGGTAGGCGGTGGTGCGGTCGTGGGGGGTGTGGTGCAGGGCAGGGATGGGTGTGACGGTCGCGGCGGCCAGGGCCTGGCTGTGCGGATGTGCGGTAGCCCGGGTCCACCAGTCGCCCGCGGCGCGGGCCAGGGCCAGGATGCGCACGGGGGCGTGAGCCTGGTCGTGGTCGACGGCATCGAGCAGGACATGGAGCTGGGGGATGCGTGTTTCGGCGTAGTCGGCGACGATCAGCAGCGGCCGACGTACCTGGGTCAGGGCGTCCAGGGGTGTGCTGGTGTCGGTGGTCAGCCGGATTGCGGTCCAGCCACGTCCGGTCATACGGGTGCAGAGTTCGGTGGCGAGCCGGGTCTTGCCCGCACCGCCGCCACCGGTCAGCAGCCGCGCCTGTACCGGGCCCCCGTCCCACAGCCAGGTGCCGGACGTCGTCTCGCTACCAGAACCGGGCTGGGCCTGCTCCGATGCATCCTGGCACCAGTGGGCCAGGTCCTCCAGCAGTTCCTTGCGTCCCATGAAGGAGACAACGGCTTGTTCGGGGCGCAGCAGGTCGGCCGGTGAGCGGGGCGGGCGGGGGTGTGCGGTGCGGTCGGTGACGTGTTGCAGGTCGGCCGGCTCCAGCAGCAGCGCCCGCCCGGTGTGCTCCTCGATCAGAGATTGGAACACCGGATCGGAGGCCAGCACGTAGGCGGGCACCGCCTCCAGTCGGGTGTGGTTCAGACCGGGCGGGTCTCCGGCCACCACCCCGGTCAGCAGCGGCGGCATCCCCGGTGTGCTGCCACACCACAGGGCGGCCCCAGACATCCCGCTCCAGGGCGAGAGGCCATCAGCGCGGGTTTCGGCACCCGCATCCCCTGCAAGGATGTACCGGTCACGGTCCCGGCCGCTCTCGGGCAGCACCCGCCCGTCGCGGTGCACCCGCGTCACCGCGTCCGCGCCGGCCTGGCCCACGACCGGGTAGCCAATCGCCTGGGCCGGGCACGCCTGCATGGTCACCAACCGGCCCCACCGCACCGGCGGCAACGCCCTTTCCGAGAGGGGTTCTCCGGCCAGCAGCAGTGCCGCGTCCCAGCCCTGCGAGCCCTCCTCCAACCGGTCCCACACCACCCGGCACACCACACGCCCCTGTCGGCCGGGCAACAGCACCGACACCTGGTCACGGACCTTGAGCACGTGCGCCGCGGTCAGCACCAGCCGCTCACTCAGTACATAACCCGACCCCTCGGCGCTCCCGGAGCGCACCACCACCACCCGAGACCCGTCCACCCCGGCCCCCTTCGCCCGTACTTAATGGCCATGGGCGCATCCAGCGCGTGCGCCCGCACCGCGCGAGGCACCGTTCTGGGTCACTCGCCGAAGCGAGACCCGAGCATGTCACCCGCCGCGTCCGGCCGTTCAGTATTCACGTGATACGAGCCGTTCGTTGCCGTGTCCTTCGGCGTCAGCACCAACTTCACCCGGTGCACCGACGCCTTCGACACCGACGCCTCCGCATCCGCCGACACCACCCACGCCTTCACCCCCGCCTTGCCCTTGCCCTCCCTGCGCATCTCCACCGAGAACTCCAGCTCCACCGGCCCCACTTCGAACCGCGGACCGGCACCACCACCGGCCGCCGCAGCCATCAGCTCCGCCCGCAGATGTGCAACAGCCTCCGCAATCCCGATCTCCTCAGCCACCCGAATTCCTCTCTAAACTCACGACACCGCGTGCGCGTAGCGGCGCATCACCACAGACGACAGACCCCACCCGGCCAGTTCCTCGCCCACACCAGCAATGGGCAACGGACCGTGGTTGACCGCTCCGCACCTTTCGTTGAGAGGGAGTTGATCATTCGATATTCGATTTGCGGAGTGATGACGTCGGCTGAATCCATAAGCCAGCAGGCCAGTGGTGACGATGTATTCCTGATTACTGCTGTCGGGACCAGCTCCCAGACCGCTTCTTGCTCACCTCAACCACTACTCGCCCCAGCTCCCATCCCGTCCGCCGTCGACCCACACACCGTGGAGCGGGCGTGGTTCAGGGCGTCAAGGTGGAGCGCGCCACTGTACGAACGACCTTGACGCCCTGGGCCGCGGCTGCTCGGCTCTGCCTGGGTCGGCGGTGGGCGGGAAGGGAGCTCCCCACGCACGCCCCCAACGGACTCGCAGTCGGCGACGGCGCCCCCTCCATCCCGGTGCCAGCCGGTCCCCCGCCGGAGGCGCCGTTCTGACCTTGACCAGCCTGCGTGCGGTACTCGACTCATAGTTCCCGGCTCGTCCACCGATGCGCGGTGCGGGCGCCGGCCGGGCTGGAGCGGGGCGGAGACAGGAGCGCAGGCCCGGCCGGGGGCCGGGCCGCGCGCGGCGAGCGCGAGCGAGCCGCCTTGAGTAAGTAAAGACAGTTTTCGACAGTTGGCCGGAGCGGGGGCTCAGACGACGCGGAGTGCGCGGGGACTGTCGGCAGTGATGCGGTAGGCGAGTTGGGTGCGGTCGGCGCCGGCGCGGAGTTCTTCGAGGATCAGCGGGCGTTGGTCGGTGCCGAGGGTGACGCGGGTGGCGTGGACGATCGGGGTCGCGTCGGGGATTTGCAGTGTGGCGCGCTCGTCGGGCAGGGGCATGCGGGCGCTGACGGTCTCGTCCCAGGTGAGCTTGTGGCCTGCTCCGGTGAGGATGGCGTAGATCTGCTCCAGCTCTGTGTCCGGGGCTTCGCCGAGCTGTTCGGCCTCGTTGGTCGCGGTGGCGAACGGGATGAGCACGCGGTGCAGAGCGCGGGTCTCGGCGTGGGGGTCGGACAGCAGCCGGTCGACGGCGAACAGAGCCTCGCCCTCGTCGAGTCCGAGCAGCGGGCCGGTGGTTGCCGTGGTCGTGGTGCGGTAGACGGTCGGCGCCTCGACTTCGTGCCACGCCTGGTGGCCGGTGCGGAAAGTCTTGCCGCTGCGGGTGATGGTCCGCTCGATGGTGACCGCGGGGGCGGGGACGGCTCGTACGTAGCTGCCCTTGCCGTGGATGACCTCGATCAGCCCTTCCGCGCGCAGTGCGGCGATGGCCTTGCGCACGGTCGGGCGGCTGACCTGGTAGCGGTCGATGAGCTGGGATTCGGAGGGGAGCGGGGCTCCGGGCTTGTACTCGCCTGCGGTGATGCCGCTGCGGATCTCGGCGGCAACCTGCTGGTACAGCGCGCCGGGACGCTGGATCTCTCCCATGCCGGGCTCTCCTCATCACCTGTGTGTGCGGTCCTGACGTGAGATGACGTCACTCGTAAGCATAAGTGCTTGCCTTCTTTGGTCAACCCATGTCACTCTCAACTCGTAAGCACGAGTGACGTCATGTGATGTCTTGGCGTCGGAGTGGCCAAGGAGGCCCCCACCCATGCAGTCCATCCCTGTGGACACCTCCCGGCTGGGCGTACTGCGGTGCGCGGTCGGGCCTGAACCGAAGATCGCGGATTTCGAAACCAAGGAGGTCAAGAAGGACCGGGACGGCAACACCATCTACTCCGTCGCTGTGACGGTCCGCCAGGAAGGGCGTCGGGTCTCGGTGATCGAGATCGCTGTCACCGGAGAGCCCAAAGGCATCGTCGAGGGGGCGGAGGTCCGCGTGACCGGCCTGGATGCCTTCGCCTGGGGGATGGGCGACCGGCACGGGATCAGCTTCCGCGCCGCAGCCATCACCCCCGTACCGCCCGCCGGCACGCCGGCCGCAGCGTCCAATGGGAAGGCGGGTGGTGCCTGATGAGGCCGACACTGCTCGCGTTCGCCCTCGCGTTACTGGCGTGGCTCCTGGTCATCGGCAAGGAGCTGCGGCAGCGCCGGCCGGAGTGGCACTGGTACCTCACGGGCTACCCGCGCACTGCTCTGCGCGTGGTGTTCACCTGGTCCAAAGTGGCCTACCTCAACGGCCTCACCGTCTCCCGCAAGCCCACGCGTCGCGTTCTGGGGGATCTGGCGGTCAAGGGCGATCCGCTGCGCCCCCGTGCCCCGCGGATCTCGTTCCCCCGCTCCACCCCGAACGGTCTGGAGCTCCTGGTGCGCTTACGTGCCGGGCAGACCCCAACCCCGTTCCTGGCAGCGGCCGATGCCCTCGCGCACGCCTGGCGCATGCACGCCGTACGCGTCATCTCACCGGAGCGCGGCGCCGTACTGATCACCGCCACCGCCAGCGACCCACTGGAGCACCCCGGCAGCCCTACTGGGCCGGAGCCCGCAGCGCTTCTGTCAGCGGTGGCCGGTGCGCTGGAGACAGGCCGTGCGTGGGTGATGGACTTTCGGCGGGTGCCGCACTGGCTCATCGTCGGGGCCACCCAGTCCGGCAAGTCGACGCTCATCGCACGGCTGATCACCCAACTCGCCCCGCAACCGGTCGCCCTGGTCGGCATCGACTGCAAGGGCGGCATGGAACTCGGCCTGGTCGCCCAACGGCTCTCCGCCCTGGCCACCTGCCGTGTGGAAGCCGTCATCGTCCTGGGCGCGCTGGTCACCGACATGCAGGACCGCATGCGGCTGTGCCGTGCGGCGAGCGCCCGGTCAATCTGGGACCTGGCGGAGAAGGAGCGGCCGGTGCCGGTGGTCGTGATCGTCGATGAGCTGGCCGAGCTCTACCTGACCAACGGCGGCAAAGAACAGCGGGCGGAAGCTGAGCAGTGCTCGACCTACCTCCTGCGGTTGGCTCAGCTCGGTGCGGCCCTCGGCGTCCACCTGGTCGTGGCCGGCCAACGCGTCGGCTCCGACCTCGGGCCCGGAGTCACTGCCCTGCGTGCCCAGCTGAGCGGCCGGATCTGCCATCGCGTCAACGACCCGGGAACGGCGGAGATGACGCTCGGCGACCTCAACAAGGACGCCGTGGCGGTCGCCCAGTCGATCGGAGAGGCAGAACAGGGCGTCGCGGTGACCGTCGGCGACATGGGCGCCTGGATGCGCAGCCGGTCCCGACTCACCACGTCCGCTGAAGTGCAAGCGGCCGCAGCAGAGTTCGCCGACATGACGCCGGACCTCCCGTGTCTGGCGAGTGCAGCGGAAGGCGGTGCGGGCGCATGAGCGAATCGGCAGCTCTTCCGCTGTTGCTGGTCTTCGGACTGGCCACCGTGCTCCTCATCCGCTCCCGCGAGGTGCGGTGGTGGGAAGCCGCACTGATCGCCCTGTTCGGCATGTACCTCGGCCAGACGCCATTCATCTTCGCCGCGAACGGCCTCGTGCACTGGCTCCTGACCGGCGTCAGCCACACCTAGAGACCAGGGAGGACCTCACCGTGCCCATGCGTCGAGTCCGCTGCCCCATCTGCAAGGGCGAGCGCTCCGCCAAGACCCGCACCGGCCACAGGCGACGCTGCCGCTGCTGCCGCGGCACCGGCACCATCCGCTAAACCACACACCAACCCACCGGGAGTGATCGCCATGGACGCATCCGACCCAACCCCATCCATCCATGCCGCTACGGCGGCCCACCCCGGGAGGTCCCCACCATCACCGCCCAGAACCCCTCGGCTGACAGACGCGCCGTGCTCGACCGCTCGGCGCGCCTGCGTCAGCTCTCCGAAGTCGACCAAGACCTGATCCACCTCGTCCAAGACCCCCGGTTCGGACGCTGGCTGGAGCAACTAACAGCTACAGGCGGCTGCGCCCACCCGATCCACCTCACTGGCTCCACCACCACCCGCGATGCTGTAACCGGCGAGGTCCTGCACCGCTACGACACCCGCGACGAACCTGGCGAACGGCTCATGATCCGCTGCCGCAATCGGCGCCAAACTGTCTGCGCTCCCTGCTCCCGCCTCCATGCCGGCGACACCTTCCACCTCGTGCGAGCCGGACTCGTCGGCGGCAAGACCATCACCTCTGATGTGCGCGCCCGGCCCCGGCTGTTCATCACGCTCACGGCGCCCGGCTTTGGCCCCGTCCATCACGCCACCACGGACCGTCGACGATGCCGACCGCGCCGGGACGCCGGCCAGTGTGAGCACGGCCGATCCCTCGGCTGTCCGGCCATCCACGACCTGGCTGACCCGCTCAACGGGCAACCACTGTGCCCCGACTGCTACGACTACCCGGCGCACGTCCTGTGGCACGCGAACGCCGGACGACTGTGGAAGGCATTCACCGACAACCTCTACAACCACCTCGCCGCCTACACCGGCCGCACCCGCACCGGTCTGCGCCGCAGCCTTCGTATCTCCTACGCCAAAGTCGCCGAGTACCAGAAGCGTGCAGCCGTTCACGTCCACGCGGTGGTACGCCTCGACGGCGCACACGGAACGGATGCCCCTCCCCCGGCCTGGGCGACGGCGGACGTGCTCTCGTCCGTGGTCCGCACCGCTGCGGCGGCCGTACGCCTACGCACCCCCTACAGCTCGGCTGTAGGAGAACACGAGCTGCGCTGGGGCACCCAACTCGACGCCCGGCCGCTCCGCGCCTTCGGCGACCGCGAGGGCCTGGCCGACGAAGCAGTTGCTGCCTACGTCGCCAAGTACGTCACCAAAGGAGCCACGGACACAGCCGCCGGCCTCGATTACCGGATCGCTAGTCCAGACGACATCGCAGCAGCCCCCGTGTCGGTACACGTACGCACCCTCATACGGGCCTGCTGGCACCTGGGCGGCCTGCCCGAACTCGAACCGCTACGGCTGCGCGCTTGGGCTCACACGCTCGGCTACCGCGGCCACATCCTCACCAAGTCCCGTGCGTACTCCACCACGTACACCGCTCTGCGGGCAGAGAGAGCCGACCACGAACGTGGCGGAACTCAACTCGACGACACGGACGCGATCACGGAAGCCCATTGGCGATACGTCGGCTCCGGTCACACACCCGGCGCCGCGCTACTCGCCGCAGGAGTCGCCGAAGACCTCTCCCGGAACCGAGAAATAGCAAGGGAAGAAACAGAGCGCGAATTGCACGAGCGACGGGGAGGCCTGACGTGCCCTGTCTAAGCGCTCGCGAGTGGGGAAGAAGGCAAGCGGCCAATGCTCCCGCGTGGAGTGAGGAACGGTGGCATCGCATTTCCAGAATCCTCGGAGTTGATCTCTTGGAGGGTGAACGAAGAGAGCATCGGTCAAGAGGGAACCACGACCCAGAAAAGTCTCCGTGAACACACGAAGAGGGGCGCAACCATCGCGCCCCTCTTCGCCGTATCAACCCTAGCTTTCAGTCCACTTGGGGACGAGAAGGTCAGGGTTGAACGGGCGTCTGCCTCCTCCGCCGACTGGAAGAACGATCACGGCATGCAGGGCCTCTCGGACGAGAGCACGCTTCTGTGCCATGTCCAGCTTTCCCGAGTACCACTGCTCTCGGATGTTCTCCGTGACCGCTGAAGCGCGCTGAACCTGCAAGGCATGCTGAGTGCGCTCCTTGCGGAGCTCCTTGATACGAGATTCCATCTTGTGGTTCTCAGGAAAGAAGAGCTCGTCCGAGACCTGGTCCTCCTGCCAGGCCTGCAACATCTTCCGCTGCTTGACCATCAGGCGATCGAGCTCTTCCTGCCCGGTCCACTCAGAGCTCACTTGGCTCTTGGCTGCGGTGCGTTCCTCCAGCTTCGCGAGGACCGCTTCCGTAACGTACTCGTCGACCTTGGCGCCGTTCCGTGCGCTGCCACCGCAGCCCCCCATGGATCTGCTCTGGCACTGGTAGACATATCCGCCTGACAGGTCCAGCCTGGTGCTCACCCGCAAAGGAGCGTTACAGATCTGTCCGTCATCCTTGGGCTTCCCGCACCGAAGAATTCCGGTCAAGAGGTGCGAAGGAGTGCGGTAGTCCGTGACCGTACCGTCCGCTTTGATGTTGGGACCGATCCGCGCGGAAAAGAGGGCGTCGATAGCCATCCATTCCTTCGGCGTGATGATTGTTTCCCATTTGCCTACGACGGGGACACCGTTAGCGTCTCGCACCAACTCCCCGTTGTGCTTGCGCCAGCCACACAGACGAGGGTTTCACAGCGCGAGCTTGAGCGACCGGCTCTGCCATTCGTTGCCGTGGACAGTCCGTACCCCTTGCTCTCGCCACGCGGCAAGAATGGAGTGGAGGGATTTTCGCGCGATCACGTCTCGCGCGGCCTGTGCGAGGTGCTGTGCCTCTTCAGGCTCAAGGGTCAGCTTGTCGTCCTGCCATCCGAATGGCCGTTTCCCACCGACCGGGATCCCCTCCTCCGCACGCCGCCGGTGCGAGCGACGCGTACGCCGCTTGATCTTGCGGACCTCTGCCTTCGCGATGACCACACCGAAGAGCCCCATGGACTCGACGTCTTCGTTGTAGAGGTCCTTGAGCCCCTTGGCGTCCGCGTACACCCGCCCGTCCTCGTAGGTCAGGGCGTCCACGAAACGCTCATAGTCACCGACACGCCGCACCAGCCGGTCGTCCGCCACGACGATCGCACCGCGCACCGACTGTCCGTCCGGGAGGTGCCCGACCTTGAGTGTCCTCAGCATGGCCTCGAAGTCGGGCCGCACGAGGCCGGCCTTGGCTGCGGAGAGGTCGTTGTCCGTGTAGTAGTGAACGATCTTCAGCCCCAGCGCGGACGCTGTCTCGTCGTTCACCTTGTGCTGGTCGTCGACCCCGTGGCCGTCCTTGGCCAGGTCTGCGGAGATCCGCGCGTAGGCCACTACCGGCACTAACTGAGCGTCGTTGGTCATGCCACCCCCTGTCATCGCATGAAATACTGCATGAAGAGAGTACGTACCACCAGCAGTACTTGGACAAGAACCCGGCGGGGTACTGCGGGATCGGGGGGACGGGGGTGAGCTGTCCGGTGGGGATCGCACCGGCGCCGGAAGGCACAGAGCAGTAGAACGCTCCCGCCAAACCAGTCCAGGCGCGGGAGCCACACTTCCTCTCCCTCACTCGTTCGAGCGGAGGGAGAGCACTTGTGCCGGATACGCTGACGCACGGGATCAGAATCACGCCCATGGGAGTAGCCATGACCACCTCCTCCGAGATTTCGGCAACGGCCCCCGACCGAGATGCCTGCGCCGTATGGACGCCGCCGGCGGCTGGTTCTACTTCCTTGTGGCACCGCGTGCCCCGCAGAAAGACCGGAGCAGCGGTGCAGCGCTTCGAAAGGTGCACACACTCAGTGGGGTGCGGTCCCGTAGTGATCAGGGCTGCGGGACTGATCGGATGCAGGGACGGCGCGGCCTACGTAGGCTGACTTCATGAAGCGCGTCGTCGTCGACCGCTTCGGCGGGCCCGAAGTTTTGAGGGTGGCTGAGGACGACGATCCCCTCCCGGGGCCCGGTGAAGTGTGCGTCAGGGTGCTGGCGGCCGGTGTGTCGTTCACCGATGCCCAGCTGCGCGCCGGCACGTACCTCGGCGGGCCGAAGCCGCCCTTCACGCCCGGTTACGAGCTCGTTGGCGTGGTCGAGGAGCTCGGTCCGGGGTGCTGGAGGCTGCGAGAGGGAGACCGCGTCGGAGCGCTGACGGTATGGGGCGCCGACGCGGAGCGCGTCTGTGTGCCGGAGGCGTACGCGGTCGAGGTGCCCGAGAACCTCGATCCGGCGGAGGTCGTGAGCCTCGTCTTTCCCTACATGACCGCCTACCAGCTGCTGCACCGCACGGCGATGGTGAAGAGAGGGGAGACGGTGCTCGTGCACGGTGCGGCCGGCAGGGTGGGCACGGCGGTCCTCGAACTCGGAGCGCTGGCCGGGCTTCGCCTCTACGGGACCGCTTCAGCTCGTGACCGCGCCGTGGTGGAGCGGCTCGGCGCGGTGGCGATCGACTACCGCAATGAGGATTTCATGGCTCGGGTGCGCGAGCTGACCGGGAATGGCGTGGACGTTGCGCTCGACGGGATCGGTGGCGCGGTGTCGCTTCGCTCCTTCCGCGCGCTGCGGCCCGGCGGAAGACTTGTCGTCTTCGGCCGCTACGCCACGCTCGCGCATGGGCACAAGAATTGGCGAGCGGTGATCGAGTGGTACGCGGCTACTACGAGCGTCGCGATCTGGGGCCTGCTCTCACCCCGCCGACGGGTGCTCTCCTACCGGATCCAGAAGCTGCGCATCCGCCACCAGGACTGGTTCCGCGAGGACTTCCGCGTACTGCTCGAACTTCTTCGCCGTGACGAGATCCACCCGGTCGTGGCCGAGCGCCTGCCGCTGACCGACGCTCGTCGCGCTCACGAACTCCTCGACCGCTCGGCAGCCACCGGAAAACTCGTGCTCGTGCCCTAGGGGGTGTCCGCTAAATCCCGTCGTCCGCCCGGAGGGCGGGGCTCGCGGCGTCTGGTGCACTCCGCTCGTTGCACTCGCTTCGTCTCGGCTCCTCGAAAGGGCCACCGGATGCCGAGCGCGATCGCAAGGCGGAGGGTCGTCCTCGTAGTGGGTCTACGTGGATGATCCCGACAACGCAGCATGGGGGTCCGCCCGCGCCCTTAAGGCGTGGGGGAGTGCGTGCCAGGCGTCGCGAGCCAGGCGGGACTTTGCGGACAACCCCCTAGCGCCCCGGTCAGAATCCATGTCCCCAGCTGGTTCTTCCCGTTTCCCTCCAACGCCGGAAAGTGCCGCCGCTGAAGGGATTTGACGTCCATGCCATGAGGGGCTCAATGGGTCACATGGCAGAACGGGCTCGGCGGGACGGGGGTGAGCTGTCCGGTGGGGGTGGCGCCGGCGCCGGACGGGGACGAGTAACTTCCGGCTCAGTACGTCAGTGGTCCCTGGGAGCTTTGCTCTGCCCTGGGCCGCAGAGGGTTGTCCGACATCGATCATCAGCCGCCTTGAGATCCTTTTCGGCCAGGAAGCCAGGGCGGCTCGCTAGATCGCACACGTCTCGTCACCATGGAGACCATGGCGACTTCGGGGGCGAGAAGCGGTCGGCTCGGCGGCTTGGGGCAATGGTGGGGCATCATCGCGGCGGCATTGCTGGTCGCCGCATGGATCAACAGGGCAGCGGGGCCGGCGATTGTCGCCGCTCTGTCAGCCCTGGTCCTGATCTGGTCTCTCTTCCAGGCGCCGGTGACATGCGGCGCCCCCGTCAGGGGGCGGGAAGACGGCTGCCGTAACAACGCGACCGGAATCCTTCTGGGCTGCCACATCCGCCAGCACCGTTGGCAGAAACTCAAGATGCTGATCCTGCGTCGTCAGGTCCGCGCCTTCTGCTCGGGACTGTTCACGGACGGCAAGGCCACCCTCGTAACGCTGGCTGCGATCGGCAGTTTCCTCTCCGGTCTCGTGGCCTTCATCCCCGGCGTGGCTCTCAATTGACCACACTTGCGGCCATCCACCGCAACTGGCACAGCGCAACGGGATGCTACGTCCGGGATCTCCATCTGCCTCACGGGTGAATGGCCTTCGCCCCTGATCACGGACACGCCGTTGTCGCTGACGAGCGCCGGCCTGGGCTGAGTAGCAGCACGAGCAGAAGCTCTCTCCGCCGGCGCCGGTACCCGAAATACGTTGCACGAGACGTATCGTCTCTCCTACGTTCGTGGCCATGACGAACCCTGTGTCCCCTACACGCGCCCATATCGCCATGTTCTCCATCGCCGCCCACGGGCACGTGAACCCGAGCCTCGAAGTGATCCGCGAGCTCGTCGCCCGTGGGCACCGCGTCACGTACGCGATCCCGCACGTTTTCGCGGAAAAGGTTGCCGAGACCGGCGCCGAGCCGGTGCGGTACCGCACCACGCTGCCCTCACCCGACGACGATCCGTCGGCATGGGGGAGCACGCTCCTCGACAACGTCGAGCCGTTCCTGGACGACGCGATCCAGGCGCTGCCGCAGCTCATCGCGGCGTATCAGGGGGATGAGCCGGACCTCGTGCTGCACGACATCGCCTCGTATCCGGCGCGCGTCCTCGCTCGCCGCTGGGGCGTGCCCGCGGTCTCCCTCTCGCCGAACCTCGTGGCATGGCAGGGGTACGAGGAGGAGGTCGCCGAGCCGATGTGGGCGGAGCCCAGGGCGACCGAGCGCGGCAGGGCGTACTACGAGAAGTTCACCCACTGGCTTGCGGAGAACGCGATCAGTCAGCACCCCGACGCGTTTGTCGGCCGTCCCGACCGCTCGATCGTGCTCATCCCGAAGGTCCTGCAACCGAACGCCGACCGGGTCGACGAGGAGGTGCACTCCTTCGTCGGCGCCTGCCAGGGCGACCGCGCCGCACAGGGCGACTGGGAGCGGCCCGCGGACGCCGAGCGCGTGCTGCTGGTCTCACTCGGCTCGTCCTTCACCAAGCAGCCCGGTTTCTATCGCGAGTGCGTCAAGGCGTTCGGTGACCTGCCGGGCTGGCACCTCGTGCTCCAGGTGGGCAAGCACGTCACCGCCGACGAGCTGGGGGAGGTGCCCGGAAATGTCGAAGTGCGCACCTGGGTACCGCAGTTGGCGATCCTGCGGAAAGCTGATGCCTTCGTCACCCATGCCGGCGCGGGTGGCAGCCAGGAGGGCCTGGCCACCGCCACGCCCATGGTGGCCGTCCCGCAGGCCGTCGACCAGTTCGGCAACGCGGACCTGTTGGAGGGGCTCGGCGTGGCCCGCCACGTTCCGATGGACCGGGCGGACGCCGCCACCCTCCGCGCCGCGGTGCTCGCGCTCGTCGACGACCCGGAAGTGAAGCACCGCCTCGCGTCCATCCAGCGGGACATGGCCGCCGAAGGCGGCACCGGGCGCGCGGCCGACCTCATCGAGGCCGAACTACGCCGCGGGTAAGGGCGTCCCCGCAGTGCACCGACGGAGGGGTGGTCACCCGCAGCTCGCCCCCTCCCCCGCCATCGACTGCGGCACCCCGGCTCGTCACCCCCATGGGGGCGGCGGGCAGCGGCGGTCAGCGGTGGCGTGCGGTCGGTGGAACTACCACCGGCGCTCCCCTTCATCCGCCGGGCACGAACGGGTCAGCGTCGGCCCGTTCGCTGCCCTCGACATAGACCACCAGCGTCTGTTCCGGCTGTTCGGCCAGGTGGAAGGCGGTGTAGGCGTACTCGACCGGTCCGCGTGCCGGGTGCCGTAGCCGTTTGCGTCCACCGCGCCGGGCCTGCACCTCGTGCTGGCGCCACCAGGCCCGCGCTTCCGGGCTCGCCTCGTTCAACTCATCGATCAGCCGCCTGTATCGCGGGTCAGCGGGGTGGCGTCCGGCCTGCGTCCGGAGCCGGGCGAGCAGGCCGCGTGCCTCGGGTTCCCAGTCGACCACGACGTCCCGGGCCACCGGTTCGAGAAACATCCAGCGGACGAAGTTGGCCGGCCGCTCCGCCTGGTTGCCGAGGAGCCGCGGGAACAGCTCGTCGGCCGCCCGGTTGTGACTGAGCACGTCATAGGTGCCGCCGATGATGTACGCCGGGTTCGGCTGGAGCAACAGCGGCACGGCTGCCACCTCGTCCTTGAGCGGCTCGCGTTCCTCGGATGCAGCGGCAGCCGCGTGACCGGCGAGTTGGAGAAGGTGAGCGCGCTCGGGCCCGTCGAGCCGCAGTGTCTCGGCCAGAGCGGTCAGCACCTGTTCGGAGACGCGGATCTCCCGGCCTTGCTCCAGGTACGTGTACCAGGTGGCGCTGATCCCGGCGAGCAGTGCCAATTCCTCCCGGCGAAGCCCCGGAGTCCGGCGGCGAGCGGTTGGAGGCAGGCCGACCTCGTCCGGAGTGAGGCGCTCTCTTCGGCTGCGCAGGAACGCACCCAGCTGACGGCGTCGGTCCGGCTGCAGCGGCATGGGGAGAACTCCCGGTTCCAGAATAAATGCATTCTGGATACCAGGTTAAGCCTCCCGGAGACTCGTACTCGTAGGCGTACTCGTACGCGAGTACAGGCCGTTGCGGTGCCGACGGCCTTAATCCATGGGCAGGTGGGAGTCCGGCCGCCCCGGGCAACGGCTCGACGCTCTTCCACGAGTCGCCGCCCGGGCTTCAGACCCTGCGCTGAAAGGGAAAGGAAGTCCTCATGTCCGGAATCGAGGGCAAAGTGGTGGCGATTACGGGAGCCAGCAGCGGTATCGGCGAGGCGACCGCGCTGCTGCTCGCCGAACGCGGCGCGCAACTCGTTCTCGGCGCGCGCCGGTCCCGGCGTCTGGCGGCGCTGGTGACCCGGATCGAGAAGGCGGGTGGCGCGGCCGTGCAGATCCGCACCGACGTGACCCGGCGGGACGACCTGCACGCCTTGGTCGCGCTGGCCGAAGAGCACTTCGGCCGGCTCGACGTCCTGGTCAACAATGCCGGAGTCGGCACGATTTCGCCTCTGGACGATCTGCGCGTCGAGGAGTGGGACCACATGATCGACGTCAATGTGAAAGGTGTGCTGCACGGCATCGCCGCCGCGCTGCCGGTCTTCCGCGCACAGGGCACCGGGCACTTCGTCACCACCGCCTCGACTGCTGCCTTTCGCATCGTCCCCGCCATGGCGGTCTACGCCGGCAGCAAGTTCGCGGTCCGGGCCATCTGCGAAGGGCTGCGTCAGGAGGCCGGCGACTCCCTGCGGGTGACCACGGTCTCGCCCGGTGCGACGGCCACCGACTTCGCCGAGGCATCGACCAACAGGCGGGTCAGAGCGGAGATCACGAAGATGCGGGACGACATCGCCATACCGCCCGACGCGATCGCCCGTGCCATCGCGTTCGCCATCGAACAACCCGCCGCTGTCGATGTGAGCGAGATCGTCGTCCGTCCCACCGCGCAGAGCTGACCCCTGCGACGCGGCGATCGCCGGGACACCGGACGGGTCAGCCGGCGATGCTGCGCCCGGGTAACTCACCCACCATGGCTCGCACACCTTCCAGGTTCTGATGGAACTCGCTCAGCCATTCGGCGGTCTCGCCTTCCAAGGTCTCGTGCAGGGCGACCACGAGACCCGTAATGATCTCTCTCGCTTCTTCGATCAGAACCGATTCATCCCGCTGACCTCCTCGCCAGTCCGCCAGCAGCATGGACCACCTGATTTGACACCCCTTCAGTGCGGACAGAATTTTGGTGGCGGAGACCATGTACCTCCCCCAGGCGGACGAGAAGCCGAAGCCTTTGTCCAGAAGGAGGAAGCCACCAGCAAGTCCAAGAACCACGTACCCGGACTCGGTGGGAATCGCTCCCCCGGACAAGATCGACACCGCAGGGGTGACAGTTCCGAGGGTCAGACCGGCGATGGACAGAGCGCGCAGGACCTTGGAGGCGGCAGCCTTGCTTCTCTTTTCCTCCATGTACCATTCGTAAGCCTTGAGGGACTCTTCTTCCATCCACCTGAAGAGGAGGTCGTACGCATCGAGTACGGAATCTCGCCCCTCAGGCATGACGGGAGCCTTGGTGGCGGTGATGTTGATTTGCGCCATTACCCGCACTCGCCCTCCCCGCAACTACCGGCCAAGGCATTCCTTTCGAGTACAGCAATCATCCGGAGTCGAATTCCTCTGTCGCCGGTACGTCCCCCCTGCATGCCCTCGCGCTGCCCGCGGGCCAAGAGCCGCCCCCCGTATCACCTCTTCGGGACGAGGGACCCCCGACCATCCTTCGGTCCGCCTGGTTCCGGAGCAGGTGCAGCGTCAGTGCGCATGACGTTGAGGGTACGGAAATTGGCACTCCCTGCGCTGTCGTTCCGGATGCTTTCCCGAGAAGTCTGGCAACCGTGACGCCCGGTCAGGGCCCGCCCGTTCGCGTTGCGGTGACCGTCACCGTCGCGTAGGACATCGTGAAGCTGCCGCCGAGTGCGTCGATGGTGGAGCCGACGTGCTGCAGGACCTCTGCCATTTTGTCCGGTGGGAGTTGAGTGAAGACGCCATGGGTGGGGAGTTGGTCCAGCCATGCGTCACGGGTGTAGGAACACTCCCAGTCGAATCGCCACTGTTCCGGGGGGTTGAACCTTCCCGTCTCGCGGATTCCGTCGGCGGCCTTGGTGAGCAGGGGTCGGTAGCCGTCCAGGGCTTGCTTGGTCGGCGTCCGGAGGTTGAACGGCGAGTCGGGCATGACTCGTTGGCAGGCCGCGGCGGCGGCTTCGGCCACGTCGGACGGGGGCTGGCCCACGTTCCAGAACGCTGCCAGGCGGCCGCCGGAACGCAGTACCTGCGCCGCCTTGGCCGCGGCGGCGGCCGCGTCCAGCCAGTGCCAGGTCTGCCCGGAGATGACGGCGTCGAAGTCCCGGCCGGCCGGGTCCCAGGCTTCGAACGCTGCGACCTCTGCCGCGAGTTGGCTGCGCCGCGCCAGGTCGACCATCCGTGCGTCGACGTCGACCCCGAGCACCTTGCAGCCGGCTGCCTGGAACTGCCGGGCGGCGATGCCGGTGCCGCAGCCGACGTCGAGGACCTCGGGGCCGGGGCTGCCGGCGACGATCGCCGCCACCAGGGCGTCGGGGTAGCGGGGGCGGGCGCGGTCGTAGCGTTCGGCGTCCGAGCCGAACGACTCGGCCATCAGCCGGTGTTGATGAGGCTCATTCCCGGAGCACGGTAAAGTGGGCATGCGCCCACTATGGTGGGCGAGTGCCCACTCGTCAACGGGTGGGACCGGGACGAGGGAAGGCGGTGGCACGGTGCCGACAGGGGTGGCCATGCGGGACGCGCGTGAGCAGTTGTTCGGCGCCGCCGAGCGCGTCCTGCTCCGGGACGGGCCGAACGCGCTGACCAGCCGAGCGGTCACCACGGAGGCAGGGTGCGCCAAGGGCCTCCTGCACCGGCACTTCGCCGATTTCGACGATTTCCTCGCCGAGCTGGTACGCGACCGCATCGCCCGGATCGACGCCCAGGCCGCCGCCCTGCGCGACTCCGCGGGGACCGGCACCGTCGCCGGCCACCTCACCGCTGCGCTGACGGCCCTGTTCGAGTCGGTCGCCGTGCGGATCGTCGGCCTCGTCACCTTCCGGGACGAACTGCGCGCCCGACTGCGCCGGACCACGCCCACCGGCATCCCGGTCCTGGCGGAAGCCACGGCCATGGTCGCCTCCTACCTCACCGCCGAGCGGGAACGGGGCCGCATCGCGGCGGACGCCGACATCGACACGCTCGCTCCCACGTTGATCGGGGCGGGCCATCTGCTCTTCGCCGATGGGGAAGGGGGGCCGCCGGAGGTCGGAGCCGTGCAGAAGGTCGTGACGACGGTGATTGCGGGTGTGGTGGAGGGCGGGCCGGTGCCTTGAGCGAGCCGGTGCCGTGAAGGGGCCGGTGTTGTGGGGCGGCCGGTGTCCTGAAGGGGCCGTTGCCGTGGGAGATTGCCGCGATGGCTGCGATGTGCCACGCGGTCGCGGGCACAGGGTGAGGGGGCCGGCGCACTACTTCGTAGCGGTGGGCTGCGGAGGTAGTGCGAAGCGCAGCAGGGCGCCGGTCTGCGGGGTGCGGAGTTCCGTTTCCACGTCGAGGTGGCGGACCTCGCCGCCGTCGTCGATGACGGCCTCGGTCAGTTCGTCGATGACATCGGGAACCTCCCGCAGCGGCTCCCCGCAGAGCGGGCAGGCCCCCGCCGACCGTGCAAGCAGCCTGTCCTGGTCGCAGACGGCCCCCGGGGCGGCGGACTCGCCGTCCACGGCCAGCGTCCGGATCGCGGCCAGCGACCCCGCCCACAGTGTCTCGTCGAGCCCGACGGCGCCGAGCCGCCCGGCCCCCTTGGTCTGCAGGATCTCGTCGGCGAGCCGCCGCTGCTCCTCATGTGCGTGGGCGGAGACGAGCTCCTGCACCTTCTGCTTGATGTCCGCGGACGTCGCGGTCTCGCGGTCGACGGTGAAGCTGCCGACGAGCCGGTTCCGCAGGTCGAGGGGGAGGAAATCGAGGAAGACCGGCACCTCATGGGGATGGCCGCCCACGACGAGCACGTCGTAGCCGCCGCTCCCGAACAGTTGCTTGAGCTCACCGACCACCCGCCGGTAGTGCTTTTTGCTCAGCTCGTCGGCCTTGTTGCGGACCCCGTACTCGGCCCACCCCGCCGCGAAGTTGGGCTTGCGCAGCGTACGGTCGCGGATCGCCTCCAGCTCGCGGGCCTGGTCCAGGTAGTACTCCCAGACCTGGGCGGTGCCCTTGTCCACGAGGACCGCGCAGGTGCGGTAGTACTCGTCGAGCACGCCGAGCAGCGGACGGACGTAGGGATCGGCGTCCACCACGATGCGTTCGTGGCCGTTTCGCGGCAGCCACACCTCTTCGTAGACATCGTTGCCGCTGCAGGAGAAGACCGCGACGGTGCCCGGTTCGACGGGCTCCGCGCCGAGGGACTTCTCGATCTTCGCGATGTCGTCGCGGAGCGAGATCCGCACATCGTGCTCCCGTTTGCGGTCCTCCGCGAGCGGCCGGATGCGGTCCAGCAGGCTCGCCACGCGGGTGGTGAACTCACGGCGGCCGGGCGGGCCCGGTGCCACCGGAACGTAGAGGGAGACCAGCGGAAGTCCATTGCCGCCCAGCTGGAGGATCCGGTCGACCTGCCCTTGGGTGATCATTGGCGCTCCTCCGCTCGATGAGCCCTCGCTTCCAGGTAACGGGGTGTGCAGGGGCGCGGCAACCGCAGGGGACTCCGCAGGGTCCGCTGGTGACGGGCTTGCGATCCGGCCACTCCGCCGCGTCAGGGCCGATGACGGCTCGTTCGGGGCTGACGACTCTCCGTATGGGGCTGACGCGATATGCGCATCCCTGGGGAGATCATGGACGGTGGTGGACGGCAGTGACGGATGGCTTTGGCGCGTCCGTGTGCATGGCGATGGACCTGGCGGAATTCTCCGGTACGAGCATTCACGAGGGAGTGAGATGAGTCGATCCGGCATTGTCCGCCGGGGCGGTTGCGGTGTGCGCGGAGGAATTCTCGGGCCGGCCGGAATTCTGGTCGCGGCTGCGCTGCTCGGCACGGCGTGCAGTACCTCCGCCACGCACTCCGCCCTCTCGGCGGACGCGAGCTCCGATTCGTCGACGTCCTTTGCGCGGCTGGTCGATGTCGGTCCGGGGCGCACGATGTATCTGGAGTGCCACGGCAGTGGGTCTCCGACGGTCATTCTTGTGCCAGGGCTCGTCGCCGCCGCTGATACCTGGAGATATGTGAGAGGCCCTGCCGGCGCGCTGAAGGCCGGCAGCTCGGCCGTGTATCCCGGAGTGGGGCGATTCACCAGAGTCTGCTCCTACGATCGTCCCGGAACGGCACGGGAGGGCGGGAAGGTCACCACCTCGACGTCGGTCGCTCAGCCCACGACGCCGCGCGGTGACGTCGCGGACCTGCACACGCTGTTGACAACGGCGAAGGTGCCCGGCCCCTATGTGCTGGTGGGGTGGTCGGCAGGCGGGCCGATCGTCAGGATCTATGCCGGCGAGTATCCGCATGAGGTGTCCGGCCTCGTTCTCGTGGACGCCGAGACGGAATTCCTGCAATCGCGGCTCACGCCGGGGCAGTTCGCCACTTTTCTGGCGCTGGAGCGCCGCGACGACAAGAAGCGCATCGCCCAGTGGAAAGAGGTGGAAAGGCAGGATCCGGTGACCGTGTTCCGGCAGGTGCGGGCCGCTCCGCCCGCGCCGAAGGTGCCGGTGGTGGTGCTGACCGGGGATGAATTCGACGCCCGTGCATTCCGTGCTCGTCTGCCGGCCGGCGCCCCGGCGAACTACCCACAGGTCTTCTGGCGGGCGCAACTCGCCTCGCAAGGAGATTTGGCGCGGAAGTTTCCCGGAGCGCGGCACGTCACGAAGACCAGGAGTGACCCCAACATCCAGAACAATCAGCCGCAGCTCGTCATCGATGCGGTGCGTGAGGTGGTCGAGAAGGCCCGTGGGCAGCAAAGCGGCAAGTAGAGCGTTTGAGGGGGCGGGTTCGTATCGGGCCCCCGGCCCCCGCCGCCTGCCGTGCGGCGGGGGCCGGGGGGCGTCGGCGGTTACCGGGCGGCCGGGGACACGGTGGAGTCGGGGTGCGGGCCGTATGCCTTGAGGAAGCGGTCGCGGAAGGTGTCCATCCGCCAGACCGGGGCCTGGTGGCCGGGGTTCAGGCTGGGGGTCCAGTGCCAGTTGGAGATCCGCTTCAGGACGTCGGGGTCGTGGGCGACGAGCGCGACCGGTACGTCCCGGCTGGCGTGGTCGCCGGAGACCTTCGCGACGGGCTGGTGGTCGCCGAGGAAGACGAGCACGGTGTTCTTGTTGCCGTACTTCTCGACGTACGAGATCAGGCTGTTGAGGGAGTACTGGATGGACTTGCCGTACTCGGTGCGCACCCGGTCGGTCTGCTGCCACACGTCCACGGGGTTCTTGCCGGCCTTCTCGATGGAGCGGTAGACGGAGCCGTCGCCGACCTTGTTCCAGGGGAGCGTCTTGGGGAGGGGTGCCCAGGGGTTGTGGCTGGAGGTCAGGATGATCTCGGACATCAGCGGCTTGTCGTGCGGCCGGCCGTGTTCCAGGCGCTGGAAGGCCGAGAGGCTGTACTGGTCGGGCATGGTCGACCAGCTGAACTTGGGCCCCTTGTAGCCGAGTTCCCGTGAGTCGTAGACGTGGTCGAGGCCGTACCACGAGGCTTCCGGCCAGCCCTTGGTGACGCCGGGCATGATTCCGACGGTCCGCCAGGCGCCGGTGCGCCGGAAGGCCTTGGTGAGGGTGAGGTGATCGCCCGCGGTGACGGTGCGGTAGCGCTGCTGGTTGTCGATCCACAGGCCGGACAGGAAGGTGGAGTGCCCCAGCCAGCTGCTGCCGCCGTAGGTCGCCGAGGTCAGCCAACCGCTGCGGGCCGAGTAGCCGGCCGCGCGCAGCCGCTTGGTCCCCTTCGCGAGCACCGCGTCGACCCCCGGCGCCATCAGCGGGTCCTGGACCGCGCTGCGGCCGTAGCTCTCTATGAAGGTGAAGATGACGTCCTTGCCGCGCAGTCCGGTCAGCAGCTTGCTGCCCGGGGTGCTGCCGTACGGGTCGTGGGCGGCCACCCGGGCGAACTCCCGCTCGTCCTTGAGGGTCGCGCTCACGCCGTCCATCCGGGCCTGGACGAGGTCGGAGGTGCTCCGGGAGGCGACCGGCGCACCGGCGATCTGCAGGCCGAGCGCCGCGGAGAGGACCCAGGCGGTCCCGAGGACGAGGGTGGTGCCGGCGGCCGTGGCGCGGTGGCGGGCCATGAGGTTGCTGAGCCGGACGACGGCCAGCGCCGTGAGGACCAGCAGGGCGAGCACGAGGACCACGGCCGCGATCTCGACGCCGAGCGCGCCCGCCCGGCCTATCGAGTCCTGGAGGAAGGAGGCGCCGTCGCCGAGCAGGGGCCAGTCGAACACCACGTTGAACCCGCGGCCCAGCGCCCCGATGAAGCCGATGTCGAGGACGTCCAGGACGGCCAGCAGGGCGAGAACCACCCCGGCGAGGACCGCTGCCACCCGCCGTACCGTCTGCGGCAGGACGAGCAGCAGGGCGGCACCGGCTATCCCCTCCACCGGGATGCGAACGAACTCGGCGGGGGTGAGGCGGGCAGGATCGTTCGGCAGGAGGAGGGTGACGAGCACCAGGGCGGCGGCCAGGGCGGTGGTGGTCCATGCCAGCGTACGGGCGGCGGCCGGGTGCCGGTCGCGCCAGCCGGGGGCGGGGCGTGCGGCGGAGTCGGGCTCGGGGTCGGTGGCCGCTTCGGGGCCCGCGGCCGCTTCGGGGCCCGCGGCCGCTTCGGGGCCCGCGGCCGCTTCGGGGCCCGTGGCCTCACTCGCGACGGTGTCGTGTTCCGGCGTCGCTTCCCCGGCGTCCGGCGTCGCTTCCCCGGCGTCCGCCGTCGCTTCCCCGGCGTCCGCCGTCGCTTCCGCGGCGTTCAGCGCGGACTCCGGGAGGCCGTCCGGTGGCAGGTCCTCGGTCGCGGTGTTCCGCTCCTCCTGAGGCAGTGGGCGAGAGCTCGTGGTGTGCGACACCCGAAGGTCCTTCCGTGCGAGGCCCGGTAGTGGCACGGCGGACCGGACTCGGGAGGTCGGCGCCGTCGATAGCTGTACGGGCGGCCGGCCGGTTGTGTTCATTCCGCAGGTCGTCGGCCTGGGAGGCGGACGGGGAGCGAGGGCGAACCGGGGTGGTATGTCGTGAATGTGTGGTGCGAGCCGGAAGAGCGGTGGATGGCGGGTGGCGCAACGGAGCGGGACGGGACAGTCCGGGCCGTCCCCCGATCGGCCCGGACCGTCCCGCCCGGTGTGTGACGACCGTGCCGCCCGGTGTGTGACGACCGGGCCGCCCGGCGCCCCGCTCAGACCGCGGCAGGCTGCTCCCTTCCCGCCGGGTCGGCGGGGGAATTGCGAATGCGGCGGCGCTTTGTCACCAGGACCGCGGTCCGGGTCAGGACCATGGCAAGGGACATGAAAACAAAGGCATTTGCGTAGACGTCCGGCCCGCTGAGCTCATTGTCGATGCTGAAGCGGATCAGCCCCTCGGTGAACCAGTGCTCGGCACCGTAGGCGAAGAGCACGCGGGCGCTGGAAAGGACGATCCAGACGAGGGCGTAGCCCACCCCTCCGGTGGTGTAGATGAGGCCGTCGGCGCCGCGGTGGGCGGGGAGCAGGGCGCCCGCCACCAGGCCGCAGATCACGCCCACTCCGACGCCGATGAGCTGCAACGAGGGTGCATTTCCCGAGGTCGGGAAGGAGTGCACGAAGATCACGATGATGACGGCGACCGCGAGCACGGAGCGCACCATGCGCATATTGGTGACGCGGCGCCGGCCGAGGTCGGTCGCCAGGATGATGGCGAGGATCGTGCCGCCGGCGATGAGTGCAGTGACGAACTGACTCAGGTGGTTCATGGAAATCGGGGCCCTTCCGCAATTCTGCGATACGTGTCATTTCGGCGGCGTCCGCGATATCCCGCACAGCATTCCCCCTGCGGCTTTCGGCCTCCGCGTTTCGCCGTCAACGACGCTATGGCCGCGGACCGTTGCCGCGGGACGACCGGCCGGTGGATTCGGGTGTCCACCGGCCGGTGGACAGTGCGGTGGAGGACGGCAGGAGAAGGTGACGGGGAGGGTGATAGGACTGTGGCCGGTCGCGCGAGGCGCGGTGACGCCCGCGCCCCGGTGCGGGGCGATCGGATGCAGTCGGATGCAGGGGGATACCGTGAGGCTTGACGCGCGGCGCGCGGCGGAGGCGCGGGTGCGCTGGTTCGGGCTGTGGGACAGCTACTTCGTGATCTGCTACCTGCTCACCACGGGGCTGGTGTTCACGTCCGAAGTCCCCCAGGGCCACCGGGTCGTCGCGATCGGCGCGCTGACGCTGATCGTTCCCTGGTACGCGGGGATCGGGCGGCCCTTGATGCGGCACCGTACGAGCAACCGGCGCAACACCCTCTTCGCCGCCGGGCTCTTCGTGCTCTTCGGGGTGGCGGCAGCGGTCGATCTGATGAGCGCGTTCGCCCTGTTCGCGCTGGTCCCGATGCTGATGATGAGCCTGGCGGCCCGGGCGGCCGTGGTGACCGCCGTGCTCGGCAACCTCGTCCCCGTGACGGTGCTGTTGCTGCAGGGCGGTGGCGCCGCGGGCCCGCTGGTGCTGTTCGTGCTGCTGGTGTCGCTCCTGGGCATCGCGCTGTCCGTACTCCTCGGGCTGTGGATCAAGAGGGTGGTACGGCAGAACGAGGAGCACGCCGCACTGATCGAGGAGCTGCGCCAGAACCGCGAGCAGGTGGCCCGGCTGTCGCACCAGGCCGGGATCTCCGCCGAACGTGAGCGGCTCGCGCGGGAGATCCATGACACCCTCGCGCAGAGCCTGATCAGCATCATCAGCCTGGTGCAGGCGGTCGATGCGGAGGTGGATACCGCCCCCGCCGCGGCCCGTGAACACCTCGCGCTGGTCGGGCGGGTGGCCAAGGAGAGCCTGGTGGAGGCCCGTGCCTTCGTCGCCGACCGGACGCCCGCGTCCTTGCAGGAGAGCTCCTTGGCCCAGGCGCTGCGGCGGCAGGCGGACGGGCTGACCGCACAGTCCGGGCTGCTGGTGCGGTTCGCCGTCGAGGGGACGGAACGGCCGCTGCCGATGGCGGCCGGTGTCGTCCTGCTGCGTGCCGCGCAGGAGGCCGGCGCGAATGTCCGTAAGCACGCCGAGGCCCGCACGGTGGACATGGTGCTCCGGTTCGGCGAGGGGCAGGTCGCGCTGCGGGTCGCCGATGACGGCAAGGGATTCGCCACGGAGCAGGGCGAGTTCGCCGCGGCGGAGGAAAGCGGCGGGAGTGTCCCGAGTGGCGGTGCCGACGAGGGCGAAGGCGGGGGCTTCGGGCTGCGGGGGATGGCGGCGCGGGTGGCGGAGACCGGAGGCGTGATGAGTGTGGTGAGCGAGCGGGGCGCGGGCACCGCCGTGGAGGTGAGGATTCCGTTGGCGGGAACGGTGGACGACGCGGACACGAGCCCGGACGCGGCCCGGACGGACGCGACCAGGACAGACACGGACCGTGCCGGAGCACTCGGGAAGAGCCTCGCCGGAGCGCTCGGAAAGGGCCGCCGATGACCGGCATGGAAGCCACCGCTGCCGCCGCGGTGCGGGTGCTGCTCGCCGATGACCATCCCGTCGTGCGCGAGGGCCTGTGCGCGATGCTCGCCTCCGATCCGGGGATCGAGGTCGTCGGGCAGGCGGGTTCCGGGGAGGAGGCCGTGGCGCTGACACAGCGGCTGGTGCCGGACGTGGTGCTGCTCGATCTGCGGATGGGCGGGATGGACGGGGTCGGCGCGACCGGGCACATCCGGCGGCAGACGCCGCACACCAAGGTCGTCATCGTCACCACGTACGAGGACGACTCCGACATCCTGCGGGCGGTGGAGGCGGGCGCCGCCGGCTATCTGCTCAAGGGCAGTTCACGGGCGGAGCTGACCGGCGCCGTGCACGCGGCGGCGCGCGGGGAGACCGTGCTGACCCCTTCGCTGGCCGGCAAGCTGTTCCGGGCGCGGACGGTGGAGGCACCGCTGCTGTCCGGCCGGGAGTGCGAGGTGCTGCAGTGGGTCGGCCAGGGCCTGACCAATGCGGAGATCGGTCGGAAGCTGTTCATCGGTGAGGCCACGGTCAAGACGCATCTGCTGCGGGCGTTCAAGAAGCTGGACGTCTCGGACCGGACGGCGGCGGTGATCACGGCGCTGGAGCGCGGGTTGCTGTCGTAGGGCCTGATCCACGGAGATCGAAGAGACACCCCCTGGGCCGGGTCCGCCCCGTCACCCCTCCCCCAGCCGGGCCCGGTCCGCTGCCGCTCTGCCCTGGTGCCAGCCGTCCGCGTCGCGTACGCCGCGCAGGCGGACCGGGGCGGTGTCGGGGAAGAGCGCGCCGGTGGTCTCCTCGACGGCCAGGTCGCGGGCGGCGAGGACCGGGCGGAGGTCGGGGGCCGTGGGGGCCGACTCGGCGGAGGCGGTGGCGGTCGCCGTGGCCGTGGCCTCGGCGAGCCGGTCGCGGATGCGGTCGGCGTAGGCGACGAGGAAGGTCTGGCGGAAGTCCCGGGTGCGGCGGGAGCGGCCGCGGGGCGTACCGCCCTGCTCCTTGAGAGCGCGAGGGAGATCGTCGGCCGCGCGGTGCATCGCGGTGGTGGCCTGGAGCAGCAGCGAGGTGTAGAGCATCTCGGCCGCCTCCAGGTCGGGGGCGAAGCCGACGAGGGTGGAGAAGCCGACGTCGGCGGCCCAGACGGCCCGGCAGCGGTTGGCGGCCGCGACCGCGTCGAGCAGCAGCGCCTTGGCCTGTTCGTACGGGCCCTCGATGCCGATCCGGACCGCTGACGGGCCGGCGGTCCGCCCGCCCCGGGGGCCGTCCGTACGGTCGAGGAGCGCCTCGTCGATGCTGTGCCGGGCCATCAGCTCCTGGGCCTTGGCGGACAGCGCCTCCGCCTCCTCGGCGTAGTCGGTCGCCTCGGCCTTGGCGAGCAGTCCGCGGATCCGGCCGAGGGCACGGTCCGCGGCGGCGCCGGGCGGGCCGCTCTTCCCCGCGGTCCGCGGCGGAGCCGGCAGCGGGGTGATCCGGGGCAGCCGGGCGAGCGTGCGCAGCGCCGCCAGCACGTCGTACGCGGTCTCGAAGCGGGAGGTGCGGCGGCGGGCGGCCAGCGCGTCGAGATAGCCGCCGTCGGACGCCCACCAGACCTCGGCACCGAGGTCGCGCAGCTGACCGGCCCAGCGGGGGTCCTGCGGGGGCCGCGCGGCGGGCGGCCGGGCCGCCTCGGCCGCGACGGCATCGACGACCAGGGCCGCCAGGGTGGTGCCGGGGGCCTCGCGCCGTACGATCCGCTCCAGGTCGGCGGGGTACCAGCCGCCCGCCCAGCACTGCCGCACCCCGGCCACGGCGGCGGCGACCACGGCCGCGCTCACCGCCTCCCAGCCGGCCTCGGCCGCGGCCAGCATCGAGGCGCCGGCCTCGATGGCGTCCTCGGCCGGCTCGCCGTCCGGCGCGTAACGGACGCTGCCGAGCACCTGCCCGACCAGTTCACCGGCCGCCGACGACGACGGCCCGCCGCGCCCATCTCTTCCGCGCTCGCTCACCCGCTCAACTGTACGGAGGACGGCGCCGCTCCCACGCTCCGGGACAGCAAGCCCGACGCCCGGCGCGCCCCCTTCAAGGGCGACACCGGGCGTCGGTCCGTGCACGGGTGGGCGGCGGCCCCGGCGCACGTCCCGCGCCCGGTCCGCCGCCTCACCCCTCGCCGTCACCCCTCGGCGTCACCGCCGCGGGGCCGCGAGGTCAGTTGACCGCGCTGCCGGCCACCCACTGCGACCAGGCCATGTTCCAGCCGTTGAGGCCGTTGTCCGGCTTGACGGTCCGCTCGGGGGAACTGAGCACCTTGACGACATCGCCGGTCTGCGAGTGGTCGAAGAACCATGCCCCGTCCGTCTTGCCGTCCTTGGCGCCCTTGACGTCCTGGAGGCCGATGCAGCCGTGGCTGGTGTTGGCGTGGCCGAAGACGCCCTTGCCCCAGTAGTTGCCGTGGATGAAGGTGCCGGACGACGTCAGGCGCTGGGCGTGCGGCACATCGTGGATGTCGTACTCGCCCTTGCCGCTGCCCTTCTTCTTGAAGCCGACGGTCGAGCCGTCCATCCGGGTCTGCTTGAACCGCTCCGAGATGACCATCTGGCCGTTGTAGGTCGGGTGGTCGTCGGCGCCGGCCGAGATCGGCAGGGTCTTGATCGTGCGGCCGTCGCGCACCACCGTCATCTCGTGCTTCTTGGTGTCGACGGTGCTGACCTGCGAGTGACCGACCTGGAAGCCGACGGTCTTGTTCTGGATACCCGTGACGCCCGGCGAGGCCTCGACGCCTGCCAGGCCCAGGGCCATGGTGACCTTGGAGTTCGCCTTCCAGTACTCCTGGGGGCGGAAGTCCAGCCGCTTGTCGCCGAACCAGTGGCCGACGACCGGCTGGTTGCTGTCGTCGGAGACCTTGATCGCGGACTGCACGGCGGTCTTGTTCGTGACCGGCTTGTCGAAGTTGACCGACACCGGCATGCCGACGCCGACGGTCGAGCCGTCCTCGGGCGTGAAGTTCCCGATGAAGGTGTTCGTCGGGGAGACGGTGGTGAAGGTGGAGTTCTCCACCGCCGTGCGGCCCTGGGCGTCCACGGCATGCGCGGTGACCTTGTACTTCGTCGCACGGTTCAGCGGCTGGTTCGGCTTCCAGGAGCTGCCGTCGGCCGAGAGCGTGCCCTCGACGGGCCGCTTGGCGTCCACCGAGGTCATGGCGACATCGGTGAGCTTTCCGTTGCTGACCGTGACCAGGGCGTCGCCGTTGATGCCCGCGTCGGTGGACCCGTCCGCCGGGAGGATCTTGATCCTGGCGTCGGAGGCGTCCTTCGCGGCCGCCTGGTCCACCTGCTGGGTGTTCTCGTGACGGGTGCCGTCGGTGCCACCCGTGCCTCGGTCGGCCGCACTGCTGCCGCCACACGCTGCAAGCGTGAGTACGCCCCCCAGCAGCGCGGCGCTGGCCGTAAGGCGTTTGCGACGCTTGCTGTCCGTTATCACACGCATCTCCATTGCTACCGGTTTCGCACGTATCCCCGAGCGAGCTGCCAACTGAACGCAGGCATATCTGGACGCAGGCATTCCGGCCGACGCCATAGAAACGCCTTGTCCGTTTCGCCGGTTCCATGCCTGAACAAAGTGTGGGGTAGGACACGTATCGGCCCGATGCCGGTCAGAAGGTGATCACGGTGAGAAATCGGGCCCTCTGGGGTCGGACATCGGGCTCTCTGTGGTCAGACGTCGGGCTCACCGCGGTCGGAAAACGGGCTCTGCGACGTAGTCGGCCCCCGTACGGCGGGTGCCGTACGGGGGCCGGGGTCGTCGGTCGGGCGAGCGCGCCGGCGGGAGGGGGCGCGGCGCGGGAGGGGTGCCGGTCAGCCCTCCCCGTCGGCGTCGTCGGCCAGATCCCACTCCGCCGCGTCCCACTCGGCGTCCGGGTCGTAGTCGGTCAGCTCCTCGCTGCTCCAGGAGGCCTGCGCGAGTTCGGTCCCCGGCACCGCGGTGACCAGGTCGAACGGGTCGATCAGATGGGCCAGCGCGTCCGCCGGGTCCCCCTTGACCGCCTCCAGGGACTGTCTGCGCTCCTCGTCGGGGAGCGAGGGGTCCTTGTCGATGTGGTCGACGGCGGCGCCGGTCAGCCGGCGGGTGTCGGTGATCTCCATGATCAGTTCGACATGAAGCCGCACAAAACGTGATGTCTCGCCATTGCTCATAGCACGGAGGTTAGGCATGGACGGGTCCCGACTTCCCCGCGACCCGCGGCTGTCATTAACATCTGAGGTCAACGGCCAATTCGCCGACCCACAAGGGGGATCGCATCCGTGACGGCACGACGACCACTGCTGACCGCCGCGGCCGCGGGATCGGTGCTGTTCGCCCTGTGGTTCGTACCGTCCGCCAATGCCACCGCGGAACATGACGGAGTGACAGATTCCCGTCCGCGGGCGGCCTCCGTGCCGGCCGGGTCCGAGGTGGCCGACCGGGCCGGGGACCAGGCACCGGGCGGCGATTCCCGGTCCGCGACGACCACCGCGCACGACGGCGCCCGGTACGCCGATGCCGACCGCCACCGGTCCGGCATCGCACCGCACTTCCTCGCCGATACCGGCAGCCCGGACACCACGCCGTACGTGATCGGGGGCACCGCCTGCCTCGCGCTCGGCGCCGGCCTGGTCAGCTACTCCGTCCGCCGCACCCGCGACGAGAGCGGCTGAGAGCGGCGCCCCCTCCTGCTGGTTACGCCAGCTCGCCGGTGACCGACTCCACCGCCGCCACCAGCTTCCCGTCCCGCACGAACGCATACGCGCCCGCCAGGTCGGGGGCGAGGAAGCGGTCGTCGCCCGGTCCCTCGATGCCCGCGCCGCGCACCGCGTCCAGCACGGCACGGGTGGCGGGGGCCGGCACCAGGCCCTCGCGCATCTCGATGGCACGGGTCGCCGCGTAGAGCTCGACGGCGATGACCCGGGTCAGGTTGTCGACCGCGGTGCGCAGCTTGCGCGCCGCCGACCAGCCCATCGAGACGTGGTCCTCCTGCATGGCGGAGGACGGGATGGAGTCCACCGAGGCCGGTGCGGCCAGCCGCTTCAGCTCGCTGACCAGGGCGGCCTGGGTGTACTGGGCGATCATCAGGCCGGAGTCGACGCCCGGGTCGCCGGCCAGGAAGGCGGGCAGCCCGTGCGAGCGGTTCTTGTCGAGGAGACGGTCGGTACGGCGCTCCGCGATCGAGCCCAGGTCGGCCGCGGCGATGGCCAGGAAGTCCAGGACGTAGGCGACCGGAGCGCCGTGGAAGTTGCCGTTGGACTCGACCCGGCCGTCCGGAAGGACGACGGGGTTGTCGACGGCGGCGGCCAGCTCGCGGTCGGCGACCAGCCGGGCGTGGTCGAGGGTGTCCCGGCCGGCGCCGGCGACCTGCGGGGCGCAGCGGATGGAGTAGGCGTCCTGGACGCGCGGGGCGTCGTCCTGGAGGTGGCCGGTGAAGCCCGAACCGGCCAGCACCTTGGACATGTTGGCGGCCGCGGCGGCCTGCCCGGGGTGCGGGCGGATGGCGTGCAGCTCGGGCGCGAGGACCTTGTCCGTGCCGAGCAGCGCCTCCAGGGACAGCGCCGCGGTGATGTCCGCGGAGGTGAACAGCCGGGCGAGATCGGCGCAGGCCATCACGAGCATGCCGAGCATGCCGTCGGTGCCGTTGAGCAGCGCCAGGCCCTCCTTCTCGCGCAGCTCGACGGGCTCGATGCCGTGCGCGGCCAGCAGCTCTCCGGCCGGGCGGACCACGCCGTCGGGGCCCTCCGCGTCGCCCTCGCCCATCAGCGTCAGCGCGCAGTGCGAGAGCGGTGCGAGGTCGCCGGAGCAGCCGAGCGAGCCGTATTCGTGGACGACGGGGGTGATGCCGGCGTTGAGTATCGCGGCCATCGTCTCGACGACCAGGGGGCGGACACCGGTGTGCCCGGAGGCGAGGGTCTTGAGCCGGAGGAACATCAGCGCACGGACCACCTCGCGCTCGACCTGCGGGCCCATGCCGGCCGCGTGCGAGCGCACGATGTTGCGCTGGAGCTGGACCCGCAGCTCGGGGCTGATGTGCCGGACGGCCAGGGCCCCGAAGCCGGTGGAGACGCCGTAGACGGGGTCGGGCTTGGCGGCGAGTTCGTCGATGAAGGCGCGGGAGGTGGCGACGGCCGCGAGGGCCTCCTCGGACAGCTCGATCCGGGCCGCACCGCGGGCCACCGCGATGACGTCCTGTGCGCTCGTGCCGGACGTCCCCAGCACCACAGTGTGCATATCCATATTCAGGCACCCTAGAGACTGAATCGCCAGATGTCACCACCGGATTTCGGGATCACCCCCGACCCGGGGGCGCAGCCCGCCGAGCCGGGGCGCGGGGCGCGGCGCACCCTCATCGCCGGAAGCGCCGGCGCTCCGGCCCCGGCCGCCGGTCCGGGGCGTCCGCGAGCCGGACGACCGGATCGTCCTTGCCGCCGTGCCGCCCGGCGACCACCGGCTCGCCGGACCGCGCCGCCTTGGCCTTGTACTGCGCGGCGTCCGCGAGCCGGAAGAGCCGCCGGGGGCTGCGCACCTCACCGATCGGATCGCCGGTCGAGGCGACACCGACCGCTACCCCTTCACCGAGGTCCAACTCCCCTGCCCGGTCGCACAGTTCACCGGCCACCTTGACCACCTCGTCGGCCGGCGGGCCCACCGCCAGCAGACAGAACTCGTCGCCGCCGAGCCGGGCGGCCAGGGTGCCCGGCAGCATGGCACCGCACAGCGACAGCACCGAGCCGAAGCGCTCCAGCAGCCGGTCGCCGACCGCATGCCCGCGGGAGTCGTTCACCCGCTTCAGCCCGTTCAGATCACACACCACCAGGCTGACCACCACCTCGTCGCTGCGGTGCAGCTCCAGCGCCTCGTCCAGCCGCATGTCGACGGCGCGGCGGTTGGCGAGACCGGTCAACGAGTCCGTGAACGCCAGCCGGCGCACCTCCGCGAGCCGCTCGGTCTGGGCGATCCCGGCAGCCGTCACGGCGGCGAGCACACCGGCGAAGTCGGCGTCCGCCCGGCCGAAGACCGGCTCCCCCGTACGCCGCGCGACATACAGCTCGCCCCACGCCCGGCCGTGCAGCACGATCGGCGCGACCACACAGCAGCCGCGACCCCGGCGGCGCAGCGCGGCCACCCGCTGGGTATTGCCCCGGCCGCCCTCCCGGCCCTCCTGCGCCGGGGCGCCGGCCGGCCCCTCGGCGGCCTCCACCCAGGCGCTGGACTCGCCGCCGCCCGCCCACTGCTCGTGCACGAAGCCGGCGATCTCCGGGAACTCGTGGACCGGGTAGCTCTCGTCGTCGGGGAACTCCTCCTCGCCGTCGGCGAGTTCGCCGGTGTTGACCAGCACCCGCAGCTTCCCCAGCTCACGCTCCCATTTCGAGATCGCCGCGAAGGAGCCGCCCAGGGCCTGGCACACGCCCTGGGCCGCGGCGTGCGCCGATTCGCGCGGCGTGTGGGCGGCCGCCATCGCCTGCGCCAGCTCCACCACGGCCCGCAGCCTCGCATCGCCCTCGCCCGTCACCGGATCCTCGCATTCCGTCACCGTGAGCACGCTCTGTATTCCAGCGTAGGAATGTTTAACCCCTTCCGCCCCTTCCGGTACGCGTTCGACACCCGGGCGCCCCGCGCGTCGGCCCTGGTCGGGGCGGGACGGGTGACCCTCCGGTGAGGCCTTGCGGGCAGGTCTTACGGTGCGTCACCGGGGCGGTGCGTACGACGCCACCCCGTCCGCGGTCACCGCCCGCCCGCGGTCACCGTTCGCCGGCCCGACACCGGTTCACTCGCCGGGCCACTGCGGTTCCCGCTTCTCGTTGAAGGCCGCCACGCCCTCCGTCCGGTCCCCGGAGAAGGCCACACTGCGCCAGGCGCCGTCCTCCAGATCCAGGCCGGTCCGCAGGTCCAGTCCGTGCCCCAGCCGCATCGCGCGCTTGGCGGCGCGCAGTCCGAGCGGTGAGTTCCGGGCGATCCGGGCCGCCAGCTCCAGCGCCTCGGCACGGTCGCGCCCCTCCTCGACCAGCTGGTCGACCAGGCCCAGCTCCGCGGCCTCGGCCGCCGGCACCCGCCGCGCGGTGAACACCAGCTCGGCCGCCCGCGCCGCGCCCACCCGGCGCGGCAGCAGCTGGGTGCCCCCGCCGCCCGGGATGACGCCCACCGACACCTCCGGCAGGCCGACCGTCGCCGTACCGTCGGCCACGATCAGATCGCAGGCCAGCGCCAGCTCGTAGCCGCCGCCGAGCGCAAAGCCGTGCACCGCGGCGATGGTGGGCATCGGCAGTTCCAGTACGCCCGTGTAGGCGGCGCGGGTGCGCGGGCGCTGCCGCATCAGCTCCGCGTCGGTGAGGGAGTTGCGCTCCTTGAGGTCCGCGCCGACACAGAACGCCCGCTCGTGGGTGGAGGTGAGGACCACCGCCCGCACGGAACGGTCCGCCGCCAGCTCGTCGCAGGCCTGCGCCAGACTGTCGGCCATGGCCGTCGACACGGCGTTCATGGCCCGGGGACGGTCCATGATCAGTTCCGCCACGTGGTCATGGCGCTCGATGGCGACCCAGCCGTCCGCGCCGAACCGTTGCTGTGCCATGCAGCCCTCCCTGTTAACGGACGTTGACCTGACGGAGGGATCATGTCAGGTACGCGCCTCGGGGCACAGGAGGGGGCAGGGGCCGAGGGGAGGGCCGTACGCGCCCCCGACGGCCCCGGTCAGCCGCGGCGGCTCAGCAGCCAGGGCTCGACCACGCCCAGGCCGCGCACCGGCCGCTGCCACATCGGCTGGAGCGCGAAGCGGTACGACGGGGCCGGGCCGCCGGTGCCCTCCTCGGCGGCCTTCTCCGCGGCCGCGGCCTCGGCCTCGGAGACCGGCGCCTCGCCGATCCGGCCCAGCTCCTCGGCGAACGCCTCGTCCACCAGCACGGTGTCCTTCGGCGCTATCGAGGTCAGGCGGCTGGCGAGGTTCACGGTCGTACCGAAGACATCGCCCATCCGGGTCGTGACCGTGCCGAAGGCGATGCCGACCCGCAGCTCCGGCATCGTCTCGTCGTGGGTCATCGTCTCGATCAGCCGCAGGCCGATCTCGGCGGCGACGCCGGCGTCGTCGGCGGAGAAGAGGACCTCGTCACCGAGGGTCTTGATGAGCCGGCCGCCGTGCGCGGCCACCAGGTCGGAGCAGGTGGTCTCGAACGCCTCCACCAGCTCGCCGAGTTCCTCCTCCTCCAAGCGGCGGGTGAGGCGGGTGAAGCCGACCAGGTCGGCGAAGCCCACCGCGAGCCGGCGGTCGACCATCTCGGCGTCGTCCTGGGCCCGCACGACCCGGCCGGTGGCGGCGGCGAGCTGGCGCCGCCAGACGTAGACGAGAAACTCCTCCAGCTCGGGCAGCAGCAGCTCGACCAGCGGATAGGTGATCTCCGTACGGGTCAGGCCGGAGTCCTGGGGCTCGGTGAGGCCCTCCAGGAAGGAGTCGATCTGCCAGTCGGCCAGACGGGCGGTGGTCTGGCCCGTGGACCGGGCGACCTGGATGGCCATGGCCTCGCTCAGCAGGCCCGCCTCCACGAGACCGGCGAGGCGGCGCAGGGCCAGCACGTCGGCCTCGGTGAGGGCCTTGACCTGGCCGATGTCGGCGAAGCCCATGGCCCGCCAGAAGCGGGCCGCGAGATCCATGGAGACACCGGCGCCGCGGGCCGCCTGAAACGGGGTGTAGCGGCGGTCGGCGCCGAGGATGAGCTGTTCGAGGCGGATGGCGATGTTGTTCTCGTCGTCCTCGCCCCTGGCCGCCGGGGCGGTGCCCGCCGCGTCGGCCCGGTCCTGTGCGGAGGCTTCGGCGGGAACGCCGCCCGCACCGCCGTCCGAGGCCCGTACGGAGCCCTCGGGGGGGACGTCGCGCACGGCGTCGTCCTCGGTGTCCACGTCGCGCGGGGTGGCGCCCGAGTCGTCGGCGGTCACCGGCCGCTCCCTGTCCGATCCCTGCGCACTGCCCTTCCGATCACTGCTCGCCGGTGGTCCGCTCCCTGGCGGACCGCCTCAACGATACGGCAGGTGTGCTCTGGCTCACTCTCACATGTCGGCTCTGACCACGGAAGGGGAGGGGTGCGTCGGTGCGGCGGGCGGGTGGTCCGCCGGCGCCGGACGGTCACCCTTCGTGGCCGGCACCGTCCCCGGGCCCGGCCGGGGGCGCGGGGCGCAGATGGATGATGTCGCCCGCCCCGACCGGCTGCTGCATGCCGTCCGCGGTGGCCAGCACCAGGCGGCCGTCGCCGTCGATGGCCACCGCCTCGCCGGTGAGGTCGCCGCCGCCGGGGAGTTCGGCGCGTACGGAACGGCCCAGGGTGGCGCAGCCGGCGGCGTAGGCCTCCTGGAGGCGGCTGGCGGCGGGGTCGCCGTCGGCGGTCTGCCATTCGCCGTACCAGTGCTCCAGCGCGCGCAGGACGGCGCGCAGCAGCGGGTCGCGGTCGGTGGTGCGGGCGCCGGCCAGGGCCAGCGAGCCGGCCGTGGGCACGGGGAGTTCCTCGGCGGTGAGGGAGACATTGAGGCCGATGCCGACGACGACGCCGGCGCCGGCCCGCTCCGCGAGGATGCCGCCCGCCTTGCGTTCCGCGGCGGCCCCGCCCGTGCCGGACCCGTCCGTTCCCGACCCGCCCGATTCCTCGGCGGAAGTCACCAGGAGGTCGTTGGGCCACTTGAGTGCCGTGTCGACGCCGGCCGCGCGGGAGACGGCGGTGGCGGTGGCGACGCCGGCGAGCAGCGGCAGCCAGCCCCAGCGCTCCACGGGAACCCGGGGGGTGAGGTAGACGGAGAAGAAGAGGCCGGAGCGCGGGGGCGCCGACCAGGCGCGGTCGAGGCGGCCGCGGCCGGCGGACTGCTCCTCGGCCACCAGGACGGCGCCCTCCGCGGCCTCGCCCCGGGCCGCCCGCTCCGCCAGGTCGGTGTTGGTGGAACCGGTGGCGGGGACGACGTCCAGGGAGGTCCACAGCGAGCCGGGGCGCACCAGGGCCCGGCGCAGCCCCGTGGCGTTCAGCGGGGGGCGGCCCAGATCACTCCAGCGACCGGCATCTTTGTCCCGGTTTTCCGGTGGTTGAGGCGTCATGGGACCAGCCTAGGTGTGGTCAACGACGCAGTGCCGCTGAGCAGTCCCGCGGATACGCTACGAGTCGGTAGCCACACCCGTACCACCCTCAGTACGAGCACCAGTCCAGGACGAGCAGGAGCCGCATCCCGATGTCCGAGCCGGAAGCACACATCCACACCACCGCGGGCAAACTGGCGGATCTGCAGCGGCGGGTCGAAGAGGCCACGCATGCCGGTTCCGCCCGTGCCGTGGAAAAGCAGCACGCCAAGGGCAAGTTGACGGCGCGTGAGCGCATCGATCTGCTGCTGGACGAGGGCTCGTTCGTCGAGCTGGACGAGTTCGCGCGGCACCGGTCGACCAACTTCGGGCTGGAGCAGAACCGCCCCTACGGCGACGGAGTGGTGTCCGGCTACGGCACGGTCGACGGCCGCCCGGTGGCGGTCTTCTCCCAGGACTTCACCGTCTTCGGCGGGGCGCTGGGCGAGGTCTTCGGCGAGAAGATCGTCAAGGTGATGGACTTCGCGCTCAAGACCGGCTGCCCGGTCATCGGCATCAACGACTCCGGCGGCGCGCGCATCCAGGAGGGCGTGGTCTCGCTGGGCATGTACGGCGAGATCTTCCGCCGCAACACCCATGCCTCGGGTGTGATCCCGCAGATCAGCCTGATCGTCGGGCCGTGCGCGGGCGGCGCGGTCTACTCCCCCGCCATCACCGACTTCACGGTCATGGTCGACCAGACCTCCCACATGTTCATCACCGGACCGGACGTCATCAAGACCGTCACCGGCGAGGACGTGGGCTTCGAGGAGCTGGGCGGTGCCCGCACCCACAACACCACCTCGGGCGTGGCGCACCACATGGCGGGTGACGAGAAGGACGCCATCGACTACGTCAAGGGTCTGCTGTCCTACCTCCCGTCCAACAACCTCTCCGAGCCGCCGGCCTTCCCGGAGGAGGCGGACCTGGAGACCTCGGACACCGACCGTGAGCTGGACGTCCTGATCCCGGACTCGGCCAACCAGCCGTACGACATGGTCTCCGCGATCGAGCACGTCCTGGACGACGGCGAATTCCTGGAGACCCAGGCGCTGTTCGCGCCGAACATCGTCACCGGCTTCGGGCGGGTGGAGGGCCACGCGGTGGGCGTGGTCGCCAACCAGCCGATGCAGTTCGCCGGCATCCTGGACATCAAGGCGTCGGAGAAGGCCGCGCGGTTCGTGCGGACCTGCGACGCCTTCAACGTCCCGGTGATCACCTTCGTGGACGTGCCCGGCTTCCTGCCCGGCACGGACCAGGAGTACGACGGCATCATCCGGCGCGGCGCCAAACTGATCTTCGCGTACGCGGAGGCCACGGTCCCGCTGATCACGGTCATCACGCGCAAGGCGTTCGGCGGCGCCTATGACGTCATGGGCTCCAAGCACCTGGGCGCGGACCTCAACCTGGCCTGGCCGACCGCGCAGATCGCCGTCATGGGCGCGCAGGGCGCGGTCAACATCCTGCACCGCCGCACGCTGGCCTCGATCGAGGACCCGGCCGCCCAGGACGAGCGCCGCCAGGAGCTGATCCAGGAGTACGAGGACACCCTGCTCAACCCGTACGTCGCGGCCGAGCGCGGCTACGTCGACGCGGTGATCATGCCGTCCGAGACGCGCCGGCACATCGTCCGCGGGCTGCGCACGCTGCGCAACAAGCGCGAGTCGCTGCCGCCGAAGAAGCACGGCAACATCCCCCTCTGACCGGCAGCACCCGCCCAAGGACCGGCAAAGGCAAAGGAGGAGGTCGTCGATGATCAAGGTTGTACGGGGCAATCCCACCCCCGAGGAGCTGGCCGCCGCGCTTGCGGTGGTGCAGGCCCGCGCGGCGGCGGCCGCGACCGCCGCGCCCGGCGGGAAGGACCGCGGCACCGAATGGTCGGACCCCGCGTCCACGGTTCCGGCGCGGGCGCGGATGCCGCACCCGGGCCCGCGGGCCTGGCGGACGAGTTACTGGCCGCACTGAGCGGCCGCGACGTGCGGTGACCGGCCGGGCGGGCCGGTCATGTCGGTGCACAATGCACTGACTAGTCCTTTGCGTGTGTGGCGCCTGAGTACGCGTACTCAGGCGCCACATGCACAACGGGCACAGGATCGATACATGCTGTGGTCAGATCCGCCCGATGAGCCGCCTGAGGAGCTGCGCGAGGTACAGGCCAAGCTCCGCAGGCTGGGCATCGTGCTGGCCGTCACCGCGGTGCTGGTGATGCTGCTGCTCGCGGTATAGCCGCGCCCGTCACACCGCGGCCGCGGCGGGAGTTCCCGTGAAGCGGGAGGTAACGGTCACAGCCCACTCCCGCAACCATCGCCCCTGAAATCCCTTCTTTCCCTCCCGAGGGCGCAAATCGGTCACGGCGCCGAGCCGGCAGCCGAACGGGAGGGAAGAGCGATGAACAGGCCGTTGAGGCATACAGCCGTCTTCTGCGGGGTGCTGATGCTGGCGCTGCTGGTCCGTGCCACCTGGGTCCAGTTCGTCCAGGCCGACAAGCTGGCCAGCGACCCCAACAACCGCCGCGTCAAGATCGAGGCGTTCTCCTACCCGCGCGGCAACATCATCGTCGGCGGCCGGCCGGTCACCGGCTCCGTGGCGACCTCCGGCGACTTCAAGTACAAGCGCACGTACAAGGACGGCCCGATGTACGCGCCGGTCACCGGGTTCGCCTCGCAGGCGCAGGGCACCTCGTTCCTGGAAGGCGTCTACGGCAAGGTGCTCAGCGGCAAGGACGACCGGCTCGCCCTCAAGCAGGCCAAGGACGTGCTGACCGGCGAGAAGCCGCGCGGCGGCGATGTGCTCACCACCATCGACCCCAAGGCGCAGAAGGCCGCGTACAAGGGGCTGACCGACCTCGACGCCAAGGGCGCGGTGGTCGCCCTCGACCCGCGCAACGGCAGGGTCCTCGCGCTGGCCTCCACGCCCTCCTACGACCCCTCGCAGTTCGCCGGGATCTCCACCGCCGAGAGCAAGAAGTTCAAGGCGCTGGACGCCGACAAGAGCAAGCCGCTGAGCAACCGGGCGCTGCGCGAGACCTATGCCCCCGGCTCCACCTTCAAGATCCTCACCGCGGCCGCCGCCCTGGAGCACGGCGTGATCAGCGACATCAACGCCCCCACCGGCGCCCCCACCCCGTACCAGCTGCCGCAGAGCACCAACAAAATCGGCAATGACGTGGCCGGCGCCCCCTGCGACAAGGCCTCCCTCAAGACCGGTATGCAGTATTCCTGCAACAACGTCTTCCTGGACACCGCGCTCAAGGTCGGCAAGGACAAGATGCGCGAGACCGCCGAGAAGTTCGGGTTCAACTCCGATGTCTACGACAAGGACTTCGGCGACATGCTGGCCTCCAAGAGCCTCTACCCGGAGAAGCTCAACAAGCCGGACACCGCACTCACCGGCATGGGCCAGGGCAGCCTCACCAGCACCCCGATGCAGATGGCGATGGTGACCGCCGCCCTCGCCAACGACGGCAAGCTGATGATGCCGCACCTCGTCGACGAGGTGCGCGGCCCGGACCTGTCGACGCTGGAGAAGCCCGAACCGAAGCAGAAGTCCCAGGCCGTCTCCGCCGGCACCGCGAAGAAGGTGCAGGAGATGATGGAGTACACCGTCTCGGACGGCACCGCCTCCAAGGCCAAGATCGACGGCGTGACCGTCGGCGGCAAGACCGGCACCGCCCAGCACGGCATGGACGTCAACGACGAGCGCCCCTATGCCTGGTTCGTCTCCTACGCCAAGCAGAGCGACGGCTCCTCCCCGGTCGCGGTCGCCGTCTTCGTCGACCCCAAGGACATCGACATCCCCCGGTCGGAGATCGCCGGCGGCAAGCTGGGCGGGCCGATCGCGAAGTCGGTGATGGAAGCGGTGCTGAAGAAGTAGTCCGGGCACCCCTCGGCGCCCCGGGGCTCCGTACGATGGCGCACATGACCGAAGAGCCCCGCACCCGCCGTCTCGTCCTCGCCTCCCAGTCCCCCGCCCGGCTGGCCCTGCTGCGGCAGGCCGGGCTGGTGCCCGAGGTCGTCGTCAGCGGTGTCGACGAGGACGCGCTGAGCGCCGCCACACCCGGTGAGCTGGCCCGGATACTCGCCGAGGCGAAGGCCGCCGCCGTCGCCGCCCGCCCGGAGGTCCACGGCGCGCTGGTCGTCGGCTGCGACTCCGTCCTGGAGCTGGACGGGCGGGCGCTGGGCAAGCCCGCGGACGCCGAGGACGCCACCGCCCGCTGGAAGTCCATGCGCGGCCGCTCCGGCATCCTGCAGACCGGCCACTGCGTCATCGACACCGCGACCGGCCGCCAGGCGGCCGCCACCGCCTCGACCACCGTCCGCTTCGGCGAGCCGACCGACGACGAGATCGCCGCCTACGTCGCGAGCGGCGAGCCGCTGCACGTCGCCGGCGCCTTCACCCTCGACGGCCGCTCCGCCCCCTTCATCGACGGCGTCGACGGCGACCCGGGCAATGTCATCGGCCTGTCCCTGCCGCTGCTGCGCCGGCTGCTCGCGGACCTGGACGTGGCGATCACCGACCTGTGGACCTGACGCTCCCGGCGGTGAACCGCGGCGGCCTGCGCCGCCCGGGTCGTACGCTGCCCGCATGGCGACCGTTGTCGAACTGATCAGCTACCCCGTCAAGGGCTGTGCCGGCACCCCGGCGGCCCACGCGGAACTCACCCCCGCCGGCCTCCGGCACGACCGCAGCTTCATGGTCGTCGGGACGGACGGCGTGTTCCGCAGCCAGCGCAAGGACCCGAAGCTGGCGGTGATCCGGCCCGAGGTCAGCGCCGACGGGACCCGGCTCACCCTGTCGGCGCCGGGAGTTGACCCCCTCCGGTTCGTCATCGACCCCGGCACGGGGACGGCGGCCCGGGCGGAGGTCGAGATGTTCGGCACGCCGTACCGCGCGGTCGACCAGGGCGCCGAAGCGGCCGGCTGGCTCTCGGAGGTGCTGGGCGCGCCCAGCCGGCTGGTGCGCGTCCCCCCGGAGCACGGCCGGGTGACCGACGGCCTCACCCCCGGCACGTCCGGCTTCGCCGACAGCAGCGCCGTGCACGTCCTCTCCCGCGCCTCCCTCGACGACCTCAACGCCCGCATCACCGCGGCCGGCCGGGCACCGCTGCCGATGAGCCGCTTCCGGCCCAACCTCGTCGTCGACGGCTGGAGCGAGCCGGGGACCGAGGACCGGGCGCGGCGCCTGACCGTCGGCGACTGCGAGCTGGGCTTCACCAAGCTCGCCGTGCGCTGCGCCGTGACCCTCGTCGACCAGCGCACCGGCGGCAAGGCGGGCCCCGAGCCGCTGCGCACGCTCGCCTCCTACCGGCGGGTGCCGGAGGGCGGGGTGGCGTTCGGCTCGAAGTTCTCCGTGCTGAGGACCGGAAAGGTGGCGGTCGGCGACGCATTCCACGTCACCGACTGGGGAACCGATTGATCCGGAACGACTCGATCGCCCCGATCGACGCCATCGCGAGGAGTGCGCTGCATGCCCAAGATTCTCATCATCGCCGGCGACGCCACCGAGGACCTGGAGTTCTTCTACCCGTACCAGCGGCTGCTGGAGGAGGGCTACGAGCCCCGGATCGCCGCCCCGACGCACAAGAAGCTGCAGTTCGTCGTCCATGACTTCGTCGACAACTTCGACACCTACGTCGAGCGCGAGGGCCACTCCTGGCCGTCCGACCTCGCCCTGTCCGACGTCGATCCGACCGAGTACGCGGCGCTGGTGCTCCCCGGCGGCCGGGCCCCCGAGTACCTGCGCAACGACGCCGACTACCGGCGCCTGGTGAGCCACTTCTTCGACGCCGACAAGCCCGTCGCCCACATCTGTCACGCGGCGATCACCCTGGCCCCGCTCGGCCTCCTCAAGGGCCGCCGGACCGCCGCCTATCCCGCCTGCGCACCGGACGTGGAGATGGGCGGCGGGACCTTCGTCGACGACTCGGCCGTGGTGGACGGCAAGGTCGTCTCCGCCCGCGCCTGGCCCGACCATCCGGACTGGATGCGCGCGTTCATGGAGGTCCTGCGGGAGCACGCCCCGGTGAAGAAGAGCGCCGGGGACCGCTGAGCACCCGCCCGGCGCCCAACTCGGCCCGGGAGCGAGGGCGTCAGGCAGACGTAGGAGCGGCCGGCGGTACGCCGTTCGGGGGGTTTTCCGCGTTTCCGCGCGCGTCCCCCGGACGGCCCTCCCCGTACGCCACCAGCGTCAGCACCAGCAGCCCCAGCACGACCATCAGCGCGAGGAAGGCGACCCAGCCGGCCAGCCCGACGGCGAGCGCGCCCAGGACCCCGTGCACCACGGCACAGCTGATGAGGCAGATGCGGGCGAAGCCGGCGGGGGCACGGTCCCGCAGCGCGCCGCGGACCAGGACGGCCGCGCAGAGCAGCAGATAGAGCCCGAAAACGCCGCCGCCGATCCAGGTTCCGGCGGACATCGCGCGCGTCTGCAGCCCGGCCAGGGACATCTGCTGCCGGTCCACGACGATGCTCAGGATCCAGTTGAGCAGCACGATCCCGAACGCCTCCAGGACCAGGACCACCGCCGCGACCAAGGCCACCGGCCGTCGGGCCATCGTCACCCCGTCCACCCACTTCCGCCGTTTTGCCGTGCCCGGTCGCCCAGGTGGGCGCCGGTTCCCGCGTTTTCCGCCGTTACCGCAAGTACAGAAGACATCGGGCACGCTACTAATGGGTAATGCCTGGGGCAAGGGTTCTGCACGGGTGGATACGGACCATGGCGAGCGGCGCGCGGCGGCACGCCGGAGGGACGGAGCCGACCGCAAAGTTTCCTTCGCCCATTCGTAGGGACTCCACAAAGAATTGACGATCCGCAGGACGCCAGAAGCGCGAGACCTAAGCCACACCAGGACTCCAGCCGGAGCCCAGGAATCCGGGCCTACCCTGGGACACCAGGGGACTTAGGTCTCTCACTGGCGCCCCGAGCACACTCCGTGTGGGCAAGCTCACCCCAGGGAACGGGTCGGCACGCGGTGTCGCCAGTCCCTAAAATCGCCGCATCCATAAGTTACGGCGAAGCGCCAAGGAAGGACCCATCGTGCGCAAGGTGCTCATCGCCAACCGTGGCGAAATCGCTGTTCGCGTTGCCCGTGCATGCCGGGACGCGGGGATCGGGAGCGTAGCCGTCTACGCCGACCCCGACCGGGACGCCCTGCACGTCCGCGCGGCAGACGAGGCGTACGCCTTGGGCGGTGACACACCTGCCACCAGCTACCTGGACATCGCCAAGGTCCTGGCCGCCGCCGCCGATTCCGGCGCCGACGCCATCCACCCCGGCTACGGCTTCCTGTCGGAGAACGCCGAGTTCGCCCAGGCCGTCCTCGACGCCGGACTGACCTGGATCGGCCCGCCGCCCCACGCCATCCGCGACCTCGGCGACAAGGTCGCCGCCCGGCACATCGCCCAGCGCGCCGGTGCCCCCCTGGTCGCCGGCACCCCCGACCCGGTCTCCGGCGCAGAGGAGGTCGTGGCCTTCGCCAAGGAGCACGGCCTGCCCATCGCGATCAAGGCGGCCTTCGGCGGCGGCGGCCGCGGCCTGAAGGTCGCCCGCACCCTCGACGAGGTGCCCGAGCTCTACGACTCCGCGGTACGCGAGGCGGTCGCCGCCTTCGGCCGCGGCGAGTGCTTCGTCGAGCGGTACCTCGACCGCCCCCGGCACGTCGAGACCCAGTGCCTGGCCGACAAGCACGGCAACGTCGTCGTGGTCTCCACCCGCGACTGCTCGCTCCAGCGCCGCCACCAGAAGCTCGTCGAGGAGGCCCCGGCCCCCTTCCTGAGCGACGAGCAGAACGCCGAGCTCTACCGCGCCTCCAAGGCCATCCTCAAGGAAGCCGGCTACGAGGGCGCGGGCACCTGCGAATTCCTCGTCGGCCAGGACGGCACCATCTCCTTCCTGGAGGTCAACACCCGCCTCCAGGTCGAGCACCCGGTCACCGAAGAGGTCACCGGCCTCGACCTGGTCCGCGAGATGTTCCGGATCGCCGACGGCGAAGAGCTCGGCTACGACGACCCCGCGGTGCGCGGCCACTCCTTCGAGTTCCGCATCAACGGCGAGGACCCGGGCCGCAACTTCCTCCCGGCCCCCGGCACGGTCACGAAGTTCGACGCGCCGGCCGGCCCCGGCGTCCGCCTGGACGCGGGCGTGGAGTCCGGCTCGGTCATCGGCCCCGCCTGGGACTCCCTCCTCGCCAAGCTGGTCGTCACCGGCGCCACCCGCGCGCAGGCCCTGCAGCGCGCCTCCCGCGCGCTGGCGGAGTTCACCGTCGAGGGCATGGCCACCGCCATCCCCTTCCACCGCGCGGTCGTCACCGACCCGGCCTTCGCCCCCGAACTCACCGGCTCGGCCGACCCGTTCACGGTCCACACCCGCTGGATCGAGACCGAGTTCGTCAACGAGATCCCGCCGTTCACGGCGCCCGGCACCGACGAGGCCGAGGCGGACACCCGCGAGACGGTCGTCGTCGAGGTCGGCGGCAAACGCCTGGAGGTCTCGCTGCCGTCCTCGCTGGGCATGCCGCTGGCCCGCGCCGCGGTCGCCGGCGGTGCCAAGCCCAAGCGCAAGGCCGCCAAGAAGTCCGGCTCCGCCGCCTCCGGCGACACGCTCGCCTCCCCGATGCAGGGCACCATCGTCAAGGTCGCCGTCGAGGAGGGCCAGCAGGTCACCGAGGGCGAACTGGTCGTCGTCCTGGAAGCCATGAAGATGGAGCAGCCGCTCAACGCGCACCGCTCCGGCACCATCAAGGGCCTGACCGCCGAGGTCGGCGCCGCCCTCACCTCCGGCGCCGTCATCTGCGAGATCAAGGACTGACGCGCCACCATCCGATAGACGCGAGGGGCTCCCGGCGGATGCGCCGGGAGCCCCTCGCGTCTCCGGGAACCCTCTGCCCGGCTGTCACGGCTAGGAATTCCCCACCACATCCTCCGGGAACGTCAGCGAACGGCTCATCCACTGCAGCGCCGCGGGGAGTTCACGCCGCCAGGTGGCGAAGTTGTGGCTGCCATGGTCGAGCACGACGGACTCCGCCTTCATCGGCGGCTTGACGGCCGCCAGAAACGCCCTGGCCGCCGGGTAGTTCTTCTCCCCGCTGCGGCTCGTGCCGACAAGGACGTCCACCTGGGGTGCGGGCAGATGCCGCAGCCGCCACATCAGATCGTGCTCCTGACGGCGGCGGACCCGGTCCCGGCCGTCACCGAAGAGATTGCCGGTGGTGGGATCGTCGGCGACCTTGTAGTCGGGGGAGAGCGCGGCCGCCGAGGTGTACGTACGGTCGTGCCGCATGGCGAGCTGGAGGGCACAGCTGCCGCCCGAGGAGTACCCCATCACCCCCCAGCCGCCGGGGTCGTGGCCGACGCGGTAGTGCGACCGCAGCGCGTCCGGCACATCGCGGGCGAAGAACGTCTCGGCCTGCGGGCCGCCGGGCACGTCGACGCACTGGGTGTCGCGCGGCGGGGCGATGGTGGGCCGCAGCATCACGATGACCGTCGGCTGCATCCGCCCGTCCCGGATCAACTGCGCAGCGGTCTGCGGCAGCCGCAGGTGCTGACCGAGCAGAAAGGTGCCGCCCGGATAGCCGCTGAGCGCGACGATGACGGGGAACCGCTGGCGGGCGTACTGGGGCTGGAAGTACTGCGGCGGCAGATACACGTACGCCGGGTCCACCGCCCGGGTCCGCTTGCCGACGATCCGTACGGACTCCACCCGCCCCGCCGTCGCCGGTGCCCCCTTCGGCAGTCCGTGCACCTTGTCCAGACCGTCCGGCCCCGACGCCTGCACCAGTCCCTTCGACGGGTCGCCGACCGGACCGGCCGCACCCCCGTCACCCCACTTGCCGACGGCGCCCGGCGCATCGTCGTAGAGCCCGAGCAGCTCGTGCCAGGACGCGTAGAACTGGAAGTTGGCGTTCACGGCGAGGCCGAGCGCCGCCACGATGGCCAGCTGCGTCCCGGCGATCACCCCGAGCCGCCCCAGCAGCGGCCGCACCCCGCGCCCCGCGAACCGCGGCCACAGCCAGAGGGTCAGTCCCACGCAGACCACGGCGGCCGCGGCCATGGCGTACAACAACGACCGGCTGGTCAGTCCCATGACGATCCCCAGATGTCCGCGCCGCGGCCCGCTCCCCCGGCGGCCTGCCACGACGTAATCCCGGGCCTCCGGAACATCCCCGAAGACCTCATTCCGCCTGGTTTGATGGCGCGTACGGGGGCGGCGTTGCGGGCCCGGCGAGGTGTTCGGATGCCCGACTCCTGCGGTATGCCGGGACTTCACGCACCGTCCCCCGGGCAGACACGGGACGGTTCGCGAGGCCGGTTCACGGGAACGCCGGCGGGGGCACGTCACGGGGAGGAACACACCGCCCGCCAACAACGGAACAACAACGGGCACGCGCCACCCTCAACAACCGCCCGGCCCTCGGACAGCCGGAACCCACCCGGCCCCCCACCAAGGAGACAACCGGCACCGTGACCACGGAACTCCGCCACCTGACGGGCGCCCGCCAGGCCCTCACCGTCATCCTCCCCGTACGGCTCCCCGCCCCGCCGACCTGGGAGCAGGGCCCGCTGCCGTTCGAGCTCGGCAGCCGCCGTGCCGACACGGCCACCCGGCAGACCTACTTCACCCCCTCCGCGGCCCGGGTCCTCTACGGAACCCCCGAACGCCCGTGCCGCTGGCACCGCTTCGAGAGCCGCACCCACGGCCCGCTGCACCTGCACGGCATCGAACTGCTCCGCACCGCCACCGCCCGCCACCCCGGAGCCGCCCTGGCGGTCCTGCACTTCCTGGTCGAGGGACCCGCGCTCCTGGAAACCCTGCGGGCCATCGGCCACCGCCACTCGGCGGACCCCGACCCCCTGGACGGGCCACTGGCACCGGAGACCCTCCTGGCGGGCGTCGCCGTCCCCGAAACCTCCGAGGCGCCGTTCGCCATCGCCCGCCCCTACACCATCGCCTTCCTCACCCCCCGGGCCGCGCACACCACGGCCCTGCGCCAGGGCGACCGGCTCCCCGCCACCGCCGACCAGTGGCTGTGGTCCCTGGCCTCCCGCTCCACCGCCGCCGACTTCCCGCTGGCACCGGAGCTCATGCCGTCCCAGATGAAGCACGCGGTGCGGATATCCGCCGACTGGAGCGCCCTCGTGCTCCGGCACGGCGCGGCCTTCCTCGGCCACCGTCCGGACGGCGGCGACGGCGACTTCTACGACTTCGGCGCCGTGCACCACCGCACCGTCTACCTCGACGCCCTGCTGCTCGGCACCGTCCAGCGCGACCACATCGACGAACTCACCGAGGCCCTCTCCGGCGTCTTCGACGGCCCCAAACTCGGCGCCCGCGTCGCCGCACTGGAAACCCAGATCGCCGGCTTCCGCAGCACCTACTGGCGCCAGCATCTGACCGCCCACGGCCCGGCCAACGAACTCCTCCTCGCCTACCAGGCCCAGTACCGCCTCCCCGACCGCTTCACGGAAATCCTCGCCGAGGCAGCCGACTACGCCCGGCTCGTCCAGACCCAGGACAACCAGCAGATCGCCGGCGCCCTGGGCGTCCTGACCATCCTCGGCCTCCCCCTGGGCACCGCCCTGAGCATCCTCCAAGTCCTCGACGACCACGCCCCCACCCACCTCCTCCTCGCCCTCACCACCGCAGCCCTGGCCACCGCCCTCGCTTTCACCACCCGCTACGGCCGACTCGTGCTGTCGTCGCTCCGGAACCGGGTGGGGGCGAGGGACTGACGGAACCCCCCGAGCCCCCGCCCCGCAATGGCATCCTGGAGCCACCGGGCCGCGACCGGCCGGGTCGAGGGAGGACGGCGATGGCGACCGAAACGGCAGGGCAGCGGCAGGCGGCGCAGGGGCCGGTGGCGTCCGCACCGGTGCGGACGCAGGACGTACGCCCCATGCGGGCCGATGCGCGCCGCAACTACGAGCGGCTGCTGGCCGAGGCCCGTACGGCGTTCACGGCGCACGGCACGGACACCTCGCTGGAGGACATCGCGCGCCGCGCCGGCGTCGGCATCGGCACGCTCTACCGGCACTTCCCCAACCGGACCGCCCTGATGGGCGCCGTCTTCCAGGGCGAGGTGGACGCGCTGCTGGCCTACGCCAGGGAGCTGGCCGACGCGCCGCAGCCGTGCGCCGCGCTGGTCGCCTGGCTGCGCGCGATCATCACCCACGCCAGCACCTACCGCGGGCTGTCCCGTGCGCTGATGACGGCATCGTCGGACGAGAACTCGGGGATGGCGCGGTGCTGCGTGCCGATGCGGGAGGCCGGCGATGCGCTGCTGACCCGCGCCCAGCAGGCCGGGGCCGTACGCCCGGACGTGAGCATCGGCGACCTGATGCAGCTGACCAACGGCATCGCGCTGGCCGTCGAGGAATCCCCGGACGACCCCCAGCTCGCCGACCGGCTGCTGACGCTCACCCTCAGCGGGCTGAAGGGGGAGAGGCGCTGACGGTGCCGGTGCGGCGCGCCCGGCAGGCGCGCCCCCGGCTCCTGCGTTTCAGCGCCGCCGTGGGGCGAGATCCGCGACCCGGCCGCCCGAGGCCTCGGTCAGTGAGGGGGCCGAGCGGAGCTGTGGCCCCCCGCCCGCGCCGCCCGGAGGATGGCTGCGGCGCTGCCCCGGCAGTGGGACGTCCCGCCGGGGGCCTCTTCGGTCTCCCGCGCCGCCCTCCATACCCGGCTGCCCCGGCCCGTGACCGCTGGCGCCCGAGCCGTTGGCGACGGCGATCTGTACGCCCTGATCGGCCAGCGCCTGGAGCTCCGTGGCGGCACGGTCGTCGTGACCCGGCGGCTCGTCGGTGACCAGCCGCGTGATCACATCCGTCGGCACGGTCTGGAACATCGTGTCGGAGCCGAGCTTGGTGTGGTCGGCGAGCACCACCACCTCCCCCGCCGCCTGCACCAGCGCCCGGTCGACGCTGGCGGAGAGCATGTTGGACGTGGACAGCCCGCGCTCGGCGGTCAGCCCACTGCCCGACAGGAAGGCGCGGGACACCCGCAGGCCCTGGAGGGACTGTTCGGCACCGCTGCCGACCAGCGCGTAGTTGGAGCCGCGCAGGGTGCCGCCGGTCATCACGACCTCGACGCGGTTGGCATGGGCCAACGCCTGGGCAACGAGCAGGGAATTGGTGACGACGGTCAGGCCGGGCACCCGGGCGAGCCGGCGGGCCAGCTCCTGGGTGGTCGTTCCCGCCCCGACCACGATGGCCTCGCCCTCTTCGACGAAGCCCGCGGCGAGATCGGCGATGGCCGTCTTCTCCGCGGTCGCTAGATGGGATTTCTGTGGGAATCCGGATTCGCGAGTAAAGCCTCCCGGCAGGACCGCACCGCCGTGCCGGCGGTCCAGCAGTCCTTCTGCCTCCAGCGCCCGCACATCCCGCCGTACGGTTACTTCGGAGGTCTGGACGACGCGGGCGAGCTCCCGGAGCGATACGGCTCCGTTGGCGCGCACCATTTCAAGGATCAATTGGCGACGTTCTGCAGCGAACACGAAACTGACAGTAACGCCAACGACCGTCTGTTTTCAGCAGGTTGCACCAATTAACGGAAGTTGTTCACACCGCGGAGCGTGACGTGGTATGCGGTGTGCATATGTCGTGCGGAGGTCGAACTGCCGGGCGATAGGACCCGCTTGCGGCCTGGTCAGCCGCCCTCCCGGCCCCCACGACGGGGGGCGGCCCGGAAGTGACGGTTCCCGGCCGGCGCAGGGACGTTTCATCCACAGTGCTCACCGGGGGAACGCACATGCGAATCGATCGCCCTCGTCCGCCGCCTGCCGTCCGGTCACCGGCTGCTACTCACTGCCCGCCTTACGGGTGTGCAGCTGGCGGGCGACCTCGGCGATCGAGCCGGACAGCGACGGGTAGACCGTGAAGGCGCTGGCGATCTGCTCGACGGTCAGATTGTTGTCGACCGCGATCGAGATCGGGTGAATCAGTTCGCTGGCACGCGGCGAGACGACCACACCGCCGACCACGATGCCGGTGCCGGGACGGCAGAACAGCTTGACGAAGCCGTCGCGGATGCCCTGCATCTTGGCGCGCGGGTTGCGCAGCAGCGGGAGCTTGACGGCCCGGGCGTCGATCTTGCCGCTGTCGACATCGGCCTGGGAGTAGCCGACGGTGGCGATCTCCGGGTCGGTGAAGACGTTCGCGGAGACCGTCTTGAGGTTCAGCGGCGTGACCGCGTCGCCGAGGAAGTGGTACATCGCGATCCGGCCCTGCATCGCGGCGACGGACGCCAGCGCGAAGACGCCGGTGCAGTCACCGGCCGCGTACACGCCCGGGGCGGTCGTGCGGGAGACCTTGTCGGTCCAGACGTGGCCGGACTCCCTGAGCTTGACGCCGGCCGCCTCCAGACCGATGTCCGCGGTGTTGGGGATCGAGCCGACCGCCATCAGACAGTGCGTACCGGAGATCGTGCGGCCGTCGGCCAGGGTGACCTCGACACGGTCGCCGACCCGTTTGGCCGACTGGGCCCGCGAGCGCGCCATGACGTTCATGCCGCGGCGGCGGAAGACGTCCTCCAGTACGGCGGCGGCATCCGGGTCCTCGCCCGGCAGCACGCGGTCACGGGAGGAGACGAGGGTGACGCGGGAACCGAGTGCCTGGTAAGCACCGGCGAACTCGGCGCCGGTGACACCGGAACCGACCACGATCAGCTCTTCGGGCAGCTCGTCGAGGTCGTAGACCTGCGTCCAGTTCAGGATCCGCTCGCCGTCGGGCAGCGCGTCGGGGATCTCGCGGGGGTGCGCGCCGGTGGTGATCAGCACCGCGTCCGCGATCAGGCCCTCCGAGGTGCCGTCGGCGGCGGTGACCGTCACCTTGCGGGAACCGTCCGGCGCCTGGCCCGGCTCCAGCCGGCCGCGGCCGCGCATGACCCGGCCGCCGGCACGGGTCACCGAGGCGGTGATGTCATGCGACTGGGCGAGCGCGAGACGCTTGACCCGTCGGTTGACCTTGCCGAGGTCGACGCCCACGACCCGGGCGGGCCGGTCCACGTACGGGGTGTCGTCCTCGACGATGATGCCGAGCTCCTCGTACGACGAATCGAAGGTGGTCATCACCTCGGCCGTGGCGATAAGAGTCTTCGACGGCACGCAGTCGGTGAGCACCGACGCCCCGCCCAGACCGTCGCAGTCGACGACGGTCACCTCCGCGCCGAGAGAGGCGGCCACCAGGGCCGCTTCGTATCCGCCGGGTCCGCCACCGATGATCACGATCCGAGTCACGTACTCCATTGTCCCGCACGCCCGTACGGCGCTCACGCCCGGGGGCGCACTGCCGCGCTGACCGGCAGCGGGACGCGCCGACCGGGCACGTGGTGCGAACCTCCGGCACCACGAGTCCGGCGGGCAACCTCCCGTACCCTCGGAACCATGTCGCTCTACGCCGCCTACGCCGGCAACCTCGACGCGCGGCTGATGTCCCGCCGCGCACCGCACTCGCCGCTGCGCGGCACCGGCTGGCTCAACGGCTGGCGGCTGACCTTCGGTGGCGAGCAGATGGGCTGGGAAGGCGCACTGGCGACGATCGTCGAGGCCCCCGCCTCCCAGGTCTTCGTCGCGCTCTACGACATCGCGCCCATGGACGAGGAGTCCATGGACCGCTGGGAGGGCGTCGGCATGGACGTCTACCGCCGGATGCGGGTGCGGGTGCACACCCTCGACGGCGACGAGCCGGCGTGGCTCTACGTCCTCAACGGCTACGAGGGCGGTCTGCCGTCGGCCCGCTACCTGGGCGAGATCGCCGACGCCGCAGAATCGGCCGGCGCCCCCCACGACTATGTGATGGAGCTGCGGAAGCGGCCTTGTTGAGAGGTGGGCTTCGGCGTCGGGGTGGGGGCGCGGCTTTGGGGGCGCGGCTTTGGGGGCGCGGCTTTGGGGGCGCGGCTTTGGGGAGCGGGTCGTGGCTGAGGGCGGGTGTCGGGGATGGGCTCATTGGCGCGAGCCGGGGGCAGATGCCGGTGGCGGGACCGGTGTCGCTGACGCCAGGTGTCACTGACGGGCCGGGCATAGGGACAGGTCGGCGCCCGTGTGGGGGTACGGCGACGCGCCCGGGCAAGCGTTTGGCGTAAACCACAAGACAACGATCTCAGCACCGTGGGCAGCAACATCTACGCGCGTAGGGGAATAGCGGTTACCCTCGTCCGCGTGAACGCATCTGTTACTCCGGACATCGCGCGCGACCCGCAGGGTGCCGCCGCCGACGCCGCCGCCCGTCTGCGCGAGCTGACCGGCGCCGAGACCCATGACGTCGCCCTGGTGATGGGCTCGGGCTGGGCACCGGCCGCCGAGGCCCTGGGCGCGCCCGAGCACGAATTCCCCGTCACCGAGCTGCCCGGCTTCCCGCCGCCGGCCGTCGCCGGACACGGCGGCAAGATCCGCTCGTACCGGGTGGGCGAGAAGCGGGCGCTGGTCTTCCTGGGCCGTACGCACTACTACGAGGGCCGCGGCGTCGCCGCGGTCGCGCACGGCGTACGCACCGCCGTCGCGGCCGGCTGCAAGACCGTCGTACTCACCAACGGGTGCGGCGGCCTGCGCGAGGGCATGCGCCCCGGCCAGCCGGTCCTCATCAGCGACCACCTGAACCTGACCGCCACCTCCCCGATCATCGGCGCCAACTTCGTCGACCTGACCGATCTGTACTCGCCGCGGCTGCGCGCGCTGTGCAAGGAGATCGACCCGAGCCTGGAAGAGGGCGTCTACGCCCAGTTCCCCGGCCCGCACTACGAGACCCCGGCCGAGATCAAGATGATCCGGACGCTGGGCGCCGACCTGGTCGGGATGTCCACCGTCCTGGAGGCCATCGCGGCACGCGAGGCGGGCGCCGAGGTGCTCGGCCTGTCGCTGGTGACGAACCTCGCCGCCGGCATGACGGGAGAGCCGCTGAACCACGAAGAGGTGCTGCAGGCCGGCCGCGACTCGGCGACCCGGATGGGCACGCTGCTCGGTCAGGTCCTCAGCAAGATCTAGCGAGGCGGTCCGGTCCGGCGGAGGCCGGTTCCCTCCAGCGGACCGGACTGATCGGGCAGAGCGCGGCCCGGCCCGCGGTCTGAATCCGCCCCGCATGGTCCGGGTCCGGCCGAGCGCGGTCCGGCCGAGCGCGGTCCGACCGGCACGGAGCGGATCTTGCCTCGGCCCGAGCCCGGTCCGGTCCGGTCAAGCGCGGCCCGACCGGCCGACCGCCGTCCGGTCCATCCGAGCTCGCTCCGGCCAAGCACGGTCCGACCGAGCCCGGTCTGGCCCGGCCTCCGAGGCTGGCCAGGCCTGACCCGATCGGCCCGACCTCACCCGACCGAGCACGTCCCGACCGAGCGCGCCCCCGAGCCTCTCGCGCCGCCTCCTCCTCTCCCCCGGCAACGATTACGGAGAGTAATTCGTTCCTCACTTGATTACATTCTGTGACGGAGGCAGGGTGGCGTCAAGGCCGGGTGGGGCGTGGGCCGGCCGTGGCCGGATGGCGTCGTTCGCACCCCACGCGGGGTAAGGGGTACGAGCCGGGCGCGCACCGCGCAGGCGCCCGGCCGCCCGCAGGCCCCCGTACGCAACCCCACCACGCACCCACCGTCAGGAGCATCACGTGGCTACCGATCCCGCGGAGCTGATCAACCGGGCCAAGGCATGGCTGGCCGAGGACCCGGACCCGGAGACCCGGGGCGAGCTGGCCAAGCTCATCGAGGCCGAGGACACCGACGAGCTGGCCGCCCGGTTCGCCGGCACCCTCCAGTTCGGCACCGCCGGGCTGCGCGGTGAGCTGGGCGCGGGCCCGATGCGGATGAACCGCTCCGTGGTCATCCGGGCCGCGGCCGGCCTCGCCGCGTACCTCAAGGCGCAGGGCGAGGGCTCCGGGCTGGTCGTCATCGGCTACGACGCGCGCCACAAGAGCGCCGACTTCGCCCGTGACACGGCTGCCGTGATGGTGGGCGCGGGCCTGCGCGCCGCGCTGCTGCCGCGCCCGCTGCCCACCCCCGTCCTGGCCTTCGCGATAAGGCATCTGGGTGCGGTCGCCGGTGTGGAGGTCACCGCCAGCCACAACCCGCCGCGCGACAACGGCTACAAGGTCTATCTGGGCGACGGCTCGCAGATCGTGCCGCCCGCGGACGCCGGGATCGCCGCCGAGATCGCCGCGGTCGGCCCGCTGGACGGCGTGCCGCGCCCGGAGGCCGGCTGGGAGACCCTCGACGAGGCGGTCCTGACCGCCTATCTGGAGCGTACGGACGCGGTGCTGACGCCCGGGTCCCCCCGGGACACCAGGGTCGTCTACACGCCGATGCACGGCGTCGGCCGGGACACCCTCGTCGCCGCCTTCGCCCGGGCCGGGTTCCCGGCCCCGGTGGTCGTCGCGGAACAGGCCGAGCCGGACCCGGACTTCCCGACCGTCGCCTTCCCCAATCCGGAGGAGCCGGGCGCGATGGACCTCGCGTTCGCCGCCGCCCGGGCGGCGGGCGCGGACATCGACATCGTGATCGCCAACGACCCCGACGCGGACCGCTGTGCCGTCGCCGTCCCCGCCCCCGGCACCCCGGAGGGCTGGCGGATGCTGCGCGGCGACGAGGTCGGTGCGCTGCTCGCCGCCCATCTGGTGCGCAAGCAGGCGTCCGGCACCTTCGCGACGACCATCGTCTCCTCGCAGTTGCTGTCCCGGATCGCGGCCGCCTCGGCGCTCCCGTACGAGGAGACGCTGACCGGCTTCAAGTGGCTGGCGCGGGTGGACGGTCTGCGGTACGCGTTCGAAGAGGCGCTGGGCTACTGCGTCGACCCGGAGGGCGTCCGTGACAAGGACGGCATCACCGCGGCGCTGCTGATCACCGAGTTGGCCGCGGAGCTCAAGCAGGCCGGGCGCACGCTGACGGATCTGCTCGACGACCTGGCGCGGGAGTTCGGGCTGCACGCCACCGACCAGCTCTCGGTGCGGGTGGAGGACCTCTCGCTGATCGCCGATGCGATGCGCAGGCTGCGGGAGCAGCCGCCGACCGTACTGGCGGGCCTGGCCGTGTCCCGCGCCGACGATCTGACCCAGGGCACGGAGACACTGCCGCCGACCGACGGGCTGCGCTACTACCTGGCCGGCTCGCCGGAGGCGGGCATCGAGTCCGCCCGTGTCGTGGTCCGTCCCAGTGGCACCGAGCCCAAGCTCAAGTGCTACCTGGAGGTCGTGGTCCCGGTGACCTCGCCCGAGGCGCTGCCCGAGGCCCGGACGACGGCCACGGCGGCACTGGCGGCCGTCAAGCGGGATGTGTCGGCGGCGGCGGGAATCGACGCCTGACGCACGGTGGGGACACGCCCGACGCACGCTTGATGCGCGGTTCCATCCGGGGTTGACGCACGGTCGACTGGCCTCCGCCGGTGGGGTCCCGGACGGTGGGGTCCCCGTGGGTGGGGTCCTCGCCGGTGGGGTCCCCCGTCGTTGGGCCCTCCGCCGGTGGGTTCCCCGTCGTTGGGGTCCCCGCCGGTGGGTTCCCCGTCGGTGGGTTCCCCGTCGGCCGGGCCACCCGGTCCGTATCCCCCGGCCCGTATCGCCCGTCCCGGCGACCGGTCCCGGCGACCGCCCCACCCAGCCACCACAGGCAGTGGCCCCCGTCTCCGCGACGGGGGCCACTGCCGTGTCCCGGCCTACGGCATGCGCGGTGAACGACATACCGGCCTGCCTCAGAGCACGAGCCCCAAAAGGCGCCCCACGCCCCCTCAGACCGCGATCATCACCGCAAGCCCCACCGCCCCCACCGCAATCGGCACGAGGACCGGATACGACCACCGCACCACCGGCTCGCCCTGGGTCTGGCCGCTCTCGCCGTGCGCGACGCGCTCCTGGACCTCGCGCAGTTCGTCCAGGGCCTGGTCGGCCATGGCGCGCGGGGCGGGGCCGGCGTCGGCGTGCGGGCCGAAGCGGGGGTGGGGCGCGGTGCCGCGCGTCGCCTGCCGGCCGGCTTTCTTGCGCTGGCGCAGGGAGACGGGGATGGCCCACATCTGGTAGGTGCCGTCGCCGGTGACCACTTCGGTGGAGTAGCCCGCCCGCAGGCCCTCCACGGCGTCCCAGGGCAGCGTGATCGTACGGAACGGGTTGCGCACCGTCAGCCGGTCCTCGCCCGCCCTGACCAGGGGGCGCAGGGTGAAGGCGGTCACCAGCGGCACGCCGAGGAGGAGGGCGAAGAGCGCCGTGAGCCGGGTGTGGGCGTCGCCGCGGAGCAGTGCGTCGCCGCCGAGCCAGAGGCCGAGCAGGAGGAGCAGTGCGCCGCCGGCGAGGGCCGCGGGCGAGCGGTAGCTGCGCTCCGCGTACTGCTGTTGCGGCGGGGTGGACCGGTCCTGGCTCGTCATGCCGCCGATTCTGCCCGACCGTCCGGATGCCGGACATTGCGGTACGGCATCATTCGGGGGCGTGCGGCGGAGGTGTCCGGGCCCTGGTGGCGGCCGGTTCCGGTGCCCGGCACCAGGCACCTCGGTTCCTTGCGCCCGCGCGCACCGGCCGGATTCGGACTGTCCAGGGGGATGACATGGCGCTACGCGCGTAGATATGCTCCCCTCGTGACCATGCCCATCACTGTTCCCGCATACGGCAAGGAAGCCGCGGGGCGTCTGGCGTCAATGGCGGACGTGACCGCCGACGACGGTGCGCTGCGCCGCTTCCTCCACGGCCTCCCGGGGGTCGACGCGGTCGGCCTCGAGGCCCGCGCCGCCACCCTCGGTACCCGCTCGATCAAGACGACGGCGAAGGCGTACGCCATCGATCTCGCCCTCTCGATGATCGACCTGACGACGCTCGAAGGCGCGGACACCCCGGGGAAGGTCCGGGCGCTGTGCGCCAAGGGCATCCACCCCGACCCCACCGACCGCAGCTGCCCCAAGGTCGCGGCGATCTGCGTCTACCCGGACATGGTCGCGACGGCCAAGGAGGCGCTCGGCGGCTCGGGGATCCACGTCGCGTCCGTCGCCACCGCCTTCCCGGCGGGCCGGGCGGCGCTGCCGGTCAAGCTCGCCGACACCCGGGACGCGGTGGCGGCCGGCGCCGACGAGATCGACATGGTGATCGACCGGGGCGCCTTCCTCTCCGGCCGTTACATGGACGTCTTCGAGGAGATCAAGGCCGTCAAGGAGGCGTGCGCGCGTCCCGATGGCAGCAAGGCCCACCTCAAGGTCATCTTCGAGACCGGTGAGCTCCAGACGTACGACAACGTCCGCCGGGTGTCCTGGCTGGCGATGCTCGCGGGTGCGGACTTCATCAAGACCTCGACGGGGAAGGTGGCGGTCAACGCCACCCCGCCGGTCACCCTCCTGATGCTGGAGGCGGTCCGCGACTTCCACGCCGCGACCGGTGTCCAGGTCGGGGTGAAGCCGGCCGGCGGTATCCGTACGACCAAGGACGCGATCAAGTACCTGGTGATGGTCAACGAGACGCTGGGCGAGCCCTGGCTGACCGCCGACTGGTTCCGCTTCGGTGCCTCCAGCCTCCTCAACGACCTGCTGATGCAGCGCCAGAAGCTCAGCACCGGCCGCTACTCCGGCCCCGACTACGTCACGGTGGACTGAGGCTCCCATGACCTTCGATTACGCACCCGCACCCGAGTCCCGCGCGGTCGTCGACATCGCGCCGTCCTACGGCCTGTTCGTCGACGGCGAGTTCGCCCCGGCCCATGACGGCAAGGTCTTCAAGACCGTCTCCCCGTCGACGGAGGAGGTCCTCTCCGAGGTCGCCCAGGCGAGCGCCGAGGACGTCGACCGTGCCGTGAAGGCCGCCCGCAAGGCCTTCGAGAAGTGGTCGGCGCTGCCCGGCGCCGAGCGGGCCAAGTACCTGTTCCGGATCGCCCGGATCATCCAGGAGCGCTCCCGCGAGCTGGCCGTGCTGGAGTCGCTGGACAACGGCAAGCCGATCCGGGAGTCCCGGGACGCCGATCTGCCGCTGGTCGCCGCGCACTTCTTCTACTACGCGGGCTGGGCCGACAAGCTCGACCACGCGGGCTACGGCGCGAACCCCCGCCCCCTGGGCGTCGCCGGTCAGGTCATCCCGTGGAACTTCCCGCTGCTGATGCTGGCGTGGAAGATCGCTCCGGCGCTGGCGACCGGCAACACGGTCGTCCTCAAGCCCGCCGAGACGACGCCGCTGTCCGCGCTGTTCTTCGCGGACATCTGCCGGCAGGCGGGCCTGCCGAAGGGTGTCGTCAACATCCTGACGGGAGACGGTTCCACGGGTGCCGCGCTGGTCGCGCACCCGGACGTCGACAAGGTCGCCTTCACCGGCTCCACCGAGGTCGGCAAGGCCATCGCCCGTACGGTCGCCGGCAGCGACAAGAAGGTGACCCTGGAGCTGGGCGGCAAGGCGGCGAACATCGTCTTCGACGACGCGCCGCTCGACCAGGCCGTCGAGGGCATCGTCAACGGCATCTTCTTCAACCAGGGCCAGGTGTGCTGTGCGGGCTCGCGGCTGCTGGTCCAGGAGTCGGTGGCCGAGGAGCTGCTGGAGGCCCTGAAGCGCCGGATGCAGACCCTGCGCGTGGGCGACCCGCTCGACAAGAACACCGACGTCGGTGCGATCAACTCCGCGGAGCAGCTGGCCCGGATCACCGCGCTGGCCGACGCGGGCGAGGCCGAGGGCGCCGAGCGCTGGTCGCCGTCGTGTGAGCTGCCCACCACCGGCTACTGGTTCGCCCCGACGCTGTTCACCGGCGTCACCCAGGCGCACCGCATCGCCCGTGAGGAGATCTTCGGCCCGGTGCTGTCGGTGCTGACGTTCCGCACGCCCGCGGAGGCCGTGGAGAAGGCGAACAACACCCCGTACGGCCTGTCCGCGGGCATCTGGACGGAGAAGGGCTCGCGGATGCTGTGGATGGCGAACAAGCTGCGTGCGGGCGTCATCTGGTCCAACACGTTCAACAAGTTCGACCCGGCCTCGCCGTTCGGCGGCTACCAGGAGTCGGGCTTCGGCCGCGAGGGCGGCCGGCACGGTCTGGAGGCGTACCTCGCCCCGTCGAGCCCGGAGGGCGCGCGCTGATGAACACTGTTGACCGCTTGAGTGTGCTCAAGACCTACAAGCTGTACGTCGGGGGGAAGTTCCCCCGGTCCGAGAGCGGGCGGGTGTACGAGGTGACCGACTCCAAGGGCACATGGCTCGCCAATGCGCCGCTGGCCTCCCGCAAGGATGCCCGGGACGCGGTGGTCGCCGCCCGTAAGGCGTTCGGCGGCTGGTCGGGTGCCACGGCCTACAACCGCGGGCAGATCCTCTACCGCGTCGCCGAGATGCTGGAGGGCCGCCGCGACCAGTTCGTGGCGGAGGTGGCGGCGGCCGAGGGGCTGTCGAAGGCGAAGGCCACGGCGCAGGTGGACGCGGCGATCGACCGCTGGGTCTGGTATGCGGGCTGGTCCGACAAGGTCGCCCAGATCGCGGGCGGCGCCAACCCGGTGGCTGGCCCGTACTTCAACCTGTCCGCCCCCGAGCCGACCGGTGTGGTCGCCGTCGTGGCGCCGCAGGACTCGTCGTTCCTGGGCCTGGTGTCGGTGATCGCCCCGGCGATCGTCACGGGTAACACGGTGGTCGTGGTGGCCGCCGAGGGCGCCCCGCTGCCCGCCCTCTCCCTGGCCGAGGTGCTCGCCACGTCCGACCTCCCCGGCGGTGTGGTCAACATCCTCTCGGGCCGTACGGCGGAGATCGCCGCGCCGCTCGCCGCGCATCAGGACGTCAACGCCCTCGATCTCGCGGGCGCCGGCGAGGAGCTGGCGAAGGAGCTGGAGGTGGCCGCGGCCGACAACCTCAAGCGGGTGCTGCGTCCGGCGCCGGTGAACTGGTCCGCGGACCCCGGCACCGGCCGGCTGATGAGCTTCCTGGAGACGAAGACGGTGTGGCATCCGATGGGCGTTTAGGCCTGCTCTGGCGGCCTTATGACGTGCCGTCACAAATGCCCGTGCGGGGCCTTGCCGTTTGGCGGGGCCCCGCATTTCTGTCCGAACCTTTAACTACGATTGACTTGACAGCACGACGACAACATTTCGGGGGAGATCCGTGCCGGAGCAATTCAGTGCTGCTCAGGAAGCGTTGCACAAGTTCGCCAAGAGCTCCGACCAGCGGGCGGAGAAGCTGCGGGCGATCCGCAGCAAGCTCGCCTCGCACGAGCTCAGCAAGGAGGCCTTCGGGAAGCTCCCGGAGTCCGATGAGCTCTACCAGGCCTACGACGAACAGGGCGAGCACTGCCTGGACACGCTCGACGCCGCGGCCACGCTGGAGGAGAAGATCAGCGAGGGCGTCACGGAGACGGCGCGTGCCTACCAGTCCGACGAGGACGCGACGGCCGCGTCGATGCGGCAGATCCACTCGGGCGGGCAGGGGGACATGCGATGAGCGGTCCGGTATCGGGGGCGCTGGGCGCCTACAACAAGGTCAACGACTGGATGAGCGGTTTCGACTCCACCGTCGACAGCATCATGCGTCCGCTCGTCGAACCGCTCGCCGAGCACCTGGAGGCGGTGACCGGTGATGACGAAGGCATCCAGGCAACCGCCAAGCTGTGGCGCGACCAGGCGGCCGAGCTGCGTGATCTGATCGCGGACCAGCGGCGCGACCGCGCGGACCTCGCACACGAGTGGACCGGCGAGGCCGCCGAGGCGTTCCAAGGGCACCTCGCCGAGCTGGAAACCGCCCTGGAGGCGGAAGCCGAGGACATGGACGCGGTGGCCGGCGTCCTGGAACAGGCCGGCGCACAGGCGAAGATGGCCGAGCAGGTCGTCGAGACGCTCATTCGTGAGCTGATCGAATGGGCCATCATCGAACTCGCGGTGGCCCTGGCCACCTCGATCGTCACCGCCGGGGTCTCGGCCGCTGCCGCCGCGGCGGCAGCGGCGGCCGAGGCCAGTTTCGTGTCGGCGCGCATCGCGCGGGTGCTGGCCGAACTGGCAAAGGAACTCAAGGCCTTCGTCAACATCATCAAGCTGCTGAAAAAAGCCAAGAAGATGTCGAAGGTCAAGAAGCTCAAGCCCTGGACCTGGAAGCACCTCAAGGACCCGGTCGAGGCCGAGAAGTTCGCGAAGGCGCTGGCCGCCAAGAAGGCGCTGAAGGTCATCAAGACGCCGATGAAGGGGGCCGTGGGGCTCGGGATGGGCGCCCTCGGCTTCTCCGGCGACCCGACCCAGGCGGTCTCGCCCATCGTTCAGCACGAGGCCGACGAGCTCGACAAAGCACTGAGCGGCAAGGATTCCCACGACAGTGCCGGCAGCGGCAGGCACGGCAGCCCCCACCTGCCCCCGGCCTCCGACTTCGAGGCGCCGCCCGTCGCCCAGGACCCCGTCGGCCGCTACCGCGAACCCGCGGTCGGCGGCCATCAGAATCCGCCACCGCCCACGGGCCTCCCCGCCGACCCCACGCCGGTCGCCCAGGACCCGCTGAGCCGCTACCGCGAACCCGCCGTCGAGCAGGATCCCCGCCTGGTCACCCGCCCGGCCGCCGCCCAACAGCCGCGCGATCCCGACAATCCGTTCGGCTGACGGCGGATGCACCACGAAGGAGGCCGCGCCGAATGAGGCCGGACTACCGCGACTGTTTCCGGCCCTTTCTCCAGCCAGGGGAAAGGCTGATCGCCGCCTCGGACTACTGGGGAAACTCGGCGCTGCCCTCCGTCCCCCCGCAGCTGCGCACGCCCCGCACCCCGCCCCCGCCGTCAGCGCTCGAACAGCGGGTGCGGGGCGCGCTGGGGAGCGTTCTGGGCAAGGTGAGCCGTCCGCTGGAGGCCCTGGGCAGCAGCCGGGTGACCGACAACCCGTTGATCCGGGCCGTCGACCGCGTAAGCGACCGGGTCGAGAATGCCGCGATCGACCTGGAGCACGTCGCCGACCGGGCAACCGAGCGGGCGATCTGGGGCACCGTCATGGACGGCGGCTGGCACAGTATCGCCGGGCGCTTCCTGGCCGATCTGACCAACGCGGGCGGCGAGCCCGAGCGTCAGGCGCTGACCGACCGCCGGCTGATCGTTCTCGTGGACCGCAACACAAGCTGGCGGAACCCCGCCCCGCAGTGGGATTTCGGAGCAGCGGTGCCCCGTACGGACATCGCCGGGATGACGGCGCATCCGAAGACCATCAGCAAGGGGCGGTTCGACGTCGCCTTCGCCGACGGATCGTGGATCGCCCTGGGCAGCCTGTCGCGCGAGCGCATGGAGGGGTTCGTCGCCGCCTGGAACCGAGGAGAATGACCGTATGCCGAAGATCGACCATGTCACCCCCTGCCGCCGGTTCCTCCAGCCCGGCGAGGTGCTCCGGGAGGCCCGGGACTACTCCGAGTACCCCGACCTCCCGCTCGTGCCCGCCCATCTCAGGGCGCCGCGGAAGCGGTCGTCGCGCCCGAAGGGTCTCTTGGGGAAGCTGAGCGATGTACTCGACAGGGCGTCGCAGCCGTCCGTCGGGACGGCGGAGCGCCGGCCCTCCGACAGCCGCCTGCTCGACAACGGGCTGGTCGACAACCGGCTGACGCGCGCCGCCGGAAACGTGGCGGAGACCCTCAACGAGGCCCAGGAGGACATCGAGGACGCGCTCGACGACGCCGCCAACCGCGCGCTGTTCGGCAAGACCATGGAGGGCGACTGGACCAGCATGGCCGGCCGGTTCCTCGTGCAGGTCAGCAACGCGGGTGGCTCGCCCCGGCATCAGGCGCTCACCGACCGCCGGCTGTTCGTGCTGACCGACCAGGCCACGGGGTGGCGGGAGCGCGAGCCCGAGCTGGAACTCGCCGTGCAGATACAGCTCTCGAACATCGCCGAGCTGCGGCCCAGGCCGCGTATGACGTTCCCCCGTGGCCGCTTCGATCTGGTCTTCGTCGACGGCTCGTGGCTGGCGCTGAGTTGTTCGTTCCAGGAGGACATGCAGGCGATGGTCACGGCCTTCCAGGGGCGGTGACCCGGCCGGGGCCCCGGCGTTCGGGCCGGCGGCCGGGCCGGACGCCCCACGGACGCCGGGGACCGTGCCGCCCCCGCCCCCTCACCCCGGCAGCACCCTCGTCAACGTTCCGGCCAGCGGCAGGTTCCTGAGCGTGCTGCCGCTGGCGAGAGGGCCGGTCAGCACGGTGGTGCCCACCGGCTTGAAGTCGGCGACCTGGGCGCCCACGGTGTTGGTGAGCGGGTCGACGGGGGTGTTGGCCAGCGGGTCCACTTTGAAGTTCTTGACCGGGGCGACGCCGCCGGCCGCGGAGTGCAGCACCGCGCCGGTCAGCGCGGAGGCCGCGGCGCCGGTGTCGGTGCTGCGTTCGGTGGCGGAGGCGGGGGCGGCGCTCGCCGTTGCCGCACCGCCCGCCGCGATCGCCGCACCGGCCGCGGAGATCACCAGGCCGGCGCGCAGCAGGGTGCGGGGGATGCGGCTGGGCTTGGGACGTGCGTGGGAGGGCATGTGCCACCTGCCTGTGGGGTCGGAGCGGTCGAAGTGCTGTACGAGCGAGAGCGGCTCGGTAATCGGTTGACTGCGTAGCGTAGTTGAGGGGCGGGGGCCGATCCACCTCGCGCGCCAGGGGTACCCCACACGGGCCAATGCGCGACAATGGGTGCCCGTGAGCCTTCACTCCTCCTCCCGCTCCCGGTCGTCCTCCCCCAAGCTCTCGACCCCCGTCGAGCAGGGAGGCCCTCCCGCCCGGGTCGTGCTGCTGACCGGCCCCTCGGGCTCCGGCAAGTCGTCCCTGGCCGCGTGCAGTGGCCTGCCCGTCCTCACGCTCGACGACTTCTACAAGGAGGGGACGGACCCGACCCTGCCGCAACTGCCCGACGGCGGCGGCGCCGACTGGGACTCGCCGCTGTCCTGGGACGCCGAAGCCGCGCTCGCGGCCATCGAGGCGCTGTGCCGTACGGGGCGCGCCGATGTTCCGGTGTACGACATTGCGACCAGCGCCCGGGTCGGCGCGTCGGCTCTGGCCCTCGGCGGGGCGCCGCTGTTCCTCGCGGAGGGGGTCTTCGCCGCCGATGTCATCGCCCGGTGCCGGGCGGCGGGGCTGCTGGCCGATGCGCTGTGTCTGCGCGGGCGCCCGTCCACCACGTTCCGCCGCCGGCTGGCCCGGGATCTGCGCGAGGGCCGTAAGCCGGCCCCGTATCTGCTGCGCCGTGGACTGCGGCTGATGCGCAGCGAGCGGTCGATCGTCGCCCGGCTCACCGCGCTGGGCGCGCACCCCTGTGCCAAGCCGGAGGCGCTGGCTCGGATATCGGCCGCGCGGGCGGTGGACGCGGTGGGCGCGGCGGCGCGTTCCTGAGGCGCGGCTGCGTTCGGCCGGGTGCCGGGTGCCGGCTGCCGGGTGCGCCGGTCGGCTGCGGCCGTGGCCGCGTACGCATGAAGAAGCGGGTTCGGACGGCCCCCCCGGTCGTCCGAACCCGCTCTTCTTCCCCCGTGTTCCCCCGTATCCCCCGATACGTCCGGCCGTCACCGAGCGCTGAGCGCTTGGTTCGTGCCGGTTCCCCCGTTTCCCCCTCGGGCTTCCCCCCGGTCCCCCTCGGGCTTTCCCCCCGTCCTTCAGGCCACCAGCTCGCCGAAGGACTCCTCCTCGTCACGGCCGAAGCTGAGGACCTCGTCCTCGCGCAGCCGGCGCAGGGCGCGCCAGATGCTCGACTTCACCGTGCCGACACTGATGTTGAGGATGTCTGCGATCTCCGGGTCCGTACGGCCCTCGTAGTAGCGCAGCACGAGCATGGTGCGCTGGGTCTCGGGCAGCCGGACCAGCGCCTGCCACAGCACGGCGCGCAGTTCGGTGCCGCGCATCGCGTCCACGTCGCCCGCCGTCTCCGGCAGCTCCTCGGTCGGGTACTCGTTGAGCTTGCGCCGGCGCCAGGCGCTGATGTGCAGGTTGGTCATGGTGCGGCGCAGGTAGCCGCCGAGCGCCGCCTTGTCGCTGATCCGGTCCCAGGCCCGGTAGGTCGAGAACAGGGCGCTCTGCAGCAGGTCCTCGGCCTCGTAGCGGTCACCGGTCAGGTGGTAGGCGGTGGCGTACAGGGAGGCGCGGCGCTCCTGGACGTAGGCGGTGAAGGCCGCTTCGGCCTCGGCCGCCTCCGACGCGGAGCGCCGTTCCCCCGTGGCCTCCCCGTACTCCGTTCCCCCGTTGTGGGCGGCGTCTCCCGCGCGCTGCCCGTTTCCCCCGTCGAGCGTCACGGTCGTGGCGTCGATGGCCACCCGGTAGGGCGTCCGCTGGCGTCCGGGACCGCGTGTGCACGCTCCCCGCAGGGAGGTGGCCCCTGCGGACTTCTCGCTGTTCCTGACGACGTCGTGGAGTCGCGTGATAACTGCGCTGGTAGTGGTGCCGTGCAGTGTGTTCATCGCGCGCCCCCCGTCGTAGAGCCAGCTCGTTCGGTGTGTCCCGGTTGTTGATCTCTCCCGGTGCCCAAAAGACTGCCAACCCAGTTTCATCGCGTTGTCCGCCGACTGTCACAGGCCTGTCACAGGGGCCGGTGCGGCGCGTCGCCGGGGTGCGGGGGGTGCGGTCCTTGTGTACGAGAGCGCCACTGGTCGATGTCTCGGCGCCCCATGGGACAGAATGGCCGAGTGCCTTTCCTGTTGCTGATCGAGGACGACGACGCCATCCGCACGGCCCTCGAACTCTCGCTGTCCCGCCAGGGTCACCGTGTGGTGACCGCGGCGACGGGCGAGGACGGCCTGAAGCTGCTGCGTGAGCAGCGCCCGGACCTGATCGTGCTGGATGTGATGCTGCCGGGCATCGACGGCTTCGAGGTGTGCCGGCGGATCAGGCGTACGGACCAGCTGCCCATCATCCTGCTCACCGCGCGTAACGATGACATCGACGTCGTGGTGGGGCTGGAGTCGGGCGCCGACGATTATGTGGTCAAGCCGGTGCAGGGGCGGGTGCTGGACGCCCGGATCCGGGCCGTGCTGCGCCGTGGTGAGCGGGAGTCGAGCGATTCGGCGACGTTCGGCTCGCTGGTGATCGACCGCTCGGCGATGACGGTCACCAAGAACGGCGAGGATCTGCAACTGACACCGACCGAGCTGCGGTTGCTGCTGGAGCTGAGCCGCCGTCCGGGGCAGGCGCTGTCCCGCCAGCAGCTGCTGCGGCTGGTGTGGGAGCACGACTATCTCGGTGACTCGCGTCTGGTGGATGCGTGTGTGCAGCGGCTGCGGGCGAAGGTGGAGGACGTGCCGTCCTCGCCGACGCTGATCCGTACGGTCCGCGGGGTCGGCTACCGGCTGGATTCGCCGCAGTGAGGGGACGTTCCGCGAGCGGCGCCACGGAGGAGGACACCGGGGGCGGCGGCGCGCCCGCGGGCGACCGGCGGGCGCTGCGGCTGCTGCGCCGGGCGTCGGGACTGCTGCGCTGGACGAGTCTGCGGCTGCGGCTGGTGGTGGTCTTTGCGCTGGTGGCGCTGACCGCGGCGGTCTCCGCGTCCGGTATCGCGTACTGGCTCAACCGCAACACCGTGCTGGACCGCACCCAGAATGCCGTGCTGAACGACTTCCGCAAGGCGCTGGAGGACAGTACCCGCTCGCTGCCGCTGCGTCCGCGCTGTGCGGAACTCCAGGACGCGGCGCGGCAGATGGCGGCCGGGCCGCAGAATTACGCGGTGCTGCTGATCGGGGTGGACAGCAAGGGCAAGGACTGTGCGGCCACCACCGACAAGGATCTGCTGACGCTCACCACCGTGCCGGCGTCGCTGCGTACGGCGGTCAACGAGGCGCGTCCGGTCGATGAGTCCAACCGCTATGCGCACCATCTGTACTGGCAGCGCAGGGAGGTCCAGGACACCCCCTATCTGGTGGCCGGGGCGAAGGTGACCGGCGGCGGCCCCACCGGCTACATGATCAAGTCGCTGGCCTCCGAGCAGCAGGACCTCAACTCGCTGGCCTGGTCGCTGGGGATCGCGACGGCGCTGGCGCTGGTCGGCTCCGCGCTGCTGGCGCAGGCGGCGGCGACGACGGTGCTGCGGCCCGTCCAGCGGCTGGGGCATGCGGCGCGGCAGCTCGGCGAGGGGCGGCTGGACACCCGGCTGCGGGTGACCGGCACCGATGAACTCGCGGACCTTTCGCGGACGTTCAACCGGACTGCGGAGCGGCTGGAGCAGCGGGTCGAGGAGCTGAGCGGGCGGGAGGCGGCGTCGCGGCGGTTCGTCGCCGACATGTCGCACGAGCTGCGCACGCCGCTGACCGCGATCACCGCGGTCTCCGAGGTGCTGGAGGAGGAGGCCGAGTCCCTCGATCCGATGATCGCGCCCGCGGTGCAGCTGGTGGTCAGCGAGACCCGGCGGCTGAACGACCTGGTCGAGAACCTGATGGAGGTCACCCGCTTCGATGCGGGGACGGCCCGGCTGGTGCTGGACGATGTCGATGTCGCGGACCAGGTGACCGCCTGTATCGATGCCCGGGCGTGGCTGGACGCGGTCGATCTGGATGCGGACCGCGGCATCGTGGCCCGGCTGGACCCGCGGCGGCTGGATGTGATCCTGGCGAATCTGATCGGCAACGCCCTCAAGCACGGCGGCTCGCCGGTACGGGTTTCGGTACGCACCGAGGCCGCAGCGGGTGCCGGGGCGGCCGGCCGGACCGGCAGCACGGCCCTCGGCGCCGGCGATGCGGCGGGCCCTTCGGCCGGGCCGGAGGCGGACGGCGGGCCGCAGGCCGGTGCGGGCGGCGGCGGGCCGGAGCGGCCCGGGCACGGCGCGGAGGCGGGGCGGCCCGGGGGCGGGACGCTGGTGATCCGGGTACGGGATCACGGCCCCGGCATCCCGGAAGAGGTCCTTCCGCATGTCTTCGACCGCTTCTACAAGGCGAGCGCCTCCCGGCCGCGGTCGGAGGGCAGCGGTCTGGGCCTGTCGATCGCGCTGGAGAATGCGCACATCCATGGCGGGGAGATCACCGCGGCCAACCTCCCCGAGGGCGGCGCGGTCTTCACGCTGCGGCTGCCGATGGACGCCTCCCCGCTGGCGGACGGCGACCGGGAGCACGGCCGGGACGACGGCGCGGCGGACGAGGGCACGGAGGGCGACCGATGACGCCGACCAGGCGGACAGGGCGGCGCGCCGGCGCCGTGGCGGCGCTCGCGCTCGCCGTCGCGGGCTGCGGGATCCGCGGTACGTCCGTCCCCGTCGATGCGGGCGGCGCGCCCTCCCGGGTGAGCTGCAAGGCGCCGGCGGCCGGGACGGCGCCGGGCACGCCGGGCACCGCCCGGGCCACCGTCTATCTGGTGTGCGGTTCGGCGCTGGCGCAGGTGGAGCGGACGGTGACGCTGCCCAAGGGGTCGCCGGCCGCCGACCCGCGGCTATCGACCGCCCGTGCGCTGCTGACCGAGTTGCAGCGGCGGCCCTCGCCCGACGAGGAGAAGGCCGGGTTCAGCAGCGCGCTGCCGCCGCATCTGAAGGTCACGGGGCCGCGGTCCGGTGATCCGTCGGATGCGCTGCGCCTGAGCATCCGGCCGGACGATCTGCCGTCCTTCGCGCTGGCGCAGCTGGTGTGCACCTACGGCGCGAACGCGGCGCTGGGCCGTACGCATGCTGCGGTGCTGGGCGGGCCGGGCGACGATACGGCGCACCGCTTCGACTGTTCGGCGGATGTGCTGGCCAATCCGGACATTGCGGAGAACGCCGGGTGGGGGGACCCGCTGTCCGACGTGGGGTGAAGGGGCGGGCCAAGAGGGTGCAAGGGGGCGGAACCGCGGCCCCCGCTCGTGGCGTCCTGGCCTGTGTGCAGCGTCATGGCCCCGGCACCACCGCCGCCCCCCGTATGCGCGTCACCGGACTGCTTCTCCTCGTGGCGCATCTGCTGATCGTCAGCTGGCTGACGCTGCGTCCTCGTACGGTGCCGTGGGTGCCGGCCGCGAATCTGGAACCACTGGCGACGATCCGTGCCGAGCTGGCGCTCGGCCCGTCGTGGCAGGCCGTCGAGCATCTGGGCGGCTCGGTGCTGCTGCTGGCGCCGCTGGGAGTGCTGCTGCCCCTCTCGGCGGGCCGGCTGAACGTTTCGCCCCTGGTGTCGTTCGCCCGGACCACGTTCGCCGGGGCGATGATCGCGCTGGCCATCGAGCTGCTGCAGTCAGGGGTACCCGGACGGGTCCCGGACATCGACTCGGTGCTGCTGGGCGCGCTCGGGGTGGCCCTGGTGCATCTGGCGGTCGTCCCCGGGGCCCGGTACCGGCTCCGCCGCCGAGAGGAGCAGCTCAGGGGGAGGACCCCGAGGTTCCCCAGGGTCGAGGTGGCTCCGCAGGCTGATGTCCTCTCCGGCAGCCGGACCTACCGTTGAGACATCGGGGCACACGTCCCACCACGTCACAAAGGAGTCGCCGTCATGGCTGCCGCACTGGTCCGTCCCCGCAACAACCGAATGATCGCCGGAGTGTGCGCGGGCCTGGCCCAGCGCTTCGGCACGACACCGACGACGATGCGCGTGATCTTCGTGCTGTCGTGCCTGCTGCCCGGCCCGCAGTTCCTGGTCTACCTGGCGCTGTGGATACTCCTGCCCTCCGAGGACCGGGCCACCGCCGCCACCTCCTGGTGACCCGGCCGGCCGACGGCCCCGGGCCCGGCCGCCCGCCGCACCCCCGGCCCGCTCCCCCACACCACGGCAATGCCCCGGCCGTACGCACGAGGGCGTAGGACCGGGGCAGGGTGCCCTGCGCGTCCCTCAGGGGACGGGCCTGGGGGGAGGTTCAGCCGCCGAGGGGAAGGGTCTTGGTGACGGCGCTGGTCGGCAGGCCGCCCAGCAGCTTGTTGCCCTGGGAGTTCATCTTGGTCTTGACGTCGTTGCCGGCCGCCTTGGTCTTGGTGAGACCGGAGACGGTCTTGGCGGCGTCCTTCACCGGCAGGCTGTGCAGCACGCCGGTGGTGTCCCCGGCGGCGACCGCCGGGGCCGCGCTGGCGACGCCCGCGGCGGTGACGGCGAAGGCGGCGCCGAGGGCGGCGACACCGAGAGTCTTGATGGTTCCCTGCTTCATCGAATTACGTCCTCGTTGATGGGGGCTTGACCGGCCAATCAACCTACTGATGTGCCAACCGGCGCCGCAAACAGCCGCGGTGAATGGAAAAACGGCCGGTGGACAATCCACCGGCCGTTGCGCTATATGCTCACGCTTTCCCTTACGCAGGGTCAGAACCACTGCTCACACGGGTTGTTGTGCCCGCCGGGCGGAACAGCCATTCGGCCCGGAGTTCCGCATAACCGGGCTTGATGACGTCATTGATCATGGCCAGTCGTTCATCGAAAGGAATGAACGCTGATTTCATCGCATTGACTGTGAACCACTGCATGTCATCGAGCGTGTATCGAAATGTCTTGACCAGGTGCTCGAATTCGAGGGACATGTTCGTCCCGCTCATCAGCCGGTTGTCGGTGTTGACCGTGAGCCGGAACTGCAGCCGGCGCAGCAGGCCGAGGGGGTGCTCCGCGTAGGACGCGGCGGCGCCGGTCTGGAGATTGGAGGTCGGGCACATCTCCAGCGGGATGCGCTTGTCCCGTACGTACGAGGCGAGCCGGCCGAGCTTGACCGAGCCATCGTCGGCGACCTCGATGTCGTCGATGATCCGGACGCCGTGGCCGAGGCGGTCGGCGCCGCACCACTGCAGGGCCTGCCAGATGGACGGCAGGCCGAAGGCCTCACCGGCGTGGATGGTGAAGTGGTTGTTCTCCCGCTTGAGGTACTCGAAGGCGTCGAGGTGGCGGGTGGGCGGGTAGCCGGCCTCGGCGCCCGCGATGTCGAAGCCGACGACGCCGGTGTCGCGGTAGCGGTTGGCGAGTTCGGCGATCTCCAGGGCGCGGGCGGCGTGCCGCATGGCGGTCAGCAGGGCGCCGACGCGGATGCGGTGACCGTTCTCCCGGGCCCGCCGCTCGCCCTCGCGAAAGCCCTCGTTGACGGCCTCGACGACCTCTTCGAGGCTCAGGCCCTGCTCCAGGTGCTGCTCGGGCGCGTACCGGACCTCGGCGTAGACGACGCCGTCGGCCGCGAGGTCCTCGGCGCACTCGGCGGCCACCCGGGCCAGTGCATCGCGGGTCTGCATGACGGCGCAGGTGTGCGCGAAGGTCTCCAGGTAGCGCTCCAGCGAGCCGGAGTCGGCGGCCTCACGGAACCAGACCCCGAGCTTTTCCGGGTCGGTTTCGGGCAGTCCCTCGTAGCCGTTCTCGCAGGCCAGCTCGACGACGGTGGCGGGGCGCAGGCCGCCGTCGAGGTGGTCGTGGAGCAGCACCTTGGGGGCACGGCGGATCTGTTCACTGGTCGGAAGGGTGGTGGTCTCGCTCGTCATTTCGGCACTCTAGCCCCTACGCGCGTAGATATCGCCGAACGATACGTAACAGTGACCCGTCCGCAGGGTGGCGGGCACCCCACGATCTGCCATGGTTCTGGTCATGGCTCAGCAAGCACTGCCGGTGCGCGAAGCCCGGCTGGGAAAACCGCTGGGAACGAGTGGCAGGGACGGGGCGCGCGAGGTGCTCCGGAGGAGGGGTGGTGGCGGCCGGGAGGTCAGCGGGGTGGCGCTGCTGCTGCCCGGGGGCGGGCCGACGGGGGTGCGGCGGCCGTCCCCGGTGACGGCGCTGGCGATGCGCCCGCTGGCGCGCCGGCTGGCGAAGGCGGGGCGGGCCGAGGGCCTGACCGCCCATGTCGTGCGCTACCGCCACAGCGGCTGGAACGGGACCGCGGCCCATCCGGCGAACGATGCGGCCTGGGCCCTGGAGGAGGTCGTGCGCCGCTACGGCGATGTGCCGGTCTGCCTGGTGGGGACGGGCATGGGCGCCCGCGCCGCCCTGCACGCCGCCGGCCATCCGGCCGTCAACTCCGTGCTGGCGCTGGCCCCTTGGCTGCCCGATCCGCAGCAGGACCGGGCGCACCCCGATCCGGTCAAACAGCTCATCGGCCGGCAGGTCCTGCTGGTGCACGGCACCAACGACGAACGCACCGACCCCGATCTGTCCTACCGCTACGCCGAGCGCGCCAAGAAGGTCAACCGCGACACCTGCCGCTTCGAGGTGCACTCCGACGGCCACTCGCTGCACCAGCACCGCGGCGAAGTCCAGGCCCTGGCGGCCGACTTCATGCTGGGCTCGCTCTTCGCGCGGGACTTCGCCCGGCCGGTGCGGGACGCGCTGGCCGCGCCGCCGCCGCTGGGGCTGCGGATGCCGCTGGCGGCGGGCTTCGGCGCGTCGCTGCGGCACTGAGCGCCGTGCAGGCCCGCCCGCGCGCCCGTCACCCGGGCAGCAGCCACCCCGGTCGGCGCGCCCGTCACCTGGGCAGCAGTTTCCCCCGCCGGCTCAGCAGGAACTTCTTGAACGCGGCCACCGGCGGGGTGTCCGGGTGGCCCTCCAGCCAGGCGACGCCGATCTCGCGGACCGCCCGCGGCGCGGTGACGGTCAGCTCGGCCACCCCGGGCCGCGGCACGGCGGGCGGCGGCAGCAGCGCCACCCCCAGCCCCGCCGCGACCAGTCCGCGCAGCGTCTCGGCCTCCTCCCCCTCGAACGCGACCCGTGGGGTGAAGCCCGCCTCGGCGCACAGCGCATCGGTGATCCGGCGCAGCCCGTAACCCGGTTCGAGGGTCACGAACAGCTCCCCGGCGGCCTCCGCGAGCCGGACCCGCTTGCGGGCGGCCAGCGGGTGGTCGTCCGGGACGACCAGGCGCAGCTTCTGCTCGTCGAGCCGGCGGGCGACCAGGTCCGGGTAGTCGGGGACCGGCGAGGTCAGGCACAGGTCGAGGTCACCGGCGCGCAGCCGCTCGATCATCGCCTCGCCGTAGTTCTGGACGAGCTGGAAGCGCACGCGCGGGTGGTCGGCGCGGAAGCTGCGGATCAGGCCGGGCACGGTCTCCGAGCCCATGGTGTGCAGAAAGCCGAACGCCACCTTCCCGGCCGCCGGGTCGACATCGGCCCGTACGGATTCGGTCGCCCGTTCCAGGTCCGTCAGCGCCCGTTCGGTGGAGGCGAGGAAGGCGCGGCCGGCCGGGGTGAGGGAGAGGGTGCGGCCGTGCCGGGCGAAGAGGGCGACACCGAGGTCGTCCTCCAGGCGGACGAGGGCGCGGCTGAGCGTGGGCTGCGGGATGCCGAGCTCCAGCGCGGCACGGGTGACGTGTTCGTGCCGGGCGACGGCGGTGAACTGGGCGAGCCGCGGGGCGAGGACGGCGGCCCAGGAGCCGGTACCGAGCTCGGCGGCCTCCGCCTCCCCACCGCCACGAGCTGTCGTTGCGACGTCTTTTCTGTTGCGGCCTTGCAACAGAGGCTCTCCTGACCTGCGATCATGCATCACAGCATCGATTATGCCGTTTCCATGCATTGGACGCATGAAACGCAGAGGCCTACTTTCGAACCATGCCTCCCGCTGATACCGGGGCGTCCGTCACCGACCGTGCGGCCGCCTCTCCCCTGTCGTCCACCGGCTCCTCTTCTTCCGCCGCCGCGACCGACCCCGAGTCGGCCAAGCTGCGGCCGGGCGGCCCCGGCTACCGCCGGATGAGCTTCGCCCTCTTCGCCGCCGGAGTGGCCACCTTCGCGCTGCTCTACTCCACGCAGGCGCTGCTGCCCGCGATCTCCACCGACCTCGCGGTGAGCCCCGACCAGGCCAGCTGGACCGTGTCCGCGGCCACCTTCGGCCTGGCGCTCGGCGTGATCCCGCTGAGCGCGGTCTCCGAGCGCTTCGGCCGGCGCACGCTGATGACGGTGTCCCTCACGGTGGCCACGCTGATCGCGATGCTGGTGCCGTTCGCCCCGTCGCTCGGCGTGCTGATCGCGCTGCGCGGCATCCAGGGCGTGGCGCTGGCCGGGCTGCCGGCCTCGGCGATGGCGTTCCTGGCCGAGGAGGTACGGGCCAAGGCCCTGGTGGCGGCCATCGGGCTGTTCGTGGCGGGCAACAGCATCGGTGGGATGTCCGGCCGGATCGTGACCGGCTGGGTGGCCCAGGCCTGGGGCTGGCGGGCCGCGCTCGGCGCGGTGGGTGTGCTGGCCGTGGTCTGCACGGTGACCTTCCGGCTGCTGGTCCCCAAGGCCCGGCATTTCGTGTCCCGTTCGGTGGGCCCGCGGGCCCTGGCCCGCACCCTCGGCGGCCACCTCGCCGACCCGCTGCTGCGCCGGCTCTACGCCATCGGCGGGCTGTTCATGACGGTCTTCGGCGCGGTCTACACGGTCATCGGCTACCGCCTGGTCGCCGATCCGTTCAACCTCCCGCAGGGCATCATCGGGTCGATCTTCGTGGTCTATCTGGTCGGTACGGTCTCCTCGGCCGCGGCCGGCCAGCTGGTCGCCCGCACGGGCCGTCGCGGCGCTCTCTACCTGGCCGTCGGCACCACCTCCACGGGCCTGCTGCTCTCGCTCGCCGACTCCGTGTACGCCGTGCTGGCGGGGCTCATCCTGATCACCGCGGGCTTCTTCGCAGGCCATGCGGTCGCCTCGTCCTCGGTCAGCCGCACGGCCAAGACGGCCCGCGCCCAGGCATCGGCCCTCTACCAGTGCGCCTACTACACCGGCAGCAGCCTGGGCGGCGCGCTCGGCGCCGCCGCCTTCTACGCCGTCGGCTGGGAGGGCACCGTCCTCCTCGGCCTCGTCGCGATGGTCGGCGCCGCCTCGATCACCCTCTACGCCACCCGCAAGGCCGTGGCCGAACGGCGCCTGCTCCACCTGGAGAAGGCCGCGTAACACCCCTCAGTCCGAAGGGCCCGTCCTGCCACCTGTCCTGGTGGGGCGGGCTCTTCGTCGTTCCGGGAGACCCCCACCCACCGACCTGGTGGGGGCGAGCCCTGTGTCGTCAGACGGCGCCGAGAGGGAAGGCGCTGATGTGGACGGTGAGGCCGAAGGGCTCGGGGCGGTTGCCGTTCGCTCAAGCCGTGGTGGGGACCGGCGCCCTGCACGGCTGTACCCAGCCAAGCCCCCGCGGTGGTGCGGCCGGCTCGTGCCTCATCCTCCGGTTACGTCGCCCGTAGACTCCGGGACCTGTGCGACGAGTTCGGCCCCCTGAGCCGCGACCACCGCGTGGCTGAGCTGGGGGTGGAGATCGCCACGCTGACCACGCCGTGACGAGAGGGGATGGCATGTCGCAGACCGAGGGTGCACGACTGTTCCGGGAGACCTGGATTGCGGGAGTGCACCAGCACTTCCCCGGGGAGCCGAAGGCGGGCTACGTCACTCCGTGGGCCGACACCCCGCAGTGGGAGCGCGAGGCCGCCGGGTCGGTCTACGCGCAGGTGCGCCAGTTCATCGAGATCAGCGACGGGCACACGTCCAGGCTGTCCCGGGAGCAGAAGGGCCGCTTCGTCGCGACCTGTTGGACGGCCCAGATGTTCAAGCACTTCGACGACCCGAAGCCGGGATACGTCGCGGACTGGCCCGACCTTCCATCCTGGCAGCAGGAGACCGACGCCGACATCTTCGAGGCCATCGAGAAAGCGCTGAGCTGACCACGGGAAACGTTCCCCGCTGGTCAGCGCGTGCCCTCTCCGCCCCGGCCCGGTCGCCGTCCGCCGGGTGCCGCCCGCCGGGTGCCGCCCGGCCTTCTTCCGCCGTGTGGTGCGGACAGCGGCCTCGTCAGGCCGTACGTCCCTTCCGCCGAGAGTCGGCCGCGGTGGCTTTCGAGGCCCGGCTGCGGGAACTCTTACCCTGCCAGGTCAGCGGATCGCTTCGTCCATGAGGACGTAGAGCAGCCCGACGAGGGAGCCGCTGCTGACGATCTCACGCCGGTCGATCATGCCCCGGACGTCGGCCAGCGGGATCCACTCGATCCGGTCCGACTCGTTCTTCTCGGTCGGCGGACCCTCGTACGTCGCCCCGTCGGCCCGGAAGACGTAGTGCTGGGAGTCGGTGATGCCATTGGCCGGCTCGGCGTAGATCAGCGGTTTGACGGGATCGGGGCGCCAGCCGGTCTCCTCCAGGACCTCACGGGCCGCTGCATGTGCGGCGCGTGGTCATCGCAGCAGAAAGGCATCCGTGCCGATGGTCACGCCGAACGGTTCGGGCAAGTGGATCGGCTCACCGAACTTCGAGGCAGTGCGCGTGCGATACGCATCGCCGTCGGGCTCGCCGTAGAGGATAAGGGCCGGGCCGTCCGGGTCCCACGGGTCGACAAGCAGGTAGAGCGGGACGCCCGCGCAGGCATATCCGGCGCGCTTCGGGGTCCGTGCGTGCCCCCTGTTCGTCTCCCAGGGGACCTCGACGACGAGTTCGGCGGCTGCGGTGGGAGTGACGTGACCGGTCGCGCTGAGTCCCGCTTTGGGCACCACGACAAGGTGCGGAACGTAGATTCCCTGGCGCTCGGGAAGGGCGAGGCCGAGTCTCTGATAGGCACCCCAGTCCTCCGGCATGACGGAATAGAGGGGGCGCTGCAGTTCACTGACGATCACGTTCTGCAGAGTGCCGCGCGGCGGCGCCACGGTGATGACGCCGTCAATGATCTCCACCATGCAGCCCTCAGGGGCCGCGGTGTCCTCCCAGATCCGGACGAGGGCATCCCAGACGCGGCCCTCCTGTGGGAAATGCTCGGCGGTGAGTGCGATCACGGCGGGCTCCTCGGCTTCGACGTACCGCCGACTTCAGCACGCCGAACGGGACCCGCGGCAGCCCGCTGATCCCGTTCACCCGTACGAGCCGCGCCCTCAGCGGCCTCCGGCCGCGGGCCCAGGTCAGGCGATACGTTCCCGCACCACCGGGGTGGCGGTGAAGGCCGCGTCCTCGGGGCCGACGAGGACGCCGCCGTCGAGGGCCTCCAGGGCGTAGGGGAACTTCTCGGGGGTGTCGGTGTGCAGGGTCAGCAGGGGCTGGCCGGCGGTGACGGTGTCGCCGGGCTTGGCGTGCATCTCGACGCCCGCGCCCGCCTGGACCGGGTCCTCCTTGCGGGCGCGGCCGGCGCCCAGGCGCCAGGCGGCGAGGCCGACGGCGTAGGCGTCGAGGGTGGTCAGGGTGCCGGAGGAGGCGGCGGTGACGACGTGGTGTTCGCGGGCGACGGGGAGGGTCGCGTCGGGGTCGCCGCCCTGGGCCGCGATCATGCGGCGCCAGTGGTCCATGGCGGAGCCGTCGGCCAGTGCCTTGGCCGGGTCGGCGTCCTTGAGGCCGGCCGCGTCGAGCATTTCGCGGGCGAGGGCGAGGGTGAGGTCGACGACGTCCTGGGGGCCGCCGCCGGCCAGCACCTCGACGGATTCGCGGACTTCGAGGGCGTTGCCGGCGGTCCGGCCGAGCGGGGTGGCCATGTCGGTGAGCAGGGCGACCGTCTTCACGCCGTGGTCGGTGCCCAACTCGACCATGGTGGAGGCGAGTTCGCGGGCGTCATCGAGGTGCTTCATGAAGGCGCCGGAGCCGACCTTGACGTCCAGGACGAGGGAACCGGTGCCCTCGGCGATCTTCTTGGACATGATCGAGGAGGCGATGAGCGGGATGGACTCGACGGTGCCGGTCACGTCGCGGAGCGCGTAGAGCTTCTTGTCGGCGGGGGCGAGGCCGTCGCCGGCGGCGCAGATGACCGAGCCGACGTCGCGGAGGACGTTCAGCATCTCGTCGTTGGAGAGGGTCGCGCGCCAGCCGGGGATGGCTTCGAGCTTGTCGAGGGTGCCGCCGGTGTGGCCCAGGCCCCGGCCGGAGAGCTGCGGGACGGCGGCACCGCAGGCGGCGACGAGCGGGGCGAGCGGGAGGGTGATCTTGTCGCCGACGCCGCCGGTGGAGTGCTTGTCGGCGGTGGGGCGGGGCAGGGAGGAGAAGTCCATGCGCTCGCCGGAGGCGATCATCGCGGCGGTCCAGCGGGCGATCTCCGTGCGGTTCATGCCGTTGAGGAAGATGGCCATGGCCAGGGACGACATCTGCTCATGGGCGACCTCGCCGCGGGTGTAGGCGTCGATGACCCAGTCGATCTGATCGGGGGTCAGCTCGCCGCGGTCGCGCTTGGTGCGGATGACGGAGATGGCGTCCATGGACGGTTCCTTTCGAACGGGTGGGTCCGTTCTACACGCATAGACGGTGGGGTGGCCAGGGGCGGCGGGCGGCCCGTCCCTGGGGGCGGCCCCTGGCGGCAGCGCTGGGCGCGGTGTGCTGCATCCGGTCGGCGAAGCGGCCTGTCGCGAGCAGTGGCGGGAAGGACACGGGGGATGGGCTCTGAGCCGTGGGGCTCAGAGCCCATCCCCGGGTTCCCGCGTGCGGTTCGTCCCTGCTCCGGCCCCGGGCCCTTACTTCGGCTCCAGCTCCTTGCAGTCGATCGACCGCTTCTTCAGTTCGTCGTGCGTGCTGTTCTTGTCTCCGCTGGTCGCGCCCGCGCACAAGTTGCGGGGGGAGTTGGGCGCGGTCAGGCCGACTTCCACCTGGGCGTTCCACTTGGCGTCCTTGTCGCCGTCCGGGTCGTAACCGTTCCCGTTCGCGTCGGCGTTCGGGTTCACCAGGTGGCCGCGCTGCTCGATCGCGCCGCGGCGTCGCTGCCCGGTGGCGTCGATCGTGACCTCCTGTCGGTAGCGGGTCGCCTGGATGATGTCCTCGGGGTTGATGTGCCGGATCGCGGCCCATTCCTCCTGGCTGCGGAAATGGTCGAGGTCGGAGCCCGGGGTGATCTGGTCCGGAAGGTAGATCATGTTGCCCTGTCCGCGGATGTCATAGACCCAGCCCTCGTAGACATCGGTTCTCGTGCCGTCCTCGTTGGTGCGCACGTTGCCCGTCGGCTGGAGGGCGAACGTCTGAGCCGGGTCGGGGTCGGCGCTGGTGCTGATGTAGCCGGAGTCCTGGTGCTCGGTGCCCCCGTGCAGGTGACGCGGCAGGTCGTAGTTCGTGCCCCTGGAGGTGAATCCGTCACGGAACACCACGTTCGGATCGCGGGTGGATCCCTGGATGATCGGTTCCCCGCGATAGACGACGCCCGGCACCTTCCTGCTGGTGTCCAGGTCCTTCTGGTGTATCTCCACCTTGCCGTCGCTGTTCCGCATCGCCTGTGCGGGGCCCGCGGTCCCCACGAGGGCGCCGCCCGCGACGGAGATCATCGCCACGAAAGTGATCAGTACGCGGTACAGGGAGGTGCGGCCTTCCGTGCGCCCACCTCGTGTCATATCCGTACTCGGTCTCGTCATTGGGTTCTTTCTGTCCGGCGCCGGCCTATGACCGATCGCACTGTCGCGAATTTCCTCGACGCCGATTCCCCGATCGGCGGTGCGGGCAATTCAACGAAGCGACGCAACAGTCCGTCTACGAAATCCCGGTAAGACTGCGGAAATCCGAATTGTCCGTTGCGGGGGCCGTTGTTCAGAACCTCTCCACCACGAGCTTCGAGGACATCGACCACGAGCCCGGAGGCCGTACGACCACAGGCTTGGCGGCCTTTCACGGCTCCTGTCGACAGGCGCGGCCGAGCGGCCGCGACACGCAACTGCAGCGGCTTGTACTCGGCATCCGCCGCGGTATCCCCCGCCTTCGCGCGCGGCCGCGACCGCCTGCCCGCGCACCGCGCCCGGATCATCCGAACGCCTCCGCCGGGAGGTGCAGCCCGCCGTTCTCGCCACTGTCCTCGCCATTGCTGTCGTGGTCAGTGGGACCTTCATCGGCATCGGACCAGTCGTCGTCCGGCACGGGCAGGCGCGCGCCCCGGCTCTCCGCCACCCGGCGCACATCGACGAGGGAGCTGAGCAACTCCACGGCCAGCAGGTGAATTTCTCCGGGAGTCCACGTCCGGGCCGCAAGGATGCGGCATGCCTCCTCGATGAGTTCACCGGCGGAGTCGAGCTGCGCCGCCTCCATCTCGTCGGCGATACGGGACACGTAGCCGGTCCCGTCGCCTACGAGGAAGCACGGGCTCCCGTCCGCGCTCGGCCAGGGCAGTAGCCGCGGGGTATCGGTTGGGGGCATCAGCCTGCCGCCTTCGTAGCGTGAATCCAGCGGGGGCCGGCCTCGGCTCCGTACGTCACGGGCAAGGAGCCGGCGGACCGATGGCGTCCTCGCGAGAGCAGTACCAGCTGCCACAGCGGCGCGACCGCTCTCGCGATGGTGTGGGGCATGTCGTCAACCTCCCAGGGGTTGGTGGCCAGGCCCCCGACGCATGCCACTCCTGCAGCGTCGCGGGGGTTGTGCTCTCGCCGCCACGCTTCCGCGCTTGGCCGGGCGTTCCTACTCCGCTCCGCGGCCGTTGGACACGGAGACGACGTACCGCGTGAAGCGTGCCTAACGTCCTGAGGGGTACTTGTGAACGAAGCACTACGCCGCGCTCTGCTGCAGGCGCATCTGACGGATCGCCAATTAGCCGAGAGGTGTGGCGTCGACATCAAGACCGTCGGCCGATGGATCACCGAGACCGGACGCGTTCCCCACGCCCGGCACCGGTGGGCCGTCTGCGAGGCGCTCGGAGAGGACGAGGCGGTGTTGTGGCCAACAGCCGCAAGGAAGGCGATAAAGGTTGGTCCGGACCGCGAGGTCGTTTCCGTCTATCCGTACCGGTCCGGCTGCCCCGCCTCGCTGTGGCGATCTCTGATCACCAAGGCGGAGCGTGAGCTGACCTTCGCGGGTTACACCAACTACTTTCTGTGGCTCGAACAAGCACGGTTCGGCACAGCACTACAGCGGAAAGCCACCCATGGGTGCCGAGTTCGGTTTCTTCTCGGTAGTCCCGACAGCGACCTCACGCGCTCACGCGAGCGCGATGAAGATGTCGCACTCACCTTGTCGACGCGTATTCGCGTGACACTCGCCGAGCTGGAGAAGATCAGAAGGCAGCCAGGAATTGATGCGAGATTCAGCGATGGGCACGCGCACCTTTCCGTGTTCCGCTTCGATGACGACATGATCGTTACGCCGCTGCTGACACACAGTGTCGGGCACGATGCCCCCACACTGCATCTACGGCGCCACCAGGACGACGGCATGTTCGACCGCTTCGCCTCGCACGTGGAAGAACTATGGGGCAGGGGAAATCCGGTGTGGGAAAGCGGCGGCAATGGGTAGGCGCGACTACGAGAACGACCCTCATGCTCCCGCCGCGAACAGCTTGGTTCCGGCGGCGTCGGCGATCGTGGTCGACGACTGCGGGCGCGTCCTGCTTCAGCGTCGGCGCGACAATGGCATGTGGGCACTTCCCGGTGGCGCCATGAATATTGGCGAGTCACTGCCGGAGTGCGCCATTCGGGAGACTCGCGAAGAGACCGGGTTCCAGGTCGAGATCGCGGGAATCGTCGGCACCTACACGAACCCCCATCACGTCTTCGCCTACGACGATGGCGAAGTGCGGCAAGAGTTCTCCGTCTGCTTCCTGGCGAGACCCCTGAGTGGCCAACTCGCGGTGTCCGAAGAATCAACGGACGTCCGATGGTTCGAGCCCGGAGAAATCGACGCGCTCCCGATGGTCCCCAGCATCCGAAAACGCCTGAACGACTGGCGGGATGGCGAGATGCCAGCCGCTCGGTAGACGACACACGGGAGGCGCCTCTTCCCCATCCTCTTCGGCCGTCGCGTCTGGAAATTGCGGAGCCGTCACTGAACAGCGGGTGAGGCTGTTGCGACGGTGGCGGTGGGGGAACTGGCGCAGGCCTGAGGTCAGTACGGTGCCGCGGTCGTCTCCAGCCAGTGCAGATACGCATCCGCCCCGGCAACGATCGGAACTGCCGAGCATTGGCCGGCCCGCCGCCCCCGTCACCCCCTCAAATGCCCCGCCCCGAACGCATCCGGCAGCAGCTCCGACAGCGGGCGGATGCCGGCCGCGGTGTCGATCAGCAGGTCGGGGCCGCCGTGTTCCCACAGCAGCTGACGGCAGCGGCCGCACGGGACGAGGAGGTCTCCCGCGCGGTCGACGCAGGTGAAGGCGGTCAGCCGGGGGGCAGGTCCGTCGCTGGTGCGCCGGCCCGCGAACAGGGCGGAGATCAGGCCGCATTCGGCGCAGAGGGAGAGGCCGTACGAGGCGTTCTCGACGTTGCAGGCGGTGAGGGTGCGGCCGTCGTCCACGAGGGCGGCGGCGCCGACGGGGTAGCGGGAGTACGGGGCGTAGGCCCGGGACATCGCGTCCCGGGCCTGCCCTCGCAGCGACTCCCAGTCGGGAGCGGTGGTCACTTGCCCTGGCCCCTTCGGTAGATCTTGCCGATGGCCTTCGGGGGCCGCAGTCGCTGGGCGGCCAGCGCGAGCACCAGCAGCGTGGTGATGTACGGGGCGACGCTGACGATCTCCAGAGCGACGGTCGTCGTGGTGAGGTACCAGACGGCGAGCAGCACCGCGCAGACCAGGCTGATGACGGCCTGGGTGCGGTAGCCGGTGCGCAGCTTCCACACCGCGAGGCCGACGAGCAGGACGGCGAGCAGGAGCAGCAGCGCATGGACGGTGGGGCCGCCGCCGCGCAGCTGGAGCGCGTCCATGAAGCCGAACAGGCCGGCGCCCATGGCGACGCCGCCCGGCCGCCAGTTGCCGAAGATCATGGTGGCGAGGCCGATGTAGCCGCGGCCGCCGGTCTGGCCGTCCTGGTAGATGTGCACATAGATCGCGAGGAAGGCACCGCCGAGTCCGGCCAGCGCACCGGAGACGACCACCGCCGCGTACTTGTAGCGGTAGACGTTGACGCCGAGCGATTCGGCCGCGATCGGGCCCTCGCCGCAGGAGCGCAGCCGCAGCCCGAAGGAGGAGCGCCACAGGACGAAGAAGGTGAGCACGAAGAGGACGGCGGTCAGCACCGTCAGCCAGGAGACATTGCTGACCAGGGAGCCGCAGATGCCGGCCACGTCGGAGACGAGGAACCAGTGGTGCTGCTCGATGGAGTAGAGCCAGTCGGACAGGCCGGGGACGGTGAAGGTCGGCATGTCGGGCATCGGTGGCGACTGCTTGTCGTTGCCGCCGGCCGCGGCGGCCGCGCTGCCCTCCGCGCCGAACCACAGCTTGGCGAGGAACTGGGTCATGCCGAGCGCCATGATGTTGATGGCGACGCCGGAGATGATGTGGTCGACACCGAAGGTGACGGTGGCGAGGGCGTGCAGCAGTCCGCCGAGCGCGCCGCCGAGAACGCCGGCCAGCGCCGCTGCCCAGGGGCCGTGCTCCCAGCCGACCGCACCGGCGGAGAAGGCGCCGAGCATCATCATGCCTTCGAGGCCGATGTTGATGACGCCGGAGCGCTCGGCCCACAGGCCGCCGAGACCGGCCAGGCCGATCGGCACGGCGGCGTTGAGTGCCGCGGTGTACTGGCCGGATTCGGTCAGGTTGTTGGCGCCGGTGATGACCCGCAGCAGGGACAGCAGGATGAGGGCGCCCGCGATGATCAGCAGCACCTTGGGATAGGTGAGCTTCATCCTGGGGGGCTTGGTCTTGTGCTTGTGGCCGGTGCTCTCCGCGACCGGTGCAGTGAGGTTCGTACTCACGAGGACACCTCCGCCTTCTCGGTCTTACGGGCCTGGGCGGCGAGCTGCTCGCCGACCTGCCGCTGCTGGAGTCTGAGGCCGTAACGGCGCACGAGCTCGTAGGCGATGACGACGCAGAGCACGATGACGCCCTGCATCACGCCGACGATCTCCTGCTGGTAGTCCTCGAATTCGAGCTGGGTGCCGGTCCGTTCGAGGAAGCCCCACAGCAGCGCGCCGACGGCCATGCCGACCGGGTGGTTACGGCCGAGCAGCGCGATGGCGATACCGGTGAAGCCGATGCCGACGGGGAAGTCGGTGCCGTAGTTGTACGACTCGCCGAGCAGCGTCGGCATGCCGATCAGGCCGGCCGCGGCGCCGGACAGCAGCATGGACGTGACGATCATGCGCTTGACGTGGACGCCGCCGGCCTCGGCGGCGGGCTCGGACTGGCCGACGGTCCGCAGGTCGAAGCCGAAGCGGGTGCGGTTGAGGACGAACCAGTACACGAAGCCGGCGACGACGGCGACGACGAGGAAGCCGTCGAGGGGCTTGGGGGTGGTGGGGATGGTGAAGAAGTGGCTGGAGGCCGGCAGGTTGGGCGTGTGGAAGAGGTTGCCGTCCTTCTTGGCGAGGCGGCCTTCCTGGAGGAAGTAGCCGATGACCGCGGCCGCGATGGCGTTCAGCATGATCGTGGTGATCACTTCGCTGACGCCGCGGGTGGTCTTCAGCAGACCCGCGATGCCCGCCCAGACCGAGCCGACCAGCATCGCGACGAGGATGATCAGCGGAATCTGGAGGAAGCCGGGGAGCGTCAGGGCACCGCCGACCACCGCGGCGAAGAACGCCGCGATGCGGTACTGGCCGTCGACGCCGATGTTGAAGAGGTTCATCCGGAAGCCGATGGCGACGGCCAGCGCGGACAGGTAGTACGGGACCGCCTTGTTGATGATCCAGACCTGGCTGTCGCTCTTCGAGCCGAAGTCGGCCATCACGGCGTAGGCGTGGAGCGGGTCCTTGCCGGTGGCCAGGATGATCACCGAGGTGATCAGCAGGGCCGCCACGATGGCGAGGACGGGGGCGGCGATCCCGAGGATCACCTTGTTCTTGTCGAACCTGGCGAACTTCTTCACTCGGAATCACCTTCCTCCGTCGACGGGCCCGCGGCGGAGCCGTTGTCAGATGCTTCGAGGTGGCCGGTTGCGGCGCCGGTCATGGCCGAGCCCAACTCCTCCGGGGTGATGGTGGCGGGGTCCGCGTCGGCGACCAGCCGCCCGCGGTACATGACCCGCAGGGTGTCGGACAGCCCGATCAGCTCGTCGAGGTCGGCCGAGATCAGCAGCACGGCCAGCCCTTCCCGGCGCGCCTCGCGGATCTGGTCCCAGATCTGCGCCTGGGCGCCGACGTCCACGCCCCGGGTGGGGTGTGCGGCGATCAAGAGCTTGGGGTGGTGGCTCATCTCGCGGCCGACGATCAGCTTCTGCTGGTTGCCGCCGGAGAGCGAGGCCGCGGTGACCTCGATGCCGGGGGTACGGACGTCGTACGCGGCGACGATCCGCTCCGTGTCGGCGCGGGCGGCCTTGAGGTCCAGCAGCCGGCCCTTGGCGTTGGGCTTCTCGGTGACGTGGCCCAGGATGCGGTTCTCCCACAGCGGGGCCTCCAGCAGCAGGCCGTGCCGGTGGCGGTCCTCGGGGATGTAGCCGATGCCGTCCTCGCGCCGGGTGCGGGTCGGCGCGTGGCTGATGTCGGTGCCGTCCAGCCCGATGGTGCCGCTGTCGGGGTCGCGCATGCCCATCAGCGCCTCGACCAGTTCGGCCTGGCCGTTGCCCTCGACACCCGCGATGCCCAGCACTTCGCCCTTGCGGATGGTCAGCGACACATCGTCCAGGACGGTACGGGCCACTCCCTCGGCGTCGGTGGTGGTCAGCCGCAGTCCTTCGACCTTCAGCATCTCCACGTCCGTGACCGTCGACTCGCGGGTCTGCGGCGACGGCAGCTCGCTGCCGACCATCAGCTCGGCGAGCTGCTTGGGCGTGGTCTCGCCGGGGACGACGGAGCCGACAGTGGTGCCGCGCCGGATGACGGTGATGTCGTCGGCGACCGAGAGCACCTCGCCCAGCTTGTGCGAGATGAAGATGACGGTCAGGCCCTCGGCCTTGAGCTCCCGGAGGTTGTCGAAGAGCGCGTCGACCTCCTGGGGGACCAGGACCGCGGTCGGCTCGTCGAGGATGAGGGTGCGGGCGCCGCGGTAGAGGACCTTGAGGATCTCCACGCGCTGGCGGTCGGCGACGCCGAGGTCCTCGACGAGGACGTCGGGGCGGACGCCGAGGCCGTAGCGGTCGGAGATCTTGAGGATCTCGGCGCGGGCCTTGCCGCTGATGCCGTGGAGCTTCTCGCCGCCGAGGACGACGTTCTCCAGGACGGTGAGGTTGTCGGCGAGCATGAAGTGCTGGTGCACCATGCCGATGCCGCGGGCGATGGCGTCGGCCGGGCTGTGGAAGCTGACCTGTTCGCCGTCGATGCGGATGGTGCCCTCGTCCGGCTTCTGCATGCCGTAGAGGATCTTCATCAGCGTGGACTTGCCCGCGCCGTTCTCACCGACGAGCGCGTGGACGGTGCCGCGGTGGATGGTGATGTCGATGTCGTGGTTGGCGACGACGCCCGGGAACCGCTTGGTGATCCCGCGGAGTTCCACCGCGGGTGCTGCGGCGGGGGCGCTGCCTGCCTGGGGGCTGCTGGACGCTTTGATGGCGCACTCTCCTCGGGGGACAGGGAGTGGTACGGAGGAGCGGGGAGGCGACGGTATCGCGCCAACTCCCGCGCTACGCGCGTAGTGTCGGCGCCTGAAAAAGCCGAAAGGGCTGCCGGGTCGCTCCGGCGAACGGGCCTGGCGCGGCGGCTCGGTGGCCGCCGCGCCGGGGCCCGTCGGTGCCCTGCTACTTGGCGGGGGTCTCCTTGACCTTCACCTGGCCCGACGCGATCTTCTTCTTCGCCGCGTCGATCTTGCCCTGGATGTCGTCGATGAAGCCGCCCGAGGTGGACAGGCGCACGCCGTCGTCCTTGAGCGTGTAGCTCTTGGTGCCGGTCAGCGGCTTCTTGTCCTTGACGCTCTTGACGAGGTCGTAGACCGCCACGTCGACGTTCTTCATCACCGAGGTGAGGATCGAGCTCTTGTACTTCGCCAGACCGGGCTGGAGGTACTGGTCGGAGTCGACGCCGATCGCCCAGGTGCCCTTCTTGCCGGCGACCGTCTCGATCGAGCCGTTGCCGGACTGGCCGGCCGCGGTGTAGATCACGTCGATGCCGGAGTCGAGCATGCCCTTGGCCTTGCCCTTGGCGGCGGCCGGGTCGTTGAAGCCCTTGTCGTCGTTGGCGTAGAGGTACTCGGAGGTGACCTTCGCCTTGGAGTCGGTGTCGTGGACGCCCTGCTCGAAGCCCGCCTGGAACTTCTGGATCAGCGCGTTGTTCACGCCACCGATGAAGCCGACCTTGTGGGTCTTGCTCTTCAGCGCGGCGGCGACACCGGCGAGGTAGGAGGCCTCGTTCTCGGCGAAGACCATGCCGTAGACGTTCTTGGCCTCGGCGGGCGAGTCGACTACGCCGAACGTGGTCTTCGGGAAGTCCTTGGCGACCTTGTTGACGGACTTGCCGTAGTTGAAGCCGACGCCGATGACGGGGTTGAAGCCGGCCTCGGCGAGGGAGGACAGCCGCTGCTCGCGGTCCGCCTCGGTCTCGCCGTTCTTGGCGGTCATCATCTTGGACTTGACGCCGAAGTCCTTCTCCGCCTTGTCCACACCGCGGGCAGCGGCTTCGTTGAACGAGTGGTCGTCCCGGCCGCCGACGTCGAAAGCGAGGCCGACGCCCTTGTTCTGGCCTCCGGACTCGGTGGACGACTCGCCACAGGCGGTCAACGAACAGGTGAGGGCCGCGGTGGCGATGCCCGCGGCAACGATCTTGGATACCCGGCGCACGAGGGGCCCCTTCGACTCGTAGCGCCTCCGTTGGCGCTGATTCCGCGGCATCGTAACGCGCGTAGATGTCAGATAAAGGGGGTGCTGGAAGCCGTTATCGGATCGTCGCGAACGGGAGCTGACGAGCAGGGTTCGGCGAGGTTACGCCTGGTCACCGTCGAGCAACGCGGCGGCGGTGAAGAGCTCCACACCCACCGTGATCGCCCGTTCGTCGACGTCGAAATCGCCGCGGTGCAGGTCGCGGCGGGTCGTCTCGGCGGGTGGGTGGACGCCGAGGCGGGCCATGGCGCCGGGGACGTGTTCGAGGTACCAGGAGAAGTCCTCGCCGCCGAGGGACTGCTCGGTGTCCTCGATGGCGCCCTCGCCGCGGCGGGCGGCCATCGCGGAGTGCAGCAGCTGGACGGTGGCCGGCTCGTTGACCACCGGCGGCACCCCGCGGACGTAGGTGATCTGCGACTTCGCGCCGTGCAGCGTGGCGACCTCGTCGATCGCCGCATGGACCAGGTCCGGGGCCTGCCGCCAGGCGTCGAGGTCGAGGCAGCGGACGGTGCCGGAGAGCTCGGCGTGCTGCGGGATCACGTTGCAGGCGTGACCGGAGGCCAGGCGGCCCCAGGTGACCGCGAGGCCGGCGCGGGCGTCGACCCGGCGGGAGAGCAGCGCCGGGACGTCGAGGGCGACCCGGGAGGCGGCGGTGACCATGTCGGTGGTCAGATGCGGGCGGGCGGTGTGGCCGCCGGGGCCGTCGAGTCCGACCTCCAGACGGTCGCAGGCGGAGGTGATCGCTCCCACCCGCAGTCCGATCCGGCCGGCGTCGACGCGCGGGTCGCAGTGGACGGCGAGGATCCGGCCGACGCCTTCCAGGACGCCGGACTCGATCGCGTCGGAGGCTCCGCCGGGCAGCACCTCCTCGGCGGGCTGGAAGATCAGCCGGACCGGGCGCGGCAGGGCGCCGGTGCGGGCGAGTTCGGCGAGAACCAGGCCGGCGCCGAGGACGACGGTGGTGTGGACGTCGTGGCCGCAGGCGTGCGCCCGGCCGGAGATCGTCGAGGCGTAGTCGACGTCCTTGGTGTCGGGGATGGGCAGCGCGTCGATGTCCGCGCGCAGGGCCAGCAGGGGGCGGGCGGGGTCCGCGGCGACGGCCTGCCCGTCGGCCGTGGCGTCCGGGGTGCCGATGTCACACATCAGGCCCGTGCCGGTGGCCAGCACCCGGGGGCGCAACCCGGCCCGCTCCAGCCGCTCCTTGATCGCCGCGGTGGTCCGGAGCTCCTGGTTGCCGAGCTCGGGGTGCCTGTGCAAGTCGCGCCGGAACAGGCTGAGTTCGGCGCGCAGCGCGTCGGGGAGCGTGCCGGGGAGCTGGTCCCCGGCGGGGGTACGGGCGGAGCCGGCATCGCGGGACATCACATGGTTCACCTGGGCAGGTTACGGGCCCGGGCGGGGCAACTGTCCCTCGATCAACAAAAGTTCAGCCCGTTAGGGGAAGAAAATCTAGGCCGCTCGGCGCATGGACGGTTTATGCGAAGGGTATGCAGTAGGGCTTCCTGCGCGGTGCCGGCGTCCGCCCAGCCGGACGTCGGCCGGTCCTCAGCCGGCGGCCATCTGCTGGGTGAAGGGCAGCCGCTGGACGTCCCGGGCGGTGCCGGTGACCCCGTCGAGGAAACCCTGGGCGCGCGGTGAGGCGTGGGCGGTCAGCCACTCGGGATCGATATCGCAGACCGCGACCTTGACCTCGGTGCCGAGCAGGGCGAGCGGCAGGGTGTGCACGACGGTGGAGGGGAAGCTGACGATCAGCCCTCCGATGGGGCCGCGCCGGGCGATCAGCTCCAGCGGCAGGTCCGGGCGGACGACCTCCAGGCCGGTTTCGGCGGACAGCCGGCGCAGCTTTTCGGTGCTCTCCTTGCGGTGCGCGAAGTAGCGGGTGGCGCCGTGCGTACGGGCCAGGGCGCCGACCGCGGCCAGATAGCGGTCGGCGTCCACGACGCCGGTCTCCACCAGCGAGGTGCCGACGATGTCGGCGGCGCGGGTGAGCCGGGGCGGGCCGAAGCGGCCGCGGGTCCAGGCGAAGTCGTTGGCGGTGACCTCGACGCCGGGCGGTACCTCGACGGGCATGGAGCTGAACAGGCCGACGGTGCGCCGGCCGCCCTCGGGCGCGGGGGTGAGCCGGCGCCGGGCGGTGGCCGAGAACGGCGCGAAGGCCAGGTCCCGGGCGCCGCGCCCGCTGCCGTTGCGGTGCCAGCGCACCAGCCGTTCGCCGCGGGCGAGTTGGGAGATGAACTCCATGGTGGCGGTGCCGTCGTCGACGACGACCAGATCGCGCGCCCTGGTGAGGGTGAGCAGCAGTTGGACGTAGCGGGAGAACGGGTCGCCGATGACGATGCGCCCGGCGCGGCGCAGCATCGGGGTGAGCCCGCCGATGGTGCGCACCGGGGCGGTGGGGCCGCCCCGGGCCTCTTCCCAGCGCACCGCATGGCCTTCGTCGCGGGCGAGTTCGGCCATCCGGCGCAGCTGGCCGCGGGTCATCGGGTCGTGCGGGGAGAGCACGACGACGGTGAGCGCGGTGGCCTGTGCCGTGTGCGCCCATTCCAGGACGTTCAGCAGCTGCACCGGGCTCTCGACGAAGGCGAGGGTGCCCCTGCCCCGGGCGGCCGGGCCCTTGCCGTCGCCGGCGGTCCGGTGGCGCTGGCGCGGGACCCCCCGGAGACGACGGGCGGGAGTATCCGCCGTCTCCGGGGGCGGGACCTCGGCGCCGGGCGTGACGGGCACGGCGCGGGCCCCTTCAGGTGAGCTCACCTTGGCTCCCGTCGGTTCGTCGGTGGGGCTCAGACGGCGGCCGGCTCGGCGGCCTCGGCCTCGGCGACCACACCGGTGACGCGGCGCAGCTTCTTCATCGGGCCGAGCTCGCTCTCGTAGACCTTCTTGACGCCGTCACCGAGGGACTCCTCGATGGTGCGGATGTCGCGGACCAGGCGGGACAGGCCGCCGGGCTCGACGGAGGCGGCCTGGTCGGAGCCCCACATGGCGCGGTCGAGGGTGATGTGGCGCTCGATGAAGGTGGCGCCGAGGGCGACCGCGGCGAGGGTGGTCTGCAGGCCGGTCTCGTGGCCGCTGTAGCCGATCGGGACGTTGGGGTACTCGTCCTGCAGGGTGTTGATCATGCGCAGGTTGAGCTCCTCGGCCTTGGCCGGGTAGGTGCTGGTGGCGTGGCAGAGCAGGATGTTGTCGCTGCCCAGGACCTCGACGGCGTGCCGGATCTGCTTGGGGGTGGACATGCCCGTCGAGAGGATGACGGTGCGGCCGGTGGCGCGCATGGCGCGCAGCAGCTCGTCGTCGGTGAGCGAGGCGGAGGCGACCTTGTAGCAGGGCACGTCGAACTTCTCCAGGAAGGCGACGGACTCGACGTCCCACGGGGAGGCGAACCACGCGATGCCGCGCTTCTTGCAGTACTCGTCGATGGCGCGGTAGCCGTCCTCGTCGAACTCCACGCGGTGGCGGTAGTCGATGTAGGTCATCCGGCCCCAGGGGGTGTCGCGCTCGATGTCCCACTGGTCGCGCGGGGTGCAGATCTCCGGGGTGCGCTTCTGGAACTTCACCGCGTCGCAGCCGGCGTCGGCGGCGGCGTCGATCAGCGCGAAGGCGTTCTCCAGGTCGCCGTTGTGGTTGATGCCGATCTCACCGGTGACGTAGACGGGGCGGCCGGGGCCGGCCTCGCGGTTGCCGAGGGTGCGGAGGCGGGAGTTGTCGCTCATGGGGAGATTCCTTCGTGTTGATCAGGTGTGCGGGGGTGGGGTCTGGGGTGGGCGGGGCTGGGCGGGGCTGGGCGGGTGGGAGCTACAGGGACGGGCCCAGGAGCCAGGCGGCGATCTCGCGGATGGCGCCGCTGCCGCCGGGCGTCGCGGTGACGGCGCGGGCCGCGCCGCGCACCACGTCGTGTGCGCCGGCGACCGCCACGGGCCAGCCGACGAGGTCGAAGCACGGCAGGTCGTTGACGTCGTTGCCGACGTAGAGCACGCGCTCGGGCGCGATGCCGGCCTCTTCGCACCACTGCTTGAGGGCGAGGTCCTTGCGGTCGATGCCGTGCAGGACGGGCACCTTCAGCTTGCGGGCCCGTGCGGCGACGACCGGGTTGGTCTCGGTGGACAGGATCAGCAGCTTCAGCTCCGCCTTGCGCAGCGCGGCGATGCCGAGGCCGTCGCCGCGGTGGACCGCGACGATCTCCCGTCCGTCGGAGTCGATCAGCACCCGGTCGTCGGTCTGGGTGCCGTCGAAGTCGAGGACGACGGCGTCGATGTCGTCACGGGTGGGCAGGGCGCCGGGGCGCGGGGCGTCCAGCAGCGGGGCCAGCGCGCGGGCGCGGGCCAGGTCGTGCGGATCGTCGATCTCCAGCACCCGGGCGGGGTCGGTGCGGACGAGTTCGGTGCGGCCGAAGAAGCGGTGGCCGCTGGTGCGGAAGCCGGCCGCGTCCATGGCGTAGGCGGCGCCGGTCTCCAGCAGGTCCTGGGGGCGGTCCTGGCGGCGCGGCCGGAAGGACTTGTCGTGGTTGACGCCGTGGCCGCCGTCCGTGGTGGCGGCGTCGCCGGCCACCGCATTTTCGGCGTCGCGCCAGACGAAGCCGTGGAAGGGGGCGACGGTCAGCGCGCTGTCCGCGCCGTCCTCGACGACCGCGGCGGCCACCGAGTCGATGTCCTCGCGGACTATGAACGGGCTGGTGCACTGGACCAGCAGCACCGCGTCGACGGTGGTGCCCTGCTCGGCCTCGTAGGCGTCCATGGCGTGCAGGACGGCGGCCTCGCTGGTGGCGGTGTCGCCCGCGATGTCGCCGGGGCGGCGTACGACGACGGCTCCGGCGCCACGGGCGGCGGCCGCGATCCCGGCGTCGTCGGTGGACACGACGACGTCGGTGACCAGGCGGGCGGCGCGGCACTCACGGACCGCACGGGCCACCAGGGGCACGCCCCCGACGGCGGCGAGGTTCTTGGCGGGCACGCCCTTGGATCCGCCGCGGGCGGGGATGACGGCCACAACAGTGGGTGACATTGCGGGCTCCTCGGTAGGGCTCGGGCCATCGGAGGTGGCGGGCGACGGGCGGGCGCTCACAGCTGCCCCCAGCGGCGGATGGCGGGGGCGACGCGCTGGACGCCGTGGCGGTAGGCGCCGCGGGCGGCCTCGCGGACCGTCTCGCGGGCGACCCGGCGCAGTCCGCCGGTCTCCTGGGGGGCCTCGTCGTATCCGGCGAGCGGCTCGCCCTGCGGGTCGAGGCCGTGCCGGGCGAGGATGCCGGGGAGGTAGCCGGGGGCGGTGCGGGGCGTGTAGTAGGGGGCGAGCGGCGGCAGCAGGCCGGCCTCGCGCAGCACGGTGACCCGGGAGCGGGCGGCGTCGAAGGCCTTCTCGTAGCTCCCGTCGGCCGCGACTCCCTGCCGGGCCAGCCACTCCCGGTCGGGCTCCGGGCGGTGGCCGGCGTCCAGCTCGTCCCAGGAGGCCAGGCAGCCGGAGCCCAGGAAGTGGTGGTTGCCGAGGGCCTCGCGGACGCCGAGGTCGGTGAGGACGGCGGTGGGGATGCCGCGGTGCAGGGATTCCAGGGCGGCGGTCGAGCTGACCGTGACCATCAGGTCGGTGCGGTCCAGGACCTCGCCCATGTTGCCGTACACCAGGCGGCAGTTGGCGGGCAGCTGGCCGGGCGCCTTGGCGGCGAGCTTCTGGTAGGGCAGTTCCTCGATGTGCGTGGTGTGCTCGCCCGGCTTGCTGCGGAGCTTGATCAGCACCTCGCGGTCGGGGTGCATGCGGGCGTGCTCCACCGCCCGGCGCAGCAGGTAGCTACGGTCCGCGCGGCTCTCCGGGACGGAGGGCTGGGCGGCGAACACCACGGTGTAAGGGGTGTGTTCGCCGGTGTAGCGGTCGCCGCCGAGGAAGGGGAGGGCGCATTCGACGACGCTGTGGTCGTCGGCGCCGACGCCGCGGTAGACCTCGCGGAACCGGTCCGCGTCGTGCCGGGAGTTGGCGAGGACGACGTCGGCACCGTGCCGCAGCAGCAGCCCGTCGGCGAGCTTCTCGTAGACCACTCCGACGTAGCCGGTGACGACGACCGGGCGGTGCTGCCCGGCGGCGTCCGGCGTGCCGGCGCTCCAGGCGCGGGCCAGGCCGTGCAGCATGGCTTGCACCGCTCCGCCTACACAGGCCAGCACGATGACGTCATAGCGCGTACGGTCGACGGAACGCACGAAGTCGACGCCCCTGATTTCGCGCAGCGAGTCCGCACGGGCGCCGACCTCGTCGAGCTGGCGGACCGTGGGGGTTGCGCGGCCGCGGAGGAGGTATCCGTCGAGTCGGATGTCCGATTGGAGCCGGTACGCTGTCAAAGCGCCCCATTTCCACCGGGTATCCGAGTCGGCGAGTACGGCGACTCGCGGCGTGGAAGCGGTACGTGATGGCACGTCGAAGACGCTAGGAAGGCATTCCGTTTGGCGGGCCAACTGGGCCGCAACAAAGGGTTAACAGCGGGTCGACGAACGACGAACCGGCCCGATTGTCGGCCTGGTTAACCATCCCGCCATTCTTCGTTCACCCTGGGGTCCGCACCCCGTAAAGACGAAAGCCCGCCGCCGCGCCTAACGTCACCCGGGTGGTTAAGCTCTCCGTCATCGTGCCGTTCTACAACGTGCAGACATACGCGCCCGACACCCTGAAAAGCCTGGCGGCCAATGCCCGCGAGGATTTTGAATTCCTGCTCGTCGACGACTGCTCGCGCGACGAGACCCCTCAGATCCTCGCGCGCGCCGAGCGCGAGCTGCCGGGCGCCAGACTGCTGCGGCACGAACAGAACGGGGGGCTGGCCACCGCCCGGAACACCGGTCTGGACGCGGCCCGCGGCGAGTACGTCACCTTCCTGGACGGCGACGACTGGCTCGCACCCGGCTACTACCCCGAACTCCTCTCGGCCATCGAAGAGTTGGGGTGCGACTTCGTCCGCACCGACCATGTCCAGTGCACCGCCCGGGCGCGCACCGTCCACCGGGTCCCGCACGGCCGGCGCGGGGTGGTGCTGGACCCGCGCGCGGTGATCCTGCCCGCCGACCGCTCCACCTCCGTCGACTACGCCTTCGCCTGGGCCGGGATGTACCACCGCCGGCTGCTGGACGACGGGGTGCTGCATTTCCGGGACGGGCTGCGCACCGCGGAGGACCGCCCGTGGATCTGGCGGCTGCACCGCGAGGCGCGGTCCATGGCGGTCATCGGAGCGCTCGGCGTTTTCTACCGGCGCGGAGTGGCGTCCTCCCTGACCCAGATCGGCGATGTGCGGCAATTGGACTTCATTCGCGCCTTCGATCAGGTGATCGAGGAGACCGCGCAAGATCGCGATGCGGAATTCCTGCTGCCCAAGGCGGTGCGCACCTATTGCGCGATCATTTCCCACCACCTCGGTTCGATCGAACGCTTCGAGCCGCAGGTCGCCCGTAAATTGCGCGCGATGAGCGCGGCGGCCATGAAACGCATGCCGCAGGACGTACTGAAGGAAGCCCTGGATTCGATGGATGTGCAGCGCGCGTCCCGGCTGCGGCGACTGCGCCGTCGCCCCGTCCCGGCGGAGGTCGCCGCCTGATGTCCACCCGACCGCGTACCCAGATCTTCATGGCGTCCACGCTCTACGGCGCGGCGACGCTCGCCGCCGCGCTGGACGCCGACTGCTTCGCCCCGGCCGACCGCCGGCTGCTGCTGCTCAGCAACAACGCGGCGACCCCGGAGACCAGCGCCTCGCTGGACACCATGCCCGGCTTCGAGCGGCTGCGCGGCCGCTTCGACCGGGTGCTGTCCTGGAACGAGACGATCAGCCCGTTCCACCCCGGCGGCTGGTCCCCGCGCGCGGACGACGCCCCGCTGTGGGAGCGGCATCTGCGGCTGCTGTGGGGCCTGGGCGACGACCGCGTCGAGCTGGTCGTGGAGTCCATCCAGGTCAACCCGGCGCTGGCGGTCGCCCAGCTGTTCCCCGACGCGCCGATCGACGTCTACGCCGACGGCCTGATGAGCTACGGCCCGACCCGCAACAAGCTCGACCCGCTGATCGGCACCCGGATCAACCGGCTGCTCCACCTGGACCTGGTGCCGGGCCTGACGCCGCTCCTGCTGACCGAGTTCGAGGTCGAGCCGCGGTGTGTGCCGGCCGACACCTTCCTCAAGGTGTTGTCCGAACTCTCCGACGCCAGTGGCGAGTTGGGCCTGCCGGAGGGGGCCGCGCTTCTGCTCGGCCAGTACCTCTCCGCGCTGGGCATCCTCACTCCCGAGGAGGAAGAGGAGCTGCATGTGCGGATGCTGCGCGGCGCCGCCGAGCGCGGCCACCGCACGGTCGTCTTCAAACCGCACCCGTCCGCGCCGGCCCGCTGGTCGCGGCTGCTGGAGCGGGAGGCCGAGAAGCTGGACCTCGCCCTGACCGTGCTGGAGCGCCCGGTGCTGGCCGAGGTGCTCTACCAGCGGATGCGGCCCGCGCTGGTCGTCGGCTGCTTCTCCACCGCGCTGCTGACGGCGGCCACCTTCTACGGCCTGCCGACGGCACGCACCGGCACCGGCCTGCTGCTGGAGCGGCTCACCCCGTACCAGAACAGCAACCGGATCCCGGTCACGCTCGTGGACGCGCTGGTGCCCGACCTGGGCGACCGCAGCGAGCAGCCGCGCACCGCCGCCACCGCGGAGAGCGTCGAGGGCCTGGTCGCCGCGGTCGGCTATGCGATGCAGCACCAGATGTACCCGGAGCTGCGGCCGCACGCCGAGCGCTATCTCGCGGCCCATCTCGACCAGTTCACCTGGCGCTACTTCAAGCGCCGCCGGCTGACCGCGCTGGCGCTGCCCGGCGCGATCCCGTCCCAGCTGGCGTTCATCCCGCGCAACGCCGCCGTCCGCCGGGTCGCCCGCCAGGCACGCGCGGTGCAGCGGCGGCTGAAGAAGCGGGCCGCGTTCGGATGACCGCCACCGAGCTGACCACCGGCGCGCCACCGGTCACGCCGGTGGCCGTCACCGCCCCGGGACCGGCGGCGATACGGGGGCGCGGCGAGGGGGTCCCCCCGGCCCTTAAAGCTGGGGGAGGTTCGTCGCGGCTGCGCGCCCTGGACGGGCTGCGGCTGCTCGCCGCGCTGATGGTCGCCGCGTACCACTACGGGGGGCGCAGCGGCGAGATATCCCAGGCCTGGGGCGGCTCGCCGGCCCACCAATTCCCCACCCTGGCACCGCTGTTCGCCTATGGCTGTCTGGGCGTCCAGATCTTCTTCGTGATCAGCGGCTTCGTCATCTGCCTCAGCGGCTGGGGCCGGACGCTGCGCGCCTTCATCGCCTCCCGCGTCTCCCGCCTCTATCCCGCGTACTGGGCCGCGATCCTCCTGATCACCGCGGTCTTCGCGCTCCCCTGGGTCGCCTATAAGGCGCTGCCGCCCAGTGAGGTGCTCACCAACCTGACCATGCTGCAACAGCCGTTGGGCGTGGACCGGGTGCTGGGCGTGTGCTGGACCCTCTGGGCGGAGATGCGGTTCTACGCCCTCTTCGCGCTCTGCGTCGTCCTGCCGGGCGCCACCCGCAGCCGGGTGGTGCTCTTCTGCGCCGGCTGGACCCTGGCCGCCGCGCTCGCCCAGGCCGCGCACGAGCCCTTCCTCGACACCGTCCTGATGCCCGAGTACGCCCCGTTCTTCATCGGCGGCATCGGTCTGTACCTGCTGCACCGCTACGGCGCCCGCGATCCGATCGCCTGGGCGATAGTGCTGGTCAGCTGGCTGGTCGGGCAGCATTACGCGGTCGCCGGGCTCTGGCACGCGGCGTCGGCCACCGCGTTCTCCTACCGTTCGACGGCCGGCATCATCGCCGTCGTCACGCTCGGCTTCGCCCTCGTCGCGGCGGTCGCCCTGGGCCTGCTGCGCTGGGCGAACTGGCGCTGGCTGACCGTCGCGGGCGCGCTGACGTACCCGTTCTACCTCGTCCATGAACACCTGGGGTGGGTGGTCGTCCGCGCCCTGCACCACACCCTCGGCCTGCCCTCGTACGCCACGCTGCTCCTGACCGTGGGGCTGATGCTGCTGCTGGCGTGGCTGCTGCACCGCTTCCTGGAGCGCCCGCTGACCCCGCTGCTGAAGCACGCGATCGATCCGCGGCGGCCCTCGCTCTGACGGCCGGGCCGGGGGGCGTACGGCGACCGGCCGGTGGGGCGCACGGCGGCCGATCGCCGTACGCCTCCCGGCGTTTCCGTCCGCCTCCCGGCCATTCCGTCCGCCTCCCGGCCATTCCGTCCGCCTCCCGGCCTTTCGCGCGCCTCCCGGCCTTCCGTCCGTCCGCCGCTACCTCCCAGCCGCCGCTACCTCCCGGCCGTCGCCTCGACGCCCGCGATGATGAGCTGTAGCCCGGCCTCGAAGTTCCGGTCCATGTCGCCGAACATCTCCACACCCGCCCGCGCCGCGAGGGGATAGTCCACGCCGATCTTCTCCACGCGGCTCTCCAGGTCGTAGGCCGGATCGCGGTCCTCCGGGCGGCGGGCCTCCGGCTCGCCCGGCTCGGGATAGACGGACTGCTCCTCGATCACCACGCCGATGGTGTAGCTGTACGCGGTCCACCACGCCCGCGCCGCCAGGGTCGGCGAGAATCCCGCCGTGGTGAGCAGGGTGAGGAGGTTGTCGAGCGGCCGGGCGTAGCTCTCGTCGGTCATCCGGGTGCCGCTGAAGACCTTGCCGCCGTCGCGGTAGCCGAGGAGTTGGCGGCGCATGCCCCGGCAGGCGCCGCGGAGGGCGTCCTGCCAGCCGCGGCCGGGACCGGCCCCCTCGCTCCCCTCCCCCAGCATCGGCGCGACCATCCGCCGGAACATCTCGGTGGCCATCTCGTCCAGCAGCTCCTGTTTGTTCTTGAAGTGCCAATACAGCGCGGGAGCCTGGACGTTCAGCTCCTTGGCGATGCGGCGCAGCGTGAGCCCGTCGAGGCCCACCTCGTTCAGCAGCCGCAGCGCGGTGTCCACCACCTGTTTCCGGTCGATGCGAGAAACCATGTTGACAACTTAACACCGTTAAAGACATGCTCGGAAGCATGGAACTTAACAACGTTAAGGACAGCCGCGGTGTGGCGGACGACCTCCCCACGACCGTCGACGTACTGATCGCCGGCGCGGGCCCGACCGGCATCGCGCTCGGCATCGACCTCGCCCGGCGCGGCGTGCGCGCCCTGGTCGTCGAGCGGCAGGACCGCCTCTCGCCCGGCGCCCGCGGCACCGGTCTGCAGCCGCGCACCCAGGAGGTCTACGAGGACCTCGGGGTGCTGGAGGCGATCCAGGCGGTCGGCGGGCTCTATCCGCCGACCGCCCTCTGGGAGGACGGCCGGATCACCCAGGTCCAGGAGATGATCGAGCGGGTCGACCCGACGCCCGCCGTGCCCCATTCGAGCGCCCTGATGGTGCCGCAGTTCCGCAATCTGGAGGTGCTGCACGCCCGGCTGACCGAGCTCGGCGGCAGCGTGCTCCTCGGCACCGAACTCACCGACTTCACCCAGGACACCGACGGGGTGACGGTCCGTCTGCAGCGCGTCGGCGGGGCGCCGCACACGGTGCGTGCCGGCTATCTGGTCGCCGCCGACGGCGGGCGCAGCACCGTACGCCGGGCGCTGGGCGTCGGGATGAGCGGGCCGTCGCTGGAGCCGGGCGCCGCGCTGCTCGCGGACGTCCGGATCGACGGTCTCGACCGGGACCACTGGCACCGCTGGGTCCTGCCGAACGGCGCCTTCACCGCCCTGCTGCCGCTCGCCGGCACCGACCTCTTCCAGACCCTGATCGCGGCCCCCGAGGGGACGACGGACACCTCGCCGGAGGCGATCCGCACCCTGCTCGCGGCGCGCACCCACCTGGTGGCCGACCAGATCCGCGAGGTGGTGTGGTCCTCCCTCTTCCGCCCCCGCGCGGGCATGGCCGACTCCTACCGCACCGGCCGGGTCTTCCTGGCCGGCGACGCCGCGCACATCCACTCCCCGGCGGGCGGCCAGGGCCTCAACACCAGCGTGCAGGACGCCTACAACCTCGGCTGGAAACTCGGCCAGGTGCTGCGGTACGGCGCCCCCGACTCCCTGCTCGACAGCTACGGCACGGAGCGCCGCCCGATCGCCGCACGCATCCTGGACACCAGCACCCGGCTGCACCGCTCCGGCAGCCTGCGCCGCGGCCGGGATCTGCACCAGCTCGACATCGGCTACCCCGACAGCCGGCTGGCGCGGGAGCTGCGGACGGACCTCGCCGAGGGCACGCCCGTCGCCGGCGACCGCGCCCCCGACGCCCCGTGCCGCACGGCCGACGGCTCGCCCACCCGGCTCTTCGACGCCTTCCAGGGCCCGCACTTCTCCCTGCTCGCCCTGGGCGACGTCGAACTGGACGAGTCCCGACTGCCCGCCGACCCCGCCCTGCTGCGGATCGTCCGCGTCGGCGGCCCGACCCCCGATCTGCTCGATGCCGACGGCCATGTCCAGGACGCCTACGGCAGCGGCCCGGCCGTCCTCCTCGTCCGCCCCGACGGCTATCTCGCCCTCGGCGCACCGGCCGAGGGCGCCACGGCCCGGGTGTCCGCCGCCCTGGCGGACTTCGTCGGCACCACCGCTCTCCAGCCGGCCGGATGACCTCATGCGCACGAGGCCGCACCGGCGGACATGCGCCGGTGCGGCCTCGTGCCGGGGAACAGGCGCCTGAGGGGGGTGGGCGCCCGGGGCGTGAACCGCCCTGAAGGACCGGGGTTTCGGAAGGGCCGGGGCTCTAGAGAATCAGCGACCGGCCCGGGGCCCTAGAGAATCAACGACAACAACAGGACGCACACGATCCCCACGACCGAGATCAGCGTCTCCATCACCGACCAGGTCTTCAGCGTCTGCCCGACGCTCAGGCCGAAGTACTCCTTGACCAGCCAGAATCCGGCGTCGTTGACATGGCTGAAGAAGAGCGACCCGGCGCCGATGGCGAGTACCAGCAGCGCGGCGTGGGTGGTGCTCATCTCCGCGGCGAGCGGGGCGACCAGCCCGGCGGCGGAGATGGTGGCCACCGTCGCGGAGCCGGTCGCGAGCCGGATGGCGACCGCGATCAGCCAGGCCAGCAGCAGCGCGGAGACGTGCCAGCCCTTGGAGAGGTCCAGGATCATCTGGCCGACGCCGGCGTCCACCAGCGTCTGCTTGAAGCCGCCGCCCGCCCCCACGATCAGCACCACACCGGCGATCGGGCCGAGCGACTTCTCGACGGTCGTGGCGATCCGGCCGCGGGTGAAACCGGCCGCCCGCCCCAGCGTGAACATCGCGACGATGACGGCGGTCAGCAGCGCGATCAGCGGCGAGCCGATGACATCGAAGGCCCTCTGCACGCCGGCCGCGGGATCGTCGACGACGATGTCCACCAGCGCCTTGGCCAGCATCATCACCACCGGCAGCAGCACGGTGGCGACCGTGATCCCGAAGCCGGGCCGCTTCTCCAGGTCGTCGGAGCTGCGCGCGGGCACCAGCTGCTCCGGCGGGCGGACGTCCACCCAGCGGGCCGCGTAACGGGAGAAGACCGGACCGGCGATGATCGCGGTCGGGACGGCGACGACCACACCGAGCGCGAGGGTGACACCGAGGTTCGCGCCGACCGCGTCGATCGCCGCCAGCGGCCCGGGGTGCGGCGGGATCAGCCCGTGCATGACGGACAGTCCGGCCAGCGCCGGGATGCCGATCCGCATCAGCGAGAAGTTGCCGCGCCGGGCGACCAGCAGCACCACCGGTATCAGCAGCACGATGCCGACCTCGAAGAAGATCGGCAGCCCGACGATCCCGGCTATCAGCACCATCGCCCAGGGCATCGCACCCCGGCCCGCCTTCGCCAGGATCGTGTCGACGATCTGGTCCGCGCCGCCGGAATCGGCGAGCAGCCGCCCGAGGACGGCACCCAGCGCGATCAGTACGCCGGTGCCCGCGACCGTCGTACCGAGCCCGGTCGTGAAGCTGGTGATGGCCTTGTCGAGCGGCGCACCGGCCACCGCACCGAGCACCAGCGAGCCAATGATCAACGACAGGAAGGCATGCAGCTTGAACTTGGTGATGAGCAGGACGATGACGGCTATGCCGGCCAGAACGGCGATGCCCAGCTGAGCGTGACCGGCCGAGGTGATCGGCTCGGTCGCATCCGCTGCGAGCATCTCGACGCTGAGATGTGTCACGGCGATTCCCTTGGTCGAACGGAGGGGGAAGGGGTGCTGCAGTGGGGGGTGTTGGGGGGTTATCCGGCCGGTGCGGTCATCGCGCGCAGTGCGGTGACGGCCCGTCCGGCGATCTGCTGCGGGGTGCCGGCGACGTCCACGGCGACGCCCGCCTCGTCGCGCCCGAGCGGTTCGAGCGTGGCGAACTGGGAGTCCAGCAGCGCGGCCGGCATGAAGTGGCCGGTGCGCTCGGCCATCCGCGCCTCGATCAGCGCGCGGTCCCCGGTGAGGTGCAGAAAGACGACTCCGGGGGCGGCGGTGCGCAGCCGGTCGCGGTAGCCGCGCTTGAGCGCGGAGCTGCTGACCACCCCGCCCTGGCCGGCCCGCCCGTGCGCCCAGGCGCCGATGGCGTCCAGCCAGGGACCGCGGTCGTGATCGTCCAGCGGGATACCGGCCGACATCTTGGCGATGTTCGCCGGCGGGTGGAAGTCGTCCCCCTCGGCGTACGGGACGCCCAGTGCGGCGGCCACCAGCGGACCGATCGTGGTCTTGCCGGTGCCGGCCACGCCCATCACGACGATCACGTCGGGGGTGCTCATCCCGTGGTACCTCGCTGTCTTCCTTGACCTCGTGCGGGCCCCACTGAAACCCATTAGGTACGACGTATTCAAGAGCTCGTGATGAAAACGTCATACTTAATTGCCCGGGGTGCGGGAACGTAGGCTTGGCCCATGGAAAACGAGGGGAAGGGACTGCACGCCCGTGTACTGGAGTCCCTCGGACCCGCGATCACCGCGGGCGACTACCCTCCGGGCACGGTCCTGCGCACGGATGAACTGGAGGAGCGCTTCGACGTCTCCCGCACGGTCATCCGCGAGGCGGTCCGGGTACTGGAATCCATGCAGCTGGTCGCCTCCCGGCGCCGGGTCGGGGTGACCGTCCGGCCCACCGAGGAGTGGAACGTCTACGACCCGCGGGTGATCGGCTGGCGGCTGGCCGGCCGGGACCGGCCCCGGCAGCTGCGCTCCCTGACCGTGCTGCGCTCGGCCGTCGAACCGGTCGCCGCGGGCCTGGCCGCCCAGCACGCCACCCCCGCGCAGTGCGCCGAACTCACCGAGCACGCCATGGGCATGGTCGCCACCTCACGCGGCCAGCAGCTCGACGCCTATCTGGTCCACGACGTGGCCTTCCACCGGATCGTGCTGACCGCCTCCGGCAACGAGATGTTCGCCCGCCTCGGCGATGTCGTCGCCGCCGTCCTGACCGGCCGCACCCAGCACCATGTGATGTTCACCGACCCCGACCCGGCCGCGGTCACCCTCCACGTACAGGTCGCGGAGGCGGTACGCACCGGCGACGCGGCCCGCGCGGAGTCCCTCACCCGCGAGATCACCGCCGGCGCCATGGCCGAACTGGACGTCCTGGCCCCGTAATCACCGCCCGCCGTCGGCAGCCTGCCTCAGAACAACGGCTGCTGACCCGGCATCGGCGGCTCCTCGGGATCGAAGAGCTTCTCCGCCGGAGCCATCATCGGCGCGATCCGCCGCGAGCCCGGACAGGAGATCAGCTCCAGCACCGTCCGCCGCCCGGGCGGGTCATGGCGAGCGAAGCGCCCGCCGACAACGGCGATCTCTCGACTGCAGATGGGGCACGCACGGCGGGGTGACGACATGCCCACAGTCTGACGCAGCCCGGCCCATGGCTCACAAGCTGCCTCCCGCACCGCGGGCGCCGGCCGACGCATGCCCCCACTGTCGACACTCGCACCCGACCAATAAGCAGGAGACCCACCAGTTTCGGGCTCCATATTGGGGCCACCATGTTGGCCAGGACTCAACGCAAACTGCACTTCGATAACGTCCTGAATCGGCCCCTCAAAGCTGGTCGTCGCAGGTCATGGGCGGGGCCATTTCAGAGCATCTCCCAATCGGAAACCAACCGGGGATCAATTCCAGCCGTCATGGCGTTCCAAAAAAACGTCACTGCCGACCCGCAGCCAGGTGACGGGCGAAAACCGCAGGATCGAGCCGGATAGACCGATCACCACAGGGGTAGGCAAGCGCACACCAAGATCTTGGTGCACACAGCCCACCGAGGGAATCCGGAGGAAAGTTTATGACTTTCAAGAACATCTTCGACAGCAGCGAAAGCGAAGCCAAGTCCGCGGAAGAGTCCGCGCAAAAGGTCAATGAAAAAATTCCTGGCGCTTGGCCCGAACGGGAAGGGGTCGACCCGGAGCTCTACGACGGCATTCCCGAAGCCGCGCGCGACCCCAAGATTATCCGCGAGACGTCGCCCGAGGCGCTCGCCATCATGAACAGCTTCATCACTCCCCTCTTCCAGAACACCCAGACAGCAGCCACCACGCAGCGGGCAGCCAGCGAAAACCCCGAATCGACATCCGGTATGGCATCTTCGGCCAAGGATGAGGCATTCAAAAAGGTGGCGGTGGAGATCAGGGACGAAGACCGGCCAAAGGCCGGCGACGAAAGGCTGGAAGAACTGAAGAAGGAAAACTACAAATCGGCCAAAAACGTCAAAAGGCGTAGCGATGGTTCGGTCGAGTGGTGAGGGCCGGGTAGCAACGACCCCGCTCGGCGGCCGGACGGCTTCTCATTCGGTCGCGCCAGGCCGGAAACCGCTCACACCTCATCACTGAAAAATCGCTGAGCTCCGCTGCGAAAGGATGCTGAAAGACATGGGCGACCCCACCAAAAACAACGTGAGTACAGCTCATCTCGGCGAACGATTCATCCGCCAACCACTGACCGGGCGGAACCTGAAGGAGCTCGGAATCGCCGACAAGGCCGCTGCCATCCTGGAGCGGGACAAGGGCAAACTGGAGAGGAAAGCCGAGAAGAAAACAGCAGATGGGAAGGACCGCAAGGTCGCTCCTACCGGGTTTTCTTTGAACAAGGGGCGATTCGGCGACTTTCCCGATGGTGAGGATGCGGCACACCCACGCGGGTGGCGCGCCTATATGACGGTGGGTGTGCCGCTCATCGAAGAGCGAAACGACATTGCACAGCCCCCTCCTGACGTGATCTCCAAGCAAACGTACGTCAATCGAACCGACCCCGTCCCCATGGACTGGTCGCACACTGTCGAATTCTCGATTTCGAACACCATCAGCTGGTCGCTCCAGGGGCAGGTGCAGCTCACGTTCGGGGCGAAAACCACCGCATCACTGCAGCAGCAGCTGCAGAAGAGCATGGCGATGAACCAATCCGAGAAGATTACCCTGAAGAACAGCAAGGACAATCAGGGCGTGGACGCGGAGTCTCAGACGCAAATGACGAGTACGACAACAGCCACGAGTACCGCCACGGGCACCGGGGAGTTGTCGGCGCAGCTGATGCTTGGAATCACTGCTTCCGTCAGCGGTTCATTGACCACTGCGTTCAAAACATCGTCCACGCTGAGCGGAAAAATTAACAGCCGGGTAGATGTCCTGGCCACGCAGCGACGTCAGGTGCGGAGGTTCGACTACGAATTCCCCATCTCGTTCGGCGGGTGGGTCGCTTTGTATTACCCCGAGCCAGTAGAGGTCAAGGAGACCAGTCCGGAGGGCCCACAAGCCAAGGAACCGAAATACTCCAGGGTGATTGCGTGGAAACTCGGCGAGACCGGTACGGCTACGGAGACCTTCGACTTGACCGATAAAGGCAAGCCGTATATGCAAAAAGGGGAAGCCGAGGTCGTTTCCACCCTCGCCGGGGTGCACGAGGTCTTCGAGCTTGAAAAGCTTGAGTTCGACAAGAAGCAGCACCCTCTTCACCAGGCCGGCGGCGAAGAGCAGGAGAGCTCGAAAAAGGCGCCCGTCGAGCTCGCCGCCGGGTTGGGGACGGCCGATGGCCTCGCGCTGGACCTGGTGAACCACAAGGCATACGTCACCGAGCGGCACAACGGCGGCAAGCTGCACAAGGTGGATCTCGCCAGCGGCAACACGGACTGGGTCCTGGAGAAGCTGGGCGAAGTCAACGATGTGGCGCTGGACCTGCCGGGCAACAAGGCCTACGTCGCCGACTACAGCGGCAAGCGCCTGTTCACGGTGAATCTGTCCGACCACACCGCCGCCCCGGTCACGGTCGCCGAGGGCATGCAGGCGTACGGCGTCGCGCTGGACCTGCCGGGCAACAAGGCCTACGTGGCCGACTACGGCGGGAAGCTGATCGAGTTCGACCTGACCAGCCAACCGGCGAAGAAGCAGCGCACCTGGGACGTGCCGAGGGCCGCGGGAGTAGCGCTGAACGGGGGCAAGGCGTACATCGGCCAGTACGACCTCGGCGGGCTGTACGAGGTCGACCTGACGGCAGACGGCAACACACCGCAGACCGTGGCCACCAATCTCGGGACGAGCGTCCGCGTAGCGCTGGATGGCGCGGTCCACGCATACGTCTCCGACTCCAGCGGCGGCAGGCTGCACGAGGTCGTCGTGGCCGACGGCGAGGCCAAGGGCCGTCAGCGCGTGGTGGCCGACGGTCTCGGCGCGGTCTGCGGCCTCGGGCTGGACCGCGACAACGGCTGGATCTACGTCAGCAACCGGCAGGGCAAGCTGCTGCGGGTCTCCGGCGTGCTGCCCGATGCCGCCGCTCAGAACGCATCCGTCGGCACATAAGTCCCCCACACCCCCCGCAGCGCCTCGCACACCTCGCCCACCGTCGTCCTCGCCCGCAGGGCCTCGCGCATCGGGGGGAGGACGTTGTCCGTGCCCTCGGCGGCCTTTCGGAGGTCGTCGAGGGCCGCGGTCACGGCGCGGGAGCTGCGGCGGTCGCGGAGCTGGGCCAGCCGTTCGACCTGCCGGGCCTCGATCGCCGGGTCGACGCGCAGCGGCTCGTAGGGTTCCTCCTCGTCGAGCTGGAAGCGGTTGACGCCGACGACGATCCGCTCGCCGGCGTCGGTCTCCTGGGCGAGGCGATAGGCGTTGCGCTCGATCTCGTCCTTCTGGAAGCCCCGTTCGATGGCGGCCACCGCCCCGCCCATGTCCTCCACCCTCCGCATCAGCGCGACGGCCTCCTCTTCCACGTCGTCGGTCATCGACTCGACGGCGTAGGAGCCGGCGAACGGGTCGACGGTGGCGGTCACATCGGTCTCGTACGCCAGCACCTGCTGGGTGCGCAGCGCGAGCCGGGCCGCCTTGTCCGTGGGCAGGGCGATGGCCTCGTCGAAGGAATTGGTGTGCAGCGACTGGGTGCCACCGAGGACGGCGGCGAGCCCCTGGACGGTGACCCGGGCGAGGTTCACCTCCGGCTGCTGGGCGGTGAGTTGCACCCCCGCGGTCTGGGTGTGGAACCGCAGCATCATCGACTTGGGGTTGCGCGCGCCGAATTCCTCCCGCATCACCCGGGCCCAGATCCTGCGCGCGGCACGGAACTTGGCGACCTCTTCGAGCAGCGTCGTCCGGGAGACGAAGAAGAAGGACAGCCGGGGCGCGAAGTCGTCGACGTCCATACCGGCGGCCACGGCGGTGCGCACATAGGCGATGCCGTTGGCGAGCGTGAAGGCGATCTCCTGCGCGGGCGAGGCGCCGGCCTCGGCCATGTGGTAGCCGGAGATGGAGATGGTGTTCCAGCGGGGGATCTCGGCCCGGCAGTACTGGAAGATGTCCGCGGTCAGGCGCAGAGACGGCTGCGGCGGGAAGATGTACGTGCCCCGGGCGATGTACTCCTTGAGCACGTCGTTCTGGATGGTCCCGTTCAGCTGGTCGGCCCGCACCCCTTCCTCCTCCCCCACCAGTTGGTAGAGGAGCAGCAGCAGCGCGGCGGGCGCATTGATCGTCATCGAGGTCGACACCTTGTCCAGCGGGATCCCGCCGAACAGCACCCGCATGTCCTCGACGGAGTCGATGGCCACCCCGACCTTGCCGACCTCGCCCGAGGCGATCGGGGTGTCCGAGTCGTGGCCCATCTGCGTCGGCAGGTCGAAGGCGACCGACAGGCCCGTGGTGCCGTGGGCGATCAGCTGCCGGTAGCGGGCGTTGGACTCGCGCGCGGTGCCGAAGCCGGCGTACTGCCGCATCGTCCAGGGCCGTCCGGTGTACATCGACGGATAGACACCGCGGGTGAAGGGGTAGCCGCCGGGCGCACCGAGCCGGCGCTCCGGGTCCCAGTCGTCCAGAGCCTGAGGCCCGTACACCGGCTCGATGGGCCGGCCGCTCTCGCTGTACCGGACAGTGCCCGACTCGTGCGCCATGGGTGTATGCCTCCCACTGGGTGACCGATATCCGGTGTGTGGTTCTTTGTCCACAGCATGCCCGCAGGTTCGCCACGCCGCAGCACTGGGCAGAGTCACCGGTGGCCGGTCGGCCCACCGAGATCCGGGGGTGGCGCATGCAGCGCAGCAGTGGACGACGTACGGCACCGGTGATGGCCGCGGTGCTGGTGGTGGCGACTCTCGCGGTGGGCTGCCGCCCGGTGACGGTCAGCGGCGCCGGTGCGCCGGACGGCAAGGGCACCCGCTACGCCCCCACCACACCGCCTCCCCCGCCACTCGGCCGGCACGGTCCCACCGCTCCCCGGCACTCCGTCCCGTCGCGCCCGCACCACACGGCGCCGCGCACCCCGCACCGTGCGCAGCGGGCCGCCGGGCCGCTGATGGCGGCGGGCTCGCAGGGTGCGCGGGTCCGCGAACTCCAGGCGCGACTGGCCCAGCTGGGTCTCTTCGACCGCTCCCCGACGGGCTCGTACGCCGCCGTCACCACGTCCGCGGTACGTGCCTTCCAGCAGCGGCAGGGCCTGCCCCGGACGGGCACCGTGCAGCCCGCGGCCTGGCTCGCCCTGCGGTCACAGACCCGCCGGCCCTCGCATGCGGAGCTGTATCCGCCCACGACCCGGCCGGTCGGCGCCCTGGATCCGCGCTGCATGCGGGGCCGGGTGATCTGCATCAGCAAGCGGAGCAACACCCTCGCGTGGGTGGTCGACGGCCGGGTCGTCTCGGCGATGGATGTCCGCTTCGGTTCGCAGTACACCCCCACCCGCGAGGGCACCTTCGCCCTCACCTTCAAAAGCCGCCACCACGTCTCGACGCTCTACCACACGGCCATGCCGTACGCGATGTTCTTCAGCGGCGGCCAGGCCGTCCACTACTCCGCCGACTTCGCCGCCCGCGGCTACCACGGCGCCTCCCACGGCTGCGTCAACGTCCGAGACAAGGAGAAGGTCGCCGCCCTCTTCGACGCAGCGAGGAAGGGCACCAAGGTCGTGATTTCCCACTGACCCGCACTTCCACCAAGCCCGCACACCTGAACTCGGTAACCGAAGCGAAAATTGAGCAACCCCCACAACGGGGACCACATCCGCGAGAGCGGCGCCGGCTTAGGCGCAAAAAGAGAGCGCCGGCTTAGGCGCAAAAGAAGGGCGCGGGCAGGGCCGGGGGAACGTGCCCCGCCCGCGCCAGATGCGCTGAGCCGTGGGTACGGGGGGAACCCCGGCTCCTCGCGCAGCCGATGACCAGTCGGCTTCATTCAGTACTGCGTCACCCGCTCGAAAAACGTCACACCTACGTGCCGGGCGTGGTGCTGGGCGTCGCGTTTCCGGGATCCGTGGCGGTCGCCGACGGGGCGGGGGCCGGGGTGGACGTGCCGGCGGGCGGGGTGGCGCCGGGCGACTGGGAGGGGTGGCCCTCGTCGTCTTCGTCGCCGCCGGTGACGCCGCTGGTGGATCCGGTGCCGCCGGTGGCGCCGCCGAGGCCGCTGCCGCCGCCGGAGTTGCCGAGGTGCTGGTACCGCGCCAGGTAGGCGCGGCAGAAGGCGAGGACCTTGTCCGCTCCGCCGGCCTTCTGTTCGAGGCGGTGGAGGGCGTCGCGGTCCATGCCGTCGCGCTTGCCGGAGTCGTAGCTCTGGCAGAGCGCGAGCAGGAGGTTCTTCTTGTCGCCGTGCCCGGAGTTCCCGCCGGTGCCGCCGTTGCCCTGATGTCCGGTGCCGGGGGTGACGGGCGTAGTGGCGCCGGGGCTGCTGCCGGGTCCGGGGGTGCCGGGGCCGGCCGCCTGCCCGCTGGAGGTGGGGTCGGGGGTGCTCTCCGTGGTGCCGTCGGTCTGGGCGCCGGGCTCACGGGTGTCGAGCGGGCCGGGGGATTCGGGGGCCGAGACGCTGGAGGCGGGGTCGGGATCGCCGCCCCGGAAGGGGCTGGGCAGCACGCCGGTGCCGGCCGCGACGGCGACGCCGCCGATGGCGCAGGCGGCGAGGGCGACCGCGAAGCCGCGCCGCACGGGGCGGCCGAGCCGGGTGCGTTCGGCGACGGCGGTGCTGCGCCCTCCCCCGAACACCTCGTCGGCGCCGCGGCTGCGGGTGTGGGCCGCGGCGCCGCGGTCGGCGGTCCGGCGGAACGCGGCCATGGCGGCTTCCTCGCCGGGCAGCTCGACCGTTTCCGGCACCTTGGCGCCGACCGCGGCGGCGGCCTGGAGGAGCTGTTCGAGTTCGCGTGCGCCGTCGCGGTGCCGGGCACCGACCGGTTCACCGCGCAGCAACCGCTCCGCGGTGTCCTTGTCGAGCCAGTTGTACCGGTCGTCGGCCATCACATGTCCTTCTGCGTTCGTGCGGCCGTTTCCGTCACACCTGGTACGTACGATTCCGCCACGCCATCGCGGCGTCTTCGACCCTGTACGGGCACCCCACTCACCGTTCCGCCCCCTCCCCGCGGCCGTCGCGCGACCCGGCTCGTGGGGGCACTTTCGCCTTGCTCGGCGCCTTCGTCGCCGCCGTCGTGGCTCTCGTCCCTGCTGCTGTCCTGCTGTGTGTCCCGGCTGCCGTCCGGTGCGTCGCCGATCAGCTCGGCGAGCCGCCGCAACCCGCGGTGTGCGGCGGTGCGCACCGCGCCGGGCCGTTTGCCGAGCACCTGCGCGGCGCTCTTGGCGTCGAGTCCGACCACCACCCGGAGCACCACGGCCTCGGCCTGGTCCTGCGGCAGCCGGGCTATCAGCCGCATGGTGCGGCCGGTGCCGAGGGATTCCATCGCTTCGCCTGCGGTGTCGGAGGCGGCGGGGGTGTCGGCCAGTTCGCTCTCGTCGCCGCCGATCGCCGGGCGGCGGCCGCGCATCCGGATGTGGTCCAGGGCGCGGTTGCGGGCGATACGGGCGGCCCAGCCGCGGAAGCGGTCGGCGTCGCCGCTGAAGCGCGCGAGGTCGCGGGTGATCTGGAGCCAGGCTTCCGACGTGACGTCCTCAACGTCCGGTTCGCTCACCAAAGTCCGTACATATCCCAACAGTCTGGGGTGTACGGCGCGGTAGACGGTACGGAACGCCGCCTCGTCGCCGGCCTGTGCCGCCTGCACGGCCACCGTCAGCCGACGGTCGTCCGGCTGAATGTCGTCCCCTCGCACGGGTCCATCCTGTCGCACGCGGAATGTCCGCCGCCCGGTCCTTGCTGCATTGCTCCGCCCGGCCACAACCACCGGGCACCGTGGCTGCACTGCCGACTGCTGCTGCCGCCGGCCGGGAACCCCCGGTAACCGGGATGCTCCCGCAGACCGTAACGTGTGCGCCCGCCCGCCGCCGAACCCGGGAGGGGAGGCGCCCCCGGCCCGACGGCGCCGGAAACCGGGGAGCACGCACTGGCCGGAGCCTCGGCCGAAAGCGCACCTGCACCCGTCGGGAACCCCGGGACGAAGGCCTTCTCCTCCGCCGCCGGAAAACGCCGCGAACACCGCGCTCACCTGCACAGATCCGCACGTTACGGCCCTCCCCCGGCCCACGTCCAGAGCACTGGCGGTTCTTCTGTCCGTACGCCGTGTGACGCTTTCGGGCCGTTCGGCGCTGTACCGGATAGGGGGCCGTCATGGCCCTTCGCGAACGACGGCCGGGGCCTCTCCTGTGGGGGGTGGCGGCCCCGGCCGTCCTCGTTCTCTCACCTGATTCACACCCGGTTGGCCAGCGCCTGGAAGGCGGCCCAGGACAGGGCGGGCGTCCCCGGGTCCCAGGTCTTCTGTGCCAGCGCCGCCAGCGGCAGCCGGATTCCGGCGGCCACCTGCTGCTGGGTCTGCGCCTGCGCCCGGTCGCTCCAGATCGCGAAGCGCGCCCCGGGGATCCGGTCCGGGCCCGTCATGCTCGCGGGCACCGCCACCGGCTGGGTGCCGCGGAGCACCATCGGGGTCCAGCTCTGGTAGATCCGCTGGCCGGTCGGATAGGTGAACTGGTTGGGCTCGCCGAGGACGTAGTAGAGGTACTCGTCGTTGAAGTTCATGACGTTGCGGCCCTCGCGCAGGAACGACGCGGGGTCACGCTTGCCGGTCTCCTTGCCGGTCCAGTAGTCGACCATCCGGTTCTTGTCGGCGGACACCCGGGGGCTCGCGAAGAAGCCGTCGTTCCAGGCCTCGATGCGGTTCTTGCCCTTGGCCTCCACCGTCTTCTGCCGGTCGTTGAGCCAGCCGGTCGTCAGGTCCTCGACGGTGCCGCCCGACCCGTACTTCTGCCGTGCGGCCCGGGCCAGCTGCGGATACGTGGTGGACGGGGAGGACGACATCAGCGCCTGGTACTCGTCCCCGCCCAGGTGCCAGTAGGCCGGGGCGCCCTTGGGATTGGTGAACAGCTCGCTCATTTCCGTCAGCAGCGAGTCGATCAGCGGGGCGGCCTTGGGGTTGGAGATGTCGATCGCGCCCGGGACCACCGAGCCGGACGCCTTGTGCAGCAGCAGGTCCTGGTGGTGAGCGAGCACGGCGCCGAGGTGGCCGGGCGAGTCCAGCTCCGGGACGACGGAGATGTGCAGGCTGCGCGCCAGCGCGATGATCTGGCGGACCTGGGCCTTGGTCAGATGGTCGGCGGAGACGACCTCGGGGTGGGTGTCGCTCTGGATGCGGAAGCCCTGGTCGTCGGAGAAGTGCAGCTGGAACTGGTTGAGCTTGAGGTCGGCGATCTCCCGCAGCCGGGCCTCGATCCAGTCCTGGGTGTACGGCTTGCGGGCGTTGTCCAGGGACATGCCGCGCTGCGGGCGGTCCGGCCGGTCCTCGATGGTGCCCTCGGGGAGACCGCCCGCGGCGCGGACGGCCTGCTTGACGGTGCGGGTGCCGTAGAAAATTCCGGCGTCGGTGGGGGCCGTGAGGGTGAGCCGGGTACCGCTGGCGGTGAGCGTGTACGCCTCGTCGGCGGTGCTCTGCACGGGCATGTTGTCGGCCCCGTTCTTTCCGCTCAGCTTCACCTCGATGTCACCCGGCCGCACCGTCTGGTCGCCGTAGACGACGGTCATCCCGCCGAGTTCCTTGGCCAGCCGCTGGGCCTCGTCGGCGACGTTGCTCTTCGCGCCGGCCGGTACCACCACGCGGGCCCCCGAGGACGGGCGCCAGCCGCGTCCATCGGCTCGGCGGAAGCTGCGGACGGCGGGGATGACCTGCGGTGATCCGGTCACCGGCGCCCAGGTGGGGGTGGTCGCCGGGGAGGGGTTCATCTTGGCGCTGGTGCTGCCGGGCGGCTCGGTGTCCGCGGTGCCGGAGCAGCCGGCGAGCAGCAGCGCGCCGGTGAGCGCGACGGCCGGCAGGGCGGACCGGGCGGTGCCGCTCCGGATCGTCGTCCGGGGGCGGAGGGAGGCCGAGGGCCGCGGGGTGCGCGGCGGCCGCATCGGATTCGACATCGTGCAATCCTCACTTTTCGGGGCGAAGGCATTGCCAGGTGCGCGGAGCCGGTCGTCCACCGCACGCGCGAGAGCTCTCTCATCCGGGTGAAATTCGCGCATCCGTCGGACAGTGGTCGACAAGCGTCGTTAGCGTGGCGTCTCCAGCGGTCACCCCCTTCACAGGGCTCTCCAGGAACCGCCGGATACCGCCGGGGTGTCGTGTCACACGCACCACCGTCACACCCTCCGCCGCTTCGTCCGCGTCCCGGCTTCGGTCCGCTTCTCCCCAGCTTCCTTCAGCAGCCCGCCCCGCACCCGTCGAAACCATCCATTCGCATCCGTCCGAGGAGCCCACGCTGTCCGGTGACACCCCGGCCGCCCGGCCGCCGACGCTGCCCCCGCCGCACACGCCCTGGGGCGGCATATCGTCGTGGGTCCGCGGCACCGCGCTGCCGCGCCCCCGCATGGAGGGCCTCGGACTCGCCCGCTTCAACGCCCTGACCCGGGACGACAACCTCGCCGTGCTCCTGCGCTGCTGCGGCAGCCGCCGCTGGGCCGAGCGGGTTGCCGCGCACCGCCCGTATCCGGATCTGGAGTCCCTGCTCGCCGCCTCCGACGAGGCCTGTTACGACCTGAACCCGGCCGAGCTGGACGAGGCGCTCGCCGAGGAGTCGCTCTCCCCGCAGCCCCTCGTCGGCGCCCGCGGGCCCGGCACCCTGGCCGCCCACACCGCGCTGCGCGCCGCGCACGCCGAATACGAACGGCGCTTTCGCCATGTCTTCGTCATCTGCCTGGACGGCTACCGCGACGACGAGCTGCTCGACCAGGTGCTGTCCGCCCTCCGCACCCGGCTGAACAACGAAGCGGACGAGGAGCGGGCGGTCACCGCGGACGAGCTGCGCCGGCTGGCCCGCGGCCGGCTGAGGCGGCTGATGGCCGCCGTAGGGTAGCGAATCGTCGCCCGTGTCCGGGAACGCCCCGGTTCTCACTGGTGTGATAGCCCGTTGGGTGCCTGTTTGATCACACCTGAGGACCCCCACGCGAGGAACCGACAGCTCGTCGATACGATGACCAGCGGCCGGAGGACCGTACCCGGCCGGGCCCGACCGACAGAGAAGCCGGCTGGCGCCCCAATCCCCGCTCCCGGAGGGTATTTCCGTGCCGGCTGGAACGCTGTACCGCGGCCGGGAAGGCATGTGGTCCTGGGTGGCTCACCGAGTCACCGGCGTCCTCATCTTCTTCTTCCTGTTCGTACACGTCCTCGACACCGCTCTCGTACGCGTCTCCCCCGAGGCGTATGACAACGTCGTTGCGACATATAAGACGCCTCTCGTCAACGTGATGGAGTACGGCCTGGTGGCCGCCATCCTCTTCCACGCGCTCAACGGCCTGCGGGTCATCGCGGTGGACTTCTGGGCGAAGGGCCCGAAGTACCAGAAGCAGATGCTGTGGACCGTTGTCGGTGTCTGGGTCGTGCTGATGGCCGGTGCCTTCTACCCCGTGCTGCAGCACACCCTGCGCACGCTGTTCGGGAGCTGACGCGTGATGTCTGCTGAAACCACCTCCGCAGAGGCCACGGCGGCGGGCGCGACCGACGGCGTCTCGCTCTACGACGTGGACAACCCCGCTCCGGTCATCGAGCCGCCGCGCAAGCGCACCAAGAAGACCGGGAGCGCTTCCCGCGGCAACTTCGAGATGCAGGCCTGGCTGTTCATGCGGCTGTCCGGCATCGTGCTGGTCGTCCTGGTCCTGGGTCACCTGCTGATCCAGCTGGTCCTCGACGGCGGTGTCTCCAAGATCGGCTTCGCGTTCGTGGCCGGCCGCTGGGCCTCCCCGTTCTGGCAGGTCTGGGACCTGCTGATGCTGTGGCTGGCCATGCTGCACGGCGCCAACGGCCTGCGTACGGTCATCAACGACTACGCGCAGCGGGACAACACCCGCTTCTGGCTGAAGATGCTGCTGTACACCGCGACGGTGTTCACCGTCCTTCTGGGCACGCTGGTGATCTTCACCTTCGACCCGAACATCTCGTGAAGCCGGGGCTGACTGGAACCATGAAGATCCACAAGTACGACACCGTCATCGTCGGCGCCGGCGGCGCGGGCATGCGCGCGGCCATCGAGTCGACCAAGCGCAGCCGCACCGCGGTCCTGACGAAGCTCTACCCGACCCGCTCCCACACCGGCGCCGCCCAGGGCGGTATGGCCGCCGCCCTCGCGAACGTCGAGGAGGACAACTGGGAGTGGCACACCTTCGACACGATCAAGGGTGGCGACTACCTGGTCGACCAGGACGCCGCCGAGATCCTGGCGAAGGAGGCCATCGACTCGGTCCTCGACCTGGAGAAGATGGGCCTGCCGTTCAACCGCACGCCGGACGGCACGATCGACCAGCGCCGCTTCGGCGGTCACTCCCGTAACCACGGTGAGGCCCCGGTCCGCCGGTCCTGCTACGCCTCGGACCGCACCGGCCACATGATCCTCCAGACGCTGTACCAGAACTGCGTCAAGGAGGGCGTGGAGTTCTTCAACGAGTTCTACGTGCTCGACCTGCTGCTCCAGGACGTCGACGGCGTCAAGAAGTCCGCGGGCGTCGTCGCGTACGAGCTGGCCACCGGCGAGGTGCACGTCTTCCAGGCGAAGTCGATCATCTTCGCGTCCGGCGGCACCGGCAAGTTCTTCAAGGTGACCTCCAACGCGCACACCCTGACCGGTGACGGCCAGGCCGCCGCCTACCGCCGCGGGCTGCCGCTGGAGGACATGGAGTTCTTCCAGTTCCACCCGACGGGCATCTGGCGCATGGGCATCCTGCTGACGGAGGGCGCCCGTGGTGAGGGCGGCATCCTCCGCAACAAGGACGGCGAGCGCTTCATGGAGAAGTACGCGCCCGTCATGAAGGACCTCGCCTCGCGTGACGTCGTCTCGCGCTCCATCTACACGGAGATCCGCGAGGGCCGCGGCTGCGGTCCGGACGGCGACCACGTCTACCTGGACCTGACCCACCTGCCGCCGGAGCAGCTGGACGCCAAGCTCCCGGACATCACCGAGTTCGCGCGGACCTACCTCGGTATCGAGCCCTACACGGACCCGATCCCGATCCAGCCGACCGCGCACTACGCCATGGGCGGCATCCCGACGAACGTCGAGGGTGAGGTCCTGCGGGACAACACCACCGTCGTGCCGGGCCTGTACGCGGCCGGCGAGGTGGCCTGTGTCTCCGTGCACGGCGCCAACCGCCTGGGCACCAACTCGCTGCTGGACATCAACGTCTTCGGCCGCCGGGCCGGCATCGCGGCGGCGGAGTACTCGGCCACCGCCGAGTTCGTCGAGCTCCCCGAGGACCCGGCGAAGCAGGTCCTCGACCAGGTCGAGCGGCTGCGCAACTCCACCGGCACCGAGCGGGTCACCGAGATCCGCAAGGAGCTCCAGGAGTGCATGGACGCCAACGTGATGGTGTTCCGCACCGAGCAGACGATCAAGACCGCGGTCGAGAAGATCGGCGAGCTGCGCGAGCGCTACCTGAACGTGTCCATCCAGGACAAGGGCAAGCGGTTCAACACCGACCTGCTGGAGGCCGTCGAGCTGGGCAACCTGCTCGACCTGGCCGAGGTCATGGCGGTGTCCGCGCTGGCCCGCAAGGAGTCCCGCGGCGGTCACTACCGCGAGGACTTCCCCAACCGCGACGACGTCAACTTCATGCGGCACACCATGGCGTACCGCGAGGTGGGCGCAGACGGCACCGAGTCGATCCGCCTCGACTACAAGCCGGTCGTGCAGACCCGCTACCAGCCGATGGAGCGTAAGTACTGATGAGCACCCCGACTCTCGACAAGCACTCCGCCGCGCTGGATGCGGCCGAGGACGGTGCCTCGCATCTGATCACGGTCACCTTCCGGATCCGCCGGTTCAACCCGGAGATCTCGGAGGACGCCAGCTGGGAGGACTTCCAGCTGGAGATCGACCCGAAGGAGCGCGTCCTGGACGCCCTCCACAAGATCAAGTGGGAGCTGGACGGGTCGCTGACCTTCCGCCGTTCCTGCGCGCACGGCATCTGCGGCTCGGACGCCATGCGCATCAACGGCCGCAACCGGCTCGCCTGCAAGACGCTGATCAAGGACATCAACCCGGAGAAGCCGATCACCGTCGAGGCCATCAAGGGCCTCACGGTGATGAAGGACCTCGTCGTCGACATGGAGCCCTTCTTCCAGGCCTACCGCGATGTGATGCCCTTCCTCATCACGACCGGCAACGAGCCGACCCGTGAGCGCCGGCAGTCCGCCGAGGACCGCGAGCGCTTCGACGACACCACCAAGTGCATCCTGTGCGCCGCCTGCACGTCCTCGTGCCCGGTGTTCTGGAACGACGGCCAGTACTTCGGCCCGGCGGCGATCGTCAACGCGCACCGCTTCATCTTCGACTCGCGCGACGAGGGCGGCGAGCAGCGCCTGGAGATCCTCAACGACAAGGACGGCGTCTGGCGCTGCCGGACGACCTTCAACTGCACGGACGCCTGCCCGCGCGGTATCGAGGTCACCAAGGCCATCCAGGAAGTGAAGCGCGCGCTGATCACCCGCCGCTTCTGAGTCCGGCGGCGATCCGGGTTCCGACCCGGCCGCCGAGCAGCGCCGGTACGTCCCGAAGGGCCTCGCCTCCGTATCCCCGGAGGCGGGGCCCTTCGGCCTGCCCGTCCGTCTGCGCCGGGTACACGAGCACCGGCGGCAGCGCCTCGTCCACCAGCGCCAGCGGGTGGCCACAGGAGAAGTACGAGGGGACGAGGACCAGGCCCCGTCCCTGCAGGTGCAGCTCCCGCTCCACCGGATAGTCGACCTCCAGCACCGGCCGTCGCCAGCGCATCGACGCTCCGAACGTCCGCAGCATCGCCTCCACTCCGGCCTGCTGCACCGCGTGCCTGCGCAACTCCCGGTCCGCGCCGACCCGTTGCGCGATCCGTGGCCAGGCCGGCGCCACCGCCAGATGGTGGTACGTCCGCAGGCCGCGCGCGAGCCGCCGCAGTGCGGCCGGCTCCCCCTCCGCGATACCGCGCGCCCACCCCGGCAGCGCCCGGTGCCCGGACAGCCGCGTCAGCTCGGCCCGCAGCCGCTGCCGCGGGGTGCTCATCACGGCCTCCAGACCGGACTCGACCCCGTACTGGGACGCGAACGGGGTGAGGAAGTCGGGGAAGTAGCCGGTCAGCGGGACCAGCGCGAACAGCGTCGGCAGCGGCCCCGGACCGTGCCGCACGGCATGCCGCCGCCAGGCCGCCAGCGCCGGCTCGGTCCGGCTGACCCGCAGGCTGTGCAGGCTCAGCGCCGTCTCCCAGAGCGGGTCGGCCCCGTCGGACACCCGCGTACGCGCCAGATCCTGCGCCGTGAAATGCACTCTGAGCACCTGTCCCCCTGCTTCTGCGGCACTGTCCGAGCGGTGTGGTCACGAGGATCTGTGCGGGGACGGACGGCCGCAACCGGAACCGGCGGGTAGCCTCCGGGCCGCCGCGCACCTCCGGGCACCCCGCCGTGGCCGAACGCCCATAGGGGTCGACGGACTTGAGCGGAGCTCGGTGTCGTCCTGCTGGGCCTCGGCGGGTGCACGGCCGGCTCCGGCTAGGGTCGGGGGGTGGACGAAGCAACAACGGACGCGACGGGCGCCGAGGGCGCGGCCGAGGGGACCGGCCCGCAGCGCCGCTCCGCGTCGGGCACCAAGAGCGAGCGGACCCGGACGGTGATCCTGGAGACGGCCCTGCGCCTCTTCCAGGACCGCGGCTACGACAAGACCACCATGCGGGCCATCGCCCAGGAGGCCGGGGTCTCCGTCGGCAACGCCTACTACTACTTCGCGTCCAAGGAACACCTCGTCCAGGGCTTCTACGACCGTATCGGCGAGCAGCACACCGAGGCCGTCCAGGACGTGCTGGACCGGGAGAAGGACCTGGCCCGGCGGATCCGCGGCGTCCTGCTCGCCTGGCTGGACGTCGCCGAGCCGTATCACGAGTTCGCGACCCAGTTCTTCAAGAACGCCGCGGATCCCGAGAGTCCGCTCAGCCCGTTCTCCGCACAGTCCCAGGGGCCGCGGGAGGCCGCCATCGAGCTCCACCGGCGGACGCTGGCCGGGTCGGACATCACGTACGCGCCCGAACTCGCCGAGCAGCTGCCGCAGTTGCTGTGGATGCAGCAGATGGGAATGGTCCTGTACTGGGTGTACGACCGCTCACCGGGGTGCACCCGCACCCGCGCCCTGGTGGAGCGCAGCGCCCCCCTCGTCGCCCGCGCCGTGGCCGCCTCCCGCTTCCGTGTCGTACGGCCCCTGGTGCGCGAAATATCGGCGGTACTGGGCGAGTTCCTGCTGTCGGGGCGGTCCGGGCGGTCGGCGAAGCAAAGCGGGGGGAAGGACGCCGGGCCCAAGGACGTCGGTTCCAAGGACGTCGGGCCGGGCACTCGCGCCTGAGGAATCCGCGGACCGGGAGCGCCGGGGCCGGCGTCCCGGACCTGAGGCCTTGCCGCAGCGGGGGAGCAACTGCCCGCTCCCCCGCTGCCGTCAGCGCTCGCCCTCCAGCACCTTGTCCAAGAAGGCATCCAGATTCCGCACCGTACGGGCGATCCGCTCCTCCAGCGGCAGCGTCTCCTCGTGCCGCCCGGCGAGCTGGGACCGCTTGCGTCCCCGGACGTAGAGGGAGCAGGCGAGGTCGGCGCACAGATAGGTGCCGACGGTGTTTCCCTGCCGTCCCAACGGGCCGGCCCGGCGCGCGGCGAGCAGGCTGACACCGGAGCCCGGATGCCCGGTCACGCAGACCGAACACACCGTCGTCTTGGTGAAGCTCCGCCGGACGCCCTGCGGCACCCGGAGCGTCACCCCGACCAGCGCGTCGCCCCGCGGCGCGACCAGATAGCTCCGGTCCGGCGCCCCCTGATCACGCCACCCGAGAAAGTCCAGGTCGTCCCAGGGGAGACCGGCCAGCCCCGGCGGCAGCGGGAGCCTGCTCGCCTCCCCCTTCGAGCAGTTGACGAAGGAGGCACGTATTGCTTTGTCACCTACGGGGTCCATGACCAGCGAAGCTAGCCGGACGGCCGGGGCCGCGTCGCCTGATTTTTTCCGCCGGACGGGACGGATACGGCCGCCGTCAGCCCCAGGCCTGGGGGCGGGGGTTGTTGCGGCGGCGGACGGAGACCACGATGGCGATGATGATGCCGGCGACGACGAGGACGCCGAGGCCGATGCCGCCGTAGAGCATGATCGCCTTTTTGCCGCTCATGGGCGGGTCCGGGTCGAAGCCCTTTCCGGCGGCGTTCTGGGACGCCTTGTCGTCCGGCATCGGCAACGGGCCCTGTGCCGGGCCCGCCTCGATGTGGCGGCGCAGGGCCGGACCGGGCTGGATGAAGCCGTAGCCGTAGTGCGCGTCGGGCAGCTTGAGGTGCTTGTCCTTCTCGGCCTGCGCGAGTCCGGCGGTCTTCACCAGACGGTTGGCGATCTGGCCGGGAGTGAGGTCCGGGAACTTCTGCTTGAGGAGTGCCGCGGCGGCGGAGGCGTACGCGGTGGCGGCCGAACTGCCGTCCGCGGACGTGCGGTAGGCGGAGTCGCTCTTGCCCATCGCCACCGGAATCTTCACTCCGGGCGCGAGCAGATCCATGTCCGAGTTGTAGTTGTTGTCGTCGGAGGCCTCGCCGTACTGGTCGACCGAGCCGACGCCGATCGCCCCCTTGCAGCCCACTGGATAGCTCTTCTGGGACCAGCCGTCGTTGCCCACGGCCGCCACGACCACGACGCCCTTCTTCAGGGCGTACTGAATGGATTCGCAGGTGTCACCCGCCAGGTCCCCGCCATAGGACATGTTGATGACGTCCGCGCCGTGGTCCACGGCCCATCGGGTGGCCTGTCCGCTGTTCTTGTACTCCGGGACGGGGAGGATCTTCGCGTCCGGTGCCAGCCCCTTGACACCCTGGGAGCCGTGCGGACCGTGTCCGTGCCCCGCGATGATTCCGGCCATCGCGGTGCCGTGGTCCCGGATGTCCTGACCGGCGGAAAGGTGCTTGGCGCCCTCGGCTTCCGTGGCCTTTCCGAAGTCCGGCCCGGGAAGGAACTGCCCCGTCAGGTCCTGATGGGTCTCCCGGAAGCCGCTGTCGAGCACGGCCACCGTCACGCCCTTGCCGGTGGCTTCCTGCCAGAGCTGCTGGGACCCGAACGCCTCCAGCGGCCACAGATCCTTGCGTACTTGATCCGCGGAGGCGGTACCGCTCGCAGCCAGCAGCAGCGCTCCGGTCAGCGCAGCACCCGCCGTCGCGCGCAGTGTTCGGGTGACCCTCATCCTCGCTCCTTCTTGCTGTGCTCCGGGCGGCATTGTCCCGCCTGAGGAAAGGCCCCGCACACTCGGGTGCGGGGCCATGCCTCATTGGCCGCATGCGACGTTATCGTCGGGCTACTCGATGACGCGAGGGGCCACCTGACGTTCGGGGGTCCAGGTCTCCTCGTCCTCGACGAGGTAGTCGGGGCGCTGTCCGCGCTCCTTGTTGTCCCCCTTGCCCTTGCCCTTGGCTCCGGCGGCGCCCGCCATGCCCGCCTGCTTGCCGCCGCGGCTGCGGTGCAGCCCCGAGCCGCCCTGCTTGGCGCCGCCCGCCGGGCCGCCCGGCTTGCCGACCAGACCGCCGCGGGTGCGCGCCTGCGAGCCACCGCGCCCGGCCGCACCGGCCGCGCCCGCCTTGCCCGCGCCGAGGCCGGCGCCCGGCATGCCGCCGCGCATCCCGCCGGCACCGAAGGCACCCGCCGCACCGATGGCCCCGGAGGCGAACGCACCACCGGGGAAGCCACCGCCCGCACCGCCGGGCATGCCGTGAGCGCCGCCCGCCGTGCCGCCGCTGATACCGCCGCCGACCGACGGCGGAGCAAGAGTGCCGCCCTGCACGCTGTCCAGCCCGGTCGTGACCGGCACCTCGGGCCGCGCCACGTGGTGCGGGCTGTCGAAGCCCTTCGGGACGGCGTGGCCGCCCGCACCGTTGGGCGTGCCCGAGCCCGACGACGAGTCCTTCGGGTGGGTGCCACCTATCACGGGCATCCGCACCGGAGGCGGCGACGGGTGGGAGGACGGGGGCTTCGGCCAGTCGTCGCCGGGACCGCCCGGCTCGATCCCGTCGTTGAGCCGCTTGCCCTGCCCGTCGTAATGCGCCGCCAGCTCATCCATCACGATGACCGCCTCGACCTGGCGCTCCTTGCTCAGGGACAGGTTGTCCCGGTTGAGCTCCAGCGCCATGCGGGTGTCCATCTTCGGGTTCTGCATGTCCCGCTTGAACTGGCTGTCGTCGCCGCTGTCGTCCTTGGCCCGGTCCACGAGGCCCGGGTCATGGATCTTGGACATCGTCGCCTTGGCCTCGCGCAGGTTGTGCGCGACGCCGACCTCCGGCCCCGAGGAGCGCGAACCGATGAGCGTGGACTCGACGTTGCGGGAGTGCTGGTAGGTCCGGTCGATCTTCTCCAGGACCTTGCCGGCTTCCCTGCGGAACGCCTGGGCCGCCGTGCCCTCCCAGTGCGCCGTGGCGTGCTCGACGGCGTCCATGAAGGACTTGCGGATACCGCCCTGGCCGTCCTGGCCGCCGAGTTGGTCGGCAGAGGCCCGCCAGTGGTGGCCGGAGGTCTCGATCGCCTCAGGGTTGGCGTTGGCGATCATCGCGCGGAGTGCGTCGATGCCGTGGTGATGGAAATCGGACGGCGAACGGGGGGTCAGCTGCTGACCCTTGAACGACTTGAGCCGCTCCTCCCGCTCGTGGTTCTTGCGCTGTTGCTCCATCGCCTTGGCGTTGTCGTACTCCTGCTTGGCGTCAACCATGCAGGCCCCCCTTCATTTCCAGCTCCGTCTCTCGTCCGTGCATCCCGCGGGCCGCTCAGCCGTTCAGCCGTTCATGGATGTTTTGGTCTCGTGCTCCTGGTCCTCGTACGCGCCCCGGCTGGCTTCCGTCTTCTCGCCGAACCGGTGGATGAGGTCCTGGAGCGCATCGATGACCTGCGACATGTACTCCTGCATGCCGTCATGGGCCTTGGCGAGTTTCCCGGCCTCGAGGAAATCGACGCCGAATGCCGACATCGGGATCGTCGTGCTGTATTTCACCTTCTGGCTGGGTTCATCCATATCGGCTCGAAGGCGCCGGAGCTGGCGTACCACGCCGTCCAGTTCGTCGAGGTCGACCTTGAACCGCTCGCTCATTACCGCTCTCCCCGTTCCCCGCTCGTCCCGCTCGCACCGCCCCGCAAAGCCGTCACGCCGAGGACAATATGAAGTCAATAAATACTAGGGAGTTGGCCCCTGCTACTGCAAGATCGAATGTCGGGATCTGTCCGGATTGACGCAGGATGAGGCCGCAGTTTGTAGAGGGGTTGTTACCTTCTCGGCGCAACCGAGCCATTCGGTGATCACCTTAGCGATCAGGCCCGCAGCGAGGCGAGTTCGACCACCGTGATGTCCGGCGGCGCCCCCAGCCGCACCGGCGGTCCCCAGGTGCCCGCGCCGCGGGTGACGTAGAGCTGGGTGTCGCCGTAGCGCCGCAGCCCGGCGACGGTGGGGTTGGTGGCGGCGGCGACATACGTGAAGGGCCACATCTGGCCGCCGTGGGTGTGGCCGGAGAGCTGGAGGTCCACCCCGAACCGGACGGTGTCGTGGATGGTCACCGGCTGGTGGGCCATCAGAACGACGGCGCGGGCCGGGTCCCGGCCGCTGAGCGCCCGGTCGTAGTCCGGGCCGGCCCCTTCGGTCTGGCCGGTGATGTCGTTGACGCCGGCGAGGTCGAAGCCGGGGAGGGCGGTCCGCGCGTTCTCCAGCGGATGGATGCCCAATTCGCGTACGTGGTCGACCCATTGGCCGGCGCCCGAGTAGTACTCGTGGTTGCCGGTGACGAAGTACGCGCCGTGCCGGGAGCGCAGCTCGCGCAGCGGCTCGGCGGCCGGGCCGAGGTCGGCGACGCTGCCGTCGACCAGGTCGCCGACGACGGCCACCAGATCGGGGGAGGTGCTGTTGACGGCCTCGACGACGCGCCGGGTGTGGGCGCGGCCGAGCATCGGGCCGAGGTGGATGTCGCTGACGACGGCGATCCGGAAGCCGTGGGCGGCGCGCGGCAGTTTGGCCAGCGGGATCGTCACGCGCTTCACCACCGGGCCGCGCAGGGTCGTCGCGGTGCCGTATCCGACGGCGGCCGTGGCGGCCAGGGAGGCGCCGGCGGCGACCGCCCGGGCGAGGAAGAGCCGGCGGGGCGGGGTCGCGGGTGGCGGCAGGGCGGGGGTGCCGGGCGGGAGGAGGGTGGGGGTCCGAGAAGGGACCGGGGAGGGGGACGCGGGGCCGGGAGGGCCGGCGGGCGGGGCGGGGGCGGTGGCCGGCGGGTCGGGTTCCGCGGCCTCGCGGCGGCGCAGGGCCCACAGCCCCGCCGCCCGGACGGCCTCGCCCGCCAGCAGCGCCAGTGTGAGATACAGCACCATGGCCAGCCACAGGTAGCCGGGCCAGGCCAGGGTCTGCTGGACGGGGAAGGGAAGGCCGGCCGGGCCGGACAGCACGGCGCCGAGGGCGATCAGCGGGAGGGCGAAGGCGGCGGCGGTGCCCGCGCGGCGGGGCCGGCTGCCGGGTTTCGTGGTGTCACGGACCAGCCGGCACCACAGATAGCGGTGCACGCCGAAGAACAGTCCGAGGACCGGGACCACGATCAGCGCGAAGATCACGGCGGCTCCCCGTTCCCGTCGGTCAGGAGGCGGACGAGGAAGGAGAGACGGGCTGGTCAGCGGTGCGGTCGGCGGCCTCGCGGCGCAGTGCGCGGACTCCGCGGAACCCGATCACACCAATCACCGTCCCCAAGAGAAAGGACGCCACCGCGAGCAGCAGATGGACCCAGAAGTAGGCGGTCGGGTCACCCGCGTCGTCGAAGGCGAGACCGCTCCCGTCCTTCCAGAGGTTTTTGACGAAAGTGATCCAGATGAACCAGCTCCACACCCCGAAGGCGAGCAGGAACCAGGACACGGGGCGAGAGAGCTTCATAGATCCCAGTATGGGCAGCGGCTCCATCCGGCGGGCGGCAGGGGCACTCTTCCGTGGGGTGCTGTCGGCGGCACGGGAAAAGCCGGGTACGTTCACCGACGTGCCGACGACCTCCTGTGCCTCCACGGCTTCCCCCGACCCCACCGACCTGACCGCTGCGGCCGCGCCGACTGCCCCGGCCGTTTTGTCCGCCACCGCCGGGCACGCGGCGCGTTCGGGCTTCCGCCTGCGTACCGCCGCCGCGCTGGCCGTCTCCGGGCTGGTGGCCTCACCGCTGCTGGCCGGCACCGCGTACGCCGATCCCAAGGCTCCCGCGCCGCCGGCGAAGATGTCGCAGATCGGCGGGGACCGGCTGGGCGCACCCGGCGTCCAGGTGGCGCCGAAGCCCGGCGCCCCGAAGCTGCCGGGGCCGGACGCGCTGACGGCCCGTTCCTGGATCGTCTCCGACGCGGAGACCGGCAAGGTGCTGGCCGCCAAGAACCCGCACTGGCGCCTCGCCCCGGCCAGCACGCTGAAGATGCTCTTCGCCGACACCGTGCTCCCGAAGTTCCCGAAGAACCAGAAGCACACGGTCAAGCCCGCCGACCTCGCGGGCATGGGCATCGGCAGCAGCCTGGTGGGGATAAAGGAGAACCTGAGCTACACGGTCCATGACCTGTGGCTGGGGGTCTTCCTGCGGTCCGGCAACGACGCGGTGCACACGCTGTCGTCGATGAACGGCGGGACGAAGGCCACCGTCGCCCAGATGCAGCAGCGGGCGAAGGAGCTGAACGCCACCGATACGCATGTGGTGACGCCGGACGGCTATGACGCGCCGGGCCAGGTCTCCAGCGCGTACGACCTGAGCCTGTTCGCCCGGGCGGGACTGCAGAACGCCGACTTCCGCGAGTACTGCTCGACGGCCAGTGCTCAGTTCCCCGGGGACAAGGGCAAGGGCGGCAAGCGCGCCTCGTTCGGCATCCAGAACACCAACCGGCTGCTCAGCGGCGACTTCGACATGAAGCCGTACCCGGGGATCGCCGGGGTGAAGAACGGTTCGACCACCAACGCCGGCTCCACCTTCACCGGTGTCGCCCAGCGCGGTGACCGCAAGCTGCTGGTCACGGTCATGCACCCGGAGAAGCGGGAGCACAACGAGGGCTACCGGGAGGCCGCCAAGCTGCTCGACTGGGGCTTTGCGGCGGCCGACAAGGTGGAACCGGTCGGCCGTCTCGTCGGCCCCCGCAGCGAGGACGACGGCACCGGCGCCGTGGGCCCCAAGGACAAGAAGGGCGCGCACGACAACAACCAGGCCTCGCTGGACAGCTCCGGCGGATCGGGCGGCGCCTGGACCGCGGTGGGCGTCGCCGGCGGGACCCTGGCGCTGCTGGGCGCGGTGGCGTTCGCCGTGCACCGTCGCCGCCCGCTCCCGGAGCGGGTACGGGGGCGCCGCTCCGGGAAGTGAGCGGCGCCGGGTAGTACGGAGCGGGCCGGGTGGCGGAGACGGGCCGGGGCCGGGCCGGCGGCGCCCGGGGCCGGAGCGCGCGGGTGGCGTCAGGCCGCCCGGGGGCGCTGCGGCCCCTCCCAGCCCTCCGGTCCCTCCTTGCCCTCCGGCCGTTCCGTCCCGTCCGGCCGTTCCCGTCCCGGGGTGTCGTCCGGCCCCTCCCCCGGCACCTTCAGCTCCTCGCCCACCGTGTGCCTCTTCCCCTCGGTGGCCGTCCAGGAAGCGCAGTACACCAGCAGCTTCGCGGTGAAGTTGATCCACAGCAGGAGCGCGACCGGGGTGCCGAAGGCGCCGTACATGCTCCGGGCGGCGACGCCCTGGAGATAGCCGCTGAGCAGCAGTTTCAGCGCTTCGAAGCCGATCGCGCCGAGGAGCCCGGCGACCACGACGGAGCGCCGGGGCGGATGGACGCCGGCGAGCCGGGTCAGTATGTAGGCGAGCAGCAGGAAGTCCGCGAGGACGGCGATCACGAACCCCGCGGCCGAGAGCAGGATGCTGCCGACGCCGCCCTCCGGCAGGCCGATCACCTCCGCCACCTTGCCCACCGCGGCGGACGCGAAGGTCGAGCAGGCCAGGGAGAGCACGGCGACACCGCCGACCCCGAGCAGCAGCGCGCCGTCCCGGAGCTTGCCGAGGAAGAAGTTGGTGTCCTCGTCGGGCTTCTCCCATACGGCGCGCAGGCAGTCGCGCAGCGAGTCGACCCAGCCGATGCCGGTGAACAGCAGCGCGGCACCGGCGACCAGGCCGACGGTGGTGGCGTGGGCGACGAGGCCGGCGATGTCGAGCTGGTCGGAGAGGCCGGGGAGCTGTTCGGCGAGCTTGTGCTCCAGCGTGTGCAGCTGTGCGTCGCTGAGCAGTGCGGCGCCGATCGCGGCGGCGACGGTGAGCAGCGGGAAGAGGGCGACGAAGCTGGTGAAGGTGATCGCGGCGGCGAGCCGGGTCCAGTGCACCCGGAGCATCCGCTCGTAGGCGCGCCAGAGGTGAGTGGTCATCAGCCGGCCGATGAGCGGTCCGATCACCGGCAGTGTGCGCAACCAGTCCATGGCATTCCCCTCGTGCCCACGCGCCCGCCGGCCCGGGCTGGATGTTCCGGCCGGTGCCCCGGCTGACCGGAACACTAACGTCCGGGTACCCCGGACGTGCCGTTTCCCATACGTCCCGGTCGGCCATCGGGTACGGCACCGCCCGTCCGGCCCGTGCATGCGGCCGCCGTGCGGACTTCCGCTACGGGGCGGGCCTGGGCCGGCGGCCGGCGCGCCGAGCGCCGGCGGCGGGTGTCAGCAGGACGGCGCGGGCGGCCGGGAGAGATCGGCGGCCTGACGCGGGACGCCGGCCGTCTGCGGCGGGAAGGGGAACTCCCGCTCCAGGCGCCACACCTCGTCCGCGCCCTGCTCGTAGAGCGCGAAGCCGCCGATGGTCCAGGTCGCGCAGAAGTCCCGGAGGCCGGCCTGGGCGCGGTCCATGTCCGCGTCGGCGATGTTGTGGGCGACGGTGACGTGCGGGTGGTACGGGAACTGCAGCTCGCGGGCGCACGGGCCGGAGGCGGCGCGGATGCGGGCCTGGAGCGCGGTGCAGCCCGCCTCGCCCTCGGTGACCTTCACGTAGACCACCGGGGAGAGCGGGCGGAAGGTGCCGGTGCCCTCCAGGCGGAGCGGGAAGGGGCGGAAGCCGGCCGCGACCTCGGCGAGGTGGCGTTCGATGCCGGGCAGCGCCCCGGCGGAGACCTCCGTCGGCGGGAGGAGGGTGATGTGCGTGGGGATACCCGGTGCGGCAGGGTCCCCGAAGCCCTCGCGCTGCCTCTGGAGGAAGCTGCCGTATGGCTCCGGGACCGCGATCGAAACGCCCAGCGTTACGGTCCCCACTGTGTTCTCCCTCCTGACGTGTGTGCGGCGCGCTCGCGCACCCTCTTAGTGTGCCGGGTGGGCGCCGCTTGCGGGGAGCGTCCCCTGCTCCTGTGACAAGCGGGCTCCCGGGCTTCGCGGGGTGGATTTCCCGGGCTCCGGTCGCCCCGCGCGGCCGGAGCCGGCCCGTCTCGCAAACGGTCCCGTCAGTGCTTCGCCGGCAGCAATCCGAGCCGGTCATAGGTGGTGGCGAGGGTCTCGGCGGCGACCGCGCGAGCCTTCTCCGCACCCTTGGCCAGGATCGCGTCCAAGGTCTCGGGATCGTCGAGGTATTCCTGCGTGCGGTCGCGGAACGGTGTGACGAAGTCGACCATCACCTCGGCGAGATCCGTCTTGAGCGCGCCGTACATCTTGCCCTCGTAGGACCGCTCCAGGTCCGGGACGGAGGTGCCGGTGAGCGTGGAGAGGATCGTCAGGAGGTTGCTGACGCCCGGCTTGGCCTCGCGGTCGAAGCGGATGACCGTGTCGGTGTCCGTGACCGCGCTCTTGACCTTCTTCGCGGTGACCTTGGGGTCGTCGAGCAGGTCGACGATGCCCTTGGGCGAGGAGGCGGACTTGCTCATCTTGATCGACGGGTCCTGAAGATCGAAGATCTTCGCCGTCTCCTTGACGATGTACGGGTTCGGGATCGTGAAGGTGTCGCCGAAGCGGGTGTTGAAGCGGTCCGCGAGATCGCGGGTCAGCTCCAGATGCTGGCGCTGGTCCTCGCCGACCGGGACCTGGTCGGCCTGGTAGAGGAGGATGTCGGCGACCATCAGCACGGGGTAGGTGAACAGGCCCACCGTCGTACGGTCCGCGCCCTGCTTGGCCGACTTGTCCTTGAACTGGGTCATCCGCGAGGCCTCACCGAAGCCGGTGACGCAGTTCATGACCCAGGCGAGCTGGGCGTGCTCGGGCACATGGCTCTGGACGAAGAGCGTGCAGCGCTCCGGGTCGAGGCCGGCGGCCAGCAGCTGGGCGGCCGCGACCCGGGTGTTGCGGCGCAGCTCCGCCGGGTCCTGCGGGACCGTGATCGCATGCAGGTCGACCACCATGTAGAAGGCGTCGTGGGACTCCTGCAGGGCCACCCACTGGCGCACCGCACCGAGGTAATTGCCGAGGTGGAAGGAGCCGGCCGTGGGCTGGATACCGGAGAGTACGCGCGGGCGATCGTGAGCCATGGCACCGATTGTCTCAGGTCCGCAAGGGGGCCGAGGCGCATGGTGGCGCAAGCGGCGGCGCGGCCGCGGTTCCGGCCGCGCGGACGGGAGGGCAGCGGCACTGCGGCGGCCTGTTCGGGGCGGGCGGGAGCTGGAATCGTGGTCCGTGCAGTCGTGGTCCGCGTCCGTGCGGGCCTGTGCACCGCCCCGGATCTCCGCCCCGATCTGTGAGGACCGCCGATGACCGACGCCATCCGCCCCGTGCCCCCGACCGCCGCCGCCTGCCCCGCACACTCCGGCCGGGAGCCGCACCGGCTCGCCCCCGGAGGCGCCGCCCGGGCCGCGGCCGACGCACGGCTGCGGGAGGACGGGGCGGTGGTGCCGGTGCTGCTGCCCGGGGAGGTGCCCGCGGTCGCCGTCACCCGCCACGAGGTGCTGCGCGAGATGCTGGCGCACCCCGAAGTCGCCAAGAGCGCCTGCCACTTCACCGCCCTGCACGACGGCACGGTGCCGCCCGGCTGGCCGCTGACCCTCTTCGCCGCCATCGAGGGGATGACGACCGCCGACGGGGCGGACCACCGGCGGCTGCGCGGCCTGGTGACGCAGGTGTTCACCGGGCGGCGGGTGGCGGCGCTGCGACCGCGGATCGCGGAGCTGACGGCCGGGCTGCTCGACGCGCTGCCGCGGGCCGCGGACGCCGGGGGCACGGTGGAGCTGCGCCGGCACTTCGCCTATCCGCTGCCGATGAGCGTGATCTGCGAACTGCTGGGTGTGGCGGCCGCGTTACGCGACCGGCTGCACGGGCTGTCGAACCTGATCGTGGGCACGACCGGCACGGCGGCCGAGGTGCAGGCGGCCAACGGTGAGATCACCGCCCTCCTCACGGAGGTCGCCGAGGCCCGGCGGGCGGACCCCGGTGACGATCTGACCAGCGCGCTGCTCGCCGCCCGGGAGGAGGACGGCGACCGGCTCAGCGCACCGGAGCTGGTCGGCACCCTGCTGTCGTTGATCATCGCCGGGCACGAGACCACGCTGAACCTGATCACCAACGCAGTCCGGGCGCTGTGCACCGACCGCGGCCAGCTGGAGCTGGTCCTGGCCGGGCGGGCGAGCTGGGACGACGTGGTCGAGGAGACGCTGCGCTACGACAGCCCGGTCGCCCACTTCCCGTTCCGCTACCCGGTCCGGGACCTGGAGATCGGCGGCACCCTCGTCCCGCGCGGCACCCCGATGCTGGCCTCCTATTCGGCGGCCGGCCGCGATCCGGACGCCTACGGGGCGAACGCGGACCGGTTCGACGTCACCCGGCGGCCCGCCGCCCGGCACCTCTCCTTCGGCCACGGCCCGCACTACTGCCTGGGCGCGCCGCTGGCCCGGCTGGAGGCGACCGTGGCCCTCCAGGCGCTGTTCACCCGGTATCCGGCGCTGGACCTCGCCGTCCCGGACGTCGAGCTCCCGGCGCACCCGAGCTTCGTCAGCAACAGCACCCACGTCCTGCCGGTCCGGCTCACCGGCTGAGCACGGGCCGGTGAGCCGGGGGTGCCGTGGAACCGCGGCGTCAGTCCGTCGGAAGACCCGGCGCCGGGTAGCCGGCCAGCAACTCCGCGACCTCGCCGCGGATCACCGCCAGCGCGTCCTCGTCGCCCTTGGCCGCGGCCTGAACGCTCCGGTCGATCCACTCGGCGACCAGCGGCATCCGGTCCGTGCCCAGTCCGCGGGAGGTGAGGGACGGGGTGCCGATGCGGATGCCGGAGGGGTCGAAGGGCTTGCGGGGGTCGAAGGGGACGGTGTTGTAGTTGACGACGATGCCGGCCCGGTCCAGGGCCTTGGCGGCGACCTTGCCCGGGACGTCCTTGGAGGTGAGGTCGATCAGCACCAGGTGGTTGTCGGTGCCGCCGGAGACCAGGTCGTAGCCGCGGGCCAGCAGCGCCTCGGCGAGCGCCTTGGCGTTGGCGACGACGGCATGGGCGTAGTCCCGGAACGACGGGGCGGCCGCCTCGCGCAGGGCGACCGCGATGGCGGCGGTGGTGTGGTTGTGCGGGCCCCCCTGCAGACCGGGGAAGACGGCCTTGTCGACGGCCTTGGCGTGGCTCGCCCGGGACATCAGCATCGCGCCGCGCGGCCCGCGCAGCGTCTTGTGCGTCGTGGTGGAGATGACATCGGCGTGCGGCACCGGCGACGGGTGGGCGCCGCCCGCGACCAGACCGGCGATGTGGGCGATGTCGGCGACGAGTACGGCACCGACCTCGCGGGCGATCTCGCCGAAGGCGGCGAAGTCGATGGTGCGCGGCACGGCCGTACCGCCACAGAAGATGATCTTCGGGCGTTCCTTGCGGGCGAGGTCGCGCACCTCGTCGAAGTCGATCAGCGCGCTGCCGGGCCGGACGCCGTACTGCACCCCGCGGAACCACCGGCCGGTCGCCGAGACGCCCCAGCCGTGGGTGAGGTGGCCGCCCATCGGCAGCGCCATGCCCAGCACGGTGTCGCCGGGCTCGGCGAAGGCCAGGTAGGCGGCGAGGTTGGCGGGCGAGCCGGAGTACGGCTGGACGTTGGCGTGCTCGACGCCGAAGACGGCCTTGGCGCGCTCGACGGCCAGCGTCTCCACCTGGTCGATGTTCTGCTGGCCTTCGTAGTAGCGACGGCCCGCGTACCCCTCGCTGTACTTGTTCTGAAGGACGGTGCCGGTGGCTTCCAGGACGGCGGCGGAGACGTAGTTCTCGCTGGGGATCAGCCGCAGGGTGTCGGCCTGGAGCTGCTCCTCGGCGCCGACCAGCGCGGCCAGTTCGGGGTCGGCGACGCTCAGCGCGGGGTGCGAAAGGGGCTGCGACATGGGGTGCATCGACATGGTGTCCTCCGGGGCGGTCGATCGGTGGTCCGGTCGTGGTCCCGGGGTGCCCAGGCGGGGCGGCACCTCGTGAGGTTTCCCGCACACCGCTTCCTCGAGGTTGTTTCCCCGTACGCCAGTCGCGATGTGCACCGCAGAGTCTAGGGCCTGTCCGATGGGTCAGGGTCGGGAAGGCCGCGGCGTCTGGTGCGGTGCATCGCAAGGCGCCGGAGCGGCCTGATAGCGGAGCTATCGGGACGCTTCGGCAACGCCGCGAGGTGCCGTGCCAGGCGCCGCGGGCCCGGCCATGACCCATCGGACAGGCCCTAGGACACCCCCGGCCCCCTGGTCGGCGAAACGTCGCAGGTCCGGTCGGTCCCGCCGGGCGCAACAATGGAGGGGGACGCGGCAGCGCCCGCGCCCCGCACGGTCTACCGAACGGAGTCACCGGTGACGTCCACGGAACGCTTCCTCGCCGCTGCCGAGGCCCACAGCGCGCACAACTACCACCCGCTGCCCGTCGTCGTGGCCTCCGCCGAGGGTGCCTGGATGACGGACGTGGAAGGCCGGCGCTATCTGGACATGCTCGCCGGCTACTCCGCGCTGAACTTCGGGCACGGCAACCGCCGCCTGCTCGACGCGGCCAAGGCGCAGCTGGACCGGGTCACGCTCACCTCCCGCGCCTTCCACCACGACCGGTTCGCGGAGTTCTGCACCCAGCTGGCCGAGCTGTGCGGCATGGAACTCGTCCTGCCGATGAACACCGGCGCCGAGGCGGTCGAGACCGCGATCAAGACGGCCCGCAAGTGGGGCTATCAGGTCAAGGGCGTCCCGGACGGCCGGGCGAAGATCATCGTCGCCGACCACAACTTCCACGGCCGCACCACGACCCTCGTCTCCTTCTCCACCGACCCCGAGGCGCGCGCGGACTTCGGCCCGTACACCCCCGGCTTCGAGATCGTCCCCTACGGCGACCCGGCCGCGCTGGAGGCCGCCGTCGACGCCGACACCGTCGCCGTCCTCCTGGAGCCGATCCAGGGCGAGGCGGGCGTACTCGTACCGCCGCCGGGCTACCTGGCGGGCGTACGGGAGCTGACCCGCAGCCGGAACGTGCTGTTCATCGCCGACGAGATCCAGTCCGGCCTCGGCCGCACGGGCCGGACCTTCGCCTGTGAGCACGAGGACGTGGTCCCGGACATGTACGTCCTGGGCAAGGCGCTGGGCGGCGGGGTGGTGCCGGTCTCGGCGGTGATCTCCTCCCGCGAGGTGCTGGGCGTCTTCGCACCCGGCGAGCACGGCTCGACGTTCGGCGGCAACCCGCTCGCCTGCGCGGTGGCCCTGGAGGTCATCGCGATGCTGCGCACCGGCGAATTCCAGCAGCGGGCCACGGAGTTGGGCGAGCATCTGCACAGCGAGCTGGGGCTGCTGGTGGGCGACGGCGCGGTCGACGCGGTGCGCGGCCGCGGCCTGTGGGCGGGCGTGGACATCAACCCGTCCCGCGGCACCGGCCGGTCCGTCTCCGAGCAACTGATGACGCGCGGCGTCCTGGTCAAGGACACCCACGGCGCAACGATCCGCCTCGCCCCGCCGCTGATGATCAGCAAGGAGGACCTGGACTGGGGGCTCGACCAGCTGCGGGGCGTGTTGGAGGGGTGAGACGGGGGCGAGCGCCAGGAGACGGGACGTCTCGCTGTCAGTGCCTCGAAGTACGTTCTGTCCTCTCGGCCTGACAGACGGGCCGCCGAACGGGAGGACTCGTCGCCGTGAGCATCCACCTACACCTGCGCGCCGTCGCGGCATCCGAGATCCGGGACGACCACACCTGGCTTGCGGCGTTCATGTGGACGGCTTGGGAGAACCACCCCGACGAGTACGCAGCGGGCATCGCCGACTCGATCGACAAGGTCTGGAGCTCCGTCAATGACCTCTACGCCGCAGCCGAAGCCCTCGATGCAGATGCCGACGAGCCCTGGACGCTGCCGATATACGGCGGCCGCCCCGTGGCACACAGCGCAGACGCCGACCCCTCCAACCCACCCATGATGATCCTGGACCCGCCTGGGGTGTCACAGGCCGCAGACTTCCTCGCGAGGGCCTCTTTCGACGAGCTGTGGCACGTCGCCAGTGCCAAGCTCGCCGGCTGGGGCCAGGACGAGGCGCAGGCCAGGCAGGAGTTCCTCGACCATCACAGGGACCTCCAAAGGCTCTACGGGCGGGCGGCTGCAGCAGGCCACAGCGTGGTCAAAGCCGTGTGGGCCTGAGACGTCGTCACGCGCCGGCTCCAGGCGCGATGCCCGGGCCGGGGCCGGACGCGGGCTGCCGGGGGGGGCAAGCTCAGGGGCACACGGCAGGCGCCGGACCGCCCCTACGGACGGCCCGGCGCTGTGCGGTGAGTGAGTGCGTGGATATGGATCGGAGCGGACGGTTAGATGACGGTCTGGGTGTCGGTTCCGGTGGAGGTGCCGAAGTTGGTGTCTCCCGTGTAGTTCGCCGTGACCACGTAGTTGCCCGTCGCGAGCGCGGAGCTGACCGTCGCGACACCGCTGCCGTTCAGGGTGCCGGTGAGGTTCACGGTGGTCACCCCGTCGGTGATGGTGAAGTTGACGGTGCCCGTCGGGGTGCCGCTGCCGGGGGCCAGCGCCGATACGAAGGCGATGAACCCGACCGTCTGCCCGTTCGTGGACGGGTCGGGGAACGACGTGGCCGTGGTGAGTGTCGAGGCCTGGTTCACCGTCTGGGTGTCCGTCCCGACAGAGCTGGCGAAGTTGGCGTCACCGTTGTAGGTCGCGGTGACGTTGTGCGTACCTGCCCCCAGCGTGTTGGTGGTGACGGTCGCGACCCCCGCGACGACGGTGCCGGTCAGCGTGCCGCCCCCGACACCGTCGATGACGAAGGTGACGGTGCCGGTCGGGCTGCCCGCTCCGGGCGAGTTGACGGCGACGTTCGCGGTGAAGGTCACCAGCTGCCCGAACGTCGAGGGGTCGGGCGAGGAGGTGGCGGTGGTGGTCGTGGACGCCTGGTTGACGGTCTGGGTGTCGGTGCCGCTGGAGGCAGTGAAGTTGGCGTCACCGCTGTAGGTCGCGGTGACCGTACTGGTGCCAACCGGGATGGCGGTGGTGCTGACACTGGCCGTACCGCCCGAAAGCGTCGCCGTCAGCGTCGGACCACCCGTCACCACGAACGTGACCGTACCGGTCGGCGTACCCGCGCCCGGAGACACCGGCGCCACGGTGGCCGTGAGGGTCACCGACTCACCGAACACCGACGGGTCCGGAGACGTCGTGACCGCAGTGGTCGTCGCCGCCTGCGTCACCGTCTGCGTGTCCGAACCGACCGAACCGGTGAAGTTGCCGTCGCCGCTGTACGTCGCCGTGACGGCATAAGTCCCTGCCGTCACCAGCCCGTTGGTGCTGACGCTCACCGTCCCGCCGCTCAGCGTGCCGGTCAGGCTCACCGTCGTCACACCGTCGGTGGCGACGAACGTCACCGTCCCGGTCGGCGTACCCGTCCCCGGCGACACCGGAGCGACTGTAGCCGTGAAGGTCACCGTCTCACCGACCACGGACGGGTCCGGAGCCGAGGAGACCGACGTGGTCGTCAACGCCGGCGCCACCGTCTGGGTGTCCGAACCACTGGAGCCGGTGAAGTTCGCGTCACCGCCGTAGGTCGCGGTGACGGTGTGCGTACCGACCGGAATGGCGCTCGTGCTGACACTGGCCGTACCGCCCGAAAGCGTCGCCGTCAGCGTCGGACCACCCGTCACCACGAAAGTCACCGTGCCGGTCGGCGTACCCGCACCGGGAGACACCGGCGCCACCGTGGCCGTGAGGGTCACCGACTCACCGAACACCGACGGGTCGGGAGACGTCGTGACCGCAGTCGTCGTCGCCGCCTGCGTCACCGTCTGCGTGTCCGAACCACTGGAACCGGAGAAGTTCCCGTCGCCGCTGTAGGTGGCCGTGACGTTGTACGTCCCGGCGGTCACCAGCCCGTTGGTGCTGACGCTCACCGTCCCGCCACTGAGGGTGCCGGTCAGGCTCACGGTGGTGTCACCGTCGGTGGCGACGAACGTCACCGTGCCGGTCGGCGTGCCCGCACCCGGCGACACCGGCGCCACGGTCGCGCTGAACGTCACCGTCTCACCGACCACGGACGGGTCCGGAGACGAGGAGACGGACGTGGTCGTCGCCGCCTGGGTCACCGTCTGGGTGTCCGAACCACTGGAGCCGGTGAAGTTCCCGTCACCGCTGTACGTCGCCGTGACGGTACTGGTACCGACCGGAATGGCTGTCGTGCTCACGCTCACCGTGCCCCCGGAAAGGGTGCCGGTCAGCGTCGGACCGCCGGTGACCACGAACGTGACCGTACCGGTCGGCGTACCCGCGCCCGGAGACACCGGCGCCACGGTGGCCGTGAGGGTCACCGACTCACCGAACACCGACGGGTCGGGAGACGTCGTGACCGCAGTGGTCGTCGCCGCCTGCGTCACCGTCTGCGTGTCCGAACCGACCGAACCGGAGAAGTTCCCGTCACCGCTGTACGTCGCCGTAACGGTACTGGTGCCAACCGGAATGGCAGTCGTGCTGACACTGGCCGTACCGCCCGAAAGCGTCGCCGTCAGCGTCGGACCGCCGGTGACCACGAACGTGACCGTACCGGTCGGCGTACCCGCACCGGGAGACACCGGCGCGACCGTGGCCGTGAGGGTCACCGACTCACCGAACACCGACGGGTCCGGGGACGAGGAGACCGCAGTGGTCGTCGCCGCCTGGGTCACCGTCTGGGTGTCCGAACCACTGGAGCCGGTGAAGTTCCCGTCACCGCTGTACGTCGCCGTAACGGTACTGGTACCGACCGGAATGGCAGTCGTGCTCACGCTCACCGTGCCCCCGGAAAGGGTGCCGGTCAGCGTCGGACCGCCGGTGACCACGAACGTGACCGTACCGGTCGGCGTACCCGCGCCCGGAGACACCGGCGCCACGGTGGCCGTGAGGGTCACCGACTGACCAAAGACGGACGGGTCGGGAGACGTCGTGACCGCAGTGGTCGTCGCCGCCTGCGTCACCGTCTGCGTGTCCGAACCGACCGAACCGGTGAAGTTGCCGTCGCCGCTGTAGGTGGCCGTGACGTTGTACGTCCCGGCGGTCACCAGCCCGTTGGTGCTGACGCTCACCGTCCCGCCGCTCAGCGTCCCGGTCAGGCTCACCGTCGTCACACCGTCGGTGGCGACGAACGTGACCGTGCCGGTGGGCGTCCCCGCACCCGGCGACACCGGCGCCACGGTCGCGCTGAACGTCACCGTCTCACCGACCACGGACGGGTCCGGGGACGAGGAGACGGACGTGGTCGTCGCGGCCTGGGTCACCGTCTGCGTGTCCGAACCACTGGAGCCGGTGAAGTTCCCGTCACCGCTGTACGTCGCCGTGACGGTACTCGTGCCAACCGGGATGGCAGTGGTGCTGACACTGGCCGTACCGCCCGAAAGCGTCGCCGTCAGCGTCGGACCACCCGTCACCACGAAAGTCACCGTGCCGGTGGGAGTGCCCGCGCCCGGAGACACCGGGGCGACCGTGGCCGACAACGTCACCGACTGCCCAAAGACGGACGGGTCGGGAGACGTCGTGACCGCAGTGGTCGTCGCCGCCTGCGTCACCGTCTGCGTGTCCGAACCGACCGAACCGGTGAAGTTGCCGTCGCCGCTGTAGGTGGCCGTGACGTTGTACGTCCCGGCGGTCACCAGCCCGTTGGTGCTGACGCTCACCGTCCCGCCGCTCAGCGTCCCGGTCAGGCTCACCGTCGTCACACCGTCGGTGGCGACGAACGTCACCGTGCCGGTGGGCGTCCCCGCACCCGGCGACACCGGCGCCACGGTCGCGCTGAACGTCACCGTCTCACCGACCACGGACGGGTCCGGGGACGAGGACACCGCAGTGGTCGTCGCCGCCTGGGTCACCGTCTGGGTGTCCGTACCACTGGAGCCGGTGAAGTTGCCGTCACCGCTGTACGTCGCCGTGACGGTACTCGTGCCAACCGGGATGGCAGTGGTGCTGACGCTGGCCGTACCGCCCGAAAGCGTCGCCGTCAGCGTCGGACCACCCGTCACCACGAACGTCACCGTGCCGGTCGGCGTACCCGCGCCCGGAGACACCGGGGCGACCGTGGCCGTGAGGGTCACCGACTCACCGAACACCGACGGGTCGGGAGAAGTGGAGACCGTCGTGGTCGTCGCCGACAAGCCCACGGTCTGGGTGTCCGCACCGACGGAGCCGGTGAAGTTGGCGTCACCGCTGTACGTCGCCGTGACGGTATAAACCCCGGCCGTCACCAGGCCGTTGGTGCTGACACTGACCGTGCCGCCGCTCAGCGTCCCGGTCAGGCTCACCGTCGTCACACCGTTGGTCACGAGGAAGGTGACCGTACCGGTCGGCGTACCCGCACCCGGAGACACCGGCGCCACGGTCGCAGTGAACGTCACCGTCTCACCGACCACGGACGGGTCCGGAGCCGAGGAGACCGACGTGGTCGTCAACGCCGGCGCCACCGTCTGCGTGTCCGAACCACTGGAGCCGGTGAAGTTCGCGTCACCGCCGTAAGTCGCGGTGACGGTGTAAACCCCGGCGGTCACCAGGCCGTTGGTGCTGACGCTGACCGTGCCGCCGCTCAGCGTGCCGGTCAGGTTCACCGTCGTCACACCGTTGGTCACGAGGAAGGTGACCGTACCGGTCGGCGTGCCCGCACCGGGGAGTACCGGGGCGACGGTCGCGGTGAACGTCACCGTCTCGCCGACCACGGACGGGTCCGGAGCCGAACTGACCACCGTGGTCGTCGAGGCCGGGGCCACGGTCTGGGTGTCCGAGCCGACCGAACCGGTGAAATTGCCGTCACCGCCGTACGTCGCGGTGACGGAGTAGACCCCGGCGGTCACCAGGCCGTTGGTGCTGACACTGACCGTGCCGCCGCTCAGCGTGCCGGTCAGGCTCACCGTCGTCACACCGTTGGTCACGAGGAAGGTGACCGTACCGGTCGGCGTACCCGCACCCGGAGACACCGGCGCCACGGTCGCAGTGAACGTCACCGTCTCACCGACCACGGACGGGTCCGGAGCCGAGGAGACCGACGTGGTCGTCAACGCCGGCGCCACCGTCTGCGTGTCCGAACCACTGGAGCCGGTGAAGTTCGCGTCACCGCCGTAGGTCGCGGTGACGGTGTGCGTACCGACCGGAATGGCGCTCGTGCTGACGCTCGCCGTACCGCCCGAAAGCGTCGCCGTCAGCGTCGGACCACCCGTCACCACGAACGTCACCGTGCCGGTGGGCGTACCCGCACCGGGAGAGACCGGCGCGACCGTGGCCGACAATGTCACCGACTGCCCGAAGACCGACGGGTCCGGAGACGTGCTCACCGTGGTGGTCGTCGACGCCTGACCCACGGTCTGGGTGTCCGTGCCGACCGAACCGGTGAAATTGCCGTCACCGCTGTACGTCGCGGTGACGGAGTAACTTCCGGCCGTCACCAGGCCGTTGGTGCTGACACTGACCGTGCCGCCGCTCAGCGTCCCGGTCAGGCTCACCGTCGTCACACCGTTGGTCACGAGGAAGGTGACCGTACCGGTCGGCGTCCCCGCACCCGGAGACACCGGGGCGACCGTGGCCGTGAAGGTCACCGTCTGCCCGACCACGGACGGGTCCGGGGACGAGGAGACCGACGTGGTCGTCGCGGCCTGCGTCACCGTCTGGGTGTCCGAGCCGCTGGAGCCGGTGAAGTTCGCGTCACCGCTGTACGTCGCCGTGACGGTACTGGTACCGACCGGGATGGCGCTCGTGCTGACGCTCGCCGTACCGCCCGAAAGCGTCGCCGTCAGCGTCGGACCACCCGTCACCACGAACGTCACCGTGCCGGTCGGCGTACCCGCACCGGGAGACACCGGCGCGACCGTGGCCGACAACGTCACCGACTGCCCGAAGACCGACGGGTCCGGAGACGTGCTCACCGTGGTGGTCGTCGACGCCTGACCCACGGTCTGGGTGTCCGTGCCGACCGAACCGGTGAAATTGCCGTCACCGCCGTAGGTCGCGGTGACGGTGTGCACTCCGGCGGTGAGGGCGCTCGTGCTGACGGTCGCCGTACCGCCGGACAGGGTGCCGGTCAGCGTCGGACCGCCACTGATGACGAAGGTGACCGTGCCGGTCGGGGTGCCCGCGCCCGGAGACACCGGGGCGACCGTGGCCGTGAAGGTCACCGACTGTCCGACCACGGACGGGTCCGGGGACGAGGAGACCGACGTGGTCGTCGCTGCCGGGGCGACCGTCTGGGTGTCGGTGTCGCTGGAGCCGGTGAAGTTGGCGTCACCGGCGTAGGTCGCGGTGACGGTGTAAACGCCCGCGGTCACCAGCCCGTTGGTGCTGACGGCCGCGACGCCGGCGCCGTCCAGGGTCCCGGTGAGGTTCACCGTGGTGACCCCATTGGTGATGTTGAACGCGACGGTGCCGGTCGGGACGCCGGCGCCGGGGGCCACCGGCCCGACAAAGGCGGTGAAGGTGACCGACTGCCCGGTCACGGAGGGGTCGGGGAAGGAGGTGACCGTCGTGGTCGTCGCCGACTGGCCCACCGTCTGGGTGTCGGTGCCGCTGGAACCGGCGAAGCCGGCGTCGCCGCTGTAGGTCGCGGTGACGGTATGGGTGCCGACGGCCAGTGAGCTGGTCGTGACGGACGCCGTGCCACCGGAGAGGGTCCCCGTCAGGGTGCCGCCCCCGCCGCCGCTGATGACGAAGGTGACCGTGCCGGTGGGCGTGCCCGCCCCCGGGGGCACCGGCGCGACGGTGGCGGTGAACGTCACCGTCTGGCCGAAGGTCGAGGGGTCCGGGGACGAGGTGACCGTCGTGGTCGTCGCCGACTGGCCCACCGTCTGGGTGTCGGTTCCGCTGGAGCCGTTGAAGCCGGCGTCGCCGCTGTAGGTCGCGGTGACGGTATGGGTGCCGGGGCCGAGTGAGCTGGTCGTGACGGTTGCCGTACCACCCGAGAGCGTTCCGGTCAGGGTGCCGCCCCCGGTCCCGCCGATGACGAAGGTGACCGTGCCGGTCGGGGTGCCCGCACCGGGGGACACCGGCGCGACGGTGGCGGTGAACGTCACCGGCTGGCCGAAGGTCGAGGGGTCCGGGGACGAGGTGACCGTCGTGGTCGTCGAGGCCTTGTTGACGAGCTGGGAATCGGTGCCGCTGGAGCCGTTGAAGTTGCCGTCTCCGCTGTAGAAGGCCGTGATCGCGTGTGAGCCGACGCTGAGGCCGCTGACGTTCGCGCTCGCCGTACCGCCCACGAGCGGCACCGTCAGCGTCGGACCACCGGTGATGACGAAGGTGACCGTGCCCGTCGGGGTACCCGCACCGGGTGGGACCGGCACGACCGTGGCCGTGAGCGTCACTGTCTGCCCGAACACGGAGGGGTCCGGGGACGAGGTGACCGTCGTGGTCGTCGAGGCCTTGTTGACGAGCTGGGTGTCGGTGCCGCTGGAGCTGGCGAAGTTGACGTCGCCGCTGTAGGTGGCGGTGACCGCGTGTGAGCCGACACTCAGGGCGCTGGTGGTCACGCTCGCCGTACCGCCCACGAGCGGCGCCGTCAGCGTCGGACCACCGGCGATGACGAAGGTGACCGTGCCCGTCGGGGTGCCCACAGCGGGTGGGACCGGCGCGACCGTGGCGGTGAAGGTGACCGGCTGGCCGAACACCGATGGGTCGGGCGAGGACGTGACCGTGGTGGTCGTCGACGCCTGGCCCTGCACGGTCTGGGTGTCGGTCCCGGAGGACGCCGCGTAGTTGGCACTGCCGTTGTACGTGGCGGTGACGGGGTGGGTGCCGACGCCGAGGGTGCTGGTGGTGACGCTGGCGTTGCCGCCGACGAGCGGTGCCGTCAGGGTGCCACCCCCGCTGCCCCCGATGACGAAGGTGACCGTGCCGGTGGGGGTACCGCTGCCCGGCGCGACCGGCGCGACATGGGCGGTGAAGGTGACCGGCTGGCCGAAGGTCGAGGGGTCGGGGGACGAGGTGACCGTGGTGGTCGTGGACGCCTGCAGCACGGTCAGCGAGGCCAGGCCGCTGGAGGGGGAGAAGAAGAAACTGCCGTTGTACTGCGCCGTGATGGTGTGGAAACCGACGTTGACGTTGTTGACGACCGCCGTCGCGGTGCCGCCGACGAGCGGCGCCGTCACGGTGGGCCCGCCGGAGACGGAGAAGGTGACGGTGCCGGTGGGTGTGCCCAGTCCGAGGGGGATAACAACTGCGGTTAAGGTCACGGGCTGTCCGAACACCGCTGGATTCGGTGCTGCGGACGCCAACGTGAGGGTCAATGTCATGGTGCGGTGCCCTTCGATGGGTGTGTGGAGGGCAGCGGGCCGTGCGCCCCCACCGAGCCCGAAGGGCTGCGGAGAGACGACAACTTCCTGTATGAGGGTGGGGCGGTGAGGGCAGCCGGCGGTGCCGGGCCTGCGGCGTACCGATGTCCCCCTGACAGGTGAGCAACCCGCCGACCGTTGGCATCAGTAGGCGCGCCCTTCACCCGTACGCGCCATAGCTGCCCCGGGGTTCCCTCCGGATGGCGCAGCGCTCGGCGACCCCAGGGGCACGCGAGGCGCACACCGCAGGCGTACGGATTGCGCAGACCGGCGCTGGGGTCACATACGGGCGGTCGGTACATTGCGTTTCCGGGGCGCCCCCGGGCCGTTGCCGGGGACGTCCCCAGGGCCGTTGCCGGACCGTCGCCGGCCCGGCGGCCCCTGGAGCCGGCCACGAGGGCCGGCCCACGGTGGGAAGGGTGACGCCATGACCGACAGCACTCCGGTGCCCGCGCCCGGCGCGATACGGGGCGATCTGACGCTGCGCCATCCCCGGCCGTCGGACCACCCGCGCCTCCAGGAGGCGCTGGCCGACTGGTGGGGCGGGCTGGGTGGTGAAGCGGGCGCGCTGCAGCGGCAGTTGCTGGTGCCGCGACTGTTTCTGCAGCACTTCGCCGGCACCAGCTTTCTCGTCGAACGCCCGGACCGGGCCCTGCACGCGTTCCTGATCGGCTTTCTGTCCCAGACGGATCCGCGGACCGCATACATCCACTTCGTGGGCGTGTGCCCGGACGGCAAACGGGACGGCGTCGGCAGGGCGCTCTACGAGCGGTTCTTCACGCTGGCCAGGGAGGCCGGCCGCAGCCAGGTCCGCTGCATCACCAGCCCCAACAACCGCGACTCCCTCGCGTACCACTCCCGTATGGGCTTCCGTCTGGAACCGGGCGACCGGGAGGAGGACGGGGTGCCGGTGCAGACGGATTACGACGGGCCGGGGCTGGACCGGGTGGCGTTCGTCCGGGAGTTGTAGCGGGGGGGCGCTTCCCGGCGGCGGGGCGTCGGCGCAGGGTCGTACGGCAACGGGGCGCCGGAGCATGGCGGTCCGGCAACGGGGCGCCCGCGCGCGGTCATCCAGCCGCGGGGCGCCGGCGCACGGCCGTCCGTCACTCCCCCGGCGGCAGCGCCCTGATCAGCGCGTCCAGGACGCCTGCGAAGGAGTGGTCGGGCGGGGTGCCGTAGGCGACGACCAGGGCGTCGCGGGGCGGCGTGGGGGCGGCGGGGTCGCGGAAGTCGCTGAGGCCTTCCAGGGCGAGGCCCTGCCAGCGGGCGGCCTGGACGAGGGACTGTTCGGTGCCGGGCGGGAGTTCCAGTACGGCGTGGAGTCCGGCGGCGATGCCGGAGACATGGACGTGCGGCGCGCGGTCGGCCAGAGCGGCCACCAGCTGGTCGCGGCGGCGCCGGTAGCGCAGCCGCATCCCGCGCAGATGCCGGTCGTAGGCGCCCGAGGAGATGAACTCGGCGAGGGTGAGCTGCTCCAGCTGCCCGGACTGCCATTCGCCGGTGCCCTTGACGGCGAGCAGCGGATCGACGAGGCGGTCCGGCAGCACCATCCAGGCCAGCCGAAGTGCGGGGGCCAGGCTCTTGCTCGCGGTGCCCAGGTACACGACGTGGTCGGGGTCCAGCCCCTGGAGCGCGCCGACCGGCTGGCGGTCGTAGCGGAACTCCCCGTCGTAGTCGTCCTCCAGGATGTAACCACCGGTGGCGCGCGCCCAGTTGACGGCGGCGGCCCGGCGGTCGGGGTGCAGCGGAACGCCGGTGGGGAACTGGTGGGCGGGGGTGAGGAGGGCGGCCCGCAGGTCGTCGAGGGCGGCCAGCTCCTCGGTACGGGCGCCGTGTTCATCGACGCCGAGGGGCACGGTGCGCAGACCGGCGCGCTCGATGACGTCCCGGTGGAAGCCGAGGCCGTACGACTCGGTGGCCAGCCGGCCGGCGCCCAGCGTGCGGCCGAGCAGGGCCAGCCCCTGCATGAAGCCGGTGCAGAGCACGATGCGGTCGGGGTCGGTGTGGACGCCGCGGGCGCGGGCCAGGTAGTCGGCGAGGACGGCGCGCAGTTCGGGGCGTCCTGCCGGGGTGCCGTAGCCGAAGGCCTCGCTGGGCGCGGCGGTCAGTGCGCGGCGGGCGGCGGCGAGCCAGGCGGTGCGGGGGAAGGCGGCGACGTCGGGGGTGCCCGCGGTGAGGTCGAAGCGCGGCCGGCCGGCGCGGTGCGGCGGGCCGGGGGCGCGGCGGGCGGTAGGCGCCGTGCGCGGCGGCACCCTCCCCCGGACCCCGTCCGGGAGGTGCCCCCAGGCGACCCGGGTGCCGGAGCCCTGGCGGGCGCTGAGCCAGCCCTCCGCGACCAGTTCGGCGTAGGCGTCGGCGACGGTGTTCCGGGCGATGCCGAGGTCGGCGGCGAGGGAGCGGGAGGACGGCAGCCGGGTGCCGGGGGCCAGCCGCCCGGACCGTACGGCTTCGCGCAGCGCGCGCAACAGGGCCACTCGCAGGCCGCCGGGGCCGCTGAGGTCCAGATGCAGATCACGACCGAAAGTGGCCCAGGAATTGGCCCAGGAATCCTCCATGGAAGTGGACCATACCGCTGCGCCATTGCCGCCGTAGCGTCGTAGCCATGACGACCGACGACACACCGGCGCCCGGCGCCTCCGGCACGGCACCGGCGCACGACCACGGACCCCGGCTGCACTGGGCACAGCGTGCCCCCGAGGTCTACCGAGCGATGATCGCGCTGGACGCGGCGGCCAGGAAGGACGTCGACCCGGCCCTGGCCGAGCTGGTCAAGATCCGCGCCTCGCAGCTCAACAAGTGCGCGTTCTGCCTCGATATGCACCTCACCGACGCCCGCAAGGCCGGCGAGAGCGAGGAGCGGCTGCACCTCCTGCTCGCCTGGGCGGAGGCGCCGGACCTCTACACCCCGAAGGAGCGGGCGGCGCTCGCGCTCACCGAGGCGATCACCCACCTCACCGACGGCTTCGTCCTCGACGAGGCCTACGCGCAGGCGACCGCCCACTTCGACGAGACCGAACTCGCCCACCTGATCGCCCTGATCACCACCATCAACGCCTGGAACCGGTTCGGCGTGAGCACCCGCATGACCCCGGGGAAGGCGTGACCGCGATGACCCAGCGCATGAAGTTCTGGGGTCGGATGTCCGCGTTCGGCCGGGCCCAGCTCCGGCTGACCACGGCCGCCAAGGAGGGGCTGGGGGATCCGGTACTGGCCGAATTGGTCGTCCTGCGCGCCTCACAGCTCAACCGGTGTGCGTTCTGCATGGACATGCACGTGAAGAACCTGCGGGAGGCGGGGGTCGACCGGCGGCGGATCGATCTGCTGCCCGCATGGGAGGAGTCCGGCGACCTCTACACCGCGCGCGAGCGGGCCGCCCTCGCCCTCACCGAGGCGGTCACCGTCCTCACCGACGGCTTCGTCCCCGACGAGGTCTACGCGCAGGCGGCCGCCCACTTCGACGAGACGGAACTCGCCCACCTGATCGCGGTGATCGTCGCCATCAACAACTGGAACCGGGTCAACGTCACCATCCGCCAACCTCCGGGAGAAGAGCTATGAGCGCCACCGTACTGCGGGATCTGCACCACGGCCGGAAGCCGGGCGATCCGCTGGTACTGCCCGGCCCGTGGGACGCCGCCAGCGCCCGGGTCTTCGCCGATGCGGGCTTCCCGGCGCTGGCCACCCCCAGCGCCGGCGTCGCCGCCAGCCTCGGCTACGAGGACGGGCAGACCCCGGCCGGCGAGATGTTCGCGGCCATCACCCGGATCGTACGGGCGGTGGACATCCCGGTCACGGCGGACGTGGAGGCCGGATACGGGCTCGCCGCACAGGAGTTGGTGGCCCGGCTCATGGACGCCGGCGCGGTCGGCTGCAACCTGGAGGACACCGACCACGCCACCGGCGCCCTCCGCGACCCGCAGGAACAGGCGGACTGGCTGGCGCAGGTACGGGCCGAGGCGGGCGACGCCCTGGTCATCAACGCCCGCATCGACACCTATCTGCGGGGCGTCCCGGACGAGGACGAGACGATCCGCCGCGGCCGCCTGTACGCCGAGGCGGGCGCCGACTGCGTCTACCCCATCACCGCCCCACCCGCCCAACTGGCCCACCTGGCCACCGCCATCGGCCTCCCCGTCAACGCCGTGGTCCTGCCGGACGGCCCCGCCCCCCGCGAACTCGGCGCCCTCGGTGCCGCCCGGGTCACCTTCGGGCCGGGGCTCCAGTGGAGGGCGATGGCGGCGGTGCGGGAGATGGCGGAGGGGTTGCGGGCGGAAACGACGGGCCGCACGGACCGCACGTAAGGCGTGGCCGGGCGTGGGTCGGGCTCCCGCTACCGGCCCGCCCCGGCCCTGGGGTCCCGGTACGCGGAGTGGGGCGCCCCCGCCGACGCCCCGTGGCGGAACTCCGCGAGCTGTTCCGCCGTCGGGTACCACTTCTTGTCGCAGCGGCAGCACCACCAGCGCCAGTTGTCCCAGTCGGTGTCGGTGGTGGCGGTGTCCTTCCACAGCCAGTCGTGGCAGTCGGTGGTGGGGCACTTCGGCGGCAGCGGCATGGGGGGCCTTCCCTCGGCAACGGCTTCCCAGCGTGCTGCGCCCGCGGGTGCGCGGCGGGGCAACACGAGGCCGTCACCCGAACGAGCGAGAGAAGCGGGGGGGCGTGCCCCGTGCCGCCGCCCCACAACACAGCCGCGGGCGGCCGCACCCATGGTGCGACCGCCCGCGGCCCCGTGCTCTCCCCTTACGGCTACTTCTTGGGGAGCCACTTCTTCCAGACCTCCGGGTGCTTGTTCACCCATTGCTTGGCCGCCTCGTCGGCGGTCAGCCCCTTCGAGGCGATGTCCTCGGACACCTCGTTCTGGTCGTCCTTGGTCCACTTGAAGTTCTTCAGGAAGGCCGCGGCGCTGCCGCCCTTCTTGGCGAACTCGGTGTTGAAGAACTTCTGGAGCGGAGTGGTCGGGTAGGCGCAGTCGATGGACGTGGGGTCCTTCGTGCCCTTCTCCGCGCAGGCGTCGGTGTACTTGGGGAGCTTGACCTCCACCATCGGCACCTGGTTGAAGAGCCACTGCGGCTCGTACCAGTACGTGAGGAAGGGCTTCTTCTCCTTGGCGAACTGCTGGATCTGGGTGATCTGCGCCGCCTCGGAGCCCGCGAAGACGACCTCATAGTTGAGCTTGAGGTTCTTCACCAGCGCCTTGTCGTTGGTGACATAGGACGGCGAACCGTCCATCAGCTGGCCCTTGTTGCCGCTCTCCGAGGTGCGGAGCTGGTTTGCGACCTTGTTGAGGTTCTTCCAGTCGGTGACCTCGGGGTGCTTGTCGGCCCAGTACTTGGGGACATACCAGCCGATGTGGCCGGTGACGCCGTTGCCGCCGGCAGCGGTGATCGTCTTCTTGTCCTTGACGTACCGCTTTTCCTGGTCCGGGTGGCCCCAGTCCTCCAGGATCGCGTCGACCCGGCCCTGGCTCAGGGCGTCCCAGGCGGGGATCTCGTCCACCTGGACGGTGTCGACGTGGTAGCCCAGCTCGTGTTCGAGCAGGTACTTCGCCACCGCGACGTTGGACTGCGCGCCGACCCAGGTCTGTACGGACAGGGTGACCGACTTGGAGCCCTTGGCCGCGGCGAACGGCGAGGTCTGCTTGGTCATGTCGGCCTTGCCGCAGGCCGACAGGGAGAAGGAGAGGACCGCCGTGCCGGCCAGCGCGGCCGTCCCGATGATCATGGTGCGCTTACGGGACATGGTCAGACTCCCTTCCCCGTCGTGCGGCGTTCCGTGGGTTGGGTCACCCGGTCGAGCATCAGGCCCAGGCACACGATGGCCACACCCGCGACCAGGCCGAGGCCCAGGTCGCCGGTGGCGAGGCCGGTGACGACGTCGTAGCCGAGGGCACCGCCGCCGACCAGACCGCCGATGATGACGACGGCGAGGACGAGGACCACGCCCTGGTTGACGGCCAGCAGCAGGGCGGGCCGGGCCAGCGGGAGCTGGACCTGGCGCAGCATCTGCCAGCGGGTGGCGCCCAGGGAACGGGCGGACTCCATGGCGGCCGGGTCGACCTGGCGCAGGCCCTGGGTGGTGATGCGGATGACGGCCGGCAGGGCGTAGACCACGGCCGCGGCGGCGGCCGGGGCGCGGCCCACGGCGAACAGCGCGACCACCGGGATGAGGTAGACGAACTGCGGCATGGTCTGCATGACGTCCAGGACCGGACGCAGGATGGCCTCCAGCCGCTTGCTGCCGGCCGCGAGGATGCCGATGCCGAAGCCCAGCACCAGGGTCACCACCAGGGCGGCGAGCACCTGGGAGAGGGTGTTCATGGACGGCTTCCACACGCCCAGCACACCGATGGCGGCCATCGCGAGGACGGCGGTCAGCGCGGTGCGCCAGGTGCCGATGAGCCAGGCCAGCGCGGCGACGATGAGCAGCGTGCCGTACCAGGGCAGCGCGGTCAGGCCGTCCCGCAGCGGGTTGAGCACCCAGTCGGTGAAGTGCGCGGCCCAGTCGGCGGTGCCGCCGATGACGGGGACGCCGGAGTAGAGGTGGTTGACCATCCACTCCTTGAAGTGGTTGACCGGGTGGGCGATGTCCACGGCCCAGGCGTCCGGCCAGACCAGGGAGCCGCTCAGCCGGCCGAGTCCGGCGAAGACGGCGGTGACCACGGCGGCGCCTGCCCAGGGCAGCCAGCCGCGCAGCCACGCCGGGCCGGTGACGGGGGCGTCCGCGCCGAGCCGTTCGCCGGCCGCCGCGGTGGTGCGGTCCATGACGATGGCCAGCAGCACGATCGGGATGGCGGCGGCGAGCGCGGCGCCGACGTCGACCGAGGCGAGGGCCTGGTAGACGCGGTCACCGAGACCGGCCGCGCCGATCATCGAGGCGATGACGACCATGGACAGCGCCATCATGATCGTCTGGTTGACGCCGAGCAGCAGCTCCTTGCGGGCCAGCGGGAGCCGGGCGGTCACCAGCCGCTGCCGACTGGTGGCGCCGAGCGAGGCGACGGCTTCCAGGACGTTGGGGTCGGCGCCGCGCAGACCGAGAGCGGTCAGCCGGGCCATCGGCGGGGCCGCGTAGATGACGGTGGCCAGCAGCGCGGCGGGGACGCCGATGCCGAAGACCAGCACCACGGGCAGGAGGTAGGCGAAGGCGGGCAGCACCTGCATGGTGTCCAGCACCGGGCGCAGGATCCGGAACAGCCGCTCGGACAGTCCGGCGGCCAGGCCCAGCAGCGTGCCGACGGCGACCGAGACAGCCACCGCCACGACCATCAGGGCGAGCGTCTGCATGGTCGGGACCCACATCCCGAGCAGGCCGCTGACCAGGAAGGAGATCAGCGCCGTTGCCGCGATGCGCAGACCGGCCACGCGCCAGGCGAGCAGCGTCATGCCGATCGTCACGCCGGTCCAGCCGAGCGCGAGCAGCAGCAGGTAGACGGCGCGGACGGAGATCACCACGGCGTTGCTGAGGTGACCGAGGAAGTATACGAACAGCCAGTGGCTGTCACGGTTGTTGATGATCCAGTCGCTGGTCTTGCCGAGCGGGCCGGAGACATCGACGGTGAGGGCGGACGGCCAGGCGGCGCCGTACTTGGTGGCCAGCAGCGGGACGAGCACGGCCGCGGCGACGACGAGCAGCAGGAGCTTGGCGAGGCCACGGCGGTGCAGCAGGGCCTGGGCCGGGCCGGGCTTGGGGGCGTCGGCGCCGAGGCCGCGCTGCGAGGCCGGGGGTGCGGAGACAGTGCTCATGCTCGCCCCCGCTTCACGGTGCCGGCAGGGACGTTCAGGGCGGCGCAGCGCTGGGCCTCGCGCCAGTGGCGCAGCAGGGTGGCGCGCAGCCGGGCCCGCGGGGTGGCCGCGGGAGCTCTGGAGCCGACGGCGCGCAGGGCGCCGCCGCGGGTGGTGGCGGCGTACATCAGGCTGCCACCTCACCGTGCTGCGGACCGTCGACCCGGGCGACCACGTTCAGCAGACAGGCGTGGTCGACGATGCCCACGCAGCGGCCGTCGTCGACGATGCGGACCGCGCCGCCGGAGCGGGCGACCGCCTCGATGGCTTCGGAGATCAGGGTGTCGGGGCCCAGCGCCGGGCCCTGGTCGGCCTCGCCGTCCTCGACGGGGCGCATCGCGCGGCGCACGGTGAGGACCTGCTCGCGCGGGACGTCACGGACGAAGTCGCGGACGTAGTCGTCGGCCGGGGAGCCGACGATCTCCTCGGGGGTGCCGAGCTGGACGATCTGCCCGTCGCGCATCAGGGCGATCCGGTCACCGACCCGCAGCGCCTCGGCGAGGTCGTGGGTGATGAAGACCATCGTCCGGCCCTCCTCGCGGTGCAGGCGGACGACCTCTTCCTGCATGTCGCGGCGGATGAGCGGGTCGAGCGCGCTGAACGGCTCGTCGAAGAGCAGCACCTCGGGGTCGACGGCGAGCGCGCGGGCGAGCCCGACGCGCTGCTGCTGACCGCCGGAGAGCTGGCCGGGGCGACGCTTCTCCAGTCCGTTCAGACCGACCTTGTCGACGATCTCGCCGGCCTTCTTGCGGCGCTCCGCCTTGCCGACGCCCTGGATCTCCAGGCCGTAGCCGACGTTGTCGACGACGCTGCGGTGCGGCAGCAGACCGAAGTGCTGGAAGACCATGGCGGCGCGGCGGCGGCGCAGTTCGCGCAGCGTGGTGCGGTCCATGGCGCGGACGTCCTCGCCGTCCATCTCCAGCTCGCCGCTGGTCGGCTCGATCAGCCGGGTCAGGCACCGGACGAGGGTGGACTTGCCGGAGCCGGACAGCCCCATCACGACGAAGACCTCGCCCTTGTGGACGTCGAAGGAGACGTCCCGGACGGCGGCCACACAGCCGGTCTTCTCGCGCAGCTCCTGGGCGCTCAGGTCGGTGACCGAGGCGTCGCCGGGGATGCGGTCGGCCTTGGGGCCGAAGACCTTCCAGAGGTGACGGACGGAGAAGACGATCTCACGGCCGTCGGACTCCGGAGCGGTGGAAGCGTCCTTGGACGTGCGGGCGTTGGGTATCTCGGATGCGCCGGCGGAGGTGGTAGCCATCACGCATCACCTCCTTGGGTTGGAGCCTTATGGAGCAGGTCGGCGCACTTCTCCCCCACCATGAGCACGCCCAGCATCGGGTTGACGGCCGGCATCGTCGGGAAGACGGAGGCGTCGGCGATACGGATGCCGGACAGCCCTCGGATCTTCAACTCAGGGTCGACAACGGCGAGTTGGTCATCGGCGGCGCCCATCTTGCAGGTGCCGGCCGGGTGGTAGACGGTGTGGGCCGCCTTGCGCACCAGCTCGCTGATCTCCGCGTCGTCGGTGACGTCGGGACCGGGGAAGACCTCCCGCTTGAGCCACTTGGCGAACGGCTCGGCCTGCGCGATCCTGCGGGCCAGCTTGATGCCGTCGACGAGGGTGTCGCCGTCGTAGTCGACCCCGTTCTCGTCCCGCTCGAAGTACCGGAAGTCGAGCGCGGGCTTGACCTCGGGGTCGGCGGAGGTGAGGTAGAGACGGCCGCGGGAGCGGGACTTGGGGATGTTGGGGGTCATCGAGACCCCGTGCTCGGGGCGCTCGTAGCCCAGCCGCTCGGGGTTGTCGGTGAACGGGATCTGGTAGAAGTGGAACATCAGGTCGGGGCCCTTGTGCTCCGGGTCCCGCTTGACGAACAGGCCCGCGTCGGAGTCCATCGCGGAGTTGTCCGGGATCGGCCCGTCGGTCTCCCAGACGATCACCGACTCCGGGTGGTCGAGCAGGTTCTCACCGACGCCCGGCAGGTCGAGCACGCAGGGGATGCCCAGCGCCTCCAGGTCCCGCTTCGGACCGATGCCGGAGTGCATCAGCAGCCGCGGGGTGTCGACGGCGCCGGCGCAGACCAGCACCTCGCGCGCGGCCTCGACGTAGACCTCTTCGCCGTCCTTGGTGCGGACGTGGACGCCCTTGGCGGCGGTGCCGTCCAGCTCCAGCTTGTGCGCCCAGGTCTCCAGCATCAGCGTGAGGTTCGGGCGGTCGCCGGCCTCCATGTGCGGGTGGAGGTAGGCGACGGACGCGGAGGAGCGCTTGTTGTTCTCCGGGTGGTAGGAGAGGTCGAAGAAGCCGACGCCCTCCTCGAAGGGCTGGTCGTTGAAGCCGACGACCTCGGGGACACCGAGTGCGGACTTCGTCGCCTCGATCCAGTCCGTGGCGATCTGGTTCTGGTCCTTCTTCGCCACCCGCACGATGTTGTTGCGGAGCTTGCCGAAGTACGGGTCCATCTCCTTGGCGCCCCAGCCGGCCGCGCCCGCCGCCGCCCACTCGTCCCAGTCGGACGGCAGCGGCTTGAAGGAGATCAGGGTGTTGTGGGAGGAGCAGCCGCCGAGGACCTTGGCGCGGCTGTGCAGGATGTGCGAGTTGCCGCGGGGCTGCTCGGTGGTCGTGTACTCGTAGTCCAGCTCGCCGCCGAGCAGGCCGAGCCAGCGGCGCAGCGTCAGCACCTCGTCGCGGTCGAGGTCGGAGGGACCGCCCTCGATGACGGCGACGGTGACGTCGGGATCCTCGGTGAGGCGGGAGGCGATGACGGAACCGGCGGTACCACCGCCGACCACGACATAGTCATACACAGGCATCGGGTGCTCCTTCTTGCAAAGTGCGTGGTGCGGGTGTTGCCAGGTGATTCCCGGGGTTCAGCCCGCGAACCAGCGCACCGGCTCCGGCCGGAGGTTTTCGTAAATGTGCTTGCTCTCGCGGTACTCGTCCAGACCCGTGGGACCAAGTTCCCGTCCGATGCCGGACTTGCCGAAGCCGCCCCACTCCGCCTGCGGGAGGTAGGGGTGGTAGTCGTTGATCCAGACCGTGCCGTGCCGCAGCCGGGCGGCGACCCGGCGGGCACGGGCGGTGTCGCCCGAGAAGACCGCACCGGCCAGGCCGTACTCGGTGTCGTTGGCGAGCGCGACGGCCTCGTCCTCGGTGGTGAAGGTCTCCACCGTCAGGATCGGGCCGAAGGTCTCCTCGCGGACGACCTTCATCTCGCGGTGGCAGCCGTCGAGCACGGTGGGCGCGTAGAAGTAGCCGGTGGCCGGGCGGACGGCGGACGGCTCGGGCCGGGCGCCGCCGCAGCGCAGCTGGGCACCCTCGGCCAGCGCGGAGGCGACGTACGCCTCGACCTTGTCGAGCTGCTGCTGGGAGACCAGCGGGCCGCACTCGACGCCGTCCTCGGTGCCCCGGCCGAGCTTGATCTTTTCGGCGCGGCGGGCGAGTTCGGCGACGAAGCGGTCGCGCACCGACTCCTCGATGATCAGCCGGGCACCGGCCGAGCAGACCTGCCCGCTGTGGATGAAGGCCGCGTTCAGCGCCTGGTCGACGGCGGTGTCGAAGCCTTCTTCGGTGGCGCAGGAGTCCGCGAACACCACATTCGGGTTCTTGCCGCCGAGCTCCAGCGCGATCTTCTTGGCACCGGAGACCGCGGCCGCGCCCGCCTTCGTCCCGCTGACCAGACCGCCGGTGAAGGAGAACAGGTCGACGTCGGGGTGCTCGGCCAGCCGCTGGCCGACCGGCAGGCCCGCGCCGGTGACGATGTTGGCGACCCCGGCCGGCAGCCCGGCCTCGACCAGCAGCTTGATCAGGTGCACGGTCGACAGCGGGGTGACCTCGCTGGGCTTGATCACAAAAGTGTTGCCGGCCGCGAGGGCCGGCGCGATCTTCCAGCTGGCCTGGAGCAGCGGGTAGTTCCAGGGCGTGATGAGGGAACAGACACCGACCGGCTCGTGCACGACCACGCTGTGCACATCGGGCGATCCGGCGTCGACGACCCGGCCGCCGCTCTCGTTCATCACCACATCGGCGAAGTACCGGAAGGCGTTGGTGACGTCGTCGACGTCGACCCGGCCCTCCTCCAGCGTCTTGCCGGTGTCGCGGCTCTCGATGAGGGCGATCACCTCACGGTCGCGCTGGAGCAGATCGGCGACGCGGCGCAGCAGCGCGGAGCGCTCGGCGACGGCGGTACGGGGCCAGTCGCCCTCGTCGAAGGCCCGGCGGGCGGCGGCCACGGCCGCGTCGGCGTCCTTGGCACCGCCCTCGGACACCAGCTGGAGCGTCGTCGCGTCGGCGGGGTCGAGGACCTCCCGCGTTTCGCCGGATGCGGCGGGGAGCCACACCCCGTCTACGTGAATGGTCTCGATTGACGACACGTCGTTACTGCCTTCCGGTTACCGATTGTTCCCACTGGTGCAACCACTGGCGTCACCAGCAACGATGACCCCTCCCCGGAAGCGACGGACCTATGCCCAAACATTCATGGAAAGTGAGCCGACTCACTCAACGTGCAGCGTAATGTCCGGGAACCTAACCTGAATAGCCGTATGTCCATGGCGATGTCCATGACTCTTCGTCCCCCTGGGGACCGGAGGTGGCCAGATGACCAGCAGACGGCGCGCAGCCACCGCCCCCGCGGCCCTGACCTGCGGTGCAGCCCTCCTCATGGGGATCGCCTGTACGGGGTCCACAGCGGCGGCCGGCGCATCCGACGGCGGCGAGGGAGACCTCGCGCACAAGTCGGCCCAGCAGATCTCCGACGAGGCACTCCACCAGCTGGTCGGCGCGCAGTCCCTGCGGCTGCGCACCAGCACCAGCGCCGACCCCACGAAGCTCGACCTCACCCTCGACCGCGCCGGCAACTGCACCGGCGCCGTCAGCAAGGGCCACCTCGGCCGCGTCGAGCTCGTCAAACGCGGGAACCAGGTCTGGATGAAGCCGGACGCGGCCTTCTGGAAGAGCCAGCTGCCCGGCAGCAAGGGCGACAAGGCCGCCGCGAAGTACAAGGACACCTTCCTGCACGGCACCACCCGGGACCCCTTCCTGCGGGGCCTGTCCGAGGCCTGCGACCTCAAGGCGTTCCAGAAGTCGGCCGCGGGCCCCGACGAGGAGCAGCCCCCGCCCGGCGCCCCGTCACCCTCCGTGACCCCCACCCTCACCAAGGGCCGGCCGACCACCCATGAAGGCGCCCGCGTGCTGCCCGTCATCAAGAGGGCCGACGGCGCGGTCCAGACCCTCTACGTGGCCATCGACGGCAAGCACTACCCCGTCAAGCTCACCGCCGAGGCCGACCACCAGAGCGCCACGATCCTGCTGAGCAACTACGGCACCCCGGTCTCCGACCGGACACCCGCTCCCGGCCACACGGCGGACATCTCGGCGCTGGAAGACTTGATGCAGGGGTCCCAGGAGTCCGAGAGCGCGTGACGCGCACGGACGTGGGAATCACCCTCGCCACCGAAGGGTTCCCCCCGGGACTGACCCCGGGAGTGCCCATGGCCCGACGCAGCGCCTGCCTGTCGATGCGCCCGGAGCCGTCACCCGCGCTGCCGAACCAAAGGGGCCGCGGCCGGCCGGCCGAAAGACAATGCAGGCATGGCTGACACAGCGGCGAAAGCAGTGCTCGAAGGCGGCCCCGAGGAGCTTCCCGAGCGGATCGTGCCGATCGATCCTCCCGGGACCGAGCTGAAGATCCCGTTCCGTAACGGCTATGAGCACTTCCGGGCCACCGGCCGGCAGCAGGACACCGCCGAGGGGGCGCTGCCCGTCTACGAGTGGTGGGAGCGCACGGAGCTGCCCGGGTAGCCGGATTCCGCGCGCCGTGCGCACCGCTCAGACATGCGGCACGAACGTCCGCAGCGCGATCTGCTGGGTCCCCTCCTGCTGTGGCCAGTCGTCCTCGGGGCCCAGGACGAGTACGGCGAACTGGCGGCCGTCGGTGGCGGTGAAGGCACAGTCGACGACCTTGACCCGCACACCGAGCCGCTTGCTGTCATAGGCATAGACCAGTTGGTTGGCATCTATGCCCGGTCCCGGGAAGCCCAGCGGCTCCAGGCTGATCTCCTCGTACCCGGGATTGCCGGACAGCCCCTGTGACGCCTGCTGGAGCGCCTCGCGCGGGGTGATCTCGGGATCGGTGATCTCGAAGATCTGCACCAGCCCGCGGTCGTCCGGGGCGGTGTAGAACACCCCGGTCTTGCGCTCGCTGCGCGTCCAGGTGCCGGGCACCGCGAGGGTGAAGCCCTTCTTGTCGTGGACGAGGCGGAAGCCGTCGGGCAGGTCGCTGAGGGTGGGGGCGGGCGCGACGCCGTCCGAGGCGTCGGTGTGCGACGCGGTGGCCGTGCCGCCCGTGGCGGACGCCTTGGCGCGGACCGACGGGTGGGCGTCGGCCCGATCCCCGCCGTGGCCCCAGAGCAGATAGCCGCCGCCGAGGGCCACCGCGATCAGGGCCACCGCCGCCCCGGCGACCAGTCCCGTCCGGCGCCGGGCACCGGGTGCGTAATCGGCACCGGACGCGGAGGTGAGGTACGGGTCGGGGGCGTACGGGTCAGGGGCGTACGGGTGGGCGTGGGCGGCGGGGTCCGGTAAGGCGCTGGGGTGCGGATAGGGGTACGTGGTGCGGGGGGCGGGGTCTGCGGGAGGCGCGGCGTCTGCCGCCCCCTCGGCCCTGCCGCCGGCCGCGGCTTCTCCCGCCCCGTCCCCGCCGACCGACGGGGTGAAGGACGGCCGGGGCGGCGGCGGGCCGGTGTACGGCGCGGGCGGCGGGGTGCCGTCCTCCCAGCGCTGGGTCTCGTTGTTCCAGCGGGCCTGCCCGCCGCGCTTCATCGTCAGCCTCCGACCAGGGCCGCGACGGCCTGGCCGACCGCGGCACCGGAGGCCAGCAGGCCCACCACGGCGCCGGCGTCGGCCAGCGCCGTACGGAGCCGGGCCACCCGGCCGGGGCCGGCCGCACCGGTGTCCGCGATCTCCGTTTCGGTCTCGGCGAGTTCCCCGCTCAGCGCCGTGACCTGCGGGCTCTGCACCACCCGGGACAGATCGTCGCGCAGCGCCCGGACGGCGCGCAGCAATTCCTCCTGCGCCGGGTCCGCCGCGGGTGCGGACCCGCCCTCGTGGTGGGTCACGGTGTTGTGGTCGCCGATGGCGAAGGCACCCCGGACGCTGCCGATGTGGATGCCGTTGCCGCGCTCGTCAGCCGTTGCCACGCTGGGCACTTCCCTTCTCCGCGGAGCCCTGTCCGGTGGTGGTGTGGGTGATCGTGTTGTGGTCGCCGATGCCGACGGCGCCCTGTGCGGACTCGACGTAGACGCCGCCCTCGGCGACATGCACGATCCGCCGCTCGAACTCGTCGGTCTGGTAGCCGGCCTCGCGCAGTGCCGTGGTCACCCCGGCCGCCACCCGCTGCTGAACGGTCTCCAGGTAGCGGGCCACGTCCATGTCCTGGAAGAGCGAGGAGTCCCCGAAGGAGCCCAGCTCGCGTACGGCGGCAGCGGGGCCCTCGGGCAGCGCCGCGCCGTGCCCCGCGGTGGCCAGCCGCCAGGCCGACAACAGGCCCCGCACCAGCGTCAGTACGGCGTCCCCGGCGGACCGGGGCGTGCGGGTCAGCGCCCACACCGCCTTGCCGAAATGGTGGTGGTGCCGGTACTGGTGGGCCAGCCGGTCGGCGTCCTGGAAGAGCTGCCGCAGCGGCCACAGCACATGCGGCGCGACCTCCAGCATCAGCATCCCGCCCTGGGTGTGCACCCGGACGAACACCGTGGTGACGATGCCCTCGTTCCAGCCGCCGACCCGGATGCGCAGGAAGTGCCGCCGGGTCTCGCCGCCCTCCTCCACCGCGTCCGCCCGGTGTGCCTCGAACGCCTCGGGTGCGTACGGCGCGGCCGCCCGGGTCGGCAGCCCCTCGGCCGGCAGGAAGACGCACTCGTCGATCTCCAGCGCGCGCAGCCGGTCGCGCACCGCGGCCGCCACCTCCGGCGAACCGTGCGGCGACGGCACCCGCAGCGCCTCCACCAGCGGGACGATCCGGGCCAGGATGGCGCTGTTGTCCAGCGGCTCGGGAGTGCAGTCGGACCGGGGGTTCAGCTCCACCGACAGCGACCAGGTCCGGTAGGAGTCGCCGGCGCCGCAGAACGGGTCGGCGGCGCGGTACATCACCAGCGGTCCGTGCTGCTCGGTACGCACCCGCTCCCGCAGCCGGTGGAAACGGAAGCCCTGGGCCCGCTCGGCGGGGTCGGACATGACGTCGGGGAAGCGCTCCCTGGACAGTTCGCGCGCCAGCGCCCGGGCGAACTGCCCGCGCTGCAGGGCGACCAGCAGGGCCAGCATCAGCGGCAGCAGCAGCGCGATCCACACGCCCAACACGGCGACGACGCCCACGTACGCGCTGCCCGTCCCGCCGCTGTAGGAACTGCCCAACGAGCTGTAGGCGTCGGGCGCGTCGCTCGTCAGGGAGTTCAGCCCGTCCGGGAGCAGCGAGGAGAACGGCCAGCCCGCGCTCATGATGCCGAGCGTGCCGCCGAACGCCGTCACCAGCAGCGACAGCCACAGCAGGGCCAGCGCCAGCCGGCCGTACCAGCGCAGGCCGGCGGCGAGGGAACGGGCCAGCCACTGCGGGACGGGCGCCCTGCGGACGGCGCGGCCCAGCGCCATGAGAACGACGGGGAGGAGATAGAGCGCCGCGAGGCCGAAGGACAGCGGGACCGCCACGATCCACACCCCCAGGATCGCCGCCGCCCAGCCCAGTTCGAGCCGCCGGGCACGCAGCGCGTGGGCCAGGACCCGGGCGGCGTCGATGCCCAGGGAGGGCGCGGCGAACCGCTCCTCGTGGACGTACAGCTCGTCGATGACCGCGTCACGGAAGGTGTCGTCCAGGTAGGTGCCCGCGCACAGCAGCCGGGTGGCCTCGCTGGCGCCCGGCGGGACGGGGACGAGCGGCGGCGGGGGCGGGGAGCCCCCGGTCGTCTTCCGTAACGAGGGCGGACCGTCCGGGCCTCCGGCCTGCGCGGGCACATTCGTCCCAGTCATCGGTCTCCCCCAAAACACCAACGAGCCTTCGCGGCGGCCTAGTCGGGCGGGTGAACTGCCGGTTCGGCCGCGGCGGTATGCGGAAGCCGCAGCATAAGCGAGCCGAGCACTCCGTGTCAGCGCGATAACCCAAGGTCGCTGACGGTCAGACAGCCGCGGGGAACTCCCCGCGCTTGAGGGCCGCGACGAAGGACGACCAGCCGCCCGTCGGGAAGACCAGTACGGGGCCGTCGGGGTCCTTGCTGTCACGGACGGGGACGGCGTCGGGGATACCGGGGGCTACTTCGATGCAGTTGCCGCCGTTGTTGTCGCTGTAGCTGCTCTTCATCCAGGTGAGCGCCACTTCGATGCAGTTGCCGCCGTTGTCGCCGCTGTAGCTGCTCTTGGTCCAGGTCACCGCGCCGAGTTCGTGCCTGTCCATGCTGCCCGTACCCCTCCATCACGTCGCTGATCAGAGCGGCGGACTCGTGGGCTGACGGAGCGTCCGCCCTGAGCACATCATAGGTCTGGCTGTGTCGGGCGTAGACGGCCGGATCGTTGTTGAAATGGCCACGGTCCAGCGATTCCGAGTACACCCAGCGCTCGTCGGCCAGCTCGATCAGCGACACAGAACAAAGGGGTCGGACGAGCCCGAAGAAGCCTGCCGGGGCCACCTGGATACGGATATTGGAGCGCTGCCCGACGCTCAGCAGGTGCGCACACTGGTCACGCATGATGTCCGGACTTCCCACCGCGTTACGCAGACAACTCTCGTCCAGGACAGCGACGTACAGCGGGCCGCCCTCGGCCAGAAAACGCGGCTGTCGGCTCAGTCGGGCCCGGACGCGTGACTCGACCTCGTCGGAATCCGTGCTGCGGCGACTGAACAACACGCGCGCGTAATCCGGTGTCTGCAACAGCCCTGGCATGAGCTGCTCTTGATACTCCCGCAGCGCCACCGCCTCCGCATCCATCTCCGCCCGCCGCTCGAACCAGTCCGGATGCTGCACCTCCGGATACCAGTCGATCCGCCCCCATAACCGCAGCAGCACTCCGCCCGTCGCCAGGAGCTCGTCGCACTGCTTGGCGAACGTCTCCTGCGGTACGCGCGTGCCCGCCTCGACGCGGGCCACCTGCGAGCGGTCGCACGGGATCTTGTTCGCCAGCTCCTCCTGTGTGTAGCCCGCCGCCTCCCGGAAGTGCCTCAAGACCTCCCCGAACACGGCGGCATTGGTGGCTGCCGGCCCACTCGTGGCGTTGCGTCGTCGTCGGCTCACCGCATCCCCCTTGGTGCCAGAAGGCGAGTGTCACGCGTCTGACGTTGCGACCCGCGCTACGGGACGCAACGCTGAACACACCCAACGTAATGGGTGGGTCTGACAACTGCGCCGGGTTCTCGCGCAACCAACCTCTGGGAGTCAATGAGCATGAGTTACGACCGGGATGCCGTCCCCGCCCCCGTGCCGGGGCTGCGCCTGCTGCCGTGGGAGGGCGAGGGCGGGAAGCCGTGCTACTTGTCCGCGGACGACGCCGGGGGTGTGCTGTCCCGGCTGGCCGATGAGATCGAGGCGGAGCAGCTGTGTGACGGTGCCGATGTCCTCAAGGGCGCGGTGGCCGTACTCAACGACCGCAAGGCCGGGGAGCATGCGGTGCGGCTGGCGCTGCGGGCGACCACGCAGTCCTTCTCAGATGTGCTGCGCATCGCCGACAGCCGGGGCACTCGCCTGCCCGTGCCCGTATGAGCAGGTCCAAATGACCGAGCCCGCACGGCCGTTGTGGACCGTGCGGGCTCGTCGGTGCTGCGGTGCCGCCCCGGACGGGCGGCCGCGGCGGTGGCTCAGCCGAGGAGGCCGAGACCGCGGACGGCCTCGCGCTCCTCCGTCAGCTCCTTCACCGACGCGTCGATGCGCTCGCGGGAGAAGTCGTTGATCTCCAGGCCCTGGACGATCTCGTACGTGCCGTCCTTGGTGGTGACGGGGAAGGAGGAGATCAGGCCCTCCGGGACGCCGTAGGAGCCGTCCGAGGGGATACCCATCGAGGTCCAGTCGCCGTCGGCGGTGCCGTTGACCCAGGTGTGGACGTGGTCGATGGCGGCGTTGGCGGCGGAGGCGGCCGAGGACGCGCCACGGGCCTCGATGATCGCCGCACCGCGCTTGGCGACGGTCGGGATGAAGTCCTCGGCCAGCCACTTCTGGTCGTTGACGGTCTCGGCGGCGTTCTTGCCGGCGACCGTGGCGTGGAAGATGTCGGGGTACTGGGTGGCGGAGTGGTTGCCCCAGATCGTCAGCTTGCGGATCTCGGAGACCGGGGTGCCGGTCTTCTTCGAGAGCTGCGAGAGCGCGCGGTTGTGGTCCAGACGCGTCATCGCGGTGAAGCGCTCGCGGGGTACGTCCGGCGCGGCGGCCTGGGCGATCAGGGCGTTGGTGTTGGCCGGGTTGCCGACGACCAGGACCTTGATGTCGTCCGCGGCGTGGTCGTTGATGGCCTTGCCCTGCGGCTTGAAGATGCCGCCGTTGGCCTCCAGGAGGTCGCCGCGCTCCATGCCCTTGGTACGGGGGCGGGCGCCGACGAGGAGGGCGACGTTGGCACCGTCGAAGGCGACGTTCGGGTCGTCCGAGATGTCGATGCCCTGCAGCAGCGGGAAGGCGCAGTCGTCGAGCTCCATGGCGGTGCCCTCGGCGGCCTTCAGACCCTGCGGGATCTCCAGCAGGCGCAGCTTGACCGGCACGTCCGCGCCGAGCAGATGACCGGAAGCGATGCGGAAGAGGAGTGCGTAACCGATCTGGCCGGCGGCGCCGGTCACGGTCACATTGACGGGAGTGCGGGTCATGGCGATCTCCTGCGCGGTGTTTTCCGGGGGCAAGCCCCTGGACCACCATGGGTGGCGGTGGGTGTCCCTGCCCAGCTATCGGGGTCTCTTGGTATCGAGAGACCCGGCCGTCAGGCTATCGGACCCCCGCCCGCCCAAGGCGCCGGGCCGGTGTGGGACACCTCACCGGGTGCCCCGCGGCGTCCGTACGGCGGTCCGCGGACGGCTGTGCGGGGGGGCGCTGCCTGGGCATTCCCGAAGGGGCGGCGGCCGCCCGCGCCATGGAGGGGGGAGTGCGGGCGGCCGCCCAGTGGTGCCACACCCGTGGGGGGGTAACCGTCGTCTGCCCGAGATACCGGAGGGCATGCCCCCGTATTTCGGACAACCTCCGGGGGCGTGACACCGGGCCGGAGCGGGCCCGGCGGTCGCCCGCCGGGCCGGTCACCGTACGCGCTACCGGGCCGTGCCGGAGGGGGCGCCGGAGGGGGCCGTGGCACCGGCCGCCGTCGCCGGAAGGGGCCGTGAGCAGCCCCGCACGCCCGCCACCGTCGTCCCGCAGGCCGCGACCTTCGCCGGGTCCCCGGACACCGCGACCATCATCGTGTAGGCGTCACCGGCCCGCTCGGCCCGCGCCGTGGCGCGGTGACCGCCGGCGCTGATGGTGGCCTGATCACCCTGTGCCGCACGGCTGAGCCGGGCCCAGGCCGTGTGGCAGACGGTGCTGTAGCGGACCTCGATCAGCATGCGGCCCGCCATTCCGCGGGACGGGGTGACGGCATGCCGCCCGCCGCACCCCATCTTCTCCGGGTCCTTGCCGGCACAGTCGTCGCCGGTGCAGCGCACCCCGTCCGGCAGCGCCGGCTGCACGTTCGGCTGCGGGGCGGCCGGCGGCTTGCGCACCGCCACCTTCTTCGTCGCCTCGGCGCCCGGGTTCAGCAGCAGGACGGCCGCGGCGGCCACCAGCGCGGCGCCGGCCGCACCGGCGACGATCATCGGCGTCCGGTAACGGCCGCCGCGCCGGCCGGTCTTCCCTTCGGCGGGCGCCGCGTCCAAGGACGGGGCCGCCGCCCCCCACTGGGGAAAGTCCGCGCTCGACGGCAGCTGCGACAGCGGCGCCGGACCGGGCTCCCCGGCGCTCCCGCCCTTTTCGGCTTTCCCGGACTTCCCGGACTTCCCGGACCTGGCACCGGTCGCGGGCGGCGCGGCCGCGGCCGGCTCGGGGTCCAACTCCCCCAGCGCGGCGCGCGCCTGCGCCACGCGGATCGCCTCCATGGTCACGTCCTGGCGCATCTCCGCCCGGCTCCAGGCGCGTTCGGCCAGCTCCCAGAGGGTGGTGAGGTGCGAGGGGTGCGCGCCGGTCTGCTCGGCGAGCGCGAGCACGGCGCGCAGCGGCGGCAGCAGCCGGCCGTTGAGATAGCGCTCCCAGGACGTCTTGCTGAAGCCCGTACTGTCCGCGACAGCGGCCACGCTCAGCCCGTTGCGGTCGATGAGCCTGCGCAGCTGCCCGGTGAACTCCCGCACCTGCGGATCGAGCTCCTCCGGCAGCGCCTTCCAGCGAGGCATTGCCTCCCCCTATCCCCCCGCGTACGTGCCCATGCGCGGCTCCCCCGGCCCGCCCTCCTTGCTGCCCCCCCGGGGCTGCCTCCTGGTCAGGACGGCCGCCTCCGTTTTAGGGCACACGGAAGTATCCGGACATGTACCTCTCGCCCGAACACACTTCGTGCCGGTGCAGTGTGGCATTTCCGGACGAGACCCTACGAGTTCCGTGCGAATTTCGACAAGAATCGGCCAGGAGAGAATAAAAAAGGGCAGGGGCTCGGCCACAGGCGCTATCGCGGCAGCGCACCCCGATTCCACTGCCCGGCCCGGGAGTTACCCCGTAAAGCACTCGCCGGCGCCGCCGCCGGCCGGATAGAGGCACAGTCGGACTCCGTCGGGCCGGTGGACCGCCGCCATCGGCGTGACGAGATAGCCCTCGGCGTCGAAGCGGTCCCGGACCCGCACCGACCGCGGCCGCACCCCCGGAGCCGACACCTCGATCCGGTCCCCGACCCGGCCGTTGCGGAGCCGGCCCCAGACCGCGCCGCACACCGTGCCGTAGCGGATCTGAAGGTGCTCTCCCCCGGCGGCCGTGCGCTCCGCCGGCGTCACCAGCTGCTCCGGGCGGTCGCAGTACATCGACTCCGGGTCCTTGCCGTCGCACGCCGCGCCCCGGCAGCCGGTCGTCTCGGACGCCCCGGGCGCGGCGCCCTCGGACGGGCTCCGCTCCCCCTCCCGGAAGGCCAGCACCATCACGACCGCCAGTACGCCGACGCAGACCCCGGCCAGCGCGGCGACTCCGCTCCGCGGCGGCCGCTTCCTCCCCGGCACGACCTGTGGTCCACCGCCCTCCGCCCGAGGTACGGCCGCCGCCCGGGGCACGGTCTCCGCAACCACCGCCGCCCCCGGGGCACTTACCGTCCCCCCGGCCGACCCCCTCCGCCCCGCATCGGCCGCGCCCCGGCCCCGGTCCGTGCCCGACCGGCCGCGTCCGCTCCAGTCCGCATCCGCCAGCTCCCACAGGGCCAGCAGCCGTCCGGCCGGCTCCTCCGCCAGTCGGCACAGCGCCTCGACCGCGTCCCGCGGCGGCAGCTTCTTCCCGTTGAGATAGCGCTCCCAGGAGGACTTGCTGTACGGCGTGCGCGCGGCGAGCCCGGCCAGGCTCAGCCCCGTACGCCCCCTCAGCTCCCGCAGCCCCGCGGCCAGCGGGGAACTCCCGACGCCTTCGCGCAGTTCGCTGCCGGGCCCGCTCACCGGCGCAGCACCTTCCAGGTGTCGGGACCGATGATCCCGTCCGTGGGCAGCCCCGCCCGGGCCTGGAGCCGTTTGACTGCACGTGTGGTCTTCCCGCCGACGATGCCGTCCACCGCGCCCGGGTCGCACCCCTGGTGGCGCAGCAGACACTGCGCCTCGACGACGTCCCAGCCGGTGGCGCCGCTGCCCAGCAGCGCGGTGTCCGTACGGCTGCGCCCGGCGGACAGCACACCCGCCCGCCGCCGGACCCGGCACTCGAAGGTCTCCCCCAGCCGGTGGGTGAACGCCGGTGCGGCAGCGGGGGTCCCGCCGGCCGGCAGGGAGTCCCCGCCGCGCCCGGCCACCGCGCCGTCCTGCCAGGTCCGGGTGGTCAGCAGCGTCACACCGGCCACGACGAGCACCGCCAACGCGCCCAGGACCAGCGGCCCCAGGGGTATCCGGCGGCCTGCCGCGGGAGCGGCCACCGCGGGAGCAGCCGCCGCGGCGGGCACGACCCCCGCTACCGTCTCCGGGACCGCCGTCGGCTCCGGCTGCGGCACCGCCGGGACGACCGGCTCCGCCCGCTCCGCCTGCCACACCTGCAGGGCGACCTCGTGCAGCGCCAGCAGGCGGGTGGCATCGCCGCCGCAGACCCGCGCCAGCTCCTGCACCGCCTCCCGCGGCGGCAGCTTCTTGCCGTTGAGGTAGCGCTCCCAGGAAGACTTGCTGTAGGAGGTGCCGGCAGCGAGCGAGGCCAGGCTCAGCCCGCTGTGGTCCTTCAGCCTGCGTAACTGCACGACGAGCCGCACCACCCGATGGTCCAGCGAGTCGGGCAGCCCTTTCCAACGCGACATGTTCCACCCCATACGCGTCCGTTCTCCCCCGAGGCCGCGGCCCCCTGTGCCGCCGATGATGGACCGGACACCACCTCCGTTTCCCTCTTTTCCGCTTTTCCGCCATTGCGCTTTGCGGTGCGCCCCACGTTTTTGTCTTTCCCGCCGTGGTGGCGTTTCGCCGTTGCGCTTGGCGGCGCGGCCGCACGTTGTCGGCTGGCCCGCCGTGGTGGTTTTTCGCCGTTGCGCCTGGCGGCGGGCGTGGGTTGTCGGGTGCGGTGCCGCTCCTCCGGACTTCGTCCTGCGGCTCGGCCCCTCCCGTAGTGGGTGGGAAGAGGCCGGTGGGGGCGGGCCCCCGCCGTCGTCTGCGTGCAGTCGAGGGATGAGGCCCGCCCCCACCGGTCTTCTTCCACCCCCAACGGGAGGGGGCGGACCGCAGGACGAAGTCCGGAGGGCCGGTCCCGCAGCCGAACAGCCAGCGCAGCGGCAACCAGCCCGCCGCAGGCGCAACGGCGAGACGAAACACGGCGGGAACGCCGACAACGTGCGGCGGCGCCGCAAAGCGCAACGGCGAGACGCCACCACGGCGGGCCAGCCGACAACGTGGGAGGAGAGCCAAGCGCTCAGCGCACGGTGAAGTGGACGATGTCATCCAGGAACGGAACGTGGATCCACGGCTTCGGCTGCACCATCAGCGACAGCATCACGATCACGAAGCCGAGCACCCCGTACGTCAGCATGTCGGTGAAGCGGGAGCGCACGGCCAGCATCCCCACCGACGGCAGTGCCCACCGCAGCACCGCGCCGGCCAGCAGGGAGAGCCCGATCACCAGCGCCCCGATACGGAACGCGTCGAGCGCCACGAGCAGCAGCCCGGCCGCGACCCCGCCCATCACGCTGAGCAGCGGCCACTGCCGGGCGGGCGCGGGGTAGCCGCCCGAGGCGGCTCGCCCGCCGCCTTCCGGCCGGGCGGTGTCGCGGGTCAGCGTCGGAAAGCGGCGTGAGCGCTGCGGCTCGGAGGCCCCCTCCGAATGCGCTTCGGCAGCCATGGCGGGCAGTCCCTTCCGGTGTCCGGATCAGTCTGTCAAGGACAGGGTCTCAGGTCCTCGGCCCGACGTCGTCAGCCGGCCGCGCGCTCGGCGGCCTCGACGACGTTGACCAGCAGCTGGGCGCGGGTCATCGGCCCGACACCGCCCGGGTTGGGGGCGACCCAGCCGGCCACCTCGGCCACGCCCGGGTGCACATCGCCGACGATCTTGCCCGCCTCGTCGCGGCTGACGCCGACGTCCAGGACGGCCGCACCGGGCTTGACGTCCTCGGGCTTGATGATGTGCGGCACACCGGCCGCGGCGACGATGATGTCGGCCTGCTTGAGGTGCGACGACAGATCACGGGTGCCGGTGTGACACTGGGTGACCGTGGCGTTCTCCGACTTGCGGGTCAGCACCAGCGGCATCGGGCGGCCGATGGTGATCCCGCGGCCGACGACCACGACATGCGCGCCCTTGATCTCGACCTCGTGCCGCCGCAGCAGCTGGACGATGCCGTACGGGGTGCAGGGCAGCGGGCCCTCGATGCCCAGGACCAGGCGGCCCAGGCTCATCGGGTGCAGCCCGTCGGCGTCCTTGGCCGGATCCATCAGCTCCAGGACGCGGTTCGCGTCGATGCCCTTGGGGAGCGGGAGTTGGACGATGTAGCCGGTGCAGGCCGGGTCCTCGTTCAGCTCCCGTACGACCGCCTCGATCTCCTCCTGGGTGGCGGTCGCCGGCAGCTCGCGCTGGATCGAGGCGATGCCGACCTGGGCGCAGTCGCGGTGCTTGCCGTTGACGTACCAGCGGCTGCCCGGGTCGTCGCCGACCAGGAGGGTGCCCAGACCGGGCTGCACGCCCTTGGCCTTCAGGGCCTCGACGCGGGTGGTGAGCTCGGACTTGATAGCGGCTGCGGTGGCCTTGCCATCCAGAATCTGGGCAGTCATGCCCCCATCCTCCCGGATGAGGGCGGCTGCCTTCCAATCAGGGCACCCTGGGACGTCCGTGGCCGGAATTGATCATTGCACTTGCACAACGGCCACCGACCCCAACTGGACAGAGTGAATGCGCAACTAGAAGGATTGACGCGCAGTGCCGCAGGCATCGTCGGGGGGTCGCCAGTGAAACCTGTTTTTCCTCCGCGTCGCGCCGCGCCGTCCAGATGGACCCAACGGAGGAAAACCGCAGATGAGTTTCGGTGACCCGAACAACCCGTACGGCCAGCAGCCGCCGCAGGCCCCGTACGGCCAGCAGCCGCCCGTCCCGCCCCAGGGACAGCCCGGCTACGGTTACCCCCAGCAGGCCCCGCAGCAGCCGTACGGCTACCCCCAGCAGCAGCCCGTCCCGCCGCAGCAGGGGTACGGCTACCCGCAGCAGGCGGCCCCCTACGGCCAGCCGGGCATGCCGGGCATGGGGATGCCCAAGGGGTACGCGAGCTGGGGTGCGCGGCTGTGCGCCCTGCTCATCGACGGTCTGATCGTGGGTCTGGTGCCCGGCATCCTGTACGGCATCGCGGCCATCATGGCGGCGTCCTCCGTGAGCGAGGTCAACAGCTGCGCCTACGACGACTACCAGTGCCGGGCGGACGCGGCCTCGGCCGGCCCGCCGGCCTTCGCCTTCGTGCTGATCGGCCTGGCCGCCCTGGCGGCCATGGCGGGCGGCATCTTCATGCTCATCAAGGAAGGCAACACCGGCCAGACCGTGGGCAAGAAGGCCATGAGCATCCGGCTGGTCCGCGAGGACACCGGTCAGCCGCTCGGCTTCGGTATGGCCTTCGTCCGCCGCCTGGCGCACTTCCTCGACAGCATCGCCTGCTACATCGGCTGGCTGTGGCCGCTGTGGGACGACAAGGGCCAGACCTTCGCCGACAAGGCCGTCGGCTCGGTGGTCGTCAAGACCCAGTAGCGGTTCGGGCCACCCGGCCCGAGGTGCACCCCTCCGTGAAGGCCCCCTCGCCAGTGCGCGATCGGGGCCTTCGCGGCTCCGTTCACGTCGCCTGAAGGACACCGCTCGTGAGTTATCCCCCGCAGAACCCCTACGGTCCGCCGCCGGGTCAGCAGCCCGGTTACGGCTATCCCCAGCAGCAGCCGTCGCCGTACGGCCCCTACCCGGGCGGCCAGATGCCCGGTATGCAGCCGCAGTACCCGATGGTGATGCCCGGCGGGGTCAAGGCCGCGCGGGCGATCATGTTCGTGCTCGCCGGACTGAACGTCATCGGCCTGATCATCGCCGTGATGGGCCTGGGCAGCGTCAGCAAGGCCGCGCACCACACCTCGCCGTACGACAGCGCGGACACCACCTCCGCGCTGAACGTCGGCAAGGGCGTCCTGATCTTCGTCATCGTGCTGATCGTGATCTTCTCGGCGGTCGCGATCACGCTGGCCCTGCAGTTCGGCAACGGCGGCAAGGGCGTCCGGGTCGGCGGCATCGTCTTCGGTGTCGCCAACACCCTCGTGAGCCTGATGACCTTTCCGTTCGGGCTGGTGCACACCGTCCTCGGCATTCTGGTCATCGCGTTCATGTCCAAGGACGAGAGCAACCGCTGGTTCGTCCGGCCGCGTTACTGACCGCGTCGCACGCACGGCGAAGGGCCGCACCCCGGTCGGGGTGCGGCCCTTCGCGCGTTCGGTGGCCCGCCGGCTCAGTGGAAGAAGTGCCGGGTGCCGGTGAAGTACATCGTCACGCCGGCCTTCTCGGCGGCCTCGACGACGAGTTCGTCACGCACCGAACCGCCCGGCTGGACCACGGCCTTGATGCCGGCCGCCGTGAGGATCTCCAGGCCGTCCGGGAACGGGAAGAACGCGTCCGAGGCGGCGTACGAGCCCCGCGCGCGCTCCTCGCCGGCCCGCTCGACCGCGAGCTTCGCGGAGTCGACGCGGTTGACCTGGCCCATGCCGACGCCGACCGAGGCGCCGTCCTTGGCGAGCAGGATCGCGTTGGACTTGACGGCGCGGCAGGCCCGCCAGGCGAAGGCCAGCTCCGCGAGCTCGGCGGCGGGCAGCGCCTCGCCGGTGGCCAGCGTCCAGTTGGCCGGGTCGTCGCCCGCCGCCTGGAACACATCGGTGTGCTGGATGACCGCGCCACCGGAGAGGAACTTCACGTCGCCCGGCCGGGTCGGCAGGCCCTCGACCTTCAGGACGCGGATGTTCTTCTTCTTGGCGAGCACCTCGACCGCGCCGGGCTCGTACGCCGGAGCCGCGACGACCTCGGTGAAGATCTCCGCGACCTGCTCGGCCAGCTCGATGGTCACCGGACGGTTGACGGCGATCACGCCGCCGTACGCCGAGAGCGGGTCGCAGGCGTGCGCCTTGCGGTGGGCCTCGGCGATGTTCGTGCCGATCGCGATGCCGCAGGGGTTCGCGTGCTTGATGATCGCGACACAGGGCGCGTCGTGGTCGAAGGCGGCCCGGCGCGCGGCCTCGGTGTCGATGTAGTTGTTGAAGGACATCTCCTTGCCGTGCAGCTGCTCGGCGTTGGCGATGCCGCCCGGCTCACCGTCCGTGTAGAGGGCGGCGGCCTGGTGCGGGTTCTCGCCGTAGCGCAGGCTGCCCTTGCGCTCCAGGGTCGTGCCGACGAACTCCGGGAGCCCGTTGTAGTCGTCCTCGGGGGCGTAGAGGTCGGTGAACCAGGAGGCGACGGCGGTGTCGTACGCCGCCGTGTGCTGGAAGGCCTCCGCCGCCAGCCGCCGGCGCTCGGCGAGCCCGAAGCCGCCGACCTCGACCGCCGTGAGGACCTCCCCGTAACGCGCGGGGTTGACGACGACGGCGACCGACGGGTGGTTCTTGGCGGCGGCACGGACCATCGAGGGGCCACCGATGTCGATCTGCTCCACGCACTCGTCGGGCGTGGCACCGGAGGCGACGGTCTCCCGGAACGGGTAGAGGTTGACGATCACCAGGTCGAACGGCTCGACGCCGAGCTCGGTCAGCTGCCGGCGGTGGTCCTCCAGGCGCAGGTCGGCCAGGATGCCGGCGTGCACCTTCGGGTGGAGGGTCTTGACGCGGCCGTCGAGGCACTCGGGGAAGCCCGTCAGCTCCTCGACCTTGGTGACCGGCACACCGGCCGCGGCGATCTTCGCGGCCGTCGATCCGGTCGAGACGAGCTGGACGCCCGCCGCGTGCAGCCCCCGGGCCAGGTCCTCCAGCCCGGACTTGTCATAGACGCTGACCAGCGCGCGGCGGATGGGCCGCTGCGTACCTTCGGTGGCGGTCACGAGATACGTACCTTTCGTCCCTCAATGCGGTAGCCGTGCCGGGCCAGTTGCCCCACGACCTCGACGAGCAGCGATCGCTCGACTTCCTTGATGCGCTCATGCAGCGCGGATTCCTCGTCCTCGTCCCGGACCTCGACCACGCCCTGGGCGATGATCGGGCCGGTGTCGACCCCGTCGTCGACGAAGTGGACGGTGCATCCGGTGACCTTCGCGCCGTACGCGAGCGCATCGCGTACGCCATGGGCACCGGGAAAACTCGGCAGCAGCGCCGGGTGGGTGTTGACGATCCGGCCGCCGAAGCGGGCGAGGAACTCCTTGCCCAGGATCTTCATGAAGCCGGCCGAGACCACCAGGTCGGGCTCGTACGCGGCGGTCGCCTCGGTCAGGGCCGCGTCCCAGTCCGTGCGGCTGTCGTAGTCCTTGACCCGGCAGACGAACGTCGGCAGCTGCGCGGCCTGCGCGCGCTCCAGGCCCTTGACCGCACCACGGTCGGCGCCGACGGCCACGATCTCGGCCCCGTAGACCTCGGGCCCCTGCTCGGCGATGGCGTCCAGCAGCGCCTGCAGGTTCGTGCCGGAACCCGAGACGAGCACGACGAGGCGGGCCGGACGGCCGGGTCGGGCGGACGGGGCGGGGGCTGGGGAGGAAGCCACGGCGGGGCTCTCTTTTCCGTTCTCGCGTGCTTTGTGTGGTCGTACAAGACTGCGGGTACCGCAGATCCGGGGAACCCTACGAAGGCGCCGACCGTCAGCAACGATACCGGCACACCGCGCGGCCCCCACGGGACGGGGGCGGGCACGGGAGGTAGCGTCAGGCGTAAGACTGCATGCAGTTCGTGGTAACCGGGCGCCGGTCGCGAAGGCCCGCGTACGGACGAGACAAGGGGAAGACGCACACCAGATGACGGACCGACGCCGCCGCGCGGCCCTCCTGCTCCCTCCCCCAGCGACCGCTGCGGGGTGCCCCCCGCCCGTCACCGCCCCCGGGATGGTGCTGCTGCCGCGGGAGCGCAAGCCGTCGTCGGCTTCCCCGGACCCTGACACACCGGATTCCGCGGGCTCCGACCGCGACAACCCCTTCGCGCCGCCGCCGGCCGACGCCCCCGACCAGGAGTGGCGCCCGCGCCGGCCCGCGGGCCCGGACGGTGCGGACGGTGCGGACGGGCAGGACGAGAACGGGGCACCGTCGAAGGACGATGCGGCGCCGAGCTGGGGCAACCAGTGGAGCCCGCGGCAGCCGGGCCGGCAGAACGGCGGCTTCGGCACCCGGCCGGGCGGCCGCGGCGGCCCGCAGAGCGGCGGCCCCGGCGGCTCCGGCGGCGGGCTGCGCTGGGACCCCACCGACCCGGCCCAGCGCCGGGCGCGCTATGCGCTGCTCGCCGGTATGTGGGCGTTCTTCTGCGTGCTGTTCAGCCTGCCGGAGGTCGCGCTGCTGCTGGCTGCGCTCGCGCTCTACTGGGGCGGCAGCGCCCTGCGCGCCAAGCCGGACTCCTCGAAGGCCACCGCCGCGGCGACCACCGCCGCCATGGAGGGCCGACCCGCCCCCACCGCCGAGCCGGTCCCGGGTGGGCAGCCGGGCGCGACGTCCTCCCAGGGCAGCACCCGCCCGCAGGTCACGGCGGCGATCGCGGGCCTGGTGACCGCGTCGCTGGCGCTGATGATGGTGGCCGCGACCTTCACCGTGCAGATCGTCTACCGCGACTACTTCACCTGCGTGAACGACGCCCTGACCCAGTCCTCCGGCAAGTCCTGCGAGAAGCTGCTGCCGAAGGAGCTGCGGCCGTTGCTGAGCAATCGGGAGTAGGGGGCGGGGCCTCGCCGGGCCGGTGGTCGGACAGTGGGGGGCGGGCGGCGGGGTCAGGTTACGGATTCGGGGGCGGTGGCGGGGGCGGTTCCCGCCGCGGCGTCCCGCTTCCCCTCGTCCTCCGCCTCGCCCGCGTCGCCTCTCCCGCTCCCGGTCCGCGCGCCCTTGGCGCCTTGCAGCGCCCTCGCGACCTTTGCGGGCGTCGCGGCCTTGGCGGCCTTGGCGGCCGTCAAGCGCTTCGCACCCGTCCGGCCGCCTTCCGCGTTCTCCGCGCTCTCCTGGCTCTCCCGGCTCTCCTGACTCTCCGCAGCCGACGGCTCGCCCCGGCCCTCCCGGTCCACCCGCCGCCCCACACGCCGCCGCCAGGCCCGTAGCACGACCGCGCCGGGGATGCCGGTGAGGGCGGTCCAGCCCGCCGCCGCCAGGCCCGTACGCCACCAGCTCGGGCCGAAGGCGGAGAGTGCTCCGGTGCCCAGTGCGCCACCGGAGAGGCCGGCGAGCAGGGCCATGGCGGCGCCGCAGAAGCCGGCACCCAGGGCCGCCACACAGGCCGTCACCCACCATGACCAGGGCCCGCCCGGGGCGACGGGCGGGCCCTGGTCCCCGGGCCGGGCCACCGAACGGGCGAGCAGCGCCCCCGCGACCAGCGGCAGGACGGCCACCGCCCAGGTCAGCGGGGTCCCCGGACCCGCATCCGGCACCCCGCCGAGCAGCGGCAGCTGTGGCAGCACGGGATGGGCCGAGGTGCCCAGCGGGCCGACCGTGCTGCCCGCGCCGACCGTGAAGCCGGGCCCCAGGCCGTACGCGGTGCCCCACACGGCCGCATTGGGGAGCAGCACCAGGCACAGCAGCAGCACCGTGGCGCGGCTCGCCCAGTCGGGCGCCAGCTGGAGGAGGTCGTGGCCCACCCGGCCGGCGTGCAGGCCGAGCCCGAGGAGGGTGAGCAGGGCGCCGGAGCCGAGCAGGGCGGCGAGGGCGGAGCCGGCGGCCCGGCCGGCGGCGGCACATCGCGCGCCGCTGAAGAAGGTGCGCAGGCCGTCCGGCACCCGGGCGCAGGCGCGCAGCGCCCGGTCGGGCAGCAGATCGGTGCCGGGGTGGCGCAGGAGGCGCCAGGCCGTGGCGGCGAGCGTGGCGACCGCGGTGGCCGGGACGTACACCAGCACGCTGAGGGGCTCGGCGCTCAGCCCGCCGGCGCAGGCGTAGAGCAGCGCGCCGGCCGCGATGAACAGATAGCCGGTGAGCAGCGCCCCGAGCAGGGTGCGCGGCGCGACCACGGAGGTGGCGCCGGGACCGTCGCCGGGGGCCGGACGGCCGTCGACCGCGGTCGCCAGGGCGTGGCGGGCGGCCCGGTGCAGCAGCCAGACCGGAAGGACCACGAGCAGCAGCGGGGTCATCGCGACCGGGGCCGGGACGCCGGAGTGGGTCCCGGTGCGCACCAGGTCACCGCCGTGCGCCAGCAGCCACAGATCGGCGGCGAGATGCAGGGCCCGGGACGGGCCGCTGTCGGGGGAAGGGGAGGCGACCCAGAGCAGCAGCACGGCGACCGTCAGCGCGCCGAGCCCGAGGCCGGCGGCCGTCACCCCGCCGAGGAAGGCCGCGCCGATCGCCGACGAGCGCTGGGCGGCGGTGCGGCCGTGCGAGGACAACGCGGGGCCACGATCGGTGAACTGGCTCACGCCGCCATGCTGCCAACAAGAGGCGTTTCCGCCATGGACTGACGAAATGCCCGACGTGTCGCGGTACATATGCTTCTGCGGGTTTTCCACACTGCTGTGTATGACCCAGCCGTGTATGACCCAGCGCGAGCAGGCCGCCACCGCCTTCGACGAACTCCACTCCCGGCACGCAGCCGCGCTGACCCAGCAGGCGTTTCTGCTCACCGGCCGGCCACGGCTGGCGCAGCGGGCGGTGGAGCGTGGGTTCCGGCTGGCCTGGCAGCACTGGCCGCGGGTCGCGGTGGATCCGGACCCGGCGGGATGGGTGCGGGCGGCCACCTATGAGTACGCGCTGGCGCCCTGGCACCGGCTGTGCCCCGGGCTGCGCACCGCCCGTATGCCGGACCGGCTCGCCGCGCCGGCCGAGCCGTCGGACCAGGCGCTGCTGGTGACGCTGCTGAGCCTGCCGGCACCGTACCGGCGGACGCTGGTGCTGCACGACGGGGTGGGGCTCGGGCTGGGCGAGACCGCGGCGGAGATCGAGGCGAGCACCCCGGCCGCGGCCGGGCGGCTGGCCCATGCGCGCGAGCAGATCGCCGAGCGGCTGCCGGAGTTGGGGCTCGGCGGGCGCCCTCCGGTACGGCAGGGCGAGATCCTGCGCGCCCGGCTCGCCAGGCTGGCGGCCGCGGAGCAGATGCCGCCGCCCGCCGCGGAGTTCGTACGGTCCGGCAGCGAGCGCAGCGCCGAGCGGACCACCCGGGCCGTCTTCGCACTGATCGGGCTGTTCGCGCTGGTCACGCTGTTGACGGTGATCGTCACGCCGGATCACCACACACCGCCGGAGCAGTCGATGTCGCGCGTGGCGCACGCCCCGGTGTCACCGGAACGGCACCGGCACCGTGACGAGAGTGCACCCAAGGCCGGGGGGTCTCACAGGGCAGGGAGTGCACACAAGGCAAGGAGTGCGCACCGGCACGGGAGCGAGGCCGTACGGAAGAGGCTCCGGCAGGCCCGGCTGCGGCCCGAGAGCCGTTAGCGGCAGCGGCCCGAGCGGGGGGCGCCGGCCGCGGGCGGCCGTGCTGATCCGTCCGTTTCCGGCCCGAACGCACCGCCGGACCCTCCCCCGGTGACCGGCCCCGGCGCGGCGGAAGAAGCTTCCGCCGCGACGGTGCGGGGTCACCGGAGCGAGGGCCCGGCGGTGTCGAGGACGGACGCCGCAAGGACGTCCCTCCCGTGGCGCAATCAGCCGCCGAGGATCTCGCGGGCGAGCCGCGCGGTCTCCGACGGGGTCTTGCCGACCTTGACGCCGGCGGCCTCCAGGGCCTCCTTCTTCGCCTGGGCGGTGCCGGAGGAGCCGGAGACGATGGCGCCGGCGTGGCCCATGGTCTTGCCCTCGGGCGCGGTGAAGCCCGCGACGTAGCCGACGACCGGCTTGGAGACATTGGCCTTGATGAAGTCGGCCGCACGCTCCTCGGCGTCGCCGCCGATCTCGCCGATCATCACGATCAGGTCGGTGTCGGGGTCCGCCTCGAACGCCGCGAGGGCGTCGATGTGCGTGGTGCCGATGACCGGGTCGCCACCGATGCCGACGGCCGAGGAGAAGCCGATGTCACGGAGCTCGTACATCATCTGGTAGGTCAGCGTGCCCGACTTGGACACCAGACCGATGCGGCCGGGCTTGGTGATGTCGCCCGGGATGATGCCGGCGTTGGACTGGCCGGGGGTGATCAGGCCGGGGCAGTTCGGGCCGATGATCCGGGTCTTGTTGCCCTTGGACTTCGCGTACGCCCAGAAGGCGGCGGAGTCGTGCACCGCGATGCCCTCGGTGATCACGACGGCCAGCGGGATCTCGGCGTCGATCGCCTCGACGACGGCGGCCTTGGCGAACGCCGGCGGGACGAAGAGCACGGACACGTCGGCGCCGGTCTTCTCCATCGCCTCGGCGACCGAGCCGAAGACGGGCACGTCGGTGCCGTCGAAGTCGACGCTGGTGCCGGCCTTGCGGGGGTTCACACCGCCGACGATGTTGGTGCCGTCACCGAGCATCAGCTTGGTGTGCTTCATGCCAGTGGCACCGGTCATGCCCTGGACGATGACCTTGCTTTCCTTGGTCAGAAAGATAGCCATGGTTGTTGTGTCCTCGTCCTTTACTTAGCAGCCAGCTCGGCGGCCTTGTCGGCCGCGCCGTCCATGGTGTCCACGCGCTGCACCAGCGGGTGGTTGGCCTCCGACAGGATCTGGCGACCCAGCTCGGCGTTGTTGCCGTCGAGGCGCACGACCAGGGGCTTGTTGACGTCCTCGCCCTTGGACTTGAGCAGCTCCAGCGCCTGCACGATGCCGTTGGCGACCTCGTCACAGGCGGTGATGCCGCCGAAGACGTTGACGAAGACGGACTTGACGTCCGGGTCGCCGAGGATGATCTCCAGGCCGTTCGCCATGACCTCGGCGGAGGCGCCGCCACCGATGTCGAGGAAGTTGGCGGGCTTGACGTTGTTGTGCTTCTCGCCGGCGTAGGCGACGACGTCCAGGGTGCTCATGACGAGACCCGCGCCGTTGCCGATGATGCCGACCTGGCCGTCGAGCTTGACGTAGTTCAGGCCCTTGGCCTTGGCCGCAGCCTCGAGCGGGTTGGCTGCGTCCTTGTCCTCCAGCGCCTCGTGCTCCGGCTGACGGAACTCGGCGTTCTCGTCGAGGGACACCTTGCCGTCGAGCGCGAGGACATCGCCGTTGGCGACCTTCGCAAGCGGGTTGACCTCGACGAGGAGCGCGTCCTCGGCGATGAAGGTCTTCCACAGGGTGACCAGAACGTCGGCGACCTGGTCGGCGACCTCGGCCGGGAACTTCGCGGCAGCGACGATCTCGGCGGCCTTCTCCTTGGAGACGCCCTCATTGGCGTCCACCGGGATCTTGGCGAGCTTCTCGGGGGTCTTCTCCGCGACCTCTTCGATGTCCATGCCGCCGGCGACGGAGGCCATGGCCAGGAAGGTGCGGTTGGTGCGGTCGAGGAGGTACGAGACGTAGTACTCCTCGGCGATCTCCGGAGCGGTCTCGGCGATCATCACCTTGTGGACCGTGTGGCCCTTGATGTCCATGCCGAGGATGTCCGTCGCGCGGGCGACGGCCTCGTCCGGGGTCGCGGCCAGCTTGACGCCGCCGGCCTTGCCACGGCCGCCGACCTTCACCTGGGCCTTGACGACGGACTTGCCGCCCAGCCGCTCGGTCGCCTCGCGGGCTGCCTCAGGCGTGTCGATGACTTCACCGGCCAGCACCGGTACACCGTGCTTGGCGAAGAGGTCCCTCGCCTGGTACTCGAACAGGTCCACGCGCGTCCGTCCCTTGTCTTCTCAGAATCGCCGAGTGATCGCGGATCGTTGTCTGCGATGGGCGTGCCGCGAAGGGCAACGTGACGGCGCTGTCACAGGGGAGGCGTACACGGTGACCGGTTACGCGGCATGTCCGTCCCGCAGGTTATCGCCGCGGGCCGTGAGCCCCTAAATCACAGATCACACTCCAGCGGTGATTACCATCACAGATCTTTTGGCCAAGTTACGCCTCCTCGGAATTTCCGCATGTCGGCGGCGAAGGGGGGCTGATCGACTGGGCTCTTACGTGCCGTCCTGTCACGCGCCGGGTGTTCCGGCTCCGTGGGGGATGCGCGCTGGTGATCGGCCATGTGGGAGGCGGGGTGGGCTGGGCGAGGGGGGCAGCCGGGGGTGGCCGCGCGGCGGGGGGAGGGGGACCGTGCGGGACTGGGGGGCGGGAGCGGGGGCCGGGGCCGGGGCGGGGAGTAGGAGCGGGGCCGAGGGCGGGGGCCGGGGGGCCGGGGCCGGGGGCCGAGGGATGAGGCTGAACTCCGTTGCGCCGGTGGGCTGTTGCCCGGGACGAGGAAACGCCAAAGCCGGGCGGTCCTCCCCCACAGAGGGCCGCCCGGCTGTTCATGGGTGTTCCGGCATCGGCTGCCGCCGCAGCCGATGAACCGGTGCTACTGGCTCCGAGCCTCAGATGCCCTGAACCGGGAGGGCGGGCAGCGCCGGGATGTTGGCGGCGTTGGTGAGGTCGGACAGCTCGGCCGGGACGGCCGGGACGGCGACGGCGTGGGCCAGGCCGGCCGGAACGGCGTCGGTCACGTTGCCGGGCACGGCGGGCACGGCGGGCACGGACGGGACGGCGACCGCGTCGGTCACGTTGCCCGGAACGGCGGGCACGGCGGGCACGGACGGCACGGACTTCACCGAGGGCACGGACGGAACGGCCGGCACGGACGGAACCGACGGGACCGACGGCACGGACGGGACCGACGGCACGGACTTCACCGGCGTCAGGCCCTTCGCGCCGGCGACGGCCTGGCCGGCGGTGCCCTGTGCGTCGGTGGCGACAACGGCGGCCAGGCCCTGCGCGAACGGAGTGGCGTCACCGGCCACACCCTGCGCGAACGGGGTGGCGTGGGCCGCGACACCCTTGGCGGCCGGCACCACGTCGCCGGCGGCACCCTGCACGAACAGCTGCGCGTGGCCGGCGACCGTGATCACGAACGGGGTTGCCTGGCCGGCCGCGTCACCGGCGAGCCGACCGGCGTTGCCGACCGTGCCCTGGGCTACCGGGACGACCTTGACCACGGCTCGGCGGGCGACGGGGGGCAGCACGTCGGAGGCCGCGTTGTCGACGACCGGACGGGCGGTGGCCAGACCGCTCTTGGCCTGGTTCGTCAGCTGCTCGGGGCGGACACCCGCACCGGCGAGACCGGCCAGCAGGTTGTCGACCGAACCGGGCGCCTTGGGCAGCGCGGGGGCCTTGGGCAGGGCCGGGGTGGCGGGCAGGCGCTTGGGCAGGCCGCCGGGGAGCTGGGCGGACGGGATGCCCGTGGCGGGCAGCGCCGGGACGGCGGGCAGCGTGCCGTTGGTGAGGCGGCCGGCCTTGCCCAGGTCGGCGGCCTTCGCGGTCTTCTTGACGGCCTTGACGGCCTTCTTGGCCTTCTTCACGTCGGCGGTCTTGCGGACCGCACCGCTGTCCGGCAGGCCGAGGCCGTGGGTCAGCTTCTGCACGCCGTCCGTCGAGGGCAGGTTCTGGGTCGGCACGCCGCCGCCGAGGGCACCGGTGGCCTTGCCCGCCGTCTGCTCGACGGTGTCGGTGACCTTCTGGGCGGTCTTCGTCGCGGTGCCGGTCACGTCGCCGGTGGGCAGCTGCTTGGCGGTGTCGGTCACCGTGCCGGCGGACGGCAGGTCCCCGGCGGTGGGCAGCTCGGCGGCGTTGGCAGCGACGGAGCCCAGGGCCCACAGTCCGGTTGCGGCAGCGGCAACGACGATGGAACGGCGGATGTTGGAGCGCATGGAGGTGAAAGTCCTTCGAATTCAAAAGGGGTGAAAGGGCAGACCTGTCCCGCCCCCGCGCGGCAGGTCCAGTGACAGACGCGGAGCGGTCTGCCCTAGCCCGGGAATTCGAGGATTTCTTCGGCACGCCGACGCGTCGGAGCGCCATCGGCCGTGCGGACGCCACCGGGAATCAGCCGGAAGCGCAGGGAGTTCGCCGGATCGGCGGCGTGCTGGTCCCCGCCACGGGGGCCGTGGCCGTCACCCGCGTTGTGCGAGGCCGGCGCCACCGGGCCCTGCGGGAAGTGCCCCGGAAGGCCGTGGCCCGGGTCCCGCTGCTCCTGGACGGTGGCCCAGGGGTGCTCGGCGGCCGGCGTGCGCAGGCCGTCGATGAGCTGAGCCGACCGGGCCGCGCCCGCGTCGGCCGTCGCGCCGGCCGTGCACGAATCCGCCGGCCGCTCACCGCCCGGCGTACGGCCGTGCTGCTGCGCACCGCCGTCCCCGGGACGACCGGTGTGCTCGCCGGACGGGAGGTGTACGGGCAGCGCGGCACCGGCCGAGTCCCCGATCTCCCGCACAGCGCGGCTCACCGGCTGGGTGACCCGGCCGGTGGCCGATGCGGCCTGGTCGGCAGCGGGCCGTACGGCATCGGTCATCGCGTCGGAGGCGTTGTGGACACGCTGGCCCAGCTTGGCTTCGGAGCCCTTGCCCTGCGGCGCCAACGCGGCTCCGGAGCCGGAGAGTTGATCTGCCCGGCCCGCGTGGTCCGCCGCCCCGTCCCGGGTGGCGGCCCGGTCCGGAGTGGACGCCTCGGCCGGGGCCTTGGCCGGGGCCGTGGCCCCGGGCAGGTCCGCTGTCCGCGTCCGGTCGACGGCATGGGCGCCGGGACCGAAGGCGAAGCCGAGGACGGCGAAGCCCACCAGGAAGAGCCCGGCCAGCAGCGCACGCCGTACGGCCACGGTGCGCGGCAGGCGCACGGCGGCAGGCAGGGCGAGCACAGCGGACAAGGAGGGGACCTTCCCATACGGACGGGGACTACCGGGCACAGGCCTCGGCGTCACGCGCGTCGCGGGCGATCGAGCGATGCCCTGATCCTTGCATGAGCAGCCAGGTGCCACGCAAATCCCCCCTGGCTACCTGTCACCGTTGCTCCGTCATGTCCGGTATGGGCAGCGGCCGTTTCTCCAGGGCGGCCGCCATCACGTCGGGGAACAGATCCGGCGTACAGGCGAACGCCGGTGCATCCAGGGCCGCGAGAGCCGCGGCGTGCTCACGGTCGTAGGCCGGTGCTCCCTCGTCGGACAGTGCGAGCAACGTCACGAACTGCACCCCGGACGCCTTCATCGCGGCGACCCGCTTGAGCATCTCGCCGCGGATACCGCCCTCGTAGAGGTCGCTGATGAGGACGACGACGGTTTCGGCGGGGCGGGTGATCCGGGACTGGCAGTAGGCGAGCGCGCGGTTGATGTCCGTGCCGCCGCCGAGCTGGGTGCCGAAGAGCACGTCCACAGGGTCGTCGAGTTGGTCCGTCAGATCGACCACGGCGGTGTCGAAGACGACCAGCCGGGTGTCGATGGCCCGCATGGAGGCCAGCACCGCGCCGAACACCGAGGCATGGACGACCGAGGCGGCCATCGAACCGGACTGGTCGATGCAGAGCACCACTTCCTTCTTCATCGACTGCGCGGCGCGGCCGTAGCCGATCAGGCGCTCGGGGACGACCGTGCGGTACTCGGGGAGGTAGTTCTTGAGGTTGGCCCGGATCGTGCGGTTCCAGTCGATGTCGCGGTGGCGCGGCCGGCTGATCCGCGCGGAGCGGTCCAGCGCCCCGGTGAGAGCGGCGCGGGTGCGGTTCGCCAGCTTCTTCTCCAGCTCTTCGACGACCTTGCGGACGACGGCGCGTGCGGATTCCCTGGCCGTCTCCGGCATCAGCCGGTTGAGCGAGAGCAGGGTCCCCACCAGATGGACGTCCGCCTCGACGGCCTCCAGCATCTCCGGCTCCAGCAGCAGCGCGGACAGCCCCAGACGGTCGATGGCGTCACGCTGCATCACCTGCACCACGGAGGACGGGAAGTACCTACGGATGTCGCCGAGCCAGCGCGCCACTCCGGGCGCCGAGGCCCCGAGCCCCGCAGAACGCCTGCCGCCGCCGGCTCTCTTGCCGCCGTCGCCGCTCTCCCCGCCGTAGAGCGAGGTCAGCGCCCCGTCCATCGCCGCATCCCGCCCCCGCAGCTCACACCCCGTACCGTCCGCGCCACCCCCACCGAGCACCAGCCGCCAGCGGCGCAGCCGTTCTTCCTCGGAGGCGGGAGGCGGGGTTTGGGGGGAGGGGGAGGGGGAGGTCGGGGACGTGGTGGCGGAGGAGGAAGAGGGGGACGTCGGGGGTGTGGTGGCGGTGGTGGGGGCTGGGGCAGGTGTCGTCGTCGGGTCCGGTGTCGTGCGGGTCATGTCCGTGCCCCCATGAGGTCGTCGGCCGGCGGGGTCGGGTGCGCCGGTGGTTCGTTCGACGGCCGGGACGGGGCCGCCTGTTGTTCGTCGTGCAGCCGGGACGGGGCCGCCGGCTGGTCGTAGTGCGGCCGGGACGGGGCCGCCGGCTGGTCGTAGTGCGGCCGGGACGGGGCCGCCGGCTGGTCGTTGTGCGGCCGGGCGGTGGGCCGGTGTCGGTCGCGGGGCGCGGCGGTGGGTGCGGTCGACTCGGTTGGTTCGGTCGGCCCGGCCGGACCAGCCGGCCCTGCCGCTCCGCTCGGCTCGCTGTCGAAGCCCTGCTGTCCGATGCCCAAGAGCAGGCGCAGCGTGGGGAGTACGGCGGCGGCGCGGTCGCGGTCCAGGCCGGGGCCGAAGCCGGGTGCGGCGGGGTCCGGGGCGTCGCCGGGCGGGCGGCGGGGCGTTGCCGTGGGGCCGCGGCGGATCAGCTCGCCGAGGGTGCGCCGCACTCCGGCCTCGTACGCGGCGAAGGTTCTGCGCAGCAGCGGCAGCACGTCCGTGAACGCCGCGTCCGGCACGCCGGTCAGCCAGCCGTCGACCAGCGCGAGCAGCCGTTCGTCGTGGACCAGCAGCATGCCGCCGTCCCCGCCGCCGACGAAGCCCTCGACCCAGCCGGCGGCATCGACGGGCGGGGTGCCCGGCGAGAGGGCGAGCCCCATCAGCCGCTCGGCTCCTTCCTCGCCCAACTCGCCGTCGTCCAACAGAAGTCTGACGGCTCGGCCGCGGATCAGCCCCGGTACGGCGTCCCGTTCGCTCACCGTGTGCAGTACTCCGGCCCACCGCGCCCGCAGGCTCTTGGGGGCGGGCCGCTCTCCGGGCTCCGGCCGGCCGAGGAGGCCGACGGCCTGATGGGTGGCGTCGAGATGACCGCGCATGGCGGCGGCGCCTTCGGCATCCAGGCCCGCGCAGGCCGGCGGCAGTCCGACGAAGACCCGCTCGGCCAGGCCCATGGCCACCTCGCGGAGCGCCGCGGAGTGCGTGCCGCGGACATCGCCGTAGCGCACGGACCGGACGAGGGCCGGCAGCGCCTGCGCGAGATGGCCCACGTCCGCATCGAGCGCCGCGCGGTCGGACAGTGCCTGCATCACCACCGGGAGCGCGTCGGGGAGTCCGGCGAGCAGACAGCGCTCGGCGAGCGCCGTCACCCCGGCGAGCGTGGCCGCCCCGGAGGCCTCGGACGCCTCGGCAACCGCCTTGGCGGTGGCGGCCGAGAGCACCGTCGTGCCCCAGATGCCGGCCTCCGCGACCCGCACCGAGAGTTCGGGCTCCCAGCGCAGCCGCCAGGTCTCCCGGAAGGTGCCGGTGCTGCTTCGGGAGTGGGCGGGCTCTCCCCAGGGGATGCCGAGCAGTCGCAGCCGGTGCAGCAGGCGGCTGCGCGCGGCGTCGGTCTCCTTGCGCAGATCCAGCTCCAGTTCCCGTTCCAGGGCCTGTGGTGTGAGCCGCAGCGTGCGCCGGGTGCGGGCGAGGTCCCGTTGCAGCGGCACCGCGGGGGCGTCCTCCGGGACCTCGCCCAGCACCTCGCCGACCACCAGCCGGTCGTGGATCAGCGAGGACGGGGCGTCGGAACCGTCGCCCATGACGGCCCGGATCGCGTCGTCCAGCTCCGTCAGACCGGCCAACGGGCGGCCGCGCACCGTGGCCAGCCCCTCGGCGAGCCGCACCGCCTCGATGACATGCGCCGACGAGACGGCGTAGTCCTCCTCCCGGAGCAGCCCGGCGACCTTGGTCAGCCAGCGTTCCACGGGGCGGTCGGGGGCGCTGAAGAGATGGCCGTACCAGCCGGGCGAGGCGATGCCGGCGCCATAACCGCTGTGCCGGGACAGCCGCCGGTGCGTCCAGGGCACCCAGGTGACCGTCGCCTTCACCTTCGGCAGGCCCTTGAGCAGCTGCCGGTCCGCAGCCATGGTGGTGCGCTGTGCCAGGGCCGGGACGTGCCAGGCTCCGCACACCACGGCGATGTCGTCCCCGAACTCCTTGCGCGCGGCCCGCAGTCGCAGCCGCATCTGGGCCTCGCGCACCGGATCACGGTCATGGCCGCCGTCGCCGTACGCCTCCCGCAGCGCGCCCATCGCCTCGGCCAGCGCCGCGAACGGGGCGGCGGCGTCCGCCTCGGCCCCTCCCCCGCTCTCGGCCCCGCCGCGCCGGGAGGTCCCCCCGCCCCCACGGTGCTCGACCACGTCCTCCCACCAGCGCTCCGGATCGTCATACCCGGCCGCCTCGGCCAGCACCCGGACCGGATCGACCCGCACATCGGCCTGGGTGCCCTGCTCCCGCTCGGGTCCCTCACCGCCGGACGTCTCCCCGTCCGCCTGTTCCCCCGCGGGCTCCTCTCCGCCGGCCTGCACCCCGTCCGGCCGCTCCCCCTCGGGCTCCTCGCCGCCGGACGTCCGCCCTTCCGGCTGCTCCCCGCCCTCCCCCATCGCCAGGGAGTTGGCCGCGGGCAGATCGATGAAGCGGACGGGGACACCGTGCTCCAGGGCCCAGCGCATCGCGACCCACTCCGGGGAGAACTCGGCCAGCGGCCAGAACGCCGCGCGGCCGGGGTCGTCCTGCGCATGGGCGAGCAGCGCGACCGGCGGCCTCATCTCCTCCCGTGCGGCGAGCGGGACCAGCTCGTCCGCCTCCGGCGGCCCCTCGATCAGGACCGCGGCGGGGGTGTACTGCTCCAGGGCGGCGCGCACCGCCCGTGCCGATCCGGGGCCGTGATGCCGCACCCCGAGCAGCAGCGGCCCGTTCATGCGCTCACCTCACGGCAGGCGCGGTAGAAGTCCTTCCAACCGTCGCGCTCACGCACCACCGTTTCGAGGTACTCCTGCCATACGACCCGGTCCGCGGCCGGGTCGCGGACCACGGCTCCCAGAATGCCCGCGGCGACGTCCCCGGAGCGCAGCACACCGTCCCCGAAGTGGGTGGCCAGCGCCAGGCCGTTGGTCACCACCGAGATGGCCTCGGCCGTGGAGAGGGTGCCGGAGGGTGACTTGAGCTTGGTCCGGCCGTCGGCGGTGGTGCCGGAGCGCAGCTCGCGGAAGACCGTGACGACCCGGCGGATCTCGTCCAGCCCCTCCGGCCCGGCCGGGAGGTCCAGCGAGCGTCCGATCTGCTCGACCCGGCGCGAGACGATGTCCACCTCTTCGTCGGGGGTCGCGGGCAGCGGCAGCACGACGGTGTTGAAGCGGCGGCGCAGTGCACTGGAGAGTTCATTGACCCCGCGGTCGCGGTCGTTGGCCGTGGCGATCAGGTTGAAGCCGCGGACGGCCTGCACCTCCTGCCCCAACTCCGGGATCGGCAGGGTCTTTTCCGACAGGACCGTGATGAGCGTGTCCTGTACGTCGGCGGGCATCCGGGTCAGCTCCTCCACCCGCGCGGTCATGCCCTGCGCCATCGCGCGCATCACCGGGCTGGGCACCAGCGCCTCGCGGCTGGGGCCGTTCGCGAGCAGCTGGGCGTAGTTCCAGCCGTAGCGGATCGCCTCCTCAGGAGTGCCGGCCGTGCCCTGCACCAGCAGGGTGGAATCCCCGCTGACGGCCGCCGCCAGATGCTCGGACACCCAGGTCTTCGCGGTGCCGGGCACACCGAGCAGGAGCAGTGCGCGGTCCGTGGCGAGGGTGGTCACCGCGACCTCGACGATCCGGCGCGGACCGACGTATTTCGGTGTGATGACCGTGCCGTCCGCGAGCGTGCCGCCGAGCAGATAGGTGGCCACCGCCCACGGCGAGAGCCGCCAGCGCTCCGGCCGCGGCCGGTCGTCGGCCGCCGCGAGGGCCGCGAGCTCCGCCGCGAAGCTGTCCTCGGCATGCGGCCGCAGCACCGCGCCGCCCGCGGCTTCCGGGGTCGTCCCGGCCGCCGAATTCTTCGTGTCCTCCGCCGCCCTGAAGCTGTTCCCGGACATGTTTCCCCCTCGTCCTCACGTCTGCGGCCAGCACCGCGAAACCCGCTGCGGCCGCTTGCGGAATCAAGCCTGCACCAGACCACTGACAAAGCCCCGAAAACCGGCGCTGGCCTGCGAGTTCGGCACGGCCTGGCGGGATTGTCAGTGGCGCGTCGTAGCGTCGGAGACATGAATCCGCAGGGGGAACGCTGGACGACGGATCAGGTGCTCGCGCTGGCGCCCGACGAGGCATCACGCAAGGCGGGCGGCAAGCTCGCGGCGCCCGGGCCGTGGTCGGAAACGGGCGCGGACGGGGCCGCGGTCTGGGGGCAGTGCGAGGGCAGCGGCAAGAAGCCGTACCGGACGGTGGTCGACCTCAACGGCCCGGCCTTCACGTGCAGTTGTCCGAGCCGTAAATTTCCGTGCAAGCACGCGCTGGGGCTGCTGCTGCTCTGGGCGGGCGGCGACGGCGATCGGGCGGTGGCGTACGGGGAGCCTGCCGCATGGGCGGTCGAGTGGCTGGCCGGGCGCCGCGAGCGCGCCGGGCGGCCCGCGGGAGCGGCGCCGGGCGGGGGTGCCGCGTCGCGTGCGCCCGCCGACCCGGAGGCCGCCGAGCGGCGGGCCGCCCGCCGGATGCAGCGGATCGGCGCCGGCGCCATGGAACTGGAGCAGCGCCTGGAGGATCTCCTCCAGTCCGGCCTGGCCTCGGCCGGACGCGCCGGTGGGGGTGATGGCCACGGCGGCGGATCCGGGAGCGCGGGCGGCTCCTGGGACGAGACGGCCGCCCGTATGGTCGACGCCCAGGCTCCCGGGCTCGCCGCGCGGGTACGGGAGTTGGGATCGGTGGTGGCGTCCGGCGCCGACTGGCCGGCCCGGCTGCTGGAGGAGTGCGCGCTGCTGCACCTCCTCGATGAGGGATTCCTCGGCCTCGACCGGCTGCCGGCCCCGCTCGCGGCGACCGTCCGCTCCCGCGTCGGACTCACCACCGAGGCGGCGGAACTACTGACCGGCCCCGATGCGGCCACGGTCCGGGACCGCTGGCTGGTGCTCGCCCAACAGGACAGTGACGACGGGAGGTTGCTCACCCGCAGAATCTTTCTGCGGGGCGAGCGGACCGGCCGGATGGCGCTGCATCTCTCGTTCGGAGGCTCCCACCGCCCGCTGGACCTGGCCCTGCCGCCCGGTCTGATCCTCGACGCGGACCTCGCCTACTACCCCGGCGCCCGCCCGCTGCGTGCGGCCCTGGGCGAGCGGCACGCCCCGGCGGCCCCCGGACCGGTACCACCCGGCTGCGGCATCGATGCCGCACTGACCGCGTACGGCGATGCACTGCGCGACGACCCCTGGCTGGATTCCTGGCCGGTGGTGCTCACCGACGTCACGCCCATACCGGGCCGCGACGGGGCGCCCTGGCAACTGGCCGATGCGGACGGGGAGTCGGCGCTGCCGCTGGACCCGCGCTGTTCCGGCCGGGCGAGCCGGTGGCAGCTGGCCGCCATATCGGGCGGGGCGCCGGTCACGGTCTTCGGCGAATGCGGTCACCGCGGCTTTCTGCCGCTGACCGTCTGGGACCCCACCCCGGTGTCCCTGTGACCCGGCCCCCCGGCTTCGCCCACCCCGGCTCCCCGCCCGCCGCGCAAGCCGTCCACCACCGATGCCTGGAAGACCTAGAAGACCTGAAAGACCCGAAGGACCTGAAAGACCTGAAAGAGGGGGATGACGAGCATGACGAGCACCACGACCATCACGAGCAACACCAGCAGCACGAGCGATACAAGCGGCACCTCACCCGCCTCACCCACCCCGCTCCCTTCGACCACTCCGCCTGCTTCGTCCGCCCCACCCCCCGCGTCCGCCTCCTCCGCAGCCACCTCCCCCGGCCCGGACACCCCAGCCAACTGGTCCGCCCTCGTAAGTGCCGCGCTTCTCGGGACCGAGCGCCGGACCCCGCCGGTGGCGATGCGGTCCGGGCAGGCCGGCGCGGCCGCACTCCTGGATGCGGCCGCGGTGAGCACGGTGCGCCGGCGCGCCGCGCTGCGCCCCGCGCCGGCCGGCGAGCGGCCCGCCCCGGCCCCGGCCGATCCGCGGCCCCCGCTGCCGCCCGCGGCCCGTCGCCGGCTCTCCCTGCTGCTCGCCGACCGCGGCGGCGCCGGAGGCAGCAGCCGCCGCGGGACGGCCCCCGACCTCACCGAACTGCTCCCCCAGTGGCTGGCCGCCGCCGACGGATACGGCTACCGCGCCCCGGAGGCACTGCTTCCGGAGCTGCTCGACGCCGCCCGGGCCCGTACGGATCTGCGGCCCGCCGCGCTGGCGTTGGCGGGACCGCGCGCCCTGTGGCTGGCGCGGCTCAACGACGAATGGAAGTTCGCGCTCCGCGGGATCGGAGGCCCGGCCGGGTTCCCCGTCGGCGACGATCCCGAGGGCGTACGGCAGCAGTGGGAGGAGGGCCTGTTCGCGGAGCGGGTCGCCCTGTTGACCGCGCTGCGCCGGCACGACCCGCCGGCCGGCCTGGCCCTGCTGGCCACGACCTGGTCCACGGAGCGGGCCGAAGACCGCCTGATGTTCCTCGACTCGCTGCGCGAGGACCTCTCGGCGGCGGATGAGCCCTTCCTCGAACGGGCACTGTCCGACCGCAGCCGCAATGTCCGCGCCACTGCCGCCGAGTTCCTCTCCACTCTGCCGGGCTCCGCGTTCGCGGCCCGTATGGCCGAGCGTGCGCACACCTGCATCGGCCTGGACCGTACGTCGGGCACCACGAGGATCGTTGTGGAGGCGCCGCACGAGTGCGACGCGGCGATGCAACGGGACGGCGTGGCCCCCAAGCCGCCCTCCGGGCGGGGCGAACGGTCCTGGTGGCTGGGCCAGTTGGTGGAGGCGACGCCGCTGGACAGCTGGCGCGAGCGCTTCACGGGCCGGGAGCCGGCGGCGATCGTCGCGCTGCCGGTGGCGGACGACTGGCGGACGGAGCTGCACGATGCCTGGTGCCGGGCCGCGGTGCGCCAGCAGAGCGCCGACTGGGCGCGGGCGCTGCTGGGTGCGCCGGGCGCACCGTCCCAGGCCGCCGAGGTCTCACCCGCAGGCTCGTCGCGGGATCTGACGAAGCTGCTGGCCGTGCTGCCGGGGGACGAACGGGCCCGGTGGGTGGCGGAGTTCATCGCGGCCCACGGCTTGTCGGACGCCTTCCGGATGCTCGGGGTGTGCGCGGTCCCCTGGGCGGAGCCGCTGGGCCGCGCCGTCGTCGATGCGCTGGACATCGCCCGGGACGCGGGCAGCTATCCCTGGAGCTTCAGCGGGGTGATGGGCCTGGCCGAGCGCTGCCTGGACCCGGCAGCCGCGGACCGTCTCGACATGCTCACCGCCGTCACGGACGAGCCGGAGGGCGCCTCACCTGGCTCCGGCGGCTACTGGTCCGAGGCCTTCCAGCGCCTGGTCGGCACCCTGCGCCTGCGCGCCACGATGCATGCCGAACTCACGCCGCCGCCCGCCGCCCCCGCGCCGGCCGGGGAGACCGGGGAGACCGGCCGGAGGACGCCATGACCCGCCGCGCCCCGGCCGCCCCAGAGGGTGTCCGCGCGGTGCACGTGCCCAGCTCCGCCTCAGACCGCCAGCGAGCGCACGTTCGCCTGGACCCACTCCACGATGGAGGCGGTCGTCGCGCCCGGCGTGAAGATCTCCGCGACGCCCTGTGCCTTGAGCGGCGGGATGTCGGCCTCGGGGATGATGCCCCCGCCGAAGACCTTGATGTCCGCCGCGTCGCGTTCCTCCAGGAGGGCGATGACCTTCGCGAAGAGGGTGTTGTGGGCACCGGAGAGGATGGACAGCCCGATCGCGTCGGCGTCCTCCTGGATCGCGGTGTCGACGATCTGCTCCGGGGTCTGGTGCAGCCCGGTGTAGATCACCTCCATACCGGCGTCGCGCAGCGCCCGCGCGATGACCTTGGCGCCCCGGTCGTGCCCGTCCAGGCCCGGCTTGGCCACCACCACACGGATCGGCCCCGACCTGCCCGCCGCGCCCTGGCTCCCCGCTTGCGCCCCGTCCTGCCGAGCCACACCCATCACTGCCTCCAAGCCATGCACGGCACTGTGGTGCCGCCGAGCCGACAATCGATCGCGCGGCCGCGATCCGGCGGCCACGAGCGTGAACGAACGTTATCGCCAGCATCCCGTACCCAGCCGTTTCGTGACATCCGGGGAGGGGGAAATCACACCTGGGACACGTTCGCTATGCGCCGCGTTCCACGTGTCGTTACGCCACGGCCTCGTGGCGCAGCGCACGCGGGCCGGGCGCACGGGGAGCCGCAGCCGAACCACCGCGCCGCCGGGCGCGCATCAGGGCGGGCCACGCCGCAGGCCCGCCATCGCTGCGCATGGCTTCCCACGAGGGCATACGGGGGTCACAGTCGCCTCCCGCGTGCCGTTCGGGAGGTCGGCATGCAGGCCCTGCCCTTTCTCTCCGCACCCCTTGCGCTCGCGCGCCTTCTTGCCGCACCGCTCCAGTGCGCGCGCCGGCTCCCCACCCGCACCTCTCCCCTTCTCCTCCGCAGCACGGTCGTCGACCTGGCGGTGCTCGCCGCCCATCTGCTGCTCTATCCGACCGGTATGTCCCAGGAACGCCCCGCGCCACATCCCGCACCACCCCCGGCCCCCGAGCCTCCCGACGGGCTCCGGACAGACGGGTGCCTGAAGATCCCGCAGCCTGCCGTCGCCGCGCCCACGCTGCTGCCGACCGAGGGCCGCGCGCATCCGCCGGTCCTCCTGCTCCATGGCTTCATCGACAACCGCTCCGTCTTCGTCCTGCTGCGCCGCTCACTGCACCGGCACGGCTGGTGCCATGTCGAGGCGCTCAACTACTCCCCGCTGACCTGCGATCTCCGTAAGGCCGCCGAGTTGCTCGGCCGTCATGTGACGGAGGTGTGCGCGCGGACCGGTCATCGCCGGGTGGACATCGTGGGCCACAGCCTCGGCGGCCTCATCGCCCGCTATTACGTCCAGCGACTCGGCGGCGACGCCCATGTCCGTACCGTCGTCACGCTCGGCACCCCGCACTCCGGCACCCGTATCGCGCCCCTGATGTCGGCGCACCCGATCGTCCGGCAGATGCGGCCCGATTCCGAGGTGATCGCGGAGTTGTCGCTTCCGGCACCGAATTGCCGCACCCGATTCGTGGCCTTCTGGAGTGAGGCGGACCAAGTGATGATTCCGGCCACGACGGCCAGAATCGATCACCCGGATGTGATCGCCGACAATGTGCATGTCGCCGGCGTCGGACATCTCGCCCTGCCGGTCAACGCCACCGTCGCCGCCGGAATACGCGCGGCACTGACATCGGCGGAGGAGGCGCAAGGAGAAGGAGCGGCGGACGCCATTTCGGTGGCCTGACCCGAGCCCGCATCGGTGGTCCGACCCGAGCCCGTACCGAGGGTCCACTGCCGCCTCGTGCGACGCATCAGCGGCGTCCCGCGGGCGACACGATCTTGTCGTGTTGTCGAACAAACCTCGAACGAGGCGCCAAGAGCCCGCATGGGACCGCCGAAAGGCGGCCAAATGCCCGGTCTGGCCGAACGTAAAACCAGTTGAAGATTGTCGCCATCGCAAACCGCCGGGTACAGTCGCCGCTAATTCTCCTGCTGCCGAGGCGAAAGAGAAGTTGGTGAACGACCGTCACCCATCGGAGGCTCAGCCTTCGACCGGCTCTGCTTCCGACGCCTCGTATGCGCACTATCCGGCCTACGACTCCTACGGGCAGCAGTCCCCGGCCGGCACCGCCCAATACGGCGACGGCGACCCGCTCTTCGGCTCGCTCCCCGGCTCGTACGAAACCGGCATGTACGACACCGGCACCTATGACACCGGGATGTACGACACCGGTACCTACGACACGGGTGCGTACGGGATGAGTGCGTACGGCACGGGCACCTTCCACACCGGTGTGTATGGCGGCGGGTCCTGTTCCACGGACGGCGGCCAGGCCGTCGACTCCTACGGCACCGGCGCGTACCCCACGATGCAGTGGGACACCGGCGCCTATGACACCGGCGCCTATGCCGTCGCGGACCCGCAGGCGGCCGCCGGGGGCTACGACCCGTACGCGCACACCGCCTACGGGCAGCCGGCGCAGGACACCACCGGGTACTCCTCCTCGTCCGCGTACGACACGGGCGGGTACGAAACCGCCGGATACGAGACGACCGCGTACGAAGCCACCTCTTACGGGTACGGCGGGTTCGACACCGGAAGCTTTTCCACCGGCGGCTGCGACACCGGCGGTTACCCGACCGGCAGTTACGACAGCGGTGGTTACGACACCGGCAGTTACGCCACCGGCGCTTACGACACGGCCGAGACCTTCGAGAGCACCGGCGGCTTCGACGCCCTCGGCCGGCAGGCCACCGCGCTCCAGGAGACCGGGAGCCACGAGGCCACGGCGATCTGGTCGACCACCGACCAGGGCCTGATCGCCGGCATCCCGGCGCAGGCCGGCCCGCCCGCGGCCGAGACCGCCCACTGGGACAACACCCCGTGGGACGACACCGCGCCCTTCGAGGCCGCACCCGCCGGGAGCGACCGGCACGGCAGCGGCCCGTACGAATCCGACGGCTACGACGGCTACGACACCGGACGGCACGGCACGGACGGCAACTCCCCGGCCGGCGCCGGTGAGGCCGAGGGGCACGGCGAGCTGGGCGACGCCGCCGCCGTGGCGGACGCCATGACGCAGGCCATGCCGATCCCCGTCGCGGCCGACGCTCCCGCCGGCCGCCGGGCCGCCGGGCCGGAAGCCGGGAAGGCCGCCCGCGGCCGGGGCCGGCGGCGCCCGGTGAAGCGGTCGGCGCTGCTGACCGTCGCCGTCCCCTCGGTCGCCGCCATGGGCGTCTGCGCCGTGGCCGCCGCGTCCGTCGCCCACTTCGGCGGGGACGACAAGGCCGAGGCGACCGCGCAGGCCGCGCCCGACCCGGGGGCCGTCAAACCGGCCGCGGCCAACAGCAAGCTCGACACCCAGCTCGCCGGACTCAGCGCCAGCGCGGACGACTTCCGCGACCGGGCCAGCCGTACCCAGGAGCGGATCGACCTCAAGGAGCGCCAGGCGCTGGACCGCAAGCGCAAGGCGGAGGCGGCGGCCCGCAAGGAGGCCATGCGCCCCAAGTTCGTGCTGCCGGTGACCCAGCACGGGCTGAGCGCGCTCTTCGGCCAGGCCGGCGTCAACTGGATGTCCGTGCACACCGGAATCGACTTCCCGGTCAGCTACGGCACCCCGGTCATGTCCGCCACCGACGGCACCATCCGCACCCAGTGGAACTCCGCCTACGGCAACATGGCGATCGTGACGGCGCCCGACGGCACCGAGACGTGGTACTGCCATCTGAGCAGCACCAAGATCCGCTCCGGACAGGTCAAGGCCGGTGACCGGATTGCCTATTCGGGCAACTCCGGCAACACCACCGGACCGCACCTGCACTTCGAGGTGCGCCCGGGCGGCGGCGCGGCGATCGACCCGCTGCCGTGGCTGCGCGACCACGGCCTCAACCCGAACTGACCGCCCCCCGTACGGCGTCCGTTACAGCTTTTCCACCGGCGCATACCGCAGCAGCAGCCGCTTGGGCTTCTCGCCGCCGAAGTCGATGGTCGCCTCGGCGTTGTCGCCGCTGCCCTTGACGCCCACGACCGTGCCGAGCCCGAAGCTGTCGTGGGTGACGCGGTCGCCGATGGCCAGCGCGACCACCGGGCGGTCCTTGGTGCGGCGGGTGGCGAAGCCGCTCGGCCCCTTGCCGCGCGACGACAGGGCGGAGCCGAGGCCGCCACCGCCCGACAGTGCGCCCATCGACGCGGACGGCGTCGCCTGGCCGGTCCGCTTCCACTCGACGTACTCGCCCGGGATCTCCTCCAGGAACCGGGAGGGCGGGTTGTACGAGGGCTGGCCCCAGGCGCTGCGCATCGTCGAGCGGGTGACGTAGAGGCGCTCGCGGGCGCGGGTGATGCCGACGTAGGCGAGCCGGCGCTCCTCCTCCAGCTCCTTGGTCTGGCCCAGCGCGCGCATGTGCGGGAAGACGCCGTCCTCCATGCCGGTCAGGAAGACCACCGGGAATTCCAGGCCCTTGGCGGTGTGCAGCGTCATGAGGGTGATGACGCCGCTGCCCTCCTCGTCCTCGTCCGGGATCTGGTCGGAGTCGGCGACCAGCGCGACCTGCTCCAGGAAGTCGGCGAGGGTGCCGGGGTTCGCCTCGCCGCGGTCCTGCTCGAACTCCAGGGCCACCGCGGCGAGTTCCTGGAGGTTCTCGATCCGGGTCTCGTCCTGCGGGTCGGTGGAGGCCTGGAGCTCGGCGAGGTAGCCCGTACGCTCCAGGACCGCTTCCAGGACGGTGGCGGGGCCGGCGCCGGACTCGACGATGGTGCGCAGCTCCTCCATGAGGACGTTGAAGCGCTTGACGGCGTTGGCGGAGCGGGCCGCCATGCCGTACGCCTCGTCGACCCGGCGCAGCGCCTGCGGGAAGGTGATCTTCTCGCGGAGCGACAGGGCGTCGATCATCGCCTCGGCGCGGTCGCCGATGCCGCGCTTGGGGACGTTCAGGATGCGGCGCAGCGGGACGGTGTCCTCGGGGTTGGCGAGCACCCGCAGATAGGCGAGGACGTCGCGGACCTCCTTGCGCTCGTAGAAGCGCACGCCGCCGACGACCTTGTAGGGCAGCCCGACCCGGATGAAGATCTCCTCGAAGACCCGGGACTGGGCGTTGGTGCGGTAGAAGACGGCGACATCGCCGGCCTTGGCGTCCCCGGCGTCCGTCAGGCGGTCGATCTCGTCGGCGACGAACTGCGCCTCGTCGTGCTCGGTGTCGGCGACGTAGCCGGTGATCCCGGGGCCGCTGCCGGCGTCCGTCCAGAGGTTCTTGGGGCGGCGGTTCTCGTTGCGCTCGATGACGGCGTTGGCGGCGGACAGGATCGTCTGCGAGGAGCGGTAGTTCTGCTCCAGCAGGATCGTGGTCGCGTCGGGGTAGTCCTCCTCGAACTGGAGGATGTTGCGGATGGTGGCGCCGCGGAAGGCGTAGATCGACTGGTCGGCGTCACCGACGACGCACAGCTCGGCCGCGGATTCCGCGGGGCCGACCAGCTCGCGGACGAGGGTGTACTGGGCGTGGTTGGTGTCCTGGTACTCGTCGACGAGGACGTGGCGGAAGCGGCGGCGGTAGTGCTCGGCGACATCGGGGAAGGCCTGGAGCAGATGGACCGTCGTCATGATGATGTCGTCGAAGTCCAGGGCGTTGGCCTCGCGCAGCCGCGACTGGTACATCGCGTACGCCTCGGCCAGGGTCTTCTCGAAACCATCGGATGCCGTCCCGGCGAAGGTCTCCTCGTCGATGAGCTCGTTCTTGAGGTTGGAGATCTTCGCGCTGAAGGACTTGGGCGGGTAGCGCTTGGGGTCCAGATCCAGATCGCGGCAGACCAGGGCCATCAGGCGCTTGGAGTCGGCGGCGTCGTAGATCGAGAAGGACGAGGTGAAGCCCAGCTTCTTGGACTCGCGGCGCAGGATGCGGACGCAGGCGCTGTGGAAGGTGGAGACCCACATGGCGTTCGCCCGGGGGCCGACGAGCTCTTCGACGCGCTCCTTCATCTCGCCCGCGGCCTTGTTGGTGAAGGTGATCGCGAGGATCTGGCCGGGGTGGACATGGCGCTCGGCCAGCAGATGAGCGATGCGGTGGGTGAGCACCCGGGTCTTGCCGGAGCCGGCGCCGGCGACGATCAGCAGCGGGCCGCCGGTGTGCACCACGGCGGCCTTCTGCTCGTCGTTGAGCCCTTCGAGCAGCGCGGCGGGGTCGACGGCGGGGCGGGCGGCGCCGTCGCGGTAGTAGGTCTCCCGGGGGCCGGGCGCGTCGTATTTCCCGCCGAAGAGGTCGTCGGGGATCTCCTCGGGGGCCGGCTCGTGCTCGTCCTCGGGAGGCGGCGGGGGCTCCTCGCCCTTGTGGCCGAGGTCCGCCAGGAAGCTGTCGTCAAAGAGGCTGCTCATCGCCCACCGAGTCTAGGCCGCCGCACTGACAGCCCGCCGCGGAGTGCCGATTGTCGGCGGAATTCGGGGCTCCGGGGCGGTCCGCAGGCCGGGGGGCCGGGTCCGGGGCAGCCCGGGCGCGGGTCGTCTACCCGAATCCGACATCTGCCACAACAACCCCCGGATCGCGTTCAGGTCACAAAAAGGTTTCGGGCATATCGAACATCAGCCTTCACAGGAGCCACACGAGTTGGCTAACGTCCTCGCTCAGGCAGCCCGCCTCCCCGCGTACGACAGCGTCCGCACGGGCCGCCGCGCCGAGTCCGGCCCTGCCTCACGGCACCCGGAGCCGGGGACCCACCAGCACCACCGGGGTGAATCGATCCGTACGGCCGTCTCAGGCGGACGTAAGGACCGTAGGGCAAGCCTTCCGTCATCGACACCGCCCGAACCCGACAGCTAACCCGGTAGGCGGTCCACGGAAGGAGTTGCCGGCCTTGGCGTCCCATCGCAAGCCGCGCACCAGCGTCCTCACCTCGCCCGGAGGCCGCCGTACGGCTGCCGGGCTCACCACCGCAGCCCTCGCGTCGGTCACTCTGCTCTCGCAGTCCGCCGACGCGGCCCCCCGAGCGCCCAAGCCCTCCATCGAAGAGGTCAAGAAGAAGGTCGACGACCTCTACCACCAGGCCGAGCTGGCCACCGAGAAGTACAACGGGGCCAAGGAGCGCGCCGACGAACAGCGCCACACCGTCGACGGCCTGCTCAATGCCGCCGCCAAGCGTGCCGAGCAGATGAACCGGTCCCGGCACCAGCTGGGCATGTTCGCCTCGGCGCAGTACCGCACCGGCGGGATGAACCCGACGGCGCAGCTGATGCTCGCCAAGGACCCGCAGCAGTTCTTCGACCGCAGCCACCTCATGGAGCGGCTGACCGGCCGGCAGAAGCAGGCCGTCACCGACTACCAGGAGCAGGCGGCCGCCGCGGCGCACCAGCGGGTCAAGGCGACCGACAGCCTGGAGCAGCTGCAGAAGTCCCAGGCCTCCCTCAAGGAGTCCAAGCGCTCCGTCCAGGACAAGCTGTCCGAGGCCCGTCAGCTGCTGTCCCGGCTGACCGCCCAGGAGAAGGCGCGGCTGGCCGCGCTGGAGCGTCAGAAGGAGGCGGCCGCCAAGCGCAAGGCCGAGGAGGAGGCGCGCAGGCAGCAGGAGCGCGAGCGCCAGCGGCAGCAGGACGGCGGCGGTTCGACGGGCGGCCAGACCGGCGGCGGCAGCTCGACCGGCGACTCGTCCTCCACCAAGGCCGAGCAGGCGCTCGCCTTCGCCCGCGCCCAGATCGGCAAGCCGTACGTCTGGGGCGCCACCGGCCCCAGTTCCTACGACTGCTCGGGGCTGACGCAGGCGGCGTACAAGGCCGCCGGCGTCACGCTGCCGCGGACCACCTGGGACCAGGTCAAGGTCGGCCAGCGGGTGGCCACCAAGGACCTGCAACCCGGTGACCTGGTCTTCTTCTTCGACGACATCAGCCACGTCGGGATGTACATAGGCGGCGGCAAGATGATCCACGCGCCGCACCCGGGCGCCAGCGTCCGGGAGGAGTCGATCTACTACATGCCGATCTACGGGAGCGTCCGCCCGGGCTGAGGCCCGGCGCCCTGTGCTCCCCCACGGAACCACCCCCCACGGTCACCCCCCACACGCCACCGCGCGGCCGTCGCCTCCGAATACGGAGTGCGAGGACCGCGCGGTGTGCTGTTGTGGGGCGGTGGTCCGCTACCCGGAATGCCGGGGCGCCGCTCAGATTCGGACCGGGGCGCCGGGCAGGTCCGGACCGGGGCGCCGCTCAGGTCCGGACCGGGGCGCCGCTCAGGTCCAGAGCACCGCGATGAAGATGTTGGCCACCGTCAGCGCACCGACCGCGCCGAACAGCGGCTTGGCGATCGTCTCCTCGTCCCGCTTGACGTAGACCAGCGCCAGGATCACCACCAGCACGGCCATCTTGATGCCGATCTTGATGGTGTTGACGTGGTGGCCCTGGGCCTCGTTGAGGCCGACCAGCGCGACGCCGGTGACCAGCATCGTCAGCGCGCCGTGCAGCATGGCCGGCACGAAGCGGGCGGTGCCCGCGCCCATCGCCTTCATCTGGGTCAGGAAGCCGCCGAGCAGGGCGGCGATGCCGATGATGTGCAGGCCGACGAAGAGATTGATTACTACGTCCATAGTGCGGGATCGTAGCCGCCGCATAGCACGGCCCTGCGGGCAGGGCGCCCACAATCGTCGCTTCGGTCAGGCCGGACCGGTACCGGCCGTGCAGCCGCCGACGGCACGGTCATCCGCACATCGGCACCGGTCGAAAGCGAACAATGCCGGGCAATCGGACTCCCCGGCGCGACACCCAGGCTTAGCGTCCTCCTCCAGGCGGTCGACTCCCCGCCTTCGCCGGCCCCCCACCGGCGTCCTGTCGGCCGCCTCGCCGCGAGGTGCGGCGGCGGCTCGTTGCCCCCCGTGACGGACCGCCGCCGGCCCCCGGCTCAAAGGGAAGGAAGTGACGGCCACCGTGGCCTCGCACCGCAAGCCCAGGCAGCATCCGCTCGCCTCGCTGACCGGCGGCACCCGCACCGCCCGTACCGCCGCCACGCTGGCACTCGCGGGTGCCGCCACCGCCACCGTCTTCGACGGCACCGGCCAGGCCGCGTCCCCGCCCACCCCCGCCCAGGTCAAGGGCCGGATCAACGCGCTGTATCAGGAGGCAGAGGTGGCCACGCAGAACTACAACGGTGCGAAGGAAGCCGCCGGCACCGCACGCCAGGAGCTGAGCAGGCTGCAGGACGAGGTCGCCCGGCGGACCCAGAAGCTCAACGCCGCCCGCACCGAGCTGGGGGCGCTGGCCACGAGCCAGTACCGCTCCGGCGGGGTGGACCCGACCGTACGGCTGCTGCTGTCCGCGGACCCGCAGCGCTATCTGGACGGCGCAGCGGTGCTGGAGCGTGCGGGCAGTCATCAGGCGACCGCGGTGGCCGGTTACGCACGCCGGCTCGGCAGCGTACGGCAGGTCCGGCAGCGGGCCGAGGAGACCGCGGAGCGGCTGGCGGCCACCGAGGCCACGCTGAAGAAGCACCGGGTCACGGTCGTCCACAAGCTGGACGCCGCCGAGCAGTTGCTGAACCGGCTGACCGCCGAGCAGCGGCAGCGGATGGCGGGACGGGACGGTGCCGGTACGGTCCATGCGGACCGGGGGGCGCGCGGGGACGGCCCCCTCGACGGGATCCTCCACGGCTCAGGGGCCGCCGCGGCCGCCGCCCCCAACCCCCGTGCCGCGCGGGCCGTTTCCTTCGCCTACGCCGCGCTGGGCAAGCCGTACGTCTGGGGCGCGACGGGCCCCTCCGCCTACGACTGCTCGGGGCTGACCCAGGCCGCCTGGAAGTCCGGCGGCGTCGCGCTGCCGCGGACCACCTACACCCAGATCAGCTCCGGGCCGCGCATCGACCGGTCCCAACTCGCCCCCGGTGACCTGGTGTTCTTCTACTCCGGCATCAGCCATGTGGGGCTCTACATCGGGGGCGGCAAGATGATCCACGCACCGCATCCGGGGGCGCCGGTACGGATCGCGCCGATCGACCAGATGCCGTTCGCGGCGGCGACCCGGCCGGCTTAGGGCCTGTCCCACCCTGACCCCTAGGACCGGCCGGGGGTCTCCCGGGCGCAGGGGTGCCGGCGGCGGCCGGCCCGGCGCAGGGGCTTGAGCGCGGGCCCGGGCGGAGCGCCTACGCCCGGAGGTACATCCCCAGCCAGCGGAAGACCTCCGGTACCTGCTGGCGCCATACCACCATGGTGTGACCGCCCGCGTTCGCCGGGATCAGCTGGACGGTCACCGTGGTCGGATGCTTCGCGAGCCCGCGCAGACCGATGCCGGCCTGGTAGCCGTCGCCCGCCGCGCCCGACACGTACAGCGCGGTCCGCGGCGGCTTCCCTGCCGCGTTGGCGGACTTCAGGATGTGCATCGGGTTGGACTCGATGCGCAGCTTGGGGTCCTTGCCGGCGAGCGAATCGCGCTCCAGCGCCGGGTCGTTGTAGCCGGACATGGCGACCCCGGCGCGGTAGCGGTCCGGGTGGGACAGCGCCAGCTTGGCGGCGCAGTGCGCGCCGGCCGAGTAGCCGGCCAGGGCCCAGGAGTCCGGCTTGTCGCCGGCCCGGAAGTTGTCGATGACCATCTTGCGTACGTCGACGGTCAGCCAGCTGTCGGCGTTGACCTGCCCGGGGACGTTGACGCATCCGGTGTCCGCGCCGGCGAGGAGATCGGTACGCGGGGCCACCAGGATGGCCGGCTTGACCAGGCCGCGCTGCATCAGCGGCTGGAGCTGTTCGGCCGCGTGGAGCGAGCCGAACCAGGTCTTCGCCGAGCCGGGGTAGCCGGGCAGCAGCTCGACCACCGGGAACTTCTTGTTCCGGTAGGCCGGGTCGTTGTACTGCGGCGGCAGCCAGACGTACACCTCGCCGATGACCCCGGATATCCGGCCCTTGAGGTCGGTCCTCTGCACACCGGGGCCCACCCTGGGGTCGTCGGCCGGGCGGAACCGCTGTATCTGCTTGGGCTCGTTCTTGATCTGCTGGCCGCCCATACCGTCGGGGCCGAGGTCCTTGGCCGCCGCGACATGGCTGTCGGTGCCGAGCAGATCGCCCCAGGTGTCATAGAGATTGTTGGCGTTGTTGACCAGGACGAAGACCACGGTGATGGCCGTGACCTGGGCGAACAGCAGCATCAGCAGCCGCGCGAGGCCGCGCACCAGGGGCGGCCCGGCTATCCGGCCCCACAGGGCGAGCGGCAGCACGACGGCGACAATCAACAGCGTGATCGAGGTGAGAAAGAAGGGCGTGCCCGTCAGGCTCATCGGGTCTCGCTTCCAGGACAGCTACGCGAAGGATGGGGTGGTTCCGGCCCCGCCTTCGGCAGTGAGCCTCTCCGCGCCGTTAGATGGTGATCCGCGCAGTCCTGGTTGCCCGTCTTTGGTGCTTCTTTACACCCTCGTCATACCCTCATCAAATACCCGCCGCTCCCCGGCTCCCGCGCCGGGGACCGCAGGTCAGACCAGTCGCCGGGCCGCCGCCCAGCGCGTCAGCTCATGGCGGTTGGAGAGCTGGAGCTTGCGCAGCACCGCGGAGACATGGGACTCGACCGTCTTCACGGAGATGAACAGCTGCTTGGCGATCTCCTTGTACGCATAACCGCGGGCGATCAGCCGGAGGACCTCCCGCTCGCGCTGGGTGAGGCGGTCGAGGTCCTCGTCGATCGGCGGGGCGTCCGTCGAGGCGAAGGCGTCCAGGACGAAGCCGGCCAGCCGTGGTGAGAAGACCGCATCGCCGTCGGCGACCCGGAAGACCGCGTCGACCAGGTCCGTACCCGTGATCGTCTTGGTGACATAGCCGCGGGCGCCGCCGCGGATGACGCCGATGACGTCCTCGGCCGCATCGGAGACGGAGAGCGCGAGGAAGCGGACCGGGCGCTCGGCGTCGGCCATCATCGCGGCGCTGCGGCGCAGCACCTCGACGCCGCCGCCCCCGGGGAGGTGGACGTCCAGGAGGACGACCTCGGGGCGTGTGGTGGTGATGACCGTGACCGCCTGGTCGACATCGGCGGCCTCGCCGACCACCTCGACGCCGGTGCGCCCCGTCTCACCGATCTCGGCCTGGACGCCCGTACGGAACATCCGGTGGTCGTCGACCAGCACGACCCGTACGGTCCGGTCCCCGGCCGCCTCGCTGCCGGTCCCGTCCTGCTGTGCGCCCTCGCTGGTCATCTCTTCCGCCCGTCCCTCGGTGTCTGCCCCGTCATCATCCCGTGCGCCGGCCCGCGGTGTCGCCACCGACCGCCCCTGGCCCGGCGCCGTCATGCGTCGTGCTCCTGCGCCGCGCGCTCCATTTCCAGCTCGACGACCGTGCCGCCCTCGGGAGCGGAGCGCAGCCGGGCCGTCCCGCCATTGCGCTCCATCCGTCCGATGATGGACTCCCGTACGCCCATCCGGTCCTCGGGGACCGCGTCCAGGTCGAATCCGGGGCCGCGGTCGCGCACCGAGACGAAGACCGTGCGGCCCTCCACCTCGGCGAACACCTGCACCGCGCCGCCCTCGCCACCGTACTTGGCGGCATTGACCATCGCCTCGCGTGCGGCCTGCATCTGGGCGCCGAGCGCCTCGTCCAGCGGGCAGTCACCGACGACCACGACCTCGATGGGGACGCCATGGTGGTCCTCGACCTCGGCGGCGGCCTTGCGGACCGCCTCCGCCACGGTGGCCGGCTCCTCGTCCTCCTCCTTGCCGCGGCCCTCGGGCTTGTAGAGCCAGGCGCGCAGTTCGCGCTCCTGGGCACGGGCCAGCCGCGCCACTTCCCGGGGGTCGTCGGCGTTGCGCTGGATCAGGGTGAGGGTGTGCAGGACCGAGTCATGGACATGGGCAGCCACTTCGGCGCGCTCCTGGGCACGGATGCGCATCAGCCGCTCCTCGGAGAGGTCCTGGGTCATCCGGACGAGATAGGGGCCCGCCAGCAGCGCGATGCCGACGACGACGGCGAGGGAGGCCTGCAGCACCGAGCCGAGATGGCGCACCGATCCCTGCAGCACGACGATGATGGTCACCCCGACACAGACCAGCAGCACACCGGCCGCGCCGCGCAGCACGGGCAGCACGCCCTTGCGGCGGCCCAGCTCCAGCCACTGGGCGCGGCGGGAGTTGTCCGCCTGACGCCACACCAGGGCGACACCGGCGCCGATCAGCAGCACCGGCCAGACATAGCCGTCGGCCCGGCCCAGCTGGAACCGGGAGGCGACGATCGAGGCGCCGATGAGCAGCGCGATCAGCGCGAAGACCTGGCCCCGGTCGGGCTTGTGCCGCGGCAGGCGGCGCTTCCCGTCGGCCGCGGCGGGGTGCCGATGCTCCACGCCGCCGACGCCCAGCGGGACGAAGAACCAGAACGCGGCATAGAGCAGGGCGCCCATGCCGTCGGCCATGAACAGGGCCACGAACACGATCCGCACCCAGGAGACCGGCAGCCCGAGATGCCCCGCCAGACCGCGCGCGACACCGCCGAGAAGCCGCCCGTCGGCGCTGCGGTACAGCTTGCGCACGGGCGGCTCATCCGGGTCCGGCGCCGGGGCGTAGCCCGGCTCGGCGCGCGGTGGGGCGGTGGTCATGTCCCCGATCGTCACACGACGCCGCGGCACGGGGCATCAGGGACGACCCTGAAGCCGTCCCTGAACTTTCACCGGGCGGGCCCGGAGCCGGATCAGGAGCCCCGGGGCCGGACAGGGCGTCCGGAGCCGGACCGGGCGGCTGCGCCGGGTCCGGTGCCGACCGTCAGCTGGTCGGATCGGACCTGCGGAAGCCGTCCTTGATGTGCGTGAAGAGCTCCGCGAACTTAGACCAGTTGTCCTTTGGGGCGGTCACGCAGATCGCGTACTCCTTGGCGCCCTCGCGGCCGAACCCGAGGTCGACGCCCCGGAAGGCGCGGGCCCGGCCCTGGAAGGTGAACTCCCAGATCGCGGCGGGGTCGCCCTGGTAGACCGTGCGCTGCATCCGCAGCCGCGAGTAGACGGGGTACAACTTCTTGAAGGACCCCTCGACGTCCGTGAGGTGCTGCACCTGGTCGGGCGAGGAGAAGTCCAGGACGCTGAGAGTCATCTGGGCGCGTTCGGCGTCGGAGGAGTAAATGATCTCCCGTCCGCTGTCCCTGACCTGCCGCTTCCAGCCGTCGGGCAGCGGGAAGGTCACACCGAGCGCGGACTCCGTGATCTTGCGGTAGCCGGCGGGGAGAGCCGGCGGCGGGCCGAGCTTGTTGTCCGGGACACGGGGGCGCGCCGGGACGTCCTTGTCCGAGGCCTCGTTGGTCACGCCGGTGTCGTCGCGCTGCGTCAGGTACCAGGCCGTGCCCACCCCGCCGCCGGCGACCAGCACCCCGACGACGGTCCAGACCGCGATCCGGGCACCCCTTCGCTTACGGGGCTTCTTGCCGCCGGAGGGAACGTCCACCGGGCCGGTCTTGGCCTCGCCGCCGGCGTCCGCGCCCATACCGGTAGCGGTGCCGTTCCCCGTCCCGGTACCCGTGCCGTTCCGTGTGCCGGTTCCGTTCCGTGTGCCGGTTCCGTTCGTGGCGTACTCCGGGGCGGCGCCGTCCCCGCCCGTGGGCGCCACCGCACGGGTCGGCGCCTCCGTCTGCCCGTTCGTCGTGGCCGAGTCCGGGGCACCCCGCCCGACCGTGCCCAGCGCGAGCGTCGGCCAGCCGAGCATCGCCGTGTCCACCTCGGCCTCGGCGGCCCGCAGCGCCTGCTCGACGACCTCGGCCGACGGCCGGTCCTGCGGCTCCTTGGCCAGCAGCGCCTCGATCAGCGGGGCCAGCGAACCGGCGTTGCACGGCGGCTCGTGCGGGTCCATGGCAATCGCGTAAGCCGTCTCGACCGCGGTGTTCTTCCGGAACGGCGGACGCCCCTCGACCGCCTGATAGAGCGTCGCGCCCAGCGCCCACAGATCGGAGGCGGGCCCCGGCGTTCCGCCCTTGACCCGCTCCGGCGCCAAGTAGTCGATGGAGCCCACCAGCTCACCGGTCTTGGTGAGCGTGGAGGCACCGCTGGCGACCGCGATACCGAAGTCGGTGAGCACGACCCGGCCGTCCTCACCGAGCAGCACGTTGCCCGGCTTGACGTCCCGGTGCAGCACACCGGCGGAGTGTGCGGCACGCAGCGCCGCGATCATTCCGCGTCCGATACGGGCGGCCTCGCGCGGGGTGAGCGAACTGTCGGCCCGTGCGGCTTCCTTGATGGCATCGCCGAGTGTCGTGGAGGGGACGTATTCCATGACGATGCAGGGCAGCCCGGCGTCGTCCACGACGTCGTGCACCCCCACCACATTGGGATGGTTGATGCGCGCCGCGGCCTGCGCCTCGCGGGTGGTGCGCTCATGACGCGTTGCCAGTTCGTCCTCTTCGAGCTGCGGCGAGACATGCAGTCGTTTGACCGCCACCTGGCGCCCGAGGAGTTCGTCCCGGGCCCGCCAGACGGTCCCCATACCGCCCTGGCCTATCCGTTCAACCAGGCGATATCGCCCGGCGACCAGTCGCCCCTCGTTCACCGACCCCGCCTCCGTCACCGCGCGCCCCTCCGGAGCCCCGTACGTATACAGGGCGCAACGATAGTCGCCACTGCGGGCGGACAGACCTTTGGCCACCACACGTACACGCCCTTCTTTCATGCCGCGACAACAGCCCGGGGTCATATGCGAACCCACGAGGGGTTTCACCGCCCCCTGGGGCGTCTCGGGGCCACCGGCCGCAGATCTCAGGGATCCGCCAGGGTTTTCACCGATGCCGGGGCTCGGCGTTCCTTGTCACCATGGGCTCATGAGCGATACAGCCCCCGTCGAGGAACCGGCGCCCGGCGACCCCGCCGGCCCCGCCCCGGCGCCTGCCGCCCCGCTGCGCCGCAGCCGACGGCAGAAGGTGATCGGCGGGGTGTGCGCCGGCCTGGGCCGGCAGTCGGATCTCGACCCGGTGATCTTCCGGATCGTGCTCGCCGTGCTCTCCGTCGGCGGCCTCGGCCTCATCGTCTACGGCTTCGCCTGGCTGCTCATCCCCCTCGACGGCGAGGAGGAGAACGAGGGCCGCCGGCTGCTTTCCGGCCGGGTCGAGGGATCGGCGCTGACGGCCCTGCTGTTCGCTCTGGTCGGCTGCGGACTGTTCCTGACCACGCTCGGCAAGGGCAGCATGATGTCGTTCGCCATCATGCTGATGCTGGCGGTGGCCGGCTCCGCCTATTGGTCGCGCCGGCGCCGGCAGGTGGGGGCGCAGGGCCCGGAGTCGCTCGACTCCGCCACCGCACATGCCGTCGCCGATGCCCCGCCCGAGACCAAGGCACCCCCGGTGCCGGCCTACCCCTCCTGGTGGCGCGACCCGCGCTCCAGGGAGGCGACCGGTCCGGCCTATCTGTGGGGACCGGACAACACCCCGCTCCCGCTCGACATCAACTACCGGTACGAGCACGGCACCGGCGCGCCCACCGCCCCGTACGGCTCCTGGACCGGCGGGAGCCGGCCGCCCGGCAGCCCCTCCGCGCCGCCGCACGGCGCCCCTCCCGCCCCGCGCCGAACTCGCCACAGCGGCCGGTCGATCGGCGGCTGGACCTTTCTGCTCGCGCTGCTCGTCGGCGGCGGCACCGCGCTCGCCGTCTCCCGGCATGACGGCCTCGTCCCGTCCCTCCAGTCCGCGCTGGCCTGTGCGCTGGCCGTCTTCGGCCTCGGGCTCGTCCTCAGCGCCTGGTACGGACGGACCGGCGGCGGCACGGTCTTCCTGGTGGTAGTGACCGCCCTGCTGCTGACGGGGGCGGCGGCAATGCCCCGCAACCTCACCACCGACTGGCAGAAGCGCACCTGGACGCCCACCAGCGTCGGTGCCGTCCGGCCGCACTACGAGGTCGGGGCGGGGGAAGGCACGCTGGACCTCGGCGACCTCCCCCTCAAGGACGGCCGTACGGTCCACACCAGCGTGGACGTGGCCTTCGGCCGCCTGGAGGTGCGACTGCCGCAGGGAGTCAGCGCCCGCCTCCATGTCTCGCTCGGGCTCGGCGATGTCCAGCTCCCCGGTGAATCACCCCACGACGTGGACCTGTCGGCGGGCAACCGGCAGCGGACCATCACCCTGCCCGCCAACGGCCTGAAGAAGGGCGAGAAGCCGCGCGGTTCGGTGGATCTGGACCTCCATATCGGCGCCGGGCAGGTCGCCATCGAACGCCTCGCGCCGGACTCCGCCCCGCCGGCCCCCGTCGCGCCGACCGCCCCGATCCCCCAGGGAGCCTCCCGGTGAAACGCCACCCCTTCGAACCGGCCCGCCTCATCTCGGGCCTCGCCGCCCTCACCGTCGGCGCGGGCTACGGCCTCGACGCCCTCGACCTCTGGCAGGCCCCCGGCCTCTGGCTGCTCCTGGCCCTCCCCGCCGGCCTCGCCCTCTCCGGCATCGCCGCCGCCTGGACCTCGGCCCGCCGCCACCGCACACCGCCCGCAGCCCCACCACCCGCCACGCCCTCTTGACCAGGCGCACATCCTCCTGTCCCGGCACCGCCCCCGCACCCCGACGGACGCCGCACCCGGTCACCCGGCCGCCCCGCCACCCAGCAACCGCCCGGCCAGCAGCCCCCGCCCGCCCAGGGCCTGTCCGACCCTGACCCATCGGACAGGCCCTAGCCGTACAGCTGCGCCCCGTGTCGCTTGCGGCGGTTCGAGAGGGCGGAGTCCAGGGAGAACCTCGGTGTCCCGGCCAGTACGAGCGGGACCCAGGCCATCAGGTAGGCCAGGTCGTTGCCGTAGTAGTACGGCGTGGTCGCCCAGCTCACGGTGAGCCACAGCATCAGCGAGATCAGCGCACCGCCGAACGCCGCCAGCCGCCCCAGCAGACCCACCAAGGTTCCCAGGCCGACCGCCAGTTCACCGGCCGCGATGGCATAGCCGAAGATCACCGGATTCTGCTGCGCAAGGTCGATGAGCTGTGGAAACGCCGCTGCGTCATGGGCTTGGCGCAGTGTTTCGCCCAGTGAGCCCGCACCGTTGGCGGACAGAAACGCCGGGTCCGTCAGCTTGTCGATGCCTGCGTAAAGGAAAGTGGCGCCCAGGAAGAGCCGCAACGGGAGCAGCGCATGGCGCGCCCACTGTCCCCGCATTCCGGTGGCGGGGCCGTCCAGGCTCGCACCTCCGAATTCGGCACCCATCGTGCGATTCGCATGAACCATGACGTCCGCCTCTCCGTTACCACCGGGCGCACACGATTGTGCCCGCGCCCGCGCCTCGTGGGGAGATACGTACGCACATGCGCAAGAGGTTCAACGGATGGATGCACTTCCGGCGGCTGGGGCACACTGAAAGGTCACGCCCCGACCGTCACACCACCGCGGACGGCACTGCCGACGGTGACCGGCCGATGGTGACCGGCCGACGGTGACCGGCCGACGGTGACCGGCCGACGGTGACCGGCCGAGGAAACAGCCCGACAGAGGAGACGACCCGGCCCCGGACGCCCCGCCGCCAACGCCCCGCACCCGCCCCCACCTGCCCCAAGACACACCGCCGGGGCCCAGCTCCCCCAGGCGCCCCGAAGATCCGCAGGCTCCTAGGCCCCGGCGGACACCCCCACCCCTCAGTCCAGAATGTCCAGCGGATACCCAGCCGTCTCGACACCAGCGGCCGTGATCACCCGGACCTTCACCCGGCCCGGCTCGACATCGACCGGCACCGGGACCGTCAGCACCCCGTCCGTGGGATTGGCGAAGCCGCCGGCCACCGGGACCAGGGGGACGGGGACATGGACATCGCCGATCCGCACCACGGTCCGGGCGAGCCGGTCGGGCGTGCCGGCGCCCGGCGGGACGAAGCCGGCGCCGCGGATCTCGATGTCGTCACCGGTGCGGACCGGTGCGGCGAGGTCGCCCAGCTCACGGGAGCGCACAACGGAGAGGATCACCGGGCGGCCGCCCGTCACGAGCTTCCCCATCAGGGAGGTCACCCCGGAGAGCCCCGCCAGAAGCACCAGCCCCCAGGGCAGCTGCGGCAGTTCGTTCGCCTGCCGCGCCAGCCGTACCAGGGCACAGCCCAGGACGGCGGCGTTCACCAGGACGTACTGCACGTCCAGGAAGCTGCCGCGCCCCGCGTCGTCCGTCAGCAGATCGGCGGCGCGCGGCCGCTCCGCCGGAACCTTCTGCAGCCACCCGGACCGCACCCGCGCGCCGACCAGCCCGTAGGCCAGCACGGCCACCCCGCAGGCGACGGCGAGCATCGCCAGCAGGGAGCCGGACCGTGCGAGCGCCAGGCCCTGGAGCAGGGTGCGCCGCGCCTCCGGGGTGCCGGCCAGCGCCAGTTGCACCGCGAGCGTCAGGACGGCGTACAGCACCGCACCCGCCCAGCCGGCCGCCACCGTGCGCGAGGTGGACAGCCGCCCGTCCTCCCCGATCAGCGGTGCCAGCGCCCCGCCGTGCGCCCGGTGCCACCAGGCCGCCGCCGTCACCCCCAGCGCGAGGACGACGGCCGCGAGCAGCCCCGCCGTCCGGGTCGCCGTCCAGCCATGGGCGAGGGCGGTCAGCGCCTGCCCGAGTAGCACGGCCACCACCGCGCCCCAGACGCCGAGCAGGGTGCGCCGCCGTACCGTCGTCAGCCAGGTGACCCGCTCGGCCGCACGCCGCTTGGTCAATTCCTGTGCGGAGAGGGTGAGTTCGTCGGAGACCCACTGCCGGGAGGCGCCGGCGGAGCGGGCGAGCCCGGCCGGCACCCCGCGCCCGGCGGCGAAGTCCTCCCGCAGCGCGACGAACGCCGCGACCGCCTGCCGGTGCCCCACGCGGGCGCCGTGCGGACACTGCCCGCACCGGCACTCACCGCCGTCGGCGCCCTCCGCGCCCTCCCCCGGCTCACCCGCACCGCTCATCCCGCCCGCCGCATCCACCGCCACGTCCGTTACCGCCCCGCCACCGTCATCAACTTGTCCCGTACAAGGGGGAATTGTGCCGTAGAAAGCCGGGTGCGATATCAAACATCCAGCTGGCGGCGGGTGGTGGGGCGCATTGGCGCGTTGACGTACGGCATCGGGAGCGCCGGGAAGCCGTGTGCGCCCCGGCATTTCCGTACCGGCGTACGTATCCGTCCGCACATCCGACCGGCCGCGCGCCGGGAAATACAGCCAGGTCCCCTATTTGGGCGAACCGGGCTACGGCGACGGCTGAGCCGTCCGTGTGCTGCGCAAGCTCTCGCCGTGTGCCACGTACCCGGACCGCACAGGTCACTCAGAGCGCCCCGGCCGGCGGGACCGCCGCCGCGCCGGCCCGGCGACCGGCGGGGCGCCCGCCCCCCGCAACTCCTGCGCGCCCTGGGACGCCTGGCGCCCAGGCTGCTGGCGGCCGCCGCCGTGTGTCTGCTGCTGACCGGGGCCGCCGCGCTGCTCGCCACCGCCCCGGCGGCAGCCGCCGCTGCCCCCTACGGCCGCCCGGTCGCCGGCGACAACTGCGCGTACGCCGGGACCGCGCCGCCGGTGGACGTGCCGACCGGCTTTCCCATGCCGCACGGCTGGCACTTCCCCTGCACCCGGACGACACCGCCGGCCCCGCCGCCGCCCCGCCCGCCGGCCCCTCGTCCGCCCGCCCCCAGGCCGACGCCGCCGCCCCCGCCCCCTCCCCGGGCCCGGACGACACCGCCTCCGCCGCCGTCCCCGCCGCCACGACCCACTCACCACGCCCGCCCCGCCGTGCCCCCGCCCCCCGCTCCCCGGCCGTCCCACGCGCCGAGCCACACCCCGACCCGCCGTCCCCCCTCCCCGCCGCCCGTCCTGCCCCGCAGCCATGCGCAGGTGTCCCACAAGCCGCACGGCAGGCGCTCGATGGTGACCACGGTCCTGCTGCTCACCGCTCCGGCCGTGCTGGCCGGGGCCGCCCTCCGTCCCCGTTCGAGCTCCTCGTCCGGTTCCGCCGGACGCCGTTCCTCGTAGGAGGTCTCCATGTCGCAATGGCTGGTGCTGACCATCGCCATGGCCGCGGTCTGCGGCGTCGTCCTGACCATCACCGTCCTCAAGGAGCGGCGGATCACTGAGGACGACGACCCGACCGAAACGCCGGATGTGATCGAGTATCTGACGATGATGGTGGGGGTGGTCTACGCGATCGTGCTGGGCCTGGCCATCGCCGGCGTATGGGAGGCGAGGAGTGCGGCCGAGGACACCGTACGGACCGAGGCCCAGGCGCTGCACGAGGTCGGTGCGCGGGCCCGGGCCTATCCCGCGCCGGTGCGGGACAAGATCCGTGCGGATGTCGGGGCCTATGTGACGTATGTGGTGCACAAGGAGTGGCCGGTCATGGCCGAGCAGGGCGAACTGACCCGGCGTGGCAGCGATCTGCTGACGAAGGTCCGGGCGGACGTCACCGACTACCGCCCGCGCAACGACTTCGAAGGGCAGTCCTACCAGCCCCTGATCGATCAGGTCGCGGCGGCCGACGGGGCCCGCGCCGCCCGTGCGGACGCCGCCGGTTCGACGCTGCCGGGCGTGGTGTGGTTCGGGCTGATCGCCGGGGGCGCCATCTCCATCGGCGTGATGTTCACCCTGCAGATCCGGCGTTCGGGGCGGGAGTTGCTGATGGCCGGGCTCTTCAGCGCGCTGATCGCCTTTCTGCTGTTCCTCGTCTGGGACTTCAACGCACCGTTCAGCCACGGCATCTCGGCGACCGTGGCGCCGCTGCGCGAGCTGTTGCCGCCCTCGTGAGCCCGAGGGGCCTGCGGGACGGACGGACGCCCCGCAGGCCCGACCCCGCAAGCCCCCTCAAGACCGCCCTCAGTCGAAAAGATCCGGCTCACTGCGGGCGATCTGCTGGTACAGCGGCTGGTAGTTGATCCAGGCGACCAGGTCGTTGCCCAGCTGTTCGCGGGTGTGGACGGCGCTGTGGTGGTCGATCAGCACCGGCTTGCCGGCCGCCTTCGCGGTGAGCTGGACCTGGCAGGAGCGCTCCATCGTGAGGAACCACCACGCCGCCGCGTCGACCGAGTCGCCGACCGTCAACAGCCCGTGGTTGCGCAGGATCACGGCCTTGTGCGGGCCGAGGGCGGCCGCGATCCGCCGGCCCTCCTCCTCGTCCACGACCACGCCCGTGTAGTCGTCGAAGAGCGCATGGTCCTCGTAGAAGGCGCAGACGTCCTGGGTGATCGGCTCCAGCAGCTCGCCCAGCGCGGACAGCGCCCGGCCGTACGTGGAGTGGCTGTGCGCCGCGGCGACGACGTCCGGGCGGGCCCGGTGGACCTGGGCATGGATGGCGAACGCGGCCTGGTTGACGTGGTAGCGGCCCTCGACGACCTTGCCCTCGGCGTTCACCAGGATCAGATCGCCGACCGTGATGTGCCGGAACGACATCCCGAAGGGGTTGACCCAGAAGCAGTGCGGGAACTCCGGGTCGCGGGCGGTGATGTGGCCCGCGACGCCCTCCTCGAAGCCGCAGCGCCCGAAGAGGCGCAGCGCCGCGACCAGGCGCTCCTTGCGGTGGCGCCGTTCGCCCTCGACGGTCTCGTGCGTCGGCGGCATCGCGAAATGCAGCTCTTCGGTGGGTATGGGCGTCGGCTCGGGCATCGCGGCTCTCCTCCTGGCACGTACGGCTCTTGATGCTCGAAGCGGAAGCTACCTTTCACTACCGCAGGTAACCAGGGCCAAGACGGACACAGATCGGTCGGCCTGCATCATGAACGCACCAGAAACGGCAGCGGAGGGGCACATTATGAGAGCCGTATCGGTCAGCAAGGACATCAGCGCCACACCGGGGCAGCTCTTCGCCGTCCTCCGGGACCCGGCCCGGCATACGGAGCTGGACGGCTCGGGCATGCTGCGCGGCCGCCCGGAGGGCCCGTCGCCGCTGGGGCCCGGCGACCGGTTCAGCATGGGGATGGCGCAGGGACGCCTCGCCTACCGGTCGGTGAACATCGTGGTGGAGTACGAGGAGGACCGGCTGCTGGCCTGGGAGACCTGGGGCGAGGTCGGCGGCCGGCGGCTGGTCGGCGGGCAGCGCTGGCGCTACGAGCTGACGCCCGTGGACGGCACGGAGCGCACGGACGGCACCGAGGCCGCGGGGACCACCCGGGTCACCCACACCTATGACTGGTCGCGCGCCCGGCTCCCCCGCCTCGTCGTCGAACTCCCCGGCTTCCCGCGGCGGATGGCCCCGGCGATGGCCACGACGTTGGAGCGCCTGGCCTCGGCCGTACGGGGCTGAGGACGCGACCGCCTCCGCGCACTCCCCCACGCCGCAACGCACCACGCCGCCGCCCGGTGGCCCGGACGGCGGCGTGGGTCAGGCGGCGAGTGGGATCACTCCCACTCGATGGTGCCCGGCGGCTTGCTGGTGACGTCGAGGACGACGCGGTTGACGTCGGCGACCTCGTTGGTGATGCGGGTGGAGATGCGGGCCAGCACCTCGTACGGCATCCGCGTCCAGTCCGCGGTCATCGCGTCCTCGGAGGACACCGGGCGCAGCACGATCGGGTGGCCGTACGTCCGGCCGTCGCCCTGGACGCCGACCGAGCGGACGTCGGCGAGCAGGACCACCGGGCACTGCCAGATCTCGCGGTCCAGACCGGCCGCGGTCAGCTCCTCGCGGGCGATGGCGTCGGCCTCTCGCAGCAGGTCAAGGCGCTCCTTGGTGACCTCGCCGACGATGCGGATGCCCAGGCCGGGGCCGGGGAACGGCTGGCGCTGGACGATCTGGTCGGGCAGGCCGAGCTCGGTGCCGACCATCCGGACCTCGTCCTTGAACAGCTGGCGCAGCGGCTCGACGAGCTCGAACTCGATGTCGTCGGGGAGGCCGCCGACGTTGTGGTGCGACTTGATGTTGGCGGTGCCCGTGCCGCCGCCGGACTCGACGATGTCCGGGTAGAGCGTGCCCTGGACCAGGAAGGCGACTTCCTCGCCCTCGGCGCCGGCGTCGGCGACCAGCTCGGCCTGGGCCTGCTCGAAGACGCGGATGAACTCGCGGCCGATGATCTTCCGCTTCTGCTCGGGGTCGCTGACCCCGGCCAGTGCGGTCAAGAAGCGCTCCTCGGCGTCGACGACCTTCAGCTGGACGCCGGTGGCGGCCACGAAGTCCTTCTCGACCTGCTCGGACTCGCCCTTGCGCTGGAGACCGTGGTCGACGTAGACGCAGGTCAGCTGGTCGCCGATGGCCTTCTGCACGATGGCGGCGGCCACCGAGGAGTCCACGCCGCCGGACAGCCCGCAGATCGCACGCTTGGTGCCGACCTGCGCGCGGATCGCGGCGACCTGCTCCTCGACCACGCTGGTGGTGGTCCAGTTCGGCTCGATGCCCGCGCCGCGGTAGAGGAAGTGCTCCAGGACCTGCTGGCCGTGCGTGGAGTGCATGACCTCGGGGTGGTACTGGACGCCGTAGAGCTTCTTCTCGTCGTTCTCGAAGGCGGCGACCGGGACCACGTCGGTGGACGCGGTGACCGTGAAGCCCTCGGGGGCGGCGGAGCAGGCGTCGCCGTGGGACATCCACACCGACTGCTCGGCGGGGGTGCCCTCGAAGAGGGTGGATCCCGGGCGGGCGACGGTCAGCGGGGTACGGCCGTACTCGCGGGCGCCGGTGTTGTCGACGGTGCCACCGAGGGTGGTGGCCATGAGCTGGAAGCCGTAGCACATGCCGAAGACGGGGACACCGGCCTCGAACAGCGAACGGTCCAGGCTGGGGGCGTCCTCGGCATAGACGGACGAGGGACCGCCGGAGAGGATGATCGCCTTGGGGTTCTTGGCGAGCATCTCGGTCACCGGCATGGTGGACGGCACGATCTCGCTGTAGACCCGGGCCTCACGGACTCGGCGGGCGATGAGCTGGGCGTACTGTGCGCCGAAGTCGACTACGAGGACGACGTCCGGGGCAGCGGCAGGGGGCGCTGATGGCACTTCGGCGGCCTTCCGGCGGTGTGGAGCGGGGTTGGACTTTCGATTCTAACGGGCTCATACTGAGCCCCATGAACAAGCAGCTGACCTTCGTCTTTACCTATGGCACCGGCCCAACCGGCTGCCATGGTCGTGCTGCTTGATCCACTGACGAGCAACTTCCCAGGCGCCCCGGGCCGACAAGGTCCGGGGCGTCTGCGTCTGTCAGGACCGGCCGTCGGCTCCGGGGCCCCACACCCCAGGAGACGCACATGAGCACCGAGACCCCCACCGCCGCAGGCACTGCCGCGGACACCGGCGCACGCACCCCGGAGGCCGCCGGGATCATCACCGACGCACGGCAGCGGATCGACGATCTCGACGGCCGGATCATCGGCCTCGTCCAAGAACGGATGGCCGTCTCGGCCGTCATCCAGCGCGAGCGCCTCACCTCGGGCGGGCGGCGGGTGAACCTCTCCCGCGAGATGGAGATCCTCGCCCACTACCGCGACCAGCTCGGCAAGCCGGGCACCGCGCTGGCGATGACCCTGCTGGAGCTGTCACGGGGCCAGATCTGAGGCATCCGGGGCCCGCGGCATGGCTGGTTCCCGACGGTGTGCGGCCGGCTTCCGGTGGGGGCGGAGCGCGCGGCAGGAAGGGCGCGCCCCGGCGCAACTGCCGGATCTGCGTTCGGTTGCCGACTCACCCGTACGGCGCGTGACCGGCCGCTGCGAGGCTTCGTTGTTCCCGGTGCCACGCCAGCCAGGCGCGGCCTGCAGGACTACGCGTAGACGCCGCCCCACGGGCGGACCCCCGGAGCGATGAGACGCCGACCGCCAGCCGCGGTCCGCGTCGTGGGACCTCGCTCCGGTGCAGTGACCGGTCAGCAGGGGACAGCAGCCCGGTCACATCCGATGGGGTGGTCGGTCCTGGGGACGCCCGGGACCGACCGCATCCGGTCGAAACGGTTGCGCCAGGTGAGGCGCATCCAGGACGATGCTTGACGCACCACACTCCGCTTCCGGCAGGGACCTCTGCCACGCCATGGATCCGGCCACCGCCGGGATCCGCATCATCGAGCACCACCCCAAAGAGCCAGCGGCGCTACCCCCCCCCAGCGCCGCCATCGGTGCCGGCGCTGCCCTGACGCCGGCACCGAAAGCCAAGGGCCCCGTGGCCGTCCGCACCCCCCTCGCGGACGGCATCCGGGGCCCTTCGCTATGGGGGGCGCGCGCCGGGCGCACGGCCTCCGCCGGGCCTGGGCTGTGAGTTGCCCTTGAGAAGCCTGTGAGACAGCTGTGACGGATGTGACGGGCATCACGGCGGCAATCCTGGTTGAGCGAACAACCTTTTTCGGCCATGGCCGGTCATGTACCTGCAATCGCACGGCCATACCGCGCCCCCACCGCGACGGCCCGCACCTCACTTGTGCCGGCTTTCGGCACGCTGGACCCCGAGAGGTCTTGATGAAGCTTCGCCGTGCCCTGACTGCCGCCGCCGCGACGGCCGTCATAGCGCCCGCCGCCCTGATGGCGGCCCCCGCCGCGTTCGCGACGACCGGTCCCGAGACCGAGTCCAGCGCGAGCGCCGAGCCGACGCCGGGCACCCCCGGTGCCGAGCAGTCCGGCGCCACCACCACCCAGCCGGCGACGCCGGGCGCCGGCGACGCGAGCGCGCCGGGCGACACCACTCCGGGCGACGACGCCACGACCGGTGCGGAGACCGGGGACAGCGCCAAGCCGTCCGCGCCGGCCACCCCCGGCGACGGCACGAAGACCGGCAGCCCGGCCAAGCCCTCCGTCTCCGCCGAGCCCACCGAGCCGGGCGACGACGGGGACGAGTCCGACTGCACGGTCGACGACGCCGCGATCAAGGTGACCGTCGACCATCTGCCCTCCAAGCTCGTTGCGGGCGGCGGCTGGAAGGGCTTCAGCGTGCACCTGGCCAACACCACGGACCACACGCTCGACGAGGTCTACCCGGTCATCTACGCGGTGCCGACCGAGAACATGGACCACCCCAAGTCCCAGCTCGACCTGGAGTACCAGAACCCGGACACCGGCAAGTGGACCTCGTTCGACGAGTGGACCGACGGCCAGTACTTCGGCTGGTTCCAGCTCGACGGGCACCAGACCGCCGAGCTCAAGATGCGCATCCGCGCCGACAAGGGCGCCACGGCCGGTGACGGCTTCGCGCTGGTCGCGGGCGATTACCAGAACAAGGACGGGTCCTGCGGCTGGTCCGAGGAGCAGTGGTACGACTTCACGATCCTGACCGCCGGCAGCAACCCCGGCAAGATCCCGCCGGCCAAGCCCGGCAAGCCCGGCAACAAGCCCGGTCCGCAGGGCGGCGGGAAGCCGGTCGGCACCGCCAAGCCGAAGGCCGGCATGGACAAGCTGGCGGTGACCGGCAACCTCGCCGAGACCGGTGCGTCCTCCGCGCTGCCCACCCTCGCCCTCGTGGGCGGGGTCGCCATGGTCGTGGGCGCGGGCGCGGTCTTCGCCGTCCGCCGCCGTAAGACGGACGGTGGCGCCGCCGCGTAACGGCTGACGCAGTGGAGCGGGGGCCGCATCCGGAGCGGGTGCGGCCCCTCGTCACGGTCGGGTGTGCGGCCCGGGTGGGCCGAAGCCGCGTACTAGCCGGCGGACTTGGTCTTCTTCGGCGGTACCGGCGGGACGGCCAGGAGTGGCAGGTGCAAGGCGCCGAAGGCCTTCGCGGGGACGGCCGGGCGGACCGGCTCGACCGGTGTCAGCCGCCGGTAGCCGTGGCCCTGGGCGGGGCGCGGGTCCGGCTCGCCCTTGTTGGGCCACAGCGACATCGCCCGCTCGGCCTGCGCGGTGATGGTCAGCGACGGGTTGACGCCCAGGTTGGCGGAGACCGCGGCGCCGTCGACGACCGAGATGCCCGGGTGGCCGTAGAGGCGGTGGTACGGGTCGATGACGCCCTGGTCGGCGTCCGCACCGATCGGGCAGCCGCCCAGGAAGTGCGCGGTCAGCGGGGTCCCCATCAGCTCGCCGACATTGCTGCCCGCGAAGCCGTTGATCTCCTGGGCGAGCAGGGTGGCCGCCTCGGTGGCCTCGGGGATCTGCTCGGGGTTGGGCGCGCCGTGGCCCTGCCGCGCGGTGAGCAGGCCCTTGCCGAGTCCCTTCGGTTTCCGGTACGTGGTCAGCGAGTTGTCGAGGGACTGCATGACCAGACCGATGATGGTCCGCTCCGACCAGCGGCGGTTGGACAGCGAGCGCACGGCCAGCAGCGGATGGCGGGCCACGTTCGCCAGCCAGCCGGCGACCCGCCCGGCGGGGCGGTAGGGCACCTGGAGGATGGTCAGGCCACCCATCGCGTTGGAGCCCCGGCCGTAGCGGACCGGCTCGATGTGGGTGTTCTCGTTGGGGTGGATCGACGAGGTGATCGCCACGCCCCGGGTGAAGTCGGCCTTCGCGCCGTGCCGCTTGCGGTAGCGGCGGTTGTCGGTCTGCGCGCCGACCAGGGCCTCGGAGTTGGTGCGGGTCAGCGCGCCGAGCCGGCCGGAGACGTACGGAAGCAGGCCGCTGTCCTTCATCCGGTGCAGCAGGGTCTGCGTGCCGTAGGTGCCGGCCGCGAGGACGACGCGGCGGGCGGTGAACGTGTGGCCCGCGCCCTTCTTCTTGTTGTCCGTCGGGAGGGTGCCGACGGCGAAGCCGCCGCGGGAGTCCTCGGTCAGCGAGACGACGGAGGTCATCGGGTGGATGACCGCACCGGCCCGTTCGGCGAGGTGGAGGTAGTTCTCGTTGAGGGTGTTCTTGGCGCCGTGGCGGCAGCCCGTCATGCACTCCCCGCATTCGGTGCACGCGCTGCGGGCCGGGCCGGCGCCGCCGAAGTACGGGTCGGGCACCTCCGCCCCCGGCTTCCCCCGCGCGCTGCCGTCCGCGTCGTCGCCGTCCCCGAAGAACACGCCGACCGGCGCCATGTGGAAGGAGTCGCCGACGCCCATGGCCTGTGCCGCCGCCTTCAGATGGACGTCGGAGGGCGTCATCGTCGGGTTGAGCCGCACGCCCAGCATCCGCTGTGCCTGGTCGTAGTACGGCGCCAACTCCTCCTGCCAGTCGGTGATGTCCTTCCACTGCGGGTCGTCGAAGAACGGCTTCGGCGGGACGTAGAGGGTGTTGGCGTAGTTGAGCGAGCCGCCACCGACGCCGGCGCCCGCCAGGACCATGACGTTGCCCAGGAGGTGGATGCGCTGGATGCCGTAGCAGCCGAGCGCCGGGGCCCACAGATAGTTGCGCAGGTCCCAGGAGTTCTTCGGCAGCGTCTGCCGGGTGAAGCGGCGGCCGGCTTCGAGGACGCCGACCCGGTAGCCCTTCTCGGTCAACCGCAGGGCGGAGACCGCGCCGCCGAAGCCGGAGCCGATGACGAGCACGTCGTAGTCGTAGCCGTCCGTCCCGGCGCCGTCCGGGTCCTGGGGGCGGGCAGAGTTCTCCTGGGGCACTGGCTCTCCCTGCTGGTTCTGGCGGAGCGGCGGGGCCGGCTGACCTGCCGCGGGCGGCCTCAGCGCAGGCGGAACGCCTTCATCGCGCGCAGGCTGCGGGTCATCAGCTGTGCGTACCGCTCATCGGTCAGCCCGAAGGACGGAGCGATCGGCATCAGCCGCTGCTGGGCGACGGTCTGTGCCTCGGTGTACTTGAGGATGCCCTCGGAGCCGTGCCGGCGGCCCAGGCCCGAGTCCCCCATGCCGCCCATCGGCGACTGCACGCTGCCGTAGCCGGCGGCGTAGGACTCGTTGACGTTGACCGTGCCGGTCCGCAGCCGGGCGGCGAGGGCGCGGCCGCGGCGGCCGTCCTTGGTCCAGACGCTGGAATTCAGGCCGTACGGCGTGGCGTTGGCGAGCGCCACCGCCTCGTCCTCGTCGCGGAAGCGGTAGATCGAGACGACCGGACCGAAGGTCTCCTCGCCGCAGACGGCCATCGGGGCCTGGACGCCGTCGAGGATGGTGGGCTCGTAGAAGAGCGGGCCGATGTCGGGGCGGGGGCGGCCGCCGGCGAGCAGCTCGGCGCCCTTGGCGACGGCCTCCTCGACATGGCGGGTGACGGTCTCCAGCTGGCGCTCGCCGACCAGTGAGCCCATGTCGGCGCCGTAGGCGAGGGCGTTGCCCAGCCGCATCGCCTTCGTCCGGGCGACGAACCGCCGGACGAAGTCGTCGGCGAGGGACTCGTGGACGTACAGCCGCTCGATGGAGATGCACAGCTGGCCGGCGGAGGAGAAGCAGCCGCGGACGGCGCCGGCGGCGGCCTTCTCCACATCGGCGTCCGCGAGGACCACCATCGCGTTCTTGCCGCCGAGTTCGAGGCTGACGCCGACCAGCCGGGCGGCGGCGCCCTGGGCGACCTCGCGGCCCGTACGGGTCGAGCCGGTGAAGGAGACGTAGTCGGCGTGCTCCACGACGGCGGGGCCGACGACCGGGCCCTCGCCGATCACGACCTGCCACAGCCCCTCCGGCAGCCCGGCCTCGATGAGCTGCTCACGGGCCCACAGCGCGGTCAGCGCGGTCTCCGTGTCGGGCTTCATGACGACGGCGTTGCCCGCGACGAAGGCCGGCAGGGCATCGCCGACGGACAGCTCGAAGGGGTAGTTCCAGGGGGCTATCTGACCGATGACGCCCCGGGGCTGGCGGAGTTCGGTGACCTTGGTGAGGGTCGGTACGACGCCGGTGTGCGCCTTGGGCCGGAGGTAGGCGGGGGCCTTGCGGCCGTAGTGGCGGGCGGTGACCGCGACCGACAGCACCTCCTCATGGGCGTGCAGCCGCGCCTTGCCGGTCTCCAGCTGGATCAGGTCGAGCACCTCGGCCTGGCGGCTGAGCACCAGGTCGTGGAAGCGGAGCAGGACCGCCGCACGCTGCCGGACCGGGACCTTGGCCCAGATCTCCTGGGCGGCGCGGGCCCGCTCGAAGGCGGTCGCGACGTCCTCGGGGGTGGACTCGGGCAGGTCGGCCAGCTTCTCCCCGGTGAACGGGGTGTGGTTGGCGGTACGGCCGGTGCCGACGACACCGCGGGTGAGCCGCGCGGCGAGCTCCGGGGTGACCACGTCGGCCGCGGTACGGGCGCCCGCCGGGGTGGGGGCGACCGGGTTGCCGTCGGCGGGTGCCGGGGCGGCCTCGGCGGTGGCGGCCTCGGCGGGCGCGGGGGCCGCCTCCGCGGGCGCGGTGGTTGCGGGAGCGTCGTCGGGGGCCTCGGCGGCGGAGGTGGGGGCACCGCCCGTTCGAGCGGAGCCGAGAGCGGGGGATGTTCCGGTGTCCTGCGAGTCCGTCATGTCGGCGAGGGTATGCCTCACCGGGCGCTTTGTGTACCCGGGAGTAATGAGTTTTCACGGCGCACGCACCATCGCGCCAGCGCCTGCTGGCCGCAAGGGCGCTGGTCTGGGACGACCGGCAGCCCCGGCTCACGCCCCCGGCAGCCGGAGGGTGTCGAGCGCGGTGTCGAGGTGGCGTCTGGCCTCGCCGCGCGAGCCCAGCGGGGCGGAGATCCACACGTCGATCATCCGGCCGCCCTCGTCCCAGCTGAGGTCATAGGTGTACCGGGGGCCGCCGTCGTGCGCACCGCCGTCCCAGACGAACTCCCAGAGCCCGGCCCGCAGTCCGTTGTGGGTGGTCTCGGTGACGCGGCCCCCTCGGTAGCCGGGGTATTCGGCAGGGCCCCGCGCGTCCGCCGTCCGCATCGCGCCCAGCGGCCCCTGGGGCACCTGCTTTTGCAGCTGGACGCCGATCCGGAAACGTCGGCCCCTGGAGGAGTAGTAGACCCGGTCGTGCTCGTAAGTGCGGTGGAAGCCGGACGGTACGGCGATCACGAAGCCTGCCGGGTCGCGGACGAGCCGGTAGCCGGCCGGGAGCGTGCCGGCGGGGGCCGGCGAAGGCGGTGCGGTGACCGTGACGGTGGGCGTCGCACCGCCGGGGCTCCGCGTCGGCCCCGGGCCCGCGGTCTGCGGGGAACGGCCGGGCCGGCCGGTGCCGTCGTCGGTCCCGCTCCGGTGCGTCAGCAGCACGGCCAGGCCCGCGCCCGTACCGCCGATCACCACCGCCGCCAGCGCGACCAGCAGGGCGGTGCGGGTACGACCGGTGTGCGGGCGGGCGGCCGCGGCCAGCGCCCGGTCGTCGAACGCCGCCGCCCGGACCGGAGCGCCCGGGGCCCGGCCGCCGGTGCGCCCGGCGCCGCCCGTGGCGGGGGCAGGACCCGGGGCGGCCGGGGCGGCGGGCCCCGCCCCGGCCGCCAACGGGTCCTCGCTGGGCGGGTGTTCACCGGGAACGCCGCCGTCGGCCCCGTCGTGCAGGGCGGCATGAGCATCGGCGCCGGGATCGTACGGGGCCTTCGGACCACCGGCGCGCGACCCGCCGGGACCCGCCGGCCCCCGCGCGTCCGCCACGGCCTCGGCGGCGCGGCCGGCGCCATGGCCATGACCGCGGCCGGGCCCGCCCGCACCACGATCGGGGGCGCGGCCGGGCCCGGGTCCCCCGTGACCACGCTCGGGGGCGCGCCCCGACCGCAGATAGCCGCGCAGCAGCCGCTCCGTCTCGGCGACGCCCAGCCGGCGCGCCGGATCGCGCTCCAGGAGGCCGTCGACGACGGCACGTAACGGGCGGGCGGCTTCGGGGAGTTCGATCTCCTCGTACACGACGGCCTGCAGCACGGCGCCCAGCGAGTCGCGACGGAACGGGGAGGCGCCGCTGAGCGCGGCACACAGCAGCGCCCCCAACGACCAGAGGTCGGCCTCGGGGCCCGTGCCGCGGCCGGCCATCCGCTCCGGCGCGGTGTACTCCGGCGAACCGACGAAGCCGCCGGTATCGGTCAGCGTCGTGACGCCGGAGACCTGGGCGACGCCGAAGTCGGTGAGCACGACCCGGCCGGTGCCCGGCTCCATCAGCACGTTGGCGGGCTTGAGGTCGCGGTGCAGCACCCCGCGGGTGTGCGCGGCCCGCAGCGCGCCCAGCAGCGCGACGCCGATCCGGGCCGCCTCGCGGGGCGCGAGAGGCCCCCCGCTCTGCAGCCGGTCGGCCAGCGACGGCCCCTCGACCAGCTCCATCACGATCCACGGCCGGCCGTCCTGCTCGACGACATCGTGCACGACGATCACATTGGGGTGCTTGATCCGCGCGACGGTCCGCGCCTCCCGTATCGCCCGTCCGCGCTGCACCCGCGCCTCGGGCGCGTCCGGGCCCGCCCCCACGTGCAGTTCCTTGACGGCGACTCGGCGGCCCAACAGCTCGTCCTGGGCACGCCAGACGGTCCCCATGCCGCCCCGGCCCAGCCGGACCTCCAGCCGGTAGCGGCCGCCGATCAGTCTGCCCTCGCCGGAGACGATCCCCATGGCCCCATCTTGCCGCACCACCTCCCGGCCGCCAGGGGTCACGCCGCACGGACCGGCCATGGTCGCGCACACCCTGCCGCCGTCCCGGCCCGCTGTGATCAACTGCCGCCATGGAGGCAGTTGTGGCAAGCGTGGTGGCCGTCGTCGGCACCCTGCTGGGTTCCGGCATCACCCATTTCTTCCAGAGCCGGGCGACCGACCGCAGCGAGCGGTTCGCCCGCGCCGAGCGGCTGCGGCAGGAGCGGATCGATGCGTACTGCGCCTACGCGGGCGCGCTGCTGGAATACCGGCGGGCTCTGGTCCACCGCTGGTTCGTGCTGCACGAGGGCGAGCGCTGCGCCGAGGACACCCCGGAGCTGCGCGAGGAGATCTACAAGAACCGCTATGCGGCCCAAGAGGCCATGTTCCGGGCGCAGATGGTGACCGAGGACCCGGAGATACTCGGCCGCAGCGAGGAGGTGATGTCGGCGGTGACCGAGCTGCACTGGGCCGAGGACCGCGAGACCCTCACCGCGCTGCGGACCACCACCCGCCAGGGCATCCGCGACTACATCGCGGCCACCGCCCGCCAGGTGCGCTGATCATGCGACAGGGGAACCACCCGACACACGGGGTGGAACCTCCACCGGCTCTCCCGCCGTCCTTGACACAGTGAGGCTGTCGTACGGGAACTGCCGGTGCGACAGCTGCGAGAGGCGGAGCGGGGGTCGGTCATGGTGATGCAGGACGGAGGAACGGTGGACGTCCGCCCTGGCCCCGACCCGGGCCGGGCCGCTCCGGAGCACCGCGACGCCTATCTCCTGACCGGTCTGTGCCTGGCCCTCTACGCGGGCGCGCTGCTCGCCTGGACGGTCTGCGGCATCGTCCAAGGCGACGGCAGCGCCTGGGACTTCATCGAGGGCCTGTTCAATCCGGCTTCCGCCGCCGCGCCCTCGCTGCTCGGCCCGTACGAATGGGCCTTCACCGCCGCGTTCCTGGTGATCGCGGGGCTGGCGCTGGCGCAGCGGCGGCTGGCCCGCTCCGCCGCCCTGCTGTCGGGCTTCCTGCTGCTCGCCGCCTCGTTGCGGGAGGGCGTGGGCCTGTGCCACGCCGCCTACCGCCATGAGTACAGCAACGACCCGCTGGGCAGCTGGGCGCTGGCCACCCGCGGCCTGGGGCTGGTGGTGGCGCTGGTCGTGCTGTGCGTGATGTTCCCGGCGAGCGAGCGGTGGCGCGCCGGCCGGAGCGCGCCCGCCCCGGAGGCCGACCGGCGCCGCGCGTCGCGGATCTGCGGCGTGCTGTTCCTGCTGATGGGCCTGGCCCGGCTCGGCTGGGTGGTGGCCGATCTGACGGCCACCGAGGCGGACGCGCTGCGCTATCTGCGCGATGCGGTCGACGGCTCGGTGCTGGGCACCCTCGACATGACGGCGTCCGCCGAGTTCACCACCCTGGGGTCGGTGCTCGTCCTGCTGGTCCTGGGCGTACTGGCCTTCCGCGGGCGGCGGGAAGTCCGCGGCGCACTCCTGGTCTTCGCCGCGATGGAGCTGTATCTGACCGTGCGCACCGTGGTCTGGCTGACCGTCACGGACTTCTTCAACCAGTCCGTCGAGACGCCCGCGGGCGCACTGTCCATGGCCACGACGGCATACGGCCTGGCGGCCATGACCTCCGTGGTCGTCCTGTCCACCGGGCGCGGGTTCGGACCGTACGCCGGGGTGCGGGCGGAGGGCTTCCGGACACCGGCGGTGGGGCGCAACGGCGGGGTGTAGGGGCGCCGGCTCCGGCATGGCGGGCACGGACCAGGGGCGGGCGCACGGGAGTTGCGGTCTCTGGCGGTGCGGCTCACCACCGCGCTCGGGGATGCGTGACGGGTCGCGGGGAGTCGGGGGCGCGCGCCTGGGGCGAAGGATGCCCCGTCTGCGTAGAGCGGCGGCAAACGCCCTGGTTGTGCGGGGGAGATCCCCCTCCGGACCGCCCCCGCACAACCAAAGACGGCCGTCGCGTGTGGGGGTCGCGGCGGCCGCCGATGTGAACTGCAACGCGTCCTGGGCTTGTGGCCTCTTCAGTGGTGCAGCATAAGGACCACTCTGCCAACGGGGCCCGCCCCGGGGCATCCTCCAGAGGTCGCGGGCTGACCCCCGCCGCTCGGCGGGGGTGCGGGTCCGTCGCAGGGCGGGCCCGTACGGCAGGGGACGGAGTCGCGCAGCGCCGGGCGGTTCCGCGGGCTCGGAACGGGTGCGTAGGAGAAAGGGGCGGCCGGTGATCCGTGTCGCTGTGGTGGACGACGAGCGGCTGGTCAGATCCGGACTGCGGATGATCCTGGGGACCGCCCCGGACATCGAGATGGTCGCGGACTGTAGTGGGGCAGAGGCCGTGGAGACCGTGCTGGGGTGCGCGGCCGAGGTCGTGCTGCTCGACATCCGGATGCCGGACGTGGACGGGCTGACCGTGCTGCGCCGGCTGCGCGCCGCCCCCGAGCCGCCCGCGGTGGCGATGCTGACCACCTTCGACGCCCAGGAGTACCTGACCGCGGCGCTGCGCGAGGGCGCGGCCGGGTTCCTGCTCAAGGACTCCGACCCGGAGCAACTCGTGCGCGCCGTACGGACGCTGGCGGACGGCGGCAGTGTGCTGGACCCGGGGGTGACGCGTGCGGTGATCGGCGGCTATCTGACCGCCGAGGACCAGAACGCCGCGGCACGGGCGGTCCGCGGGCTGACGCCGCGGGAGTCGGAGGTGCTCGCCCTGCTCGGCGAGGGCCTGGGCAACGCCCAGATAGCCGACCGGATGGGGCTGGCCCCCAGCACGGTCAAGGACCATGTGCGCGCCCTGCTGGGCAAATTGGGCGGCATCAACCGCGTCCAGGCGGCCATCGTCGCCGACCGCGCGGGCCTGGTGACCGGCGCTCCGCGAGGGTCGTGGTGAGCGACATCGGGGGGCGGGAGCGCCCTCGGGGGCCCGCCGGGCCACTGGCGGCCGGGTGGCGGGCGGCGGCGCACGGGGCCCCGGGACGGCTGCTGCGCCGGATCACGCCGGTGACGGTCCCGGTGCTGCTCGCGATCGCCGACGCGATGCTGGTCAACGGCGTCGGAATAGGCCTGGAGCTGGGCGTCTCGGTCGGTGCCGCGGTGGTGCTGCTGCTGCGCCGGCGCTTCCCCCTGCTGGTCTTCCTCCTCACCCTTCCCGGCCTCTACATCGGCTACATCTGGTTCGCGCCGATGATCGGGCTCTACACCCTGGCCGCCCGCCGGCCCGGCCGGGCGCGGCTGGGTATCTGTGCGGTGCTGCTGATCGCCGCGCACTTCTTCCCGTATCCGATCTCCGACTTCGAACTCACCGACTACCGCGAGAACACCCTGGTGCTGATCGACGCCACCGTCACCTCGGCCGCGCCGATCGCCCTGGGCCTGCTGATGCGCACCCGGCGGGAACTCGCCTCCCGCGTCGAGGATCTGACCCGGAGTCTGCGCCGCGAGGACCGGCTGCTCGCGGACCGGGTCAAGTCCACCGAACGCGCCCGGCTCGCCCGGGAGATGCACGACGTGGTGGCCCACCAGGTCAGCCTGATCAGCCTGCAGGCGGGGGCGGTGCAGGTCAGCACGGAGGACGCGGCGGCGCGCGCCGGGGCCCGGACGATCCGGGAGCTGTCCGTGCGGACGCTGGAGGAGCTGCGGCACATGGTGGGTGTACTACGGGCGGACGGCGGCGACGCCGGGGCGGCGCAGGATCTCGCGCCGCAGCCCGATCTGGAGGAGCTGCCGCGGCTGATCGAGATGAGCGCGCTGGATGTGACGTACGAGGGCGGCGTGGTGGCCGGTGCGAAGGGTGCGAAGACGGTGGAGCGGGCGGCCTTCCGTACGGTCCAGGAGGCGCTCACCAACATCCGCAAACATGCGCCGGGGGCGCGGGTCCGGATACGCGTGGATCCGCTGGACGACGCGGTGCAGGGGGAGGGAGAGGGCGCAGGCAGGTCCGATGGCGCCGGGGAGAGCCGTGCGGGGCACGGGTTGCGGGTGGAGATCCGCAACGGGCCGCCGGATGCGACGGCATCGGTCCCTGCGCTGCCCGGCGGCGGACACGGGCTGGTCGGGCTGCGCGAGCGCGCCCAGAGCCTCGGCGGAACGCTGGAGGCGCGGCGCACCTCCGACGGCGGCTTCGTCGTACGGGCGGAGCTGCCGTACGGGCGGGTGGGTTCCGATCCGGGTGAGTACGGGGCCGGGTGAGGGCGAGGGCGGGTGAGGACGGGCCGGTGGGTCGAGGCCCGCGCTTCAGGTGGCGATCCGCTTCCGGTGGCGATCCGCCTCGGGCGGCGGTCCGCGTCAGTCGGGAGCGCGTCAGGCGGTGAGCGGTGCGGCCGCCTCGTCGACGGCGGTGAGCAGGTCCGGGTAGACCTCGAAGAGCCGGCGGACGCCGAGTGCGGCCAGCACCCGGTTGACGTGCGACCCGTCCGTGGCGCCCTGCGCCGGGAGGATCAGCCGCAGCCGCCCCTGACAGGAGCGCATCAGCCGGCGGGCGGCGATCAGCACCCCGACGCCGCTGGAATCGCAGAATCTCACCTCGGAGAGATCGAGCACGAGGGAGCGCCGGCCGTCGGCCACCGCGTCGTGCACATGCTGGCGCACCGCAGGCGACGTGACCAGGTCCATCTCACCGGAGACCTGCAGTACGGCCCAGGGGCCCTTTTCGTCTTCTGCCACCTTCAACGACACGCGCTCGAAGCCTTTCGCTCGCTTTCGTACCGGATGATCCCGGTGGTGTCCGGAACTCACCCTTCCCCGCCTCGACTGCCCGGCCTCTCTCCCCTGAAACACCTGGGAACCCTTGGCGCAACGGGCCGTCCCGCCCAAGGCTATGCCCAGGCGCCCCCTGCCTTTCGCCGACATCCGGTCACACACGGATAACACATACCTCTGAGCGGACAAGAACGATCCGCATCGATCCGCTTCGATCGGGCAGTATCGCCACAAAGCATCAGGCGGTATCGGCGCAAGCATCAGGAGGTAGCGCCACAAAGCGAGGGCATCCGGCATCCGGCTCTTACCATTCCCGTCCCACCCCGGGCTCGGTTTGCCGCAAAGGAGCGTGCGTTGTCGGACCCGCGCATTACATTCGAGGGCACGGCGGACCTGTGAGGTGCACACAGGTCCGGAGCGGGTGCAGGTGTGACGGCTGAGGTGTGAGCCCGGAGGCGGCGGGCAGGGATGAGGACCCGATGGGACACGACGCGTCACCGCGTTGGGACAGGCGGATGCAACAGCGGCTCACCCACGGCGAAGCCGCTGCGCTCGGCGAGGTCTACGACCGCTTCGCCTCTCTCGTACACAGCCTCGCCCACCGCGTCCTGGACGACGAGGACGCCGCCGACCGCGTCACCCGCGAAGTGTTCGCCTATGTCTGGGAGCACCCGGATTCCTACGACCCCAAGCAGGGCACCCTGCGTTCCTGGGTCGCCGCGGTCACCCGCCATCAGGCCGTCCAGCGGCTGCGCCAGACCGAGGCCGCCTCGGCGCGCGACGGCGGAGCCGAGGCCCCCGAACCCGCCGAGATAGAGCAGAAGATTCACGAGGCCTCCACCGCCGCCCGCGCCGACTACATCGTCACGTCCATGCCCGCGCCCCTGCGGGCCGCCCTGGAGCTGGCGTACTTCCAGCGCCGGGACTACCGCCAGACCGCCGCCGACCTGGGCGTCACGGAGGACGAGGCCCGGCGCCGGCTCCGTCTGGGGTTGCAGCTGCTGTCCACCGCCCGCAACCACCAGGCCCTGCCACCGGCCCACCGCGCCGCGCCCCCGGCCCCCACCGCCCGCACCCCGCACGCTCCCCACGGCCCGCGCCCGCCGCACTCCCCGTACACCGGCCCGGGGGCCTCCGCACCGCCCGGCCCGGGCCACGGACGGTCACTGTGAACGGCCCGGACGAGTGGGACGGCCGCGAACTGCCCGGCAGCCCCGGCGAACGGCCGCGGATACCGTCACCCCGCGCAGCCGCCGAGGACCGCGGCCCGCTCCCGGACGCCCCGCCGCTGCCCGTCGCCGAGCCGGACGGCCTCGACGGGACCGAGCCGCCCGTGCCACCCATCGCACCCGTGATCCTTCCGGCGCCGGCCGCCGCCCCACCACACCGGATCCTCAAGTCGCTGCTCGGCGCCTGGGCGCTGGCGGCCTGCTCCGCCGAGGAGACGGCCGCCGTCGAGGCGCATCTGACCGACTGCGCCTCCTGCGCGGACGAAGCGCTGCGGCTGCGCGAGGCCGTCGGGCTGCTGCACCCCGCCGACAGCCTCGATCTCGATCCGCTGCTGCGCTCCCGTGTGCTGGAGGGCTGCCTGGGCCGTCGCCCGGCCCGTATCCCGGTGCCCGAGTGGGCGACGCCGTACGACGCGGAGACCGCCAAGCTGGACGCGCTACTGCGGGACATGGGCGCGGCGGAGTGGCGCGCCCCGGTGCGGCTGCGCTGGTTCGAGGGTGAGCGCCCGGTCGAGCGGGAGACCACCGTCGCCGGTGTCATGGGACATCTGATGGCGGTGGACGGCCTGGTCGCGACGGCCCTCGGGCTGACCGACCCGCTCGGCACCGCCGCCCCGCCGGGCGCCCCGGATCCCCTCGTCCGTACGGAGACGTTCTGGCGGGCTGCGGACGAGAAGCAGAGCCCGCTCGCCACCCACACCCCGTGGCGCGACCAGAGCAGCGCGCTGATCCGCCAGGTGTCGTTCGCCGGCACCAAGGTCGCCGAACTCGCCGTTCCCTACGGCGACTTCCGGCTCCCGCTGCGCGACTCGTTCCTGGACCGCGCCTTCGAGTGCTGGGTGCACGCCGGCGACATCGCCGAGGCGGTGGACTATCCGTACGAGCCGCCGGCCGCCGCGCACCTCCACCAGCTGGTCGACCTCGCCGCGCGGCTGCTGCCCAGCGCGCTGGCCGACCGCAGACGGGCCGGGCTCGCCGCGCCACCGCAGCGGCTGGTCGAGGCGGGCGCCCCGGGCCGCACCCTTCATCTGGAGGTCGAGGGCAACGGCGGCGGCCACTGGTACATACCGCTGGACTCACCGGCCGCCCTGGGCACCCCCGAGCACACCGTCGCCCACATCGCCCTGGACAGCGCCGAGTTCTGCCAGCTGGCCGCCGGCCACATCTCCCCCGAGGAGGCCGCCGCGGGCCAGCACGGCGAACGCCACGCGATCCGCGACGTCCTCTTCGCGACGGCGTCGCTCTCCCGGCTCTAGAGATCGCCAGTAGGGGGCGGTCGAACATGTCCCGTAGGGGGTCCGAGCGCCCCCTCGGGGCCACAACGTGAGCGGTGCGGAAGGTATTCCGGACGTGAGCGGTGCGGAGGGCGTTCCGGCCGTGGACAGTGCGGAAGGCATTCCGGCCGTTGAAGGTATTCCGGCCGTCACGCGGCGACGAGCCGTTACGCGAAGACGACCGTCCGGCTGCCGTTGAGCAGCACCCGGCGCTCGCTGTGCCACTTCACGGCGCGGGCCAGCGCCTGGCACTCGACGTCCCGGCCGATCGCCACGAGCTGGTCCGGGGTGACCTCGTGGCCGACCCGCTCGACCTCCTGCTCGATGATCGGGCCCTCGTCGAGGTCCGCGGTGACGTAGTGCGCGGTGGCCCCGATGAGCTTGACGCCGCGGGCGTGGGCCTGGTGGTACGGCTTGGCGCCCTTGAAGCTCGGGAGGAAGGAGTGGTGGATGTTGATGATCCGGCCGGACAGCGCCTTGCACAGATCGTCGGAGAGCACCTGCATATAGCGGGCCAGGACCACCAGCTCGACCTGCTCGGCCTCGACCAGCTCCAGCAGCCGCGCCTCGGCCTCGGCCTTGGTGTCGCGGGTGACCGGAATGTGGTGGAAGGGGATGTTGTACGAGCCGACCAGCTCGGCGAAGTCCGTGTGGTTGGAGACCACGGCCGCGATCTCGACCGGCAGCGCACCGATCCGGGAGCGGAAGAGCAGGTCGTTGAGGCAGTGTCCGAACTTGGACACCATCAGGATGATCCGCATCTTCTCGTCGGCCCGGTGGATCTGCCAGTCCATGCCGAAGGAGTCGCCCACCGCCGCGAAGCTGGCCCGCAGCTTGTCGACGCTCACCGAGGTGTCCGCGCTGAAGTGGACCCGCATGAAGAACAGCCCGGTGTCCCGGTCGCCGAACTGCTGGCTGTCCTCGATGTTGCAGCCGGTGATGAAGAGGTAGCTGGACACGGCGTGCACGATCCCCTGCTTGTCCGGGCAGGACAGGGTGAGGACGTACTGATCGTTCCGATCGTGCGGACCGGGCTGGGTGGGCTGCGACTCGTTCATGACCTCATAGGGTCGCACACCCGCGGAGCGGGTCAGGCCGGGGCGTCCGCCTGACCGGTCATGATGGCCAGCACCTCCAGCGAGCGGGGCACCGCATCGGGGTCCTCGCCGTCCGCGGTCGCCAGCTGCACGTGGGCCTCCCGGGCTGCGTGGACGGCCTCCGGCCAGCCCTGGTGCTCCATGTACGCGGCGACCGGAGCGTCCGCGCCGACCTGGTGCATGAGCCGCAGCACCCGCAGCACGGCGGCGTCGACGAGCTGGGCCTCCTGGCTGTCCCGGAAGATCGTGCCCACGTACTTCTCGGCGGACCAGTTGTCCAGCCAGGTGTCCTCGACGAGCCGGTAGACGGCATCGGTGACATCGCCGTAGCCGGGCCGGCCGGCGAGCCAGGCCTCCTGCTGGAAGGCGGGGTCGGAGAGCATGTGCAGCGCGGAGCGCACATTGCTGCGCCAGCGCCACCACGGCATGTCGTTGAGCGGCATGCCGCCCATGGTGGGGGAGCGACGGCCACGACGGGAAGACTTCTCCGAACCTTGCACAGTATTGGATCGTACGTTCCGGTCCGGTGATCTCAAGCAGCCCCCTGGAGTTCACCTCAGCGTCACCATCCCGTGCCTTATCGTCACTCGCCCGTTCCGGGCAGGACGGAAGGCTGCCGTGTTATGACCGGACGGCGATGCCTTACCCCCCGCCCCTCTTCCCGTGCGCGTGTGGTCCCGATCGCTTCGGCGGCGGCTTGCACGGCGGTCATAGCATCCCTGCTCTCGGGCTGCGGCTCGCTCCCAGGAGCGGATTCCGGGGAGAAGGACCCGATCACGGTGATGACCTGGGCCCCCGAGGACACCAAGGCGACCAATATGCCGGGTATGCCGGCCATGGCGCAGGCCTACGCCCGCTGGGTCAACTCCCGCGGCGGCATCCGGGGCCACCGTCTGCGCGTGCTGACCTGCAACGAGCGCAACGACTCGGTGTACGCCGCGCAGTGCGCGCAGCGTGCGGTGGACGAGGGTGCGGTCGCCGTCGTCGGCTCGTACAGCCAGTTCGGCCGCTCGTTCATGTCGCCGCTGGAGGTCAAGGGAGTCCCCTTCATCGGCGGCTACGGGGCCTCGGACGAGGAGTTCGAGAGCCCGCTGTCCTACCCCGTCAACGGGGGCCAGGCGTCCCTGCTCGCCGGGAACGGCCGCCAGCTGGCCGGCGACTGCAAGCGCGTCGCGCTGGTCCGCCCGGACACCATCCAGGGCGACCAGATGCCCTCGCTGCTCAACTCCGGCCTGACGAGCGGCCATCGGCACCCGGCCAAGGACATCAAGGCGCCCGAGGACGGGACCGACTACTCGTCCGAGGTGAACCGCGCGCTGGACGGGGTGCACGCCGACCCGGCCGTCTACGGCTCGCCCAAGGCCGGCGGCAAGGCGGACGGCGCATGCGTGAGCGCCTCGCTCGGCGACCACACCGACGCGTTCTTCGACTCGTTCCGGCGCCTCCAGGAGGACAGCCTCCGGGTGCGGGTCGCCTCCGTCCTCGGCAGCGTCGGCCAGTCGCTGGTGAACCGTACGGGCGGTTCGGGCGGGCCGCTGGAGGGCGCGGACATCACCGGCTGGTACCCGGTCGCCAGTGATCACCGCTGGGATCCGATGCGCAAGGTCATCACCGACTTCGCCTTCGACGACAACCGCATCGACCCGGCCGACCAGGGCGTCCAGACCACCTGGATCGCCTACACCGTGCTGCGCTCGCTCGTCGAGCAGCTCGACGACCAGGGCACCGAGGACATCACCTCGCACGCCCTGCAGAAGGCGCTGGACCGCGGGGACCGCGCCGTCGACACCGGCGGGCTGACCCCCAAGCTGCGCTGGCGCGACGAGGACATGCTCGCCGTCCAGGACTTCCCGCGCATCGTGAACGGGACGGTGACCTATCAGGTCGTCCGGGACGGCGAGTTGGCCGCCGCCCGGCAGGGCTTTGTGAACGTCACCAGCACGCTGGAGCGGCGACCCTCCGACGACTGAGCGGCCCGACAGCTGAGCGGGACGGGGCGGGCCGCCCGGCGGCGCCCGCCCCTCAGTGGTTCAGAGCTGCTCGGGACGGCGCTCCGTCAGCCCGTACTTCTGCGCGAGCGGGTTCCAGATCTGGGCCGCCTGCCGCTTGGCCTGGGTCGCCTGGCCGCTGGCCACATTGCCCGCGGCTGCCTGCCCGGTGCCCTTGGCCCGGCCCTTGTGGCAGCCCTTCTTGCCGCCGACCTGGCCGGCCCAGGCCGCGTAGTGGTTGTCCGCGGCGGCCGAGGACTGCCAGGCCTTGGTGAGCGCCGCGGTCAGCCGGGCGTGGTCGGGGATCTTGTCGACGGAGAGCTGCTGCAGCCGCTTCACCAGGTCGTTGCGCTGCCCGGCCGCGGACCGCAGGTCCTTGGCCGCCGCACCCAGGTTGCTGCAGGTCTTGATGCTGTTCACGGCGCCGATCACGGAGGAGCGGCTGTTGTTGCTGTCACCCAGCAGCGCGTCCAGGTCCTTGGCCTGCGCCTGGGCGGGGTCGGCGGACGGCTTCGGCTGGTCCGACTCCTTCGCCGTTTTGGACGCCCCGGCCCCGGTGTCCTGCTTCTTCGCACCGTCGTCGCTGCTGTCACCGCTCAGCGCCCAGCCGATGCCGAGGCCGGCGCCGAGGAGCGCCACGATGCCGATGCCGATGAGCGCGGCCGTGGGGAGCCGGCGGCGCCCGCCGCCGTCCTCGTCGTACGAGGCCTGCTGGTCGTAGCCGCCGGCCGGCGGGAACTGCTGCCCGTACTGCTGCTGGGGCGGCTGTCCCTGGCCGTACGGCGGGCGGCCCGGGTCCTCGAAGCGCGGCAGCTGCGCTGTGGAGTCCGGTGACCCGGCCTGCCCGGACGCCCCCGGACCGTCGCGGAAGAGGCCCTCGAACTCGGCGGGCGTGGGGCGGTCACCGGGCGCGCCGGGGCGGACGCCGTACGGGGCGCCGGGCGGCGGGGGCGGCGCGCCGGCGCCCACCGGCGGGATGAGCTGGGTGGCCTCGGCGTCGCCGGCACCCTGGGCACCGGGCATCGGCTGGGCGCCCTGGGGGCCGCCATGCTTCGGCTTGATCGCGCGCAGCATGGTGGTGGACTCGTCGGGCGTCTCGGGCCGGGAGTGCGCCTCGGGCGGCAGCGGCGCGGCGCCGCCCGGCTGCCCGCCCATGGCGGGAATCAGCGCGGTCGCCTCCGCGTCGCCCGAGGCGGGCGGCAGCGGTGCACCGGTCTGCGGGGTCGCCTTCACCAGCGCTCCGGACGGGCCCTGGGGCTGCTGTCCGTACGGCTGCTGGGGCGGGGACTGTGGGGGCTGCTGGCCGTAGCCCTGCTGAGGCGGCTGCTGTCCGGCGTCGTAGGGCTGCTGCCCCGCGGGCGGCAGGGCACCGGGCGCGCCCTGGCCGCCGTACGACGGCGTGGCCTGGCCCTCCGGGCCGGCCGGCGGCAGCGGTGCACCGTGCCGGGGCGCCGGCTGCTGCGCCATCGCGGGCGGGGCGGGCGGCGGGGGCGGCACCGGCGGCTGCCCCGGGGGCGGCGCCGGGAAGCCCTGGCCGCCCTGCGGCTGCGGCGGCATCGGGGCCTGCGGGTTGTGCGGCTGCCCCTGGGGTGCGGGGTATCCCTGCTGTGGATCTTGGCCGAAACCCTGCTGTTGGTCCTGGCCGTAACCCTGCGGCTGCTCCTGCCCGTACGCCTGCGGCTGCCCCTGGGCGGGCGCCTCGCCGTACGGGGCGTGCTGCTGACCGGGCCCCCAGGGCTGGCCCCACGGCTGGCCGGCCGCCGGTGCGGCCTGCTGGTCGGGCACCCACGGCTCACCGTTGGCGGGCAGCACAACGCCCTCTCGGGCGGGACCGGCCGCAGAATTCTGCGGGTCGTGACCCTGTCCGTTCTGCGTCACCGTGACTCCTACCAACGTGCAGACTTACCGAATCGACGGCTGCACGCTACCGGGTCGCAGCAACGTTCGACACGTCGCCTGGTCACACCCCCGCCCACCCCGGAACTCGGTGGGCGGACCGTACGCACCGGCCCGCCCACGCCGTACGACAAACCCGACGCGGCACGACAAATGCCGCCTCCGGCCCCGCGCGAGAGGTTGCTCACGCCGCGGCGGCCCGCAGTTCCAGCCGTGCGCTGAACTCCCTGACCACGGGTTCGTCGCGGTACGGCTCCAACCGCACCTGGAAGTCCTCCAGATACTCCGCGCCCCGGTCCGAGCGCAGCTCGCCGAGCAGCTCCACCGCCTGCGTTCCCGTGTGGCAGGCCTGCTCCACCTCGCGCTGCTGCGCCTGGGCGCCGGCCAGCAGCAGCAGACCGATGGCCCGGCGCCGCGCCCGGCTCTCCGGATGCCCGTCCAGCGCCTCCTGTGCACGCTGACCGGCGGGCCCCGGCTGCCCCAGGTCCCGGTGGCAGTGGGCGAGTTCATCGGCCAGATAGGCCGGGTCGAAGTGGGCGATCCACACCGGGTCGTCGCCCGCGTCGGCGGCCGCCTCGGCCCGTTCCATCGCGGCGACCGCCCGGCCGGCCACCGCCTGGAAGGCCCGGCCGTCGCCCAGCAGCGCATGTCCGCGCGCCTCCGCCGCGCAGAACATCGCCTCCGCACGCGGGGTGACATGGCCGCGGGCGCCTTCCTGGGCGGCGCGGGCGAGCTGGGCGATCTCGCGCGGATTGCCGAGCGAGGCGGCGAGGTGGCTCATGCTCGCGGCCAGGACGTAGCCCCCGTAGCCGCGGTCACCGGCCGCCTGGGCCAGCCGCAGCGCCTGGATGTAGTAGCGCTGGGCCAGACCCGGCTGGCCGGTGTCGACGGCCATGTAGCCGCCCAGCTCCGTCAACCGCGCGACGGCGGCGAAGAGTTCCCGCCCCACCGACTCACGGTAGGAGCCGGCCAGCAGCCCCGAGACGACGCTGTTGAGGTAGTGCACGACGACCGGTCGGACATGCCCGGCGCCGAAGCGGTGGTCGAGTTCGCTGAGCGCCGAGGTCATCGCGCGGACCGCCTCGACGTCCGAGATCCCGACGCGGGCCCCGGCGTTCCGGGCGACCTGGACATCGGCGCCGGTGATCAGCCAGTCGCGGCTGGGCTCCACCAGCGCCGAGGCCGCGACCGTGGAGCCGCTGAGGAAGTCGCGCCTCCCGACATCGCTGCGCCACAGCTCGCAGACCTGCTCGATCGCCCCGAGGACGGTCGGCGAGAACTGCAGCCCCACCCCGGACGCGAGGTTCTTGCCGTCGGCCATCCCGATCTCGTCGATGGTGACCGTGCGCCCCAGCTTGCGGCCCAGCGCCTCGGCGATGACGGCCGGAGCCCGCCCCCGCGGCTGCTGTCCGCGCAGCCACCGGGCCACGGAGGTCTTGTCGTAGCGGAGGTCGAGACCGTGCTCCGCACCGCACATGTTGACGCGGCGGGCGAGGCCCGCGTTGGAGCAGGCGGCTTCCTGGATCAGCGACTGGAGCCGTTCGTTGGGCTGCCGTGCGACGAGTGGCCTGGCGGCCATGCTGGTACCCCCTGAGTACTGCTGCGCGCGTTCACCGACGAACGCCGTTCCCCGTGATCGATTCCCCAGGCATATACCGGATATCCGAGAGTTCCGTGATATGCGCGATAAGTGGGATCAGAGCGGTACGCACCGCTTCGAGGATGCGCGGTTGTGCGCGGTTGGTGAGCGGGTGGATCCGGTGTGGTGCGTCCTCGGTGCGTGGCGCTCGTTCACGAGTGGGCTGGTGCGCGGTGTCCGTACGCGGCTCGTGGCGCCGCCGTGCCGGGCTCCCCCGGGATCCACGCCGGCCTGCCACCGGGCGGCCTCTCCGCCCGTCAGGCAGGTGGCTACCCGTTCGCCGGGCCCCGCCCGCACACGCGCCCCCACCGGTGCTCCCATGCGCCCCACATGCGGGAACGATGCGCCCCGGACGTCAGCCATTTGGGCGTAACCCTTGGTCACACAGGGAGTTGTCCTGTGCGTGGAAAAGACCATCGGAGTCACAGGGGCCCCGCAGCTCCCCACGCAGCGCGGCGAGCAGCTGCTGGACACTGCGGTGCGTTATGCGGAGGAGCGGCACTGGGACGTGTTCCCCGGCGCATGGCTGGAGCACGACGGCAGGACGCCGCGCTGCTCGTGCCGCGCCCACGACTGCGCTGCGCCCGGCGCGCATCCCACCGCGCCCGGCTGGGCCGGCGAGGCCACCGGCAGCGCGAGCGCCGTCCGCCGGCTGTGGAGCAACCGGCCGCAGGCCTCGATCCTGCTGCCGACCGGCCGGACCTTCGAGGCGCTGGAGGTGCCGGAGACCGCGGGCTGTCTGGCGCTGGCCCGCATGGAGCGGATGGAGCTGCCGCCCGGCCCCGTCCTGCGCACCCCCGACCGCCGGATGCTCTTCCTCGTCCTCCCCGGCGCCTCGGCGAAGGTGCCCGCCCTCATCCGGAGCCTGGGGTGGGTGCCGGCGGCGCTCGATCTGATCTGCCGCGGTGAGGGCGAGTACATCGCCGCGCCGCCGACCCGGGTGGGCGCGCACGGCGTGGTGCAGTGGGCCCGCCGCCCCACCGCCGCCAACCGCTGGCTGCCGGACGCGGAGGAGCTGATCAGCCCGCTGGGCTACGCCTGCGCCCGGGAGGCGGTCGCGGCCCGGGCACGCTGACCCGCAGGTCCGTGCCGCCGACGCCCCCGCGGAACGGCTCCGTCCGGCAACCCGGCCGTATCGTGGGACGCCGGACGGGGGTCGGGACCGGCCCCTGCGGGGACGTCGAAGGGCAGGACCGGTGGCGAACGAGCCGGAACACATCGAGGGGCGGGCCGAGACGGCACCGCCGCAGCACAGCACCATCGCTCCGGGCGGGCCGGCCACGGCCCCCGGGGACGTCATGGCCCCTCCGCCCGCCGTCCGCATCCAGGGCCTGTGGAAGAAGTTCGGCGAGCAGACCGCCGTCCACGGCATCGATCTGACGCTGCCGGCCGGCCGCTTCATCGGACTGGTCGGTCCCAACGGCGCCGGCAAGACCACCACGCTGTCCATGGTGACCGGCCTGCTGCGGCCGGACGCGGGGACGGTCGAGATCGGCGGGCACGACGTCTGGCAGGACCCGGTGTCGGTCAAGTCCCGGATCGGCGTGCTGCCCGAGGGGCTGCGGCTCTTCGAGCGGCTGTCGGGACGCGAACTCCTCAGCTATATAGGCCGGTTGCGCGGTCTGCCGGGCGACGAGGTCGACAAGCGTGCCGCGCAGCTGCTGGACGTGCTCGGTCTGTCGGGCGCCCAGCACAAGCTGGTGGTCGACTACTCCACCGGTATGCGCAAGAAGATCGGGCTGGCGGCCGCTCTGCTGCACAACCCCGAAATCCTCTTCCTCGACGAGCCCTTCGAGGGCGTCGACCCGGTGTCGGCGCAGACCATCCGCGGCGTCCTGGAGCGCTACACCGCCTCCGGCGCCACCGTGATCTTCTCCAGCCATGTGATGGAGCTGGTCGAGTCGCTGTGCGACTGGGTCGCCGTACTGGCCGCCGGGCGGATCCGGGCCGACGGGCCGCTCGCCGAGGTACGCGGTGCGGCGCCCTCGCTGCAGGACACCTTCCTCGAACTCGTCGGCGCGCAGGACCGCGGCGCGGGCGCGAACCTGGACTGGCTGGGCGGGGGCCGCGCCCGATGAGCACCGCATCCGCCGCGGCCGCCCGCCCGTCCGCCGCACCCTCCCTGACCGGCGTCTTCGTCCGGCTGAAGCTGTCGCTGCTGCGCAACGGGCTGCGCCAGTCGACCGGGCGCACCCTGGCGTATGTCGCCTCCATCGTCGTCGGCCTGCTGTTCGCCGCCGCTGTCGTGCTGGGGCTGACCGCGCTGCGCGGCAATGCGCACGCCGGTGCGCTGGCCGTCCTGCTCACCGGGCTCCTCACCGTGGGCTGGGCGGTGATGCCGCTGTTCTTCCCCGGGAGCGACGAGACGCTCGATCCGACCCGGCTGGTCATGCTGCCGCTGCGGCCGCGGCCGCTGATCGTCTCGCTGCTGATGGCCTCGCTCGTCGGCATCGGCCCGGTGGTCACCCTCATGCTGGTGGCCGGGGCGGTGATCGCGGTCGCCGACGGCGTGGTCGCCGCGGTCGTGGGTGTCGTGGCCGCCGTCCTGGTGCTGTTGGTGTGCGTGGCGCTGGCGCGGGCCATCGCCACCGCCTCGGTCCGGCTGCTGACCAGCCGCCGCGGCCGCGATCTCGCCGTGCTGGGCGGGCTGTTCATCGCGCTCGGCGGGCAGGGCGTCAACATCGCCGCCCAGCGGCTGGGGCGGCCGGACGGCCTGTCCGTACTGGAACCGCTGGGCGAGGTGCTGCGCTGGGTGCCGCCGGCCTCCGCGCTCGGCGCCGTCGACGACGCCGGGCACGGGGCGTACGGACGGGCGCTGGCCGGTCTGGCGCTGACGGCGCTGGCGCTCGCGCTGCTGCTGTGGTGGTGGCAGCGCACTCTGACCGCCCTGATGACCTCCCCGGACTCCTCCACCCTCCAGGCGCTGGAGAAGGACGGCGCCCGCCGGTCCGGCACCGGGGCACGCGGGCTCGCACGGCTGCTGCCGGACGGCCGTACCGGCACCGTCATGCTCCGCTCGCTGCGCTACGCCTGGCGCGACCCCAAGTCGAAGATGGCCTGGGCCACCGCGCTCGGCGTCGGCCTGCTGGTCCCGATCGCCACCTCCGCGCAGGGCAACGGCAGCATGTACACCGCGTTTTCGGCCTCCGCGCTGCTCGGCGCGCAGATGTACAACCAGTTCGGGCAGGACACCTCGGCGTTCTGGATGGTCGCCTCGACGATCGCCACCGCGCGCGACGCCTATCAGGAGCTGCGGGCCCGCGCGTTGACGCTGGCGCTGGTGGCCGTCCCGTACGTCACGCTGGTCGTCGTCGGCGCCGCGGCACTCATCGGGCCGTGGTCGGACTTCACGGAGGTCTACGGCCTCTCGCTGGCCGTACTGGGCGCACTGCTGGCCACCGGCGCGATGTCATCGGCGCTCTTCCCGTACTCGATCCCCTCGGAGGGCAACAAGAACGTCGCACCGGGACAGGGCGCGATCGCCTGGTTCAGCCTCTTCGGCGGGGTCCTGGTCGCCGCGGTGCTGTGCAGCCCGCTGCTGGGGCTGACCATCTGGCTGCATGTGGCGGGTCTGCACCACCTGTTGTGGGTGCTGCTGCCGGCCGGAGCGGTCTACGGCCTGGGACTCGCCGAGGCGGGCCTGCGGGTGGCAGCACCCCGGGTGACGGCCCGACTGCCGGAAATCCTGGGGGCCGTCAGCAAGGGGTGAAGGCGCCATCCCGGCCGTGGTCCATGGGCCGCCCCACGCCGCAGCGTGGTGGCGGCCCGACGCCAGCCGGCGGGAAACGTGCCCCCGGCCGGAAGTCGTGGCCCGAGTGACCCCGGCCAGGGGCGCTCAGCCGGGCATCGTCGCCCCATGGAGAAACGGTTCGATGGCGGCGCCCCAGGCGTCGGGTTGTTCCCAGGGGAGCAGATGGCCGGCGTCGGGGATTTCGGCGTAGGCACCGCGCGGCAGCACCCGGACCATCTCCTGGGCTTCGGCGCGGCCGAGTTCGGCGTCGAGGCCGCGGACGACGAGGGCCGGGCAGGACACCTGGGCGAGCTCTTCCCAATGGGCGTCATGGACCCAGGTCTCACGGGCGGTGAGCATCTGCCGGCGGGAGAAGACGGGGCGCCAGCCGTCGGCGCGCTCGGCCATCACCTCGGCGAAGTACTCACCACGGGCCGGCCGGGGGCGCTCCAGGGTCGGATCGTCCTCACCGAACCACTTGCGGACATCGGCGAGCGTCGCGAACGGCACCGGCCAGGACCGGAACCACTCGGTCCATTCGCGCTGCGAGGCCGCACCCAACGCCGACGCCCGCATATCGCAGATCACCAGCGCACTGACCAGATCCGGTCGCCGGGACGCTAACTGCCACGCCGTCAGGGCACCCATGGCATGCCCCACAAGGGCGACGGGGGCGAGGCCGAGCTGCTCGACGGCGGCGATGGCGTCATCGACATACGCCTCGCGGTCGTACGGCCCCACGGCGGGCTTCTCGCTGCGGCCGTGGCCCCGCTGGTCCAGCGCGACCGGGCGGTGGCGGGCGCTCAGCCGGCGGGCGGTGGCCGCCCAGTGCGAGGCGCGCCCCATCAGGCCATGGAGCAGCAGCACACCCGGACGCTGCTCGGGCTCCTCCAGTCCGCCGCCGCTCTTGGGCGGGTCGGTGAATTCCCAGGCGGCGAGACGCACGCCGCCTGCCCCTGCTACATCGATGCGTCGCACCATGTGCCCTGGCACCCCCAATCGTCCCGTGAGCACTTCCACACTATCGAACCCCTATTCGAACGCACCGCGTTGGCGCGGAATACCCCTCGTTCGAGTGACCTCACTCGGGGATTGGCCGCGCCCGCCACGGGGAGACATCTGCCGGGAGGCGGGCCCTACCGGGAAGGGGGCCCGTGGGGAAAGACCCTGAGAGCTCGGGGCTCCGGGTCTTGGGTGGGGGACATGGGGAGGCAGGGCCCCGGCTGCTCGCAGCGCCGGGGCCCTGACTGTTCCCACCACGAGTGGATGCATCCGAGCCCCCTCCCGGCCAGGACAAGCCGCTGCACGGCCATGCGTCAGCGTGACACGAGACCGGCCGTATCGCACGGATTCGCACAAGTCCGTTCAAGAGGCAAGAACTTGCCGAGCCCGCCGAACGGCGCGTCAGCGCAGCTCAGCGGGCTCGTGCGGGATATGCGGGCGGGAGTGCGAGAAGGAAAGAGTCTGAAACTGCTTTCAACGCTTGGCGACGAAGACATGCGAGGCGATCTCGGAGCCCAGCTCGGCGGCCTCACCGCTGCTGCCGACCAGCACCCCGGCCGGTGACTCCGTCACGCTGACCACCGCGCCCGGCTGCACACCGGCCCGGCGCAGGGTGTACATCAGCTGGGCGTCGGCCTGGATCGGCTCGCCGATCCGGCGCACCACGGCCGTCTTGCCGTCGGCCCCGGCGTCCAGGTCCATCAGGCTCACCATGCCGGCGTCGAGGAACGGGTCGACCTCGGACTTCTCGCCCAGCTCGGCCAGCCCGGGGATGGGGTTGCCGTACGGGGACTCCGTCGGGTGCCGCAGGAGCTCCAGGACACGGCGCTCGACCGCCTCGCTCATGACGTGCTCCCAGCGGCAGGCCTCGGCGTGCACCTGCTCCCATTCGAGGCCGATGACGTCGACGAGCAGGCACTCGGCGAGGCGGTGCTTGCGCATCACCCGGGTCGCCAGCCGCCGGCCCTCTTCCGTGAGCTCCAGATGACGATCGCCGGCGACCGTCAGCAGCCCGTCCCGCTCCATGCGCGCCACGGTCTGGCTCACCGTCGGGCCGCTCTGTTCGAGGCGCTCCGCGATGCGTGCGCGCATGGGGACCACACCTTCCTCTTCCAGCTCGAGGACGGTGCGGAGATACATCTCCGTGGTGTCGATCAGTCCTGACATGCGTGCCCCTCGATGTGTGGTGCGGTGGCCCTGCTCCAATTCTGACGCATCCCGCTGACATCGGTGCCGCCTCGTCCGCGCCCGCGGACCCTCGTCGCCGTGTTGACAGGGCACTGGTCCAGACCGCAACGTGATCCGCGCCACTGATCACAGACGCCGGGATTCCGGCGAGATCCGACGAGAGGGGCCCGCGGCGATGGCTGAGAGCGACCGGAGCGACCGGCTGGCCGGGAACTACTTCGACGCCGCGATCGACCTGCTGCGACAGGTCCGCGACGCGGAGGGCGACCGGATCACCGCGGCCGGGGCGCTGATCGCGGACGCCGTCGCGGCGGGCGGCCGGGTCTTCTCCTTCGGCGCCGGCCACTCCTCGCTCCCCGCGCAGGACACGGTCTACCGCGCGGGCGGCCTGGCGGTGATGAATCTGCTGTCGGTCCCGGGTGTGGTGGGCGTGGACGTACGGCCGGCGACGCTCGGCAGCGCGCTGGAGCGGGTCGACGGGCTGGCCGCGGCGGTCCTGGACACCAGCCCCCTGGAGGCGGGCGATGTGCTGGTGATCATCTCGCTGTCCGGGCGCAACCCGCTGCCCGTGGAGATGGCGGTCAACGCCCGCGCCCTGGGGATCAAGGTCATCGGCGTGACGTCGGTGGCGTACGCGGAGGCCACCAGGTCCCGGCACGCCTCCGGCGGCTTCCTCAAGGACCACTGCGACCTCGTACTGGACAGCCGGATCCCGGTCGGCGACGCGGAGCTGACGCTGCCCGGCATCGACGCGCCGTTCGCCCCCGCCTCCACGGTCGTCACCAGCGCGATCATGCAGGCCGTGGTGGCGACGGCCGCGGGCACCCTCGCCGAGCGGGGCATCGACCCGCCACTGCTGCGCTCGGGGAACGTCGACGGCGGCCACGACTGGAACGCCCGGGTGATGGGCGCCTACGCGGACCGGATCTTCTACCGGCAGTGAGCGGACGGCGCGCCGCCGAGCGCCGCGGCGCCCGCGAGGTCGAGGGCCGCGGCGATCCGCGCCGCCACCTCCTCCGCGTAGTCCGCGTCCGCGCGGTCGAAGGGGCGGCGCGCGGGGGTCCGCAGAAAGGTCGCGACGCCGAGGGTGCGGCCGCGGCTGCGCAGCGCCACACACAGGCCGTGCACGGTGCCGTCCGGCCAGTGACGGGCGGCCGCCCAGCCCTCGGGTGAGGCGGGTCCGGCGCCGGTACGCACCGAGCCGCGCCGCTCGTACGCTTGGAAGACGGGATGGCGCGGCGCGTACGGCACGGGGATGCCGGTCGCCGGAAGGCGCTCGGCCGGGCCGGGCGCACCGGCCGGGGAGGCCAGCGTCCGTACCAGCTGGGGCCTGCCGTGGCGGGTGCCGGGTCCGGCGTCCGCGCCGGGTGCGCTGCCCGGTGGGATGCCGGTGCCGCCCGCCGCGGCCGCACCGTCACCCGTGTCGCAGGCGTCGTACGCCTCGTCCTCGGCGACCGCCCCGTACGGCGCGGGCAGGGGGGTCGTGGCGAGGTCGACCAGGCCGTGGTCGGCGAAGCCCGCCAGGGCGAAGTCGAGGTGGACGGCGGCGGCCTCGACCGGGTCCGGGCACTCCGCGGCCGCCCGTCCCGCCCGGTGGAGCTGACGGGCGTGGAACCGCAGCAGGGAGCTCTCCTGCTCGGCGCGCTTGGTGTCCGTGACGTCCTGGAAGAGCCAGGCCACGCCCAGCGGCACCGGCTCCTCGGCAAGCGGGGAGGCCAGCCGGACGAAGCCGCTGCGCCAGCACCGGCGCGGGAATTCGGCCCCCTCGGAGCGCAGTGTCACCCACAGTTCGGTGGTGGCCGGCGGGGCGCCCTCGGCGAGGACGTGCTGCAGAGCGCACTCCAGCTCCTCCACGCCCTGCGCCAGCAGCTCGCCCAGGGGGCGCCCCAGCAGGGCCGTGCGCCCCACGCCCAGGATGCGGCCGGCGTGGGCGTTGACGACGGCGGGCCGCAGATCGGCGTCGATCAGCACCACGCCCCACGACGCGTCCTCGAACAGCGCCTCGGCCAGCGCGACGGACCGCTCCAGGTCCAGCTGGGTGTGCACCTCGCTGAAGGCGCAGTACACGCCCACGACCCGGCCGCCGGGGCCGCGGACCGCGGAGGACTGGGTGCGCAGGAGCACGCGGCGGCCGTCTTTGGTCAGCAGGGCGAATTCATGCACCTGGCGGCCCGGGGAGCGCATCGCGGCGGCGAGGGCGGCCTCGATCCCGTCGGCGTCCTCCTTGCGGACCGCCCAGCCGGTCAGTCCCGTACGGCCGACGGCCTCGGTGGTGGTCCAGCCCAGGATGCGTTCCGCTTCGTGGTTCCAGTGGGTGACCGTGCCGTCCGCGGCGAAGGCGGCGAGGGCGGCGTCCATGCCGTCCAGGAGCGCGGCGAGCAGTCCGGAGTCACCGGATTCATCGGTCTGCTCGGTGGCGCGGCGGGCCGGGGCCACCGTGCCGGGAGGGCCGGGAAGCCCGGAGACCCCGGAAAGGTCGGAAGAAGCTGACGAAGCAGTCACTGGCACCCCTCACGAACGCGGCCACACATGCTCCACCTGGGAACATTCAACTGGAACGTCATACAGAGCACCCGCGATTCACGGAAATCGTTGCTTCCGGAAAATGTGGTTGTGCCGGGCGGACCGGCTTCCTAATGTGTGGAGCACACGAGAAGGGAGGTGGTTCGGCCGATGATTTCGCACCGGACGCGTGAGGTGGCTGCGGGCTAGCGGCCCGTCGCTTCACCGAAGTGCAGCGCCGGACCAGCGCATACTGCAGATGCGCAGCCGGCCAATCCCAAGCAGTCACCCGACCCGCGGGCTGCCGGTTCGTCCGACCGGCCCTTCGCGCCACCGAGCGCGGAGGAGACAGCCCGCGGGTCGTCTGCGTGTGCGGCCCCGGGCGCGCCCGTTTCAGGGCGCCAGCCGCTCCACTCGCCAGCCCCCGGCCTCGCGGACGTACCGCAGCCGGTCGTGCAGCCGGTTGAGCCGGCCCTGCCAGAATTCGACCGTCTCGGCGGCGATCCGGTAGCCGCCCCAGTGTGGCGGCGCCGGCACCTGCTCGCCCTCTGGGTAGCGGGCTGCCAATTCCTCGTAGGCGTCCTCCAGTTCCGCGCGCGAGGCGACCGGCGCGGACTGGTCGCTGGCCCAGGCACCCAGCTGGGAGCCGTGCGGGCGGGTGCGGAAGTAGGCGGCGGTCTCGTCCCGGCCGATGCGTTGGGCGGTGCCGGACACCACGACCTGGCGGGCGAGCGGGTGCCAGGGGAACAGCAGCGAAATGGCCGGATTTTCGGCTATTTCACGGCCCTTGCGGCTGTTGTAGTTGGTGAAGAACACAAAGCCGCGGTCGTCGAACGCCTTGAGGAGAACGGTCCGTGAGCTCGGCCGGCCGGCGGCATCCGCGGTCGAGACGACCATCGCGTTCGGCTCGTGCAGCCCGGCCACGGTCGCGTCCTTGAACCAGCGGGCGAACTGGTCATAGGGGTCGGCGGCGAGATCGGACTCGGCGAGTCCCTCGGCGCGGTAGTGCGCGCGCATGGAGGAAGGGTCGGGGTTCTCGTGGTGAGGCACGTCGGCTGGGTGCACGGCCTCATCTTGCAACATCGCGCTCGGCCCGGTCAGCTGGGAGGGGCGGAAGTCTGCCCCTGGCCGCCCGGCCGTAACCCTCCCGACGGCAAACCGACGACTGTGCCGGATCTCACGCTTCCCCGCAGGTGAGGGACCCGCCAAAATCATGGCCCGGCCCACTGTGGGCTCCGGACAGGGAGAGCTATCGTGTCCGTCCGGCTGTATTGACGCACCACACCGCCGCACCGCACCGCCCGCCCGTGGCCGACCACTGCGGGCAGGACCTCGCGTGACCCGTGCCCTGGCAGGGCATCACCGGGGTGACCGGTTCGGACCGCGAGCTGCCAGCAGCCGCGTAACCGCACCGGCGCCGCACACCACGACCGCACGGCAGCCGCTCACGGAGCGTCTGCCGGCCCCAGCTTGAGGAGCCGCCTGATGTCCGACTTCGTACCCGGACTCGAGGGAATCGTCGCGTTCGAGACGGAGATCGCCGAACCCGACAAGGAAGGCGGTGCCCTTCGCTATCGCGGGGTCGACATCGAAGAGCTCGTCGGTCAGGTGTCCTTCGGGAACGTCTGGGGGCTGCTGGTCGACGGGGCGTTCAACCCCGGTCTCCCGCCCGCCGAACCCTTCCCGATCCCGGTGCACTCCGGGGACATCCGGGTCGACGTGCAGTCCGCGCTCGCCATGCTCGCGCCCGTATGGGGCCTCAAACCGCTGCTGGACATCGACGAGGCGACGGCCCGTGACAACCTCGCCCGCGCCGCGGTGATGGCGCTGTCGTACGTCGCCCAGTCGGCGCGCGGGCAGGGCCTGCCGATGGTGCCGCAGAAGGAGATCGACACGGCGGAGACGGTCGTGGAGCGCTTCATGAAGCGCTGGCGCGGCGAGCCGGACCCCAAGCACGTCAAGGCCGTCGACGCCTACTGGACCTCGGCCGCCGAGCACGGCATGAACGCCTCCACGTTCACGGCGCGCGTCATCGCCTCCACGGGTGCGGATGTGGCGGCCGCGCTGTCCGGTGCCGTCGGCGCCATGTCCGGGCCGCTGCACGGCGGTGCGCCCTCCCGCGTCCTCGGCATGATCGAGGAGATCGAGCGGACCGGCGACGCCGGTGCCTACGTCCGTAAGGCGCTGGACCAGGGCGAGCGGCTGATGGGCTTCGGCCACCGCGTCTACCGCGCCGAGGACCCGCGGGCGCGGGTGCTGCGACGCACCGCGAAGGAGCTGGCCGCCCCGCGCTTCGAGGTCGCCGAGGCGCTGGAGAAGGCCGCGCTGGAGGAGCTGCACAACCGCCGCCCGGACCGGGTGCTGGCCACCAACGTCGAGTTCTGGGCGGCCATCGTCCTGGACTTCGCCGAGGTCCCGGCGCACATGTTCACCTCGATGTTCACCTGTGCCCGGACGGCGGGGTGGAGCGCGCACATCCTGGAGCAGAAGCGGACGGGCCGACTGGTTCGGCCGTCGGCCCGGTATGTGGGCCCCGGGGCGCGCAGCCCGCGGGAGATCGATGGGTTCGCCGACATCTCCCCCCGCTGAGGCGGCCTTCGGCCGCCGGGGCTTCCCACGTCTTTTTCTTTTCCGCCGTGGGGCCTGCGCTTTGCGGCGCACCGTGCGTTCTCGGCCGTCCCGCCGCGGGGCTTTTTCGCCGTTGCGCCTGCGGCGGGCTGGTGCCGCTGCGCTGGCTGTTCGGCCGCGGGACCGGCCCTCCGGACTCCGTCCTGCGGTCCGCCCCCTCCCGTTGGGGGTGGAGGAAGACCGGTGGGGGCGGACCTCATCCCTCGACTGCGTGTAGTCGAGGGATGAGGTCCGCCCCCACCGGCCTCTTCCCACCCACTACGGGAGGGGCCGAGCCGCAGGACGAAGTCCGGAGGAGCGGCACCGCACCCGACCACCCACGCCCGCCGCCAGGCGCAACGGCGAAACACCCCGACGGCGGGCCAGCCGACAACGTGCGGCGCGCCGCCAAGCGCAACGGCGAAACGCCACCACGGCGGGAAAGCCGACAACGTGGGGGGCGGCCGAGGCGCCAGCCGACACGCCGCGTTCCACGCTCAAGGGTTCAGTACGCCGTCGATGATCTTTGCCCACTGCTCGACGACCCGGTCGCGGCGGGCCGAGTCATCGGTCAGCAGGTTGGCGAGGCCCAGGCCGCGGGCCATGTCGAGCAGGCCCTGGACCGTCTCCCGGACGCCGGGCACCGCTTCGTCGGCGTCCAGCAGCGCGACCGCCGTGCGGTGCGCCTCCCGGCCCACCCTCGCCTCCAGCGCGGTGACCCGCTCGCGCAGCTGCTCCTCGTCGGAGGCGGCCACCCACAGGTGCAGCGCGGCGCGGAACAGGGGCCCCGTGTAGAGGCCGACGAGTTCCTCGACGATGACCCAGGTGCGGGCGATGGAGCCGGCCGGCGGGAGGTTGTGGGCGACGGCCTTGACGGCGCCCCGGCGCTTCTCCGCGACGTGTTCGACGGCCGCGGTGAAGAGGTCCTCGCGGGTGCGGAAGTGGTGCTGGGCGGCGCCGCGGGAGACGCCCGCGCGTTCGGCGACCACCGAGACCGTGCTGCCGCTCCAGCCGCGCTCGGCGAGGCAGGCGATGGCGGCCTCCAGCAGTTTGAGGCGGGTGGCGCGGCTGCGTTCCTGCTGGGGCTGCTTGGGGCCGCGGGCGGGGGTCAGCGCGCCCATGCCGGGGCCCGTCGCTCCAGGAAGGCGGTCATGCCCTCGCGGGCCTCTGCGGAGCCGAAGAGCCGCGCGGACTGGTCGGCGAGCGCGTCGGTGTCGCGGTCGAAAGTGTCCAGCACCTGGGCGGTGACCAGCTTCTTCGATTCGGCCAGGCCCTGGGGCGAGCCCTTGCGCAGGCCGTCCAGTACGGGGGCGAGGCCGGTGTCGACGTCGTCGGCGGCGAGGGTGACCAGGCCGATCCGGGCCGCCTCGGCCGCGTCGAACTTCTCGCCGGTGAGGTAGTAGCGGCCGGCTGCCCGTGGGTCCAGACGCGGCAGCAGCGGGAGGGAGATGACGGCGGGGGCGAGGCCGAGGCGGGCCTCGGTGAAGGCGAAGGTGGCGTCCGGGCCGGCCGCGGAGATGTCGCAGGCGCCGAGCAGACCCAGGCCGCCGGCCCGGACGTGTCCGGTGACGCGGGCGACGACCGGTTTGGGCAGCGCGACGATGGCGCGCAGCAGCCGGGCCAGGCCGAGCGGTCCGTCCGTCGCCGCCCCCGAGGTGGCCTCGGAGAGGTCCGCGCCGGCGCAGAACGTACCGCCGGTGTGGGTGAGGACGACGGCGCGGGTGTGCTCGTCGGCCGCGGCGTCCGCGAGGGCCTGGTGCAGTGCGGACACCAGGCGGGTGGAGAGGGCGTTGCGGTTGTGCGGGGAGTCCAGGGTGAGCGTGGTGATGCCGCGCTCGTGGGAGCGCAGCACCAGGGGTGTCGCGGAGGCATCGGTCATCGGGGCGTCGAACTCCTTTCCCTGGCGCGCAGTTCGCGCCGCAGGATCTTTCCGGTGGCGGCGCGCGGCACAGTGTCCAGGAACTCCACGCGGCGCACCTTTTTGTACGGGGCCACCTGCCCGGCAACGTACGCGATGACCTCGTCCTCGGTGAGGCGGGCCCCCGCTGGCGGACCACGAAGGCCTTGGGGACCTCGTTGCCGTCGGCGTCCGTGACGCCGACGACCGCGGCGTCGGCGCTCGCGTGATGGCCGAGCAGCAGCGCTTCGAGGTCGGCGGGGCGATGACCCTTGTATTTGTTGGCGTCCTCCCCACCAAGATCTGCGCCCTCAGTACGACTTGGGCAGCCCCAGCGACTGGTGTGAGACAAAGTTGAGGATCATCTCCCGGCTGACCGGGGCGACCCGTGCCACCCGGGCCGCCGTGATCATCGAGGCGAGGCCGTACTCCCGAGTGAGGCCGTTGCCGCCGAGGGTGTGCACGGCCTGGTCGACGGCGTGGACCGCGGCCTCGGCCGCCGCGTACTTGGCCATGTTGGCGGCCTCGCCGGCGCCCATGTCGTCGCCGGCGTCGTAGAGGTGCGCGGCCTTCTGCATCATCAGCCGGGCGAGTTCCAGCTCGATATGGGCCTGGGCGAGGGGGTGGGCGATGGCCTGGTGGGCGCCGATGGGCTCCTTCCAGACCTGCCGGGTGCGGGCGTAGTCGAGGGCCCTGCCCAGCGCGTAGCGGCCCATCCCCAGGGCGAACGCGGCGGTCATGATGCGCTCCGGGTTGAGCCCGGCGAACAGTTGCAGCAGCCCGGCGTCCTCGTCGCCGACCAGCGCGTCGGCGGGCAGCCGCACCTCGTCCAGGGTCAGCTCGAACTGCTTCTCCGCGGCGGCCAGTTCCATGTCGATCGGGCTGCGGCCGAAGCCGGGGGCCTCGCGCGGGACGATGAACAGGCAGGGCTTGAGCCGCCCGGTCCCGGCGTCCTCGGTGCGGCCGACGATCAGGGTCGCGTCGGCGATGTCGACGCCGGAGATGAAGACCTTCCGGCCGTTGAGGACCCAATGATCGCCGTCCCGGCGGGCCGTGGTCGTGATGCGGTGCGAGTTGGACCCGGCGTCCGGCTCGGTGATGCCGAAGGCCATGGTGCGGGTGCCGTCGGCGAGGCCCGGGAGCCAGGTCCGCTTCTGCTCCTCGGTGCCGAACCGGGCGATGACGGTGCCGCAGATCGCCGGCGAGACGACGAGCATCAGCAGCGGGCAGCCGGCCGCACCCAGCTCCTCCAGGACGAGGGAGAGTTCGGCGATGCCGCCGCCTCCGCCGCCGTACTCCTCGGGGAGGTTGACGCCGAGGTAGCCGAGTTTGGCGGCCTCCGCCCAGAGCGCGTCGGCGTGCCCGCCCTCGGCCACGGTCCGCGCGATGTACTCCCGGCCGTAGCGTTTGCCGAGGGCGGCGACGGAGCTGCGGAGGGCGCGGTGTTCCTCGGTCTCGATCACAGGGTTGCTCATCACGGCTCCTTGTGTGCGGTGGGTGAGGTGGTGCGCGTACGACGGAGGGGGCAGCGGGGGGCGGGGTCAGTCCGTGTCCGGCGCGGCCGTGGCGTCCACGACGGCCAGCAGTGTCCCCACTTCGACCTGCCGTCCGGTGTGGACGGGCAGCGAGGTGAGGGTGCCGGCCGCGGGGGCAGTGATCTTGTGTTCCATCTTCATCGCCTCCAGCCACAGCAGCGGCTGGCCGGCCGTGACCCGGTCGCCCTCGGTGAGGCCGGGCGCGATCCGTACGACCGTGCCGGGCATCGGAGCCAGCAGCGAGCCGGGTTCGGTGCGGGCGGCGGGGTCGGGGAAGCGGGGCAGTGCGGTGAACGACCACGAGCAGGGGACGGCGGCGGCCGCGCCGGCCAGCGGGGGTGCGTCGACGTGGACGCGGTCTCCGTAGCGGGTGACCGCGAACCGCCGCCGTACGCCGTCGACGTCGAGCACCACCTCGTGGGCGCCCAGGGTCAGCAGCCGTACACCGGGGAAGCCCTCGGCCGACAGCCCGTCGCGGCCGAGTCGGTAGCGGATCGGGTACTCGGTGTCCCCGCAGGCGTAGGTCTTGACCTGCGGCCCCGAGGGGACGTTGCGGAAGCCGCCGAAGCGGGAGCGGCCGGCCGCGTCGGCGAGGGCGGCGGCGAGCGCGAAGACGCCTCCGCCGGCCGCGTCGGCCGCGGTCAGCGCGGCGAGGTTGCGGTCGTAGAAGCCGGTGTCCAGCGCGCCGGGGTCGGTGAACTCCGGGTGGCGAAGGGACCGTACGAGCAGGTCGCGGTTGGTGGCGGGGCCGTGGAGGGTGGCTCGTTCCAGGGCGCCCGCCAGCTTGCGCACCGCCTCGTCCCGGCTCGGCGCCCAGGCGATGACCTTGGCGAGCATCGGGTCGTAGTGGACGCCGATGGTGTCGCCGTCGCTCACCCCGGAGTCCAGCCGGACACCCTCGGGCAGTGCCAGCCGGTGCAGGGTGCCGGTCTGCGGCTGCCAGCCGGCGGCGGGGTCCTCCGCGTACAGCCGGGCCTCCACGGCGTGCCCGTGCGGGGGCGGCGGATCGCCGTCCAGGGGCCGGCCCTCGGCGACCCGTAGTTGGAGGGCGACGAGGTCGAGGCCGTGGACCGCCTCGGTGACCGGGTGTTCGACCTGGAGGCGGGTGTTCATCTCCAGGAAGTACGCCCGGCCGTCCGCGGAGACCAGGAACTCCACGGTGCCCGCGCCCCGGTAGCCGATGGCGCGGGCGGCCCGGTCCGCGGCCCGGTGCAGGGTGTCCCGCAGCTCCTGCGGCAGGGCGGGGGCCGGGGCCTCCTCGATGACCTTCTGGTGGCGGCGCTGGAGGGAGCAGTCGCGGGTGCCGAGGGTCCAGACCGTGCCGTGTGCGTCGGCGAGGATCTGCACCTCGACATGGCGCCCGCCCACGACGTACGGCTCGACGAACACCTCGCCGTCGCCGAAGGCGGCCGCCGCTTCGGCCTTGGCGGCCGTCAACTCCTCTTCGAGGGAGGCGAGTTCGGTGATCAGGCGCATTCCGCGGCCGCCCCCGCCGGACGCCGCCTTCACCAGCAGCGGCAGGTCGGCCGCGGTGGCCGCGCCGGGGTCGACGGGCGCCAGCAGCGGCACCCCGGCCGCCGCCATCAGTTCCTTGGCCCGCGTCTTGGAGGCCATCGCCTCGATGGCGGCGGGCGGCGGCCCGATCCAGGTCAGGCCCGCCTCGGCCACCGCCGCGGCGAAGGCGGCGTTCTCGGAGAGGAAGCCGTAGCCGGGGTGGACGGCATCCGCGCCGGCGGCCCGTGCGGCCGCCACGAGCAGATCGCCGCGGAGATAGGTGTCGGCCGGGGCGTCGCCCGGGAGCCGTACGGCGGTGTCGGCCTCCTGGACGAAGCGGGCGCCGGCATCCGCGTCCGAATACCCGGCGACGGTGGAGATGCCCAGCTCGCGGCAGGTGCGGAAGATGCGCCGGGCTATTTCGCCGCGGTTGGCTACGAGGACGGAACGGATCACTGCTGCCTCACATCCGGAAGACGCCGAAGCCGCCCCGCGCACCCTCGACCGGGGCGGTGTGGAGGGCGGACAGGCACAGGCCGAGGACGGTTCGGGTGTCGCGCGGGTCGATGACCCCGTCGTCGTAGAGCCGCCCGGACAGGAACATCGGCAGCGACTCCGACTCGATCTGCTGCTCGACCATGGCGCGCAGCCCGGCGTCCGCCTCCTCGTCGTACGGCTGCCCCTTGGCCGCGGCCGAGGCGCGGGCGACGAGGGAGAGCACGCCGGCCAGCTGCTGCGGCCCCATGACGGCGGACTTGGCGCTCGGCCAGGCGAACAGGAAGCGGGGGTCGTAGGCGCGGCCGCACATCCCGTAGTGGCCGGCCCCGTACGAGGCGCCCATGAGGACGGACAGATGCGGGACCTTCGAGTTCGACACCGCATTGATCATCATCGCGCCGTGTTTGATGATGCCGCCCTGCTCGTACTCCTTGCCGACCATGTAGCCGGTGGTGTTGTGGAGAAAGAGGAGCGGGATGTCGCGCTGGTTGGCCAGCTGGATGAACTGGGCGGCCTTCTGCGACTCCGCGCTGAAGAGCACACCCTGGGCGTTGGCGAGGATGCCGACGGGATAGCCGTGCAGCTGCGCCCAGCCGGTGACCAGGCTCGTCCCGTAGAGCGGCTTGAACTCGTCGAAGTCCGAGCCGTCCACGATCCGGGCGATGACCTCGCGGGGGTCGAACGGCGCCTTGAGGTCGCCGGGGACGATGCCGAGCAGCTCGTCCTCGTCGTACTTCGGCGGGGCGGCGGGTCCCGGATCGGGTTGCGCCTTGCGCCAGTTGAGGCGGGCGACGACCCGCCGGGCCTGGCGCAGCGCATCCGGCTCGTCCAGGGCGAAGTAGTCCGCGAGGCCGGAGGTACGGGCGTGCATCTCGGCGCCGCCCAGCGACTCGTCGTCGCTCTCCTCGCCGGTCGCCATCTTCACCAGCGGCGGTCCGCCCAGGAACACCTTGGCGCGTTCCTTGACCATGATCACGTGGTCGGACATGCCGGGGACGTAGGCACCGCCCGCGGTCGAGTTGCCGAACACCACGGCGATGGTGGGGATGCCGGCCGCCGACAACCGGGTGAGGTCCCGGAACAGCGCGCCGCCCGGGATGAAGATCTCCTTCTGGCTGGGCAGGTCGGCGCCGCCGGACTCGACGAGCGAGATCAGCGGCAGCCGGTTGGCGAAGGCGATCTCGTCGGCCCGCAGCGCCTTCTTCAGCGACCAGGGGTTGCTGGCGCCGCCGCGCACCGTCGGGTCGTTGGCGGTGATCAGGCACTCCACGCCCTCGACGGTGCCGATGCCGGTGACCACCGAGGCGCCGACGGGGTAGTCGCTGCCCCAGGCCGCGAGCGGGGACAGCTCCAGGAACGGGGTGTCGGGGTCGAGCAGCAGCTCGATCCGCTCCCGGGCGAGCAGCTTGCCGCGCCCCCGGTGCCGGGCGACGTACTTCTCCCCGCCGCCCGCGGTCGCCTCGGCGTGTGCGGCCTCGACCTCCGCGAGCTTGGCGAGCATCGCCGTACGACGCTCGGCGTATTCGGCGCCCGCCGGGTCGAGCCCGGTTGCGAGCACGGTCACCACAACACCTCCGGTATGTCCATGTGCCGCGCGCGCAGCCACTCCCCCACGGCCTTGGCCTGCGGATCGAACCGGGCCTGGGCGGCGACGCCCTCGCCGAGCAGCCCGTCGACGACGAAGTTGAGCGCGCGCAGATTCGGCAGTACGTGCCGGTCGACCGGCAGGCCGACGGTCTCCGGCAACAGCTGCCGGAACCGTTCGACGGTCAGCTCATGGGCCAGCCAGCGCCAGCCCTGCTCGGTGCGGGCCCACACCCCGACGTTCGCCGAGCCGCCCTTGTCCCCGCTGCGGGCACCGGCGACCAGGCCGAGCGGCCCGCGCCGGGTGGCCCCGGCGGGCAGCGGCTCGGGGAGCGGCGGGTCGGGCAGCCGCACCAACTCCTGGGATTCGGGCGCAGGTTGAGCGTGGATACGGGTGCCGTCCGGCAGTACGGCGCGGTGCGGCACCTCCGCCGCGTCCACCGCCACCGCCTCGAAGACCCCGTACGGGGTGCCCTTGCCGGGCGGCGCGGTGACATGGAAGCCGGGGTAGCTGGCCAGCGCCAGCTCGACGGCGGCGCCGCTGACCACCCGCCCCACCGCGTCCTGGTCGGCGTCCCGCACCACCAGCCGTAGCAGGGCGCTCGCCTCCTCCTGGACGTCCGCGTCGTCCCGGTCGGTGCGGGCCAGCGTCCAGCGCACTTCGGCCGGGCGGTGCTCCGCGGCGTCGAGGGCCGCCTCCATCTGCCGCCGGACCAGCGCGGCCTTGGCCGGGACGTCCAGCCCGGTCAGCACGAAGGTGACCTCGTTGCGCCAGCCGCCGAGGCGGGTCAGCCCGGCCTTGAGGGTCGGCGGCGGCGCCTCGCCGCGCACCGCGTCGATCCGGACCCGGTCCGGCCCCTCCTCGGTCAGCCGTACGGTGTCCAGCCGCGCCGTCACGTCCGGCCCGGCGTAGCGGGCGCCGGAGGTCTCGTACAGCAGCTGGGCGGTGACCGTGCCGGGGGTGACCGCGCCGCCGGTGCCGGGGTGCTTGGTGATCACCGCGCTGCCGTCGGCGGCGATCTCGGCGAGCGGGAAGCCGGGCCGCAGCAGGTCGTGGGCCCCGAAGAAGGAGTAGTTGCCGCCGGTGGCCTGGGTGCCGCACTCCAGCACATGCCCGACGACCACCGCCCCGGCCAGCTGGTCCAGGTCCTGCGGCCGCCAGCCGAAGTGCGCCTGTGCCGCGCCGCTGACCAGCGCGGCGTCGGTGACCCGCCCGGTCACCACCACATCGGCACCGGCCCGCAGACACGCGGCGATCCCCTCACCGCCCAGGTAGGCATTGGCGGTCAGCACCCCCTCGCCCCACCCCCCGCGGCCCAGCAGGTCGTCCCCCTCCACATGCGCCACCCGGACGGAGACCCCGACCTTGTCCGCCAACTCCCGTACGGCGTCGGCCAGTCCGGCCGGGTTCAGCCCGCCCGCATTGGCGACGATCCGCACCCCGCGCTCGACGGCCAGCCCGAGCCCGTCCTCCAACTGCCGCAGAAAGGTCCTGGCATAGCCGCGCGTGGGGTCCTTCAGCCGGTCCCGGCCGAGGATCAGCATGGTCAGCTCGGCGAGATAGTCACCGGTCAGCACGTCCAGGGGCCCGCCGGTGAGCATCTCGCGGAGGGCGTCGAAGCGGTCGCCGTAGAACCCGGAGGCGTTGCCGATCCGGAGCAGGGCGGGGTCCGCACCTATGGGGTGGCGCACGGGCTGGGCGACGTCCGCGGGGGCGCTGTTCCTTCCGTGGGTCCCGTCCGTGAGGGCGCCGCTTATGCCGGGGTTCCCGTCCACGGGGGCGCCGCTTATGCCGGGACTCCCGTCCGCCGGGGCGCCGCTCACGCCGTGGTTTCCTTCCCCGACGGTGCGCGCCCCTTGCCCGGCGGCCCCGCGAAGGCCTGCGCGATGCCCAGCCACCGTTCCGCGTCGGCTCCTTCGGCCCGCAGGGACGGTAGATCGCGACGGTGCGCCCGCTGGGTCACCAGCAGACAGAACTCCAGCGCCTCCCCGGTCACCCGCTGCGCCGCCTCCTCCGGCCCGTACTCCCACACACTGCCGTCCGGCGCCCGCAGCTCGACCCGGAACTCCTCGGCGGGCGGGGTGAGGTGATGCGTCACGTAGGCGAAATCCCGGGTCCGCACCCCGATCCTGGCGATGTGCCGGAGCCGCGCGGTGGGGGCCCGGGTGACGCCCAGTGCGTCGGCCACGTCCTGACCGTGCGCCCAGGTCTCCATCAGCCGGGCGGTCGCCATCGACGCCACGCTCATCGGCGGCCCGTACCACGGCAGCTTCTCGCCCGTCGGCCGCTCGGCGAGCGCCCTTTGCAGCTGCGCGCGGCCGTCCCGCCAGTCGTCGAGCAGCTGGGCCGGCGGCGTCCGGGCCTCGGCCTCGGCGGCCTCGTCGACGAAGGTCAGCGGCGCGGCGAACGCCTCCTGTGCGGCGCGCGCAAAGCCCTCCGGGTCGGTGGCCGAGAGCAGCGCCTGCCGGTCGGTCCAGGCCAGATGGGCGATCTGATGGGTGATGGTCCACCCCTCGGCGGGCGTCGGGGCCGCCCAGCGGTCGGCCGGCAGCCCGGCGACCAGCGCGTCCAACTCCTCGCTCTCCGCCCTGAGATCGGCCAGTACGGCGCCGGGATCGGACACGCGACACTCCCCTCGTCGTCCCAACTGCCGTGACAGCGGGGCAGGTTGGCAGGCAGCGACGGCCACTGCTGCGGCCGTGCGGGTGCGGTGTGGTGCGGGTGCGCTCCGAGCGTGGCAGCGCCGCCGGAAACAATCAAGCACGCCTGCATGATTTTTGGTGCCACCGATGTCTTTGCGACACAGCAGAGGGACGAGGAGGACGGCCCGGGGGCACGGCCGCGCTCAGTGCGACCCGCCCCCGCGCTCAGTGCGAGCCCGCCCCCGCGCTCCGTACCGCCCCCACACTCGCGACCACGACCAGCCCGATCGCCAGCACCTCGGCCCAGCCCAGCGCCTGGTGCAGTACGAGGAACCCGGCGGTGGCCGCGGCGGCCGGCTCCAGGCTCATCATCACGGCGAAGCCGGAGGCCGGGAGCTTGCGCAGCGCCAGCAGCTCCAGGGTGTACGGCAGCACCGACGACATCAGGGCGACCGCGGCGCCCAGCCCCAGGGTGACCGGGTCCAGCAGCGCCGTCCCCGCACTGACGACACCGAGCGGCAGGCTGAGCAGCGCCGCGACGGTCATCGCCAGCGCCAGCCCGTCCGCCTGCGGGAAGCGCTGCCCCGTACGGGCGGAGAGCAGGATGTACGCGGCCCACAGCCCGCCGGCCGCCAGCGCGAACGCGGCTCCGGCGAGGTTGAGCCCGTCCAACCCCTCGCGCCCCAGCAGCACGACACCGCCCAGCGCCAGCGCCGCCCACAACAGGCTCAGCATCCGGCGCGAGGTGGCCACCGAAAGAACCAGCGGCCCGAGGAACTCAAGGGTGACCGCGGCGCCCAGCGGAATGCGGTCGATCGCCTGGTAGAAGAGCGAGTTCATGCCGGCCAGCGCGACGCCGAAGGCGAGCACCGTCGCCCAGTCGCCCCGCGTATGGCCACGCAGCTTGGGACGGCAGACGACCAGCAGCACCAGCGAGGCGACCACCAGCCGCAGCGTGACGACACCCAGCGCACCGGCCCGCGGGAAGAGCAGCACCGCCACCGACGAGCCGAACTGCAGCGAGACGATCCCGCCGATGACCAGCGCCACCGAGGCGATCCGCCCCCGCGCGCCCGCCGCCACGGGAATCCCGGCCTGCGCCTCCGCCGTCAGCACCTCGGGCGAGGGCGGTACGGGGTAGGGAATGCCCGCACCGGCGGGCACGGTGGGGGCGGGGGTGGCGGGTGCGGGAGTGGCGGGCACACGGCCCTCGGGGCTCTCGGACGAAGCGTTCACGCCACCACGCTACGGCCCGCCCTTCCCGTCCGTGAAATGCCATTTCCCCTGTTGTTATGCTCCGCGCGCATGAGCATCGAGCTGCGTCATTTCCGCTGCTTTCTCGCCATCGCGGAAACCCTGAGCATCACCCGCGCCGCCGAGCGCCTGCATCTGACCCAGCCGGCCGTCTCCCGCACCCTGCGCCAGCTGGAGCAGCAACTGGCGCTCCGGCTCGTCGACCGCTCCACGCACCATCTCGCGCTCACCCCGGACGGCCGGGCGTTCCGCGACCGGGCCCGGATCGCGGTCACCGCCTTCGACCGGGCGCTCGCCACCGCCCACCACACCGACTGGCCGCTGCGCCTGGGTCATGCCTGGTCGGCCGCCGGGACGGACACCACCGCGCTGCTGCGCCGCTGGCGCGAGGAGCACCCCGAGACCCCGCTCGAACTCCTCCGCATCGACGACCGCACCGCCGGTCTCGCCCGCGGTGACGTGGACGCGGCCCTGCTCCGCGGCGAGGTCCGCGCCCCCGGCGTGATCACCGAGCAGCTCGCCACCGAACCCCGGGTCGCCGGCCTCCCCGCCGACGACCCCCTCGCCGGCCGCACCGCCCTCTCCCTCACCGAGCTGACCGACCGCACCATCGCCCTCAACACCGTCTCCGGCATCACCACCCTCGACCTGTGGCCCGCCGGGGCCCGCCCCGCCTCGTCGATCACCATCGGCAACACCGACGACTGGATCGCCGCCATCACCGGCGGCCGCGCCGTGGGCGTCACCACCTCCGCCACCGCCGAGATGCATCCGCACCCCGCCATGGCCTACGTCCCGCTGACCGGCGCACCACCGGTCCCGGTCGTCATCGCCTGGCGCGACGGCCCGGGCCATCCCCGCATCCCGGACCTGATCGCACTGGCCCGCGACGTCATCGGGAAGGCGACGGGCTCGGAGCGTGCGCGCGACCGCTGAGGAGACGCCCACCGCTGTGACCTGAAGCCCTGGCGGGTGGCGCGGCGGGCGCTCCCCCGGCGGCCGTGCCCGGCGTGGGATGCAGTCGCCGTCCTCGCTCCATAAGCTCGTAGGAGGGAGCGCTCACCGGCGGGCCGAGAGGCGCGCCCGGTGCCGCCGGCGGCACGCCGGATGCCGGGTCGGTTGCTCAGCGACGCATCGCTCCCGATGCCCCTGACGTGGAGCCCTTCATGACCACACCGCGGGACCTGTTGTTCGTTGCCATGGACATGGAGTCCAGTCCCACTCGGGAGCGCGGCGAGCTGTCGCTCGCGCTCGCGGGAGCCGAGCTGATCGACCTCCTTCAAGCGCAGGCCATCAGCCTGGACGGCGATCGCATCGTGCCGGGCTACCGGCCGGCCGTAGCGGATCGCCTCATGGACGAAGCCGCGTCGTCGGTCGCCCAGCAACCGCCGTACGAGGCGGTCGACGACTGGCTGTGGCGCAGGGGCCGCGGCCTCGCCACGGCCTATTTGGCCGCCCTTGAGGCGGAAGGGCAGCTCACCCAGCCCCGCCGCCGTTGGCTGCGCGTCGGGACCGGTCCGCTGACGCTGGCCGATTCGCCCGCGCGCCGCGCGGCGGCGGACCGCTTGGCTTCGCAGGAGCCCGTCCTCGCCGACCTTGCAGCGGCCCTCGGGATCCGCGGCGGGCGCACGGAAGACCCGCCGGAGGTGGCCGACGACGCGGTGGCCACAGTGCTCGCCGCCGTCCATGACGCGGTGCGGGAGCTGGAATTCGAACGCCAGCGGCGAGCCATCGACGAAGAGGCCTTCAGCAATATCTGGCGAGCCCCCGGCGACGGCTGACGCCCCCCCGCTCGGTGCCGACAGCCGCTCGGCACCACGACCGGCCGTGGCCGGTCTGCGGGCTACCGCAGCGGGCACCCACGCTCGGGACGGATGTGGTGCGGACCGCACCGGCCTTACCGGGCCGCCGGGGTCCAGCCCTCCCGGGCCGCGGGTGCCTGTCGCAGCACGGCGGCGGCCGCCTGCCGGATGGCGACGATCGTGGGCAGGGCGCGGTTCCTGGCGGTCCACGCCAGGGCGGCGGTACCCGGCGGCAGATCCGGCACCGCCACGTAACCGACGCCGGGCCGGGGGAAGAAGTGCCGGGCGGCGGCCGGCAGAAAGGCCATGGCCTCGCCCCGGGAGACGGCGAGCAGCAGCGCTTCCATGTCCGGCACCATCGGCCCGTACCGCACGACCGAGCCGTCCGGACGCGGATCGGCCGCCCAGAACCGCCACCACACCCGGGGGCACGGCGGCGGAATGTCCACCACGGTGCGCCCGGCCAGCTCCGCCAGCCGCACCTCGTCCCGCCCGGCCAGCGGGTCGTCGGCCGGCAGGCACGCCACCCGCGGCTCACTGGCCAGGGGCAGCGTCTCGATACCGGCCGGCACCGGCGGACGCAGAAACATCACATCGACCTCGCCGCGCTCCAACGCGTCGAAATGGGTGGCGAGATCGAGGCCACGGACGCTGGTCCGCAGCCGTGGATGGCGGGTGTGCAGCTCGTCGAGGATGGCCCCGGTGTACGGCATCGCGGCCTCGGCACCGATGGAACCGATCACCAGCCGCCCATCGACCTGTCGGGCATGGGCGCCGGCCGCCCGGCACAGACCGGCCATCGCCTCCACCACGGCACGCGCCTTCGGCAGCAGCGCCTCCCCTGCCGCGGTGATCTCGACATGACGACGCGAGCGCTGCACCAACAACACATCCAACCGCTCTTCGAGCGCCTGCAGTTGACGGCTGAGCGCGGGCTGCGTCACAAACAGCCGCGCGGCCGCCCGGCCGAAGTGCAGCTCCTCCGCCAGCGCCAGGAACGATTCCAGCTGCTGAACGCTCGGCGCACACCGGGAAACCATCCCCAACTCGCCCAAGTCGCCCCCGCTGCGCCCCTCTTCCGTCATGCACGGAGGTTATCAATCGGTCACACATCGTCATGAGGATCCGGGTTCCCCTCACCGGCCCGAACACCGAAGATCAAGAGGTTGCGGCCCGGCAGTGGCAGTGGCAGCGCCACGGCCCGGTCCGACGGAGGAGCCCAGCGGAGCGGCTGCACGTGGGGAGAGTCGCTCCGCTCCTCTTTCCTCCGCCTCCCGGTTACGCCCTCTGGCGGGCCGTCCCCTGAGATCGGGCCGGGCATCCACTACTGGACGGCCCCCGCAGGTCCCTGACAACGGCCGGGGCGCGTCTCGTTCGTGTGGACGACGAAGCGGCGGCGGGCTGATCGGACCCTGGACACGGCCGCCTGACCGTCGTCTTCCCGTGCGGCACGGCATGCGGGGCGCCGGCCCAGGAGAGTCGGCGCACACCACAGAGAGGATCACCATGAGCACCCCGAAGCCGGACTCCGTCGCATCGCCCGCCGGAGATCTGCGTCATCCGAGCGTCCGGCAGGCGTTCCGCAGCACCGGACTCCTCGTCGGCTGCTATGCCGCGCTCAGCGCGCTCACCCTCGTCGCCATCATCCTGCTGCGCCACCACCCCGACCTCGTCACGGACGCGGTGTGGGTGCGCGCCTCCATCGTGGTCGCCACCTCGCTGCTGATGGTCTCGTTCGCGGTGCGGACGAGCCGCGGCCACAGCCGGTCCTATCTGCGGCTGCGACTGGCGTCCGGCATCATGCTGGCGGCCATCGCGGTCATCCTCGCGATTCCCGGCGCGTTCCCCCTGTGGCTCAAAGCCGAACAGGGCGTGTGCGGGGTGCTGTTGCTCGGCGTCGTCGTGATCGTGAACGGCACGCGCATGCGGTCGGCGTTCGCCACCAGGTAGCGACAGGCGTCGGTGCACGGACGCACGGACGCACCGACGGAACCCCCACGCCCCGCCCACCGTCTTGACCACCGGCCCACACGCACCCGCGGGAGAGGGAGAGTTGATGTTCACCGCCGCGATCGGCGCGGTGCTCCTGCTTCTGGCCGCGCGCGCCTACTTCTCCTCGGCCTGGCGGGTCGACTGAGGGCGGGGCGGGGCTCCGCCGGCGGCTGAAGCCGGAGCCGATCAGGACGTACGAGCCGGTATGTGCCTGGGGTACCTGGGCTGCCTGGGTGTGCGGCACCCAGCCACGCCCCGTCCTGGCCGACCGGGCGCCGGCGGCCCAGAGTTGACCCGACCCGGCGCATCCGGCCGACACCAGCACTCCCGTCGCCCGCCGCCGTCGTTGTCCGCGATCACCCCAGAGGAGCACCTGTGTCCACCTCCCCCGGCACCGACGACACCCGCACCCTCGCCCGGCGCCTCCAGCGCCTGGAGGACAAGGATTCCCTGCGTGCGCTGCTGATCCGCGGCTGGCGCGCGCTGGACCGCAAGGACTGGCGCACCTGGATCGAGTGCTGGACCGAGGACGCGGTCCTGGAGTTCGGTCCGTGGGAGTGGATCGACGGCAGGGAGGCGATCCTGGCCAAGGTCGTCGAGGCCGAGGCACCGTACGTCAGCATGCAGCACCACATCCTCAACATGGACTTCGAGGTGCGGGGCGACCGGGCGACCGGCGTCGGCTACATGTGGTTCGTGGCCGTCGCCGCCCCCGGCCGGACCTCCTCGCCGTACGCCATGGGCGGCCCCTACGACTGGGATTTCGCCCGGGACAGCGGCGGCTGGCGTCTGACCCGCCAGCGGCTCGGCGTCCGGTGGACCACCGGCGAGGACACCCTCCGCTCCTTCACCGCGGCTGACCAGGACATGTCTCCCGGGCCCACGGAGACCGGGGAGACACGCCCCTGAGGGCAGGCGGGGATGCGCCCGGGCTACCGCTGTGGGCAGGTGTACTCCGGCCGCACCCGATGCGGACTACAGGCGATCAGATTGACCGAGAGAAAACGCCCGCCGCTCACCCACCACCCCCCGACCCGGTCCTCCCCGGCAGCCAGGGCCCGCACGGTCTCCTCGTACAACGGGTCCGGCACCGACGCCCCGACGAAGAGCTCGGCATATCGCGCGAGTTGCCCCGCATACCACTCGGCCCCCTCCTTCGGCTCGACGAACGTCGCCTCCATTCGCTCGGCCGGCTTCAACAGCCAGTCCGCGCACTCCAGCGGCATCACCTGCGCGGACCGGAACTCCGGATGGTCCGGCCGCCGGTGCGCATCCCCCGGCTTGACGAGGACATCGCCGCTGCCGAGCCAGACGTAGGCGTGGTGATGAGGTGCGGCCATCTCTCTCCCTGGTACGAACGCCTCGCGTGCACTGCTCCGAACGGGCGGCCCTCGCCCGGTGTGGGGGACGAGGGCCACCCAGGCTCATCACGGACTACTGCCGGCCACAGCCCTGACCGTCGCCGCAGCCACCGTTGGGGTTGCCGCCGTTGTTGTCGTCCTCATCGCCGCTGTACTTGACCGCATCGAGGCGGTATCGCATGGTCATCTCCTCAGGTGCTGTGTCGGCGCACGGTCGGTCCGCGCGTCGCCGTGCACGTGCGAGGGCCCCACGTCCTTGTGTGGGCCCGCCCGCTCCGGCCGTGTCCTGCCAGGGAATGGCGGCCGGGGCGGGAGTTTTCATAGGGGCGCCGCGGTTTTTGACGGAGCGCCGCCCTGCCGACGACCCGGGTTCAGCAATCGCTACGGGCCATCCGAAGCCGCAGCTCGTTCAAGCCCGTAAGCGCGATGCGGCTCCCCTGCCTCTTCACTGCTTCGGCTGGTGTCGCGCGCGATGGCGTGCGATGAGGACGTTGAAGTCGGTCACCCTGCTGAGGTCCCGGGCCGCTGCGGCCTGATTCCGGCCGCGCTCCAGGTCGTCGCATTCGGGGCACCGGTACGTCGTAGCCATGGGAGTGCTCACTGGAATGCCTTCCGGTGGGAGTCGTTCAGCCCTGGGCGCGACCCACCCGGGACCAAGAATCGGAGCTGCGCAGTCACGAAGCTAGAGGCGTGGCGTGCGCCTCGGCCATGAATGTGCATCGATGTGCACACAAGCCCTCTTCTAGGCGAGATGGCCGCTTTCCAGTCTTGACCAGGCACATGGATCCCACGATCGTGGTGCACATCAGCGCACAGCTGGAAGCCGAACGGCAGTAATTGCCTTTCGGCTTCCGACCGCCTGCCGTCAAGCAGAGCGGTGATGCATTCGAGGCGGTGGAGCCGCGCCATCCCGCACGACGAGTACGAGATCCACTAGCAGCACGGATCGGAGCAGACCGTTCTGCCCCATCGATCACAGGAGGTTGCCATGACATTACGGTTCATCGGGATTGACCCGAATACCGGTGACGATGAAAGTCCTACCGTGTGGGTGGACCAAGAGATGAAAGAGCTCGTCCTCCAAGGCTGGAAGCCGAGCGCCGAACTTGAAGCAGAGTGCGCTGCCTCGGAGATTCCCGGGCACGCGAAGGGGATCCCGGACCACGAGGCAGTGATCCGTATCCCGGCCAGGATGGTGCACATGATTCGGGAGGCGTGCGATGCCGTCGAGGGCGTTTGACGAACTGATCTCTAACTGCAGACATTCCGCTGTGCACTTGGAGATGCGCGACGCCTACGCCGTCGACTACGAGAAGGGCCCGTTCGCCGACTGGAAGAACGGCTTCCGCCACAACCCAGCAGACCGGCAGTCTTGGTGGCGGCCATGGCTGGACCTCATGGAGGAGACGGTGTCCAGGGGCGTCGTCGTGCGCCGGGCCCGAATCGTGTCCGAGCCGGTCAGCGAGTACACCAGGTTCCTGTACGACGGCACCTTCACCAACGTGGCCGCGGGCGAACAGGTGCGGTGGCTGCCCCGTCGACTCGCCTCGGACATCGCCCTGCCAGGCAATGACTTCTGGCTCTTCGACGAACAGTGGATCCGCTGGAACCACTTTGCCGGCGACGGCTCATCGATGAGCGAAGAGGTAACCGACGATCCGGCCGCCGCGAAGCTCTGCGCCGACGCGTTCGAGGCAGTGTGGTCGAGAGCTGTCCCGCACGACCAGTACGAGATCCACTAGCAGGAAGCACCGGTACAGCCAGCTCATGCCCATATCTCCCTCCTCATCTGCCCAGGCCGCCCGTGAATCCGTCGCACAGAGGCTGCGCGATCTCCGCAAGAGCGCCGGGCTGACGGTCACCGAGCTGGCTGACCAATGTGGCTGGCACCACGCCAAAACGTCCCGCATCGAGAATGCCCGCACTGCTCCCTCCGCCAAGGACATCAGGCTGTGGTGCCGTGCCTGTCAGACGGAGGAGCAGGCAGACGACCTGATCGTCCAGTCATTGAACGCCGAGTCGATGTACACCGAGTGGCGACATCAGTTGCGCAATGGGCTGAAGCAGTTGCAGAGCAACTCGGTGCAGTTTTTCCGCGAGACTCAGTTGTTCCGCGTGTATTCCTCAACCCTGGTTCCGGGCCTGTTGCAGAGCGAGGGCTACGCGTCCGCAGTGCTGCGGAGCGTCGCCGCATTCCGGGAACTCCCTTTCGATGACAGTGCGGAGGCCGCGCGTGCACGGGTCGAGCGCTCCCGCATCGTCCACGAGCCGAGGCACCGATTCGTGCTGCTTGTCGAAGAAGCGGCGCTGCATTACCAGGTCGGTGACGCCGACGCGATGGCCGCACAGCTGGGCTACCTGCTTACGGCTGGCGCCTTACCGTCCGTGTCGCTCGGCGTCATCCCGATGGCGACGCGCGAGCGGGTGCAATGGCCGCGTGAGACGTTCCATGTGTACGACGACAGCCTCGTGTCGGTCGAGCTGGTGTCCGCGCGCGTGAGGATCACCCAGCCCTCCGAAATCGCCCTCTACCTGAAGGCGTTCGAACAACTACGCAGCATGGCCGTGTACGGCGCGGAGGCACGGGCGCTCGTCCTTAAGGCGCTTGAAGCCTTGCGCTGAGGCCGGCGGGCGACGAGAAGCGCCCGGACCAAGCTCCTGGTCCGGGCACTTGCCATCGCTCTCCTCCCACCAGGCGGCACGAGCCGTTTCAGAGAGCCGCGGACTCGTCAGCCTTCAACGTCTCCATGAACGAAGCCCACGCGCCTGCGCCCACGACGAGATGAGGGGGCCGGCGGGATCCTTGCTGTCGCGTATGGCCGTGACCTGCGGGACGTTGCGCGCCACTGCCACGCACTCGCCCTGCGAACCGCTGTAGCTGGACTTGTAAAACCTGAACTAATCCTGCCGCGAGGGTCAGCCTCCAACACCGTGGCCTGGACAGGTGATCCGACAGCGCTGCCGTGGGGGCGGGGTTTGTGACGGTTCTTGTGGGCCCTCGCCGTATTTCAGAGGGATACGCGCGCTGTTCTGCCAGCGGCAGAACACCGGCCGGACCGGGCTCGACGATCACTACAGTCCAGTCTCATGACGACGATTACGACGCGTACGGTCGAGTACCCGGCCGACGGTTTGACGATGATCGGGCACCTCGCTCTCCCGGCCGGTGTCGACCGCCGGCCCGCGGTGCTGCTCGGGCCAGAGGGCACGGGGCTCAGCGACGTCGAGCGCCGCCGGGCCGATGCTCTCGCCGAGCTGGGATATATAGCGCTGGCCTTCGACCTTCACGGCGGGCGCTATTTGGGCGACCCCGAGGAGATGCTGGCCCGTTGCATGCCGCTGCTCGCCGACCCCGATCGGATGCGGGGCATCGGCCATGCGGCGCTCGACGTGTTGCGTGCCGAACCGCGGACCGACCCCGACCGGATCGCCGCCGTGGGCTACGGCACCGGGGGCGCCGTCGGGCTGGAACTCGGGCGCGACGGCGTCAACCTGCGTGCGATCGGGACAGTCAACGCACTGACCACGGGCCGACCGGGCGAGGCGGCGCGCATTCGCTGCCCGGTGTGGGCCGGGGTCGGGTCGGAAGACCCGATCATGCCGCCCGCGCAACGGGACGCGTTCACCGCAGAGATGCAGGCTGCGGGCGTCGACTGGCGCCTCGCGGTCTACGGCGGCGCCTTGCACGCCTTCCACCACCCGCCGGTCGACCACACCGTGCGTCCCGGCGTCGGCTACCACCCACGGCACGCGCAGCGAGCCTGGCGCGACGTCGTCGACCTGCTCGCCGAGTGCCTGCCCGTGACGGAGGATCTGGGGCATGACCCAGGCAAGCATGCTGGCCCCGGGCACTGACAGTCCACTCCCCTCAAGTCCGCACAGCAGAAAGGCATTCGGGCGGTTACTCGATCGCGGAGACGTAGTCACAACTACCGCAGCACATACCGGATTTACTGCGGCAGAGCCCCTACCGTGATCACCGCGACCTGCGGCGGACCAATCCGGCCGCCCTCAACGTGGAAGACCTCCACCCGCAGGACAAGCGCGGCAGGATCACCGCCAGGGCGGGGCGACCGAGTGGATCCACTGGCAGTCCGGCACCGCCCAGCTCCTGCCCCGCCTCATCGCCCGCCGTACCCGCAGCCCGCTGTTCCTCACCGACCGCAAGGCCCCGGCCGGAACACCCACGCTCGACGTGTCCCCGGAGACCGGCCGGGCCCGGCTCTCCTACCGCCGCGCCGAGGAGATCTTCGAGGAGAACACCCGGCTGCTGGCAAACCCCCTCGCCGGGGCCATGGCCGCACTTCAGCGAGGCGAGCCGTGCGGTCTTGCCCTCGCTTGCGCCGGGGCCTGGGTGGAATGGTCCGCCAGGCCTGCCCTCTTTCTGCCCCTTGCCGACGGGGCACCGGGAACACCGGCCCCGCGCCGAGCCGGTCGGCCGACGGGGTTCGGGGCGCCCCTGACACCGCGCAACGGCTTCCCGTAGGGGAAGCGGACGACGAACACGCGGGGGCCCGGTGCACCCCGGTCGCTCGGGCGGGCGCCGACGCGCCAGGGAGCGGGCTACCGCCCAGAAAAGCTTATTTCGAGTCCGCGCGTGAGCGAAGGTAGCGCCATCCGACGCACACCGGCGCGCCCGGCGCACACCACGGCGGCGGGTTCCCCGCTCTCCTCGGATCCAGCGCCACGGCGGCCTCCGTACCCGCCCCCCCGCGCCACGTCCGGCTCCCCCTACCCCTCCGCCCCTCCCGCCCCGGCCGAGTCGTCCTCACCCAGCTCCTCCTCCAACGCCTCCGCCAGCACCTCCGCCAGATGCCGGCCGGGGCGATCGCCCAGCTGCTCCAGCTGCGTGCGGCAGGAGAAACCATCGGCGAGGATTTCCGTGTCGGGGGTGGCTTCCCGGACGGCCGGGAGGAGTTGGTCCTCGGCGCAGGCCACCGACACCTCGTAGTGGCCGCGTTCGAAGCCGAAGTTGCCGGCCAGACCGCAGCAGCCGCCGGTCAACGAGCCGGTGAGTCCGGCGCGTTCGCGTAGCCGGCGGTCGGCGGCGTCGCCCAGGACCGCGTGCTGGTGGCAGTGGGTCTGGCCGGCGACGGGGCGGTCGAGGTGCGGGGGGCGCCAGTCGGGGGCCAGTTCCTCCAGGGCCTGGGCGAAGGTCCGTACGGAGGTGGCCAGGTGGGCTGCCCGAGGGTCATCGGAGAGCAGTTCGGGCAGGTCCGTGCGGAGGGCGGCGGCGCAGCTGGGTTCGAGGACGATCAGGGGGCGGCCGTCCTGGAGGAGCGGGCCGAGCACGTCCACCGTGCGGCGCATGACGGCGCGGGCCTGGTCGAGCTGGCCGGTGGAGACGTAGGTCAGGCCGCAGCACAGCGGGCGGTGGCGGCGCGGGAGGGGGGCAGCGCCCGTGCGCAGGGGCGCGGTCGGCGGGAGGAGGGGGCGCAGGCCGGCCGCTTCCAGGACGCGGACGGCGGAGCGGCCGACCTGGGGGGAGAGGTGGTTGGTGAAGGTGTCGGGCCAGAGGACGACCGTACGGCCGGAGGCGGAGTCGGGGGCCCCGGTGGTCCGGCGCCGGTGCCACCACCAGTGGGTGAAGGTCTCGGTGGCCAGGGTGGGGATCGGGCGCTCGGGGGCGATCCCGCCGAGGCGTTTGCCGAGGGCGGCCAGGGGCGTACGGGCGAGGGCGTTGAGGGCCGGGGCCAACGGGGCGGCGGCGTGCAGCCACTGGGGGAGGCGGCCCATGGAGTAGTGGGCGGCGGGGCGCCGCCGGCCCTCGTAGTGGTGGTGGAGGAACTCCGCCTTGTAGGTGGCCATGTCGACGCCCACGGGGCAGTCGCTGCGGCAGCCCTTGCAGGAGAGGCAGAGGTCGAGGGCGTCGCGTACCTCCGGCGACTGCCAGCCGTCCGTGATCACCTCGCCGGCCAGCATCTCGTGCAGCAGCCGGGCCCGGCCCCTGGTGGAGTGCTGCTCCTCGCCGGTGGCGCGGAAGGACGGGCACATGACGTCCGCCGAGGCCGGACCGGTGGTGGTGTTGCGGCATTTGGCGACGCCCACGCAGCGGCGGACGGCCGCGGAGAAGTCGCCGTGGTCGTGCGGGTAGCCGAACTCGACCGGGACCGGGCGCTTGGGCAGCAGCTCGAAGCGGAGGTTCTCGTCGAGCCGGGCGGGACGGACCAGCATGCCGGGGTTGAGGCCGGCGGCCGGGTCCCAGAGCGACTTGAACCGCTCGAAGAGGCCGACCAGCTCCGGGCCGTACATCTTCGGGAGGAGCTCGGCGCGCGCCTGGCCGTCGCCGTGTTCGCCGGAGAGCGAGCCGCCGTGCGCGACGACCAGCTCGCCCAGGTCGTAGGAGAACTCCCGGAAGCGGCGGATGCCGGGGGCGGTCAGCAGGTCGAAGTCGATACGGATGTGGATGCAGCCGTCGCCGAAGTGGCCGTACGGCGTGCCGCGCAGGCCGTGCTGGGCCAGCAGGGCACGGAAGTCCCGCAGATACGGGCCGAGTCGGGCCGGGGGAACGGCACAGTCCTCCCAGCCGGGCCAGGCTTCGCTGCCGTCAGTCAACCGGGTGGCGGTGCCCGAGGCATCCTCGCGGATCCGCCAGAGCGCGCGCTGTCCGGCCGGGTCGGTGACGAGGGCGTGGTCGGTGGTGCCGTCCGCGGCCGCCGCCCGGCACAGCGCCTCGGCACGGGCCGCCGCCTCGCCGGGGCTCGCGCCGCCCATCTCCACGAACAGCCAGGCGCCGCCCTTGGGCAGCCCGGCCGCGCTGCCCACCAGGTCGGCGGCCATCCCCTCGACGGTCATCGGGCGGTGCGGAAGGAGGGTGTGCGCGGCCTCGGCGGCGGCGCTCTCGTCGGGGTAGCCGAGGACGGCGAGGGCCCGGGCGGCGGGGGTCTCCACCAGGCGTACGGTCGCCTCGGTCAGCACCCCGAGGGTGCCCTCGCTGCCGGTCAGGGCGCGGGCGAGGTCGGTGCCCGCTTCCGGGAGCAGCGCGTCCAGGGCGTATCCGGAGATCCGGCGGGGGAGGTCGGGATAGCCGGTGCGCAACAGCGCCAACTCCGCGTCCACCAGCGCTTTCACGCCGTCCCGCAGCCGCGGCGGAAGGCCGGTGGGGGCGCCGGTGGGGTCCGTGCCCCGGCCGGCCCGTACCTGCTCGCCGCCGTAGGTGAGCAGCTCCAGCGCGCGGACGCTGTCGGCGGTGGTGCCCCAGGCCACCGAGTGCGAGCCGCAGGAGTTGTTGCCGATCATGCCGCCGAGGGTGCAGCGGCTGTGGGTGGAGGGGTCGGGTCCGAAGGTCAGCTGATGGGCACCGGCCGCCGCCCGCAGGTCGTCGAGGATGACGCCGGGCTGGACGACGGCGGTGCGGGCGGCGGGGTCCAGCGACACGATGCGGTTCAGGTGCCGGGTGAAGTCCAGCACCACGCCCACCCCGGTCGCCTGCCCGGCGATGCTGGTGCCGCCACCGCGCGGCACCACCGGCACCGCATGCTCCCGGCACACCCGCAGCGCCGCCGCGACGTCCTCGGCGTCCCGTGGCGCGACGACCGCCATGGGCACCCGCCGGTAATTCGAGGCGTCCATCGTCACCAGCGCCCGGTCGGCCGCGGCGAACGAGACCTCCCCCCGCACCGCGGCCGCCAACTCCTCCGCCAGATTCCGCTTCTCCGTCTCCGTGCGATCAGCCATGTCCCCAGCCTGCCCACTGGGACGGGGGCGTGGCCCGTCGGCGGGGCCGTTAATTGGGGAGGGCGGGGGCAAATTTCGGACGGTGGCCGGCAGGCGGTCCCCCGGCCGCGAAGCGTCCGGCCGGTCCCCGTGGCCGTCGACCCGGCGGTACGGCTCTTGGGGCGGGGCGCTGGCCGGGGCGCCCCATACGGGTGACGGCGGGGACGGCGCGGAGGGCTAGGACGGGCCGCCGCCCGGCCGTCCACCGTACGGGCGGCCGGCATCTCACCCGCTGGACGCGCCGCCGAACCCCGCAGCGCGACGGATTAGGCTTCCCCCGTGGCTGATATCCAGATCCCCGCTGACATCAAGCCCGCCGACGGACGCTTCGGCGCGGGCCCCTCCAAGGTGCGTACGGAGGCGCTCGGCGCCCTGGCCGCCACCGGTAGCTCCCTTCTCGGCACGTCCCACCGCCAGGCCCCGGTCAAGAGCCTGGTCGGCAAGGTGCGCGACGGCGTGCGCGACCTCTTCCAGCTCCCCGAGGGTTACGAGGTCGTCCTCGGCAACGGCGGTTCCACCGCGTTCTGGGACATCGCGACGCACGGTCTGATCGAGCGCAAGTCCCAGCACCTCTCCTTCGGTGAGTTCTCCTCGAAGTTCGCGAAGGCCGCCAAGCTGGCCCCGTGGCTGGACGAGCCCACCGTCATCTCCGCCGACCCGGGCAGCCACCCGGACCCGGAGGCGGAGGCGGGCGTGGACGTCTACGGCTTCACCCACAACGAGACCTCGACCGGTGTCGCCGCGCCCATCAAGCGCGTCGCGGGCGCGGACGAGGGCGCGCTGGTGCTGGTCGACGCCACCTCCGGCGCCGGCGGTCTGCCCGTGGACATCACCGAGACGGACGTCTACTACTTCGCCCCGCAGAAGTCCTTCGCCTCCGACGGCGGTCTGTGGCTGGCGGCCTTCTCCCCCGCCGCCCTGGAGCGCGCCCGCGCCATCCACGCCTCGGGCCGCCACATCCCGGAGTTCTTCTCGCTCCCCACGGCGATCGACAACTCCCTGAAGAACCAGACGTACAACACCCCGGCGCTGTCGACCCTCTTCCTGCTCAACGAGCAGCTGGAGTGGATCAACGGCCAGGGCGGCCTGGACTGGGCGGTGCGCCGCACCGCCACCTCCTCGCGCACCCTCTACGGCTGGGCCGAGGACTCCAAGTACGCCACCCCGTTCGTCGTCGACCCGGCCAAGCGCTCGCAGGTCATCGGCACCATCGACTTCGACGAGGGCATCGACGCCGCCGCCGTCGCCAAGGCCCTGCGCGCCAACGGCATCGTCGACACCGAGCCCTACCGCAAGCTCGGCCGCAACCAGCTGCGGATCGCGATGTTCCCGGCGATCGACCCGGCGGACGTCGAGGCCCTGACGGCCTGCGTCGACTACGTGATCGGCAAGCTGTAGCGGCGGGTCCGGCCCGGCCGGACCCGCACCACAGGCCCCGGCGGGCTTCCCGCCGGGGCCTGTGCCGTCGGGGTGGGCCGCACCGCCGGACTCCCCCGAACGGACGCATCGCATTGTGACCGAACGGGCCGGATATGCCTGTATGGGTGCCATGACGAATCCCCCGGTGCCCGGCCTCGCACCCTTCGAACGGCAAGGCACGATCCTGCTGACCACGTACAAGCGGGACGGCACGGGCGTCGGCACACCCATCAATATCGCCGTCGACGGCGATCACGCCTATCTGCGGACGTACGGCAGCGCCTGGAAGGTCAAGCGGATGCGGAACTTCCCGGAGGTGGAGATCTGCGCGTCCACCTGGCGGGGGCGGCCCACCGGGCCCCCCGTCCGGGCGCGGGTGCGGCTACTGGATCCGCAGACCCGGGAGTACCGCCGCGCGGAGCGCTCGCTGACCCGGAAGTACCCGCTGATCCACGGACTGCTGGTACCCCTGGCCCACCGGCTGAAGAAGGAGCCGACGCTCCATTACGAGCTACGCCTGGCCGAGGAGGCGGGAGCAACGGGCGAGGGCCAGGGCCAGGGCCAGGGCTAGGGCCAGGGCTAGGGACTGTCCCCGGCTCCTGCCGGCCTACCGCCGCCGGAACAGCCTCCGCACCCCGACCACCAACGCCGTCGCCACGCCGAGAACCATGGCCCCCTTGATGAAGGACGGGTCCATATCGGTGCCCGAACTCCCCTTCCCTTCCCGCCCGTTGGCGCCGTCCCCGTTCGCCGGGTCGTCCTTCACCGAGTCCGGCAACTGCCCCTCGCTCAGGCCGACCGGCTTGACCTCGCTGGACTCGCCCTCGGAGCCGTACATCAGGGTGCGGCCGTCGAGGGTGAAGGTGACCGATTCGCCCTGCTGCTGCACTGGTACGCCCACGCTGCCGAGGTCCTTGGGGCGGCCGTTCTGCCAGCGGTAGATCCGGGCGCCGAAGTAACTGCGCAGCACCAGCCGGCTGCCGTCGGGGGAGAACGCACCGTCGGTCACCCACAGGTCGATCGGGGCGACCTTGCGGAAGGTGTTGGTGGTGCCGGCGGTCAGCCGCTGCGGGCCCTCGTAGAGCGCGCCGCCGCCGTCCTGTTTCTTGCTGGCGATGTAGACCCGGCCCGTCTTGGGGTGCACCATCAGCGCCTCGGCGTCCCGCGGGCCGTCCGCGTACTTCACGGTGAACTGGGTGGCGGTGACGGTGGCATCGCGCAGCGTCTTCGGTTCGGGGAGGCGGTAGATCCAGACGTGGTCCCAGGAGCCGCCGAGGTTGTCGCCGATGTCGCCGACGTAGAGGTTGCCGTCCGGGCCGACCGAGATCGCCTCGACGTCGCGGGGCGAGCCGATGCCGCGCAGCGTGATCCTGGCGACCGTGCGGCCCGATCGTGCGTCGACGGCGTAGAGGTACGGGCCGTCGTCGCTGTCGTTGTGGGTCCAGTAGATCCCGGGGTGCGCACGGCTGGCGGCCAGGCCGCTGGACTCGGTGATCCGGGGGTCGCCGATGGTGAAGCCGTCGGGCTCGTCGGCGGCGGCGGGCACCATGGACGCCGACCACAGGATTCCCGCGGCACCGGCCGCGCACAGAAGCGAACGCATGGGCACAGACTGCCATCCCGGACGGCGGCAGGCGGACCGACGGCGGTCGTCGCGGGGCCGGACGGGCGGGCGTGGCCAGCGTCACGTACCCGGGAGTAGGGGTTCTCGGCCATCATGACCGGATGAGGATCATGTTCGTCGGTGACTCGATGACGATAGGGAGCACCGGCGATTTCACCTGGCGCTACCGGATGTGGCAGCACCTGAACGCGACGTCCGGCGACCCGTACCGCATCGTCGGCCCGCGCCGGGCGCTCCATGACCCCGCCACCGGCACCGCCGCCTCGTCCGCCTACGCCGACCCGGACTTCCCCGAGGAGGCCCGCTGCCATCTCGCCGGCTGGGGTGAGGGCTGGCTGCACATGGCCCCGCTGATCGGCGACGTGGTGCGCCGGTACGAGGCCGACACCCTGCTGGTCTCGCTCGGCCTGATAGACCTCGGCTTCTACACGAACGCCGAGCAGACCGCGGAGAACGTCCGGCGCTTCGTGGCCGCGGCACGGCAGGCCGCGCCGCACGTGCGGGCGGTGCTGATGCCGGTGATACCCAATGTGCGGGCCGCGACGGACGCCGCGTTCGGTGTGCAGTGCGCGCGCTTCAACGAGCTGCTGGCCAAGGCCGTCGCCGATCTCTCCGTCCCCGGCTCGCCGTTGCTGCTGGCCTCCGTACCGGACGGGTGGGACATCGAGCGCGCCACCTACGACGGGACGCATCCCTCGGCGCGGGGCGAGCGGCTGCTGGCGGGGGCGTTCGCCGATGCGCTGCACCAGGCGTGGGGCGTCGGCGGCCCGTACTCCGCCACCGGGCTCCAGGAGGCCCTGCCCGCACCGTGAGGTCGGGTCGCCGGTACGGTCCGGCACCGCTCAGGAGGCGGCCGGCGCCGTCCACGAGTCGGCCAGCGCACACAGCTCCGCCAGCGCCGCCTCCGTCCGCGCACGGTCGCCGGTGACCAGGAAGTCGGCCCGCAGGCCCGCGTAGGCGCTGTTCAGAAACGTGGCGTGCACCCGCGCCGGGCCGGGGGCGAGGCCGCGGGCGCACAGGGCGCCGGCGACGAAGTCGGCGCGGTCCGCAAGGAACTTCGGGACCCGGCCGCCGAGCCGGCCGGCCGCCGCCAGCCCCTCGATCTCGTGCAGGAGTCTGGTCGCGCCGAGGTGTTCGGGCTCCAGGTGGCGCCGCCAGGAGTCCTGTATGAGCGCACCGATGCCGCGCGAGGCGTCGTCCCAGCCCTCGGCGGCCCGCAGCTGGGCGTGCTGGATCTCGTCCAGCCGTGCCAGGACGGCGGTGAGCAGATCGTCCTTGTCCGCGAAGTGGTGGGTGAGCACCCGGGTGCTGTGCCCGAGCGCCCGGGCCAGCGGGCGCAGGGAGAGGTTGACGAGCCCGGTCTCGGCGAGATGGCCGATGGCCGCATCGAGGATCTCGGTACGGCGGTGGGGGTCGCGGGGCCTGGCCATCGGTCGGACTCCTCGTGAGGCGGGGATCGCTGGGCGGGCGTGGGGGCTCTCCGGGCACTGCGAGCTGCACGGACACTGCGCGGACCCACCACCTACCCTAATTAAGGAAACAGACGTTGCGGCAAGGGCCTGCCGTTGCGCCCGCCGGTCGCGGAGGCGTCACCCTCCCCCCTCGCTCTGCGTCCTGACACCCCGTACCGTCACCCTCCGGACCAGCGCCTTCGCCCGACGTAGGCGTACTTCCCATAGCCAGCTGTCACATGACGACCTGTCAGGCATCGAGGAAGAGGCCATGCCCTCCGCACCGAACACCCGGAGGCGCTCCCCTGGGTCCTTGCTTCGAGCGCACTTCAAGGCGTTGGCTGAACAACCATGAAGTACACGCAGCTCGGACGTACCGGACTCAAGGTCAGCCGACTCGTCCTCGGCACGATGAACTTCGGACCCCAGACGGACGAGTCCCACAGCCACACGATCATGGACGCGGCGCAGACCGCGGGCATCAACTTCTTCGACACCGCCAATGTCTACGGCTTCGGCGCCGACAAGGGCCGTACCGAGGAGATCGTCGGCTCCTGGTTCGCCAAGGGCGGCGACCGGCGGGACAAGACCGTGCTGGCCACCAAGGGCTACGCCAACATGGCGCCGGAGGGCGGCAAGGTCTGGCCCAACCACGACAAGCTCTCCGCGCTCAACATCCGGCGCTCGGTGGACGCCAGCCTCAAGCGGCTGGGCACCGACTACATCGACCTCTACCAGTTCCACCATGTCGACCGGGACACGCCCTGGGACGAGATCTGGCAGGCCATGGACGTCCTCGTCCAGCAGGGCAAGATCCTCTACGTCGGTTCCTCCAACCACGCCGGCTGGCATCTCGCCCGCGCCAACGAGACCGCCGCCCGTCGCGGTTCGTTGGGCCTGGTCAGCGAGCAGTGCCTGTACAACCTCGCCGAGCGGCGCGCCGAGATGGAGGTCATCCCGGCCGCCGAGGGCTACGGCCTGGGCGTCATCCCCTGGTCGCCGCTGCACGGCGGACTGCTGGGCGGCGCACTGCGCAAGGAGCGCGAGGGCGGAGGGGGCCGCTCGACCGTCGGACGCTCGGCCGATGCCCTCGCCAACTCCGCGATCCGCGCCCAGATCCAGTCCTACGAGGATCTGCTCGACAAGCACGGTCTGGAGCCCGGTGAGGTCGCGCTGGCCTGGCTGCTCACCCGTCCCGGCGTCACCGGCCCGATCGTCGGCCCGCGCACCGCGGACCAGCTCGCCTCCGCACTGCGCGCCGTCGAGCTGACCCTCCCGGACGAGCTCCTCGCCTCGCTCGACGAGATCTTCCCCGGCCCCGGGCCGAGCCCGGAGGCCTTCGCCTGGTGAGCAGGGCGGGCGCCCGGAGCCGGCACCGGCCGGACGCCGGGCGCCCGTCGGCGGGCGCGGCGGTGCTCAGCGCAACGCCGCCGCCACGATCACGACGATGAGCAGCACGGCGAGAAGTCCGGACATGATCCGGTTACGGGTTTTGGGATCCACCCCCTGAGCGTAACCGGGGCAGATCCGAACGATTCAGCGGCCCGGGTCGGTATCGCCCGGCGCCCGGCCGGGGACGAGCAGCCGGACGGGGACGGGCCGCCGGACGGGGACGGGCAACCGGACCGGCCCCGGCGGCTCAGTGGCCGAGCGGCCAGGACCCGACCTCTTCGTACCTGGGCTGGCGGCCCGCCTCGCCGGGTGCGGGGAGGCGGCTGTGCATCAGCGAGAGGGCGTCGACGGTCCAGGTGGTGCCGGCGAACTCCTTGAGCGCGTGTGCATACGGGCGCAGATCCAGGTGGGGGACCCGGTTCCGGGCCAGGGTGAGGTGCGGCGTGTAGGGGCGGTGCTCGTCGTCCATGGCGAGGCCGGCCCGGCGGCCCGCCGCCGACGCCGAGTCGGCGAGCCGGCGCATGGCGGGGCGGTCGCCGTCGGCCCCGGCCCACACCACCCGGTCCGAGAAGCGGCCCCCGCCGGCGATCCGCAGCTCGTACGGGTCACGGCGATGCGCGGCGCGGGCCAGGCGCTCCCGGAGCCCGGGGACCAGGTCCTCGGGCACCTCGCCGTAGAAGGCCAGGGTGAAGTGCCAGCCGTCGCGGCCGGTCCACCGCAGCCGGTCGGCGGCCGGGAGGGCCTTCAACTGCGCGACCTCGGCGGCCAGTTCTTCCAGCGCGCGAGGGGAGGGCAGGACGGCCGCGAAGAGTCTCATGCGGCCAGTGTGGCGCAGCACACCGCCCGTCCAGCGGATGCCGGACCGACCTGGCGCCGCGGACGGCCGTGTTGAGCAGCACGGCCGACCGCCCCCGCATACCGCTCGTCATCCCACCTCAGCGGGCGCTGCCCAGGTCCCGGTCCGCGTCGGACCCTTCGAGCATGAGGGTGGTCTCCTCGATGCGGCGAAAGCGGCCGTCGGCTGCGAATTCCCCGAACACATAGACCTCCGTGCGCACGGCGGATCCGTCCTTCTTCGTGACGTGGACCGTGTGCCGGTCGGCGTAGCGGAGGCCGTCGGACAGCTCGTCGTGGACCTCGATGGAGCCGTCGACCACGACCGTGCGGAGGTGGGCGATGTGCTGGAGGAATTCGTTGCGGTCGGCCCACCCTCCGTCCGTGCGCTGACGGTAGTCGGGGGCGAAGTGCCGGTCGGCGGCTTCGTCGAGGCCGAGTGCGGGAGTGAAGAGCAGGTCGGTGAGTGCGGCGGCGATACCGGTGCGGCTCATGGCGCGATCCTTTCGGGCGTCCCTCACGGGAATGCGTGCGCTGCGCACGCTTCTCGCTCACCATAGCGCACATGCGTGCGCAGCGCACGCTAATCTGGCGAGATGAAGACCGCTGTTGGAGACGAGATCGCCGATGCCCTGGGCGTGCTGCTCAGGCGCAGCACCCGCACGAAGCTGTATCGCACGCTGACCGACGGCATGGGGGACGCCGTGGACGAGCTGACCTACCCGGTTCTCAGCGGGCTGGCCAGGACCGGGCCGCGCAGCGCCGCCCACCTGGCCCCCGATGTGGGACTCGACCGCTCCGGCGTCACCCGCCGCGCGTCCAGACTGGAGGAGGCCGGTCTCGTACGGCGCGAACCGGACCCCGCGGACCGGCGCGCGACGCTGCTCGCCCTTACGGAAGAGGGCGAACGCACGGTGGAGATCCTGCGCCGGCGCCTGTCCGCCCATATCGAGGCCAGCCTCGCCTCCTGGCCGGCCGGCGAAGCCAAAACCTTCGCGCGCCACCTCCGGCGCTTCCTCGCCGAGGGGCCGTTCGCCTAGGGACGAGGTGCGGTGCCAGCCCCCGCGAGCCCTGCAAGATCCAAACGACAGCCCCTAGCCACCACCGGCCGGCGCCCCATCACGCGGGCGCCGGCCGGTCGTCCTCCACCAGGGCGGAAAGCCCTGCCAGGCGGCCCAGGGCGGAAAGCCCCGCTAGGCGGCCGGTGCCAGGTCCCTCTCTGCGGACGAGGTGGTCGGGCAGCTGCGGGGGACGACGGCGACGTGCCGTCGGCCGCGGCGCAGGTCGATCTTGAGGCGCAGACCGCCCACCCGCGCGAGGATCAGACCGATGACGAGCGCGGCACCCATGGAGATCGCGCCGCCCGCCACGAAGCCGGTGCGGGGGCCGAAGGTGTCGGTGACCCAGCCGACGACCGGGGCGCCGAGCGGGGTGCCGCCCACGAAGACCATCATGAACAGGCTCATCACCCGGCCCCGCATCAGCGGATCGGTGGCCATCTGGATGCTCGCATTCGCGGTGACGTTGATCGTCAGGCCGACCATGCCGATCGGGGCGAGCAGCGCCGCGAAGACCCAGAACGACGGGGCGAGCGCGGCGGCGATCTCCAGGGCGCCGAAGAGCAGTGCCGCACCGACCAGCAGCCGCAGCCGGGAGCCGGCCCGGCGGGCCGCGAGCAGCGCGCCGATCAGCGAACCGGCCGCCATCAGCCCGTTGAACAGGGAGTACGTGCCGGCGCCCTGGTGGTAGACGTGGTGCGCGAACGCGGTCAGCCAGATCGGGAAGTTGAAGCCGAAGGTCCCGATGAAGCCGACCAGCACGATCGGCCAGATCAGGTCGGGGCGCCCGGAGACGTACCGCAGGCCCTCCCGCAACTGCCCCTTGCTGCGCGGGGCCCGCTCGACCTCGTGGAGCTCGGACGTCCGCATCATCAGCAGTCCGGCGATCGGGGCGAGGAACGACAGGCCGTTGAACAGAAAGGCCCAGCCGCTGCCGAACGCGGTGATCAGCACACCGGCGACGGCGGGCCCGATCAGCCGCGCGGACTGGAAGTTGGCGGAGTTGAGGCTGACGGCGTTGCTCAGCTCGTCCTGGCCGACCATCTCGGAGACGAACGCCTGCCGGCAGGGGTTGTCGACGACGGTGACCATTCCGAGGGCGAAGGCGACCAGGTAGACGTGCCAGACCTGCACCTCTCCGCTGAGCGTGAGCACGGCGAGGGCCAGGCCGGTCAGGCCCATGGCGGACTGGGTCAGGAACAGCAGCGTGCGCTTGGCGAAGCGGTCGGCGATGACGCCGCCGTAGAGGCCGAAGAGCAGCATCGGCAGGAACTGCAGCGCGGTGGTGATACCGACCGCGGCGGAGGAGCCGGTGAGGCTGAGCACCAGCCAGTCCTGGGCGATGCGCTGCATCCAGGTGCCCGTGTTGGACACCATCTGGCCGGTGGCGAAAAGGCGGTAATTACGTATACGGAGCGAGCTGAACGTGCCCTTGCGCGGCGTGGCGGCGGGGCCTGCGGCGAGCGCCGGGGCAGTGCCCGGGGCGGTCGCGGTCGCGTCGTCGGAAACCGTGTCGTGGTGGGAGTTCGGTGCGGGGGCGGAAGGTGCTCCGGATCCCGTACTCAAAGTGGGTTCGCCTCCTCGGGCTCGGTGTTCTACAACTGGGCGAGCTTCTCCAGTACCGGCGCGGCGGCGCGCACCTTCGCCCACTCGTCCTCGTCCAGCCCGGAGGCCAGCTCGGCGAGCCAGGCGTTGCGCTTGCGGCGGCTCTCTTCGAGCATCGCCTCGGCCTGCTCGGTCTGGGTGACGACCTTCTGACGGCGGTCGTCGGGGTGCGGTTCGAGCCGGACCAGCCCCTTGGCCTCCAGCATGGCCACGATGCGGGTCATCGACGGCGGCTGCACATGCTCCTTGCGGGCCAGCTCCCCGGGGGTGGCGTGGCCGCAGCGGAACAGGGTGCCGAGCACCGACATCTCGGTGGGGCTCAGCGACTCATCGACCCGCTGGTGCTTGAGCCGGCGCGACAGGCGCATCACGGCGGACCGCAGCGCGTTCACCGCGGCTGCGTCGTCTGGGGGCACCTCGCGGCCGTCAGGCTCGGGGCGGGACAGTTCCGGCATGTTCCTTAGCGTAACTCATTACCTTACCTAAGGAAAGCCGGAACCCCCATGCAAATCACCCGAACGAGTGAGGGCGCGGGGGAAAGTGACGCACCTGACCGCAGGAGGACGGGACCGTGTCCGCATGGGATCGCGAGTGCTCAGCGTGCGGGTGGACGGGGAACTGCTGGAGCGCATACGGCAGCACGCCGCAAAACGCGGAATGAGCGTCCAGGACTATGTGGTCCGGACGCTCATTCGCGAGGACTTCGACGAGCGGTTCCACTCCTCGCTCGACAAGTCGGAGAAGCTGGGGTTCCAGTAGCCGGCTACTTGGCTACTTGACTCCGAGTGCCTGCTCGATCGGATGGAGCAGGAAGTAGACCAGGAAGAACAACCCGACGACGTTCAGCAGCCAGGGAATCTCCTTGACCCGCCCGGTCGCCGCGCGCAGCAGGATGAAGGCCAGGACGCCGATGCCGATGCCGTTGGTGATGCTGTAGGAGAACGGCATCGAGATCATCGTCAGGAACGCCGGGATGCCGATGGTGAAGTCGCCCCAGCCGATGGCCTGCACGTTCGAGGCCATGATCAGGAAGCCGACTACCACCAGCGCGGGCGTCGCGGCCTGCGAGGGGACGACGGTCGCCAGCGGCGTGAAGATCAGCGCGAGCAGGAAGAGACCGCCGGTCATCAGGTTCGCCAGACCCGTGCGGGCGCCCTCGCCGACACCGGCGGTGGACTCCACGAAGCAGGTGTTGGCGGAGGCGGAGCCGAAGCCGCCGCCGGCGACCGCGAGGCCGTCGACCATGAGGATCTTGCCCATGTTCGGCAGCTGGCCGGTCTCGTTGTTCAGCAGACCGGCCTCCTCGCCGACGCCGATGATGGTGCCCATCGCGTCGAAGAAGCCGGACAGCAGCACGGTGAAGACGAACAGGCAGCCGGTCAGTACGCCGACTTCCTTGAAGCCGCCGAACAGGCTGATCTGCCCGATCAGCCCGAAGTCCGGGGTGTCGACGATCTTGCTCGGGACGTTCGGGACCGCCAGGCCCCAGGCCGCGTCCGGGATGTTCGCGACGGCGTTGATGACGATCGCGAGGACGGCCATGCTGACCATGCCGATCAGGATCGCGCCCTTGGTCTTGCGGACGACCAGCACGCACATCAGCACCAGACCGATCACGAAGACCAGCACCGGCCAGCCCTGGAGCTGTCCGCCCTGACCGAGACCCATCGGGACGGTGGTGTGCGCGGCGTCCGGGTTACGGGTCACAAAGCCCGCGTCGACCAGGCCGATCAGCGAGATGAACAGGCCGATGCCGATGGCGATGGCGCGCCGCAGACCGTTGGGGATCGCATCCATCACCCGCTGCCGCAGGCCCGAGGCGACCAGGACCATCAGCACCAGACCGGCGAGCACGACCATGCCCATCGCGTCCGGCCAGCTCATCTTGGGCGCGAGCTGCAACGCGACCACGGCGTTGATGCCCAGGCCCGCCGCGATGGCGATCGGCACATTGCCGATGACCCCCATCAGGACCGTGCTCAGACCGGCCATCAGCGCGGTGGCGGTGACCAGCTGGGCGTTGTCGAGGTGATGGCCGAACTTGTCGACACCGGAGCCGAGGATGATCGGGTTCAGCACGATGATGTAGGCCATCGCGAAGAACGTCGCCAGCCCGCCGCGCAGTTCGCGGCCGACCGTCGACCCCCGCTCGGAGATCTTGAAGAAGCGGTCGAAGGCGTTCTTGGGCGGCTTCGGACCGGGGCTTTCGAGGGTGTCGACCGGCGTGGTGGCCGAGGGGGGCATGCGGGGACCTCAGTAGGACGGGCCTGGGCAGGCGCGGGGGCCCGAGGGCCCGGAACACGGACGGATGCAGAAGCTGAGGGATCAGCTTGGATGAATCGACGACCCAATCCGGCCAGTCCCAGAAAGGTTCAGTATGAATAAACAATTCGTTGATCGCTATCTCCGCGCGTAGACCCTTGGGGGGCATGCCTTCGCGCCCGCTCTCGTACGCCCCGCACCCTGCCCTTACACCGCCCGCGGCCCCCGCACCCCCTCCCCGTAAGCTGAGCCCCATGTGGAAGAAGTCCGAACTGCGCGAGGCCCCGGCGCCTCTGGAGGGCCCCGTCGTCGGCACGGTCATCGGCGGCACCATCATCTGGTTCGTGCTCTTCCTCGGGCAGCTCCCCTTCTACGGCTGGTACGCCGACCACGGCCACGCCTGGTGGGTGTGGAGCTGTCTGGCCGGCGGCGGCCTGGGACTGGTGGGCATCTGGTACGTCCGCAAGCGCGACGCCGCGATCAAGCGGGCCGCCGCGGCGGCCGACGCCGAATCCTGAGCGCCGCAACTTCTCGCTCCGGCCTCCGCCCATCCAGCGGGTGAAGTGCACCTTCCGCCCGTAACGTCGAGGGCATGACGGAGCGGGCGAGGGCCGACGCCGAGCACCCCGGCCCCGGCGGTGAGCCGGCCGGCCGGCCGGTCCGGCAACCGGTCAACCCCGGGCTGACCGCCGCCGAGGTCGCGGAGCGGGTCGCCCGGGGCGAGGTCAACGACGTCCCCGTACGGTCCTCCCGCTCGGCCGTCGAGATCGTCCGGGCCAATGTCTTCACCCGCTTCAACGCGATCATCGGCGTGCTGTTCGTGATCATCCTGATCGTCGGGCCGCTCCAGGACGGCCTGTTCGGCTTCGTCATCGTCGCCAACACCGGCATCGGCATCGTCCAGGAGCTGCGCGCCAAGAAGACACTGGACAACCTGGCGGTCATCAGCGAGGCCCGACCGACCGTGCGGCGCGACGGCACCGCCGGGCAGATCCCCACCGCCGAGGTCGTCCTCGGCGACCTCATCGAACTCGGGCCGGGCGACAAGGTCATCGTCGACGGCGAGACCCTGGAGTCCGACGGCCTGGAGATCGACGAATCGCTGCTGACCGGCGAGGCCGACCCGGTCCTCAAGAAGCCCGGCGAGACGGTGATGTCGGGCAGCTTCGTGGTGGCCGGCGTCGGCGCCTTCACCGCGACCAAGGTCGGCCGGCAGGCGTACGCGGCCCAGCTCGCCGAGGAGGCCAGCCGGTTCACCCTGGTCCACTCCGAACTGCGCACCGGCATCAGCCAGATCCTCAAGTACGTGACCTGGATGATGATCCCGACCGCGATCGGCCTCATCCTGAGCCATCTGCTCACCCTCGGACTGCCCGGCGACGCGGCCATCCGCCGCATGGTCGCCGGCATCGTGCCGATGATCCCCGAAGGCCTGGTGCTGCTCACCTCCGTCGCCTTCGCGATCGGCGTGATCCGGCTCGGCCGCAAGAAGTGCCTGGTCCAGGAGTTGCCCGCGATCGAGGGGCTGGCCCGGGTCGATGTGGTCTGCCTGGACAAGACAGGCACGCTGACCGAGGGCGGGATGGACGTCAAGGCGCTACGGGTCCTCGACGGCGACGAGGCGTACGCCGCCCAGGTCCTGGGCGCGCTGGGCGCCTGCGATCCGCGCCCCAACGCCTCCCTCCAGGCGGTCATCGACGCCTATCCGGCGGACGGCACCTGGCGCTGCACCCGGTCACTGCCGTTCTCCTCCGCACGCAAATACAGCGGCGCGACCCTCAGCGGCCCGGACGGCGAGCACGCCGGCTGGCTGCTCGGCGCCCCCGATGTGCTGCTGCCGCCCGGCGACCAGCGCCTCACCGACGTCGACGACCTCAACGCACAGGGCCTGCGGGTACTGCTGCTGGCCCGGTCCGCACGGGAGCTGGACGACCCCGAGGTCGCCCAAGGTGTGCGGCCCGTCGCCCTGGTGGTCCTGGAACAGCGGCTGCGCCCCGACGCCCCCGACACCCTGCGCTACTTCGCGGAGCAGGGCGTCCAGGCGAAGGTCATCTCCGGCGACAACGCCGTGTCGGTCGGCGCGGTGGCCGCCCACCTGGGGCTGCCGGGCGCCGAGGCCCCGGTGGACGCGCGCGAACTGCCCGCCGACAAGGCCGAGATGGCGTCCGTACTCGACCGGGCCGCGGTCTTCGGCCGCGTCACCCCGCAGCAGAAGCGGGACATGGTCGCCGGCCTCCAGCTGCGCAGCCACACGGTCGCGATGACCGGTGACGGCGTCAACGACGTCCTCGCCCTCAAGGACGCCGACATCGGCGTCGCCATGGGCTCCGGCTCCGAGGCGACCCGCGCCGTCGCCCAGATCGTCCTGCTCAACAACAGCTTCGCCACGCTGCCTTCGGTCGTCGCCGAGGGCCGCCGGGTGATCGGCAACATCACCCGGGTCGCCACCCTCTTCCTCACCAAGACCGTCTACTCGGTCCTGCTGGCGATCCTGGTGGCCTGCTGCCAGATCCCCTACCCCTACTTGCCGCGGCACCTGACGCTGCTCTCCACCCTGACCATCGGCATCCCCGCGTTCTTCCTGGCGCTGGCCCCCAACAAGGAGCGCGCCCGCCCGCACTTCGTCCGCCGGGTGATGCGCTACGCCATCCCCTCCGGCCTGATCACGGGCCTCGCCGCCTTCGCCACCTACCTCCTGGCCCGCAGCTACTACACCGGCCCCGGCTCCCTCTCCGCCGAGACCAGCACCGCGACCCTGACCCTCTTCCTCGCCGCCCTCTGGGTCCTGGCGATCATCGCCCGCCCCTACACCTGGTGGCGGATCGCCCTGGTCCTGGCGATGGGCCTGGCCTTCGTCCTCGTCCTGGCCACCCCCTGGCTGCAACACTTCTTCGCGCTGCGCCTGGTCGGCACGACGATGCCCTGGGCGGCCGTCGCCATCGCGCTGGTGGCGGCGGCGCTGCTGGAGATCACGTGGCGGTGGGTGGGGCGGCGGTTCCCGGCGTGAGGGTGGGGCTTCGCGGCCTGAGGGTGGCGCGACGAATTCCCGGCCTGAGGGCGATGGTTCCCGGGCTGAGCGTGGGGCGACGGTTCCCGGGCTGAGGGGGCCCGGCATGCCCTCGCCCGCCCGTCTCCCCTAGAGTCCGTGTGCATGACATTCCATCCGGGGGACCACGCGTACGAACTGCTGGCGCGCTCGCACCACCACTCCACCACCCACAAATCCACCAGCCATGTCAGCCACTACTCGACCGGCCACCACACCCCCGGCGTCAGCTTCGGCGGCTGGTGGATGATCGTGGTCGGCGCCGTCATCGCCTTCATCTGGGTCTTCGCCAAGCGGAAGTTCGGCTCCCGCTGACGGCGGACCGCGACGGCCCGACCTCCGGCCTGCCCACTACACTCCGGCCCCATGACATTCCACTCGGGGGACCTGGCCTACAGGGTGCTGGCCCGCTCGCATCACCACTACCACCACTACAGCGGCGGCACCGGTGACGGCGCCGTCGACTGGTGGGTGTGGCCCCTCCTCGCCCTCTCCGCCCTCGTCGTCATCTGGAGCCTCGTCAAGCGGTTCCGCTCGAACTGACCCCGCGCCGCCGGGTCCGAGAGCTGCTCGGTCCACCGTTCTTGAAACGCAGGCCCTCCCCTCCCACTACGGTCTCCGGGTGACCGAACTCGACACCGTGCACGCCACCCGCGAGGCCTACGACGCCATCGCCCCCACCTACGCGCAGATGTTCCACGACCCCTTGGGCGACCGTCCTTTGGAGCGCGCCCTGCTGAGTGCCTTCGCGGAGCTGGTGCGGGCGAACGGCGACGGCGGGGTCGCGGACCTGGGCTGCGGACCGGGCCAGCTGACAGCTCACCTCCACGGGCTGGGCCTGAACGCCTTCGGCGTCGACGCCTCCCCTGTGATGGTCGGGCTCGCCCGCGAAGCCCACCCCGGGCTGCGGTTCGAGGTCGGCTCGATGGCCGCGCTGGACATCGAGGACGGCGCGCTCGGCGGGGTGCTCTCGCGGTGGTCCGTCATCCACACCCCGCCGCAGGACCTGCCCGCCGTCTTCGCCGAGATCGCCCGGGTCCTGGCTCCCGGCGGGCCCCTGTTGATCGAATTCCCTGCCACCGACGGTCCCCACCACGAGACGCAGGCCTACGACCACACGGTGGTGACGGCCTACCGCTGGTGCCCCGACCGCCTCTCCGAGCTCCTGCGCGATCACGGACTGGCAGAGTCGGCCCGCCTGGTGATCGAGCCGAAGCCCACCGACCGGCGGCAGTTCCAGGAAATCCAGCTCCTCGCGCACAGGGCGTAGACCGAGGAACCACTCAGCCGATCACGTGACGACATCGGCTCGGATCGCTGGTCCGGGCAACGGGCGGGATCAGCAAAACGAGACGAAGCAGCCCAGCGGGACACGTGATCGCCCGGACCGCCGCTAGGGGGTGTCCGATGGGACAGACCCTAGCTGTCGATCCTGACCGCGATGCCGTCGAGTACGTAGTCGAGTCCCGTCTCGAACTGCCAGGCCGCGTCGTCTTTGCGCCCGGCCCCGAGGGCGTAGCGCCGGTAGGTCGGGTAGCGGCCGGTCTCCATCAGATAGGTCATCTGGGGTGCGAGCGCGCGGCGGGTCTCGTCGCCGCTGGCCCAGCCGTTGTCCTCCATGTACTGGCGTAGCGCCACCTCGGACTGTGCCGCGCCGTGCACATAGGCGTTGACCGCGCGGAAGGCGGCCATCATCGAGTCGGTGTCCATGCCGTGGCCGTCGAGCGCGGCAAGCTGGCGTTCCGCGACCGCCATCCGGTTCGGCGTCAGCACGAAGTGCGGTGTGGGCAGCTGGGCCAGCCAGGGATGCCGCAGCATCATGTCGCGACTGGCCAGTGCGTAGGCGCGCAGGATGTCGCGCCAGCCGGTCACCTCGTCGGGTACGGCGAGTTCGGCCGTGACCTGGTCGACCATCAGCGCCCACAGGTCGTCCTTGCCCGAGACATGGCGGTACGCGGCCATGGGTGCGACGCCCAGCTCGGTGGCGAGGCGGCGCATGGTGACGGCGGCGAAGCCCTCGGCGTCGGCGACCTGCACCGCCACAGCGGCGATCTTCTGCGGCGTCAGTGAGGCGCGAGGCGCGGCGGCGGGGCGCTCCATGCGCTCCCACAGCACGGGCGCATCCGCATCTCTGCTCTTCTTCTGGGCTGCCACGAGTGGGCTCCTCTCCGGCCGACCGTCCGTGTACAGCGTATCGCCAGTAGACGGCGTACACAGTGACGTGTACGTTGTACGCATCCCAATACGTCGTACACATCAGGGGGATTTCCCATGAGCGAGCAGCCGCAGCAGCTCCGCGTGGCGGTCGTCGTCGGCAGCACCCGGGAGGGCCGCTTCGCACCGGTCGTCACACGGTGGATCAAGAGCCACCTCGACCAGCGCGACGACATGAGCATCGACGTCGTCGACCTGGCCGAGACACCGCTGCCCACCGTCTTCCCGGCCTTCGGTCAGCCGCCCGCGCCCGGCACCGAAGAGGCCCTCGCCGAGGTCTCACCGCGCCTGGCGGCCGCCGACGCGTTCGTGTTCGTCACGCCGGAGTACAACCACAGCTTCCCGGCGTCCCTGAAGAACGCCATCGACTGGCACAACGAGCAGTGGCACGCCAAGCCGATCGGCTTCGTCTCCTACGGCGGCATCTCGGGCGGCCTGCGCGCGGTCGAGCAACTCCGGCTCGTCATGGCGGAGTTGCATGCGACCACCATCCGCAACACGGTCAGCCTGCACCACGCCTGGGGCCTGTTCGACGAGGAGTACGCGATGAAGGACACGCAGAGCGACGCCGCGGCCAAGACGATGCTCGACCAACTCGCCTGGTGGGCCCAGGCACTGCGGGACGCCAGGAACGCCCGCCCCTATACCGCCTGATGCTGCGTCAACAACACTGGGGGAAACCATGAATCAGCGCAGGGGAGAAGCCGCGCCCAAGACGGCGGAGCCCGGTGCCGACCAGCCGCCGACCGCGGCGCCGGCCATGGCGCCACCGTCGCGCCTCGCCATCCTGGGACTGCTGCTCGGCATCATCCTGGCGACACTCGACGGCACGATCGTCGGTACCGCCCTGCCCACGATCGTCGGCGACCTGGGCGGCCTGGACCACTTCTCCTGGGTGGTGACTGCCTATCTGCTCACCACCGCCGTCTCCACCCCGATCTGGGGAAAGGTCGGCGACCTGTACGGCCGCAAGGGCAGCTACCTGACCTCGATCGCGGTCTTCCTCGTCGGGTCGGTGCTCTGCGGACTCGCCCAGGACATGGGGCAGTTGATCGCTTTCCGGGCACTCCAGGGGCTCGGCGCGGGCGGCCTCTTCGTGGGTGCGCTCTCCCTCCTCGGGACGCTCCTGCCGCCCGCGCAGGCGGGACGCTCCCAGTCGATGATCGGCGTACTGCTGCCGGTCGCCATGATCGGCGGCCCACTGCTCGGCGGCTTCCTCACCGACCGGCTGGACTGGCGCTGGGTCTTCTACGCCAACGTGCCCGTCGGCGCCGCCGCACTCCTGATCGTCGGGCTCTGCATCCGACTGCGCGGCGAGCGCGGCCCGGCCCGCATCGACTTCGTGGGCGCCGCACTCCTCACGGCGGGCGTTCTGGCGCTCACCCTGATCGGGACCTGGGCCGGCACGGCGTACGACTGGATCTCACCGCAGATCGCGGGGCTCGCCGCACTCTCGGTGGGCGCCCTCGGCTGGTTCGTCCACGTGGAGCGACGAGCACCCGAACCCATCATCCCGCCGCGCCTGTTCCGCGACCGCAACTTCACGCTCGCCCAGGTGCTGAGCTTCCTGGTGGGCGCGGCGATGCTGGCCGCGGCGAGCTATCTGCCGCAGTACATGCAGTTCGTACGGGGCATGTCGTCGACGGAAAGTGGGCTGCTGCTGCTCCCACTGATGCTCGGCATGATGGGCGCGCAGCTGTTCATCGGGCGGGCGGTGGCCAACGGCGGCGGGTACCGCGGGTACCCCGTCGCGGGCGGCGCGGTCGCCACGGCGGGCGCCCTGGCCCTGCTCATGGTCGGCGCGGACACCGCCACGGCGGTGGCCTCCGCGCTGACGCTCGTCCTCGGCCTGGGCCTCGGCTGTCTGATGCAGCCCGCGATGCTCATCACCATGAACAGCGCGGAGCCCCGCGACATGGGCGCGGCCAGCGGCACCACCACGCTGCTACGGACCATCGGTGGCTCGCTCGGCGTCGCCGTGCTCGGCTCCGTCTACACCGGCCGCATGGCCGCCACCCTCACGGACCGGCTCGGCCGGGACGGGGAGCGGCTCGCCGGCGGCCACGAAGTGACCCCCGCGGTGCTGCTCGGGCTGCCCGACGGGGTGCGGGACGCCTTCCGTGCCGGGGTCACCGGCGGACTGCACAGCGTCATGATCGGCACGGCCGCGCTGTGTGCCGTCGCCCTCGCGGCCGCCTGGCTGATCCGCGAGGTGCCGCTGCGGACGGCCCCGGGGGCGGCGGACTAGGGGGTGTCCGGCGGGTCAGGGGCGAAGCCACAGCCGGATCGCGGCGACGGTCACAGTCCATGGAAGATGTAGGCCCTCTTGTCGTAACGCGTCGCCACAGCCGCATCTGAGGCACAGCGCCACGCACGACGCAAAAATCGGCCCCCACCGCACCGTCGCGACGGGGACCGACCGCGCCAGGTCAAGCGTCGCCCTCGACCCGGGCATGGAGGTGCATGTCATGCCAGCCGTCCTGTTGCAGGTGGGCGCTGCGGCGGGTGCCCTCCAGGAGGAAGCCGGACTTGGCGGCGACGCGGCAGGAGGGCTCGTTGGCGGTCGAGTGGGCGAGTTCGAGGCGGTGGAAGCCGGCCTCGTCCAGCGCCCAGGCGGCCAGCGTGGCGAGGGCGCGCGGGGCGACGCCGGTGCCACGGGCGTGCGGCAGGACCCAGTAGGCGCACTCGGCTTCGCCGTGGTCCAGATCCATCCGGCGCAGGCCCGCCCGGCCGAGGATCTCGCCGCTGTCGGCCCGGGTGATGGCCCACTGGGCGTCCCGCTCCTGCCGCCAGGAACGATGGGCGGCCGCGATCCACTCCTGCGCTTCGGCCGGGGACGTCACATGGCGCATGTGCCAGCGCCGGATCCCCTCGTCCTGGTAGGCGGCTTGCAGGACGGGGGCGTCGGCCGTCTCCCAGGGGCGCAACAGCAACTCGCCGCCGGGGGAAGGGAGAGAAGGCTGAGGGGCGGCCGAGAGGGATCCGGCGGGGAGGGCGGGCGTGATCGCGAGGGGCATGGGCGGCATCATCTCCCTGCCCTGGCGTGCGGCGCCACGGTGTGCGGTCGGGGGCCGGTGCAGCCGCCGCGGTCCGGGGACCGGGGGCCCGGGGGGACCGCGGACCGGCAACCGGCAACCGGCAACCGGCAACCGGCGACCGGCGACCGGCGACCGGCGACCGGCGACCGGGCCATTCCAACTCGGTGGTGTCGTCGGGGCCACCTGATGCGCAGTTACCCGAGAGAGTACGAGCATGACGACGACGATTCCCGACGCGTCCTCCCTGACCCACTGGCACAAGTCCAAAAGCCACAGCAACGGCCAGGTAGCCGAATGCATCGAGGTGGCCGACGGCTACCCCGGTGCCGCACCGGTGCGCGACGCCAAGAATCCGCACGGACCTGTCTGTGTGTTCTCCCAGGCAGGCTGGTCCAGCTTCGTCGCCGCCCTCAAGGGCGGCGAGTTCGGCGCCTGAGGCTCCCGCGGCACCACGCGTGACGCAGGGTCGGTCCCGTCGCGCCTCCGCGACGGGACCGACGCCGCTCCGTCAGTCGAACCAGCGCGCCCGCGCCAGTTCCTCCCCCCGGTCCGGGTCCTCCAGCAGGGCCGCGACCTCGAAGCGGCGTGGCCACTGGCCGGCGGCCCAGGCCAGGCCCGCTGCCACGCCCTCCAGGGTCGCGGCGTGCACGGTGCCGTCCGGGGTCCGGCGCCAGTCCAGTTCGGTGGTGCCGTCGGGGCCGTCGACGAGTAGTTCCTCGTGCTCCACGTATGCCTCGGGGGTGGTGGCGCCGAGCAGGACCCGCACGGCCTCCGGGACCTCGTGGCGTACGCCCTCGGAGCGCACGCCGACGGCGAGCGCCTCGCTCAGCCGGGGTACCTGGAGCAGCTCCGCCAGCGCGGCGGCGCGGCCCGGGCGCACCGGCAGCAGGGCCAGGTCAGAGGCCAGCGGCATCAGGTCCGGTGCGTCGGCGACCACCGCATCGGCCGCGTCCACCACCCGGATCTCGCGGTCGACCAGGGCGCGCAGCTCGTCGGGCAGGGTCACCTGATCTGGGTCCAGGCCGGCCAGCATGCCGTAGAGGGCGTGCAGTTGGGCGGCGCCGACGGGCAGGTCCGGGTCGGCGAGCCGGGAGAGCAGCTCCGCCGCGCCGCCCGGCTCGTCCAGGAGCGCGGAGACCGAGGTGCGGACGCCGAGCGCCCGCAGGACCTGCGCATCGACCTCCCCCGCGTCCGCGGACTCGTACAGCCCGGCCAGCAGCGGGTCACCGCCGGCGGACCGCAGACCGGCGGGCCGGCGCCCGTCGAGCACCGGGTGCCCGCGCAGCCACCAGGCGGTGTACGGGCGGACGGACTCGGTGGTGCCGTCGGGGAGCAGGACCCGGACGGGCGCGGTCAGGGCGTCGCGCAGCGGCGGCTGGGACAGCATCGCCAGCACCTGGGGCCAGGCGTCGTCGTGGACCAGGTCGAGGTCGCGGACCGCGACGAGTTCGGTCACCACCGGCGGTACGGGGGTCTCCGGCAGCGCGTCGAGGATGTCCTCGCACCACACGTCCACCGCGTCCAGCAGGCCGACGTCGTCCGGCTCGGCGAAGTCCCCGTCCCGCGGCTCCATTTCGTCCGGGTCGAGTACGACATCGGTGGCCCGGACGAGCGCGAAGGCGGCCATGACGCCCACGGCCGTCAGCGGCTGCTCGCCCCACCGGTCGGCCAACTCACCGTCACAGGCGGCGAGTTCGTCTTCCCTGATGACCCGCTCGAAGTCGCTTCCCGGGTACACCAGTTCGCCGGCGGGCGCCAGCTCACCGTCCTCGTCGGGCAGCGCGAGCGCTCCCAGCCAGGGCTCGTCGCCCGGCGCGAGGTTGGCGTCCCGGACCAGGCCGAGCACCGTCTCGGCCAGCTCCTCGGCGCCCAGCGGGGCCCCGCCCGGCTCGTCGGCGAAGACGTCGTACGCGTCCTCGTCCGCGTCCAGCGAGTTGGCCACGGCCGCCCGCACCTGGGGCGTGGTCAGCACGGCGCGCGGGGCGGCCGGGGTGGCGCCCAGCTTCTCCAGCAGCGGGTGCACCGCGTCGGGGTGGGCGACCTTCAGCCCCAGCCGGGCCAGGGTGCGGTGCCGTGCCGCGGCGTCCTCCTCGGGGCCGGCGGCGGGCTGCGGCAGCAGCACCTGGCGCGGCCCGATCGTGGTCCGTACGGTGCCCTTCGCCCCGCCGGGGCCCTGGCCCGCGGTGCCCGCGAGCGGCACCGGCAGCCCGCTGAGCCGGTCCGGGTCGGTGCCGGCCAGCGCGTCGTAGAGCCGCCACCACCAGCCGGGCGACCGTTCGACGCCCGCCAGCCGGTCGACCATCTCACCGAGCGGCACCCGGGCCACGCCCAACGCCCGCAGCTCCGGGCGGCGTTCGAGGCCGGCCGGCAACAGGCTCGGGAACAGCTCGGCCAGCACCCCGACCGTCGCCGCGCCCGCGCCCTCCACCAGCTCGGCGTCCACCGGCCGCAGCACATAGCGGTCCACGCCGCCGTCGCCCTCGTCCCACTCGCCCGCCGCCGGCACCTCGGGTTCGGCCCGCTCGCCGTCGCGCGGCGCGCCCGCGCTCGGCAGGAACCGCACCCGCGGCAGCAGCTCCAGCACCTGGCGGCGCAGCTCACCGTCCAGACCGCCCTTGCCCAGCGGCCCCGGCACCAGGTCGAGGGTGCCGACCGACACCGGCTGCCACTCGCCCAGCAGCGACGCGTAGGCCGCGGCCGCCCGGCCCACCAGGAAGTCCGCGAGCGGGCCCGGGGCGACATGCCGCCGGGTCGGCTCCAGCGGGAACGAGGCGATCAGCAGCGCGGGCAGGCCCAGCGGCTCATCCGTCGGCGTCGGCGCATGGACGACCGGCGCCGTCCCCGGCCGGGCCGGTGCGCCCGCGTCGTCCACCGGCACCGCCCAGGTCACCGACCAGACCGGCCGCAGCCGCTCCTCGACCGGCCGGTCCGCCAGCAGCGCCGGGTCCAGCGGACCACCGTCGCTCGCCACCCGCCACCGGGTGGCACCCCGCTCGCTGTCCTCGATCAGGACGTACGGACCGTCCTGCCGGCGCCGCAACTCCCGTACGCCCTCGGGGGTCTCGACGACGACCTCCGCCAGCCCCGGCAACGTCAGCAGCAGCGCCGCATCGATCCCCGCCAGCAGCCGCTCGGCGAGATCCTGCGCCGCGACGTCCCGCAGCGGCAGCACGACGGCGGTGTCGTACCCCTCGGGCGCCCCGCCCTCCGCGGGCAGCGGCAGCCGCAGCAGCGGGACGTGCCCGTCCCGGCGGCGCAGTTCCCCGCCCAGGCCGGGGCTGTGCGCCGCCACCTCTTCCGCCATCGCCCGGGCCTCGGCCAGCGACCAGCGCACGCCTCCGGTGCGGCCCACCAGCGCCGGCTCGTCACTCACGGACAGCACCGCGGCGAAGCCCACACCGAACCGGCCGACCGCCCCGGCCGCCACACTGGGCTCCCGCTTCGCGGAGGCCCGCAGCGTCGACAGCGACTCGACGCCGGTCGCGTCCAGCGGGGCACCGGTGTTGGACGAGACGAGCACGGCGGGCGCGTCGCGGTCGGCCGCGTGCAGGGTCAGCCGGAGCCGGCCGGGGACACCGGCCCGGGCCGCCGCGTCCGCCGCGTTCTGCGCCAGCTCCACGACGAGCCGGTCGCGGTAGCCGCCGAGGGCGAGGTCCTCCTCGGCGTTGGCATCCTCCCGGAACCGGGCGGGCGACGCGGCCCAGGCATCCAGCACCCCACGCCGGAGCCGGCCCGTCCCGAACGGGTCTCCGGCTGCGCCTCGCACCCAGGACGTAGCTGTCACTGTCCGTCTCCCTATGTGTGTCCGTGGCGTGTCGGTGACCCGACGGTATCGCCCCACGTTGCCGGGTTCCGCGCCGTGTCTCTTCTGTGGTTTGCTGCCCGCCTTCGGCAGGAGCGGGGTGGGTTTGTGGGGTGGGGCCCCGGTCCGTGGGTGGTGGGTGGCGGGGCAGGGGCTCCGGGGTGTGTTGTCGGACTGCTTCGCTTTACGTCCGACAACACACCCCTCCGCCCCTGCCCCCTCCCGTAGCGATGGGGCCCCACCCCGGTGGGGGTGCAGAAGAAAAACAAAGACAAAGACCCGAAGCTCGGCCGGAGTGCGACGCGGCTGGGCTTCTGGTTTTTCACAGATCCCCCACCGGGCGGGCGGTCGCCTCCCGAGCGGGAGGTGGTGGGCCGGAGGGGCCTGTGTTGTGGACGTAAAGCGAAGCAGTCCACAACACAGGCCCCGGAGGCCCACCACCGCCACCCACCACCCACACCCAGCGGCCCCCGCCCAAACCCCCGCCCCGCCGAAGGCGAAAACAACCGACGAGGCCCGGCGGGACACCCCGCCGAAGGCGAAAACAACCGACGAGGCCCGGCGGGACACCCCGCCGAAGGCGAAAACAACAGACGAGACACGGCGCCGCAGCCGAAAACGTACGCCGGGCCGCCAGGCTTAGCTGTGGCCGAGTTCCTCCGCCGGCCCCGTCTCCTCCACCGAGCCACCGTCCCGCTCGGGACGCAACGCCAACGGCTCGACCACCGTCTCGTCCACCACCGGCGCCGCCGGCCGCGGCGGCTTCGGCATGACGGCGGCCTCGGAGTGCGCCCCGCAGCCGTACGCGAGGGAGACGACCCGGCCGTCGGCGGGGGCGAACTCATTGGCGCAGACGCCGAAGGCCTGGCGCAGGGAGCCGGTGAGCGGGGTGAGGAAACCGCAGGTCATGCAGGTGGCGGGGGCCGCCTGGGCCATGGGGGTCTTGGCGCCGTAGGCCTCTTCCCAGCGGTCGGCGGCGATGTGCAGGCCGTAGCGGGACAGGACCCGGGCGCGGCGCATGCCCAGTTCCTCGGCGACGGCCGCGATGCCGCCGCGGTCGGGGGCGGGCTGGATCGCGGGCGAGCCGGGCAGGACGGTGGCCTCCTCGGTGTCCGCGACCTCGGCGGCCATGCCCTCCGCGACGGCGGAGTTCGGCGGCGGGACGTCGTCACCGGAGAAGCCGGCCTCCAGCCGCAGGTCGTCGGCCTCGGTGGGCAGCAGGTCGCCGGGGCCCATGTCGCCGGGGCGCAGCCGCTCGCTCCACGGCACCCACTCCGGCGCGAGCAGCGCGTCGGGGCCGGGCAGCAGGACCGTCTCGTCGAGCGTGACGATCTTGGCGCGGGAGGCCCGGGCGACCGTCACGCCCCAGCGCCAGCCGCGGTAGCCCGGCTCGTTGCAGACGAAGAGGTGGGTGACGACGCGGTCTCCGTCGGCGACGGCATCGATGTGCTCGCCGACCATTCCGGGCAGCGCGGCTTCCTCCGCTGCCGCCCGTGCAAGGTCGACCGCCTCGGCGCACAGGCGGTCGGGGGTACGGCTTCGCATCGCAGCACTCACAAGAATCGATTCTCTCTTCTACGCCAGTCTCACGAGCGCGCCAGCCGGAGCTGTCCTTGTCCTGTCCGGACGACCGGCGGTACCGGGGCGGGCGGAGCGGACCTGGGGACCGCGTCGACGTCCGCGCCCGGTCGTTTCGGTCGAGCGCACCTCTCACATCCCATTCTGCGGGATCGCGAGGAGGCACGCGGCCAAAAACGACCGCCGGTGGCGCGCTACACACGCTACCCCTTCAGCGGTGTACGACCCCTCGGCGGGAGTGGCAAATGTCCGCGGCGACGATCACGAGCCGGTGCGCCCCGCGCGGCCGTACCGAGAAAGTGCCCCCTCGTGGGCGAGTTGGGGCACTATGGCCGGGTGACCGCCGCCAGGGTGCCGAAGGTGTCGAGGGCCTCACGGAAGTCAGCACGAACGCCGTCCGGGGGGTCGCGCGCCTCGACGCGGAGCGGATACGGGGGCAGCCGGGCACGCCGCGCCGGACGGGCTCTGGGCCGGGCACTGCACCGTCCGTTCACGGGCGCGGCGCGCGGCCTGCGGCGCGCCACGCATGCACACGGCGCGGGCGAATCGGGTCTGGGCAAGCTGATCGAGCTGCATGCGGTGAACTCCGCCGGCGACATGATGATCACGGTCGCGCTGGCCTCGACGGTGTTCTTCTCGGTGCCGACGAACGAGGCGCGGGGCCGAGTGGCGCTGTATCTGGCGGTGACCATGGCCCCGTTCGCGCTGCTCGCGCCGGTGATCGGGCCGCTGCTGGACCGGGTGCCGCACGGCCGGCGGGCGGCGATGGCGGGCTCGATGCTGGCGCGGGCGCTGCTGGCGCTGACGATGTCGGGCGCGGTGGCGACCGGCGGTCTGCAGCTGTATCCGGCGGCGCTGGGGGTGCTGGTGTCGTCGAAGGCGTACGGCGTGATTCGCAGTGCGGTGGTGCCGCGGCTGCTGCCGCCACGGATTTCGCTGGTCAAGGCCAATTCGCGGGTGACGCTGGCGGGGTTGCTGGCGACCGGGGTGGCGGCGCCGACAGGTGCCGGGCTGCATCTGCTCGGGCCGGCCTGGCCGCTGTACGGGGCGTTCGTCGTGTTTGCCGCCGGTACGTTCCTGTCGTTCTCGCTGCCGCACAAGGTCGACTCGGCGAAGGGCGAGGGCCGGGCCCGGCTGACGTCCCGGGAGGCATCGGCGCGGGCCGCGGCGGGCGGCGGGCGGAAGCCCGGGCTGCGCACCGTCGGGCCGTCGGTGCTGCACGGGCTGCAGGCCAATGCCTGTCTGCGGGCGCTCTCCGGTTTCCTGACGTTCTTCCTGGCCTTCCTGTTGCGGGAGCATCCGCTGGGCGGGCTGGGGGCGGCGGCCTCGCTCGGTCTGGTGGCGGTGGCGGCCGGTACCGGCAATGCGCTGGGGACGGCGGTCGGTGCCTGGCTGAAGGCCCGCGGGCCGGAGGCGATCATCGCGGCGATGCTGGGGCTGGCGCTCTGCGCGACGGTGCTGGCGGCGGTGTTCTACCAGGTGGTGGCGGTGGTCGTGGTCACCACTGCGGCGGCCGCCGCGGGGCTGTGCCAGGCGCTGGCGAAGCTGTCGCTGGACGCGATGATCCAGCGCGATGTGCCGGAGGAGGTGCGGACCTCGGCGTTCGCCCGGTCCGAGACGGCGCTGCAGATGTCGTGGGTGGTGGGCGGGGCGATCGGGATCTCGCTGCCGCTGATCGGCACGGTGGGGATGGCGGTGGCCGCGGGGCTGGTGATGCTGGGGGTGGCCCTGGCCGTACGGGGACTGCTGAGCGCGGCCCGGCGCGGCAGTACGCCGACCCCCCGGGTGGCCTGACTTCCCGCGGGCACGCGGCACGCCGTACCCGGGCGTGGCGTGTGCCGGGGCGCCCGATAGCCTGCCCGTATGACCGCTGCGTTGATCTCCTGGGGCAAGGGCCGCCGTGCCGCTGCCGCCATCGGTGCCGTGTCCCTGGGTGTCATCACCCTCTCCGCCTGCGAGAAGCCGACCGCGCTCTCGACCGTGACCGTCGGGTCGACGACGGTGCAGGCCGAAGCCACCCCCGGCTGCAACGGAGACGGCAAGGTCCTCTCCAAGAAGGCCATCTCCGCCTGCCTGACCAAGAAGGGCGAGAAGACGATCACCGTGCACCCCGGTGAGAAGGTGCGCGTCGGCGTCGACCCGCAGATCGCCAAGTCCGGCTGGATCGTCATCGGCGCCGGCCCCGTCATGCGCGAGCCCAGCAAGCAGACGTACCGCAGCTTCGACGCGGACACGCTCTTCATGCAGCAGAACCCGCAGACCGGGCAGACCACGTACAGCAAGGACGTGACGCTCCAGGTCGCGGAGCTGAACGCGGGCGACGGCCCCAAGGCCATGTGGCACTTCACGCTGAAGCAGGAGAACTGAGCCGGAGGGCCGTCTGATGCGGGTCCTGGTCGTCACGGCGGTGGCCGCCGAACGCGACGCGGTGTGTGCCGCGGCGGAGGCCTGCGACGAGGCGACGCTGCCGGGCGGATACCCGCTGCGGCGGGTGCCCGGCCCGCCGGTGGCGCTCGATGTGCTGGCCGCCGGTGTCGGCCCGGCCGCCGCGGCCGCCGGGACGGCCACCGCGCTGACCGCCGCCGCGCTCACCGGAGCGCCGTACGACCTGGTCGTCTCGGCCGGTATCGGCGGCGGTTTCCCGCCCGGTCCCGGCGATGCTCGACCGGCGGGAGCCCCCTCCGGCGCGCCCGTGGGGTCGGTGGTGGTCGCGGACGCGATCGTCGCGGCCGACCTGGGCGCCGAGACCCCCGACGGCTTCGCCCCGGTCACCGAACTCGGCTTCGGCAGGGTGCTGCACCGTCCCGACGAGGCGCTGGTGAAGGCCGCCGCCGCGGCGGCCGGTGCGGCCAGCGGCCCCGTCGTCACCGTCTCGACGGTCACCGGCAGCGCGGCCCGTACCGCCGAGCTGGCGGAGCGTCACCCGGGTGTGCTGGCCGAGGCGATGGAGGGGTTCGGGGTCGCCGAGGCGGCCGCCGCGCACGGGGTACCGGTGCTGGAGATCCGTACGATCTCCAACGCGGTCGGCCCCCGGGACCGCGGCGCCTGGCGCATCGGCGCCGCCCTGGCCGCCCTGACCGACGTCTTCCGTACGCTTCCCGGAGCCCTGACGTCCGCCACCCGGGCGGCCGGGGAGTCGCACCATCCCTGAGGAGGACCCCGTGACCCGGCCGCTGAACATCGCGTACTCGCCGTGCCCGAACGACACCTTCGTCTTCGATGCGCTGGCGCACGGCCGCGTCCCGGACGCGCCGGAGCTGGCGGTCACCTTCGCCGACATCGACGTCACCAACGGCATGGCCGAGCGCGGTGAGTTCGATGTGCTGAAGGTGTCGTACGCGGTGCTGCCGTGGGTGCTCCAGGAGTACGCGCTGCTGCCCTGCGGCGGGGCGCTGGGGCGCGGCTGCGGACCGCTGGTGCTGACCCGGCGGCAGTCCGCGGCCGCGGATCTGGCCGGCAAGACGGTCGCGGTGCCCAGTGAGCGCGCCACCGCCTATCTGCTGTTCCGGCTGTGGGCGGCGGCCGAGGTGCCGGGCGGCGTCGGGGAGATCGTGGTGCTGCCGTTCCACGAGATCATGCCGGCGGTGCGCGACGGCAAGGTCGATGCGGGCCTGGTCATCCACGAGGCGCGCTTCACGTACCAGAACTACGGTCTGTTCTGCCTGGCCGACATGGGCGAGCACTGGGAGCTCACCACCGGCCTGCCGATCCCGCTCGGCGCAATCATCGCCAAGCGATCGCTGGGCGCGCCGACGCTGCGCGCGCTCGCGGCGGCGATCCGCACCTCGGTCCTGATGGCCTGGGACGATCCCGAGGCGTCCCGGCCGTACGTCCTGGAGCACGCCCAGGAGATGGACCCGAAGGTCGCCGACCAGCACATCGGGCTGTACGTCAACGAGTTCACCGCCGACCTCGGCGAGGACGGCTATGCCGCGGTGCGCGGGCTGCTCACCCGCGCCGCGGCCGAGGGGCTCGTACCGCCCCTCGGCCGCGATGCGCTCAGCTTCGTCTGAATCGTGCCGGCCGGGCCGGCGGGTGCGGGGCCGCTCGCCTCAGACGTCCAGCTGGTCGGCGACAGCGCGCAGCATGCCGGCGATCTTCGCGCCGTGCACCTTGTCGGGGTAACGCCCGCGCTCCAGCTGCTGGGTGACGTTCTCCAGGAGGGTGGTGAGGTCCTGGACGATCGAGGCGAGTTCATCGGGCTTGCGGCGCTGGGCCGCGGCCACCGAGGGTGCGGGGTCGAGGAGAGTCACGGTCAGCGCCTGGTCGCCGCGCTGGCCGGCGACGACGCCGAATTCGACGCGCTGGCCAGGCTTGAGGGCGTCCACGCCGTCGGGCAGCACCGACGAGTGTACGAAGACGTCACCGCCGTCATCGCGGGAGAGAAAGCCGAAGCCCTTCTCACTGTTGAACCACTTGACCTTGCCGGTAGGCACGTCTGTCCTCGTCCTCGTACTCGTGGGAAAAAAATGGGCTGGGATACTGGAAAATTCTGCGGCAGAAAACGGTCCGGATAACAATGCAGCGGGCCGCAGGACCCGCCACCACCAAGGCTAATGGTCCCAAGGCCGGTGACAAGACGCCGCCGGGTGGATCCTCGGTGCTTCTGGCCCGGACTTACCCTGGTCAGGTGTCTGACGAAACTCCCCAGGCCGGGGATCTACTGGTCCGAATCGGCGCGATCATGTTCCTAGTTGGCGCAGTGGCCACTCTCGCCACGGTGACGCCGCTGTTCCTCGGAACCGAACCGCTGCCGTCCGTTTTCTACTGGCTGTGCATGCTGATGGGCGCCGGATTTCTGGTGGCCGCGGCCGGAGTGATCCGCTCCGCTGTCGCGCAGCGCCGTCAGGCGGAGGCCACTTCCGAGGCATCCGCCCCGTCCGCCCCCTCGGCCCCTTCCGCCACGTAGCGCTTCAGCCACGACGGGAAGTCGGTCAGATCGGCGAGCAGCACCTCGGCGCCGGCCGCCCGCAGCTCGTCCGCGTCGCACGGGCCGGTGGCGACGGCCACGGACAGCGCACCCGCGGTGTGCGCGCCCCGGACGTCGCCGGTGTGGTCGCCGACGTAGATCTGTGCCTCGTGTGCGCGCAGCGCCTCGGCCTTGGCCTCCGCCCACAGGTCGCCGATGACGGCGTCCGCCGCGAGGCCCAGGTGGGTCAGGTGCAGCTTGGCGTTCGGCTCGTATTTGGCGGTCACCACGATCGCCCGCCCCCCTGCCGCATGCACCGCGTCGAAGGCCTCCCGGGCGCCGGGCATGGCCGTGGTGGCCGTGATCGCGTGGGCCGGGTACAGCGCGCGGTAGAGCTCGCTGATCTCCGCCACCCGCTCCTCGGGGAACCACCGGCTGATCTCCTGCTCCAGCGGCGGGCCCAGCCGGGTCACCGCGGCCTCGGCGTCGACGAAGGTGCCGGTCCTGGCGGACAGCTCCTGATAGGCGGCCTTGATGCCGGGTCGGGAGTCGATCAGCGTCATGTCGAGGTCGAATCCGACCGTCAGGGGGTGCGCAGCCATGCCTGCCATTGTGCCTGCGGGGGCAAGGGGGGCCGGAGGTGGCCGGTGCCCGGAGGTGGCCGGTGCCCGAGCCGGGCGGGCCGTACGTGGCCGATGCCCGGAGGGGGCGGGCCCGCAGCACGCCGGCCGGGACCCGGCAGGCGGTGCGTCCGCGCGGCGGGCGTCGCTCAGCGCGGCCCGCGCCGCATCCGCCACACCAGGAACAGCGCCGAGGCGACGGCCGCCACCCGGACCATCCCCGGCAGCCCGTCGAGCATCTCCTGCCCCAGCCGGCCGTGCGCGATCGGCGCGCCCCAGCGCCCCTCGAACCGGCCCCACAGCCACACCACCATCCCGCCCACGACGGCCCCCGGCACGCCGAGCGCCGCGAACTTGGCCTCGGGACGGCTCAGCCGCCGCGAGGCGTAGGCCAGCCCCCAGCCGCCCGCCAGCGCCAGCCACGACCCCAGCGCCGCCCCGGCCACCAGCAGCAGCACGGCCAGCGTCAGGGCCGGGCTGAGCGGCGGGCGGGCCGGGGCGGCCACCACCTCGTCCTGTTCATCGGCCCCGGCCGGTGCGACGACCGGGACGGGGGGCCGGCCGAGCGCCCGCCGCAGCAGCCGGGGCAGCGGGCGGCCGCGCGGTACGGCGCCGGTGCCGTCCGCGTCCGGCGCCTCGTCCCCGTCGGCCGCCGGTGCGCCGTCCTTCCGGAGCGACAGCGGGCGTTCGCTCTCCGGCCGGTCCCACATCTCGGGGATCTCGATCCCGCCGACGAACCCCGGCACGGTCTCGCCGGGACCGAACGGCCCCGGCTCCACCCGCCACCAGTCGGGCGCCGCGCCGTCCCCCAGCTCGTCCGCGCCGGCCAGATGCGGCGGCAGGCCGACCGCCGGCGGGGAGTCCGGCGCGCCGTCCCGCGGGCCGGGCACCGTGCCGCGGGCGGACGCCTTGTCGTTCAGGGGGTTTTTGCCGGTCAGCCCGCTGCGCCGGGCCAGGCCGGTGAGCCGCTCGCGGGCGGTGGGGCGCGAGGGCTCCGGCTGCGACGGCCCGCCGGACAGCGGGCCGAGCGGCACGGCGGGCCCGTCGGCACCCGGCGCGGTGCGGGCCGCCGGGCCCTGCGCCGCCCCCGAAGCGCCCGGCGTCCGGTCGCCGGCACCCCCCGCGGCCTCGACCACCGCTTCCGGGGTGCCCAGCCGCGCCAGGGCCCGCTTCACACCGGAGACCGAGTCGGGCCGCTGGCCGTCGAGCTCGGCCCGCAGCCCGCTCACCAGCCGCATCCGCGTGCCGGAGGGCAGGCCCCGCTGCTGAGCCAGGTCGCCGACCCGGCTCAAATAGTCAAAGACGAGCTGATCACTCTCGATCCCCACGAAATCCCCTGCGGCGTCCGCTGGTTGCTCCCTCGACGGTACCCCGTCGGCCGGCGGCCGGGCCGGAGGGCGCGGCACTGAGGTGGGTGGCGTGGGGGCGGTGCCGGGGTGGTGTGCCACGAAACCGCGCCGCCACCCGGTCCCCTGTCCTCCCCCGCCCCGCTAACGTAGGACGAATGACCGGTACACCCCGCACCCTCGCCGAGGAGCTCAGGACCCGCCCGGACGGCGGGCTCGTCGGGCTGCTGCGGGCCCGGCCCGATCTGCTCAATCCGGTGCCGGGCGATGTCACCCAGCTCGCGACCCGGGCCGGGACACGGGCGTCGGTGGTGCGCGCGGTGGAGCGGCTGGACCGGTTCGTGCTGCAGACCGCGGAGGCGCTGGCGGTGGCGCCCGACCCGTGTCCGTACGAGACGCTGGGCGCGCTGATGGGCGGGGACGCCGGGGACCGGGCGGTCGCCGCCGAGCTGCCCCGGGCGGTGGCGGAGCTGCGGGCGCAGGCGCTGGTGTGGGGCCCGGACGACCGGCTGCGGCTGGTGCGTACGGCACGTGAACTGCTCGCGCCCAGCGCCGCGCACCCGTCGCCGACCGGCCTGGGCCCGACCGTCACCGAGGCCGTGGCGGGGATGTCGCCGGGGCGGCTGCAGGAGATCATCGCCGCGGCCGGGCTGCCCACCACCCATGACCCGGTCACCGCGGCCGCCGCGCTCACCGCGCTCTTCCGCGACCGCGACCGGATGGCGGCGCTGCTGGACACCGCGCCCGCCGAATCCGTCGCCGTCCTCGACAAGCTGCTGTGGGGCCCGCCGTACGGCGGGGTCACCGACCGCCCGGCCCCGCATCTGCAGTGGCTGCTGGACCGGGGCCTGCTGCTCCCGGCGGGCGCGCGCAATGTCGTCCTCCCCCGGGAAGTGGCGCTCCAACTGCGCGGCGGGCGCGCCCATCACACCACCGAGCCGTCCCCGCCCCCGCTCGCGCCCACCACGGAACGTGATCCACAGCTTGTGGACAACGCCGCCGCGAGCCAGGCGTTCACCGCGCTCGCCACCGTCGAGGAGCTGCTCAAGGAGTGGGACCTGGGCGGCCCGGCCGTGCTCCGGGCCGGTGGGATGAGCGTCCGCGACCTCAAGCGGACCGCCGCCGCCCTGGACACCACCGAGCAGCTCGCCGCCTTCTGGCTCGAACTCTCCTACGGGGCCGGGCTGATCGCCTCGGACGGCGAGGCCGACGAACGGTTCGCGGCCACTCCGGCCGCCGAGGAGTGGCTCCAGCTGCCCGACCCCGAGCGCTGGGCGGCGCTGGTGGCAGGCTGGCTGCGCGCGACCCGCGCCCCCGGGGTGGTCGGCACCGCCGACGCCAAGGGCCGCGCGCTCGCCGCCCTCGGCCCGCACCTCGACCGCTCCCCGGCCCCCGAGGTCCGCCGCCGCACCCTCGCCCTCCTCGCCGGCCTGCCGCCCGGTACGTCCGTACCGGCCGCGGCGGTGCTCGCCCGGCTGCAGTGGGAGCGTCCGCTGCGCGGCGGCCGCCCGGCCGCGGGCCAGGTGCCCGCGGACGGCGCCGGCGACGCCGCGGGCCCCACCGGCGCCCCCGCTCCGGCCGACGACCTCCGCTCGCGACTGGCCCAATGGACCCTGACCGAGGCCGAGTTGCTCGGGGTGACCGGGCGCGGTGCGCTCTCCTCCCACGGCCGCAGCCTGCTCGACATCCCGGCGGACACCGCCGCCCCCACCCCCGCCGAGACGGACGCGGCAGCGGCCCGCGCCGCCGCCCGGCTCGCCCCCCTGCTGCCCGAACCCCTCGACCACGTCCTCCTCCAGGCGGATCTGACCGCCGTCGCCCCGGGCCCGCTGCACCGCCCGCTCGCCGAGGCCCTGGGCGTCCTCGCCGACATCGAGTCCAAGGGCGGCGCGACGGTCTACCGCTTCACGCCCGGCTCCGTACGCCGCGCCCTGGACGCCGGCCGCTCCGCCGCCGAACTCCAGGAGTTCCTCACCGCCCACTCCCGCACCCCGGTCCCCCAGCCGCTCGCCTACCTCATCGACGACGTGGCCCGCCGGCACGGCCATCTGCGGATCGGCGCGGCCGCCGCCTACGTCCGCTGTGATGACGACGCCCTGCTCTCCGAGATCCTCGCCGACCGCCGCGCCGCCCCCCTCCGGCTGCGCAGGCTGGCCCCCACCGTGCTCGCCGCCCAGACCGCCCCCGACCAACTCCTCGACGGGCTGCGGGCGATGGGCTACGCCCCGGCCGCCGAGTCCGCCGCCGGTGACGTACTGATCGCCCGCGCCGACTCGTACCGCACCCCGCCGCGCACCGCCCCCACGCCGGTCCCCGACGGCCCGCCGTCGCCCGACCCCACGCTGCTCGCGGCGGCGGTACGCGCCATCCGCGCCGGCGATCTCGCCGCCACCGCGGAACGCAAGCCGGTGCACGCGCCGGCTGCGGCCCCCGGCTCGCTCCCCCGCACCACCTCCGCGGAGACCCTCGCCACCATGCAGGCCGCGGTCCTGACCCACTCCGCGCTCTGGATCGGCTACGTCAACGCCGACGGCGCCGCCAGTCAGCGCGTGATCGCCCCGGTGCGGGTCGAGGGCGGCTTCGTGACCGCCTACGACCACACCGCCGACGAGGTCCGGACGTATCCGCTGCACCGGATCACGGGGGTGGCGGAGCTGGCGGACGACTCGGTCTGAGGGCGTGGCCCGAGGCCGCTCCGGGGCGCGGCGGTGCCCGGCCGCGACCAGCGTCGCCGAGCGTGCGCCCCTTGCCGCACAAGGGCCGTCGGCCCATCGCTATCGGTGCCGCGCGCCGATGCGGCACACTGGACGTTTGGCCGTATGTGGCCGATGTCTGCGGCCGCTCCCCGACGGCCGGGAAGCGAAAGGCGAGGCGCGTGAACGGACCCCTCATCGTCCAGAGCGACAAAACGCTGCTCCTGGAGGTGGACCACGAGCTGGCGGATGCCTGCCGGCGGGCCATCGCGCCCTTTGCCGAGCTGGAGCGGGCACCCGAGCACATCCACACCTACCGGGTGACGCCGCTGGGACTGTGGAATGCGCGGGCCGCCGGGCACGACGCCGAGCAGGTCGTCGATGCGCTGGTGCAGTTCTCGCGGTATCCGGTGCCGCATGCGCTGCTGGTCGACATCGCGGAGACGATGTCCCGCTACGGGCGGCTCACGCTCACCAAGCACCCCGCCCACGGGCTGGTGCTGACCTGCACGGACCGCCCCGTGCTGGAGGAGATCCTGCGGTCGAAGAAGGTAGCGCCGCTGGTCGGGGCGCGGCTGGACCCCGACACCGTCGTCGTCCACCCCTCCGAGCGCGGGCAGATCAAGCAGACGCTGCTCAAGCTGGGCTGGCCGGCCGAGGACCTGGCCGGCTATGTCGACGGGGAGGCGCACCCGATCGAGCTGCACGAGGACGGCTGGGCGCTGCGGCCCTATCAGCAGCAGGCCGTGGAGGGCTTCTGGCACGGCGGCTCGGGTGTCGTCGTACTGCCCTGTGGCGCGGGAAAGACGCTGGTGGGGGCCGGTGCGATGGCCCAGGCGAAGGCCACCACGCTGATCCTGGTGACGAACACGGTCTCGGCCCGGCAGTGGAAGCACGAGCTGGTGAAGCGGACCTCGCTGACCGAGGACGAGATCGGCGAGTACAGCGGGACGAAGAAGGAGATCCGGCCGGTCACCATCGCCACCTACCAGGTGCTGACGACCAAGCGGAAGGGCGTCTACCCGCACCTGGAGCTGTTCGACTCCCGGGACTGGGGCCTGGTCGTCTACGACGAGGTGCATCTGCTGCCCGCGCCGGTCTTCAAGTTCACCGCCGATCTGCAGGCCAGGCGGCGGCTGGGGCTGACCGCGACGCTGGTGCGCGAGGACGGGCGGGAGTCGGACGTCTTCTCGCTCATCGGGCCGAAGCGGTTCGACGCCCCGTGGAAGGAGATCGAGTCGCAGGGGTACATCGCCCCGGCCGACTGCGTCGAGGTACGGGTCAATCTGACCGAGACGGAGCGGCTGGCGTATGCGACGGCCGAGACCGAGGAGAAGTACCGCTACTGCGCGACGACCGCGAGCAAGCAGTACGTGACCGAGGCGCTGGTCCGCCGGCACGAGGGCGAACAGACCCTGGTCATCGGGCAGTACATCGACCAGCTGGACGAGCTGGGTGAGCATCTGGACGCGCCGGTGATCAAGGGCGAGACCACCAACGCGCAGCGCGAGAAGCTCTTCGGCGCGTTCCGGGAGGGCGAGATCTCGGTGCTCGTGGTCTCCAAGGTCGCGAACTTCTCGATCGATCTGCCCGAGGCCACGGTGGCGATCCAGGTGTCCGGCACCTTCGGCTCCCGCCAGGAGGAGGCCCAGCGGCTGGGCCGGGTGCTGCGTCCCAAGGCGGACGGGCACGAGGCGCGGTTCTACTCGGTCGTCGCCCGCGACACCATCGACCAGGACTTCGCGGCGCACCGCCAGCGCTTCCTGGCCGAGCAGGGCTATGCGTACCGGATCGTGGACGCGGACGAGCTGCTGGCGGCGGACGAGGACGTCTGAGACGGCGGCCCGGCGGCAGCGCGCCGGGCCGGGCTCACCCCGCCGGGGAGCGGTCGGACAGTTCCTGCGCGGCGCGCGGCGCGGGGAGGCGGCCGCCGTGCAGGGCGGCGGGGACGCCGGCCGCGCGGCGCGTCCACCAGACCACTGCCGCCAGCAGGGCCAGCCCGAGCACCGGGTACGGGGCCGCGAACGGCTGCTGCCACCAGGGCAGATGGAGATCCAGGTCGCCGGTGTGCGGAGTGATCCACATCGTGCGGGCGGCGAAGACGAGGGTGACGGCGGCCAGCAGCGCTCTGCGCCACGGTATGCGCCGGGTGTGCGCGGCGAGCGTGATGAGCAGCGGCACGCACCAGACCCAGTGGTGGGACCAGCTGATCGGCGAGACCAGCAGCGCCGTGACGGCCGTACACAGCACACCCCAGTGGTCCAGGCCGCGCCGCACATACACCCGGCGGGCGGCGAAGAGCCCGGCCGCGGCGGTCAGCAGTGCGGGCACCGCCCACAGGAGACCGGGGTCGGGGTCGTGCAGCACCCGTGCGATCAGGCCCTGGAGGGACTGGTTGTCGACGATCCATGCCTTGCCGACCCGGCCGGTCTCGAACACCCGGCGGGTCCAGTACTCGACGCTGGCATCGGGCAGGGCCAGCCACCCCAGCAGCACCGAGCACAGGAACCCGGCGAGGGTGGTGCAGGCGGCCTTCACCCGGCCGGTGACCAGGAGGTAGACGGCGAAGAGCGCGGGGGTGAGTTTGATGCCGGCCGCGATGCCGGTGGCGAACCCCTTGAGGCGGGCGCCGTCGGGACGCGAGAGGTCCCACAGGACCAGGCAGGCCAGTGCGAGGTTGACCTGACCGAAGACGAAGGTCTGGAAGACCGGCTCCAGCCAGAGGCCGAGGGCGATGACGGCGAGCAGGAAGGGCGCGCTGTACGCGGCCTTGTGCAGGCCGGCGGTCTTGGCGGAGAGATGGCCGAGCAGTGCGAGGAGGGCCGCGTTGACCAGCACGCCGAAGATCTTGAGGACGCCGAGCGAGAGCCAGGTGGTCGGTATGAACAGCACGGCGGCGAACGGCGGGTAGGTGGCCGGAAGGTCCCACTTGCTGACCGTGAAGCCGTAGAGGTCACCACCGGCCGCGGCAGCCTCGCCCTCGGCGCGGTAGACGACTATGTCGGACATCGGCATCTGCTGGACCTGGTACAACGCCCAGAATCCGGCGACCGACACCATGAGCAATGCCGCTGCGAGCAGCAGGCGGCGGGGGCGGGCGATGCTCTGTGCCCAGGTCCGTCTCCACGTCCCCGATCCGTCGGCGGCAGACACCCGTTGACCCCTCCCCGTTGCGCTGAGCGCGCGCTCGCCGCGACGCTAGTGGATCGAGGCCGACCGGCCGCAACGGTTTCCGGTCATTTGGATGTCGACACGGGTCGGCCGCTCAGTGGTGAGCGCACACCTCGCATGCCGGTGGGGTGCACCGGTCTCCCGTCCGCGATCGTGCGCGGTTTGGCCGGTGGAGAGCGGAATGATGACGCGCTCGGCACCTTGCGGCGGCCGCGGGGTCAATCGTCGACGTACTCACCCATGACGACGACGCCGAAGGCGGCCGTGGCGAAGACCTTGATCGCACGGAGGGCGTTGCCCACGACATGGCGGTGCGGAGGGACGGACGCCGCACCGTGCCCGGGGTCGTCGCCGAGGGCCGTGGCACCCTTGACCGGGTGCACGGAGGCGGGGTGGACAGAGGCTGGGGGAATCGCTGCGCTGCTCATGCCTCCATGATGAAATTCACGCGATTGCAGCACATCGGTCCATAGGCCCATCCCTTGTAGGCCGGAAGTCAGACTCCAGGCCCATCCGGCCCCCTACGGGAGATCTACCCGCCGTAAGGGCCACTCGTCCCCGGCTCTGCCGCCATGGGCCCCGATTTAATCCGTTGGCGCCGTCCTGAGCCGCCCACTACACTCGCGCGTCTGCCTGCCTCCCGCCGAGGAGTGCCGCCGCCCGGTCGGAAACCGGCCGGCTCTTCGCTTCACGCCGCTGACCCGCGCACCGCAGGACCTGCGCTACGCACCGCCACCGGCCCGCCGCGCCCGTGCACCCCGGCGCGCGCCCGCCGACGTATCGCCACCGGAGGCAACGCCGTGCCCTCGCACGCCCACCGTCCCGCACCACAACCGCCGCGCGCCGAGCGCCCCGACCCGGCGTCCGAGGACCCGCTCCCGCGCGACCCCCTCCAGCGCGAGAGGGCCCACCTCGCCGCCTCGCGCTCCGCGCTGCGGGCCATGCGCGCGGACGCCGAGGCGCTGAACATCGCCGATGTGACCGCGAACTGGGTCAACGCCGAGGTGCTCCAGGGTGAGATCGACGCCCGGATCAAGTCGCTCGCCGACCTGGCCCACACCCCGCTCTTCTTCGGCCGCCTCGACTACCTCCACGCACCCGGCCTCGACGTCGCCGAGGGTGCGGCGGGAGAGAACTTCTACATCGGCCGCCGTCATGTCCACGACGCCGATGGCGACCCCATGGTCATCGACTGGCGCGCCCCCGTCTCCCAGCCGTTCTACCGGGCCTCCAAGAAGGACCCGATGGACCTCCGGCTGCGCCGCCGTTTCGGTTACACGGCGGGCGAGTTGACCGCCTACGAGGACGAGCACCTCACCGACCCGGCCGAGGCGGAGCAGACCAGCCGCCTCCTCCAGACGGAGATCGAGCGCCCGCGCGTCGGCCCCATGCGGGACATCGTCGCCACCATCCAGCCGGAACAGGACGAGATCGTGCGTGCCGGCATCGGCGGCTCGGTCTGCGTCCAGGGCGCGCCGGGCACCGGTAAGACGGCGGTCGGCCTGCACCGGGTCGCCTATCTGCTGTACGCGCACCGCGAGCGGCTGGCCCGCTCCGGCACCCTCGTCATCGGCCCGAACCGCTCGTTCCTCCACTACATCGAGCAGGTGCTGCCGGCCCTGGGCGAACTGGAGGTCAAACAGGCCACGGTCGACGACCTGGTCGGGCATGTGGAGGTGCGCGGCACGGACGAGGCGGCCGCCGCGACGGTCAAGGGCGACGCACGGATGGCCGAGGTGCTGCGCCGGGCGGTCCGCTCGCACATCACGCTGCCCCAGGAGCCGTGCGTGGTCGTGCGCGGTTCCCGGCGCTGGCGGGTGCCGGCCTACGAAATCGAGGAGATCGTCCGGGAGTTGATGGACCGCGACATCCGCTACGGCGCGGCCCGCGAGGCGCTGCCGCAGCGGATCGCGCACGCCGTACTCGTCCGCATGGAGCAGGCCGGCGAGGCCCCGGACGACCGGGTGCAGGACGCGGTGGCCCGCAACGCCGCGGTGAAGGCCACGGTCAAGGCCGTCTGGCCGCCGGTCGACCCGGCGAAGCTGGTGCTGCGGCTGCTGGGCGACGCGGAGTTCCTGGCCGCACAGGCCGAGGGGATCCTCACGCCCGAGGAGCAGAAGACGATCCTGTGGACCAAACCGGCCCGCAGCGCGAAGAGCGCCAAGTGGTCCTCCGCGGACGCGGTGTTGATCGACGAGGCCATGGACGTGGTCTCGCGCACGCACTCGCTGGGCCATGTGGTGCTGGACGAGGCGCAGGACCTCTCCCCCATGCAGTACCGCGCGGTCGGCCGCCGCTGCAGCACGGGTTCGGCGACGATCCTGGGGGACATCGCCCAGGGCACCACTCCCTGGGCGACCGACACCTGGGAGGAGGCGCTGGCCCATCTGGGCAAGCCCGGTGCGGCCGTCGAGGAGCTCACCCAGGGCTTCCGCGTGCCGCGTGAGGTCATCGCCTATGCGTCGCGGCTGCTGCCCGCCATCGCCCCCGACCTGACGGAGGCCACCTCGATCCGCGAGTCGGCGGGCGACTTCGAGATCCGCACCGTCGCTCCGGCGGAGCTGGACTCCGCCACCCTCGCGGCCTGCGACGACGCGCTGCGGAAGGAGGGCTCGATCGGCCTGATCGCCGCGCAGGCCCGTATCCCGGCGCTGCGCACGGCCCTGGAGGAGGCCGGCGTGACCTGCCTGGCACCGGGCGAGGAGACCTCGGCCGCCGCCCGGCTGACCCTGGTGCCGGCCACCCTCGCCAAGGGCCTGGAGTACGACTACGTGGTCCTGGACGAGCCGGCCGCGATCGTCGACGGCGAACCGGACGAACGGACCGGGCTGCGCCGGCTGTACGTGTGCCTGACCCGGCCGGTGTCCGGGTTGACGGTGGTGCATGCGGCGGCGCTGCCGGACCGGCTGGCGGACGGCTGAGGCCGGGACCGCCGCCGGCCGGGGGCGGGGAGACGGGGCGCTATCGTGCCGCCGGCTGGTGGAGCCAGGGCGCACTGGTGGCCCAGAACATGGCGTCGGCTCCGAGGGTCTTCGAGCCGAAGTCGGTGAACTCCTGCCGGGTGTACGGCTTCTTCGTCTTGGGGTTCTTGTACTGGAAGTCGGGTTCCTGGACGGCCATGGCCACCATGGGGAGCTGTCCCCGGTACTTCTTGAAGAAGGGGTACGAGTTCTCCATCTGCGCCTGGCGGTTCGGCAGGACGTCAGGCCCGCCCAGGCCGATTCCGTGCTTCTTGGCGAACTCGAACGTGCGGCTCATGTACTTACGGCTGTTGTTCCATTCACCGGGCCAGAAATTGACGTACTGGATGAACGGCGTCTTGGTGAAGACCTTCTTGCCGTAGGCCATGTTGTCGAGCTCGGCCTTGAAGTAGGCGTCATTGCTGTAGCCGGTGTGGTCCTTCTTGGTATCCACCTCGGTGGCGGTCTCCGGCAGGTTCACCCCGGCGAGTCGACCGTCGAACCGCTGCGACATCGCCTTCAGCAGCTGCTGGAAACGGCCCCGCACCTGCGGATTCCACTGCGCCGCGACCGCCCCGGGCTCACCGGGACCAAGGCCGTTCTCGTTCTTGGTCGGCGCCGCGCCTCCCTTGTACTCCGGGTCCTTCAGCAGATAGTCCGGGAGCCTGGTCGGCGGCGCGAAGAACCGGTCCTGGACCTGGATGAACAGCTTCTTGTGGCGGCCCTGCACATATTTCAGCGCCCGGTCGATCTCCGAGAAGTCGTACTGATTCTTCTTCCGTTCCATCGCCTTCCACGGCACCACCAGCTGCACACCGGCGACGTCCGGGCGATCGATCAGCGGCTTGACCTTGGCGTCGAAATCCCCGATGGAGGAGTACAGGTAGTTCTTCGCCGTCTTTTTGCCGGGTGCGGCGGCGGAGGCCTTGCCGGCCTCCGGAGCGGGAGCCCCGGAGGCCACGGCGGCCGCGCCCGTCAGGCCCATCGTCACGAGAATTCCGACACCGACAGCGATGCGTTTGGTCATCATGACCCCTACGTTGCGGCGCAGTTATGAGAGGGATGTAAGAAGGCCGCCGTACCCAGCTCCTTGAGCCGCCTCACCTCCCAGGCATCTTCCTCCGGCCGCCTGATGAGGCGAAAGCAACCGCCTAAGGGGACCCCGCGAGCCCGGCGTGATCCAAACGAGCAGCTCCTAGCCCATTGCGCGGTCCAGCGCCTCCCGCCACTGCGCCACCGCCGCCGCGTCCACCGGCGCGGACCAGCCGGCAGGCCGGGCGGCACCGCCGATGTGGAAGGCGTCGAGGCCGGCCGCGCGCAGCGCCGGCAGATGGCCGAGCCCGAGGCCGCCGCCGACCAGGATCTGGGGCGCGTACCCGGGCTCGCCCGCCGCCGTACGCGCCTGCTCGGCCAGCAGCGTCGGCAGCCCGTCGTCCACGCCCTGCGCGGAGCCGGCCGTCAGATAGGTGTCGAGCCCCGTGGCCCCGGCCGCCGCCAGCTCCTTGCGCAGCGCGTCCCGTTCGGCCGCCCGGTCGATGGCCCGGTGGAAGGTCCACCGGCAGCCCTCGATCACCTCGGTCAGCGCCGCCAATGCGGCGAGGTCCGGCCGCCCGTCCGGCGTCAGGAACCCGAGGACGAACTCCTCGGCGCCCTCCGCCCGGAGCGCCTCGGCCTCCTCGCACAGCGCCCCCACCGCGCCGGCCGCGAAGCCGTCCGTGGCGCGCAGCATCACCCGCAGCGGAAGGCCGACGGCCGCCCGGACCGCCGCGAAGGTGGCTCGCGGCGGGGTGAGCCCGTCGGCCGCCATGTCGGTGACCAGCTCCAGGCGGTCGGCTCCGCCGGCCTGGGCGGCGACCGCGTCCTGCGGGCCGAGCGCGATCACCTCCAGCAGCGCGCGCTTGCTCATATGACCCAATCCTTCGATGACGGCATGACGGGACGGAGCCCCCCAAGAGGTCTAGTCCAATATCCCAGGGTACGGGCCCTCCGGCCTCCCGGGGACCGGATCGCCGCCGGCACGACCGGAATCCGCCCGAACGCCGTCCGCTCCCGCCCGGAGCACCGGCCACCGGCCACCGGCCACCGGCCACCGGCCACCGACCGGACCGTCCGCCCCTACCGCCCACCGCCCGGACCGCTCGCCCCCGCCCCCTGCCACCGGGCGCACCCCGGGGCCGCATCGGGGCGCCCCGCCCCCGTTCCGGATCACCCCGCACGGGGCACAATGGCTCGCATGACTCCCGTGTCCCGTACGGCAGACACCACCGACCCGACGCCGGAGCTGCGGCAGCGCTGGACCCTCACCATCGCCGAGGCCCGCGGCCGCAAGCACCCCACGGCCCCCGACCCCGCCCCGTATGCGGACAACCTGCTGTCCCGTTGGAGCGAACCACAGCGCCGCTACCACACCGTCGAGCATCTGGCCGCGGTCCTCTACCGCATCGACGAACTGGCCGAGCACGCCGACGACCTGGCCGTCGTTCAGCTGGCGGCGTGGTTCCATGACGCGGTCTACCGCCCGGACCGCTCCGAGAACGAGGAGCGCAGCGCGGCCCTCGCCGAGCGCGCCCTGCCCGAACTCGGCGTCGGCGCGGCCCGTACGGCCGAGGTCGCCCGCCTGGTGCGGCTCACCGTCACCCATGACCCGGCGCCCGACGATCCCGACGGCGAGGTGCTGTGCGATGCCGACCTCGCCGTACTGGCCGGCTCCCCCGACCGCTACGCCGCCTACGCCGCCGCGGTCCGCGAGGAGTACTCCTTCGTCCCCGACGCCGATTTCACGGCCGGCCGCTCCGCCGTACTGGCCCAACTCCTGGCCCTGCCACGCCTGTTCCGGACCCCCCGCGGCTACGACCTCTGGGAACACACCGCCCGCCGCAACCTCGCCACGGAGCTGGACCTGCTGGGCGGCGCGTAACGGGGGTCCCGTGGGCAGCGGCGCGTAACGGGGGTCCCGTGGGCGGCGGCGCGTAACGCGGGCTCGTCAGCAGCCCGGCGCGTAACGCGGGTCCGTAGGCGATCCGGCGCGTAACCGGGTCCGTAGGGGCGGCCCGGCGCGAAACGCGGGTCCGTAGGGGCAGCCCGGCGCGAAACGCGAGCCCACCTGCGGGAATGTGCGGGGTCCTACCGTGGTTAGTAGCTGATATGCCCGCACCGCCCGACCGCACCCGCCTGCCCCTCGCCGTCTACGTCCTCGGCCTGTCCGTTTTTGCCCTCGGCACCTCCGAATTCATGCTCTCCGGCATCCTCCAGCCGCTCGCCCGCGATCTGCGCGTCTCCATTCCGCAGGCCGGGCTGCTGGTCTCCGCCTTCGCGATCGGCATGGTGGTCGGCGCACCCGTACTCGCCGCGGCCACGCTCCGGCTCCCACGCCGGACGACGCTGATCGCGCTGCTCGCCCTCTTCGGCCTGGGACAGGTGGCCGGCGCACTCGCACCGTCCTACGGCGTGCTGTTCGTCTCGCGCGTGCTGAGCGCGCTGGCCTGCGCCGGTTTCTGGGCGGTCGGCGCGGCGGTCGCGGTCTCGCTGGTGCCGGTCACCGCGCGGGCCCGGGCGATGGCCGTGATGGTCGGCGGCCTGAGCATCGCCAATATCGCGGGCGTCCCGGCCGGTGCGCTGCTCGGCGAGCACGCCGGCTGGCGCGCCGCCTTCTGGGCCGTGGCCGGTCTGGCCGCGCTCGGCCTGCTCGGAGTGATCGCGGCGGTGCCGCACACGGCCGTACCGACCGGCGAGGACCGCCCGCAGCTCCGCCGTGAGCTGGCCATCTACAAGGACACGCAGGTCTGGCTGGCGCTGTCCGCCACCGCGCTGAACGCCGCCGCGGTCTTCGCCCTCTTCTCGTACCTCTCGCCGCTGCTGACCGACACCGCGGGCCTCGCCGAGAGCTGGGTGCCGACGGTGCTGGCGCTCTTCGGGGTCGGCGCGCTGATCGGTACGTTCATCGGCGGGCGGATCGCCGACGCCCATCTCTTCGGCACGCTCTTCGGCGGTATCGCCGCCTCCGCCCTCGTACTGGCCGTGCTGGCGCTGACCGCACACAGCCCGGCCGCCGCGGTCGCGCTCTCGCTGCTGCTCGGGGTCACCGCATTCACCACGGCCCCGGCCCTCAACGCCCGGATGTTCAACGTGGCGAACGCCGCGCCGACGCTGGCCGGGGCGACCACTACTGCCGCCTTCAACATCGGCAACACCATCGGCCCCTGGCTCGGCGGGCTGACCATCGGGGCGGGCTGGGGCTATCCGTCCGTGGCCTGGACCGGCGCCGTGCTGGCGGCGGCGGCCGTCGTCCTCACCGCCTTCGCCTTCCGACTGCACCGCGCGAGGAACACCTCCCGGCTGATCGCCTCCTCGTCGGCCACCACCCACGCGGCGCAGAAGGCGCGGAGCGCGGAGGCTGTGGAGGCGACAGCTGAGGCGGCCGGGGCAGCAGACCGGCATTGAGCCACGCGGGGCGTGACCGGACGGCGCGGGGTGCCCGACCCCGGCCGGTCACGCCCCTGCCGGTCATGGAAACCGGCCGGTCATGAACCTGCCGGTCACGTCCCGCCGTCGAACCTCCATCGGGTCTGGCTGTAGGTCTCGCCCCGCCCGAATCCGAAGGCCGTGACCGGCTCGACCCGGAACACCAGGGCCCGGCCGCCCTGTCCGTGGAAGGCGCCGTCGCGGACGTCGAAGTGCCAGTCGCTGCCGTACTTCTCGACGTACAGCTCGGCCAGCCGGCGCAGCGCCGCCTCGTCCTGGAGCTGCACCGCCTCGCCCTCGACGACCACATCGAGCCCCGCATGCAGGTCGTTGCCGCCGGCGGTCGAGGTCGTCAGCACGCAGTGGGCGTTGGCCGCGAGGTTCTTGGCCTTGCGTTCGCCGGGGCCGGTGCAGAAGTGGAGCGCGTCGTCCGCCCAGACGGCGAGCAGCGGGGTGACATGGGGGCGGCCGTCGGGGCGGACGGTGGTGAGCCAGAAGATGTCCGCCTCGGTCATTCCGCCGACGGCCGCGGACCAGCCGGTCGCCGTGGCCCCCTCACTGCTGTAGTCCGGGGCGAGATCGGTGGCCGGCTCTCTGCCCGGTTCGACGGCTGGCATGGCGCTCCCCTTTCGGTACGGCACGCGCTCAGGCCCATCGTGCGCGGGCACGCCACCCTGCCGCCGCTGCGACGCGCCGCAACGGGACCGGACGGACGGGACTGCCACGCGGCGCAACGGGACCGGGCAGCAGGGGCTGCGGCGAGGTGCGGCCGGGGTGCGGGTCCCAGCCGGCCCGGGGCCGCGCCCTACTGCGGGGGCGCCGGCCGGTGCTTGGGGCGGCGCAGTCCCGCCTCCGTCAGCCGGCGCAGCAGCTCCTTGCTGCCGACCGCCACGGCTCCGGCCCGCAGCGCATCGGCGTACCGCTCCGCCGGCAGGTCGTAGTGGTCACGCTCGAACGCCCGCCGGGGCGCGCCGATACCCGCCGCGAACTCATGCAGCTCGCCGAAGGAATGGTCGCTGACCAGATGCGACCACATCCGGCCGTGCCCCGGCCACGTGGGCGGATCGATATAGATCGCCACGTCAGTTCTCCGGCCGGATCGCCGTGTCAGCCCGCCGCACCATCAGCCGCCTCAGCCCTCCAGCGGAGCGCCGAGCCGCCCGACGCGGGCCACCGCCACGGCCGTCTTGGGGCAGACCCAATGCGGATCGGGCCCCAACTCCGGTTCGACGTCGAGCGCATGGGGATCGCCCGACTCCGTGCACACGGGGCACAGCGGCCAGCGGCCGTACCGGTCCAGGAGGGCGTCCTGGACGTCCTGCGCTATCAGTCCTGCGACGAATGCCGCGCCCTCAGGCCATTGCTCCACCCACCACCGGCGATGGACGACCGCGTCCTCCACGAGCGAGACGATGTCGGCGTCGGCCACCTTGTCCGCCATCAGGTCGGCGAGCACCAGCGCCCGCGCGGCATGCAATGCCTGTTCCATCTCCATGCCCCCCATTGTCTCCCGACGGCTCGCCGGCGAGCGGAGTTGTCCACAGCCCTCGGCGGATCATGCGCGCTGTCCACAGCACTCACAGAGGGTATTGACGCCGGCGCTCGATGAAATTACTTTTCAAGAGTGAGTAGCAGCGTGAAGGAAACTTTCAAGGGCGTGCCCGTCGAGCCCCGACCGGCCCCGGCCCCACCCGCCCCCGCGGCGCTGGCCGCCAAGGTCCGCACCCTCGCCCCGACGATGACCCGCTCCATGCAGCGGGTCGCCGAGGCCGTGGCAAGCGACCCGGCCGGCTGTGCCGCCCTCACCGTCACCGGCCTCGCGGAGCGCACGGGCACCAGCGAGGCAACGGTCGTACGGACGTCCCGGCTCCTCGGCTACCCCGGCTACCGGGATCTGCGCCTCGCGCTCGCCGCGCTCGCCGCCCAGCAGGCGGCCGGCGGCGCCCCCGCGGTGACCGCCGACATAGCGGTCGACGACTCCCTCGCCGATGTCGTGACGAAGCTGGCGCAGGAAGAGCAGCAGTGCCTGGCCGACACCGCGGCGGGGCTGGACGTCACCCAGCTCGAAGCCGCCGTCACCGCGCTCGTCGGCGCCCGCCGTATCGATGTGTACGGCATCGGGGCCTCCCATCTCGTCGGCCAGGACCTCGCCCAGAAGCTGCTGCGCATCGGGCTGATCGCGCACGCGCATGCGGACCCGCATCTGGCCGTGACGAACGCCGTACAGCTGAAAACCGGTGATGTCGCCCTCGCCATCACCCACTCCGGACGGACCACCGATGTCATAGAGCCACTGCGGGTGGCCTTCGACCACGGCGCCACCACGATCGCCATCACCGGCCGTCCGGACGGCGAGATCGCCTCCTACGCCGACCACATCCTGACCACGTCCAGCGCCCGCGAGAGCGAGCTGCGGCCGGCCGCGATGTCGTCCAGGACCAGCCAGCTGCTGGTCGTGGACTGCCTGTTCATAGGCGTCGCGCAGCGTACGTACGAGACCGCGGCCCCGGCGCTCTCCGCCTCCTACGAGGCCCTCGCCCACCGCCACTCCCCCCGCAGCCCCCAGCGCTGACACCGCTCGCACCGCTGGGAGCCGGTATGCCGCCGGACGGCCCGGACGGCCGGGACGGGCACCGCGGCAGCCGCTCGCCCAGCGACGGCCGAAGCGGTCCCCCGGCCACCGTCCGCACCCCGGACGGCCGGCCGCCACGCCCCCTACCCATCCGGCCGCCACCGCCCTTACCCATCCGTCCCGGAAAGAGCCGCCACGCCATGACCTCCCCCACCGACTACGGACATCTGCGTGCCGAGCTGGACAGCCTCACCACCGAGGCCTTCCGGCCCGAACTCGCCGAGATCGACCGCCGCTCCACCCTGGACATCGCCCGCACGATGAACGCCGAGGACGCCACCGTCCCCGCTGCCGTCGCCGAGCGGCTCCCGGAAATCGCCGCCGCCATCGACGCCCTCGCCGCCCGTATGGCCCACGGCGGCCGGCTGATCTATGCGGGTGCGGGCACGGCCGGCCGCCTCGGCGTGCTGGACGCCAGCGAATGCCCGCCGACGTTCAACACCGACCCGTCCGAGGTGCTCGGGCTCATCGCCGGCGGCCCCACCGCGATGGTCACCGCCGTCGAGGGCGCCGAGGACAGCAAGGAGCTCGCGGCCGAGGACCTGACCGCGGTGAAGCTGACCGACGAGGACACCGTCGTCGGCATCTCCGCCTCCGGCCGCACCCCCTACGCCATCGGGGCCGTCGAGCATGCCCGCTCGCTGGGGGCGCTGACCATCGGCCTGTCCTGCAACGCCGGTTCGGCCCTGGCCGCGGCCGCCGAACACGGCATCGAGATCGTGGTCGGCCCCGAGCTGCTGACCGGCTCCACCCGGCTCAAGGCGGGCACCGCCCAGAAGCTGGTGCTCAACATGATCTCGACCCTCACCATGATCCGTCTGGGCAAGACTTACGGGAATCTGATGGTCGACGTCCGCGCCTCCAACGAAAAGCTGCGGGCCCGCTCGCGCCGGATCGTCGCGCTCGCCACCGGCGCCGGTGACCGGGAGATCGAGACGGCTCTGAGCAGCACGGACGGCGAGGTGAAGAACGCCATCCTCACCCTCCTCGGCGGAGTCGACGCCCCCACCGCCGCCCGTCTGCTCGACGCCGCCGACGGCCATCTCCGCGCAGCCCTCGAAGCCGCCCGGCCCCACTGAGGCCGCCCGCCCCGCAACACCCCGCCCTGCCGAACCCCCGACTCCTCCGCCGGAATTGTCAGCACAGCAAGGCACCGCCCATGTCCGAAGACAAGAACCGCGCCACCGCCGCCGCGCTGCTCCCCCTCGTCGGCGGCGCCGGGAACGTCCTCTCCATCACCCACTGCATGACCCGGCTCCGCCTCGGCATTCGGGACCCTGTCCTCGTCCAGCACGAGGCCCTCAGGGCGCTCCCGGCCGTCCTGGGCGTGGTCGAGGACGACACGTACCAGATCGTGCTGGGCCCCGGCACGGTCGCCCGCGTCACCCCCGAGTTCGAGCGGCTGGTGGAGCGAAACCGCGCCGGACGGCCGGCCGCAGAACCGGCCGCCACCACACCGGCCGCCACCACACCGGCCGCCGGTCCCGCGGCCGCGGGGGAGGCCGTCGCTCCCACGCCCGTCGAGCCGCCCCGCGGCCCCGAAGCCGCCACACCGCCCTCCGGCCCGGCATCCACACCTCGGCCCACCGCACCGGCCCCACCACCGGGCCCGGCCGGCGCCCCTCCCACCACCGCTGACGAACTCGCCGCCCAGGGCGCCGCCCTCAAGGCCCGGCAGAAGTCCCGGAACGCCACCCCGGCCAAGCTGTTCCTCCGCCGGATCGCCCAGGTCTTCGTGCCGCTGATCCCGGCCCTGATCGGCTGCGGCATCATCGCCGGAATCAACGGTCTGCTGGCCAACCTCGGCTGGCTGCCCTCCCTCGTCCCGGCACTCGCCGCCCTCGCCTCCGGCTTCATGTCCCTCATCGCCGTCTTCGTCGGCTACCACACCGCCAAGGAGTTCGGCGGCACACCGATCCTCGGCGGCGCGGTCGCCGCGGTCATCGTCTTTCCGGGCGTCACCCACGTCACCGCCTTCGGCCAACCACTCGCCCCGGGCCAGGGCGGGGTGCTCGGCGCGCTGGGTGCGGCGCTGCTCGCCGTCCAGGTGGAGAAGTGCTGCCGCCATGGGGTCTTCCCCGGCCGAGCGAAGTCGAGAGCGTGGGGCAGGGTCCCCGAGGCACTGGACGTCCTGGTCACCCCCACCCTGACGGTCCTGATCACGGGCCTGGTCACGCTCTTCGGCCTGATGTACGCCGCAGGCGCGGTCTCCACCGCCACCGGCACCGCCGCCACCTGGCTGCTGGCCCACGGCGGCGCGTTCGCCGGCTTCGTCCTGGGCGGCCTCTTCCTCCCCCTCGTGATGCTGGGCCTCCACCAGGCCCTGATCCCGCTCCACACCACCCTCATCGAGCAGCAGGGCTACACGGTCCTGCTCCCGATCCTCGCCATGGCCGGCGCGGGCCAGGTCGGCGCCGCCCTCGCCGTCTACCTCCGCCTCCCGGGCAACCGCTCGATCCGTACGACCATCAAGTCCGCCCTCCCCGCAGGCTTCCTGGGCGTCGGCGAGCCGCTGATCTACGGGGTCTCGCTCCCCCTGGGCCGCCCCTTCATCACCGCCTGCATCGGCGGCGCGTTCGGCGGCGGCTGCCTCGGCCTGTTCAACCAACTCGGCGACACCGTCGGTTCCACCGCCATCGGCCCCTCCGGCTGGGCCCTGTTCCCCCTGGTCAAGGGCAACCAGAGCGTCACCACCACGCTCGCCGTCTACGCCCTGGGCCTGGCCGCCGGCTATCTCGCCGGTTTCCTCGCCACCTACTTCTTCGGCTTCAGCAAGTCCATGCGGGCGGAGCTGAACGCCGATCAGCACCCCACCGCCGGCACCGCTCCAGGCATCCTCGCAGACACGGACGCCACGGCCCTGGCGGACGCCACCGACCCCACAAGCCCCGCCCCGACAAGAAGCGGCCGCACCACCGGTCCCCGAGCCGACCCCACCACCGATCCGGCCATCGGCCCCACCACCGTCAGCCGCCCCTGAGGTCACCATCCCGCGGTGCGCCGTCAGACCCCGGCAGTAGGGTCACGCCATGCTGATCCGATTACGCCGCCCCTGGCACGCCCGGCTGGTCGTGGCACTCACCGTTCTCCTGCTGGCCGTCGGCGGAGTGGCGCTGATTCTGTGGGGCGAGACGCCGCCCTCGTACCCGCCGCTGCCCCATCTGCCCGCCGCACACGGCAATGTGGGCATCCAGGTCGCCTTCGAAAGCACCCTCAACCGCGACGCCCCGCCCGCACCGGCCACCCTCTGCGGCGCCGTGCTGCTGTCCGTGGCCGGGGCCCTGTCCCTCGCGGGCTGCCTGATCGCCCGCCGCCGATAACACCGCCGACACGCGATCGGTCGAGCGAAACCCGGGGAACGCCCCCACCCGCCCCCACCCGGCCCCGCGAAACCCAGCGAACGCACACCCACCCGGCCCCCGGCCCACCGGCACTCGCGCCCACCACCCACACCGGCACCGCACCCGCACTCGCACCCGCACCGCGTGCGGCGGTCCCACCAACCGACCAACCACCCCACCCGGCCTGCCCCCCCCAAAAACGCCGCCGGGGCGGCACCCCCTGGGAGGAGGGTGCCGCCCCGACGTACGTCTGGACGTGCGGTCCGGGAGGACCAGCGTCTGATCCGCGAGGATCAGAAGTCCATGTCACCGCCCGGCATGCCGCCCGGAGCGCCCGCCGCGGCGGCCTTCTCCGGCTTGTCGGCGATGACGGCCTCGGTGGTGAGGAACAGCGCCGCGATGGAGGCGGCGTTCTGCAGCGCGGAACGGGTGACCTTGGCCGGGTCGATGATGCCCTCGGCGATCATGTCGACGTACTCACCGGTCGCGGCGTTCAGGCCGTGGCCGACGGCCAGGTTGCGCACCTTCTCCACCACGACGCCGCCCTCAAGGCCGCCGTTGACGGAGATCTGCTTCAGCGGGGCCTCCAGGGCCAGCTTCACAGCGTTGGCACCGGTGGCCTCGTCACCGTCGAGGTCCAGCTTCTCGAAGACCGAGGAAGCCTGGAGCAGGGCGACGCCACCGCCGGCGACGATGCCCTCCTCGACGGCCGCCTTCGCGTTGCGAACGGCGTCCTCGATGCGGTGCTTGCGCTCCTTGAGCTCGACCTCGGTGGCGGCACCGGCCTTGATGACGGCCACGCCGCCGGCCAGCTTCGCCAGACGCTCCTGGAGCTTCTCGCGGTCGTAGTCCGAGTCGCTGTTCTCGATCTCGGCGCGGATCTGGTTGACGCGGCCCTGGACCTGCTCGCTGTCACCGGCACCGTCGACGATGGTGGTCTCGTCCTTGGTGATGACGACCTTGCGGGCGCGGCCGAGCAGTTCGAGACCGGCGTTCTCCAGCTTGAGGCCGACCTCCTCGGAGATGACGGTGCCACCGGTGAGGATGGCGATGTCGCCGAGCATGGCCTTGCGGCGGTCACCGAAGCCCGGGGCCTTGACGGCGACGGACTTGAAGGTGCCACGGATCTTGTTGACGACCAGGGTCGACAGGGCCTCGCCCTCGACGTCCTCGGCGATGATCAGCAGCGGCTTGCCGGACTGCATGACCTTCTCCAGGAGCGGCAGCAGGTCCTTCACGCTGCTGATCTTGGAGTTGACGATGAGGATGTACGGGTCGTCGAGCGCGGCTTCCATGCGCTCCATGTCGGTCGCGAAGTACGCCGAGATGTAGCCCTTGTCGAAGCGCATACCCTCGGTGAGCTCCAGCTCCAGACCGAAGGTCTGGGACTCCTCGACGGTGATGACGCCTTCCTTGCCGACCTTGTCCATGGCCTCGGCGATCAGCTCGCCGATCTGGGTGTCGGCGGCGGAGATGGAGGCGGTCGAAGCGATCTGCTCCTTGGTCTCCACGTCCTTGGCCTGCTCCAGCAGGGCGGCGGAGACGGCCTCGACGGCCTTCTCGATACCGCGCTTGAGAGCCATCGGGTTGGCACCGGCGGCGACGTTGCGCAGGCCCTCGCGGACCAGGGCCTGGGCCAGGACGGTCGCGGTCGTCGTGCCGTCACCGGCGACGTCGTCCGTCTTCTTCGCGACCTCCTTGACCAGCTCGGCGCCGATCTTCTCGTACGGGTCCTCGAGCTCGATCTCCTTGGCGATGGACACACCATCGTTGGTGATCGTGGGGGCGCCCCACTTCTTCTCGAGGACGACGTTGCGGCCCTTGGGGCCGAGGGTCACCTTGACGGCGTCGGCGAGCTGGTTCATCCCGCGCTCGAGACCGCGCCGCGCCTCCTCGTCGAACGCGATGATCTTGGCCATGTGAAGTGGTCCTCCCGGACTAATGGGGTCTCCCCTGCTCGAACGCAGTTGAGAGCGTGGGGAAGGATTTCTCCGGACCGCGCTGGCGCCCGCGACGGACGGCCTACAGACCCGGGTGGTTCCTTGCCCCACCCGGCCTGCGGGCCTCACCGACCCGGTCCTTCGTAGCACTCTCACTCGGAGAGTGCTAACGCCAATGATTAGCACTCGCAGGGTGCGAGTGCAAGCGCCCACCGGGAGGGTGCCCCCTACGAGGCAGACAGCAGAAGGCCCGTACCCCCTCGGGGGCACGGGCCTTCCGTGACGCAGCAGTCGGTCGGCGCCTCAGCCGGCCACCCGGACCATGTCCGCCTGCGGCCCCTTCTGGCCCTGCGAGATCTCGAACTCGACCCGCTGGCCCTCCTCAAGGGTGCGGTAGCCGTCCATCTGGATCGCGCTGTAGTGGACGAAAACATCCGCACCACCGTCGACCGCGATGAAGCCGTACCCCTTCTCCGCGTTGAACCACTTGACGGTGCCCTGAGCCATGCCTAACTCCCCTATTACTGGCCCTTGCGCAGGACCGCACTTCGCGGACCCGGGTCAGACCTCACCCCGCGAATGGCCCGTGGGGTGTGCGCCGGAACGCGTCGACCGCCGCTGAATGTATCTGCACAGATGCCCAGAGCAACAGGTCAATCGGACGAGAATTCTGGGGCCGGAGAATCGGCAATATGAGGTGAAATCCCAGTTCTCCAGGGCAAGTCGGGCCGGGCGTAGCACACATAAGCGACAAATATCGCTCACACTTCGAGCACAACTGATCGCTGTCTCATATGCGTTCGGCACGCGTACGGTGATATCCGGAGGGGGATCACCCCAATAGTATCTCCTTTCACAACATGGAATTGCCCCGTCCGCTTTCTGGCGGACGGGGCAATTCCGGTCAAGCAGGAGAAGAGTTGGCGCAAATCAGCAGCCGCCGGCGACCGCCGGAATGATCGAGACGCCCGCACCGTCCGGGGTCGGCGTTTCCAGACCCTGCTCGAAGCGCACATCGTCGTCGTTCACGTACACGTTCACGAAGCGGCGCAGCTTGCCGGCGTCGTCCAGCACACGGGCCGCGATGCCCTGGTGGTTCCGCTCCAGGTCGGCGATCACCTCGGACAGGGTCGCGCCCTCGGCGGTGACCTCGGCCTGGCCGCCGGTGTAGGTGCGGAGGATGGTGGGGATGCGGACCTTGACGCTCATGGTTCTGCCTTCCGGGTGGTGCGGAGTACGAGTTCGGGGGCGGGGGCGGTGCCCGTCCGCGGACGGGCCGACGACCTCAGCCGGCCAGGCCGGCCGCGCGGAACGCGTCCAGGTCCGGGCGGATCGTGGCCGTGGGCCCGGAGGTCGGGGCGACCGCGTCCAGGGTCTTGAGGCCGTCACCGGTGTTGAGGACGACGGTGGTCAGGGACGGGTCGAGCAGGCCGTCCTCGATCAGCTTCTTGGTCACGCCGACGGTCACCCCGCCCGCGGTCTCCGCGAAGATCCCCTCGGTCCGGGCCAGCAGCTTGATCGCGTCCACGATCTGCTCGTCGTTGACATCCTCCACCGCACCGCCGGTCCGGCGCGCGATGTCGAGCACGTACGGACCGTCGGCCGGGTTGCCGATCGCCAGCGACTTGGCGATGGTCTTCGGCTTCTGCGGGCGCACGACGTCGTGCCCGGCCTTGAAGGCCGTGGACACCGGCGAGCAGCCCTCCGCCTGGGCGCCGAAGATCTTGTAGGGCTTGTCCTCGACCAGGCCGAGGGCGATCAGCTCCTTGAGCCCCTTGTCGATCTTCGTCAGCTGCGAGCCGGACGCGATCGGGATGACCAGCTGGTCCGGGAGCTGCCAGCCCAGCTGCTCGCAGATCTCGTACGCGAGGGTCTTGGAACCCTCGCCGTAGTACGGACGCAGGTTGACGTTGACGAAGCCCCAGCCCTCGCCCAGCGGGTCGCCGATGAGCTCCGAGCAGAAGCGGTTGACGTCGTCGTAGTTGCCCTCGATGCCGACCAGGTCGCCGCCGTAGACCGCGGCCATGACGACCTTGCCGGCCTCCAGGTCGTGCGGGATGAAGACGCAGGACTTGAAACCGGCGCGGCGGGCCGCGGCGCCGACGGCACCGGCGAGGTTGCCGGTGGAGGAGCAGGAGAGGGTGGTGAAGCCGAAGGCGCGGGCGGCCTCGACGGCGATCGCCACGACGCGGTCCTTGAAGGAGTGCGTCGGGTTGCCGGAGTCGTCCTTGACGTACAGCCCGCCGGTGACGCCCAGCTCGGCGGCGAGCCGGTCGGCCTGGACGAGCTTGGTGAAGCCGGGGTTGAGATTGGGCTTGTCGGCCACGTCGGCGGGGACGGGCAGCAGCGGGGCGTAGCGCCAGATGTTGTCCGGCCCGGCCTCGATCTGCTTCCGCAGCCCCTCGGGGTCGCCGCTCGGCAGGTCGTACGCGACTTCGAGCGGCCCGAAACATTCCTGGCACGCGAAGATCGGACCGAGCGAAAAGCGCTGTCCGCACTCACGGCAGGACAGCGCTGCGGCGGGGCCCAGAGCGACGGTGGGGGTGTTTTCGGTGACTTGCACAGCCATGGAGGCGAGGCCCTTTCTCCTCATCTTCCTCGCGACGAATCTCGCCACGAGACGGATTTGGCACCTTCCCTAGCCGGGAGCCTCGCGCGCGGGACGTAATCGAGCGTCCTTGCGGCAAGACCGGCTGGAGGGTTGCCGGGGCTTCAACGGGCCGTATCCCTCTGCCCCTCTGGATGAGCGGTATGGCACTGGGCCGAAACCCAGGCGTTTGTGGCACGGACCCCGACATGCGACGGTCATCCGCGTTGTTCAAGACTGTAACCGACGGCACTGACAGTTGAGATAGTCGTCCGAACCGCGAGATGGATCACAAGGGCCGCCCTCCGGCGGCGACCGAGGAGTCGTAGACGTGCTGGAAGAGGTGGAGCGCTGGCTGCGCGGCCGTTCCTGGTCCGCCGCGGACCGCCCGCTGGAGCAGCTGCTGGAGGCCAAGCGCCAGACGGGCCGGACGGTCAGCGTCGTCCTGCCCGCGCTCGACGAGGAGGCCACGGTCGGCGCGATCGTGACCACGATCCGTGACACGCTGATGACGGACGCGACCGGGCTGGTCGACGAGCTGGTGGTGCTGGACTCCGGCTCCACCGACCGCACCGCCGAGGTCGCGGCGGCGGCCGGCGCCCGGGTGGTGCACCGCGACAGCATCCTGTCGCGGCTGCCCGCGCTCCCCGGCAAGGGCGAGGTGCTGTGGCGCTCCCTCCTGGCCACCACCGGCGACATCATCTGCTTCATCGACGCCGACCTGCGCGAATTCTCCGCCACCTTCGTCTCCGGCATCATCGGCCCGCTGCTGACCGACCCGGACATCCAGTTCGTCAAGGCGATGTACGACCGCCCCCTGGAGACCGGCCCCGGCGGCATCGACGCCGGCCAGGGCGGCCGGGTCACCGAGCTGGTCGCCCGCCCGCTCCTCAACCTCCACTGGCCCCAGCTGGCCGGCTTCGTCCAGCCCCTCGGCGGCGAGTACGCGGCCCGCCGCTCCCTCCTGGAACGGCTCCCCTTCCCCGTCGGCTACGGCGTCGAGCTCGGCCTGCTCGTCGACGCCCTGCACACCGTCGGCCTCGACGCCCTGGCCCAGGTGGACGTCGGCGTCCGCAAACACCGCCACCAGGACGGCCAGGCCCTGGGCCGGATGGCCGCCGCCATCTACCGCACCGCCCAACTACGCCTGACCCGCGGCCACTTGGTGCGCCCCCGGCTCACCCAGTTCGACCGCGGCGACCAGGGCTTCATCCCGCGCACCACGGACGTGGACACCGAGGAACGCCCCCCGATGACCGAAATCCCGGAGTACGCGGCCCGCCGGGCGGCGTGAGGGGTCACGCCCTTGGCCGCTTCCATGCGTTTGCGGGGATCTGTAGCGGGTTACTGTCGCGACATGGTGTCCGAGCGCAGTGCGGTGCAAGCAGGTGCCGAGGTTCTTGTTGCGTCCAATCGTGGGCCGGTTTCCTACAGCCTGGGGGAGGACGGGACGCTCACCGCCAAGCGGGGCGGGGGCGGGCTGGTGTCGGCGCTGTCGGCGATCGGGCCCGAGACCGATGCGGTGTGGGTGTGTGCCGCGCTCGGCGGCGGGGACCGGGAGGCCGTACGGCGGACGGGTGGTGCGCTGGAGCCGGGCGACACCGGTGGACAGCGTGTCCGGATGCTGGACATCCCGGCCGAGGTGTACGCCGCCGCCTACAACGGTGTCGCGAACTCCGTGCTGTGGTTCGTCCACCACATGCTCTACCAGACACCGCTGGAACCGGTCTTCGGCGCGGAGTTCCGGGCGCAGTGGGCGGCGTACGAGGCGTACAACGCGGCCTTCGCGGACGCGCTGGCCGACGGCGCGGCTCCCGGCGCGGCCGTCCTGGTCCAGGACTACCACCTGGCGCTGGTGCCCGGCATGCTCCGTGAGCGCCGCCCCGACCTGCGCATCGCGCACTTCTCGCACACGCCGTGGGCCCCCGCCGAGTACTTCGCGATACTCCCCGACGACATCCAGCGGCAGCTGGCGCTGGGCATTCTCGGTGCGGACCGGGCGAACTTCCTCACCCACCGGTGGGCCGAGAACTTCCTGGCCTGCGCCGAGACCGGGCTCGGCGGGCAGTGCGAGCGCGTGCGGCCGGAGGACGGGCCGCCCGGCATCGTCGCGCTCGTCCCGGAGCGCAAGGCGCACACGACGTGGATCGGTGTGCACGGGCTCGGCGCCGACGCCGATTTCCTGCGGGAGCGCGCGCACCGTCCCGACGTCGAGGAGCGGATGACGGCGCTGCGCGCACAGATCGGCGGGCCGGACCGCAAGACCGTGGTCCGCGTGGACCGCACCGAACTCTCCAAGAACATCGTGCGGGGCCTGCTCGCCTATCGGCAGCTTCTCGCCGACCGCCCCGAGTGGCGCGAGCGGGTCGTGCACATCGCCTTCGCCTACCCCTCGCGCCAGGACCTCGCCGTCTACCGCGAGTACACCGCGGAGGTCGAGCAGGTGGCGGCGGCCGTCAACGCCGAGTTCGGGACGGCGGATTGGCAGCCCGTCGTGCTGCACGTCAAGGACGATTTCGCCCGCTCGCTGGCCGCCTACCGGCTCGCGGACGTGGCCCTCGTCAACCCGATCAGGGACGGGATGAACCTGGTCGCCAAGGAGATCCCGGTGGTGTCGGACACCGGCTGCGCGCTGGTCCTGTCGCGGGAGGCGGGCGCGCACGAGGAGCTCGGTGCGCATGCGCTGACCGTCAATCCGTACGACGTCATGGGGACCGCCGAGGCGCTGCACGAGGCGCTGTCGATGGACGACGCCGAGCGCGCGGCGCGCACCGAACGGCTGGCCGCGGCGGCCACCGCGCTGCCGCCCGCCCAGTGGCTCCTGGACCAGCTGCGGGAACTGGGCGGCTGAACCGCGGAGTTCGGGCGACTGGTCCGCGGGCTTCGGGTGGCCGATCCGCGGAATCCGGGCGCCGTGTCGGGGCCGGGGAACGGCGCCCGCCGTCAGGGGGTGCCTGCCCCTACGGGATGTCCGCCACTACGGGGTGTCCGTCCCGCTCGTGTCCAGTCGGGCCGCCAGGGCGCCGAGCAGGCCGACGACTCCGGCCGGGCCGTCGACCACCAGGTCGGCGCGCTCGGCCAGTTCGGCGACCTCGGTGCTGCCGCTGCAGACCAGGACGCCGGTCAGCCCGTCGGAGCGGAGTTTCTCGACGGCCGCGAAGGCCGCCAGGTCGCCGAGGTCGTCACCGGCGTAGAGGACGGTGGCGGCGCCGGTCTCCCGGACCCAGTCGGCGAGCGCGACGCCCTTGTCCATGCCGGGCGGGCGGAGTTCCAGGACCAGCCGGCCGGGTTCGACGATCAGGCCATGGCGTTCGGCGAGGGCGGTGAGCGGGGCGCGCAGCCGGTCGAAGGCGCCCTGCGGGTCGGTGGCGCGGCGGGTGTGGACGGCGATGGCGCGGCCGCCCTTGCGCTCGATGGCGGTCTCGACCCAGGTGCCGTGCCAGACCCCGGAGGAGTCCAGGACGCCGGGGAGTTCGGCCTGTATGGCGGCGACGCCAGGGTGGGGCGGCGGGGCGTGGACGGTGCCGGTGGCCGCCTCCCAACGCTCGGCGCCGTAGTGGCCGAGGACGGTGAGGTGGTCCAGGCCGGGGACGTCCGCGAAGCCCCCGAGGCGGACCGCGACGGTGGCCGGGCGGCCGGTGATCACCACGGCGGCGCGCAGCCGGGGCACCAGACGGCCCAGGGCCGCGACGGCACCGGCGTGGGCCCGGGCCTTCTCCGGGTCGGGGACGATCTCGGCGAGGGTGCCGTCGAAGTCGAGGGCGATGACGGCGCGTTCCGGGTGGGCCAGCAGCGCGGCGAGGCCGTCGCGGCCGGCGGGGGTGTGCGGAGTCGGCACGGACCCCGGTTCGGGGGTCGGCTGGGAGTGCGGCGCGGCGTTCGGGGGGCTGCCCATGCGCCGACCTTACCGGCGTGCGGCGGGCGCCGGGGGTACCTCGCGACGCGAGCTGGGAGGGCGTACGGGGGCACCGCGGCGGCGGGCGCGGAAGGCGTCGCCCTCCGCGGCAGGCCCGGCAGTCGTCCCCGTCAGCGGCGCGTGCGGCGGGCGTCGCGTATGCGGCGCAGGCGGTTGACCGTGACGGGGTCGTGGGCGAGCGCGCGGGGGTCGTCCAGCAGGGCGTTGAGGAGCTGGTAGTAGCGGGTCGGGGAGATGCCGAGCTGTTCGCGGATGGCGCGCTCCTTGGGGCCGGGGCCCGGCCAGGAGCGGCGCTCGACGGCGAGCACCGCTTCGTCCCGGGCGGTGAGCTGCGGGGAGCCCTCGTCGGGCCCGGGCCCGACGGGCTCTCGCTCGTCGCCCGGGCCGCCCGTCTCCGCCGTGGCGCCCGTCATCACGCTTCCACGATAAGCGCACCGTCGGACAGCGCCCGGCCCGCCGCCGCGGGGGACGGCCGCCGGCGCCCCCGCCCGTCCCTGGTCACTCGGTGGCGCTGTCGGCCGCGTCCGCGGTGTTCTGGATGTCGGTGAGCACCCCGGACGGGTTGCCGTTCGGGTGGACCGCGGCGCCCATCCTCGCCTTGACGGTCTTGGAGATCAGCGGCCAGGAAGTCTTGTTCGCCGGGTAGAACTCGGCGCTGGCGAGCTGCTTGAGGAAGCCGTGCAGCTTGGTGTACTTGTCGTCGGCCTGCATCGCCTGGGAGGCGGAGGTGGTGACGGGCAGCAGGCCGTATTCGCCGGAGAACTTCTCGACGTTCTTGTCGCTGTAGACGTAGTCCAGGAACTTGCCGGCCTCGGCGCGGTGGCCGTTCTGCTTGAACGCCATCATCCAGTCGGCGACGCCCATGGTGGCCTTGGCCTTGCCCTTGGTGCCGGGCAGCTCGACGGTGCCGTAGTCGATGCCCTTGGCCTCGGCCTGCTTCATCAGGGTGGGGTGGCCGTTGAGCATGCCGACATCGCCGTCGGCGAATGCCTGGAACGCCGCCCCGCGGTTGAGCTTGGCGGGGTCGGTGCCGGTCAGGCCCTTGCCGACGAGGTTGTCCTTGAGCCAGGTGAAGGTCCGGACGTTCTCCGGCGAATCGATCGTGTACTTGCCGATGCTGTCGGTGTAGCCGCCGCCCCCGCTGAGCATCCACATCAGGGTCTCGGCCTGGGTCTCCTCCGGGCCGAGCGGCAGCGCGAACGGCATCTTGACGCCGTGTGCCTTCAGCAGCTGGGCGTCGTGGGCGATGTCGTTCCAGTTCTGCGGCGGGGCGGTGATGCCGGCCTGGGCGAACAGCTTCTTGTTGTAGAAGAGCCGCCGGGTGCTGGCGCCGAACGGCAGGCCGTACTGGACGCGCTTGTATTCGCCGGCCTCCTCCAGGGAGGGGGTGAAGTTGGCCTGGGTGGGGATGGAGAGCAGCTGGTCGGCGCTGTAGAGCTTGCCCTTGGCGGCGTAGTCGGCGTAGGCGCCGATCTGTGCGAGGTCCGGGGCGTGGCCGGCGTCGACCATGTCCGCGACCTTCTTGTCGACGTCCGTCCAGCTGTAGACGTGGACGTCGATCTTGATGCCGGGGTGCTTCTTCTCGAAGCCGCGGGCGAGCTGGTCCCAGTAATGCTGGGAGCCGTTGGACTTGCCGTCGCCGTAGTCCGCCGCGACCAGTTGGAGGGTGACGTCACCGCCGGAGCCGCTCCCGCAACCGGTGAGCGTCATCGTCATGGTGGTGGCGATTGCCGCTGCCGTCAGGCCCAAGTACCGCCGCTGCACTGCTGTTCCGCCTTTTGTTCTGAATTCCGCACTTGCCGGGCCCTCGCCCGTTTGCCGGAGGGGTGTCCCTCATACGGCATGAAGTACGAGTCTCTCCCGAGCCCTTTACAAGGTCTACACCACCCCCCTCCTTCTCGTTCCACACCGGCTTCCGGGCGGCCGGCCGGGCGCGATCCCTCCGGGTGCGATCCGTCCGGCGAGTGGACTAGACCTTTCACGCCGGATCGCGCGAAACTGTTCCCGTGAGACACGTCATCGCCCTTGATGTGGGCGGCACCGGGATGAAGGCCGCCCTCGTGGGGGCGGACACGGGGACCTGCGGGGAGACCTCCGCCGGCCGGCCCGTGCTGCTCCACGAGGCACGGCGCCCCACCGGCCGAGAGCGCGGCCCCGACGCGGTCGTCGAGACCATCCTCGGCTTCGCCGCCGAGCTCCGTGACCTCGGCACGGCCCGTTACGGCGCCCCCGCCGCGGCCGCCGGCGTCGCGGTGCCCGGCATCGTCGACGAGCGGGCCGGCCAGGCCGTCTACGCCTCGAACCTCGGCTGGCGGGACGTCCCGCTGCGGGCGCTGCTGTCCGAGCGGCTCGGCGGGGTGCCGGTCGCCCTGGGCCATGACGTCCGCTGCGGCGGGCTGGCCGAGGGCCGGATCGGGGCCGGGCGGGACGCCGACCGGTTCCTGTTCGTCCCGCTGGGCACCGGGATCGCGGGCGCCATCGGCATCGGCGGCCGGATCGAGGCCGGGGCGCACGGCAGCGCGGGCGAGATCGGCCACATCGTCGTACGGCCCGGCGGGCTGGAGTGCGGCTGCGGTCAGCGCGGCTGTCTGGAGACGGTGGCCTCGGCCGCGGCGGTGGGCCGGGACTGGGCGGCGGCCTGCGGGGATCCGCTGGCCGGCGCGGCGGACGCGGCCAAGGCCGTGGCGTCCGGCGACGAGCGGGCCCGCGCCGTGTGGCACCGCGCCGTCGACGCCCTCGCCGACGGTCTGGTCACCGCGCTCACCCTGCTCGACCCGCAGACTCTGATCATCGGCGGCGGGCTCGCCGAGGCCGGCGACACCCTGTTCACCCCGCTGCGGGAGGCCGTCCGCCGGCGCGTGACGTTCCAGCGGCTCCCCTCGATCGTTCCGGCGGCCCTGGGGGACGCCGCCGGGTGCCTGGGCGCAGGGCTTCTCGCCCGGGATCTTCTCTCCACGGAGGTAACCGCCTGATGGCTCAGCAACAGTCCGTGCAGCGGCCCTCGGACGCCGGGCGTACCGTCCTGGCCGGCGCCCGTATCGCCCGGCCGTCCGGCGTCGTCGAGCGCGGCCGGATCGCCGTCGAGGGCGGCCGGATCGCCGCGGTCCGCAGCCGGGATGCCGACCGCGGCCAGGAGGGGGACGAGGGCGTCGCGGGCGAGACCATGGACCTCTCGGGCCATCTCATCGTCCCCGGCTTCGTGGACATGCACGTCCACGGCGGAGGCGGCGGCTCCTTCTCGTCCGCCGACCCCGAGGAGTGCCTCGCGGTGATCGGCACCCACCGCCGGCACGGCACCACGTCGATGGTCGCCTCCACCGTCACCGGCGAACTGAGCGACCTGGCCCGGCAGGCCGCGGTGCTCGCCGAGCTGGTCCAGCAGGGCGAGCTGGCCGGTATCCACTTCGAGGGCCCGTTCATCTCCCCGCACCGCTGCGGCGCCCACCAGCCGGAGCTGCTGCGCGACCCGGACCCGGCCGAGGTCCGCCGCCTGCTCGACGCCGCACACGGCACCGCGGCCATGATGACCGTCGCGCCCGAACTCCCCGGCGGCCTGGACTCCGTACGCCTGCTGGCCGACGCCGGGGTGATCGCGGCCGTCGGCCACACCGACTCCTCCTACGACGCCACCCGCCGGGCCATCGACGCGGGGGCCACCGTCGCCACCCACCTCTTCAACGCGATGCCCGCACTGGGCCACCGCGCGCCCGGCCCGGTCGCCGCGCTCCTGGAGGACGAGCGGATCACCGTCGAGCTGATCAACGACGGCACCCATCTGCACCCCTCGGTCCTGCAACTGGCGGTCCGGCAGGCGGGCGACGGGCGGGTCGCGTTCATCACCGACGCCATGGGCGCGGCCGGTATGAGCGACGGGATGTATCCGCTCGGCCCGATGCAGGTCGAGGTCACGGACGGCGTCGCGCGCATCAGCGGGGGGCCCACGGCCGGTTCGATCGCCGGCTCCACCCTCACCCTGGACCGCGCCTTCCGGCGCGCCGTCACCGTCGACGGCCTGACGGTCGACCAGGCCGTCCAGGCACTTTCGGCCACCCCGGCCCGCCTCCTGGGCATCGACGACCGGACCGGCTCCCTGAGTTACGGCAAGGACGCCGACCTGGTGGTGCTGGATGCGGCCTACGCCGTGGTGGGGGTCATGCGCCGGGGTGAGTGGCTGGTGCACCCGCAGAAGGGGTGAGCGCGGTTCCCGGCCCGCCGGCCACGGCCCGGCGCCGATACTCCTTGGGCGCGATCCCGTACGCGACGCGGTAGGCACGGCGGAAGTCCGTCGCCCGGTGGTAGCCCCAGCGGGCGGCGATGGCGTGCGCCGGCTTGCCGTGCAGGGCCGGACCGGTGAGTGAGGTCCCGGCGGGCGCCTTCGAGGCGCTGCCGGCGGATCTCCGCGGCGACGGTGGCGTCCCCGTCCTGGAAGAGCCGGTCCAGAGGGCCGGGCGAGATGTGGTGCGCGGCCGCGATGCTGGAGTACCGCCCGCAGGACGGTTCGAGACCGCCCCCGAGCAGGTCGGCCGGACCGGGTCTGGGCCAACCGCCACCGGCGATGGCATGATCGCTCGCGCACTTGTCCGTATGCACCGCCGCGCGCGGTCGCCCGACGCCCGGCCGCCCGGCCATGACTGCCCGGAGGGGCGACCATGATCCTTACGGTCACGCTGAACGCCGCCCTGGACATCACCTACCGCGTTCCCCGGCTCCGTCCGCACGCCACGAACCGGATCACCGAGGTGTCCGAACGCCCCGGCGGCAAGGGCCTGAACGTCGCCCGGGTGCTGGCCGCGCTCGGCCACCGTACGGTCGCCACCGGCTTCGCGGGCGGCGGCACCGGCGAGGCGCTGCGCGCCCTGCTCGCGGAGACCGCGGTCACCGACGCGCTGGTCCCGGTCGGCGGCGCCACCCGCCGCACCGTCGCCGTCGCGGACACGGCCACCGGGGACACCACCCAGCTCAACGAGCCGGGCCCGGTCGTCACCCCCGCCGAATGGGACACCTTCCTCGGCACCTACCGCGAACTTCTGGGCGAGGCACAGGCGGTGGCGCTGTGCGGCAGCCTGCCGCCGGGCGTACCGGTGGACGTCTACGCCCGGCTCACCCGGGCCGCGCGCAGCGCCGGCGTCCCGGTCCTGCTGGACACCAGCGGCGAACCGCTGCGCCGGGGCCTGGCCGCCCGGCCCGACCTCGCCAAGCCCAACGCCGATGAACTCGCCGCCCTGACCGGCAGCACCGAACCGCTGCGCGCCGCCCGTGACGCCCGCCGCCGCGGCGCCCATGCGGTGGCCGCCTCGCTCGGCCCGGCCGGCATGCTCGCGGTAACCGCCGCCGGCGCCTGGCAGGCCGCCCCGCCCCGGCGGATCGCCGGCAACCCGACCGGCGCCGGCGACTCAGCGGTGGCCGGCCTGCTCTCGGGACTGGTGGAACAGCTGTCCTGGCCGGAGCGCCTGACCCGCGCGGTGGCCCTGTCCGCCGCAACCGTACGGGCCCCGGCAGCGGGCGAGTTCGACCCGGCTACGTACGAAGAGCTGCTGCCGCGCGTGGTGGTGACGGACCATCCGACGGCGGCGTGAGGGGGAGGGCGGCCGGGCGCGCATGCCACGACCGCGGCGTCGTCATCCCCGTTCAGCGGCGGCAGTCGCCGCCTACGGCTTGGCCCCGCCCCGCCGCAGCCACACCTGGTCCAGGTTGGCGTTGCACTGGTTGCCCTGTCCGCAGGAGATCTCGATGGTGTTGGTGCCCTGGTTCAGGGTGACGGGCGCCCAGGTGGTCTGCCAGCCCTTCTCCCAGTCACCCTTCGGCGACTTGATGAAGTTCTTCAGGCCGAGCGGCTGAGCGTTGGGCTTGCCATTGACCGCCAGCGTCGCGTTGGCGTCCTCGCCCGGGATGCCGTAGCGCACGTACAGCCGGTACTCGCCCGCTTGCGGCGCATCCGCCTTCCACTGCACCTTCGCCCCGACCTGGTTGAAGCCGGCGACGTACGTACCGCCCGCCGAATGGGAGCCCTGGATGTCCTTGGCGGCCCCTGCCCCGCCGTCCAGAAGCAAGCTGGCCGCATCTTTCTTGGGCAGCGCACCGGGCTTCGCCCTGCCCGCCTTCTTACCGTTGGGCTTGACCGAACCGCCGGCCGCGGGGCCCTGCTTGCCGGCCTCGTTGGCCTTCGATTCGTTGCCGTTGTTGAGCATCGCCACGCCGATGCCTATGCAGACCACCGCGACCACCGAGACCGCGCCTATCAGCAGGCCGTTGCGGTTGCGGCGCGGCTCGGGGCCGTCCGGGGCCGGGGCGCTTCGCGTGCGGTCGCCGCCGGGCAGGGTCTCCGGCGCGGCGTAGTGGGCGTTCTGCTGCCCGTACGTCGTCGGCTGCTGCGGCTGCTGGCCGTACTGGCGCTGGCCGACCGCGCGCACCTGGTTGTAGGACGTCCGCGGAATTCCCGGCTGCCGCGTCGGCGCACCGGTGCCCGCCGAACCCGGTGCGCCGCCCTCGCCGCCTTCCGAGCGGTAGAGATAGGCGAACGGGTCGTCGTTCTCCGGCGTGTCCGCGCCGTTGTTGCCGGCCGTCATTCCGTGTCACTCCCAAGCGGTCTGTGTGCGCGTCTGTCATGCGTGTCTACGCGTCCGCAGGCATCTGCTGCGTGAACTGTCTTCAGGGCCCCCGGCGGCGCCGCGCCGCATCGGCGCAGCCTACCCCGTCGACACGCCCGCACACCGGGCCCGGAGGGGCACAAGATCGCTACGGATCGGTGAATAGCTGGTGCAGGGGCCGGAGCGCGGCGGGTGTGAGATACGCGGCATCCGGCCCGGCCGGCGCGGTGCGCGCCCGGCGGCGGACGCCGTTCAGCCCGCCGCGCGCCGGTTTGTCTTCGAGCGGGAGCGCTTCTCGACGTACATCCGCTGGTCGGCCGACTCCAGCACTTCCTCGGCCGTCATCCCGCAGCTCGCCCAGCCGATGCCGAAGCTGGCGCCCACCCGTACCGCCCGGCCCTCCACCCGGATCGGCGGGATGATCGCGTTGCGCAGCCGCACCGCGAGGTCCTGGGCGTCGGCCGTGCCGAGGCCGTCGGCGAGCACCACGAATTCATCGCCGCCGAGCCGGGCGACCGTATCGCCGTCCCGGACGCCGCTGGTCAGCCGGCGGGCGACCTCTATCAGCACGGCGTCGCCGGTGTTGTGGCCGAAGCGGTCGTTGATCGATTTGAAGCCGTCGAGGTCGCAGAAGAGGACCGCGAGCCCCTTGGAGCCGTCGTCGGCCGGCCCGTCCGCGGGGGCGACGAGATGCACATGGTGGTCGAACGGTGCCGGGGCGTTGCCTTCGAAGCCGTCGATCCCTTCGAACGGCTCCTTGCCGTCGGTCCGGAAGCCGTGCGGATCGGAGCCGGGGCCGCTCAAGGAGGCGTAGGCGTCGGCCATCGAGCCCGGCGGGCGGGAGCACAGCCGGGCGCCGAGCCGGGCCCGCAGCTCGGCGCTGTTCGGCAGCCCGGTCAGCGAATCGTGGCTGGCGCGGTGGGCGAGCTGCAGCTCGTGCCGCTTGCGCTCCTCGATGTCCTCGACGTGGGTGAGCAGGAACCGTGGGCCGTCGGCGGTGTCGGCGACGACGGAGTTGCGCAGCGAGACCCACACATAGGTGCCGTCCCGGCGGGCCAGCCGCAGCTCGGCGCGGCCGCCCTCGGCGGAGGTGCGCAGCAGGGTGCCGATGTCCTCGGGATGGACGAGGTCGGAGAAGGAGTAGCGGCGCATCCCGGACGCCGGGCGGCCCAGCAGCCGGCACAGCGCGTCATTGGTGCGCAGCAGCCGTCCGTGCTGGTCACCGCCCATTTCGGCGACGGCCATCCCGCTCGGCGCGTACTCGAACGCCTGCCGGAAGCTCTCCTCGCTGGCCCGCAGCGCCTGCTGCTCGCGCTCCAGCCGGACCAGCGCGCGCTGCATGTTCGCCCGCAGCCGGGCGTTGCTGATGGCGATCGCGGACTGGAAGGCGTACATCTGCAGGGCTTCCTGGCCCCAGGCGCCGGGCCGCCGGCCGTTGCGCGGCCGGTCGACGGAGATCACCCCGAGCAGCTCGCCGCCGCCGTTGGCCGCGGTGTACATGGGCGCGAAGAGGCGGTCCATGGAGTGCCACTCGTCGGGGAACCGGGGCGCGGGTCCGGCCGTGTGCCACTGCGGTACGTCGTCGTCATCGAGCACCCAGCCCTCGGTGTGCGGGATGAAGATGAGGTCGCCCCAGCGCTCGCCCATGGACAGCCGGCGGTCCCAGGCGGCCCGGGAGCCCACGCGTCCGGCCATCAGCGCCTCGGCGCCCGCGCTGCCGGCGACCGCGGCGACGACGAGATCGCCGTCGGGGCGGACGAGATTGACGGCGGCCAGCTCGAAGCCGAGTCCGGTGATCGCACCATCGGCGACCGTCTGCAACGTGTCCGCGAGGCTACGTGCGGTGTTCAGCTCCGCGACCACTTGATGAAGCTGCCGCAGGGTCGCAAGGCGGACGTATGGCTCCGACTCGGTCTCCATCGTTCGCTCTCCCTGAGACCTCGACAGCAAACTCCACGATTCTTTGTCGTCCGATTCCACGCTCACTGAATCACAGTGAGCTGTTCACTCGGTACACAGGGTCAACAATTAGCGCCTGCTGTGACTCAAGTCACAGACCGTGAGGGACGGTTGGCGATCTTCCATATAACCCGCAACGGGAGCGCGCCTTCACCCTTTCTACACTTCCTGAACGCAAATTCCGAGCGTTCCGGGCTTCGGTCGCCAGACCTAGGACGCAAGTGGTGCGGGGGCCCGATGCGCGCCGGGGCCGGTCGAAGTTAGCGTTCATGGCGTGTTCACGAAAACCCCAGCCGATTCGACGACCGCCGGGCCCGCCGCCCTTTCCATGCCGGCCGTCACCCTCGCATCCGTGCCGGACGACGCCCCGATCCCGCATTCTGTTGGGGTGAGTGACGACGAGTTCCGTGCCGCCCTGTCCCGCCTCGCCGCCGGCGTGGTGCTGATCACCGCCCATGACCCGGACGACGGACCCCAGGGCGAGGACGTCGGCATGACCGCCACGGCGTTCCTGTCCGTCTCCCTCGACCCGCCGCTCGTGATGGTGAGCGTTCGCAACGACTCACGGATGGACGACCTGCTGGAGCTGCAGCCGCGGTGGGCCGTTTCGGTGCTCTCGGGGCATCAGCGGCAGATTGCCGGACGATTCGCAATGAAGGGCCGTATCAGCGACAGACTCCTCTTCGCGGACATCCCGTTCGTACGGGGCGAAGTGTCCGGCGCTCCGCTCATCGACGGCGCCCTGGCGACCCTGGAGTGCCGCACCGAGCAGCGGGTCGTGGCCGGCGACCACACCCTCGTCATCGCCCGCGTCCTGGCCAGCTCGGTCTCCAGCGAGGACGACGGACCGCTGACGTACTTCCGGGGGAAGTACCGCCAGTTGGGGTGAGGCGGGGCGGGGCGGGCCGCTCCAGGGCGCACTCCTCGCGGGCGGCAGTGCCTGCGTCTTGTCGAGGGCGAAGCGCAGCTCGACCTGGCTGTCGCTGGTGTTGACGGGCTGGCCGCCCGCGGACGCCGGGGCGCGTCGCCGTACCGGTCCCCCTGCCGGTCGAGCCCAGTCGCGGCGCCGGTCAGGTCCAGTCGCGGCCCGAGCGGCCGCGCTTGGTGTCGCCGCGCTGCTTCTTCTCGCGCAGCCGCCGCTCGTTGATGCCCCGCGGGATCCGCGACTTACGGCGCGGCTTGGGCGGCGGCGCGGTGGCCTCGGCGAGCAGTGCGGCCAGCCGGACGGCGGCGGTCTCGCGGTTGCGCCATTGGGAGCGGTGCTCGGAGGCGCGTACCGACAGCACGCCGTCGACCAGCCGACCCGCCAGCCGCTCCAGGGCGCGCTCCTTCCACACGGGCGGCAGCGCCTGCGTCTTGTCGAGGGCGAAGCGCAGCTCGACCTGGCTGTCGCTGGTGTTGACGTGCTGGCCGCCCGGACCGGAGGACCGCGAGAATCGCCATACGAGCTCGGCCTCCGGAAGGGCGACCGAACCGCGGATGACATAGGGCCCGGACATGAGTCCTATGATCCCGCGCGCCACGGACCCCGTCATCCGCTTTTCCTGGTCCATCGCGGCACATCCGCCCTCGGCATTCGGCAAAGAAAGTAAAGACTGCTGGAACCTCCTGGTCCCTCGATGGCGTTGTGGAGGGTGACGGTAGCTTCGTCCGCAGTACGGAGCCCGACGCTTCGACGAGTCGACAAGGAAAGGGACATCCCATGGCTGTAAGCCTGTCCAAGGGCGGCAACGTCTCGCTCACCAAGGAGGCACCGGGCCTGACCGCCGTCACGGTCGGCCTCGGCTGGGACGTCCGCACCACCACCGGCACGGACTTCGACCTCGACGCGAGCGCCATCGCGGTGAACGGCAACGGCAAGGTCTACTCGGACCAGCACTTCGTCTTCTTCAACAACAAGGCCACGCCGGACCAGTCGATCGTCCACACCGGCGACAACGTCACCGGCCAGGGCGAGGGCGACGACGAGCAGATCAACGTCAACCTGGCGGCGCTGCCGGCCGACATCGACAAGATCGTCTTCCCGGTCTCCATCTACGACGCCGAGAACCGCAGCCAGAACTTCGGCCAGGTGCGCAACGCCTTCATCCGCATCGTCAACCAGGCCGGCGGCACCGAAATCGCCCGCTACGACCTCAGCGAGGACGCCGCCACCGAGACCGCCATGGTCTTCGGCGAGCTCTACCGCAACGGCGCGGAGTGGAAGTTCCGCGCCGTGGGCCAGGGTTACGCGTCGGGCCTCGTCGGCATCGCCCAGGACTTCGGCGTCAACGTCTGAGACGTCCGCCCGCATTCCGGCGCACAGCGCGCAGCGGAGGGCCGGTTCCCCCTAGGGGAGCCGGCCCTCCGCGTTTTTCCGGGGGCGCGGCGGGGTGGGCGGGCGTACGACGCCCCGTCAGGCGACCGCGTCCTCGGCGGCCGCCTCGGGCGGGGTGGCCAGCGTGGCCACCTCGTCCAGGGACAGCCCGAGCGTGCCGGCCAGCGCGGCGACCGTGAAGAACGCCGGTGTCGGCGCCCGGCCGGTCTCGATCTTCCGCAGCGTCTCGGCGGACAGTCCCGCCGCCGCCGCGATCTCGACCATGCTCCGCGCGCCACGTGCCGCACGCAGCAGCGCGCCGAGCCGCTCGCCGCGTTCACGTTCCCAGGGGGTCAGTGGAGTTCGCACCATGCCCGTGATACTAATACCGGTAAATAAATACCGGTAAACAAATAACGCCTGCCGCTGGGTCGGCCGGCGCGCTCGGGAGGTCGTACCCATGGTGGAGATCAAGACGGATGCCGAACTCGACGCGATGCGGGCGGCCGGCCGGGTCGTGGCCGACGCGCTGGCCGCGGTGCGCGCGGCGGCCGCCCCGGGCGTGCGACTGCTGGACCTGGACGAGGTCGCCCGTACGGTCCTGCGCGAAGCCGGCGCCACCTCACCGTTCCTCGGCTACCGCCCGTCCTTCGCCCCCACCCCGTTCCCCGCCGTCCTCTGCGCGTCCGTCAATGACGCGATCGTGCACGGCGTCCCGGACGGCTCCCGACTGCGCGACGGCGACCTGGTGAGCATCGACTGCGGCGCCCTCGTGGACGGCTGGGCCGGCGACGCGGCCCTCAGCTTCACGGTCGGCACCCCCCGCCGGGAGGACCAGCGCCTCATGGACACCACCCGGCAGGCGCTGGAGGCGGGCATCGCGGCAGCCGTCGTCGGCGCCCGGATCGGCGACATCTCCCATGCGATCGGCACCGTCGGACGCGCCGCCGGCTACGGCATCGCCGAGGACTTCGGCGGACACGGCATCGGCCGCCGGATGCACGAGGACCCCGCGGTCCCCAACGAGGGCCGCCCGGGCCGCGGCCTCGTCCTCCGGCACGGCCTGGTCCTCGCCATCGAGCCGATGTTCCTCGCCGGCGGCAAGGACACCTACTACGCAGCCGACGACGGCTGGACCCTGCGCACCACGGACACCTCCCGCGCCGCCCACTTCGAGCACACGGTGGCGGTGACGGAGGAAGGGCCGCGGGTTTTGACGGGGGTGTAAGGCAGCCCAGGCAGGCAGCCCACCACGAGCTTCCGCGACAACCGACGCGGCCGATAGCCCGCCACCCCGGCGTGACACCATCAGGACGTGATCGACCTGGGCTACTCCCTCTCCCGCCGCTTTCCGGATCCGCCGCAGATGGACTACCGGACCGCGGACGTGCGCACGCTGCGCCATGACCTCTTCTGCGGCGACGTCTACCTCGCCGACACGAAGACGGACCGCGAGCTGTCCACGGCCTGGGGCTGGGTGCCCGTCCTCGACTTCGCCTGGGCGCTGTGCGACATCGTCGAGCAGCTCGACACCGACCCCCGCGGCAACCGCTCCGCCCGCCCGATCCACGCCGAGCTGGACTTCACCGAGTCCGCCGACCGGATCTTCTTCGAGCGCCGCTTCGGATGGGTGGACGTCGACGCCGACTGGATGGCGGCCGACGAGGCCCCGCTCACCTTCAACCACTCCGCGCTGCGCCGCGAGGCCCGCGACTTCCTGCACGACCTGATCGCCGACCTCACCGATATGCACGACGGCCTCGGCGACAACCCCGCCATCTGGGACCTCCAGGCCCGCTTCCCGCGCGTCTGATCACCTTCCCGCGCATCCGGGCCCGTCCCAGCTCCCCCGCATCCGGCCACCGGACCGGCCGCCTTCCGGCCGCCTTCCGGCCGCCTTGCCCCTCACCCTGCCACCGGACCGGCCACGCCCTGGCCCCATCCCGAGCCCCCCTGACGCCCTCCGGGGTCCCCCTGACCCACCACTCAACTCCCCCTGACTCCCAGTGACGCGCCCCCTCCCGCTCCACTCCCCCTCACTCCCCCTCACTCCACCCGCACCCCAATCTGCGCCGCGAACGCCGGGGCGAGATCGAGCAGTTGGGCAGCACTGATCACCGCGCCCGACAGACGGTCGATCCCCCACGCGATGTCCACCGCGGCCGCACCCCGCAGGTCGACGTCCTTCATCCGCGCCTCGGAGAAGTCCACCCGCGCCAGGGTGCAGTCGTCGAACGTCACCCGCTCCAGCACCGCCCCCGCGAAGTCCGCCTCGATCAGCACACACCCCTCGAAGGCGACGTCCCGCAGCTTGGCCATCCGCAGATTCGGGAAGTCGATCTTCCCGCCACGCACCACCACCCGCTCCAGCACCGCACCGTGCAGCTGCGTCCCACCGAGCCGGGGGTCCGACACCTCCACATCGCGCAGCGACGCCTGGGACAGATCCGTGCCGACCCCGCGCACCCCGCTCAGCACACTGTCGATGATCCGCGCCCGGCCGAGCCCCGTCTCGTCGAGCGTGCACCTCCTGACCGCGCAGTCCATGAACCGGGCGCCGCGCGCCGACTGCCCGCCCCAGTCGGCGTCCACGAACTCCAGCCCGTCGTAATCCCCCTCCTCCTCCAGCTCGCCGCCGTCGTACGCGGTCAGCTCCGGCAACCGCACCTCCGGCCGCCGCACCGCCCGCACCGTCCCCTTGCCGCGCTGCCCTGCCACGCGATCACCGCCTTCCGTCCCGCCGCGCCGCCCCGTGCCGGTCCACGACTTTCCGCACCTGCACAACCCAGCGTGAACCACCCCACTGACAACGCACGCTGACCTGCGGCTTCGCCACTGATCGCGATGCGTCCGCCGCCGAAGCCCCCTGAGCCCGGGGGCTGACCCGCCGGCGCAAGCAAGAGCAGGGCGGACGGGTCGGGCCGGCCGGGCAACGCCAGAGCGCGCCCTCCCGCCAGGCTCCGCCCGCCCTCCTTTCCCCCTCCCCTACCGCACGATCGCCATCTCCCGCCCCGTCTCGTTCAAACGCCGCCCGCCCGACTCCGTACACGTCACGATGTCCTCGATCCGCACCCCGAACCGCCCCGGCAGATAGATCCCCGGCTCGATCGAGAAGCACATCCCGGGCACCAGCGTCAGATGCTCGCCCTCGACCACATACGGCGGCTCATGGGTGGTCACCCCGATGCCGTGCCCGGTCCGGTGGATGAAGTACTCGCCGTATCCCGCGGCCTTGATCACCTTCCGGGCCACCCGGTCGATGTCCTGGCACGCGACGCCCGGCCGCACCGCCTCGAACGCCGCCTGCTGCGCCTCCCGCACGACGTCGTGCACCTTGCGCTCCTCGGCGCCCGGCTGCCCGACGTGCACGGTCCGCGTCGTATCCGAGCCGTAGCCGTCCTTGAGGCCGCCGAAGTCGAGCACGACCATGTCGCCGTCCTCGATGACCCGCTCCCCGGGCTCGTGGTGCGGATTGGCGCCGTTCGGGCCCGAGCCGACGATCGTGAAGTCCACCTGGCTGTGTCCGTGCTCGACCAGCAGCCGTGCCAGATCCGCCGCCACCTCCGACTCCCGGCGCCCGCCGAAGGGCCGCCGCAGGATGTCCTCGTACGTCGCATCCGCGGCGGCTCCGGCCGCCGCCAGCCGCGCCACCTCATGGGCGTCCTTGACCGCCCGCAGCATCGGCAGCACCTCGGTCAGCGCCGCGTACGCACTGCCCGGCAGCGACCGTTGCAGCCCCAGCAGATGCATCGCCCAGGTCGAGTCGGACAACCCGTAACGCCCCTGCGGGTCCATCCACTTGGCGACCGCGGCATACGGGTCCGCACCGTCGGTCCACCCCGACACCTCCAGCGCCCGGGCTCCTACGGAACACTCCGCATCCGGATACTCCAATACGGGCACCAGCAGCCGCGAGCGCCGCCCCGGCTCGATCACCAGGGCGGTCAGCCGCTCGGTGATCGCGGTCGGGCGGTAGCCGCACAGCCACGTCAGATCCGGCCCCGGAGTCACGATCAGCCCGGCCAGCCCGGCATCGGCGGCGGCCCGCCCGGCCCGCGCCATCCGCCGCTCGTAGTCCTCATGCGTCATCGAAGTCACCATGCCGGTGAACTTAGCGCCGCTACGCCCCCGTCGACCCGGCACACGCCCCCGCCACGCCCGAGCCGCTGACCGCCGGCGCCGGGTAGCGAGCGCAGCAAGCCTTGCACGCCCAAGAAGGCCCTCCCTCTCCACACCACCTTGCCGACCGTCACCAACTGTGCTCCCCTGAAAGTGAGTTGGACCATCAGGTTGGGGGCCGCGTGGGGGACTTACGCACGGAACGGTGGCGCCGCTACGGACACGATCGCGTGTACGTGAACCGCGTAGCGGACTCGGCTGCAGTGGCCTGGTACGACTGCAGAACAGGAAAGATCAACATCCTGGACGAGAGCTATCGCGACGAAGCCTTGTCAGCCCTGACACCGTTCCTGACGTCCGAGCCGGACGTCACACCCGCAGCGGACCCACGAAGCCTCCCGGCTCCACCCGCGGCCGCCGCTCCGTCGTCGAGCCAAGACCTGGCCACAAACGAGCCGGGAGCCTCGCTACGACGCCGGATCGAGGAAGTCGAACCGAGCCCCCTGCTGCGCACGCTCAAGCGGTGGTTCAGGCTGGACGCCGAATTACGCCCGTGGGAGACCGGCCTCCAGGGCGAGCGCATCGCGGGCAGGAGCCTGAACCGGCTACGGCGGGACGGCTGGTACGTCCTGCACTCGGTGGAGCTACCGAGCGGCGCCGACATCGACCACGTGGCCATCGGCCCTCCCGGTGTCTTCACCATCAACACCAAGCACCACAGAGGCAGCAGGATCTGGCTGGGCGATCACGCCGCCATGGTCAACGGCCAGTCGACCCCCTACGTCCGCAACAGCCTCTTCGAGGCGCAGCGAGCAGCACGATTACTGACCCACACCTGCGGCTTCCCGGTGGCGGTCCACCCCGTACTGGCCGTGGTCGGCGCCGCAACGGTGACCGTCCGGACCGCGGCGCCCTCGGTACGCCTGATCGACGGCACCCACGCGGCCCGCGAACTCTCCGGCCTCTCCCCCGTCCTCACCCCGCCCGACATCGAGCGCATCTACGCCGCCGCACGCGAGGGCGACACCTGGCTGGCCACATCGAGAAGACCCGACCACACGTGAGGGCCCGCGGAGCCCGGACACGGCAGAAGCCCCAGACCATCACCGGCCCGGGGCTTCTTCCCTGCTCAAACACAGAGCCCCCTGTCGGATTCGAACCGACGACCTTCGCTTTACAAGAGCGGTGCTCTGGCCAGCTGAGCTAAGGAGGCGTGCGTGAAGCAGTGTACCCAGGCTCGCCGGATGCCCGTCCCCAATTCGTGACGGCTGGGCTACTGACACCGGGGCCGGGCGCGGGTAACGTCACGGAGAGTCCATATCAGTGGACTACACCACTCCTTTTACTCGGATCGTCCGGCACGTTCCTGCCGGTGAAGGGACTTTTCACCATGGCTACGGTCACGTATGACCAGGCAACCCGTATCTACCCGGGTTCCGACAAGCCCGCCGTCGACAAACTGGACATCGCCATCGAGGACGGCGAGTTTCTGGTCCTGGTCGGCCCCTCCGGATGCGGTAAGTCCACCTCTCTGCGCATGCTCGCGGGGCTGGAGGACGTCGACGGAGGCGCCATCCGCATCGGGGACCGCGATGTCACCCACCTTCCGCCCAAGGACCGGGACATCGCCATGGTGTTCCAGAACTATGCGCTCTACCCGCATATGACGGTCGCGGACAACATGGGCTTCGCGCTCAAGATCGCCGGTGTGCCGAAGGCCGAAATCCGGCAGAAGGTCGAGGATGCGGCCAAGATCCTGGACCTGACCGAGTACCTGGGGCGCAAGCCCAAGGCGCTGTCCGGCGGTCAGCGGCAGCGCGTGGCGATGGGCCGGGCGATCGTCCGGGAGCCGCAGGTCTTCCTGATGGACGAGCCGCTGTCCAACCTGGACGCCAAGCTGCGGGTGCAGACGCGTACGCAGATCGCGGGGCTCCAGCGCCGGCTCGGCATCACCACGGTGTACGTCACGCACGACCAGGTCGAGGCCATGACGATGGGCGACCGGGTCGCCGTGCTCAAGGACGGTCTGCTGCAGCAGATCGATTCGCCGCGGAACATGTACGACCGGCCGGCGAACCTGTTCGTGGCGGGGTTCATCGGGTCGCCCGCGATGAACCTGGTGGAGGTGCCGATCACCGACGGCGGTGTGAAGTTCGGCAACAGCGTGGTGCCGGTCAACCGCGAGGCGCTGGCCGCGGCCGCCGACAAGGGTGACCGGACGGTGACGGTGGGCGTGCGCCCCGAGCACTTCGACATCGTCGAGCAGAACGGCGCCGCCGCGCAGTCGCTGTCCAAGGAGAGCGCGGACGCACCGGCCGGTCTGGCCATCACCGTCAATGTCGTCGAAGAGCTCGGCGCGGACGGCTATGTGTACGGCACCGCGGAGGTCGGCGGCGAGGTCAAGGACCTGGTCGTACGGGTCCACGGCCGGCAGGTCCCGGACAAGGGCAGCCGGCTGCACGTCGTGCCGCGGCCGGGCGAGACGCACGTCTTCTCGACGTCGTCCGGGGAGCGCCTCACCGACTGACATCGGGACGGGCATCGAATGAGAGCGGCGGCGGTCCGGGGTAGCACTCGGTACCGCCGCCGCTGTGCTGTCCGGCTGCGCGACAGTGCCGCTACAGGGACATAACCGGGCTTTTCCTACCAGTTCGTCAACATCAGCACTGCACCGACGGGCCATTGTGTCCCTCGATACGGTGACCAAATGTCGCCAAATCATCACTCCTCGCTACCATCTCGACCGTGAACTCCGCAGCCCGCCGCATCGGCAGAACTCTCGCCCTGGTCCTTCCCGTCGTCCTCGTGCTGTCCGGGACCCTCGCGGTCACCCGCGTCCCCTGGGCATCGACGGCCACCGACTCACAAGTACTGACCGCGTCCTCCGGAAGCGCCGCCACCAAGGCCGCGCACAGCACCCCCGAGGAGGCCCTGCGCCAGCGCCTCCTGGTCGAGCTCCAGGAGAAGGATCCGGGCGTCGCCCTGACCCACCTCCAGGAGGCGACCACCAAGCGCCCCTCGCTGGCCAAGCACTGCGCTTCGATCGCCCGTGACCTCGGCCGTGCTGCGGTCGCCAAGTACGGCGCCGCACACCGCGCCCAGGCCTTCTCCCGCCCGGTCTGCGACACCTCCTTCGCCACCGGCGTCGCCGGCGCCCAGTGACCCCCGCACGCACCGCATAGGGTGCGCACCATGACAGGTGCCCAGCATCCTCACCCCACGCAGGCCGTGGTCCTGGCCGGCGGCCAGGGCTCACGTCTCCGCCCGTACACCGACGACCGCCCCAAGCCGATGGTCGAGATTCCCGGTACCGGGACTCCGATCATCGGCCATCAGCTGAACTGGCTGGCCGAGGAAGGCGTCACGGACGTGGTCGTCTCCTGCGGGCACCTCGCCGGCGTCCTCCAGGACTGGCTGGCCGACGCCCCACTCCCCGTGCGCGTCACGACCGTTGTCGAGACCGAGCCCCTGGGCCGCGGCGGCGGGCTCAAGCACGCGGCCGGCTCGCTGCCCCGCCCGGACGAGCCCTGGTACGCCACCAACGGCGACATCTGGACCCGCTTCCCGCTCCGGGACATGGCCGCCTTCCATCACGAACGCGATGCCGAGGCCACCCTCGCGCTGGCCCGCCCGCACATTCCCTGGGGCGCCGTGGAGACCGACGCGTTCGGGCACGTCCTGGACTTCATCGAGTCGCCGCCGTCGCCGTATCTCATCAACGCCGGCGTGTACGTCTTCTCCGCCGCCTTCGCGGACCTGCTCCCCACCCGCGGCGATCACGAGCGCACCACCTTCCCGCGCCTCGCCCGCGAACGCCGGCTGGCCGGTTTCCCGCTCCCGCAGGGGGCCTACTGGCGTGCCATCGACACCGCCAAGGACCTCATCGAGGCCGCCAAGGAGCTGAGCGCGCAGGGGCGTTGAGGCATTGGGGGCGTTGAGGCGTCGAGGGCGTTGAGGCGTTGAAGGCTTCGCCCACGGCGGGGCCTACGGGGCCTTCCTTACGCCCCCGTACCGTCACGGCCGGCCCGTCGCCACGCTCCCCGTCCTCGCCTCTCCCCCGCCGCTACGTTCTCCGTCGCACGTTCGCGCCGCCGCGTCCTGTGCCGCCTTCCGCCGCCCCGTACATGCCTCCACCTGCCCGTACACGCCTGTCCCCGACCGCTCCCCCCTCCCCGTAGTGGCCGGTGGATACCGGCCGTACGGAGCGAGCGAGGCGATCGGGGACAGTGGCGGGGGAAGCCGGTCAGCCCAGGAGGCCGCCCAGGGCGTCGCGGCCGGAGTCGCCTCCGGAGCCGCCGTTTCCGGAGCTTCCGGTGCCGGTGGTGCCGCCGCCGGTGCCGCCCGCGCTGGTGGGCACCCGGCTCGGTACCGGGGCGTGGCGGGTCGGCGGGTTCTGCTGGGGTGCGCTGGTGGTCGCCCCCGGCTGCTGGGAGAGGCCACTGGTGCTGCCGGACGACCGGCCGGTGCCGGGAGCCGACGCGGACGGGGTGCCGGGCTTGTGGGCCTTGCGCGAGGCGTCCGCGGAGGGCGTGCCGGGGCGGGGTGCGGCGCTGCCGGGGTGCCGCTTGCCGGGCCGGGCGGTGTGCTTGTCGGGGCGGGGCAGCGGGGAGCCGGGGAGGTTGTTGATCGCGGGCTCTCCGGGCCGCGGGACGGTCGCCACCGTCGCGGACCGCACGGCCCCGCCGAGCAGCGAACCGATGAGCAGGGTCAGTCCGGCCACCATCGCGGTCATCATGGCGCCGCGGCGCAGCACCCGGCGCCGCAGGTCGGCGACCTCGACGCGGGGGCCGAGCCGCCGCCAGGCCTCGCCTGCCAGCCGGCTGTCCATGGAGTAGACCGGGGCGCCCGCGATGATCAGCGGGCTCCAGGCGGCGAGGTAGATGATGTCGGGGGCGTCGTAGGCGGGGACGGTGCGCCAGCTGACGGTCATCAGCAGCGCCGCGGACAGCAGGGTGCCGATCGACGCGGCGACGCGCTGCCACAGCCCGCAGATGGTCAGGACGCCGACGACGACCTGGAGGAAGGCGACGGTCAGACCGGCGCCGACCGGGTGCGAGACCGCGAAGTCCCGCAGCGGCACGGCCAGCGCCCAGGGGTCGAGCGACTGCAGCCACTTGACCATCGAGCCCCGCTCGCCGCCGTCGAAGTAGACGGGGTCGCAGAGCTTGCCCATGCCGGCGTAGACGGAGATCAGGCCGAGGAAGATCCGCAGCGGCAGGAGGACGACGCCGAGGTTCATCCGGCGGCCGGGGTAGTACGCATGCCGTACGGAGTCGGCGCCGCGCCGCTTGGCGCCGGGGTCGTAGCCGTCCGGTGCCTCGAACCGGTCGTCGTCATAGTCGTCGTCGAACCGGCCGTGGTCGCGGTAGGGGGCGTTCCGGTAGGGGTGGTCGCTGTCGTACGCGCCGCCCACGGGGCGTACGCCGCGCAGCAGGGAGTCGGAGTCGGCGGGGCCGCGCTGGCCGATCACGGTCTGGGCGGGAGCGCCGTCGCCGACGCGGATCCGCGGCAGGACCTGGGTCGTGCCGACGTCCTCGCCCTGGCCGCCGTCGAGGCCGATGCCCGAATCGCGCACCGCGTGCAGGAGTTGGGTGGTGGCGCCGGCCGTGCCGCCCGGTGCGGTGCGGCCGCTCCACACCACCGGTGCCCGGCGTCTGGCACCGGCGGCCGAGCCGCTGAGGGCGGGGATGTGCGCGGTGTCGGCCACGGCGTGGCGCGCCGCGGGCGCGGCGAGCTGTACGCGGAAGCTGGCGTGGTTGACGATGACCTGCGCGGGATCGCACGGCACCTTGACCGAGCTCAGGCCCGGCTCGTCATCGAAGCCCGGCGAGCGTCCCCCCGTAGGCGTGCGGGGTGTTCTGGTGTCCACGCTCATCTAACCGAGTGACCCGCGCTTAAGACACTGCCTTGACCGGGTCGATCTGTCCGAGACCCGTCAAAAGATCACGGGATTCCGCAAAGACCTACGGTGGGTCAGGTCTTGCCCCAGGGTGTGGCGCGGGTCCGCACCGTCCACCCCGGGGCGCCTGGACTCAGCCGCGGCGGCGCGCCGCCTCCCACAGGACGACACCGGCCGCGACACCGGCGTTCAGCGACTCGGCGCCGCCCGGCATCGGGATCCGCACCCGGACATCGCAGGTCTCGCCGACCAGCCGCGACAGGCCCTTGCCCTCGCTGCCGACCACGATGACGACCGGGCCGTCCAGCGCCTCGACGTCCTGGAGCTCCAGCTCGCCGTCCGCGGCCAGACCGACGACCGTCAGACCGGCCTTCTGGTACGACTCCAGGGTCCGGGTCAGGTTGGTGGCGCGGGCGACCGGCGTCCGGGCCGCGGTGCCCGCGGAGGTCTTCCACGCGCCGGCCGTCATACCGGCCGCGCGGCGCTCCGGCACAACCACGCCGTGGCCGCCGAAGGCACACACGGAGCGGACGACCGCACCGAGGTTGCGCGGGTCGGTGACGCCGTCGAGCGCGACGATCAGCGGGTCGTCGCCGTCGTCGAAGGCAGCCGCGGCCAGGTCCTCGGGGTGGGCGTAGTCGTACGGCGGGACCTGGAGGACCAGGCCCTGGTGGTTGAGACCGTTGGTCATCCGGTCCAGCTCGGGGCGCGGCGCCTCCATCAGATTGATGTCGCCGCGCTCCGAGGCGAGCTGGAGTGCGGCGCGCACCCGCTCGTCGGTGTCGATGAACTGCTGGACGTAGAGGTTGGTCGCGGGCACGCCGTCGCGCAGCGCCTCGAAGACCGGGTTACGGCCGACGACCAGCTCGGCGGTGCCCTTGGCACCACCGCGGCGCGGCGCCGGGCGGCGCGCCGCGGCCTGCTTCGCCTTGGCGTTGGCGACGCGGTTCTTGACGTGTCCCTTACGGGCGGACGCGGGCGGGGTCGGGCCCTTGCCCTCCAGGCTCCGGCGCCGCTTGCCGCCGCTGCCGACCTGCGCGCCCTTCTTGTTGGACGTGCGGCGGTTCCTGCGCTGGCTGTTGCCGGCCATGGGTCACCTGTTTCTTCACTGCTCTCGACGTCTCGCGACGTGGAGTGGGTACGTACGTATGGATTGAGTGTCGCTCGCGGCCACCGGGGCGGTCGAATCCGGGTGGCCGGCGGAGCGCGGGACGGGGGTCAGGACAGCGACCACCGGGGGCCCGAGGGGGTGTCCTCGATGGCGAGTCCGGACTGCTGGAGTTGGTCGCGGATGGCGTCGGCGGTGGCGTAGTCCTTGCGGGAACGGGCGGCCTGGCGCTGTTCGAGGACGAGGCGGACCAGGGAGTCGACGACGCCGTGCAGGTCCGTACCGCGGTCCGTGTCGCCCGACCAGGCCTCGTCGAGCGGGTCCAGGCCGAGCACCCCGAGCATCGCCCGCAGCTCGGCCAGCCGGGCCACCGCGGCTTCCTTGTCGTCGGCGGTCAGCGCGGCATTGCCCTGCCGGACGGTGGTGTGCACGATCGCCAGCGCCTGCGGGACGCCCAGGTCGTCGTCCATCGCCTCGGCGAAGGCCGGCGGCACCTCCGCCGCCGGCTCGACCGGCCCGACCTTCTCCACGACGCGCTGCACAAAGCCCTCGATCCGCGCGAACGCGGACTCGGCCTCGCGCAGCGCGTCCTCGCTGTACTCGATCATCGAGCGGTAGTGCGGGGTGCCGAGGTAGTAGCGCAGCACGATGGGGCGCCAGCGCTTGACCATCTCGGAGACCAGCAGGGAGTTGCCCAGCGACTTGGACATCTTCTCGCCGCTCATGGTCACCCACGCGTTGTGCGCCCAGTACACGGCGAAGTCGTCGCCGAAGGCCTTGGCCTGGGCGATCTCGTTCTCGTGGTGCGGGAAGATCAGGTCGATGCCGCCGCCATGGATGTCGAAGGCCTCGCCCAGGTACTTGTGAGCCATCGCCGAGCACTCCAGGTGCCAGCCGGGGCGACCGCGGCCCCAGGGGGTCTCCCAGCTGGGCTCGCCCTCCTTGGCGGCCTTCCACATCGCGAAGTCGCGCGGGTCCCGCTTGCCGGTCTCGCCCTCGCCGGAGGGCTGGAGGAGGTTGTCCAACTCCTGGTTGGACAGCTGGAGATACCCCGGGAACGACTTCACGTCGAAGTAGACGTTGCCGTCCGCGGCGTAGGCGTGGCCGCGCTCGATCAGGCCGCGCATCATCTCGATCATCTCGGGGATGTGGCCGGTGGCGCGCGGCTCGTAGGTCGGACGCAGGCAGCCGAGGGCGTCGTAGGCCGTGTTGAAGGCGACCTCGTTCTCGTAGCCGATCGCCCACCACGGGCGGTCCTGCTCGTCGGCCTTCTTGATGATCTTGTCGTCGATGTCCGTGATATTGCGCACGAACGTCACGTCATAGCCGCGGTGGGCGAACCAGCGGCGCATGATGTCGAAGTTCAGCCCCGACCTGATGTGCCCGATGTGCGGGGCGGCCTGCACGGTGGCACCACACAGGTAGATCGAGACACAGCCCGGCACGAGCGGGGTGAAGTCGCGAATCTGCCGGGCGCTGGTGTCGTACAGGCGAATCGTCACGGAACCAGGGTAGTCGGAACGAGGCAGTGCCCCGCGACCCATTGGGCCACGGGGGAAGGGATCCGCGCCAACCGTCCGATTCGCCGTAAATGCCCGGCATCCATGGCGGTCCGGCGCCGGTTCAGATGCTGCCGACCACCTTGCGCGGGGTGATCCGGACCACGACCCGCGGGGCGTCGTCGGCCGCGGCGGGATTGAAGTCGGCGTACGGCTTGCCGGTGTACTTCTGCGACAGCTCGTCGATCAGCTGCTGCCCGCCCTCGGTGGTGAGCGAGGCGGAGCCGCGCACCTCGGCGTAGGTGTACGGCGCGTCGAAGGGCTGGACGAGGACCGAGACACGGGGGTCGCGCCGGATGTTGGCCTCCTTGCGGCGGCCCACGGTCGTCGAGAACAGCAGATCGTCGCCGTCCCGCTTCACCCAGACCGGGGAGAGCTGCGGGCTGCCGTCGGGCTGGATCGTGGCCACGGTCACGAAGACCGGGGAGTCCAGGAGCTTCTTGAGGTCGTCGGACAGGGTGGCAGTCACGAGGGATCCTTCCTGCGGGCCGTTCCGATGGACACGAACACTCCGATCCTCCCCCAACACCCGTGCGGCGCCCGGAATTCCCGCGCCATCCGGGGGAATGCCGGGCGCCGCAGCGCGCCTCGCGTCGGAGCGTGGTGTCGGAGCCTGGTGTCGGAGCGTCGTGTCGGGCCGTGGCGTCAGGCCGTACGGAAGACGATCGCCGTGGCGATCGCGGCCAGGCCCTCGGCGCGGCCGGTCAGCCCCAGTCCGTCCGAGGTCGTCCCGGAGACCGAGACCGGCGCGCCGACGGCCGCCGACAGCGCCTTCTGCGCCTCGCCCCGCCGCTTGCCGACCTTGGGGCGAACGCCGATGACCTGCACCGCGACATTGCCGATGGTGAAGCCCTCGGTCCGGACGATCCGCGCGGCCTCGGCCAGCAGCGTCACACCGGAGGCGCCGGACCACTCGGGGCGGCCGGTGCCGAAGTGTGCGCCCAGGTCGCCGACGCCGGCCGCCGAGAACAGGGCGTCGCATGCGGCGTGCGCGGCCACATCGCCGTCGCTGTGGCCGGCCAGGCCGTAGCCGTCACTCTCCGCGGCGTCCCACAGCAGCCCGGCGCACCAGAGCTCCCGGCCCTGCTCGAAGGCGTGCACGTCCGTGCCGATACCGACGAGCGGCAGTAGCGGGGCGGCGGGGGCCCCGGTGGGAAGCGGCTCAGACATAGCCATCGGTGGCCCTCCTGCGGGCGAGCACGGCCTCGGCCAGGACCAGGTCCAGCGGCCGGGTCACCTTGAATGCCTCTTCATGTCCGGGGACGACCACGACCGGCGATCCGAGCCGCTCGACCAGCCCGGCATCGTCCGTGGCGCCCTCGCCCTCGACGACGATGTCGTGCGCCTTGCGCAGGGTCGCCAGATCGAAGCCCTGCGGGGTCTGCACGGCACGCAGCAGGGCCCGCTCCGGGGTGCCGACCACCGGCTCGGGCGTGCCCGGCGGCTGCGGCTCGACCTGCTTGACGGTGTCCGCCAGCGGCAGCGCGGGGACGACGGCGGGTGCACCGGCCCGTACGGCGGCGACCACCGCGTCGACCGTGTCGGCCGGCACCAGCGGCCGCGCGGCGTCATGCACCAGCACGACCTCGATGGTGTCCGGGAGCGCCGCCAGACCGAGCTGTACGGACTCCTGGCGGGTCTGTCCGCCGGGGACGACCACGAGGTCGGTGCGCTCGGCGAGCGGATGCTCGTGCAGCAGGCGGCCGACCTCGGCGGCGCCGTCGGGTGGGGCGACCACCACGATGAGTGAGACGGCACGGGAGGCGGCCATCGCACGGACGGCATGCACCAGCATGGGGGTGCCGCCCAGCGTGCGCAGCGCCTTGGGGGTGCCGGGACCGAGCCGGACACCGCGGCCGGCGGCGGGAATCACCGCGGCGGTGCGGACCGGGCGGGAGGGATCTGACATCGATGGCTCCGGAGTCCGGGGCGAGCCCGGAATTGACGCAGACAGGTTTGTTTCCTCGGGCGAGGTGGGTATGGCCTGGGAGTGCCCCCCGCTCGTAGAGCTTGGGGGAGTGCCGGGCGCGACGCCTCGACCGGACCCTTCCGTGACACGGTCGAGACAGCCGCCCGGGCCCGGCACGCCACAGTCGGCGGTCCCTCGGCGATCTCAGCACATCGCCGATCCGCCGGCAGATATGCCGCAGCGCCCGGCAACGGACCACTCCACTTGGGAAGTGGTCGTCACTCGGGCACCGCGGCATTACTACGTCGGCATTGCTATGTCGGCGCTGTCGTCGCTGCGCCGGGCACGTCGTCGGCGGACGCGTGACCCACGCATGCATGATCCGCACACGCTTGACCAGCACACAGCATCGTCAGGACGCGAGTACCTCGTCGAGCAGGGCCTCGGCCTTGTCCTCGTTGGTGTTCTCCGCGAGGGCGAGTTCGCTCACCAGAATCTGGCGCGCCTTCGCGAGCATCCTCTTCTCACCGGCGGAAAGACCGCGCTCACGCTCACGCCGCCACAGGTCGCGCACCACTTCGGCAACCTTGATCACATCGCCGGAAGCGAGCTTCTCAAGATTTGCCTTGTAGCGACGGGACCAGTTCGTCGGCTCTTCGGCATACGGTGCGCGAAGCACCTCGAAGACCCGGTCCAGCCCGTCCTGACCAACCACGTCGCGTACGCCGACGAACTCCGCATTGTCCGCTGGCACACGAACAGTCAAGTCGCCCTGGGCGACCTTCAGCACCAAGTAGGTCTTGTCCACGCCTTTGATCTGGCGAGTTTCGATGGCCTCGATCAGCGCGGCCCCGTGATGGGGATAGACCACGGTGTCGCCAACCTTGAACGTCATGTGACAGGTACCCCTTCCGTGGCTATCCATGCTAACACGGGAACGGGCCGTTCTGAATGGCGTTTTCGCAGGTCAGGGCATATCTCGGGGCTTGACAACAGTAACCGGAACGTGCTGCGAGGGGTCGCGGAAGACGGGTATTCGCAGGTCGGAGGGGCTGCACGGGTGAGTGGAAACATGCCCGTCACGTACCGGGAAGGCGGGGTTCGGGAGGTCGAACGTCCCGTTTTGCGCAGATCCGCATGAGCGAGTTCCGCTACTCCGTTCGGCTGCTCGGGGACCTCTCCCGAGCGATTCCCGAATTGATCACCATCCGGCGGCCGAAGAGTGTGATCAATTCCGCGAGGCCTTCACATTCCCTGCGAATACTGCTTTTCACCGGGGGAACCTGCCGGCTCTCACCCGAACGGCCGCTCGTCGAATTTCCGCCACGTTCTCGGTACGCGTTCTCGTGGTGCGTCCGGATCCGTACGTCCGGATGTGCGCGCCGAACTGCGCGCCGAACTGCGCGTCGAACTGTGTGCCCTCGGGGTTGGCGATCTGGGTCCTGTTCCGTGGGCTCCTCTCCGGTCCACTCCGTGGCTCGTTCTCCGTTCCGTTCCGTGGCCGGTGGCGGGTTTCTCGGAGGTCCTCGCACGGGGGCCGGAAAACCGGACGTGAGCGGTGGTGACGGGCCCTGAGTGCGCTGGGGGCGGGTCGGGTGCGGCGGCGTGAGGACGGCTCGGTAACCTAGCGGCGCTGACACACCCTTAGGGCGGCTTTACGCACCCGTCGTCATGACGCGTACGCAGTGCCGCCCCAGCCGCCCATCCGCGACCGGGCACGAAGTTCGGCCGCCGTAGCTCGTCAAGGAGATGCCGCCGCCGTGAGCCGCAGCCTTCGACGCGGCGTCCTCGCCGCCACCGTCCTTTCGCTCTCGATCGCCACGCTGTCCGCGTGCGGGGCCGGGAACGACGCCCAGACGCTGCAGGTCAAGCCGGACAACGCCGCGACCTCCGTCGGCGACATCAAGATCCAGAACGCGTCCGTCGTCACCCAGCCCGATGTGAACGCCAAGGGCCCGGCCGTGATCTCCGCGACGGTGTTCAACAACGGCGCCAAGGACCAGAAGCTGACCGCGATCTCCGTCGACGGCACCGGCCAGTCGGCCAAGCTCTCGCCGACCACCGGCTCGGGCCCGGTCGTCGTGCCCGCCGGCGGCTCCATCGTGATCGGCGGCAAGGGCGACGCCTCGGCCGTCCTGGCCAGCGGCCGGGAGGCCGTCAAGGACGGGAACGCCCAGCCGCTGACGTTCACCTTGAGCTCGGCCGGCCAGGTCAAGATCAACGCCTATGTGGTCCCGGCGAAGAGCTACTTCGCGGGCTACGGGCCCTCCCAGCTGCCGCAGCCGTCCGGTTCGGCGTCCCCGTCGGGCTCCGGCAAGCCCTCGGCGTCGGGCAAGCCGTCCGGTTCGGCCAGCCCGTCCGGTTCCGCGAAGCCCTCGGGGTCGGCGCACGGCGGTCACTGACCCCGGCCCGTCACAGCAAGGCGTCAGGGGCGCCCCTCCGGCTCGGAGGGGCGCCCCTGACGCGTACTGCGGCTTGCCACCCGGGCGGCGGCCGCTGAGCTGCTCAGGCTGGGTTTACGGCTCGAACTTGTACCCCAGGCCGCGGACCGTGACGAGGTAGCGCGGCGCGCCCGGGTCGGGCTCGATCTTGGCGCGCAGCCGCTTGACGTGCACGTCCAGGGTCTTGGTGTCGCCCACGTAGTCGGCGCCCCAGACCCGGTCGATGAGCTGCATCCGGGTCAGCACCCGGCCGGCGTTGCGCAGCAGCATCTCCAGGAGGTCGAACTCCTTGAGGGGCAGATCGACCTTGCCGCCGGAGACCGTGACGACATGGCGGTCCACGTCCATCCGGACCGGACCGGCCTCCAGGGCCTGCGGGGTGACCTCCTCCGGCTCGCCGCGGCGGCGCAGCACGGCGCGGATGCGGGCGACGAGCTCGCGGGAGGAGAAGGGCTTGGTGACGTAGTCATCGGCTCCTATCTCCAGGCCGACGACCTTGTCGATCTCGCTGTCCTTGGCGGTCACCATGATGACCGGGACGTTGGAGCGGCCACGCAGCTGGCGGCAGACCTCGGTACCGGGCAGGCCCGGCAGCATCAGGTCGAGCAGGACGAGGTCGGCGCCGTTGCGCTCGAATTCGTCCAGTCCGTCAGGGCCCGTAGCCGCGATGGCGACCTCGAAGCCCTCCTTACGGAGCATGTAAGACAGTGCGTCGCTGAACGATTCCTCGTCCTCGACGACGAGCACTCGGGTCACGGAAGGACCTCCGGGGCTGGGTGTGCAGGGAGTGGATCGTTGAAGGTCTCGTACGGGCGGTCCTCGTCGTCGAGGCCCTCCGCGGAGAGGTCGGCGGGCCGTTCGCGGTCGCGTACGGCCCCGGCTTCCGGGAGACGCAGGGTGAAGGTGGAGCCTTGTCCCTCAGCGCTCCACACCGTGACCTCCCCGCCGTGCGAGGCGGCCACATGCTTGACGATGGCGAGACCGAGGCCGGTCCCGCCGGTGGCGCGCGAGCGCGCCGGGTCCACACGGTAGAAGCGCTCGAAGATGCGCTCCCGATCCCTTTCGGATATCCCGATGCCCTGGTCGGTCACCGCGATCTCGATCAGGTCGCCACCGGGGGCGGAGACCCGCCGCCCGGCGATCCCGACGCGGGTGCGCGACGGGGAGTAGTTGACGGCGTTCTCGACGAGGTTGCCCAGGGCCGCCGCGAGCTGGCCGCGGTTGCCCCAGATGCTCAGGTCGGCGGGGCCGTCCTCGCGCCGCCCGCCGCCACCCCGGGCGGCGGATCCTTCGGGCCCGCCGATCGACGTGGCCATGGTGATCTGCTTCGCGCCGGCCTGCTGGCGGCAGCGGTCGATCGCCTCGGCGACCAGCTCGTCGACCCGGACCGGCTCGGCGTCCTCCAGCGGGTCGTCGTTCTGCACCCGGGAGAGGTCGATGAGCTCCTGGACGAGGTTGGTCAGGCGGGTGGCTTCGTTCTGCATCCGGCCGGCGAAGCGCTCGACGGCCTCGGGGTCGTCGCTGGCGTCCATCACGGCCTCGGAGAGCAGCGAGAGCGCGCCGACGGGCGTCTTGAGCTCGTGGCTGACGTTGGCCACGAAGTCGCGGCGGACCGCCTCTATGCGGCGGGCCTCCGTGAGGTCCTCGACCAGCAGCAGGACGAGCCGGGAGCCGAGCGGGGCGACTCTGGCGGAGACCGCGAGCGCCTCGCCGCGGCCGGTGCCGCGGCGCGGCAGATCCAGCTCGACCTGGCGTATCTCGCCGTCCCGGCGGGTGTCCCGGGCCATCTGCATCATCGGCTCGACGGCGAGCTTGCCGCCGCGGACCAGCCCGAGGGCGTACGCGGCGGAGCTGGCCTTGACGACGGCGTCGGCCTCGTCCAGCACCACGGCGGAGGAGCGGAGCACGGACAGCACGGTGTCGACCCCGGGCGGCAGCACGGCGTCCGTGTGCAGCGAGGTACGGGTGGGCTTGGCCTGGTCGCGTTCGCTCCAGCGGAACGCCAGCATGGCGAAGACGCCGGTGCACAGCCCGGCGATCGCTGCCACTGCGGCGACGGCCGCGTCCACGTTCATGACTCCAGGTTATGCGCCGGGTCGGACACTTCCCCAGGGTTGCGAGGCGCTGCCCTATCACACGTCGCCCAGAGTTCACCGTGGCGTCCGCGCTGGTTCACTCCGGCAACCGGACGCGGGCGGGCGGCTGCCGGCCGGATGTCCCTTGGGGATACGCCGCGCGAGCCCCGCCCGGCCGGAGGGTGGCCAGGTGAACCGCGCGGCCGGCACCGCGGCAGGCGATGCGTCGCCCAGAATTCACCTTCACGTCGGCGCCGGTTCACCCCCGGTGGCACCGCAGGTCGCGCGGCGCCCGCAGGGTGACGGTGCGGGTGCCGGAGCAATTCCGCACCGTCGCGCGACCGGGCACCCGGAGTGACCGAGGGGCGTCGGCCCCGCCGGCACACGGCACCGCGGAGTGCTGGCTCCATGGGCCATCACCCTCCTGGGATCCGGCTCGCGCGGGCACTGACCGTGAGAGCGTGGGCAGAGGTCACCTGTACCCCGTGCCACCTCCCACACCACCACTCGATGCGAGAGAAGGTCACAGATGCGGGACGCGTACCACGAGGAGCTTGATTCGATCGGCGAGGGCCTGGTCGAGATGGCCCGGCTCGTCGGCTCCGCGATCGGGCGCGCCACCACGGCGATTCTCGACGCGGACCTCAAGCTGGCCGAGGCCGTCATCGCCGCCGACGAGAAGGTCGACGACCTCCAGCGCGACCTTGAGGCCCGGGCGATCGCCCTGCTGGCGCGGCAGCAGCCGGTCGCCACCGACCTGCGGATCGTCGTCACCTCGCTGCGGATGAGCGCCGACCTGGAGCGCTCCGGCGACCTGGCCCAGCACGTGGCCAAGCTGTCCCGGCTGCGCTTCCCGGAGACGGCCGTACCGCGCGATCTGCACGCCACCATCCTGGAGATGGGGCAGCTGGCGCAGCGCCTGATGGCCAAGGCCGCCGAGGTCATCATCACCAAGGACGTCGACCTCGCGCTCCAGCTGGAGCAGGACGACGACGCGATGGACATGCTGCACCGCACCCTCTTCCAGCACCTGATGGACGACCGCTGGAAGCACGGCATCGAGACCGCCGTGGACGTGACCCTGCTGGGCCGCTACTACGAGCGCTTCGCGGACCACGCGGTCTCCGTCGCCAAGCGGGTCGTCTACCTCGTCACCGGCGAGCACGCCGACGAGATCGCCTCCTCGTCGACGGCGGTGGAGGGCGCCTGACCGCGGCGGCGGGCGAAGGGCGGGAGTCCGTTTCCGGTGCCACCGTGCGCGGTTGACGTATGCCTCCGCGCGCCGTTGACGCGCCTGGTCGCCCGGGCATGCAATGGGCACCAGGTGACCCCTAGGAGGCAATGCATGGCACCCATGGCGGACTCCCACTACCCCGCGCCCCACGGCGCCCCGACGGTCGTCGAGCGCCCACGGCTCCCGGTGCTCGGCGCCTGTAGCTGCGGCCCCGGCTGCAGCTGCGGCTGTCAGTCGGGCGGACCGTGCCAGTGCGGCGGCGGCTGCTAGCGAGCTCGACGGCACAGCGCGACGGCGGCCCCGACCGGTTGATCTTCCGGTCGGGGCCGCTGCCGTTGCCGGTGTCTGTGTCCCCTCGTCCCCGGTGGCCGTAGGTCCGCGTCACACGCTGAGCGGCACCGGATGGATTTCGTCCGCCTTGTGGCCGGCGCGCTCGTGGACCCGCTGCACGGCGCCCGCCGAGGGCGCCTCCGACAGGCAGAAGACGTCGCCGGAGTCGGGGTCGGCCCAGGCGTGCTCGAAGTGCACGCCCTCCTGGGCCTCGATGGCGAGGTCGGCCTGGTGCGCCGCCTTCAGCTGGTCGGCCGTGAGGCCCTCCATACCGCGGTGGATGTCCATGAACTTGGGCATCTGTCTCATCCTCCAGGTTGCGGACATGTGCCCCTCTTCCATGCTGCCCCCGCACGCCGCGGCACGCCGGGTCGAGCCGCACCCCGGGCGGCCCCCGCCCCCGCCCAGCACCGAGCCCCCCACCTGCGGAAAAAACCGCGGGCAGGGGGCTCGACTGCGGGTTCCTACTTCTTCTTCCCCTGGTTCTTCACTGCCTCGATGGCGGCCTTGGCGGCCGCCGGGTCGAGGTAGGTGCCGCCGGGGTTGACCGGGCGGAAGTCGGCGTCGAGCTCGTAGGCGAGCGGGATGCCGGTGGGGATGTTCAGGCCGGCGATGTCCTCGTCGGAGATGCCGTCGAGGTGCTTGACCAGGGCGCGCAGGCTGTTGCCGTGCGCGGCGACCAGGACCGTACGGCCGACGAGGAGGTCGGGGATGATGCCGTCGTACCAGTACGGCAGCATGCGCGTGACGACGTCCTTGAGGCACTCCGTGCGCGGGCGCAGCTCGCTGGGGATGTCGGCGTAGCGCGGGTCATCGCTCTGGGAGAACTCGGTGCCGTCCGCCAGCGCGGGCGGCGGGGTGTCGTACGAGCGGCGCCAGAGCATGAACTGCTCCTCGCCGAACTCGGCCAGCGTCTGCGCCTTGTCCTTGCCCTGGAGCGCACCGTAGTGGCGCTCGTTCAGCCGCCAGCTGCGGCGGACCGGGATCCAGTGGCGGTCGGCAGACTCCAGGGCCAGCTGCGCGGTGCGGATGGCGCGCTTCTGGAGGGAGGTGTGCACTACGTCGGGGAGCAGGCCGGCGTCCTTGAGCAGCTCTCCGCCGCGGACTGCCTCCTTCTCGCCCTTCTCGTTGAGATTGACGTCCACCCAGCCGGTGAACAGGTTCTTCGCGTTCCATTCGCTCTCGCCATGGCGGAGGAGGATCAGCTTGTACGGTGCGTCGGCCATGGCGTCGAGCGTAATCGAATCCCGGGGAGGGCCCTCCGGGGGTCCAGAACCTGGGCTTCCCGGTGACGTTTGAGGCTTCCGGTCAATTCAGTGGCGAGGCACACCGCCCCGAAAGTAGGTTGCGGTCGTCGGTTGCACCGCTTACGCCCATCCGGTCGTCGCGCAGCCGCCACCCGCCGCTTTCACGACCACGCCGCGCCGCACCATTCCTCGGGGGAACTGTCATGCCCACGCCTATAGCTCCACCTCGGCCGACCCTGCCGGCCCGGCTGCGCCGCGCCGCCGTGGAGAGCGTCTCCGGACTCCCCCGGCAGTTCTGGTGGCTGTGGACCAGCACCCTGATCAACCGGCTGGGCGCCTTCGTCGCCACCTTCCTCGCCCTCTATCTGACGGTCGAGCGCGGCTACTCCGCCTCGTACGCGGGCCTGGTCGGCGCGCTCTACGGACTCGGCGGGGTGCTCTCCTCCGTGGGCGCCGGGGTGCTCACCGACCGGCTCGGCCGCCGGCCGACGATGCTGATCGCGCAGCTGTCGACGGCGGCCTCGGTGGCGCTGCTCGGCTTCATGACGGACCCGGTGGGCATCGCGGCGGTGGCGTGCGTGGTCGGGATGGCGTCCAACGCCTCCCGCCCCGCCGTGCAGGCGATGATGGCGGACATCGTCGCCCCCGAGGACCGCGTCCGCGCCTTCTCGCTCAACTACTGGGCGATCAACCTCGGCTTCGCCGTCTCCTCCACCGCCGCCGGACTCATCGCCCAGCACGGCTATCTGGCCCTCTTCCTCGGCGAGGCCACGCTCGTCCTGGCCTGCGCCCTGGTCGTGTTCCGGAAGCTGCCGGAGACCCGCCCCGGCCACGGCCAGGACGCGGCCGGGGCTCCCGGCCCTCCGGCCCCCGCGGCCGTCTCCCTGCGCACCGTTCTGCGCGACGGCCGCTTCATGACCGTCGTCGGCCTCAATCTGCTGCTCGCCCTGCTCTTCCAGCAGGCGTACGTCTCGATGCCGGTGTCGATGGGCCAGGACGGCTTCTCCAGCGCCGACTTCGGCATGGTCATCGCCGTCAACGGCATCCTGATCGTCCTGCTGCAGATCCCCGTCACGCGGTTCATCGAGCACCGCAGCCCGGCGATGCTCCTGGTCGGCTCGGCCCTGCTGGCCGGTTACGGCTTCGGGCTCACCGCGCTGGCGGGCTCGGTCGCCATGTACGCGGTCGCCGTCGCCGTCTGGACCCTCGGCGAGATCATCAACTCCCCCACCCAGATGGGCCTGGTGGTCCGCCTCTCGCCGGTGCACGGCCGCGGCCGCTACCAGGGGATCTACGCACTGTCCTGGTCCATCGCCTCCCTGACGGCCCCTCTGCTCGGCGGCACGGTCATCGACCACTACGGAGCCGATGCGCTGTGGGCCGGCTGCGCGGCCGTCGGCACGGCGGCCGCGGCGGGCTACGGGCTGCTGCTGCGGAGACTGCCCGGGCAGGAGCCGCACACCGCCCGGCGCGTCGGCGCACCCCCGGAAATCCCGTCGAACCCCGCCCCCGCCGCGGATACGCTCCCGGCATGCCCCCCGGGAAAACGTCCTTCGTCTGCCTGCCCTGCCGGGCCTCGTACAAGCAGCCCTACCCCGAGCCCTACGCCGGTGCCCACGAACGACGCTGCCCGCGCTGTGCGGAGCCGCTGATCCACGCCGGTTCCGCGTTCGCACCGCCGCGGCGCCGCGACACCGCCGGCTGGCGGGTGCTCTCGGTACTGCTGCACGCGGGCATCCGCTTCCACAAGAGCTGCTGTGGCGGGCCGGGTTACCGCCCCCGCACGCTCGCCGAGATCCGCGTGCGGAGGGCGTACGCGAAGGCCGCCGGCGAGCCGTTCGCCCGCGCACTGGTGCGGCACGAGATCCCGTAGCCGCCGACGGGGCCGACCGCCGGGCCCCCTCATGAGGACGCCGCCGGGGCCCTTTTCACGGGCCCCGGCGGCGTCCTGCACGGCCTTCTCCCGGCTCAGCCGGTCACGAGCGGGCGGGAATCGGCTCAGCGGAAGGAGTGCGCCAGCCATCCGCCGCCGGTGTGGATACCGCCCACCGGCCGGTGGTGGCGGTGGTGACGGTGGTGGTGACGCCGGTGGTGGTGGTGCTTGCACTTGTCGTGGTGGCGACCCCAGCGGTGGTCCTCGTCGCCTCTCCGGTCATCGTCGTGGCGGGAGCTCGCCACCGACGATCCACCGTCCGTGGCGGGGCCCTCGACCGCGGACGAGGCGAACGCGGCGGGCGTCACCGCGAGCACCGCGGTGATGACGGCTGAGGCGAACAAAGTACGGGCAGTGCGCATAGGAGATGTTCCTTTCTGCCTACTGCGAAGGGAGACACAGCGTCGGCCATCCGAATCACCGTAGTGATATGACCCACAGTCAGCCTTTATGCCACGTTTCCTCCCGCGCGCACGTCACCCACGAGCGAAGAGCTGAGCTTTCCGGGTGGACCGCATGCGTATTTGACCCGTCAGGCCGAACGGCACGCCGGGGTGGTGTTTGGCCGGCTGGGTCGCCGACCTCGGGTCACGCGGGGGCGGTGCAGGTGGAGTTCAGGAGGGAAGAGCCCGCGCCTACGCCTCCGCCCGCCCGCGCCCCTGGGTCAGATGCACGAAGGCGTCCAGATTGCGGGTGGATTCGCCGCGGGAGACCCGCCAGTCGTACTCCTTGCGGATGGCGGTGGCGAAGCCCATTTCGAGCAGGGTGTTGAAGCTGCCGTCGGCGTTCTCCAGGACGGTGCCGAGGATGCGGTCGAGCTCGTCGGGGGTGACGGCGGCGAGCGGGAGTTTGCCGACGAGGTAGATGTCGCCGAGCTTGTCGATGGCGTAACTGACGCCGTACAGGCGGGTGTTGCGCTCCAGCAGCCAGCGGTGCACGGCGGCGTCGTTCTCATCGGGATGCCGGACGACGAAGGCGTTGATGGAGAGCGAGTGCTTGCCGACGATGAGCGAGCAGGTCGTGGAGAGCTTGCGGGTGCCGGGGAGCTTGACGACATAGGTGCCGTCGGTGGGGCTCTCCCATTCCAGGCCGGCGTCGTCCAGAGCCGCCTCGATCACCTGTCGCGCGTCGTCAGCCATGGGGCGATCGTAGGTGACGGCGCCGCTCCTGCATCGCGGCGGTGTACACCTCGGCGGTCGCCGCGGCGGCCGTGTCCCAGCCGAAGGACTGGGCGTGGCGGGCGGCGTCGGTGCCCATCCGGGCGGGCAGGGCCGGGTCCGCGACGAAACGGCCCAGTGCGCGGGCGTAGTCGGCGGGGTCGTGGCCGGCGACGAGGAAGCCGCTGACGCCGTCGCGCACGGCCACCGGCAGACCGCCGACCGCGGCCGCGATCACCGGGGTGCCACAGGCCTGGGCCTCGATGGCGACCAGGCCGAAGGACTCGCTGTACGAGGGCATGACCAGCACGGATGCGGCGCGGTACCAGTCGGCGAGCTGCTCCTGGCCGACCGGCGGGCGGAACTGCACCAGATCGGCGATGCCGAGCCGGGCGGCCAGCTTCTGCAGGCCCTCGGGCTTGGCCAGCCCGCTGCCGCTGGGGCCGCCCACTACGGGCACCACCAGGCGGGAGCGCAGCGAGGGGTCCTCGTTCACCAGGGCGGCGACCGCCCGCAGCAGGACGTCGGGGGCCTTCAGCGGCTGTATGCGGCCGGCGAAGAGCGGGATGACCGCGTCCTGGGGCAGGCCGAGGCGGGCCCGGGCCGCGGCCCGGCTCTCGGTGACCGCACCGCCGGTGGGCCGGAAGCGGTCGAGGTTGACACCGGGGTGGACCACCGCGACCTTGCCGGGCTCGGCCTCGTAATGCCGCACGAGCTCGTCCGACTCCTCGGCGGTGTTGGCTATCAGCCGGTCAGCGGCGCGCACGATCTGCGTTTCGCCGATGACCCGAGCCGCGGGCTCGGGGGTGTCGCCGGCGGCCAGGGCGGCGTTCTTGACCTTGGCCATGGTGTGCATGGCGTGCACCAGCGGGGCGCCCCAGCGTTCGGCGGCCAGCCAGCCGACATGGCCGGACAGCCAGTAGTGGGAGTGGACCAGGTCGTAGTGGCCGGGGCGCTGACCGGCCCAGGCCTGCATCACGCCATGGGTGAAGGCACACAGCTGCGCGGGCAGCTCCTCCTTGGCCAGGCCCTCGTACGGACCGGCGTCCACATGCCGTACCAGGACGCCGGGGGCGAGCTCGACGGCGGGCGGGAGGGTGCCGGTGGTGGCGCGGGTGAAGATCTCCACCTCGATGTTGATCGAGGCGAGCTTCCTGGCCAGCTCGACGATGTAGACGTTCATGCCGCCGGCGTCGCCGGTACCGGGCTGGTGCAGCGGGGAGGTGTGGACGCTGAGCATGGCCACCCGGCGCGGGCGACGGGGGCTGCCCGGCAGGCGCAGCCGGGCCTGGCCTGCGAACTGGCCATGGGGACGGCTGCGGAGCCGGGACACGTATGGGCTCACGTCGAGCTACCTCCTAGGCGGGGCGGGCGGCACGCCTCCGACCCCGTCCAACAACAGGCCCCGGTCATCCATTTCCGCCCGGAGCGCTCCACCCACACTTTGCCAAAGCGTGACCAAGGGCGGGGTGGGGGTACCGCGGTGGGGGCGGCTCGGCGTCACGGCGGGCGGAAGGGTCGGACGGGACCTCGGTGGGCGGTCTGCCGGGGTGGCCGGCGGTACCGCGGCTGCCGGCCCGCCTCCGGCCACCCCATACTCTCGACGGCATGGCCCGCCGCCCCTCCGTCCTCGCCGCCCCGGCATCCGCACCGTCCCGACCGGTCGGAAACGCCACCCGCGGGACCACCAACCCCAACCGTCTGCGCCGCATGGACCGCTGGATAGCGGCCGAACACGGCGCCGTGCTGCGCCGCGCCGCCGACCCCGTGGCCGTCGACCTGGGCTATGGCGCGGCGCCCTGGACCGCGGTCGAGCTGCTCGGCCGGCTGCGGACGGTCCGGCCGGACGCCCGGGTCGTCGGCATAGAGATAGATCCGGCGCGGGTCGTGGCCGCCCGGTCCTACGAGCGGCCCGGGCTGGACTTCGTCCACGGCGGCTTCGAGGTGCCGCTGCCGGGGCCGCGTACCGGGGCACCGGTCCTCATACGGGCCGCGAATGTGCTGCGGCAGTACGACGAGGACGAGGTGGCCGCCGTGTGGCAGCGGCTGTGCGCCCGGCTGGCGCCCGGCGGGCTGCTCGTCGAGGGCACCTGCGACGAGATCGGACGGCGCCACGTCTGGGTGGCGCTGGGCCCCGAGGGGCCGCGCACGGTCACCTTCGCCACCCGGCTCGGCTCCCTCCGGACCCCCTCCGACCTGGCCGAACGCCTCCCGAAGGCGCTGATACACCGCAATGTCCCGGGCGAGGCGGTCCATGCCTTCCTCCGGGACTTCGACCGCGCCTGGGCCGCGGCCGCCCCGCTGGGCGCGCTGGGCGCACGCCAGCGGTGGCGCGCCGCCGTCCAGGCCCTGGCCACGGACTGGCCGCTGGCCGGCGACCCCCGGCGCCGCCGCCAGGGGGAGATCACGGTGCGGTGGGAGGCCCTGGCCCCCAGGGGCTGAGCCACCCGGCCCCCGCGCGGCAGCTACCCGTCCGCCCCCGCGGCCGCCATGGCCCGCCGCTCGTCCGCCGCCCGCGCCCCGAGCTCCCGCAGCCGGCGCTCCGTCTCCGACCCGCGCGGGGCCGTGTACGTCACCAGTGCCTGGTCGGGGTCGGTGCTCAGCCGGAAGCTCTCGAAGGTGATCAGGAGCTCGCCGACGTGCGGATGCAGCAGGCGCTTGGTGCCGCGCAGGCACTCGTACACCGCCTGGGTCTCCCAGAGCCGCCGGAAGTCCGCGCTGTGGTCGAGGAGTTCATTGACCACCGCACAGATCCGCGGGTCGTCGGGGTGCCGGCCGCTGTCGGCACGCAGATTGCCGACCACCTCCACGGCCTTCGCCTCCCAGTCCGGGTGCAGGGCCCGCGCCACCGGGTCGAGGAAGACCAGCAGCGCGGTGTTCCGCCGGTCCGGGGCGAGCGCCTCCAGGTCGAAGGCGAAGCGGCCGCCGAGCGTGTTCCAGGCCAGGATGTCCAGACCGCGGCCGATGACCATGGCCGGGACGGTGGTCTCCATCGCGTCCAGCAGCTGCCGGATCTCCGGGCGCACGGTCTGCGTGGGGCCCGAGGCGGCGGGGCGGCAGTCGACCGCACCCGGACGCCGGGGCACGGCGATGTTGCGCAGATAGGTCACCTCGCCGCCGGAGAGCCGCAGCGCCCGGGCGATGGCGTCCAGGACGGAGTCGGAGATGGCGTGCGCCCGGCCCTGTTCGATGCGGGTGTAGTAGTCGACGCTGATGCCGGCGAGCTGGGCGACCTCCTCGCGCCGCAGCCCGCGCACCCGGCGCCGGCTCACCCCGCCGGGCAGGCCGAGCTCGGCCGGGTCGAGCGCCGCGCGGCGCGCCTTGAGGAACGAGCCGATCTCGATTTCCGCGTACAGCATCGGTCCAGTATGCGTCGCGCGGCTCCGTCACCCTTCCGACGGCTCCGCCGTGGAGTCCGCCGGCGCGTCCGAGAAGAAGGTCTCGGGGACCTCTGCCTCGGCTGCCTCGTCCTGCTCCGGCATATCGGCGGCCGCTACCTGCGTCAGGTTGGGTCCACCGCCGAGCGGGGTCCAGTACACGGAGAAGTAGCCGTTCCCCTGGCCACCGGAGAGCTTGGTGTTGTCGAGGGACACCTTGACGGTGCCACCCTTTGCGACGGGAACGGACATCTGGTTCTTCGACTGCGGCGAACCGCTGAAAGTCACTTGCGGTACGGAGATGGAATGTGTCACGCCGGCCGTGGTCGCCTGCGCGGTGAAGTACGCATTGAGCTCCCGCCAGCCGGTGTTGGACGTGAAGTACAGACACGTCATGACGACGGTGAGGAATCCGGCACCGTTCGCCTGGTACGTCGTTGTTGGAAAACCGGAGGAGATGTAGTTGGAATGGAGCGTCTGCGAGCTGTTCTTGAAGATTCCGACGGTGCCGTAGGCGTTGAGGTGGGTTCCCGCGGCGGTGTCGAGGCGGCCCGTCTTGAGCCAGAGGTAGCCGTCGGCGCCGGGATCGACGGTGAGGTTCTTGGTGGTGGTGGCACCGTTGAGCTGCGTGGTACCGGCGACGGTGAATTTGCTCAGGACATTGACCTCGCGTCCCGCGGTGGAGAGCGTCAGCCGCCCCCCGATCGCGAGCGCCCCGTAGGAACCACTGCCTTCGATGGTCCGGACGTGCAGGGTGTTTGCGGTGTTGACCGTGAGGTCCTTGGTGGTCGTGGCGCCATTCAGGCTGGCGGTGCCGCCGACGGTGAGGTTCTTGGTGCTGGTGGCACCGTTGAGTTGCGTGCTGCCGTGGACGATGAGGTTGCCGATCTCCAGGTCCGGCTTGATGACGGATACCTGGGCGGACAGGATTCGCACCACGGGGTTCGAGGCGTCCCCGGTGGTGCCCCGCAGATAGAAGGTCGTATCCGATTTCACGTTGGTGATGCGCTTCCTGGTGTCGTTGGTGACATCCAGATTGGTGTCGCCGTACAGCAGCTCATAGGTGGCGTTGGCGGAGCGCTCCCAGTTCAGAGTGACCTCGCCGCCGTTGTTGATGACGAGGGGCGTGCAGATGAGGTTGCGCAGGTAGAAGTCCGCCGGGAATTTCCCCACGTGGAATGTGGTGGCCCGGGACTGGAAAGCGCTCGATCCGGTGCGGGAACTCTCGGTGATGGTGATCGGCGAGGTACCGACCTTCCGGTTGACCGGGATATCGGAGAGCTGGATGGTGAATCCGGTCTCCGGGCCGATCGGCGCATGGCCGGCCGACGGGGAGAAGACGAATTCCTTCGCGGCGGCGTCCAGCCGGACCGACCAGCCGGACAGGCTGATCCGTGGGGTGACCTTGGCCAGGTCCGTGGCGAGGTCCGGCGACATCGGCCCGGCCGGGACCTTGACCTTGATCCATTGCACATCCGCCGGTGTACCGCTGTGCCGTGACCCGACGATCTGGAGTTCTCCCTTCTCCTCGGGCACCTGGGGATTCTCCGGCGAGGCTTTCAACGGGTCCGGACTGGTGGTGAGGGTGTACGCCAGCAGGGGTTCGTTGGCGGTGGTGTCTACGGTGCGGGTCGGGGAAACCAGGGCCATCGGGTGCTCCTTCAGCCGTCAGGGACCGCGCCGTCCGCTGCCGGAACAGGGGCGCGGCGCGGCCCGCATGGTGATGCGGTCTCAGCGGTCGGTGCGGCTGTGCGCGGCGGCGTCGTCGAGGGTGAGGAAGCCGGAGCGGAGTTCGGGCCGGGCCAGGGGCAGGTCGTACTGGTCCTGGCTGAGGATGGGGAGCTGCTCCCAGGCGCCGCCGCGCTGCTCGGTCCAGGTCCAACCGCCCACGACTCCGGCCGGGGTGGGCATGAGCACGGTTTCCTCGACCTCGTCCCGGGCACCCCGCAATTCGGTGGTGGCGGCCAGCAGGGGGCCGGTACGGAAGTTCACCGTCATCCGGGCGATGGCCCGGTCGGTGAATTCCTGGGGGACGAAGACGCGCTTGGTGGCGAGGATGTCGGTGGTGGCGTGCACGGCGGCGCGCGGATCCAGCAGCACGGTGGCGACGGCGGTGCGGTGGTCGCCGAAGTTCAGGTGCAGGCTGGGGTCGTCGCCGATCGGCCGCAGATAGCTGCCGCTGCCGGCGGCCGGGTCGATCACCGTCTCGAAGTGGTCGTAGTCGTCGTCGAGGACGTATCCGACGAGGCCGTCGTCGGTCTGCGCGGCCTCGCCGAGGCGGATCGCCCAGGGGTAGTCCGGCAGTTCCGGCTGCGGCGGGTCGAACAGGGCCTGCCAGCTGACATCGGTACGCAGCGGGCCGTGCAGGTCCATGGTCAGCCGGGTGCGTACGAGGGCGAGCGGCCGGCCCAGGAAAAAGCCCAGGCCCGGGTCGGCGGGGCCGTCCGGGTCGATGGTCTCCAGGGTCCGGTCGACCGTGGCCCGGAGGGCATCGAAGGTCTGCGGGCCACGGCTCTTGACCGCGTGCAGCAGGTCGTGTGCGTGCCGCGAGCGGGCCCGCAGCTGGTCGAAGTCGGTCACCTCCGAGCCGGGCAGCACCGACCAGGAGACCTCGTGCCGTCCGGCGCCGTTCAGCGTCACCCGCAGTTCGCCGAGTGCGGCGCCGTCGGGCGCGTACACGACCAGGGATCTGTCGAGGCGGTTGTGGAGAAGCCATGCGCAGACGGGGTTGGCACCGGGGGTCAGGTCGACGTCGTCGTCCGCGGCGGCGGACAGGAAGTCGAAGCGCAGCCGGGCGGGCTGGAGGAGTCGCGGGCCGAGTTCGACGAGGCGGTCGCTGTCGTAGCCGCTGACCGGGTGGGCCGGTCGCATGGTGCGGGACATCTCGGGCCGGAAGTGGCTCGGGTCGCCGATCAGGTTGACGGCGCGGCCGAACCGGTCGACGACGGCCAGGTCGAGGAAGGCCAGCTGGCCGGCGCGCAGTTGCTGGAACGTCGAGGGGGGCCACTCGTCCCAGTCGCTGGCGGGCAGGCCGCCGGGGTCCGGTGGCGGGTAATCGCCGTTGCCGATGAGCGCGGCGGTCTCCCCGGTCGGCTGGAGGCCGGAGAGCGGCCGGCGTTGGGCGAGGGCGGCGCCGAATCCGTCGAGGGTCTGGGAGAGCAGGTCGCGTTCCCGGGCGCCGGTGCGCAGCCGCCGCATCGTGTCGGCGGGGAGGCCGGTGCGCAGGCGGGCGTAGCTCTCCAGGGCACCGTCGAGACAGTGCCCGGCGGCGGGGGCGAGCATCTGCCGTCCGGAGACGATCAGGGGGGTGCCGGGTTCGCCGGTGCCCTGCCATTGGTAGCGGGAGCGTTCGATGAACGCCCAGTGGTCGGTGTCGTCTTCGCGGAACGGCAGCGGGAAGTACTCGGCCTTCCACAGCAGGTAGAGCGGTTGCCACGGCATGCGCCAGGCGGTGGTGCCGTACGCGGGCAGGGTGCCGGTGACATTGCTGATCGCGCCGGTGTTCAGGGCCCGGTCGAGGATGAGGAACTCGCTGAGCAGGGCCGGGAAGCAGGCAGGCTGATGGGTGAGGTCGAGCTGGCGGGCGACGGCGGCGACGTCGGCGGTGGTGATGCCCGAGGCGCGGGTGACCAGTCGCTCGGGGGTGCGGCACGGCAGGGGGGCGTCCCGGGTGAGCGGGGCGTGCAGGTGGGCGCCGTCGAGGGCGAGGACCGGGTCGGCGCTGTAGTCGTAGTCCTGGGCGGGGACGCGGAGCAGCCGGCGGGCGGCGCGCGGACCGTGGGCGGGGTAGAGGGCGGCCGTCCGCGCGGCCAGCTCCGCTTCGGTCCTGCCCCAGGGCAGGGTGCGGCGCTGGTCGGCGAGCCGCCGGGCGAGGGCGGTGACCTGGCCGGCGGCGCCCTCGGCGTACGTGAGGTCGAGTTCGTCCTCGATCCGGTCGCGGAACTCGTCGGACTGGCGCGGCAGTTGGCTGAGCCACCACAGGTGGTAGAGGCGCTCCCGGGCGGCGTCTAGGGCGGTTTCGGTGGCGTCGTGCTCGGCCTGTTTGCGGTTGAGTTCGGCGACGGTGTCCGCCTCTGCGGCGCGGGCGGCCGGTGGGGTGGGGTCGGCGTCCGGGTCGGCGTCGCGTTCGCCGATGAACCAGCGGTAGCCGCCCGGGACCGGGCCGAAGGCGGTGTCATGGGCGCGGCGGTCGGTGAGGATGTCGGCCTCGGGACGGTCGCGTTCGTCGAGGGCGTCGATGCCGCCGAGGAGGAAGGCGCGGAAGAGCTCCGCCTCCTGGGCGTCGAAGGCTCCGTCGCCGTCGGCCTGGGAGCCGAGCTCGGCGGCTGCCTCGGCGACGCTGTTGGCGACGATGGCGGTGACGTCGTCGCGGTGGGGGCAGTCGGAGTCCGGGACCGGGCCGGTGAGGTCCCAGTCCAGGCCGAGCACGGTTCCGGTGTAGACGGAGGTGCGGATGCCGCTGCCGGAACCGGCGGGCTTGGTCCACTGCAAGCGGTCCAGGAGGGTCGCGAGGTCGTCGGTGCCGGCCAGGATGTCGCTGTCCGGATCGGCGTACCAGCCGGCGACGAAGTAGCTCAGCCGCTCCGTGTCCGCTACCCCCTCCAGCGTGTCGTGCAGGGAGAACACGTTCGTGTTGTACGGCTGGAAGACGGAGAAGGTGAGCAGACCCGGACCGATCGCGGTGAGGAAGGGCGCGTGCCCGGTGGGCGGTTCGCGCCAGGGGCCGGTGAGTTCGTGGCACTTGCCGATCAGCGTGGCGGCCGGTTCGTCGCTGTCCGGGTCCTGGAAGGAGACGGTGCCGTCCATCGGGTCGAGATAGTCGCTCTCGACGACCCAGGCCGTCAGTGCGCGGGTGGTGTCGGTGTGGCGGACGACCAGCCACCGGTTGGGGACGAGCGGGAAGTCGCCGACGCCTTCCTCCTCGTCGTGCCGGCCGCGGGTGAGCGCGGCGGGGAGTTCCCACTGGAGGTAGACGCCGAGCCGGTCCTCGCGGCCGGTCCATTCCTCGGGGCTGGAGAAGGGCTCCGGCTCGGGCGGCACGCCGTCGCCGATGTCCTTGAAGTTGGTGATCCAGCGGTTGATCACGTGCTCGTTGCCGGTGTCGCGGGTCTGCCGGTTGACGGCCAGCGCGGCGACCTCGACCGGTACGACCAGGGTGGTGTCCACGGACATGGTCCGGTGGGTCCTTTCGTTCGTCGCTCAGCGGGTGACGGTCACGGCCGGGAGAAGGTCTGCACCTGCGGGGCGTTGATCAACTGCAGGGCGAACTGGGCGGACGAGATCCGCTCCACCCCGTGCGCCGCGGACAGGGCGGGCACCAGGGCGTCGCCGCTGCCGTGGACATTGAGCACATCGCGGCCGCCGGAGCGCAGAAAGCGGCCGAAGCCGGCCGGCTTCGGGAACTCGCCCTTGGGGTAACCGATGCGGTCTCCGCTGATCTCGCGGAGCTCGATGGTGCCGGTGTCGCCGATGCCGAAGCAGATACCGCGGGGCGGTTCGGCCAGCTCGAAGCGGTCGATCAGCCGCGGGTAGAGCAGGAGTTGGATGTCGGTGCCGTAGACGGCGCTGCGCAGCGGCTCGACGGGTGTGCCGCCGGCGTAGGCGGTGATGATGGTCCGGGGCCAGTCGGGGACCAGTTGGGAGTGGAGCAGCACCGCGCAGGCCGGGACCGGTCCGCCGGTGGTGGCCAGTGCGTTGAGATCGGCGTCCAGCGCATGGCCGACGCCGATGCTGAGGGCCCCGTCCACCGCGGCCCGGATCCAGCAGGGGTCGGCGTACGCGAAACGGATGCTCTCCGGCGGAAGGGCCCGGTCGTCGGGCACCAGGTGCTCCAGCCCGAGCATCTCCAGCCGCCGCAGCCGGTCGAGCCAGTCGGTCACGGTCGTGAACTCGTCCGCGGCGGCGCGGGTCAGGGCATCGGCGACGCCCGGGTCGGCGAGCAGGGCCCGCGGATCCGCGGAGGTGCGGCGGGCACCCGTGGCGACGGTCCGGCGCCGGCCGGCCCGCAGATCCGGCCCGGCCCCGTCCACCGCCCGTGTGAAGCGGGTGCCGTCGCCGTCCAGCAGCATCCGGTCGAAGGATTCGCAGGCCAGCGGTGCGGTGAGCTGCCGGGCGGACACCGCCCGGCCGGCCAGTTCGGGGTGGGACGCCAGGCGGCGCACGGCGGTGCGGGCGGCGGACCGGAACGCCATCAGCGCGCTACGGAACCGGTCATCGGCCAGCGCGAGGACCCGCCCGGCGGTGAAGGCGGCGGCGTAGGCGGTGTCGAAGACCCCGTACTTCTCCAGGTAGATCAGCGCTTCGCCGGGCGATTCCAGCCGGGTCGCCGCCGGGCCGGGCAGCCGGGGGGCGGGCCGGGCGGTGAGCGGGCCGCGGTGGAAGGCGACGGTGCGCTCCCCGGTCTCCAGGCGCTGCGGCAGCGCGACCGCGCCGCCTGCCATCCGGTCGAGGGCTTCTTGCTGCGGGGCCGTCGGCCGGTCCGGCGCGGCGGCCGGCACCCGCAGCCGCAGCTCCGTTTCGGGGCGCGGGGTGCTGCCGTCGGTGGTGGCCAGGTTCTGGCAGACATCGCCGAAGCCGATGCCGGAGTCCGTCTCGCTGGTGAAGGTCCAACAGGTGAGAGAGACCAGCCGGACACCTTCGGACGGGGCCGGGGCGGTCAGATACGCGTCGAAGCCTTCGAGGGAGACGAGGTGCACGACGTGCCGGCCACCGGTGGCGGCAGGGAACCGGTTCGCCACGACGACCGCGTTGAGTTCCTTCTCGTCCGGTTCCGGGTCGTCCCCGGCACGGGTGGCGTCGGGCGGGCCGCCCTCCCGGACGTGGGCGAGGTAGCCCATCTCCACGGGCAGCGGCGCGACCGCGTCGAAGAGCGCCGCCGGGACCAGGACCGTCGCACAGTGCTCGGCGTACTCCTCGGGCCGCAGGCTCTCCGGTGGCAGGACGGGGGTCTTGCCGGGCCCCAGCCCGCCGTCGAGGAACTCCCGCACGGTCCCGGCGGCGACGGTGCCAACGGCGTCCCGGTCCTCGGGCAGTTCGTCCTCCCGGAACAACAGCAGGGCCATCCAGGGCACTTCACCCGGGTGGTCCGGCCCGAGCCGGCGGCTCCACGGCAGGCCGGGGGCGTCGAGGTTGAGATGCGGGAGGGTCTGGCCGTACATGCCGACGGCGTCCGGCACGGGGAAGCGCGCGTTGATGGCGGCCGGGCCGATGCCGAAGCGCGGCTGGACGACGTCGAACGGCTGCGGCGTGGCGTCGATGACGCGGTCGGCGCCGTCGACGGCCCGGAGGGTCTGCCGGTTGTCGATCCGGTACCGGCCGGCGTAGAGGGACGGGATGCGGTGGTCGAAGAACCGGGTGCGGTGCCGGGCGGCGGGGGTGCTGGTGCGGGGCCGGGGGACGGAATCGGGGGTGGTGGTCACGGACGTGCCTTTCGACAGGACGCGGTGTTCGACAGGACGCGGTGGTGGAAGGCGCCGTGGCGGGCGCGGACAGGGCGGGGAGGTGCGGTGCCGGGCCGGCCCGCGGGGGGGGTGCGCGGACCGGCGGGGCGGATCCGTCCGTACGAACCGGCGGGGCGGATCCGTCCGTACGAACGGCTGGACGGGTCCTTCCATACGGACCGGGCGGATCAGCCCGCGGGCACCAACATCGGTTCGGCGGTGAAGGCGGTGCCCGCAGCGTGGGCGTACTCGCTCAGGTCGTGGTCGAGGGAGCCCGGACCGGCGCCGAGCCGGGTGAGCGCCTCGGCCAGCGCGGCGCGCCGGTCGCGGGTGCCGGCGGTGTCGATCCCGCCCGCGATCAGGCCGATGACCCCGCCGGGCCGCTCCGGCACGAGCCCCGCCGCCGCCTCGTCCGCGGACAACGGCTGGTTGCCGTCGGGGGCGATGGGGTCGAAGGAGAGGCCCTTCTCGTCGATGAAGCCGGTGGAGGTGCCGTGGTCCACCGGCGGCGACACCAGCCGGACCCCGAGAATCCGCCCCGGGATCAGCCCCTCACCGGGGGCATCCGCCTTCTCCCCCCACAGGCCGTTGGGCACGCTGCCGCGGAGCACCGTACGAGCCCAGTCCGTCAGGCTCTCCGGCCCGCCGTTGTAACTGAGCCACACCCGCAGCTCGCTCTGCCGGTCCTTGAGCCGCATGGGGAGGATGTCCAGCGTGTCGTCGGTCTCGACCGGGGTGGTGCCCTCGCGGTCCAGATACAGCCTGCTGACCGGCGCCTGCGTGTCGGCGGTGAAGGTGAAACCGCCGCTGTCGACGAGCCACGGTGCGGCCCCCTCGCGGGTGGAGGGGGCGCCCGCACCGGTGTAGCCGGTGACCGGGGTGGTGCGCACCATGTTCTCGGGCGGGGGCAGCATGCCCTGGAAGCCGCCCCAGCCCAGGGCGGGTTCGCCGCTGCGGCGGCCGGCCCCGAAGCCGATGGTGAAGGAGATGAACCACAGGTGGACGGTGGCCTCGCCGCCGACCGCGGGCCCCCACACCCGCAGGCTGACCCCGACCTCGATGGAGATCCTGATCTTGACGAACCACACCTTGATGGTGGCGGAGACCCCGACCCTGATCCCGAGGCCCACATCGAAGTAGAAGGGGTTCCACTCCACCAGGGCGTCGAACCGGGCGCTGAGCCAGGCGCGCAGCATCCCCGACTGGAAGGTCACGTCCAGTCCGCCGCCGGCCATCAGCGACTTCGGGGTGAACGCGGCGTACGCGCTGCCGGTGATGTTGACCGTGGAGCCGACGCCCCAGGTGATGCCGGCGGGCTGCTGTTGGGGATAGCGGGCGGGCAGCTCCCGTCCCCGCGGCACCGCGCCGAGAATCAGCGCGAAGTCACCGGCGTACTCGTGCTCCCCGAACCAGAACTTCATCCCGACGCCGCCGCGCAGCTTGCAGTTCGGGTCGATGAGGAAGGTCTTCTCGGTGAAGCCCGCGCCGATGCTCAGTTCCCCCGCGGTGGGCCGCAGCGTGGCCTCGATGCCGATCTCCACCCGGGCGATCTTCTTCTCGCTCTTGGTGGGCAGTTGGGCGCCGGCCACCCCGAGCAGACTGATCGTCAGGTCCGAGCCGGTCTGCACCAGCGCCATCGCGTGGCCGCGCAGGGTCTCGAAGCAGTCGAAGGCCAGACCGGCGGCGAACCACAGATCCCCCTCCTGCGGCCGCACCCACGGAGCGGAGCCGCCGATCAGCTCACTCAGCACCTTGAGCGGATCGACCTCTTCGTCATCGGCGCCGATCTCACCCGGGTTGTCGAGGGCGATCAGGAACGGGAAGCTCCCCAGCGCATCGGCCGACGGCACCCGCACCCGGCTGTTCCAGCCGAACCCGGCCGAGATGCCGCGCACCTGGAACATCGGCGGGCCGAACCCGGTCTCGCTGCCCAGCGCCCCGTACGCGAACAGGGACGGCTGGGCCCCGCTGCCGTCGGGCACCACGTACGCACCCATGGCGGAGCCGTTGAACGCCCCGGTGTCCACCAACAGCACCCCGCCCACCACGGTCTTGTACGGCGGGGAGGCCGGCAGCGCGGTCAGCGCCCCGGCGATCCGCAGCGGCGGGTTCACATAGTCGACGCTCAGACCGTTCTCCCCGCCGGGCGTACCGATCGGCGACCAACCGCGCACCGTGGGGGATTCGAGCAGGCGCACGCCCTGTCTGCGGCGCACCGGAGGGCGGGGGGTGAGGATGCCGTGTTCGGTGAGCAACGCCTGTGGAGCGCGGTCCCGTTCGCGCTCGGCAGCGGTTCGGAGACGGGCCGGCGGCAGCGCCCGGCCCAGGCCGTCCAGCCGTCCCGGGTCGACCCGAGGCGTCGGGCGCCTGCCGGTCAGCGGAAGGTAGTGACCGTCCCTCACCACCCAGGCACCGGGCAGGAGTTCGACGTTGCCGGCCGGGGCACCCTCGACGAGCATCAGCGCACGGCCGCCGCCCAGGTCGGCGGCGGCCAGCGCTCCGGTCACCAGCCCGTCCTCGCCGGTGAACTCCATGCGTACCGGCACCGGCACCGGGGACGCGGTGGTGACCGTCCGCCCGGTGACCCACAGCTCCTCGGCGTCGCACAGCGCGCCGTCGACGCGCAGCACACTGCCGTGGAACACCAGGCCCACCGCGCCGTCGCCCAGAAAGGATGCCGGGATCTCGATGGCTGCACCGGGCACCGCCTCTTCAAGGATGTCCCGGATCTCGCCCACACGTACCGTCACAGCTTCCAGCCCCCGAACCACGCAGAAGGGATAGACAGAGCCAGACACGGCCCGGCGGCAGGAACATCACATACCCGGCGCCTCGCCCACTGTGTCCGGTATGCGGCGGGCGGCACAACCTCGCCTGACCGAGTTGGCCGGAAGCCCCCTCGGACGGCGTGAAATCACCGAACGTGAGCGAGTGGTGACGGAACGTTTCGGTGGGCGGCCCTCGACCAGGAACCGGCCGGGAACCGGCCACCGGTCTTTCCCGGGCCTCGGAGAAAGATGGCTTCTTGATTGTCCCATTTAATTCCCCGGTCACCGCAGACCCGTGATCCGGCGATATGGCGTCCGATTGCTGCTCGATTGCCGCTCGATTCCGGTGAACCCGCGGACCGGCCGGACCCGCCTCGGGACGATGGTGAACACTCCCCCCTTTTCGAGCGGCGTCCGGCTCAATCAGGCAGGCGCCCGCCGAGGCCCCCGGCAACGGCGACCCCGGCGGATTTTCCAGCTTTCCCGGCTATTTCTTGGCCTTCCCGTAGGCCTCACGAATGGAGGCGGGCACCCGGCCGCGCTCGCTGACCTCGTACCCCTTCGACTTCGCCCAGGCCCTGATGGCGGCGGTGTCCTCGCCGCTCGGCGCCGCCTGCCGCGGCTTTTTGGACTTACGCGTCTTGCGGCCCACCCGCGTGAACGGCGCGACGGCCTCCAGCAGCTTGTCGTAGCTGTCCGGGCCCAGGTCGATCTCGTAAGTGACGCCGTCAAGAGCCAAGGTGTGCGTGCTGACCTCGGCGGTCTCTTCACCCGTGAGGTCATCCGCGTAGATGGTGATTACTTTCTGTGCCATGCCGCGATTTTACGTCCCACCGGTGAAATCGCAGCATCACGGATCCGGCAGGCCAGTTTCGGATCCGTGCGGAGAATATTGCGCGCGCATTAGCTCCCTCGCTCAGGCGAGATGGTGTTGCCAGATGAGCAGCGGGTGGCCCTCGATCCAGTACGTGTGGGTCGTGTCCGTGATGCGGAGCCGTACGGCGGAAATGTCGGGGCTTCCCGCGTCTTGCCACGCGGTCAGAGCCCGTTCGATGTCGTCCCACAGAGCCACGGGCCCACCCTGGCGGACCGTCCAGGCATCGCCGGCTGCAATGAACTCGGCGAAGGACTCGCGTTCCGGATCAAAGACGTACAGAAGCTGGGCGCCTTCGCGCGTCGCAGCGCGGACGAACTGTGCACCCGGCGCGGCGAGCTGGGCGAGGAAGGCCGGCATCCACTCTTCCAGCAGGGCGGGCGGGAACTCTGCCGGTCGCTCGCTGTCGGCGTAGGCCGTGCGGGCGGACAGGTCCCCGGAGACCGGTGGTGCAGCCTGGGATCGCGCCTGCATGAAGGAGGAGCGGCCGGTGATCCTGCCCTCGGCAGTGCCGTCCGCACCCACGATGACCTTGGCCAGGCCCGTGCCGTAGCCCCACGAGCCGCCGACGGTAGCCAGCACGATGCCGCCCGGCTTGGTCTGCCTGATCCAGGTGTAGGGGATGCGGCGGACAGCACAGGTGGCGATGACCCGGTCGTACGGGGCGCGGCAGGGGTGGCCGAGGAGCCCGTCCCCGGTCACGGTCCATGTCTCGAATCCGGCCGTCTCCAACGCGGCGTCCGCGCGGGCCGAGACGGCGGGGTCGACTTCCACCGTCGTGACGTTGTCTTCGCCGAGTCGGTGACACATCAGAGCCGAGGAATAACCGGTGCCGGTGCCGATCTCCAGCACGTGATGTCCGTCTTGGGCCTCCAGACACTCGATCATGTACACCACGGTGACCGGGGTGGTGGATGACGACGTGGGAGAGCCCGTCACGAGATCGCTGACCTGGTCGGCGGTGAGGTGTCCGTCGAGCTGTGTGGTCAGGGACCGGTCGCTGTAGGCGATCTGTGCCCACTCGGCCGGCTCGGACCCGACCGCGGTGACCGGCCGCCACCGGCCGCCTTCCTCGGGCAGGAACACTCCGGGGTGAAGGAACAGCTCACGGGGTACGGCCTCCACCGCGGCTCGCCATGCGGGAGTGGTGAGGACTTTGGCCTTCTCCAGTCGATCGGCGAGGGCACGCCGCTCCGGCGCAGTATCAGTCATGGGTTTTCCCTTGCGTCAGCAGGTCAGCGAATGCGGCGGACATGTCGAGTCCGGTCTCTCCCTCCAGCCACCCCCATTGGCCGTTCGGATTCAGCTCCAGCCACCAGTAGTCCCCCTCCTGGTCCACGGCGAGGTCAAAGCTCCCGGATACCAACCCGAAGTGATCCAGGTAGGCCAGAAGCGCCTTGTTCATGCGGGCGGGCAGGTCTATCACGGCGTAGGAGAGTGCGGAGTAGTCCTTGCGCCAGTCCAGAAGGCAGGAGTCGATGCGTACGGCAAACACCTCCCGGCTGACCACCAGGACCCGCACGTCGGCGACCTTGTTCACGCGGGCTTGGAACAGGTGCGGTGTCACGCACACGCCGTCATCGATCTCGGCAGCCGTGACCGGATCCGCCCATCCCGTCACCGGGACTCCGTCTCGCTCGTACGGAGTCCACCGCAGCGTCTTGTAGATCACCTGACCGTTGGCGGCAATGAACTCCCTTGCCTCGCTCGGATCATTGGTCACGAGCGTGGGCGGCACGGTGAGGCCGAGACGCTGAGCAACGGCGAGTTGTGCGGGCTTGTAGTCGGCAGCAGCAATGCGGAGCGGGTGATTGACCCATAACGGGCCGTCGAGTGCGTAGAGGGTTCCTCCGAGTCCGTAGCGAACCTGCGCAGCCGCGAACCGTGCATCGTGATCGCTCAGGTTCGGGAAAGTGGGCCAGGTGGGGCGGCGCCAGTACACCGCCCGCACGTGAGTCAGGTCAGCGGTTCTCGACGGGGTACGTACCTGCCCGGCCACCGGGACCGGGCAGGTACCGAACCGAGCCGAGACCGTCAGGCCCTTACCGATGTCGGAGGGATTGACCCTGACCACCGGCACACTTCGCCGGTTGAGTTCGGCGATCACCATGTCGGCGGTGACATCGTCCGCCTCGGTGACCACGAGAACCGGCCTTTCCTCGGTCACGGTCATCAGTCCTGCGTACTGTCCTGGTCGTGACCCTGGTCGTTCTGCGAGTCCGAATTCGTGGTCGTCGAGGTCTCGGTACCGGAGCTGGTGCCGTGCTTGCCCATCTCGACCACGCTGCCGGCACGGTCGCGGAAGACGCCGAGCTGTGTGGCGGGGTCGATGGCGACTGTGGCGTGTAGGCGGCGAACGGTGGTCGGGTATGGGGCGAGCCGACCGGCACCCCAGGGACGAGTGAGGGTCTCGGTCGTTTCGGTGCTCGCGATCATTGCGCGATCTCCCTTCTCTTGTGAGGCCAGGCCCGGGTTGGGCTCGGGGATGGCCCGGGGAACCCAGTGCTCCCCCTCGCTCTCCACCGGCACTCCGTCATGCTGGGGGTGCCGCCGCAGCAGCACGCGGCAGTCGACGGCCTTCGTCTTGTCGCCGCTCCGTTCGGCATCCGCCAATTCGGCCCGCAGCGTCCGGCACTTGGCACAGTTCACAGCGACCGCCCCAGCGGTCCGTACTGCTGCCACCGCGCGTAGTCCTGATGCATGCGCGCGCGAAGGTGCGTCACAGCCTCGCTGTCGTCGTCCGCGGTCCGCTCGTGCTCCGGGGGGTCGCCGGCTCCGGCTGTTGCGCCTGCCGGATCGCTCGCGCCGGTGCGGTGCCGAGCAGTACGGCCTTCGGGGGGAGTGCGCTTCCCGGGCAAAGTCCGCTCCTCTCTGTAGTCATTCCACTACCGACGCGGTTCAGAGTGACCTAGAGTCAAAAGCTGTTCAACCTGTCAGAGGAGGAGGAAGCGTTGGTGAAAGCCCGTTGAATCGCAAGGAGTTGATGCCGGACCATAGCCCTCGCGAAGCGTTCGGGGCGCGTTTACGCAGCTCCCGGGAAGCACGCGGCTGGACGCAAGATGAGCTTGCCGAGCGCATGGGGTATTCCAGTACGCACATTTCCGCGGTCGAAACTGGTCGGAAGCCCCCGACTTTGCGCTTTTCGCGCAGCGCCGACCGCACGTTCGGCACCGAAGGCACCGTGGACACGTTCGAGCGTCAGTGGCGCGAGATCCGGCACGGCAGCCTGTTGGAGGGCTTCCCGGAGTACGTCGGACACGAGGGCCGGGCGGCGGAGATCCGGCTGTACGAAGTGGGCATCATCCCGGGCCTGCTGCAGACCCCGGAGTACGCGTCCGTGCTCGCTGGGAGTCACGTCAAGCGCGGAGCGATCACGTCCGATCAGGCGGACGAACGGGTGTCGCTCGTTGCGGAACGACAGGCAGCGCTTGTCCGCACGCCCCCGCCGCTGGTGTTCGTAGTGCTGGACGAAAGCTGCATCCGTCGGCCCATCGGCGGATCCGCCGTCATGGACGCACAGTTGGCGCGGCTGGTCGATTTCGCCGAGCTGCCGAACACCGTGCTCCACGTCGCCCCGTTCGACATGGGAGAGCGGCGCCCGTTCCACCTGCCGATCACGGTGCTGACGCTGCCGGACCGCTCGCTGATGTCGTACGCGGAGTCGGCCCAACGGGGCCATCTCGAACGGGAAAGTAGCTCGGTGCTGCCCATACTGACGGCCTACCATCAACTACAGGCCGACGCGCCCTCCCAAGCGGCGTCAGTGGCCATGATCAATGACTTACGAAAGGGCGCCCCGTGACCGAACCCGTCCGATGGATCAAATCCTCGTACAGCGACAACGGCGGACAGTGCATCGAGTGGGCACCGGAGCACGCGAACACCCACGGTGCCGTCCCGGTCAGGGACAGCAAGAACCCTCAGGGGCCTGCGCTCCTCTTCCCTGCCCCGCAGTGGAACCACTTCGTGGCGTACGCCAAGGGGCAGTCCATCTGATCCCGATCCCGACACTCACAGCCGAGGGCCCTCCCACGTATCCCGTGGAGGGCCCTCGTGACGTCTCAGGGGCGAGGCCTGACAAGAGGCTGAGGCTTCTGTCGCGCCCTCACGCCACATGCAGCGCCGCGAGCAACGCGTCCACCAGGGGCCGGTCCCGTTCCTGGGTGAGGCGGAGGCGGGCGTCGTCCGGGGAGAGCCACTCCAGGCGGTCGACCTCGGTGTTCGGGGTGAAGGCGCCGGCGAGGGCCTCGGCTGCCCAGTAACGGACCTGTTTGGGGCGGCCGTTGGCCACGTAGTAGGAGGTGGGCAGGGGCGCGCCGGGGCGGCAGTCCATGCCGGTCTCCTCCGCCACCTCGCGCACCGCGCCGGCCAGGGCGCTCTCGCCGCGCTTCAACTTGCCTTTGGGGTGGGACCAGTCGTCGTACTTGGGGCGGTGGACGAGCGCGATCTCCAGGCCGTCCTCGGAGGCCGCGCGGCGCCACAGGACGCAACCCGCCGCGCGTACCGGCCGCTGCACCACCGTCACGTCCTCAGCCCCTTCCGGCCGGTCATGGCATCCCTCCGGGGAGGTCGTGCGTTCCTGCCCCCGCGCGCGGCAGCCACACCCGGCCGAAGGCGAAGCGGGCCGCCTCCACCTCGTGCCGCTGGTCGGCGTGCAGCACGCCGAGGGCGTAGGCGGTGGCCGGGGCGATGCGGGGAGTACGGGCCGCGGCGGCGGCTGCGGCGGCGGCCTCCGCCGCGTCGCGGTGCCACTCCAGCGCCCGGCCCGCTTCCGCCAGCCGGTGATCGGTGTCCTCCAGCGCGAGGACCTCCCGGGCGTAACGGCTCAGCCGCACCAGCAACCGGACCTGGTGCCAGGGCGCGTCCTGGCGCTGGTCGGCGGCGAGCGCGGCGGCGTTGTACGGGTAGCCGGCGCGGGACAGCGGCAGCGCGGCCACCGCCTCCACCAGCCGCCGGTACGCCTGGTCGGCGAGCGGCGGCAGCGCCTCGGCGGCGGGCAGTTCGGCGTTCTTACCGGCCAGCGGGGCCTCGGAGGCGAGCACCGCCACGGAGTCGGCGACGGCGTGGAAGCGGGCGGAGCCCAGGGCCTGGAGGGCGGCGGAGTGGGCGCGGGTGCGGGCGAGGGTGAGCTGGCGGTCGAGCAGTGCGCCGGCGCGCGCGGCACCGGCCGCGAGTGCGCCGTCGGGGTCGGTCTCGGTGGCGGCAGCGGAGGAGGCGGCGGGCTGGGAGGCGGCCGCCGTGGTGGAGCGGCTCGGTGCCGGGCGGTCCCGCCGGTTTCCCCGGCTGTCCCGCTTCTCGCGTTTCGCCTGGTCGCCTCGGTCATCCAGGCTGCCGCGGTCTGGCCGCTCGGGCCGTTCCCCCCGGCCCGTCAGCCGTTGCAAGGCGGCCATCAGCCGGTCGCGGCGGGCCGCGCAGGCCTGTTCGCGGGCCAGCGTGCCGGACAGCCAGCCGAGTTCGGAGCGGAGCTGGTCGGCCCACTCCTCCTCGGTCAGCGGCCGGAAGGTGTGCAGGGTGGCGCTGATCCGGCGGGCGGCGCGGCGCAGCTGGCGGGCCGCGTCGCCGGCGCCCTCCGCGTCCGAACCGCTCTCGCGGTGCAGCCGCAGGCTGCGCAGGAAGTCCGCGGCCTGCTGGTGCAGATAGCCGGCGAGGACCTCCTCGGCCGTGCGGGCGGTGAGACCGGTGCCGAGGTCGGGCCCGGCGCGGGTGCCGTCCTCCCCGGAGGTGTAGGTCATCAGCGGTCCGTGCGAGGTGCCATGGGGGCTGCCGTCTTCCGCGTAGGGTCCGTCCACCACTGCGGAGCGGGCTCCGGGCACCCCACCGCGCTCGTATCCGATGCCGATAAGACCCGCCGGCCCTCCGGTCTGCTGGTCATGTCGCTGGGCCACGCCGGCGCCTCCGGGCGTCAATGAGCATTTCCTGTATGTTGCGCAGCGGCGCGCCGTCCGCGTCCGCCGCGTGCCGGGTCCAGTCGCCGTCCGGGCCCAGGTGCCAGGAGGACGTGGAGTCCGACGTCCCGGTCTCCAGCAGCCGGTTGAGTGCGGCGCGGTGTGCCGGGTCGGCGACCCGCACCAGTGCTTCGATCCGCCGGTCGAGATTACGGTGCATCATGTCGGCGCTGCCCAGCCACACTTCGGGTTCCCCGCCGTTGCCGAAGGCGAAGATCCGGGAGTGTTCCAGGAAGCGGCCGAGGATGCTGCGGACGCGGATGTTCTCGCTCAGGCCGGGGACTCCCGGGCGCAGCGCGCAGATGCCGCGTACCAGGATGTCGACCGGCACGCCGGCCTGCGAGGCGCGGTAGAGCGCATCGATGACGGCCTCGTCGACCATCGAGTTGACCTTGATGCGGACGTAGGCCGCCCGGCCCGCGCGCTGCTGGTCGATCTCCTTGGTGATGCGCTGTATCAGGCCGTCCCGCAGGGACTTGGGCGCGACCAGGAGGCGGCGGTAGGTCTCCCGGCGGGAGTAGCCGGAGAGCCGGTTGAACAGATCCGAGAGGTCGGCGCCGACCTGTGGGTCGGCGGTCAGCAGCCCCAGATCCTCGTAGAGCCGGGCCGTCTTGGGGTGGTAATTGCCGGTCCCCACATGGGAATAGCGGCGCAGCATCTCGCCTTCCTGGCGGACGACGAGGGAGAGCTTGCAGTGCGTCTTGAGGCCGACCAGGCCGTAGACGACGTGGCAGCCGGACTCCTCCAGCTTCCGCGCCCACTTGATGTTGGCCTGTTCGTCGAAGCGGGCCTTGATCTCGACCAGGACGAGGACCTGCTTGCCGGATTCCGCGGCGTCTATCAGGGCGTCGACGATCGGGGAGTCGCCGGAGGTGCGGTAGAGCGTCTGCTTGATCGCGAGGACGTCCGGGTCGGCCGCGGCCTGCTCCAGGAACGCCTGCACGGAGGTGGAGAAGGAGTCGTAGGGGTGGTGCAGGAGGACGTCGCGGGCGCGCAGGGCGGCGAAGATGTCCGGGGCGGAGGCCGACTCCACCTCGGCGAGGTCGCGGTGGGTGCCGGCCACGAACTTGGGGTACTTCAGCTCGGGCCGGTCCAGCGCGCCGATCCCGAAGAGCCCGGTGAGGTCCAGCGGGCCGGGCAGCGGGTAGACCTCGGCGTCGGAGATCTTCAGCTCCTGGACGAGCAGATCGAGCACGGCCGGGTCGATGGACTCCTCGACCTCCAGGCGGACCGGCGGGCCGAAGCGCCGCCGCATCAGCTCCTTCTCCAGGGCCTGGAGGAGGTTCTCCGCGTCGTCCTCCTCGACCTCCAGGTCTTCGTTGCGGGTGACCCGGAACATGTGGTGGGCGCGCACCTCCATCCCCGGGAACAGCTCCTCCAGGTGAGCGGCGATGACGTCCTCGATGGGGACGTAGCGCTGCGGGGAGGCCTCCAGGAAGCGGGAGAGCAGCGGCGGCACCTTGACCCGCGCGAAGTGGTCGTGGCCGCTGACCGGGTTGCGTACGACGACGGCGAGATTCAGCGAGAGGCCGGAGATGTACGGGAAGGGGTGCGCGGGGTCCACGGCCAGCGGGGTGAGCACCGGGAAGATCTGCTGGCGGAAGAGGGTGAACAGGCGGGCCTGCTCCTTCTCGCTCAGATCGGGCCAGCGGATCAGATGGATGCCCTGCGCGGCGAGCTCGGGGGCGATGTCCTGCTGGAAGCAGGCGGCATGCCGGGCCATGAGTTCGCGCGAGCGGGTCCAGATCAGATCCAGCACCTCACGGGGCTGGAGTCCGGACGCGGAGCGGGTGGCGACGCCGGTGGCTATCCGTCGCTTGAGTCCGGCGACCCGGACCATGAAGAACTCGTCCAGGTTGCTGGCGAAAATCGCCAGGAAGTTGGCCCGTTCGAGGAGGGGGGTGGCCGGATCTTCGGCCAGCTCCAGCACCCGCTCGTTGAAGGCCAGCCAGCTGCGCTCGCGGTCCAGGAACCGGTCGCCGGGCAGTTCCTCGCCGTCCACGCCCACCACACCGCGGTCCTCGTACGCATCGGGATCGGCGTCGAGGTCGGGCTCCAGCCCGGGCACCGTCCCGCGGACCGCCTGCGGGCGGTGCGCGGCGATGGAGCCCACGGACGGCTGGGCCGCGGGGGCCGCGGCCTTGGGGGGCTTGGTGGTCGACGTCTCTGGCTGGACCTGTGCCTGAGCGCCGGGCTGCTGGTTCATGTCCTTATTCTTCCGCGTCCCCGGGGTTCCAGGCGCGTCAGGAAGGAGTGGCGGCGCGACATGGAGCCTGGGAGTCGGGACGTTCGGCACAGCGGGCTGCATTCAGTGATGCTCGCAAGCGACATTGAATCGCTGGTAACGCGGATATTACGGCCAGGCAAGCGGGGTGCTACTCCCCGGGGTATTCCGGGGGTGCCGGCCAAGGGCCGCCGGGGGTGTGCGTGTGCGCCCGTGACTCTGTGTGCGGACGTCCGTTCCGGTGCCGTCGGCCGGGGCCCGGTCGGTGTGTGCGGGGCGGCGGCGCCCGGAGTCCGGACCCCGGCGCCGGGCTCTGCGGTGCCGCGCGCCTTTCGTGTCTGCCCCGGCGCAGGCGTTGTCACACGCCCGATTATAGACGGGAAATCGCCCGCCCTTTTTGATCAAGGGGCGGTGTACGAGAATGGGGTGCGGGTATCTCGATTTCCCCGGTTATTGCGCATGGGGTATCCCACCTTTTTGGGCTGCGCGCATTCTCCGGTGCGGGCGGGAAGGCTTGGCGGGAGGCCGGAAACCCGGCTTGCGGGGCGCGGGATGCCTTACGGGTGACCGCTCCCCCGCCGCCCGTTCTGCACGACGCGCGGTGAACAGGTCCTCGCCTTCCGGCATTTGGGCGCCGGGCTGCTCCGTCGTCGTCCCGCGTCCGGAATTTCTCCCGGGGGAAAGGAACGCCGGGCGGAATGTGCCGGAGAGGGAAATGCGTGAGGGGGCGAGTGGGGAAATCGCAGCGCCCCCTCACCCGTACCGCCGCCGCACCACCCGGAAGGCGATCACGGTCAGCACCACCGCCAGCGCCACCACGATCCCAGCCTCGATCCACGCCAGCGGCCAGTGGTGCGTGACCGGGTGCTGGTCCATGTACTGGCCGACCACGTGCTCCCGGCGCAGGCAGCCGGCGAAGTCCTGGTCGGGGCGGCACGGCACGTCGGGCACATGGGCGCCGGAGGCGGTGTAGTACCCCTGGCCCACCTGCCAGGCGTCGTCCGGCAGCTGAGTGGGCTGACGGGGCCCGAACTCGGTCGTGACGATCGGCATCAGATACGGCCTGAGCTGCGTGAACGCGTACTGGACCAGGACCATGACGGTCAGCGTGACGCCCATCGACACCACCGTGCGGCGCAGCAGCAGACCGGCCAGCAGGCCGATCGCCAGGCCGAGCAGGGCGTAGGCGACGGGCACCGGGCCGAGCGAGTTGAAGCCGAGGGTCGAGTACCAGTAGGAGCCGGACACCTCGTCGCCGCCGACCTGCCAGAGCCAGGCGAAGGCCGCCGACAGCAGCGTGGTGGCGGCGAGCACGAGCGCGGCGGGCAGCGCGACCTTCGCCGCCAGCCAGCGCACCGGGCCGACCGACTGGGTCAGCACGAGCTGGTGGGTGCCGGCCTCCAGCTCACGGGCGATCAGCGGGGCGCCGAGGAACAGGCCGATCAGCGCGGGCAGCAGCACCAGGCCCGATTCGGCGAGGCTCAGGGACGAGCCATAGGCCTCGCGGAAGGCGGTGACCGCGTCCTGGGTGTCCGAGCAGCGCGCGACGAGGGAGATCTGCGAACAGCCGGCGATGTGGTGGGCGTCGATGAACCCGGCCATCCGGCCGCGCAGCACCGCGCACCAGACCGTGCCGCCGACCGCCGCGGTGAGCAGTACCCCGAGGACCAGCCGGTGCTGGCGCCACACCAGCCAGACGAGGCCGCCCAGTGGTCCGCGGCCGCCCGTCGTGCGGGAGCGCTTCGGTATGTCCGCGGTGCGCCCGCTCCCGCTCGCCCCGAGGTGTGCCGTGCTGGTCATGCCGCCGCTCCCTTGCCGCTGTGGTGGTCGTGCCGTGTGCCCTCCGCGCCGCGCGGCGGGTCCGCCCGGCCGTCCGGCAGTGCCCCCGGTCGGGGCGGTCCGTTGCGGGACGGTCCGTTGCGCGGCATGCCGGGGATGCCGGGCTTGTTGCCGGGCCGGCGGCGCAGCGGCGCCGAGACCGGTTCCGCGCTCGGTGCGATCAGCTCGGGTGCATCGGGCGCGCGGAGATAGGCGAGCAGAAGTTCCTCCAGGGACGGTTCCGCGGTCTCCCAGGGCCCGGCGGCGACCGCGCCGTTGCGCCGTACGACCGCGGTGAAGCGCCGCCCGGACAGCTGCGCCTCGACGACCGGGTGCGCGGCGACCTCCGGCGGCAGCCCCGCGCCCCGGTGCGACCCCATCACCAGGGCGTGCGCCCCGATGACGTCATCGACCTCGCCCGCGAGCCGTACCCGGCCGCCGCCCAGCACCAGCAGGTAGTCACAGACCCCGTCCAGCTCGGCGAGCAGATCCGACGACAGGACGACGGTGGTGCCGTGCGCGGCCGCCTCGGCCAGCAGCAGGGCGGCGATCCGGTGCCGTACGAGCGGGTCGAGATCGGCCAACGGCTCGTCGAGCAGCAGGAGTTCGGGGCGCTTGGCGAAGGCGAGGGCGAGCGCGAGGCGGGTGCGCCGGCCGCCGGAGAGGGTGGCGACCCGGGCGTCAAGGGGAATGCGGCCGTCGCGGACGATCCGCTCGGCGCACCGCCCGCTCCAGCGGCCGGGGTTGAGTGCGCGGCCCAGCCGCAGCGTCTCGGCGACCGTCAGGGCGGGGTAGAGCGGCTTGTCCTGGGCGAGATGGGCGAGGACGGGGCGGCCCGCGGCGGTGCCGGGGGCTTTGCCGTACACCCGTACCGACCCCTCGCTGGGGCGGGTCAGTCCGGACGCGAGCGAGAGCAGGGTGCTCTTGCCGGCGCCGTTCGGTCCGACCAGGGCGCAGATACGGCCGGCCGGCAGCCGGAAGGTGCAGTCGCGCAGCGCCCAGCGGCGGCGGTAGCGCTTGCCGAGGCCGATCGCCTCGATGGCGGTGCGCCCCGAGGCCCGGCCGTCCACCTCGCCCCTGGCCGTCGGCCGCATCGCCGTCCCCCCTCTGATGCATTCCACTAATTAAGTAGTGAAAGGGTGAGGGAAGTGGGCTGCACCTGTCAACCTCCACTGCGTACGCTGCCCGCGTGCCCCTGCCTCCCGCGTCCCAGACGACGCCGCTGCCGTACACCCCCGACTACCCGATACGCACCGAACGGCTGGACCTGCGCCCCGTCACCCAGGACGACTTCGCCGCGATCCACGCCTACCAACGCCGCCCCGAGGTCTGCCGCTACCTCTACTGGGGCCCCTTCGACGAGGCCGGCTCCCGGGCCTCCGTCACCGCCAAGACCACCCGCACGACGCTGCGCGAGTCCGGCGACCTGCTCCAGCTCGCGGTCGTCGTCCGCGACAGCGGCACCCTGGTCGGCGACGTCACCTTCGTCTGGAACAGCCGAGAGCACCGCCAGGGCGGGATCGGCTATGTCTTCCACCCCGACCACGCGGGGCACGGCTACGCCACCGAGGCGAGCCGGGCGCTGCTGCGGCTCGGCTTCGAGGAGCTGCAACTCCACCGCATCCAGGCGGAGCTGGACGGCCGCAACACCGCCTCGGCCCGGCTCCTGGAGCGGCTGGGGATGCGCCGCGAGGGCCATCTGCGGGAGAACGAGTTCCTCGACGGGGAGTGGGCCGACGAGGTCATCTACGCGATGCTGGCGCGCGAGTGGCGGGCGCAGCAGCACCCCGCACCCCGGCAATGAGGAGCGGGGCGGACCGCCCTGGGCCCGCCCCGCCGTACGCTCGTCCGCCGCCCGCCCCACGCGGGCCCGACGCTCAGGTCTCAGATCTCAGGTCTCCGAGCGGTACATCAGATCCGTCTCATGGGTGGCGAACCCCATCCGCTCGTACACGCTCACCGCCGCGGCGTTGTCCGCGTCCACGTAGAGCATCGCCGTCGGCAGCCCCTCGGCGGCCAGATGTCGCAGTCCGATCGAGGTCAGCGCCTTGCCCAGGCCACCACCCTGGGCGCCCGGCCGCACCCCGAGCACATAGACCTCACCGAGGCCCTCGTCGGCATGCACCTTGGTCCAGTGGAAGCCGACCAGCCGGCCTTCCTTCTCCGCCAGGAAGAACCCCTTGGGGTCGAACCACGCCTCGGCCTTGCGGTCGTCCAGATCGCGCTGGGTCAGCGCGCCCTGCTCGGGGTGGTGCGCAAAGGCCTCCGCGTTCACCTCCAGCCAGGCCGCGTCATCGGTGCCCGGCTGGAAGGTCCGTACGGACACCCCCTCGGGGAACACCGGCTCCGGCAGCTCCAGATCCGTCAGCGGGCGCCGCATCTGCCGCAGCTCGCGGAACATCGTCAGCCCCAGGGTCTGGGCGAGGTGCCGGGCGGCCGGGTGCCCGCCGTGGGCCCAGACCCGCAGCCGGCGCCCGGACTGCTCCAGCAGCTCGCCGCCCAGCGCCCGGCCGTGCCCGCGGCCGCGGTGCCCGGGGTGCACCACCAGCTCGGCGGCCGGCGCCTCCACCGGGTCGGTGTCCTCCAGCTGCCCGTACGCGACCAGCTCCTCGGCCTCGGCCCCGGGCGCGTACACCAGTACATGGCGCACGCCGGGGCGCCGGCCCCCGCGCAGCTGCAGCCGGCCCTGCTCGGACACGGCGGGCTGCCCGTCCGTCCGCGCGGCCCGCTCGATCAGATCGACCACGGCCGCGGCCGTCTCCGGCGCGATCTCGTCGACCACCTGGATCCTGCGGCCGACCCGGCCCATCTCCTGTGCAGCGTCAGTCATGCGTGAAGGGTACGACCCGGCCGGGTGCGGTGCGGGGTAGCACCCGCGCTCCCGGCCCCTGACCGCCCACCAGCTCGTCACCGTTTCCCTCTGTTGCGCTACGCGCGTCGACAATAAGCTGCCGTCCGCTCAGGACCATCCAGGAGGGGAACACATGCCAGCGAGACCACAACGGCGCCGCACCATCAGCAGATTGACGATCGGCGTGGCCGTACTGGCCACGGCCGCCACGGTGACCGCCGCCGCCCAGCCGGCCGGCGCAGACACCGGCCACCGCGCCCACGCCGGCCGCACCGTCGATGTGCAGCTGCTCTCCTTCAACGACTTCCACGGCAACCTCGAACCGCCGCAGGGCTCCTCCGGCAACGTCGAGGAGCTCCAGCCGGACGGCAGCAAGAAGAGCGTCGCGGCGGGCGGTGTCGAGTACCTCGCCCAGTCGCTGCGCACGGCCCGTAAGGGACACCCCTACTCGGTCACCGCGGCGGCCGGCGACCTGGTCGGGGCCAGCCCGCTGCTGTCGGGGCTGTTCCACGACGAGCCGACCATCGAGGCGATGAACAAGCTGGGCCTCGACGTCACCTCCGTCGGCAACCACGAATTCGACGAGGGCCGGGCGGAACTGACGCGCCTGCAGAACGGCGGCTGCCACCCGAAGGACGGCTGCTACATGAAGGGCCGGAAGTTCCGGGGCGCCGACTTCCCGTACCTCACCGCCAACGTCACGGACGAGAAGAGCGGTAAGACGCTGCTCAAGCCGTACAGCGTCTGGCAGCACAAGGGCGTCAAGATCGGCTTCATCGGCGTGACGCTGGAGGGCACCCCGAACGTCGTCAGCGCCAACGGCGTCAAGGGCCTGAAGTTCCACGACGAGGTCGAGACGATCGACAAGTACGCCAAGATCCTCGACCGGCAGGGCGTGAAGGCGATCGTCGCCCTCATCCACGAGGGCGGCCTGCCCGCCTCCAGCTCGTACAACTACAACTGCGACAGTCCCGGGCCCGGCGACGGTATTTCCGGACCGATCACCGACATCGCCAAGCACGTCACCCCGAAGGTCGACGCGCTGGTCACCGGCCACACCCACCAGGCCTACGCCTGCACCATCCCGGACCCCTCCGGCCGGCCGCGCACCGTCACCTCCGCCGCGTCCTACGGCAAGCTCTACACCGACACCACGCTGACCTACGACCGCCGCACCCGTGACATCGTGCGGACCAAGGTCAAGGCGCCCGGCGCGGTCAACCACGTCGTCAACCGCACCCAGCCCAAGGCCGCGGACCTGACGTCGCTGATCGCCCGCTGGAACAAGCTGGCCGCGCCGGTCGCGAACCGTCCCGTCGGCCATATCTCCGCCGACATCGCGGGCCGCGGCGCCGAGGCTCCCGAGTCACCGCTCGGCGACGTCATCTCCGACGCCCAGCTGGAGGCCACCAAGGCGGCCGACAAGGGCGGCGCCCAGCTCGCCCTGATGAACCCCGGCGGCATCCGCTCCGACCTCGCCTTCAAGTCGTCCGGCTCGGAGGGCGACGGGGTGGTCACCTACGGCGAGGCGTTCACCGTCCAGCCCTTCACCAACATGATGAACGTCGTCGACCTCACCGGCGCCCAGCTCCTGACCGCACTCCAGCAGCAGGTCAGCGGCCCGAACGCGGCCTCCCCCAAGATCCTCCAGGTCTCCAAGGGCCTGACCTACACCCTGGACATGAAGCAGTCGGGCGCCGACCGCATCGTCAAGGACTCGGTGAAGCTGAACGGCACCGCCCTGGACCCGGCCAAGACCTACCGCGTCGCACTGAACGAATTCCTGGCCGGCGGCGGCGACGGCTTCCCCGTCCTCAAGGACGCCAAGAACAAGTACGTCGGTCAGTCCGACCTGGACGCCTTGACCGCCTACCTGACGGCCCACTCGTCGGCGTCGGACCCGCTCACCCCGCCCAAGGCGGACCGGATCACGGTGGAGAAGTAGTCCCGGCAGCCGATCGGCACCTCTCGACGACGTCGGGCGCCGACTCGACTGCCTCGCACAGCGCGTCCCCTCCAGCCATGTGCCGGGGCGGGGACGCCTTCGTCGGTGGGCCTTCCGTGCGGACGAGCATTCGGCCACATGCGGGGACCGCCGCCCAGCCCCGGGTGCACAGCAGCCCGCTGTCACCGTCCCGCGAGAGCTCCTTGCGCATGCGCGGCATCGCGGCATCGCGGCATCGCGGCATCGCGGCATCGCGGCATCGCAGTCAGGACTCTTGGATAGCGATGCTGTCCATGCTTGAGTAGTACCACTATCCAAGGGGAAGGTGTAAGAGCATGCGGCTGGCGGAGCTGAGCGAGCGCAGTGGCGTGTCCACCGCCACGATCAAGTACTACCTGCGCGAAGGGCTGCTCCAGCCCGGGCGCCGGGTCTCCGCCACCCAGGCAGAGTACGGGGAGGACCACCTGCGGCGGCTGCGCCTGGTGCGGGCGCTGATCCAGATCGGCGGGGTTTCGGTGGCCGCCGCGCGCGGGGTGATCGCTGCCGCGGAAGACGAGTCGCTGGACCACCACATGCGGCTGGGCGCGGCGACCCAGGCGCTGCCCTGCCCCGAGGAGCCGGCCGAGGACGACCCGGCGGTGCAGACCGCCCGCCGCTCGGTGGAGGCGCTACTGGAGCGGCTTGGCTGGTCCTACGGTCCCGGCCTGGACATGCTCAACCCCGCCTGCAGGCGGCTCATCGACTCGGTCGCCGCACTGGTGCGGCTCGGCTACCCCTGCGACACCGAGCAATTGCTGCCGTACGGCCAGCTGGCGGCGCAACTGGCGGTCACCGACCTGGACATGGTCGAGGAGCAGCCGACCCCGTCCGGGCAGATCGAGGCGGCCGTCGCGCTGACGGTGCTGTACGAACCGGTGCTGCTGAGCCTGCGGCGCATGGCTCACGCGCAGGAGTCGGCCCGGCGGTTCTGAGGCGCCGCCGCCCCGCCCGCGACGGCCCCGCCACCCGCGTCCGCCCGCCCACTCAAGAAGCAGGACCGAAGGGGAAGTTGGCCGGCCGGGGGCGGGGCACCCCTCTTCTAGGAGAAGTCGGCCGCGTGGTCCCGGGCCCACTCGGCGTACGTACGGCCCGGGCGGCCGGTGACCCGTTCGACGGCGTCGGAGACGGGGAACGACGGCGCGTGGACCATCGTGCCGAACAGCCGGACCAGTTCCCGCGCGGCCTCCAGCGGCAGATGCGGCCCGGCCATCGCCTCGGCCGCCGCCTCCTCGGAGATCTGCTCGACCTGCGTGGGCCGCCCGGTCGCCCGTCCGATCTCGGCGACCTGCTGCGCCACGGTCAGCACCTCCGGGCCGGTGACGCGGTACGCCTGGCCCAGATGCGCGCCGCTGCGGTCCAGCAGGGCCACGGCGGCGACATCGGCGAGGTCGGCCTCGTGTACGGGCGAGCCCTGGGCACCGGGGTGTGCCTCGCGCACGACACCGGACGCACGGATCGACGGCGCCCAGGCGAGGGTGTTGGTGGAGTAGTTGCTGCCGCGGACGAAGGTCCACTCCAGGCCGGAGTCGCGCACCGTGCGCTCCACGTCGGCGTGCATGCGGGCGATGTGGTTCGAGTCGTCGGCAGCCGTATCGGTCACCGCCATCGAGGAGTTGAGGACGATCCGGCGGACACCGGCCGCGACGGCGGCGTCGACCAGCGCGGTCACTGCCCGGCCGCCGCCGGCCGCCAGATTGAGGAACAGCGCATCGGCGCCGGCCAGCAGCGGTGCGAGGTCCTGCGCGCCGGTGAGATCGGCGCGGACCGTCTCGGCGCCGGCCGGCAGGGCGGCGCGGGCCGGATCGCGGGTCAGCGCGCGTACGGCGGCGCCGTCCGCGAGCAGCCGGTCGACAAGACAGCGGCCGATGTTGCCGGTTGCTCCGGTCACCACGATCAGGGGGGCGCGGTCAGGAGCGTTCATGGGCTGAGGAGAGTTCATGGGATCAGGAGAGTTCATGGGATGGCGTCCGTCTTCCGGTTGTCGGGTCGATGATGGCTTGGTGGGTCGCCGAGTGAGTGTGGGGGCCAGGGCGCAACGGCGTACGGAGCAAGGGGCGTTGGGCAAGGGGCAATGCTCTGCGTGCGGAATGGCCGACAGTCATGGCGTACCGAGAAGCGACGAAGGCGCGGCTCGTACGGGCTCGTTCAGGCCGGATGGGCGGGCAGGGCCGGTATCGGTCGACGGCCTCGGACACGGTGGCGCCCGTCGCTCAGGTCACCAAGACGTGTGACGCTAGTTCAGTTCGCCCCACACGCAAGGCAATTTTTACTCAAGGCCGAGGCGACAACCCGCGCATACCAGACGTACTACCGGGGCAACTTGCGTTCGAGGGGCCCACTCATGGTGGGATGTACGGATGCGCACCCCCACACGCATACCCTCGCCCTCGCCCGCCGCGCCGCACCGCGCTGAGTCCTTTTCGACGGGCACCCAGGACGACCCTGCCGGCGAGACCAGAAAGCTCACCCCGATCACCCCGGCCAACCCGTATGCGGACCTGGCAGCCCTCGCCGACCCGGAGCCGGAACCCGAGTCGGAATTCTCGTTCGATGCCGACGGGGTGCCGCGGCGCCGCACCTACCTCAACGAGCGCGACGACAGCGACGACCCGCTGGGCCTGGGGCTGCGCTCGGACGACGAGGTGGACCAGGCATGGAAGCCGCCGAACCACCGCCGCAAGAGCCGCAGGAAGCGTGGCATCGGCCGCTTCGCGGCCATGGGGATCACCCTGAAGCTGCTGGTCGCCGTCCTGGTCGGCACCTCGTTCCTGGCGCTGGGGGACCGGTTCGCCGTGCTGTACGCGCAGAATGCGGCCGCGAAGAAGCTGAAGGACTCGCTGCATCTGAACGCCACTCCGGAAGTCGACATCAAGGGCTTCCCGTTCCTGACCCAGCTCGCGGACAAGCGCGTCGACCAGGTCAAGGTGACCATTCCCGACCTGGCCGCCGACCGGGTTTCGCTGGCCAAGTTCGAGGCCACCGCGAACGACGTGGAGCTGGACGGCGATCTGCCCAGCTCCATCAAGGGCGCCACGATCGGCACGATGCACGGCAGCGTGCTGCTCGCGTTCGACGACATGAACCGCGAACTGGGCGCCTCGCAGGTCAAGTTCAGCGAGATGGGACCCAACGCGGTCCGCGCGGTCGGCCAACTTCCGGTCGCCGGCCATGACTTGCGCGTCCGGGCCGAGGCACGCATCCACCGGTCCGGCGACCGCGGCATCTCCACCGACATCAGCCGGATGCGCCTGGACATCGGCGACATCGCCGTCTACCGCCCCGGCACCGGCAAGGATGAGGGCCTGCGGCTGACCCGTAAGACCGCCGCCGAGCTCAGCCGGCAGGCCGCCAAGGTCAAGCAGATGCTGAGCATCCCGGCGATCGCCGACCGGATCGGCATCCCCAAGGCCTACATCCAGGACGCGCTGCGCAGCGAGGAGAAGCTGCACGAGCTGACCGGCTCGCCGCGCTTCATCCAGCAGCTGATGAAGGTCAATCTGGTCGATGTGGTCGCGGACCACCCCTGGCTGCTGCAGAAGGTCGGCATCGACCCGAAGATCCTCGGCACGCTCACCGGCCTGACCAAGCCGCAGCTCGCCGACAAGCTGTCGCTGTCCTTCCAGCTCCCCAAGACGCCCGGGAACGTCCGGCTCCAGCACATCTCCGTCGAGCGGGACGGCATCCGCGCCGACATCGCGGGGTCGGATCTGCCGTTCGGGGACGCGAAGAAGCAGACGAAGAAGTAGCCCGACGGGCCCGGGACCGCCGGTGGGAGGCGGCTCCCGGGTCTGTTACGGGCCCGGCGCGCCCGGCGGCGGTGTCGCGGCGCCCGGGAGCGTCAGCACCGCCTCGGTGCCGCCGACATCCGCGGACCGCAGCCGTACCGCGCCGCCCGCCTGCTCTGCCGTCCGCGCCACGATCGACAGCCCCAGACCACTGCCCGGCAGGCTGCGGGCGGACGGGGAGCGCCAGAACCGCTCGAAGACGTGCGGCAGTTCGTCCTGCGGAATGCCGGGGCCGTGATCGCGAACGGTCAGCTCCCCGGAGGCCAGCCGGACCTCGACGGTGCCGCCGGGCGGGCTGAACTTCACCGCGTTGTCGAGCAGATTGACCACCGCCCTCTCCAGCGCGGCCGGCTCGGCCCGTACGTACCAGGGGTGCAGGTCCGCCGCGAAGGTCAGCGTCGGGCCGCGCAGCCGGGCCCGCTCCAGCGCCGCGCCGACGACGTCGTGCAGCGCGACGACCGCGATGGCGCTCTGCCCCGGCGCGGGAGGCCGGGACAGCTCCTGCAGATCGCCGATCAGCGCCGCCAGCTCCCCCATCTGTGCCTTGACCGAGGCCAGCAGGGCCTCCTTGTCGGCGGCCGGGATCGGCCGGCCGGACTGCTCGCTGCGCACCAGCAGATCGATATTGGTCCGCAGGGAGGTCAGCGGCGTACGCAGCTCATGGCCCGCGTCCGCGATCAGCTGCTGCTGGAGATCGCGGGACGCGGCCAGCGCCGCGGTCATGGAGTTGAAGGAGCGCGAGAGCCGGGCGATCTCGTCCTCGCCGTCGGCCGGGATCCGGATGGCCAGGTCCTCGGTGCGGGCGACGTGCTCGACGGCGTCGGTCAGCCGGTCCACGGGCTTGAGGCCGGAGCGGGCGATGCCCAGTCCGGCCGTGCCCGCGCCGACGACGCCCAGCCCCGCGACGGCCGCCAGCAGCAGCGCGAGGCGGTCCAGCGACCTGTTGACCTCGGTCAGCGGGCGCGAGATGGACACCGCGAACTGCTCGCCCTGGACACCGATGTGCTTGGTCAGCACCCGGACGTCCGCTCCGCTCGTGCTGACGGCGTCGTGCAGGGTGTCCTGCTGCACACCCTGCGCCACCCCGACGTCCGCGCGCTGCACCTTCACCGGCTGCGAGTTGGGTCCGACGCACCGCGAGCCGTCGACCTGCACGATCTGGATGTTGTAGTCCGACGGCGGGGCGTTCTTGCTCTCCGGCGGCTCGGTGGACTGGCAGTTGGCGTAGGTCAGCTGGAGGTAGCCGGTCGTCACGAGGGTGTTCTGCAGCGTGTTGTCCACCTCGTCGCGCAGCTGGGCGCGGGTGAGCAACCAGCAGGCCAGCGCGGAGAACGCCACCGCCACCGCCACCGCGGCCGCGGTGAGCAGGGTCAGCCGCGAGCGCAGCGGCAGCCGCGCGAAGCGTGCGCCGAGCCTGCTCACTCTCGGGCCCGCGCCGCCCGCCGCGTGTGCGCCGGTGCCCTGGCTCATTCCGCGCCGCCGTCCGCCCGCAGGACGTAGCCGACTCCGCGGACGGTGTGCACCAGCCGCGGCTCGCCGGCCGCTTCCGTCTTGCGGCGCAGATACATCACGTACACGTCGAGGGAGTTGGAGGTGGGTTCGAAGTCGAAGCCCCATACGGCCTTGAGGATCTGCTCCCGGGTCAGCACCTGCCGCGGATGGGCGAGGAACATCTCCAGCAGGGTGAATTCGGTACGGGTCAGCTCGACCGGCCGGCCGCCCCGGGTCACCTCGCGGGTCGCCAGGTCCATCCGCAGATCGGCGAAGCTCAGCGTCTCACCCTCCTCGGAGGCGCCCCCGCCGGCCGCGTACCCGCTGCGGCGCAGCAGGGCGCGGATCCGGGCCAGCAGCTCGTCCAGCTCGAAGGGCTTGACGAGGTAGTCGTCGGCGCCGGCGTCCAGCCCGGTGACCCGGTCGCCGACCGTGTCACGGGCGGTCAGCATCAGGATCGGCACGGTGACCCCGCTCGCCCGCAGCCGGCGGGCGGCGGTCAGCCCGTCCATCCGGGGCATCAGGACGTCCAGCACGATCAGTTCGGGGTCGCCGGACGCGACCTTCTCGACCGCGTCCAGGCCGTCGACCGCCTGCTCGGTCACGTACCCCTCGAAGACCAGTGAGCGCTGCAGGGCCTCCCGGACCGCGGGCTCGTCGTCGACGATCAGGATGCGGGCGGGGTGGTCACCGTGCTCGGCGGGGCTCATGGGTGCGGCTACCTCGGGTGGGATCAGGAACGGCTGCTCTTCAGCCTTGCACGACGACGGGAATCTAGCGGGGTGAAGTGAGGGGTCTCGTGCCGGGTGGCGGCCCGGCCGGGGCACCGGCCGGCGGTAGCCGGGGGAGAGTGCGAGGTCAGACGCCGCTGTTGCTGCCTCCGCTGCCACCGCCGCGCAGCGAGTCGAGGTCGGCCTTGACGGTGTTGATCGGGATGGCGAAGCCCAGGCCGATGCTGCCCGCCGAACTGCCCGACGAGCCGTCCGACGCCGAACTCGGTGCGTACATCGCGGAGTTGATGCCGATGATCTGGCCCTGCATATTGATCAGGGCGCCGCCGGAGTTGCCCGGGTTGAGCGAGGCGTCGGTCTGTATCGCCTTGTACGAGGTCTTCGAGGAGCCGGTGTCGCCGTTGAACTGCCGGCCGCCGAACTCGAACGGCCAGCCGCCGTCGCCGCCCCCGTTGCCCTGCTGCCCCTGGCTCTCCTCCTTGGGGACGGTCACGTCCCGGTTGAGCGCCGAGACGATTCCGCTGGTCACCGAGCCGGTCAGCCCCTCGGGCGAGCCGATCGCCACCACCTGGTCGCCGACCGCGATCTTGTCGGAGTCGCCGAGCTGGGCCGCGGTCAGGTTCTTGGCGCCGCTGATCTTGACCATCGCCAGGTCCTTGTCGGGGTCGGTGCCGACGACCTTGGCTGTCTTGCGGCTGCCGTCGCTGAAGGTGACGGTCACCGTGCGCGCACCGGCCACCACGTGGTTGTTGGTGACGATCTCGCCGCTGCTGGTGACGACCACGCCCGAGCCGGTGGACTCCCCGCCCGCGGTCCGGGCCTTGATCTCCACGATCGCCGGGCTCACCGCCTTGGCCACCGCGGAGACCCCGCCGCCGCTGGGCTTGTCGCCCGCATTGACCAGCGGGGTGGAGGAGGTGTTCTGCGTCGCCCGGTTGGTGGCGTCGGAGATCAGCGCCGCGCTGCCGCCGCCGATGAGGCCGGAGATGAGCGCCACCGCCGCGATCAGCGCCACCGGCCGGCGGGGCCGGCGCCGCGACGAGGGGGCGTACGGAGGTGGCGATGGCACCTCCTGCCCGGCACCGCCCGGGACGCCGTCATGGGCGCTCTGGGTGTACTGGCTGCCGTACCCGTACGCGGAGGCGTAGGCGTTGCGGTCCGCGGAGGCGTAGTCGTTGCCGTCCGCGGACGGCCGGTCCTGGGGCATCTCATCGCCGCTTCGGCGGTAGCTCTCGGTCATGTCGAAAACTCTGTGCCAGGTACATGAGAACCGGCTGAGAGCGTCCTAAGGAACCCTACAGAAGTGGGTATGCCCGATATAAAGACGCCGGGTTCAGGTCCCGCCCCGCGGCCTCAGCCGCCGCAGCCGCAGGACCGCCGGACCACCAGCCGCGACGGGAACTGCCGCAGCCGCTCCCGCCGGGAGCCGACCACCCGCAACCCGTCGTCCAGCACCAGATCGACCGCTGCCCGCGCCATCGCCTCGCGGTCCGAGGCGACCGTGGTCAGCGGCGGATCGGTCAGCGCGGCTTCCTTCACGTCGTCGAAGCCCGCGACCGCCAGCTCACCGGGCACATCGATGCGCAGCTCGCGGGCGGCCCGCAGCACGCCGATCGCCTGGTCGTCGGTGGCGCACATGATGGCCGGCGGCCGCTTAGGCCCGGCCAGCAGCTTCAGCGCGACCTGGTAGGCGTCGTAGCGGTTGTACGGGGCCTGGAAGTAGCGGCCCTCCGCGGACTTCCCGGACTCCTGCATGGCCCGCCGCCAGCCTTCGACGTGGTCGGTGACCGGGTCGCCGGACTTGGGGGTCTCCTCCGTACCGCCGAGGAAGGCGACGTAGGGATGGCCGTGCTCCAGCAGATGCCGGGTCGCCAGCTGCGCACCCCAGACGTCGTCCGTCATCACCGCGACATCGTCGATGGCGTCCGGCCGGCGGTGCAGCAGCACCACCCGGGCGTCCCAGGCGTCGATCTCGGCGGCCGCATGCTCGCTGGGGCCCTGGCTGATCAGGATCAGCCCGGACACCCGCATCCCGAGGAAGGCCCGCAGATAGTGCACCTCGCGCTCGTCGAGGTAGTTGGCGTTGCCGACCAGGACCATCTTTCCGCGCTCGGCGGCGGCCTGTTCGACGGCGTGCGCCATCTCCGCGAAGAACGGCTGCCGGGTGTCCGGCACGATCAGCCCTATGAGGTCGGTACGGCGGGACGCCATCGCCTGCGCCACCCGGTCCGGCCGGTAGCCGAGCTCCTTGATGGCGGCGAGTACCCGCTCGCGCGTGGCCGGGGCAACCGGCCGTGGTCCGTTGTTGATGACGTAACTGACAACGGCGGTGGACGTACCCGCCAGTCTTGCCACATCATCCCGCGTCACCTTGGCCACGCGCGGCAGTCTACGCGGGTGGTGCTACCGGCGGGCAGGCCGCGCATCAGGGGAGTCCGCGCCCGCGGTGACCGCCCTCCCGGAGCCGTCACCGTCCGGTGCGCCGCGGCCGTCCCGCTGCGGCGTTTCCGAGGGCTCCGTCTTCGCGGCGTCGCCCGTGCCCTTGTTCTTGCCGTCTCCCGACCGCTCCGGCTTCTCCGGCACCACGAAGCGGTAGCCGACGTTGCGGACCGTGCCGATCAGCGACTCGTGCTCGGGGCCGAGCTTGGCGCGCAGCCGCCGGACGTGGACGTCGACCGTCCGCGTGCCGCCGAAGTAGTCGTAGCCCCACACCTCCTGGAGGAGCTGGGCGCGGGTGAAGACCCGGCCCGGGTGCTGCGCCAGATACTTCAGCAGCTCGAACTCCTTGAAAGTCAGGTCCAGGACCCGGCCCTTGAGCTTCGCGCTGTAGGTCGCCTCGTCGACCGAGAGATCGCCGCTGCGGATCTCCATCGGACCGTCGTCGGTGGTGATCTGCTGGCGGCCCATGGCCAGCCGCAGCCGCGCCTCGACCTCGGCCGGGCCCGCCGTGTCCAGCAGGACGTCGTCCACGCCCCAGTCGGCGGTGACGGCGGCCAGCCCGCCCTCGGTGACGACCAGCACCAGCGGACAGCCGGGTCCGGTGGACCGCAGCAGCTGGCACAGGGACCGTACGTGGGGCAGGTCGCGGCGGCCGTCGATCAGTATGACGTCGGCCCCGGGGGTGTCGATGAGTGCCGGGCCCTCGGCGGGGGCCACCCGCACGCTGTGCAGCAACAGGCCGAGCGCCGGGAGCACCTCCGTCGACGGCTGGAGTGCATTGGTCAGCAGCAGGAGTGAACTCACGCGCGACCACCTGCCCGGTTGCCGGGGTGTTCCGCCCCTTGCTGTGTGCGGTCCTGCCTGCTTCGCTCGCCCATGACGTCTGGTTCCTCCTCGGTCCCTGCGACGGGGGCACCTCCCGGCCTCGGCCGGGGTGTCTGCGGCACTGCTTCGTACGGGTCCTCGCAGCCGCGCGTGAACGTGGCTGAAAGCACAAAAGGACCCGGGGGCAACGCTGCCCGGATCCTTCCTGCCCAGCAGAATAGCTCACATGACTCCCGGACCCGAGGCCGAATGTGCGGCCTCTTGTGTTCCCTCGATCACTTCGAGTGGTCATCGGGTGTGCCTGTTGACCGCCGACGGGGTCCGGATCGAGGCCGCCCACACCCCCCGTCGGGCCCCATCTGAAGCGGATCCGGCGGCCTGCGCCGACACCCCCGCGATCGTCCTGGCGCACGGCTTCACCGGGGCCCTGGAACGCCCCGCACTTCGTCGGGCAGCTGCCGCATTTTCCCAGCATGCGGACGTGATCACGTTTTCTTTCCGTGGACATGGCGGCTCCGGCGGGCGTTCCACGGTCGGCGACCGCGAGGTCGAGGATCTGGCCGCCGCGGTCCGCTGGGCCCGCGCCCTGGGCCACCGCCGGGTCGCCACCGTCGGCTTCTCCATGGGCGGCTCGGTCGTCCTGCGGCACGCGGCCCTGCACGGCCCGGGGGAGCACGGGGAGCGCACGGATGCGCACCCCGACACGGTCGTCGCGGTGAGCGCCCCCGCCCGCTGGTACTACCGCGGCACCGCGGCCATGCGCCGCCTCCACTGGGTGATCACCCGCCCCACCGGACGGCTCGTCTCCCGGCTCGGGCTGCGCACCAGAATCCACCCCGAGGACTGGGACCCCGTCCCGCTCTCCCCCACCGAGGCCGCCGGGCTGATCGCGCCCACCCCGCTGCTGGTGGTCCACGGTGACCGTGACCCGTACTTCCCCCTCGACCATCCGCGGATGCTGATGTCGGCCGCCGACCCCGCGACGGCGGAGCTGTGGATCGAGCAGGGCTTCGGACACGCCGAGAACGCGGCCGCGCCGGAGCTGCTGGGGCGGATCGGGGAGTGGATCACGGCGCACACACCGGCGTAGGGCATCGGTCGCCCGCCGCTGCGCGCTCACTCCGTCTCGGCCACCGCCTCCGCGAACTGCGCCGCATACAGGCGGGCATAGGCGCCGCCCGTCGCCAGCAGGGCGTCATGGGAGCCCTGCTCGACGATCGCGCCGTTCTCCATCACCAGGATGACGTCGGCGTCGCGGATGGTGGAGAGCCGGTGGGCGATGACGAAGCTGGTGCGGCCGCTGCGGAGCCGGGCCATCGCATGCTGGATGAGCACCTCGGTGCGGGTGTCGACCGAGCTGGTGGCCTCGTCCAGGACGAGGATGGCCGGTTCGGCGAGGAAGGCCCGGGCGATGGTGATCAGCTGCTTCTCACCGGCCGAGACGTTGCCGCCCTCGTCGTCGAGCACGGTGTCGTAGCCGTCCGGCAGGGTGCGCACGAAGCGGTCGACATGGGTGGCCCTGGCCGCCGCCACGATCTTGTCCATCGAGGTGCCCGCGGGCGCTCCGTAGGCGATGTTCTCCGCGACCGTGCCGCCGAAGAGCCAGGTGTCCTGGAGGACCATGCCGATATGGGACCGCAGCTCCTCGCGCGACATGGCGGCGATGTCCGTGCCGTCGAGGGTGATCCGGCCGCCGCGCACCTCGTAGAAGCGCATCAGCAGATTGACCAGCGTGGTCTTGCCGGCGCCCGTCGGGCCGACGATCGCCACCGTCTGCCCGGGGTGGACGGCCAGCGACAGCCCTTCGATGAGCGGTTTGTCGGCCGTGTAGTGGAAGGTGACGTCCTCGAATCCGACGCGTCCCTCGACCCGTTCGGGCCGGGCCGGCCGGGCGGCGTCGGGCTCCTGCTCGGCGGCGTCGAGGAGTTCGAAGACCCGCTCGGCGGAGGCGACGCCGGACTGGACGAGGTTGGCCATCGAGGCGACCTGGGTGAGCGGCTGGCTGAACTGCCGGGAGTACTGGATGAAGGCCTGGACGTCACCGATCGACAGCGCCCCGGAGGCGACCCGCAGACCGCCGACGACCGCCACCATGACGTAGTTCAGATTGCCGATGAACATCATCGCGGGCTGGATGATCCCGGAGATGAACTGGGCCCGGAACCCGGCGGCGTACAGGGCCTCGTTCTGCTGCCTAAACAGCTCGGCGGACTCCCGCTGGCGGCCGAAGACCTTCACCAGGCTGTGGCCGGTGTACATCTCCTCGATGTGCGCGTTGAGCTTGCCGGTGGTCTTCCACTGCCGGACGAACTGCGGCTGGGCGCGCTTGCCGACCTGGGTGGCGACGACGAGCGAGACCGGGACCGTGACCAGGGCGACCAGCGCCAGCAGCCACGAGATCCAGAACATCATCGCCAGCACCCCGGCGATGGTCAGCAGCGAGGTGACCATCTGGCTGAGGGTCTGCTGCAGCGTCTGCTGGATGTTGTCGATGTCGTTGGTCGCCCGGGAGAGCACCTCGCCGCGCTGCTGCCGGTCGAAGTAGCTCAGCGGCAGCCGCGCCAGCTTCTCCTCGACCTGCTCGCGCAGCCGGAAAACGGTCCGCTGGACGACCCGGGTGGCGATCCGGGCCTGTACGAAGCCGAACACCGAGGCGCCCGCGTAGATCAGGGCGGCCCAGAGCAGGACCCCGCCGACGGCGCCGAAGTCGATGCCCTGGCCGGGGACGACCGGCATCGTGCCGAGCATGTCGGCGATCCCGCCCTGGCCGTGGGCGCGCAGCTGGGCCACCGCCTGGGCCTTGGTGATCCCCTCGGGCAGCCGGCGGCCGACGATGCCGGACATGATCAGGTCGGTGGCGCGGCCGAGGACCTTGGGGCCCACCACCGTCAGCGTCACGCTGAGCGCGGTCAGCGTCAGCGCGAGGCCGATGACGCCGCGCTCGGGCCGCATCTGGGCCAGCAGCCGCTTGCCGGAGCCCTTGAAGTCCATCGACTTCTCGGTGGGCTGGCCGCCCATCATCCGGGCGGGCCCGATCGCCGGGGCCGGGCCTCTTCGGGGCGCCGCCTGAGCACTCTCCCCGCCGGCGGACGGGGTCCCGGCGGCCGGCGCCTTGTCCGCGGTGGTCACGCCGCCTCCTGCTCGGTGAGCTGGGAGAGCACGATCTCCCGGTAGGTCTCGTTGCCGGCCATCAGCTCGGTGTGGGTGCCGGTGCCGACGACCCGGCCCTCGTCGAGGACGACGATCCGGTCGGCGCCGCGGATCGTGGCGACCCGCTGGGCGACGATCACCACCGTCGCGCGGTCGGTCTCCCGGGACAGCGCGGCCCGCAGCGCGGCGTCCGTCGCATAGTCCAGCGCGGAGAAGGAGTCGTCGAAGAGGTAGATCTCGGGCCGGCGCACCAGCGCCCGCGCGATGGCCAGCCGCTGCCGCTGGCCGCCGGAGACATTGCCGCCGCCCTGCGCGACGGGAGCGTCCAGACCGCCCTCCATCCGCTCGACGAACTCCCGCGCCTGGGCGGTCTCCAGGGCGTGCCACAGCTCCTCGTCGGTGGCGTCCGGATTGCCGTAGCGCAGATTGGTGGCGACGGTCCCGGAGAAGAGGTACGGCTTCTGCGGGACCAGGCCGATGGTCCGGGCCAGCGTCTCCTGGTCGAGGGTGCGGACGTCCTCGCCGTCCACCAGGACCGCGCCGCCGGTCGCGTCGAACAGCCGCGGTACGAGCCCCAGCAGGGTCGACTTGCCGGAGCCGGTGGAGCCGATGACGGCGGTGGTCTCACCGGGGCGGGCGGTCAGCGAGACGTCCTTGAGGACCGGCTGCTCGGCACCGGGGAAGCGGAACTCGACGTGGCGCAGCTCCAGTTCGCCGTGCCGGCGCAGCTCGGTGACCGGGTTTTCGGGCGGGATGACGCTGGAGTCGGTCGACAGCACCTCCTGGATGCGCTCGGCGCAGACCTCGGCGCGCGGCAGCATCATCACCATGAACGTCGCCATCATGATCGACATCAGGATGTACATGAGGTAGCTGAGGAACGCCGTCAGCGCGCCGATCTGCATCTCGCCGGAGTCGATCCGCAGCCCGCCGAACCAGACGACGGCCACGCTGGAGAGGTTCACGATCAGCATGACCAGCGGGAACATCATCGACATCAGCCGGCCGGAGCGCAGCGACACCTCGAACAGATCGGTGTTGGCCCCGGCGAAGCGCTCGCGCTCGTAGCGGTCGCGGACAAAGGCGCGGATGACGCGGATACCGGCGATCTGCTCGCGCAGTACGCGGTTGACGATGTCGATGCGCTGCTGCACCCCGCGGAAGAGCGGCCGCAGCCGGCGCACGATCAGGGAGATCAGGAGCCCCAGCACCGGCACGATGACCAGCAGCAGGCCGGACAGCGGCACGTCCTGGTGCAGCGCCATCAGCACACCGCCGATGCACATGATCGGCGCCGAGACCATCATCGTGAACGTCATCAGCACCAGCATCTGGACCTGCTGGACGTCATTGGTCGTGCGGGTGATCAGCGACGGCGCCCCGAAGGCGCCCATTTCCCGGGCGGAGAAGGACAGCACCCGGTCGAAGACCGCGGCGCGGACGTCCCGGCCGAGCGCCATGGCCGTACGGGCACCGAAATAGACCGCACCGATCGCGCAGACGATCTGCAGGAGAGTGACGGCGATCATGTAGGCGCCGGTGCCGAGGATGTAGCCCGTGTCCCCCTTCACGACACCGTTGTCGATGATGTCGGCGTTGAGGGTCGGCAGATAGAGGGTGGCCAGGGTCTGGATCAGCTGGAGCAGCACGATCAGGGAGATCGCGCGTCTGTGGGGCCGCAAATGCGCCCATGCAAGTCGGACCAACACACAGTGAGCCTAGGCGAACATGTGCCCACAGCAACCGAATTTCCCCGGCCGGCGCCGCACGGACAGTCGGCTGTGCCGGACATCGCCCGGAACCGGACCGCCCGCCACGTACGCCATCATGGAGGCGGCAACGACGGGGTGCCCGCCACCACGGGCAGCCCCCCGACCGACCGACACGACGAAGAGGCCGCCGTGACAACAACTGGCACCGTGCGCTACTGGGCAGCGGCCAAGGCCGCCGCCGGCACGGCAGAGGAGCTGTATGCGGCGGCGACGCTCGCCGAGGCGCTCGACGCGGCGCGGACGGCGCACGCCGCGAACCCCGAGTTCGCGCGCGTACTGCTGCGCTGCTCCTTCCTGGTGGACGGCGATCCGGTCGGCACCCGCGACCACGGGGCGGTGCCGCTGGCAGAGGGCGGGACCGTCGAGGTACTGCCGCCGTTCGCGGGAGGGTGAGCACACGATCATGAGCGACAACCAGCCGCAGCACCGCAACCCGTACCCGCCGCACGATCCCGCCGCCCGGCAGGACCCGTACGGCCGCCCCGATCCCTACGCCCCGCAGGAGCCCTACGCCCCGCAGGATCCGTACGCCCCCCGGCCGCAGCAGTCCGCGCAGGGGCCGTACGGCCGGCCGGCCCACGCCGCGCCCCCGCAGCAGCCGGGGCACGACCCGTACGCGCAGCAGCAGTACGGGCAGCAGCCGGGGCACGACCCGTACGGCCGGCAGTACGGGCAGCAGCAGCACGGGCGGGAGGCGTACGGGCAGCAGCAGTACGGGCAGCGACCGCAGCACGCACGGCAGCAGCCGCAGCAACCCCACCAGCCCGCACAGCAGCCGCCCTACGGCCACGACGGCCACCGCATCCCGTCCGCGGAGCCCTCGCAGCTGCCGCCCCAGCACCAGAGCGCGCGGCCGGCCGAGGACCCCTACGGCCGCGCCCACCCCCAGCAGCAGGCCAGGCCGGCGCCCGCCACGCCCGCGGCGAAGCCGCCGCTGCCCACCCCGCCGGTCTCCAGCGCGCCGCTCGCGGCGAACCAGCGCGCCCGCGCCGAGGGCCGCTCGCCGATCATCCCGCCCGGCATCCAGCCGGCCGCGCTGACCGCCGGGCTCGCCCTGCTGCTGGCGCTGACCGCGCCGCTGGGCCGCCCCGTGCTCGCCGTCCCGGTGGCGCTGCTGCAAGCGGTCACCGCCGCCGGCTGGTTCCGGCTCAACGGCATGTGGCCGGCCCGGCAGGGCATCGCGCTCGCCTTCCTCGCCGGCCTGACCACCGATGCCGCGCTGCTGGCCACCGACCGCGAGAGCGCGCCGCTGGTGGGCATCGGCACGCTCGGCGTGTGGTGTCTGCTCGTCCTCGTCCTCCAGCTGCGCAACCGCAGCAGCGCCGACGAGCGGATGTACGCCCTGACCGCGGGCCTGACCTCGACCGCGCTCGTGGTGCTCGCCGCCGGCCAGCTCGCGGCGAGCCCGTATGCGGTGGTGGTCGGCGCCGCCGGGGCCGCGGTGGCCACCCTCGCCCGTGCGCTGCCGCTGCCCGGCCCCGCCTCGATCGGCGTCTCCCTGGTGGCCGCCGCGGGCGCCGGTATCGCGGCCGGCCAGCTCACCGGCCTCGGTGCGTCCGGTGCGCTGCTGGGCCTGGCGGCCGGCGGCTGCGCCCTGATCGGGCTGCGGGTGGCCAGTTACGACTACCCGTCCCGCTTCGTCCATCTGACGGCCGGGGTGGCCCTGCCGCTGGCCCTGGCCGCGCCCGCGGTCTACGTCCTGGGGCGGACGCTGGGATGACCACGCCGGGATAGCCACCGAAGCACGCACAGAAGCCGCGGAATCCGCAGGAACCACAGGAACCACAGGATTCAGCAGCGAAACGGAGCGGCGGCCGCCGGAAAAGCGCCCTGTGCCGTCCGGCGGCCGCCGCCTCCCGCTTCCCGTACCCCGTCGTCTAGGCTCCCCCGGAACGCAGGCAGGGGGCCTGCCCGGACGAGTCGGCCGGTATCCGGCCCAGGTGTGGGGGAAGTGGTTCGATGCGTGCACTTCGCGTGCTGTTGTTCGTCGTGGTCATACTCGGCGGGCTGTTCGTGGCGGCCGACCGGGTCGCGGTGAATCTCGCCGAGGACAAGGCCGCGGACAAGATCCGCAGCAGCCAGGGGCTCGACAAGGCGCCGAACGTCGCCATCAAGGGATTCCCGTTCCTGACCCAGGTCGCCGGGCGCAGCCTCCAGGAGGTGGACGCCGACCTCGGCGGCATCCAGGCCCGTGCCCAGGGACGCACGCTGCGCATCGACCAGCTGTCCGCACAGTTCCACGAGGTCACGCTGAACAGCGACTACACGTCCATCGAGAGCGCCGCCTGGGCGACCGGCAACGCCCGGATCAACTACGCCGACCTGACCAAGGCGGCGGGCGCCGACGTCAAGGTCACCTACGGCGGGGAGAAGAACGGCCGCAGCCAGGTCAAGATATCGCCGAACGTCCCGCTGCTCAGCCAGCTGGACGTGACCGGCTCCATCAGCATCGTGCACGGCGACACCGTCCGGCTGCGGGCCGACGGGCTCCCCGGGATGTGCAAGGTCCTCCCGGGCTGCGAGGCCAAGGTCCGCGCCCAGACCGACCACGACTGGAAGCTGGAGCAGCTGCCCGGCAACCTGAAGCTGGAGAAGGTCGTGACGATGCCCGACGGCATCTCGATCTCCGCCTCCGGCAAGAACGTCAAGCTTCCCGGCTGACCGGCCACCACGGCCGACCGATCCGCCACGGCGGGCCGCCCCACCGGCCCGCGCCGCCGCCCGGTCCGCCGCCTCCGCCGGCCGCTCGTCCTGCCCGATCGGCTCGCGCCGCCGCCCGGATCCGTCCCGCCGTCCATTTCCTGAGACGCCCCGGTCCGTACGCCAGACCCCCCACCGGCGTACGGGCCCCGCGGACCTGCGGACGCGCGCCCGGAAACGCATCCCGTCCCACATTGCGGACAATCGCGTCTCGCTATTCGACACGCCGGTGACACGCCCCACTCTGCCTCCCTACGATCGGAGCCATGCAGAGCTCATTGAGCGGTCTCCGTCCACGGGGACGTGCGGTACTGACGAAGCGGCGGGCAGTAGACCTGTGCCGCGTCGCCGCCATGCTCTGTCGCCCTGTCTGACGGGCCTTCCCCGCCCGTCCTCACCCGGCCGGCCCCTCGGGCCGCCGTCCGCTCGCCCCCGCACAGCGCCCGTCCGGGCCTCCCGCCCGGAGATCATTCGCGCGTACCCGGCGGAACCGCGTGCCACTCTGCAACCGCCCCCGCAACTGCCCCGGAGGAGAACACCATGAGCCGTAGCGACGTCCTCGTAGACGCCGACTGGGTCGAAAGCCACCTCGAGGACCCGAAGGTCGTCCTCGTAGAGGTCGACGAGGACACCTCGGCCTACGACAAGAACCACATCAAGAACGCCGTCCGCATCGACTGGAAGCAGGACCTCCAGGACCCGGTGCGCCGCGACTTCGTCGACCAGGCGGGCTTCGAGAAGCTGCTCTCGGCCAAGGGCATCGCCAACGACGACACCGTCGTCCTCTACGGCGGCAACAACAACTGGTTCGCCTCCTACGCCTACTGGTACTTCAAGCTCTACGGCCACGACAGCGTCAAGCTGCTCGACGGCGGCCGCAAGAAGTGGGAGCTGGACTCGCGCGACCTGGTCGACGGCTCCGAGGTCCCGCAGCGCCCGGCGACCGAGTACAAGGCCAAGGCCCAGAACACGGCCATCCGCGCCTTCCGTGACGACGTCGTCGCCGCGATCGACAACCTCAACCTCGTCGACGTGCGCTCCCCCGACGAGTTCAGCGGCAAGCTGCTCGCCCCGGCGCACCTCCCGCAGGAGCAGTCGCAGCGCCCCGGCCACGTGCCCAGCGCCCGCAACATCCCGTGGTCGAAGAACGCCAACGACGACGGCACCTTCAAGTCGGACGACGAGCTCAAGGCCCTCTACGAGGAGGAGTCCGTCGACCTGGCGAAGGACACCATCGCCTACTGCAGGATCGGCGAGCGCTCCGCGCTGACCTGGTTCGTGCTGCACGAGCTCCTCGGCCAGACCAACGTCAAGAACTACGACGGCTCCTGGACCGAGTACGGCTCGCTGGTCGGCGTGCCGATCGAGCTCGGCGCCAACAAGTAACCACCCCCGCTTCTCCCTTACCCCTCAAGGAAGTACCCCTATGTGTGGAGCACAGGCAGGCGGCCCGGACGCCTCGACCATCAAGCCCGGTGAGACCACGATCCAGGGCAGCGTGACCCGCGACGGCGAGCCCGTCACCGGTTACGTCCGACTCCTGGACAGCACCGGCGAGTTCACCGCCGAGGTTCCCACCTCCGCGACCGGACAGTTCCGCTTCTACGCGGCCGAGGGCACCTGGACGCTGCGTGCGCTCGTCCCGGGCGGCACCGCGGACCGCACCGTCGTCGCCCAGAAGGGCGGCCTGGCGGAGGTTGCCATCGCCGTCTGACGGCAATGATGGCCGAAGGGCCGCACCCCAGAGGTTTGGACGCCTTGATCGGGGGTGCGGCCCTTCGGCCGTGTCCGGGCACTGGGCGGCCCGGGCCGGGGCTCCGCCCGACTTCTGTCCGGCCCCGTGCGGACTTACCGTGGAGACATGGACGCGCACCGCCGGTCGCCCGTAGAGCGCCGCCATCGCAGGTACTTCGTCCTGATGGGCGTGTGCCTGGTGCTGTTCGTCCTGGCGTGGGGCGTGGTGCGGCTGTGGTCGGTGCCGGCCGCGGTGGGGATGTGCGTCGTCGCGATGGTGATCCCGCCGGTCGCGGCGATCATCGGCAACCGCCGGGAGCCCGGCGAGCGCTGGTGGGACGAGTCCGGCGATCCGGAGTCCGACCGCTGGTGGCGTGAGCTGGACGACCGGGGGGACGACAAGCACGCCCAGTAGGCCCGCCCGCGCCCGCGGGACTTCAGTAGACCAGCGCCTGGACGTCGTCCGGCATGATCTCGCTGACGAACACCTGGGCACCGGCGATCCCGGCCCCCTCGATCAGGTCCTTCTGCTCGATGTCACGCCGCGCCGCGCACTGGGTGCAGACCGTGAGGGCCCCGCCGCCGGCCCGGATGCCGTCGATCAGTTCCGGCAGCGGCGCCGCGTGCGGCAGCTCGAACTCCGCCGCCCGTCCCGGCAGCGCGAACCACACCGACTCCCCGGTCAGCCACAGCGACACCTCGACGCCGCTGGCGACCGCCACCGCCGCCACCGTGAACGCCTGCGAGCACCGCTCGGGCGCATCTGCACCCGCCGTCACCTTGATCACGAGCTTCTTCGCCATGGGGCCAAGAGTAGGCGCGAGGGGCGGGATGGGGGTGCCCCCCTGCTCCTTTAGAGCTGGGGGCGGACCTCACAGCGCCGCTGTCAGCGCCGCCGACTAGACTCGCAGGCGGTCCGTTACCCCCTCACTCCGTCCAAGGAGCGCGCTCGTGCTTGAGGCATTCTTCACCACCCTGCTGGTTCTGGTCGCCGTCGGTGTGCTCGGGTTCGCCGCTCTGACCTGGCAGAAGCTCTACCAGGGCCAGCGCTGACCGACCGCCGGTCCCGGCCGGCCACGCGCCTCGCGCACCCCTTCCGCCCCCTTCTATAGATCGTCTGAGCTCTCATGATCGAGATCCCGTCCGACCTGAACCCGGCCCTGGTGCCGCTCGCCTTCCTCCTCGGCAACTGGGAGGGCGCCGGCGTCGCCGACTTCCCGGGCACCGAGAAGTGCAACTTCGGGCAGGCGGTCACCTTCACCCACGACGGCCGTGACTTCCTCGAATACACCTCGCACAGCTGGGTGCTCGACGGCGAGGGCAAGAAGGTCCGCCCCCTGGAGACCGAAACCGGCTTCTGGCGCATCGACGCGGACCGCAAGGTCGAGATCGTGATGTGCCGGGACCAGGGCGTGGTGGAGGTCTGGTACGGCGAGCTGGCCGACCAGAAGCCGCAGATCGACCTGGCCACCGACGCCATCGCGCGCACCGCCGCGTCCGGCCCGTACAGCGGCGGCAAGCGGCTCTACGGCTACGTCAACAGCGATCTGATGTGGGTCGGCGAGAAGTCCACCCCGGACGTGCCGCTGCGGCCCTACATGTCGGCGCATCTGAAGAAGGTCGCCGACCTCAAGGAATGGGCGGAGAGCCTCCCCGAGGACATGCCGGACGGCGTCTCCTTCTTCCGGCCGGACGGCACGCCCTACAACCCGTAAGGCACCCGGGAGAGTCCGCCCCCGTTGTGGGGCGGACCGCCCCCTCCCGCGCCCCCGGTTGCCCGCGGCGCACAGCGCTTGGCACCACGCGCCGTGGACGGCGGCCGAAGACCACCGCACAGCAGGCAGGAATCTTCGCCGTCCCGGGGAGAGCACTTCATACTGGCGGTGTGGTGACCAAAGACTGGCAGAGCGACCTCCGCAGGCGCGGATACCGCCTGACCCCGCAGCGTCAGCTCGTGCTGGAGGCTGTGGACAGGCTGGAGCACGCCACCCCGGACGACATCCTCACCGAGGTGCGCAAGACGGCGGGCGGGGTGAACATCTCCACCGTCTACCGGACCCTGGAGCTCCTGGAGGAGCTGGACCTGGTCAGCCATGCCCACCTCGGCCACGGCGCCCCCACGTACCACCTCGCCGACCGCCACCACCACATCCACCTGGTGTGCCGGGACTGCACGGACGTCATCGAGGCGGATCTGTCGGTGGCCGCACCGTTCACGGCGCAGCTGCGCGAACAGTTCGGCTTCGAGACGGACATGAAGCACTTCGCGATCTTCGGGCGCTGCGCGGCCTGCCGGGGCAAGGCCGCCCCGGGCGACGGCTGAGGCAGTTGCACGCGAGTCGTAGGCTGGGCGCATGCTGCGACAATCACCCGCCAGCCCCCTGCTGTCGCTGCCCGGCGCAGTCCCCGCCGAGGCCCCCGACGAAGGCGTTGCCGCGCACTACGGCGACCTCTTCCGGGAGCAGCGCGCGCTCGCCGACGGCTCCGGCTTCGTCGACCTCTCACACCGCGGCGTGGTCACCGTCACCGGCGCCGAGCGGCTGAGCTGGCTGCACCTGCTGCTCACCCAGCACGTCAGCGACCTCCCACCCGGCCAGGCCACCGAGGCGCTGATCCTCTCCGCGCACGGCCACATCGAGCATGCCGTCTCCCTCGTCGACGACGGCGAGACGACCTGGATGCACACCGAACCGGGCATGCAGGAGGCGCTGATCGCCTACCTGGAGAGCATGAAGTTCTTCTACCGGGTCGAGGTCGCCGACCGTACCGACGAGATCGCCGTCGTGCATCTGCCGGCCGGCTCCATCGCCGAGGCGCCCGAGCACACCGTCGTCCGCGAGACCCCGCACGGCCGCGATCTGTTCCTGCCGCGCACCGGCCTGGAGGCGTTCGCCGACACCCACGGCCCGGCCATCGGCGTACTGGCGCTGGAGGCGCTGCGCGTCGAGGCCCACCGCCCCCGGCTGGGCATGGAGACCGACCACCGCACCATCCCGCACGAAGTGGGCTGGATCGGCAGCGCCGTCCACCTCCAGAAGGGCTGCTACCGCGGCCAGGAGACCGTCGCCCGGGTCCACAACCTCGGCAAGCCGCCGCGCCGGCTGGTCTTCCTGCACCTGGACGGCAGTGAGGTCCATCTGCCGCCGCACGGCACCCCCATCCGCCTCGCCGCGGACGGCGAGGAGGGCCGCCAGCTCGGCTTCGTCACCACCTCGGCCCGCCATCACGAGCTCGGCCCGATCGCCCTCGCCCTGGTCAAGCGGAACGTGCCGGTGGACGCCCCGCTGATGGCGGGCGGCACCGCGGCGGCCCAGGAGGTCGTCGTCGAGCCGTAGGGGCGGCGGGCTCCTGCCCCGGCTACGGCTGCCGTGACGCGGCGGGAACCGGTCGGTGACGCGGGGCCCCGGTCCCGGCTACACCTCCACCAGCACCGTGAACGGCCCGTCGTTGGTCAGCGACACCTTCATGTCGGCCCCGAAGCGGCCGGTCTCGACCGCGGCGCCCAGCGCCCGCAGCTGTGCGACGACCTCGTCGACCAGCGGCTCGGCGACCGGCCCCGGGGCCGCGGCGTTCCAGGTGGGCCGGCGCCCCTTGCGGGCGTCACCGTAGAGAGTGAACTGGCTGATCACCAGGAGCGGCGCCGAGGTGTCCGAGCAGGACTTCTCGCCCTGCAGCAGCCGCACCGACCACAGCTTGCGGGCGAGCTGCGCCGCCTTGAGCGGTGTGTCGTCGTGCGTGACCCCCACCAGCACGCACAGCCCCTCACCGACGATCTCCCCGACCGTCTCGCCCGCCACCTCGACGCGTGCGCCGTCAATCCTCTGCACCACAGCTCGCATACCCGCCATGATGCCGGGCGGGCCGCTGCCTTCGGACAGCAGTGCCCCCACGGGGGCCGTTCGGGTGCCATGGCCCTGCAGAAGGACCGCCCAGAGTGGCACGATGCGTGCACGTGGTGCGTTTCATGGACAACATGCCCAGGACGCGGCACCGGACGAGGGGACGGAACGATTCATGAGCACTCTCGGCGCCGGACAGACACCCGGTCCCGTACCAACCGCCCGTACGACACCGACCGGACGGACGACATCCACCGCCCCCACGACGGACCCTGCCCGTCCGGCACCCGGCACCCCACCGCCGCCCGCCGCCCTGACGACGACCACGACCGCGGCGACGGCCCGCGTCGAGCCCCCCGGCACGGAGGACGGCCCCATGCTCCCGGCAGGCAAGGGGCAGCACCCCCGCCCCCCACAGCAGCGCGATCACTGCCGTCCGGCGACGACCCCCGATCTGTCCGGTCTGGGGCTGCCCGAGTTGCGGGTGGTGCGGCGTGATTCGCAGCAGGAAGAGGCCGATCTGAGCTACGTGCGGCGGCTGTTGCAGGGCCGGATCGACATTCTGCGGGCCGAGATCGCCCGCCGGACCACCCAGCACTCCCCCCTCCTCGACCGGCTCCCGGAGATCCTGACGGACCTGCCGTCGCGGCACCGCTCCTCGGCACGGCACGTGACGCTCGGGACCCCGCACAGCGAGGAGTACCGCAGGCTGGCCGAGGAGATGCTCGGTGAGGTGGAGCTCTCCGACCTCACCGCGCGTACGGACCAGGAGCTGCACGACGCGATGGGCCGCCTGATCCGCTACGAGCAGCAGGTGTCGCGGCGCCGCCAGTCGCTGCAGCGCACCACGGACGATTGCAGTGCGGAAATCGCCCGCAGGTACCGTGAAGGCGAAGCCCAAGTAGACGACCTGCTGTCCTGACGGCCACCAGCCTCCGGGGGCGCAGGCCACTCCCCGGAAGGCCACCGATGACCTCGCCCACTCCGATACCCGCGCCGCCCCCGGGCTCCGCCGCGTCCCCGGTTTCCGGGGCGGCGGTGTCCGTCGCGGCGCACCCCGTCCTCGCCGAGGTCGTCCGCTCCGGCTTCGTCGAGGGCCGGCACCGCGGCTCGCTGGTGGTCCTGGCGGCCGATGGCAGCGTGGACTGGGCGCTGGGTGAGGTCACCGCGCCGGTCTTCCCCCGCTCCACGAACAAGCCGATGCAGGCCGCGGCGGTGCTGCGGGCGGGCCTGGACCTCTCCGGTGAGCGGCTGGCGCTGGCCGCCGCGAGCCACTCCGGCGAGCCGTTCCACCTCGCGCTCGTACGGACCATGCTGGCCGAGCACGGGCTGAGAGCCGACCAGCTCCAGACGCCGGCGGACCTGCCGCTGGACCCCGAGGAGGCCGAGGCCTACCTCGCCTCAGGCCGGGCCCGCGACCGTCTCACCATGAACTGCTCGGGCAAGCACGCCGCCATGCTGGCCGCCGCCGCCCTCAACGGCTGGCCGCTCGCCTCGTACCTCGACCCGGACCATCCGCTGCAGCAACTGGTGGCCGACGGGGTCCGCATCGCCGGCGGCGAGGACGTCGCCCACATCGGCACGGACGGCTGCGGCGCGCCCCTGCTCTCCCTCTCCCTGACGGGCCTGGCCCGCGCCTTCCGGCACTTCGTCCTGGCCGAGCCCGGCACCCCGGAGCGGCGGGTCGCGGACGCGATGCGCGCCCACCCGGAGTTCGTCGCCGGCACCCGCCGCCCCGACACCTGGCTGATGCAGGCCCTCCACGGCACCCTCGCCAAGATGGGCGCCGAGGCCGTACAGGCCCTGGCCCTCCCCGACGGCCGCGCCCTGGCCTTCAAGATCGACGACGGCGCCACCCGCACCCTCGGCCCGGTCCTCGCCCGCACCCTGCGCCTCATGGGCATCGACCACCCCGTACTCGCCCGCCTCGAAGACGCCCCGCTCCTCGGCGGCGGCGCCCGGGTCGGGGAAATCCGCGCCAGTTTCTGAGGGGCCGGGGCTGACGGCTCGGGGCGGGGGCTGCGGACGGGTCCGGGGCGGGGCTGGGACGGCTCCGGGCTGCGGCTGGGGGCGACGGCTCGGGGCCGCCGGGCTGCGGGGGCGCGGCCGCGGAGCCACCGCGCAGCCGCCCCGTCCGTGCCCGTGCCCGTGCCCGTGCCCGTGCCCGTGCCCGTGCCCGTGCCCGTGCCCGCTGCCGCAACGGCGTGGGCCTGCATAAGGTGGCGATGACAGCGCACGCACCACCCACCACAGCAGGAGGCCGGCGACCATGAGCGACGCGAATTCCGAGCCGCAGGGGCCCGAGGCGATCGAGCACGCGCACGACCCCGAGGTACTGCAGCTCGCGGCCAAGGTGTTCGACCTGGCGCGGAACGGTGACACCGACACCGTCGCCGCCTACGTGGACGCGGGCGTTCCCGCCAACCTGACCAACGACAAGGGCGACTCGCTCGTGATGCTGGCGGCGTACCACGGCCACCCGGCCACCGTAGAGGCCCTGTTGCAGCGCGGCGCCGACGCCGACCGCCCCAACGACCGCGGCCAGACCCCGCTCGCCGGCGCGGTCTTCAAGGCCGAGGACGAGGTCGTCAAGGTCCTGGTGGCCCACGGCGCGGACCCGTCGGCCGGCACCCCCTCGGCGATCGACACGGCCCGGATGTTCGAGAAGGCGGAGCTGCTGAAGCTGTTCGGCGCGGAGTGACCTGACCCGGCGGACGGTACGCCGGACGGCCCGGCAGGTGCCACGGCAGACGGCCCGGCGTGGGCACGGCAGACGGCCCGGCGTGGGCACGGCAGAGAGCCCGGCGGGGGCACGGCACAGGGCCCGGCACGCGGCGCCCGCGCTTGACCTCAAGTTTGCTTGAGGTCCTAGCGTCGAGTCCCGACGGCGCCCCAGCCGTCACCGACTCACGCGTCGTCACGCACGCCATGAAGGGCCCCGCATGTCCGAGCACCCCTACCGCCTCGCAGTGATCATCGGCAGCACCCGGGAGGGCCGGTTCGCACCCGTCATCGCGAACTGGTTCACCCGGCAGACCGAACGCCACCCGCACACCGACGTGGACGTCATCGACCTGGACGCGGTCCGCCCGTACGAACTCCGTTACGGCAGCGAGGAGTACGAGTCCTACGCCAAGCGCGTGGACGAGGCGGACGCGTTCGTCGTGATCACCCCGGAGTACAACCACTCCTTCCCCGCCCCGCTCAAGCACGCCATCGACCTGCTGCACACCCAGTGGCAGGCCAAGCCGGTCGGCTTCGTCTCGTACGGCGGGGTCTCCGGCGGCCTCCGCGCCGTTGAACAACTGCGGCTGATCTTCGCCGAGTTGCACGCCACCACGGTGCGCGAAACGGTGAGCTTCCCGCTCGCCGGCACCCTCTTCGACGACGCCGGCGACCTGCACGAACCGGCCGTCGCCACCCAGGCCGCCGACGCCCTGCTCCACCAGCTGACCTGGTGGGCGGTAACCCTCCGCGAGGCCCGCGCCACCCGCCCCTACGGCGGCTAGGTGTATTGCTCACGAGCGTTGCCCACAGCCGCCGCTGGGCCTTGATCAATGGCGAAGACCTCCGGTGCGGTGGAGGTGTCTAAGACTGCACCGCACGGAGGTCTTCGTGTCCCACCATCAGGCCCGGCTCCTGCCGTCTCCGGCAGGCGACTGCTGGTCGAAGTGTCCGTTCCGGCCGGCCGGTGGCTCATGCAGCAGCGCCGAACCCGGCCGGCCGCGCCAGGCTGAAGTCAGCGCACCGCCGTCACGACATGCATGCGCATCGCGCACGGAATGCGCCCGTCCGGCAGGGCCATAGCAGCCGACTCCGCCTCGAAGCGGGCCCGCAGATCCGCCGTGACCGAGGAATCGAGCGGCCCGAGGTCGTAGAACGTGCTCACGGTGCGCCAGATCCGGTCGGGCGGGCCGGTCAGATCGAGATGTACGGTCTCCCACTCCACCGGGCCGAATCCGGCGGGGCGGAACACCGCGTCGAAGCCGTCGCGGGTCCGCAGCCGCGGGTCCCCGAGCCGCGGAATCTGCTGTTCCGCGGGCGCCGCCAGGAACAGCGGCTTCGCCAGCCGCAGAAACAGCTCGCACGCCTCACCACCGGCCGCTCCGCCGCCCAGGACGACGGCCAGCGTGCCGCCCGGCTCCAGCACCCGCGCCAGCTCCGCCGCGACCCGCTCCACCTCACCCATCAGCATCAGCGCCATATGGGACGCACAGCCATCGAACTGACCGTCTCGGAAGGGTAGTTGTTGCGCTCGCCCCATCCGGAGGTCGGCCTGGTCGACGCCCGGCCGGCGGCTCGCCAGCGTCAGCTCCTCGGCGGACAGATCGAGCCCGGCAAGCTCCCGCCGGGCGCCCCCCTCCCGCTCGGCGAGGAGTTCGAGCAGCAGCCCGTCGCCGCAGCCGAGATCCAGCACCCGGTCGCATGCCGACACCCGGTCCCGCAGGATCTCGTAACTGGAACGGCCGCCCTCGGCCCGCCCGTGCGCCATGGCCTGCACGGTCACCGAAGGGTGCGCGGCATGAAAAGCCCGCAGAAACTCTTCCTGGTCCGTCGTCATCCACCGATCCTAGGGACCCCGCCCCTAGCCGGCCCTCCTGCCGCCCTGAACCCAACACCCCGCGGATCGTGGGGAGTTCACCCCACCGAGGGGCGCTCCTGAAGCGCCCATCCGTTGCCGTCCGGGTCGCTGAAGTAGACGAACGAGTTCCACGCGCCACCGGGACCGTCGACCAGCGCCCCGTTCTCGACATGCTGTACGGGACCGACCGTCACGCCCCGTTCGGCCAACTCCGCACGGGCCGCGGCGATATCGGGCACCACCAGCTGCAGCCCGTGCACCGAACCGGGCTTCACCTCCGGGTCATCGGCGCCCGCACCGATGACGATCGAGCAGCCCGACCCCGGCGGCGTCAGCTGCACGATGCGGACGTCGCTGCCGACGCACATGTCGTGATCGACGGCAAAGCCCATCTGCTCGCTGTAGAAGCGCTTCGACCGTTCCACGTCGGCAACCGGAATCGGCACCAGTTCGAGCTTCCAGTCCATGGCGCGCCGTCCTTCCGTTCGGCCGGCGGCCCAGGAACGGCCGCCGTCGGTACCGGCTCTCCGCGCTGCAAAAAGTCTAGGCAGCGGGGGCGGATGCCCGCACAGGCAGCGGGGGCGGATGCTCGCACCCGTTGACGGAGTGAGCACTCACTCCGTACCGTAGGGTCATGACTTCCCCTTCCCCTTCGCCTTCACCTTCACGCCGACGCGCCCCCGGCATGAGCGTCGAGCAACGCCGAGCCATGATCGTGGCCGCCGCGCTGCCGCTCGTGGCGGAGTACGGCGCGGCCGTCACCACCAGCCAGATCGCCCGCGCCGCCGGTATCGGGGAGGCCACGATCTTCCGCGCGTTCAAGGACAAGGACGAGGTGCTGGACGCCTGTGTCGCCGAGACCGTCGGCACGGACCATGTGCTGCGCGAGCTCGCCTCGATCTCCCTGGACGAGCCGATCGCCACCCGGCTGACCGAAGCCGCCGAGGCGCTGCGCGCCCACCTGGAGCGGATGGGCACCGTCATCGGCGCCCTGCACGCCTCCGGCCACCTCCGCGGCCGCGCACCCGGCCCGGCCGCGCGGAGTGCCGGTGACGCCCCGCCGCCGGACGCCCGGGCCCGATCCTTCGCCGCCCTGCGCCACGCCATCATCGAGCTGCTCGAACCCGACCGCGCCGCGTTCCGCCTGAGCCCCGAGAAGGTCGCCTCCGCGTTCCTCGCCCTGCTCTTCACCCGGCAGCAGTCCCCGGCCGGGGAAGGCGACGGCACCCCACTCACCCCCGAAGAACTCATCTCCGTGCTACTGCACGGCACCCTCGACGCGGGCCCTGGAAGCGCGTGATGACCACGCCCCCCTGCCGCCCCGGGAGGGCCTGATGGCCATGCTCACCTGCCGCCCCGGGACCGCCTGATGACCATGCTCCCCTGCCGCCCCGGGACCGCCTGATGACCATGCTCCCCTACTGCCCCAGGAGCACCCGATGACGGTGGCCCTCAACCACACCATCGTCCCGGCCGCCGACCGCCGACCATCCACTGTGCGCCCGCGGCCTGTTCTTCCCCGATGACTCCGGCAACCTCTACGAGGTCATGTCACCGGAATAGCCGCGCCACGGGGCCGCCGGGCCTCATCCATCGACGAACGCCATGCTGGCCTCGTCGTACCGCGTCCCGGCTATCTGGCCGGCGGGGGCTGCGGCGTCGATTGCGGTGAGTTCCTCGGCGGTCAGCTCGACGGCGAGTGCGCCGAGGTTCTCCTCCAGGTACTTCTGCCGACGGGTGCCGGGGATCGGCACCACATCGTTCCCGCGGTGCTGCACCCAGGCCAGGGCGAGCTGCCCGGCGCTGACGCCCTTCTCGACGGCGATCTCGTCGAGCTTCTCCACGATGGCCAGGTTCTGCTCCAGGTTGCCGTCGGCGAAGCGCGGCTGGCTGCGACGCACATCGGACTCCGGCAGCCCCTTCACCGAGGTGTAGCGCCCGGTCAGAAAGCCGCGGCCGAGCGGCGAGAACGGCACCAGCCCGATGCCGAGTTCACGGCACAGCGGAGCGATCTCGTGCTCCAGATCGCGGGTCCACAGCGACCATTCACTCTGCAGCGCGGCGATCGGGTGCACCGCATGCGCCCGCCGAATGGTCGCGGCACTCGCCTCGGACAGTCCGAGGTGCCGTACCTTGCCGGCCGCGACGAGCTCGGCCATCGCACCGACGGTCTCCTCGATCGGCACGTTCGGGTCGACGCGGTGCTGGTAGTACAGGTCGATGTGGTCGACCCCGAGCCGGCGCAGGGAGGCGTCGCAGGCCTCCCGCACATAGGCGGCGTCGCCCCGGATCGCCGTCGGCTCGCCGAGCCGGTTGGCGAACCCGAACTTCGTCGCCAGCACCGCCTCGTCCCGCCGGCCGGCGACAGCCCGGCCGATCAACTCCTCGTTGTGGCCCGCCCCGTAGAAGTCGGAGGTGTCCAGCAGGGTGACGCCGAGGTCCAGGGCCCGGTTGATGGTCGCGATCGACTGCGCGTCGTCCGACGCGCCGTAACCGTGGCTCATCCCCATACAGCCGAGCCCCTGCGCGGAAACCGCGAGCTCACCGAGGTGACGTGTCGGAATGCTCGTCGTGGTCATGATGCTGTTGCCTCCTGGACGTGGCGTACGACGGACGGATCTGGATCCCGGACCGGAAGCGCCTGCCCCGCTGAGCCCACGGCCGGCTGCGGCAACGGAACCACCCACCCGCAGCCCGAGCCGCCTGTCGGCTGTCGGCTGTCGGCAGCCACCTGCCTTCTCGCGGCCGTGTGCCGTAGGCCCTCTGCCGGAATCCCGTCTCAAACGCTATGAGTTGAAGCGCACTCCAAGTCAACAAGGCGGCACGACAGCCCGCCGCGTCGACATCGAGACGCCCGCCCACCTCGGCTGACGAACCGCCGCCGCCGGACTCCCGTCCAGGCGTCAGCGTTCGGCCGCCGTCTCCGCTATCGCCCGCAGGGCCTGGCAGTGGGCGGCGAAGGCGGCGCGGCCATCGGGCGTGAGGGCGAGCCAGGTGCGTGGGCGCTTGCCGACATACCCCTTGGTGACGGCGACATAACCGGCCTTCTCCAGGGTGCCGACCTGCCGCGACAGGACCGAGTCGCTCACCTCGACGGCGTCGCGGACGAAGCCGAACTCGGCTTTGTCGGCGGCCGCCAGGGTCGCCACGATGGAGAAGCGGACGGGCGCGTGGATCACCTCGTCGAGGCCGTGACGCGGATGTATGCCGGGGCGTGAGGTAGTCACCGTCGGGCCTCCAAGTAGCCGCCTATCAGTCCGGGAAGGGCGACCAGCAGTGCCCCTGGCACCCACCACGCCACGGCGCCGGGGAACCAGATGAGGCCGGCGCTCAGCACCCCTCCATAGAACAGCGCCCACACGATGATCAGACTCGCATGCCGCCGCTTAAACCCCAACCGGGCAACGCGCTGCCGGGCGGCGTAGAAGGACAGCCCGATGATGACGGTGAACCAGATGCCGCAGCCGATGGCCACTCCGTAGGGCCTGCTGATCAACCCGATGCTGAGCACCATGACCGCCGCCGCGCTGCCGAAGATCACCTGGTACCAGGCGTACCACTTCGTGCCGTCCCGCACGGTCGAGCGCAGCTCCTGCTCACGAGCCAGCGCGGCCACCGCGGCCATCGCGTCCTGTGAGGCGTACTCCGCCATGTCATCCCCCTTGATCGTTGCTTCCGCTGCTTCCGGCTGCTTCCGCTGCCGCCGATTCCTCCTGGCTCCGCTGGCCCCCGAAATCCCGAGCGCGGCTTCACGCATCGCATACGCCGCCCCCGACGAACCCCAACCGGCCGACTGCGAACCCGACTTCCGACTCCAGCGTGACAAGAACTTTCCAAAATGACAAGTACTTTCGGGTTGTTGGCTTCGCGTCCGGGGCGGCCGACCGGCCCGCGGACCGCGGACCCGGCTCACCGGCGCGGGTTTGCACGGCAATTCGGCACCCGCCGCGGTGGCCGGCCACTTCGACCCACCGCAAGCTCCCCCAGCACCACGGCCCCGGCTGGATCAGAACCGATCTGCACACCGGCACCACGGTCGAGGTCTCCTTCGACGACGCCGGAGGCATCGACGCGGTCGAGGTCGGCACCCTCGACGGAACGACTCCGCGCCGACCCCGGGACCGGCTTCCACGACACCCGATCAGCGACGGCCGAACTCGCGACCGGAACCGGCGGCCGCACGCCACCCACCTGTGCGCCGCGCCCCAGGTCAGGTAATGTTGCCCCCTCAGTAGTGGACCGAACGAGGAGGTGAGACCGATTCCCCGCCAGACCAGGCAGGCGCTCCCGGCTCACGCCCCTCAGGTCCACCCGATGCAGGTGACCACCCGACACACGTGACCCGGGATGCGCCCTCGGCGCCCCGAAAGGCCCACATGTCGTCACCTCAAATGCCGTCCCCCCACATGCTGTCCCAGCCGTCGCTGCACCGACCGGACGGCACGTCACCCCTCTCCCCGCGACTCCCCCCGCCACTCTCCCGCGCCACCGTCATCAGCACACTGCGCGCCGCCGGCTGCGTATTCGCCGAGGACGAGGCGGAGTTGCTGATCTCCACCGCACATACGGCGGACGAACTCGCCGCCATGGTGGAGCGCCGCGTCCTGGGCCTCCCCCTGGAACACGTCGTCGGCTGGGCGGAGTTCCACGGACTGCGGGTCACCGTCGACCCCGGCGTCTTCGTTCCGCGGCGCCGCACCGAATTCCTCGTGGACCAGGCCATCGGCCTCGGCCGCCGGACCGCCGCCCGCACCGGGCGGCCCACGGTCGTCGTCGACCTGTGCTGCGGATCCGGTGCGGTGGGCGCCGCGCTGGCTGCCGCCCTGGACCGGGTCGAGCTGTACGCCGCGGACATCGAGCCGGCCGCGGTGCGCTGCGCCCGGCGCAACGTCACAGCCGCCGGGGGCGAGGTCTACGAGGGCGATCTCTTCGAGGCACTGCCCACCGGCCTCCGGGGCCGTATCGATGTCCTGGTGGCCAATGTTCCCTACGTACCGACCCACGAGGTCGGGCTGCTGCCGCCCGAAGCCCGCGAGCACGAGCCGCGGGTCGCGCTGGACGGCGGCGCGGACGGGCTGGACGTCCTGCGGCGGGTGACCGCGGCCGCGCCGCAGTGGCTGGCGCCAGGGGGGCACCTGCTGGTCGAAACGAGCGAACGACAGGCACCACAGGCCGTCGAAACCTTCACCCGCAACGGGCTCCTCCCCCGGGTGGCCACCTCCGACGCGCTCTACGCCACGGTCATCATCGGGACCCGCCCCGCCCCCGGGCAGGACGAGGCAACCGCCTGCCCACCACCCCACGCCCCCTGAACTGGCGGCGGAGCTCGGGCAACCCCAGGAATGCACCCACCGGCGCCGCGTCCGTGAGAGAGCGTGAAGCATGCGCCCGGACACTTGGCACCTCACCGAAGACATCGACGACTTTCTCGCCCGAGCCGGTGACTTCCTGCGCTCGCGCCCCGCCCTGCACACCACGCCGCTGACAGTGATCGAGAGACTGCGCACGCGCGGGGCGGGCTCATATGGCGCCGAAGCCACCGTATTCGGCCACCTGGAGTCGGGCGGCGAGGTCCGCGCCCTCTTCTACCGCCCTCCGTCCCACCGCCTGACCCTCACTCCCCTCTCCCCGGAGCACGCCGACCACCTCGCCGCCCACCTGGCCGGCCTCGGCCACCCCCTCGCCGGCGTCACCGCGGACCACGACACCGCCACCGCTTTCGCCGCGGCATGGCAGCGGCACACAGGCGCAGCGCCGGTACGCAGCTGGCGGGGCCGTCTCCACCGACTCGGCACGCTCACCCCACCGGAGCCGCGCCCGGACGGCCGGGGCCGTGTCGTGGGCGCGCAGGACCATGAGCAACTCCTCGCCTGGTGCGGCGAGTTCGTCGCCGACGTCGGAGAGAACCCCGCCATCGACGCCGGCTCCTGGGCCGACTCGCGCTTCGCCGACAAACGCTTCACGTTCTGGGAGACCCCGGACGGCACTCCCGTCTCCATGGCAGGCTCGACTGCGATGGTCGGCGGCATGATCCGGGTGGACCCCGTCTTCACCCCGGCCCACCTCCGGGGCCGAGGCTACGCGGGCGCTGTGACGGTCGAGGTGAGCAGGGCCGCGCTGACCGCGGGCGCGACGGACGTCGTCCTGTTCACGGACCCGGCCAACCCCACCAGCAACGCCCTCTACCAGCGGATCGGATACGTCCCGGTCACCGACTTCACCGGGTACACCTTCTGAGGCCGCCGATCATGCCGCCGGTGCTCACCACGCCCCTCACCCCACCAGAGCACTCTTGCTAGCGCCCCGCTTGCAAAAGTTAGCACTGGGAGGCACCATCGGGGTATGGCATCACTCAACGTCGGCAACCTCGGCGAGTTCCTGCGGGAGCAGCGGCGCACGGCGCAGCTGAGTCTGCGGCAGCTCGCGGATGCCGCCGGGGTGTCCAACCCGTACCTCAGCCAGATCGAGCGCGGCTTGCGCAAGCCGAGCGCGGAGATTCTGCAGCAGCTCGCCAAGGCGCTGCGGATATCCGCGGAGACGCTGTACGTCCAGGCCGGGATTCTGGACGAGCGGCACGGTCTGGACGGGGTCGAGGTGCAGACCGCGATACTCACCGACCCGGCGCTGAACGAGAGACAGAAGCAGGTCCTGCTGCAGATCTACGAGTCCTTCCGCAAGGAGAACGGGCTCGGGACCGGCGGCAAGGACAGCACTGCGAGCGGGCACGAGAACGGGCGCGGCACGGACACCCTCGACACAGAGGCCGACGGCGGCCCGCACGCCACCTGAGCAACCGATTCCGTTTCCAGGAGGAAGAACGTCATGGCCATCTCCGATGACCTCCGCAAGACCCTGACCGACGCCACCCCGCTGTACGCCCTGGCCGGCACCGTCGACCTGGCGGCCGAGAAGCTCGGCGAGGTGCCGCAGCTCGTCGAGAAGATCCGGGCCGAGGCCCCCAAGCGCTTCGACTCCGTGCGCAGCACCGACCCCAAGGACGTCCAGGCCCTGGTCAGCAAGCAGGCCAAGGAAGCCCAGGAGAAGCTGTCCGAGCTGCTGGGCTCGCTGGACGGCGACATCAAGAAGGTCCGCGACCAGGCGCAGGAGCTGGCGCTGCAGGGCGTGGGCCGGGCGGCCGAGGCCGTCGTACGGGCCCGCGAGGGCTACGAGGAGCTGGCCGAGCGCGGCCGTGGCGCGGTGGCGACCTGGCGCGGCGAGGCCGCCGACCAGGTCGAGGACCTCGCGGTGGCGATCGAGCCGGAGCCGAAGCCGGCGACCAAGAGCTCCCCGAAGCCCCAGACCGCGAACGGGGCCAAGGCGCAGACCAAGGCCACCCCCGCGGCGCAGCCCAAGCCCGCCGCGCCGAAGAAGCCCGTCGCGCAGCGCAAGCCGGCGCCGGCGCCGACGAAGAAGAGCACCCCGCCCTCGACGAAGTGAGCGCGATGTGACGTCCCTCACGCTTGCGTGAGGGCGCCGTTCCGGGGCCGGGCCGGGCACACTTCAGGTGCCCGGCCCGTTGTCCGGGTACCGTGGGGCCGCACGGGCGGCAGACGGCCGTGACGGACCGACGAACACGAACGGCGAACGGGCGGTGGATGGCGTGCTGATTTATGGGTTCCAGAGCATTCTGAGCTGGGTGCAGCTCGCCCTGGGCGTCTACGCCGCCGTGATGCTGATCGATGCCGCCGTGCGCCGCGAGGACGCCTACCGCGCCGCGAGCAAGCAGACCAAGGGCATGTGGCTGATCTTCCTCGCCCTTGCCACGGCGCTGCTGTTCATTCTCCCGATCATGTCGTTCCTGCCGATCATCGGCGTGATCGCGGTGATCGTCTACACCGTTGACGTACGGCCCGCGCTCCGGGAGGTCTCCGGTGGCGGCAGCGGCCCGCGCCGCGGGGGCTCCAGCTCGGACGGTCCGTACGGGCCCTTCAACGGCGGGCGCTGAGCCCGGCCGAAGAGGCCCCGGAGGGCCGGAAGCCGCTTCCCCCGCGGCCGATTCACTCGCGGCCCCTTCGCCTCGGCCGCTTCACCCGCGGCTCTGCCAGCGCCGGTCCAGCAGGAGCACGGCCACATCGTCCGTCAGCTCGCCGCCGTTGAGATCGCGTACTTCCCTGACCGAGGCGTCCAGCAGTTCCTCGCCGCTGAGGCCGGCCGCCATCTGGCGGCTGACCAGTTCGGTCATACCCTCCTGGCCGAGGCGCTGGTTGCCGACGCCGATCCGGCCCTCGATCAGCCCGTCGGTGTACATCATCAGGCTCCAGGAGCCGCCCAGTTCGACCTGCCGGCGCGGCCAGCGGGCGTGCGGCAGCAGGCCGAGCGCCGGGCCGCCGAATTCGTAGGGCAGCAGTTGCGGGCTCTCGCCGGCCCTGGCCAGCAGCGGTGCGGGGTGGCCGGCCAGGCACAGCCCGGCGCGGCGGCCGTCCGCGGAGATGTCGACGGTGCACAGCGTCGCGAAGATCTCGTCGTCCGCGCGCTCGTGCTCCAGCACCTTCTGGAGGGTGGCGAGCAGTTCGTCACCGGACAGGCCGGCGAAGGTCAGCGCGCGCCAGGCGATCCGCAGCTCGACGCCGAGCGCGGCCTCGTCGGGGCCGTGGCCGCAGACATCGCCGATCATCGCGTGGACGGCGCCGTCCGGGGTGCGCACGGTGTCGTAGAAGTCGCCGCCGAGCAGGGCGCGGCTGCGGCCGGGGCGGTAGCAGGCCGCGAAGCGCAGATCGGAGCCGTCGAGCAGGGGCGTGGGCAGCAGGCCCCGTTCCAGCCGGGCGTTCTCCTGGGCGAGCATCCGCGACTCGGTGAGCTGGCGCTGGGCGAGGTCGGCGCGTTTGCGTTCGACGGCGTAGCGGACCGCACGGCTGAGCACCGCGCCGTCCAGTTCATCCCGGAAAAGGTAGTCCTGGGCGCCGACGCGTACGGCGTCGGCGGCGCGCTCGGCGTCCGTCTCGTAGGTGAGCACCAGGACGGCGTGCGACGGCGCCAGGCGCAGGACGTCGCGCAGGACGCCCAGTTCGTCACCCCGGCTGCCGTGACCGGCGTCACGTTCCGCGCGGCCCTCGGGGGCCTGCGGGGCCAGGTCGAGCAGGATGCAGTGCACATCGTCGGTGAGCAGCCGCTCGGCCTCGGTGAGGTTGCGGGCGGTACGCAGGCGCACCTTGCGGCCCGCCCAGTCCCACATCTCGGGGACATGACTGTTGGGGTCCTCGCCGATGAGGAGCAGGGTCAGGCCCTGGGGGGCGGGTCCGTGGTCGGCCGAAAGTCGCTGTTCGCCCGGCAGCGGCTGGGTGGGCTCGCGGAAGCCCTGCACTGCCGGCTGGGCCGCCTCCTGGCCCGGGGCGCGCACGCCCTGGGCCGTCGCGTCCCCCGCGCCCGGCGCGTCGGCGACCCGCGCGGTATCCGCGCAGGCGTCATCCACCGGTCCTGCCTGGTGCGGCAGCACGACCGTCCGCTGGTGCGGTACGGGTACGGGCATCGGTCTGCTTCCTTCCCTCCCCCCGAGGGGTGCGGCGGGGCGCCGACGGCGCTCCACCGTGCCCGGCATCCGCCGCTCGTCGGTCAATTGAGCGGGGCGCTGACCGGGCACTGACAGGCGACCATAGCGTCAGTACGGAGTGGGATGGAATGCCCGACAGCAATCGGCCATCGTCATATGCCCCGACCGATCAGCCATTTGACCTGGAGAGGGCGGAATGCGGAATGACGAACATCACCCCGCTTGAGTGCATTCAGCGACGCGGCGGCAACCCTCGGAGAGCGAAACAATCAGGACAGTTATCTCGGGTGTGAGCCGCGCCATCAGTGGCCGGCGTCACCATCGGGGCGGACAACGCCGAGAATCGGCATCGAACCGGCACCGGTGATCGTGACCTGCCGGCCGGGACGCGGCGCATGCACAATCGCGCCGTCACCGAGATACATCCCGACATGGCTGGCATCGGAGAAATAAATAATCAGATCGCCCGGCCGCATGTCCTTGAGGTCGACCCGGGGCAGCTGCCGCCACTGCTCCTGCGACGTCCGCGGAATCGTCCGGCCGGCGGCCTGCCAGGACCGCAGGGTCAGCCCGGAGCAGTCGAAGGTGTCCGGTCCCTCCGCACCCCACACATAGTCCTTGCCGATCTGCGCGGTGGCGTACGAAATCGCCTTCTTGCCCTCGGCCGATGCTTTGTTGCTGATGTCGTCGAGGACGCCCGAGTCCAGCCACTTCTGCTGCTGCTTGAAGGCCTGCTCGTCCTCCAGCTTCCGCAGCCGGTCCTTTTCCTTGGCGGCCAGCCGGGATTCCAGCTCCTTTGCCGCGTCGATCTGTTTCTTGATGTCCCGCTGGGCGCTTTCCTTCTTCTTGCGATTCGCCTCCAGCTTCTCCCAGCGGTCCGTGGCCGAGGCCGAATACCGCTGCAAGTCGCCTTTGAGATGCGCCAGTTGGCTCATCACTCGTTTTGCGGCGAGCTGTCCCTTACGGGCCAGGGTGGCGTTGTCGAGAAAGCGTTCCGGGTCGGCGTTGAGCACCAGTTTCGCCTCGGCGGGCAGCCCGCCGCCGCGGTACTGGGCACTGGCCAGCGCGCCCGCCTGCCGCTTGAGGGCGGCCAGCTTGTGCTGGGTGGTGTCGATGGTGCGCGCCAGCTGGACGATCTGCTTCTGCTGGACGTCGACCTGTTCCTTGGCGGCGTTGTAGGCGTCGGTGGCCTGCTCGGCCTTGCGGTAGAGGGCGTCGATCTTCTTGCGTACGTCGTCGAGGTGGCGGGCATCGGCGTCCGCGGCCTTCGCCGGGTCCGCGGACGGGTTCTTCGGGTCATCGGTGGTGGCGGCCGTGGCCGTACCGCCGAGCAGCCCCGTCGCGCACAGGACGACGGCGGTACAGGCCATCACCCGGCTACCCCGTATGCCCCATGCGCCCCATCTGCCCTGAATCCCCTGTGCATCCCGAACGTCCTGCCGCACCCCCTGGCTCCCCACCAGCCACCTCCGGTCGTCCCACACCGATTCGCGCCGTCTCAGGCGCGGATGCTGCCATACCGGCCGGTAATTCAACAGGGTGACGTGCCGCTTTGCACCCCTCGAACGGCACTTATCGGCCCGCACCCAGCCGATGGCCGAGGTTCACCGTGCGTTCACTCTCCTCCATCGGCCGCTTTACCTGATCTACCTAATTTCAGCCTTACCGAGTGCGCGTCCCCCACGGCACAAGCGCAGCCGGCTTCCGCCGTGAACGCGGCAGTCATCACGACACCACCCAACGCTCGCCGACGAAGCGGCGCGCCCCAGGAAGGAAATCTCGACAGTGAAGCTTCAGCGCAAGAACCGGGTTCGCGCCCTCGCCGTTGGCGCTCTCGCCGTCTCCGGTGCCCTGGCCCTGACCGCGTGCGGCTCGGACGACACCTCCGGCGGCGGCGGTAGCGCCGGCGCCGCCAAGACGTCGAACATCAAGTGTGACGGCAAGGGCAAGCTTCTGGCGTCCGGCTCGTCCGCGCAGAAGAACGCCATGGACGTCTGGGTGCAGGCCTACGCCGGCGCCTGCAAGGGCACCGAGATCAACTACCAGCCGACCGGCTCCGGCGCCGGCGTCACCACCTTCCTGCAGGGCCAGACCGCCTTCGCGGGCTCCGACTCGGCGCTCAAGCCCGAAGAGGTCGCCAAGTCCAAGAAGGTCTGCAAGGGCGGCCAGGCCATCGACATGCCGATGGTCGGCGGCCCGATCGCGGTCGGCTACAACGTCCCCGGCGTGGACAACCTCGTGCTGGACGCCCCGACCCTGGCGAAGATCTTCGACGCGAAGATCACCAAGTGGAACGACCCGGCGATCAAGAAGCTGAACCCGGGCGCCAAGCTCCCGGACCTCAAGGTCCAGGCGTTCCACCGCTCCGACGACTCGGGCACCACCGACAACTTCACCAAGTACCTCAAGGGCGCCGCCCCGGGTGACTGGAAGCACGAGCCGGCGAAGAAGTGGGAGGGCACCGGCGGCCAGGCGGCCTCGGGCTCGGCCGGCGTCTCCTCGCAGGTCAAGCAGACCAGCGGTGCGATCTCCTACTTCGAGCTGTCGTACGCGACGGCCGGCAAGATCCCCACGGCCAAGCTGAACACCGGCGCCAAGGAGCCGGTCGACGCCACCGTCGACAACGCCTCGAAGGCCATCTCCGAGGCCCAGCAGGTCGGCAAGGGCGACGACCTGGCCCTGAAGCTCAACTACACCAGCAAGGCCGAGGGCGCGTACCCGATCACCCTGGTGACGTACGAGATCGCCTGCGACAAGGGCAACAAGGCCGAGACGCTGCCCGCCACCAAGTCCTTCCTGACCTACGCCGCCAGCAAGGACGGCCAGGCCGCGCTCAAGGCCCTCGGCTACGCCCCGCTGCCCACCGAGATCGCCGACAAGGTCCGCGCGACCGTCGCCAAGCTCTCCTGACCTACCGGGCGGCGGCCCATCAACCGCCGTAGGACCGAAGGGGCCCCCTCACAAGGGCCCCTTTGGGCCGCCGCCCGTCCGGTGCACCGCCGCGCCAGGAGCCCTCACCGGCTCCGCAGACCGGAGAATCCATGAATACCTCCTCCTCCACGACCGATACGCCCCTCCCACCGCACCACGACCGCTCCGCCGTCTCCGGCAAGGCGGTCCGCCCCGGCGACCGGATCTTCCTCGGGCTCTCCCGGGGCTCCGGCATCGCCCTGCTGGCGATCATGGCCGCCATCGCGGTCTTCCTGACCTACCGCTCGGTGCTCGCCATCTCCGGCGACAAGGCCAACTTCTTCACCACGCTGGACTGGAACGCCACCGGTACGGAGCCGAAGTTCGGCATCGCGGTCCTCGCCTTCGGCACCCTCGTCAGCTCGCTGATCGCGATGCTGATAGCCGTGCCGGTCGCGGTCGGCATCGCGCTGTTCATCTCGCACTACGCGCCGCGCAAGCTGTCCTCGCCGCTCGGGTACGTCATCGACCTGCTCGCCGCGGTGCCCAGCATCATCTACGGCCTGTGGGGCGCGCTGTTCCTCGTTCCGCACCTGAGCGGCCTTTACAGCTGGTTCGACGACTACCTCGGCTGGACCGGCATCCTCAGTTACGGCGGCGGGGCGGCCCGTTCGCTGTTCACCGTCGGCATCCTGCTCGCGATCATGATCCTGCCGATCGTCACCAGCGTCAGCCGTGAGGTCTTCCTGCAGGTCCCGAAGATGCACGAGGAGGCCGCGCTGGCGCTCGGCGCCACCCGCTGGGAAGTCATCCGGATGTCGGTGCTCCCCTTCGGCCGCTCCGGAATCATCAGCGCCTCCATGCTCGGCCTGGGCCGCGCGCTCGGCGAGACGATGGCCGTCGCCACGGTCCTCTCGCCCAGCTTCCTGATCAACACCAGCCTGCTGGATCCGGGCGGCGGCACCTTCGCCCAGAACATCGCCAGCAAGTTCAGTGAGGCCGACCAGTTCGGCCAGGACGCGCTGATCGCCTCGGGCCTCGTCCTCTTCGTGATCACGCTGGTCGTCAACGGCGCGGCCCGCCTGATCATCGCCCGCCGCAAGGAGTACTCGGGAGCCGCAGCATGAACGTCATGACCGACCGCCGCGCGGTCTCCGACGCCGGCAGCCCGCTCCCCGTCTCCCTCAAGCTGCCCCGGCTGCCGCGCTGGACCCCGCCGGTGCTCGCCCTGGTGGCGGCCGGTTCGGGCTGCGGCATCGGACTGGCCGCCGGCCTGGACAGCACGGTCCAGTGGGGCCTGATCGCCGGCCTGCTCTTCGTCCTGGGCACGTTCGCGCTGGCCGCGGGCGTCGAGGGCACCCGACAGGCCAAGGACCGGCTGGCCACCAGCCTGGTCTGGCTCGCCTTCCTGATCGCCGTCGTCCCGCTGGCCTCCCTGCTGTGGGAGACCGTCGCCCGCGGCACCAAGGTGCTGGACGGCTACTTCCTGTCCCACTCGATGGGCACCACCCCGGACGCCCTGCCCGGCGGCGGCATCTACCACGCGATCATCGGCACGCTGGAGCAGGTCGGCCTGGCCACCCTGATCGCCGCGCCGCTCGGTCTGCTCACCGCGATCTACCTCGTCGAATACGGACGCGGCAAGCTCGCCCGGGCGGTCACCTTCTTCGTGGACGTGATGACCGGCATCCCCTCGATCGTGGCCGGCCTGTTCATCCTCTCGGTGTGGATCCTGATCCTCGGCTTCGGCCCGTCCGGCTTCGCCGGCGCGATGGCGCTGGCGATCCTGATGATGCCGGTCGTCGTCCGCTCCACCGAGGAGATGCTCAAGCTCGTCCCCAACGAGCTGCGCGAGGCGTCGCTGGCCCTGGGCGTGCCGAAGTGGCGCACCATCCTCAAGGTCGTGCTGCCGACGTCGATCGGCGGTATCACCACCGGCGTGATGCTCGCCATCGCCCGTATCACCGGTGAGACGGCGCCCGTACTGCTCCTGGTGTGGGGGGCGAAGACGATCAACAACAACCCCTTCCAGGATGCCCAGCAGTCGCTCCCGCTCTACGTCTTCCAGCAGTGGCAGCAGGGCTCCGAAGCCTCCTACGACCGCGCGTGGGCCGCAGCCCTGGTCCTCATCGCGTTCGTCATGATCCTCAACCTGGTGGCCCGCGGCATCGCCCGCTGGAAGGCCCCCAAAACCGGCCGCTGACCGCGTCCACAGAAAGAAGCAGTGATTTCCATGGCCAAGCGAATCGACGTCAGCGGCCTCTCCGCGTACTACGGCAGCCACAAGGCCATCGACGACATCTCGATGACCGTCGAGCCGCGCTCCGTGACGGCCTTCATCGGCCCGTCCGGCTGCGGCAAGTCGACCTTCCTGCGCACCCTGAACCGGATGCACGAGGTCACCCCCAGCGGCCGGGTCGAGGGCAAGGTGATGCTGGACGACGAGAACCTCTACGGCTCCGGGGTCGACCCGGTCGCCGTCCGCCGCACCATCGGCATGGTCTTCCAGCGCCCCAACCCGTTCCCCACGATGTCGATCTTCGACAATGTCGCGGCCGGTCTGCGGCTGAACGGCTCGTACAAGAAGAGCGAGCTCAAGGACGTCGTCGAGCGGTCCCTCAAGGGCGCCAACCTCTGGAACGAGGTCAAGGACCGGCTGAACAAGCCCGGTTCGGGGCTGTCCGGCGGACAGCAGCAGCGGCTGTGCATCGCCCGCGCCATCGCGGTCGAGCCCCAGGTCCTGCTGATGGACGAGCCGTGCTCCGCCCTCGACCCGATCTCCACCCTCGCCATCGAGGACCTGATCGGCGAGCTGAAGGAGCGCTTCACGATCGTCATCGTGACGCACAACATGCAGCAGGCCGCGCGCGTCTCGGACCGTACGGCGTTCTTCAACCTCGCCGCGGTCGGCCAGCCCGGCAAGCTGGTCGAGATCGACGAGACCGAGCGGATCTTCTCCAACCCCTCGGTCCAGGCCACGGAGGACTACATCTCCGGCCGCTTCGGCTGAGCCGCGAGCGCGCCCCGGCCGCAACCGGCCGGGGCCGCCCCCTCCACGTCCTGCGGTGCTGCATGGCGGTGCCACCGCAAGACGAAGGGCCCGCCCCTCTTCCCGGGGGGCGGGCCCATTGCTGTGTCGGAGCAGGCCGACATGAGGTCCGTCAGCCGAAGGCCAGCGCCACGAGCCCGTACGCGCCCGCCGCGACCAGCGCCGCGGCCGGCATCGTGATGAACCAGCCCATCACGATGTTCTTGGCGACGCCCCAGCGCACCGCGCGCGGGCGCTTGGTCGAGCCCACACCCATGATCGCGGAGGTGATGACATGGGTCGTGGAGATCGGGGCCTGGAACATGAACGACGCGGTGTACATGACCGAGGCGGCCGTGGTCTCCGCGGCGAAGCCCTGCGGCGGGTCCAGCTCGATGATCCGCCGGCCCAGGGTGCGCATGATGCGCCAGCCGCCCGCGTACGTACCGAGCGAGAGGGTGAGCGCACAGGCCAGCTTGACCCAGATCGGGATCGCCGCGTTGGGCTCCTCCGCGTCGGCGATGACCAGGGCCATCACGACCACACCCATGGTCTTCTGGGCGTCCTGCAGACCGTGGCCGAGCGCCATACCCGCCGCGGACACCGTCTGGGCTATGCGGAAGCCGCGCTTGGCCTTGTGCGGGTTCGCCTTCCGGAAGACCCACAGGATCAGGACCATCACCAGATAGCCGAGCACCAGGCCGACGACCGGCGAGATGAACATCGGCAGGACGACCTTCTCGACCACCCCGGACCAGATCACGGTGGTGCCACCGGCCAGCGCGGCCCCGACCATGCCGCCGAAGAGGGCGTGCGAGGACGACGACGGCAGGCCGAAGTACCAGGTGACGAGGTTCCAGACCACCGCGCCGAGCAGCGCGGCGAAGAGAATGCCCATCCCCTTGCTGCCATGGGGAGTGGCGATCAGCCCCTCGCTGACCGTCTTGGCGACCCCGCTGCCCAGGAAGGCACCGGCGAGGTTCATCACGGCGGCCATCGCCAGCGCCGCCCGCGGGGTCAGCGCCCGCGTCGAGACCGAGGTCGCAATGGCGTTGGCGGAGTCATGGAAGCCGTTGGTGTACGTGAATCCGAGCGCGACCGCAATGGTCACGACGAGCGCGAAGGTGTCCATGGGAGGCGCTCAGGACTCCTTGACCGCGATGGTCTCGACCGTGTTGGCGACGTGCTCGAACGCGTCCGCCGCCTCTTCCAGGATGTCCACGATCTGCTTGAGCTTGAGCACCTCGATGGCGTCGTACTTGCCGTTGAAGAGGTGTGCCAGCAGCTTGCGGTGGATCTGGTCGGCCTGGTTCTCCAGGCGGTTGACCTCGATCCAGTACTCGGTGAGGTTCGACATGGTGCGCAGATTCGGCATCGCCTCGGCGGTCAGCTCGGCTGCCCGCGCCAGCACCTCGATCTGCTGGTCGACGCCCTTGGGGAGCTCCTCGACCTTGTAGAGGACGACCAGGTCGACCGCCTCTTCCATGAAGTCCATGATGTCGTCGAGCGACGAGGCGAGGTTGTAGATGTCCTCGCGGTCGAACGGCGTGATGAACGAGGAGTTCAGCTGGTGGAAGATCGCGTGGGTGGCGTCATCTCCCGCATGCTCCGCCGCTCGCATCCGCTCAGCGATCTCTGCCCGGGCCGAGGCGTCCGCCCCGAGCAGTTCCATCAGGAGCTTGGAGCCCGTGACGATGTTGTCCGCGGAGGCGGCGAACATGTCATAGAAGCTCGTCTCCCTGGGGGTCAGACGAAAGCGCACGTGAAATCCTCGGGGTGCATCGGATTCGGTCGGGTTGATGCTAGGCGCATCATCCAGCCACTGCTAACCGGCATTCCCTCAGTGTCGCCCATCGAACAGCATGCTCTGCACGGGGTACCACACCTGCCCGCAAAGTTCGGTACCATATACCCACCAGGGGTATATGGACGCCTAGATATCACGGGAGACGGCCATGACGACCATGGACGCCGACACCAACGGCGGCACCGCACCCACCGCCGCCCGCGCCACCCCGCAGCCGGACTCCGACCACCGAGGCGACGCTCAAACCGTGACCGATAACGCAGAGACTTCTCCCGCAGGCGGCACACACGGCTACGCACAGCAGAAGGACGCACACATCAAGCGACTGCGCAGGATCGAGGGACAGATCCGCGGCCTGCAGCGGATGCTCGAAGAGGATGTGTACTGCATCGACATACTCACCCAGGTCTCGGCGAGCACCAAGGGCCTGCAGTCCTTCGGCCTCCAGCTCCTGGAGGAGCATCTGCGGCACTGCGTCGCCGACGCGGCCGTCAAGGGCCCCGAGGCCATCGACGCCAAGGTCCAGGAGGCGACCAAGGCGATCGAGCGGATGCTGCGCACCTGAGCCGGCCGGCCCTCCGGCGCGCCGCAGCCAGGGCCAGTCCGTCTAGGGCGACGGCGGCAGCGGGCACCCGCGCCCGCCGCCCTCCCCGTCGACGTCCAGCACCTCGTCGATACGGTCCGGGCTGAGCCGATCCTCGCTCGCGGCCGCGGCCGCGATCATCAACTCACCGGTCAGGTCGATCTCGACGAGGGCGATGTGGTCCTGGACCGTCGTAGGTCGCTGTCCGGCCACGTACAACACCTCCTCCTTCGAGCGCCTTCCCACGCCTCCGGTGGTTACCGTCAGCGTAAAGAGCGGCGCACGCTCCGCGCATGGCACGGATGGACCATTTCCGCCATTCCGCATGCGCCCCCGTCATATGGCCCGCTGCCGCACCAGCCCTACGGTGTGGCCGAAGCGATCTTTCCCGCATAGATGTCGCGCTCGTCCGGCAGCTGCACCGAGATCCTGGTGCCGAAGCCGGACAGCTCCGTGGTGGAGACCACCGCCGCGCCCTGGGGCGCACCGTTGGCGAAGCGGAACCACTGGCGCACCTTGCGCAGCCGTCCGGCCCCGTCCAGATACACATCGAACGGCACCTCGTCGGTGGTGAATCCTTCCTCCGCGGCGACCAGCGCGGAGCGGGTGCGCGGCGACGCCACCTGGGCGGCCGTCTGGATGTCCGTCACTCCCCGATAGTGCCGCACCATGACGCCGTCCAACCGCTCTTCGCCCTGATATGTCACATTCCGTGCGCCACGCAGGAGTTCGGCGGCGGCCAGCGGATCGGTCGCACCGCCGGTGACCAGATTCCCGTCGGCGAGCGAGCCGGTGGCGACCCGTACCCATTTGTCGGCGGGCACCCCGGCCCCGCGGTTCTTCATGAACAGCGCACCCGGCGCGAGGATCTCGGTGATCGGCTGGTGGCCGCCGCCGGCCCGGCCCGCCGGATCGGGCAGGACGACGCGCAGCCGCCCGGTGCTGGTGGCGAAGTCGTAGCCGCCGGTGCCGCGGATGGCGACACGGGTGCCGCCGCTGATGGTCTCCATGGACGTACGGACCTGGGCGGAGCGGGCCCGCACCAGCGCGTCGGCGCTCTCCCTGACCTGCACGGCGGCAGCGGCGGCGCCCCGGGCGGGCGGCTCCTGGTCGTCGGCCGCGGCACCGTCCGGGGAACATCCCGTCGTCAGCAGCCCGACCGCCAGCCCCGTCCCGCACGCCAGGGCCACGGCGGCCGCGCCGCCGCCTCGCCTGTCCTGCACCACCATCGCGTACGAGCCCCCTCGGCCGCTGTCTTCGGGAGCGGCCTGGGCCGGCCGGTCCGCTCGGGTGGGCCGGACGTTCCGCCACCGCCGCATCTGGCGTTCCGCCGACCGATCCGTTCAACGAGTGTCAAGGGGGCTCGTCACGCACCGGCGGACGGGGCGTAGCGTGGCGGCGTGCCCGACCGAACGCCCCATACGACCTCCACCACCGAACGCGGGTCCTTCTGCAGCGCCCGCTGCGACTGTGGCTGGCGGGGGCCGGCCCGTCGCGCCCGCTCCCAGGCGCGTACGGACGCCGAGCGCCATCTGGTGGATGCCGAGCCGGGCACCGCGCCGCACGGCCCGCGGGAATGAGGAACTCCGTTCCGGGAACCCCCCACGCCCGTACGGCATCTGCCTAGTAGGGGAGGCAACAACCCCGCGCCGGTAACGGACTTCAGGGACGGTACCGGACAGCGCAGGACATGAATGGGCACAGCGGTACGCGGGGCAGCGCGCCGCCGCATCCGCCCGGATCCGTCTCCCCCGCACACGCCCCGCATCCTCTGCCGGTCCCTCGGCGGGCGGGGCAGGACCGTACGACATCGAGGGGGATCCATCCCAGTGAAGCGGCGCACACTCCTGCAGGCCGGCGGCGGACTGGCGGCCACGTCGGTCGCCTGGGCCACCGGCTGCGACACCAAGACCGGCAAGGCGGGTGCGGCCTCCTCCGCTTCCGTCACGGGGGCCGCGAACGGCACGGGCGCGGCGAACACCAATGCGGCCGTCGCCGGCGGCGGGGCCTCCAGCGCCTCCTGGACCGCGCTCGGCAAGAGCCTGGACGGCAAGCTGATACGGGCGTCGGACGCTGCCTACGCGACCGCCCGCCGTCTCTACAACACCCGCTACGACACGCTGAAGCCGTCGGCCATCGCCTACGTCAAGCACCCGGCGGACGTCGCCGAGTGCCTCTCCTTCGCCCGGCGGCACGACACCCCGGTCGTCATCCGCAGCGGCGGCCACTCCTACGCGGGCTGGTCCAGCGGCAACAACAAGCTCATCATCGACGTCTCCGCGCTCTCCAAGGTCGGCGCGCCGTCCGGCGGCATCACCCGCATCGGCGCCGGCGCCAAGCTCATCGACGTCTACGAGGGCCTGGGCGCGCACGGCGTGACGATACCCGGGGGCTCGTGCCCCACCGTCGGCATATCCGGGCTCACGCTCGGCGGCGGCCACGGCGTGGCGTCCCGCGCCTACGGCCTGACCTGCGACAGCCTCGTCGGCGCCACCCTCGTCACGGCCGACGGCAAGACCATCGACTGCGACAAGAACCAGCACGCCGACCTCTTCTGGGCGCTGCGCGGCGCCGGCAACGGCAACTTCGGCGTGGTCACCGAGCTCCGCTTCCGTACCCACCCGGCGCCCCGCTCGGTGATGGCCTATATGACCTGGCCGTGGTCCAAGGCGGCGAAGGTCGTGGCGTCCTGGCAGAAGTGGGGCCCCACGCAAGCTGACGAGATATGGTCCGCCTGCCATCTCGACGCCCGCCCCGGCGGCACCCCGGGCGTCTCGGTCGCGGCCTTCTCGCTGGGCAGCTACGGCGACCTGAAGAACGCCCTCGACAAGCTCGCCGACCAGGCGGGCGGCCCCGGCCCCGGCCCCGCCGCGAGCATCCACCTCACGCCGATCGGCTACCTGGACGCGATGGAGTCGTACGCGGGCTGCTCCTCCAAGTCCACCGCGCAGTGCCATATGCCGGGTTCGCTGCCCGGCCACACCGCCGCCGGCAAGCTGGGCCGGGAGACCTACGCCGCCCGCTCGCACTTCTTCGACCGCTCGCTGTCGACGGCCGGCATCCGCACCCTGATGGACCAGATCGAGCGCGGCGGCCGCAACGGCGTCGGCGGGAACGTGGCCATGACGGCGCTGGGCGGCGCCATCAACCGCGTCGGCCGCACCGACACCGCGTTCGTCCACCGCGGCTCGCGCTTCCTCGCCCAGTACTTGACGTCCTGGGGAGCCAATGGCTCGTCCAGCAAGCAGACGGCGTGGCTGAATTCGTTCCACGACGCGATGCGCCGCTACTCCTCGGGCGCCGCCTACCAGAACTACACCGACCCGGGCCTCACCGACTGGAAGTCCGCCTACTACGGCGCCGCCACCACCCGGCTCACGCAGGTCAAGCGGACCTACGACCCGCAGCGGCTGTTCAGCACCTTCCCGCAGGCGCTCTGAGACCGCCGGCGGACACACGGACGGCCCGGCCCCGCGAGGGGTCCGGGCCGTCCGCATCCGCCAGGTCTCATCGCTGCCGACGGGCCGTCAGGCTCCGCCGGCCGCGGCCGTCAGGCCGCCAGATCCTTGTCCCGCTCCTTGTGGCCGGGCGCCATCCCCGAGCCGGCGGCCACCACCCGGCTGCCCTCGCCGGGACCGCCGTCCCCGTCCGCCTCGACGCCCGGCGCCCGCACCAGCCACGCCAGCTTCGACCTGCCGATCGCCGTCATCAGCGGCACCAGGAGCGCCTGCGCGGGCGGCGCGAGCAGCAGCGCGACGGCGGTGCCCAGGGCGAAACCGCCGATCACATCGGTCGGGTAGTGCACGCCCATGTAGACGCGGCAGAAGCCCTCGGCGAGCGCCAGCGCGATCCCGATCAGGCCGTACTTGCGATGGGCGACGAACAGGCCGACGCCGACCGCCATGGTGAGCGTCGCGTGATCGCTGACGAACGAGAAGTCGCTCTTGCCGGGGATCAGCACGTCCAGGCCGGCATGGTCCTTGAACGGCCGCGGCCGCTCGACGAACGCCCGGATCGGGATGTTGGCCAGCAGCGCGATCCCCGCGGCCAGCGGCGCCCAGACCAGCCCCGCGACGGCGGACGGCGCACCGGGCTTGCGGCGCGCGGACCACCAGGCGACCAGGCACAGCACCGCGAGGGCGGCGATCAGGCCGTACTCGCCGATGTACTCCATCGCCTTGTTGACCCAGTGGGGGGCATCCTTCGCCAGGCCGTTGATGCCGTCGAGCACGTCGACGTCGGGGTTCGGCCCTTCGAGTGCGAGTCCAGCCATCTGCCGCGGCCCCTTATCTTTCGCGCGCGCGAGCGCCTTCGTGTGCTGCCTGCCCCCGTGGTCGTCGAGCGGGTGCTGCTGCGAGCTCTGTTACGTCCCCACGCCAAGGAAACGCGATGCCCGCCCCTGGCGTTCCATTCTCTACCGGAAGATCACCAGGACGTTATCGAAGCTTGATTCATCACTGCAGTTCAGGGCGCTATGTTCACGCAGCGTTCGTACCGGGCAGCGCTTTTGCGCCATCCGAGGTGACGCGGGTCGCACCGATGTAGTCCGGCGAATCGATCTTGTCGAACCGGATCACGGCCCCGGTGTACGGCGCATTGATCATGTAGCCGCCTCCCACATAGATCCCCACATGGTGGATCGACCGCGGGTCGTTCAGGTTGTTGGCGAAGAACACCAGGTCGCCCGGGAGCAGCTCGTCGCGCTTCGGGTGCGGTCCGGCGTTCCACTGGTCGTTCGCGACCCGTGGCAGCTCGATGCCCACCGAGTGGTACGCGGCCTGGGTCAGCCCGGAGCAGTCGAACCGGCCGCCCTGCGCCGCCGTTCCCGTACCGCCCCACAGATAGCGCGTACCGAGCCTCCCCTGGGCGAAGTAGATGGCCCCTGCGGCCTGCCGCGACGGTGCCACCGGCCCGGTCTGCGCCTCGAAGCTCTTCGCCAGGGTCGTGATCGTCTTCACATAGTTCTGGGTCTCGCGGTACGGCGGCACCCCGTTGTACTGGATCACCCGGTAGGCACCGGCGTTGTACGCCGCGAGCATGTTGCGCGTGGCGTCGCCCGAGGCGCCCTTCACATAGCGCGCCAGCTCGCAGTCGTACGAGGCCGCCGACGCGATCGCGTCCTGCGGGTCCCACACGTCCTTGCGGCCGTCGCCGTTGCCGTCGACGCCGTGCGTCTGCCACGTCCCCGGGATGAACTGCGCCAGCCCCTGCGCGGCGGCCGCGCTCTGCGCCTTCGGGTTCCATCCGCTCTCCTGGTAGAGCTGCGCCGCCAGCAGCGCGGGACTTATCGCCGAACAGAGCGTCCCCCACTTCTGCACCTGCGACTGGTAGGCGGCCGGCACCGCGCCCTTCGCCAGCCCGAGGGCACGTCCGGCGGCCCCGCCGAGCCCGGCCGCGACCGTGTACGTAGCGATCACAAGCAGAGCGAGCAGACAGAGCATCAGCCCTGCCCCGAGCCCACCGGCCACCCAGAATTTCCGCACCCTCCAACCCTCCCTCATCCAGCCGCGGTTCACTGCCTTTTTCCGGCCGCACCCGCGCGCCCGCCCGCGTGAGTTGCCGCACGGCGGTGCACGACACGGCGCAGGGGGCGGCACGAGGGGAGGCAGGGGGCACGTCACCCGTATTGCGATTCCGCTCACGGACGCGCCCGGAGCACCGCCGGATGAGGGACACTGCACCAGAGACCCGAGACAGGACGAGAGCCGTGGACCCGAACAATCAGAAGCAGCTGAACCGTCACCTGTGGTGGCGCGTCGCCTATTTCCTGTTCGCCATCCACCTCGTGGCGCTCGTCATGATCTTCGCCATGTCACACGCAACCGAGTAGCCGCCGCACCCGGGCCGCGTCCGCCACCCGAACGGACCAGGCCCCCGCGGCGCGCCGGACCGGCCACCGCCGCTTCCGATGATCATTGCTCAGGGTTATCCCCCGTGATACACACAGTGAGACTAATCGGTTCAATGGATGGCGTGCGCCCACACATACACGCCACTCCCACGGGATCCGTCAAAGAAAGGCGCCAAGTCGACAGCTGACGGCTCGTTTGTCAGCGAAGATGGAGGCTGACCTGTACCGCGCCGGCGAGGCGCACAACTACCCACCAAGGGGCGGTGAGTTCACATGTTCATTGCGGCCGAAAAAGGCGACATCACCACCATCATCGGCGGAATCGCCCCGGACTGGGGGCCGTTCGGAAGCCTGGGCAACGAGGCCCGCGTGATGATCGAAGTGGTCATGGCGGTAGCGATCCTGCTGTGCCTCGGCATCGCGATCTGGGGTGCCGCCAAGCAGCGCATCGGCGCCACCGCGCTGCGCGACACCTTCAGCGCCGAACAGGGCAAGGGCCTGATCGTGGCCGGCCTGACCGGCGTCTTCATCATCGGCTCCCTGGGGACGCTGTTCACCATCGTCTACGGCATGGCGGTCTAGGTACGCCGTAGCCGGGCGGCACCCGCTGGCGCACCCTGACACGCGTCCGTCCCCGCGCCGCCCCCCATGCGCCCCCGCCCGTCCTCTCTCCGCCTCCCCGTGCCCCGACTCACCCCCCACCGGATCCACCTCCCCTGCCGAGGCCACATGCTGACGCTCCCTCACGCCGGCCCGACGGCTCCGCCCTGCGCCCTCGCCACCCCTGCCACCAGCGGACCGATTGGGCCGGCGGCTGCGCGGGGACAGGTGGATCCGGGAGTGAGAAGGCGCAAGAAGGCGGCGGCAACCACGGAGCGGGCGATGGGCACAAATACCCCAGAGTCCCCCATTCGCCTCCGCCGTACCGCATCTGAGGACCCGTCACGGTGAGATGTACTCGAACCACTGCACCCGCGTCGCCGCCCGCGCGGCTACGGTCATATGAGGGCGGCAACACCACGGCACGAACGGCGACGGCGGTAGAGGGGGCACAGGCGCGATGAGTCTCAGCGACGACGGCGGCTACGGCGGCGACAGCCACCGCGGTCCCGAGACGGGCCAGACACGGACCAGACTTCCCGACAACGACGGCGAAGGCTACGGCTACGGCTCGGCACGGCGCTCCCGCACCGGCCTGACCAGCCGTAATCTCATCACGATCGTCGGCGTGATCGTCCTGCTGCTCGCGGCCATCGCCTTCGCCAACCGCGGCGGAAGCGGCAACAGCGAATCCCCGTCGAACGACTCCCCCAAGGACACCGGCGCCGCCCAGCCCACCGCCCCCACCGGCACCAAGCCGGTCACCGGCAAGAACGGCGGCATCGCCACGGGTTTCCCGAAGACGGAACAGGGGGCGGAGTCGGCGGGGGCGAATTATGCGGTGGCGCTGGGGTCCACGGAGATGTTCAACAAGGACAAGCGGCACAAGGTGATCACCACCATCATGGCGCCCTCGTCCGCTGCCGCCTTCCAGAACAAGCTCGACGAGGCCTACTCGCCGGGCTTCTTCAAGAACGTCGGCCTGAAGGCGGACGGAACCACACCTCCAGGGCTGACCTTCGTCTCACGCACCATCCCTGTCGGCACCAAGACCACAGCCTCCTCCGGCGACAAGGCAACCGTCGAGGTGTGGTGCACCGGTCTCCTCGGTATGGCCGGGCAGGGTTCCACCAAGCCGGTCACAACGAGTTGGTTCACCATCACCATGCAGCTCACCTGGACCCACAACGACTGGAAGGTGCTGACGCACTCTCAGAAGGACGGTCCGGCGCCGGTCAGCGGGGATGTCCCCGCTTCCGGAGCGAAGGAGATCGCGGGGGCGGTCCAAGGGTACGGAGGTTTCACATATGCCCGGTAGCCCGCGAACCCGCACGTTCTCCCTAGCTGCCGCCATGACAACCGTTCAGGTTGCAGCGATCCTGCTCGCCACGCGTGCCTTCGCCGCGCCCAGCCCGACGCCCAGCAGTGACCCCTGCGATCTCATCCATGGCCCCGCCAAGGCCTACTGCCAATCCGGCGACAAGGCCGGCTCCGGGGCCCCCAAGGCGCCCGGCGGGCTCACCGACGACAACCCCCTCGACCCCCTCAGCTCCCTCGCCAAGGGGTTCGCCAAGGCCGCCGCATGGATCGTCACCAAGCTGTCGGACGCGGTCCAGTCCACCTCCCAGGTGGACTTCACCAACGCCGCCTTTCTGCGGCAGTACGCCGTCGTCTTCGCCGCCTCCACCATCCTCACCCTCGTCCTGTGGCTGCTGGCCGTCGCCAAGCGCGCCGTGCGCGGGGTGCGGCTGACGGAGGCGATCGGTGAGGCGGTCGGGTTCCTCTGGCTCACCGTGCTCGCCTCCGCCTTCACCCCGCTCATCCTCTACACGATCGTGTCGGCGACCGACGGCGTCACTGAGATCATCGCGAAGGCGACGGGGGCGCAGACCGACACCTTCTTCGGCGCCTTCTCGCAGGCGCTCACGAAGGGCACCGACATCGGCGGCGGTCCGATCATGCTGATCGTGGTGTCGCTGGTGTCGGTCCTCGCCGCCGGTGTGCTGTGGCTGGAGCTGGTGATCCGGGCCGCGCTGCTCTACGTCGGGGCGCTGCTCGGCACGGTCGTCTACGCGGGCCTGGTCGACAAGAACATGTGGGGGCATGTGCGCCGCTGGGCGGGCATCATGATCGCGGTGATCATGGTGAAGCCGGTCATCGTGATCGTGCTCGGTATCGCCGGTGCGCTCTCCCACGACAAGGGCCCGAACGCCTTCTCCGCCGTCGTCTCCGGCCTCGCGATCATCATCCTGGCCATCTTCGCCAGCGCCGTGATCTACCGCTTCGTCCCCGGCTTCGGCGACGAGATGGTCTCGGCCCGTACGAACAAGGGCCGGGCCACCGACGGCAGCCAGGCCGCCGCGATGATCTCCTCGCCGGCCGCGCTCGTCTCCCAGGGCATCAAGACCCACAGCTCCCGCAGGTCCGGCGGGGACGGCGGCGGACAGCCGCAGGGCGCACAGGGCGGCCAGTCCCGGCCGGCCAACGCGGTGGCCGGCGGAGTCGCCGCACACAGCTCCCGCACCGCCGGCGGCCGCGCCCCCGCGCCCGCCACCCCCGCTCCCCGTACGAACCCCGGCCCGAGCAGCAGCTCCCGCACCGGCAAGACAGCAGGAGGTGACGGGCGTTGAGCACGCACTCCCACCCGATCGCGCCCCGCCGCACCTATCTGATCGGCCGCGCCCGGCCCAACGCGATCGTCGGCAAGAACCGCGAGACCGGCGAGATCGCGCTGATCATCGTGGGCGCGTTCCTCGGGATGATGTGCGGTCTGCTGGTGCCCATGCTGCCGCTGCGGATCGTGTCCCTCACCGGCTTCCCGATGCTGGGGCTCGCCCTCGTCTACGTGCCGTACAAGGGCCGGACGTTCTACAAGTGGTTCGAGATCCGGCGCAGCTTCCGCCGTACGGTCCGCCGCGGCGCCACCTACCGCTCCGGCGCCGCCGAGGCGGGCATCCGGCTGGACGGCCGGGAGGTCGAGATCGGCCCGCCGCCCGGCATCGGCCGGATCAACTGGCTGTCCGCCCCCTTCGGGCCGGACGAGATCGCCGTCCTGCTGCACGCCGACCGCCGTACGGTCACCGCCGCCATCGAGATCGAGGGCCCGGGCGTCGGCCTGCGCGACAGCGAGGACCAGGAGGCGCTGGTCGACCGCTTCGGGACGCTGCTGAAGCACGTGGCCAACGGCGACGGGTATGTGACCCGGCTGCAGATGCTCGCCCGTACGCTGCCCGCCGACCCGGACGCGCACGCCAAGGACGTCGCCCAGCGCGGCGACCGCTCGTCCCCGGCCTGGCTGCAGGAGTCCTACGACCAGCTCCAGTCCATGGTCTCCACCTCCTCCGAGCAGCACCGCGCCTACCTCGTCGCCTGTATGCACTACACCCGCGAGCTGGCCGCCGAGGCCCAGACCATGGCGCGCGCCGCCCGGATGCACCAGAGCGGGCTGCTGCGCAAGAAGCTGGACCGGGACGCCGGTCTCGCGGTCGTGATGGCCCGTGAACTCACCGACATCTGCGCCCGGCTCGCCGAGGCCGACATCCGGGTCCGCCAGCCGCTGGGCCAGGCCCGGCTCGCCTCCCTCGTGCACTCCATGTACGACCCGGACCACCCCATCGACCACATCCAGGCGATGAGCAAGCGCAACGCCTGGCCGGCCGAGCTCGACGCGATGGAGCCGACCTATCTGCAGGCCAAGACGCGTGAGTCGACGACCCGCGCGCCGTGGTGCCACGCCACCGCCTGGGTCAAGGAGTGGCCGCTGACCCCGGTGGGCGTCAACTTCCTCGCGCCCCTCCTGGTGCACACCCCGGACGTGATCCGTACGGTCGCGGTCTGCATGGACCTGGAGCCCACCGAGGTCGCCATCGAGCGGATGCTGACGGAGAAGACCAACGACGACGCCGAGGCCAGCCGGGCCGCCAAGATGAACCGCGTCGTCGACCCGCGGGACGTCGCCCACCACGGCCGCGTGGACCAGCGCGGCGAGGATCTGGCCTCCGGCGCCGCCGGCGTCAACCTCGTCGGCTACCTCACGGTCTCGTCCCGCTCGCCCGAGGCGCTGGCCCGCGACAAGCGCACCATCCGCGCCTCGGCCGGCAAGTCCTACCTCAAGCTGGAGTGGTGCGACCGCGAGCACCACCGGGCGTTCGTCAACACCCTGCCGTTCGCGACCGGAATCCGCCGCTAAAGCCGCTGGGAGGCGCGTACGTCATGGCCATGCTCGATCCGCTCGGAGCGCTCACCGACGCGTTCACCAGCTTCCTGTTCGGGAAGGTGGAGACGACCCGGCTGCCCGTACGCACCTCCACGGGCCAGGCCCAGGCGGTCTATCTGCCCACCGCGGCCCCCGGTCTCGGCGACTCCGGCGTGATCATCGGCCGTGAGGTCTACAGCGGCAAGGGCTACATCTACGACCCCTTCCAGCTCTACGGCCAGCAGCTCCCTGCCCCGCACTGGCTGGTCCTCGGCGAGTCCGGCAACGGCAAGTCCGCGCTGGAGAAGACCTACGTCCTGCGCCAGCTGCGGTTCCGCGACCGGCAGGTCGTCGTCCTGGACGCCCAGGGCGAGGACGGCGTCGGCGAGTGGAACCTCATCGCCCAGGAGCTGGGGATAACCCCCATCCGCCTGGACCCGACCGCCGCCCTCAACGGCGGGATCCGCCTCAACCCCCTCGACCCGTCGATCACCACCACCGGCCAGCTGGCCCTGCTGCGCACGATCATCGAGGTCGCGATGGGCCATGGCCTGGACGAACGCTCCGGCTTCGCGCTCAAGGTCGCCCATGCGTACGTCACCGAGACCATCACCGACCGGCAGCCCGTCCTGACCGACATCGTCGAGCAGCTGCGGCACCCGGAACCGGAGTCGGCGGAGGCGATGAATGTCGACATAGACGATGTCCGGGCCTGGGGCCTGGACGTCGCGCTGGTCCTCGACCGGCTCGTCGACGGTGACCTGCGCGGCATGTTCGACGGCCCGACCTCGGCGGGCATCGACCTCGACGCACCGCTGATCGTCTTCGACCTCTCGCACATCGACCGCAACTCCATCGCGATGCCGATCCTGATGGCGATCGTCGGCGTCTGGCTGGAGCACACCTGGATCCGTCCCGACCGCAAGAAGCGCATCTTCCTGGTGGAAGAGGCCTGGCACATCATCAACTCCCCCTTCGTGGCCCAGCTCTTCCAGCGGCTGCTGAAGTTCGGCCGCCGGCTCGGCCTGTCGTTCGTGGCCGTCGTCCACCACCTCAGCGATGTGGTCGACGGCGCCGCCGCACGCGAGGCCGCGGCGATCCTCAAGATGGCCTCGACCCGCACCATTTACGCCCAGAAGGCCGACGAGGCACGGGCCACGGGACGGGTGCTCGGCCTGCCCCGCTGGGCCGTCGAGATCATCCCGACCCTCACCCCCGGCATCGCGGTCTGGGACGTCAACGGCAACGTCCAGGTCGTCAAACACCTCATCACTGAGGCCGAACGCCCGCTGGTCTACACCGACCGGGCGATGACCGAGGCCTCCGCGATGCCGACGGACGAGGCACGCGCCCTCCAGGCGGCGGCGGACGCCGAGGCCGAGGCGCGCGCCGAGGCGATGGCGATGGAGCGGCAGTGGAGAGACGAGTCGAGCGAGACGGTGGCGTGAGGCGCGGATACGACGACGAACGGGGCGCCGGCGGCTACCGCGACGCGCCCGCTCCCCGGGGCCGCGGCGTCCCCGACTCCCTGCTGATCGGGCTGCTCGCCTTCCTGCTGGGCCTGACCGTACTGGTGTGGAGCGCGACGGGCCTGGCCGGCATCTTCGCCCACGGCGCCTGGCCCACGGGCGTCACCTACCCCGCCACCCCGATGGCGCTGCGCCATCTGGTCTCCGCACCGCACAACATGGCCGCCGCCTGGCCCGACACCCCCCGGGACCAGCTCTCCGGCTACGGCCTCTTCTGGGGCATCCTCATCGGCGAGCTGATGGTGCTGCTGGTCCTCACGATCTTCACGCTGGGGACGATCACCCGCTATCGCGCCGTACGGGCGGCCCGCCGGTCGAAGGCGCGGACGTCCACGGCCCCGCCCCCGGAACGAGCGGTGCCCACACCGGAAGAGCAGGCCCGCCAGGCGGAACGGGAAGCATGGCAGGCCCGGGAAGCCCTCCAGGAGGCGGCCCGCACCGCCCCTACGGCGCTCAGCGAGGACGCGCAGCCCACGCCGGCCGTCCCGGCCGCGCCGCCGCCTCCCCCGCCCGCGGAGGCCACGTCCACCGGCCCCCTCCCGGAACAGCGCACCTCACCCCCGGCCACCCCCACCACCGCCCCGCACCCCGGCGAACCCGCCCTCCCCCGCCTCAAGTTCTCCGCCCACCGCGGCGCCGCCCTCCCCGCGACCGTCACCGTCGCCCACGCCGCCCCGGGCCCGCTGATCGTCGCCACTACGGACCCCGCCCTCTGGTCCGAGACCAAGGACGCCCGCGCCAAACTCGGCCCCCTGCTGACCTACGATCCGACGCACCGCCTCGACACCCCGGCCCGGCTGCGCTGGTCGCCGACCTCCGGCTGTACGGACCTCACCACCGCCGCCGCCCGCGCCACCGCTCTGCTGGCCCCCGTACGCCCCGCCGGCGCCCCGGACTCGGCCGTGGCGGACGCCGCCCAGACCTTGCTGCGCTGCTGGCTGCACGCCGCCGCGGTGGACGGCCGCCCGTTCCGCCAGCTGCACCGCTGGGCCCATTCCACCGGCGCCGCTCAGGAACCCGTACGCATCCTGCGCACCAGCCCCAAGGCCTCCGCCGGCCAGGCCGGCGAGCTGGAGTCCGTGCTCACGGCATACGCCGAACGCCGCGAAGCCGCCCAGCACTTGGCCGGCCGCGCGCTGTCCGCGCTCTCTTCGATCCACATCCGGGACGCCTGCAATCCACTTCGAGCGGATTCGGCCCTCCTCGAATCATTTATCGACGAAGGGGGAACGCTTTACGTGGTAGGCGATCCCATCGAGGATCCGCGTACCGACCCGGGTGCGATGCCACTGCTCACCGCACTCCTCTCGAGCGTGGTCGAGCACGGCCGCCGCATGGCCGAACGGTCATCTGACGGTCGTCTCGACCCACCACTCACCCTCGTCCTGGACGACATCGCGGCCCTCGCCCCGCTGCCCGCGCTCCCCGGTCTCCTCGAAACCGGCCCCAAGCAGGGCCTGCTGACGCTGGCGACCATGCGCTCCCAGGAACAGGCCCGCGCCCGCTGGCCCCACCACTCCCTCTCGGCCTAGCACCCGCCGCCACAGAGCCCCCCTCACGCGCGCTACCCCCGCTTGAGCACCAACTCCCGCTCCAGCGCAGCCGGATCCTTCGGATCGGCACTGGTCAGCCCCGTCTCCACAAACCCCAGCGCCCGATAGAACGCCTCGGCCCGCCCGTTCTCCTCATGCACCCACAGCCGCACCCGCTCGACCGCCGGCTCGGCCAGCTCCCACGACCATCCGATCGCCGCCCGGAACAACTCCCGCGCCAGCCCGGTCCCCCGATGCTCGGGCCGCACATACACCCCCACGAGATGCGTCTGCGGCACCTCCTCGTCCGTTTCGACCAGGACCACCACCATGCCGCCCCAACTGCCGTCCGCGGCTTCCCCGATGAACGTCATCGGCGCGACGCCCTGTTCACTACGCGCCGCCCGGCTCTGCCAGAGCTCGTCCGGCTCGCCGGCAGCCGCCTCCAGGGTCTCGTTGAACGCCACCCGAGCGACCGGATCCGCCAGGGCCACCAGCCTCAACTCCCTGAGCCGCTGCCATTCCTGAGCCTTCACCGGCCTGATCACATACGCCATGCGGCACAGGATCCCAGCACCCCGACCCCGCTGGCCAGAGAAATCAGCCTCCAGGAACGAGAACGCCCCGGAACGCAGAAAAGCCCCGCACCATTACGGTGCGGGGCTTTCCCACAATGATTGTTCGGCGGCGTCCTACTCTCCCACAGGGTCCCCCCTGCAGTACCATCGGCGCGGAAAGGCTTAGCTTCCGGGTTCGGAATGTAACCGGGCGTTTCCCTAACGCTATGACCACCGAAACACTATGAAGATGACAACCCGGCAAGGACACAGGTCGTTACTTCAGAACCTACACAGTGGACGCGAGCAACTGAGGACAAGCCCTCGGCCTATTAGTACCAGTCAACTCCACACCTTACGGCGCTTCCATATCTGGCCTATCAACCCAGTCGTCTACTGGGAGCCTTAACCCCTCAAGGGGGTGGGAGTCCTCATCTCGAAGCAGGCTTCCCGCTTAGATGCTTTCAGCGGTTATCCTTTCCGAACGTAGCCAACCAGCCATGCCCTTGGCAGGACAACTGGCACACCAGAGGTTCGTCCGTCCCGGTCCTCTCGTACTAGGGACAGCCCTTCTCAAGACTCCTACGCGCACAGCGGATAGGGACCGAACTGTCTCACGACGTTCTAAACCCAGCTCGCGTACCGCTTTAATGGGCGAACAGCCCAACCCTTGGGACCGACTCCAGCCCCAGGATGCGACGAGCCGACATCGAGGTGCCAAACCATCCCGTCGATATGGACTCTTGGGGAAGATCAGCCTGTTATCCCCGGGGTACCTTTTATCCGTTGAGCGACGGCGCTTCCACAAGCCACCGCCGGATCACTAGTCCCTACTTTCGTACCTGCTCGACCCGTCAGTCTCACAGTCAAGCTCCCTTGTGCACTTACACTCAACACCTGATTGCCAACCAGGCTGAGGGAACCTTTGGGCGCCTCCGTTACTCTTTAGGAGGCAACCGCCCCAGTTAAACTACCCACCAGACACTGTCCCTGATCCGGATCACGGACCCAGGTTAGACATCCAGCACGACCAGAGTGGTATTTCAACAATGACTCCACAACCACTGGCGTGGCCGCTTCAAAGTCTCCCACCTATCCTACACAAGCCGAACCGAACACCAATATCAAGCTATAGTAAAGGTCCCGGGGTCTTTCCGTCCTGCTGCGCGAAACGAGCATCTTTACTCGTAATGCAATTTCACCGGGCCTATGGTTGAGACAGTCGAGAAGTCGTTACGCCATTCGTGCAGGTCGGAACTTACCCGACAAGGAATTTCGCTACCTTAGGATGGTTATAGTTACCACCGCCGTTTACTGGCGCTTAAGTTCTCAGCTTCGCCATGACGAATCATGACTAACCGGTCCCCTTAACGTTCCAGCACCGGGCAGGCGTCAGTCCGTATACATCGCCTTACGGCTTCGCACGGACCTGTGTTTTTAGTAAACAGTCGCTTCTCGCTGGTCTCTGCGGCCACCCCCAGCTCAGAGAGCAAGTCTCATCACCGGAAATGGCCCCCCTTCTCCCGAAGTTACGGGGGCATTTTGCCGAGTTCCTTAACCATAGTTCACCCGAACGCCTCGGTATTCTCTACCTGACCACCTGAGTCGGTTTAGGGTACGGGCCGCCATGAAACTCGCTAGAGGCTTTTCTCGACAGCATAGGATCATCCACTTCACCACAATCGGCTCGGCATCAGGTCTCAGCCTTAACGTGTGACGGATTTACCTACCACACGGCCTACACCCTTACCCCGGGACAACCACCGCCCGGGCTGGACTACCTTCCTGCGTCACCCCATCGCTTACCTACTACCACCTTGGATCGGCGGCTCCACCACGTCCCTTTGTCCGAAGACTCCAGGCCGGCTTCACGGCCTTAGCATTAATGGATTCGATACTGGGCGTTTCAAAGCGGGTACCGGAATATCAACCGGTTGTCCATCGACTACGCCTGTCGGCCTCGCCTTAGGTCCCGACTTACCCTGGGCAGATCAGCTTGACCCAGGAACCCTTAGTCAATCGGCGCACACGTTTCCCACGTGTGTATCGCTACTCATGCCTGCATTCTCACTCGTGAACCGTCCACAACTCGCTTCCGCGGCTGCTTCACCCGGCACACGACGCTCCCCTACCCATCACGATCCCCGTTGGGGGTAATATCGCAATGACACGACTTCGGCGGTGTGCTTGAGCCCCGCTACATTGTCGGCGCGGAATCACTTGACCAGTGAGCTATTACGCACTCTTTCAAGGGTGGCTGCTTCTAAGCCAACCTCCTGGTTGTCTCTGCGACTCCACATCCTTTCCCACTTAGCACACGCTTAGGGGCCTTAGTCGATGCTCTGGGCTGTTTCCCTCTCGACCATGGAGCTTATCCCCCACAGTCTCACTGCCGCGCTCTCACTTACCGGCATTCGGAGTTTGGCTAAGGTCAGTAACCCGGTAGGGCCCATCGCCTATCCAGTGCTCTACCTCCGGCAAGAAACACACGACGCTGCACCTAAATGCATTTCGGGGAGAACCAGCTATCACGGAGTTTGATTGGCCTTTCACCCCTAACCACAGGTCATCCCCCAGGTTTTCAACCCTGGTGGGTTCGGTCCTCCACGAAGTCTTACCTCCGCTTCAACCTGCCCATGGCTAGATCACTCCGCTTCGGGTCTTGGGCACGCTACTCAACGCCCTATTCGGACTCGCTTTCGCTACGGCTTCCCCACACGGGTTAACCTCGCAACATACCGCAAACTCGCAGGCTCATTCTTCAAAAGGCACGCAGTCACGACACAAGGAACAAGTCCCTTGTGCGACGCTCCCACGGCTTGTAGGCACACGGTTTCAGGTACTATTTCACTCCGCTCCCGCGGTACTTTTCACCATTCCCTCACGGTACTATCCGCTATCGGTCACCAGGGAATATTTAGGCTTAACGGGTGGTCCCGCCAGATTCACACGGGATTTCTCGGGCCCCGTGCTACTTGGGTGTCTCTCAAACGAGCCGCTAATGTTTCAGCTACGGGGGTCTTACCCTCTACGCCGGACCTTTCGCATGTCCTTCGCCTACATCAACGGTTTCTGACTCGTCCTGTTGCCGGCAGACAACAGAAGAGAGATCCCACAACCCCAACCACGCAACCCCTGCCGGGTATCACACGTGACTGGTTTGGCCTCATCCGGTTTCGCTCGCCACTACTCCCGGAATCACGGTTGTTTTCTCTTCCTGCGGGTACTGAGATGTTTCACTTCCCCGCGTTCCCTCCACACTGCCTATGTGTTCAGCAGCGGGTGACAGCCCATGACGACTGCCGGGTTTCCCCATTCGGACACCCCCGGATCAAAGCTTGGTTGACAGCTCCCCGGGGCCTATCGTGGCCTCCCACGTCCTTCATCGGTTCCTGGTGCCAAGGCATCCACCGTGCGCCCTTAAAAACTTGGCCACAGATGCTCGCGTCCACTGTGCAGTTCTCAAGCAACGACCAGCCACCCACCACCCCAACCCGAAGGCTGAGTTCACTGGGGCCGGCATCGCGAAGGGCGAGCAACGCTCGCACCCTCAGATACCCAACAGCGTGCCCGGCCCACTCGATCCATCACCACGTTCCACGCCGAAGCAGTACTAGTGACAACCAACCAAGTGCGCCGAATAGTCAACGTTCCACCCATGAGCTAACCACCGTCGAACATTTGCCGACGTAGTGGCTCTGGATCTCTTGCGAGATCTAGATGCTCCTTAGAAAGGAGGTGATCCAGCCGCACCTTCCGGTACGGCTACCTTGTTACGACTTCGTCCCAATCGCCAGTCCCACCTTCGACGATTCCCTCCCACAAGGGGTTGGGCCACCGGCTTCGGGTGTTACCGACTTTCGTGACGTGACGGGCGGTGTGTACAAGGCCCGGGAACGTATTCACCGCAGCAATGCTGATCTGCGATTACTAGCAACTCCGACTTCATGGGGTCGAGTTGCAGACCCCAATCCGAACTGAGACCGGCTTTTTGAGATTCGCTCCACCTCGCGGTATCGCAGCTCATTGTACCGGCCATTGTAGCACGTGTGCAGCCCAAGACATAAGGGGCATGATGACTTGACGTCGTCCCCACCTTCCTCCGAGTTGACCCCGGCAGTCTCCTGTGAGTCCCCATCACCCCGAAGGGCATGCTGGCAACACAGAACAAGGGTTGCGCTCGTTGCGGGACTTAACCCAACATCTCACGACACGAGCTGACGACAGCCATGCACCACCTGTACACCGACCACAAGGGGGACCCTGTCTCCAGGGTTTTCCGGTGTATGTCAAGCCTTGGTAAGGTTCTTCGCGTTGCGTCGAATTAAGCCACATGCTCCGCTGCTTGTGCGGGCCCCCGTCAATTCCTTTGAGTTTTAGCCTTGCGGCCGTACTCCCCAGGCGGGGAACTTAATGCGTTAGCTGCGGCACGGACGACGTGGAATGTCGCCCACACCTAGTTCCCAACGTTTACGGCGTGGACTACCAGGGTATCTAATCCTGTTCGCTCCCCACGCTTTCGCTCCTCAGCGTCAGTATCGGCCCAGAGATCCGCCTTCGCCACCGGTGTTCCTCCTGATATCTGCGCATTTCACCGCTACACCAGGAATTCCGATCTCCCCTACCGAACTCTAGCCTGCCCGTATCGAATGCAGACCCGGGGTTAAGCCCCGGGCTTTCACATCCGACGTGACAAGCCGCCTACGAGCTCTTTACGCCCAATAATTCCGGACAACGCTTGCGCCCTACGTATTACCGCGGCTGCTGGCACGTAGTTAGCCGGCGCTTCTTCTGCAGGTACCGTCACTTTCGCTTCTTCCCTGCTGAAAGAGGTTTACAACCCGAAGGCCGTCATCCCTCACGCGGCGTCGCTGCATCAGGCTTTCGCCCATTGTGCAATATTCCCCACTGCTGCCTCCCGTAGGAGTCTGGGCCGTGTCTCAGTCCCAGTGTGGCCGGTCGCCCTCTCAGGCCGGCTACCCGTCGTCGCCTTGGTAGGCCATCACCCCACCAACAAGCTGATAGGCCGCGGGCTCATCCTTCACCGCCGGAGCTTTCCACACACAGACCATGCGGTCGTGTGTCATATCCGGTATTAGACCCCGTTTCCAGGGCTTGTCCCAGAGTGAAGGGCAGATTGCCCACGTGTTACTCACCCGTTCGCCACTAATCCACCCCGAAGGGCTTCATCGTTCGACTTGCATGTGTTAAGCACGCCGCCAGCGTTCGTCCTGAGCCAGGATCAAACTCTCCGTGAATGTTTACCCGTAATCGGGTGAAACACACACGAGAAGAGTGGAACAACCAGACGGAATAGGTCCGGTCGTTCACAGCGTCCTCGCTGTGTGTGCCATCCGCACCACATGGGCGGGATGGACTTTCAAAGGAACCTCGTCACCGGATGCTTCCGGTAGACGGGGTATCAACATATCTGGCGTTGACTTTTGGCACGCTGTTGAGTTCTCAAGGAACGGACGCTTCCTTTGTGCCTGTTTCACCAGGCTCTCCGGGCGCTTCCCTTCGGTCTTGCGTTTCCGACTCTATCAGATCCTTGCGGGCCCGATTTTCGCCGGTGCGTTTCCGCCTTTCGGCTTCTTCGCGTTTCCAACCTTACCAGATCCGTTTCCGTGTCCGGCGCCCTGTTGGAGCGGGCTCGGCCGTTTGGCTTTCGCTTTTCGGCCTTTCCGACTCTATCAGATCCGTTTCGTTCCGTTGCCGGTCCGAATTTGTTTCCGATTCCCCGTCGGAGGGGGTTCCGCCGTGGAGCGGCTATTTAGCTGCCGCGCCTTTCGGCGTGATCACTACTTTAGCGGAATTCCTCGCTGACGCATAATCACGTCACGGTCCGAATTTCGGCATGCCGAAATAGGTCCCGTTGAGGGGCCGTGCAGTAGTGGTGTGCCGCGAGGCGGCGGGATGGCTGCTGGGGCCTGTCGGCTCCGGGGCAACTCGGAGAACACTACACGAGGGGTTGAGGGGCTTCAAACCCGTGCGAGGGCCGGGTCGGCCCGGTAGCTTGGGCGCATGACTACGCATGCGCTCGTACAGCAGTGGTGGCTCGCCTGACGGCGGCCGACCAGTAGCGCATGCATGACCACGGCCGCCGCTTCGGCGGCCGTTCGCGTTTCTCCGTTTCGCAGCCGGCCGGTGAGGTCGGCGGTCCCGAGGCGCCCGGCAAGGGTGCGGACGACAGGGACGGATGGGATGGCGATGGTGGAGCGAGCGCGGATCTTCAGTGGTGTGAAGCCGACGGGGCATCTGACGCTGGGGAACTACCTCGGGGCGATGCGGCGGTGGGTCGAGGAGGACCAGCACCGGGCGGATGCGCTGTTCTGTGTGGTGGATCTGCATGCGCTGACCGTGGAGCACGAGCCGGCGCGGGTGCGGCGCCTCACTCGGCAGGCGGCGACGCTGTTGCTGGCCGCTGGGCTGGATCCGGCGCGGTGCACCCTGTTCGTGCAGAGCCAGGTGGATGAGCATCTGCGGCTGTCGTATCTGATGGAGTGCACGGCCTCCGACGGGGAGATGCGGCGCATGATCCAGTACAAGGAGAAGGCCGCGCGGGAGCAGGCTCGGGGCGGGAGTGTGCGGCTGTCGTTGCTGACGTATCCGGCGCTGATGGCGGCGGACGTGCTGGCGTACGGGACGCATGAGGTGCCGGTCGGGGAGGACCAGGCGCAGCATCTGGAGCTGACGCGGGATCTGGCGGGGCGTTTCAACGAGCGGTACGGGGCGACGTTCGTGATGCCGAAGGTGACGCATCCGGCGGTGGCGGCGCGGGTGATGGATCTGCAGGAGCCGACGTCGAAGATGGGGAAGTCGCACGCCAAGACGGCCGGGATCGTCTATCTGCTGGACGAGCCGGAGGTGGTGCGGAAGAAGGTGATGCGGGCCGTGACGGATACGGCGAGCGATGTCGTGTACGAGCGGGGCGAGCGGCCGGGGGTGGCGAATCTGCTGGATGTGCTGGCCGCGTGTACGGGTGGTGAGCCGGCGCGGCTGGCCGAGGGGTACGCCTCGTACGGCGCGTTGAAGAGGGATGTGGCGGAGGCCGTGGTGGAGCTGCTGCGGCCGGCGCGGGAGCGGCATGCGGAGCTGGCCGCCGACCCCAGGTATGTCGATGGGGTGCTGCGCGAGGGGGCCGAGCGCGCACGGGCGCTGGCCAGACCGCGGGTGGATGCGGCCTATCGGGCGGTCGGGCTGTTGGCCTAGGGAGCGACCGGGCGTGGGGCCGGTCCCGGGCGGGCCGGTCCCGGGGTGAGGGGAAAGGCCCTCGCCCCGGGCCGTCGGGTGTGGCTTCCGCCGTGCTGGTCAGCCGTTGCCGGAGGCCAGTTCGCGGCTGCGGTCGCGGGCGGCTTCCAGGGCGGCGATGAGGGCGGCGCGGACGCCGTGGTTTTCCAGTTCGCGGATGGCGTTGATGGTGGTGCCGGCCGGGGAGGTGACGTTCTCCCGGAGGGTGACGGGGTGTTCGCCGCTGTCGCGGAGCATCACCGCGGCGCCGATGGCGGCCTGGACGATGAGGTCGTGGGCCTTGTCGCGGGGCAGGCCGAGGAGGATGCCGGCGTCGGTCATGGCCTCGACGAGGAAGAAGAAGTACGCCGGGCCGGAGCCGGAGAGTGCGGTGCAGGCGTCCTGCTGGGACTCCGGGACGCGGAGGGTCTTGCCGACGCCGGAGAAGATCTCCTCGGCGCGGGTGAGGTGGGCGACGGTGGCGTGGGTGCCGGCGGAGATGACGGACATCGCCTCGTCGACGAGGGCGGGGGTGTTCGTCATGACCCGTACGACCGGGGTGCCGGCGGCCAGGCGCTCCTCGAAGTACGAGGTGGGGATGCCGGCGGCGCCGCTGATGACCAGGCGGTCGGCGGGGACGTGCGGGGCCAGCTCCGTCAGGAGGGTGCCCATGTCCTGGGGCTTGACGGTGAGGATGAGGGTGTCGGCGGCCTTGGCGGCCTCGGGGTTGCTGACCGCTTCGACGCCGTAGCGGGCGCGGAGTTGTTCGGCGCGTTCGGGGCGACGGGCGGTGACCAGGAGGTCGGACGGCGCCCAACCGCCCCGGATCATGCCGCTGAGCAGGGCTTCGCCGATTTTTCCGGTGCCGAGTACGGCGACCTTCTGGGTCATGCTGCGGTTCACCTCGCCGGTGGTGCCCGGGCGGTGGCCCGAGGGCCGGCCCGTTGAGCGGTCGGTTACGCCGTCATCCTCGCACCTGGCGGGTGCGCGGCGCGGCGTCGTTCCGCGGGCCGGGACGGCGTCAGGCCGTACGGCGGCGGAGGGTGACGGCGCCGAGGGCGAGGACGAGGAGGGCGCAGCCGGTGACGATGACGGCGTCGCGGACGAAGTCGCCGGTGATGTCGGGGTGCCGGAGGACCTCGTTCATGCCGTCGACGGCGTAGGACATCGGGAGGACGTCGGAGAGCGCCTTGAGCGCGGGCTGCATGGTGTCGCGCGGGGTGAACAGGCCGCAGAGCAGCAGCTGGGGCATCAGGACGGCGGGCATGAACTGGACGGCCTGGAATTCGGAGGCGGCGAAGGCCGAGACGAACAGGCCGAGGGCGGTGCCGAGCAGGGCGTCGAGGACGGCCACCAGGAGCAGCAGCCAGGGGGAGCCGATGACGTCCAGGCCGAGGACCCAGACGGACAGGCCGGTGGCGAGGGCGGACTGCAGGACGGCGAGCAGGCCGAAGGCGAGGGCGTAGCCGCTGATCAGGTCGGCCTTGCCGAGGGGCATCGCGAGCAGGCGTTCCAGGGTGCCGGAGGTGCGTTCGCGCAGGGTGGCGATGGAGGTCACCAGGAACATCGTGATCATCGGGAAGATGCCGAGGAGCGAGGCGCCGATGCCGTCGAAGGTCTGCGGGCGGGCGTCGAAGACATAGCGCAGCAGGGCGATCATCACGCAGGGGACGACCAGCATCAGTGCGATGGTGCGCGGGTCGTGGCGCAGCTGGCGCAGGACCCGGGCGGCGGTGGCCAGGGTGCGGGACGGGGACCAGGGGGCGGTGGCGGGGAGGGGCCCGTCGGCGGGGAGGGGTGCGGTGGTCATCGCGCGGGCTCCTCTGTAGTGGTGCGGGCCGGTTGCGGGGGCCGGGTGGTGGCCGCGGCCTCGTCGACCAGGTGGAGGAAGGCGGCCTCGACGGTGGCGGCGCCGGTGCGCTCGCGCAGGGTGTCGGGTGCGCCGTCGGCCAGGATGCGGCCCTCGCGCATCAGGAGCAGCCGGTGGCAGCGCTCGGCCTCGTCCATGACATGGGAGGAGACGAGGAGGGTGGTGCCGCGGTCGGCGGCGAGGGTGTGGAAGAGGTTCCACAGGTCGCGGCGGAGGACGGGGTCGAGGCCGACGGTGGGCTCGTCGAGGACGAGGAGTTCCGGGGCGCCGAGCAGGGCGACCGCGAGGGAGACCCGGCTGCGCTGGCCGCCGGAGAGCTTGCCGGCGAGGGCGTCGGCGTGGGGGGTGAGGTCGACGTCCTCGATGGCGCGGGTGACGCTGTCGCGGCGGCGGGTCCGGGCGGTCCGGCCCGGGTGGAGGACGGCGGCGAAGTAGTCGAGGTTCTGCCGGACGGTGAGGTCGTCGTATATGGACGGGTCCTGGGTGACGTAGCCGATGCGGGGGCGCAGCCGGGGGTCGCCCGCGGGCCGGCCGAGGACGTCGAGGGTGCCGGTGACCTTGGCCTGGGTGCCGACGATGGCGCGCATCAGGGTGGATTTGCCGCAGCCGGAGGGGCCGAGGAGGCCGGTGACCCGGCCGGGAAGCACGTCGAAGCGGAGGGCGTCGAGGACGGTGCGGCCGCCGCGGACGACGGTGAGGTCGCGGGCGTGGATGGCGGGGTCCTGGGCGGGGACGGCGGGGTCACGGCCATAATTCATCATGTGATGAATACTGCTCCCGGCGGGGTGGGGCGTCAAGCGGGCGGGAAGGAGGAAAGCGCTGGGGCGGCGGGGCCGCGATCCGGGAGGGGGGCCGGGGGCGGCCGGGCCGTTCAAGGCAGCGGGAGGGGCGGAGTGGAGCGCAAAGGCGGCGCATTGCGGAACGGCGTGGACGCCAAAGCGCGCCGGAGCGAAAGGAAGCCGTCATTCCTGTCGGATAACTCCGCATTCACAGGGTGATTACATTACGAGTGGCCATGCTGCGTGTTCGCTTGGACACAATGGGGTGACCTGTCCAGCCGCGCCGGAAGGGGCGACATGGCGAAGACCCGGGCCGGCCGCATCGGCCGGCTCCTGTTGATCGTCGTGGCGCTCGTGCTGGCCCTGCCGGCCATCGCCGGAGGCGCGTACGGGGAGAGCGTCTCGGCGACCGCGAAGAGCGCCGCCCGCAGCGCTTCCCCGGACAGTGATTCTCCGGACGGTGCTTCCCCGGACGGTGCTTCCCCGGACGACGTGCAGTGGGCGTCGAAGACCTCCGAGCACCCGGAGTCCGGCGCCGACCGCTGCCGGACGCGCCATGGCGGGCGCTCGACGGCCACGGTCTCCGCGCCGCACCCGCCGCGCACGACCGTGTCGAGCGCCGGCCCGGTCCGCACCGAGAGCGGGCTGAGCGTGACCGTCCCGCTCACCGGCCGGCGGGCCGTTCCCCTGTCGAGATCCGGCGAGCTGCCGGTGCAGCACCTCGTGATCCGCTGCTGAGGGCAGAGAGCTTCCCCCAGGGCTTCCCCGGCCCGCGCAACCGACGGATCCAGCCGTCATCCCTTTCCTGGCGTGCGCCCCATGACACGGCGCGGCGGCGGGTGAGCGCTGCCCTCGGGCCAGCGGTCGCCGGCCGGTTGCGCGCCGCGTTCCGCTCGTGTGTCCCGGTGCGTCCTGACCGCGTACCCGGGCGTCCGCGCGCGCCGTCGCATCTCCTACTCGCTGGAGGCATGTTCATGCGTAGGTTCCGTGTTGCCCGGCTCCGCCCGTCCCTGCCGGCCATACCGTCACGTCAGACGCTGGTGCGCGCACGCGCCGACTTCACCGCCTCGCTCGTCGTCTTTCTCGTCGCCGTCCCACTGTGTGTCGGGGTGGCCGTCGCGTCCGGGGTGCCGGCCGAACTGGGGCTGGTGACCGGCATCGTCGGCGGGCTGCTCACCGGGCTGCTGCCCGGCAGCAGCCTGCAGGTCAGCGGCCCGGCCGCCGGGCTGACCGTGCTGGTCTACGAGGCGGTGCAGGAGTACGGGCTCGGTGCGCTGGGCGCCCTGGTGCTGTGTGCCGGAGTGTTACAGCTGGTCATGGGGGCGCTGCGGCTGGGGCGCTGGTTCCGGGCGATTTCCGTGGCGGTGGTCCAGGGGATGCTCGCGGGCATCGGACTGGTGCTGATCGCCGGGCAGTTGTACGCCCTGGCGGATGCCAAGGCGCCGGGCAACGGGCCGGCGAATCTGGCCGGGCTGCCGGGGCTCTTGGTGGACACCCTCGCCTCCGACCCGGCGCTGTCGGCGCTGGCCGTGGGCGCGGGCACCATCGCGCTGCTGGTGCTGTGGCCCAAGTGGCGGCGGGCGGCGCGGGTGCTGCCGGCGCCGCTGGTGGCGGTGGCGCTGGCGACGGCCGTGGTCTTCGCGCTGGATCTGCCGGTGGCCCGGGTCGAGGTGGCGGGGCTGCTGGATGTCGTCCAGCCGCCGGGCGGTGCGGACTTCGCGCGGCTGGCTGACCCGGGGGCGCTGGCCGGGGTGCTGGGCACCGTGCTGGCGTTCGCCCTGATCGCGTCGGCGGAGTCGCTGTTCAGCGCGGCCGCGGTGGACCGGCTGCACGACGGGCCGCGGACCGATTACGACAAGGAGCTGATGGCGCAGGGCGCCGGCAACACGGTGTGCGGGCTGCTGGGTGCGCTGCCGATGACCGCGGTGATCGTGCGCAGCTCCGCGAATGTGTACGCCGGGGCGCGGACGAAGGCCTCGCGGGTGCTGCACGGGGTGTGGCTGCTGGTCTTCGCGGCGGCGTTTCCGGCGGCCCTGGGTGTGGTGCCGATCGCGGCGCTGGCCGGCGTACTCGTCCACGCGGGCGGCAAGTTGATCCCGGTGAAGCAGTGGTGCCCGCTGTGGCGGGAGCACCGGGGCGAGGCCGTGGTGCTGGCCGCGACGGCGGTGGCGATCGTGGCCACGAACATGTTCGAGGGGGTGCTGCTGGGGCTGCTGATGGCGGTGGCCAAGTCGGCGTGGGAGACCTCGCACGTCCACCTGGAGATCGTGGAGCGGAGCGAGCCCGTGGTGGGCGACGGCGGGGCGGGCCGCGGCACGGGCGGCCATGACGCCGCGGGCCGGGCCGCAACAGGCAAGGGAAAGCCCAGCATGGGAGCGCCGGGCCCGGCCACCTCGCAACCCCGGCAGCCGCTCCTCGTCCGGGCCGTCGGCAATGCCACCTTCCTGCGACTGCCGAAGCTGCTCGACCAGTTGGAGGCGCTGCCCGAGGACCGGGAGATCGAGCTGGACCTGTCCGGGCTGCGCCATCTCGACCATGCCTGTATGGCCGCCCTCGGCAGCTGGGCGGAGCAGCGGCGCGGTCCGGACGGGCCCACCCGGCAGAAAGCACCGTCCATCACCCCGTGACGCGACCGGCGCCGAAGGGACCGGCGGGACGGCCGAAATGTCCGTAAGGTCGGCATGCTGATGACCGCCGACCCTTGGAGTGCCTTGAACCGCCGGCCCCTTCGCGCCTGTGGCCTGCCCGCCGCCCTCTCCGTCGCCCTGCTGCTCTCCTCGTGCACCGGCAGTGGCCCGCGGGGGGCGGCGGGCAGCGGCGGAGTGGGCGATCCGCTTTTCCCGGCACTCGGCAACGGCGGCTACCAGGTGCGCCATTACGGGCTGGACCTCGACTACGACGTGAAGAAGGGGCGGCTGGACGCGACCGCCGACCTCACCGCCGAGGCCACCGAGGACCTGCGCTCCTTCCAGCTCGATCTGCAGGGGCTGAAGGTGTCCGGCGTACGGGTCGACGGCGAGGACGCCGCGTTCTCCCGCAGGGGGCACAAGCTGCTCGTCCGGCCGGCCGACGGGCTGCGCAAAGGCGCCGCGTTCCGTACGACCGTCGACTACGCCGGCAGTCCGCAGGAGCTGACGGATCCGGACGGTACGACGGAGGGGTGGGTCAAGACCCCCGACGGGGCGTTCGTCGCCGGTGAGCCCGCCGGGTCCATGACGTGGTTCCCCGGCAACAACCACCCCGAGGACAAGGCGACCTACGACATCACGATCACCGTGCCGCAGGGCTATACCGCCGTCGCCAACGGGGAGTTGCACGCGCAGCGGACCACCAAGGGCCACACCACCTTCCGGTGGCACAACGGCCGGCCGATGGCCAGCTATCTCGCCACCGCCACCATCGGCAGATTCGAGGTCCACACCTCCCGTACGCCCGGCGGGCTGCCGCTGTACGTCGCGGTGGACCCGGCGGAGGTCAGGGCGAGCCGGGGGCCGCTGGCGAAGCTGCCGGAGATCGTTGCGTGGGAGAGCGGGCTGTTCGGCCCGTACCCCTTCGCCTCGGCGGGTGCCGTCGTCGACCGCACGCCGTCCCGGATCACCTGGGGGGCTCTGGAGGCCCAGACCAAACCGATCTACGCCGGGGCGCCGGACACCACGACCGTGGTGCACGAGATGGCCCACCAGTGGTTCGGTGACTCGGTGACGCCGAAGACCTGGGCGGACACCTGGCTCAACGAGAGCTTTGCGACGTACGCCGAGTGGCTGTGGGAGGAGCACCGGGGCGGCAAGACCCCGCAGCAGCAGTTCGACGCGCTCTACAAGGACGCCCCGCACAACAAGCGCTGGGACTTCCCGCCGGCCCGTCCCGGCTCGGCGAAGAACGTGACCGGCCCGGCCGTCTACGAGCGGGGTGCGATGCTGCTCCAGCAGCTGCGGAACGCCGTCGGCGACAGGACGTTCTTCCGGATCCTCAAGGAGTGGCCCGCCGCGTACCGCTACGGCACTGCCGATTCGGCGGACTTCGTCGCCTTCTGCCAGAAGCGCACGGACGTGGATCTGGCGCCGCTGTTCCGGGCCTGGCTGTACGGGGAGGGAAAGCCGAAGCGGCTGTACTGAACCCGAGCGGTGCTGCGGTGTCGCCGTGCCCGGGTCACACACGCGCCGGGCCCGATCGCTCCCGACCCGATCACGCCGGGCACAGGATGTCGGGTGCGGCAGGCCCGCTGCTTCCTAGCGTGATCGTCGAAAGGGAAGGAGGCCCGGAGTGCTGGAGCGGCTCAACCAGGCCATGGAGCACATCGAGTCGCATCTCGACCGGCCGGTCGAGGTGGCTCATCTCGCGCGCATCGCGGTGACGTCGGAGTACCACTTCCGTCGGCTGTTCTCCGCGCTGGCGGGCATCCCGCTGTCGGAGTACATCCGGCGCCGGCGGCTGACCGTGGCGGGCGCCGAGGTGCTCGCCGGTGAGCGGACGCTGCTGGACGTCGCGATGCGCTACGGCTACGGCTCGGGAGAAGCCTTTGCGCGGGCGTTCCGCGGCATGCACGGGGTGGGTCCGGGCGAGGCCCGGCGGACCGGTGCGGCGCTGCACTCCCAGCCACGGATGTCCTTCCGACTCATCATCGAAGGGAGCAGCAGTATGCGATACCGGATTGTGGACAAGGAGGAGTTCCGGGTGGTCGGCAAGAAGGCCCGGGTCCCGCTCGTCCACGAGGGGGTCAACCCGGCGATCGCCGAGTTCATCCGGGGCATCGGACCCGAGACGCTACGGCGTATGACGGAGCTGTCCGACCAGCAGCCGGACGGGATCGTCGCGGTGAGCGACCACCTCGATCCGAGCCGGGGCGGAGGGGACCGAACTCGACTACTACCACGGCGTGGTGACCCGCGCCGAGGCACCCGAGGACATGGACGTCCTCGCCGTTCCGGCGGGGTCGTGGGCCGTCTTCGAGAGCTCCGGACCGTTCCCGCAGGCGCTGCAGTACGTGTGGCGGGACGTGTTCACGCAGTGGTTCCCGTCGAATCCGTACGAGAGCAGGCCGGGGCCGGAGATCCTGCGGGTCCGCCTGTCGCAGGATCAGGCGCGGGCGGACGCGGAGTTGTGGATACCTGTGGAGCGGGTGGAGCGATCCGCCGCCTAGGTGTATTGGTCACGAGTGTGAACAACGCTCGTGACCAATACACCCAGTGCTGTGACCGGGATGGTCCACCGTGATCGGAAGGCGGCGAGCGGGACGAGCGCACGCGCAACGGCTGGTATTACTGGGGCATGCAGGAAGAGACGGCACGCTCCGCGATCGACACGTTCATCTCCGCGTTTAACGCCTCGGACGACAGCTATGTGACTGCCCTGCTCTCCCAGGCCCTGACCTCAGACGTGGTCTTCTGGGGGCCGTTGGGTCGCAGCGAAGGAATCGCGGCGGTCGAGCGGTTCGTGCTGGACATCCGGCGCCACCCGGCGGGGACCGGCACGATGGTGCGCTGCTCAGCGGTGGACATGCCGCACGAGTGGGCCCGGTACCAGTGGGTCTTCACCACGCCGGATGGAGGCCCCCGCCTGGCGGGAACGGACGTCGTCCATCTGCGGCGGAGCCTCATCGACCAGGTCATCGTCTTTGCGGGGGAGATCGAGCCGTCCGCCTCCTGAGTCGTCCTTCTGTCGCTGTCCTTCTCGTGAACTTGTCCCTTGGCGGCGCCCTTGCGGCGGCGGTTGACGCCCCACAGGCGGTCGTCGCCCACGGAGTAGCAGCCGTGGAAGTAGGTGACGCCGTGGGTGCGGCGGTAGGTCGCCGGCAGCCGGTTTGGCTTGCCCTGCTTTGCCCAGCAGCTCAGCCACCGCGCCTCCAGCGGTCGAATGGACGTCACCGCACATCCAACCGTCACGACCATCAACCCGGCGAACCTACGCGGTCACAGCACTAGTTCCCGAGAGCCCGGGCGGTGCCGTCGGCGCCGTCCGGGCTCCGGCCGGGTCACAGCCGGTCGAGGTCCAAGTGGCCCAGCTTGTCGGGGTTGGTGACGGCGTCCACCTCCGTGATCCGCCCGTCGTGGACGGTGAAGGCGAAGACCCCGGCCTGTCCGCTCTCCGGGTGGGCGAAGACCAGCCCGGCGGCGCCGTTGACGTCCGCCATCGCGACCCGCAGCGCGCCTCCTTGGGCGCCGCGGGCGACCAGTCCCCGCACAAAGCGGGCGACCTTGTCGCGGCCGATCACCGGCCGGCGGGCGGAGCTCACCTTGCCGCCGCCGTCCGAGCGCCAGATGACCTCGGGGTCGAGCACCGACAGCAGCGCATCGAGATCGCCGCCCATGACGGCGGACAGAAAGGCCTCGACGGTACGGCGGTGCTCCGCGCGGTCGACGGTGCGGCGCGGCGCCTCGGCCCGTACCCGCTTGCGGGCGCGGGAGGCCAACTGCCGTACGGCATCGGGGGTACGGCCGACCGTCTCGGCGATCTCCGGGAAGGGGACCGCGAAGACGTCGTGGAGGATGAAGGCGATCCGCTCGGCCGGGGTGAGCCGTTCCAGGACGGTGAGCAGCGCCATCCCCACCGATTCGTCGAGCGTGACCCGGTCCTCGGGGCCATCGGTCCGGCCGGAGCCCGCGGCGCCGACGGGCAGCGAGCCGCCGGCGCCGTCGAGCAGCGGCTCCGGCAGCCAGGGCCCGACATAGGTCTCGCGGCGGGCGCGGGCCGAGCCCAGCAGGTCGTAACAGATGCGGCTGACGACCGTGGTGAGAAAGCCCCGCGGGCTGGCGATCGTCGTCCCGGCGGGCACGGCCTGCCAGCGCAGCCAGGCCTCCTGGACGGCGTCGTCGGCGTCGGAGACCGTGCCCATGATCCGGTAGGCGATGGCCCACAGCCGCCCGCGCTGCCCCTCGAACTGCGCGAGGCGGTCTCCGTACCGCGTGTCCTGGCCTCCGGCCGTTTCCGCCGCCGCCTCCGTATCCGGCTGCGCCATCATCCGCTCCTCTGCTGTCGTGCGCGGTCGCCGACCGCCGTCGTACGTGGTCGCCGACCGCCGTGCGTTCCTGCCGGTCCTCCCGGCCCCTCCCCTCAGGACGAGGCGGGCGGCCGGAGTGTGACAGTCACGTCCAGCGCATACGCCTCCTCGACGATGCCGTCCGGGAAGACGTCCAGCAGCGCGGTCCGCTCGTCCGCGAGGACCGGGGCGGCGACCTCGGGGCCGATGGCGGAGCGGGCGCCGAGTGCTGGGGCGAACGGGGCGGCAGATGCTGGGGCGGACGCGGCGGCTGTTGTTGCTGAGAACGTTCCGGCATGGGCGTCATCCTGCCCGCGCCACGGTGAGCGCGGAGGCCATGACGAAAAAACCATACCCGGTTTAATTTTGAACCCGGTATGGCTATGATGTCGTCATGGCGGGATTGCGTGAGCGGAAGAAGGAAGAGACCCGGCGGCGGATCGCGGCGACGGCCTGGCGGCTGTTCGCCGAGCGGGGCTTCGAGGCCGTCACGGTCAACGAGATCGCCGAGGCGGCACAGGTGGCCAAGGCGACACTGTTCACCTATTTCCCGACCAAGGAAGCGCTCGCCCTCCAGGGCGTGGGGGACGACGACCTGGCGGGCATCGTCACCGGGCGGGCGGGCGGCACGACGGCCCTGGCCGCGCTCCGGGCGCATTTCCGCGCCTTCGCCGCCGGGCCGATGACCGGGCTGGACCCGGAGGTGCTGGTCTCCCGGGTCCGGGTGATCTTCGACAGCCCCGCGCTCAGCGGCGCCACGAACGCCCTGCTCTACCGGCAGCGGCAGCAGTTGACGCAGGCGCTGACCGCGGAACTCGGCGAGCGGACGGCCAAGTTGGCGGCGGCTCAGATCAGCGCCTCACTGGTGACCCTCCAGGAGAGCTTCTTTCGGCAGCTGGCCGACGGCGTCTCGCTGGAGGACGCCCGCCGGCAGCTGAGCGAGGACGTCGAGCTCGCCTTCGACCTGCTGTCCCACGGACTCGACCGGCACGACAAGAAACACGACAAGAAACAAGGCCGGACCCAGAGCAGGGCGCAGAGCACGTCACAGCGCCGGCCATAAGACCGGACACAAACGGGGCGCACAGCCCGGCGGAAGACCAGAGAGGGCAGTGAGACACGGTATGCGGGCACGGGGCATCAACTACGACATCGGGTTCCTCCCCGGCGAGGACCACTCCCGGAAGACCTTCACCGTCGAGGCGGTGCGGCAGGACCTCGCGGTGATCGCGGAGGAGCTGCACTGCGATGCGGTGCGGATATCGGGCGGTGATCCGGAGCGGCTGAGCATCGCCGCGCGGTGCGCCGCGGAGGCCGGACTGGAGGTGTGGTTCGCGCCCTTCCCGGTGGATCTCACCCCCGAGGAGCTGCTGCCGTACTTCGCCGACTGCGCGGAGCGGGCCGAGGCCGTACGGGCGGGCGGGGCGGACGTGGTGTTCGTCGCCGGATGCGAACTGAGCGCGTTCTGTGCGGGCTTCCTCCCCGGGGACACCTACAGCGACCGGCTACAGGCGATGATCAGCGCCGATACGGACTGGTGGCTGTCGGTGGGCCCGGTGCAGGAGCGGCTCAACGGCTTTCTCGCCGAGGTCGCGGCCGTGGCCCGCGCCCGCTTCGGCGGCCGGATCAGCTATGCCGCGGGGCCCTGGGAGGACATCGACTGGCGGCCGTTCGACGTCGTCGGCGTGGATGCCTACCGGGCCGCGTACAACGCCACGACGTTCCGGGACGAGCTGCGCGCGCATCGCCACCACGGCAAGCCGGTCGCGGTGACCGAGTTCGGCACCTGCGCCTACCGGGGCGCGGGCGAGCGGGGCGGGCTGGCCTGGCAGCCGCCGGAGGGGGCGGTGCCGGACGAGCGCGAGCAGGTGCGCTACCTCACCGAACTGCTGGACATCTTCGAGGAGGAGGGGGTGGACACCGCGCTGTGGTTCACCTTCGCCGCCTTCAACACGCGCAAGGGTGCGGACCTCACCTCGTACGGGGTGGTGCGGATGCTCGACGAGACGCGCTGGGAGCCGCGGGAGGTGTTCCGGACGATGGCGGCCCGGTACGCGGAGGACGGCGAGGCCGGGCGGGAGCGCGAGGACGGGCGGGGGCCGCAGGATGCCCCGGACCCCGAGGACGTCCGGGGCGCGGAGGGCTGAGCCGCCCGCCGCGTGGGCCGCGCCCCTCTGGTCAACGGCGCTTCTTGGCCCCCGTCTTGGCCCCGGACGTGCGGGCGGCCGGGTTGCCGGTGCGGGTGCCGCGGCGGCGCTCGTACCGCTCGCGGGCCGCTTCGTACTCGGCGCGGTGCCGCTGTTCCCCGGGAGCCTCGACGAGGCTGCGGCAGAAGTAGGCGAGCAGCGAGCCGACGAAACCGATGAACAGCAGGCCCTGCCCGGAGCCGTCGGCCACCGACGGCCCCGGCCGGCCGGTGAGGCCCGCCCAGGTGTGGCGGAAGGCCAGCGCGCTGCAGACGGCGAAGCCGACGACGACGAGGGTGCCGACGAACGAGCCCACGGCGGCGATCTCCAGGCCCTGGAACGCGAAGCGCAGGAGGGCCGCGCCCGCCGCGGCGAGCGCGAGCGAGCCCACCGCGACGCCGGCCCGGCGCAGGCCGTAGCCGCCGTCGTGGCGGACCCAGGTGGTGCCGAAGAACCGGATCGGCGCGGGCTCCGGGCCGCCGCTGTGCCCGGCACCACCGGGCTCCCGGCCGCCCGGCTCCGGACCATCGGCGGGCCTGTGCTGATCGCTCATGCCTCGATTATCCCCGGCGGGACCCGGAGGGCGGGGGCGCGGTGGCCCGGCGGGGCGCACCAGCAGCACCGGGCCGACGGCCTCGGACCAGCCCCGTCGGCACCCGCCCGCCGCTCCTCAGCTCGTGCAGCGCGGCGCGACCATGCCGCTGCTGCCCGTATGGACGTAGGCGTCGGAGACGTACTGCCCGGGCGCGATGTTGTCCCAGATGTCCGAGGTGCCGTACGGGCCGGACACCCGCTGGCCGTGCCGCTGGCAGCGGATCTGCACCCGGGCCCCCTCGGCCAGCTGGCGGACGACCGGGAAGTCGGTGCTCGGGCCCTGCCGGACCTTGACGCGGTAGCCGGGCGCGAGGGGATAGGTGAGGCCCCCCGCAGCGGCGAGTGCCTGGGCTTCCGCCGGCTCCTGCGCGCTCTGCTGATCCTGTGTGGTCATTTCTCATTCCCCCGTTTGCTACTGATTTTTTAGCTGCGGTGGCGATGCTCGCCGTGGTAGTGCAACGCGCACGCTAGCAAGCCTCATTCATCTCGTACGTGTTATCGACTAAGCTCCGCGCGTCGCACCTGCGACTCGCATGGCAATGGGAACGACACGGGGGTGGATCCATGCCAGCGCTGCGCGATTCCGGACTGGGCCCGGAAGCGGAGCATCCGGAATACGCCGGGCAATACCGTCTGGAGGCGCGCCTGGGCGCCGGCGGAATGGGCGTGGTGCATCTCGCGCGCTCGTCCTCCGGGCTGACCCTGGCGGTCAAGGTCGTGCATGCCGAATTCGCCCAGGACCCGGAGTTCCGCGGGCGGTTCCGGCAGGAGGTGGCGGCCGCGCGGCGGGTCAGCGGCGCCTTCACGGCACCCGTCGTCGACGCCGATCCGGACGCCGAACTCCCCTGGATGGCGACCCTCCACATTCCCGGCCCGAGCCTCTCGGACCATGTGAAGCGGAATGGCCCGATGGTGCCCGGTGAGGTGCGGCAGCTGGCCGCGGGGCTCGCCGAGGCGCTGCGCGACATCCATCGCGCCGGGGTCGTGCACCGCGATCTCAAGCCGGGAAATGTGCTGCTGGCGGCAGATGGGCCGAAAGTCATCGATTTCGGAATCTCGCGTCCCTCCGACAGTGAAATGCGCACGGAGACCGGCAAATTGATCGGTACGCCGCCGTTCATGGCGCCGGAGCAGTTCCAGCGGCCGCGCGAGGTGGGACCCGCCGCGGATGTCTTCGCGCTGGGTTCGGTGCTGGTGCACGCCGCGACCGGGCGGGGGCCGTTCGACTCGGAGAGCCCGTATCTCGTCGCGTATCAGGTGGTGCACGACGAGGCCGATCTGGCGGGCGTGCCCGAGGAGTTGGCGCCGCTGATCGAGGGCTGCCTGGCGAAGGACCCCGCGGACCGCCCGACGCCGGACGCGCTGATGGAGCTGCTGCGGACGGCCTCGTTCGGGGAGACTCCACCCGGCAGAGCACCACTCAGCCAGACGCCACCCGGCGAGCCACCGTCCGGCGAGGCCTCCGGAAGCGCGCCGCCGAACGCACCGATACCGGGACAGCGGCAGCCGGTACGGACCGGGGCCACGCCCCCGCGCGCCGAGACGACGCATGTCCGCGCCCCCGTACCGCCCGAGATCACCACCGGCCCGGCGAAGACCGCCGACCCCGGCCACTCCCCCGACTTCGGCCCCGGCTCCGACTCCGATCCCGCTCACCCGGCCGCCCCCAGCCACTCCACCGATTCACGCCGCCCCACCGGGCCACGCCGCCCCACCCGCAACACCCGCCCCCGCACCCGCCGCTGGCCCCTGTGGGCCGCCCTCGCCCTGGTCGTCACCGGGGCGGGCACCTTCGCCGGCATCCGGGCGCTGGCCCCGGCAGGCGACAGCCAGGACCCCGCGCTCCAGATCCATCCGTCGCGCGCCGAAGCGGCCAACTTCCGCCCGTGGCACACCACCCTCACCAAGCGCCCCAAGGGCTACGCCGCCGAGCTGCCGTTCTGCACCACCGGCTCCGGCGCCGTCTTCTGCGGCCGGGCCGGCGTACTGGCCGCCCGGCTCGACCCGGGCACCGGCCAGGTGGCATGGCGGCGCAAGGACGACGCCGCCACCGGCAAGAACTCCCCCAAGACCATGGCCTCACCGACCCCGCCGACGCTCTCCGGCGGGCTGCTGTACGTCTTCTCCGCCGACGCCAAGCGGCTGATGGCACTGGACCCGTCGGCCGACGGCAAGGGCGCCACACGCTGGAGCAAGGACGTCTCCGGGTACGAGGGCGGGGCCCGGATCGTCGGGGACCAGGTGCTGCTGACCGCGGCGGACGGCACCGTCACCGCGCTGGACAGCGCGACCCACAGACAGCTCTGGCACAAGCGCTTCCCGGGCCATACGCTGCCCGCCTTCACCGCGTTCGGCGCCCCGCACACCGCCTACGCGGCCGAGAACTCCCCCGACGGCACCAGCACCCAGGTCACCGCCATCGACCCGGCCCACGGCAGTGTCCGCTGGTCACACCGGCTGCCCGGCCTGCTCACCGTGGCCGGGCCCGGTACGTCCGGAGCGCTCTATCTGACCGTCACCGACCGGACGTTCTCGTACCGCGCCACCGCCGTCCTCCGTTACGACCCCGCCACCGGGCACACTCGGCGCCTCAAGCTGACCGCGCCGCTGGACGGGGCGTCCGCCGTGGTGCACGGCGACTCGGTGTTCCTGCTGGCCGAGGGCGGTGCGCTGCAGGCCGTCGGCGAACGGACCTGGGACACCGAGACGTCGGTCAGCCGGGGCTCGGCGCCGGTCGTGAGCGGCGGCCGGCTGTATTTCACCGCGGCGGACGGGCGGCTGCTCGCCGTCGACACCCGCTCCGGCGAGCTGCTGGGCCAGACGCCGCCCCGGATGAACGGCCGCCACAACGGATTCGTGGAAATGCTGCCGGCCCCCCTGGTGGACGGCCGGCGCGGCCGCGTCTACGCGGCGGCGCCGGACGGCAGCGTCTTCTCGGCGCCGGCCGGGGACCCGGCGGGCTGGTGACGGCCGGGCCCACCGCCCACCGCGTGGCAGGGACAGACGCAGGTCTCACGCCGCACCCCCGGGACGGCCGCCGCGGTCTCGGCCCCCGGGGCGCCCTTGGTACACCCCGGATGCCTGCCGACATGGCACGCCGGGGAGACGTACGGAAGGCACCCGCTCACCGGCCCGCCGCCCGCTGCAGCACCTCGATGAGCTTGCGCGTCGTCGCCACGTTGCAGCGCCCCAACTCGACCAGGGCACGCGGCGTTTCATAGCCGTACGTCACCGGGTCCACGGCCAGCGACGGCAATACGATGCCGGTCCGCTTGAGCACGGCCGCCAGCTCGTCGCAGGCCGCCTCGGCCTCGGTCATCGTGTCGCCCGCCGCCCGTCGTTCCCTCGTCATCAGTACCGCTCCCGTCTGCCGTTTCCCTGCCAGAGACTCCGGAGCGCCACTACCGTGTGTGTTCCGGCCATTACGAGAATGGACCAGGAAAAAGGCGCGAATGCCGCTTGCGGGCTGTATTTCACCGCCTCGCACCGCTAGTTCCACACCTTCCACGGAGGAGGTCACCATGCCGCCGCGCCGAGCGATCACCGGTCGGAGCCAGGAGCCGCGCCAACGGTTCGTCGAAGAGCTGCGATTACGGCGCGCACAGAAGGGCGACAGCCTGCGGCAGCTCGGCGACGCACTGGGCTGGGACTGGTCGCTGTTCGGCAAGATGGAGAGCGGACAGACCCTGGGCAGCCCAGAGGTCGTCCAGGCCCTGGACCAGCACTACGGCACGCCGGATCTGCTGCTGACGCTGTGGGAACTGGCGGCGGGGGATCCTACGCAGTTCAAGGAGCGGTATCGGCGGTACATGACGCTCGAAGCAGAAGCGCTGAGCATGTGGCACTACGGGGTCAGCACCGTTCATGGGTTGCTTCAGACGCCGAGTTACGCCCACGAGCTCCTCTCGGCCGGAGGCATCAGGGGCGAAGAGCTGACGCGGCAGGTCGAAGCACGTATAGGGCGCCGAGCACTGCTGGACGGTGATGATGCGCCACGGTTTCGGACGATCCTTTCCGAGGCTGTGTTGCGCACGCCGCTGAAGAACTCCGAGGAGTGGCGGAAGCAGCTTGAATACCTCATCGACATGGGTGAGCGTCCGAACATCATGGTTCAGATCGTGTGTCACGAAGTTGGGCTCCATGCCCTGTCGAACACCGACACCATGTTCCTGCGCCTGCCAGACGGACGCACCGCGGCATGGGTGGAAACCGGCTACTCAGGCGAACTGGTCGAGGAAACGGCAGCAGCCGAACGACTTCAGCTCAGCTACGATCTGGTCCGTGACTTAGCTCTATCCCCGGTTGAATCGCGGCAGTTGATCAGGCAGATGTTGGAGGAAGCCCCGTGCGAGCCATCGACCTGAGCGCTATCGCTTGGCGCAAGAGTTCATACAGCAACCAGGATGGCGGCGCGTGTATCGAGGTCTCCGATGACTTCCTGACCACCGCCACCTGGCGCAAGTCGAGCTACAGCAACGGCGACGGTGGCGCCTGCATCGAGGTGGCCGACGACTTCCCAGCCCTCGTCCCCGTACGCGACAGCAAGGACCCCCACCGCCCGGCGCTGATATTCGACGCCACCGCCTGGTCATCCTTCGTCACCGCCGTCAAGGGTGGGACACTGCCCGTACCCAGCGCCTGACCCGCCGGCCCCGGCCCACAGACCGGCCCCCGTCGCTCGCCCGCGACGGGGGCCGTTGCCGTACCGCTGAACTGCCGGGCCTCAGCCCAACTTGCTCACATCCCGCACCGCGCCCTTGTCGGCGCTGGTGGCCATGGCTGCGTAGGCGCGCAGGGCCTGGGAGACCTTGCGTTCGCGGTGCTTGGGCGCGTAGACGCCGCCGAGGGCTGCGCGGCGGGTGGTCAACTCGTCCTCGCTGACGAGGAGTTCGATCGAGCGGTTCGGGATGTCGATGCGGATGCGGTCGCCGTCCTCGACGAGGGCGATGGTGCCGCCGGACGCCGCCTCGGGGGAGGCGTGGCCGATCGACAGGCCGGAGGTGCCGCCGGAGAAGCGGCCGTCGGTGACCAGGGCGCAGGCCTTGCCCAGGCCGCGGCCCTTGAGGAAGGACGTCGGGTAGAGCATCTCCTGCATGCCGGGGCCGCCCTTGGGGCCCTCGTAGCGGATGACGACGACGTCGCCCTCCTTGACCTGCTTCTTCAGGATCTTGTCGACGGCTTCCTCCTGCGACTCGCAGACCACGGCCGGGCCCTCGAAGGTCCAGATGGACTCGTCGACGCCGGCGGTCTTCACGACGCAGCCGTCCTCGGCCAGATTGCCCTTGAGGACCGCCAGGCCGCCGTCGACGGAGTAGGCGTGCGCCAGGTCGCGGATGCAGCCGCCCTCGGCGTCCACGTCGAGGCTGTCCCAGCGCTCGGACTGGGAGAAGGCGGTCGCCGAGCGCTTGCAGCCCGGGGCCGCGTGCCACAGCTCGACGGCCTCGTCGGACGGGGAACCGCCGCGCACGTCCCAGGTCTTGAGCCACTCGTCGATCGACGAGCTGTGCACGGTGTGCACGTCCTCGTTGAGCATCCCGGCGCGGTAGAGCTCGCCGAGGATGGCGGGGATGCCGCCGGCCCGGTGGACGTCCTCCATGTAGTACGTGCCGCCCGGCGCGACGTTCGGCGCGACCTTCGCCAGGCAGGGCACCCGGCGCGAGACCGCGTTGATGTCCTCCAGGTCGAAGCTGAGGCCGGCCTCCTGGGCCGCGGCGAGCAGATGCAGGATCGTGTTCGTCGAGCCGCCCATGGCGATGTCCAGGGCCATGGCGTTCTCGAAGGCGGCGCGGGTGCCGATGTTGCGCGGCAGGACGGTGTGGTCGTCCTGCTCGTAGTGGCGCTTGGTGATCTCGACGACGGTCCGGCCGGCGTTCTCGTACAGCGCCTTGCGGGCGGTGTGCGTGGCGAGGACGGAGCCGTTGCCGGGCAGCGAGAGGCCGATCGCCTCGGTCAGACAGTTCATCGAGTTGGCGGTGAACATGCCGGAACAGGAGCCGCAGGTCGGGCAGGCGTTCTCCTCGATGCGGAGGATGTCCTCGTCCGAGATCTTGTCGTTGACCGCGTCCGAGATCGCGTCGACCAGGTCCAGGGTGCGGACGGTGCCGTCGACCAGCGTCGTCTTGCCGGACTCCATCGGGCCGCCGGAGACGAAGACGGTCGGGATGTTGAGCCGCATCGCGGCCATCAGCATGCCCGGGGTGATCTTGTCGCAGTTGGAGATGCAGATCAGCGCGTCCGCGCAGTGCGCCTCGACCATGTACTCGACGGAGTCGGCGATCAGGTCGCGGGAGGGCAGGCTGTAGAGCATGCCGCCGTGGCCCATGGCGATGCCGTCGTCGACCGCGATGGTGTTGAACTCGCGCGCGATGCCGCCCGCCGCGTGGATCGCCTCGGAGACGATCCGGCCGACCGGCTGGAGGTGGGTGTGCCCCGGCACGAACTCGGTGAAGCTGTTGGCGACCGCGATGATCGGCTTGCCGAAGTCCTCGCGCGCTACCCCGGAGGCCTGCATAAGGGCTCGGGCGCCGGCCATGTTGCGGCCATGGGTAACGGTGCGGGACCTCAGATCGGGCACGATGGTCACTCCCTCGGATGGGTACGTACGACCGCCGTCGGCGGTGTGCAGACCTGCACCCGCAGCGGTGGCGTCATAGAACAGCTGAGGACGAGATTACGCCTCTGATCCAAGATCTGGACAGCCTCTCCGGGATGTGAGACGGCTGCCCGGACTGCGGACGGTGCCACATACGGGCGTTCGCGCAGGTCAGGAGCTCGCCGGGGGTCAGCCGAGCAGGTCTCACGGCGGTTGACAGGGCTGCGTCAGAGCGGCCGGGTCGGCGTTCAGGGCTGCGTCAGATACCGCTGCAGAGCCGGGGCGACCATGGCGATGATCTCCTCCGTGTCCGCGGAGGCGACCGGGTCCATCTTGATCACATAGCGCAGCATGGCGATCCCGATGAGGTGGGAGGCGGCCAGCTGGGCCCGGAACTCCGGGTCGGGGACGTCCAGTTCGCCGGCCACCCGCTGGAGCATCCGGCGCTCGATCAGGCCGCGCAGCACGGCCGCCGCGGTGTCGTTGGTGAGCGCGGAGCGCATGATCGCCAGCAGCGGCTGCCGGCTGACCGGGTTCTCCCAGATGCCGAACATGAAGCGGGCCATCCGCTCGCCCACGTCCGCGCCGCCGCCCGCGAGGGCGTCGGGCATGGTCAGCGCGGGGGCGAAGGTCAGCTCGATGGCGGCCGCGAAGACCTGCTCCTTGGTGCCGAAGTAGTGGTGCACCAGCGCCGAGTCGACCTCGGCCGCCTTGGCGATCCGGCGCATCGAGGTCTTGTCGTAGCCGCGCTCGGCGAACTCCGTACGAGCCGCGGCCAGGATCCGCTCCCGGGCGCCGGGACCGGCCTCGGCGGCGGCCCGGGCGGGGCGGCCCCGGCGGCGGGCCGGCGGCGGCGTACCGGGCGCAAAGGACGCGTCGTCGGGCCCGTTCCCGCTGCCGCTCACGAGCCCGGGACCCAGGTCGGCGAGGCGAGGTGGAGGCGGGTGAAGGCCAGCGCCTCGGCCAGGTCCGCCTCGCGCTCGGCGGCGGACATCGCCCGGCGGGTGTTGACCTCGACGACCACATGGCCGTCGAAGCCGGTGGCGGCCAGCCGCTCCAGCACCTGGGCGCAGGGCTGGCTGCCGCGGCCCGGCACCAGATGCTCGTCCTTGGCGGAGCCGTTGCCGTCGGCGAGATGCACATGCGCCAGCCGGTCGCCCATCCGCTGCACCATCTCCACCGCGTCGTTGCGGGCGGTGGCGGTGTGCGAGAGGTCGACCGTGAAGTGCCGGTAGTCGTCGTTGGTGGGGTCCCAGTCCGGGGCGTACGCCAGCATCTCGCGGTCCCGGTAGCGCCACGGGTACATGTTCTCGACGGCGAACTTCACGTCCGTCTCGTGCTCCATCCGCCACACCCCGCGGACGAATTCCCGCGCGTAGTTGCGCTGCCAACGGAACGGCGGATGGACGACCACCGTCGAGGCGCCCAGCCGCTCCGCGGCGCTGCGGGCGCGCTGGAGCTTGACCCACGGGTCGGTGGACCAGACCCGCTGGGTGATCAGCAGACACGGCGCGTGCACGGCCAGCACCGGGACGCCGTGGTAGTCCGAGAGCCGGCGCAGCGCGTCGATGTCCTGGCTGACCGGGTCGGTCCACACCATGACCTCGACGCCGTCGTAGCCGAGGCGCGCGGCGATCTCGAAGGCCGTCGCCGTCGACTCCGGATACACCGAGGCCGTGGACAGCGCGACCTTCGCATCCGGGATGCGCACCACTGGCTCTGTCACGAGGGACAGCGTACGGGCCGGGGCTGGGCGCGGGGCAGGAGGTCCGGGCGTCCGCGGCCCGGCGCCCGGCTACGGCAGGTGGTCCAGCCGCCGCAGAATGACGCCCTCGCGCAGCGCCCACGGGCAGATCTCCAGCGTCTCGACGCCGAACAGGTCCATCGCCGCCTCGGCCACCAGCGCCCCCGCCAGCAGCTGCCGCGAGCGGCCCTCGGACACGCCGGGCAGCGCGACCCGCTCCTGCGCGGACATCCCGGCCAGCCGCGGCACCCACTCCTCCAGCTTCGTGCGGGTGAGCTCCCGCTGGACGTACAGCCCCTCGGCGGAGCGTGCGGCGCCCGCGATCCGGGCCAGCTGCCGGAAGGTCTTGGACGTGCCGACGACCCGGTCGGGAGTGCCGTAGCGGGTGAATTCGCTCACCACCTTGGCGATCTCGGCGCGCACCCGGCGGCGCAGCGTCCGGACGTCCTCGGGCTCCGGCGGGTCGCCGGGCAGATCGCCCGCGGTCAGCCGGCCGGCGCCCAGCGGCAGCGACACCGCCACGTCCGGGTCCTCGTCGAGGCCGTAGGCGATCTCCAGCGAGCCGCCGCCGATGTCCAGCACCAGCAGCCGGCCCGCGGACCAGCCCAGCCAGCGGCGGGCGGCGAGGAAGGTGAGCCGCGCCTCGTCCTCGCCGGCGAGGACCTGGAGCTCGACCGCGGTCTCCGCGGCGACCCGGCGCAGCACCTCGTCGCCGTTGGTGGCCTCGCGGATCGCGGAGGTGGCGAACGGCAGCACGCTCTCGACGCCCTTGTCCTCGGCCACCTGGAGCGCCTCCAGCACGGTGGCCACCAGCCGCTCCACCCCGGCATCGCTTATCGCGCCGCGCTCGTCGAGGAGTTCGGCAAGGCGCAGCTCGGCCTTGTGCGAATAGGCGGGCAGCGGGCGTGCGCCCGGGTGTGCGTCCACCACCAGCAGATGGACCGTATTCGAACCCACGTCGAGGACACCGAGTCTCATACGGGGAAACCTACTGCGCGCGGTGCGCAGTCCGGTCGGCGCGGTGCCCGTCGCCGCTCGCCTTACGCTGGACTCGTGGCTAAGACGAAAAAGGCGAAGCACGAAAAAGCGCTGAAGAAGGAAGAAAAGCGGCGCGCTCAGGCGGCCGAGGAGGCGCGGGCCCCGGGCGCGGCCGGGGCCGACGAGGTCGGCCTCGACTTCGCCCGCGCCTGGGTCACCTTCCCCGACCCGGCCGACGACGAGCAAATCTTCCGCTGCGACCTGACCTGGCTGACCTCCCGCTGGACCTGCATCTTCGGCAGCGGCTGCCAGGGCATCCAGGCCGGCCGGGCGGACGACGGCTGCTGCACGCTCGGGGCGCACTTCTCGGACGAGGAGGACGAGGAGCGGGTCGCGCAGCATGTGGCACGACTCACGCCCGACCTGTGGCAGCACCACGACGTGGGCACCACGTCCGGCTGGGTCGAGGAGGACGAGGACGGCGACCGGCAGACCCGCCGCTGGCAGGGCTCCTGCATCTTCCAGAACCGCCCCGGCTTCCCGGCCGGCGCGGGCTGCTCGCTGCACATCCTCGCGCTGCGCGAGGGCCGCGAGCCCCTGGAGACCAAGCCGGACGTCTGCTGGCAGCTGCCGGTCCGGCGTACCTACGACTGGATCGACCGGCCGGACGACACCCAGATCCTCCAGGTGACGATCGGGGAGTACGACCGGCGCGGCTGGGGCCCCGGCGGCCACGACCTGCACTGGTGGTGCACCTCGGCGACCTCGGCGCACGGCGCGGGCGACCCGGTGTACGTCTCGTACCGGCCGGAGCTGACCGAGCTGATGGGCGAGAAGGGCTACGCCAAGCTCGTCGAGCTGTGCGAGGAGCGGCTGGCGGCGACGCTGCCGATGGCACCGCATCCGGCGGACCCGAAGCCGCCGCGGCAGAAGTGAGCGCGCCCCGGGGCCGCCGCGGGAGGCGGCGGGTCCCCGGGTGCGCTCAGCGGGCGGGGTGGGTGGTGTTCGACGGCGTGGAGCCCGGTGCGGGCTTGGTCGGCGAGGGTGTCGGCGTCCCGGACGGGGGTGTGGACGTCGGAGCCGGCGGGGTCGGCGTGGGTGTCGGCGTCGAGGCCGGCGGCGTCGGCCGCGGCTTGGGGTGCGCGGGCGTCGGACGCTGCGGCCCGGGCGCGGGGCCGGTCGTGCCGTAGCCCTTTATCGTCACGGCGGTGCCGCCGGGCTCGATGGCGATCCGGGCCCGCCAGTGGCCCGCGGGCTCCCGGTCGTGGTCGATGTAGACCGTGATCGTGGTGGACTGCCCCGGCCGCAGCGTGCCCGCCGTATGACTCATCTGGAGCCAGGCCGCGCCCGCCGCGGCGTGCCAGCGCACGGGGTGGGCGCCCGCGGCGCTGAGCGTGATCACCGTGGTCCGGCCGCTCGGCTCCGCGGCGACCGCCAGCCGCCCCGCCGACTCCGGCCGGCCGTCCGGCCCGTCCGTCCGCTCCGGGGTGCCGTTCGCACTGACCACCTCGACGGACACCTCGTGCGCCCCGTCGCCGGTGGTGAAGCCGGGCCCGGGCGTCGTCCGGGCATTGCCGGCGTTCTCGTACGGGCGGCCGCCCATCCGCTCCCCGGTGTGGGTTTCGCTGGCCGTCACGGCGGGTGAGTCGTCCGCGGCCTCGTCGGTGGCCGGGGTGCCGTGGTACGCCGCCCAGAGGGCCAGCACCGGCGCCGCGACGACCGTGGCGACGACGGTGGTGGTCAGCGCCCGGCTGCGCAGCCGGCGCCGACGGGCTCCCCGGTCCGGCGGCGGGCCGACGGGGAATCCGCTGCGGTCGTAGCGAGGAGAACCGTTTGCCCCACCTGCCCGGCCGCCGCGTCCCGCACCGCCCCGCCCCTTCGCCCGGCCCGACTTGGCGTGCCGGGCCGCCGCCAGCGCACCGGAGACGGCTTCCCGGGGCGCGGGGACCAGCGGCAGCGTGCCCTGCGCCACCGGCGCGGTGCCGGGCCACGCCCCGGGGGCGGTGGCCCGCTCGGCGGTGCGCCGGCACACCGTGCAGTGGTCGACATGGCGCACCAGCTCCCGGCTGAGCGCCGGGCCCAGCAGCACCTGGGTGTCGCCCGCCAGCTGCGCGACCTCGCGGCAGCGGCCGGACTCCACAACTGCCAGCGCCGCGCGGGTCCGTTCGACCTCGCAGGACGCGGTGGCCAGCAGCGTCCGGGTGGTGACCGGATCGGCCCCGAGCACCGCGGCGACCTCGTCGGCCGAGAGCTGATGGCGCACCGAGAGCTCCAGCGCCTCGCGCTGCTCGGGGGTGGTGCCGGCCGCCTCTGGCCAGGCCAGCGCGGCGAGTTGACGCTGCTCGCGCTCGGCGTCGCGGGCGGCCTCGGCGTCCGGCGCCGCGGTGCCGCGCCGCTGGGTGTCCGGTTTCCGGCCGCCCGGCCCGGTCCGTTCGGCGAGCCGGCGCAGACAGGCCCAGCGGGCAAGTGCGTAGAGCCAGCAGCGGTGCAGTGCCGGGTCGGCGGGGCGCCGGTTCTGGTGCCGGTCGGCGAGCGCGAGCACCTCGCCGAGCACCGCGGTCGCCGCGTCGTGGGCGCACAGCACGGAGAGGCAGTAGGTGAACAGCCCGTCCAGGAAGGGCTCGTAGCCGTCACGGGTGTCCGGGGGGCGCGGGGTGTCCGGGGTGTCCGGGTCGGGCCGCTGGGAGGGCTGCGGCCGGCTCCGGCGCTGCGCGTCGCCGCGCGACCGGTGTGCGCCGGTGGAGTGCGTGGGGTGCTCGGGCCTGCTCATCACCCCGGCGACGGTAGGCGGATGATGCAGCCCGGCTTGCTCGCGTTGGCCACTTTTAACCCTTACGGGTGACCAGATCCCTCAAAAGAGGACACGAATCAGCCATTCCGCGGCTGGCGCACTCCGCGGACACCACTCTCCGGTGCCTCCGGCGGCTACGGCCGGCGGCTACGGGAGCCCGGCTCCGCACACGCTCGGGGAACGCGTTGTCGGACCCCGCCGTTACGGTGACCCCATGGCAACGCGTAAATCGTCGGGCAAGGAGCGTCCCTCCTACCGCTGCACCGAATGCGGCTGGACCACCGCGAAGTGGCTCGGCCGCTGCCCCGAGTGCCAGGCATGGGGCACGGTCGAGGAGTTCGGCGGCGCCCCGGCGGTGCGCACGACCGCGCCCGGCCGGGTCACCACGGCCGCCGTGCCCATCGGAGAGGTCGACGGCCGACAGGCCACCGCCCGCTCCACGGGCGTGGACGAGCTGGACCGCGTCCTGGGCGGCGGGCTGGTCCCGGGCGCCGTGGTGCTGCTGGCCGGCGAGCCCGGCGTCGGCAAGTCCACCCTCCTGCTGGACGTCGCCGCCAAGGCCGCCTCCGACGCGCACCGCACGCTGTATGTCACGGGCGAGGAGTCCGCGAGCCAGGTGCGGCTGCGGGCCGACCGCATCGGCGCCCTCGACGACCATCTGTATCTGGCGGCCGAAACCGATCTCTCGGCGGTGCTCGGTCATCTGGACACGGTCAAGCCGTCGCTGCTGGTCCTGGACTCGGTGCAGACCGTCGCCTCGCCCGAGATCGAGGGGGCGCCCGGCGGCATGGCCCAGGTCCGCGAGGTGGCCGGCGCCCTGATCCGCGCCTCCAAGGAACGCGGCATGTCGACCCTCCTGGTGGGCCATGTCACCAAGGACGGCGCCATCGCCGGCCCCCGCCTGCTGGAGCATCTCGTCGATGTCGTCCTGCACTTCGAGGGCGACCGCCATGCCCGCCTGCGCCTGGTCCGCGGCGTCAAGAACCGCTACGGCACCACCGACGAGGTCGGCTGCTTCGAGCTGCACGACGAGGGGATCACCGGCCTCGCCGACCCCTCGGGCCTGTTCCTGACCCGCCGTGCCGAGCCGGTGCCCGGCACCTGCCTGACGGTGACGCTGGAGGGCCGCCGCCCGCTGGTCGCCGAGGTCCAGGCGCTGACCGTCGACTCCCAGATCCCCTCCCCCCGCCGCACGACCTCCGGCCTGGAGACCTCCCGGGTCTCGATGATGCTCGCCGTCCTGGAGCAGCGCGGCCGGATCAGCGCCCTGGGCAAGCGCGACATCTACAGCGCGACGGTCGGCGGGGTGAAGCTGACCGAGCCCGCCGCGGACCTCGCCGTGGCCCTCGCCCTGGCCAGCGCCGCCAGTGACACCCCGCTGCCGAAGAACCTCGTCGCCATCGGCGAGGTCGGGCTCGCGGGCGAGGTCAGAAGGGTCACCGGCGTCCAGCGCCGGCTGTCGGAGGCGGCTCGGCTCGGCTTCACCCACGCCCTGGTCCCCAGCGACCCCGGCAAGATCCCCGACGGCATGCGGGTGCTGGAGGTCGCCGACGTCGGAGAGGCGCTCAGCGTGCTGCCCAAACGGGTCCGCCGGGAGGCCCCACAGGAAGAGGGCGCACGCCGGTAGACTTTGCCCTGGTCTCGCCCGTCACCGCAGAATTGCCTGTCGGCCGCGTACGCTCCGCTGGTACGTCAACCACAGCATGGGCCGGGCGGCCTGCGGACCGACAGACCTTGCGACGGAGGAGTGCAGTGGCAGCCAACGACCGGGCATCGACTCCCGGCAGGGCCGGCGGGAGTTCCGGCACCGAGGCCCTGATGCGCGCCTCGCTGAGTGCCGTCGCGCCCGGCAGGGCCCTGCGTGACGGCCTGGAGCGCATCCTCCGCGGCAATACGGGCGGACTGATCGTGCTGGGCTTCGACAAGACCGTCGAATCCATGTGTACGGGCGGATTTGTACTGGATGTCGAGTTCACCGCCACGCGGCTGCGCGAGCTGTGCAAGCTCGACGGTGCGCTGGTCCTCGACAAGGACATCACCAAAATCCTGCGGGCCGGTGTGCAGCTGGTCCCGGACGCCTCCATCCCGACGGAGGAGACCGGCACCCGCCACCGCACCGCCCAGCGGGTCTCGATCCAGGCCGGCTTCCCGGTCGTCTCGGTCAGCCAGTCCATGCGGTTGATCGCCCTCTATGTCGACGGCGAGCGCCGCGTGCTGGAGGAGTCCGCCGCGATCCTCTCCCGCGCCAACCAGGCGCTGGCGACCCTGGAGCGCTACAAACTCCGGCTGGACGAGGTCGCCGGCACCCTCTCCGCCCTGGAGATCGAGGACTTGGTCACGGTCCGCGACGTCTCCGCGGTCGCCCAGCGCCTGGAGATGGTCCGCCGGATCGCCACCGAGATCGCCGAGTACGTCGTCGAGCTCGGCACGGACGGCCGGCTGCTCGCCCTCCAGCTGGAAGAGTTGATCGCCGGAGTGGAGCCGGAGCGGGAACTGGTCGTGCGCGACTACGTCCCCGAACCGACCGCCAAGCGCTCCCGCACGGTCACCGAGGCGCTCGCCGAGCTGGACGCGCTCAGCCACACCGAGCTGCTCGAACTCCCCACCGTGGCCCGCGCGCTGGGCTACAGCGGCTCGCCCGAGACCCTGGACTCCGCGGTCTCGCCGCGCGGCTTCCGCCTGCTGGCGAAGGTCCCCCGGCTGCCCGGCGCGGTCATCGAGCGCCTCGTCGACCACTTCGGCGGTCTGCAGAAGCTGCTCGCGGCCAGCGTCGACGACCTCCAGACGGTGGACGGCGTCGGCGAGGCCCGCGCCCGCTCGGTCCGCGAGGGCCTGTCGCGGCTGGCGGAGTCGTCGATCCTGGAGCGGTACGTCTAGGGGGTGTCGGCTCCGGTCGCCCCGCCGCGGCCCCGCGGCAGCCCGCCGGCGAGGGGTTCCGGCCGCGCCCCGCTACCCCAGCGCCCCCGCCTCCTTCTCCGGGGCCAGGCCGACCGCCGGCCGGTCCGGGCGCTGAGGTGCCGTGCCGCCGATCGATCGCAGCCAGGCCCAGGTGTCGGCGACCGTTTCGCGGACGGGGCGGCAGCGCAGCCCGGTCGCCAGGGCCCGGGACACATCGGCGCCGTAGAACGCGTCCCGCGCTTCACCGGGCGGCAGCCAGGCCGGCAGTTCGGTCCAGGGCTCGATACCGGCCGCGAGGACGTCCTCCGGGGCGGTCCAGCGCAGCTCCGCGTCCGCGCCGGTGACCTGCACGCAGCTCTCCAGCAGCTCGCCCATGGTGGCGTGCCCGGGCTCGCTCAGCAGGTTGTACGCCCCGCCGAGCCCGGACTCCAGGGCGCCGAGGGTCCACTCGGCGAGATCACGGACGTCGATGTACTGCAGCGCCGCCTCCCGCGGCCCCGGCGCGAGGACCGGGCCGCCGCGGGCGATCCGGCCCAGCCACCACGGCAGCCGCCCGATGTTCTCGTACGGCCCGAGGATCAGCCCCGCGCGGACCAGCAGCGCCCGGTCCCCGAACGCCTCGGCCGCGGCCAGTTCGCCGCCCCGCTTGGCCGCCGCATAGTCCTCGGCCGTCGTGGCGTCGGCGGCTCCGTCGACCAGCGGCCCGTCCTCGTCGAGCCCGTACGGGGCCGGATACGCGTACACCGAGCGGCTGGAGACATAGGCGTAGCGCCCGGCCCGCCCGGCGAGCAGCCGCGCCGCGTCCCGCACCGCCGCCGGGGCACCGCTCCAGGTGTCGACGACGGCGTCCCATGCGCCCTGCTCCAGAGCCGCGAGCCCGGCCGCGTCCGCGCGGTCGCCGTGCAGGGCCGCCACCCCCTCGGGCGGGGCGTGGTTCCCGCGGTGGAAGACCGTCACCTGCCAACCCCGCGCCAGCGCCGCCTCGGTGACCGCCCGGCCGACGAACTCCGTACCGCCCAGCATCAGTAGCTTCATGACGGCGACTGTGCCGGACCGCGGTGGCCGGGACCAGCGACGCACGCTCTCGGCGGAATCACCACGGGCGAAACAAACGGAGGGCGGGCCTCCGGATCATTCCGGAAGCCCGCCCGTCACACCGTTCCGCCGAGCTCTCAGCTCTTGGCCAGCACGAAGGTCGTATGGACCGTCTCCAGCCCCGGGACGTCAGCCTGGATCCGGTACTTGCCGGCCGGCACCAGGGCCGAACTCGGCGTCGCGCACTGCGGACCGCTGGCCCGGCGGTCCCACACGACGGTGCGCTGCACTTCGCCCTTGGCCGGCACCTCCAGCAGCGCGGGGGCGGTGCCCGACGGGCAGTCGTTCGAGGCCCAGACCCGGTCGTCGCCCGCGCTGTCGGTGATGGTGAGCACCGCGGCCTTCTGTCCGAGATCCACCTTGCAGGCCGCACCGGCAGCGTTCTTGACCGTCAGCTCGAAGGTCGGCTTCGCGCCCGGCGCGTAGGAGCTCTTGACGCTGCGCAGGACCAACTCGGCCTTGTCGGAGACGCAGTTGGGGAGGGAGGAACCGGCCGCGACGGCACTCTTGCCGGAGCCCTGGCCGATCGGCCCGCCACCGGAGGCACCGGAACCGGTACCGCCACCGGAAGCATCGCCGTCGCCACCCGCCGAGCCGCCGCCGTCCCCGGAACCGGAGCCCCCGCCGCTGCCCGACTCCCCGCGCCCGCCCGGCTTTTCACCGATCGCCGGACCGCTGCCGGAGGGGCCGGGCGTGATGGACGTCGCGGGCCCCTGCCCCTGCGCCCCCTTGCCCTCGTCGCCGCTCTTGCCGCCGCCCCCGCCCAAGTTGAGGGCCCACACCACCAGAAGGGCGAGCAGGACGACGATGGCCAGCGCAACGGCCCTCCGCCGCCAGTAGATGGAGGAGGGAAGCGGCCCGATCGGATTGCGCAGTGATCCCACGCGGAAACTCTACGAGAGATCGGCAGCCGCACTGGCCAGTACCCGCCGTATCCGGCACCAACTTTTCGCATCATCGGCCCGGAGACGGCAACCCGGCCGCGTTTCCCTCCCGTACGGGCCGACTGGCGCGGGCGCCCCGCCTCACCCCCGCGACCACTCCTCCTTGTGCCCGAAGCCCTGGCCGTTGTCGATCAGCCGCAGCCAGTCGGGGCGCAGCTCCCACAGCGAGGTCCGCTCCAGGGCGTCGCGCAGCCGCTCGCTCCCGGCGACGAAGGGGAAGCGCGCGAGATAGACCTGCCAGGCGGCGGCCCGGTCGGCGCCGGTCAGGATGCGGCAGCTCCCCCGGCCCTGGAGTCCGGTCAGCCCGGTCCACTCCTGGCCGTCCCGCTGCGCCGTGAACGCGGCCCGGGCGCCGGGCCCGGCCAGCGCCCGGCCGTGCCGCGTGGTGGCCGCGGTGACGAAGTAGAGGACGGGCCCCGAGACGGCGGCGCCGGAGCCGGCCGCCGCGCCGCTCCCCGCGCCGGTCGCATAGAGCACCGCGCAGGCCTGCGGCCCGTCCTCGTCCGTATACGCCAGCGTCATCGTGGTGTGCGCGGCGAGTGCCCGCCGGATCGCCTCCGGGCAGGGCGACCCGCCCGTACCTTTTCCGTCTTCCGTACCGGTCATTTGCGCCATGACCGCATCCTCGCCCGCCGCGGCCGGCCGGCGCGCGCCGGGCCCCCGCCCCGGGCGCAGCACCGGCTACCGCATACCGCCGGTAACCGCCACCCGTGCGCCCCCGGCCGTCCTGCGTGCGGGTGGGCGCGCGGCGGGGCGGGCCCGGCGCGTTCCCCGGGCGCCCCCGGACGTGCCAGGATCGGCAGTGCCATGACTTCGACGCCTGTCACCACCACTGCCACGACCGCCGCCGCCGAGACCGCCCCCGCCGCCGACGCGGCCGCGGGAGCCGCCGACGGGACCGCGCTGCACGGCCCGGTCACCGACTGGTTCGACGAGCACGCCCGCGATCTGCCCTGGCGCCGCCCCGAGGCGGGCGCCTGGGGCGTGATGGTGAGCGAGTTCATGCTCCAGCAGACCCCGGTCAGCAGAGTGCTGCCGGTCTACGAGCAGTGGCTGGCCCGCTGGCCGCGCCCCGCCGACCTGGCCGCCGAGGCGCCCGGCGAAGCGGTGCGCGCCTGGGGCCGCCTCGGCTACCCGCGCCGCGCCCTGCGCCTGCACGCCGCCGCCTCCGCGATACAGGAGCGGCACGGCGGCGATGTGCCACGCGAGCACGCCCAGCTGCTGGCGCTGCCCGGCGTCGGCGAGTACACCGCCGCGGCGGTCGCCTCCTTCGCGTACGGGCAGCGGCACGCGGTGCTGGACACCAATGTGCGCCGGGTGTTCGCCCGCGCGGTGGCCGGCCGCCAGTTCCCGCCGAACGCCACCACCGCAGCGGAGCGCAAGCTCGCCCGGGCGCTGCTGCCCGACGACGAGAAGCTGGCGGCGCGCTGGGCGGCGGCCACGATGGAGCTCGGTGCGCTGCTGTGCACGGCACGCTCGCCGGAGTGCGGCCGCTGCCCGATCGCCGCGCAGTGCGCCTGGCGGCAGGCCGGGTCCCCGGTGCACGACGGTCCGCCGCGGCGCATCCAGACGTACGCCGGTACCGACCGGCAGGTGCGCGGCAAGCTGCTCGCCGTGCTGCGCGAGGCGGTCACACCGGTGCCGCAGCAGGTGCTGGACGCGGTGTGGGACGAGCCGGTGCAGCGGGCCCGCGCACTGGACGGGCTGGTCTCGGACGGTCTGGTGGAGCCGCTCGGCGGTGGCCGCTACCGGCTGCCGCTGACGTAGCGCGCAGGTCTCCACTCCACAGGGCGCGGCCGCTTCGGTGGCCGCGCCCGTCGTTTCGCTGACTCCGTTTCACCTTTCGATGCACAATGACCGAAAAGCTCCGCGATACGGCGCGAAGAAGACCGTCACACGCCTCGATCGCCGCCCCGCCACCCCTCATAGATCTTTCGGTGGGGCGCTTATCCCCCCGGAGTATGACGTCCGGAGACCCGCCGTCCGTCCGAGGGATGAGCCCTGGCGGGCTGTTACACAACCGAGGGTTTTCCGTGCATTCGCTGTGGTGCCGACGCACACTGCGCCGCAACACCCCCTCCGTAGCGTCTCCCTCGTGCTGGAGATGACCGCCAGCACGGTCAACGTGGGGAATCGCAAGCGGATCGGAGGCGTCGAGATGGCGACCAGCGGCGGCAAGGTACTGGACTTCGAAGAGTACGTGCGGACGCGGCAGGAGGCACTGCTGCGGAGCGCCCGGCGCCTGGTGCCCGACCCGGTCGACGCCCAGGACCTCCTGCAGACGGCACTGGTCCGCACCTACGGCCGCTGGGACGGCATCGCGGACAAGTCGCTGGCCGACGCCTACCTCCGCCGCGTCATGATCAACACGCGGACCGAGTGGTGGCGGGCGCGCAAGCTGGAGGAGGTGCCCACCGAGCAGCTCCCGGACGCGAGCGTGGACGACGGCACCGAGCAGCGCGCCGACCGCGCCCTGCTGATGGACATCCTCGGGGTGCTGGCTCCCAAGCAGCGCAGCGTCGTCGTGCTGCGACACTGGGAGCAGATGAGCACGGAGGAGACCGCGGCGGCGCTCGGCATGTCCACGGGTACCGTGAAGAGCACCCTGCACCGTGCGCTTGCCCGGCTGCGCCAGGAGCTGCAGATGCGTGACATCGACGCCCGCATGCTGGAGCGCGGCGAGCGGGGGCGGGAGCAGGAGCGGTGCGCGGCCTGACCGGCGGCGCACAGCCCGGGTCCCACCGCACGGCGCCGCACACACACAAAATCACGCCTTTATCCGACAAAGCAGACACATCGACAGGCGCCTTACGGCTCACAGTCCGACGCGCGACAATCACAACAGGAACAGCATCGGGAACGGCAGCTGTGCGAGCAGCACGGTGAGCGGGAGCGGATTGTCCAGGAACAGGTTGACCAGGATCGGGTTGACCAGAGGCGGCGCGGCCACGGCAGGAGTGGCCGCCGTCGGCCTTTTGCTGGCCGGATGCAATCCGGGGGGCGAGGGCGTGCGCAGCGAGGGCTCGGCCGGCCCCACTCCCGCCCCCAAGGGTGCGGTGAACACCACCCCCACCTCGACCTCGCCCCCCCATGGCAAGAAGGTCGACGCGGTCCAGCTGCTGAAGGGCGACCCGAAGGTCGGCACGTATGTGAAGAAGAGCCTCTACAAGCCGTGCGCCGCCGACGCGTATCCGATCGAGGTGACCTACGCCTCCCTGACCGGCAACTCGTCCCCCGATATCATCGTCAACGTCATGACCTGCGCGGACTCCGTCGGCATCGGCTCCTACGTCTACCGCCAGCGCAGCGGCTCGAAGGGCGGGTACGACGAGGTGTACGGGAACGAAGAGCCGTCGGTGTACGCCGGCATCAACAAGGGCGAGCTGGAGGTCTCCCGGCAGACCTACGCCGCCCGCGACAAGGTGTGCTGCCCCTCCGGCGAGGACGTGATCAGTTACCGCTGGAAGAACGGCCGCTTCACCCAGCACACCAGCTCTCACACGGACTACAACAAGGCCACGCCGGACGCCGGCACGGCATCGGAGGGTTGAGACAACGGCATGGCCGAGACTCATGTGCTCTTCGTCGAGGACGACGACGTCATCCGCGAAGCCACCCAGCTCGCGCTGGAGCGGGACGGCTTCGTGGTCACCGCGATGCCCGACGGGCTCGCGGGGCTGGAGGCGTTCCGCGCCAACCGGCCCGACATCGCGCTGCTCGATGTGATGGTGCCGGGGCTGGACGGCGTCAGCCTGTGCCGGCGGATCCGCGATGAGTCGACGGTCCCCGTGATCATGCTGTCGGCGCGCGCCGACTCCATCGATGTGGTGCTCGGCCTGGAGGCCGGCGCCGACGACTACGTCACCAAGCCGTTCGACGGCGCGGTGCTGGTCGCCCGGATCCGCGCCGTACTGCGCCGCTTCGGTCATGCCAGCGGTCCGGACGGCGCCGCCGCCGTCCGGGCGGAGGCCGAGGACCCCGCCGAGACGCTGCTGCGCTTCGGCGATCTGGAGGTGGACACCGAGGGCATGGAGGTGCGCAAGGGCGGCGAGAACGTCGCGCTGACGCCGACCGAGATGCGGCTGCTGCTGGAGTTCTCGCACGCGCCGGGTACGGTCCTCTCGCGCGACCGGCTGCTGGAGCGGGTCTGGGACTACGGCTGGGGTGGCGACACCCGGGTCGTGGACGTCCATGTCCAGCGGTTGCGCGGCAAGATCGGCCAGGACCGGATCGAGACGGTCCGCGGCTTCGGATACAAGCTGAGAGGCTGACACCTCCGGTGGTCAGGCTGGCCCTGCGGACGGGGCTGAGATGGAAGCTCAGCGCCGCGATCGCGCTCGTCGGAGCACTGGTCGCGGTCGCGCTGAGCCTTGTCGTGCACAACGCCGCCCGGCACTCCATGCTCGACAGCAGCCGCGATGATCAGATCGAGCTGCTCGACCTGACCCAGCGGATCTTCGAGTCGACCAGCCGGCTGCAGTTCGGCGCCAAGATCAACGATCCGGAGCTGCCGGAGCAGCTGCGGGACGAGGTCGCCAAGAACAAGCGCGCCACCTACCTCCACGACACCGGGGAGGCCGCCCCCGACGTGTGGGCCGCCGCCCCGCTCAGCAACGGCCGGGTGCTCTCCGTCCACAAGCGGTCCCCCGACCGCTTCACTGTCCTGGACGACCTGGACCAGGCGCTGGTCATCGGCTCGACCGCGGTGGTGGTGGGCGGCTGTGCGCTGGGCGTACTGGTCGGCGGACGGCTCTCGCGGCGGCTGCGCAAGGCCGCCGCGGCCGCCGGCAAGCTCGCCGACGGCGACACCTCGGTCCGCATCCGCGACGAGGTCGGCAGCGGGCGGGTGCGCGACGAGACCGACGATCTGGCCTGGGCCGTGGACGCCATGTCCGACGCCCTCCAGGAGCGCATCGAGGCCGAGCGGCGGGTCACCGCCGATATCGCGCACGAACTGCGCACCCCGGTCACCGGACTGCTCACCGCCGCCGAACTGCTGCCGCCCGGCCGCCCCTCCGAGCTGGTCCGCGACCGGGCGCAGGCGCTGCGCACGCTCGTCGAGGACGTCCTGGAAGTGGCCCGGCTGGACGGCCATGCCGAGCGCGCCGAGCTGCAGGACGTCGTGCTCGGCGAGTTCGTCACCCGCCGGGTGCACGCCCTCGACCCCGGCATCGACGTCGAGATCGCACGGGACGCCGAGGTCACCACCGACCCGCGCCGCCTGGAGCGGATCCTGGGCAACCTCATCGCCAACGCCGCCCGGCACGGCCGGCCGCCGATCGAGGTCACCGTCGAGGGCCGGGTCCTGCGGGTCCGCGACCACGGTGCGGGCTTCCCCGAGGCGCTGCTGCGGGAGGGCCCGAGCCGCTTCCGCACCGGCAGCAGCGACCGGGCCGGCCGCGGCCACGGCCTGGGCCTGACCATCGCGGCCGGGCAGGCCCGCGTCCTGGGCGCCCGGCTCACCTTCCGCAACGCCGATGAACTCACCGACGGCTCGACCGGCGCCGTCTCCGTCCTCTGGCTCCCGGAGAACGCCCCCACCAATACGGGCAGCTTCCCCGTCATCCAGCTTCCCGACCGCTGACGGGACGGGGGCGCCGGTCTTCCCGGTGCCCGCGCCGCAGCGGCCGGACGGCTCGCTCTCGCGCCGCCCGGTTCCGCCCGGAAACAGCGAGCGGCCCCCGGCACGGAGATGCCGGGGGCCGCTGCGGGCCGAGAACTGCGGCCGGGTCAGACGGACTCTGCCACCGCCACCCGTTCCACCGGAGCGTCCCCACCCTCCGGGCTCTCGGCAGCTGGGGCCGGGGCGCCGCGCAGCGGCACCTCCTTGAGGAACCACGCCGCGGCGAAGCCGATGATGCTGACCGCCGCGCCCCACAGGAAGACGTGGTGGGTGCCGGCGGCCACCGCGTGGTCGTAGGCGTCCTTGATCGCCGGCGGGAGCTTCGCCAGACCCTTCGGGTCCATCTGGGCCCCGGCGCCGGTGACCTTCGCACCGGCCGTGCCGATCCGCTCGGCCATCGTGGTCTGCACCTGGTGAGTGAAGATCGCACCGAAGATCGCGACGCCGAAGGAGCCGCCGATCGTACGGAACAGGGTCGCCGACGACGAGCCGACGCCCAGGTCCTTCATCTCCACGCTGTTCTGCGCGATCAGCATCGTGGTCTGCATCAGGAAGCCCATACCGGCGCCGAGCACCGCCATGTAGACACCGGAGGTGAAGCGGGTGGTGCCGGTGTCCATCAGGGACAGCAGCGCCAGGCCCGCGGTGATCAGCCCACCGCCGACCACGACGAAGATCTTGTACTTGCCGGTCTTGGTGGTCACCCGCCCGGCGAACAGCGACACCGCCATCATCGCGAGCAGCATCGGCAGCAGCAGCAGACCGGAGTTGGTGGCCGACGCGCCCTGCACGGTCTGCTGGAACAGCGGCAGGAACGTCATCGACCCGAACATCACGAAGCCGACGAGGAAGCCGATCACGGTCACCAGCGAGAAGTTGCCGTTACGGAAGATGTGCAGCGGCAGCACCGGCTCGCTGACCTTGCGCTCCACCAGCACGAAGAGGGCGAGCGCCACGAGACCGAGCACTCCGAGGCCGATGATCTGGCCGGACAGCCAGTCGTACTCGGTGCCGCCCCAGGTGGTGATCAGCACCAGCGAGGTGATGCCCAGGGTGAGCAGCGCGGCGCCGACGTAGTCGATCCGGGTCTGCGACCGCTTCTTCGGCAGATGCAGCACCGCGGTCACCATGACCAGCGCGATCGCGCCGAGCGGCAGGTTGATGTAGAAGCTCCAGCGCCAGCCGAGGTGGTCGGTGATGCTGCCGCCGACCAGCGGTCCGCCGATCATCGCGACGGCCATGACCCCGGCCATCATGCCCTGGTACTTGCCGCGCTCCCGCGGCGGAATCAGATCACCGATGATCGCCATGACGCCGACCATCAGCCCGCCCGCGCCCAGACCCTGCACCGCGCGGAAGCCGATCAGCTGCCCCATGTCCTGCGCCATGCCGGACAGCGCGGAGCCGATCAGGAAGAGCACGATGGACGACAGGAAGACGCCCTTGCGTCCGTACATGTCGCCGAGCTTGCCCCAGATCGGCGTCGACGCCGCGGTCGCGAGCGTGTAGGCGGTGACCACCCAGGACAGGTGGTCCATCCCGCCCAGTTCACCGACGATCGTCGGCATCGCGGTGCCGACGATCATGTTGTCCAGCATCGCGAGCAGCATCGCGATCATCAGCGCGAAGAGCACCACCCGTACACCGGCCGGCTGCTTCTCCCCCGTGCCCGGCCCGGCGTCCCCTCTGGCCGCCGAGGCCGATATCCGTCCGTCCCCCGTCGGGGTCGCAGACTGCGACTTCCCCATTACCCACTCCCACTTACTTGCCGCCCGGCTAGTTCAGTACGGTGTTGAAGGTAGGGGCCAACTTGCCGGGCGTCAAGTAAGTTTCTCTCCGGCCCGATGGGGCAGCCCTCTGACCAGTACCGACGACGCAGGAGAGCACCGTGAGCACACAAGGGCGCAAGGGGAACACCCGCCAGCGCATTCAGGACGTCGCTCTGGAGCTGTTCTCCGAACAGGGCTACGAGAAGACGTCGTTGCGCGAGATCGCCGAAAAGCTGGAGGTCACGAAGGCGGCGCTGTACTACCACTTCAAGACCAAGGAAGACATCGTCATCAGCCTGTTCCAGGACCTGTCCAGGCCCATCGACGAGCTGATCACCTGGGCCGAGGAGCAGCCCCGCAGCCTGGAGACCAAGCGGGAGGTCATCCGCCGCTACAGCGAGGCGCTGCGGTCGGCCGGACCGTTCTTCCGCTTCCTGCAGGAGAACCAGGCCGCGGTGCGCGATCTGAGCATCGGCGAGGGCTTCAAGGAGCGGATGCTGACGCTCTTCGGCCTCCTGAACGAGCCCGAGTCGGAGCTGACGGATCAGGTGCGCTGCATCACAGCGCTGTTCTCCATGCACGCGGGCATGTTCGCGATGCAGAACGTGAAGGGCGACCCCGAGGAGAAGCGCAAGGCCATCCTCGAGGTCGCCACAGAACTGGTCACGGCGGCCAACCCGCCGAGCCGCCGGCCAGTCCGGCCGGACTCAGCTCAGACGGCATCGCCGTGAGCCCGCAGGAATCCGGTCGGCTCGATGCCCGACCCGTAGTCGGGGCCGGTGCGGACCTCGAAGTGCAGGTGGGGGCCGGTGGAGTTGCCCGTGCTGCCGGACTTGGCGATCTGCTGGCCGGTGCCGACCTGCTGACCGACCTGGACCTCGATCCGTGACAGGTGGGCGTACTGGGTGTACGTGCCGTTCGCGTGCTGGATCACGATGGCGTTGCCGTACGCCGGGCCGTCGCCGCCACCCCAGGGGCCGGCCTTGACGACGGTGCCCTTGTGGACGGCCTTGACCGTGGTGCCGGTCGGCACGACGAAGTCCTGACCACTGTGCTTGTGCGCCCAGTGGCTGCCGGGGATGCCGAAGGGCTCGCCCAGCGTGTACTTGTCGACCGGCTTGACCCAGGCGTTGGCCTTCTTGGCCGCGTCCTTCTTGGCCTTGGCCGCGGCGGCCTTGGCATGGGCGACGGACTTGGTCTGCGCGTCGGCCTGCGCGGTGACGGCCGAACCGACACCCGAGGTGAGGTGCTGCAGACCGGCGTCGGCGGCGGTGGCGATACCGGCGCCCAGTGCGGCGGTCACGCCGACACCGGCGGCCACAATGGCGACGCGATTGCGCAGCGCGGACTTCTTCGAATTGCGGAGAGCGGTGAACTTGGACATGCGGGTTTTCCCTCCAGAGAATTGATGTGGTTTCCCGGCTGCGGACCGGGATCGCCACACCTTGGTAACCCGCCAGGGCCGCCCCGCCAAGGGGCCTTTCTACTAACCCGGCCCGTATCAAAGGCCGATGAAATCCGGGCCTTGGCGCCGCGCCCGAGCCCTGCTCGAAACCGTCAAAATGGGACAACTCGGGTGTGGTCAGTGACCACTAAAGCCCCCCTGAACAGGCCCTTTACCCCTCCATTGCGCGGGCGACAGCTCACCCGGCGCTTATCTCGCCCCCACCCCGCACCCGCGCCCGCCGCAGCCCCCGAACCACCGCCCCCGGCTTCCCCTAATTTCTTTAGTAGGACCGAAATCGCCTGTGCGCCATGTCACCAGCAGGCAAGATCAAAAGCCTTTTCGCTGTGACCTGGGCTACTCGAAATGCTGTGACGCGGGTTACGCGCTGCCCCCCGGGAATCAATTCGGAAGGCATTACGGCAGCGAATTCCGTGACCGGTGCCACACCTTTTCGCGGCGCCGCCGCCGCGCCCACGAACCTGGCGAACCCCACCCCGGAGCCCCGGCATCCGCTCTAGCCTGGCCGGACGACAGCACCGGCCACGGGGGAGGGCGGACCGCGCGATGGACCCGTCAGCAGTGGGTGTCCGACTCGCCTCCGGCGTGGTCGCACCGCTCGTCAGGAAGCTCTTCGCCAAGCCGGGGCCGGGCGCCGGGCTGGTGGCGAAGCCGGTACGGATCTCCGGGCTGGTCAGCTTCAAGGGCGAGCAGCGGACCCTGTCCGACCAGGCCCTGCACAAGATCGCGGCGGAGCTGGTGGCCCGCGCCTTACGGACCGCCGGGCCCGGCGAGCGCCCGGTGGCCCGGGACGAGGAGGGGGCGGTGGCCGACGCCCTGGCCAGCACGCTGCGCGGCCTGGGCGACCTCGACATGGACGACGTACAGGCCGTCCGCTTGGGCGCCACCGCCCTCGCCGAACGCCTGGAGGCGGCGAGCCCGCACGCCGTCCGCGGCCTCTCCCGGGACGGCGAGCTGCTGCACGCCACCCTGCTCGGCATCGCCTGCCTGCACATCGTGCACTTCTTCACCCAGCGGTCGACCTTCGTGGCCCGCACCCTGGTCCAGCAGAGCCGGAGCCTGGACAGCCTGATCACGCTCATCGACGAGTTCCTCGCACGGCATCCGTCCCCGCGGGCCGCGGACGCCGCGTTCGAGGGCGGATATCTCGCGTACATCGCCCGCAAGCACGGCCGGCTGACCATCTACGGCATCGACCTCGCCCGCTCCCCGGACCGGTGGCCGCTGGATGCGGCGTATATGAGCCTGGAGGCGACGGCCGCCCCGGCCCGCGAGGTCACCGCCGGCGCCCCCTGGGACGCGGAGGGCGGCCCCCGGACCGGCCCGGCCGTCCCCCTTCCCGTCCCCGCCGACCAGGCCCTGGCCGGGCGCAACCGGGTGCTGCTGCGCGGCGTCGCCGGCTCCGGCAAGAGCACCCTCGTCCAGTGGCTGGCCGTCTCCTGCACCAAGGCCCCCGGTGAGACGACCCTCCCCCACCTCTACGGGCGCATCCCCTTCGTCCTCCCGCTGCGCACCCTCACCCGCGAGGGTGCGCCGCTGCCCACCCCCGACCGCTTCCTGGCGTCCGTCGGCTGCCCCGTGTCCGGCTCGCAGCCCGAGGGCTGGGCGGACCGCGTGCTGGCCTCCGGGCGGGCGCTCCTTCTGATCGACGGCCTGGACGAGATCCCCGAGCGCGAGCGCGAGCTGACCCGTCGCTGGTTGCGCGATCTGCTCGACGCCTTCCCGGACAACCTGTGGATGCTCACCTCCCGCCCCTCCGCCGTCCGCGACGACTGGCTCGCCGCCGACGGCTTCGGCGAGCTGACGCTCTCCCCCATGAACCGCACCGAGGTCGCCGCGTTCATCGGCCGCTGGCACGCCGCGGCCCGCTGCGACGCCGACGACCCCGAACGCCTCGACGCCTACGAGCAGTCCCTCCTGGCCGCCGTGCACACCAAACAGGACCTCGCCCGGCTCGCCACCAACCCCCTCATGTGCGGCCTGATCTGCGCGCTGCACCGGGACCGTCGCGGCTATCTGCCCACCGGCCGCAAGGAGCTGTACGACGCGGCCCTGGGCATGCTGCTCTCCCGCCGCGACCGCGAACGCGACATGGGCGCCCCCACGGGCATCGAGCTGAGCGACGAGCCGCAGATCCAGCTTCTGCAGCGGCTGGCCTACTGGCTGATCCGCAACGGCCGTACGGAACTCGACCGGGACCGGGCGGAGCGGATCATCGGTGAGGCGCTGCCGGCCGTACCCGCCGCCGCGGAGCAGGGCGACGCGGCGACGGTCTTCCGCCATCTGCTGCTGCGCAGCGGTCTGCTCCGCGAACCGACGCCCGGCTCGGTCGACTTCGTCCACCGGACCTTCCAGGACTACCTCGGCGCCAAGGCCGCCGTGGAGGACGGGGATTTCGGGCTGCTGGTCGCGCACGCGGAGGACTCCCAGTGGGAGGACGTGATCCGGATGGCGGTGGCGCATGCGCGGCCACGGGAACGGGCGGAGATTCTCCGGGAGTTGGTGGCCCAGGGCGACGGTCTCGCGGACGAGGCCGCCCGGCTGCGCATCCACCTGCTCGCGATGGCCTGCCTGGAGCATGCGGCGGAGCTGGATCCGCGGGTGCGGGCGGAGGTGCATCAGCGCGCCCGGGCGATTCTGCCGCCGCGCACCCGCGAGGAGTCGCAGTTGCTGGCCGCGGTAGGGCCGCTGGTGCTGGAGCTGCTGCCGGGGCCGGAGGGGCTGGAGGACGATGAGGCACAGGGGGTGGTGGCCACTGCCGCACTCCTTGCTTCGGAAGCGGCGCTGGAGGTCATGAAGCGCTTCCGGGGCCATCGGAACGATCTCGCAGAATTCCAACTCGCCCTGGCCTGGCCGCACTTCGATACGGACCGATATGCCCGGGAAATCATGCAGCACCTCGACACCGGCGTGAACGTCACCGTCACCTCACGCGCCGAGCTGCGTGCCCTCAAAGCACTCGGCGGTCGCCCCCGCATCACGGTCAGCGGCCCCTTCACCTCCCGCGAACTCCACGACGCATTGATGCCCGAGCCGGTCAAAGGCCTGTACCTCTCGGACAATCCAGAGATCAGCGAACTCGACTTCCTCCACGGGTTTCCGTCCCTGGACACGCTGTCGCTCTGGCAGTGTCCCGGGGTCGAAAGCGTCGCACCGCTCGCGGGCCTTCACCTCGACTGGCTGGGCATCTCCGGCCCCCCGGACAAACCCCTGTCGACTCCTCACGGACTCGCTCGCCTGCGCCACATACGCCAATTGAGTCTGTACACCCGGCTCCCAGCGGGTGGCTTGGCAGCACTACCCGCGGACGCCCCGTTACGGCACCTGGCCCTCGGTCTGCCCCTTGGCTCCGCATTCACCGGTCTGGAACGCTGGCCCCATATGCAGAGCCTTCATCTGCAGCGCCTCACCGAGGGCTTCGCCGAGGAGCAGTGGGGCGAACTGGCCGCACTGAACTCACTGGACACGCTTTCCTTCGGCGTGGCAGACGCCGAGGTCACCCTCCGCATCCCCGCCGGCCTCCAGCTCCCCCAGGTGAAAACCCTCAGCATCCTCAATAATGCACGCCAGCCCGCTCCCCGCCTGAGCACCCTGCTGACCTCGGCCCTTCCGGCATTCCCCGGCGTCCGGAAGCTCCAGCTCTACGGGGTGATCGACGCCCCCGTCGACCTCGCGTCCCTGCAGCTGCTGCCCGAGCTCCAGGAGCTGCACCTCTCCTACCTCCGCCCCGCGCCCGGCCACCCCCTCCCTCCCCACCTCAAAGTCACCTGCTACCCCCGCCCCCGCACCTAGGCTGGCCCGAGCAGGTGCCCTCAACTCCTCTCCTCAGCACCGCAGTTACGGGGAACCCATGGATCCCACGCCCATCCTCACCCGCCTCAGCCCGCAGGCCCTCGATCCGCTGATCCGCCGGCTCTTCCTCGCCGACGGGCCGGGCGCCGCGCCGGGCGACCGGCCCGTACCCCTCTCCCGGCTGCTCTCCTTCACCGGCGAGCAGCCGGCCCTGAGTGAGCGCGGGCTCTCCGGCGTCGCCGCGGCGCTCGTCGAGCAGGCCTCGGGCGGCGCGGCCAGGGACGCGAACCAGGCCCTCACCACCGCCCTGACCAGCAGCCTGCGGGCCCTGGCCGACACCGGGATGGACGACGCCGACGCGGTCCGCCTGCTGCCCGCCGCCTTCGCCCGCCGACTGTGCGAGGCCGTGCCCGGAGCCACCCGCGGCCTGACCCCCGACGCCGCTCAGCTGCACGGCCTGCTGCTGGACGCCGCTGCGCTGCACATCCTCCACTTCCTGACCCGGCGCTCGCCGTACGTGGCACACACGCTCGTCGAGCAGACACGTACCCTCGCCGGCCTGATCGACGGCCATGGCAGCGCCGCCCCGCGCACCCCGCCGCCCGCCCCGGAGGACACCACCTCCCGGGACGCCGCCTTCGAGGCGCGCTACGCCCGGGCCACCGCCGCCCTCCACAACCACCTCACGATCTACGGCATCGATCTCACCCACTCCCCCGACAGCTGGCCGCTGGACGCCGCCTACTTGGGGCTCCAGTGCGAGCCCGGCCCCCAGGACGGCGAGGCCGCCACTCCGGGCGCCGCCGGGCAGGACGACCCGCCGGTCCCCGCCGAGCAGGCGCTGTCCGGCCGCGGCAAGGTCCTGGTCCGTGGGGTGGCGGGGTCGGGCAAGACGACCTTGCTGCAGTGGCTGACCGTCGCCACCGCCCGCGGGGAACTGCCCGAGGCGCTGGCGGAGTTGCGCGGCCGGGTGCCCTTCCTGCTGCCCGTACGCCGCTTCGCCCGTGCGGGGCTGCCCGCCCCCGGAACGTTCCTCAGCGCCGTCGGCTACCAGGAGGCCGAGGACGCGCCGGCCGGCTGGACGGAGCGGGTGCTCGACGCGGGCCGGGCGCTGCTGCTGATCGACGGAATCGACGAGGCTCCCGAGAGCGACCGCGAAGCGGTGCGCCGCAAGCTCGTCGAATGGACCGCGCGCTACCCCGGCAACGTCTGGATCGTCACCTCGCGGCCGTCCGCCGTGCCCGGCAGCTGGCTCGCCGGCGAGGGGTTCAGCGAGCTGTCGCTGGCCCCGATGAACCGTGAGGACGTCGCCGCGTTCATCCAGCGCTGGCACCGTGCCGCGGCCCAGCAGAGCCCGGCCGACCTCGACCGGCTCGGCCATTACGAGCGGACGCTGCTCAATGCCGTACGGATCACCCGCGATCTGGGGCGGCTGGCGACCAATCCGCTGATGTGCGGGCTGCTGTGCGCCCTGCACCGCGACCGCCGCGGCTATCTGCCCAACGGCCGCAAGGAGCTCTACGACGCGGCGCTGTCGATGCTGCTGGAGCGCCGGGACCGGGAGCGGGCGATGGTGGCCACCGACGGTGTCGAGCTGACCCGGCAGCCCAAGATCCAGCTGCTGCAGAAGCTGGCCCACTGGATGCTGGTCAACGGCCGCTCCGAGATGGACCGGGCGACCGCGGTCGAAACGCTCGCCCGGCATCTGCCCGCGATCCCGGACGCGGCCCGCCAGGGCGGCTCCGAGGAGGTCTTCCGGCACCTGCTCAACCGCACCGGGCTGCTGCGCGAGCCCACCCCCGGGACCGTCGACTTCGTCCACCGCACCTTCCAGGACTATCTCGCCGCCCGCGCGACCGTGCAGCGGCACGATTTCGGGCTGCTCCTCGACCATGCGCACCACGACGACTGGGAGGACGTCATCCGGATGGCCGTGGCGCTGGCCCGCCCCGACGAGTGCGCGGCCCTCCTGGACGGGCTGCTCGCCCCGCACCCGGGCGTACGCGCCGCCGAGGCCCGGCACCGCAAGCTGCTGGCGGCGGCCTGTCTGGAGCATGCGGCCGAGCTGGATCCGGCGGTCCGGGCGCGGGTGCGGCGCTTCACCCGCGACATGGTGCGGCCCAGCACCCCGGCCGCGGCCCGCGCCCTGGGCTGGATCGGGCCGATCGTGCTGGAAATGCTCCCGGACCCCACCCATGTCCCCGACAGCGAGGCCCATCTCCTGGCGATCACCGCCACCTCGATCGCCGACGACATGGCGATCGACTATCTGGCGGGCCTGCGCGAGCGGGCGCATCACGATATCCGCGCGCAGCTCGCCGGGGCCTGGCGGCGCCATGACACCGCCCGCTACGCCCGCGAGATCATCGCCCACCTCGATCCGGCCGAGCTGTACTTTCCGGTGTCCGATCTGGCGGAACTGCATGCCCTGCGCCGGCTGGGCGGCCGCCCGCATCTGCAGATCGCCGGGCCTTTCACCCCCGGCCAGCTCATCGAGGGCATCGCCCCGGCCGAGGGCCTGACCCGGCTGTGGCTCGCCTACGATCTGGGCGTTTCCATGGAATGGCTGTCCGCCTTTCCGGAACTGGACACCCTGCGGATCGGCCGTCGCATTCCGCCGGTGCGCGGCGTTCCCGACGGCATTCGCCTCGTGCGGATGTAGCGGCCGGACACCGGTCCCGTCGGCACAGCTGTCCGAAAACAGCCATGTGAAGGGGGCGCCGCCTTTCCGGGCCGCACGCAACAACGGCACTGCCCCGGAACCGTGAGAAACGGTTCCGGGGCAGTGCCGTGTGCGAGAGGTACGCGCGGCGCGCGGTGCCTTACGCGTCCTTGCTCAGGTTGGGGCCCGAGCCGCCGGTCGCGGACTCGATCGGCGGGGCGTCGGGCAGCGCCGACTTCTCCTCGCCGCGGAAGGTGAACTTGGCGGTCTCACCCTCGCCCTCGACATCGACGACCACGATGTGGCCCGGACGCAGCTCGCTGAAGAGGATCTTCTCCGAGAGGGCGTCCTCGATCTCGCGCTGGATCGTGCGGCGCAGCGGACGGGCGCCGAGCACCGGGTCGTACCCGCGCTTGGCCAGCAGCGACTTCGCCTCGCCGCTGAGCTCGATGCCCATGTCGCGGTCCTTGAGCCGCTCGTCCACCTTGGCGATCATGAGGTCGACGATCTGGATGATGTCGTCCTCGGTCAGCTGGTGGAAGACGACGGTGTCGTCGACACGGTTGAGGAACTCGGGGCGGAAGTGCTGCTTGAGCTCTTCGTTGACCTTGTTCTTCATCCGCTCGTAGCTGGACTTGGTGTCGCCCTGGGCCGCGAAGCCGAGGTTGAAGCCCTTGGAGATGTCCCGGGTGCCGAGGTTGGTCGTCATGATGATGACCGTGTTCTTGAAGTCCACGACCCGGCCCTGGGAGTCGGTCAGGCGACCGTCCTCCAGGATCTGCAGCAGCGAGTTGAAGATGTCCGGGTGGGCCTTCTCGACCTCGTCGAAGAGCACGACGGAGAACGGCTTGCGGCGCACCTTCTCGGTGAGCTGGCCGCCCTCTTCGTAGCCGACGTAGCCGGGAGGCGAACCGAACAGCCGCGAGACCGTGTGCTTCTCGCTGAACTCCGACATGTCGAGGGAGATCAGCGCGTCCTCGTCGCCGAACAGGAACTCCGCCAGCGTCTTGGACAGCTCGGTCTTACCGACACCGGACGGACCGGCGAAGATGAACGAGCCACCGGGACGCTTGGGGTCCTTCAGGCCGGCACGGGTACGGCGGATGGCCTGGGAGAGCGCCTTGATGGCGTCCTTCTGGCCGATGACGCGCTTGTGCAGCTCGTCTTCCATCCGCAGCAGCCGGGAGGACTCCTCCTCGGTGAGCTTGAAGACCGGGATGCCGGTCGCCGTCGCCAGGACCTCGGCGATCAGCTCCTCGTCCACCTCGGCGACGACGTCCATGTCGCCGGCCTTCCACTCCTTCTCCCGCTTCGCCTTGGCGGCCAGGAGCTGCTTCTCCTTGTCGCGCAGGCCCGCGGCCATCTCGAAGTCCTGCGAGTCGATCGCGGACTCCTTCTCCCGGCGCACATCGGCGATCTTCTCGTCGAACTCGCGCAGGTCCGGCGGCGCGGTCATCCGGCGGATGCGCATCCGGGAGCCGGCCTCGTCGATCAGGTCGATCGCCTTGTCCGGCAGGAAGCGGTCGGAGATGTAGCGGTCGGCGAGGGTGGCCGCGGCGACCAGCGCGGAGTCCGTGATGGAGACGCGGTGGTGCGCTTCGTAGCGGTCCCGCAGACCCTTGAGGATCTCGATGGTGTGCGGCAGCGACGGCTCCGCGACCTGGATCGGCTGGAAGCGGCGCTCCAGGGCCGCGTCCTTCTCCAGGTGCTTGCGGTACTCGTCGAGCGTCGTGGCACCGATGGTCTGCAGCTCGCCTCGCGCCAGCATGGGCTTGAGGATGCTCGCGGCGTCGATCGCGCCCTCGGCGGCGCCCGCACCCACCAGGGTGTGGAGCTCGTCGATGAACAGGATGATGTCGCCGCGGGTGCGGATCTCCTTGAGGACCTTCTTCAGGCGCTCTTCGAAGTCACCCCGGTAGCGGGAGCCGGCGACCAGGGCACCGAGGTCGAGGGTGTAGAGGTGCTTGTCCTTGAGGGTCTCGGGCACCTCGCCCTTGACGATGGCCTGCGCCAGGCCCTCGACGACCGCCGTCTTGCCGACGCCGGGCTCGCCGATGAGGACCGGGTTGTTCTTGGTACGGCGGGACAGCACCTGCATGACCCGCTCGATTTCCTTCTCGCGCCCGATGACCGGGTCGAGCTTGGTCTCGCGAGCGGCCTGCGTCAGGTTGCGGCCGAACTGGTCCAGGACGAGGGACGTCGAGGGCGTGCCCTCGGCGGGGCCGCCGGCCGTGGCGGCTTCCTTGCCCTGGTAACCGGAGAGCAGCTGGATGACCTGCTGCCGCACCCGGTTGAGATCGGCGCCCAGCTTCACCAGGACCTGGGCGGCGACGCCCTCGCCCTCGCGGATCAGGCCGAGCAGGATGTGCTCCGTACCGATGTAGTTGTGGCCGAGCTGGAGGGCCTCGCGGAGCGACAGCTCCAGGACCTTCTTGGCACGGGGGGTGAAGGGAATGTGCCCGGACGGGGCCTGCTGGCCCTGCCCGATGATCTCCTCCACCTGCTGGCGGACCGCCTCGAGCGAAATCCCGAGGCTCTCCAGGGCCTTAGCGGCGACACCCTCACCCTCATGGATCAGGCCCAGGAGAATGTGCTCGGTGCCGATGTAGTTGTGGTTGAGCATCCGGGCTTCTTCCTGAGCCAGGACGACAACCCGCCGCGCGCGGTCGGTGAACCTCTCGAACATCGTTAATCGCTCCTCAGAGCGGTCAGGCAGTTAGGGGTCGGTCCCCTCCCTGTCCTTCCGCATGCTAGTCCCGCGGGGCGGGACAGCTCATTCCAACTGCCGACACCCGTCCGGATCACCCCCGCTCCGGCGGGGAAATTTACTGCCGAACAGCTGACATCTGCTCCAACTCGATGGTGCGAGACGATGTTCCCGCAGGCCAGGCATATACGCCCTCTGCCACTACGCCCGTGGCGAACGCGCCGTGTACCGACACGCCGTCCGCCGTCGGCCACCAGCCGGGGCGAAACGCCTCGGGCGCCGGTCACACGGTCTCTTCCCACTGAGACTGTCTTACCCGCTGCCACTGACACTCCATGCGGCATAAGCCGCTTCCATCCGCTACGGGCGAACATCCGCACGCCCTCGCCTGCGCCGCCGCACCGCTCGCGCGAAACGGAACGTATCCACACCTCTACACAGCGTAACTTCAGCCGTAACTTCCTGAGTGTTCGGGAGTTGCACCGGGCATGGCCCGCGTGCTTCCGCGCCCCCGCAGCCCCCTCGCCACCGTCCGCCGGTGGTACGAGGAGGAAATGGGCTGGCCGACCACCGGAACGGAACCGGTGGAACTGCTGACGGGGCTGCGCTTCGACGTCCTGGAGATGCCCGCCTGTGCGGGGTACGCCGTACTGCGCCGGCTGCGGTGCACCGGACCGGTGGCACTGCTTCGGACCGGACGCGACGGGAATCGGCCGGGTAATCGGCCGAAATTGCTCATCTTCATCGCAGCCGGCGGCGCCGAGGAACTCCCGGGAATCCTGGAATGGCTGGAGTGGGGTGCGCTCGCGCCGGATCTTACGGCGCGAGGGACCGGAGACCGGATGCCCGCACCGGCGTTCCCCACCAGTCCGGCGCTGTCATACGGATTCGGCTCGCGGGAGGCCGCGGGGTGGGTGCGGCCTCCCCGACCCGAGTACGAGGCGGAGAATTCCCTGCCCACCACGGGGCCGGGAGCAGGAATCGGGGACGTCGGGGGCGCCCCCGACCTCGTACGTCTCGTGAGCGCGGCGGCCACCGAGTGCCACCGTGCCCGGTTGTTGCATGCTCGTAATGCCCAAACGGAACGCGCGAACGCCGATCAGCCGTTGGCCTTCTCGAATGCCTCGCGAATGTCGGCGGGGACACGGCCACGGTCATTGACGTTGTAGCCGTTCTCCTTCGCCCACGCGCGGATCTTCGCGGTGTCCTGGCTGCCGCCGGAAGCCGCCGCACGGGACTTGCCACGACCGGAAGAAGCGCGGCCACCGGTACGGCGGCCCGCCTTCACGAAGTCGGCAAGCGACTCGCGAAGCTTCTGGGCGTTGCTGTCGGAGAGGTCGATCTCGTAGGACTTGCCGTCGAGAGCGAACGTCACCGTCTCGTCCGCCTCGCCACCGTTGAGGTCGTCGACAAGAAGAACCTGAACCTTCTGTGCCACCGGTTTCCCTTTCATCGAATGCGGATTACGACGGAAAGCAAACCGCTTTTCCGGGAAAAACACAAACCCTTGGGTAGGGTTCACTTGCCCACAGACCGGGGAACGCATGCTTCCGTAGCCATGAGATAGGGGAGCGATTCGGACATAGAACACTCATCACAGGTGCAGAAGCATCCGGCTGTTACCCAGGGTGTTGGGCTTCACTCGTTCGAGGCCCAGGAACTCCGCAACGCCCTCGTCATAGGAACGCAGCAGCTCACTGTAGACATCACCGTCTACCGGGGCATCGCCGATCTCCACGAAGCCGTGCTTGGTGAAGAAGTCGACTTCGAAGGTGAGACAGAAAATGCGCCGCACTCCCAGCCAGCTCGCGGTGCGCAGCAGCTTGTCCAGGACTTGGTGGCCGACCCCCGACCCCTTCAGCCGCGGATCCACGGCCAGAGTGCGGACCTCCGCCAGGTCTTCCCACATGACATGCAGCGCTCCACAGCCGACGACCTCGGCGTCTTCGTCGCGCTCGGCGACCCAGAACTCCTGGATGTCCTCGTAAAGCGTGACGGTGGCTTTGTCGAGCAGGATCCCGTCACGTGAGTAGGCGTCGATGAGGCGGCGTACGGCCGGAACATCGCTGGTCCTGGCGCGGCGCACGGTGAGGCCTTTTGAATGCGGAGGCATGCCGGGACGCTATCGCCCCTTGCCGGTGGCGTTCGCCCCGGGTTCATCCCCTTCGGCGGATCCGGCTTCCCCGGCCCCTTGCGGTGCCGCTTCCGCTTCGCCTTCTTCGGCCGGCGCGGCCTCTTGTGCCTGTTGTTCCGCGCCTTCCGCCGGTTCGTCGACTTCCACCATCCGTACGGCATCGCGCAAGGCCTGGCGCTGTTCCGGCGACATCATGCCGAAGAAGGCCACAAGAGCGGCCGCGGGGTTGTCACTGGCGGACCATGCCTCGTTCATCAGTGCGGCCGCGTAGGCGGCGCGAGTGGAGACCGCCTCATATCGATAGGCGCGGCCTTCTGCTTCGCGGCGCACCCAGCCCTTCTGATGGAGGTTGTCCAATACGGTCATGACGGTTGTGTAGGCGATCGACCGTTCCTTCTGGAGATCTTCCAGGACTTCTCGAACGGTGACCGGGCGGTTCCACTCCCAGACCCGCGTCATGACCGCGTCTTCCAGATCACCCAAGCGTCTCGGCACACAAGAAGAATAGTGGGAGATGTCGTGAATGCCCGTTGATCTCGTGGCGTTTGTGCCGGAAAAAGGACATACGACCCGGGATGGTCATTCCCGGGTCGTAGTGTGCGCGCGGACCGCCGAAAGGCGGCGGGGGTCAGGCGCCGTGCGCCTTGGGCTCCTGGGCGGCGGCCTCGGCGCGGGCCAGCACGGCGTCCACGGCGGCGTCCTCCTTGGACTTGTTCGCCCCGCCCTGGCTCTTGACCATGGTCACGATCAGAGCGGTGAAGGCCACGGCCATCACCACGGGCGGGAGCAGCGCTGCGACGTATTCCATGCCGTTCGGCCTCCTTTAAGGGTGTGACCCTTCGAGGGTACGCAGCGCTCAGGCGGTGCGGCTCTCGGGGGGCGGGGCGGGCTTGCGGCGGGGCGGGAACACCTCGCCCGGTGTCGGGATCGGCCGGCCCGGCCGGGGCTCCTTCGGCTGCGGCGCGGGGGCGGGTTCCGGCTTGCGCTCCGGCTCCGGCTCCGGCTCCCGGTCGGGCTCGCGCTCGCGCTCGCGCCCGCTGAGAGCGGCCGAGCGGCCGCCTGGGAGCGCGCGCAGCCGGGCCCGTACGGAGTGCTCGGCCAGCTGCTCGCAGTGCCGCAGCAGGGCTTTGCGGCGCTCGCATTCGGCCATCGTGGCCGGCCGGGCGCACAGGGAGCGCAGGGCGGCGAGGTCGTCGGGGCCGGGGACATGGCCGGCGGCCAGCGCCTCGGTCAGCTGCGCGAGGTAGCCGACCGCCGAGCCGGGCAGGGCCGCGCGGTAGCGGGCGAGGTCGGCGAGGAGGAAGGCGCGCAGCCGGCCGCCTTCGCGGACCGCCTCGTCCACCGCCTCGGCCAGCCGGAGATATTCCTGGATGTCCTGTGACCACTCGGGCCCGAGGGCGTCGAGCGGGGCGGGGTGGGACGTCTTCTCAAGGGCATGGGCGAGGGCGCGACGGAGCACACGCAACTCATCGGCGCTGAACGCCATGCCGCCGCGGGTTCCGTTTGGCATTGGCATATGGCGACTTTACGACCGTTTTCGACAAAAGCCGCTTAATTCGTGAACGGTGGCGCGGCAGCGAGCCGCGCCACCGGGTACCCGGCGTCCAGCAGGGCGGCGAGGGCCGGCCCGGCGCCCCACGGCGGACGGGCGCCGCTCCCGCTACGAGCGGGCGATGTTGCGCTCGTAGACCAGCCGCAGACCGATGAGGGTGAGCCACGGCTCGTGCGCGTCGATCACCGACGACTCACCGAGCACCATCGGGGCCAGCCCGCCGGTGGCGATCACGGTCACCTCGTCCGGGTCCTCGGCCAGCTCGCGTGCCATCCGCTGCACCACACCGTCGACCTGGCCCGCGAAGCCGTAGAGGATGCCGGACTGCATGGCCTCGACGGTGTTCTTGCCGATGACGCTGCGCGGCCGGGCCAGTTCGATCTTGCGGAGCTGGGCGCCCTTGACGCCCAGCGCTTCGACGGAGATCTCGATGCCCGGCGCGATCACGCCGCCGACGTACTCGCCGCGCGCGCTGACCGCGTCGAAGGTGGTGGCCGTGCCGAAGTCGACGACCACCGCGGGTCCGCCGTAGAGCTCGACGGCCGCCAGGGCGTTGATGATCCGGTCGGCGCCGACCTCCTTGGGGTTGTCCATGAGGATCGGTACGCCGGTCTTGACGCCCGGTTCCACCAGGACGGCCGGGACGTCGCCGTAGTAGCGGCGGGTGACCTCGCGCAGCTCGTGCAGGACGGAGGGCACCGTGGAGCAGACGGAGATGCCCTCGATGCCGTCGCCCAGGTCGTCGCCGAGCAGCGGGTGCATGCCCATCAGGCCCTGGAGGAGGACGGCGAGCTCGTCGGCGGTGCGGCGGGCGTCGGTGGAGATCCGCCAGTGCTCGACGATCTCCTCGCCGTCGAAGAGGCCGAGGACGGAGTGGGTGTTGCCCACGTCGATGGTCAGCAGCATGGCGGTCAGCCGTCCTCGCGTGCGGCGGCGTCCGGGGAGGCGGTCCGGCCCTCGTCCTCGCGCAGGTCGAGGCCGATGTCGAGGATCGGGGAGGAGTGCGTGAGCGCCCCCACCGCGAGGTAGTCGACGCCGGTCTCGGCGTAGGCCCGGGCGTTGTCGAGCGTCAGCCGGCCCGACGACTCCAGCATGGCGCGGCCGGCGACCAGCTCGACGGCCTCGCGGGTCTGCTCCGGCGTGAAATTGTCCAGCAGGATCAGATCGGCGCCCTCGGCGAGGATCGGCGGGATCTGGTCGAGCCGGTCGACCTCCACCTCGATCGGCACGCCGGGGAACTCGGTCCGTACGGCCAGGAAGGCCTCGGCCACGCCGCCGGCCGCGACCACGTGGTTGTCCTTGATCAGCGCCGCGTCCGACAGCGACATCCGGTGGTTGACGCCGCCGCCGCAGCGCACCGCGAACTTCTCCAGGGCGCGCAGCCCCGGCGTCGTCTTGCGGGTGTCGCGGACCTTGGCCTTCGTGCCCTCCAGGACGTCCGCCCAGGCCCGGGTCGCGGTCGCGATGCCCGACAGGCGGCACAGGAGGTTCAGCGCGCTGCGCTCGGCGGTGAGCAGGTCGCGGGTGCGGGTGGTGACGCTGAGCAGCGGGGTGCCGGCCGCGACCCGGTCGCCGTCCTCGACGTGCCGCTCGACGGCGAACTCGTCGGTGCAGACCAGGGACAGCACCGCCTCGGCGATCCGCAGCCCGGCGACCGTGCCGGCCTCGCGGGCCGTGAAGTCGCCGGTGGCGACCGCGTCCGGTGGGACGGTCGCCACGGTCGTGACGTCCACGCCCTGGTCGAGGTCCTCCTCCACGGCGAGATGTGCGATGTCCTCGACCTGCACGGGGTCGAGCCCGGCGGCCACCAGGAGCGCGGCCAGGTCGGGGTCGAGGCCGCAGCTCAGCGGGTCGAGGTCGTACGAGCCGTCGTCGCCGCCGCTGCAGCCGCAGGCGTCGCCGCAGCCTCCCCCGGACGCTGTCTGGGGGGACCCGGTGGGCCCGCCGATCTGGAGGAGGGGGAGGTCGTCGCGGGTGCTGCTCACGGGCTGGGCTCCGTATTCGGGGAGGAGGGGTGGGGTGCCCCGGTGGTCTGTCGGTGCGGTCGATCGGTGGTCACGGGCTCGCGGGCCGGGAGGCCATCGTCGGCGGTCGGCGGGAAACCGGCGGTCGCCGTCGTGTGGAGGGCCAGTGCACGGTCTGTATCCAGGGTGATGCGGAAGTGCCGGCGCCAGGAGGCATCGTCCCGCTCCGGGTGGTCCTCGCGCCAATGGCAGCCGCGGGTCTCCGTACGGCGCTGTGCCGCGGCGACCAGCACCCGCGCGACGCAGAGGAGGTTGGTGGCCTCCCATGCTTCCACGCCGGGCTCGGGAGCCTTGTGCGTGGCCCGGGCGGCGCTCGCCTCCGCCGCCTCGCGCCGGATGCTCTCCAGCCCGGCGGCGGCCCGGGCGAGGCTCTCGGCGCTGCGCAGCACCCCGGCGCCGGCGGTCATGATCCGCTGCACGGCACCACGGGCCTCGGGGGCGAGGAGGGGGAGGGGCGTACGGGGCGCGGACGCCGGGGCGGAGCCCGCCGCGCGCGCCGCGGCAGGCTCCGGCGCGGGGCGTGCAGCGATGTCCGCGGCGATCCGCTCCGCGAAGACCAGGCCCTCCAGGAGGGAGTTGGAGGCGAGACGGTTGGCGCCGTGGACTCCGGTGCAGGCGACCTCGCCACAGGCGTAGAGGCCGGGGACGGTGGTGCGCCCGCGCAGATCGGTGCGTACGCCGCCGGAGGCGTAGTGCGCGGCCGGGGCGACCGGTATCGGCTCGGTGACCGGGTCGATGTCATGGCTGCGGCAGGCGGCGAGGATGGTCGGGAAGCGGCTCTCCCACATCTGCGCGCCGAAGTGCCGGCCGTCCAGGTACATGTGCTCGACGCCCTGTTCGTGCGCCCGGCGCATGATCGCCTTGGCGACGATGTCGCGCGGCGCCAGCTCGGCGAGTTCGTGCTGCCCCACCATGAAGCGGGTTCCGGCGGCGTCGACGAGATGGGCGCCCTCGCCCCGTACGGCCTCGGAGATCAGCGGCTGCTGGCCCTCCGCTTCCGGGCCCAGATACAGCACGGTGGGGTGGAACTGGACGAACTCCAGGTCGGAGACCTCCGCGCCGGCGCGCAGCGCCAGCGCCACCCCGTCGCCGGTGGAGACCGCCGGGTTGGTGGTCGCGGAGAAGACCTGCCCCATGCCGCCGGTGGCGAGCACCACCGCCGGGGCGTGCACGGCCCCGACGCCGTCGTGCTGGCCCTCCCCCATCACGTGCAGGGTGACCCCGGACGTATGGCCGTCGGCATCCATGAGCAGATCGAGGACCAGGGCGTTCTCGATGGTGCGCAGCCCGGCGGCGCGAACCGCCTCGACGAGCGCGCGGGAGATCTCCGCCCCGGTGGCGTCGCCGCCGGCGTGCGCAATACGGCGGCGGTGGTGGCCGCCTTCCCGGGTGAGCGCTATCTCCTCGCTGTCCGGTGCGGTGTCGAAGCGGGCGCCGCTCCGGATGAGCCGGTGGACGGCGTCCGGGCCCTCGGTGACCAGGGTGCGGACGGCTTCCTCGTCGCACAGCCCGGCGCCCGCCACGAGGGTGTCGGCCAGATGCTGCTCGGGGGTGTCGCCCTCACCGAGCGCGGCCGCGATGCCGCCCTGCGCCCAGCGGGTGGAGCCGTCGTCCAGGCGGGCCTTGGTGACGACGACGGTCCGGCGGCCGGCCGCGGCGCAGCGCAGCGCGGCGGTCAGCCCGGCCACACCGGATCCCACGACGACGACGTCCGCCTCGATGGACCAGCCGGGGGCGGGGGCCGTCAGACGTATGCCGGTGCCTGGGACGGGGCCGGGGCCGGTGCCTGTTCCGGTGGCGCTCATCGGGTCGCTCCAAGGGGGCCTTGGGGGTGGGAGGGGGCCGGGGGTGCGGCGGGTGAGCCGGAGCCGGGGGTGTGCGGGGTGGCTCCGCCCGGGTGGGCGGCCGTTGCGCCCTGGGCCCCGAAGTGGAGACGGATGTTGTCGATGAGCCGGGTGGTGCCGACCTTGGCGGCGACCGCGAGGATGGCCTCGCCCTCGTAGGCGTCCGGGATCTCGGTGAAGTCGGACGGATCGACCAACGCCAGATAGTCGAGCACCAGCGGCGGGTCGAGCAGGGCGGCGTCCTCCAGGACCGCGCGGGCCGCGACGCGGGCGACGGACGGGCCGTGCGGGGGCACCGCGGCGGCGTAGGCGACGGCGTGTGCGTCGGCGGCCGCGCGGTCCTCGCCGAGGGCGGCCAGCGCCGCGGCGCGGTCCGGCGCGGGGTGGCCGGCGCAGGCGGCGCGGGCGCGCAGCGCCTCCTCGGCGGCGAGCCGGTCGCGGGCCGCGAACAGCGCCGCCGACAGCGCGAGCGCGGTACGCCGCTCCGGGGCGGAGAGGTAGCGGTTACGGCTGGACAGGGCCAGGCCGTCTTCCTCGCGGACCGTGGGGACACCGACGATCTCGACGGGGAAATTGAGGTCGGCGGCCATCCGCGTGATGACCGCGAGCTGCTGGGCGTCCTTCTGCCCGTAGAACGCCAGGTCCGGCGCGGTCAGATGCAGCAGCTTGGCGACGACGGTCAGCACGCCGTCGAAGTGCCCGGGGCGGCTGGCGCCCTCCAGGAGGCTGCCCATGGGACCCGCGGCAATCCGGATCTGCGGTTCCCCGCCCGGGTAGACCTCGTCGACGGACGGGGCGAAGACCACGTCCGCACCGGCCGCGGCCGCCAGCTCGACATCCGCCTCCAGGGTGCGCGGATAGCGGTCCAGGTCCTCGCCGGCCCCGAACTGCAGCGGGTTGACGAAGACCGTGACGACGACCTGCCCCTGGGGCCCGACCCGGTGGCGGGCGGCGCGGACCAGGGTGGCGTGTCCCTCGTGCAGCGCGCCCATGGTCATCACGACCGCGCGCTCGCCACCGGGGCGGCGGGGCAGGTCGCGGAGGGCGGCGGCGGTGTGGAGGAGGTGGCCGGGGCCGGGCCGGGACGGCTCGGCGGGGAGGGTCGGGTCCATGGACCGGTGCGGTTCCTGGTGCGCGGGTGCGTCCGGGGCCGGGTCGGCGGCCGCGGCCGGGCGCGAAGGCGTCGCGGTCTCCGGGACCGGGTTCGGCTCCGGACGTTCCGGACGGTCCGGACGGTCCGGACGGTCCGGACGGTCCGGACGGTCCGGGCTCGTCGGCGAGGGGGTCATCGGTCGCCTCCCTCGGGGCCGGAGGCGTCGGGGCCCGGGCCGAAGGAGCCGGGGGCGGGGCCGTCGTCGGAGCCGGCGAGGACATCGAGCAGGTCCTCGGCGAGTTCGGGCTTGAGCAGACCGTGGGACAGCGCGCGGTCCGCGGTCATCCGGGCCATCGCGAGATACCCGGCGACGCTCTGGGGCGCGTGCCGGCGCAGCTCCGCGATATGGACGGCGACGGTGCCGGCGTCACCCCGGGCGACCGGGCCGGTCAGCGCGGCGTCACCGGACCGGAGCGCATTGTCCAGGGCGGCACCGAGCAGCGGGCCGAGCATCCGGTCGGGGGCCTGCACGCCCGCGTCATGCAGCAGCTCCATGGCCTGGGCGACGAGCGTGACCAGGTGGTTCGCGCCGATGGCGAGCGCCGCGTGGTAGAGCGGACGGGCTGACTCCGCGATCCACTCGGGCTCCCCGCCCATCTCGATGACCAGCGCTTCCGCCGCCATCCGCAGCTCGTCGGGCGAGGTCACGCCGAACGAGCAGCCGGCCAGCCGCTGGACGTCCACCGAGGTGCCGGTGAACGTCATCGCCGGATGCAGGGCGAGCGGCAGGGCCCCGGCACGGGTGGCCGGGTCCAGCACAGCGATTCCGTACCGCCCGGAGGTGTGCACCAACAGCTGGCCGGGCCGTACGGCGCCGGTCTCGGCGAGGCCGCTCACCAGGCCGGCCAAGGCGTCGTCGGGGACGGTCAGCAGGACGAGGTCGGCACGGGCGAGCACCTCGGCGGGGGTGACCAGCGGGACGTCGGGCAGCAGCTCGGCGGCGCGGCGTACGGAGGCGTCGGAGACTCCCGACACGGCAACCGGGCGATGCCCTGCGAGCTGCAGCGAAGCGGCGAGGGCGGGCCCGACACGGCCCGCGCCGACGACTCCGACGGTCAGTCGGGCGGGTCGGTCCTGGGCCTCGGTGGGTGGGATTGCGTTCACGCGGCGACGGCCTTCCGTTCCAGTCCGCGGGGGGTACCGGACGATTCCTCGCCATGCTACGCGAGTGTTTCCGGCGGTCTTGAGAGCTGTGCACGAGGTGAGACGGGGGTCTCCCATCAGAGTTATCCACAGGGGTCGCGGGTCCGGCCGGGGCTGGGCAATCATCGGTGCACGGCGCGCGAAAGGCACGAAACGACAGCGCGGAGAAAAAGGCAGGCAGGGGGGCGTGTGAGGCAGATGAGAGACGCAGGCGGAGGCGGTACGGAGGGTTTGCGGGGCGCTGAGCGGGATGGTTCGGGCGGGGCGGCGGAGGACCGTTGGACCGGGGCGGTGCGGGACGGTTCGGCCGGCGCTCCGGGCGGCGCTCCGGCCGGGGCGGGTGACCTCGCGGCCGAGCGGGAGCGGATGTTCGCGGCGATCCGTGCCTCGCAGCGCGTGCTGGTCGGCAGCACGGGAGGAGGCGAGACCATCCGCGAGCGGATGGACCGCCTGAGAGCCGATGCTCCGGCCGCCTACGACCTGGACGGCTGGACCGACGTCTACGGCAATGACGACGGCATCGTCGGCGAACTGGAGCGCCGCACCGCCGAAGCCCTGGGTACCGAGGCCGCCGCCTTCTTCCCCACCGGCACGATGGCCCAGCAGGTCGCGCTGCGCTGCTGGGCGGGGCGTACGGGCAACGCCACGGTCGCCGGCCATCCGATGTCGCATCTGGAGGTGCATGAGCGCGATGCCTATGCGGTGGTCAGCGGCCTGCGCATGGTGCATCCGACGAGCGCCGCGCGGCCGGCGACCGCCGCGGAGGTGTACGACCTGCCCGAGCCGTTCGGCACGCTCGCTCTCGAACTCCCGCTGCGGGATGCCGGATTCGTCCTGCCGTCGTGGGACGAGCTGACCTCGGTCGTGGCGGCGGCCCGGGACCGTGAGGCGGTGGTGCACCTCGACGGCGCCCGGCTGTGGGAGTGCGGACCGCACTTCGGCCGCTCGCTCCCGGAGATCGCGGCTCTGGCGGACAGCGTCTATGTCTCCTACTACAAGTCGCTGGACGGCATATCGGGCGCCGCGCTCGCAGGCACCGAGGACTTCATCGACGAGGCGCGGACCTGGCGGCACCGGTACGGCGGCCAGTTGTTCCAGCAGTGGCCGGCTGCCCTGGCCGCCCTGATCGGCCTGGACCGTGAGCTGCCACGGTTGCCGGAGTATGTGGCGCACGCGCAGACCGTGGCCCGCGCGCTGGGCGAGGGCCTGGCCGATGCCGGTGTGCCGTGGTTCCGGGTGCATCCGGAGCCGCCGCACACCCATCAGTTCCAGGTGTGGCTCCCGCACCCGCCCGAGCTGCTGAACGAGGCCGCCGTACGCCAGGCGGAGGAAACCGGGACCGCACTGTTCCGCAGGTGGTTCGAGCCGGCTCCGGCCCTCCCGCCCGGGGTGGCGACGACGGAGGTCACGGTCTCCGCGTCCGCCCTGCGCTGGACGGCGGGGGAAGTGCGGGCGGCGGTCGGGGAGTTCGTGTCCTTGGTGGGCCGCATCGGGGAGGAGCGCGTCGGGGGTTAGGCGGGTGAGGCGGGCTGGGGGTGAGGTCGGCAGATCATGCGGGGGCCGGGGGAGGCCGTGCGCGGGGGGGGAGGTGGCCGCGCCGGGGCCAGGCAGGCGGCTGGGCTGGGCTGGGCTGGGCTGGGCTGGGACACGGTGAGGCCGGCGGGACGGGGTGAACCCGGCGGGACGGGGTGAGGTGGCTGGGCGGGGAGGCCGACGGGAGGGGGAGGCGGGGGGCGGAGGCGGGGGCGGAGGCGGGGGGGGCGGGCCCGGGGGGAGGGCGGGGGGACGGGGGGACGGGGGGACGGGATAAGGCCGAATGGTGCGCGCCGCGCCGCACCAGTCAGCGCACTAGACCTGGAGCAGACGCACGAGCCGCCGCGCCACGCCCACCACCGCACGTGCCCTGCGCCCCACCCGCCGCGCGGAGCGCCGCACGCGGCCGACGAACCGGTCGCCGGGATCGGTGACAACGGCCTGGAAGCAGAACCACTCCCGGATCTCCCGTGCCGTACGGACGGTGTGCGTGCCCGGGGCGGGCGGGGCGGCCTCGCTTCGTCGGGCGGCGCGATAGGTGTCGAGGAGGTGCTGCTGGGCGGCGTTCATGTGCCTCACTGTGCGGCGGTCCCCCGGCCCGCCGCGCGTCGATTGACCAGAGCCGTCAATCGACGTCCGTGCAGGTGGCAGGCTCGCGCATGATGTGCGCATGGCCAACGTCATCGACATCACCGGGCTGCCGCCGGGGCACATCGTCTTCTCCCCGTCCCCGTTGGCGGAGCTGGGCGCCGCGCTGCACGCGCTGTCCGAGCCGGGGCACCACCCCGGGCTGCACGTCTGGGTCACCGCCACCCACGCGGCGCTGCACACCGACCTCGCCGACCGGCTGTGCGAGGCGGACTTCCTGTGGCGCTCCTCCCGTTCCGACATCCTGCTGCCGGCCCACCCCGGGGCGACGCTGGCCGAGGAACTGGACGCGATGGACACCATCGACGACGAGCGGTTCGTGGCCGCGGCGTTCGAGATCACCTGCTCGGCGTCCTACACCCGCCACACGCCCTCACCCCTGGTCGACCGGGAAGAGCGGGCGCGCGTACGGGAGATGGCCGCCGCGCGCGGCCCGCGGCAGGCGGCATTCACCGACCGGATGCTCACCGACCCCGACGGCCTGCGGCAGTGGCTGCGCCGGCTGTTCGAGGACTGCGAGGAGGCGTTCTTCGGGGACATCTGGCGGCGGGTGGGCATCCAGTTGGCGGCCGACGCCCGGCACAAGACCGAACTGCTGCGCCGCAAGGGCCTGTCCGAGACGCTGTCCGAGACCTCGCAGGCCCTCTCCCTGGAGGACGCGCAGGACGGCAGCGGCGGCACCCGCATCCTGGTCGACAAGCTCGCCCAGGGACGTACGACGGCGTTCGCCAACCCCGCGGATCCGGGCGTCACCTTCCTGCCGACGTCGTTCGGCTGGCCGCATCTGCTGTTCGGCCATGCCCCGGGATGGCGCCCGGTGCTCCAGTACCCGGTCGCGGGCCCGGAGTTGCCGTCGCCGGCCGCGCTGGAACTCGTACAGCAGCGGCTGGAGGCCCTGGCCCATCCGAGGCGGATGCAGCTGTGCCGCTCGCTGTCGCGGGGGCCGCATACGACGGGGGAGCTGGCGAACGCGTTCGGGATCACCGCGCCCGAGGTGTCGCGGCACATCGCCACGCTGAAGAAGGCCGGGCTCATACAGACGCGGCGCCGTGGGCGCTATGTGCTGCACCAGCTGGACCTCCAGACAGTGGCCCGGCTGGGCAGCGACTTCCTTGAGGGCGTGCTCCGTTGAGGGCGTGCTCCGTTAAGGGCGTGCACCGTTGAGGAGCATGCTGCGCTGCCGGTAAGGCGCGCGGCCCGCCGGCCCCGGGGGCCGCTCCCCCCTACGCCCCCGCTCCCCCCGCCCGCACCAACCCCGTCTCATAAGCGAGAACCACCGCCTGGACCCGGTCCCGGAGGTTCAGCTTGGTGAGGATGCGGCCCACATGCGTTTTGACCGTGGCCTCGGAGAGGACCAGCCGCGCCGCGATCTCACCGTTCGACAGGCCCTGGGCGACCAGCAGCAGCACCTCCCGCTCCCGGTCCGTCAGCCGGCCCAGCTCGGGCCGGGACGGCTCGGCGGAGGTGGCGGGCAGCAACGGCGTGAAGCGGTCGAGGAGCCGGCGGGTGGTGGACGGTGCGACGACCGCGTCACCGCTCTGCACCGCGCGGATCGCCGCGAGCAGGTCACCGGGCGGCACGTCCTTGAGCATGAAGCCGCTGGCCCCGGCCTTCAGCGCGGAGAAGGCGTATTCGTCCAGGTCGAAGGTGGTCAGGATGAGCACCTTCGGGCCGCCTTCCGGCTGGCCGCCCGCGCAGATCCGGCGGGTGGTCTCCACCCCGTCCAGATGCGGCATCCGGACGTCCATGAGGATCACATCGACCTGGGTGGCGCGCAGCACCTCCAGCGCCTCCACCCCGTTCCCGGCCTCCGCGACGACTTCCATGTCCGGCTGCGCGGCCAGCACCATCCGGAATCCGGTGCGCAGCAGCACCTGGTCGTCGACGAGCATCACGCGGATGGTCATGGCAGGGGGTCCCTTCGAGCACGGGTGGAACTGAGCGTACGGGGTGGTGCGGTGGAGTCGTCGGCGGGCATCGGGGCAGCGGCGCACCGGGGCGGCGGGTGCGCGGCGGCGCTCATCGCGCCGGTTTGAGCGGGAGTACGGCGCTGACCCGGAAGCCGCCGCCCGCCCGCGGCCCCGCGGTCAGACTGCCGCCGACCATGCCGACCCGCTCCCGCATGCCGATCAGGCCGTGGCCGAGGCCGTCCGCCCCGCCCTCCTCGTAGAGCTCTTGCTGCGCGCCGCGTCCGTCGTCCTCGACGAGCAGTTCGAGGTCCTCGTCCCGGTAGGAGACGCGGACGGTCGCGCCGACGTCGGGGCCGCCGTGTTTGCGGGTGTTGGTGAGGGCTTCCTGGACGATGCGGTACACGGTCAGTGCCACGCTGCTGGGCAGCTCCCGCGGCTCGCCCTCGACCCGGAAGTCGACCGGCAGCCCCGCGCCGCGCACCTGGTCCATGAGGTCTTCAAGCTGTTCGACGCCGGGCTGGGGCACGTATTCACCGCCCTCGGCCTGTTCGCCGGTGCGCAGCACGCCCAGCAGCCGGCGCATCTCGGCCAGCGCCTGGCGCCCCGTGCCGGAGATCGTCTCCAGGGCCTGCCGGGTCTGTTCGGGGGCGGCGTCGAGGACGTACGCGGCGCCGTCGGCCTGGACGACCATCACCGAGACGTTGTGGGCGACGACATCGTGCAGTTCGCGGGCGATACGGGCGCGCTCGGCCGCGACCGCGATCCGGGACTGTGCCTCGCGCTCCTTCTCCAGCCGTGCGGCCCGCTCCTCCAGCTGCGCCCAGTAGGCGCGGCGGGTGCGCATGGAGTCGCCGAGCACCCAGGCCAGGACGAACGGCACGGTGAACAGGGTGGTGAACACGAGGTTCGCGGTCACCGGCCGGGTCTCGTCGTCGTACGCGTAGCGCCAGTACGTCAGGGCGGGACCGAGGAGGGCGCCGGCGAGGGCACAGCGGGAGGCCCAGCGGGGGACGGCGGGTGCGGACGCCACGGTGTAGGCGATCACGAGCATCGCGAAGTCGCTGGGGTTGGGCTGGACGCCGGTGATCAGTTGGCCCACGCCGATGGCGCCCGTCAGCAGCAGCATCTGCACGGGGGCCTTGCGGCGCAGCGCCACCACCAGGCTGAGGCCGACGACGAAGACCGCGGCGGCGGCCATGTGCATGGCGCCGTCACGATCGAAGACGACCATCAGGCTGCCGAACCCGAGGAGCCCGAGCGCCCAGAAGGAGTCCACTCCCGTCGGGTGCCTGCGGAGGAAGTCGTAGAGGCGCTGCACGTAACCCAGCGTAGGCAGTCCATATAGGTGTACGAGTCAACCGGAGGGGCGATCCTGTTGCGCCGGGCCTACTCCGCAAGGTGGAGATGTGGTGCTCGACCTCGCGCGGGCAAGGGCCCGACCTGCACCGCTGTCCGTATGGGCGGGCCGGTTTCCGCCCGTACCGTGGGGCAGATGACGAACGAGTGGTGCGGGTGGCGCGAGGCCACGGAGCGGGCGCTGTACGGACCGGACGAGGGCTTCTACACCCGGCCCGGCGGCCCCGGCCCGGCCGGGCACTTCCGTACCTCCGTGCATGCTTCCCCGCTCTACGCGGGCGCCGTCGCGACCCTGCTGTGCCGGGTCGATGCCGCGCTCGGGCATCCCGGGGAGCTGGCGCTGGTCGATGTGGGCGCGGGCCGCGGTGAGCTGCTGACGGGCGTGCTGGCCGCGCTGCCCGGCGAGGTGGCGGCGCGGCTGCGTCCGTACGCGGTCGAGCGTGCCGCGCGCCCCGAGGGCCTCGATGCGCGGATCGACTGGCGGCGCGAGCTGCCCGCGCCGGGCTCGGTCACCGGGCTGCTGTTCGCGAACGAATGGCTCGACAACGTGCCGGTCGATGTGGTCGAGACGGATCCGGACGGGGTGCCGCGCCGGGTGCTGGTGCGCGCCGACGGTACGGAGCGGCTGGGCGAGCCGGTGGACGGCGCGGACGCGGAGTGGCTGCGCCGGTGGTGGGCGCCCGCCGCCGGCGGCACCGCGTCCTCCCCCGGGCTGCGCGCCGAGATCGGCCGTCCCCGGGACGAGGCCTGGGCGCAGGCCGTGGGCACGCTGCGCGCCGGGCTCGCGGTCGCCGCCGACTACGCGCACGAGCGGGGCGACCGTCCGCCCTTCGGCACCCTCACCGGCTTCCGTGACGGCCGCGAGGTGCCTCCCGTGCCGGACGGCAGCTGCGACATCACCGCGCATGTGGCGCTGGACGCCTGTGCCGGGCCGTCGGCGGTGCGGCTGACCCAGCGCGCGGCGCTGCATGCCCTGGGGGTCGAGGGCCGCCGCCCGCCGCTCGCCCTGGCCGCCACCGACCCGTCCGGGTACGTACGGGCCCTCAGCGCGGCGGGAGCGGCGGCGGAGCTGACAGATCCGGCCGGCCTCGGCGGCTTCGGCTGGCTCCTGGAGCCGGTGGGCACCGCGTGCGCGGGGCTTCTCAGGTAGTGGGCTCCGCGGTCCGCCGGCCGGGCGTCCTGCGAGACTGTTCCCATGACGGAGACGACGGTCGGCATCGGCGGCGCGGCGGAGAGCACCGACATGGTGCTGAACATCGGCCCGCAGCATCCCTCGACGCACGGTGTGCTGCGGCTGCGCCTCGTCCTGGACGGCGAGCGCATCCAGCACGCCGAGCCGGTGATCGGCTATATGCACCGCGGCGCCGAGAAGCTCTTCGAGGCGCGCGACTACCGCCAGATCATCATGCTCGCCAACCGGCACGACTGGCTGTCGGCGTTCTCCAACGAGCTCGGCGTGGTGCTGGCCGTCGAGCGGATGCTGGGCATGGAGGTGCCCGAGCGCGCCGTCTGGCTGCGGACGCTGCTCGCCGAGCTGAACCGCGTGCTGAACCATCTGATGTTCCTCGGCTCGTACCCCCTGGAGCTCGGCGGCATCACGCCCGTCTTCCATGCCTTCCGCGAGCGGGAGGAGCTCCAGGCCGTCATGGAGGAGATCTCCGGCGGCCGGATGCACTACATGTTCAACCGCGTCGGCGGCCTCAAGGAGGACCTGCCGGCGGGCTGGCTCGGCCGGGCCCGGCACGCCGTTGCCGACGTGCGCTCCCGGATGGACGTCTTCGACAACCTGGTCCTGGGCAATGAGATCTTCCGCGGCCGCACCCGCGGGATCGGCGTACTCACCCGGGAGACGGTGCACGGCTACGGCGTCTCCGGACCGATCGCCCGCGCCTCCGGGGTGGACTTCGATCTGCGGCGCGACGAGCCGTATCTGGCGTACGGGGAGCTGCAGTCCACGCTGAAGGTCGTCACCCGCGAGGAGGGCGACTGTCTGGCCCGCTTCGAGTGCCTGCTGGAGCAGAGCCATAACGCGCTCGATCTCGCGGACGCCTGCCTGGACCGGATCGCGGAGCTGCCGCCGGGGCCGGTCAATCAGCGCCTCCCGAAGGTGCTGAAGGCCCCCGAGGGCGCGACCTACGCCTGGACCGAGAACCCCTTGGGCATCAACGGCTACTACCTCGTCTCCAAGGGCGATAAAACGCCCTACCGCCTCAAGCTGCGCTCGGCGTCGTTCAACAACATCCAGGCGCTGGTGGAGCTGCTGCCGGGCACCCTGGTCGCCGATATGGTCGCCATTCTCGGCTCGTTGTTCTTCGTGGTCGGGGACATCGACAAGTAGGCGATGCGGCGGGGGGCTTGGTGCCCCCTCCTTCCGCCTCCACGGGCGACATCGTTGCCCTACGCAGGCTGTCCACACCCTGTGGACAGCCGCGGGCGCTCCGAGGAGGACGTCCGCCGGGCTTGGTGTCCGTCACCACAGCGCGGCCCCCGAGCCCCGTCGGGCTCCGAGGCCGCGCGGCGGCAGCAGGCGGTCAGGAGATGGCGCTGCGCAGGCCGCCGAGGTCGAGCTGCTCGGTCTCGTCGTGGGCGGTCAGATCGATGACCTCGCCGGTGCCGGTGGTCGTGTCCCCGTCGGCCCGCTCGCCGTCGGCCGTGGCGCCTTTGGCGGACGGCTGCTCACGGGCCGAGTGCTCGGCGACGGCCTCGTCGCCGACGACGTCCGCCAGATCCTCCTCCAGCGGTGCGGCCAGCTCCCGGGGGCCGGCGTCGGTCGCGTTGCCGAAGAAGTCGAAGCCGCCCTGGGCGCGGGACGCGGCCGGGCGGGACGGTGCGATGGCAGCGGCGGCGGCCGGAACCGGACGGAGTGCGGGTCCGGCGGCGTCGGCCGTGCGGTCGGAAGCCGCCCCGCCCGTACGCGGTGCGGCGGCCGCCGAGGCCTTCCCCCGGCCGTTCTCACCGTCCCGGGCCTCGCGGCCGGACGGCTCGGGGCGGGCGGTCGCATCGCTCCGGGCGCCGTCCCGCGGGATGCGCGCGGCCTTCTGGGCGGTGCGCTGGCGGGCGGCGTTCCGCGCGAGCCGGCGGAGCGCCTGATCGGCCTGCGCATAGGTCGCCGGGCGGTCCGGATCCGTGGCGGGCTCACGCCGGGCCGGGACCCGGGTCTCCCCTGCCCGGAAGGAGTCGAAGGTACGGGGACGGTCGGCGGCGGCCGGCAGGGCGCGGGAGGGGGCGGCGGCCTCGATGGCGAGCAGCCGGCGGCCCTCCAGCGCGCTGGCCCGCTCGGTCTCGGCGGTGGCGTAACGGCGCAGCAGGTCGGCGTGTTCGCTGCGCAGCCGGGCCAATTCGGCGCGCTTGGCGCGGAGTTTGGTGTCCTGGGCGGCGCGGAGCTCGCGGGCCTCCTCGACGTCCGTTTCGAGTTCGGCGATCCGCTCCTCGGTGCGCCACTCGTCGCGCACCCGGGCGCGGGTGAGTTCGGCGACCTGTCGGCCGGCTTGGCGGTCCCAGGTCCGCAGCAGCACCGCGCCGGTGAGTGCGGCGGCCGCCGCGCCCGCGGCGAGCACCCGTTGCACCAGGTCGTCGCCGACGAACCACGCGCCCGCGGCGCAGGCGATCGACGCACCGGCGACCGTCGCGGGAGGAAGCAGCCGGTGGAGGGGTGGTGATTGGCGGTGGCGTCCTCGTGGCATGGCCAGAAACTTACCGTGCGTGCGGGATCTATGGGGCCGCGCTCACCAATCCGTTTCCCGCTGGTTACTTCTTGACCGGCCCTGTGGACGCTGCATATGCCCGCACACCCCCACCGGCTCGCGAAACGGCCGGTCTCGCACTCCGCACCCGACGCGCCTGTGCGCTGCGTCGATTTAGTTGATTTACCAGGCAGGAGGGGAACTTCGGCGGTACCCGGCAGCGAATTCCCCGGTGGCCGCGAGGGCGTTCCGGTCCGCCGCCCCGCCCGCCGTCAGCAGCCCGGGGCCCCGCGCGGCCCGGCGCGCTCCGTCACCACATGACCGTCGGGCCGATGCCCTCGGAGGCGATGCCTCCACCGCGCTGCCGCACCGATTCAACGGACGGAATTCGGCGCGCACGGAGGCGAATTCCGCAACGCCCTGGTTCCGGTTCCGCGACACGGCTCTTCTTCGGGCCTTCAGGGCCCGTTCAGCGCAGCGCACGAGGGGCCGGGAGCGGAACCCGGGCGCGGTAAGCGGGAAAATAAATGATCTTGGAAAAATGGATTGCGACGCACATCGGCGCGTCACACCACCGAGTTCACCCCGCCATTGCCCTTGCCGTCGTCCTCCGGCAGCTTGCACACCCGCTCCAGGTAGAGCGCCGCGACGACCACCGCCGCCCCGGCGAGCACCGACAGACCGGCGTAGATCGCCTGGTCCCGGCGGGGTCCGACATCGAGCCCCGAAGCCAGCAAGAAGACCCCGACACCGCCGTACAACCCGGCCACCAGCGACGACACCAGCGCGCTCGCCTGCCCGAAGACCACCGCGCGGGCAGCCACCAGCGGATCGACGCCCTTCGCGCCCGGCCGGCGCTCGCGCTGCTCGCGCAGTCGCACCCGCAGCGAGAAGGCGGTCGCCGCGAGCACCGAGGCGAGCAGCGCCAGCACGATCGGCGCGGCCACCGGCACGCTGGGCAGGGTGCCGAACGAGTCCCACAGCCGGGCGCCTCCCCAGGCCAGCACCCCGGCCACCAGAAACAGCCCGACCAGCACCTTGATTCGCAGCTGTTTCACCGAGCGCTCGCCCTTCGCACCGTCATGACCATCCCTCGCCACGACCACCCCTGACGATATGGCCGCCTTGTCGGTTTCGTATGGATGCATCCCGCAGGGAACCGACCCGCAACCTTAACGACTACTCGGGCAGCCGCAGTTCCAGGTCCGCCCGCGGCGCGACCCCGTCGCGGCCGACCGCCGACAGCAGGGCGGCCACCGCGCCGTGCCCGGGGACCTCCGCCTCCGGGTCGATGTCGAGCCACGGCGCCAGCACGAAGGCGCGCTGATGGGCGCGCGGGTGCGGCAGCGTCAGCCCGGGGTCGTCGGAGACCACGCCCTGGTACGCCAGGATGTCGACGTCGATCGTGCGCGGGGCCCAGCGCTCGTCGCGGACCCGCTCGAAGGCCTCCTCGATCGCCTGCCCGCGCTCCAGGAGGGAGGCCGGCGGCAGCGTCGTCTTGATCAGCACCACGGCGTTGAAGTACGACGGCTGGGAGCCGGGCGCCACGCCCCACGGCTCGGTCTCGTAGACCGGCGAGACCGCCTTGACCCGCAGGCCGGGGGTGTCCTCCAGCGCATCGACGGCGCCCTGGAGGATCTCCAGGCGGTTGCCGAGGTTGCTGCCCAGGGAGATCACGGCGTGTTTGGGGTTGGACAGCGTCACATCCGCGGCGTCCACCTGCTCCACCACCGAGGCGGGCACCGGCTGCACGGTCGGGTCACCGAAATCCGGGCGCTGCTGCGTGGTCCCGTCGGCGGTGAGGGTCGGGTGGCGGGTGGGCTTCATACTCGGCTCCGAGTGATAGTGATGGTCACGTCGTCGAAGGGGACGGTGATCGGCGCGTCCGGCTTGTGCACCACCACCTCCACCTGCTGCACACCCCCGTGCTTGAGGCACTGGTCGGCGATGCGCTCGGCCAGGGTTTCGATGAGGTCGACGGGCTCGCCTTCCACGACAGCCACCACCTCCTCGGCCACAACGCCGTAGTGCACGGTCTTCGCGAGATCGTCGCTGGCCGCCGCCTCGCGGGTGTCCAGGCCGATGACCAGGTCGACGATGAAGGTCTGACCTTCCTCGCGCTCACGGGGAAACACCCCGTGGTGGCCACGGGCCCTCAGCCCACGCAGCGCGACACGATCCACGCGAATCACTCCCACTGGTCCACGGCACCTGGGGCGCCACTGTTCGTCGGATTCCGGGCAGGCACCGGAGCGATCCGGCAACACTGCCCCGCCGTCGAATCTACCTTCGAGCACCGACAGTCCTCGCCCACGGGGGCTATGGACAAGACCCCGTCCTCCTGCTAGGCGCCGCCCTGTGGGGCAGCGACCGACAGGCCGGGAGATCGTCCGCGCGGCCCTCTTACCCCCCTGCCCACGCCCCACCCCTACCCGTGCCGCACTTGGCTCGAACGGGTGCGCCCTCGCCCGGATGGCTGACGCCTGACGGTGGCTGTGGGGCGGGCCGCCAACGCCCCCGCAAGGGCGCACGGCATGGCAAGGCTCACACCGGGTCGCCCGCACCGGCTCGCGCGCCCGGTGCCCGCCCCCTGGGCGCCCTCAGAGGGCGCCCTCGGTGCCCTCGCCCTCGTCCGGCCCGCCGGGCCCCTCTTCGTCCTCGTCCTCCTCGTCACGGTCCGCCAGCACCGGCGACCCGTGGTGTGACCACACCCGCCAGCCGTCCTCGGTCCGCCGGAAGACATTGGTCGCCACGACCAGCTGGCCGATCAGCGGGCCCACCGAGCCGTCGTCCTCGGCGGGGCCGCCGCTGAGGATGTTCTCGGTGCAGGTCACCAACGCGGTGTCACCGATGACATCGATCTCCACGTCCGTGAGGAAGAACTGGATGTACTCGGTGTTCGCCATGATCAGGGCGTACGAGCGGAGCACCTCGCCGCGCCCGCGCAGCACCGGCCACCCGGGGTGGACCACGCTCACCTGGCCGTCCAGCCACAACTCGGACAACGCTTCATGATCGCCGCGCTCGATGGTCTCGTACAGGGTCGTGTTCGCCTGCTCGACCAGCTCGATGTCCGTCTGTGGGCCCAAGCCGCTCACACCGTTCCCGTCGTGTTCACCGTCATGCCGCCGGCGTCCGCCGCCGCCGCGCCCTCCACGGCACGGGCCACCCGTACCGCATCCGCGCTCGCCCTGACCTCGTGCACCCGCACCGCCCAGGCCCCCTCTCGCGCCACGATCGCCGACACCGCCGCCGTCGCGGCATCCCGCTCCCGGGCCGGCGGTGGAGCGGCTCCCGCACCGCCTGCCAGCACCCTGCCCAGGAACCGTTTCCTCGATGCCGCCACCAGCAGCGGACGGCCCAGCGCGCGCAGCCGCGGCAGGTGGGCGACCAGCGCGAGATCGTGCCCGGCCTCCTTGGCGAAGCCCAGGCCGGGGTCGATGACTATCCGGTCCGGGTCGATCCCGCCGGCGACCGCGCGCTCCATGCTCCGCGCCAGCTCGTCGACGACCTCGGCGACCACATCCCCATAGACGGCACGGTTGTTCATGTCGATGGACCGGCCGCGCCAGTGCATCACCACGAACGGGACGTGGTGCGCCGCCACCACGGGCACCATCGCCGGATCGGCGGCGCCCCCGCTGACGTCGTTGACCAGGCGCGCGCCGGCCTCGACCGCCTGCTCGGCGACCGAGGCGCGCATGGTGTCGACGGAGACCACGACACCGGCCGCGGCCAGCTCCCGGACGACCGGGACCACCCGGCGCAGCTCCTCGTCCTCGTCCACCCGCGCCGCGCCCGGACGGGTCGACTCACCGCCCACATCCACCATGTCGGCACCCTGCGCCACCAGGTCGAGGCCGTGTTTGACCGCGAGTTCGGTGTCGAACCAGTCGCCGCCGTCGGAGAACGAATCGGGCGTCACATTGACGACGCCCAGCACCGCGCAGCGGTCCCAGTCCGGCAGTCCGGCCACCCGGCCACGCAAGGTACTCATGGCACCAGCCTAGGCCGTGTGCCGACCGGCCGGATTGCGGCCGCCGCAGGGGAGGACGGCGGGGCACCGGGCCGCCGCACGCCGTACGGCGCGGTCCCCTCGGGCGGCCCGGACCGGCCCCGTCAGGCCACCCGCTCGACCGCCGGGGCCTCGACCGGCTCCGGCAAGTGCGCACACGGCTGCGGCTCGGCGGCCTTCCTGCGGCGCAGTACGCGCGGCAGGCCCAGCTCCAGATACCCCTCGGCCTGGAGCGCCGCCAGGCCGATCCGCGGGATGTCACGGCTGTTGCGGAAGACCACGAAGCGCGGCTCCCAGCGTGGCCGGAACTTGTCGTTGAACTTGTAGAGAGACTCGATCTGGTACCAGCGGGACAGGAAGATCAGCATGCCGCGCCAGACCCGGATGACCGGCCCCGCACCGAGCTTCTCGCCGCGCTCCAGGGAGGAGCGGAAGACCGCGAAGTTCAGCGACACCTGTTTGATCTTGAGGTCGGGGGCCGCCTGCAGCGCGGCGACGATCAGCAGCTCGTTCATCCCGGGGTCGGCGCTGCGATCGCGCCGCATCAGCTCCAGCGAGATGCCGCGCTCGCCCCAGGGCACGAAGTGCTGCATGGCCTTCAGATCCCCGTACGGGCCCGGCTCCTCGCCCTCGCCCGCGGGCAGATGCGCGGTGGCGATCACCGCGTCGCCGTCGGCCACCGCATCGATCCGGCCCAGCGCCATGGAGAAGCCGCGCTCGGTGTCGGTGTCCCGCCAGGCATCCGCGGCCTTCTGAATCCGCGCCAGCTCGGCCGGCTCCAGATCGCGCACCCGGCGCACCTGCGTCCGATACCCATTGCGCTCGATGCGCTTGACCATCTGCCGTACGTTGCGCATCGCGCGGCCGGTGAGGGTGAAGTCGGCGACGTCCACGATCGCCTCGTCGCCCAGCTCCAGCGCGTCCATCCCGGTCTCCCGGGTCCACACCTGGCCGCCGGTCTCGCTGCACCCGGTGACCGCCGGGGTCCAGGAGTGCGCCCTGGCCTCCTCCATGAAGCGCTCGATGGCGCCCGGCCAGGCCTCGACGTCGCCTATCGGGTCGCCGCTGGCGAGCATCACCCCGGAGATCACCCGGTAGCAGACCGCGGCCTTGCCGGTCGGGGAGAAGACCGCGCCCTTGTCCCGGCGCAGCGCGAAGTAGCCCAGCGAGTCGCGGGCGCCGTGCTTGGCGAGCAGTTCGCGCAGCTGCCGCTCGTCGTCGTCGGTCAGCCGGGCCGCCGGGTGCTCGGGGCGGAAGGCGAGGTACGCGGTGGTGGCGACGGTCAGCAGGCCGAGCGCGCCCAGGGAGTAGCCGACGGTGTAGTCGACGTGGTGGGTGTAGCTGATCGGGCCCTCGAAGCCGAACAGGCCCCACAGGACGTGCTGGACGCGCTCCCACAGGGTGGGCGAGCCGACGGTCTTCGCGGGGTGGGAGCTGACGATGACCAGGCCGATGCCGACGCTCGCGCCGCCGAGGACGACGAAGTTGGCGAGGGCCTTCCAGCGGCTGCGCGGATCGGGCAGGGCCGCGAATTCCCGCCGGTGACGCACCAGGAACACCAGGAGCGCCGTCGAGAGCGCCGCTCCGCAGACGGAGTGGCGGTACACCAGCTGCGCCGCGATCCCCACCGGGAGCAGCGCCACGGCCGCCATCCAGGCCCGCCGCTTACGCCGCTTGAGGCCATGGGCCAAAAGGAGCAGCAGGATGCCGACGACGATCGAGGCGGCAGCCGCCAGCGGGCTCACCGCACCCGGCAGCACCTCGGCCAGGGCGTGCATCCGGCTGTGCCGGAAGCGCGCGAACACCCCGGACGCGAGGTTCAACAGACCGACGATCACGCCGGCGGTACCGACGACACCCGGCACCGCCTCGGGTCGCGGGCCGCGGAGCCAGCGTGGCGTTCGCCACGCAACCGTCTCCGACTTTTCGCCATCTAGCCTGTCAGACATCACTTTCCCGTCGCCCCGGTCGAGAGAACGTGCGAGCCTTGTCGCAGCATCTGGACTTTTTGCGCCCTGTATGACGGCGTTTCAGGGCTAGGGGTTCCACTAGCGGTACGGATGGCCCGGCCGCCCGGAAGAAAGCACCACATGGGTCTCACCAGCAAGAAAGTGCTGCTTCTTGCCGTCCTCGTCGCGGTGGCACTGTTCGTCCTCACGATTTGGCTCTGGCCCCGGCTGTCCAAGGGGAACTGGCGGGCCGTCCTCGGTCGCGTCGGGCTCCTGCTGGCGACCCAGCTCGCCGTATTCGCCTCGATCGGCCTGTACGCCAACAATTCCTTCGGTTTCTACGCGTCCTGGGCCGATCTGTTCGGCCAGGAGCAGGAGCCGGGCGTGGTCACCAATTACCAGACCGGGCCGAACGGCACGAAGCTCCAGATGCTGGGCACGGAACGGATCAGCGTCAAGAACGGGGGCCGGCCGGCGTCCGCCGGCCGGATCGACAAGGTGCTGGTCAACGGCGAACACTCGGGCATCGCCAGCCCCGCGTTCGTCTATCTGCCGCCGCAGTACTTCCAGAAGAAGTACGCCCACAAGACATTCCCGGCGGCCGTGGTGCTCACCGGCTACCCCGGCACCGCCGAGGCGCTCTACAAGAAGCTGCATTTCCCGCAGACCCAGCACAGCCTCCTCAAGCAGAACCGGATGCGGCCCACGGTCCTGGTCATGATGCGCCCGACGGTGCACCCGCCGCGCGACACCGAGTGCATGGACATACCGAACGGCCCGCAGACCGAGACGTTCTTCACCAAGGACCTGCGCACGGACCTCTCGGCGCACTACCGCATTGGGCGCGAGGCCAAGAGCTGGGGGGTCATCGGCGACTCCACGGGCGGCTACTGCGCGCTGAAGATGACGATGCGCCACCCCGACGCGTACTCCACCGCCGTCGCCCTCTCCGGCGCCTACAAGGCCCCCCGGGACGCCACCACCGGTGACCTCTTCGGCGGCAACCCGCAGCTGGAGCGGGAGAACAACCTGCTGTGGCGGCAGCGCCACCTGCCCGCTCCCCCGGTGAACTTGCTGGTCACCAGCAGCAAGCAGGGCGAGGGGAACTACCACCAGACGCTGCGGTTCATCCAGCAGACGAAGTCACCCAGCCGGATCTCGTCGATCATCCTCGACAGCGGCGGCCACAACTTCAACACCTGGCGCCGCGAGATCCCCGCCGCCCTGGAGTGGCTGGGCAACCACCTCAAGGCCTGACGGGCCGCTGCCCGTCCCCCGAGCCACCGACGACGGCCGGGCCCCTGCTCTGTGGCAGGGGCCCGGCCGTCGGAGTATCTGGCGCCGCGGGGGCCCGGCGGTCGGAGTATCCGGCGCCGGCGGGCCTTCCCATGGCTCGGGAGCCGGCGGGTGAGGGAGCTAGCGGGCGAGGGAGCTAGCGGGCGAGGGAGCTAGCGGGCGAGGGAGCTAGCGGGCGAGTATCAGGCTCATCGCCTCGGCGCGCGTCGCGGCGTCGCGCAGCTGGCCGCGCACGGCCGAGGTGGTCGTCTTGGCCCCCGGCTTGCGCACCCCACGCATTGTCATGCACATGTGCTCGCACTCGATGACGACGATCACGCCGCGCGGCTCCAGGATCTCCATCAGGGAGTCCGCGATCTGCGTGGTCAGCCGCTCCTGGACCTGCGGGCGCCGGGCGAACACATCGACCAGCCGCGCCAGCTTCGACAGACCGGTGATCTTTCCGTCCGCGGACGGGATATAGCCGACGTGCGCCACCCCGACGAACGGCACCAGGTGATGTTCGCAGCTGGAAACCAGTTCGATGTCCTTGACCAGCACCATCTCGTCGTGGCCCAGGTCGAACGTGGTCGTCAGCACGTCCTCCGGCTTCTGCCACAGCCCGGCGAAGATCTCCTTGTACGCCCGTGCCACCCGCGCCGGCGTCTCCAGCAGCCCCTCGCGGTCGGGGTCCTCACCCACCGCGATGAGCAGCTCGCGGACGGCGTTCTCGGCGCGCTTCTCGTCGAAAACGCCGAGCTTGCCGGCGATGTCCAGCGTCACAGGGTCGGTCATGTGGTGCCTCGTTCCTTCTGCGCCCGCTCGAAAATCGCGGAATGCCGCGCCCCCAGGCTAAACCTGGAGGGCGCGGCATATATTCCGGGGCCGGGGCCCACGGGGATCAGCTCTCGGGACGCTGCTCCTCGGGAGCCTCCACCTTCTCCGTGGACACGGTGGCGGTCGTCGTCACCGAGCCGTTGGCCGGACCCAGCTCCCTCGGCGACAGCACCGGCGGGCGGCTGGAGGGCGTACGGCGCGAGGAGCCGGTCCACGCCGGGCGGGCCGGGCGCTTGACCACGTGCTTGAAGAGCTCGGCGATCTCGTCCTTGTTGAGCGTCTCCTTCTCCAGGAGCGTCAGCACGAGGTTGTCCAGCACGTCGCGGTTCTCGACCAGGATCTCCCACGCCTCGTTGTGCGCGGTCTCGATGAGCTTCTTGACTTCCTCATCGACCAGCGCGGCGATCTCTTCCGAGTAGTCGCGCTGGTGACCCATCTCACGGCCCAGGAAGGGCTCGGAGTTGTCGGTGCCGAACTTGATCGCGCCGAGCCGCTCGGTCATGCCGTACTGCGTGACCATCGCGCGGGCCGTGGCGGTGGCCTTCTCGATGTCGTTCGCGGCGCCCGTGGTCGGGTCGTGGAAGACCAGCTCCTCCGCCGCGCGGCCGCCCAGCATGTACGCCAGCTGGTCGAGCATCTCGTTGCGGGTGGTGGAGTACTTGTCCTCGTCGGGCAGGACCATGGTGTAGCCCAGGGCCCGGCCGCGGGACAGGATCGTGATCTTGTGGACCGGGTCGGAGTTGGGTGAGGCCGCCGCGACCAGGGCGTGTCCGCCCTCGTGGTACGCGGTGATCTTCTTCTCCTTGTCGGACATGATCCGGGTCCGCTTCTGCGGACCGGCCACGACGCGGTCGATCGCCTCGTCCAGGAAGTGGTTGTTGATCAGCTTCTCGTCGCTCCGGGCCGTCAGCAGCGCGGCCTCGTTGAGGACGTTCGACAGATCGGCACCGGTGAAGCCGGGGGTGCGCTTGGCGACGGCCGAGAGGTCGACGTCCGGGGCGACCGGCTTGCCCTTCTGGTGGACCTTGAGGATCTCCAGACGGCCCTGCAGGTCCGGACGGTCGACGGCGATCTGCCGGTCGAAACGGCCGGGGCGCAGCAGCGCCGGGTCGAGGATGTCCGGACGGTTCGTGGCGGCGATCAGGATCACGCCGCCCTTCACGTCGAAGCCGTCCATCTCGACCAGGAGCTGGTTGAGGGTCTGCTCGCGCTCGTCGTGGCCACCGCCCAGGCCCGCACCGCGGTGCCGGCCGACGGCGTCGATCTCGTCGACGAAGACGATCGCCGGGGCGTTCGCCTTGGCCTGCTCGAAGAGGTCACGGACACGGGAGGCACCGACACCGACGAACATCTCGACGAAGTCGGATCCGGAGATCGAGTAGAACGGGACGCCCGCCTCGCCGGCGACGGCGCGCGCGAGCAGGGTCTTGCCCGTTCCGGGCGGGCCGTACAGCAGCACGCCCTTGGGGATCTTGGCACCCACGGCCTGGAACTTCGCCGGCTCCTGGAGGAACTCCTTGATCTCGTGGAGCTCCTCGACGGCCTCGTCCGACCCGGCGACGTCCGAGAACGTCGTCTTCGGGGTGTCCTTCGTGATCAGCTTCGCCTTCGACTTCCCGAAGTTCATCACCCGGGAGCCACCGCCCTGCGCCTGGTTCATCAGGAACAGGAAGATGATGGGAAGGAGGATGAAGGGGAGCAGCGTGATCAGCACGCTGACGAACGGGTTCTGCTTCGACGGGGAGACCGTGTACCCGTCCTTGATCTCGCCGGTCTGGTACTTGGCCTGGAGGTTCTTCGCCACGTCGACGCCCTGGTCGCCGATGTAGCTCGCCTGGATCTTGTTGGAGCCCTCAATCTTGTTGGAGCCCGACAACTCGATCTTGATCTTGTTCTCGTCACCGGTCGTCAGCTCGGCGGATTTCACCTTGTTGTCAGCGATCGCCTTGACGACCTGACCGGTGTCCACCGTCTTGTAGCCGCCGGACGAGCCGACGACTTGCATCAACACGACCACGGCGAGGACGGCCAGCACGATCCACATGACCGGCCCACGGAAGTATCGCTTCACGTCCATCCATACGGAGCCGTAAAGGCCCCGTCCCTCCTGCCACAGTGAGGCACAACGCCCTCGGGAGGGCTGGTCGTGCGTACGGTGTATTACTGGCCCGAAAAAGAATTGCCTTCGGACGGTACCCCAGCATCGTCACCCGGCGCCTGCGCCGACAGTGAACATGCAGCCGAGGATTCTGCTCTCCCTGCTCCAACGGCGGGAAGCCCCGAAGGGTTCCCGCCGGGCCGCGGGAGCCCCTCAGCCGCCGTAGACGTGCGGCGCGAGAGTACCGACGAACGGCAGATTCCGGTACTTCTCCGCGAAGTCCAAGCCATACCCGACGACGAATTCGTTCGGGATGTCGAAGCCGATCCACTTCACATCGATCGCGACCTTGGCCGCGTCCGGCTTGCGCAGCAGGGTGCAGACCTCCAGCGAGGCCGGCTCCCGCGAGCCGAGGTTCGACAGCAGCCACGACAGCGTCAGGCCGGAGTCGATGATGTCCTCGACGATCAGGACGTGCTTGCCCTTGATGTCGGTGTCGAGGTCCTTGAGGATGCGGACCACACCGGAGGACTGGGTGCCCGCGCCGTAGGAGGACACGGCCATCCAGTCCATCGTGACGGGGGTGGACAGCGCGCGCGCCAGATCCGCCATCGCCATCACGGCCCCCTTGAGGACACCGACGATGAGCAGGTCCTTGCCCGCGTACTCCGCGTCGATCTTCGCCGCCAGCTCCGCCAGCTTCGCGTCGATCTCTTCCTTGCTGATGAGTACCGACTGAAGGTCGGAGCCCATGTCCTTGTCGTCCACCCGTGCCACTCTCGCTCGGTTCGGTGTTCACGTCAGTCGTGAGACTTCGGATGCGGGGCAGCTACTGCGGCTCAGCCCTGCCGGATGACCAGTCTGCCACCCTGCCGTCGCACACCCACTCGCCCGGGGAGGTTGATGGCTCCCTGGCCCCTCCAGGCCGTGATGAGCCGGTCCACTTCCTCGATGTGGCGGGCGAAGAGCGAACCGGCCGGTGAGCCGGCGCCGATGACGGCCCGGCGCAGCACCCGGCGGCGTACCGCGGGAGGCAGGGCGAACAGCGCGGCGACATCGAGGGTGCCGGTCTCGTCGAGGACCGTGCCCTCGGCGTCGGCGGCCCAGGCGTCCAGGGCGTCGGCGTCGTCGCGGGAGAGCTGGGCGGTACGCGCCAGGGCCTCGACGACGCCCTTGCCGAGCGCCTTCTCCAGGGCGGGCAGGCCTTCGTGGCGCAGCCGGGAGCGGGTGTAGGCGGGGTCGGAGTTGTGCGGGTCGTCCCATACGGGGAGCGCCTGGATCAGGCAGGCCTTACGGGCGGTCTGACGGTCGACGTCCAGGAAGGGCCGGCGGTAGCGGCCGCCCCGTCCGCTGGTCGCGGCCATCCCGGAGAGCGAGCGGGTCCCGGAGCCGCGGGCGAGGCCGAGGAGCACCGTCTCGGCCTGGTCGTCGCGGGTGTGGCCGAGGAGGACGGCGCTGGCGCCGTAGCGCTCGGCGGTGGCGTCCAGGGCGGCGTAGCGGGCGTCCCGGGCGGCGGCCTCGGGGCCTCCTTCGCGGCCCACCGTGACGGAGACGACCTCCACCGGGTCGAGCCGCAGGGCCCGCAGCCGCAGGGCGACCTCGGCGGCACGGAGGTCCGAGCCCTCCTGCAGGCCGTGGTCGATGGTGACGCCCCCGGCGCGGACCCCGAGCTTGGGGGCCTCGAAGGCGAGAGCGGAGGCGAGCGCCACGGAGTCGGCGCCGCCGGAGCAGGCGACGAGCACGAGCGGGGGCTGGTGCCGGTCCTGCGTGCAGTGGTGGGTAAGGACGTCGTGGAGTACGCGGCGAACCGCCAGGCGTATCGCGGCGACCGCTGGATGGGGACCCATGTCCGTTTCCAATCGTTCAGCTGGGGAGCCTCGGGCCGTGGACGGCAACTTCGTCACACAGAGTGCCTAGATGGTGACAGAGGCGAGCGGTTCCCCGAGCATTGCACGCCTATCCATCCGTAACGGTCCCTCAGACGGGTGATTGAAGGGGCGCGCTACTGCCGCCCGGCGTGCCCAGCTCACGCCGTTCGCTTACGGTGCCCCATCCGTCCGGCGGTGCACCCGCGCGATCCAGTCCGCCGGTTTGGCGATCTCTTGTTTGGTGGGGAGGGTGTTCGGCGACGTCCAGACGCGGTTGAAGCCGTCCATGCCGACCTCCTCGACGACCGCGCTGACGAACCGCTCGCCGTCGCGGTACTGCCGCAGTTTGGCGTCCAGGCCGAGCAGCTTGCGCAGCGCCTGGTCCAGCCGCCCGGCACCGCTGGCCCGGCGCTTTTGGAACTTCTCCCGGATCTCGGCGACGGTGGGCACGACATCGGGCCCCACGCCGTCCATCACGAAGTCGGCATGCCCCTCCAGCAGGGACATCACGGCGGTCAGCCGGCCGAGGATCTCGCGCTGCGCGGGCGTCTGGACGAGATCGACGAGGGAGCGGTCGTCCTCGCCCTCCTCGCCCTCGGGCTTGGCGCCGGCCAGCGACTGGGCGGCCTCGCGCAGCCGCTCCAGGAGGGCGCCGGGATCGATGTCCGTCTCACTGAGGAAGGACTGGATCTCGCCCTCGATGTGGTCGCGCAGCCAGGGGACGGCGGTGAACTGGGTGCGGTGGGTCTCCTCGTGGAGGCACACCCACAGCCGGAAGTCGTGCGGGGCCACCTCCAGCTCGCGCTCGACGTGCACGATGTTCGGCGCGACGAGCAGCAGCCGGCCGCCCTGCGCCGCGGCCGGCAGGTCCCGGGAGGCCGGGGCGAACGTCTCGTACTGGCCCAGGACCCGGGAGGCCAGGAACGACAGCAGCATGCCCAGCTCCACGCCCGTGACCTTGCCGCCGACCGCACCGAGCACCGCACCGCCGGGGACCGTCGAGCGGCGGTCCTCCATCTTGGCCAGCAGCGGCTTGAGCACGGCACGGAACCCGGCGACGTTCGCCCTGATCCAGCCGGGCCGGTCCACGACGAGGACCGGTGTGTCATGCGGTTCCTCGCCCGTCGCGTCGGGCTGTGCCAGGCGCGTGAAGGCACGGACATGCGCCTCGGAGGCCTTGGCGTGCTTGCGCAGCTCGGCGACGATCGCGCGTGCCTCGTCCCGGCTCACCTCAGGGCCCGGCCGCACGAACCGGGTCGCGGTCGCCACCGCGAGATTCCAGTCGACCATCTCGGTTCCACCGATGCTCGTCATGACATCACCGTACGTGGGCGCGGTGCGTCGGGGTAGCCGACTGGGGGCTTCCCACGTTTTCGGCTGTCCCGCCGTGAGGGCTTCTCGCCGTTGCGCTTTGCGGCGCCGCCGCACGTTGTCGGCTGGCCCGCCGCGGGTGTTTGTCGCCGTTGCGCCTGCGGCGGGCTGGTTGCCGCTGCGCTGGCTGTTCGGCTGCGGGACCGGCCCTCCGGACTCCGTCCTGCGGTCCGGCCCCTCCCGTTGGGGGTGGTTGAAGACCGGTGGGGGTGCACGTAACCGTGATCCGCCCGCAGTGGACGTGACTGTGCCCGCCCCCACCGGCCTCTCTCCCACCCACTCACGGGAGGGGCCGCGCCGCAGGACGGAGTCCGGAGGAGCGGCACCGCACCCGACAAACCACGCCCGCCGCCAGGCGCAACGGCGAGGCACCAGCGCGGCGAGAAAGCCGACAACGTGGGGGGAAAGCCGAAAATGTGTCAGCGGCACCCGCAATTCGCCACGGCCGAGGCGAGCTTGTCGAGGGCGTTCTGGGCGCCCTGGGGGTCGGTGGTGCCGGTGGTCATGAAGGAGAACACCAGGAGTCGGCCGTCGGCGTCGACGACGGTGCCGGCCAGGGTGTTCACGCCGGTGAGGGTGCCGGTTTTGGCGCGTACGGCGCCGGCGCCGGCGCTCTGGCCCCGGTAGCGGTTGCTGAGGGTGCCGGTGAAGGCGGCGACCGGGAGGCCGGTGACGACGGGGCGCAGGGCGGGGTGGTCGGGCGCCGCGGCCTGCAGCAGGAGGTGGGAGAGCAGGGCGGCGGTGACCTTGTCGTCGCGGTTCAGGCCGCTGCCGTCCTCGAAGACGGCGCCGGACAGGGGCAGATGCTGCCGGGCCAGGGCGGTGCGGACGGCCGCTCCGGCGCCGGCGAAGCTGGCCGGCCGGCGGGAGCCGAGGGCGGTCTGCCGGGCCAGGGCCTCGGCGATGTCGTTGTCGCTGTAGGTGAGCATGCGCTCGACGAGGGCGGACAGCGGCAGGGAGTGGACCGCGGCGATCCGGGCGGACTTGCTGGGCGCCTTGGCGTAGGCGGGGTCGCCGTCGACGGTGATGCCGCGCTGGTGGAGCAGGTCGGCGAAGGTGCGGGCCGCGGAGTGGGCCGGGTCCGTGTCGCGCGGGGCGGGGCCGTGCTCGCTGTCGTCGAGGCGGGCCTCGTCGGTCATCAGCGGGGTGACGGGGGCGAGGTTCTCGTTCGGGCCGATGGGGTGCTCGACGGGGCCCGAGTAGGCGCCGGTGTCGTAGCCGAGGGCGACCTTGGTGAGGTGGCGCTGCTTGAGGGCACGGGCGGTGGCGTCGGCGAGGGTGCGCAGATTCGCGGGCTGCTCCTCGGCGCCGGGCCGCGGAGCCCGGGCGGTGAGGGTGGGATCGCCGCCGCCGACCAGCACGAGGCGGTTCTTGCCGGACAGGACGACGCCGGTGTCGATCCGGTGGTCCGGGCCGAGCACGGAGAGCGCGGCGACGGCGGTGGCGAGCTTGACGGTGGAGGCGGGGGTGGCGGCCTTGTCCTGCCCGGCGCCGAAGACCTCCCGGCCGCCGGCGACGTCCACGACGGAGGCCGTACGCAGCGCGCCAAGCGCCGGATCCGCCAGCAGCGGGGAGAGCGCGTCGGCCAGCCCGGCGTCGGTGGGCAGGGGGGCCGCCCCGCGGCCCGCGGCACCGTGCGTGGGGCCGCCGAGTGCGGGCAGCACGGCCGGCGCGCTGGGCGCCGGCCCCGGCTCCTCGGCGTGATGCTCGCCACTGGCACCGTCCATCACGGCCGCCTCCGCACGCTCGGCCGTACGCTGACCCGAGTCCCACGGTCCGGCCGCCGCCACCGCGACGCACGCGACCGCCAGACCGGTGGCCGCGGAGACCGCCGTGAGCCGCCAGGTCTGCTGGGTGTGGCGCGGTGTGGCCTGCCAGGCCTGCCGTGCGGCAGCGGCCGCTGCCCGGGCCGACCGGACTGCGGTCTGCGCCGCCGTGCGCACGGCCCGCCCGGCCGCCTGCGCCGCCGCCCGCGCGGAACGCTGCGCCGACTGCCATCTGACCTGCCACTTTGTGGTCTCCGGCACCTCGGACCAGCCCCTTTCGCCACCACACACCTGCGTGGGGGACACTTAATCACCAGACGTATGTGTTGATCATGGAGGAGCCACCCGTGGAGTTCGACGTCACCATCGAGATCCCGAAGGGTTCGCGGAACAAGTACGAGGTGGACCACGAGACCGGTCGGATCCGCCTGGACCGTCGACTCTTCACCTCGACCAGCTACCCGGCCGACTACGGCTTTGTCGAGAACACCCTGGGCGAGGACGGCGACCCGCTGGACGCCCTGGTCATCCTGGACGAGCCGACCTTCCCCGGCTGTCTCATCAAGTGCCGCGCCATCGGCATGTTCCGGATGACCGACGAGGCCGGCGGCGACGACAAGCTGCTGTGCGTGCCGGCGTCCGACCCGCGGGTGGAGCACCTCCGGGACATCCACCACGTGTCGGAGTTCGACCGCCTGGAGATCCAGCACTTCTTCGAGGTCTACAAGGACCTGGAGCCCGGCAAGTCCGTCGAGGGCGCCGACTGGGTCGGCCGCGCCGAGGCCGAGGCCGAGATCGAGGCCTCCTTCAAGCGCCTTGAGGCGCAGGGCGGCGCGCACTGACCCAGGGTCAGCGTCCCGGCGTCCGGCCCGGTTCTTCCGGCCGTCGCACGCCGGGACAGGCACTCTGATTTTCGTACGCGAACGGGCGGCACCCAGTCGGGTGCCGCCCGTCGTTCGTGTCACTGCTGTGCCGGGCCGAGCTCCACAGGCGCGGAAGACGCCCGGAGCACTAGGGCCGAGGAGTGGCTCACTTCTTGACGTACAGGTCCTGGAAGAGCATCCATCCATCGGCGATCTGCACCATCCTGCCGTGGCAGACATAGTGCTGCCACTTTCCGCCGGCGACTCCCCGGTCGCCCTCCTTGCGGCAGTCGGCGTCGCTCCCGATGAACGAGTTCTTCAGGACGTAGCCGGCCGGAGGGTGCCAGTCGCCCTGGGGCGCGCGGGAGGTCACCGCGTCGCCCGCCAGGACCGCGGTCCGGCCGGACTCAGCCACGGCCGGGCCCTGCGGAGCCGAAGCGGCCTGTGCGCTGCCCTGAGCGGCGAGGGCTAACGCAACGCCGGCCACGGCGACACCGACGGCCGCGATGTTCTTCTTCACGTTCATGACTTTCCCCCATTGTCATCGAGTGTGTTGTCGAGAACCCATCCGGCGATCGCCCGCCCGTGACGGGCCGGCTCCCCGGCCGAACAGCCCTCAGGAAGCCGCGGGAGCGAGCGCCGCGGACGTCTTGCCGGCCGAAAGCGCGCGCTGTTCTTGCTGGGCGAAGACGTAGAGAAGTGCCGGGTGAGTGGCACCGAAGGCCAGCACGAAGCGGTTGAGGCCCATGAACTGACCGATTCCCAGGTGGAACAGCGTCATCGAGCCGAGATAGGCCTTGGCCGCGGGCTTCGGGAGCACGAACACCAGCGGGAAACCGACCTCTGCGGCGACCGTTCCCCAGGTGATGAGCTTCCCCAGCATCGGGTACTTGTGCACGAGTTCGTAGACGCGCTTGTCCCCGTAGTTGTGCGTACGGATGACTCCGCTGAACGCCTCTCCGCTGAGCCACACCGGGGAGACCAGCTTGACCACACCGGACGCGACGTAGGAGATGGTCGTTTCCAGGGCCAGCGCGCGCATGGCCACGTCGCGGGCCTTCTCGTTGTCCTGGAAGGTGCCGGTCGAGGCGAGGACAATGTTGATCACCTGCTGGAGCTGGTCGGCGCCGTCCCCACCGAAGGGGGAACGCAGCCGTCCGGCCGCGCCGGTCACCGCCAGAACGGCGCTGCCCGCCGTGCGTACGCCGCGCTTGTGACCCCAGATCAGCGTGGCGGCGGAAGCACCCGCCTGGACCCCGTACAGGGCGACCGCTGCCTTCTTGGATTCGAGGGCGCGGGTCAGCCGGGGAAATCGCTTGGCGAACTTGGGGCGCATGTTCGCCAACTGGCCGCTCAGCATTTCGCCGTCTTCGAACTTACGCGTCTGGCTCAGCATTTCCAGTGCGGAGACCAGGGTACCCAGCGAAGCCACTCGGCGTGCCGTGACCTCGGGCGGAGCGCTGAGGAACATGGATGGGTGCTCCCGATGATGTGATGCGAGTACGGTGGATATGGAAAACGGCGGCACGGTATGCGTATCGGGCGTACCGTGCCGCCGGGTCTTTTCTCAGACGGGGCTAACGATGCCGGTCAGCATCGCCTGCCGGCCGTCTGCTTAGCGCTGGATGTCCTTCGTGACCTCGTGCAGCGCGTACGCGGTGGCGGAGGTCACGGCGACACCCTCGGGGGTCGCGAGGGCGGCCAGCGGGGTGAGCATGGTCGGGGTCGCGTCGTTGCCGATGCGGCCCGGGTTCACGTCGGCCAGCTCGGTGTTGGCGAAGTTAGCCACAACAGACATGGTTTTCCTCTTTCTCTCAAGATTCATCAAGCGAGTTCTCCAGCCGTTCGGCGGGAGGGCGCGGACTCACGCGGCGCGGGACGCCGAGTGAGCTCGCAGCTTCCAGTCGAGAGGGTTGATCGGCTCGCTATGCGGCTAGCAGAGATGCGGCGTTGGCGGGGGTGACGTCTCCCTCCAGAGGGAATTCCATGGAGACGAAGACGGGATCGATGTGCCGGTCTTTCGGGCTGGTGGGGAACGAATGCAGCAGCATGAACTGGCTGTGCGAGGCGCCTTCGGCATGGGGCAGGTGGAGCTGGATGTAGCGGGCCAGCAGCCGGTACCCGGACGCCGTCGTCACCGGAAGCACTTGCGATCCGAAGGCGACCGACTGGGCAAGGGTGTGCTGGGTCGCGTCGAACAGGGCCTTCGGGGGCCGGTTCCGTGCGTTCCACGCCAGTGCGTACCACGGCCGGTCGTGGACGATCGGAACCTCCGTCCACTCACCGGGCTTGCCGTCCGTGAGGTCCCGGTAGAGAAGGTGGTTGTCCTTGGTTCCGGGGTTGGGCCCGAAGAAGCGCCAGTTCGGGGTCGGAATCCGCAGCTTCCCGCGGCGCAGGAGGTTGTCGAAGCGCTGCTCGGGGATCTGTGCCACGGCCGTCGCGGCCAGCCATGCGGCGAGTGACGCCGTCACGGCGACTGTCTTGACGCGTTCGGTGTTCACTTTCATGATCACGCCAGTTCCTCCGCCCGCTCCACGGCGCCCTCAGTGGTCCGGCGCCCTGTGGTGGACGGCTGCCACGACTGTCCGAGCCCCTCTGAAGGCGGTTCGCCGGCGATCAGCTCCGCCACCTCTTCGGCGTGCGGCTGCACGGCGAGAATGGACTCGTGATCGGCGCCGTCGACGAAGTGGTGCCGGGCCCGATCCGAGATGACGGCCAGCCTGGCCTGGATCCCGGCGTGCAGGGTGTTGTCACCGATGTTGTTCTCTGCCGTGATGACGGTCAACGGGCAGTCCAGAGAGGTCAGTTCCGGGTAGGTCATCGCGTCCCGGTACTCCCGGTAGGCCTTGGCCCAGGTACGGGGGTTCGCCAGGAACGCCCGGTAGCTCCGGTTGATGTCCGGGCGGTACTGCTGGTTCGTGTTCATGGCGGGGCGGAAGACCGAAAGACCCGTCGCCGCGAACACCTGCTCCATCAGCATCCGCTGATGGGACCACCGGTCGACCTCGGTACGGCGGGAGTGGCGCAGGCTGACCACTTCAGTGGCGTCGATCATGACCACCTGGGTCACGCCCTTCGCCGCGTCCGGATGCTGCGCCGCATAGGCCGCGAGGAAGTATCCGCCCAGGGAGTGGCCCGCCAGTACGACCGGAAGGTCGGCGATGTAGGTGTCGCGCAGCTCCTGCAACAGCTCGAAGTGCGGCTCCAGGCCATATTGGGTGTTCGACGTACTGAGGCCGAGGCCGGGACGGTTGAACCGCACATACCCCATGTCTGCGGGAAGTGCGTTGCACACCCAGTCCCAGTATTCCTGGGGCGCACCCATACCGTTGTCGAACAGAACGGCTCGCTTCGCCTGCGGAGGAATATGAACGGCAATCTCGACGAGGCTGCCGTCCGGCCTCTCGTGCATCAGGTAGCGACGTGCACGTTCGCGCTTACCAGTGAATCGCGTTACTGCGCCGGTCAGAAGGCTTGCGCCGGCCAGTCCCGCAATGCCTACGGCAAAATGGCGCTCCAGAGACGCCACATTCCCTCCCCCGTGATTCGAAGTGGCTGTTATCCCGAAACCTAACACGCGGTGCCGGGATCAAATAATGAGTTAGTTGACTCGCCGGCCGGGGTGCATATTCCCCCGGGGCGCCGGAACACGGCCGATCGGGCTCCGGCTGTACTTTCGGAGTTCTATGTACAGCTCGCCTATCGTGGCCTTCAGCGTGGCGTTTTCTTTGATCAGTTCGGCTATCCGGGATGCACTCTCGGAGTCCCTGCCGCCTTCACCAGCGAGGCCATTACGGCCACCCTCAATGAACTGTCGACGCCAGTTGGATACGGACTGCTCGGAGACTGCGGCTTCCCGCGCGGCTTCCGCTGCGGTCAGTTCACCGGACACCACTCTGAGTACGAGGTCGAATTTCTTGTCTGTCGGCAAAATCGGAGGACGTCCCACGGCAACCCTCTTCTGTCATCTGCGTTTCTGTGTGTGCTGCCGTCAGGATTTGGCGTAGCAACAGATGAACATGGGCGCGCGTTCGCTGTAGGGGGTGCCGTCCCACCGCGACAGATGGGATTCGGGCTTCAGCCCGGCCGCGCGGGCGTAGCCGTCGATGTCGTCCGGCGTGGTCAGCCGGGTGAGCTCGGACCCCACCCTGGTGGTGCCGTCGGCCTGGTACAGGATGTGCGAGCAGTGCCACAGACCGCCGTCGAGCAGCGTGGAATGGGTCTGCACACCGGTCCCGGGCTCCGTGTAGGGGACGAAGTAGGTGGTGCGGGTGCGGCCCTCGTGCAGGTCCAGGATCGGCGGCTTGTTGTGCGTCTCGATCACCAGCCGGCCGCCGGGGGCGAGGAGGTCGGCCGCTCGCTGCACGGCCTGCTGCTGGTCCTCGGGAGTGTGCAGGATCGACAGGGTCGCGCAGACGCAGTACACCAGCCCGTAACGGGCTTTGGAGGTGTAGGTGCGAATGTCCCCGTGTACCGGTTCGACGTCTCCGCCGTCCTTCAGCTTGACGCGTAGCGCGTCCAGCATCTCCGGTGAGGAGTCCACTCCCGTCACATGGCCGAGGCGTTCGGAGAGCGGGAGGGCAATCCGTCCCGTACCGACGCCGAACTCAAGGGTCCCCTTCTCGGGGTCAGGGTGGAGGGCCAACAGCCCCTCTACCGTCTCAGCAGCAAGCCCGTCGTCCGGGAGCAGCCGGTCATACCAGCCCTTGAACTGCCGCCCATAGCCAATGTCTTCAACCCCGTTTTGCACCCGAGCTTCCTCTCATTATCCCCACTGTCGGTGCCGATGGGAACGTCGCGAAGCCGAAGAGCTGGAGCGAGGCAAGACGTGATTCGCCAACAAGGCGGCGATGCGGTCGAACCGCAGCCGTCTGCATGGTTGGTCAGACCAGCAGTTCCTGTCGATCCAGTGATGACGCCTCAACGGAGCGTTGTGGGGGGGTACTTACAATTAAGACAATATCAGGTCGCTATGCGCTGTCCAATGGCTTTTTTCGGTGGCGTACTCCACAGTACTAACCGGCAGTTGGGGCTAGTTGACGGTGCATCAGAATTACACCGGCGGCATTAACGGGTACGGCCGGATTTGAATGGCTCAGAGGTGGGCGCCAGGTTGGGCAAATGGCGTATACCGAAACAATGTCGAAGCGCGGAGAGAGCGGCCATATAGCCCGACATGCCGTGCACGCTGGGCCCCGGAGGGGTGGCCGCGGAGCACAGGAACACTCCGGGCAGCGGCGTGCGGTAGGGGTCGATGCGGGGAACGGGTCGCGCGATGCTCTGATACAGCGTCATGGCGCCGGAACCGATGTCCCCGCCCACGTAGTTGGGGTTATAGGTCTCGTAGTGGGCGGCCGGCACGGAGCGGTGGGCGATGATCGTGTCGCCGAAGCCCGGGGCGTACCGCTCGATGCGGGCGCGCACCAGCTCGTAGGGGTCGGTGGGGTCCCCGTTCGGCACATGTGCGTACGCCCACACGGGGCGCTTCCCGGGCAGTGCGCGGCCCGGATCGGTCACCGCCGGGTCGACGAGGAGGACGAAGGGCTCCCGGGTCCGAACCCCCCGGGCGTTCGCGGTCTCCTGCCGGACCATCTCCGCATGGGTGCCGCCCAGATGCACCGTTCCGGCGCGGCCCACCGCGGGATCGGACCAGGGAATCGGCTCGGAGACCAGGAAGTCGACCTTGGCGGCGCCCGGACCGTACCGGAAACGCTCCAAGGCGCGCGCATAGGAGCGGGGCAGTCCCCCGCCCGCGAGGGCCAGGAAGCCCTTGGGGCTGGTGTCGAGCAACACCGCCCGTGCGCCCTGTAGTTCAGCCAGGCTCTGCACGGTGTGCCCGGTGTGGAAGACGCCGCCGTGCGCGGTGATGTCCTGGGCCATCGCCTCGGCGATACGGCCGCTGCCGCCACGCGGCAGCGGCCAGCCCGACCCGTGCGCGAGGTGGCCGAGCAGCATGGCCACCGCCCCGGACGCCAGGCTCGGCAGCCTGCCGACCGCGTGCGCGGCGACGCCGGTGAGCAGGGCGGACGCCTCCTGGCCCTGGAAGCGCGCCGCGCCCAGCCCGCTGCCGTGCACCGCCACCCGACGGGCCAGCAGCAGGGCGGCCGCCGGGTCCTGCGGCAGTCCACGCTGGCCGGAAAGGAGCAGGTCGACGACGCCTTCGCTGTGCTCCAGCAGCGGGCTCATCAGGCGCCGCCAGCGCGGGCCGTCGGGTCCCAGGTGCTCGCAGGTCGCCGCCAGCGAGCGGTGGGCCAGGGCCGCGCGGCCCCCGTCCAGGGGGTGGGCGTAGCTGATCTCGGGATGCAGGAGTTCGACCCCGCGGGCCGCCAGATCGAACGCCCGGAAGAACGGAGAGGCGGCGGCCATGGGGTGGACGGCGGCGCAGAGGTCGTGCAGCACGCCGCTGTCGAAGAGGGGGGCCGTGCGCAGCCCGCCGCCGATGGTGTCGGCTCCCTCGTAGAGCTCCACCCGCAGGCCGGCCCGGGCCAGGACCACGCCGGCCGCGAGGCCGTTGGGGCCGGTGCCCACGATGGCGACGTCGGCGCTCACCACTGCTCCTCACTCCTGATGGGCCGCAGGCGGACGGTCTGGTCGGTCAGGCCGGCATACGCGGGCCAGCCGATCGCGATGGCGGGCGGCGGTGACCACGGTTCCATGGGGACCGGGGCGGCCGCCGCCGGGGCGGTGTAGCCGGACCCGGCGTGCAGTTGCGAGCCCGCCAGCCGCCGGTAGAGCTCGTCGTGCTCCATCAGGTCCCGGTGCACGCCGGTCGCCCGGACCCGGCCGCCCTCCAGCACCACGATCTTCTCGGCGTCGACCACGGTGGAGATCCGGTGGGCGATGGCGATGACGGCGCACTGCCGGGAGACCCGGCGCAACACCTCGCGGAAGTCCCGCTCCGAGTCGGAGTCCAGGTTGGAGGTGGCCTCGTCCAGCAGCATGACCGCGGGCTTCTGCAACAGCGTGCGGGCGATGCACAGGCGCTGGCGCTGACCGCCGGACAACCCACTGCCCTGGTCGCCGAGTTCGGTGTCGAGCCCGCGCGGGAGATGGGCGACCACCGAGCTGAGGCCGGCCATCTCCACCGCCTCCTGGATGTCGTACTCCGTGGCGTGCGGATTGGCGTAGATGAGGTTTTCCCGCACGGTGCCGCGCATGGCGGCGCTGTCCTGCTGGACGTAGCCGACCAGCCCGCGGACCGTGTCGAGCGGCAGCGACTCGATGTTCTGCCCGCTGAGCTGCACGCGGCCGCCGTCCGCCGCGTAGAAGCGCTCGATCAGCTGGAACATGGTGGTCTTGCCCGCGCCGGACGGCCCGACCACCGCGGTCAGGCCGCGCGCCGGCACGGTGAACGAGACTCCCTGGAGAACCGGCGTCAGCTCCTCCTGCTTCCCGCGGCGGTAGGCGAACCGCACGTCGTGGAATTCGACCGCCGGCCGTTGCCGGGCCAGCGGCCCGAACGACATGGGGGGCCGTGCGTCCGCCCGCTCGTTGCCTTCCTGGGGCATACGGGCGAGCTCGTCGACCCGCTGGATGGCCGCTCGGCCCTGGACGAACTGGCCCACGCCCATGAAGAACATCACCAGCGGCGAGACCAGTTGGAACAGATACATGATGAACGAGGTCAGGGTGGCCATGTTCATCTCGCCACGGGCCACCCAGGACATGCCGACACCCACCACGACGGCCAGCGCGCCCTGCGTGCCGACGTTCATGGAGGGCATCAGCAGGGCGTTGTAGGCGTTGACCCGGATACCCGAACGCCGCGCCTTGTCGGCCAGCTTGCCGATCCGGGCGGCCTCCCGGGGCTCGGCACGGGAGGCCTTGACCGTGGGGAGCGCGGAGAGCACCCGCTGGATGTCACTGGCGAATTCGCCGGTGTCGTCCCGGTTTTCCAGGGCCACCTTGCGCAGCTTGCGGGCGAGCGCGATGGAGATGATGCTGGCGACGCCGAGGCAGCTGATGGTGATGACCATCAGCCACAGATCGATGAGGAACATCAGCACGACGCCGCCGATGACCGTGGCGCCGCTGATAATCAACTGAGCGAGGCTCTGCGAGAGGGCGATTTTCACCAATGAGGTATCGGTGACCGTGCGGGTGAAAATATCGCCTTGGGACTGCTTACCGAATGCGGTGAGGTCGGCGCGCAGAAGTCGTCCGGTCAAGATGCCGCGGACATCGAAGACGATATTCTCCCCGGCCCGGCCGATAATGTAGGCCTGCAGCGAGGAGAAAAGGGCGCCCGCGCAGAAGAGCCCGACCAGCTGCGCGATGGGTTGGGTCAGCGAGCCGCCGCGGCCCGCCGTCTTGATCAGTTCGCCGATGGCCCAGGGCTGGGTGAGCGAGGCAGCTACCCCGAACAAACCCAGCAGTACGCCTGTGACCAGCAGCGTGGTGTGTTGTCTGAAGACACTCGCGACCGACCCGGTGCCGTTTCCGGTCCCACCTCTCAGGCTCGCGTGGTGCGCATGACTCGCCAAGAGTGCTCCCCCCGTATTGACGACGGTCGCTTCGTGCGCGCGGCAAGGCCTGCCTGATGAGGATCCGTCGTCAAGGTGTTCGAAGCTAGCACGCCGCCCTATATCAAGTTACGGGTTAGTTGATTCGCTACCGCGCCCACCTTGGACGAGCGCCAGCCGTCCGAGACCGGCGTAAGTTAATTGCTTTGTTGTTTACTTGGCCGTTCCTCCGGGGCTGGCTACGATTGCTCTGTTACGAAGCCGGCGGCCGATCTCCGCACCGACCGAGTCGGCCCCACCATGGGGCTGCCCGGGGATGCCCCTCAGCGGCAGGCGCGAAACGCGTCAAAGATTCTCCGTCCCCCGCATTATTTGTTTTCCCGCACGCGCGCGCGACAAGGCCGCACCGTCGCAGCACTGACCACGGAGAGCACCCCTGGCCTGCGTTATCCGTGTCAGGTGCGGGCCGGCTGTCGCCTAGAAACCGCGGGTGCGCTTGGCGGCGCGGCGGCCGCCGGCGGCCTCCTCGACACCGGGCGCGCGCAGGAAGAGCCGGGCGACTTCGGCACCGAGGTTCACGCCGACGGCGATGGCGAGCGCCAGCGAGGCGGCCTGCACCAGGGACGGCAGACCCTGCGCCAGATGCCCCTGCGCGAAGTTGAGCAGGCCGAAATACGTGGCACTACCGGGCAGCAGCGGGCCGATGGCCGCCGTGACGTACGGCAGTGCGGACGCGTAGCGGTAGCGGGAGAGCAACTGTCCGAAGAGACCGACCAGTCCGGCGGCGATGGCGGTGGCGGGCACCACGTTGATCTCGGCGCGGTAGACGAGGGTGCCGTAGACGACCCAGGCGACCCCGCCGTTCAGCGTCGCGAACGCCACCGTGTTGCGTTCCTGTTGGAGCAGCACGCAGAAGGCCAGCGCCAGCAGCATGGCCGCGACGGTCTGGACCAGCGGCTCGTTGTACTGCCCCAGCGCCTGCTCCGGGTTGAGCCGCCGCAGGTCGGGATTGAGCTGCAGGCCGATGTAGAGCACGCTGAGCACGCCGACGACGATGCCGACGATGAGATAGCCGACCTCCAGCAGACGGGCGGCGGCGGTGATGTAGTAGCCGGTCAGCCCGTCGTGCACACCAGCGACCAGCGCCCGCCCCGGGATCAGCGCGAACAGTCCACCGGTGATCACCGCGGACGCCTGGACACTGGCGTGCGCCAGGCCGAAGGCGACGCCCACCGCGGCGGGCGGCATCGCGGCGACCACGAACTGGTAGAACTCCGGCAGCCCCCGCCCGGACGCGAGCCAGGCCAGCCGGTCACCGAGCATCGAGCCCACCGCGGCCGCGACGAACACCAGCATCGTGCCGCCGACCAGCATGGAGGCGGCGCCGGACAGCAGCCCGGAGGCCACCGTCAGGGCCCAGCTCGGGTAGGGGTGGCGATGACGGCGGATGTCGGCGAGGCCGCGGTAGGCCTCTTCGAGGGTGATGCCTTCGGAGGCGATGTCGTCGACGAGCCGGAAGACGGCGGACAGCCGGTTGTAGTCGACGCCGCGGCGCCGGACCGTGCGGCTGGCCGTCACCGGGTCGTCGACGAGCGACGGCTGGTAGGAGATCGACAGCAGGGTGAAGGTGACGGTCGGCTCGACGCGCTCCAGCCCGTAGGCGTGCGCCACACCGAACATCGCGGCCTCGACGTCCTCCGCGCCCTCGCCGCCGGCCAGCAGGATCTCGCCGATACGCAGCGTCAGGTCGAGGACGCGGGGGACGGCCGGGCCGGTGTCCTCCTCACCGCGCTCCGGGCGCTCGGGGACCGGCCGCTCCCCCACCGGCATCCGCAGCATCGTGCGCATCCGGTCCTGCCAGGGCGCCTCCTTGGTGAGGCGGACGACCGGTATGCCGTGCGGCGGGGTGAAGGCGGCGCCCATGGCGGTGGCACCGACGGGCATCGGGTGCTGGCCGGTGGTGCCGCTGGGCGGCGTGAACGCCGAGCCCTCCTGCTCGGCCGGGGTCTCCGGGCGCAGGCCCGCGGGCAGCGCGAACTCGGAGGTGGGGTGCTCTTCCTCGGGGACCGGCGGGTACGGCACGCCCAGCGGAGGGGTGAAGGCGCTGTGCGCCTCGTCCGACGCGGGCTTGCGGTCCTCGGGGGAACCGCTCGGGTCCGGGGCACCGCTGCTGCCGCTGGTACCTCGCTGGCCGCGTTGTGGGTCCGACGCCACGGATCTCCGCTCCTCGTACGCCTCCTGACAGGTGTCAAGGACACGATGCCTGATGGCCGTGCGCTGCGCTTCCTTGGGGCGGACGTTTTCGGCTGCGCCGTCGTGCCGCTTTCGGGAGCTCATCTCTCACACCTGCCCCGGGCCTGGTGGGAGCAGTCCCCGGGGCGGCTATACGGGGGCTGGCGGAGGCTGCGGGGGCCCGGTGGGGGCAGGGGCGGAAGCGCGCCAGGGAGGCCGGCGGCGGGTCGGGGCGCGGGGTCAGCGCTTGGCGTGGCGGCCGCGGCGCGAGGGCTCCGCGGGGGTGCCGCCCTGGGTGGCGCCCGGCGCGGGGGCCTCCATGGGCTCCTTCTTCGCCTTGCCGCGCGCCCGGAGGTACTCGACGGCGATCGGCACCACGGACACCAGCACGATCGCGAAGAGGATCAGCTCGATGTGCTTGTGGACGAAGGCGACGTTGCCCAGCAGGGCGCCGAGCAGCGTGACACCGGCGCCCCACAGGACGCCACCGACGACGTTGAAGGTGAGGAAGGAGCGGTAGTTCATCCGGCTCACACCGGCGATGATCGGCGTGAAGGTCCGCACGATCGGCACGAAGCGGGCCAGGATCAGCGACTTGGGGCCGTACTTCTCGAAGAAGTCGTGCGCCTTCTCGACGTTCTCCTGCTTGAAGAGGCGGGAGTCGGGGCGCTTGAAGAGCGAGGGGCCGACCTTGCGGCCGAAGAGGTAGCCCACCTGGTCGCCGATGACGGCCGCCAGCACCACCAGGAAGCACACCAGCGCCAGCGGCTGGTCCAGCTTGTTCGTCGTCACCAGCAGGCCCGTGGTGAACAGCAGCGCGTCACCCGGCAGGAAGAAGCCGATCAGCAGGCCGGACTCCGCGAAGACGATGACCAGGACGCCGATCAGGCCGAAGGTCGCGATCAGGTAGTCCGGGTCCAGCCACTGGGGGCCGAGCGCGAGAGTATTCACGGGGTGAAGGCTCCTGGGTCGAGGGCGCCGGATCGTGCGGTGCGACGAGCGAAGCGACGGGGTGGAGGCGCGTGTGCGGCCCAAAGCTATCAACGCCGGACGGCCCGCCGTGGTTCCAGGCGGGCGCCTGCACCCCCACCCGACGGCCCCCGACCGCTGGCCGCGCCCCCGGGGCCGGGTGATGCTGGCCACAAGGAGGTGTGCGGCATGGGCATCGAGGAGTACGGCGGCGGGCAGCACGCCCAGTCCGACGTCCTGGTGGTGACGACCAACGACGTCCCGGGGTTTCACGTGGAACGGGTGATCGGCGAGGTCTTCGGCCTGACGGTGCGCTCCCGGCACCTCGGCAGCCAGATCGGCGCGGGCCTGAAGTCGATGATCGGCGGCGAGCTGCGGGGCCTGACCAAGACCCTCGTCGAGACCCGTAACCAGGCGATGGAGCGGCTGGTGGAGCAGGCTCGCTCGCGGGGTGCGAATGCGGTGCTGATGTTCCGCTTCGATGTCACGGAGGCCGCGGACGTCGGCACCGAGGTGTGCGCCTACGGGACGGCAGTGGTACTCGCTCCGCTGAGCTGAGCGCGCCGGTCCAAGGCCGTACGGGCCGGGGGCGCGTCCGGATAGTGAAACCCGATGAGGCGGCGGACCGCGGGTGAGATCCTGCCGTCCATGCTGGGGATAACGGATCTGTCCACGTATCTGGTGGGGCTGGCACTGATCATTCTGCTGCCGGGCCCGAATTCGCTGTACGTCGTGTCGGTGGCGGCCCGACGCGGCCCGCGGGTGGCGTACCGGGCGGCGGCCGGGGTGCTGTGCGGCGACACCGTGCTGATGACGCTGTCGGCGGGCGGGGTGGCCTCGCTGCTGCAGACCAGCCCGGTGCTGTTCGCCGTGGTCAAGTTCGCCGGCGCGGGCTATCTGACGTGGCTGGCGGTCGGGATGTTGCGCGGCGCCTGGGCGCTGTGGCGCGGCCGGGAGGCGCGCCGGGCCGAGCCCGGCGAGACGCCGCGGGCGCCGAAGGAGGCCGTCGAGCGGCCGTACCGCAGGGCGCTGGTGGTCAGTCTGCTCAACCCGAAGGCGATCTTGTTCTTCATCTCCTTCTTCGTGCAGTTCGTGGACCCGTCGTACGCCCACCCGGTGCTGTCGTTCCTGACGCTCGGCGCCTGGGCGCAGCTGTTCAGCTTCACCTATCTGTCGGTCCTCATCTTCAGCGGAACGTTCCTGGCGGCGACCTTCCGCCGCCGCAAGCGGCTGACGGCCGGGCTGTCGGCGGGCGCCGGGGCGGCGTTCCTCGGCTTCGCGGCGAAGCTGTCGCTGGCGAGCGCGGGCTGAGCCGGCGCCGGCGCGGCGCGCACGACGCGGGAGCGGGCGGGCGGCGGTCCTTCGGGGCGGCCGCCCGCCCGCTCCCGCTTCCACTGGGTGAACCCTGGAGGCCACGCACCCCCTATGCCCTTATTGTCGGGTTTCAGGAGGTACGTCCATGCCCGTGCACGACGTCAAGGTCGCCGTCATCTACTACTCCTCGACCGGCACCGTCGCCGAGCTCGCCCGCCGGATCGCGGACGCGGCCGAGCACGCCGGGGCGGATGTGCGCCTGCGCCGGACCGCGGAACTCGCCCCGCAGACCGCGATCGACGCCAACCCGGCCTGGGCGGCGAACGCCGCCGCCACCGCCGACATCATGGAGGCCGCCCACGAGGACGTGCTCTGGGCGGACGCGGTGATCTTCGGGACCCCCACCCGCTTCGGCAATGTGACCTCGCAGCTCAAGCAGTACCTCGACACCATGGGCGGCCTCTGGCAGCAGGGCCGGCTGGCCGACAAGGTCTACAGCGGCTTCACCGCGAGCGCCACCAAGCACGGCGGTCAGGAATCCACCCTGCTCGCGCTGTACCACACCATCCACCACTTCGGCGGCATCCTCGTGACGCCGGGCTACACCGACCCGGCGAAGTTCGCCGACGGCAATCCCTACGGCACCTCGCACGTCGGCGGCCCGGACGTTCCGCTCGACGACGACGCCCGTACCGCCGCCCGCATCCAGGCGGAGCGCGTCGTGAAGTTCACCAAGGCCATCAAACATGGCCTCTCACCGGCCAGTTGACGGGTAGTGGCGACCACATGACTCTGCACAAAGGCGCATCGGCATCCGACCGCAAGCAGACCGGGAACCCGGTCAACCCCTTCTACGGCGAGGCCGACCCGATCGCCGGAATGGAGACCGCACCCCCGCAGCACACCCTGCCCGACGGCCCGCTCGCCCCGCACAACGCCTATCAGTTCGTGCACGACGAGCTGATGCTGGACGGCAACTCCCGGCTGAACCTGGCGACGTTCGTCACGACCTGGATGGAGCCGCAGGCCGGCGTCCTGATGGCGGAGTGCCGGGACAAGAACATGATCGACAAGGACGAGTACCCGCGCACCGCCGAACTGGAGAAGCGGTGCGTGGCCATGCTCTCCGACCTGTGGCACGCACCCGACCCGTCGGCCGCCGTCGGCTGCTCCACCACCGGGTCGAGCGAAGCCTGCATGCTCGCCGGGATGGCCTTCAAACGGCGCTGGATGCAGCGCAACCAGGACCGTTATCCGGGCAGCGCCCGGCCCAACCTGATCATGGGCGCCAACGTCCAGGTCTGCTGGGAGAAGTTCTGCAACTTCTGGGAGGTCGAGGCACGCACCGTCCCGATGGAGGGCGACCGCTTCCATCTGGACGCGGCCTCGGCCGCCGAGCTGTGCGACGAGAACACCATCGGCGTCGTGGCGATCCTCGGCTCGACCTTCGACGGGTCGTACGAGCCGGTGGCCGACATCTGCGCGGCGCTCGACGAGGTCCAGGAGAAGCGGGGCTGGGACATCCCGGTCCATGTGGACGGCGCATCCGGCGCCATGATCGCGCCCTTCCTCGACCCGGAGCTGATGTGGGACTTCCGGCTGCCGCGGGTCGCCTCCATCAACACCTCGGGGCACAAATACGGCCTGGTCTACCCGGGCGTCGGCTGGGCGCTGTGGCGCGATTCGCAGGCGCTGCCGGAGGAGCTGGTCTTCCGCGTCAACTACCTGGGCGGCGACATGCCGACCTTCGCCCTCAACTTCTCCCGGCCCGGCGCCCAGGTCGCCGCGCAGTACTACACCTTTCTGCGCCTCGGCCGCGCGGGCTTCCGTGCCGTACAGCAGGCGACCCGCGACGTGGCCTGCTCGATGGCCGAACGGATCGGCGCGCTGGGCGACTTCAGGATGCTCACCCGGGGCGACCAGCTGCCGGTCTTCGCCTTCACCACCGCGGACCACGTCACCGCCTTCGACGTCTTCGACGTGTCCCGGCGGATGCGGGAACGCGGCTGGCTGCTGCCCGCCTACACCTTCCCCCCGAACCGCGAGGACCTGTCCGTCCTCCGGGTGGTCTGCCGCAACGGCTTCTCCATGGACCTCGCCGATCTGTTCCTCGCGGACCTGGAGCAGCTGCTGACCGAACTCCGGGAGCAGTCGGGCCCGATGCAGCGCCCGGAGAACGTGGCCACGGCGTTCCACCACTGAGGGCACGGGGGCCCGCCCTCAGTGCGCGGGGGCGGCGCCGCCCTCGCTCTCGTCCCCGGCCGCGTCCGGACCCTGGTCACGGCCCTCGTCCGACGCCGCGTCCTTCCTCGCGTACGGGTTCTCCTCCCCGTCCGCCAATACGCCCACGAACGGCTCCCCTTCACCGGCGAAGACGTACGCCCCGCCCTCGATCCGCTCGATCAGCCCGCGGGTCCATTCGGCGCCGCTGTCCGAGGAGTGCAGCCACATCCGCATGATCTCGCCGATGTGGCCGAGCTGCCCCGGCCCGCCCTCGGGCGTGTAGTACTCGGTGACCGTGCTCCGCCACTCCTCCAGCGCCCGCACCCGCTCCCTGAGCAGCGCCACCGCCTCGTCCCGCGGCAGATCGACGACGAAGCCGATGCCCGCGCTGAGCATGTCGACCTTCTGGTCGTGCCGGGAGAGCGCGGCGCGCAGCAGGGAGAAGTACTCCGCCTCGCCCGCCGCGGTCAGCTCGTACTCGGTACGCGGCGGGCCGCCGGCGGTGCTGGGCGCGATGTCATGGGCCAGCAGCAGCCCTTGCCGGGCCATCTGCTTGAGCGCGTGGTAGATCGAGCCCGGCTTGGCGTGGGACCACTCGTCGGCGCCCCAGTACTCCAGGTCATTGCGCACCTGATAGCCGTGCGCCCGGCCGTGCTGCCGCACGGCGCCCAGGACCAGCAGCCGGATCGCCGACATCGTCTCCTCTATCCTCGCGCCCCCACCGTCAGCCTAGAGGGCCCCGGCAGGGCGCCGGGCTACCCCTGCCGCGCCGCCCGCTCCTCGTCCACCAGCACAAAGGCCGTCTTCCCGTCCAGGGACTCGCGGAGGATGTCGGCGTGACCGGCGTGCCGGGCCATCTCCTCGATCAGGTGCAGCATCAGCCAGCGCATCGACTGCCGGGCCTGCGGCGGGTACCACGGCGCCTCGGGCAGCCGGAAGGTGTCGTTCAGGCTCGGTACGGAGCGGATGAACTCCTCGGTCCGCCGCGCGACGCCGTCCCAGAACGTCAGCACGCCGGCCAGCGTCTCGCCGTCTTCGAGCTGGAAGCTCAGGTGCCAAGTGTCCTGGGTCCGCTCGATGGAGTGCGGCCGCTCCTGCGCGTTCTCCAGCCAGCTCTGCTCGGTCTGCGCGACATGTTTGACCAGCCCGGCCAGCGACAGCTCACTGGCGCTCGGCCGCTCGTTCGCCTGGTCGTCGGTCAGCCCCAGGACCGCCCGCCGCAGCCCGCCGCGCTGAGCCTCCAGGACGGCCAGCAGCGCGCCGGCCTCGTCGCCGTGTGCCTCGGCAGGTACGTAAGTGGGCATGGGCTCCGCCTTTCGTGACATGACATCCCTCGGCGGCCGGCCGTTTCGCCGTCCGCCTTTCGACGTGACTCACGGTAGGAGCCCTTGCGGTCAACTTCTGTCCGCATTCCGCGGCCGCTCGCCGCGGGGCGCTCCGCTCAGAACGGGAACTGCGACCGCCCGTGCTGGATGGAGATCCACTTGGTCGTGGTGAAGGCCTCCACCATCGCGTCGCCGTTCAGCCGGCCGACACCGGAGCTCTTCGCCCCGCCGAAGGGCACGATCGGCTCGTCGTGCACCGTGGCGTCGTTGACGTGGAACATCCCAGTCTCGATCCGCTTGGCGAACTGCACCCCGCGCTCGATGTCACCGGTGTGCACGGCGCCGCTGAGCCCGTACGGCGTCGCGTTGGTGAGGCGCACCGCCTCCTCGTCACCGTCGAACGGCACCAGCAGCACGACGGGACCGAAGATCTCCTGCTGGAGCAGCGGTGAGTCGTCCGCAAGGCCGCTCAGCACGGTCGGGCCGACCAGCGTGCCCCGGGTCTCGCCGTGCACGAGCGCCGCGGCACCGTCGGCGACGGCGCGGTCCACCAGCGAGCTGACGGCCTCGGCCTGGCCCTCGTTGATCAGCGGGCCGATATGGGTCTGCGGGTCGGTGGGGTCGCCCACCTTCAGGGACCGGACCTTGGCCACGAACTTCTCGGTGAACTCCCGCTCCACGGCGCGGTCCACGAGCACCCGGTTGGCGGCCATGCAGACCTGGCCCTGGTGGACGAAGCGGCTGAAGACCGCGGCGTCGACCGCGTAGTCCACATCGGCGTCGTCGAGGACGACCAGGGCGCTGTTGCCGCCCAGTTCCAGCACGGAGTGCTTGAAGTGCGCGGCGGCGACCGTCGCGACATGCCGGCCGACCTTCTCGGAGCCGGTGAAGGAGATGGTCTTGGGCACCGGGTGCTCAATGAGCGCATCGCCGATCTCGGCGATATCGGTGACGACGACATTGAGCACGCCCGCCGGCAGCCCGGCCTCCTCGAAGATCCTGGCGACCAGACCGCCGCCGCAGACCGGGGTGTTCTGGTGCGGCTTGAGGACGACGGCGTTGCCGAGCGCGAGGGCCGGCGCGACGGACTTGATCGACAGCAGAAAGGGGAAGTTGAAGGGGCTGATGACGCCGACGACACCGACCGGGAGCCGGTAGAGGCGGTTCTCCTTGCCGTCGATCGGCGAAGGGAGGATGCGGCCCTCGGCGCGCAACGCCAGCTGGATCGCCTCGCGCAGAAACTCCCTGGCCAGATGGAGTTCGAAGCCCACCTTGGCGAGGGTGCCGCCGACCTCGGCGGCGATCGCCGCGGCCAGCTCCGCCTCACGGTCGTCGATGATCCGCAGCGCACGCTCGAAGACGAGCCGGCGGCTGTAGGGGTTGGTGGCGCCCCACGCCCGCTGTGCGCGCTCGGCCGCGCGGTAGGCCTGGTCGATCTCCTCGACCGTGGCCACGGGTATGGAGGTCAGCTTCTCGCCGTTATAGGGATTGAAGTCGACGATGTCCCATGAGCCGCTTCCCGAGCGCCACTCACCGTCGATGAACTGATACGCCAACTCGTCGAAGTAGGACATGCCATCCCGATCTGGAGAACAGGGCGCTCAGGGCGCCGTATGGGGGGTGTGCTGACTCCTGATGGCACGCCATCCTACCGACGCGTCACATAAGTTGGAGCAGCCCGCGCAGGAGGTCCCTGGTCTCGGCCGGATTCGGACCCTCTTCCTGGAGGCGGTCCATCACCCGCCCGTACTGCGCCACCTCTTCGGGCTTGTCCACGTAGAGCGCGCTCGTCAGCTGCTCCAGATACACCACGTCCGGCAGGCCCGACTCCTGGAAGCCGAGCATGGTGAAGGCGCCGCTCTCGCCCGCGTGCCCGCCAAGACTGAACGGCATCACCTGCAGCCGCACATTGGGGCGCTCGGACACCTCGATCAGATGCTTCAGCTGCTCGCGCATCACCGCGCGTTCGCCGTACGGGCGCCGCAGCGCGGCCTCGTCCAGCACACAGTGGAACTGCGCCGACCGCTCCGCCACCAGCAGCTTCTGCCGCTCCATGCGCAGCGCGACCCGGCGCTCTATCTCTGCCGGACCGGCGTCCGGCATGCCGCGTCTGACGACCGCCTGGGCGTAGTTCTCGGTCTGCAACAGCCCGTGCACGAACTGGACTTCGTAGACCCGGAGCAACGACGTGGCTCCTTCCAGACCGACATACGTCTGGAACCAGCCGGGCAGCACATCGCTGTAACTGTGCCACCAGCCCGCCACATTCGCTTCCCGGGCCAAGGACAGCAGCGCCTCACGCTCCTGCGCGTCGCCGACCCCGTACAGAGTGAGCAGATCCTCCACATCCCGTGCCTTGAAGCTCACGCGGCCCAACTCCATGCGGCTGATCTTCGATTCGGACGCACGGATCGAGTAGCCGGCCGCCTCGCGGGTTATCCCACGCGACTCACGCAGCCGACGGAGCTGCGACCCGAGCAGGATCCGCCGCACCACCGACCCGCTCGACTCACTTGCGGACACCTCTCAGACCCTCCTGTGACCCCACCCCGTCCAACAGAGGGCCGCAAGTCTGCCACGTTCGGGCTTCGTTGAGTGCTCATCCGGTTACGGATGTGTGAGGCCCCCGCAAGCCCTCCACACAAATCAGCCGGAAGAATTCCCAACGAATCGGTGCGTGCCCCCGCAATCACGGCACGTGCACGTGCATCTGCCCTTGCATCTGTCTCGGACATTGGGAACCATGGGCGTCGCACGCATGCACGCTCGTGAAAGATCCGCCAGATCCGCCAGATCCGGCTGCCCGGCCAGGGTCATGACGTCCGCGAACGCCAGGAGTGCCTCGCATGGGGACCAAGGTTTTGACCATGCTCGAGCCGTTATGGCAGGGCTTTCCTCCCGTCGACCCTCTGGCCGTCTCCGGATCCGCGTCCCGCACGCTCCCGCCGCGCTATGAATCGGTGCGCAGCGCACGGGCGTTCACCCGCGAGACCCTGCAGGGCTGGGATCTCGACGAGCTCTTCGACTCGGTCGCGCTGGTGGTCTCCGAACTCGTCACCAATGCCCTGCGGCATGCGATCCTCGCCGCCCCGGAGCAGCACGACACCGCCCCGCCCGCCCGGCTGCATCTGATGCGCTGGTCCTCCCGGCTGATCTGCGCCGTACGGGACCCGAGCGACGACTCACCGGTCGCCGGCGAGGCGGACTCCGCCGCGGAGTCGGGTCGCGGGCTGTATCTGGTGGACTCCTTCAGCGACAGCTGGGGCTGGCACCCGCTGGCCGGCGCCTCGCACGGCAAGATCGTGTGGGCGCTCTTCCGGCTGCCGTAGCCGTTCCGTACACCGGGCGCTCCGCCATCGGCGGGCGCCCGGTTGGCGTGTGCGGGCACCCCGCCGCCTCCGGGGCCGCGCCCGCGGGCCGTCCCGGCCCGCGACACCGCCCGGTCGCATACGCGCGCTCAGCCCCGTACGGGCGCTCAGTCCCGTACGAGGTGGTCGAACTCCCCGTCCTTGATGCCGAGCAGCATGGCCTGGACCTCGGCCGGTGTGTAGATGAGCGCGGGGCCGTCCGGGAAGCGGGAGTTGCGGACCGCGATGTCACCCCCGGGCAGCTTGGCGAACTCCACACAGGATCCCTGGGAGTTGCTGTGCCGGCTCTTCTGCCATGTCACCTCGTGGAGATCCGTGGCGGCCATGCCGTTGTATGCGTGGGGCACAGAGGTCTCCCGGTGATAAATGGTGTCAACTGCCCGGGAGCATAGCTCCGTTCTCATGCGGATGCATGCGCAGATGCACGTGCACGACAGCCGGTGCCGAGCCGGTCACCGCTCGTCGAGCACCGCCCCCAGCCGCTCCCCCACGCTCGCCCACGGGCCGCCGGCCATGAGCCGGTGCGTCGCTACCTGGTACGGCTCACCGGGGCCGAACCCCTCACGGACGAGGAAGAGACGTGTGCCACGCCCCTCGGGTTCCAGGGTGCAGGTGCCAGGCCACAGCGGCCGTCACCGTGACGCATACGGGAGCAGCGCCATCTCCCGGGCGTTCTTGACCGCCCGGGCCAGCTGTCGCTGCTGCTGCGCGCTGACCCGGGTGATCCGGCGATGGGGGCACCTCCCGGCCGAAGGCTGGGGGAGGATCTTGCCGCGGTCCGAGAGGAACTTCCGCAGCAGGTCGGTGTCCTTGTAGTCGATGTAGGTGATGCCCGCCGCATCCAGCGGGTTGCGGCGCGGCGGGGGCGTCCGGCGCGAGTCGTGCCGACGGGGCATGAGAACTTCCTTGTCCGTGCGGGGCGGACCGGCCGTCACAGGGGACGTGGCCGGCGTTACGAAACGGGATCGAGCAGGGCGTCGAAGGCGGGCGGCAGGCTCTTCCAGGACGGCGGGCCGCCCGCGTACTCGGCGTCGGTGAGCAGACACGACTCCAGCAGGGACCGCAGGCCCTCGCGGTCCAGGCCGGGCGAGGTGAAGACCAGGTGCTGGGCGCGGTCCCCGTGCTCGGGGTGCCAGTCCAGCGCGGCCGCGGCCCGGCGCATCGGCGGCACCAGTTCCCAGGCCGCGTCCGGGAGCGAGGCCAGCCACGGTCCGGCGTTCTCCACGCACAGCGCACCGCCGGCCGCGTCCCAGGACAGCAGCGTGTCCGGGCGGTCGGCCAGCCAGAACCGGCCCCGGCTGCGGGCGGCCGCGCAGGTCAGATCCTCCAGCGCGGTGTAGAGCCGGCCGGGGTGGAAGGGGCGGGTGTGCCGCCAGACGAGGGTGCCGACGCCGTCCGCGTCGGCCTCCTGGGGCAGCAGCGCACAGGCCGGGTGCTGGCGCGCCGCGGCCGCCGCCACATCGAAGCCGGCCGTCGCCGCGGCCGCCAACTCCTCCGATGCGACGGGCACTTGGTGTGCCATCGGATGCAGCTGGGCGAGCAGCGCGAGGTCGGCCGGCTCCGCCGCCTCCTCCCCCGCCGCGATCGCCAGCACCGGGGCGTACTCCAGCTGCCGCGCCCAGGTGTCGGCGACCGTGCGCTGGTCGGAGGCCGCGGCGGCGAGGCCCGCCTCGGCGAGGTCGTCGCCGCAGCCGAGGTAGGGCAGCAGCAGTGCCGGGTCGACGGCGGTGATCACCCCGGTCAGCGCGAGGTTCGCGCTGCCGCAGGAGGTGATCACCTCGGCCATCGCCTTGGGCTCGACCGAGTCCCACAGTTCGACGACCGCCAGCCGGCAGGTCCGGCCGGCGGCCAGCCGCTCCAGCTCGGGCACCAGGTCCTCGCGCAGCGCACAGCACGCACAGTCGTTGACCAGCGGTACGTCGGCGGTGTCGAGCGTGCCGCCGGCATCGCGGACCGTGCGCCGCACGGTGCCTTCGACGGCCGAGCCGAGATCGTGGTGGAGGGCGACGCTGCCGGGCACGGACCGCAGCAGCCGCTCGACGGCGGCCTGCCGCGCCTCCGTATGCAGGCCGCCGAGCAGCACGACGTTGAGCCGCTCCATCAGCGGGCCCGCTTGCCGTAACGGCGCTCGAACCGCTCGACGCGGCCCGCGGTGTCCAGCACCCGGGCGGTGCCCGTGTAGAAGGGGTGGCTCGCCGAGGAGATCTCGACGTCGATGACGGGATAGGTGTTCCCGTCCTCCCACTCGACCGTCTTGTCACTCGTGGCGGTCGAGCGGGTCAGGAAGGCGTAGTCGGCGGCCCGGTCGCGGAAGACGACGGGCCCGTAGGCGGGGTGGATTCCAGGCTGCATCGCTGTCCTCAGCGCTCCTCTCGGAAAGCGACGTGACGGCCGGCCACCGGGTCGTACTTGCGCAGTTCCAGGCGGTCGGGGTCGTTACGGCGGTTCTTGCGGGTGACGTACGTGTAGCCGGTGCCGGCGGTGGACCGGAGCTTGACGACCGGGCGTAGTTCATTGCGAGCCATGCGGGTAGTATACGGAAATGGTTTCCATTTTCAATAGCCTCGCACCAGGGGCCCCGACCGGAAGGACCGCACCGTGTCCGCCCACTGCCAGCTGACCGGCCGCAAGCCGGGCTTCGGCAAGTCCGTCTCCCACTCGCACCGGCGCACCTCGCGCCGTTTCGACCCCAACATCCAGCGCAAGCGCTACTGGCTTCAGAGCGAGGGCCGGCACATCCGGCTCACCCTGAGCGCCAAGGGCCTCAAGACCGTGGACGTCATCGGGATCGAGGCGGCCGTCGCCCGTATCCGCGCACGAGGGGAGAAGGTCTGATGGCCAAGCAGAGCAAGATCGCCAAGAACGAGAAGCGCCGCGCGACGGTGGCCCGCTACGCGGCCCGGCGGGCCGTCCTCAAGGCCGTCATCCGCTGTGCGCACACCCCCGAGGAGGAGCGCACCGCCGCCCGGCGCGAGCTGTCCCGCCAGCCGCGGGACGCCAGCGCCACCCGGGTACGCAACCGCGACAGCGTCGACGGCCGCCCGCGCGGCTACTTCCGCGCCTTCGGCCTGTCCCGCGTACGGCTGCGCGACCAGGCGCACGCGGGCTATCTGCCAGGCGTCCGCAAGTCCAGCTGGTAGCCGTGCCCCGGCCGTCCGGTGCCGGGGGCGCCCCCTGGACCGGGCGGCCGGGCGGTTGGGGTCATACTGGACAGAACGTCCGCCGGCCCCGACGAAAGCGAGCGCGTCCATGCTCCGCAACGCCTTCGAGCCCTGGCACCTACTCCTGATCGTCGCGGTGCTCGTGCTGCTCTTCGGCTCCCAGAAGCTTCCCGACATGGCGCGCGGCCTCGGCCGCTCGATGCGCATCCTCAAGTCCGAGGCCAAGGCCCTCAAGGACGACGCGCCCGCCGAGGCGCCCCGCCAGGAATCCACCGGCGCCCACTGACGCCGGGCCCGGCGGCGCTCAGTGATCGCCGCCCTCGTCGATCAGCCGCCGCACCTCGCGGTCGATCAGACCCAGCCGGGCCTCGGCGACCAGCGGCACCGCACGCCGCTGCCGCCGCGCCTCGGAGAGATCGATATCGATGGTGACCAGCGAGGGCTCCCACTTGGGCGCCTGCGCCACCACCGCGCCCCGCGGGTCGACGGCCCGCGAACCGCCCCAGAACGCCGCCCCGTGCTCATTACCCACCCGGTTGACGAAGACCACCCAGCACTGGAGCATCCGCGCCGTATAGGACAGCAGCGTGTCCCAGTACATCCCGGTGTCCATCGCCTCCGGATCCAGGCTCGCCGCGCTGGCGGTCGGCACGAACAGCACCTCGGCGCCGTCCTGCACCGCCAGCCACGGCAGCGCCGGCTGCCAGGCGTCATTGCACACCAGCGTCGCGCCCCGGCCGCCGCTCCTGGACTTCGTCAGGTCGTACGCCCGCAGCGACTGCCCCGGGCTGACGTGCTTGCGCTCCTCCCAGGCCAGGTAGTTGGGGAGGTACAGCTTGCGGTGCGCATGCAGCAGGGCACCGTCCGCATAGTGCCCCGCCGTGTTGTACGCCCGCAGACTGGTGTGCTCATGGAAGCCGACCAGCACATCGGGGCCGAGGGTACTGAGCTCCAGCAGCCGGGGATCGTTCGCCTCCAGGGACTCATCGCGCTTGAGCGCGCCCAAGTGGTAACCGTGCAGGCTCAGTTCGGGAAAGACGACGAGGTCCGCGCCCTGCGCCGCCGACTGCTCGATCTGCTCGCGGGCGATCTCGAGATTCGCCTCCACGTCACCGAGCACGCAGTCCGTCTGCGCCAGCGCAATGAGCATGTCCCCACCTCATCGACCGATGGCTTTTGCGGCCTTCCTCCTCATTTTGCCAGAGGCGGCAGAGCCCGGCACGGCCCGCGGCCCCTCCGGCCCCGGCCCGCTGCGCATACCCCGCGGCCTGCGGCTCCCCACCGATGAGCGACGGCGCACCCCTGCCCGTACCACCGGCCCCGGTCCTCACCCGTAGATCCGCACGAATCCGTCGTACGCCCCCAGGCCGGCTGCCGGCCGCGGCATCGCCCGCCGACAGCGCTAAGACGGCCGGCGGCCGAACCGTCCGACCCCGCCGGCGGCCGGTTCGACCAGGTGGTGCGGGCCGAGCGGGCGGTGCGGGACGACCCGGCGGTGCGGGCCGAGCGGGCGGTGCGGGACGACCGGGCGGTGCGGGACGACCGGGCGGTGCGGGACGACCGGGCGGTGCGGGACGACCGGGCGGTGCGGGACGACCGGGCGGTGCGGGACGACCGGGCGGTGCGGGACGACCGGGCGGTGCGGGACGACCGGGCGGTGCGGGCCGAGCGGCCCGCCGGACCCGCTCGGCCGGGCCACCGAGCCCCGGCCACCGCCCGGCGGCCGCCCCGCCTCACCTGCGCCGCGGACGCGCCCTGCGCAGCAGCAGCACCCCGCCGAGCAGCAGCCCACCGCCCGTACCTGCCAGCGCGCTCAGCGCACCGGGCCCGGTGGCGGCCAGCAGCGCTGATCCCGCCGAGGACCCGGCCCGCTCCACCTCATCCACGCGGGCGTCCGGTGCGGGGCGCGGGGCGGGCCTGGGGGCATGCGCCACCGGTGCCGGCACCGGGGCAGGGCGCTCGGCCCGTTCCGGACCCGGGCGCTGCACCGGCTCCGCGTGCTTCGCCGGCCCCGCGGTCGTCCAGTGCACCCCCGGGGCGCCCTCCGCGTTTGGAGGCCGCGGGGCCACGCGAGGCCGCTGCTCCGGAGGCGGTTGCTGAAGGGGCGGCGCACCGTTCCCGCACCCGTTGCCGAATGCCGGGTTGAGCGCCGCGCCCGCATTCACCGAATTGCCACACGCATTGACCGGGGTGTCCACGGTCACCTGGATGTTGTTCCCGGACAGCACCCCGGGAGAGTTCGTCGTGCTCCCTCCGGCGCCGGCATCCGCGTACGCCGCGCTGCAGCTCGCGCCGAGCACGCCCGACGCCGCCACTACGAACACGCACGCCTTCAGGCTCTGTCGCATCTCTCGTCCTTCCTCTCTCGCCCTTCCTCCGCGGTCATGGCGCACGGACCGCCGCCCGCCGCTCTCCCAGTGCCGCTCACACGACCGGGCGGTCGGCAGCGCATACGCGGCGCCGACCGCCCGAGACACAAGCGGTGATGCGGCTGGGTCGTTGGCCGTCAGCCGTTGCCGACACCGTTCCCGGAGAGGATCGGGATGTCGTCGACGATGTGCGACAGCGGGTCGTCGCCCTTGGCCTGAGTCGACTGCTCGGTGCACTGCTGGTTCTGCGAGCTGGACAGCGCGTTGATGTCCTGCGCCGCGATCGGCAGCGCGCCGGCGAAGATCTGGAGATCCAGCTTGCCCAGACCGAGGCAAGGCTTGTTCAGCGAGCCCTGGATGAGCCCGAGCTGCGTGCTCAGGTCGCCGCGCGTGGTCGAGTTGCCGAAGACCGACGACCCCCCGTTTCCGTTGACCGTCCTGGTGCCGTGCTGGTCACCGATCGCCATGGCCTGCGGAGCGGCCATGGCGGAAGTGCCGACCAACGACGCCACCACTGCCGCGCCCGCGATCATCTTGTTCATCACGAAAACCCTTCAGGAGAAGAAACTCCCGACACGGGAGCCCTGTTTGAACAACCCGCCATACCGGCTTGAGTTCTGCACCATCACCCGAATAGCCGGCATGAATCTCCCGCAAAGACAGCACCGCCGTTGCGGCGGCCGACGACGCCCCAATTCGCATAGCGGCAGTGCGACTTGTCGGTCCGGTACGTCAATTCCCTTTACATGCCGCAGGGCCTGCGATACCGATGAACGGATTCGCAGGCCCTGCTTCATTACGGACGGCATGCCAATGCCCCGGCAGCCCCATCAATCCCACAAGGGCATTGGCAGCTTCCCTCCACACACCATTCCTAACGATCCGGTTCACCGGAGTTCAGTCACGAGCGAATAACATTTCCGCTCCGGAGCCGGACAGCGGAAACCCGGGCCGCCCGGAAGAAGGAGGACCGGGCGGCCCGGGTCGTTCGCGGCCGGTCAGTGGTTGTGGACGCCGTTGCCGGAGAGGATCGGGATGTTGTCCAGAATGTGCGACAGCGGGTCGTCGCCCTTTGCCTGGGTCGAGTTCTCGGTGCACTGCTGGTTCTGCGAGCTGGACAGCACATTGATGTCCTGCAGCGCGATCGGGACCGCCCCGCCGAGAGCCTGGACCGGCACCTTGCCCACAGCGATGCAGGGCTTGTTCAGCGAGCCCTGGATCAGGCCGATCTGCGGGCTCATGTAACCGTACGTGGTCGAGTTCCCGTAGAACTGCGTAGCGCCGTTGCCGTTGACGGTGGACGTCCCGTGCTGGTTGCCGATCGCCATCGCATCGGGGGCGGCAGCGGCGCCCACGCCGACAATGGACGCAGCCGCGGCCGTGGTCGCCAGAGCCTTCTTGATCATTTTGGTCCTTCGTGTTTCGGGATGCCCTTGGGCCGGGCAATCTGCCCAACTCACAGGGAGGATTTTGGTTGTTGCCATTCACTCAAACAGCCGCGCCCTGAGCCGTTTTCGCCGCTCGGCTTCACGACTGGGCGCCGACGCTCGGAAGGAGAAACGGCCGAGGCGTGGCGCGGCTCCGGGCACCTGAATCCGCAGCCACGTACCGCGACATCTCGATATCCGCATCGAAATCACCTGACGCGGCTATGGGCTGGGAATTCCACACCCGTCGCCGCTCCAGGGCCGGGCAGCTCCGAGACCCGCACTCCAGCGGTTAATGCCACCCGCCCCAGCATTACTTGAGCGGCAGCCCACCGAGCAGCGGAGTCTTCTTGGCCGTCCCGGAGACGCCACGGAGCAGCTTCTTCGCGTTGGTCGACCTGACCTTGCCCTCCGTGGCCTTGACCGTATTGAGCAGCGGAGTGAGCTGGTGGCCGTCCAGCTGCTTGTCGCTCAGGGCATCGGTCAGCCCGCCGTTGAGGCTCATGGTCGGAGCGCCGGGCTGGGCGGCGAAAGCGGGCGCGGCGACCCCCAGTGCCATGACGGAACCGGCGACAACCGCAGCAGACTTTGCGTACTTCACTTCAACTATCCCTTCTCGGGCGGTGCTTGACGGTCCCGCGACATCAGCGCCACGTGAGCAATCACGTCGCTGATCGGATCACCGCTTTCAGCGTGACTAACGAGTTCCTTCGTCCGGGGAAACCCTGAAGTTCCACCCTTCTCGGCTGATCCGCCCGAAAATTAGAGGGGTTATGCGGATGCCCACCGGAAATGAAGGGCAACCGGCCCCGGTGCACAGGGGACCGTGCACCGGGGCCGGGTCACATCGACACGGCTCGAATTCCTTCGAGTCAGTGGTTCAGGCAGGTGTTGCCGAACGCCGGGTTCAGCAGAGCAACGATGTTGATGGTGTTGCCGCACAGGTTGATCGGAACGTGAATCGGAACCTGGATGGCGTTGCCGGAGAGGATTCCGGGAGAGTTCTTGGCGCCCCCTGCGGCCCCCGCGTCGGCGAACGCCGGTGCTGCCGAGCCCACCGCCATGAGCGTGCCGGCAGTGACTGCTGCGACCTTTGCGTACTTCACTTTCTGCCCTTCCTTGCAGCGGGTCCGTAGCGCACACGACCGTCGTGTCGCACGGGCTGCTCGCCCGTAACGCCGCTGCCGATATTGGTAACGATTTGCCCTCGTGGACGAAACTCTTGCCCGGAGGTTTTCGGAGGAATCGCCCGAAGGATGCACGACCGATTCGAGAGATTGCCACCGCGCATACGACGCGGAAAAAACACCGGAGTTCGAACAGACGAGGTATCCGCCGAATACGAATTCCTACCGAAAGGGGGATCGAGAAATTCCGTCCCTACGGTTCGTAACGGGGTACCGCAGGCCCCGGACCGCTCTGGAAAGGAGAGCCGGCGGTCCGGGCCTGCGACCGATGGCCGGCTCAGTGGTTGCCGACGCCGTTGCCCGACAGGATCGGGATGTCGCTGAGGATGTGCGACAGCGGGTCGTCGCCCTTTGCCTGAGTCGAGTTTTCGGTGCACTGCTGGTTCTGCGAGCTGGACAGCACGTTGATGTCCTGCAGCGCGATCGGGGCGGCCCCGGCCAGGATCTGGGCGTCCACCTTGCCCAGAGCGAGGCAGGGCTTGTTCAGCGAGCCCTGGATGAGCTCCAGCTGCGGGCTCATCCGGCCCACGGTGGTGGAGTTGCCGAACGCGCTCTTGACGCCGTTCCCGTTGACCGTGGACGTGCCGTTGTGGTTCCCGATCGCCATGGCCTGCGGGGCGGCAGTCGCCGAGATTCCAACGACGGACGCGGCTACAGCCGTCGTGGCCAGGACCTTCTTGATCACGATTTACCCTTCTCGAAGCGGAGTGCCCGTATCCGGAGCGCACTGGTCAACTCCCTTCTGAGGGAGCGGTTTCGCCGTTTCACCCGAATGCCACGAAACCAATAGACACATATCATTGACGCTGAGCCGCGTTGCGTGATCGGGGCCTTTACGGCATACGAAAGGCCGGTACGGAATGCGTACCGGCCTTTTGCCGCCGAGAGGCCCCGCCCGCGCGCAGGCCGGGCCTCAAGCACCGTACGGTGGTCAGAGGTTGACGCAGGTGTTGCCGAAAGCCGGGTTCAGCAGCGCGCCGGCGTTGACGGTGTTGCCGCAGATGTTGAGCGGCAGGTCGATCGGGACCTGAATGAGGTTGCCGGAGACAATGCCGGGCGAGTTCTGGGCCACGCCCGCGGCGCCGGCACCGCCGTAGGCGCTGGCCACACCTGCCCCGCCCACAACGGCAAAGCCCGCGGCGGCGGACAGGACAGCGGCCTTGGAGACAAACTTCACGGTGAACCTCTTCACTGAGCAGCAAGCAGATATCTGTGATGCGCCGCTTTGCGCGACAAGCTGCTCAACGCATCAACAGGGGGAAAGTAGCGAGTCATTCGGGTGAATGCGTGACTCATTGATCCAAAGAAATTCGGTGTGTCACCGAGTTCCTCATCCTTGCACCTCGCGCCAATCTCCGGGTGCCACACGGCGGTTGTCGGTGGTGTCGTGTGCCCTTGCCGGCCGATGCCGTGCGGAATGGGCGGTGCCGCCGGCGGCCGCGGCGACGTCCGCTCGGGCGCATGTCGTTCGTGCTGGTCAGGGCCATTGTCAGACCCTGGTGCAAGACTCAGGGGCATGAGATGGGCGGTGGTGGAGACGGGCGACGGGGGTGCTCGTCTCTGCCCGCTCGCTCCGGACGGGCGGGCCGCGGGGCCGGTGTTGCAGGAGTCCTCGCTCGCCGCGGCCGTGCGCAGCCGTCCCGAGGTCGAGCGGTGGGTGTGGCGGTCCACCGCGGAGATCTACCGGCCGCTGCTGGCGGCGGGGGTGCGGGTCGAGCGCTGCTATGACGTGGAGGCCGCGGAGGCGCTGCTGATCGGCCATGAGGAGGGGCAGTACGGCCAGCCGCGTTCCCTGGCCGCTGCCTGGGCGCGGCTGCACGGCCTGCCCGTACCGCAGGACGGGCCCGCCCGTACGGCGCAGACCCAGCCGTCCCTGTTCGAGCCGGGCGCGGTGCCGCTGCCGCCCGGCACGGACGAGCTCGCCGCGCTGCTGGAGGTCTATGCCGGCCAGGTGGCGCGCACGGAGAAGGCGGAGCATCCGGAGCGGATGCGGCTGCTGCTCGCCGCCGAGTCCGCGGGCATGCTGGTCGCCTCGGAAATGGGGCGGGCCGGGGTGCCCTGGCGGGCGGATGTGCACCGCGAACTGCTCGACCGGCTGCTGGGCGAGCGCTATCCCGGCGGGCTGGAGCCGCGGAGGATGGCGGAGCTGGCCGACGAGGTGTCCCGGGCGTTCGGCACGGACGCGCGGGTGCGTCCGGATCTTCCCCAGGACATCGTCAAGGCCTTTGCCCGCGCCGGGATCTCCCTCACCTCGACCCGCAAGTGGGAGCTCCAGCGGATCGATCATCCGGCGGTGGCGCCGTTGTTGGCGTACAAGACGCTCTACCGTCTGCACACCGCCCATGGCTGGTCGTGGCTCCAGCAGTGGGTGCACGACGGCCGTTTCCGCCCCGAGTATCTGCCCGGCGGCACGGTCTCCGGCCGGTGGACCACCAACGGCGGCGGCGCACTCCAGATCCCCAAGGTGGTCCGGCAGGCCGTGCGCGCCGATCCGGGGTGGCGACTGGTGGTCGCCGACGCCGACCAGATGGAGCCCCGGGTGCTGGCGGCCGTCTCCCGCGACCGGGGCCTGATGGAGGTGGCCGGCAGCGGCGAGGATCTGTACGCGGATCTGGCGGCCCGGGCGTTCGGCGGCGACCGCGACCGGGCCAAACTCGCCCTGCTGGGCGCCATTTACGGCCAGACCTCCGGCGACGCCCTCAAGCACATGGCCGATCTGCGCCGCCGCTATCCGGCCGCGGTGGCGTATGTGGACGAGGCGGCACGCGCGGGCGAGGAGGGCCGGCTGGTGCGCACCTGGATGGGGCGCACCTGCCCGCCGGTGTCCGTGGCACCGCCAGACGAGGCGGGGCTGCCCCAGGAGGAGGAGCAGGCGCCGGGGTACCGCACGGGCTCGGCCGCCGCCCGCGCCCGCGGCCGGTTCACCCGTAATTTCGTCGTCCAGGGCAGCGCCGCCGACTGGGCGTTGCTGGTGCTGGCGGCGCTGCGCCGGGCGCTGTCGGAGGGCGGGCTCCGCGCCGAGTTGGTCTTCTTCCAGCACGACGAGGTGATCGTGCACTGCCCCGCCGAGGAGGCGGCGACCGTGTCCGGGGCGATCGCGGCGGCGGCCGCGGCGGCGGGGCGGATCGCGTTCGGGGACACCCCCGTGCGCTTCCCGTTCACCACGGCGGTGGTGGAGTGCTATGCGGACGCGAAGTGAGCGCGGGCGCCGGCGGGGAGAGTGTCGGTCATGGCAGGGAGGGTGCGGTGTGAGCAGAATGCATGGCCCCTGACGCGACCACCGGAGGCTCCCTGTGCCCTTCCCGCCGGGAATAACCGTCCATCCTGAACTCGCCCCCTTTCTGGACGCCTTGCCGCCGTATGCCGATCCCTTCCAGGACATCGCGGCGACCCGTGAGCGGTTCGGGGAGCTGCTGGCCGCGACCCCGGCCGACCGCACCGGGGTGCGCAGCCGGCGGTACGACATCCCGCGGGAGGACGGCAGCGCCCTGACGGTCGAGGTCTACCGTCCCGAGGTCGCCGAGGGCTCCTCGCCTCCCGGCGCGCTGCCCGCCGTACTGCACTTCCACGGCGGCGGGTACGCCATCGGCCGCGCCCTGCCGGGGCAGGACAAGACGGCCATCGATCTCTGCCGGGCGCTGCCCGCGGTGACCGTCACCGTCGAATACCGTCTCGCGCCCGAGCACCGCTGTCCGGCGGGTGTGGAGGACTGCTATCGCGCGCTGGAGTGGACCGCACAGCGGGCGGCCGAGCTCGGCATCGACCCCGAACGGATCGCCGTCACCGGGAAATCCGCGGGCGGCGGGCTGAGCGCGGCGGTGGCCCTGATGTCCCGCGACCGCGGCGGACCGGCCCTCGCTTACCAGTCGATGTGCGTACCGGACCTCGATGACCGCATCGCCGAGGAGCCGGTCCCGGCGGATGCCGAAAACGCACCGGCTCCGTGGGTCAACAGCCTCCGCACGATGCGTGCGTCGTGGCAGCACTATCTGCCGGAGGGGGCCGCGGCGGGCGTCTACGCCGCGGCGGCCCGCGCCGAGGACCTCACGGGGCTGCCGCCGGCCTATGTCCTGGTCTGCGATCTCGATCCGCTGCGGGACCCGGGACTGGCGTATGCGCGGCGTCTGATGGACGCGGGGGTGCAGGTCACCGTCCGCAATGTGCCCGGAGCCTGGCACGGCTTCGAGCTGCACGCACCGCGGACGCGGCTCGCGCGGGAGATGGCGGCGCACTGGACGGGGCATCTGCGGGCGGCGTTGCATCCGGCGTCTTAGCGCACCCGGTCAGAGCGTCCGGTCAGGGCGTCCGGTCGCCCGGGCCCGTGCCGTCCGGGTGGCCGACCGTGGCGATCAGGCCACGGGTGAGCCGCACCATCGCGGCGACCAGGGGCTCGCGCGGGCGGTCGGGGCGCTCCAGCCACCACAGGGCGAGGCCGTACAGCGCGCTGCGGATCGCCTCGCCGAGCGGCTCCAGTTCGGCCTCGGGGATGCCGGGGACGAACTCGCGCAGCAGCGCCATGTCCGTCTCCCGCTGTCTGCCTTGCAGCTCCTGGTGGAAGGCCTGCACTTCGGCGTCCCCGGTGGTGTCCCGGAACATCATGCGCCAGGTGTACGGATGGCTCTGCACATGCGCGAACCAGGCGTCGTACATCGCTGTCAGCCTCCCGTCCAGATCGCCCTCGCCGTGCAGGAGTTCACCGATCGGGGCGGCGGCCAGCTCATCGCGGTGCCGCTCCAACAGGGCGAGGTGCAGCTCCTGTTTGGAGTCGAAGTGGCGGTAGAGCATCGGCTTGCTCAGGCCCGCTTCGGCCGCGATCTCCCCGATGGTCGTGCCCGCGAAGCCGCGCTCCGCGAACAGCCGGGCCGCGGTGTCCTCGATACGGGTCCTGGCCGCGGCTCGCGCGGCGCGGCTCCGGTCGATCTCGTTCATGCGCTCCCACCCCTGCGATCTGGCTTGTTCCGGCCGGTGTTTTCGGGTCGCCCTTGCCTCTCCAATGAAGCATACTAGGTCGTGTACCAAGTGGTACACGCATCAGTAACATCGAGGAACGGGGGACCTGCCGTGATCGTTTCCGTCCATGTCGCAGATATCGGTGTCCGCTCCGTACGCAGCGTCCTCCGTACGTGCCCACGGCCGGACGGGACACCCGGCCTGCGCTGGGCCCAGACCGCACTCACCGGCCTCATCGCAGCCGGCCCGCCCCGGCTGCGTCCCGGCCGGGCCACGCTGCTCGCCGCGTGGGAGGACGATGCCGCGCTCGACCGCTTCCTCGCCGAGGACCCGCTGGCGCGACGGCTGGCCGACGGCTGGCGGGTGCGGCTGCAGCCGCTCCGGATATCCGGAGCCTGGCCTGCGCTGCCGGTGGAGATCGACCCCGGTGCCGCGCGGGACGAGGAGGACGGACCGGTCGCCGTCCTCACCCTGGGGCGGTTGCGACTGCGTCGCGCGCTGCCGTTCCTGCGGGCCAATTCCCGGACCGCCGGCCGGGCCGCGGCCGACCCCTCGCTGCTCGCTTCGGTCGCCGTGGCCCGACCGCCCCGCTTCGTCGGCACCTTCTCCCTCTGGCGGAGCACGTCGGCGATGCGCCGGTACGCGTACGGGGCCGCACTCCCCGAGCACAAGGAAACCGTCAGGGAGCACCGGGCGAATCCGTTCCACCATGAGGCGGCGTTCGTGCGTTTCCGGCCCTACGGTGCGCAGGGAACGCTGGACGGGCATGAGCCGGAGACGCTTGAATCCCTGGGAGGCGGGTCGCATTGACGGCGAACGGGGGCCCGCGGAAGGCATGAAGAGGCCGGGACGAGCGCGGGAGCAGCGATGACGACCGAGAACGGCGACCACGGCGCGACAGGCGGGAACGGCGCGCACGGCGGGGATGCGGACGCGCGGCGCGACGGGCTGGCGCGCATCAACCCCCCGCATCTCGCGCCGCCGACCGGCTTCAGCCATGCCGTGCGCGCCGCCTCGGGCACCATGGTCTTTCTCGCCGGGCAGACCGCGCTCGACGGAGCGGGCAGGATCGTCGGGGACGGCATCGTGGAGCAGTTCGAGCGGGCGCTGACCAACCTCTTGGAGGTCGCGGCGGCCGCCGGCGCCGGCCCGGCCGACCTCGCCAAGCTCACCGTCTTCGCCGTCGATGTCGCCGACTACCGCCGGCATGCCCGCGACCTCGGCCAGGTGTGGAAGCGCCTGGTCGGCAGCGACTATCCGGCGATGGCCGTGATCGGCACCACCCGTCTGTGGGACGAGGCGGCACTGGTCGAGATCGAGGGCATCGCCGTCGTCCGGTAGCGGCGACGTCCGGTAGCGGCGACGTCCACCCCGTCCGCCCCGCACACACACCAGAGGCGCCCGCCCCACCGGTCCTCCGGTGGAGCGAGCGCCCCTGACGCTGTGGTTCTCAGACGCATGCCGGGCGCAGCGGCGTTCCGTTACAGACGCACGTTCCGTCACAGGCGTGCGCTTCCGTCAGGGACCCCCGCGGTGTCCCCGCGCTCGGTGCCCGACCGCGTCCGCTCAGTTCCGGCTGCGGGCCATCCCCACCGGGTCCTTCTTGAACGCCCAGGTCATCTTGGGCTCCATGGCCCACCGGAACATCCGCTGCACGGGTGGGGTGCACAGCAGGGTGATGACCGTGCCCGCGATGAGCGTCAGGAGTACCGCGCCCCAGGGCGTGTGCATCCACGGGTTGTCGTACCAGTTCCAGAAGCGCGAGCCCTTGGCCAGGAAGCCGTGCAGCAGATAGCCGTACAGCGTCCCCGCGCCCAGCGCCGTGCACCACATCGTGCGGCCCGGGATCCAGGCGAAGAAGCAGGCCACGAGCACCAGCGAGCAGCCGAACATGGCCAGCGTCATCACCGCGCCGCTCCACCACGGGGCGGCGAGTTCCTGCGCGGCATCGCGGTGGTAGAACCACGCGGCGTTCATCCGCGGCGCCGCCCAGTACGCGAAGACCAGCGCGGCGGCGAAGACCGGCACGGCCAGGATCCGCGCCTTCTTGCGGCGTACCAGCCTGAAGTGTTCCGGCCGCAGCGACAGCCCGATCACGAAGAACGGCAGGAACTGCAGCACCCGCTGGAGGTCCAGGTCGTCACCGATGTCGGGTGAGATGGATGCGAGCACGGCGATGGCCAGCGCCAGCGGGACCGGCCAGCGCACGATCTTCCACAGCGGGGTGGTCAGCCGCCAGATGAACAGCGCTGCCAGGAACCAGGTCAAATACCAGGGGTCCGTGAGACTGATCGGATATCCCGGATCGTCGTCCGCCCACCTCTTGAAGAGCGTGTAGGCGACTTCGAAGAGGATGTAGGGAACGGCGACTCCGGTAATCAGCCGCTGCAACCGGTCCTTGCGCATATCGAAACTGCGCGAGAAATAGCCGGAGATGATGATGAACGCCGGCATATGAAAGGCATACACGGTGATGTAGAGCGCCGCCGCGGACCGGCTGCCGTCCCGCAGCGGCTCCCAGGAGTGCCCCATCGCCACCAGCACAATGGCCAGGTACTTCGCATTGTCGAAAAAGGCATCGCGCGGCTTCGCCTTGGCCTCGGCCGTGGCCTCATTCTTCGCACGGCTGCCACTACGGCCCGCGGCGCGGTGCCGGGTCCGGGCCTGCGAAGTACCGCCCGCGGCGGGGGAATCGGCGGGCGGGCGGGCAGCCGTCGCCGTGGCGGAAGCCGTCGCCACGGGTGCCATCGTGGCCGTCGCACCTGTGGCTTGCGCCGGCGCCGCGGCGCCCGTATGCGTCAGCGTGTCATGCGGCATCTGCCGTGGCGGGGGAAGCGGAACCCGCCGTTCGCCGTACGCCGGAAAGTCGTTCGTCAAGGAGCCTCCCGAAAGGATCCCAGGGGAGGAACTGGGCGATGGCCCGCACCGGGCCGCACATCGGAACCCAAAAGCCAAATCCTGCGTCTTAGTTCTTTTACGGGGAGTGTGGCGGTGTCGAACACCTCAGGCACCTTAGCCCCGCGGCGGGAATCACGTAAATCCCCGACTGCCGCGGCCACACGCGGCGCATCCGCCCTCCACAGCTCCTTCACGCAGCGCGGACGGCGGTGCGCCGCCGTGGCGTGACCCCGGCACCGCGAGCGATCTGGACAATGCCCCTCGAATCACCGTCCGTTGCCCATTATTCAATAACACCGTCGACGCCCCGCGCACGCACGGACCGCGCGGTGGTGTTCTTCGCCACGTCCCACGCATAGACCTCCAAGGCGCGCCCGTGCGGCCCGCGCAGCCGGTGCACGGCCGCCAGCCAGCCTGAACTGACCGCGGAAAGCGGGGGGTTGATCTGATCGGCGAAGCGCGCATAGCCCGGCAGCCGACGCACGTCGGGCGCGCCCAGAATTCCGGTACGCACCTGCGGTGCCCGCTCGTGCACGGCCTTGACGCAGCGCACGGAGAAGCTCTGGATCACCAGCCGGCTGCGGACATGGGCGCGATCCAGCCACCCCAGTGCCCGTAGTTCGCGGAGGACCTGCGCCTCGATACCGGGATACTTCTCCGGCGCCTTGATCTCCAGCAGCAGCCGCTGCCCGTTGTGGTCCAGACGGCGCAGATAAGCGGCGAGCGTCGGCAGCCGCTCCCCCGCGAACCGTGCGCCGAACCAGCTCCCGGCGTCCAGCCGCGCGAGCTCGGCAGCCGTGAAGTCTCCCACTCGCCACGGCGCCCGCCCGGGGAACACCTTCGCGGCGTCGGTGGTCCGCTCCAGCGTGGCGTCGTGCAGCACCACCAGCCGGCCGTCCTTGCTGCGCTGCACATCGTTCTCCACCCAGATGAGTCCGCGACGGTGTGCGGCGTCGACGGCGGCGAGGGTGTTCTCCGGCGCATCACGGGAGGCGCCGCGGTGGGCGATCACCCGGGTCGCCGCCGTGCCGGGGCCGGCCCGGGCACCGCTGATCACGGCGACGTCCGCGTACTCCCCCGGTCCGGCGGAGAGCACGGACGACGACACCGCGGCCGTCACCAGGTAGGCGACCGAGGCGGCGGGTATCCGCAGCGATCTCCGAAGCATGCGGGAGCCTCCCGGTCCGCTCACCGCAGACGGCCCCGTCTGCGCCAGGTACGCCCCGTCAGGCCCTTCCTCCGGTCCAGGACCACGGCTGTCACCTCAACATGCCCGGATCCCCCCGCACCCGCCACGCGAGTACACCCCCCTGCCGCCGATCGCCGGCCGCCCCTCCGAGAGCATTTCCCCAGTTCAGCATGGGTGGGGAGGGGATCCGGGCGGCCGGGTGACGAGGTCCCGTGCGGCCCGCCATCCGTGCGGGCCGCCGCCGGAGCCACGCGGGTCCACACCCGCCGCCGATTCCCCGCCCGGCAGGGAATTCGGCGGCCCCCTCGCGCCCCGTACGGCAGAATTCCCGCCTGTGACGATTCGCCTACTGATCGCCGACGACCAGGAGATGGTCCGCCGGGGCATGCGCCGCATCGTGGAGAGCCAGCCCGATATGGAAGTGGTCGGCGAGGCGGCGAACGGCGCGGACGCCGTGGAGCTCGGGCGCACGCTGCGGCCCGATGTGGCGCTGGTGGACATCCGGATGCCGCGGATGGACGGCCTGGAGGTGACCCGCCGGCTCGCCGACCCCGCGGCGCCCGACCCGGTCCGGATCGTCATCGTGACGACCTTCGACCTCGACGAATACGTCTATCCCGCGCTGCGTTTCGGCGCCTCGGGCTTTCTGCTCAAGCGCTCCGGACCGGCGCTGCTGACCGAGGCGGTGCGGGCGGCCATGGCCGGTGACAGCCTGATCAGCCCGTCGATCACCGTACGGCTGTTGCAGCACGTCACCGGGCCGACGGCCGGGCGCCGCCCGCGCCGCCGCGATCCGGTGCTGACCGAGCGGGAGGTGGAGATCGCCGGGAAGGTCGCCGAGGGCAGGACCAATGCCGATATCGCCCGCGAGTTGTTCATCTCCGCGGGCACGGTCAAGACCCACGTCGCGAGCATCCAGCGCAAGCTCCAGGTACGCAATCGGGTCGGGATCGCCGTGCGGGCCTGGGAGTTGGGATACGCCACCGGACGGACGCCGGGATGACGGTGCCCGCCCGCGCCACGGATCGGGTGCCCGGCCTCGCCGTCGGGGAGGACGACGCGCCCCGCCGGCGAAGACGCCGCCGGTGGTCCGGGGCGGCCGCGGCGGCGATGCTCCTGCCCGCCGCCCTCTGGCCGCGCGAGGCCCTGCCGCCGGCGGTGCTGGCCGCGCTGGCGCTGGTGGTGTCGATGGCGGTCCGGCCGGCGGGCCGGCTCCCGCTCGACCGGGCGGCGGGCGGGGTCGCAGCGCTCTCCCTGGTCGCGGACTTCATCCCGTTCGGGCGGGCCGAGGCGGCCCTGCTCTGGCTCCCGTTCGAGACGCTCGCGCTGCTGGTGCTCCTGGAGCGGGTGGTACGGCACGTACCGGCGCCCCGCGTGGGCCTCGTCGGTGCCCTGACCGGCACCGCCACGGTCCTGCTGCCGCTGCGCTTCACCCTGCACGCGCCGCACACGGGGCTCAAAGAATCGGTCTTCCTGGCCGCGCTGGCCCTCTTCCCGGCCGCCGGAGCGGCGGGCGTCGGGCTCTCTCTGCGGTCGCTGGACAACCGCCGGGCGCATGCCGTGGCGCTGGCCCGGCGCGAGCAGCGGCTCGAAGTCGCCCGCGATCTCCACGACTTCGTCGCCCACGAGGTGACCGGCATCGTCCTGGAGGCCCAGGCGGCCCAGCTGGGCGAGGACCCCGGGCCGGCGGAACACCGCGCACTGCTGGAGCGCATCGAGCAGGCCGGGCTGCGGGCGCTGGACTCCATGGACCGGACGGTGACCACCCTGCGCGAGGCGGACGGCCGCCCCTGGGAGGAGCCCGGACCCACCCGGCTCCACGGCCTGGCCGATCTGCCCGAACTCCTCGACCGCTTCTCCGCGATGTCCCCCGCGGAGGTCACTCTGTCCCTGGCGGACGAGGTGGCCGGCACGCTCGCACCCGAGGCCGAGGACACCGCGTACCGCGTGGTGCTGGAGGCGCTGACCAACGTACGGCGGCATGCGCCGCGGGCCGGCGGGGTCGAGGTGTGCGCGGGCCCGACCCCCGAGGGCGGCGTGGAGATCTCGATCGCCGACCACGCCGGGCCCGCCACGCCCGACGGCACCCGGCAGGGCGGCGGCACCGGCCTCGCGGGCCTCGCCGAGCGGGTCGGCGCTCTGGGCGGGAAGCTGGAGGCGGGCCCGTACGCGCAGGGCTGGCGGGTCCGTTGTGTGCTGCCGGGGCCCGCCCTTCGCTGACCCGATATCTGCCGAACGGCAGATGTGCGGCCCGCCCCGGCTCGGGATCCTCCTCGGAGTGCACCATCCCGTACCCGTGGAGGAACCGATGTTTCCCAGTCCCGGCCCGCGCCGGTCCGTTGCCCTCGTCGTCGCGGTGGCGGCCACCGCCCTCGGAGTCACCGGCTGTTCCGTGGACGCCTCGCAGCAGAAGCCGGAGTCGAAGAGCTTCCGGTACGCCGGGACCGCCCTGAAGCTGACGACGCACGAGGTGGCCACCGACCTCGTCGCCGCCGACCGCAAGGACATCAAGGTCATCCGCTGGTTCGACGCGGCCGCGGGCAGCGAGCATCTGACGTGGACGCTCAAGGGCGACACCCTCGACATCGACGCGGGGTGCAGCGGGATCGCGTTCTGCGACGCGAAGTTCAGGGTCGAGGTGCCCCGGGGCATCGCGGTGATCAAGGACGGCAGGAAGACCGGGCTGACCGGGAAGAAATGACCCGTCTTCCGCACCGGCACCCTGCGCCGCACCGGACGCGACCGACCACACCACCGCTGACCTGGCCCGTCCCGCAACGGCCAGCACGGGAGGGGGAGTTGCGATCTGCCCGCCGCACTGCGTCGGACCATCACCGACCGCCCCGTACGGGTGGCCGGCCTGGTGACCGCCGTCGGCCTGCTCCCGCCCGGGCGGCGCCTCGGCTACACCGGCGGGTGGTCCGGCACGGGGGAGGCAGCGACCGCGTCGTCAAGGATCTGCTCCCGCGCGGCGATGGTCATGGCGTTGATGGCGGCGGCCAGCGGGAGAAGCTCACCGGCCGGGACGGGATGCGCGCGCAAGTCACCGGATACCTCCAGTGTGGTGATGGCATCCCTGATGAGACGCATCGCTTCGGGAGTCCTGGGGACCGCGTCGGCTTTCACGAGGTTCAGCATCGTCTCCAAGGCATCGGCCAACTCACGTACCGCGTGCCGCAATTCGTCGGTATCGGGGAGTTCTTCGTCCATGGCGCAATGATCCCGCCGTGGCCGTGGATGCGCCAGCGCCCCGGGCCGCCAGGTGAGTTGGCGGTCCAGGTTGTCTGGAACGGCGGGTTCCACCGATGCGCGGCACACCGTCACAGGGCGTCGAGCGCGCTCACCTTCCAGCCCCCGGAGGTGTCCACGAGCGTCATGCGGACCCGGTTGAGGTCGAGGCGCGGACCGGACACCTGAGTGCTGTTGGTGACCTGGTTCATGAAGAGGAGAACGACGACCTTCTCCGGCGAGGCGGAGACCACCGATGCGGCGGAGGCTCCCCCGGCGGGGGGCTTCGCCACCGTGGCCGTGACGACGCCCTGGTACTTCTCGGCGGTGGGCGCCACCACCCTCGTGGTCGTCTTGCGGTACTTGCCCGCGAAGGAGCCGGTGAGGTGGGCGCGGGCCTTCGCGAAATCGCGATCGAGGTGGCGGTGGTCGTAGGAGAGGATCTCCGGCGCGTCCTTGCGCGCGACGGCCGGGGCCTCGGTGCGCGCCTCCTGCGTCCGCCGGTCCTCCCGGTACTCCCAGCCCAGCATGGCGGCGGCGACGAGGCCCGCCACGACGAGTGCGGCCAGCACGGCGGTCACCGCACCGGAGATCCGGCGGGCCGGCTTCGCGCTCTTCTCCGCTCCTGCGTTCTTCTCCGCTCCGGCCTCGCCACGGACGGCGCCCTTCGCCCGCTCCCGGGCCTCGGCGCCCGCCTCGGCCCCGGAACCGGACGCTTCGTCCACCACCGCGCTCTCCGTCGCCGCCTCCTCCTCGTCGAGGGCCGACTCATGCGCTTTCTCGGCCCGCTTGGAGGCGGCGCGGGCGGCCGCCGCCACGGATCGCTGCCGGGCCGATGTGCCGGCGCCGGCGCCGGCGCGGCCTCGTACGGTCGCCTTGGTCACGGTGTTTCTCCTTACTCGCCAGACGGCTGGGGGGTGCGGATCAGCCGACGGGTCAGCCGACGAACTCGAGATTCGAGGTCAGCCACCGCCCGCCCTCGAGCACGAGGTCGAGTTGCAGCCGGTAGTTGCGGGCCTGGCCCTGGGGCGCGGCGACGTTGGTCACCTTGCTGTCGGCCACGACCAGGACCTGGGCGGATGTGGCGCCCGCCTTGGCGATACCGGCTTCGAGGACATGTCCCTCAGAAACCGACTTGTTGTCCGTGACCAGCTTGGTGAGCTCCTTGGTCTGGGTGGTGAACTGCTCCTTGAAGTCACCGGTGGCGCCCTTCAGGACGTTCTTGCTGTCCCGGTCGTAGTGCCGGTAGTCGAGCGAGGTGAAATTCACCGCAGACTGCCGGGCCGCCGCCAGAATGTCCTGGTTACGTTGTTCCTCCCCGTGCTGTTGGTACAGCCGCACCCCGAAGAAGCCGGAGAGCACCACCAGCACGGCGAGGACGCCGGCGAGCACCACGGGGAGCACCCGGCTCTCCCGCGCCGCGCGCACGGCCTCGGTCGCAGGGCGCGGCGCGGACGCCGCCGTACGCTCCGCCAGGCGGCGGATCATGCCATGGGTCCGACGAGCAGCCATTGCCACGAGTCCTTTCCGAACGCACTCTGTTCTCCGCCCGTCGAGCCGATCTGGACGGTCCCCCCGCCCGGACCGGCGGCCTGGCCGGTCGCGGGATCGTACGGTGCGATGTACGACGCCGGATCGCCGCCGCCCCGCACCTCGGAGCTTGTGGGCCGCGGAACGTTCTGCGCGCCGCGGACCGAACTCTTGCTGCCCCGCGGGAGCGTGCAGCGCGCGGACGTGTTCGCCTGCACCTCGCGGGTGTCCTTCGGGTCGCGCCGCTGCGTCGATCCGTAGCCCTGCCGGCACGACGGGGGGTCGTCGGCGTTGACCACCAGGCCGAAGTGGCTGGTGCCGTCACCCGGCAACACGGTGAAGCTGCCGGCCACGACGACCGGGAAGGTGACCAGCGTCTGCTCCACGTTGGGGAGCCGCGCCACGGTGACCTGTCCACCGCTGATCAGGTTCCCCAGCAGGACCGGCAGCGCCTTCCGGTTGGCCTTCAGCAGCGAGTCCATCTCCTGCGCCGCCGTCGAACCGCCGTCCACCAGCCGCCGGACGTCGCGGTCGCTGTCCTTGATCTGGCCGGTGAGGTCCGCCAGATCGCGGGAGAACGACTTGAAGGCCGAGCCCTTGTCGTTCTGCGTCTTCAGGACGGTCTGCGAGTCGTCGATCAGCGAGATCGTCTGGGGCAGGCTGTCGCTCGCCGACTCCACGAGCCGGTTGCCCGAGTCGACCATCCGGGTCAGGTGCGGGGCCGTGCCGGTGAACGCCTGGCCCAGCTCGTCGACGGTGGTCCGCAGGTCCTTCTTGTCCACGGAGCCGACGAGGCGGTCCAGGCTGCGGATCATCTCCGTGGTCGGCAGCGGCGTGCGGGTGTCCTGGGGGGAGATCGTGCTGCCCTCGTGCAGATACGGGCCGCCTGCGGCACGCGGCTGCAGATCGATGTACTGCTCGCCCACCGCCGAGCGGTTCGCCACGACCGCGAGCGTGTCGGCAGGGATACGCGAGCCGTCCTCGATACGCAGCTCCGCCGAGACGCGCGAGCCGACCAGGCGCAGATCGCCGACGCGGCCCACGGGCGCGCCGCGGTAGGTGACCTCGGCGCCCGAGTAGATGCCGCCGGAGTCGGCGAACCGGGCCTGCACGGAGTACCCGCTGTCCGTCAGGCGGTCGCCCAGTCCCGCGTACTCGGCGCCGACGTACGACACACCGATCGCGGTGACCGCGGAGAAGGCGAGCAGTTGGACCTTGACCGTACGAGTGATCATGGCTGCATCCCCTTCGTCAGGAGCTCCGCGAGGCCCAGGTCCACGCCGTCGCCGAAACCGGTCCCGCCGCTGCCCTGGTGGGCGTCGTAGCTGCTGGTGCACACCGGCGGGCAGAGCACGCCGCCGCCGGACGATCCCTTGTCCCCTCCCTGGCCGTCTGCGCAGTCGCTGCCGGGCAGGCAGGGCGCCGAGGACGGTGTCGGCAGACCGGGCAGGTCCGGCACGTGCGGGGTGGCCGGCAGATCGGGCGTGCCGGGGAGCTTGGGCTTCGGCTTGTGCGGCGAACCGGGCTTCTTGCCGCCGCCGTTGGAGAGATTGCCGTAGATGCTCTTCAGGTCGAGATCCGCGGTGATGTGCAGGTTGGTGTAGTCGCCCTTGATGGCGTCGACGGAGTTGCGCGGGAACGGATAGGTGGTCATCAGCTCCAGCGCGTTGGGCAGGTCGTCGCCCGCCTTGTTCAGCTGGGTGAGGATCGGCTGCAGGTGCTTGAGGTTGGCGATCGTGTCGTCCCGTGAGCCGTTGATCACCTTCGTGCCGACCGTGCCGAGGTCGGACAGGGAGCGCAGCATCCGCGTCAGGTCCTTGCGCTGGTCGGCCAGGACCTTCAGGGCCGGCGACATGGTGTCGACCGCCCGGCCGATCGTGGTCTTCTCCCGCGCGAGCCTCGTGGACAGCCGGTCGATGCCCTTCATGGCGCGGATGATCTCCGAGCGCTGGTCGTCCAGGCCGCCGAGGAAGGTGTCCAGCTCGGTCAGCAGGTTCTTCACCCGGTCCTCGCGGCCCGCCAGGGAGTGGTTCAGCTCCACGGTGATCGTGTGGAGCTGCGCCACACCGCCGCCGTTGAGCAGCGCCGACAGAGCGGACAGCACCTCCTCGATCTCCGCGTTCCGGTTGCTCCGGGACAGCGGGATCTTCGCGCCCTCGGTGAGCCTGCCGACGGGCGCTACGTCCGCGGGCTTGGCGAGCGAGACGTACTTCTCACCGAGCACGCTGGTCTGGCGCAGCTCCGCGACGGCGTTGGCCGGCAGCTTCACCGTGTCGTCGACGCGCAGCCGTACACGCGCCTGCCAGCCGTGCAGCTCCACCTTCTCCACGGCGCCCACGGTGACGTTGTTGACCTTGACCGCGGACTGCGGCACGAGGTCCATCACGTCCCGGAACTCGACCGTCACGTGGTACGCGTCTCCGGCGGCGGCGCCGCCGGGGAGCGGGACGTCGTACAGGCCGTTGAACTCACAGCCGGTCAGCAGCAGCGCCCCGGCGACCGCCCACGCGGCCGCTTTGCGCGGGGCGGTCATGCCTGGGCTCCCAGGATGCCGCCGAGCGTCTTGTCGGTCGTGGCGACACCGGGCGCCGGGGGGACCGCGCCGGTCAGGGAGTTGGCGGTCGGCAGTTTCGGGAGGCCACCGAACAGCTTCCCCAGGTCGTGGCAGTCCGACTTCTCGCCCGCCGTCCTGAGCAGGGCGCACATCAGGCCGGCCGGATCCTGCGGTTGCTCGGCGTTGTTACGGGTGTCCAGCGTGCCCGATGCCGGGTTGTAGGCGTGCGCGAGATTGCCGAGACCGGCGGGCGCGACGTCCATCAGCTCCTCCAGCGCGGCGCGCTGCTTGACCAGCACGCGGGTCACCTCGCTGAGACCCTTCACATTGCGGGTCAGCGCCTTCTTGTTGCCATGGACGAATCCGGACACGTCCTTGAGCGCGACGGACAGGTTCTTGAACGCCTCCGCCAGGTCCTTGCGCTCGCCGGAGAGCTGGTGCGCGGTCGTGGCCAGACTGTCGTTGAACGAGCGGACGCTGTCGTCGTCCGCGGCCAGCGCGGCCGTGAACACCTGAAGGTTCTTCACCGTCCCGAACATGTCCTTGCGTCCGTCGGAGAGAGTGGTGAGGGCCTGCGAGACATCCTTGATCGTCTGGTTCAGGTTCCTGCCGTTCCCCTTGAGGTTGTCCGCACTGACGCCGATGAGCCGGGACAGCGCTCCGTTCTTGTTGGCACCGCGCGGACCGAGCGCCTCCGATGTGGTGTGGAGGCTGTCGAAGATCCGGTCCAGCTCGACCGGTACGGCCGTCCGCTCCTCGGGGATGACCGCGCCGCTCTTCATGGCCGGGCCCCCGCGGTACACCGGCAGCATCTGCACGTAACGGTCGCTGACCACCGAGGAGTTGACGATCGCGGCCTTGGCGCCCGCGGGCACCTTGCGACCGGCCTCGTACTCCATCTCGACCCGCACCCTGCGGCCCTGCGGGGTGACGCTCTTGACCTCCCCGATCGGGATGCCGAGGACGCGGACGTCCGAACCGGGGTAGATGCCGACGGTCCGCGGGAAGTACGCGGTGACCTTGACGGGGTCCGGCTTCGGCCAGAACGCGACGGCCAGGCCGGCGACGAGCAGGCACAGGGCGGTGCCGAGCGCGACGACGCGGCGGATGCGCCCCTGGGAGAGGCGGCGGGTGCGCCCCTGCGGCAGGAAGGTCCACCGGGGCCGCTGCAAGGACCCGCGCCGAGGCCGGTCCGGTGGCCGGTTCATCGGGACCCGCACGGGGGTGTCTGTACGGCCGGCGCTCCCCTGCGGGACGCGGCCGGCGCGCCCCTGCGGCAGAAAGGTCCACCGCGGCCGCTGCAAGGACCCGCGCCGAGGCCGGTCCGGTGGCCGGTTCATCGGGACCCGCACGGGGGTGTCTGTACGGCCGGCGCTCCCCTGCGGGAGGCGGCCGGTGCGCCCCTGCGGCAGGAAGGTCCACCGGGGCCGCTGCAGGGACCCGCGCCGGGGCCGGTTCGGTGGCCGGTTCATCGGGACCCTCCCGAGGGTGTCTGGGGCGCGGACGAGCCGCCCCGCACGGTCGCGGGCGCGGCGACGAGGTTCTGGATGTAGGTGTCGAACCAGCGGCCGTTGCCCAGGGTGTTGGTGAAGACCCGGACGAAGGGCGCCAGCCCTTTGATGCTGCGGTCGAGGCTCTTCTCGTTGCGCTGCAGCATCCCGACGAAGGTGTTCAGGCGGTTCAGCGCGGGGCCGATCTGCCGGCGGTTGTCGTCGACGAGGCCGGAGAGCTGCACGCCGAGTTCGGAGGCGTTCACGAGCAGGTTGTGGATCGCCGCGCGCCGCTTGTTGATCTCCGCGAAGAGCGCGCTGCCGTCCTTCACCAACTTCATGAACTCCTTCGACCGGTCGGAGAGCACACCGGTCACGCCGTTGGCGTGCGAGAGCAGCTCACGCAGCTCCTTGTCGCGCGAGGCCACGGTCCTGGAGAGCCGGGACAGCCCCTTGATGGACGCCTTGACCTCGGCGGGCGAGTCCTTGAAGGTCGTGGAGATGGTGTCCATGGCCTTCGCCAGGTTCTCGGTGTCGACCTTCTCGCTGGTCGTGGTCAGGTCGCTGAACGCCTCCACCACGTCGTACGCCGACACCGTCCGCTTCAGCGGGATCTCGCTCCCGGGCTCCAGCTGACCGGTGCCCTTGGGCTCCAGTGAGAGGTACTTGGCTCCCAGGATCGTCTTGACCCGGATGGACGCGCCGGTGTCGGTCCCGAACCTCGGCTCGTCCTTCACCCGGAAGGTGACCTTGACGTGGTCGCCGTCGAGGTCGACGTCGCCGACCTTGCCGACCTTGACCCCGGCGATGCGGACCTCGTCACCCGACTTCAGACCGCCCGCCTCGGAGAAGGCGGCGCTGTACTCCGCTCCGTTCCCGATCAGCGGAAGGCTCTCGATGTTGAACGCGCCGGCGATCAGCAACGCGAGGGTGATGAGGCCCACCGCTCCGATCGTGACGGGGTTGCGCTCGCGGAAGGGAATCATCGGCCGCACCTCGCCTGGGCGACGTGGAGGTCGGGCGTGTACGCCTTCGCCGTCTGCGGCAGCATGATCCGGCCGTCGAAGTCGCACAGGTAGAAGTTGAACCAGGAGCCGTACGAGCCGGTGGCGGTCAGCTTGTTGAGCTTGTGCGGCAGTCGCTTCAGGACGCCCTCCACGGTCTTCTGGTTCTTGTTCAGCGTCCCGGAGAGCTCCGACAGTCCCGCGATGTCGGACCGCAGCGCCGGACGGCCGTCCCGCAGCAGGCCGGAGGTGGCACCCGTGAGGTCGCCGATGCCGGTGAGCGAGTCGCCGATCGCCACGCGGTCTGCGGACAGTCCGGAGATCACCCGCTGGAGTTGCTTGAGCAGGCCGGAGAAGCGCGTGCTGCGCTTGTCCAGCGTTCCCAGCACCTCGTTGAGGTTGTCGATCACGGAACCGATCAGCTGGTCGCGGTCGGCGAGCGTCGTGGTGAGCGAGGCGGTGTGCGCGAGCAGGCTGTTGACCGTGCCGCCCTCGCCCTGCAGGGTCTTGATGATCTCCGACGCGAGCTGGTTGACGTCCTTCGGGCTCAGCGCGGCGAAGAGCGGCTTGAAGCCGTTCAGCAGCGCGTTGAGGTCGAGGGCGGGCTGCGTACGGGAGAGCGGGATGCTGCTTCCGGGCTTGAGCCGGGTGCCGTCCCCGGCCCCCTCGGTCAGCGCGATGTACCGCTGCCCGACGAGGTTCCGGAAACGGATGACGGCGCGCGTCGAGGTGAGCAACGGCCGGTCCTCGGTGACGCTGAAGGTGACCTCGGCGAGGGTCCGGTCCTTGATCTCGATGTCCTCGACCTCGCCGACGCGCAGGCCGGCCACCCTGATGTCGTCGCCCTTCTCCAGGCTGGTGACGTCGCTGAACACCGCCTTGTAGGTGTCCTTGGGGGTGAAGTCGACGTTGACGATCGTGGCCGCGAGCAGCGCTGTCGCGAGGAGGGTCACCGCGGCGAAGATGCTGAACTTGACCAGCGGCGCGGCCGTTTCCATGGCCTTCATGCGACGCTCACCGCCGTTCCCCGTGCCATCGGGCCGAAGAGCAGGGTCGTCACGGACGGCACCTCATCGGCGGGCACACCCATGACCGGGGCCACGAGCGAGCCGATGACCCGCTGCTCGGCGGCCGTTGCCGTCACGCCGCTCTGTCCTGCGGATGCCGAGCCGCCGGAGCCCTTGGTGCCGTCGTCGAGCTTGATCGGCGGCTGGGGCGTGCCGGGGTGGGGAAGTCCGCGGCAGTGGGGACCGGAGCGGTCGGCGTAGCGCGGCTCCTCGCCGGGGCGGTAGGGGGACCTGGGCAGGACGGCCTCCAGGGTGATGTGCATCTTCCCGCCCTGGAAGATCTGCTCGGCCAGCGGTTCCTCCTTCGTCAGACCACTGAGGAGACAGGGGAATTCGGGTGAGTAGCGATCGAGCAGCGCGAGGGTGGGGCGGGAGACGCGACCGAGGGTGATGAACCGCGCGGAGTTCTCGTCGAGGAAGTCCTTCGCGGTGTGCGCGAAGGTGGTCGTCCCGGTGAGGGTCGAGGCCATCTCGTCCTTCTTGTCGACGACAGTCAGGCTGGTGGTGATGGTGTTGTGCAGGATTCTCAGCAGGTCGGGGGCGGCGTCACCGTAGAGCTCGACCGCGTCGGCCAGCCGCGAGATGTCCTTGCGCATCGCCGGCATGTGCGGGTTGAGGCGGTGGAGGTAGCGCTCGACGCGCTCGAAGTTCGCACCGATCTCGTCCCCGCGGCCCTCGAATGCGGTGGCGACCGCGGACAGCGTGGCGTTCAGCTTGGCCGGCTGGACCGCACGGAGCAGCGGCAACAGGTCGTTCATCAGCTTCTGGAGCTCGATGGCGGCCTTCGTACGGTCCTGAGTGATCACGTCTCCGGCCCGGATGGGCCGCGCGGCGGGCTTCTTCGGGACCTCCAGGTCGACGTACTTCTCGCCGAACAGCGTCTTGGGCAGCAACAGGGCGTGGACGTCGGCCGGGATGAGCGACGCGTGCTCGGGGGAGAGCGCGATGTCGACCGTGGCCTTGTCGCCGTCGGCCCGCACCTCGCGGACCTCGCCCACGACGAGGCCGCGCAGCTTCACGTCGGCGGGCGGGTCCAGCTGGTTGCCGACGGTGTCCGCCTGCAGGGTGATCGCCACGGCCGGCGTGAACACCTTCTGGTAGATCGCCACGGTGAGCGACAGCAGCAGGCCGATGACGACGAGGAAGACGACGCCGTAGAGCCGCAGCCTGAAGGGATGGGTTGTCGACATCGGCTACCCCGCGATCCGCACGGTCGTGGTGGCTCCCCAGATCGCCAGGCTGAGGAAGAAGTCAAGGATGTTGATGGCGACGATGGACGTCCGTACACCGCGGCCGACCGCCACACCGACCCCCGCGGGGCCGCCCTTGGCGCAGTAGCCGTAGTAGCAGTGGACAAGGATGATCACGACGGCGAAGAGGATCACCTTGCCGAACGACCAGAGCACGTCGATGGGTGGCAGGTACTGCTGGAAGTAGTGGTCGTACGTGCCGCTGGACTGGCCGTAGTAGCCGGTGGTGATCGTCCGGGCCGCGAAGTACGAGGACAGCAGACCGACCACGTAGAGCGGGATCACCGCGATGAACCCGGCGATCATCCGGGTCGTGACCAGGAACGGCAGTGAGGGGACGCCCATCACCTCAAGGGCGTCGACCTCCTCGCTGATCCGCATCGCGCCGAGCTGGGCGGTGAACCCGGCGCCGACCGTGGCGGAGAGTGCGAGCCCGGCGACCAGGGGTGCGATCTCACGGGTGTTGAAGTAGGCGGAGAGGAACGCCACGAAGTTGGAGGTGCCGAGCTGGTTGAGCGCGGTGTATCCCTGGAGTCCGACCTCGGTGCCGGTGAAGAAGGAGAGGAAGGCGATGACACCGACGGTGCCGCCGACGACCGCCAACGCTCCGCGGCCGAAGCTCACTTCGGCCAGCAGGCGCAGGACCTCCTTCTTGTAACGGCGCAGGGTGCGGCCGGTCCAGGCGAGGGAGCGCCCGTAGAAGGACAGCTGGGTCCCGAGCTCTTCGAGGGTGCGGAGGGGGCCGGAGAGGAATCGTTTGGACAGCGCCATCACTAACCCCTCTGCGGAACGAGCTGGAAGTAGACCGCGGTCATCACGAAGTTGGTGACGAACAGCAGCATGAAGGTGATGACGACCGACTGGTTCACCGCGTCGCCGACACCCTTCGGACCGCCCTTGGCGTTCAGGCCCTTGTACGAGGCGACGATCGCCGCGATGGCGCCGAAGAGCAGCGCTTTCAGTTCGGCCCAATAGAGGTCGGGCAGCTGCGCGAGGGTGGTGAAGGAGGCCAGATACGCGCCCGGCGTCCCGTGCTGCATCACCACGTTGAAGAAGTAGCCGCCGCTCACGCCGACCACGGAGACCAGTCCGTTGAGGAGCACCGCCACGGCCATCGAGCCCAGCACACGGGGGACGACCAGCCGGTGGATCGGATCGATGCCGAGGACTTCCATGGCGTCGGTCTCCTCGCGGATCTTGCGTGCGCCGAGGTCCGCGCAGATCGCGGAGCCGCCGGCTCCTGCGATGAGGAGGGCGGTCACGATCGGCGACGCCTCACGGAGGACCGCCAGGACCGACGCGGCTCCGGAGAAGGACTGTGCGCCCAGCTGCCGGGTCAGGCTTCCGATCTGAAGTGCGATGACAGCGCCGAACGGGATGGAGACCAGCGCGGTCGGCAGGATCGTGACGCTCGCGATGAACCAGGACTGCTGGATGAACTCCCGCAGCTGAAAGGGGCGGCGCGGCAGGGTGCGGAGAACATCCAGAGCCAGCGAGAAGAGGCTGCCCGAATGTTTCAGCCCGGCCGTGGGCGAGAGGCTCATGCTCCGCTCCCCCCGCCGTCCGGGCCCACGGCCACGCGCAGATTCCGCAGCCGCTGCATCTTCTCCTCGTGCTCGGCGATCCCCTCCCAGCGGGGCGAGCGGGTGATGCCGGGGCTGGGCAGCAGGCGCGGGATCTTGCCCCCGCCCGATCCCTTGCCGCCCTTCGGGCCGCGGTGGTTTCCGGCATGGAGCTCGGCGAGTTCCTGCTTGACCTGGGCCGCGTCCTTCTCCTCGGCCATGCCGATCGGACCCTGCATGCGTCCGTTGAGGAACTGGCCCACGACCGGCTCCTCACTGGTGAGCAGGTCTTCGCGGGGGCCGAACATCACCAGCTCGCGGCGGAAGAGCAGGCCGATGTTGTCCGGCACCTGGCGGGCCGAGGCGATGTCGTGGGTGACGATCAGGAAGGTGGCGTCGATCTGCGCGTTCAGGTCGACGATCAGCTGGTTGAGGTACGCCACGCGCACCGGGTCGAGCCCGGAGTCGGGCTCGTCGAAGAGGATGATCTCCGGGTCGAGCACCAGCGCCCGCGCCAGACCCGCTCGCTTGCGCATACCGCCCGATATCTCGCCGGGCAGCTTCTCCTCGGCTCCGATCAGGCCGACCATGTCCATTTTTTCCAGGACGATCCGCTTGATCTCGCCCTCGGACTTGCGCGTGTGCTCACGCAGCGGGAAGGCGATGTTGTCGTAGAGGTCCATCGAGCCGAACAGCGCACCGTCCTGGAAGAGGACGCCGAACAGCTTGCGCACCTCGTACAGGTCGTGCTCGCGGAGGCGGGTGATGTCCTTCCCCGCGATCGTGATCGAGCCTCGGTCCGGCTTCAGCAAGCCGACGAGCGTCTTCAGGAAAACAGACTTGCCGGTGCCCGAAGGGCCCAGCATGACCGATATCTCCCCGGCGGGCAGAGTCAGCGATACGTCCTGCCAAATAACCTGCTGACCGAAGGATTTGGTCAACCCTTCCACGCAGATCTCGACACCCATCCGGCCCGCCCTTCAGCCCTGAAGTAGCTCTGTCATCAGCTCTACGGGGGAGGGCGGGGCGTCCGTCGCTCGTCCGCCAAGATTTTTTTACCGGGCCGCAATCCTGCGTCGACGAGGGGCAAACATCACTGTGCGCGGGGCACGCGCGGCAGTTCGTCGGCGGCGCTCGGGGTGACCACCGGTGCGTCGTCCTCGGCGTCCTCGGCAGGCGTGCCCGGGACGGACGGAGCAGCCGGAGCGGCCGGAACAGCCGGAGCGGCCGGAGCAATCAGGGGCGCCGAAGAAGCGGCAGAAGGACCGGGCACCGCCGGGGCTTTCGGAACATCGGGCGCTTTCGGAACATCCTTGACGTCCGGTACGGACAGCATCCGAGGAACGGACGGGGTGGCCGGAACAGCCGATTCCGTCAGCGGCGGCAGCGGGAGCGACACGTCGAGAAGCATCAGAGGGGCGCCGGCGAACGGCCCGTCCGGTCCCCACGCGGCGGGACCGCGGGGTTCCGATCCGGCCATGGGGCCGGGCGCGTCGGTCCGGTGGTGGCCCTCCTCCGCCGTGGGCGAGTCGGCCACGGCCTGGGAGGAAGCCGGCGGACGAACTCCGCCCTCCCCCATCTCCCTCTGTATGGAGGGAAGTGCGAACCCCAGAGCTGCGAGCGTCGCCGCGGTGGACGCCACCGTCGCCACCTGCGCACCGCTGCCCAGCCGGGGCCGGCCGCGCCAGCACATCCAGAAGCCGGTGGCGAGCGTCGCGCCGAGCGAGTTGCGCATCGTACGACGGGCCCTGGCGAGCAGCGACTCGACCGTCCGGTAACTCAGCCCCATCTTCCGGGCGACCTGGCCGACGTCCAGGTCCTCCGACTTGAGCCAGAGCGCCTCCGCCTGCCGTGCGGGCAGTTCGCCGCTCCGGCTCGCCAGCCACTTGGCCTCGGCGCGATCGCACACCACTTCGTCGACGGGGGCGATGGGGTGCGGGGTCAGCGTCGAGCGGGTGCCGACCTCGGCTTCACGTTTGGTCTGGCGGTACCGGTCGACACACAGACGCATGGTCACGGTCGTGAGCCACGCCCCGAGCCGCTCGTCCTCGACGTGCGGAGTCTCCATGGCGCGCACCATCGCCTCGTGTACGGCGTCCTCCGCATCCTCGACGCTCATGGACCGCCTGCGCGCGACCCTCAGCAGATGCTCGCGATGGCTCCACATACGCTGCCAGCGCTCGTCCGAGCGGCCATGCGATCGCCCCGAAGGTACGGACTGCGGATCAGTCGCCATCAGGCCTCCTCGCACCGTTTCGCAATACTGGCCCTCGGAAGAGCCGTCCATCCCCCCGGTCGATGGCGGCCGACATTACCGGCAGGTACACCGTGGCGGGAGGGGGGACCGTGGCCGAATGAGCGCGAAGACAGTCACGATTCAGTTGCGTTTCGCTCCACTCAGTAGCGTTACGATCCACGCATCCAGATACCGGGATCGCTCCGCCTCGCCCGCGAGGGCGCCCGGCACCGAGTGGTTCAGCCGCATACGCCGTAATAGCCGGTATACGCCAGCAGGGCGCCCTCACACCCGGGATCGCACGGCACGGCCCCAGACGCTCTGCGACCGGACGCGGGCCCGCGGCGTGCACCGGCGGCACCACCCGCAGGATCGTGGGGTGGTCCGCTCACGCGAGCTCGCGCCAATGCCGTATCAGGCAGTGTTCGCCTGGTCGTGGTCCAAGGGGTTCCGTCCTAGGTGGCGTCGGATGCGTGGGTGAACTCCCGGAGGAGTTGGGCGAGTTTCGTCGGCTGGTCCAGGGGGACGAGGGTGTAGCTGTCTGCTATCTCGACCAGCCGTCCGTGGGGGAGGAGTTCGGCGAGGCGTCGGCCGTGCTCGGGGGGCATCACGCGGTCACCGCTTGCCCAGACCACGAGGGCGGGGGACGTGAAGTTCGGCAGGCGTTCGGCCGCGGCGAGCAGGAGGTCGGTGTCTGCCGCTGCGGCTCGCAGTGTTCGTACGGCGTCGTGGCGGATCCCGGGCTGCTTCATGACCGGCTTCGTCCACCGGGCGGTGGCGGCGTCTCCGCGCAGTGTCAGCCACCCGAACGCGATCGGGAGGCGGCGGAGCGGCCGCAGCCTCATCTGCTGCATGAACAGCCCGAACATCCGGGGCGGGAGCTTGCCGGTGAGCACGAGCGTCTTGCCGGTCAGTCCTGGCAGGAAGTTGTCGAACGCATCGCATGAGACGAGCACGGCCCGTCCCACGCGTGCGGCGCCGTCGCACATGAGCAGTTGGACGAGTGCTCCGCCGGTGTCGTTGCCGACGAGGGTGACGTCGTGGAGATCGAGGCGGTCGAGGAACTCCGTGACCAGCCGTGCCACCCCGGGCAGCGAGAGGTCGGCGTCGGCGTGCATCGCGCGACGGTGCGCGCCGAACGGCAGCGTCGGTGCCACGCACCGGTGGTCGGCGGACAGGTCGGCGATCGGTCCGTCCCACAGCGAGGCGTCCATCATCAGCCCGTGCAGGAGCACCACCGTCGGGCCGTCGCCGCCGGTGTCCTCGTATGCGATGGTCCCGGCGGACAGTTCGATCTCCCTCATGTCGATCTCCCTCAGGTCCGTTGGTGCAGCGGGGAATCTTCTGGTGCGGCGGGGAGTCCGCGGTGCGGCGACGTCGATGTCGCCTGGTGGGTGCCGTGCGATGTTCCCGTCGCATGGGCGATCAAGGCTGTGAACGCGAGCACGGCCGCGCCTGTCCGCACGCCGTGGGCGATCTGCCAGTGATCACGTACGGTCGCCCAGTCCGCGGGCGGCGCCTGCACATTCCAGTCGAGCTGGTCGGCGTTGATCGGCATGTTGATCACGAGCGTCAGGGCGAGGATCCCGACCAGCAGGGTGAGGGCCATCAGCGTCCACCAGGGGGTGCGTCCTGACGCCTTGAACGTGAAGGCGACGAGCAATGCCGTGGTGATCAGTGCCGGCAGGAGCGTGGCGACGGCGAGCTTGTCCAGCGAATCGAGTTCGACCTGACGGACCTGGGTGTACACGTGCCGGTCGAAGCCCCGCAGGGACAGTTCGAGGACGAGCACGGAGACGAGGAAACCCGCGAAGACGCCCGAGAAAAACAGGCCGGCCCACCGCACGACCTTGGCAACCGGACTGTTCGGCACCATCGTTCCTCCCTGTCGCGGCCGCGGGCTCATGAGCCGGCCGGGGCCGCGAAGGCGGCGATGTTGTCGGCGGCCCACGCGGCGAAGGTGAGTGCGGGGCGGCCCAGGAGCTGCTCCACGGTGTCCGTGGACGGGCCCGGCGTGTTCGCGTAGTCGGCCAGGGAGCCAAGGAGCCGGTCGGGAAGGTCCTCGGCCAGGCCCTGGGCGAGCATGGCCTGGCGGACCTGTTCGGGAGCGAGCTCCTGGAAGGACAGGTCCCGGCCTATGGCCTCGCCGATGAGGCGGACCTTGTCCCGCTGGTCGAGTGACAGTGGGCCGGTGAGCAGGTAGGCACGCCCCGCGTGCGCTGCGTGCCCGGGGCCCGCCAGTGCCCGTAGGGCCACCTCTGCGATGTCGCGCTGGTGGATCGGCGAGGTCGCCGCGTCGCCGTAGGCGCCACGCACGACGCCGGTCGCGCGGATCTGTGGAGCCCAGGCCAGCGCGTTGGCGGCGAAGTCGGCGCACCGCAGGAACGTCCACTGCAGGCCGGAGTCCCTGACGGCTTCCTCCACCGCCCTGAACTCGTCGGCGAACCGCCGGTGGCCGGCAGGGTGCTCCACGGTCGCGGCCGACAGCACCACCACCCGCCGCGCGCCCCGAGCCGCGGCCAGCGACAGCAGCTCAGCGGCGGCTCCACCGACAGCACGCGGGCTGAGCAGAACCCCCTCGACGCCGTCCGGCAATGCGGTCAGGCTGTCCGGCCTGGACGGATCCCCGTGCACCACCTGCGCACCATCGGGCAGGGCGGCGGCTGGATCGCGGGTTACCGCCGCCACCTTCTCGCCGGCTTCCAGCAAGAGGTTCACCGCTTCGCGTCCGACGCTCCCGGTCGCTCCGATCACCACGAACATGTCGATGCCCCCTCACCCCGGCCCCGTCGTTCGGGTGCCGTAATATACGAGAACCGTAGCATATTGATTTGAGAGGCGTACATTATGGTTCCCGTAGAATCTGGGGATGCGGCCCGACGTCGACGACGGGCCACGGTCGAGGTCAAGCAGGGACTGCGCGAGCTGGGCGCCGAGCTGACCCTGCTCAACCGCCAGGTCGGCACCCGCCTCGGCCTCAAAGACATCGACCTGGACTGCCTCGACCTCATCAACACCCACGGTCCGCTGAGCCCGACCGCCCTGGCACGACGAGCCGGGCTGCACGCCGCCACGACGACTGGGGTTCTCGACCGGCTCGAACGCGCCGGCTGGGTGACCCGCGACCGCGACCCGGCGGACCGCCGGGCCTTCCTGGTCCGAGCCCTGCGCGAGCGCAACGCCGAACTGCTGGAGCTCTTCGCCGGGATGAACTCCTCGGTGGAGCAGATCTGCGCCGATTACGACGACGCCGAGCTTGAACGGCTCGCCGACTTCCTCCGCCGCACCGCCGACGCCGGCCGAAACGCAGCCGAGGGACTGGCCGGCAACTGAGGGACCGGCCGGCAACTGCCGGCCTCCGCAGAGGCCGGGTCGCCGCAATCGCCACCTTCCGCAAAAATCCCAGGCCACAGGCCTGGCTCACCGGACCCTGGCGCGCACCCCTCGCACTCCCCTACGCATGACGCCACCCACAAACTGACCGACCATCAGGACGGCAACACAAAAGACCAGGTCAGAGCATGTCTGACCTGGCCTCAGATGGAGCCGCCTTCGGGATTCGAACCCGAGACCTACGCATTACGAGGGGTGCAAGATCATCCCGGCTAGTGCTGAGCGGTGCCGCTGGATCCCGTTTCCGCTGATCAGAGACTTGCGACCTTGATCGACGTGACGCCGGGTCCAGCATGTGCCGCCCCGTCCGCTCACGTAGCGCTCACGCAAACTACGCGGGGACGGATACCTTCTGAGCCCTGCTCTTCACTCGCCCACGGGCCGCACCGGCAGACGGATGTGGAAGGACGCGCCCCCCAGCTCCCCGTACGGCGACTCCGGCAAGGTCGACTCCAGGGTCAGCCTCGCTTCCATCGACTGTGTCATGTGCAAGCGCGACAGCAAGAACCCCAGCCGTGGCAAGCGAGCGGTAAAAGAGCCGCTCCCGCGGCACCTCCGGCAGGGCTGTCGCTTGACGCTGAACAGGCAGCGTCGGCATCAAGGTCAGCAGCTCCGGCATTGCAGGCTCCGTAGCCCCAGCCTCACCTGTGGAATCCCTGCCCGCCTCGTGGCGCTCGATGGCAGGGGGACGCTCAATGCGTCGAGTCTGCGCGGACTTCCCGAGCCGCCCCTCGTCCCGGATCCTCTTCCGCTCCTTTGCCGCCCAGTCTGTGGCACTTCTAGCAAATCCTCGGAGCTCAATGAACGCGGCATTCTCCTGGAACCCCATCCGATCGGTCTTGGGGCACTCGGTGCCGTTCCAGCCCTGCACGCCGATTTTGTCGAGCCCGCGCCGCTCGATACGGACCCACGTACGCCGGCCCGTCCGCGCTCCGAACGAGCGGCGTTTACGTACCACCGTGTCCCGGTCCAGGTCGACTTGAAGAGATCGCGCTACGTGATCGAGAACGTTGTCAACCGGTTCGACTCGCAAGTCGACGGAGCGCGCCGAAGGTGCCGAGAGCCTCATGCGGGCGACCGTAGCACCGGATCCCAAGTCGATCTCGGACACCGCGATCGGGCCAAGCCACGACAGTCGGCGAGGGTACGAAGGGGTACGGGGTCTTGATGGGTCGGAGCGATCACGACTGATCGGGGTAGTCGTTCCAGCTGCGGTGTTGGCGGATGTCGAGCCCTCGACAGCGTCAGAGAATTTCCTGCACCTCGTCAGACAGGGAAATCAGGCGTGCCTCATCCACAACGGGCAGCTTGTACCCCTGCGCGCGGGCACGGGCGAGAAACTCGTCCGGCAGGCGCACGTGGTAGCGGCTCAGGTAGAACCACAGATCCCCGCGCCAAATCCACTCGCCATCGGTGAAGACGGAGTCCCCACCCAGGATGCGCTCGTCCGACCCCAGGATATCGCCGACCGTTCCCATAGCTGAGAACAGCTCTTCACCGTCACGGAGATACTGCACGACCCGGTCCTCGTCCGGTTCGCGTGCCTCCCGCGTGAAGTCCTGGAGTTTCCCGTCGGGGGTGCCAGCGCGCTCCAGCCACAGCTCTTCGTAGTGACCGAGAATTTTCATTGAGGGTCCTTGGTGTCCGTGCTCACTGGGCTATGGGAAGGAAGGTACGCCAGTAGCCGTCGCCGAAGATGATCGGCTCCTGGCCGGCACCGGCGCCCCTCATCACACCCACCTTGTTGGTGGGCGCCATGACAGGGACGCCCAGTTCGTTTGCCACCTGTTGCGCTGCCGGTGTAACGCTCACGCCCTCACCTGCCGTTCCCGAATGGCAGGATACGAGCCTGACCGGACCGCCGTCGTAACTCGGGTTGTTCCGGATGGCATCCGCGATCTGAGCCGGGTGGGTGTTTCCTCCGGAGAATCCGTTGCCGTGCGCGTTGACACGTCCCGGCTCGAAGAATCCGCGGTCGTTGCCATGGATGACGACGTCGTGGAACCCGTCTTTCGGTTTCACCCAGTCAAGGTTCTTCAGGGTTGCTGAGTCGTAGCCGATCCCCGTCGAGCCAGGGCGGTAGTAGACGGGGTCGCCGGCCGCGAGATGAGCATCACCCGCGGTCTTGGGTGGCGCGGGGACAGTGGAGTCAGAAGCAACTCGGGCGTCGTAGTGGCGGCTCATGTTGAGCGAACCGGCCCTTGGCACTTGCAGGGAGTTGATTCCCTCAAGCTCGAGCGTGGTCGCGCCGAGGGCGGATTCTGCGCCCGCCCCCTTGGCAGCCCTGGTTGCCACGCGGGCCCCGGCGCCGAAAGCCCCACCGAGGAGTATGCCGGTCGTGCCAGCGGCACTGGCTTCCTGGAGGTTGATCCCGTGCTGGTCGCCGAGGAGGTTACGGCCGCCTTGGGCGACGACCACGTCGACGGTGATGGCCTCGACGCCACCGATAGCGGCGGTGGCCAGGACCGTTCCGGCGATCTCAGCGACGGTGGCGGAAACGGCCACGCCCGCCGTACTCGCTGCGGCGACGATCGCCTCGGTGGCGCCGGCTGCCGCGACTTCGCTGATGCCTCCTGTGAAGAGGGCCAGAGCCGTACCGGCGACCAGGACCGCGCCGGCGATCTCCAGCTCGTGCTCGATCTTCCTCTTGGCCTCGGCGACCTGGTCGGCGTACTTGTCCAGGGCCTTGGCCATGTCGCGGGCGGCGGCGGCCACGTCGTCGAGGTAGCCCTTGCCGCCGCCGTGGTACTTGCGCCAGAACTCCCCGAACGCCTCGATCGACTTGCCCTTGTTGTTGTCGATGACGTCTTGGGCCTTCTTGTGGCAGGCGGCCGTGCAGTCCTCGACATCATCCGCGAAGGTGCGCCAAGCGCGGGCGGCCTCCCGGAGTTCGTCCTCATCGGCCTCCGGCCACCACATGCCGGTGAGGTCCTGGACGATCTCCTTGGCCTTGTCGGCAGCACCCATCACTTACTGCCCTCGAAGCCGGACTTGGCCGAGTGGTCAGCGTCTTCGTGGTTGGCGGCCATGTCGTTCATGGCCTTGGTGATGCTGGACAGGCCCTTGACCAGAGCTTCTGCCGCCTTCTCGATCTGCGCCTGGTGTGGGGCATAGACGTGCTCGAACTTCTTGCCCTGCTCGTCACCGCCCCAGGGCTCTCCTAGCCCGCCGAGAGTGTGGCGAAGCTTGGTCGTCGCCCGTTGCAGGGCGACAGACTCACGGTGGAATGTCGGTGCGGCGGACTTGAGTTGGTCGGTGTCTATGTCGAAGCCGTCGCCAGCCATGCCGTGTTCCCCCTCGGCCGTGTACGCGTAGTCGTCGCGAGCCGCTGACATGCTTCGGCTCACAGGTAGCGACCGTCGCATACAGCACTGACAACCGCCCTGATGGGAGCGCATTTCAGCCACGGTACGACGTGGCCCGGCAGTGAGCCTGGGGCAAGACTGCCCCCTACCGATCGGATTCCGGCAGGGGCGGCGATTCACCGAGCGCGCGGCCTGACTTTCGCTGTACGACCACAGCGGAGCCACGGTCGTACAGCGCAATGGGCTAACGGCGCTGGCGAAGCTGCGGCTCGGCCGGTGCCGTAGTTCCCATGATGGATGGGCGAAGTCGGGCCCTGTGGGCGGGAACGAGGCTGTGAGGGTCGTGCGACGGCGGGCGGCGTCCGGCGCGGCGGTGGGTTACGGGGTTGCGTCCGGTGTGCTGGATGCGGGTGATCAGAGCGCGGGCGGGCTGACGGGCGGTGGTCAGTTCACGTTGGGCTACGGCCTCCTTGAGCAGTTGGTGCGGTTTGTGACCGCGGGCTTCGGCGTCGGCGAGGACAGCGGCGAGAGCCGGCCAGCCGGTGTCGGTGAGGATCCACTCGGCACGCTCGGGTATGGCGGCTCGTACGTCGCTGGCCAGGGTGCGGCGGATCGTCTCCTTCGGCTGACGTTGCGCGAGGTTCTGCGAGTCCCGGAGCGAGAGCGTGGTCGGCGGCGCTCTGAAGCTGCTGGAGGCTTGGCCGGCCGCGTCGGCCTGGTGGGCGTGGCCCTTGGCCTCGTGCCAGCGTCCCGCGACGATTGCATCCCAGACAAGCCCCGCGATCAGGGCAGCGAGGGCGCTGCCGTCGGGGCCGGCGGCGGTGTGGGCAATGTCGCGCACCGCGGTCCGCAGGGCTTGGGCAGCTCGATCCTCTGCCCGGATCTGGGACCGCTGGGCGCGAGAGAACGCCTTCGAGTCGGCTTGGAGTTCGTCTCGCAGGGCGGTGGGTGCTTTCTGGGCGGTGGCTTCGATCAGTTCGCCAAGGGCAGCGATGTGTGCCTGGACTCGTGCGTCATTCGTGAGGTCGGTGTGGAGAGTGTCGAGGGCGTCGGTAGCCTGGCGCCAGGGGGTGCCAGGCCGGTTTCGGCGGTGGGGTCTTCCTCCGGCGTGCTGGTCTGCAGGCGGGCCTTCAGCGAAGAAAGCCAAGCGGAGGAAGCCCGAGAAGTGGGTCGCCGAGCGGCTCCGCTCACGCATCGCTCACGCAAGCACATCCACGGCATCCCCGTCGTGCGGATCGGCGTGCCCCGCGCATGAAAAAACCCCAGGTCACGGCGAGTGAGTCCTGGGGTTAATCCGAGCCGCCTTCGGGATTCGAACCCGAGACCTACGCATTACGAGTGCGTTGCTCTGGCCAACTGAGCTAAGGCGGCGTGGTGCGCGGCCCAGTCTACACATCGCTGAGGGGTGCTCTGTAACCGGTTTAGGGGCTGGTCAGCGGTTGGCTGGAAGGTGTGTGGGCGGTGTGGTGCGGATCACTTGCAGCGTTTGCCCTTCGGGGGGACGGTGCCGTCGAGGAGGTAGGTGTTGATCGCGGTGTCGATGCAGTCGCTGCCGCGGCCGTAGGCGGTGTGGCCGTCGCCCTCGTAGGTGAGGAGGGTGGCGCTGGAGAGCTGGCCGGCGAGGGCCTTGGCCCAGGTGTAGGGGGTGGCCGGGTCGCGGGTGGTGCCGACGACGAGGATCGGGGCGGCGCCCTTGGCCTCGATGCGGTGGGTTGTGCCGGTGGGCTTGACCGGCCAGTACGCGCAGTTCATGGCGGCCCAGGCGAAGCTTTCGCCGAAGACCGGAGAGGCCTTGCGGAAGCTGGGCAGGGCGGCGCGGACCTGGTCGGGGTTACGGAAGGCGGACGCGAGGTCGACGCAGTTGACGGCGGGGTTGGCGTACATCTGGTTGCTGTAGGTGCCGTTCGGGTCGCGCTCGTAGTAGCTGTCGGAGAGGGTGAGCAGCCCGCGGCCGTCGCCGCCCTTGGCCTGGGCGAGGTATTCGCGCAGGACGGGCCAGGCCCGTTGGTCGTACATGGCGGCGATGACGCCCGTGGTGGCGAGGGATTCGGTGAGCTTTCGGGCCTGCCCCGTCGCTGCCGGGTGAGCGTCCAGCTTCTTGAAGAGGGCGGACATCTGCCGGCCGGCGTCCGCGGTGCTCTTCGTGCCGAGCGGACAGTCCTTGTGCTTGATGCAGTCCGCGGCGAAGGCCGTGAAGGCGGTGTTGAAGCCGGCGGTCTGGTCGAGGTTGACGGTGCGGGCGTCGAGCGCCGGGTTCATGGCGCCGTCGAGGACCATGCGGCCGACGCGGGAGGGGTAGAGACCGGCGTAGGTCGCGCCGAGGAAGGTGCCGTAGGAGGCGCCCACGTAGGTGAGCTTCGCATCGCCCAGGACGGCGCGCAGGACGTCCATGTCGCGGGCGGCCTCGATGGTGGAGACATGCGGGAGCAGCTTGCCGGAGCGGGATGCGCAGCCCTTGGCGAACGCGCGGTAGGCGTTGGCGAGCTTGGTGGTCTCGGCGGGTGAGTCCGGGGTCTGGTCGATCTGGGTGTAGCTGTCCATCTGCTTGTTGGTCAGGCACTCGACCGGTGCGCTGCGGGCCACGCCGCGCGGGTCCATCGCCACCATGTCGTAGCGGGCGCGGACGGCGGCGGGCTGGGGTGCGTACTGCTGGAGGTAGTCGATCGCCGAGCCGCCGGGGCCGCCGGGGTTGACCATCAGGGAGCCGATCCGGCTGCCGGGGCCGGTGGCCTTCTTTCGGGCCACCGCGAGCTTGAGGTCGTTGCCGGCGTCGGGCTTGGCGTAGTCCAGGGGGGCCTTCATCGTGGCGCACTCGAATCCGGACACTCCGCAGGGATGCCAGCTCAGCTTCTGGTCGTAATACGGGCGGAGGTTGCCGGGGGTGGAGGACGGGAGGGGCGCAAGGGTGGCGTCGTCGGCGGGGCGCTGGGCACCGGCCTCCGTGGTGCCGCCCGCGGACGCCTCGCCGCCGGGGGACGAACTCCCCGAGGAGCAGCCGGAGATCAGCAGAGCGGTGGCCGCGAGGACAGCGGCGGAGGTGCGGAGCAGACGGCTGGTGGCCATGGGCGGTGTCCCTTGGTCTCGGTCCCTGGAAGGTGGAGTGCGGTGCGGTGCGGTCCCTGGGGGTGGAGTGCAGGTGGAGTACGGGGCGGGCGGGGCGATGCAGGTAAGCGCGCGCGGAGCCAGTAGTGGGTGGGGCCCCGGGTGTTCCCGCGAGGTGTTCGGCTGCGGCCCCGGCGAGTGCGGGGCGGTGGCGTGGAGTGGCGGCCGTAGTGGCACGGCGGTGATCGGCGGTGGGTGAGGGGTGACGACTGCTGAACGGAGAGTATCCGGGTGAGGACGTTGTGTGCGGCTCCTTGGGGTGAGGGCTGGGTCGGGGTGGTGGCTCCCTGGCTGGGGGCGGTGGTCAGCCGGCCCGGAGGGCTGCCGTCATGGCCTCGACCGCGAGGAGGGGGGCCACATTGCGGTCCAGGGCCTCGCGGCAGGCGATGACGGCTTCTATCCGGCGGAGGGTGCGTTCGGGGGTCGAGGTGGTGGCGATGCGCTGGACGCTGTCGCGCACCTCGTCGTTGGCGAGGGCCACCGAGGCGCCCATCTGGAGGGCGAGGACGTCGCGGTAGAAACCGGTGAGGTCGACCAGGGCGAGGTCGAGGCTGTCGCGCTGGGTGCGGGTCGAGCGGCGCTTCTGCCTGTCCTGGAGCTCCTTCATGGCGCCGGCCGTGCCGCGCGGCAGCCGGCCGCCGGTCCCTGAGGCGGCGCCGAGTGCGGCGCGCAGCTCCTCGGTCTCCTTGGTGTCGACGTCCTCGGCGACCTGTTTGGCGTCCTCGCCCGCGGCGTCGATCAGCTCCTGGGCGGCCTTGAGGCAACCGCCGATGTCGTCGACGCGGAGCGGGAGTTTGAGCACGGCGGTCCGGCGGGCGCGGGCGCGCTCGTCGGTGGCGAGGCGGCGGGCCCGGCCGATGTGTCCCTGGGTGGCGCGGGCGGCCCGGGCGGCGGCCTCGGGCTCGATGCCGTCCCGGCGGACGAGGACCTGGGCGACGGCGTCGACCGGCGGCGTGGTCAGGGACAGCTGGCGGCAGCGGGAGCGGATGGTGGGCAGGACGTCCTCGACGGAGGGGGCGCAGAGCAGCCAGACCGTACGGGGGGCGGGCTCCTCCACCGCCTTGAGGATGACGTTGCCGGCGCCTTCGGTGAGGCGGTCGGCGTCCTCCAGGACGATCACCTGCCAGCGGCCGCCGGCCGGGGAGAGGGAGGAACGCCGGACCAGGTCACGGGTTTCCTTGACGCCGATGGACAGCAGATCCGTACGGACGATCTCGACATCGGCGTGCGTACCGACCAGGGCCGTGTGGCAGCCGTCGCAGAAGCCGCAGCCGGGGGTGCCGAGCTCTGTGGCGCGGTCCGGGCTGACGCACTGCAGGGCGGCGGCGAAGGCCCGGGCCGCGGTGGCCCGGCCGGCGCCGGGCGGGCCCGTGAACAGCCAGGCGTGGGTCATCTGGGAGGCGCCGCCCCCCTCGGCGGACGGCTCCGGCTGCGCAGCACGCCCGGACCCGGCCGCGGCATGCTCCGCGGTGACGAGGGCGTCGGCATCACGCGCCGCCGCGGCCAGCTGCGCCGTCACCCGGTCCTGGCCGACCACGTCGTCCCACACCGTCATCGCTGTCCGCCGTTCCTGTCCGTTCCGTGCTGCTCGTGGTGTGTGGCGTGCGCCTGCGCCCGGCCGCACACACCACGCATTGCTCCGCGCCTGACCCATTGTGGTGCAACCCACTGACAAACGAACCCGGAAGCCGGCGCCGGCCGCTCGGCGGACACCCGTCCCGGACCGGAAAACGGCCGTGACCGCAGCTTTCGGGCTGCGGCCACGGCCGTCGGCAGGCGCCTTCCGGGCCGGCTAGCGGCGCCGTCCCCGGCCGCCGCGACGGCCGTTGTCGCCCGCTCCGCCGTCCGCTTCCTCCTCGTCGTGCTCGCCCAGCAGCTCGTCGGCGAGCGTCGGCAGATCGTCCAGCGGGGTCTCCTCCGCCCAATCGGGGCGGGGGCGGTTGCGCGGCGGGGTCTCCACGGGGCGGCCCGTTTCCGGGTCGATCTGCGGGAGTTCGCGGGTGCGCTCGACGCGCGACTCGGCCGGGGAGCCGGACGGCCGTCCCGCTGCCGTGCCGTTCGCCGTCCCCGGTGTCCCCGACGCCTCCGGTGCCTCCTTGCGGAACATCCACGACGGCACGCGGTCGGCGGGGTCGCCCGCCCGGCCGTGCTCGTCCCGTCCAGAGTCCCGTCCACCGGAGTCCCGTCCACCGGTGTCCCGTACGGGCGGCAGGACGGCGGTCTCCTCCGCGTCCGCGCCGGCTCCACGGTCGTACCCGGAGTCCCGGGCGTCCCGCACCGAGGGCAGCACCGCCGTCTCGTCCGCCGCACCGGACGGCTGACCGCCCCGCGCCTCGGGCCACGACAGGGCCTCCGTACGCTCGGCGTCCGCACCGGAACCGGACGCGGCGGAACCGGGCCCACCGGAACCGGACGCGCCGGAGTCCGCACCCTCGCTCTCCGCCATCCGCTTCCGCAGATCCGCGATCGGCGTCTCCGCAGTGGGCGCCTCGTCCGCATCCCTGGCCTCGGCCGCCGCCTTGGCCTCCGCCGCGGCCGCCTCCTCGGCGGCCGCCCGCCGCGCCTCCTCGGCGCGGACCAGGGCCGCCTCGGCCTTGCGCTGCTTCTCCAGGCGGCGCTCCTCGGCCTCCTTGCGCAGCCGCGCCTCTTCCTCGTGCTGCTTGCGCAGCCGCTCCTGCTCGGCCTGGCGGGCGCGCTCCTCCGCCTCGCGGCGCTGCCGCTCCGCCTCCGCGGCCTGCCGCGCCTCCTCGGCGCGCTTGCGGGCCTCTTCCGCCTGGCGGGCCTCCTCGCGCGCCCTGGCATTCTCGGCCTCGCGGCGCTTGCGCTCCTCTTCCTCGGCGCGCAGCTTGGCGAGCTGTTCCTGGCGCTCGCGCTCCAGACGCTCTTCCTCCGCCTTGCGCGCGGCCTCCTCCTCGGCCTTGCGGCGGGCCTCCTCCTCGGCGGCCTTACGGGCCTCGGCCTGCGCCTGGATCTCGGCCTCGGACAGCGGGAGCACCTGGTCGAGGCGGTGGCGTACGACGGTGGTGACGGCTTCCGGTTCCTGCCCGGCGTCGACGACCAGATAGCGCGCGGGGTCGGCGGCGGCGAGGGTCAGGAAGCCGGCGCGCACCCGCTGGTGGAATGCGGCGGGCTCGGACTCCAGCCGGTCCGGCGCCTCGGTGAAGCGCTCCCGCGCGGTCTCCGGGGAGATGTCCAGCAGCACCGTCAGGTGGGGGACGAGGCCGTCGGTGGCCCAGCGCGAGATCCGGGCGATCTCCGTGGGCGCGAGGTTGCGGCCGGCGCCCTGGTAGGCGACCGAGGAGTCGATGTACCGGTCGGTGAGGACGACCGCGCCGCGCTCCAGGGCGGGCCGGATGACGCTGTTGACGTGCTCGGCCCGGTCGGCGGCGAACATCAGCGCCTCCGCACGGTCCGAGAGCCCGGACGTCGAGACGTCCAGGATGATCGAGCGCAGGCGCTTGCCGATCGCGGTGGCGCCCGGCTCGCGGGTCACCACGACCTCGTGGCCCTTGCCGCGGATCCACTCCGCGAGTGCCTCGACCTGGGTGGACTTGCCGGCGCCGTCGCCGCCTTCGAGGGCGATGAAGAAGCCGGTGGGAGCGGGTGCCTGAGCCGGGTCACCGCCGCGCAGCGCCTCCAGCAGATCGCGCCGCAGCGGCACGCCCTGCCGGTCGTCGACCTTGCCGAGGACCAGTGCGGCGACCGGCAGCAGCAGCGCGCCGGCCAGCATCAGGGTGTAGGCGGCGCCGCCGTAGGCGAAGTTGAAGGTGCCGTTTCCAAGGTGGTGCGGGCCGATGACGGCGGCGAGCAGCGGCGCGACGATGGCGGCCACCGCGATCGAGAGCCGCACGACGGCGTGCAGATGCTCGGTGGTGCGGGCGGTGCGGGACTCCTCGGACTCCTGGTCCAGCAGGACGTGCGCCGTATTGGCGGCTATGCCGGCGCAGATGCCGGCCAGCAGCGCGAGGACCAGCACTGTCGTCGGGTCCGGGACCAGCCCCATGGCCAGCAGCGTCAGGCCGGTGGCGGCCACCGCAAGGGCGAGCAGCCGGCGCCGGGAGAGGACGGGCAGCACGCGGTGGGCGCCGCGGATGCCGACGGCCGTGCCGCCGGTCAGCGCGAGCACCACCAGCGCGAAGGCGGCCGGTCCGCCGGCCAGGTCGTAGCCGTGCAGCACGGCGAGCGAGACGGCGGCGGCGATCGCGGCGGCCACCGCGGCGCAGGTCGTCACCAGCAGCGGGATGGCACCGGTGCGGCCCTTGTCGGCGGCCGTCCGGGCGGGACCCTGCTCGGGCTTCTCGCCCTGGGCCGGCTGTGCGGTCTTCGCTCCCGTGGCCTTCGGGCGGAGCAGTCCCTCCAGAGGGGAGCGCGGCCGCGGCGTCTGCACCCCGGGGAGTTCGATGAAGTAGAGGATCGATACGGAGGCGGCGAACAGACCGGCGGCGACGTACGAGCCGAGCGCGGCCTGGTGCAGGTGGAACCAGTCGATGCCGGTGCCCAGCAGCTTGCTGACGAGCGTGACGACCACCAGTACAGCGGCCGCGATCGGCAGCGAGACGAAGGCGGTGCGCAGCGAGAGGCGGCGCAACGCGTCCATGTTGTCCGGGAGCGGCCGGACGGCGGAGCCCTCCGCGGGCGGCGCGGGCAGCAGCCCGGGGGCCGCGCTCTCCCGTGCGACGGTCCAGAAGCGTTCGGCGACGCCGGTGACGAAGACCGTGACCAGCAGCCAGGCCAGTGCGTTGTCCGGCGTCCAGTCGATCCACAGGGGGGCGACGACCAGCAGCGCGAGCCGCAGCAGATCCGCGCCGATCATCGTCCAGCGCCGGTCCAGCGGCCCCGACGGCGCGGTGAGCGCGGACAGCGGGCCCAGCAGGACGGCCCCGAAGAGCAGCGTCGACAGCATCCGGGCGGCGAAGACCGCGGTGACCGCAAGGGCGGCACCCCGATAGCCACCGCCGAAGACGGGCTCACCGCCCAGTGGTACGTACAGCGCCGCCTGGAGGGCGAGGAGTACCAGGACAAGCATGGACAGGGCATCGCCGATACCCCCGACGAACTGGGCGCTCCACAATCGCTTCAGTGGGGGGAAGCGAAGCAGGGCTCGCACGGCGCGCTCGCGGGAATCCGCCGCTAGGGCGCCTGAAGTGGGGGTCACGACCGTTGGCTGCTCGGCACGCGTCATCTCGCCAGCCTATCGGGACACGCCACGCCGTCGAGCGCCTGCCCGAACAAATGGGCGGGCCCGACGGAATGTATCCGTCGGGCCCGCCCTTGTCCTGCGGTTTTGCGTCCGGCCGGCCCGGCCGGAGGCTCCGCTAGTCCTCGGCCGACGCCGCCGTCTTCTTTGCCGCCGCGGTCTTCGCGGTGGCCTTCTTGGCGGTCGTCTTCTTCGCCGCGGTGGTCTTCTTCGCCGCGGTCTTCTTGGCTGCCGTCTTCTTCGCGGCCGTCTTCTTGGCCGGCGCCTTCTTGGCCGCCTTCTTGGCGGTCTTCTTCGCCGGCCCCTTGGCGCGCTTCTCCGCCAGCAGCTCATAGCCGCGCTCGGCGGTGATCGTCTCGACGTCGTCGTCCCGCCGCAGGGTCGCATTGGTCTCGCCGTCGGTGACGTACGCACCGAAGCGGCCGTCCTTGACCACCACCGGCTTGCCGCTGACCGGGTCCGTGCCCAGTTCCTTCAGCGGCGGCTTGGCGGCGGCCCGCCCGCGCTGCTTGGGCTGGGCGTAGATCGCCAGCGCCTCGTCGAGGGTGATGGTGAACAGCTGCTCCTCGCCCTCCAGGGAGCGCGAGTCGGTGCCCTTCTTCAGATACGGGCCGTAGCGGCCGTTCTGCGCGGTGATCTCCACGCCCTCGGCGTCCTTGCCGACGACGCGCGGCAGCGACATCAGCTTGAGCGCGTCGGCCAGCGTCACGGTGTCCAGCGACATCGACTTGAAGAGCGAGGCGGTGCGCGGCTTGACCGCGTTCTTGCCGGTCTTCGGGGTGCCCTCGGGCAGGATCTCGGTGACGTACGGGCCGTAGCGGCCGTCCTTGGCGACGATCTGGTGACCGCTCTCCGGGTCCATGCCCAGCTCGAAGTCGCCGCTCGGCTTGGCGAGCAGCTCCTCCGCGTACTCCACCGTCAGCTCGTCGGGCGCCAGGTCGTCGGGGACGTCGGCGCGCTGGTGGCCTTCGGCGTCCTTCTCCCCGCGCTCGACGTACGGGCCGTAGCGGCCGACCCGCAGCGTGATGTCGCCGCCGACCGGGAAGGACGAGATCTCCCGGGCGTCGATCGCACCCAGGTCCTCGACCAGCTCCTTGAGCCCGCCGAGGTGGTCGCCGTCGCCGTTGCCGGCGTCCGCGGCGCCGCCCTCGCCATGGCCCTCGCCGAAGTAGAAGCGCCGCAGCCACGGCACGGACTGGGCCTCACCGCGTGCGATGCGGTCGAGGTCGTCCTCCATCTTGGCGGTGAAGCTGTAGTCGACCAGCCGGCCGAAGTGCTTCTCCAGGAGGTTGACCACCGCGAAGGACAGGAACGACGGGACGAGCGCGGTGCCCTTCTTGAAGACGTAGCCGCGGTCGAGGATCGTGCCGATGATCGACGCGTACGTCGACGGACGGCCGATCTCGCGCTCTTCCAGCTCCTTGACCAGCGTGGCCTCGGTGTAGCGGGCGGGCGGCTTGGTGGCGTGCCCGTCGGCAGTGATCTCCCGCGCGGCCAGCGCATCGCCCTCGGCGACCTGCGGCAGCCGGCGCTCGCGGTCGTCGAGCTCCGCGTTCGGGTCGTCCGCGCCCTCCACATAGGCCTTGAGGAAGCCGTGGAAGGTGATGGTCTTGCCGGACGCGCTGAACTCGACGTCCCGGCCGTCGGCGGCCCGGCCACCGATCTTGACGGTGACGGAGTTACCGGTCGCGTCCTTCATCTGCGAGGCGACGGTCCGCTTCCAGATCAGCTCGTAGAGCTTGAACTGGTCGCCGGTCAGACCGGTCTCGGCCGGGGTGCGGAAGCGGTCGCCGGAGGGGCGGATCGCCTCGTGCGCCTCCTGGGCGTTCTTGACCTTGCCGGCGTACGTGCGCGGCTTGTCCGGCAGGTAGTTCGCGCCGTACAGATGCGTCACCTGCGCCCGGGCCGCGGCGACCGCGGTGTCCGAGAGCGTGGTGGAGTCCGTACGCATATAGGTGATGAAGCCGTTCTCGTACAGCTTCTGCGCCACCTGCATCGTCGCCTTGGCGCCGAAGCCGAGCTTGCGGCTGGCCTCCTGCTGGAGGGTGGTCGTCCGGAACGGGGCGTACGGCGAGCGGCGGTAGGGCTTCGACTCGACGGAGCGCACCGCGAAGTCGGTCTGCTCCAGGGCGGCGGCGAGCGCGCGGGCGTTCGCCTCGTCCAGATGGAGGGCGTCGTTCTTGAGCTGCCCGTTGGGACCGAAGTCACGGCCCTGCGCGATGCGGCGGCCGTCGACGGTGTTCAGCCGGGCGGTCAGGGTCGACGGGTCGCTCGCGTCGCCGGCCCGGCCGGTGGCGAAGGTGCCGGTCAGATCCCAGTACTCGGCGGAGCGGAAGGCGATGCGCTCGCGCTCCCGCTCGACGACGAGCCGGGTCGCCACGGACTGGACCCGGCCGGCCGACAGCCGCGGCATGACCTTCTTCCACAGGACCGGCGAGACCTCGTAGCCGTAGAGGCGGTCGAGGATGCGGCGGGTCTCCTGGGCGTCGACCAGCTTCTGGTTCAGGTCACGCGGATTGGCGACGGCCTCGCGGATCGCGTCCTTGGTGATCTCGTGGAAGACCATCCGGTGGACGGGGACCTTGGGCTTGAGGATCTCCTGGAGGTGCCAGGCGATGGCCTCGCCCTCGCGGTCCTCATCTGTGGCGAGATAGAGCTCGTCGGACTCGGCCAGCAGCTCCTTGAGCTTCCTGACCTGGTCCTTCTTATCGCTGTTGACCACATAGATCGGCTGGAACTCGGCGTCGACATTCACACCGAGACGGGCCCAGGGCTCGCCCTTGTACTTCGCCGGGACCTCCGCGGCACCGTTGGGCAGGTCCCGGATGTGCCCGACGCTGGCCTCGACCACGTAGCCAGGGCCGAGGTAGCCCTTGATCGTCTTCGCCTTGGCAGGCGACTCGACGATGACGAGTCGGCGGCCGCCGCCGTCTGCGGTCTCGCTGGTCGGGGACAACTTCGCTCTTCTCTCCGGTCGACGCTGGGAATACCCCCCGGTCGGACGTTGGGGGCGCACTGCGGTGACGCTTGACGCTGCGGAGTGTGACGGTACCTCCCGGCCCCGTGTCAAACGGAAAAACCCCGCAACGCCACTCGAACGGTAACCCGACTACATGCCTTCATGCCGCCCGGACCGCACCAGGCGTTCTCCGCGGGCCGGGAGCGGGCCCGATGGATCATGGCGAGCCAACGCTGCTTCCCGGCGCCCACCTCGGAGGACTCCTGCGGACCGCGGTCCCGGCACCATCGGCGATCTCACACAGTGACGGATCCCCGACGGTTCGCCGCCCGCCCGTCGCCGCCCGTCGCACCGTCCGCGGGCGGCCGACCGTCACAGGGCGGCGACGGATGCTGTCATTGCCTTGATACAGCATGTGAGCGGGCTGGCAGGATGGACACGGCACGGCTCGCCGTTCGAGCCGAGTACTGCCGTCATCACGCACCCTCGGGGGGACCACCCATGGCGAACCAGTACCCCGGACCGCCACCGGAACAGCCGCCAAGCCAGTCCGGCCAGTCCGGCCAGAACCCTTACGCCACGCCGGACGACGGCGCGCCCGCCGGCTCCGGATACGGCTTCCCGCAGGGCGGCCGCCCCGGGGAGCCCGGATACGGCTATCCGCAGGCCCCTTCGCAGCAGCCGCCCGGATACGGCTATCCGCAGGCCGCCTCGCAGCAGCCGCCCGCGCCCGGCTTCCCGCCGGCCGCCCCGCCACAGCCGGCGCCCGGCGGATTCCCGGGCGGCGCCCAGCCCGGCGGGATGATGCTGTCGCTCGGCGATATCGCGGTCAGCGGCGACACGGTCATGACACCCGCCGGGCCGATGCCGCTCAAGGGCGCGGTGTGGACGGCGACCGATATGTCGCGGACGGAGGAGAGGATGCCGACGCACGCCGTCGTGCTCGCGATCGTCTTCTTCCTCTTCTGTCTGCTCGGTCTGCTCTTCCTGCTGATGAAGGAGCGGGTGACGACCGGGTTCGTGCAGGTCACGGTGAACAGCGGCGGCCGGCACCACTCCACGATGATCCCGGTGCAGTCCCGCGAGCAGGTCATGTTCGTGCTCAACCAGGTCAACTACGCCAGGTCGCTGAGCGTGTGAGTCCCGAGGAGCTGTGGGGTCCCGCCGAGCCCGCGGGGCCCTCCGGGGCGACGGTCCGGAAGCGCACCCTCCGCACCGCGTCGATCGCGCTCGGTCTGGGTGCCCCCGCCGCCGTCTACCTCTGGCACACCGATCCGCACCAGCCGGGGCAGCTGCTGCTCCCCTGCCCCTTCAAATGGGCCACCGGACTGCTGTGCCCGCTGTGCGGCGGGACGCGGATGGCGTACGACCTGATGCACGGCGACGTGCTGACGGCCTTCCACGACAACGCCGTGCTCCTCGCGCTGGGCGGGCCTCTCGCGGCGTACGCGGTCGCGCGCTGGCTGGTCGCGGGCCTCGGCGGGCGCACGTACCGACCGCGGGTGACGGCCCGCGGCAATGCCGTGGTGCTCGGCATTGCCGCGGTGTGGATGGTCGCCCGCAATCTCGTCGGTTAGGGAGCGGCCGCGGGACGGTCCCAGGTCAGCGAACGGTGACCTGGACCACCGGCGAGACGGTGCTGCCGGCGCCGATGCGGAGCTGGTTGACGCCCTTGATGCCGAGCTTGACCCGCACCGAGTAGGTGCCGGTGCGGTTGACCGGCGTCTGTGCGGGCAGCGAAACCCACTTCGTGCCCTGCTTCTGCTGGACGGTGACCTTGGTCCCGGCCTTGAGGCCCTTGGCGGCGCCGGAGATCCGGAACTCCTGCCAGGCGTTGACCGTGGTGGCGCTGGCCTTGGCCGTCAGGCTGGCGGCGGCCGGCGCGGTGGCCACGACCGAGGCGGACGAGTGGAGGTCCTTCGGCACGGCGAAGGCCGCGGCGGTGCCGCCGCCGAGCAGGGAGACGGCGATGACGCCGACGGTGGCGTAGCGAAGTGCACGGTTCATCTGAGTTCCTCACTGAGGTGTCGGTGCGCCTGCCGGTCTGGTGGCCGTCGGCCGACCGGCCTGTTGAAGACCTGCACTGAGGAACATGGCTGACGGCACTGGAAAGTTCCCGCTTACCGCCACAGATCGGCCAACTACGGCGGAACTGTCCGGAAGTGAACGTCGTGCCTTGTCAGGGCAGTTGAGGCCGGCGCTTCAGCGCGGTGGCGAAGGCCGGCAGCGAAGGCCGGCAGCGACGACCGGCAACGGCCGCGGCTACAGCGCCGCCAGCAGCCAGCAGCCCGTGGTCAGGAACACCACCCCGGACAGCAGCGCCGTCACGGTGGCGACCGGACGGCTGACACCGTCGGCGACCGGCATACCGGTCCGCAGGCACAGCCCCGTCCACGCCAGAAGTCCACCGCCGAACAGCGCGAACGCCACACCGGCGAATGCCTCGGGTCCACTCTCCATGCGGGGAGCGTGACACGCCGGGGCAGCCTCCGGGCGAACGCCGGATGAACGGCTTCCGCGTGTCCCGCACCGCTCCCCTGCTTCTCGTCAGTCGCCCGCCGCCACCGGCTCCAGGAACCCCTGCTCGACCAGCGTCCGGATCGAGGCGGGGGTACGGTCCCGCAGCAGAACCGGGTCCTCGCCGACGAGTTGGGCGATGGCGTCCAGGATCCGTCCGGCGGGCAGCGAGCCGTCACACACCCCGGCGAAACCCGCGCCGACCGTGTCCACCTTCGTCGCGCGCCGCATACCGCGGTTCTGACGCAGCACCACATGCTCCGGGTCCTCCGACCCGGGCAGCCCGACCTGCTCCTGCACCACCCCGTCGGCGAGCCGGAAATGGGCGGCCAGCAGCGCCGCGTCGTCCGTGGCCTGCAGATAGTCCTGGCGGGCGAAGTGCGCTACGACCGACTCCCCCAGGGGCTGTTCCACCGGATGCGGCCATTCCTCGACCGTGATCGACGGGGTGTCCGACCCGGACTTGCGCAGCGTGATCCAGCCGAAGCCGACGGCCTTGGTCTTGTGCGCCTCGAACTCGTCGAGCCAGGCGTCGTAGCGCGCGGTGTACGTCTCGTCACCGGCACGGTGGTCGCCCGCGTCCCGCAGCCACAGCTCGGCGTACTGGGTGACGTCCTGCACCTCGCGCTGCACGATCCAGGCGTCGCAGCCGCGCGGCACCCAGGAGCGCAGCCGGTCGTGCCACTCCTCGCCCGCCACGTGCTGCCAGTTGGCCAGCAGCTGGCAGTATCCGCCGTCGTTGAGACGCGCGGCCGACTGCTGGACGAGCGTCCGGCACAGGTCGTCGCCGCCCATGCCGCCGTCGCGGTACGTCAGACGGGCGCCCGGCGAGATCACGAACGGCGGGTTGGACACGATCAGGTCGTACGTCTCCTGCCCGACGGGCTCGAACAGCGAGCCCTCCCGCAGGTCCGCCGGTGCGGCCCCGGAGAGCGCCAGCGTCAGCGCGGCGATCCGCAGCGCCCGGGGGTTGAGGTCGGTGGCGGTGACCCGGGTGGCGTGCTGGGCGGCGTGCAGCGCCTGGATGCCGGAGCCCGTACCGAGGTCGAGCGCCGTGGCGACCGGGCGGCGCACGGTGAGGCCCGCGAGGGTCGTGGAGGCGCCGCCGACGCCGAGCACCAGCTCGGAGCGGTCCGCGTCCCCGTCGCCCCGGATGCCGCCGGCGCCGCCGACCGCACACCCCAGATCGGAGACGATCCACCAGTCCTGCCCCTCGGGGCCGCCGTACGGACGGACGTCCACACTGGCGCGCAGCTCGTCGCCCTCCTGCACCAGCCAGCCGTCGGCGAGGCAGTCCGCGACCGGCAGCGCGGCCCGGGCCCGCTGCAGCGCCACCGGACGCTGCAGCAGGAACAGCCGCACCAGGGTCTCCAGCGGGCCGTCGCCGCGCGTCGCCCGCACCGCGGGGACGGTCTCGCTGCGCGCCAGCGCGGCATAGGCCGGGGCGCCGAGCAGCTCCAGCAGCCCGTCGGCGGTGAAGTCGGCGGCCAGCAGGGCCTCGCGCAGCCGGGCGGTGCGGGCGCTGCTCTCGGGGTCCTGGGCATCTGCGGTGGGGAGGTGCGTACTCACGCCACCATTGTCGGCCCTGCCACCGACAATCGGCGACGGCCCGGCGCCGCGCCCCTTCCGGGCGCGTCGCCGGGCCGTCCGCAGCCGTGCCGGGTCCGCGTCCACCGCGGTCCGCCGGCCCTTCGTCCTTCCCTGCCGTTCCGGGCCGCTACGCCTTCTTGGACGGTGTGGGGGCCGGGGAGCCGGACGCGGCCGGGTTCTGACAGCCCTTCTGGTTGGCCATCGCCGTGCCGACGTCGCCGGCCTCCAGGTTCTTGAAGGCCGCTTCGCTCTGCTTGTTGAGCTTGTTGATGCCGTTGGACAGATTGCGCAGTCCGTCCGCGAACTTCAGCTTGTCCGAGGTGTCCAGAGCCTTGACCTGCTTCTGGAGGTCCGCATATCCATTGGACAGCGAGTTGAGCTCCTTGACGGCGTTCTGCTGGGCCTGCTTGCCCTTCTCGGTGGGCGGCGGCCCGGCCTTCTCCAGGGACGTGGCCAGCGAGGCGTACGCCTGGGAAATCTTCTGGAAGGCCGCCGAGTCGGTCTGCTGGACCTTCTTGGAGTCCGTGCTGCCGTTGTCGGCCGCCTGCATGGCGGCGTTGGCGTCCTGGATCTGCTTGAACTGAGCCTGCGCAGGGTCGCAGAAAGTCTTCGCCCAGTTGTTGAGCTTCTTCTGGCTGTCGTCGCTGCAGCCGGTCAGCGCGAGCACCAGTGCCGCACCGCCGGACAGTGCAGCCACAAGCTTCTTGTTCACCGGATTGGTCCCTTCCATGGCTCTCGGCCCCGGAACATACACGTCCAAAGGGCCTGGGCAACGGGTCGGGCATCCCCGCCCGTCCTCATTGCAGCCATTTGCACCAAGCGCCGCAGGGCCACCCGAGCACACGGAAGGCGGGTGGCCGGCGTCTGCAAAAAACGCCGTCCACCCGCCCAGTTGAGCGGTCCGCGCGCCCTTCCGGTGATCCTTGCCGGCTAGGAAGCCACCGCCGTCTTGACCGATTTGGCGATGCCTTCGGGATCTTCGGAGTTGTCTTCGTCACCCACGGCGATTCCGCGCCGCTTGGAGACGTAGACCGCGCCGACGATGACGGCGATCGCCAGCAACGCGACCACGAGCCGTACGCCGACGCTCTTGTCCTCCCCGTATGAGAACTTCACCACAGCCGGCGCGATCAGCAGCGCCACCAGGTTCATGACCTTCAGCAGCGGGTTGATCGCCGGGCCCGCGGTGTCCTTGAACGGGTCGCCCACGGTGTCTCCGATGACCGTCGCGGCATGCGCCTCGCTGCCCTTGCCTCCGTGGTGGCCGTCCTCGACGAGCTTCTTGGCGTTGTCCCACGCACCACCGGAGTTGGCGAGGAAGACCGCCATCAGCGTGCCGGTGCCGATCGCACCGGCCAGGAACGAGCCGAGCGCGCCGACGCCGAGCGAGAAGCCGACCGCGATGGGGGTGAGCACCGCCAGCAGCCCGGGAGTGGCGAGCTCACGCAACGCATCCTTGGTGCAGATGTCGACGACCCGTCCGTACTGGGGCTTCTCGGTGTAGTCCATGATCCCGGGGTGCTCGCGGAACTGCCGGCGCACCTCGAAGACGACCGCTCCCGCCGACCGCGACACCGCGTTGATCGCCAGCCCCGAGAACAGGAAGACGACCGAGGCGCCGAGGACCAGCCCGACCAGGTTGTTGGGCTGCGAGATGTCCAGGCTCAGGCCCATGCCGGTGGCGGCGGTGCCGACGCCCTGGACGGCGGTGGCGATCGCGTCCCGGTAGGAGCCGAAGAGCGCGGCCGCGGCCAGTACGGCCGTCGCGATGGCGATGCCCTTGGTGATGGCCTTGGTGGTGTTGCCGACCGCGTCCAGGTCGGTGAGCACCTGCGCGCCGTCACCGGTGACATCGCCGGACATCTCCGCGATGCCCTGGGCGTTGTCGGAGACCGGGCCGAAGGTGTCCATCGCCACGATCACGCCGACGGTGGTCAGCAGACCGGTGCCGGCCAGTGCCACCGCGAACAGCGCCAGCATGATGGAGGCCCCGCCCAGCAGGTACGCCCCGTAGACGGCCAGACCGATCAGCACCGCCGAGTAGACCGCCGACTCCAGGCCGAGCGAGATGCCGGCGAGCACGACCGTGGCCGGGCCGGTCAGCGAGGTCTTCCCGACGTCCCGCACGGGACGCCGGGTGGTCTCGGTGAAGTAGCCGGTCAGCTGCTGGATCAGCGCGGCGAGCACGATGCCGATGGCCACCGCCACCAGCGCCAGCATCCGCGGGTCACCGATCCGGCTCAGGATGCCGGGGTCGGTGACACCGGTCAGGCGGCTGTAACTGGACGGCAGATAGGTGAACACCGCGACGGCCACCAGAACCAGCGAGATGCCTGCGGAGATGAAGAACCCGCGGTTGATCGCCGTCATGCCGCTGCGGTCGCGGCGCCGGGGTGCGACGACGAAGATGCCGACCATCGCGGTGAGCACCCCGATCGCCGGGACCAACAGCGGGAAGGCGAGCCCGGCATCGCCGAAGGCCGCCATGCCCAGGATGAGGGCGGCGACCAGGGTCACCGCGTACGACTCGAAGAGGTCGGCGGCCATACCGGCGCAGTCACCGACGTTGTCGCCCACGTTGTCCGCGATGGTCGCGGCGTTGCGCGGGTCGTCCTCCGGGATGCCCTGCTCGACCTTGCCGACGAGGTCCGCGCCGACGTCCGCGGCCTTGGTGAAGATGCCGCCGCCGACCCTCATGAACATCGCGATCAGCGCGGCGCCGAGACCGAAGCCCTCCAGCACCTTGGGCGCGTCGACCGCGTACACGAGCACCACGCAGGACGCGCCGAGCAGGCCCAGCCCCACGGTGAACATGCCGACGACGCCGCCCGTACGGAATGCGATCTTCATCGCCTTGTGGGAGACCGCCGTAAGATCCTTTTTCTCGGTGTCCCCCTCGGCGGGAGTGGCTTCCCGGGCGGCCGCGGCCACGCGCACATTGCTGCGCACGGCGAGCCACATGCCGATATAGCCGGTGGCCGCCGAGAATCCGGCGCCGATCAAGAAGAAGGCGCTGCGTCCGGCGCGCTGCGTCCAATTGTCCGCGGGAAGCAGCATGAGCAGGAAGAACACCACGACGGCGAATACGCCGAGGGTCCGCAACTGCCGTGCCAGGTAGGCATTTGCGCCTTCCTGCACGGCCGCCGCGATCTTCTTCATACTGTCGGTTCCCTCACCGGCCGCGAGCACTTGGCGGACCAGCACCGCCGCGACAGCCAGCGCCGCCAGGGCGACCACGGCGATCACCAGCACGATGCCGCGGTTGCCCGCCGTAAGAGACGGCCCGGCCAGAAAAGTGGGGGTGTCAAGCAACTGAGGGGTGTAAGGCCCCGCCATTCGTCCTCCTTGACGTTTGGCACATGGGCGCGCGGAAGCACGCTCAGGCGTCCTGAGCAAGATGTGGACGGATTGTAGGGAGCCGCGGTGGATCAAAACAGTACGCGTCAAAGGGAATTCGCCGGTAGCAGGGAAGATCAAAAGGCCGACGCCGCTCGGAATTCGCCCGGACGAAGGAATGCGACGAATTCACTGACTGCTGCCCGATGATCTCTCTGTCGTACTGATCGTTCACCGCCGGCGTACTGATCGTCGCTGCTCAAGGATGCCGCCTCGGAATCCGGGCCGCTTGAGGCCGCCGTGACACCGGAGAGAATTGATCCGCCCCGCTACGGCCGAACGGGTGGCCCACCACGCGCCCACCGCGTCCTGGCATCCGGCGAAGCCGCACCAGATCAAGTCCGGATCGCATCGCATGGCTGCGGCGGGGTTCGGGGCGCGCAGGGGCCGGGACGGCGGGATGGGGCCGGGGGAACCGGGGCAGGGGGCCCTGAGCCGCGAGCTAGGGCCCTGGAGCCGGGGCACGGGGGCCAGGGCAGCTGGGGACGGAGCCGGGCCACGGGAGCCGGGGCACGGGGGCCAGGGCAGCTGGGGACGGAGCCGGGCCACGGGAGCCGGGGCCGGGGCCGGGGTGAACACGGGAAGCTGTGGCCTCGGGCCTGCTGAGGGGCTCGTACCGCGGTCGGGGCGATGAGCAGTCGCCGGAGCGCGCCGGGACCCGCCGCGGGACGGCAGGAAGCGCGCAATGACGGGCACGAGGCCCTGGGTGCGAAGTACGCGCGCGATCAGGCAACCGGCCGGGTCGCAGCGGCAGGCGGTAAGGCGCTACCGGCCCCTACGGCAGGACCGCTCCCGCCGTCGTGGGCCAGGTCATGCGGATCATTCCGCCGTCCTTGCCGGTGGTGACCTCGACGTCGTCGACCAGCCCACTGATGACCGCGAGGCCCATCTCGTCGTCGCCCTCGGCGTCGCTCTCCGCGGCGCCCTCGGCCTGGTCGGTGCCGTGCGCACCGGAGTCGCCGTTCACTCCGTCGCCCACTTCGATCGAGAACTTCTTCTCGTCCTCGATCAGCAGGACCCGCACCGGCGAGTTGATGTCATGGCTCTCGTGCAGCCCCACGGCCCGGCTGCACGCCTCACCGACGGCGAGCCGCACCTCGTCGAGCACGGCCTCGTCCACCCCGGCGCGCCGTGCCACGGCAGCCGCGACCAGACGCGCGGTGCGGACATGCTCAGGAAGGGCGCTGAAGCGAAGTTCGACGGTGGCCATGCCATCCCCCTCGTTATGCGGGCGTGCGACGCAGGGGGCCGGACACTGCGTCCGGTACCCCCCACTGCTTCCTCCCCCCGCGCCTGATGGCGCGGGGGCCCGGCGAAACCGTCAGTCGGTGGCGGAGACGGCTTCGTCGACCGAGGTGTGAATCGGGAACACCTTGGTCAGACCGGTGATACGGAAGATCTTGAGAATGCGCTCCTGGTTGCAGACCAGGCGCAGCGAGCCCTCATGGGCACGCACCCGCTTGAGCCCGCCGACCAGCACGCCGAGCCCAGTGGAGTCCAGGAAGTCGACACGTTCCATGTCCACCACGAGGTGGTAGCTTCCGTCGTTCACAAGCTCGACCAGCTGCTCGCGCAGCTTGGGCGCGGTGTATACATCAATCTCGCCACCGACCTCGACGACCGTACGGTCGCCAACGGTCCGGGTCGACAGGGACAGGTCCACGGATCCTCCAGCACCTTGCTATCGAGCGGTCGCCCCCCTGGGGCCTCCCCACCGAAGGTAGGGGCGGATCTGGCAGCCGCCATGGCATTCAATCACTTACCAGCAGGCGTGCACGACGCCCTTTGAGCATTGTCCGTCACTCCGGTGACACACTCGGTGCCGATGGCCTCCAATCCACTCCCGCCGGATGCGGGCGCGCGCCCTTCCCCAGGCATGATTCTCGAACGTCTCGCCCGGGGCGCGACCCGCGCTGCGCGCATCACTCATACGGAGCACTTGCCCCCGCGCATCGGCAGCCATGCCGACTGGCCGCAACAGATCCGGCCGGAAGTGATCGACGCCATCCGGTCGGCCGGAATCGAGCGTCCCTGGGCCCACCAGGCACGGACATCCGAACACGCGGTGCGCGGCGAGTCGGTCGTCGTCGCCACGGGGACCGCGTCGGGGAAGTCGCTGGCGTATCTCGCGCCGGTCCTCTCCACGCTCCTGGACGGCTCCGAGGCCCCGAACGGGAGGGGCGCCACGGCCCTGTATCTGGCCCCCACGAAGGCGCTGGCCGCCGATCAGCGGCGTGCCGTACGCGAGCTGGCCGCCCCGCTGGGCACGGCCGTCCGGCCCGCGGTCTACGACGGTGACACCCCCGTCGAGGAGCGCGAATGGGTCCGTCAGTACGCCAACTACGTGCTGACCAACCCCGACATGCTGCACAGCGGCATCCTGCCGTCGCACCCGCGCTGGTCCTCCTTCCTGCGTGCGCTGCGCTATGTCGTCATCGATGAATGCCACAGCTACCGCGGCGTCTTCGGCTCGCATGTCGCGCAGATCGTCCGCCGGCTGCGACGGCTCTGTGCCCGCTACGGCTCCGATCCGGTCTTTCTGCTCGCCTCCGCGACGGCCGCCGAGCCGGGGCAGGCCGCGACCCGGCTCACCGGTCTGCCAGTGGTGGAAATCACGGAGGACACCTCTCCGCGCGGCGAGTTGGTCTTCGCGCTGTGGGAGCCGCCACTGACCGAACTGCACGGCGAGCAGGGTGCCCCGGTCCGCCGCACCGCCACCGCCGAGACCGCGGACCTGCTCACCGATCTCGCCGTCCAGGGCGTGCGTACCGTCGCCTTCGTCCGCTCCCGGCGCGGCGCCGAGCTGATCGCCCTGATCACGCAGGAGCGGCTGGCGGAGGTGGACCGTTCGCTGCCCGGACGCGTCGCCGCGTACCGGGGCGGCTATCTGCCCGAGGAGCGCCGCGCCCTGGAACGCGCGCTGCACAGCGGCGATCTGCTCGGTCTGGCCGCCACCACCGCGCTCGAACTGGGCGTGGACGTCTCCGGACTGGATGCCGTGGTCATCGCCGGCTATCCGGGGACCCGGGCCTCGCTGTGGCAGCAGGCCGGGCGGGCGGGCCGCTCCGGACAGGGCGCGCTCGCCGTGCTCGTGGCCCGCGACGACCCGCTGGACACCTATCTGGTCCATCACCCCGAGGCGCTCTTCGACCAGCCCGTCGAGACCACCGTCCTCGACCCCGACAATCCGTACGTGCTCGCCCCTCACCTGTGCGCGGCAGCCTCCGAAATCCCGCTCACCGAAGCAGACTTCGCCCTCTTCGGTACTGCGGCGGCCGGTCTGATGCCCCAGTTGGAGGCCGCGGGCCTGCTGCGCCGGCGCGCCAGGGCCTGGCACTGGACGCGCCGCGAGCGGGCCGCCGACCTCGCCGACATCCGCGGTCAGGGCGGCTCGCCGGTGCAGGTCGTGGAGGCCGGCACCGGGCGGCTGCTGGGCACCGTGGATGCCGCCGCCGCGCACACCACCGTCCACGACGGCGCGGTCCATCTCCACCAGGGGCGCAGTTATGTCGTCCAACAGCTCGACCTGGACGACGATGTGGCGCTCGTCGAGGAGGCCAGCCCGCCCTATTCCACGACCGCCCGCGACACCACCGCCATCTCGGTCCTGGAGACCGACACCGAGATTCCCTGGGGTGACGCCCGGCTGTGCTTCGGCTCCGTCGAGGTCACCAATCAGGTCGTCTCTTTTCTGCGCCGGAAACTGATCACCGGCGAGGTCCTCGGCGAGACCAAGCTCGATCTGCCGCCTCGTACGCTGCGCACCCGTGCGGTGTGGTGGACGGTCACCGAGGACCAGCTCGACGCCGCCCGGGTCAATCCCGAGCAGCTGGGCGGCGCCCTGCACGCCGCGGAACACGCCTCCATCGGCATGCTGCCGCTCTTCGCCACCTGTGACCGCTGGGACATCGGCGGCGTCTCCGTGCCGCTGCACCCGGACACCCTGCTGCCGACCGTCTTCGTCTACGACGGCCACCCGGGCGGTGCCGGATTCGCCGAACGCGCGTTCCACACGGCCGCCGACTGGCTCACCGCCACCCGTGACGCCATCGCCGCCTGCGAGTGCGAGGCCGGCTGCCCTTCCTGCATCCAGTCCCCCAAGTGCGGCAATGGCAATGACCCGCTCCACAAACGGGGAGCCGTTCGATTGCTGGGCGAACTGCTGCGCGGGGCGCCGAAGGAGGCCTAGCGGGTGCCGCAGCGGCATCGCTGGTGCCGCGAACGGCGTGACGGGTGCCGTAGAGGGCGTGAGGGGTGTTGTAGGCGGCGTAGGGGGTGGGCGGCTCACGGCGCTCAGTGGGTCGTCGGCGACCCGCGCGACGCCGCTGGCCGCGGCATCCGTAACGGGCCTGGCCCCGGCCCGCTCCTGGGGAAAGCGCCCGGCCGGGCCGGCCCGGGCGCGAACCCGGGAGGTGAACGGGGTACTCCCTGCCTCGGCCGAGACATCGGCGATCGAGCCGTCCACCACGCAGCGCACCAGGCGGGTGTGCTGCGCCGCCGCCACCCGGCGCGCCGCCGAGCAGGCCCCTGCCGGGCCCTGCAGGGCGTGATCCGCCGCAGCCAGCGCCGCCAGGTCCGCGGCGCCACCCGCCCGGTGTCGCGCCGTGACGGCCTGGCCCACACCCATCAGGGCAACGAAGACCGCACACAGCGCCGCTGCCGCGAAGACCGTCCAGACCGTTGCCGAACCCTCGTCACCGCACCGTCTCCTCCGCAAGGGCCACCGCCTCCCCTCGAACCCGCACCGTCAGCCGCGCCACGCCGGGCAGCTGGGCCTCGACCCGTACGCGCACCAGAGCGCCCTCCCTCGACAGCACGACCCGCGCACCCCGAGGGGCCGCACCCCGCGCCGCCGAGATCGCAGCCGACCGTGGTTCCGACCGCGCCGCGGCACGGGCCCCGGCCCGCGCCGCGTCCACGCACTCGATACGGGCGCAGGCCGCCATCAGCCCCCACATCAGCGCCGCCACCACCGCCACCAGTACGGGGAGAACCACAGCGGTCTCCGCCGTCACGAATCCGGCGTCGCGGGCGCTCGGCGGGGCGCCCCGAGCCCGGGGGCCCGGGGCGCGGCCGTCAGAACTGGACATTGATCGCCCGCTCGATCACCGATCGGAGCAGCGCCTGCACCGGCCCGCTCGTCACGACCTTGTAGAGCACCGCCGCCAAGGCACACGCCGCGAGCGTCCCCACGGCGTACTCCGCCGTGGTCATCCCCCGGTCGTCGGCCCCGATCGCGCGCAACCGCGCCCACCACCACCGGACTGTTCCACTCCGAACCATGTCCATCCCCCTTTGGATGTCTTCTGCTGATGGATCTCTTCTGCTGGTTGGCTGCCATCTGCCGGTTGGCCGTCGTCTGCCGATGGCCAGTTGAGGACGTGCCGGTGGCCGGGCCGGTGAGCCGGTGGCCTGGCCGGTGAGCCGGCGCCTCCTCCTGTCGCCGGTCCCCTGCCACGGCCGGTAAGGACTCGCTCTTCACCAGCCGCCTTCCAACCCGCGGCGCCCACGGCTCAGTTGCGCCCGAGCAAGCCGCTCGCCAGGCCGATCAGTACCGGCGCCACTCCGAGCGCCAGGAACGCCGGCAAGAAGCACGCCGACAGCGGCATGGTGACCAGCACCCCGGCCCGCCGGCCCCGGGCGACCGCCGCCCGGGCCTGCTCCGCACGGAGCCCGGCGGCGGTCCGGGAGGCCGACTCGACGGCCGGTACCCCGGATATCCCGGCGCGCTCCATACAGCGCGCCAGCCCTTCCGCGCCGGGGAGTTCGGCCAGCCGTGGCCAGACGGCCGCCGGCTCACCGCCCAGGCGGAGTTCCGCCGCCACCTGGCGCAGCCGCTCTGCCACGGGCCCGTCGAGCGACCGGCCCACTGCCTCGGCCGCTTCGCGCGGCCCGGCTCCCGACGCGAGGCAGGCCGCCAGCAGATCGCCGGCCGGTGCCAGTGCCGCCCGTACCTCCGCGGCCGCCAACCGCGCCGCTTCCGCACCACGTTGGTGTGCCAGACAGCGGTGTGCTCCAAAGCCCACGGCGAGTCCTGCCAGGACGCCGCCCACACCACCGACGAGGATGACCATGAAGAGAGCCGCTCCCACGGGGCCGGCCCACTCGCTCAGCCGACCGTGCGCAGCGTCCTTCGTCCTCGTGGCTCGCCTGCGCCACGGGCCCCCGGCCGACGCGCTGGGCCGGACGGCGTGACCGCCGTATCGATCCGGACGAGCGGCTGCCCATACCGTCGAGACCCGTCGTCTTACGACTCGCCCGCTGTGCACCTCCCGCAGCAGCGCCACGGCGCAGAGCATCGCCGTCATGGCCGCGACCGCCATCCCCACCCTGTGGACAACTTCTGCGCTCATTTCCACCCCCTCCCCCGAGCGCCTTCCGCGGCCGCGACGATCCGGGCCGTCCAGGCCACTCCGCCCCATTCCAGGAGCCCGCCGATCACCAGGCAGCCCCACCCGGCCGGGGTGTGCAGCAGCACCCGCAGCGGGTCGGCGCCGAGCGCGCTGCCCATCAGGAGCCCGCCCACGGGCAGCAGGGCGAGCATCAGAGCGGTGGCTCGGGGGCCCGCCAACTGGGCCCGCAGTTCGTCGCGTTGATCCCGCTGGGCGCTGAGCCCGGCCGCGATCCGCTCCAGCCCGCAGGCCAGTCCCGCGCCGCCCTCCACCGCCACCTGCCAGCACGCGGCCATTCCGGTCAGCCCCTCGGCCCCCGGCAGTCGCGCCGCCGCACGCAACGCCTGGGGGACATCCCCTCCGTAACGCGCTGCCGCGGTCACCGCCGAACCTGCCGTTCCGAGCCCCGGCGTCCCCGCGGCGAGCAGTGCCTGGGCGGGCTGCCTCCCGGCCCGCAGCTCCCCCGCCACCGCCGCGCACAGCGTGATCACCCCGGCGGCCCGCCGGTCACGCGCTCGTACCGCTCCACGAGCGCTCAGCCACCGCCGGACCAGGAACGCGGCCGCTACGGAAGCCAGTGGCGGAAGCACGGAACCGCCCAGCACCCCCAGCACCAGCCCGGCCGGCAGACACCAGAGCTCCCACCCGACGTCCCCCAGGGGCCCTACGCGCCAGCGCCGCCCCGCGTCCCCCTCGACCACCCGCTGTAGGCACCACTTCCGCACCCCCTGGCCCCGCAGCCTGGCCTGCCACCCCACTTCCGCGTCCCTCTCGCCGTGGCTTCCGAACAGCGCCCGGGCCCGCCGCCGTACGTCGTCCGGCCGGCCCCCGGCCAGCCGGCCCGCGGCTCCCGCGCAGAGCACCGCGGCCATCAGCGCCGCCCCGTCGGCCGCGCTCACCGGAACCCGCCCCCGCCGCGCTCGCACAGCCGCATCAACCGCCCCCAGCCGGGCGCCTCCTGGAAGCCGTCGGGGCTTTGGACGGCGGCCGGTACGGTCACCACGAAGCCGTCGCGGTCCCGCTCCAGGACGTGCACCTCGGCGATCCGGCGGCGGCCGTTCCGGTCGCGTACGAGATGCAGGACGACCGAGACCGCTGCCGCCAACTGGCTGTGCAGTGCGGCGCGGTCCAGACCCGCGGTCGATCCGAGGGCCTCCAGGCGCGCGGGGACGTCGGACGCGGCGTTGGCATGGACCGTCCCGCAACCACCCTCGTGCCCCGTGTTGAGGGCCGCCAGCAAATCTGTGACCTCGGGGCCGCGTACCTCGCCGACCACCAGCCGGTCCGGGCGCATCCGCAGCGCCTGCCGTACGAGGTCCCGCAGCGTCACCCGGCCGACGCCCTCCTGATTGGCCGGCTGGCTCTCCAGCCGCACCACATGGGGATGGTCCGGACGCAGCTCCGCCGAGTCCTCGGCCAGGACGATCCGCTCCTCCGGGCCGACCAGGCCCAGGAGGGTGCTCAGCAAAGTGGTCTTGCCGGCGCCCGTGCCGCCACTGATCAGGAAGGACAACCTGGCCGTCAGGAGTGCGCGGAGCAGTTGATCGCCGCCCGGCGGGACCGTGCCGGCCGCCACCAGCTCCGCGAGGCCGAAGGCCCGCGGCCGTAGTACCCGCAGCGAGAGACACGTACCGGCGACCGCCACCGGGGGCAGCACGGCGTGCAGCCGGGTGCCGTCCGGCAGCCGGGCGTCCACCCATGGCCGGGCATCGTCCAGCCGCCGGCCTGCCACCGCCGCCAGCCGCTGGGCAAGTCTGCGTACCTCCGCCGCGTCCCGGAAGCGGACCTCCGTACGCTCCAGCCCGCCGCCGCGGTCCACCCACACCTCGTCCGGGGCCGTGACCAGGACATCCGTGACATCGGGCGCCGCCAGAAGCGGCTCCAGCGGGCCGCTGCCCACCATTTCGGAGCGCAGCACGGCCACCACACCCAGCACCTCGGCGTCCCCAAGGAGCCGCCCCTGCTCTCGCAGCGCCAGTGCCACCCGCGCCGGCGTCGGGTCCGCCCCGTCCTCGGCGAGCCGCCGGCGCACCGCCTCCAGGAGGTCCTGGCCCTGGCTCATGTCCGGCCTCCGTCCCGCCAGGGCGCCTGCGACGGCCCGCCGTCCGGCTCCGGAACCGGACCTGACCCCGCCCCGGCTCCCGGCCCGCCGCCCTCGCCCCCGCTCTCCGTCACCCGCTCCCAGAAGCCCGCGCAGAACCGCGCCAGCGGACCGCGAAGCTGCGCCCCCGGCGGCACGCCACGGGCAAGATCGGCCAACAGCCCCGCCTCCCACGGCACTTCACCTGCCAGAGGCAGCCCCATCAGGCGGGCGATCTCGTCCGGCGGCAGGCCGTGGCCATGGCGTCCGGGAGCCTCACAGGCCACCACCCGCAGATCGCCGAGCACCTGCTGCACCCCGAAGGCCACCCGCTGGGCGGCCGCCACCGCGCGCAGCTCCGTAGGAACGAGCAGCAGGCCCATGTCCACCTGGGCCAGGGCCTCCGCCGCCGCCTCGTCGACACGGCGCGGCAGGTCCACCACCACGACGCCGCCGCGCCGGCGCGCCGCCGCCATGACCGCGCGCATGGCCGACGGCGGGATGACGACATCGGAGTCCCGGTCCCAGCTGAGGACCCGCAGCGAGTGCAGCCGCGGCAACGACTCCGCCAGGGCGCCGCAGGCCACCCGGCCGCGCGATTCGGCGAAGGCGGGCCAGCGCAGGCCCTTTTCCTTCTCCCCGCCCAGCAGGACGTCCAGCCCGCCGCCCAGCGGATCCCCGTCGACGAGCAGGGTGTGCCGGCCCGTCCGGGCCGCGGTGAGGGCCAGCGCACCGGCCAAGGTGCTCGCTCCGGCACCGCCGCGGCCGCCGATGACGCCGACGGTCAGGGCCGGCGGCCCGACGCCCTCGATGGCGTCGGCGATCCGGTCCACCAGCCAGCGCTCGCCCTCGGGCAGCGCGAGCACGCGCTCCGCCCCGAGAGCGACGGCCTGGCGCCACAGATCCGGGTCGTCCGCGTCGCGGCCCGTCAGAAGGACGCCCGCCCGTCGTCCGGCGCCACCTAACCGGCGTGCGCAGTCCGCGCCGACGATCACCAGAGGCGGCGCCTCCCACTCCCCTTTGCGGGCCGGCAGCCCGTGCGCCACTTCGGGCATCGCACCGGCCGCCGCGCACAGCCGCACAAGATCGTCGAGGAGTTTTTCGTCCTCGGTGATGATCAGCGGCCCACCGCGCTCTCCGCCACTTCCCACCGGTTGTTCCGATGACACGAATCCGGCCACGTTCTGTCCCCCTATCGCTACGCAACTCGCACATCCGCGAACTCGCGGACTTTCACCGTGCAGCGATCGGAAAACTCTTGTGGATCTTGAAGCAAATCTGTGGACAACGCCACGACTGTGAATATCCCTGTCACCTATTCCGGCGAGGAAGGGCCGCTTCCGGTACTCAAGAGAGCGTTCCGCAGAGCATCCCGGCAACTACGGTGCGTAATGGACCGTGAACGCCGTGACTCCGGTCGCCGCATGGGGCAGGGAGAGAAGTGGATCCTCGTCCGACGACGGAAAATGCGTCCGGACATGCGACGACCCCCGCCGGGGGGGAGAGCGGGGGTCGTCCCCACGGCCGACTCGGGGGGGGGAGGAGCCGGACCGGGTTAGCACGGTCGCGAACGATCCGTGACTTCCATGGTGTACCCGACAGCCTTCTCAGGCAAACCCACGCGCCACACCTTACGCCGAATGGTGGGCGCCTATGCTCGCCCCGTGGAAAACCACTCCGTGCCTCACTCGAGTCCCCGTACTGCCGCGTTCTTCGACTTGGACAAGACCGTCATTGCAAAGTCGAGCACGCTGACCTTCAGCAAGTCGTTCTACCAAGGCGGCCTGATCAATCGGCGGGCCGTACTGCGCACTGCGTACGCCCAGTTCGTGTTCCTGGCGGGCGGCGCCGACCACGATCAGATGGAGCGAATGCGCGAGTATCTCTCCTCACTGTGCCGCGGCTGGGACGTGGCGCAGGTACGGGAGATCGTCGCCGAGACGCTGCACGATCTGATCGACCCCATCATTTACGACGAGGCGGCCTCGCTCATCGAGGAGCATCATGCCGCTGGACGGGACGTCGTGATCGTGTCCACCTCGGGTGCCGAGGTCGTCGAACCGATCGGTGAACTCCTGGGCGCGGACCGGGTGGTGGCCACCCGCATGGTCGTCGGCGACGACGGCCGTTTCACCGGCGAGGTGGAGTATTACGCCTATGGCCCGACCAAGGCGGAAGCCGTCCGGGAGCTCGCCGAATCCGAGGGCTACGACCTGGAACGCTGTTATGCGTACAGCGATTCGGCGACCGATGTCCCCATGCTTTCGGCGGTCGGTCACCCGTGTGCGGTCAATCCGGACCGGGCGCTGCGCCGTGAGGCGACCGCGCGCGGTTGGCCGGTTCTCTCCTTCAATCGCCCAGTCCCGCTCAAGCAGCGGCTGCCGACGCTGTCGATGCCCTCCCGGCCGGCCCTCGCCGTCATGGCCGCCACGGGCGCAGCGCTCGCCACTGCGACGCTCGTCTGGTACAGCAGCCGCCGGAAAACCACAAAGCGCCGCCTCGGCCCTATTGGCCGCGGTCCCATGACCCGCACCGATCGCGTTTGACGTCAAACGTAAAGATCTGCGAAGCAGGGTTCCGCTTGACTCACCCGAGGAGTACAAAGGACTTAACGGCCCGCGAGACCAAGGACATCCGAGAGGAACGCCTTTAACGCAGGAAGTGGCCCACGGACCGATGCATGAATGCCGGGCACCCACGCGACGCCGACCCGTCGATTACGGGCCAGCCACACCAGGTAACCGGACGAAGATTCCGACCTGATGGGCACATTTTCGAGCACGCATGGTAACCCGGCGGACATGCCAGCGGCGGTACCACCCATTGGTACCGCCGCAACCCTGTTCAGGGGCGAATGAAGCAATGCTTCCGGAATTCCCGGGCACCTCCCCGAGCTTTCCGCCGCCTCTTATGCCGCACCGCGCTGCAGCGCCTCACAGACAGCAGTGCTCTCCCTCACGCCCAGTCCCACCGCACGTCCGCAGTGCGCGATCCACGCCGCGACGCCCTCCGGGGTGCCCGAGACATAGCCCTCCAGGGCCGCGGCATACGCCGCGCGGCCCAGTTCGGCGTGCCCGACCTCGGCAGGGCAGATCGACTTCGGGTCCAGCCCGCTCCCGACCAGCACGATCCGCTCGGCGGCGCGCGCGACCAACCCATTACAGGAGGCGAACGGCCGCAGCGCGAGCAGCTCGCCGTGCACCACCGCCGCGGTCACCAGGGCCGGCGCCTCGGTGCCCGCGAGGAGCATGCGCGACAGCCCGTCGAGCCGACCGGCGACCTCGTCGGCGTCCGGCAGCGCCAGCTCGATGAGCGGTTCGTCGACCGGTTCGCCGGCCAACCGGGGCCGCCCCACCGTTTCGTCCGCCGACTCGCCGCCGGCCGCCACCAGATGCAGCCGCGCCAGCACCCGCAGGGGCGACTGCCGCCACACGCTGAGCAGCTGGCCGGATTCGGCCGTCAGCCGCAGGGCCGCACCGACCGTCCGCGGCTCGCCCTCGACGCCGAAGTCGGTACGGCGGCGGACCTCTTCGAGCGCCCAGTCGGCCCCCGAAAGGGCCGCGGAACCGCGCGCTCCGCGCAGCGCCGCCTCGGAGGTGACCTCATTGCTGCGGCGTCGCATGATCCGGTGCCCGTAGACCCGGTCCACGCCCTTGCGCACGGAGTCCACGGAGTCGGCGACTCCCGGGAGCGAGGCCAGGGTCACGAGCGGATCATCGCTCGCATTGGGGGGTGCGGGGGAGGTCCCCCGGGAGATTCCAGCCATGACTACGACCCTACGCACCACCTGGCCATACCCCTCGAAGGAGTGGTCTTCCTCACGCGGCTCTCTCACTCAGAGCCAGGCCGAGATTACCCTTGGTGAACATGAAGATCGCTTTCGTAGGCAAGGGTGGCAGCGGCAAGACCACCCTGTCCTCCCTGTTCATCCGGCATCTCGCCGCGGCCCGGGTCCCCGTGATCGCGGTGGATGCCGACATCAACCAGCATCTGGGCGCCGCCCTCGGACTCGACGAGACGGAGGCCGCCGCGCTGCCCGCGATGGGCGCGCATCTCCCGCTGATCAAGGACTACTTGCGCGGCAGCAACCCCCGCATCCCGTCCTCCGAATCCATGATCAAGACCACCCCGCCCGGTGAGGGCTCACGACTGCTGCGGGTGGACGAGGACAATCCCGTCTACGACGCCTGTGCCAGGCAGGTGGAGCTCGACGACACCACCGTGCGGCTGATGGCGACCGGCCCGTTCACCGAGTCCGATCTGGGCGTGGCCTGCTACCACTCCAAGGTCGGCGCGGTGGAGCTGTGCCTGAACCACCTGGTGGACGGCCGCGAGGAGTACGTCGTCGTCGACATGACGGCCGGCTCCGACTCCTTCGCCTCCGGGATGTTCACCCGCTTCGACATGACCTTCCTGGTCGCCGAGCCGACCCGGAAAGGCATCGCCGTCTACCGCCAGTACAGCGCGTACGCCCGGGACTTCGGCGTCCCCCTGAAGGTCGTCGGCAACAAGGTGCAGGGCCCCGAGGACCTGGCGTTCCTGCGCGACGAAGTGGGCGACGACCTGCTGGTGACCGTCGGCCACTCCGACTGGGTACGCGCCATGGAGAAGGGCCGCCCGGCCCACTTCGCCCACCTGGAAGAGGCCAACCGCAGCGCCCTGCGGACGCTGCACGACACGGCCGACGCCGCCTACGGACACCGCGACTGGGAGCGCTACACGCGCCAGATGGTGCACTTCCACCTGAAGAACGCGGAGAGCTGGGGCAACGCGAAAACCGGGGTCGATCTGGCGGCCCAGGTCGACCCCTCCTTCGTGCTCCTCGAGGGGACGGCTGCCCCACAGCCCGCCTGACCCGCCAGGCGGCGCGGGCGGCAGAGGTCCTTGTTCTGCGTCGCCGCGGAGCAGCCCGCCACCGTTGCCAGCGCCACGGCCGCCGCGATGGATGCCGTCACGTTTGACGCCGTCACCCTTGCTGCGGCCGTCATCGGCCACCCCGTTCCCGGTGGCTGGGCGCACCTTCCGAGTGATTGATCGGAATAACCGCGCGCAAGCTTCCCTGCACAAAGGAAGGGCTCTGAAACGGCAAGTCGTTGGCCACCATATTCACCTGATGGAGGGAAGGATTGCGGCGTTTGCCCGCAAAGTCTTCTCCTGGCCTTTACCTGTCATTACGGTTCATTTACCGATGCTTGAGAGTCACCGCACCGTCACGCCACAGCGACGGCTACCGGCCGGCTCGCGTCCCGCCGCAGTACACCGCCGCCCCACGATCGCGCCCCGCGCGACCGCGTCGCCCCGGAGGAGACGGGAATGTCGCAGATCGAGAAGTCGCCGCCGCAGCCGCCGCACACCCAGCACCACCCCGAGCTCCCTCCCGAGCCCCGTACGGCGGCCGAGCCCGGCTCCCGTACGAAGCGGACCGGCCGGGCCGCCTGGCGGCGGGATCTCTCCGCCTCGGTCGTGGTCTTCCTGCTCGCCGTCCCGCTGTCCCTGGGCATCGCCCTGGCCACCGGCGCCCCGCTCCAGGCCGGGCTGGTCGCCGCCGCCGTCGGCGGCATCGTCGCCGGTCTGCTCGGCGGCGCCCCGCTCCAGGTGAGCGGCGCGGCGACCGGCCTCCTGGCGGTCACCGCCGACCTGGTCCAGCGCTACGGCTGGCGCGCCACCTGCGCCATCACGGCCCTGGCCGGCCTCGTCCAACTCGCCCTGGGGGCGCTGCGCGTGGCCCGGGCGACCTCCGCCGTCAGCCCGGCGATCGTGCACGGCCTGCTAGCCGGTATCGGGGTCACCATCGCCGTCGGACAGCTCCATGTGGTGCTCGGCGGCAGCCCCGACGGCTCGGCGCTCGACAACGCCGCGGCGCTGCCCGGCCAGTTGGCGCATCCGCACGCCCCGGCGCTGCTGATCGGCGCCGTCACCGTGGCCGTACTCATCGGCTGGGGACGGCTGCCGGGCCGCGCCGGGCGGTGGGCGCGGGTGCTCCCGGCGCCGCTGGCTGCCGTGCTGGCGGCGACGGCGGTGAGCGCGGGGACGTCGGCGGCGCGCGTCGAGCTGCCCTCCTGGCGGGTGCCCGAGCTGCCCGCCCTGCCGGACGCGTCCGTGCCGGCCCTCGCCGCCGCGGTTCTGACCGTCACCCTGGTCGCCGGCATGGAATCGATGCTGTCGGCGGTGGCCGTCGACCGGCTGGCGGCGGAGCGGCCCGGCGCCCCGGCGGGGCGCGTACGGCTCAACCGCGAGCTGGCCGGCCAGGGCGTGGCCAATGTCGTCTCCGGGCTGCTGGGCGGGCTGCCGGTCTCCGGGGGTGCGATGCGCGGCTCGGCCAATGTGCGGGCCGGCGCGGTCACCCGGCGCGCCACCGTGCTGCACGGCGTGTGGGTGCTGCTGTGCGCGGGCCTGCTGACTGCGGCGTTGGAGGCGATCCCGCTGGCCGCGCTCGCCGCGCTGGTCATGGTCGTCGGCGTACAGATGGTCAGTTTCGCGCACATCCGGCATGTGCAGCGGCACCGCGAATTCCCGGTGTACGCCGCCACGTTGGGCGGTGTCGTCCTCTTCGGCGTACTTCAGGGTGCAGTGACGGGCATCGCCGTCGCGGTCTTCCTGGCGCTGTCCCGGCTGACCCGCACCAGGGTCGCGGTGACGGAGGAGCCCGACGGCTACCGGGTACGTGTCAGCGGGCAGTTGACGTTTCTGGCGGTGCCGCGGCTGACCCGGGCGCTGGCCAAGGTGCCGGCACGCGCCGATGCCGTCGTCGAGCTGTGCGGCTCGTTCATGGACCATGCCGCCTACGAGGCGCTGCAGTCCTGGGCCGCCGCCCATCGGGCGCACGGCGGCCGGGTGACCCTCGGAGGCCGCCCGGGCCGGCCGCCCGCCAAGCCGGCCGGCGCGCACTCCTGCCGGCCGTGGACGCCCTGGCGCAGCCATCACTGCGCCCGGCCCACCCCGGACGAGGCAGCGGCCCCGGAGAACAGCGGCAGCCAACTCCTGGGCGGGGTCAGCGCCTTCCAGCGCCATACGGCTCCGCTCGTCCGCGAGGAGCTGGCCCGGCTGGCGCGCGAGGGCCAGCGGCCGACCCAGCTGTTTCTGACCTGCGCCGACTCGCGGCTGGTCACGAGCATGATCACGTCCAGCGGTCCGGGCGATCTGTTCACCGTGCGCAATGTCGGCAATCTGATGCCGCCGCCCGGCTCGGACGCCTCCTGCGACTCCGTCGGGGCAGCGGTCGAGTACGCGGTGGAGGTGCTGCGGGTCGGCTCGATCACGGTGTGCGGGCATTCGGGATGCGGCGCCATGGCAGCGCTGCTGGGTGCTGCCGCCCCGGAGGAGGCCGAGCCGACCCCGCTCGCCCGATGGCTGCGGCACGGCCGGCCGAGCCTGGCGCGTATGCAGCGCATCGGACGGCTGGGGCGGGGCGAAGTCGCCCTGAGCGAGCGGCCGGTGGATGATGATCAGGAGCGGCTGGCGCTCGTCAACGTCATGCAGCAGCTCGACCACCTGCGGGCGCACTCCTGTGTGGCCCGCCGGGTGGCCGAGGGCTCGCTCACCCTCCACGGCATGTATTTCCACGTCGGCGAGGCCCAGGCCTACGTGCTCGACGAGGCCACCGGGCGGTTCGGCGCGGTCCGCGGCGAGCCGATGCCGCTCACGGTCTGACCTGCGCAACTCCCCCTCGATCTCCCAGGAACGGACCGTCGACGCAGAGGTCTACACCAATTCTTTTCCACAGCCCTTGTCAGGCCAGGCGTGGGCTGATGAGCTATGCCCTGGGGACACATCGGACGCCCTGGGAATGGGAGAAGTTGTGAGCAACGAAAGCCTCGCCAACCTGCTCAAGGAGGAGCGGCGGTTCGCACCGCCCGCCGATCTGGCCGCGCACGCCAACGTCACGGCTGCCGCGTACGAGCAGGCCGCGGCAGACCGGCTGGGCTTCTGGGCCGAACAGGCCAAGAGACTGTCCTGGGAGACCGCGCCGACCCAGACTCTCGACTGGTCCAACGCACCCTTCGCCAAGTGGTTCGCCGACGGCAAGCTCAATGTCGCCTACAACTGCGTGGACCGCCATGTGGAGAACGGCCTGGGCGACCGGGTCGCCCTCCACTTCGAGGGGGAGCCGGGCGACACCCGCTCGATCACCTACGCCGAGCTCCAGCGCGAGGTCTCCAAGGCCGCCCATGCGCTGACCGAGCTGGGTGTGCGCAGCGGCGACCGGGTCGCCATCTACCTGCCGATGATCCCGGAGGCGGTCATCGCCATGCTGGCCTGCGCCCGCCTGGGCGCCCCGCACTCCGTCGTCTTCGGCGGCTTCTCCGCGGACGCGCTGGCCACCCGCATCAACGACGCCGACGCCCGCGTGGTGATCACCGCCGACGGCGGCTACCGCCGCGGCAAGCCGTCCGCCCTCAAGCCCGCCGTCGACGACGCGCTGACCAAGCCCGGCACGGAGAACGTCCGCAGCGTTCTGGTCGTCCGCCGCACGGGCCAGGAGGGCGTCGCCTGGCACGAGGGCCGGGACGTGTGGTGGCACGACATCGTCGAGCGGCAGAGCGACCAGCACACGCCGGAGGCCTTCGACGCCGAGCACCCGCTGTTCATCCTGTACACCTCCGGCACGACGGGTAAGCCCAAGGGCATCCTGCACACCACCGGCGGCTACCTCACCCAGGTCTCGTACACCCACCACGCGGTGTTCGACCTCAAGCCGGAGACCGACGTCTTCTGGTGCACCGCCGACGTCGGCTGGGTGACCGGCCACTCGTACATCACCTACGGCCCGCTCTCCAACGGCGCCACCGAGGTGCTCTACGAGGGCACGCCCGACACCCCGCACCAGGGCCGCTGGTGGGAGATCGTGCAGAAGTACGGCGTGACGATCCTCTACACCGCGCCGACCGCGATCCGCGCCTGCATGAAGTGGGGCGACGACATCCCGGCGAAGTTCGATCTGTCGTCGCTGCGCGTCCTGGGGTCGGTGGGCGAGCCGATCAACCCCGAGGCATGGATGTGGTATCGCAAGCACATCGGGGCCGATGCGACGCCGATCGTCGACACCTGGTGGCAGACCGAGACGGGCGCCATGATGCTCAGCCCGCTGCCGGGCGTCACGGCGACCAAGCCCGGCTCGGCCCAGATGGCGCTGCCCGGTATCGCCGCGACTGTCGTGGACGACGACGCCCGCGAGGTCCCCGACGGCGCCGGCGGCTACCTCGTGCTGACCGAGCCCTGGCCGGCCATGCTCCGCACGATCTGGGGCGACGACCAGCGCTATCTCGACACGTACTGGTCCCGCTTCGAGGGCAAGTACTTCGCCGGTGACGGTGCCAAGAAGGACACGGACGGCGACATCTGGCTGCTCGGCCGGGTGGATGACGTGATGCTGGTGTCCGGCCACAACATCTCCACCACCGAGGTGGAGTCGGCGCTGGTGTCGCATCCGAAGGTGGCCGAGGCCGCGGTCGTCGGCGCCACCGACCCGCAGACCACCCAGGCCATCTGCGCCTTCGTCATCCTGCGCGGCGGTGCGGCGGAGGACGAGGGCCTGGTCGAAGAGCTGCGCGCCCATGTCTCCCAGCAGCTCGGCCCGATCGCCAAGCCCAAGCGGATCCTGCCGGTGGCGGAGCTGCCCAAGACCCGCTCCGGCAAGATCATGCGGCGGCTGCTGCGCGATGTCGCGGAGAACCGTGACCTCGGTGACGTCACCACGCTGACCGATTCCTCGGTCATGGACCTGATCCAGGCGAAGCTGCCGAGCGCGGCAAGCGAGGACTGAGCGGAACGGATGACGGGGGCGTCCGGCCGGTGCGGCCGGACGCCCCCGTCGTCGTACCCGGACCCGCCGCGCTGCCACGCCGCACGCCCTCCGACGTCCGGCCCAGCAGAGGGGAGGGCGGCCCGCCCGCCGGCCCAGCAGAGGGGAGGGCGGCCCGCCCGCCGGACGGCCGGACGGCCGTTTTGCCCGTAAAGTAAGGCCATCGGACAGCGCCCCGCACCCGCCCGGTAAGGTGGGAACCGCGTCAAGGAAACGCAAAGAAACTCTGGGTGTGCCGGGAAGTCTGGTCGGCAACTGCAACAGCCGTACACAGCTGCCGGAGGTCACCCCGTGAGAGCGCCCAACAACCGCCGCTCCATATTCCTGGGACGTATGTCCCTGCCCGAGCGGAACTACCTCGCGGACGCGCTGCGCGCCGAGACCGTCGGCGGCATCCTCCTCCTCGCCGCCGCCGTGGCAGCCCTGATCTGGGCAAACACCCTCGGCGGAAGCTACGAGGCGGTCCGCGGCTTCCACCTCGGCCCGTCCGCAGTGGGCCTGGATCTGTCCGTCCAGCACTGGGCCGCCAACGGGCTGCTCGCGGTCTTCTTCTTCGTGGCCGGCATCGAGCTCAAGCGCGAACTGGTCGCCGGCGAGCTGCGCGACCCACGGGCCGCCGCGCTCCCCGTGATCGCCGCGATCTGCGGGATGGTGATGCCGGCGGTCGTCTACTTCGCGGTCAACGGCCTCGGCGGCGGCTCACTACAGGGCTGGGCGGTCCCCACCGCCACCGATATCGCCTTCGCCCTCGCCGTCCTGGCCGTGATCGGCACCTCCCTGCCCGCCGCGCTGCGCGCCTTTCTGCTCACCCTCGCGGTGGTCGACGATCTCTTCGCGATCCTGATCATTGCGGTCTTCTTCACCTCGACGATCAATTTCCTGGCGCTCGGGCTCTCCGTCGCCGGGCTGGTGCTCTTCTACCTGCTGCTGCGCAAGGGCGTCCGGGGCTGGTACGTCTATGTCCCGCTCGCCGTGGTCATCTGGGGCCTGATGGAGAACAGCGGGGTGCACGCCACCATCGCCGGCGTCGCGATGGGCCTGATGCTGCGCTGCACCCGGCGCGAGGGCGAGACCTCCTCCCCGGGCGAGCACATCGAGCACCTGGTCCGCCCGCTCTCGGCGGGCTTCGCCGTACCGCTCTTCGCGCTCTTCTCGGCGGGCGTGTCCCTGTCCGGGGGCGCGGTCCATGACGTCTTCACCCGACCGGAGACGCTCGGGGTCGTGCTCGGCCTCGTGGTGGGCAAAATGCTCGGCATCTTCGGCGGCACCTGGTGCACCGCCCGCTTCACCAGGGCCCAGCTCAACCCCGACCTCAAGTGGCCGGACGTCTTCGCCGTCGCCTCCCTGGCCGGTATCGGATTCACCGTCTCCCTGCTCATCGGCGAGCTCGCCTTCTCCGAAAACCCGGTCCTGACCGACGAGATCAAGGCATCCGTACTGATCGGCTCGCTGCTGGCGGCCGTCTTCGCCGGCATCCTCCTCAAGGTCCGCAACGCCAAGTACAAGACGCTGTGCGAGGACGAGGAGCGGGACGAGGACCAGGACGGCATCCCGGACATCTACGAACTCGACAAGCCCGAATTCCATCTGCGGATGGCAGCCATCCACGAAGCCAAGGCCGCGGAACACCGGCGGCTTGCCGAACTGGCCTCCGGCACGCACGCCGAGGACGATGATCCGGCATGATCTGAGAGGCTTTTCCGGGTGACGAGAAGAGGGAGACGGCGATGAGCGCAGCCGACAACGGCACGGAACGCAGCCTCGGACAGCTGGTGGCCACGGCCACGGCCGAGATGTCCGCGCTGATGCACGACGAGATCGCGCTGGCCAAGGCGGAGTTCCGGCAGGACGCCAAGCGGGCGGGCATCGGCGGTGCGGCGTTCTCGGTGGCGGGCGCGCTGGCGCTGTTCGCGCTGCCGGTACTGAGCTTCGCGGCGGCGTACGGCATCCACAACCTCGGCCTCGGGCTCGCCTGGTCCTTCCTGATCGTCGGGGGTGCCTTCCTGGTGCTCGCCGGACTGCTGGCCCTCCTCGCGATGGCGAAGATGAAGAAGATCAAGAAGCCGGAGCGGTCCATCAGCTCCGCGAAGGAGACCGCGGCGGTGCTCCAGAAGGCCAAGCCGCACCCGCGCGTGACGCCGGTGGAACACCCGGTGCTGGAGTCTGTGACACGCTCATCGGTATGACAGCCCCCGACAGCACGGCCTCGGTCGTACGGCTCGACGTCCCCGGTGGGAAAGCGGTGTCCCACCGTGACGTCGCGGCCAACGGCGCCCGCTTCCACATCGCGGAGATGGGTGACGGCCCGCTGGTGCTGCTCCTGCACGGCTTTCCACAGTTCTGGTGGACCTGGCGGCACCAGCTCCCGGCCCTTGCCGAGGCGGGTTTCCGCGCGGTGGCGATGGACCTGCGGGGCGTCGGCGGCAGCGACCGCACCCCGCGCGGCTACGACCCGGCGAACCTCGCCCTGGACATCACCGGCGTCATACGGTCCCTGGGTGAACCGGACGCCGCACTCGTCGGGCACGACCTGGGCGGCTATCTCGCCTGGACGGCTGCGGTGATGCGGCCCAAGCTGGTGCGCCGGCTGGCCGTGGCCTCGATGCCGCATCCGCGCCGCTGGCGTTCGGCGATGCTCGCCGACGTCCGGCAGAGCGCCCGGAGTTCGCACATCTGGAACTTCCAGCGACCCTGGCTGCCGGAACGCCGGCTGACGGCGGACGACGCGGAGCTGGTGGGCCGGATGATCCACGACTGGTCCGGCCCGCGGCTGCCGGACGAGGACGCGCTCGCGGTCTACCGGCGGGCGATGAGCATCCCCTCGACGGCGCACTGCTCGATCGAGCCGTACCGCTGGATGGTGCGATCGCTGGCCCGCCCCGACGGGATCCAGTTCAACCGCCGGATGAAGCGGCCGGTACGCGTGCCGACGCTGCATCTGCACGGCTCCCTCGACCCGGTGATGCGCACCCGCAGCGCGGCCGGCTCCGGCCAGTACGTCGAAGCGCCGTACCGCTGGCGGCTGTTCGACGGCCTGGGGCACTTCCCGCACGAAGAGGACCCGGTGGCGTTCTCCACGGAACTGATCAACTGGCTGAAGGATCCGGAACCGGACCGCTGACGAGCCGCGCGCGGCCGGCGGCCCGGGGCAACACACGCCCCGGGCCGCGCCGTTGAGGCAGCCTTCTCGGCCCTTTCGTGCGGACGTCCGTGCCCCGCTGAGCGGGCGGCCCGACCCGCTGAACGGGGTACTCGCGTCCCACTCTCGAACGCTCGTATGACGAACAGCCAATTGCCCGGCGCATAGGCCAATTGGCGGTCCCCGAGGCGGTTACCGACCTTGGGCCACGGGCAGAGTCGAAGGTATGGGCTGGACGCACGACTACCGTGACGTGGCACGCAACCGCCGCAGCAGTGCCGCTGCAGTGGGTACTCAGGGCAGGGGAACCCCGGACCTCGGGTCCGGACCGTCCCCCGACCCGGCGCACCCGATGGGCATCCCGCGGATCCTGCGCCGCAGAGCGCGCTGGATGAGCGCGCGACTACGCCATCCCCGTACCTGACACACCCGGACCCGCCGGCGAGGCGCGGGAAGCCCTGCTCCCCGCGCCCGTCGTGCCGCTCCCTCGGACTCAGATCGCGCAGCCCTGGCTGTCGACCTGCTGCTCGGCCGTACGCCCCTTGACGATGTCCGAACGGATCTCGTCGGAGGTCAGGGCGTAGCCGGTGTGCGAATCGTCCAGCGACTTCGCGAAGACGACGCCGTAGACCTCGCCCTTCGGCGTGAGCAGCGGGCCGCCGGAGTTGCCCTGCCGGACCGTGGCGTAGAGGGAGTAGACATCGCGGCGGACCGTGGCGCGGTGGTAGATGTCCGGGCCGTTCGCCTGGATACGGCCGCGGATACGGGCGGCGCGGACGTCATAGCCGCCGTTCTCCGGGAAGCCGGCAACGATGGCGTTGTTGCCGCTGCGTGCGTCCGGGCCGGCGAACCGGAGCGCCGGGGCGCTCAGCGACGGTACGTCCAGGACCGCGATATCGCGCTGCCAGTCGTAGAGCACGACCTTGGCGCCGTACGTGCGGCCCTCGCCGCCCACCTGGACGGTCGGCTCGCGCACCCCGCCGACGACATGGGCGTTCGTCATCACGCGGTGCCGGCCGAAGACGAAGCCGCTGCCTTCGAGGACCTTGCCGCAACCGGGAGCCGTACCGACGACCTTGACGATGCTGCGCCTGGCCTGTGCCGCCACCGGGCTGGTGGCGAGCTTCGGGTCGGGCGCGGGCACATTGTTGATCGGCTCGTTGGAGAACGGCGTGAAGACTTGCGGGAAGCCGTTCTGGGCGAGGACCGAGGAGAAGTCGGCGAACCACGTGCTGGCCTGCTGGGGCATCACCCGGGACACGCCCAGCAGCACCTTGGAGTTGCGGACCTCCTTGCCGAGGGTCGGCAGGGACGTACCGGCCAGCGCCGAGCCGATCAGCCAGGCGACCAGCAGCATCGCCAGGACGTTGACCAGCGCGCCGCCGGTCGCGTCCAGCGCTCTGGCCGGTGACCAGGTGATGTGGCGGCGCAGTTTGTTGCCCAGATGGGTGGTGAGCGCCTGGCCCACGGATGCGCACACGATGACGATGGCGACCGCCGCGATGGCCGCGAAGGTGCCGGGTGTCGCATCACCGGTGATCTCGTTCCAGATCACGGGCAGCAGATAGACCGCGACCAGGCCGCCTCCGAGGAAGCCGATCACGGACAGGATGCCGACGACAAAACCTTGCCGATAGCCGACGATCGCGAACCACACGGCCGCGACCAGCAGCAGGATGTCCAGGACGTTCACGCCCGCCACCGTCTCATGAGCGCCAGTCGAGTGGGACCGCCTTGTCACGGTCCCACGGAATCTCCCAGCCCGCGTAATGCAGGATCCGGTCGATCACTCCGGCCGTAAAGCCCCAGACCAGAGCATTCTCGACAAGGAATGCGGGTCCGGTGTGGCCACTGGGGTGGCGCGTCGTCACCCGATGGGCCGGGTCCGTGAGATCCGCCACGGGAACCGTGAACACCCGGGCGGTCTCCGCCTGGTCGACCGCACCGACCGGGCTCGGCCGGCGCCACCACCCCAACACGGGTGTCACCACGAAGCCGCTGACGGGGATGTAGAGCCGCGGCAGCACCCCGAAGACCTGGACACCGGACGGGTCGAGGCCGGTCTCCTCCTGAGCCTCGCGCAGCGCCGCCCGCACCGGGCCGGGCCCGTCGGCATCGCCGTCCTCCGGGTCGAGGGCACCTCCGGGGAAGGAGGGCTGGCCGGCATGGGAGCGCAGGGTGCCGGCGCGCTCCATCAGGAGCAGCTCGGGGCCGCGCGAGCCATGGCCGAAGAGGATCAGGACCGCGGACTGCCGGCCGCCACTCTCCGGCGGCAGAAAGCGGCTGAGCTGGCGCGGCTGGATCGTGGCGGCCGCGCGGGCCACCGGGGCCAGCCACTCGGGCAGGCCGTCGGCGGAGACCGGGATCTTCGGACCGGGCGCCGCGCCGCGCATGCCCGCCTCCTCGTCGTACCGCTGCTCCCGTGCACTTCTCATCCGCGCCCCCTCAGGCCTGGCATCGATCGTCGGTCACCTCTGGACGGCTGCCGTCACGAGGCGGCCGCCGGGGGCGCCATGGGGGGCGCGGGCTGCCCCGGATAGTCGGCCGGCGGCTTCAGCCGCTGTCCCGGCTGGCCCCCCAGCTCGTACTTGAGCAGCTTCTTCGCCTTCTCCGGGTCCGTCTCGCCCTCGCCGTACGCCGGGCACAGCGGGGCGATGGCGCAGGCGCCGCAGGCGGGCTTGCGGGAGTGGCAGACGCGGCGGCCGTGGAAGACGACGCGGTGCGAGAGCATCGTCCACTCGCTCTTGGGGAAGATCCCGGCGACGTCCGCCTCGACCTTCTCGGCGTCCTCCGCGGTGGTCCAGCCGAAGCGGCGGGCGAGGCGTCCGAAGTGCGTGTCGACGGTGATTCCGGGGACGCCGAAGGCGTTGCCCAGCACCACATTGGCGGTCTTGCGGCCGACCCCGGGGAGGGTGACGAGGTCCTCCAGGCGGCCCGGCACCTCGCCGCCGAAGCGGTCGCGCAGCGCCGCGGACAGGCCCAGCAGCGACTTCGCCTTGGCCCGGAAGAAGCCGGTCGGCCGGATCAGCTCCTCCAGCCGCTCCGGGTCCATGGCGGCCATGTCCTCGGGCGTCGGGCAGACCGCGAACAGGCGCGGCGTGGTCTGGTTGACCCTCAGGTCGGTGGTCTGCGCGGACAGGACCGTGGCGACCAGCAGCTCGAAGGGGTTGGTGAAGTCCAGCTCGGGGTGGGCGTACGGATACAGCTCGGCCAGCTCACGGTTGATCCGGCGGGCCCGCCGCACCATCGCGACCCGGGACTCGGGCTTGCGGGCGGGGGTCTTCTGGGCGGGGGCCTGCGTGGCCGCGGTCTTCTTGGCCGCCGTCTTCTTGGTGGCGGTCGTCCGGGCGGGAGCCTGCCCGGCGGCCGCGGCGGTCTTCTTCGCCACGGCCTTCTTCGCGACGGCCTTCTTCGCCGTGGCCTTCTTGGCGACGGCCTTCTTGGCGGCCGCCGGCTTCTCGGGGGTTTCGTTCACGGCGGCCTTCTTCCCTGCCGAGGTCTTGCCTACCGGGCTCTGTTCCGCGGCGGTCGGTGCGGTGGTGTGCGGCGCCGCCGGTCGCGACGCGCCGGGCTGCCGGACGGCCGGCTTCCGGACGGCCGACACCCCTGGAGTCGATTTGTTACGTTTATCCGAACTCGAGGCGCGACCGGACGGCTGTTCGCCCACAGCGGAATCACGCCCTGCACTCACCCGTCCGGCCCCCCAGTCCTCTGCTCTCACCTAGGTATTGGACACTCGGCCAGAGTAAGGCCAGCCACTGACATCCGGCTTGATCGCCGGGAATCGTGACTCCAATCGGCCCCCTGCCTTATGGCTCGGGGCACCGGTCCGGCAAACTTGTGATTGATCGCACTGTTTTGCATTCCGGCATGATGGGGACCACAGTCCCCCGGAGCATGTCGACAAGGAGAGAACTCGTGGACGACGTTCTGCGGCGCGCACCGCTCTTCGCGGCGCTCGATGACGAGCAGGCGGCCGAGCTGCGCGCCTCGATGGGAGAGGTCACGCTCGCCCGCGGCGACGCCCTGTTCCACGAAGGGGACCCCGGCGACCGCCTGTATGTGGTCACCGAGGGCAAGGTGAAGCTGCACCGCACCTCCCCCGACGGCCGGGAAAACATGCTCGCCGTCCTCGGCCCCGGGGAGCTGATCGGAGAGCTCTCGCTCTTCGACCCGGGCCCGCGCACGGCCACCGCCTCCGCCCTCACCGAGGTCAAGCTCCTCGGTCTGGGCCACGGCGACCTCCAGCCCTGGCTGAATGCCCGCCCCGAGGTCGCCACGGCGCTGCTGCGGGCGGTCGCCCGTCGGCTGCGCAAGACCAATGACCAGATGTCCGACCTGGTCTTCTCGGATGTGCCGGGCCGGGTGGCCCGCGCCCTGCTGGACCTGTCGCGCCGCTTCGGTGTGCAGTCCGAGGAGGGCATCCATGTCGTGCACGACCTGACCCAGGAGGAGCTGGCCCAGCTGGTGGGCGCCTCCCGTGAGACGGTCAACAAGGCGCTCGCCGACTTCGCGGGCCGCGGCTGGCTGCGCCTGGAGGCGCGCGCCGTGATCCTGCTGGACGTCGAGCGGCTGGCCAAGCGCTCGCGCTGATCCGGCGCACGGACTGCCTTGGAAGGGCCCCGCTCCGGCGGGGCCCTTCGCCATGGCCGGCGGCGCCCCTGTGCCGCCGCGGCGCCGCGGGGCCACCGTCCGCTCGCGGAGCCGGGCGCGAGATCCACTCGCGGAGCCGGGCGCGAGATCCACTCGAGGAGCCGGGCGCGAGATGCACTCGCCGCGCCCCGCCGCCCGTTAACCACTCGCGGCGCCGCCACACTCTTCGCCATAGTGCCGCCCATGACCAACGGCACCGGGCTGGACGAGGACGGCCACTTCGTACGGGAAGGGTCCCTGGACCGGGTGTCCGCGCGGTTCGCGCCCGTCGTGGCGGAGCTCGGTGCCCGGCTCGGCGCGCACTTCGGCCCGGAGCGCCTGCACAGCAGCTATCTCTTCGGCAGCATCCCGCGCGGCACGGCCGTCCCCGGAGTCTCCGACCTCGATGCGCTGCTCGCCCTGCGGGAGGAGCCCACCGACGCCGACCACGCCGCCGCGCGCGCCCTGGAGGACCGGCTCGACACCGCCTTTCCGCAGCTCAACGGTGCAGGGATCCTGCTGTTCAGCACGGCCCGCCTGCTGAGCGAGCGGGAGCGCCACGACCTGGGATGGTTCGTGGCCTGCCTGTGCACCCCGCTCAGCGGCCCGGATCTCGCCGCCCGACTGCCCCGTTACCGCCCCACCTCGCTCCTCGCCCGGGAGACCAACGGCGATCTCTTCCGCGGCCTGCCCGGTCTGCGCGAGCGGGCCGCGGCGGCCACCACGGAAGCCGAGCGCGCCCGGCTGACCCGGGGCGTGACGCGCCGGCTCGTACGGACCGGGTTCACCCTGGTCATGCCGCGCTGGGGTGGCTGGACCAGTGACCTCGCCGAGTCCGCGGAGGTGTTCGGCCACTACTACCCGGCGCACGCCGGGCAGATGCGCGCCGCCGCCCGCGCCGCCCGGGCGCCCGCTGCCCACCCGGAGCTGCTGGACGAGCTGCTCAGCGGCCTCGCCCCCTGGCTGGCCGGCGAATATCTGGCCGTCCACGGGGCGAAGGCGCCCCGCCCGGAGGACCGCTGACGGAGCCTCTCCGCCGTCGGGGAGGCCCGCCCGCGGCGTCAGCAGTCGATGAGTCCGTGTTCGCCCAGGTAGTCCAGCTGCGCCCGGACCGACAGCTCGGCGGCGGGCCACAGGGAGCGGTCGACGTCGGCGTACACGCTCGCGACGACTTCCTCGGGCATGCGGTGGCCGGCCTCGACGGCGGTCTCCACCTGGGCGAGCCGGTGGGCGCGGTGCGCCAGATAGAACTCCACGGCCCCCTGGGCATCGTTCAGCACCGGCCCGTGGCCCGGCAGGACCGTCGCCACCCCGTCGTCGACGGTGAGCGAGCGCAGCCGGCGCAGCGAGTCCAGATAGTCGCCCAGCCGCCCGTCGGGGTGGGCGACCACCGTGGTGCCGCGCCCCAGGATCGTGTCGCCGGTGAGGACCGCACGATCGGCCGGGAGGTGGAAGGAGAGCGAGTCCGCGGTGTGGCCCGGTGTGGACACCACACGCAGCTCCAGGCCTCCGGTGGTGATGACATCGCCCGCGTCGAGCCCCTCCTCCCCCAGGCGCAGCGCCGGGTCGAGCGCCCGTACGGCCGAACGGGTCAGCTCCGCGAAGCGGGCGGCGCCGTCGGCGTGGTCCGGGTGACCGTGGGTCAGCAGGGTCAGCGCGATGCGCTTGCCGGCCTGCTCGGCGATGTCGATGACGGCCTGGAGGTGGCCCTCGTCGAGCGGCCCGGGGTCGATGACGACGGCGAGGTCGGAGTCCGGTTCGGCGACGATCCAGGTGTTGGTGCCGTCCAGCGTCATCGGCGACGGGTTCGGGGCCAGCACACAGTGGGCGCGCGCGGTGGCCGGCCCGGAGAGCACCCCGCCGCGCGGCCGGCCGGGAAGAGCGGTCGGTTCGGTCATGCGGGGGTCCCTCCCGAGGGGCCGGGGCGGTCCGAGGGGCCGTCGGCATCCCCCGGAGCACCGGTGCCGGTGTCCGTCTGCGCGATGTGCTTGGTGAATTCGTCGTGTCCCGGCCAGCTCAGCTCGATCTCGCCGCCCACGAGGCGGGCCCGGGCCAGTACCGGCGTCAGATCCTGCGCCTCCGCGGCGGCCAGCGCGTCCGCGACGGAGGCGTACGGCTGGAGCCCGCGCAGCGTCGCGATGGTCGGCGGCATCATCAGCAGCTCGCCGCGGTCGTATCCGTCGGCTGCCTCCTTGGGCCGGATCCACACCGTGCGGTCGGCCTCTGTGGAGGCGTTGCGCGTCCGCTGGCCCTCGGGGAGCGCCGCGACGAAGAACCAGGTGTCGTAGCGCCGCGGTTCGAACTCCGGGGTGATCCAGCGGGCCCAGGCACCCAGCAGGTCGGAGCGCAGGACCAGGCCGCGGCGGGCCAGGAAGTCGGCGAAGGACAGCTCGTGGGCGACCAGGGCGGCGCGGTCCGCCTCCCAGTCCTCGCCCGTGGTGTCGGCGACGACCGTGTCGGCCGAGGCGCCGGCGAGCAGCACGCCCGCCTCCTCGAACGTCTCACGGACCGCCGCGCAGACGATGGTCTGTGCGGTGGCCGGATCGACGCCCATACGGACCGCCCATTGGGCGCGCGAGGGACCGGCCCAGGTCACCGGGCGTTCGTCGCGCGGATCGACCGACCCGCCCGGATAGGCGTACGCACCCCCGGCGAAGGCCATGGAGGTGCGTCTGCGCAGCATGTGGACGGCGGGGCCGCCGGCGGCGGAGTCCCGCAACAGCAGGACGGTCGCGGCCCGCCGGGGCTCGGAAGGGGTCAGCTCGCCGTTCGCGAGGGCCCGGATGCGGTCCGGCCACTCCGGCGGGTACCACTGGCCATTGGTCGTGGACGCCATGGCCGGATGCTATGCGCTCGCGCGCGGATGTTCGAGGGCCACTTTCGCGCCGGTGGGCCCCTGCTGACGAGGGGCCCACCGGGGCACCGCACACGGGGCGGACGTCACCGCCCCCACGAGGGGTCTATTCGGCGATCTCCACCTGGATCTCGACCTCGACCGGCGAGTCGAGCGGCAGCACCGCAACGCCCACCGCGGACCGGGCGTGCACGCCCTTGTCGCCGAGGATCTCGCCCAGCAGCTCGCTGGCGCCGTTGAGCACGCCCGGCTGCCCGGTGAAGTCCGGCGCGGAGGCCACGAAGCCGACGACCTTCACGACCCGCTGGATCTTGTCGAGGTCGCCGACGACGGACTTCACGGCGGCCAGCGCGTTGAGCGCACAGGTCGCGGCGAGTTCCTTGGCCTGCTCCGCACTGACCTCGGCACCGACCTTGCCGGTGGCCGGCAGCGCGCCGTCGACCATCGGCAGCTGGCCGGAGGTGTGCACATAGGCGCCGGAGCGCACCGCGGGCTGGTAGGCGGCCAGCGGCGGCACGACCTGCGGCAGCGCGAGACCGAGCTCCGCGATCTTGTCTTCCACCGTGCTCACGCCTGCTTCTCCCGCTTCAGGTAGGCCACCAGTTGTTCGGGGTTGTTCGGGCCCGGCACGACCTGGACCAGCTCCCAGCCGTCCTCGCCCCAGGTGTCCAGAATCTGCTTCGTCGCGTGCACGAGCAGCGGCACGGTCGCGTATTCCCACTTGGTCATGGGGCGAGCGTAATGCCTGTCCACGGCGGCGGTGGACGCCGTCCGCCGTGGTCCGCCACCACCCGTCCCGCGCGGCGCCGACGTGCCCGGTCACCCGGCCCCTACGGCACATCCCTGACCCGTCCCTGACGCACCGCGGGCAGATCTCCGGGGTGTCCCAGGCGCCATCCCGGGCGTAGCCGGGACGCGGACTGGTTAGGCTCCTTGGCGTGAGCAGGCTCCATGTCGTCAGCGGCAAGGGCGGCACCGGCAAGACCACGGTCGCCGCCGCCCTCGCCCTCGCCCTGGCCACCGAGGGACGCCGTACCCTCCTGGTCGAGGTCGAGGGCCGGCAGGGCATTGCCCAGCTGTTCGAAACCGAAGCGCTTCCCTACGAGGAACGCAAGATCGCGGTGGCACCGGCGTCGGACGGTGCCGCGCTCCGGGTCTCCCCCGGGACCGAGTCCGGGGGCGAGGCCCCCCGGAGCGCCGGAAGACGCGCGGGCGGCGAGGTCCACGCCCTCGCCATCGACGCCGAACGCGCCCTCCTGGACTACCTCCAGATGTTCTACAAACTCGGCAGCGCGGGCCGGGCGCTGAAGAAGCTCGGCGCGATCGACTTCGCCACGACCATCGCGCCGGGCCTGCGGGACGTCCTGCTGACCGGCAAGGCCTGCGAAGCGGTCCGCCGCAAGGACAAGAACGGCAGGTTCGTCTACGACGCGGTCGTGATGGACGCCCCGCCGACCGGCCGCATCACCCGCTTCCTGAACGTCAACGACGAGGTCGCCGGCCTGGCGAAGATCGGCCCGATCCACAATCAGGCGCAGGCCGTGATGCGCGTCCTGAAGTCACCGGAGACCGCGGTGCATCTGGTGACGCTCCTGGAGGAGATGCCCGTCCAGGAAACCGCGGACGGCGTCGAGGAGTTGCGCGCCGCCGGCATCCCCGTGGGCGGCATCGTCATCAACATGACCCGCCCGGCGCTGCTGGACAACGGCGACCTCGACATCGCCGCCCGCGGGGCCCGTGCGGGCGTCGCCAAGGCGCTCTCCCAGGCCGGTCTGGGCGGCGCCCGCCGCGGCGGCCTGGCAGACCGGCTGATCGACCCCCTGCTGGAGCAGGCGCGCGAACACGCCGAGCGGGTCGAGCTGGAGCGCGCCGAGCATGCCGAACTCACCGCAATCGGCCTGCCCACCTACGAGTTGGAGCTGCTCCCCGAGGGAGTGGACCTCGCCGGGCTCTACCACCTGGCGAGAGACCTGCGGAAACAGGGGCCCATATGACCGCGGACAACACGACGCTGGACGCCTCGGCCCCGCGGCTCGAGGTCGACGCACTGATCGACGACCCGCACACCCGCATCGTGGTGTGCTGCGGCTCGGGCGGTGTCGGCAAGACCACGACCGCCGCGGCCCTGGGCGTACGCGCCGCCGAACGCGGCCGCAGGGTCGTCGTGCTGACCATCGACCCGGCCCGGCGGCTGGCCCAGTCCATGGGCATCTCCGAGCTGGACAACGTCCCGCGCCAGGTCAAGGGCGTCGACGAGTCCGCGGGCGGCGAACTCCACGCGATGATGCTGGACATGAAGCGCACCTTCGACGAGATCGTCGAGGGCCATGCGGATGCCGACCGGGCCCGCGCGATCCTGGAGAACCCCTTCTACCAGTCCCTGTCGGCCGGTTTCGCGGGCACGCAGGAGTACATGGCCATGGAGAAGCTCGGCCAGCTCCGCGCGCACGACGAGTGGGATCTGATCGTCGTCGACACCCCGCCGAGCCGCTCCGCGCTGGACTTCCTGGACGCGCCCAAGCGCCTCGGGTCCTTCCTGGACGGCAAGTTCATCCGGGTGCTGATGGCCCCGGCGAAGGTCGGCGGCCGGGCCGGCATGAAGTTCCTCAACGTCGGCATGTCGATGATGACCGGCACCCTCAGCAAGCTCATGGGCGGGCAACTCCTGCGGGATGTGCAGACATTCGTGGCCGCCATGGACACCATGTTCGGCGGCTTCCGCACCCGCGCGGACGCCACCTACCGGCTGCTACAGGCGCCCGGCACGGCGTTCCTCGTGGTGGCCGCGCCGGAGCGGGACGCGCTGCGCGAGGCGGCCTACTTCGTCGAGCGGCTGGCCGCCGAGCAGATGCCGCTGGCCGGCCTGGTGCTGAACCGGGTGCACGGCAGCGGCGCGTCCCAACTCAGCGCCGAGCGCGCACTGGCCGCCGCGGAGGCCCTGACGGACCAGCGGGCCGAGGACACCCATGCGGACGCCGGCACGGACGCCGGGGACGACACCGACCCACCGTCCGCCGCCCGCGCAGAAAATAATCTTGAAACCGGCGGCATTGTGGATCTCGGCGGCGGGAAGGCTGGATCACGTACCGCCGGCGGCCCCTCCCCCGCCGCGGCGGAGCATGTGACACCCACCTCGGCCTCGGCAGCACAACTGGCCGCCGGGCTGCTCCAACTGCACGCGGAACGCATGCAGGTCCTCGCGCGCGAACGGCGCACGCGGGACCGCTTCACCGCGCTGCATCCCGAGGTTCCGGTAACGCAGGTCGCAGCGCTGCCCGGCGATGTTCACGACCTCGCGGGACTGCGCGCCATCGGCGACCGGCTGGCGCTGAACCTCACGGATACCGAGGGCACGGACACCGACGGCTGAGCCGTACGTAGACGACTGAGCCGTACGTACGCCGGCCCAGCCAATCATCCGCGCCACCCACCCGCCACACAGCGCCCCTCGCCTGCACATCCAAGGGGCGCACCGAACCGCACTCCGGCCCCTCGCCTCCCCCAACTCCAGGGAGCGCCAAGGCCACTGACCGGCATGCCACGCCGGAACGACCGGACCGAGCCATCAGCCGAACGTTCTCGGCCATGTTCTGCCGGCCGGACCCGCGGCTACCCGACCGCGGCGAACTCGTCGAACATCTCGTCCTCACAGTCCACGGACAGGATGCCCGTGCTGCGCTCGTATTCCGTACGCGCTGTCTCCAACAGCCGGCGCCACGACGTCACGGTCGGGCGGCGACGCAGCAGCGCCCTCCGCTCGCGTTCGGTCATCCCGCCCCACACGCCGAACTCCACCCGGTTGTCCAGGGCGTCGGCCAGGCACTCCGTGCGCACCGGGCATCCGGTGCACACCGCCTTGGCGCGGTTCTGCGCCGCCCCTTGAACGAACAGTTCATCCGGATCGGTAGTGCGGCAGGCTGCCTGTGCACTCCAGTCGGTTACCCAGCTCATGCTGGCGCCGTCCTCTCCCGAATCGAGGCTCCCCCACGGCGGCAATCGGCATATTCACCGTTGCCAGTTGAGGACGTTACGGAAGGCAGACAGGGCGCAACACCCCCTTCGGGCCCAATCTTGAATGGCCCGAACGGACTATGCGTATGCGGCAGATCACCCAACGGAGTGACCGCAGGGCATACCGCACTTTGTGCACAAGGCGGGACACTTCACCGCCCTGACGCGGGACTTTTGTCGTCATACACGGGCACGTGGGGGTGCGGGCCGCGGGGAGTGGGGGTTGACGAACTCGTGCGTAACCGTTCAGCTGGGCAGCCGAGAACAGGCTAAACGAACAGGTGCACCCCTGTCCGGCGGATTGAGAACGTAGGGTGCCCTCATGCCTAAGAAGCGCGATGGCGGAGGTCTGTCCAAGACGCAGCAGGCCGCCAAGTTCCTCGGTGTCAGCGTCCTGGCCGGAGCGGTACTCGCCGGTCTCGCGCTCCCGGCGGCCGGGGCCCTCGGCCTCACCGCCAAGGGATCGGTCGAGGGCTTCGACGACATCCCGACGAACCTCAAGACGCCACCGCTCAGCCAGCGGACCAGGATTCTGGACGCCAAGGGCGGCGAAATCGCCAAGGTCTACTCGCGTGACCGCACGGTCGTCGGCCTCAAGGACATGTCGCCGTACATCCAGAAGGCGATCGTGGCGATCGAGGACGCGCGCTTCTACGAGCACGGTGCCGTCGACCTGAAGGGCATCCTGCGGGCGGTCAACAAGAATGCCCAGTCGGGCGGTGTCTCCCAGGGCGCCTCGACGCTGACCCAGCAGTATGTGAAGAACGTCTTCATCGAGGAGGCGGGCGACGACCCGGACAAGGTCGCGCAGGCCACCCAGCAGACCATCGGCCGCAAGATCAAAGAGCTCAAGTACGCGATCCAGGTCGAGAAAGAGCTCGGCAAGCAGAAGATCCTGCAGAACTACCTCAACATCACGTTCTTCGGGCAGCAGGCCTACGGCATCGAGGCGGCCGCCCAGCGCTACTTCAGCAAGCACGCCAAGGACCTGAATCTGCAGGAGTCGGCGCTGCTGGCCGGCCTCGTCCAGTCGCCCAGCCGCTATGACCCGGTCAACGACCCGCAGGAGGCCACCCTGCGGCGCAACACCGTCCTGCAGCGGATGGCCGACCTCAAGGACGTCACCCAGGCGCAGGCCGACGCGGCCGCCAAGAAGCCGATCAAGCTGGCGGTCAGCCGTCCCAAGAACGGCTGCATCACCGCCACCGACGGCGCCGGCTTCTTCTGCGACTACATCCGCAAGGTCTTCCTCGGCGACAGGTCCTTCGGGAAGACCCGGAAGATCCGTGCGCAGCGCTGGAACGAGGGCGGCATGACCATCCGCACCACCCTCGATCCCCAGACCCAGAAGTCGATCCAGGCGTCGCTCGGCGATCACGTCTACGACGACGACCCGGTGGCCGGCGCCGCCACCATCGTGGAACCGGGGACCGGCAGGATCCTCGGCATGGGCCAGTCACGCCCGTACGGCTTCGGCGAGAACCAGACAGTGATCAACCTCTCGGTCGATCACCGCATGGGCGGCGGTGCCGGCTACCAGCCCGGCTCGACCTTCAAGCCGGTGATCGCGGCGGCCGCGCTGGAGCAGGGGACCAGCCCCGAGCAGGAGTACCCCTCGCCGTACCGGATGCCGTATCCGAGCCCGGTCCAGACCTGCGACGGCGAGTGGCAGGGCACCGACAGCACCCAGAACGAGAACAAGGAAGAGGTCGGCCCGTACGCGATGAAGGAGGCGACCGCGAAGTCGGTCAACACTTACTTCGTGCAGCTGATCAGCGATATCGGCATCTGCCCCGCGGTGAACATGGCGCAGAAGATGGGCATCGAGCGGGCGGACGGCAAGCCGCTGCAGCAGGTGCCGTCGATGACGCTCGGCGTGCAGGAGATGTCGCCGCTGACCATGGCCGCCGGGTACGCCGCCTTCGCCAACGGCGGTGAGTACTGCTCCCCCGTCGCCATCGAGTCGATCACCGACGCGCGGGGCCGGGCGCTGAAGGTCCCGCAGACCAGCTGCCGCAGCGCGATGTCCAAGAAGACCGCGGACACGATCAACACCCTGCTCAAGGGCGTGGTCGAGGACGGCACCGGCAGGGAAGCCGGCCTCAAGGGACGGGACAGCGCCGGCAAGACCGGCACCAGCGACAGCCGCTACGCCGCCTGGTTCGTCGGCTACACCCCGAACGCGGCCGGTGCGGTCTGGGTCGGCGACCCGCAGCACAAGCGCAAGATGTACGACATCACCATCGGCGGCGTCCCCCACGACAAGGTCTACGGCGCCGACACCCCCGGTCCCATCTGGCGGGACGCGATGACCGGCGCCCTGGACGGCCGGCCCGCGCCCGCCCTGCCCACCGTCCCGATCGACGATCCCGCCAAGGACAAGAGCCCGGGCGACGAGGGCGACAAGGGGGCCCCCGCCAAGCACAAGCCCGGCCGGGGCGGCCACGGCAAGAAGCCGGGCGGCGGCTGGAGCATTCCCGGCTTCCCGGACATTCTGGGCGGCGGTAACGGCGGCTGACAGACAGTCGGTTGGCCGTACGGCAACGACCGAGGGGCGCCTCCACCACGGAGGCGCCCCTCGTCTTTCCGGCAGAACCGCCCCGGCCGCTCAGCCGGCCAGCAGCTTCTTCACCACCGCGGCGACCCGGCCGCCCTCGGCACGGCCCGCCACCTGCGGGTTGACGATCTTCATGACGGCACCCATCGCCCGCGGCCCCTCGGCACCGCCGGCCTTGGCCTCCGCCACGGCGGCCGCGACCAGCTGCTCCAGCTCGTCATCGGTCAGCTGCTTGGGCAGATAGTCCGCCAGCACCTCGCCCTCGGCGCGCTCCCGCTCGGCCTGCTCGGCGCGGCCGCCCTGGGAAAAGGCGTCCGCGGCCTCCCGGCGCTTCTTCGCCTCCCGCGCGATGATCTTCTCGACCTCGCCGTCGGACAGCTCGCGCGCGGCGGTGCCCGCGACCTCCTCCTTCTGGATCGCGGTCAGCGTGAGACGGAGGGTGGAGGAACGCAGCTCGTCGCGTGCCTTGATCGCAACGGTGAGGTCGTCCTGCAGCTTGGACTTGAGCGTGGTCATGCCGTCGAGTATGCCCCCACCCACCGACAACCGCCGCGCCATTTCCGCCCGGGCAACCGCCTACCCCCACCCGGCGGACCCCGCCCGCCCGTGCGCTGCACCCACCCCCGTCACTCTGCGACGATGGAAGCATGCGCGCGCGATACGGAGTACCCCTGACCCTGACCGCAGTCGGCGCGGCCGGCCTGGCCTATGCCGCCGGCTTCGAAGTCCGCTCCTTCCGCCTCCGGCGCGTCACCGTGCCCGTACTGCCCCGTGGCATGCGGCCGTTGCGCGTCCTGCAGGTCTCCGACATCCACATGGTCAGCGGACAGCGCAAGAAGCAGCGCTGGCTGCAGTCGCTCGCCGGGCTGCGCCCCGACTTCGTCATCAACACCGGCGACAACCTCTCCGACACGGAAGGCGTCCCCGAGACGCTGGACGCGCTGGGCCCGCTGATGGAGTTCCCCGGTGCCTACGTCTTCGGCTCCAACGACTACTACGGCCCCAAGCTGCGCAACCCCGCCCGCTATCTGCTCGAGCGGGTCCAGGGCCGGCACGGCCTCAACGGCAACGCGCCCGTGGTGAATGCGGTCCACAACCCGTGGGAGAACCTGCGCGACGCGTTCGACGCGGCCGGCTGGGTCGGCCTGTCCAATTCCCGCGGCCGTCTCAAGCTGGAGGGCATCGAGATCGCCCTGACCGGCCTGGACGACCCGCACATCAAGCGTGACCGCTACGCCGAGGTGTCCGGCGGCCCGGAATCCGGCGCCGATCTCTCCCTGGCCGTCGTCCACGCCCCCTATCTGCGCTCCCTGGACGCCTTCACCGCGGACGGCTACCCCCTGATCCTGGCCGGCCACACCCACGGCGGCCAGCTCTGCATCCCCTTCTACGGCGCCCTCGTCACCAACTGCGACATCGACACCGACCGGGTGAAGGGCCTGTCCACCCACACCGCCGGCGGCCACACCTCCTTCCTCCATGTCTCCGCCGGTTGCGGCACCAACCGCTACACCCCGGTCCGCTTCGCCTGCCCTCCGGAGGCGACGCTGTTGACGTTGACGGAGAGGGGCTGAGGGGCTGGCCTGGCCTGGGGATGTTCGGGGGCCGAGGCGGTCGGGTCGAGACGGTTGTCGGCCGTCGGGGGCCGAGGCGGTCGTCAGCCGTCGCGGCCGAGAGGGGCGGGTGCCTGTGCGGTCGGACGCTGACACGGTCGGGGGACTGAGGAAGTCGAGGGGCTGACGCGGTTCCGGGGCTGGGGCAGTCGAGGAGCCAAGGCGGTCCGGGGGCCGGGAGCCATGTCCCTGCTCGTTCCGCCGGCTCCTCGCCAAGGTGCCGGAACCGACCACGAGCTCCCCCGGACCGGAGTTTTGCCGGATGGGGACTCCCCCGCTCACTGATCATCGCCGTAACGTGGAGGAATGTCCGACCCCACCCGGACCTCGCAGTCCACGCGCCACGCCACCGGCCCGGCCGGCGCCGCCGCCCGTACCCCGGCGGCAGCCGTCGCCCCCATGATCCGCCGCCCCTTGGCGGCCACCTTCCGCGCCCTCATCACCGCGGCCGCCCTGACCGGCCTGCTCCTCGCGGCCGGCGGCGTCGCCGCCCCGGCCGCACTGCTGACCCGCTTCACCGTGCAGGCCAACCTCGTCGCCGCGCTGGTCTTCGCCTGCTCCGCCCACCGCGCCTGGACCGGCCGCCGCGCCCTGAGCCCGCGCCTCACCGGCGCGCTGCTCCCGTTCCTCTTCCTCCCCGCCCTCCTCCACTACGCCTTCCCCGCCGCCGACTCCACCGCCTTCGCCCTGCCGCACGCCACCGCCCCCACCGTCACCCAAGCCCTTTCGCACCAGCTCCTCTACGCCCTCACCCCCTTGGCCGCCCTCGCCGACTGGCTCCTGCTGACAGCCCCCCGCGGCTTCCGCCCGGCCTGCGCCTGGCAGTGGCCGGCCTACCCCCTGCTCTACCTCGCCTTCACCTTCGCCTTCCCCACCGCTGCCGGCGCCCCTTCCCCCAGCGCCGCCCTCGCGCTCGCCATCGGCCTGGCCGGCTGCCTTCTCCCCTTGATCGTCATCGGGATCGACCAGGTCAGGCCCGCTCCCCGGCTCCGCAGAAACCGGATTTCACCTACGGGGATCGGTCCGCTAAAGTAGAGCTCGTTGCTTCGGGGTGTAGCGCAGCTTGGCAGCGCGCTTCGTTCGGGACGAAGAGGTCGTGGGTTCAAATCCCGCCACCCCGACTGAAGGAACAAAGGTCAAGGGCCTGATCCTCATTGAGGATCAGGCCCTTCCTGTATCTCCGGTGATCGTTGAGGAGAATTCCGGGAGAAGATCTTGGGCGGGGCCTCCCAGACGCTGCGGACTAACGCGCTTTCAGGCGCTCCTGCTGGAGTCGATCCAGCGCCGGAACGCGTGACCTGGGACACAGCGCCAGGCGAGCGTCGGGGGCGCGGGCCACTCCGCCTCGGAACCCTCCATGTGTCCCACATGCGTCCCGTGCACTCGTCCGTCAAATTGACTGGTGTGCCCAGCTTTTCGCTGCGCGTCCTGATGAGCGCTGCTTCTGCTGTTCGCGCCGATCGCTATGGGAGACCGGCAGGTTCATCCGCCGAGCAGCCAGATCACGGCAGTTCGGCCGTAATTGAGGACGACGCGAGGCTCTTCGGTAGTGACGGACGAAGGCCCCGGTTCCGCTGCTGCCGCCGCCCCGGCCTTCGCGCTGCCGCCGGTGGGCAGGTTCTTGCGCTAGCGGGCGGACATTCGTGAGGTGAGGCGCACTCGCGCTGATATCCGTAGGGGAAATCGGCGTTCCGGCCGTCGCGCCTCTGATGCATGCCCGGCAGCATGCATTCTCCACTACGTCTGAATGCGAATGGAGGTAGCGGCATCGGATGAAATGTTTCAGGGGTGGCGCATGCTCATAGTCGGTGTATTGCGCAGGCAGAATCCATCCCCACATGACGCCCATCGATCATGGACGCTTGGCGCGTTGTGCACACCGCACGCCGCGCACCGCACGCTCGCGCTCTGGACCGGCGGCGAATATTTGCGATTCCGCTACATGTCCCGCGCATTCTCGATATGCGTGCCGGCAAGAGGGCTGGCGCCCGAGCGCCCCGCGCCCAGGGGGCACTCGTGATCAGTGCGCCCCTGAGCTGGGCGGAAGCATGATCAGAGACGCCGCAGCCAGGCTGCGGCGCCGTGGCCGACCGCGAGGTAGATCACCGCGGGCAGGGCGTAGTTGAAGAAGACGCGCAGCGCTTCGGTGTCCATGGTGAAGATGTCCTGCGACCAGCCGGCGAGCCAGTCGGCCATGCCGTGCACGAAGTCGACGAAGACGTTCGCCTGGTTCGCATCGAGCAGGTACAGCAGGATCCACAGCCCCAGGAATACCGCGGCGACATCCGCGAGGCTGTGAATGATCAAGGCCAACCGATCCGCCCCGACGCCCCGCCGGTTACCCGCCGGATTCCTGGGCGTGTGGGACGGGGCATTCGAAAAGCCGCCGTATGGGGCACCAGGTTCAAGTTGAGCGGGAGAGGGGGAATTGTCATTGCGTGGGGTGTACGCCCTTGCGGCGGGCAAAGGGGCCGCATCGCCGCCGCGCGGAGCGTGTGGACCGCCGAGGTAGGGAGGGTTTCTACTGGGGTCGTATGGGGCATTTTGCGGCATGCCATCGTTGCTGTAACTCATGGTCGGCCACATTTCCCGCCCAGGGTTTTCAAAACCCTCTTCACCGCCAATTCACATTCCTGTCGCTCCGGAAGTGACAGGTGAGTTGCGGGGCGGCCGGCGCCCCCGGTGCCGGTTTCCTGGGCGGGGTCGACGGGCGCGGCATACGAGCGCTCGCCACGTCGGACCGCCGCGTACGGGCCGGTGCGCCCTCCGCCGCCGTGCCGTTCGACGCCGGTCTCTCCCCTCGTAGAGACCGGTGCCGAACGGCGCGGGCGGTGCCGATCCGCGCCCCCCGTACCGGCGCGGATCGAAGAATGGTGGACCCGTAGGCGACACGATGGCGGTCCGGAGGGGACCGGCGCCATGGATCTCTTCAACTCATGTGCCAAGACCTCACTACCGGATGGTGACTCCGGCGGAAGATGACGAGAACATGCGTCAAGGGTTCTCTCCGCGCGCTGAGCTGGTGGCCTGTAGGGCCGATACCCGGTTGCTGCGCTGCTGCGTCATGATCCTGCCAGCTGCGGCTCCCGCCGAGGAGGTTCCGGCCTCGGACCGACGGCGTTACCGCAGGTCAGCCAGATAAGGTGAGTTTTCCGGTCCGGATGTCCAGGCGCGGGGGAAGTAAGGAGTGGAGACCTTGAGTTCCGACTCAGGGGCACGCACAGCCTTCGCGGAACGGCTCGCGCTGCTGTACAAGGAGGCCGGCAACCCTCCCCTCAAGAAGGTGGCCGAAGCGGTCGTCAGGCTTCAGCGGGTCGACGAACGAGGGCGGCCCGTGCGGGTATCCGTACAGCGGATCAGCGACTGGCGACGGGCCAAGAACGTGCCGGCCCAGTTCGACGGCCTCGCCGCGGTGCTGCAGATCCTCGTCCCCGAAGCACGGCGCCAGCGGCCCGTGCCGGTGTCCACGGGCCTGTACGACCTGGCCCAGTGGCAGCGCCTGTGGGAGCGCGCGGTCGGCGACCGCGCCGCGGCATCCGCGGACGAGGAGGAACGCCCCCCGGTCGAAGCCCCGACGGTACCCGGTGTGTGCCCCTACCGGGGGCTGGCTTCGTATCGTCAGCAAGACGCCCGGTGGTTTTTCGGACGCGAGCGGAGCACGGATGCCCTCGTCGCTCAGCTGAGTGCAGCGGAGACGACGGGCGGCCTGGTCATGCTCGTGGGCGCCTCCGGGGCGGGAAAGTCCTCCCTGCTCAACGCCGGCTTGGTGCCCGCGTTGCAGAACGGCGCGTTGGGTGACGGGACCGGCCGGGAAGTGCTGCAGCTCGTGCCGGGCGGCGATCCGCTCGCGGAGCTGACCCGCCGGATCCCTGAGCTTGCACCCGTCCTCTCTGCCGCGGGGGAATCAGCGGGGAAAGAGCCCGGTACCGCCCACTTCGCGCGCGGGGTGCGGGAGGCCGTCACGGCGTGGGCAGGGCGCGGGACGTCCTCCGCGGCCCGTCCGGTCGTCATCGTCGATCAATTCGAGGAAGCCTTCACCCTCTGCTCCGACGAGTCGGAACGGCGCACGTTCCTCCAGCTCCTCCATGCCGCGTGCACGCCGGCCTCTTCCGGTGACCCGGCCCCCGTGCTCGTCCTCCTCGGCATCCGCGCGGACTTCTACGAGCAGTGCCTCGGGTATCCCGAACTGGCCGACGCGCTGCAACACCGGCACATGGTGCTCGGGCCGCTGACGACCACGGAGCTGCGCGACGCGGTGACCGGCCCGGCCAAGGCAGTGGGTCTGGAACTCGAACCGGGGCTGGCGGAGCTGATCGTCCGGGAAGTGAGCGCCGACGGCCCCGGTGGGACGCACGACGCGGGGGTGCTGCCGCTCCTCTCCCACGCCCTGCTCGCCACCTGGCAGCGGCGGAAGGCCGGAAGGCTGACGCTGGCCGGCTACCGCGCGGCGGGCGGGATCCAGGGAGCGGTGGCGGCGACCGCCGAGCGGGCCTGGTCCGGCCTCGACCCGACAGCACGCACGGCCGCGCGGCTGCTTCTGCTCAGACTGGTCCGGCTGGGCGAGGACACCCAGGCCACCCGTAGGCGGGGGACGCGGCGCCAGCTGGCGGAGGAGTCGACGGACCCCCTCAAGACGGAGGAATCGCTCGAAGCGCTGGTGCACGCCCGGTTGGTGACGCTCGACGCGGAGGCCGTGGAGATCACCCATGAGGCGCTGCTGCATGCCTGGCCACGCCTGCGCGACTGGATCGACGAGGACCGGAACGGCAACCTGCTGCGCCAGCGGCTGGAGGAGGACGGCAGGGCGTGGGAGGACTCGGACCACGATCCGTCGCTGCTCTACCGGGGTTCGCGGCTGGAACAGGCCCGCACCTGGGCGCAGTCTGCCGGTGACACGTTTCTGACCCGAAGCGCGGTGGCGTTCCTGGCCGCTTCGGTCCGGCTGCGCAAGCGCACGGTCTGGATCAGCCGTGCCGCGGTGTCGGCGCTGGCCGTCCTGGCGATACTGGCCGCCGGTTCGGCGGTGGTCGCCTGGCAGCAGCGGGACGACGCGGTGTTCGGGCAGGTGCTCGCCGAGGCCGATCGCGTCCAGCTCACGGATCCGTCGTTGTCCGCCCAGCTCGACCTGGTGGCACACGGTCTGCGGCCGGACGACGAGGGCACCAACAACCGGTTGATCTCGACGGTGAACGCGCCGCTGGCCACGCCGCTGCTGGGCCACACCGGCGCCGTCTACCTCACCACGTTCAGCCCGAACGGACGGCTCCTGGCCACCGCGAGCTACGACCGCACCGTGCGGCTGTGGGACGTGACGGACCCGACGCGCCCCCAGCCCCTGGGCAAGCCCCTCACCGGCCACACCAGCTGGGTGAGCAGCGCGGTCTTCAGCCCGGACGGACACACCCTCGCCAGCGCTTCGGACGACGGCACGATCCGGCTGTGGGACCTGCGGGACCCCGGCCACCCGCAGCCGATCGGTGCGCCCTTGACCGGCCACCACGGCTCGATCTATCTGGTCGCCTTCAGCCCGGACGGACGCACCCTGGCGTCTGCCGACGAAGATCACAGCGTCGGCCTGTGGAACGTGGGCGACCCGCACCGGCCGAGGCCACTCGGTGACCTGACCGGCCACACCGCCGCCGTGCGCTGCCTGGCCTTCAGCCCCGACGGACGGACCCTGGCAGCCGGTGGCGACGACAACACGATCAGGCTGTGGGACATGGCCGATCCGCGTCGTCCGACGCCGCTCGGCAGGGAGCTGACGGGCCACAAGAGCACGGTGCACTCGGTGGCCTTCAGCCCCGATGGCCGCACGCTCGCCAGTGGCAGTTCGGACGACACCATCCGGCTCTGGAACGTGACCGCCCCACGTCACGCGAGACCGCTCGGTGCGCCGCTCACCGGCCACACCGGCCCCGTATGGTCGGTGGCCTTCAGCCCCGACGGGACCATGCTCGCCGCGGGCAGCGCGGACAGCACGGCGAGCGTGTGGAACGTCAGCAATCCGGCCTACCCCTCGCAGGTCGGCGAGCCGCTCGCCGGCAGCAATGGCGAGATGTACGCCGTGGGCTTCAGCCCCAACGGCCGCACCCTCGCCACCGGGAGTGGCGACAGCAAGGTCCGCCTGTGGTCGATACCGGCGTCGGACATGATCGGCCGGATGGGAGCGTTCCGCCCGGACGGGCGGGTGCTGGCCACGGCCGCGCGCGACGAACGGGTCCGGCTGTGGAGCGTGCAGGATCCCCAACGGCCCGCCTTGCTGGGCAAACCGTTCACGGCCGGGGAGGGAGACGTGCGGACGATGGCGTTCTCCTCCGACGGCCGCACCCTCGCGGTGCGGACGGGCAGCCGCGCCGTGCAGCTGTGGAACGTCAACGACCCGAAGCGGCCGGTCCCCTACGGGCCGCCCGTCGCGCTGCGGACCCGGTACGCGGACGCGCTGGTCTTCAGCCCGGACGGGCGCACGCTGGCCACCGCCTACGACGACCGCACCATTGAGCTGTGGGACGTCAGCGCGCCCTCCCACCTCCGTCCGCTCGGCTCGCCGCTCACCGGCCACACCGGCTACGTCAACTCCCTCGTCTTCAGCCCGGACGGCCGCACGCTCGCCAGCGGCAGTTCGGACGCCACCGTCCGGCTCTGGAGCGTGACCGACCCGCGTCACGCCGCCCCACTCGGCGCGCCTCTCAAGGGGCACCTGGGACCCATCAACATGCTCGCCTACCGTCCGGACGGCCATACCTTGGCCAGCGGCAGCGACGACAACACGGTCCGGCTCTGGAACGTGACCGATCCGCGTCACGCGAGGCCGCTCGGTGCGCCGCTCACCGGCCACACCGAAGCGATCGTGTCGCTGACCTTCAGCCAGGACGGCCGCACCCTGGCGAGCGGCGGCAACGACGACATGGTCCGGCTCTGGAACGTCGCCCAACCCGCCGGGGCCACTCCCATCGGTCAATCCATGAGCCCCAACGCCAAGACAGGCAATTTCTTGTCGTTCAGCCCCCAGAGCCACCTGCTCGGGGTGTCGAGCGGCGCCGATACCGTCCGGCTGTGGAACCTGGATTCCAGCGAGGCGATTCGGCGCATTTGCTCCACGACCCGGGGCGTGCTGACGTCGAAGAAGTGGCAGGAGTATTTGCCGCGGCTCTCGTACGCGCCTTCGTGCGGCGAGTGACGGAGCCCGCGGCGCGACGCCCCGCCTGTCACCCCGGCCTCGGGCGGCGCGCGCCCGGTCGGCTCGGCAGCGCCCTTGGTTCGCTGCTTCTCCGTGTCCTCACCACGGCGGACCACGTTGCGTGATCCCCGTCACAACACGTCATTGCAGCTGGGCAGTTGACTCCCGCCGCTCAAGCAGCCTTGTTAGGCTTGGCCACAGCCCGATCGCTGGTGCATCCCCCGTCGCCAGCGGTCGGGCGCTTCCATGTTCTGAAGACCGCGCCGAGCCCCCGCCATTCCCGACGAGCTGGACGCCATGGGCCACGCCGGAGCACCTCCCCACACGTCAACACCTCTTTATGAGTCATAAGCTGGGGCCATCTGGCCGTCCGGCTGGCCAGCGCGCCGAGCGACGGAACGGTGAGTGCCGATGGCAGTGGCATACGAGCGGATCGCGGACACCCTCCGGCAGTCCATCCGCGCAGGTCAGCTGAAGCCTGGAGATCGCTTGCCCTCGGAGGCGAAGCTCGCCGAGGAGTTCAAGCGCAGCGTGCCGACCGTCCGGGACGCCCTTCGCGTCCTGCGGGACGAAGGGCTCATCGAGAAGCAGCACGGGCGCGGCAATTTCGTCCGGCGCCCGCGCACCACGGCCGTGCGCACGAACCTCCGCCACCAGTGGGAGAAGGGCCGCGCGCGCGAGCCGCTGGCGGAACGGGCCCAGACCGGAGCCACCGAGCAAGACACCGGCCTCCGGGTCAACGACCTCGTCTTTCACGCGTCGTACCGCGAGATCGAGGCGGACAGGCACCTCGCGGAGGCCTTCGCCCTGCCGGTAGGCACCCGCCTCCTCGAACGCAGCTACCGCACCCGGTACGCCGCCGAGAGCGCCCCCTTCAGCCTGGTGACGTCCTATCTCGTCCACGACTTGATCGCGGAGAACCCCGACCTGCTGGACGAGACCAAGGAGCCCTGGCCGGGCGGCTCGCAGAGCCAGCTCTACACCGTCGGAATCGAGCTGGACCGCATCGAGGAACGCGTCACCGCCCGCCCGCCGACGCCCGAAGAGGCGGCGGAGCTGGAGCTGCCGCCCGGGACGTCGGTGCTGGTACTCCGGAAGACCTCGATCGACATCAACGACCGGGTCGTGGGCGTCTCCAAGGTCATCCTGCCTGGCGATCGCACGGAACTGCTGTTCACCACTCACCTGGAAAGGTGGTGAGTGCCGTGCCCCGGCGCATCATCATCGTCACTGCCGTTCATGCGCCGTCAGCGCATTACCTGCCGGAGGCGTACCGGTCGATCTGCCGGCAGGAACTGCCCGAGGGGTGGGAGTGGCAGTGGGTCATCCAGGAGGACGGAAGGAGCGACGAGGTCGCGCCGTACGTCCCGGATGACGAGCGGGTGATCTTCCGGCAGGGACGGCCCGGCGGCCCCGGCGTCGCCCGCACCATCGCCCTGGCGCACGCGGAGGGCGAATACCTCAAGGTCCTGGACGCCGACGACCAGTTGCCGCCCGGCGCGCTGGCGCGCGACCTGGCCGCCCTCGAAGGCGACCGCAGCATCGGCTGGGCGACCTCGCGCGCGCTGGATCTGCTGCCGGACGGCTCGACTGCCGGCTTTCCGGGCGATCCCGAGCCGGGCCCGATCGAGCGTGGCGCCGTGCTCGACTTCTGGAAGGCGAACGGGTTCCGCGCCCAGGTCCACCCGGCGACGCTCTTCGTGCGCCGCGACCTGGTCCTCGCCCTCGGTGGCTGGATGGCCCTGCCCGCGTCGGAGGACACGGGTCTGCTGCTCGCGCTGAACGCCACGAGCCGCGGTTGGTTCACCCCGGAGGTAGGACTCCTCTACCGCAAGTGGCCCGGTCAGGCGACCGGTCAGGCCTCCCACACCGACAGCGCCGAACGCGATGCCCGTATGGCGGTCGTCGAGGCCCGGGCGCGGGAGCTCGCGCGCTTCGCGTGGCGTTATCCGGCTGCCGGGTGATCGTTGTCGGTTGGCCGGTACCGGAGGGGCCGGGCGACCGGCCCGGCCGGGCGAGAGCAGTCCGCAGGCTCACCTGTCACGGCAGCAGTTCGGCATCCACCCGCGAGAAGATGAGATCGCTCTCCTCGCTGACCGGGCCACGCCAGCGCACCGGCACCGCGGTAGAGCGGTGAAGTGCCGCCGGGTAGCTTTCCGGCGCGTAGCTGTTGGCGAGTCGGTAGACGTGGAAGCCGTGCGCGCGCATCGTCTCCAGCAGTTCCTCGGCCGAGTCGCCCAGCCGCTCCATCCGCTCAGGGGTGACTTCCACGGTGAGCTCCGCGTCCGGCCTGAGCCTGTCGAGCACAGGGGCCAGGCCGCGGATCACGCCCCCTTCCGCGCCCTCCACATCGATCTTGATCACTCGGGCCGCGGCGAGCTCTTCCTGATCGAGCACGTCGGGGAGCGGCTGCGCCTCGACATCGAGCCTGAGCTCCGCCCGGCCGTCGTAGGGGACGATGCCGGCCGCGCCCATGTTGTGTGAGCTGGCAAGAATGAAGGAGACCGGCTTCCGCTGGTCAGAAACGGCGGCGTTGACGACACGGATGTTGTCGCAGTGGTTGAGCTCGGCGTGCTGCACGATCCTGCGGTGGAGCGTCGGCGACGCCTCGATCGCCACGACTCCGCCCGCCTCCCCCACGAGCCGGGAGGCGAGCAAGCTGTAGTAGCCGACGTTGGCACCCACGTCGATATACGTGTCCCCCGCGCGGAGCCGGCGCTGCAGCCAGCGCGTCATGTGCGGTTCCCAGACGCCGAACAGGTAGACGAACCGCTGAATGAGGTCCTGCGTATCGACGGCCATCGCGGCGCCGAATCGGGTGGGCACGACCCTTCGCCGAGGGTGCTCTCTGAGCTGCCGGTTCAGGTACCGCGCAGCCGCCTCTTTGCCGAAGGGGACCGGAGCGTCCCGCACGTACCTGCGGGCGAGAGAGACCCACGCCTCCGGTATGGAGTTGCCCATCTGATCGCGTCTCCTGTCGCTCACACCCAGCCGCCTCCAGCGTGGTCCCGTGACCACCGTATCGGCCATGGTGCGGGCGCCTCTCTGGTGTGTTGACGCCCGACGTGCCACCCTGCGCGGCACCCGATGCTCGGCCCCGGCAGGGCCCGGCGCCGAGCCAGTCCGCAGACACCTCATGACGCGGACGCCTTCATTACGCAGCCCCGTCGCTCTGACAGAGAGGAGACGGCATTGAGCGAGGCAAAGGGAGTTGAGCAGCAGGGCCCCGCACAGGCCGAAGTCGCCGTGATCCGGGAAACCCCGGGGGCGAGCCCCGAGGAGGCGCTCAGGAGAACGCACGCCGCCCGGGCGCGAAGTGCCGCTGCCCGCACCACGGCGGCCTGCCGCTGTGCCGGCGTCGAAGCGGATCCAGCCGTAGTGGTGGCCGTACCGAAGGAGGCTGCCGCCAAGGCGGCCAACGCGCTCCGGTTGTCGGCCGACGCCCTCGCCGCGTTGGCCGGGAGTACTCCCGATCCGGCGGCAGACGGCCGGCAGGCCAGGAACGCTGCTGCCGCCGCCGTTCTGGCGGCCCAGATAGCGCAGGCCCACATGGGCGGCGAGCTGTCCGATGCCGCGTACCGGGCGGCCCTTCTCGCCTCCCAGGCTGCGGGAAAGGCCGCCGGCCGGGACGGGTGGGGCAGAAACGCCGCGTTCAACGCCGATGCGGACGCGGCCGAAGCCGCCGCCGTCGCGGCAGCCGAGGCTGCGGGCTGGCGGTAGCGGCCTCGGGACCTGTCCGGCACCCGGACCTGTCCGGCACCGGCCGCACCGGAACACGGTGCCGGACAGGTCCGCTGCGCTCTGCCCGGGAAATCACCCCTGGTCGAAGGGCAGCTCCAGCATGCGGATCGCGTTCCCGCGAAGGATCTTGTACGTCACGTCCTCCGGCAGGCCCGCCACGTGCTCGGCCGCCACCTCTTTCGTGTGCGGCCAGGTCGAATCGACGTGGGGGTAGTCGGTCTCGAACGTCGCGTTGTCGACCCCCACGGTCTCGATGGCCTCGACGCCGTGCTTGTCACGGAAGAAGCAGCAGAAGATCTGCCGGTAGTAGTACGACGACGGCGGCTCGGGGATCAGGTCCTGCACCCCGCCCCATGCCCGGTGCTGCTCCCAGACGTCGTCGGCGCGCTCCAGGGCGTACGGGATCCAGCCCATCTGGCCCTCGCTGTAGGCGAGTTTCAGCCGCGGGAACTTCACGAGTACGCCGCTGAACAGGAAGTCCATCATCGACGCCATCGCGTTGTTGAAGCTCAGGGAGGCCTGCACCGCGGGCGGCGCATCCGGCGAGGCCGCCGGCATCTGCGAGGACGACCCGATGTGCATGTTCACCACGGTCCCGGTCTCCTCGCACGCGGCGAAGAACGGATCCCAGTACCCGGAGTGGATGGACGGCAGCCCCAGGTACGTCGGAATCTCGCTGAAGGTCACCGCCCGTACCCCGCGCGCGGCATTGCGCCGGATCTCGGCGACCGCCAGGTCGATGTCCCACAGCGGGATGAGGCACAGCGGAATCAGCCGGCCCCCGCTGTCCCCGCACCACTCCTCCACCATCCAGTCGTTGTACGCGCGGACGCAGGCGAGACCGACCTCCTTGTCCTCGGCCTCCGCGAAGGTCTGTCCGCAGAAGCGCGGAAACGTCGGGAAGCAGAGCGACGCCTCCACGTGGTTGAGGTCCATGTCCGCCAGCCGGGCCTTGGGGTCCCAGCACCCGCGGCGCATCTGCTCCCGCGTGATCCCGTCCAGCGTCATCTCGTCGCGGGAGAAGCCCACCGCGGCAATGATGCGCTTGTACGGGAAGATCAGCCCCTCGTACTCCCACCAGTCCGTGATCTGACCGTCCGGGTCCGTGGTGAACCGGTACTTCCCGCCGACGTACGCCAGCTCACCGATGCCCGCGGTGAAGGGCTTCGGCCCCTTGTCGCGGTGTTTCTTCGGGAGCCAGGTCTCGAAGAGGTGCGCGGGCTCGATCACGTGATCATCCACGCTGATGACCTTGGGAAGCTCCGCCGTGCCGCTCTCGCTGCCGATCACGCTGTACCCCCAACTGCCCGCCGGTGAGTCACACGCCGGCCCCAATTTCTGACGCTCCATCAGTTTCGAGGTTATGGGCTCACCCTTGCGGCGACAAGCCGAGCTGGACAACTGCACCTCTTGCGGGATCGCGCCATGTCCGGTGAACTGACGCTTCGTCAGTTCAAGCGAGTCGACGAGTCGAGGCGACAGCATGCATACGATCTGGCTCAGCGGTGCCGAGTGGTTCGCCGTCCTCCGCATCGGTCTCGGACTGTGGTGGCTGGAGAGCTGGCGCCACAAGGACAAGAAGTCCTGGTTCGCGGGCGGCGGCATCACCTGGGCGGCCGGCATCGCGGCCGCCCACCGGTGGCCCGCGGTCCGCACGAGCTTCGACCGCCTCGTGAAGCCACACCCTCGGCTGATGGCGTACCTCGTCGCCTACGCGGAGCTCGCCCTCGGCCTCGGCCTGATCATGGGCTTCCTGACGCCGATAGCCCTGGTGGCGGGGGCCGTGCTCAACCTGATCTACCTCGTCCTGATGATCCACGACTGGGCGGAGCAGGGACAGAACCTGATGATGGGGCTGATCTCGGTGACGGGGCTGCTCGGGGTGAGTTGGCAGAGTTGGTCGGTGGACAGCGCCTTGGGGCTGTTTCTGCCCTAGGGCCGGATGATCGACGAACCTCTTGCTTCCGCTTCCGCCGACTCAGCGGGACGGCAACGAGCGCGCGTGCCGCCCGTTCGGGACGCCGGTCAGCCGGGCAGTTCCACGACCAGCCGCCAGGAGCGATGGGTGGCATCGGGGCCCGCCTGGAGGGTTCCGCCGGCCAGGGCCAGGCGCTCCCGCATGCCGGTGAGGCCGTATCCGGAGACCGGCGGCCCGTCGTCGACGAAGGCCGCGGCCCGAGGGATGTCGTTGCGGACCTCCAGCCGTACCTTCCCGTTGCTGTAGCCGGAGTTGGAGCGGTCGGAAGCGGAGTAGTCGGAATCGGAGCCGGAGTAGCCGGAATCGGGATCGTCGGAACCGGGGTCGTCGGAGCCGGAGTGGTCGTAGTCCAGTACGACGTCGACGGTGCCTCCCGGGGCGTGCTTGGCCGCGTTCGTCAGCGCCTCGCGGGTGGCCCGGACGAGGGCGACGACGGGTCCGGACGGCAGCGGACGGGTGGTGCCCGTAGTGGTCAGTCGGACCTCGGTGCGGTGGTCGCGGCGGAAATTCCCGATCAGCTCGGCCAGCATGTCCGGGAGCGGCAGCACCTCGTCGCGCAGCGCGGCGACGGCGGCGGCCGCCTCGGCCAGCCCTTCGTCGGTCAGCCGGTTGGAGCGCCGGATCCGGGCGCGGACGCCCTCGACGTCGCCGCCGTCCAACAGTGCGTCGGCTGCCTTGAGTTGGACGGTGAGTGCGCCCAGGGAATGCGCCAGGACGTCGTGGATCTCCCGCGCGATCCGGGCCCGCTCCTCCAACACGGCGACCTGCGCCTGTTCCTGCTGCATCAGCGTGGTCTGGCGCAGTAGTTGCTCGGCCTGGTCGGCGCGCAGCCGGTACTGCCGCTGGTTCAGGCCGAGCAGGGTGAGCAACAGCATCACCAGGGCGTAACCGACCAGATCGCCGAGCCCCGCGCCGCCGGTCGCCGAGCTGGTCAGGGTCAGTGCGAGGCAGCTGCTGAGCACCAGCCACAGCGCGGCCGCCCGCGGCCGGCTCCAGGCGGCGAACCAGCCGAGCACCACCCCCACCATGATCACCGCGGTGGAGTCATGAGCCCACCCCGCGGCCGCCGCGGGTATTGCGGCGCTGCTCACCAGGGCGAACCCGGCCCACAGCGGGCGGCGGTCGATGAGGAAGTGGGAGGCGAACCAGCAGACGGAACTGACCCCGTAGACCACCCACATGACCGGGGAACTCTCCCGGGCCGTGGCCAGCGTGCCGATCAGCAGTCCGAAGCCGACGATCTGCATGACCGGATTCCCCGACATGAACGAGGCCGGAGCACCGCCCTGACCGCCTGTGGCGTGCACCATCCCTCCCCCGACCGCTCCTCGCCACTACTGCCGGCCCCCACGGCAGCTGTCAGCGGCGGCCTACCTTGCGCGCGACGATAGCCATCATGATCAGCCCGGTGATCACCACGCCGACGATGATGCCCATCTTCCACAGCTTGTCCATCAGCAGATGGTGCAACAGCTCGTCGTCGTCCGCCTTGGCGGCGAGGAACGTCCTCATGACTGCGGGTTCACCTCCGCCGGGCGCGGTCGTTGAGCGCCGCGAGCACCGTGCTCAGCAGACCGACCCGGCGGCCGCGCTGTCCGCCGTACTGCCCGCCGCGTTGTCCGCCGCGCCGGTTTTCGATCAGGGTGCGGGCGATCGGACCCACCTGTTCGCTCGCCCGGCTCACAGTTCTTTTGTCGATCGAACCTTGCCGTTTGAGCATCATCAGCGCAGCGAAACCGATGAGCACGAGTATCAGAACGCCGACCGCGATCAGGGCGAATCGCAACAGCACGACATTCATGAGACCACCGCTGTTCAGCGCCAGATCCAGAGTCAGAGCCATCGTGTTTTCCCTTCCGAAGTCCTTTCGTCGACGCTAGCGCGGCAGTTGCGGCCGCAGGTCCGGTCCTCGGGTGGAACCTGGGTGGAGCTGGGTTGGAGCTGAGGTGGAGTCAGGTGGAACTGGGCTGGTCCCTGGTAGGAGCCAGAGGGAGCGCGGGTGAGCCCTGGTCCGGGGGCGTCAGGTGGATTTCGGCTCCGTCCGGCCGCATTTCGGGATCCATAACGCCGCTGTCGGGTCGTCATTCCGAATATCGGTGTTCCCGCGCATAGTGGATCGCCTGTGCGCGATCCTTACTTTTCGTCTTGGCGAAGATGCGGTTGATATGGGTCTTGACCGTGGTTTCGCTGATGAACAGATGCCGGGAAATCGCACGGTTGTCGTGCCCGGCGGCAATCAGCTTGAGGACGTCGATCTCCCGCGCGGTGAGGCCGTCGTCCGGCGCCGGGGCGGGCCGGTTGCGGGACGCCGCGCGGATGAGGGTGCGCTGCACACCGGGGTCGAGCAGCGCCTGGCCGGCGGCGGCAGCGGTGAGCGCGCGGGCGATCGCGTCCTTGGTCGCGGACTTGGTGAGATATCCCAGTGCGCCGGCCTGCAGTGCCTCCAGGGCGAGGTCGTCGGAGGCGTACGTGGTCAGGACGACCACCTGGGTATCCGGGTGCTCCTGGCGTACCCGCCGAGTGGCTTCCGCGCCCGTGCAGTGGGGCATGACCAGGTCCATCAGGACGACGTCCGGGCTGTGTTCGGCGACCAGGGCCACGGCTTCCTCGCCGTCGGCCGCTTCGCCCACGACCGTGATGCCCGGCATGGTCCCCAGTAGGAGGACGAGCCCTTCGCGCACTGCCGCCTGGTCATCGGCGACGATCACCCGGATACCGGCTTCTGTGGTCACGAGGCCAGTTTCCCCCGCGCCGCTTCCGTAGCGAGGACGTTTCGCCCCGCGCAGCGTCACCTGGCCACCGGGGGTGCCTGCCCACGCGGTGCGGGCCCACGCGCTGCCTGACCACGCGTTGCTCAATGACCTGCGACCGCTGCCCAGCTCGGGCCCACCGGGCACGGCCTGCTCGCAGCCGACGCGGCTCGGGCCCAGCGGGCACAGCGCCGGCCCAGCGGGCACGGCTTGCACGCAGCGCGTACGGAAGCCGGCTGTTCGCGGGCGGCTTCGACGGCCGGTTCGGAGAAGTCCGGGCCGACCACGCGGCCCGCGCCGCGATGGGCCCAGGAGAGGGTGTCCTGGCCGAAGTGACACTGGAGGTGGAGAAGGGACCGGCCGGTGGCATCACCGACCTCCGCGATCTCGAAGTCACGCAGCACATCCCGGAGCCGCCGGAATCGGTCCTGATGGTAATAATCACTCGCGGTGTGGAGGGCGACGCACTCGTCCCACCTCGCACGATTGGCCTCCCGCCAGTCGTCAGGGCCCGTACGTGGTCGCATTCGGCGGAGTTATCCACAGCCTGGTGACCCTCGCCGACGGAATGCCGGTGCCAGGCGCAGAATGGGCCCATGACTGACGAGACGACCGCAGGCCCAGCTCACGCCACCGACCCGAAGCCTTCGACGACCGATACCCGCCATGGGGCCGAGACGACAGGCTCGGCAGGCCCCATAGCGGGAGCGGAGGGTCCGGCGGCGGATTCGGCAGGCACTGCGGACTCCGGCGGCGCGGTCGACGCGATGCCGGACTGGGAGAAGCGCTTCCGTGCGCCGCGGATCGGGCTGCCCGACTGGGCCGAGGACGCCCCGGACCGTTCCCTGTTCGTCTCGAACGCCACCGGCACCTTCGAGCTGTACGCCTGGGACCGGTCGACCGGTCGGCAGCGCCAGGCCACCGACCGGCCGAACGGCACGACGGACGGGACGCTGTCGCCGGACGGCAGGTGGATCTGGTGGTTCTCGGACACCGACGGGGACGAGTTCGGCGTCTGGATGCGGCAGCCCTTCGAGGGCGGCCCGGATGAGCCGGCCACCCCGGGGATCGCCGCCGCGTATTCGGGCGGGCTGGCGATCGGCCGGGACGGGACAGCGGTCGTCGGGTGCTCCACGGACGAGGAAGGCTCCACGGTCCATGTCGTACGGCCCGGAGAGCCCCCGGTGGAGATCTACCGGCACCGCGAGTCGGCGGGCGTCGGCGATCTCTCGCACGACGGCTCCCTGATCGCCCTGGAACACACCGAGCACGGCGATGCGATGCACTCCGCGATCCGCGTCGTCCGGCCCGACGGCTCCACGGTCGCCGAGTTGGACGACACCAACGGCGGGACCGAGGAGCTGGGCCTGTCGGTGATGGGCTTCGCCCCGGTCGACGGGGACGCCAGGCTGCTGGTCGGACATCAGCGCAGGGGTCGCTGGGAGCCGATGATCTGGGACCCGCTGACCGGTGTGGAGACGGCCCTGGAGATCGATCTGCCCGGAGATGTGGGCGCCGACTGGTACCCCGACGGGTCGGCCCTGCTGGTGGAGCACGAATACCAGGCCCGCAGCGAACTGTGGCGCTACGAACTCGGCAAGCCGGGCGGCACCGCCACGGGATCCGCGGCCGGCCGCCCGCTGACCCGGGTCGAGTCCCCGGCCGGCACGGTCTCGGGCGCGACGGCCCGGCCGGACGGAACGGTGGAGTTCCTGTGGTCGTCGGCGGCGCAGCCCCCGGAGGTGCGCTCGACAAGCGGCAAGGTCGTGCTGGACCCACCCGGTATGAAGGCCCCCGGGTCGGTGCCGGTGCGCGACGTCTGGGTGGAGGGCCCCGGGGGCCGTATCCATGCACTGGTGCAACAGCCGACCGGCGAGGGCCCCTTCCCTACGGTCTTCGACATACACGGCGGTCCGACCTGGCACGACAGTGACGCCTTCGCTTCGTCGCCCGCGGCGTGGGTGGACCACGGCTTCGCGGTCGTACGCGTCAACTACCGCGGTTCGACCGGGTACGGCCGCGCCTGGACGGATGCGCTCAAGCACCGCGTCGGGCTGATCGAGCTGGAGGACATCGCAGCGGTACGCGAATGGGCGGTCTCCTCCGGTCTGGCGGACCCGGAGCGTCTGGTGCTGGCGGGCGGCTCATGGGGCGGCTATCTGACGCTGCTGGGACTCGGCACCCAGCCGGAGGCCTGGGCAGTGGGCCTGGCGGCGGTCCCGGTCGCGGACTACATCACGGCGTACAACGACGAGATGGAAGCCCTCAAGGCCATGGACCGGACTCTGCTGGGCGGCACCCCTGACGAGGTGCCGGAGCGCTTCGAGGCGTCCTCCCCGCTGACCTACGTGGACGCGGTGCGGGCCCCGGTGTACATCTCGGCCGGCGTCAACGACCCACGGTGCCCGATCCAGCAGGTGGAGAACTACGTGAAGCGCCTGGAGGGCCGCGGCCATCCCCACGAGGTCTACCGCTACGACGCCGGCCATGGCTCCCTAGTCGTGGAGGAACGCATCAAGCAGGTCCGCCTGGAACTCGACTTCGCCCAGCGCCATGTAGGCGCGAAGGGCTAGAGGGCCAGGAGGGACGGAGGTACGGAGGTACGGACTGAAGAAGGCCCCGGGGGTGGGTGCCCCCGGGGGAGGGAGAGGAAAGCCGTCGAAGCGCGCTCACCGCACCCCATGATGAGCCAACGCCGCGTGAGGGTCCGTGCCGTCGCTGGTGTGGTCGGTGTGGACGGTCGCGGCGGTGAGCCGGGGGACGGCGTGGATGAGGGCGTGCTCGGCGGCGACGGCGAGTGCATGCGCCTGCACCACGGTCAGACGGGAGTCGACGACGATATCGGCCTCGGCGCGCAGGGTATGGCCGATCCAGCGCATCCGTACCTGTCCGACGCCGCGGACACCGTCCACGGCACGTAGTGCGCTCTCGGCGGCATCGATGATCTCGGGGTCGACGGAGTCCATCAGCCGCCGGTAGACCTCCCGGGCCGAGTCGCGCAGCACCATGAGGATGGCAGCGGTGATCAGCAGGCCGATGACGGGGTCGGCCGCCCGCCACCCCAGAGCCGCGCCGCCCGCACCGAGAAGGACGGCGAGCGAGGTGAAGCCGTCGGTACGGGCGTGCAGACCGTCGGCGACAAGGGCGGCCGAGCCGATCCTGCGGCCGGTGCGGATGCGGTAGCGGGCCACCCACTCGTTGCCGAGGAACCCGGCCACGGCGGCCGCGGCCACGGCCCACAGATGTGTGACCTCGCGGGGGTTCAGCAGCCGGTCCACGGCTTCGTACCCGGCCAGGGCCGAGGAGGCGGCGATCGTCAGCACGATGGCGATACCCGCGAGGTCCTCGGCCCGGCCGTAGCCGTAGGTGTAACGGCGGTTCGCAGCCCGCCTCCCGAGCACGAAGGCGATGCCCAGCGGTGCGGCGGTCAGCGCGTCGGCAGCGTTGTGGATCGTGTCGCCGAGCAGCGCCACCGACCCCGACAGCACGACGACCACCAGCTGGATCACGCTGGTCAGGCCCAGGATGCCGAGCGAGAGCCACAGCGTGCGCAGGCCCTCGCGGGAGGTCTCCATGGCGGCGTCGACCTTGTCCATGGACGCATGGCTGTGCGGGGAGACCAGGTGCGCGAGTCGATGACGCATCCGCGACCACCGGCGGGAACCGTGAGGAGGGTGAGAGGGATGCGGATCATGCCCCGGCTCGTGACCAAGGTGACGGTCACCCTGCACGCCATCACTGCGGTCACCATGCACGTGATCAGGACGTTCCCCGTGCAGGTCATCACGGCGGTCACCGTCCACGCGATCAGGACGATCACCGTGCACGTGATCATGGTCGTGGCGAGGGTCACGACGCGCGTGCTCATGGCCGTGCGGGTGGGTGTGATTGCCTGCCATACGGCCTACCGTGGCACGGCGAGCCGATTGCAGCTACTACCGTGATACGCCCGCTGACCAGGTGCAACATCGTTGCAGCAGCGGCGGGCGCCCGGCCTCGGGCCTACCCGGCCCGCGCCGCCTCGCCCTGCTCCTCGCCCCGGCCGTCAGCCGGGCCATCCCCCCGGTCGGCGCCCCCGGACACGGACGCGGACGCCACCACGGACACACCCGCGCCGTCACCCGCGCCGTCATCCCCACCGCCCCCCTCCGGCACGATGCCCAGCGCCGCGTCCTTCGCGGCTTCGGCGTCGCGGCGGAAGAGGCGGAACCACATGAAGACGACGAAGCCCGCGAAGACGAACCACTCGCCGGTGTAGCCGAGGTTCTGGAAGGCCTTGAGGTCCAGCCCGCTGCCCTCGGCGGCGGCCGGCGGGACGGCGTGCAGCGGGGCCTGGGCGTCGGTCTGCGTGATCCAGGCGTCGTAGACCCCGTACGGCACGATGTTGACCAGCGACGCCGCACTGATCATGCCGAGCTGCCCCCGCGGCAGCCCGCCGCCGGCCTGCACACCCTCGGTGCCCTGGTTCTCGGAGGCCTGCAGCGCCCCGGTGACCGTCACCTCGCCCTTGGGCGGCGCGGGCACCTTCGCCGTATCGGCCTTCGCGCCGGCGTCGCCGGGCAGCCAGCCGCGTACGACCGGGAGCGCCTTGCCGCCGTCCGTACGCAGCAGATCGAGGACGTAGAAGCCCTGCCGTTCGCCGTGCTCGTCCTTCAGGGTGCGGGCCGGTACGAGCAGTTGGTGGGCGGTGTCGTAGTGCCCGCGGGCGCTGGCCTGGCGGCCGGAGGTCACCGTGTCGACGGGGAGCAGGCGCTCCAGCGGACGGGCCGCCGCGGCCTTGGCACGGGCGGAGCGGTCCTCTTGCTGCTGGTGGGACTGGACGCGGTCCTCGAAACGGCTCAGCTGCCAGCTCCCCATGAAGATGCAGAGCGGAATCGCCAGTACGGCGAAGACGTTGATCCCCCACCACCGCGGGGTCAGCAGGAACCGGTACACGCCCATAACGGTACGGGGCCCACGCGACCGGGCAGCACCGCCCCCTGCACACACGGCCCACCGGGAGCCGGACCTTCCCCCTCACCGGGCGTCGCCCCACGAACCGCCACCGCCCCAGCCCCTACCGCCGAACCGCCAACGCCTCCGTCCGATACACCGTCCCCGCGCACGCGTCCGCGACCTTGGCGTCTGCCGCGGTGGGCTCGCCGGCCTCCGGGGTGTGGCTGAGGACGATGCCGCCGGCCGCGGCTCCGCTGTCGCCGGCGCCCGTGTCGCCGCCCGTCTGGCCGCCTCCGTCGCCCGCCGCCGTGGCCCCGGCGTCCGGGGACTGGCCGGGGTCCTTGGTGGGTTCGGGGGTCGGTGAGGGGCCGGGGTTGACGCAGCCGCTGGTGCCGCCGCCGGACTGCGGGATCCAGGCGAACTTGACCTCGTACGACTCCCCCGGCTTGAGAACCAGCTGGTCAGGGGTGGTGGCAGGGTCGGGCAGGCCGGTGGCTTCATCGCCGGAGGTGTGGTCGACGACATGGATGCGGTCGGGGTTCGTGGCGCCCTGGGCGACCACGCCGACGGTGCCGCCGCCCTCCACCGAGCAGGCGGCGCTGGAGGTGTTGACGACCCGGAACGCGCCGTAGACGCGGCCCGCGGAGTCCGCCGCGCCGACCGTGCTGGTGCCCTGGCCGAGCTGTTCGCGCCCGCAGACCGGTGAGGTGACGTCCATGGTCTCGTCCGGCGAGGGGGTGCCGGCGCCCGCGCCGTGGCCCGCGCCGTTCTTGCCCGTGGCCCGGCCCTTGCCGCTGGGCAGGCCCGCGCCAGGCTTCCCGCCGATCCTGCCGGACGGCGGGGGTCCGGCCTGCTCGGTGCCCTCGCCGTGGGTGCCCTCGGTGCTGCCCTGGGTCTGCTGGCTGCTCGCCGTATTGGCGGGCCGCTCCCCGGAGCTGTCGGCGAGGTTGGCCACATGGACCATGGCGGGGATCGACGTACCGCCGAGCAGCAGCGCGGCCGCCGCGCCCACCACGGCATGGCGACGGCGCTGCCGGCGGGCGGGCACGGCACGGCGCAGCTGCTCCAGCGCGTCCGGCGCCGGTTCGAGGTTGCCGACGCGGGACTGCAGCAACCGCCGCAGGTCGTCCTCGCCGCCGAAGCCGCCGGTGGGGTGGCCGCGGCCGGGTCCCTCGCCGGAGCCGCTGCCGGTACCGCCGCCGAAGGCGCCGCCGCCGTACGCCGCGCTGTCGTAGGCATGCGTGTGGTCGTCGTCGTAGGTGCGGCTGCCGTGGCCGTCGTAGGCGTGACCGTCGTCGCCGTCGTACGGGCGCCTGCGCTCTTCGTCGTACGCGGAGTGGTCGGTCCCGGCACCGGTGTCTGCGGTGTCCTGTGCGCCGGCCGCGACACTAGTGTCAGCCGGGCCCTGTGCGCCGGCCGCGACACCGATGTCATCGCCGCTGCCGGAGTTTCGGCCGGAATTCGCGCCCGGCCCGCCCGGGGCGCCGCGCCGACCGTCCCCGGGCCCGCCGTCCCCGGGGCCCTGTGCCGTACGCGCCGCGCACAGTCCGCGCACCGTCTCGCCGGGCCTGCCACGCACGCCGGTCACGCGCCCCGGGCCATGCCACCCCTCCACACCGGGTGCGCCAGAGCCCCGGGCCTCGTCAGGGGAGCCGTACGGAGCGCCGGGAGGCCGGGCCTCGGTCGGGGCGGGCAGGTCGGGGTGAGGAGCGCGGTGGTGCATCGGATCAGTCGGGTACGGCGAAGTGCCGGGGTTTTTCAGGGTGATCGGAGTGAGCGGGGTGAGCGCCTCGTGCGCGCCGCGCGAGTCGAACGGGTCGTGCCGGCCAGACGTCGTGCCCTTCATGCCGGAGCCTCCATCGCGACGCGGAGCGCCGCGATGCCCCGCGACCCGTAGGCCTTGACGGAGCCGAGCGATATGCCCAGCGTCTCTGCCACTTGCGCCTCGGTCATATCGGCGAAATAGCGCAGCACCAGCACCTCACGCTGCCGGCGCTGCAGCCCGCGCATCGCCTGGATCAGCTGGTCCCGCTCCAGCAGGTCGTACGCGCCCTCCTCGGCGCTCGCCATGTCGGGCATCGGCTTGGAGAGCAGCTTGAGCCCGAGGATGCGGCGACGCAGCGCGGAGCGCGAGAGGTTGACGACGGTCTGCCGGAGATAGGCGAGGGTCTTCTCGGGGTCCCGCACCCGCCCGCGTGCGGAGTGCACGCGGATGAAGGCCTCCTGGACGACGTCCTCGCAGGAGGCGGTGTCGTCGAGGAGCAGCGCGGCGAGCCCGAGCAGGGAGCGATAGTGCGCGCGATAGGTCTCGGTGAGGTGGTCGACCGTGGTGCCCGCTGCCATCGCGTCGTCAGAGTCCCCGCGTTGCGGAGGAATCTGGGCGGGACGGGTGGTGGGCCAGGGAGCGATCACCGGCATGCTCCCGGCCGTACGGGAACGCGGCGGGCACACTGCTGTGCCGGCCGCTGCGCCCGCTGGGGCGATGGTGAAACCGAGTACCTCTGCCACGCCTGTTGGACACGCTTCCCCCCACAAGGGTTGTACGCGCAAGGCACCGCTTTTGACGATGCATCAAATGCCCTCATGCGTACCAGCTCTTCCTGAATGCCCTAATTGCCCCGACGCGAATGCCCCGCCATCCGGGGACTCACTCTGCAGCCCGTGGATCCCCCGGGCCACCCCTGAAGGCGGCCACAAAGACGCTCCCCGCCCAACTGCCGGTTGCAGTGTGGCGGGGAGCGAATGGTCGAACAGATCGTCAGCCCAGATCAAGAGGCGGGGACTGGCGATTCGCTCACAGGATCTTCACACGCCCCACAAAGTATCTCCCAGGCGGTCGGCGCACGGCGCCCGATCCCGCCAAGTCGCGTACTCCACAGGGCCCTAAGGGCTGTCCCCTAAGCCCGCGCCCCGCTACCTCCGGGACTCCCGCCCGCGCAGCTCCGCCGCCACCAGCTCCGCCACCTGCGCGGTGTTCAGCGCCGCGCCCTTGCGCAGATTGTCGCCGCACACGAACAGCTCCAGCGCCCGCGGATCGTCCAGCGAACGGCGCACCCGCCCGACCCAGGTCGGATCCGTACCGACGACATCGGACGGGGTGGGGTACTCGTCCTCGGCCGGATCGTCGCACAGCACCACTCCGGGCGCCGCGGCCAGGATCTCGTGTGCGCCGGCGACCGTGACCTCGTTCTCGAAGCGGGCGTGCACGGACAGCGAGTGGGTCGTGATCACCGGCACCCGTACGCAGGTCGCGGTGACCGGCAGGTCCGGCAGCCCGAGGATCTTGCGGGACTCGTTGCGGATCTTGAGCTCCTCGGAGGACCAGCCGTCCTCCTGGAGGGAGCCGGCCCAGGGCACCACATTGAGCGCGATCGGCGCCGGGAACGGCCCCAGCGTGTCCCCGGCGGCCCGCCGCACATCGCCGGGCGTGGTCCCCAGTTCCGTACCGGACACCGCGGACAGCTGCCCCCGCAAGGTGTCGACGCCGGCCTTCCCCGCGCCGGAAACGGCCTGGTAGGAGGAGACGATCAGCTCGCTCAGCCCGTACTCGGCATGCAGCGCCCCCAGCGCGACGATCATCGAGAGCGTCGTGCAGTTGGGGTTGGCGATGATGCCGCGCGGGCGCACCCGCGCCGTATGCGCATTGACCTCGGGGACGACCAGCGGCACGTCCGGGTCCATCCGGAACGCGCCGGAGTTGTCCACGACCACCGCGCCCTTGGCCGCCGCGACCGGCGCCCAGCGCGCGGAGACCTCGTCGGGGACGTCGAACATCGCCACGTCGATACCGTCGAAGGCCTCCTCGCTCAGCGCGACGACCTCGACCTCCGCACCCCGTACGGTCAGCTTGCGGCCGGCCGAGCGGGGCGAGGCGATCAGCCGGATCTCGCCCCAGATGTCGGCCCGCTCGGAGAGGATGCCCAGCAGAACGCCGCCGACGGCGCCCGTGGCACCGACGACGGCGAGCTGCGGCCGGGCGGCCGGGCGGGCGTCCGCCCCCGCCGTGTCAGCGTGGGACGGACGGCCCGCCTCGGCCGGAATCATCGCCCGGTGCCGCCATAGACCACGGCTTCATCACTGTCGGTGTCGAGACCGAAGGCGGTGTGGACGGCGCGCACGGCCTCGTTCACGTCATCGGCACGGGTGACGACCGAGATGCGGATCTCGGAGGTCGAGATGAGCTCGATGTTCACGCCCGCGTTCGACAGCGCCTCGAAGAAGGTCGCCGTGACGCCCGGGTTGGTCTTCATCCCCGCGCCGACGAGCGAGATCTTGGCGATCTGGTCGTCGTAGCGCAGCGAGTCGAAGCCGACCGCCGCACGGGTCTTCTCCAGGGCCGCGACGGCCTTGCGGCCCTCCGTCTTGGGCAGCGTGAAGGAGATGTCGGTCAGACCGGTCGACGCGGCGGACACGTTCTGCACGACCATGTCGATGTTGACATCGGAGTCCGCGATCGCACGGAAGATGCGCGCGGCCTCGCCCGGCTTGTCCGGGACTCCGACGACCGTGACCTTCGCCTCGGAGGTGTCGTGTGCGACGCCCGAGATGATTGCCTGCTCCATCGGCTGGTCCCCTTGCGGTTCGTTGCTGACCCACGTGCCCTGCAGCCCCGAGAAGGACGAGCGGACGTGGATCGGGATGTTGTAACGGCGTGCGTACTCGACGCAGCGGTGCAGCAGCACCTTGGAGCCGGAGCTGGCCAGCTCCAGCATGTCCTCGAAGGAGATCCAGTCGATCTTCCGGGCCTTCTTCACGACCCGCGGGTCGGAGGTGAAGACACCGTCCACATCGGTGTAGATCTCACAGACGTCGGCGTCCAGGGCGGCCGCCAGCGCGACGGCGGTCGTGTCCGACCCGCCGCGCCCCAGCGTCGTGATGTCCTTCTTGTCCTGGGACACGCCCTGGAAGCCGGCGACGATGGCGATATTGCCCTCGTCGACGGAGGTCTTGATCCGGCCCGGTGTGACATCGATGATCCGTGCCTTGTTGTGCACGGAGTCGGTGATGACACCGGCCTGGCTACCGGTGAAGGACTGCGCCTCGTGACCGAGGTTTTTGATCGCCATCGCCAGCAGGGCCATGGAGATCCGCTCTCCGGCGGTCAGCAGCATGTCGAACTCGCGCCCCGACGGAATCGGGGACACTTCCTGCGCGAGATCGATCAGCTCGTCCGTCGTGTCGCCCATCGCCGAAACCACCACGACAACCTGGTTGCCGTTCTTCTTGGCCTCGACGACTCGCTTGGCAACGCGCTTGATGCCCTCGGCATCCGCAACGGATGAGCCGCCGTACTTCTGCACGACAAGGCCCACGTGCGCTCCTCGCAACTGTCTCATCGGGAGTTTCCTCCCGGACCCCCGGAAATGGGGGTACTGCGGTCGGCTCAGTCTAACGAGCAAGCGGAATCCGCCCTGCTGATACCGCATCGTGAGACGCGTGACTCACTGTTTGACCACCGTGATCGGCTTGATCACCATGGCCACCTGAACTCGTGAGTTCCGCGTCCCGCGGCGGTATCCACACGGCGCACCGTTGCGCCTGCCCGGCGAGCACATGCCCGCTCCAGCCCGGTACACACGAAAACGTAACCCAGCTCACAGGCTCCGGCCACGGCGCGAGGCATCACGGGGCAGCCGGCATCAGGCGCCTCGTGCGCCCCGGCGGCGGGCGACGGCCGGGGCGGGCCCGGCCGCGGCGGCCGCCCCCGGGCCTCAGCTTCCCGGCGGCGGCCGTCCCCCGGCTCAGCTTCCCCGCAGTCCCAGCGGCGCCGCGATCTCCGCCGCCATGACCTTCCCGGCCTCCTCGGCGAGCTGCTCCTCGTCGCCGGTGACGTTGCTGTCGGTGTCCAGGCCGTCCAGCTCGACCAGCGGCTGGTCGAGGCGTACGTGGGCGACCAGCGACTGCAGCGCGCGCAGTGCGGCCGAGGCGGTCGGGCCCCAGTTGGAGAGGTAGGAGAACTGCCACCACCACAGGGCCTCGCTGACCCGGCCCGCCCGGTAGTGCGCCAGGCCGTGGCGCAGATCGGTGATGATGTCGGCCAGGTCGTCGGAGATCCGGCTGGCGACCGGCTCGCTGCGCGGCACATACGGGTCGAAGACCTCGGAGTAGACGTCCACCGGGTCGAGGAGGGTCGCAAAGCGCTCGCGCAGCTCGTCGACGTCCGGTTCCGGGCCGGTGTCCGTCTCGTACCGCTCGTCGGGGACGAAGTCCTCGTGGGCGCCCAGGCGGCCGCCGGTGAGCAGCAGCTGGGAGATCTCCAGCAGCAGGAAGGGCACCGCACTGTCCGGCTCGTCGCCCTTGGCGACCTCGGTCACCGCGACGATGAAACTCTCGATCGAGTCGGAGATCGATACGGCGAAGTCGTCCGGGTCCTGTGTCGCGTTGTGCAGCGTGGCATCAGACATCGAGAAGTCTCCTCCCTTCGAAGGCCCGCCCGAGCGTGACCTCATCTGCGTACTCCAGATCGCCCCCGACCGGCAGTCCGCTCGCCAGTCGCGTCACTCTCAGGCCCATGGGTTTGATCATGCGGGCCAGATAGGTGGCCGTGGCCTCGCCCTCCAGATTCGGGTCGGTGGCCAGAATCAGCTCGGTGACGGTGCCGTCCGCGAGCCTGGCCAGCAGTTCCCTGATCCGCAGGTCGTCGGGGCCCACGCCCTCGATCGGGCTGATCGCCCCACCGAGGACGTGGTAGCGACCGCGGAACTCGCGCGTCCGCTCGATCGCCACGACGTCCTTGGGCTCCTCCACGACGCAGATGACCGCCGGATCGCGCCTCGGGTCCAGGCAGACCCGGCACTGCTCCTCCTGCGCCACGTTGCCGCAGACGCTGCAGAACCGGACCTTCGCCTTGACCTCCATCAGCGCGTTCGCGAGCCGACGGACATCGGTCGGCTCGGCCTGAAGAATGTGGAAGGCGATCCGCTGCGCGCTCTTGGGACCGACGCCGGGCAGCCTGCCCAGCTCGTCGATCAGGTCCTGGACCACGCCTTCATACACGGAACGTCTTCTTTCTCTTCTGCCGTGCTGCGTACGCTAGTTGGCTACTCCTCAGAAGGGGAGACCTGGGATTCCGCCACCGCCCAGACCCTGGGCGAGCGGACCGAGCTTCTGCTGCTGCAGCTGCTGGGCGCTGGCGTTGGCGTCCCGGACCGCCGCCAGGACGAGGTCGGCGATCGTCTCGGCCGTCTCCTCCGCGGAGTCGGTGTCGATCGCCTTGGGGTCGATGACCAGGCCCGTGAGTTCACCGGAGCCGGTCACCGTGGCCTTGACCAGGCCGCCGCCCGCGGAACCCTCGACGGGTGTCTCCGCGAGCTCCTGCTGGGCGGCCGCGAGATCCTGCTGCATCTTCTGGGCCTGCTGAAGCAGCTGCTGCATATTGGGCTGACCACCGGGGATCACGACGTGACTCCTGCCATACGACAACGATTGGTGCGGTAGCCCGAGCCTACGTGTTTCACGGGCCCCGCGCCCTACGCCGTAGGGAGGAGCACGGGTGTACGCCCGGTGGACATCCGCTGACCTGCTTTGCGGCCCTGCCGGGGCGCTTGTGGGCGCCGTCTACTCGTTGTTGAACTCTTCCAGCACCGTCGCGCCGAGCTCGCGGACGATCAGGTCGTGGCCGCTGAGCGCGGAGTCGACGAGATCGGCGTCGTCCTCGGCCGGCATGTCGTACTCGATCGACGTCGGCGGGGGCTCCGGCGGCGTGTACGAGTGCTCCGCCACGGGCCCGCCCTGGGCGCCGCCCGCGGACGCCGCCGGCGACACGGCCTCCCGGGCCATCCGCGCGCCCTGGCTGCCGCCACCGCCGGCCCCTTCGCCGCCCGCTCCGTACCGGCCCCCGGACGACGGGGGCGCGGCCGGGCCGCTCTGCTGGGGCGGGGGCTGCGGGGCGCCCTGCTGGGGTGCGGCGGGGGCTCCGCCGCCGAAGCCGCCACCGCCACTACGGGGGGCACCGCCGGCCGGCGGACTGGCGCCGCCCGACGGGTCGACGATCGCCTCGACCCGCCACTGCACCTGGAACCGCTCGGCCAGCACGTCCTTGAGGACGTCCTCGCTTCCGCCGTTGGCGAAGCTGTCGCGGGCGCCGGCATTGGGGAAGCCGATCTGCAGCGTCGTGCCGTCGAAACCGGAGACCTGGGCGTTCTGGCTCAGCAGGATCCAGGTGAAGCGCCGGCGGTCCTTCACCGCTTCCAGGATGTCCGGCCACATCTGCCGTACCTGGGCGGCACCCTGCGCCGCTCCCGGGGCCGCACCGGCAGCCTGCGGGGGCTGCGGCGATACGGGGGCGGGCGGGCCGGCCGGGGGTCCGGACGGGGCGGGGGGCGTGGACGGGGCAGAGGGCGCGGAGGGGGCGGGCGCCCCGCCCTGACCCGGCGCCACGGCCGTGGGCCAGCCTCCGGGCTGCCGTCCGGCGCCCCCGCCGGTGCCGGCCGCGCCGCTGCCGCTGTCGGCGCCGTTGCCCCTGCTCGTGCTGCCCGGCCAGGCCCCGGGCCGGGCCGCCGCACCCGCAGGGCCGCCGTCCTGCCCAGGGGGCTGCTGCGCCTCCGCCGGGGCGCCCTGCGGCGCCCCCGCGCCTCCGCCGTGCTGCTCCGCACCAGGCCGGGCGCCCGGCCCGCCGGACGCCCCCGTTCCTGCCGTCTGCGCCCCCGGAGCGGCCGGGGCGGGGGCACCGCCCACCTGGCCGGCGCTCGTCGCGCCCCGCACCGCGGCACGCGCCGCGGCCGGACCGGACGGGCCCCCGGCCGGCATCGCCGGATGAGCCTCCGGCCCCGGTACATAGCCCGCTGCCGGCCCGCCACCGGATGCCACCACCGGCGCGGCCCCGGGCCCGAGCTCTCCCCCGGAGCCCGCACCGCCGCCCGCGCCGCCGGCCCCGCCCAGCAGCGCGGCACCCGCACCGCGCTCCAGGCGGTCCAGCCGCGCCTGCACCGACCGCTCGTCGTCGTACGCCGCCGGCAGCAGCACCCGCGCGCAGATCAGCTCCAGCTGAAGCCGCGGCGAGGTCGCCCCGCGCATCTCCGTCAGGCCCGTATTGACCAGGTCGGCGGCCCGGCTCAGCTCCGCCGCTCCGAAGACGGACGCCTGCGCCGTCATCCGCTCCACCACATCGGCGGGGGCGTCGATCAGCCCCTTCTCCCCCGCGTCCGGCACGGCCGCCAGAATCACCAGATCCCGCAGCCGCTCCAGCAGATCCGCCACGAAGCGCCGGGGGTCGTTGCCGCCCTCGACGACCCGGTCCACGACCTCGAAGGCCGCCGCGCCGTCCCCCGCGGCGAAGGCCTCCACGATCGAATCCAGCAGCGACCCGTCGGTGTAGCCCAGCAGGGCCGTCGCCATGGCATATGTCACACCGTCCGCACCGGCACCGGCGAGCAGCTGGTCCATCACGGACATCGAGTCCCGCACCGACCCGGCGCCGGCCCGCACCACCAGCGGCAGCACCCCGTCCTCGACCGGGATGCCCTCCCGCCCGCACACCTCTGCCAGGTACTCCCGCAGCGTCCCCGGCGGCACCAGCCGGAACGGGTAGTGATGCGTACGCGACCGGATCGTCCCGATGACCTTCTCGGGCTCCGTGGTCGCGAAGATGAACTTCAGATGCTCCGGCGGCTCCTCGACGACCTTCAGCAGGGCGTTGAAGCCCGCCGAGGTCACCATGTGCGCCTCGTCGATGATGTAGATCTTGTATCGGCTGCCGGCCGGCCCGAAGAACGCCTTCTCCCGCAGCTCACGGGCGTCGTCCACGCCACCGTGCGACGCCGCGTCGATCTCGATCACATCGATCGAGCCCCGGCCGTTCCTGGCCAGGTCCACACACGACTGGCACGTCCCGCAGGGGGTGGGAGTGGGACCTTCCTCACAGTTGAGGCAGCGCGCCAGGATCCGCGCACTCGTCGTCTTGCCGCAACCACGCGGCCCACTGAACAGATAGGCGTGATTGACCCGATTGTTCCGCAATGCCTGCTGCAGCGGATCGGTCACGTGCTCTTGCCCGATGACCTCGGCGAAGGTCTCGGGCCGGTAGCGGCGGTACAGCGCAAGGGACGACACGCATACGACGATATCGGGCCCCACTGACAACCGACCGGCCCCGCAAACGCAAGCGCCCCCCACGCACCCGCCAGAGCCGACCTACCCTTGCTGCCTTCCGGCCCTGGGGGAGTTCAGTCAGATAGCGCCACGTGAGGGGCTGCGCACCACACTAGCTGATTCCCCGCCCGAGAAACGACCCGCACCCCCACCCCCGACCCACTCCGCTCCCTCCCGGACCCCCTCCTCCGGATCATGTTCGCGAGCACTCCCCAACGTCTTGTATTGTTTGCGGCGGAGGATTCGCCTAGTGGCCTAGGGCGCACGCTTGGAAAGCGTGTTGGGGGCAACCCCTCACGAGTTCGAATCTCGTATCCTCCGCCAGTGCTCTCACCGGGCACAACGTCGAAGGGCCCCACCGCTTGCGGTGGGGCCCTTCGCGGTTCTCCGTCTCAGTTGGCCTCTCGCCGAGCGAAGCGGGGTCCTGCCGACGTCAGCAGGACCCTCGGGGCCCCGGAAGGCTGCTCCAGCTCGTTTCCGACGAGGGGGATACCGCCGGATGATCGGCGCCCAGCTCAACGTCGCAGAGGCCCATCACCACCTCCGCCACGGCAGGGCCGGGTAGAGCCGGCGAGATCGGACTGTCTTCCGGCAAGCCCCTGCAGGAACCCCAGGTGCGGCGCTACCGTCCCAGCAGCATCTCCGACACTGGGAGGGCAGGATGCTCGATCAGGCGTTGATCGCCCTGGCCGCAGCCGGCGGCACCGCGGTGGTAACAGCGGCGGGAACGGATGCGTGGGCCGGGTTGCGGCGGGCGGTGGCGCACTGGTTCAGCAGAGGCGACGCCCTGCGCGAGCACGCGGAACTGGAACGCCTGGACCAGACCGCGACCGCTCTGCAACCCACCGACCCGGCCGAAGCCGCGCGGGCCCGGATCCGCCAGGAGGCGTCCTGGCAGGTCCGCATCGAGGCCATGCTGGAAAGCCTGGACGACGCCGAACGCGACCAGGCCGCCGATCAGATGCGGAGCCTGCTCGCGCAGCATGTCCCGCAAGGCGGCGTGAGCGCCGGGCCCGGGACGGTCACCGTCTCCGACGGCGGGGTGGCCGTTGGCGGGGACCTCTCCGTCACGGCCAGTGGCGCCGGCGCGATCGCGGTGGGCGGCAGCGTCACCGGATCCGTCGCCAGCAACGCTCCGCCCACGGACCCCAAGGGCGGGGCTTCCGCCTCCCCTCCCGTGCCGGGCCCGCAAGCGAGCTGAGCGGTCCCCCGGACGGCACTTCCAGCTCAGTGCGTGCGGCGGCCAGTGGCGCGGCGTCGACGGCTGTGGGTCGTGACTTCCATCAGCAGACACACCACCATTACTACGTGGGAGTGCCTGCCGGCCCCGTGGTGAGCGGTGTCCCCGACGGGCCCGGCGGTGGCGCACTTCGTGCCGATGGTGTCGATGCCTGGTGGGACCAGGGCCGGGACGCGATGCCGCTGGAGGTGGGTGACGCGCTGGCACGCGCAGTCCGCAGGCAGTGGCAGGAGGCCGCGCGGCAACGGAAGTTGCAGCAGGAGATCCCCGTCCGGTGGCACCGCACCCGACGCCCGGTCGCCGGTGAGGGAGTGGTGTGGGGAGACCCAGATCGGCCGCGTCTGGTCCGGTGGGTGCCGAACGTTGCCGCGCTCGGTGACGGTGCGGCGCGTGAGGGCGGAATCCCCGAACTTCTCTCCGTCTACGGCGGGGTGGCCTCCGGCCGCGTCGTCGTGCTCGGCGCACCGGGAGCCGGTAAGTCCGACGCGGCGCTCCTGACAGTGTTGCGCGCCCTGGACCACCGCGACACGCTGCGCGAGGACACCCGGCGTGCCCAGTGTCCGGTGCCCGTACTGCTGAGCATCGTCGGGTGGGACGGTCGCCGGCTCGATGACTGGCTCGCCGCCCGGCTTGCCGACGACTACCGCGTCGGGCGGAAGCAAGCCGAGGAGCTGATCGAGGGCGGGTGGATCTCGCTGTTCCTCGACAGCTTCGACGAGATGGCGGGCGATCTACGCCATGCCGCTCTCCGGGAGATCGACCGCGCCGCCTACCGCGTGGTGATCTTCTCCCGCCCCGACGAATTCGAAGCTGCCGTCGCCGACGGACATCTGCTCGGGGCCGTCGCCCTGGAGCTCTCCCCGGTACCCACGGCCGAGGCCGTCGCCTTTCTCCGGACCATGCCGGCACTCGCCCCCTGGCAACGGCTGATTACGCATCTGGAGAACGAGCCGGACAGCACGCTCTCGCAAACCCTCAGCACGCCGCTGATCCTGACACTGTTGCGCGACGCCTTCCCCCCACGCCGCATCACCGACCTGGACGACATGCTCGCCGGGCGATTCGTGTCCCGGCACGAGGTCGAGGAATACCTGCTCGGTCGGCTGGTGAAGATCCGCTACCGGCCTGGATCGTCGACGTCCCGGCCGGCGTATGAGCCGCGGAAGGCCGAGCGGTGGCTGGGCTACGTGGCCGGCCGGATGAACGAGCAGGAGACCTACGATCACGGTCGGCCGGCCAACGGGCGGACGTACAGTCTCGATTGGCGGCGGCTGCACTACTGGGCGTCACCCTGGCCCCGCATCGCCGCAACCGCCCTCACGGGTGCGCTCCTCGGCGCGTCCGGCTGCGTGCTGGCGTACGGTCCCGGCAGGCACATTGCGTGGGATGGCTTCCGCGGCATCGAGTTCGGGGCGGTCTACGGAAGCATTGTGGGTATCTCGTTCGGAGCGGGGGCGGGGGCCCTCGCCGAACTCCGCGACCCGGTGCCGCGCTGGCGCAAACGACTGCACGTCCAAGACGCCCCGCACCGACGGCGTTTCCATCCAGCGACCGGCATCCTGGTCGCGATTGCGGTCACGGTCATGGCCCTCCCCGACATCACCAATCCGGTCAGCTGGACCGTCGCGATTGCCGCCGGGCTCTTGACCGGCGCCCTGGCCGGCTTCGCCGCAACGCGCATCCCCGCGGCACCGGGATGGACCGGATGGTCCCGGTGGAGGGGCCTGCACTCCTGGCCGGTCCTTGCCCCCGCGGGCTTAGCAGGCACCTGCGTCGCCCTCTCCTTCTGGCAGGACAACGGCACCCCTGACCGGGGACTGCCCATCGGGATCGTGTCGATGCTCACCGTGGGCATCGTGGGCGTGGTGATCGTGGCCGCACGCCCCGCATCCCTCGCGGACCCAGTGACCGATCCGTACACATCGTGGCGGCAGGACCGCAACTTCGCCCTCGTAACGGGCACGATCTTCGGCTTCTGTATCAGCCTGGCCTTAGGAGTGAACCAGGTGATCGGAGCCACCAGCGAAGGTGCGGCGGCAGACGGCCCCGACTGGGGCACCCTCCCTTTCATCGTGATCGGCTTCGGCCTACCGTTCGCCTATGCAGGCGGGATGGCGATCTCCGATCACTGGCGGACCAGCCTGCTCTTCCTCCAACTGCGGCTGCGCGGCGACTTCCCACTGCTGGGCATGCGCTTCCTCAAGGACGCCTACGACCACCGCATCTTCCGCGCGGAAGGCGCCAGCTACCAGTTCCGCCACGCCCTGCTACAGGACAAACTCGCCCGCGACCAGGAACACTCGCCACCCCTGTGAAGTACCGCACGAGCCGCGCTGCCCGAAGTGGAGACGCCCGGACCGTTCACCGCACACCTGAAGCGGGTGGCAGCCTTCGGCCCGGTGCTCCTGGGCGTCCTGTCCGTCCTCGGCGTGCTCGTACCGCCCGTCGTCGGCCCGACCCCGGTCGAGGGCATCGAAGTCACCCGCCCACTGCGGATGTTCTGGTGGTTCTTCCCCCTGGAGTGCTCACCTCCCCACCCCGGCTCCGGCTGTTTCCAGGGCACAGGGCCCGAGGACCGCGGAGGCGCCCCGGCGGAACGGCGACGCCCCCGCGGCCTTCCTCAGCTCACGTGCAGGGTGATGGCAGCGGTATGGAGCGTGCCCGCGGTCTGGAACTGCAGGAACAGCCGCCAGTTACCTGACGTGGCCAGCTCGGCGTGGAACGACAAGCCGGGTCCGCCGTGGCCCCCGGTGACCTTGTTCTCCGGGTGGAGGTGGGCGAAGGCTTGATCGCCTTCGTGGAAGGCGGTCAGGTGGGCGTAGGAATCCAGGTACGGCTGGAGGTCGGTGACCGGCTTGCCGTCCTTGCTGACGGTCACGGTGAGGGGGTGGGCCATGCCCGCCATCAGCTCACCGTTCACGGTGACGGTGTAGCCGTCCACCGTGGTGGTCGTGGACGCCTTCGGCAGGGCGGTGGGGGCTGCCGGGCCGGGGACGGTGACGGTGCGGCTGAGCACGAAGTCCTGGCCCTTGCCCGCACCCGTCTTGGGCGTGAACTGGGCGAACAGCCTCCAGGAGCCGGGCTGGAGCGCGGCCAGGTCGGCCGTCCAGCTGCCGTCGCCGGCCATGGTGGGGTGGATGTGCTGGAAGCCCGTCAGGTCGGAGCGGACGGCGTAGAAGTGCAGGCGCTTGGTCTGCTCGACGGCGAAGTCGGTGACCGGCCTGCCGTCCGGGCCGGTGAGGGAAAACCGGTAGTCGGTCTTCTTACCGGACGGCAGCTTGGCGGTGTTCGAGGCCAGCTGGTAGCCGCCCTTCTGGGCGGCCAGGCCGTCCCCGGTGTTCATGTTCATGCCGGGCATGGAGGAGGGGTCGTGCCCGGCAGCGGTCGTGGACGCCGAGGCGGACGGCATGTCCATCCCCGGCATCGAGGAGTCGTGCGAGGAGTGGGAGCCGCACGCGGTCAACACCAGCGCAAGAGCACCGCCGAGGGAGGCCGCGACGAGCGTGCGGCGACGCGAAGACAAGCGGGAAACGAGCGACATCACGAGAGTCTTTCCAGGTGAGCGCACCACGCTCGGGCGGTGCGCGGGTGAACAGGACGCCGTATCGGGCCCAGGAGTGATCCCGGGTCCGGGCACGCCTGTCACGTCCGCGCGACGCACACGTGCAGCAGCACTCCTCGCCCTTCTCTGGGCGGTCCTCTCCATCGCGTCACTGCAGCCGCAAGCCGTCGGCCGAGGGGCTCCCACCCCGCGAAGACCACGATGGCCAGCGCGCCGACTGCCGGGAGTGGCAGCGATTGCTGTGCGGGGGTGGAGACGCACAACGTGCCGTCCATTCCGGCAGAGGTCATGGGGGACGCATCGGCGAGGTGCCCGGGGTGCCCTGTCGCCGGGTGTTCCGCGTGCGGACCCACCGCAGCGGGCACTGCGTGTGCCATGGGCATGGAGCCGGTCATCGCCCCGTGGCATCCGTCGGCCGCGGCAGTCGGCGAACCATGCATCAGGAACAACCCGAAAACGACGACGCACACCGCGAGCAGCCGGGCCGTCAGCAGCCGGCTCGACGTTCCGGTGCGGTCCATGGCAGGTGGTCCTTCTCCGACCTTCTGGTCGTCCGGCGGCGGAGGGCGTGAGGGCGTGAGGGCGACCATACCCCCACCCCGTAACCTCGGATCGAGGGACGGGTGGAATGTGACGCCCCTGACGGCTGCGGCCGAGGGACTCTCACTCGGCTGTCTCGATGTGTCCCAGCGCGTGACGACCGCACCCGTGGGCTCCGTGTGACAGCGGCAGGGCGGACAGCGGCCAGAGCGACGGGCAATCCCGGCTGACAGCCTGGACGTGCCAAGGTGGCGAGGCTAGCTCTTAAGACCTTGGGCGGGCTTCTCAGTTTCCGTCCCATTCAGCGCGCCCGGGCGGAAGCGAAGGCCTGCTGTGTGTGGCTGGATTTAATCGCCTGCGTGGGCAGGGGTGGCGACTCTACGCTGCGGTGGTGGCAGTAGGCAGCAATTTCCTCTGACGAGGTTCATCGACAGGCGTAACACGCCGGTGGCCGAGTGGCCCGGCGCCAGTTGCGCGTATGCAGCGTCGCGTTGCTGCGTCCGTTGCGCGGACGAGCAGCTTTTCCGAACCTCTTTGGTAAGAAGTGAGCCTTTCCATGCCTGATCAGCAGTCTTCCCGCAGCGTGCTCGCCGACTGGTTTCGCGGGCACGCCGCCACACTGAGCACCCTTGATCCGCACCATCCCGTCGACGATCTCGAACCGCTCCGGGAGATCGTCGGCAGCGCCCGCGTCGTCGCGGTGGGCGAAAACGCGCACTTCGTCGAGGAGTTCTCGCGCGCACGCCAGCGGGTGCTGCGTTTTCTCGCCGAGCGTTGCGGATTCACCGTCCTCGCCCTCGAATTCGGTTTCAGCGAAGCCTTCCGGCTCGAACCGTGGCTGCGGGGTGAGGGAGACGACGCCGGACTGGCGACGGTGAGTGCGGCCGCGGCCGATTGGGGTGCCGCCGACCTCATGCACTGGCTGCGCCATCACAACCGCACCAGCGGCCATCCCCTCCGCTTTGCCGGCATCGATGTTCCCGAAGCCGGCGGGCAACTACGGCCCGCGCTGGATCCGGTGGCCGACTACCTGCGCGAGGTCGACCCTGACGCCTTGCCCCTCCTGGATACGGTCCTGGAGGTCGGTGACCGGTTCCTCGAAGGATCCGGGTCCGGCGCCGCGGCGGCGCCTGCGTGGGCGCGCCTTGACCCCGCCGAGCAGAACGCGCTGACCGCCGCGCTGGCGCGGCTGCTGTTGCGGCTGCGGGGCGCCGAACCGCTCTACGTCCGCCGAAGCAGCCAACGCCGCTTCGACATCGCCCGGCGCCGGGTGGAAGCGGCGTGCCACACCGACTACCTGTTCCATGCGATGGCCGCCCTGCTGTCCGGCCGAGGCTCGGGTGCCGACCTGTCGGTGCGCGAGATCTACATGGCCGAATCGGTGCGCTGGCACCTGGATCGCGCCGCACCGGGAACGCGCATGGTGCTCGTGTCGCACAATGCCCACATCCAGAAGACGCCCGCGTCGTTCGGCGGCCCGCTCACCGCGCTGCCCATGGGCCACCACCTCCAGCGGATGCTCGGCGAGGACTACCGCTCGGTGGCCGTCACCCACACCACGGATCATGTGCCGGAGATGTATCCCGACGAAAGCGCCAAAGTCGGCTTCACCCTGGCCGACGCTCAGCTTGAGCCGGCTGAGTTCGGTAGCGTCGAGGCCGCGCTCATCGACGCCGGCCTGGGTGACGGGATCACGCTGACCGACCTGCGCCGATCGCCGCGTGACGCCCACGGGGTGCCGCTGCTCAACCGGCTCCGGAGCCAGAGTTCCAGCCTGTGCGCCCCGATCCCCGAGGCGTTCGATGCCGTGCTCGCCGTCCCGACGGTTACCCGGGATCGAACGGTGCACTTCTGACGGTCCCGTTGCCCATTCCGACGTCCCCCATTCCGAGAATTCCGAGAATTCCTGGAGTGGGCTGCCGGCAAACCGTCGAACGGGCTTTCCGGGGGTTCCCGTTCGATGACTGCCCTTCCTCGCCCTGAGGCCGGCCGGGGATATTCCAGGAGGCCGCGCACGCGGCTGACGCTACCTGGGGGGAGGGAATGGCCTGGGGGTTAGGGATGGGTCTGGCGTCTGTGGCCTGAGGCTTGTGGCCGGCCACTTGGGGTCTGGCGGTTGGGGTCTGGCGGTTGGGGTCCGGCGGTTGGGGTCCGGGCGCGAACTTACTGATGACGTAGGTGAGTTGGGCGACCGGCCGTCCTTGCTGCCGACGGGCGCCTGGCCGGCTGCCCTGCGTGTGACGTCTGGGTCGGCACGGGCACACGGACGCATCGTTCACCCACGTGGGGTAGTTCGGTCCCCGGACGGGATCTTTTTTCCATCTTCCGTTTTGTGGGTGGCGGATACAGGGAGCAGGTTTTCTTGCGAACTCGCTGTATTCCACTGGGCGGTGAGTGTGATTCATGCCACAGAGGCGGTGATCGCCCCGGTGCTAGGTTCCGTTGTCAGCAAGTCCGTATTGCTGGTGGCAAAAATCGGAGGTTGCAATGACCGAACAGTCCGAGCAGACACCCACGGAATACATTCCGCCGATGCTCGTCGAGGTCGGCGAGTTCACCGAAGACACGTTGGGCAACTGGCACGGCACGTCGCCCGACTGGTTCTTCAACTACTACTGGTAAATCGTCCGCCAGTAGTGACTGACCGACGGGGGAACCGGGCCTGCCTGTGCGGAGCCCGGTCTCCTTCTCCATTCATGAGGGCTCTGGCCTGCCGCCGCGTCGAGGCATTCGGTGCTTCCCGGCGGCGCGCTTCGGCCAGGGGACCGGCGGGGGGATGGCGAAGTTGAGTGCTGGGTTTGTGGTCCTGCCGGACACCGCCGACGGTGCGGAGATCCGGGCGCTCGTACCGTTCGCGCCTGCCCGAGTGATCACGCACGCCTCCGGGCGGCCGTGGCTGGTCGGCGAGTGGTCTCAGGGTCAGGTGAGGGTGGCCTCGGCGGGTCCGGTACGTCTGGCCGTGAGTGGCACGTGTCCGGTCACCGACGACGGGCTGGCGCGGATTGCCGCCCGTATCTCCCGGCTGCCCGAGGTGGACCGGGCCGTTCCCGCGCTGCTGGGGTCCTGCCACATCGTGGCATCGGTGGACGGGCACGTCCGGTTCCAGGGCAGCGCCTCCGGGCTGCGTCGCGTGTTCCACACCCGGGTGAACGGGGTGCGGGTGGCCGCGGACCGGTCCGATGTGCTCGCGGCGATGACCGGTGCCGGGGTGGCCGAGGAAACGCTGGCGCTGCACGTCGCATGCGGTTTGCAGGTGCCCTTTCCGGCCAACGCGCGCAGCGCGTGGTCGGGCATCGGCACGCTCGCGCCGGAGAACTGTCTGCTGTGGGAGGGCGACCGGGACCGGGAAACGGTGTGGTGGCGTCCGCCCGAGCCGGACCGGCCGTTGAGGGAGGGGACGGCGGCGGTACGGGACACCCTGACTGCCGTAGTGGGCCGACAAGCGCCCGTCGAAGGCCGGTTGAGTGCGGATCTGTCCGGCGGGCTGGATTCGACGTCGCTGTGTTTTCTGGCGGCCCGGCACACACCGGAGCTGCTGACCTTCCGGTGGGGCGAGGCCGACGCGGGCAATGACGACGCGGTCTACGCGGGGCAGGCGGCGCGGCTGCTCGACCGTGCCGAGCACCTCGTCGTGCCGCAGCACGAACTCCCCGACATCTTCGCCGACCCGGCCCTCGCGGTGTCCGCCGAGGAGCCGCTGTCGCTGACGCGGGCGACGGCCCGGATCCGCCGAGGCGCCCGACTGCTCGCGGACCGCGGCTCCCGTCGGCATCTGGCCGGGCACGGCGGCGACGAGCTGTTCTCCCCGATGCCCTCCTATCTGCACCAGTTGATGCGCCGTCATCCGGTGACGGCGCTCAAGCACGTACGGGCGCACTGCGCGCTGAGGCGCTGGCCGCTGAAGGCGACGCTGGCCGAGCTCGCGCAGCCGGGAAGTCTCCCCGCGTGGTGGCGGGAGCAGGCCGGGCTGCTGACCGAGCCCCGGCCGCCGCTGCGGCGCCCGGCGCTGGGCTGGGGTCTGGGACCCGTACGTGCGGCGCCCTGGATGACCCCCGAGGGCGTCGAGCTGGCGCGGGAGGCGCTGCGCCGGACCGCCGAGCGGGCGCAGCCGCTCGCCGAGGACCTCGCCACCCACACGATGGTGCTCATGATCCGTTCGAACACGGCCAGTTACCGGCTGCTGGCGCGGCTGTACGCCGAGTCCGGTGTGGAGCTGGACATGCCGTATCTGGACGACGCCGTGATCGACGCGGTGCTCCGGGTACCGGCGCACGAGCACGCCGGACCGTGGCGGTACAAGCCCCTGCTGGCCGATGCGATGCACGGCATCGTGCCGGACGGCATCCGGGCGCGGTCCACCAAGGGCGAGTTCGGCGAGGACATCAGAAGGGGGCTGCGCCGCAACCTGCCCGCCATCCTGGACCTCTTCGCCGATTCCGAGCTGGCGGCCCGCGGCCTGATCGACACCGGCGCGCTCCGGCTGCGGCTGGGCGGACCGCAGCCGGACAACACCACCGCCCAGGCGCTGGAGAGCCTGCTCGGCTGCGAGACCTGGCTGCGCACCACGTCCGGCCCCGGCCCCATCCCCCGTGCCGGCGACGGCACCGTCCCCTCGGAGGTCTGATCCGTATGCGGCTCCATCCCGACGTCTCCATGACGGACACCGACGACGGCACGGTGCTGCTGCATCAGCGCACCGGCCGCTACTGGCAGCTCAACGTCACCGGCAGCCGCGTGCTGCACCGGCTGCTGGACGGGGACGCCCCCGAGACCATCGCCGACGGCCTCGCCGCCGCGCACGGCATCGACCCGCAGCGGGCCCGGCAGGATGTCGGCGCCGTGATCGAGCAACTGCGCACCGCCGAGCTGACGGTGGCCTCATGAGCCAGTCCATGACACTGGACCAGCGGGCCCGGCTCCCGCTGCTGCGCCGTCTGCTGCCGCTGCTGGCCGTCGGCGCCGCCCGGCCGCTCGCCCGCCTCAAGCCCGCGCGGCTGCGCGCCGTGCTCGAATTCGCCCGCCGTGGTGCGGCGCCGGCGAGTGCCGGGCAGGCGCAGCGGGCGCGCGAGCAGGTCGTCTCGGTGAGCCTGCGCTGTGCGGGGCAGAACTGTCTGCAGCGCTCGCTGGCCACCGCGCTGCTGTGCCGGGCCCGCGGGGTGTGGCCGACCTGGTGCACCGGCGTACGGACGCACCCGTTCACCGCCCACGCCTGGGTCGAGGCCGAGGGCCGGCTGATCGGCGAACCGCACCCCGAGGGCTATTACAAGCCGCTGCTGACCGTCCCGCCCCGCACCGGAGCCGGGGACCGCTGAGCCCCGGCAGCTGCCGATGCCGTCGGCGGCCGCCCGGACGTACCCGTTCCGTCCGCAACGATCGATCGAAGGGCTGATCTCGTGCACCCTCTCCCTCTCCCCCGGCAGGAGGTGGCCGCCCGATGACCACCGTGCACACGGACGGAGCGCCCCGCCCCGCGGCCGGCGCCCTCCGCCTCGTCGAGAGCCGCACCACCCGCCCCACGACGGTGGACTTCGCGGAGTATGTGCAGGCGATGTCCGTCCACTGCCCGTATCTCGCCCCCTCCGTGGAGCACGGGCTGACGGGGTGGACGGTGTACGAGGCGGCCGGGGAAGCGCCGGAGGTCGAGGCGGAGGTGTTCCACGCCGGGGTGCGGGCCGCGGAGTGGGTCCGGACCCAGCTGAACGGGCCCCGCGGTGCGCTGGTCTGCGAGAACATCGCGGTCATCGGCGCCGGCCGGGAGGTGCTGGCGTGGCCGCACTGGGCCCTGAAGAACCTCTACGGCCCCGTCGGGGTGATGTTCGGGAAGTTCCCGGTGGGCGATCAGGTCACCGACCACCGCGGCCGCCTCGTGCCGGAGCCGCCGGTCTCCTTCCTGGCCGTGCGGGTCGCCGTACGGGCCCGCGATCCGCTGTTCCTGAGCCGGACGCCGGACCTCGCCGCCCTCGTGGCGGAGGCGGCGGACGACGGCCGGGACGTCTTCGGGGAGCTCTCGCGCGAGTGGAAGGACGTGAAGCTGTGGGCGCAGCGCCGGCTGCCGCGGCGGTGAGGACGGCAGCCGGCCGCCGGCCGCAGGCCGTGACGGTCGCGTCCCCGAAGTAGTGCGCTCAGCGTCCGGAGGCGGCCGGTGGAGGTACCGACTCGCCCTCCTCCTCGTGTTCGACGGCTTCGTCCACCGCCTCGGGGGGCATGGCGAGGTGCACGGCGGTGTAGTGGATGACGAGGCTGAAGACGATCACGATGACCAGGTCCCACCAGGCGGGGAGGGCGCGGGTGCCGCCGTAGCGGCCGAAGCGGCCGATGAGGACCATGCCGCCCAGCCAGGGCCAGATCCAGGCGGCCGATCTGCCGCGCAGGACGCTGCGTTCGGCCGCCGGGATGCCGCGGCGGGTGAGCGCGAAGACGGCGAAGCCGAGCAGGGCGGCGGTCCCGAGTTTCCAGTCCGCCTCGTAACCGGACCAGTAGAAGATCAAGTTGGCGAAGACGAATCCTGCGGGGGCCATGGCCGTTCCGCGGGGCAGCCGGTAGGGGCGGTTGCGGCTGACGTCGCGTACACGCAGGGCGTGCAGGGACACCGGCGCGAACGCGTACATGATCGCCGCTGCCGAGGTGACCAGGCCGACCAGGGCCTGCCAGCTGGGGAACGGCAGGAAGGCGAGCTCGCCGACCACGAACGCGAGGAGGGTCGAGACGACGGGCACGCGGCTGCGGCCGATCTGGCTGAGGGGTCTGGGCAGCACCCGCTCGCGTCCCATGGCGTACGAGAGACGGGCGGCACCGGCCATGTAGACCAGGCCGGTGCCGGCCGGGGAGATCACGGCGTCGACGTAGAGGATGGTCGCCAGCCAGCCGGCCCCGACGGCGGTGGCGAGGGTGGCGTAGGGGCCGAAGTTGCCCTTGCCGACCGGGTTGTCCCAGCTGTGGGTGAGGGCTGTGGGGTCCAGGGCGGCGATGAAGGCGATCTGCAGCAGGAGGTAGAGCGCGGTGCCGATCGCCATGGCCACGATCACCGCCCGGGAGACGTCGCGCTGGGGATCGCGCGCCTCACCGGCCAGCTGGATGGCCTGCTCGAAGCCCAGCAGCGCGAACACCACTCCGGCGGGCAGCGCCGCGAAGACGCCGTGCGCCCCGTGCGGTGCGATGCCGCCGCCCGCGGTGAAGTTCGATCCGTGGAAGGCCAGCGTCATCAGCACCACGACGGTCAGCAGCGGTACCGCCGTCTTCACCACGGCGGTGACCGAGTTGATCCCGGCCAGCAGCCGTACGCCGAGGACGTTGATGAGCGTGAAGAGCAGCATGAAGAAGGTCCCGATGACCAGGCCCGCGGAGGTGAGGGTGCCGTTGGGATGCAGCAGGTGCACCCGGTCGCGGACCCAGCCGATGCGGTCCAGGTACGAGAGGGTGGCCTCGACCTCGATCGGCGCGATCAGGACCGACCGCAGCCAGGACATCCAGCCCGCCGTGAAGCCCACCAGGGGGCCGAAGGCGAAGAAGGGGAAACGGGCGGTGCCACCAGCGATCGGGTAGGTGGCGCCCAGCTCCGCGTGGGCCAGCGCGAGCACGGCGAGCATCGCCGAGGCGAGCACCCAGGAGATCAGCGAGGCCGGACCGGCGATGACGGCGGTGGTGAGGGCGCCCAGCAGCCAGCCGGAGCCGATGATCGAGCCCAGGGAGATGAACATCAGCCCCCAGAACCCGACCGCCCGGCGGAGGTGGCGGGTTCCAGCGGCGCCGGCATTCCCGGCCGCGGCCGGCCTCGTCACGCGCGCTCCTGGTTCACGCCACCATCTTGGGGCCGGGAGGCGGGCCTGACGGGACCGACGCGCTGGGTGTCACCCTGTGTACTGCGGGTGAGGGAGGGGGCAGGTGCCCTGTGCGTCCCGGCGCACGCGTCGTCTGCGGCGGCGGCTGCCTGCTGTGGGACCCGCGCCCGTCACCGCGGCCTTCGGTTGCCGTCGGCGACCGGCCGCACGGGGGGTGAGGTGTGGACGGCGCCGTTGTGGGACGGCGGGTGGGTGTGGAAGAGCGTGGCGTACAGGCCGCGGTGGGCGAGGAGTTGGGCGTGGGTGCCGGACTCCACCAGGCGTCCCCGGTCCAGGACCAGGATGCGGTCGGCGTCCGCGGCGAGGTCCAGATCGTGCGTGATCACGATGGTGGTGCGGCCCGCGGCGAGGCGCCGTAGTGGCCCGAGGATGCGCTGGGTGGCCAACGTGTCCAGGCCGGTGGTGGGCTCGTCGAGGATGAGCACGGGGGCGTCGCGCAGCATGGCCCGGGCGATCGCGACGCGCTGTAGTTGACCGCCGGAGAGCCGGGAGGTGCCGGGGGCGATGACGGTGTCATAGCCGTCGGGGAGGGCCGCGATGAACACCTCGGCGTCGGCCGCCCGGGCGGCGCGGACGACATCACCGTGGGTCACGTTGTCGCGCCCGCAGGCGATGTTCTCCTCCACGGTGTCGTGCAGGACGAGGGTCTCCTGGGGCAGCAGCGTGATGTTGCGGCGGAGCTGGGCGAGCGGCAGCCGGTTCACGGGGATGCCGTCGAGCCGGATGCTGCCGGCGTCCGGGTCGTAGAACCGCAGCAGCAGGGCGGCGAGCGTCGACTTGCCCGCGCCGCTGGGGCCGGTGATGACCACCAGTTCCCCGGGCACCGCGCTGAACGAGAAGTCCTTCAGGACCTCCTCCGTACTGCCGGGATAGCGGAAGTGCACCCGGCACGCTTCGACGGCGCCGACCGCGCGGCTCGGCGCCCGGACGACGACGGCGGGGTCCGGGTCGGTGACGGCGGGCCGGGCGTCGAGGATCTCCAGCAGCCGCTCGGATCCGGCGGTCGCTTCGGTGACCGTCAGCCCCAGCTGGCCGAGGTCGCGGATCGGCGGGTAGAGATAGCCGACGAAGGCGGCGAAGGCCAGCAGCTGCCCGAGCGTCATCCGCCCCGCGGAGATCTCCCACGCCCCCAGGCCGATGATCGCCAGGACGCAGAGCGTTTCGAGGACCTCGACGATCTGCTCGTACAGCTCGTTGAGGCGGGCGCTGGTCACCGAGGCCCGCAGCCAGCTTCGGGCCTCGCGGCGCAGCCGCTCCTGCTCGTCGCGCTGCCGGTTGTAGGCCTGCGTCAGGACGACGTTGACCAGGCCTTCCTCGACCACCGAGGTGATGGCGCCGTCCGCCGCGCGCTCCCGGCGGGACACCTCCTTGACCCGGCCGGTGAAACGGCGCGTGGCGATCCAGAAGAGCGGGGCCAGGGCGAAGGTGACCAGGGCCATGTCCCAGCGCAGCCAGAACGCGGCGCCGGCGTAGAAGATGACGCCGAAGGTGGCCGTGGCCGCCTGGACCAGACCGGTGACCACCAGCTGCTCGATGGCGTCCACGTCGCCGGTCAACCGCTCGACCAGGTCACCGCGGCGATTGCGCTGGAAGAAGTGCGGCGGCAGCTTTTGGAGATGGGCGAAGACCCGGGCCCGCAGCCGCATCACGAAGCGCTCGGCCGTCCAGGCAGCGAGCGAGTTGCCCAGATACCCCACCACCCCGCCGGCGACGGCCACGCCCAGCCACAGGGCGGCCGGTGCCCAGAAGGCGCTGACCGAGCCCTTCTGCAGAGCGTTGTCGGTGAGTTCGGCGAAGACCAGGATGGCCACGGTCTCCGCGAGCGCGGCGACGATGGCGCAGAGACAGACGAGGACGATCCAGCGCCGGTCGCCGCGGGTCAGCGGCCAGAAGCGCCGCACCGATTCCTTGAACCCCACCCGCCTCGTACGGATCGGGGCATCGGCCACCAGGCCGGCCCGAAGGACCCGGTCCCTACCGGTGTCCGGGGGCGGCTGGGCTGTGCGCCGTGGGCCTGCCGCAGGGAGTGGGGAGGCGGCGACGGGCTCCCTCGACAAGGACGAACCCCGTCCAACGGGCGGTGCTTCCGCGCCTCGTTGAGACGACGCCGCACGGCGCTCCGCGCGCCGGCGCGAGCTGCGGAGGTGCATGGTCGCTACTCACATCGTCGGTGCTCGGGCGAGTTGCCGGGACCGGGAGCGGCCCCTCAAACCAACGAGGCGGACCCGCGCGGAACGCGAGCCAGCCTCGGACTCAGGTTTTTGAGTCAGTAGCCACGACGCCTGCGCAGATACCTGCGTCCACGCCTCCGGCGACGCCGGCGGTTGTGGTCATGGTCGTAGTCGTGATCGTGGTCGTGATCGCGGTGACGCCTTCTCGGGAAGACATTCCGGAAGCTCATTCTCGCCTCCTAGGACTTTGTTCCTTTTTGTCGAACCGTTACCGGTGACGACAACTCCCAAGCTACGACGCTCACCTGTCTCCAACAACCCGATTTGCGTGAAAATTCAGACATACGCCAATATTCTTCGCAAACATCGCAAAGGGTGCTGGGTGGTCACTCTCCGGATACCGTGCCGTCCGCTCCGGCCGCCGGCCGCGGCGTACGCTCCGGCACCCGCGGCGTACGGGCCGCGGCGTGCAGGACGGCCGCGGCGAGGCCGGTGGCGGTGAGGAGGACGACGGCGGCCCGGAAGGCGTGCCGGGCGCCGTCCAGTACGGCGACGGCCGGGGCCGCCGGGGCGGCGGCCGCGGTGTGCAGGAAGACGGCGCCGAGCAGGGCGATGCCGAGGGTGCCGCCCAGTTGCTGGGCGGCGTTGAGCAGGCCGGCCGCCGAACCGGTCTCGTGCGGCCGGACCCGGTGCAGGGCGGTGGTGAAGAACGGGACCGCGAACAGGCCCTGCCCCAGGCCGCAGGCCGCCAGTGCCGCCAGGAGGGGCCACGGATACGAGGCGGCGAGCACGGTGCCGTAAGCGGCGAGGGCGGCCAGGGCACCGAGGAGCAGGGCGGCCAGCCCGGCGAACATCACCCGCGAGCCGTATCGGGGCACCAGTCTGCTGCCTGCGATCCAGGAGGAGATCGCCATGGCGACCGACCACGGCAGCAGCGAGAGACCGGCGGCCAGGACATCGGCGTGCGGCCCGAGTTGGAGCTGCAGCACGACCACCGTCAGCAGGCCGTTGACCACCGCGAAGAACAGCACCGAAGCGGCGAGCGCGGCGGGAAAGCCGCGGTCGCGGAAGAGCCCGGTCTCGACGAGCGCACTGCGGCCGCGCTTGGAGCGGCGGCGCTGGTGGAGCCCGAATCCGGCCAGGACCAGCAGGCCCGCGGCGAGGGTGCCCCAGGTCCCGGGCGATCCCGTGGCCGCACCGCTGGCGATGAGCGGCTGGACGATCAGCCCGGTGCCGCAGACCGCCAGGGCGGTGCCGGTGAGGTCGAGGCGCGGCCGCCGGGCGGAGCGGTCCTCGAGCAGGAGCCGGGCCGCCACCAGGACGCCGAGGGCCAAGGGGAGGTTGACGAGGAACGCCGCGCGCCAGGAGGAGCCGAGCACATCCGCGTGCGCCAACGCCCCGCCGAGGACGGGGCCGCAGACCGCCGCCAGACCCATCACCGGGCCGATGCTGCCCAGAGCCCTGGGCAGTTCCGCGCCGTGGAACATGCTGCGGATCAGGCCGATGGTCTGGGGGATGACGAGGGCGGCCGCGGCGCCCTGGGCGGCTCGTGCGGCGATCAGCAGCCCGGCCGAGGGGGCCAGCGCACAGAGCAGTGAGGCGAACGCGAACCCGGCGACCCCGAGCCGGAAGACCCGCCTGCGCCCGGCGATGTCGCCGAGCCGCCCGCCGGTGATCAGGAGGACGGCGAACGGCAGGGTGTAGGCGGCGCCGAACCACGGGAGGTCCCGGGCGGGCCCGCCGAGGTCGGCATGGATGACGGGCGCGATGACCGTGGTGACCGTGGAGTCGAGGAGATTCATCGCCTCGGCGGTCAGCAGCGTCGCCAGCGCGGCCCACCTGCGGGGATACGGCGCGGGCGGGGCCACAGACGGTGGTGCCAGGGGCGGTGGGGATGCGGGTGCGGGCGGTGAGGACGGGGACGGGGACGGCAGATTCTTCGGCATGGCGGCCCTTCAGCGCGGTCCCGGCGACGGGCACCGGTGTGCGCATGAGTGAGGAGTGGGGTGTTCACCGCGAGCGTGCGGGCCCCTACCGTCGGTGTTCCACCTGCGGAGCCGTGATCGCTGATCTTTTCCATGGGGAGGGGGATGGTGAAGAATTCGTCCGCTTCAGGACACTGCGAAGGGGGCGTTCGTGCTCGATGACGTCGACCGCGGTCTGATCCATGCGCTGCACCTCGACGGCCGGGCGCCCTTCAGCCGGATCGCCGCCGTGCTCGGTGTCTCGACGCAGACCGTGGCCCGCCGCTACCGGCGGCTGTGTGCCGACGCCGGGCTGCGGGTCGTCGGGCTCGCCGATCCGCACCGCGCGGGCCGGGCGCAGTGGCTGGTCCGGCTCACCGCCGCCCCGCACAGCGCCCAGGACCTCGCCGGTGCACTGGCCCGGCGCGCGGACACCTCGTGGGTGAAACTCGCCTCCGGCGGCACCGAGATCATCGCGATCGTGGACACCCCGGCCGGCGGCGCGGACGGGTACGGCCTGCTGCTGCACGACATTCCCCGTACGGCGGGCATCACCGCGGTCTCCGCGCACTGTCTGCTGCACACCTACCTCGGCGGGCCCACCGCCTGGCGCGGACGCACCGCCGTCCTCGACGACCGGCAGCGGCGCCAACTCTCGTCCCATGATGGGGACATGGGTGCTCCGCGGCCTGCCGGCGGGCCGCCGGCAGCCGAAGCCGATGGTGCGCTGCTGGCCGCGCTGCAGGCCGACGGGCGGGCCGGCCAGGCCGAGTTGGCCGCGGCCACCGGCTGGTCGCCGGCCACCGTCGCCCGCCGGCTGGCCGCGCTGCGGGCCGGCGGTGCGCTCTTCTTCGACGTCGAATTCGATGATGCGCTGTTCGGCGCCACCACCCAGGCGCTGTTGTGGATGACCGTCACGCCCGCGCACCTGGAGGAGGTCGCCACGGCGCTGGCCCAACACGACACCCTGGCCTTCGTCGCCGCCACCACGGGCCGCACCAATGTGGTCGCACACGCCCTGTGCCCCGACCCGGCAGCCCTGCACCACTACCTCACCCACCGCCTAGGCGCCCTGGACGCGATCCACACCCTGGAGACCGCGCCCGTGCTGCGTACCGTCAAGGGCGCCGGGCCGGTCGCTCGCGCGGCCCCGGCGCCCCGGCGAAGCCCTCAGCGGCGCCGCTGACGGGGGGCGTGAGTGGCGCCGCGAGGTGCGTCGGCTGGTCGACTGAACGGTCTCCAGCCTGCCGCCCCCCGCCTGCGAGTTGTGAGCGGGGGCTGCGAGCTGGAGAGGGCGGCGGCGCCGGGGCGCGAACCGGCAGTGGGGAGCTGTGAGTTGGAGGTAGGAGCCCCGGCGCGAACCGGGGGCTACGGCCGGTCTGTTGGATCTTGGCTCAGAGGAGGTCTGCTGCGATGTGCAGAGCCTCTCGGTAGATGCGGGCGTCTTATAACCTCCGCCTCATGAGTTGGCTGCCCGACGACTTCGTCCACCCCGTGTACGTGCCCGTGCCCCACACCGCGCTTCATCTGCGGCCGATCCGGGAGGCGGACACCGCGCTCGACTACCCGGCCGTGATGGGCTCCCGAGAGCGCTTGTGGGAGATCTTCGGCCCGGCCTGGGCTTGGCCCAAGGAAACGATGACCTATGAAGAGGACCGCGTCGACTTGCTGCGGCACGAGAAGGAGATAGCAGAGCACAAGTCGTTCAACTACGCGCTGCTGGACGAGGAGGAGACGGCGATCCTCGGCTGCGTCTACATCGATCCGCCCGAGCGCACCGGCTCCGACGGAGAGGTCTCCTGGTGGGTGGTGGACGACCTCGCCGGCGGTGAGAGGGAGCGCGCGCTCGACGCGCTGGTGCCGCAGTGGATCGCCGCCGACTGGCCTTTCCAGCAGCCCCGTTATCTGGGCCGCGACATCACCTGGCAGGACTGGCTCGCGCTGCCGCGCGCCTCGTGACCCGTCCGCGGCGGTGCCTGGATCGTGCCTCTTCCTCTGGACCAAGTGATCCAGTGAGCAGGCCCCAGGCGCGGCCGCGGGGCACAGCTACTCCGGAGCCACGGACAACAGCCGGTAGCCGTCGCCCTCCGGGATCACCCGTCCCGCCGTGGGCGGCGGGAAGTGGCTGCCCAGGAGCAGGGTGTCCGTATCGGCGAGCGAGGTGAGCAGGGCGCGGCGGGTGTGCTCGGCCTGTACGGGGTCGACGTCGACGCAGCTGCCGATGCCGGGGCGCAGCAACTGGACCGGGTGGTGGATGCAGTCCCCGGTGATCAGGGCCGTCTGTCCGGCGCTGCGCAGCTCCACGGCGACCTGGCCGGGTGTATGCCCGGGGGTGGGCAGCAGACGCACGCCGAGGGCGATGTCGGTGCCCTCGGCGGGGACCTCGACGAGGTCGAGCAGTCCGGCGTCGCGGATCGGGTGCACCGAGTCCCGGAACATCTGGCGGCGGGCCTCGTCCATCTCGACCCCGGCCCAGTGGTCCCACTCCGCGCGGGAGGTCAGATAGCGGGCGCGGGGGAAGGTGGGAACCCAACTCCCTTGGTCGGCACGGGTGTTCCAGCCGACGTGGTCGGTGTGCAGATGGGTGAGCACGACCAGGTCCACCGTCTCCGGGGCGAATCCGGCCGCGGTCAGCCGCTGGAGGTAGTCGGTGTCGAGGTCGTGCCAGGCGGGGTTGGCCCGGGGTTTGCCGTTGCCGATTCCGGTGTCGATGACGATGCGCAGGCCCTGCACTTCCACGGCGAAACTGTGGCCGGCCAGGCGGAGGGCGCCGGCGTCGTCGGCGAAGTCCGGCCGGAGCCAAGGGGCTTGGGCCACCACCTCTGGGGTGGCGTCGGGCAGCAGCCAGCGTCCGGTCTGCGCGGGGAAGGCCACCTCGTCGATGCGGCGGACGGTGAGGTCGCCCACCGTCCAGGCGGGGGTGGTGTCACGGAAGGCGGGCATGGATCATCCTCTCACAGGCAAAAGCGAACCCTTTGCGTTAAGTCACGCTAGCCGCTATGCTGAGTTAACGCAAACAAATAGCTTTTACTGTTGTCGACGCGGCACCCGATGCGGCTGCCGCACCCCAACCCCCTCGCCCCCTCACCCCCTCGCGCTCCCCACCATGCCCCCTTCGCTCCGTTGTCGGCATGCGCGGACCGGGAAGAGATGCGCAGACCACGAAGGGATGCGCAGGACCACGCAGTGCCGGACCACACAGCGCCGGACCACGAAGTGCAGGACGACGCTGTGCAGGACCACACAGCGCCGGGATCACGAAAGGCCGTGCATGACCACCGCAGAACTCACCCCGCAGGAAAGCGCCCGCTGGGCGCTCCGCGCCGGACTCCCCCTGGGGGACGACCGCCTCGCCCCCGTGACCGACACGGCGAACCACATCCAGTCCGTCCTCGGCGTCCTGCGCGAGCTGGACTTCCGGCAGACACCCCCCGCCCCCGTCTACCAGGCAGGAGGGTCCGCCGGTGCAGCCGTATGAGTTGACGCTGGCCGGCGCGGCCGTGGCCATCCGGGCGGGAGAGCTCTCCCCCGTGGACCTGACCGAGTCGGTGCTCGGCCGGATCGGCGCGGTGGAGGACCGTCTGGGGGCGTACGTCACCCTCGCCGCGGACTCCGCGCGCCGGTCGGCCGTACGGGCGGAACGGGAGATCGCGGCGGGCCGCCACCGCGGCCCCCTGCACGGCATCCCGTTCGGGCTGAAGGACCTCATCGATGCCGCCGGGCTTCCCACGACGGCCAGTTCGCGGGTCGGGGCGCCGCACCCGCCGGCCACGGACAGCGCCGTGGCCGCCCGGCTGTCGGCCGCCGGTGCCGTCCTGCTGGGCAAGACCCACACCCATGAATTCGGCTACGGCCTGACGACACCGCAGACCCGCAATGCGCGGGACCACGGCCGTATCGCCGGCGGATCGAGCGGCGGCTCGGCCGTCGCGGTGGCCGCGGGAGCCGCCACCTTCGCCCTCGGCACGGACACCGGCGGCTCCATCCGGGTCCCCGCGGCGCTGAACGGCGTGGTGGGCCTCAAGCCCACCTACGGCCTGCTCCCGCTGCACGGCGTCACCTCGCTGTCGTGGTCGCTGGACCACATCGGCCCCCTGACCCGCACCGTCGAGGACGCCGCCCTGGTGCTCACCGCCCTGGCCGGCCACCAGGGCCCGCCCGGCACGGCGGCCGCCACAGCCCCCACCATCCGCAGCGGCCCTCCGGCCGCGCCCGGGGCGGACCTCCTGCCCCCGGAGAGCGCCGATCTGACGGGGCTGCGCATCGGCATCCCCCGTCAGCACTACTTCGAGCGGGTCGACCCCGGCGTGGAGGCCTCGGTACGGGCCGCCATCGACCAACTGCAGGCATGCGGCGCCGAGCTCATGGACATCGACATCCCGATGGCCCGCTACCTCCAGGCGACCCAGTGGGGGCTCATGGTGCCCGAGGCGACCGCCGCCCACGAACAGACGCTGCGCTCGGTGCCGGAGCTCTACGGCGAGGACGTCCGGGTCCTGCTGGAGGCCGGCGCACTCGTCCCGGCGGGCGACTATCTGCGCGCCCAGCGCTCCCGCGCCCTGATGCGCGAGGCCTGGACCGAGCTCTTCCAGCAGGTCGATGTGGTCGCCGCACCCAGCGTGCCGATGGCCGCCGTCAGGGCCGGAGAGGAGAGGGTGGAGTGGCCGGACGGCACGGTGGAGGCCGTCTCGGACGCCTACGTCAGGCTCTGCGCACCGGCCAACATCACCGGCATCCCCGCGCTGTCCCTGCCCGTCGGCCCGGATGGCACAGGGCTGCCGGCCGGCCTCCAGCTGATGGGCCGGCCCTTCGACGAGGCCACCGTGCTGCGGGTGGGCCGTGCCTACGAAACCGCGTCCGGCAGCGTCGGCGGACCGGTTCCGGTGGCCGCCTGATGCGCCCGCCCGGCCACCCGGCGTACGTGAAGCGCCACCCCCGCGGTGGGCCTCCGAGAGGCCCTCCCCCACTCCCCCTTGAAGCAACTCCTTCGCCTTAAGCCGTAAGGTGGAGCCATGAGCCCCAGGCCGATGACCCGCCCCGGGGGACGCAGCGCCCGCGTCCAGGAATCGGTGCACGCCGCCGTGCGTGCCCTTGAGGCCGAACAGGGCCGCGACGCGCTGACCGTGCCCCTGATCGCCGCCCGCGCCGGTGTCACCCCGTCGACGGTCTACCGCCGGTGGGGAGACCTCCAGGAGCTGCTGTCCGACGTGGCCGTCGAGCGCCTCCGCCCGGAGACGGAGCCCGCCGATCACGGAGCACTGCGCACCGACCTGGAGGCCTGGGCGGAGCAGTTCCTGGAGGAGATGTCCTCGCCCCCGGGCCGTGCGTACATCCGCGATGCGCTCGCCGGTGATCCGGACGGCAGCCATGCGGGTCAGTGCTCGGCCTACGCCGCCGAGCAGGTGGACATCATCCTCGCCCGCGCCGCCGATCGCGGCGAACAGGCCCCGGATGCCGAGGTGGTGATGGACCACATCGTGGCCCCGATGATGTACCGGCTCGTCTTCCGGCCGGGCCCGCTGGACGCGTCGTACGCCCACGGCCTGGTGGAGGCGACGCTGTCCAGCCTGATGCCACCCGGCTGACCGCAGGGCGCTAGGGGGTGACTCACCGATCTCCGTGGGCCTGCGACGCCTGGCACCGCAGGCTGATCCACGGAGATCGAACAGACACCCCCTGGGCCCGACTCACCCAGCGGACCGCCCGTGCCCCTGCCCGTGGACCTGCCCCTGTCCGCGCCCGTGGACCTGCTTATGTCCGTGGACCTGCCCCTGCCGCTGCCCCTGCGCACCGTCCGCCGCATGTGTGCCATCCGGGTCGTCCGGGTTCTGCGGGCTCTCCTGGTTGTCGGACGGCTCGGCGCTGTCGGACGGGTCGCCGTTGTCCGACGGGCCACTGTCCGACGGGTCGCCGTTGTCCGACGGGTCCCCGTTGTCGGACGGCTCGGCGCTCTCGGACGGGTCGGCGCTGTGCGAGGGGTCCGAGGTGTCGGACGGGTCGGCACTGTGGGACGGGTCCGGGTTGCCGGAGGGCTCGGGGCTGTCGGAGGGGTCGGGGTCATCGGAGGGCTCCGGTTCCCGCGGGCCGTCCGAGCTGAGCTGGAGGCTGCCGAACCGTGCGTTGCGCCAGTCGCGGCTGGGCACGACGGTGACCACGGAACCGGTGCAATCGCGGCCGTTGTACAGCACGAGGTCGGTGGGGGTGTCGTTGTCCACCGTGCCGTAGCCGTCCCCCACTCCGTAGCAATGGTCGTCGCCGGGATCGAGGATCTCGTGCATCCGGTTTTCCGGGCGGGTGTGGTACGTGATGACGCCGGTGACGGCCTGGGCGCCATGGGGGCTGAAGGCCACGAACGCCCCGGTGAGGGCCAGGGCGCCAAGGAAAGCGGTCATGCGTCGCACAGTCGGAACTCCTCGTCAGCCACGGGCGGCGGTCCGAACGGCCCGGGTCAGGCCCTTGCGGGATGTCGCCATGTGGGGTTCCCGACGCCCCATCAGGATATTCCCCTCATAAGGGATATTCACCGTGCAGCGGGACATGCCGGGAGGCGTCCGGCGGCTGACCGGCGTGGCTCCGCGGGCCGGGGAGCACACCGTACGGATACCGCGCGGAGCGGCTATCTTGCGGCGGTGACCGGTTCCGCGGCGCGCCCGCTGCTCTTCCTCGACGTCGACGGCCCGCTCCTCCCGTTCGGGGGAGCTCCGGAGGACCTCGCGGGCGGGCATCCGGCGTACCCGGCGGACCACCTGCCCCCGGGCGCCGGTGCGAACCCGCTGCTGGGCCGGATCAACCCCGCGCACGGGCCCAGGCTGGCGGCGCTGCCGTGCGAGCTGGTCTGGGCGACCACCTGGATGCACGAGGCGAACGAGTACCTCGCGCCGCTGCTCGGGCTGCCGGAACTGCCGGTGCTGAGCTGGCCGGAATCGTCCGCCGAGGAGGAGCGGGATGTGCGCGCCGGGCTGCACTGGAAGACCCGGGCGCTGGTCGACCGGGCGGCCGGGCGCGCCTTCGCCTGGGTCGACGACGAGATCAACGACCGGGACCGGGCCTGGGTGGCGGCACACCACGGCCCCCGGGCCCTGCTCCTCCGCGTCGATCCCCGGTGCGGCCTCACCGACGCGGACTTCGGCCTCCTGCACGACTGGTTGCGCAGAGCGGGAGGGGAGGGAGGGGCAGGAGGAACATGAGGGGCCGCGCAAGCCGGAACTGCCCCCGGCCCCGCGGCCCCAGCCCCGCCCCGCGCTCTACCCCACGCCCACCCCCACCGCCGACCGGAAGAGCCGCGCCGCCGACGTCCCCAGCCCGCTCGGTGCACCCAGCCGGCCCGGCGCCCCCGTCGGATGGCGCAGTTCGGACTCGATGTAGCGGCGGCAGCCCCGGTGCCAGGTGAGGATGCCGGCCATCCAGTTCTCCAGCTCGTGGACGTATCCGTCGAGTGCCTTGCGGGCCTCCGGCGAGAGGTCGAAGTCGTCGTAGACGACGGGGAGTTGATGGGCCGCGACGTGCCGGAACTCGTTCATGCGGGAGGTCATGAGGTCATTGATGATGTGCAGCGCGGTCGGGTAGTCGCAGTCGAAGAAGGTCTGGACGACCAGGATGCCGTTGTGGACCTCGCCCTCGTACTCGATCTCCTTCTGGTACGAGAAGACGTCGTTCATCAGGCAGGCGAAGTCGGCGGCGGAGTTCTCCAGTGAGCGCAGGGCGCCGGTGCGGTAGACCTCCGGCGGGACCCGCCGGCCGTGGCCGATGCGGCTCAGGCTCATGGTGAGGTCGGAGCCGAAGGTCGCCCGGCGCATCTCGATGTAGTCGACCGGGTCGGGGATCCGGTTCTGGATCTGGTTGTCGAGCTCCCAGAGCCAGCTGGCCGTCATCGTGTCGACGGTCTGCCGGAACGCCCGGCGCGCCTCGGGGGTCATCGGTTCCGCCGTACGGGACCACAGGTCCGCCAGCCCGCGTTCGAGGGCGTTGACCGGCTCCGGGGTGGGGGCCGCGGGGTCGAGGGGCATGAAGGACGACAGCCGCTCGGTGCACACCTTGGCGGCCGGCAGGTCGCGCGGCCGCCCGAAGACCTGCGGGTAGTAGTCGTCCGCATAGGTGCCCCAGGCCAGCCAGGCGGCACTGAGGTCCAGTTGTTCGGGGGTGGCGTCGGGGTGGATGCCGGCCGCGCACAGCGCCAGGTCGTGCCGGATCATCGCGGGCTCGTCCCAGACGTCGGACAGCGGCACGCCGGGCTGCGGCCGGAGGATGCCCATCCGGTGCGCCCACTCGACGACCCGGCGGCGGGCGCCCGCCAGATGCGGGCTGAGAGTGGTGGTGAACGGCATGTGGATATCGGGGATGCGGGACGGACCGACCTTCCGGTGCGGCACATGCGTGGTGCTGCGCAGACGGTGCGCACCGGCCGTGGCCAGGGCGCGCCGCAGATCCGCGGCCGAGGTGCCGAGTCCGCCGAGGGGGTACGGCGACCAGGCGGGCGAGGTGCGCGCCGCGGACCCGCCGCCGTTCATGTAGCGGCTGGAGCGCATGTGCCATTCATGGCCGCCGGACTGCCAGTCCTGGAGCCCCTTGGCGTACGCCAGCACGTCCGCGCAGGACTTGGGGTCCAGACCCTGCTCGGCGAAGAGCGTGGGGAGTTCCCCGACGACGGTGTTCTCGAACTGCTGCAACCGCGAGGTGATGAGGTCGTTGACGGAGTCCGCGGCCTCCTGGGTGGTGCACTGCAAGAAGGTCTCCAGCACCAGGACGCCGTTGCTCAGCTCGCCCTCGTCCTCCGTCTCCCGCTGGTAGGAGAAGAGGTCGTTGCGCAGATGGACACCGTCGGCGAAGGTGTCGCGCAGCACCCGCAGCGGCCGGGACCCGGCGACGGCGGCGGGGACCTCGGCGCCGGTCGCGTACTCCACCAGGCCCGCCGACCAGGGCGCACCACCGACCTTGCGGCGCATCTCGATGTACTCGACGGGGTTGGGCACCCGGTGGATGTCGATGTTGGACAGTTCCCAGAGCGACTCGTTGAGCAGATGCTCGGTGCTCTCGGCGAACCGCCGCCGCCAGTCCATGGACATGTGCGGCACGGTGCGCGCCCACAGGTCGGCCAGCCCCGCCTCGACGGGGTTGACCGGCTCGGGCACGGGCGCGGTCAGGTCCATCGGCATGAAGGCCGGCAGCCGGTCGAGGTAGGCCTTGCCGCCCTCCCGGTCCAGCGTCCGCTTGAACTTCTCCAGGAAGTGGTCGTCGAAGAAGAAGACCCAGACGTACCAGTCGGTCACCAGCGAGAGGGCGTCGGCATCACAGTCCGGGTGGGTGTAGGAACACAGCAGGGCGTAGTCGTGGGCATCGAGGTCCGGCTGCTCCCAGATGCCGGAGCCCTCCAGCATTCCCATGCTGCGCGCCCATGTCCTGGAGTGCGTACGGGCCGCCTCCAGATGCGGGTTCAGCCGCGCCGGATGGGGCGTGTAGAAGGTGGGCAATTCGAATGGCTGCTGCGACACCGTTGCTGGCCTCTTCCCCTGTGTACGGAAGGGCGGCGCGCCGAGCCACGCCCCCCTTGAACGGGGGCAGCGCTACCCCGGTGGTCGGCGGCTTAGGCCTTATGGAGGAGGAGCTTCCGCCTCCACGCCGCTTCGGTTCGGACTGCGCTGAACTGGGCTTATTTCTGGCTGACTTCTGGCAGCTTTGTTTCGCCTGTGGCGGGCGTCCGGCCGTTCGCCGCCGTCCGCAGGGCGAGTTCCGCGAGCGCCTCCGGGGCGCCGGCCTGGCCGCGGATGCCGGGGAAGGCATTGATGTCCACGAGCAGCGGCGCGCCGCCGCCGGCGTCGAGGACGTCCACGCCGTAGACCTCCAGGCCGAAGACCTCGCCGGCCCGCAGCGCGGCGTCCCGCCAGCTCGCGGGCAGTTCGCCGGCCGGCAGCGACCGGGTCGGTCCGCGGCCGCCCGGGGCCAGCTCCGAGCGGCGCAGCCCGGCGAAGAGCCGGCCGTCGACCACCCACAGCTTGTGGTCCCAGCCGCTGTTCGCGGTGAACTCCTGGACGACCACCGGCTCGGTCGCCCAGTCCGCGGCCAACTCCCGCAGCCGGGCGGCGCTGTCGGCACGGGCCACCAGGTCGTGGCGCCGGCTGAACCGGCTCTTGAGCACCAGCGGAGTGGCCGGTTCGCCGGCCGCCGCCAGCCGGCCGACCGTGGTCAACGCGGTGGTGGCGGCGAACGGCAGCCCGGCCGCGCGCGCCACGTCGGCCATCGCGACGCGGTCCTGGCAGCGCGCGGTGGCCGCCGCGGAGTTGAGCACCGGGGCGCCGTGCTCCTCCAGGAAGGCGGCGAGCGCCAGCGCCCGCGGGGTCCGCGCCTTGAGCAGATAGACGTCGGCGAGCGGGAAGAGGCCGGGGCCGGCGGTGGCACTGCCCGGGTCCAGGGAGACGACCTCGTGCTCCGGGGCCAGCAGCGCGGTGACGGCGGCCAGCAGCGGATGGCCGGGGTCGGCGGTGAGCAGACAGACCCTCATCGGCCGCCGCCGAGGGGCGCGGTGGGCCGGGCGGGGCGCGGGAGAGGGGTCACGGAGCGCGTCGTGGCGGCCCCCGCCTTCGGCTGCCCCGTCGCCCGTCCGGCCTCCGGCATGGCCACCCGGCCGGCCGCCGGAGCCGCGTCCCGCCCGCTCGTCCCGCGCCGGGCGAGCTCCAGTACGGCGGCCGACACCCGGGCGACCGCGTCCGGCACCTGACGGAAGCTGGGAAAGTCGTTGATGTCGACGACCACCGGGCCGTCGGGCCCGAGCAGGATGTCGACGCCGTAGAGGTCGAGGCCGAAGACCTCGCCGATCCGGGCGGCGATCCGGGCGACCTCGGCGGTGAGCGGCACCTGACGTTCGCGTACGTCGTGCGCGGGGTGCAGGGGCGAGCACCGCTCGGTCGCGTACAGCTCACCGGCGACGCTGTAGACCTTCAGATCCGTACCGGAGTTGGGGACGTAGGGCTGGGCGATGAGCAGTCCGCCCCCGTCGCCCGGGGCCACGGGTTCCCGCAGCCGGTCCGGCGTCGCCACCAGCCGGACCGCGCGCCCGGAGCTGCCGTCCGCGGGCTTGACCACGAGCGGGAACTCCGCCTCGGGTATCTCCGCGAGCTCCTCGGGCCGGGCCGCCGCATACGTCACGGGGACGGGCAGCCCCGTACCGCGGGCGATCACCGCGGCCAGCGCCTTGTCGCGCACCCCGCGGATCGCCCGGACATCGTTCACCGTCGTCAGCCCGGCGGACGCCGCGGCCTCCAGCAGGGTCAGGCCCGGGCCGCCGGAGACGGTCTTGAGCACCCACGCGTCATGGCTGCCCGCCTGTATCGCATCGGACAGGGATATCAGCGAGCGGCCGGGCCACCGCACGTCCACCTGGTGGCCCCAGGCGCCGAGTTGGCGGATCACATCCAGCGGCATGCCGTCGTGGCGGTACTGCTCCTCCACCAGGAAGCAGAGTCTCATGGGGCACCCTCGTCATCGCCGCACGTCCCGTCCACCGTCCGTCCGGCAGATCCATGACGTACCAGGGTCCCATGCGGGGATCAGGCAGCGCCGTGGGCCCACCGCAGCCGGCAACCGGGACCGCGCGCGGGCGGCTGACCTCTTGGCGCACGTCGAGGCGGGCCGAGCGGCCCCGCGCGCCCGGTGTCGCTACCGTGAGGCGACCGCGACCGAGCGGCAGCAGGCAGGACGGAGCAGGACCGGGATGCAACGGGAGACCCAGTGACCAGCAAGGCCGCGCCCTTCGACGAGCTCGACCGCAAGATCATCGCGGCGCTGATCGACAACGGCCGGGCGAGCTTCTCGGAGATCGGTGGCGCGATCGGACTGTCGGCCACCGCGGTGAAACGGCGGGTGGACCGGCTGCGGGAGAGCAAGGTGATCACGGGGTTCAGCGCCACCGTCCGGCCGTCCGCGCTGGGCTGGCTGACCGAGGCGTACGTCGAGGTGTACTGCGACAGCGCCGCCCCGCCCCGCCGGCTCGCCGAGGTCGTACGCAACCATCCGGAGATCGCCGCGGCGATGACCGTCACCGGGGGCGCCGATGCGCTGCTGCATGTGCGGGCGACCGATGTCGAGCACTTCGAGGAGGTACTCGAACGCATCCGGGCCGAACCGTTCATCCGCAAGACGATCAGCTACATGGTGCTGTCCCACCTGCTGCCGGAGAGCCCGGAGGCCGGCGCCCGCGGATCCTTCGAGCAGAGTGGCGCAGAAATCGTGCAGAAATAGCGGCTGACACGCAGTATTGCTGCGCCGATACGCAGCATTTGTTGCTTGTTGCCGGAATCCCTCGCTCCGTACCGTGGAAAACACGAGGTGACAACCCTTAACGGTCTGTCATGACAGGAGGGATGTCCGTGCTGACGAGTCGTGTGCCGCGCCCGCGGCGCTTTCTGGTGTGCGAACCCCGGCACTTCGATGTGCACTACGCCATCAACCCCTGGATGCGGACGGACGCACCGGTCGACACCGCGCTCGCCGCCCGCCAGTGGGAGGCCCTGATGTGCGCCTACCGCGCGCACGGACACACGGTGGAGACCGTGCCGCCGGTGCCCGGACTGCCGGACATGGTGTTCGCGGCGAATTCGGCGCTGGTCCTGGCGGGGCGGGTCTTCGGCTCGCTCTTCCACGCCCCGCAGCGGCGGCCGGAGTCCACCGCCTACGAGACGTGGTTCAAGGCCGCCGGCTTCGACGTCTACCGGCCCGAGTCGGTGTGCGAGGGCGAGGGCGATCTGGTCCCGGCGGGCCCGTATGTGCTGGCCGGCACCGGCTTCCGCACGACGCGCGCCGCCCACCAGGAGGTACAGGAATATTTCGGGGTGCCGACCATCAGCCTCCAGCTGGTGGACCCGCACTTCTACCACCTCGACACCGCACTCTTCGTGCTCGACGAGGAGAACATCGCGTACTACCCGGAGGCGTTCTCACCCGGCTGCCGCGAGGTGCTCGCCCGGCTCTTTCCCCGTGCCGTGCTCGCCACCCGGGCCGACGCCATGGCCTTCGGGCTCAACTCCGTCTCCGACGGCCGCCATGTGTTCATCGCCCCCCAGGCGACCGGCCTCATCGGCCGGCTCACCGCCGAGGGCTACGTCCCCGTCCCCGTCGACCTGTCCGAGTTCCACAAGGCCGGCGGTGGCATCAAGTGCTGCACCCAGGAGATCCGCTGATGACCGCTCCCACTCGCATTGCCCCGGTGCTCGCTCCCCGTTCGTCCGCGGAACTGATCCAGGCCGAGGGCCCGGTTCTCGCGCACAACTACCACCCGCTGCCCGTGGTGGTCGCGCGCGCGGAGGGCGTCTGGGTCGAGGACGTCGAGGGGAACCGCTACCTCGACATGCTGGCCGGCTACTCGGCGCTCAACTTCGGCCACCGGCACCCGGCGCTGATCGAGGCCGCCCACCGCCAGCTGGATCAACTCACCCTCACCTCCCGCGCGTTCCACAACGACCGGCTCGCCGGCTTCGCCGAGGGCCTCGCCGAACTGACCGGCCTGGACATGGTGCTGCCGATGAACACCGGCGCCGAGGCGGTGGAGAGCGGCATCAAGGTCGCCCGCAAGTGGGCGTACGACGTCAAGGGCGTCCCGGCGGACCGGGCGACGATCGTGGTGGCCGGCGGCAACTTCCACGGCCGGACGACCACCATCGTCGGCTTCTCCGACGACGACGAGGCCCGCGCCGGCTTCGGCCCCTTCGCCCCCGGCTTCCGCACCGTCCCCTACAACGACCTGGCCGCGCTCGAAGCGGCCCTGGACGAGACCACGGCCGCGGTGCTGATCGAGCCCATCCAGGGCGAGGCCGGCGTCCTCATCCCCGACGACGGCTACCTCACCGGCGTCCGCGAACTGACCCGGCGCAACGGCTGCCTGTTCATCGCCGACGAGATCCAGTCCGGCCTGGGCCGCACCGGAAAGACCCTGGCCGTCGAGCACGAGTCCGTCGTCCCCGACGTGCTCCTCCTGGGCAAGGCCCTCGGCGGCGGCATCGTCCCGGTCTCCGCGGTCGTCGCCCGCCGCGAGGTGCTCGGCGTGCTCGGCCCCGGCCAGCACGGCTCGACCTTCGGCGGGAACCCCCTGGCGGCCGCCGTCGGTTCGGCCGTGATCGAACTGCTCGCCACCGGGGAGTTCCAGCGCCGCGCCACCGAGCTCGGCGCACAGCTGCGGAGCGGCCTGGCCGCACTGACCGGCAAGGGCATCACCGGCTTCCGCGCCCGCGGCCTGTGGGCGGGCGTGGACATCGACCCCGCCCTCGGCACCGGCCGGGAGATCAGCGAACGCCTGATGAAGGAAGGCATCCTGGTCAAGGACACCCACGGCTCGACGATCCGGCTGGCCCCGCCGCTGACCATCACGGCCGAAGAACTGGACGCGGCGCTCAACTCCCTGGCGCGGGTGCTGATCTAGGCGCCCCTGTCGTCCCTCTTCACTCCCGAGCCGCCGGGCTGCCCCGCACGACCGGGGCCCACCCGGCGGCTCGGCTCGGCTCGGCTCAGCACAGCTCGCTGAAAACCGTCCCCGGCGCGCCCGTAAACACCCCCGTGACGCCCCTGGAAGGCGCCCCGAACGGCTCCCCGCCCGGCCCATGGCGGGCTCCCTCCCCACCCTCCCGCACGCCCCTCACACGCCCGGCAACCGCCTCCCCTCCACCCCACCTGACCTGGTCTGATGCGGCGTTCCCGGCTACGCTCACCGCACCGGAAAGGCGGACCGGAAAGGCGGACCGCACGGACCGGCGAACGGGGACCACAGGGACCGGATTGAGGGGGACCACATGGACCGGAACATCCGCACCATCGAGGACGTACTCACCCTCCTGGACGGCTTGTTCGCCCCGGAGGCCGACCGCTGGAGCGCCGGCGGAGCCTCCTGGTGGGACGGCTTCTACGCGGACCGTTCGAAGCCGGTGCCGTTCTTCGTGGCGAAGCCCGACGAGAACCTGGTCTCCTGCCTGGACCGCGGAATGCTCACCCCGGGGCGCGCCCTCGACTTGGGCTGCGGCCCCGGCCGCAATGCGCTCCACCTCGCCGCCGCGGGCTTCGAGGTGGACGCGGTCGACCTCTCCCCGGCAGCCATCGCCTGGGCCCAGGACCGCGCCGCGGAAACGAAGGCCGAGGTCCGCTTCCTCTGCGGCGACGCCTTCACCCTCGCCGACACCGCACTCGCCGGCCCGTACGACCTGATCTACGACTCCGGCTGCTTCCACCATCTGCCACCGCACCGCCGCCTGAGCTACCTCGCCCTGCTCGACCGGTCCCTGGCCCTCGGCGGCCACCTCGCCCTCACCTGCTTCGCCGCCGGCGCGATGGGCTCCGAACTCGACGACCGCGAGTTCTACCGCCACTCCGGCCTCCAGGGCGGCCTCGCCTACACCCCGGACTCCCTGCGCGGCATCTTCTCCCACCTGACGGAGCTCGAACTCCGCCGCATGCACGACGAGCCCCCGCACTCCCCTCACTTCGGCGAGCCGTTCCTGTGGACCGCCGTCTTTCGGCGCGACGACGAGCGGTAGCTTTCCGCCGCCGTGCGCTCGACTCTCCGGTCACGGCTTGCGGCGGTTTCCTCCCGGTGCTGTTGCCGTCCGGGCAGCCGCCAGGAGGGCCTCAGCGGCGGTGCGGGCCTGTTGGGCGGCGGACGGGTTGCCGGTGATTGCGGCCGTGGTGATCGCACCGTCGACGAGGAGTGACAACTGGCCGCCCACGGCGGACGGTTCGGCGATCTCCGCGCCCCGGGCGAGGTCCGTCAGGTACGAGAGCAGGGCGCGCTTGTGGTCCCGGGCGGCGCGGGCGACGCCCTCCGAGGTCGCGCCCAGTTCGCCGAAGGAATTGATGAAGGCGCAGCCGCGGAAGTCCGGGGCGGTGAACCAGTCGTGCAGCCAGTCGAAGACCGCGAGCGGCCGGGCCTCAGGGGTGTCGGCGTGCTCGGTGACGTACGCGGCGAGGGCGGCGCGCCACCGGGTGTCGCGCCGGCGCAGATAGGCCTCGACGAGGTCGTGCTTGGCCGGGAAGCACTGGTAGAGGCGCTTGAGGGACACCCCGGCGGTGGTGCGGAGTTCGTCCATGCCGACGGACTGGATTCCGCGGTCGTAGAACAGCTTCTCCGCGGCGTCGAGTATCCGCGTACGGGCTTCGTCGTGATCCATGGCCCTTCCGGCACTTCCCAGGAGAACGGTCGTTCTCTATGCTAGCCGAACGAGAGAGAACGATCGTTCTCCGCAGGTTCGAGAGTAGGGAGATCCGCCATGGCGTCACGCCCCCCGTTCCCGCCGTTCGACGAGGCGAGCGCACGGCAGAAGGTGCAGGCCGCCGAGGACGCCTGGAACACGCGCGATCCCGAGCGGGTCGCCCTCGCGTACACCGAGGACTCGATCTGGCGGAACCGGGACACCTTCCTCGCCGGCCGCGCGGAGATCGTCGCCTTCCTCCGCCAGAAGTGGGCCCGCGAGCGGGACTACGCGCTGCGCAAGGAACTGTGGTCCTACAACGGCAACCGGATCGCGGTGCGCTTCCAGTACGAGTGCCATGACGCGGCCGGGCAGTGGTGGCGCAGCTACGGCAATGAGCTGTGGGAGTTCGACGAGGAGGGGCTGATGCGCCGCCGGGAAGCCGGCATCCACGATGTCGCGATCACGGAGGCGGAACGGCGGATCTTCGGACCACGACCGGAGGAGGAGAAGGGGCGGCCGCTTCCGTTCCGCTGAGCGCCTCCTCGGACGGTCATCCGGCCGAGGCGGGGAACTCCCGGTTCTTGAGGGCGGTGACGAACGGTATCCAGCTGTCGGCCGGGAAGAGGATTGCCGGGCCGTACGGGACCTTCGAGTCACGGACGGGGACGCCGGAGGGGTGGCCGTCCAGGACCTCCAGGCAGCTGGCTCCTTCGTTGTCGCTGTACGACGACTTGCGCCAGCCACGCAGCGTGGCGGAGTTCGGAATTGCGTGCTCAGTCATGGTGTCCGTATTCCTTCGCTGTCGCCCTCATCAGGGCCAGGGACTCCTTCAGCGGCAGTGCGTCGCTCAGGGCCAGATCGTAGGCGCCCTGCAGCCGTTGGACCACGGCCGGGGAGTCATGAACCTTGCTGACAGACAGCCCCTCCGAATAAGCCGCCGGGGGCTGATCCTCGAACCACATCAGCGTCACCATCCCCGGCATGAGCGGATGCGCCCCCAGCCCAAGTGGCAATACATGCACCCGCACTCGCTCATCCTCAACCAAGCGGACGATGTGCATGATCTGTGCCGCCATGGCGTCCTTTCCGCCAACCGGACGGCGAAACACCGCCTCGTCCAGGAGGGCCCACACTACGGGCGTCACCGGGTCAGCGAGGATCTTCGATCGCTCAAGCCGCGTGACGACGAACCTGTCACATTCCTCCTCACTCCACGGAGGAAAGGCCGTACGCATAACCGCGCGCGCGTACGTTTCCGTCTGAAAGATGCCGGGGACGAGGGATGACGCAAACTCGCGGATCATCGTGGCCTGTTGCTCAAGTTGCAGCGCGGCCGCAAAGCGTTCGGCAACCGTCGTATCGTCCTGCGGCAGAAAGCTGCTCAACACGTTCCCCGTGTTCAGCGCCTGGTCCAGCCGCCGCGCGTCCTCCTTCGACGGGATGCGGCGGCCCGCCTCGATGTGGGCGATGTGTGAGCGGGTCATCACCGCTGCGTCCGCCAGCTGTTGTTGTGTCATCCCGGCCGCTTCCCGCTGTTCGCGGAGCCAGTCACCGTATGCCGTGCCCATTTCGTCAACTCCCCTGTGACGAATGCGTTGTCACGCTCTGTGCACTGGCGAGCCTATCGCCGTGACACAACGCTAGGCGGGTGTACGCAGAAAAGACTCCCGCGACCGCTGGTTCGGGACACGGGTGTCGCCACCGCCCTTTGGAGGATGACGAGTTGAGGAACCTGACCGGCCGCTACGACCCCGACAACCCCCAGCGTCCTGGGTCCGGGCTGCGGCTGTTGCCGTGGCTGTCGCTCGCGGGGAATCCGTGCTTTCTGCGGAGCGACGACGCGGGGGGCTATCTCGCCCGGAAGGCGGACCTGATGGAGGCGGAGCAGATGCGGGAGGGGGCAGCCGTCATCGTCGATGCCGAGGAGGTGCTGGACGATCCGGGGGCAGGACCGCTCACCCTCCGGGTCACGCTTCTGCGGGCCACGGTGGCGCTCGACGATGTCCTGCGCGTCGCCGACAGCCGGGGCGGGCGGCTGCCCGTACCCGAGGACCACCACGACCACCTGCCGGACGGCGGGCCGGCTCCGTACGGGGGCGAGGCGAGGCCACGATGACATGAGCAGTAGTGCGGGGCTGTCGGCCGAACGGGCGGAAGATGACGTAACGGCCGTCTCCCGGCCTCGCCTGCGGGAAGGGCGATGGCATGAGCCACGCTGACGCACTCGATCTCCTCGTCATCCCGCGCCGGACGGCAGGTGAGCAGACGTGAGGGCTTTCGTGCTCCGGAAGGTCGGCGAGGTCGGCGTCGTCGAGAAGCCGGTCCCCGAGCCCGGTCCGAATGACGTGGTCGTGCGCACCACCGCGGCCTTGGTGTGCACGACCGATGTGCACGTCATGCGGGGCGTCATTCCGGTTGCTCCGGATGTGACGCTGGGGCATGAGGCGGTCGGTGTCGTCCATGCGCTCGGCTCGGCGGTCGAGGGACTGGTCGAAGGCCAGCGCGTCGCGGCTGCCGGGATCACGCCCTGCTTCCAGTGCGATTCCTGCCAGCGCGGGTTCTCCTCGCAATGCCACGGGCTGATGCTGGGCGGCGCCAAATTCACCAATCAGCGCGACGGGACCCTGGCCCAGTATTTTCTCGTCAACAATGCCGAGGCCAACCTCGCACCGATTCCGGAAGGGCTCTCCGACCACCAGGCGCTGTATGCGACCGACATGCTCTCCACCGGATTCGTCGCCGCCGAACACGCGGAACTCGAACTCGGCGAGACCGTGGCGATCTTCGCGCAGGGCGCGGTGGGGCTGTCGGCGACGATCGGCTGCCGGCTGCTCGGCGCCGGCCTCATCGTCGCCGTCGAGTCGATTCCCGCCCGTCAGGAACTCGCCCGCCGCTTCGGCGCCGATCTGATCGTCGACCACACACAGTGCGACCCGGTCGAGCGGATCCTGGAGCTGACGGACGGCCAGGGGGTCGACGCGGCCATCGAGGCGCTCGGCAGCCCCGAGACCTGGGAGGCGGCCTTCCGGGTCACGAAGCCGGGAGGGCGCATTTCCAACGTCGGGTATCACGGGGAGGTGCGAGAGCCGCTGAAGATCCCCCTGGAGCCCTTCGGATACGGCATGGCCGACAAGCAGGTCTACGGCGGGTTCAACCGCGGAGGCCGCGGGTGGCTTCGGCGGATCTTCCGGTTGATGGAGACGGGGAAGGTCGATCCCACGCCGATGACCACGCACGAATTCAGCTTCGGTGAGATTGAACGGGCCTTTCAGATGATGGCGGCGAAGGAGGGGGGCATTATCAAGCCGTTGATTCACTTCGATGGGAGCGGCGGGGAGAGCGGGGACGACGGGGCGTAGGGGTTGCCGGTGGTGGGAGAGCCGGTCCGGGTGGGTCAGGTCCAGTCGGTCCGTGCCTTGCCAAGCAGCGGCGTCGATTGCCGCGATCATGGCGTCGCGGCGGCGCCCGTGGCGGTGACGTCCACCCCGCCCCTCGCGCCCGCCGCGCACAGCTGGAGCGCGGGCAGCTTGGCCGCCGTCCCGGCATCCGCCGGCATACAGGCGAACAGCTTGATGCCGGGCGCGTCCAGCGCCGCCAGCTTCACATAGTCGAAGGTCAGCGCCCCGACCTGAGGATGCGCAAAGCGCCGGCGGCTGCTGCCGAAGTCGGCGATGTCATGCGCCGCCCACCAGGTCCGGAATTCCTCGCTCGCCTCCCGCAGCCCGTTCGTGAGCTGCTCGAAGCGCGGATCGCCCGAGCGCTGCCGGTCGTCCGCCCGGAACTGGGCGACCAGGTCCTGGGCCTGTGCGTGCCAGTCGGCAAGCAGCGAGCGCATCGCCGGATCCGTGAACACCAGCCACAGCAGATTGCGTTCGGCCGGCTCCAGCTGTCCGGGATCGCCGATCAGTCCGGCCTCGGCACGGTTCCAGCCGACCAGATCCCAGTTGGCGTCGAGGAGATAGGCGGGGTGTGGTTCGAGCGCCTCCACCAGCTTCTGCAGGGCGGGGCCGGGGCCGCCCTCCGCCGGGCGCTCCGGTAGCGGCAGTCCGGCCAGCGCGAACAGATACCGGCGCTCGACCGAGCTGAGCATCAGGGCCCGCGCCAGGCTCATTAGGACCTGCCGGCTGACGGTGATGTCGCGCGCCTGCTCCAGCCAGGTGTACCAGGTCACGCTGACACCGGAGAGCTGGGCGACCTCTTCGCGCCGCAGCCCCGGGGTGCGCCGCCGGGGCCCCGCGAGGATGCCCGCCTCCCGGGGCGTGAGCCGCTCCCGGCGCGAGCGCAGGAACTCCCCGAGGCTGCGGCGTCGTTGCTGGTCGTCCATCGGTACTCCCGTTCGCCGCGGCTCGCGGGGGGCGTCGGCCGCGTCGGGGCCGCCGCGCGGACGTGTGGGCGCAGCACGTAGAGGGGGGTGGTGGGGAAACCAGCATAATCGGTCTCTGTTCGCCTGGGCGGCGTCGTCCGACGCTGGCCGCATGAAGCAGACACCACTCCCGGCCGCCGACGGACCGCGCATCGCGTCGCCAGCGCCGGCCGGCGGCTCGTCCGATACGGCCGGGGGATCGGCAAATACGGGCGGAGGCCCGTCCTACACGGCCGACAGACCGCACGCCGTCGGCCCGAGGCCGGCAGCCCCCTGGCGCGCCCTGGCCATCGTGCTGGTCGGGGCCTTCATGGCGGTGCTCGACACCTTCATCGTGCTAGTCGCCGCGCCCGCCATCCAGGCCGACCTGCACGCCTCCGCGGCCGATATCCAGCTCATCCTGGCGGGCTATCAACTCACCTACGCCCTCGCCCTGATCACCGGCGCCCGGCTCGGCGACCGCTTCGGCCGCAAGCGGCTGTTCCTGCTGGGCATGGCGCTGTTCACGCTGTCCTCCGTGGGCTGTGCCCTCGCGCCCGGCGCCGGCAGCCTGATCGCGGCGCGACTGGTCCAGGGCCTCAGCGCGGCGGCGATGTTCCCGCAGGTCTTCGCGGTGATCCAGGTGCTGATCCCGGCGGCGAAGCGCCCGACGGCGTTCGGGGCGCTCGGCGCCGTCATCGGAATGGCCACGATGGCCGGGCAGTTGGTGGGCGGTGTATTGATCGCCGCCGATCTCTTCGGTTCCACTTGGCGGCCGGTGTTCTGGGTCAATGTGCCCATCGGTGTGGTGACGCTGCTGCTCGCCTGGCTCTTCGTGCCCGAGTCGCGGGCACCACAGGCCCGTCGGCTCGATCTGCCCGGTGCCGTGGTGCTGACCGTGGCGCTGTTTCTGCTCGTGGTGCCGCTGGTCGAGGGCCGCTCGTCCGGCTGGCCGCCGTGGACCTGGCTCAGCCTGGCCGCATGCGTGCCCGCGTTCGCCGCCTTCGGGCTGGTGGAACGGCGGGTGGACACGGCGGGCGGCGCCCCGCTCGTGCGGCTGGGGCTGCTACGGGAGCGTTCGTTCGCGGTCGGGATGGGCCTGGTCCTGCTCACCTACGCGGGCATCAACTCCTTCTTCCTGATCCTGTCGCTGACGTTGCAGGACGGGCTGGGGAGGGACGCGCTCGGGGCCGGCCTGGTCTACACACCGCTCGCCGTGGCCTTCTTCGCCGCCAGCCTCCTCGCCGGACGGCTGGCCCGCTACGGGCGGCGGGTGCTGCAACTCGGCGCACTGACCGGCCTCGTGGGTTTCCTCGGCACCGTCGCGCTCGCCGTCCACTCCGGAGCCGGACTGACCGCCTGGGAGCTGACGCCGGCCCTGGTCCTGGTGGGCGTGGGCAACGGCCTGCTGGTCACCCCGCTGCTGAACGCGGTGCTCGGCACCGTCGGCCCCGCGGAGGTGGGCATGGCTTCCGGGGTGCTCTCCACCGGCCAGCAGATCGGCGGCGCGGTGGGCGTGGCCGTCGTCGGGATCCTCTACTACGGCGCGCTCGGCGGCGCCGGGCACCACGACACCGCCGCGTACGGGCACGCCCTGGCGGCCGCAGTGGGCCTCAACGTCGTCCTGTCCGCCGCGGTCTCGGCCCTGCTGCCGTTGCTCTCGGGGGGTGGCGTGCGTAGGGCCTAGGCCGGCCGGGCGCGCGCCGCGTTGTCGGCTTTCCCGACGTGGTTGCTTCTCGCCGTTGCGCTTTGCGGCGCGCCGCACGTTTTCGGCTTTCCCGACGTGGTTGCTTCTCGCCGTTGCGCCTGCGGCGCGCCGCACGTTGTCGGCTTTCCCGACGTGGTTGCTTCTCGCCGTTGCGCCTGCGGCGGGCTGGGTGGGTGTCGGGTGCGGTGACGGGCCGGAGGGGCCTGGTGTGTGGACTGCTTCGCTTTACGTCCACACACCAGGCCCCTCCGGCCCGTCCCCTCCCGTTGGGGGATGAGGGAAGGCCGGTGGGGGTGGACGTAGCCGGTCGTCGTGCCGTCGCGCGGCTGGCAAGCCGGCAGGTCGGAAAAAGATGTGTGGATCAGGCACCCGGTTGACAGGCTGAGGTCATGACTTGCGAGCATGCCCCCGCCGCCGAACCCGGCTCCTCCGTCACGCCCCGGGCGGCGGACTGGCTCAGCACCCCCCTCACCGCGGACCTGCTGCGCGGCGCGCTCGATCTGGAGCGCACCGAGCACGGCCTGCTGCCGCACCGGCTGCCCGCCCGGGCCCGCGCGCAGTGCGCCGACGGGCAGCTGGCCATGGCGGAGGCCCAGCCCTCCGGCGTACGGCTGGTGTTCCGTACCCGGGCCACCGCCGTTGAGCTGGACACGCTCCGCACCAAGGTGGCCTACCAGGGCGCCCCGCCCCGACCGGACGGGCTGTACGACCTGGTCGTCGACGGGCGCCTGGCCGGGCAGGCCAGTGTGACCGGCGGCAACGTCCTGATGGTGGACCTGACGACCGGGTCCGCGGAGACCCGGCCCGGCCCGGTCGGCACCGTACGGTTCACCGGGCTGCCCGACCGGGTGAAGGACGTCGAGATCTGGCTGCCGTACAACGAGGCCACCGAGCTGGTCGCGCTGCGTACCGACGCCCCCGTCGAGGCCGTGCCGCACGGAGGCCGCAAGGTGTGGCTGCACCACGGGAGTTCGATCAGCCACGGCTCCAACGCGGCGAGCCCAACCACGACCTGGCCGGCGCTCGCGGCTTCCCTCGGCGGCGTGGAACTGATCAACCTCGGTCTGGGCGGCAGTGCCCTGCTCGATCCGTTCACCGCCCGCGCCCTGCGGGACACTCCCGCGGACCTGATCAGCGTCAAGATCGGCATCAACCTGGTCAATGCCGATCTGATGCGGCTGCGCGCCTTCACCCCGGCCGTGCACGGCTTCCTCGACACCATCCGCGAGGGGCACCCCGGCACGCCGCTGCTGGTCGTCTCGCCCCTCCACTGCCCCCTCCACGAGGACACCCCCGGCCCGTGCATCCCGGACTTCAGCCGGCTCAGCGCGGGGACGCTGCAGTTCACGGCCATGGGCGACCCCGCGGAGCGGGCCGCCGGGAAGCTGACGCTGGGTGTCATCCGTACGGAGCTCGCCCGCCTCGTGGAGCAGCGGGCGGCCGACGACCCCCATCTGCACTACCTCGACGGCCGCGCCCTCTACGGCGAGGCGGACTTCGCCGAGCTGCCGCTGCCCGATCAGCTCCACCCGGACGCCGCCACCCACCGCCGCCTCGGCGAACGCTTCGCCGAGGCGGCCTTCGGCACCGGCGGCCCGTTCGCCGCCCGGGGGGCCTGAGACGCCTGCGGCGCCTACGCGGTGGTCAGCGTGCCAGCCCGGCCTGGGTGAGCGCGCTGCCCACCAGGTCCGCGCAATGGTTCAGCTTGTTCCGGATCCGTACGGTGGCGGCCGGGGCTCCGGTGGCAGCGGCAAGCCCGAGGCCGTTGGACACGGCTTCCATGACGAGCCGCTGGTCCTGAACGGCCAGGCTCATGCGGAGTTTGCCGGTGAAGAGCTTGCTGCGGACCTCTTCGCATTCGTGCGCCTCTGCGCTGCTGTCGGTCTGCGGCACCCACTGGTAGCCGTGCCGCTCCAGCGCCGCGCGGGCGACGCCCAGCGCCTCCTGCGGCTCGGCTCCGGGCGTCAGTGATATCTCTCGATTGCGCACAAACCCTCCGTCTACTGGTCAGCTCCGCCTGCGAATTCGCTCATTCAGCGATTCGCACATTCGCTGATTCACTCGTATCGTGCGATGCCGCATTTCGTGCCGGGGCGTACATCCGACAGGTGTTCTGGCACGTCCGGCACGGCGGAGGTCCGGCGTCCGGGCTCCGATCCCGGCTGGGGACCGAGGGACGGAAGCTTGCTGTACGCCTTCCAGCTCCTTTTGAAGCCTACGGCGCGACCCTTAGGTGATTCCCTAAAGCGGGCCAGTGAATAATCCCGGCGAGTGCTGGTTGCCTGGATTGTGCATTTCAGGCTCCGGGCAGCGGTGGTCGCTCACGCTCGGGGTACGGCCGCCGCATTGTCGCCACGATCGCTGCGTAGTCGCCACGACCGCACCGCAGTTGACACTCCCCTAGCCACCCAGGCACTTCGCCGCCCTCACCCCGCGGTCCACCGAAAGCCACCACCCGACCCCCCATCCCGCTCACCCGGACACACCGAACCCACTCCCCGCCAGGCATTCGCCCCTCTCATAGCGGGATATTGACGCCCGCGAGCCGGGATCCCAACGCGCCGTGATCCCGCCATAGGCCATCGCCCGCCGGAGCGCTATGGTCGTTTTTCCAGGAACGTAACGGGGGAGGGCAGCCGCCGATGGCACAGGACGATGCCGTGATCGGCTGTACGGGAGTGCTGCTGATCGGCACTCGTGGAGCTGCCGGTCCCGGTGAGGTCCTGGTGCGGATCAGGGGCGGCACGGAGGCCTTTCTCGCCTGGTCCGCCGAGCCCCTTCCGGTAGGGGCGACCGTGCTCGTGATCGAGTCCCGTGGCAATCGCCAGGTCGACGTCATGGAGTGGGCGGATCCGTTGGACGCGTTGCCCGGCGATGCCGGCGACGCCGGTTGAGGAGACGAAGGATGTTCGGTTACCGCGTTCCTGCCCCCGATCAAGCAATGCTGATCTCGGGAGGCAGGCGTGGACAGGGGGGCGCGCCGTTCCGAGTGGTCACCGGGCACGGCAAATTCGTGCTGCCGGTCTTCCGCAAGGTCCGCTTTCTGACGCTGGCGATGTGCGAGGCGGAGGTCTCGGAGACCTGTGTGACCAAGCAGGGCATCGCGCTGACGGTGCGCGCCGTGATCGCGTTCAAGGTCGGCAACGACACCGAGAGCGTGGTCAACGCCGGCCAGCGGTTCCTGTCCGACCAGGACCAGATGTCGGTCCTGACCGGCCGGATCTTCGCCGGTCATCTGCGGTCCATCATCGGCTCGATGACGGTCGAGGAGATCGTCACCGAGCGGCAGAAGCTGGCCACCGAAGTCCTGGAGACCTCGAAGACGGAGATGGCGAAGATCGGCCTGATCGTCGACTCGCTGCAGATCCAGTCGATCGACGACGGCGACACCGGCTACATCGAGGCGATGTCCGCCCCGCACAAGGCGGCCATCCAGCGGCAGGCGCAGATCGCCCAGGCCCAGGCCACCCAGGCCTCGGCCGAGGCGGAGCAGGAGGCCGCCCGTAATCAGGCGGAGTACTCCCGGCAGACCGCCGTGGTCCAGGCCGAGTACTCCGCGGAGGTGGACCGCGCCAAGGCCCGGGCCGCCCAGGCCGGTCCGCTGGCGCAGGCACACGCCCAGCAGGAAGTCCTCGCCGCCCAGACCGAGCTCGCCGAGCGCGCGGCCCAACTGCGCCAGCAGGAGCTGGTGGCCGAGGTCGTCAAGCCCGCCGAGGCGGAGGCCGAGCGCATCCGGCTGCTGGCGATGGCCGAGGCCGAGCGGATGAAGATCCAGGCCGAGGCCGCCGCCTCGCACGACCGCGTGGCCCTGGACCGGATGCTCATCGACCAGCTCCCGCAGATCGTCAAGGAAGCCTCCGCGGGCCTGGCCAACGCCAACGTCAATGTCCTCAACGGCACCGACGGCCTCGGCGAGATCGCCGCGGGCCTGGTGGGCCAAGGCCTGACGATCCTGGACTCGGTCCGCCGCAACCTCGGCGCCCCCGAGTCGCCGGACCGGACCACCGACCGCAACGGCACCACCGGAGCGGGCAACGGCACCAACGGCCGCGTCGAGATCGAGTGACACCGGGCAGCGAGTGACACCGGACGGGGTGGGGCCCGGCCCCACCCCGTTCACGCCCGCCCGCTCACGCCCGCCCGTGCTTCTCCCGGGCGTAGGCCACCAGGTGGTTGAGCACGGCGACGGTGGTGGCGATGTCCGCATCGTCGAAGCCGGCGAGCGCCTCGTGCAGACCGGCCTGGCTGGTCTTCTGCAGACGGTTGAGGATGGCCTTGCCGTGCGGGGTGATCACCACTTTCCGGGCCCGGCGGTCGAGCGAGTCCGGGGTCCGGGCCACCAGGTCCTGGGATTCCAACTGGCTGATCTGGCGCGTGACATGAGGGGGTTCGACCATCAGCAGCGCGGCCAGGTCGCCGACCCTGCTGACGCCTCCGCTGTCCTCCAGGGCCATCAGCAGCCAGAGATCGGAACGTGCCGCCGTGACCCCCGCCTGGGCGGCCTGGCGTTCGTGCGCCCGGGAGCGGGTGAGCAGATAGGCCAGCGTGGCCAGCACTCTTTGCAGTGCGGCGGTGGGGTCCTGGTCGCTTCCGGGGTCCGGCATGCAGGCACTTTAGCCGTCCGCGAGGTGCCGGAAACCCTGCTGCGCCGACCCTGTCCGGTCCGGGCCCGCGCTTGATTTGAGCCAACCTCATGAGGCTCGCGATCTCCCCTTCCCTCCCCCGCCCGGGGTGAGTTAGCGTGCACTTAGTTGCTTACCTTAGGTAACTAGTTATCGGCCCGGCACGGTACGTTCCGGTCCCTGCGTCCGGTCCCTGTGTCCGGTCTCCATGTCCCGGTCTCGCGTCCCGACTACCGCCACGGCTACGGCCCCTGGCCATGTCCCCCGGTCATGACCCCGGCGGACAGGACCCCACTGGCCCGGCCGCCGGCCCGACCGCCGATCCGGCCGGTACCCGGTTCGTACGTGAACCGTCGAGGAGTGGCGCCACCCGCACCCTTCGCCACGGCAGTGCCGTGGCCGTTCGTGGAAGGACCAGCCGCATGACGACCGCAGAACGCATCGAGGCGGACCCCGGCACCGGGCCGGGCGCGAGCCTCCCCCCGCTCGACCTCCCGGCCGCACGGGCCGCCCGCTGCCCCTTCGATCCGGCACCCGGCGTCGAACGGGCCCGCCGGGAGGAGCCGGTCACCCGCGCGACCCTGTGGGACGGGTCCTCCTGCTGGCTGGTGACCCGGCATCAGGACGTCCGGGAGGTGCTCGGCGACCCGCGGTTCAGCGCGGATGTGACCCGCCCCGGGTTCCCCTTCCTCTCCGCCGGCGGGCGCGAGATCATCGGCACGAATCCCACCTTTCTCCGCATGGACGACCCCCAGCATGCGCGGCTGCGCCGGATGCTCACCGCCGACTTCATGGTGAAGAGGATGGAGGCGATGCGCCCGGAGGTGCAGCACCTCGCCGATGAGCTGCTCGACCGGATGACCGAGGGGCGCACATCGGCGGACCTGGTCGCGGAATTCGCGCTGCCGCTGCCGTCGTTGGTGATCTGCCTGCTGCTCGGTGTCCCGTACGAGGAGCATGAGTTCTTCCAGGAGCGCACCGGGATTCTGCTCAGCCTCCGGTCGACGCGCGAGGAGGTACGGACCGCACAGGACGAGCTGCTGAGGTACCTGGTCCGGCTCGCCGAGTCCAAGCGGCACCGGCCGGACGACGCCATCATCAGCCGGCTGGTCGCCCGCGGCGAACTCAGCTCCGTCGAAATCGCCACCATGGGACGGCTGTTGCTCATCGCCGGCCATGAGACCACCGCCAACATGACCTCGCTGTCCACACTCGCCCTGCTGCGCAACCCCGACCAGCTGGCCCGGCTGCGCCGCGACCCCTCGCTGATCAAGGGCGCCGTGGAGGAGCTGCTGCGCTATCTGACCATCGTGCACAACGGCCTGCCCCGGGTCGCCACCGAGGACGTCCGCATCGGCGGCGTCACCATCCGGGCCGGCGAGGGCGTGGTGTGCACCCTCAACTCCGCCAACCGCGACGAGGACGCCTTCCCCGGGGCCGACGGGCTCGATGTCGGCCGCGATGCCCGCCGCCATGTGGCGTTCGGCTTCGGCGTCCATCAGTGCCTGGGCCAGCCCCTCGCCCGCGTGGAGCTGCAGATCGCTCTGGAGACCCTGCTGCGCCGGCTGCCGGGCCTCCGGCTCGACATCCCCTTCGAGGACGTCCCGTTCCGGCACGACATGGGGATCTACGGGGTGCATGCGCTGCCCGTAGCGTGGTGACCCCGGCGCCCGGTCAGCGGGAACTCGCCCTTCCCGTACGCCCGTTATCGCTCATACGCCCCGGCCACAGGAAGCCGGGCGGCCCGATCTGGAGAGAACCATGCGTGTGCACATCGACCAGGACAAGTGCTGCGGCGCCGGAAGCTGTGTGCTGTCCGCGCCCGACGTCTTCGACCAGCGCGAGGAGGACGGCATCGTCGTCCTGCTGAACGCCGAACCGCCCGCGGAGCTGCAGGAAGCGGTCCAGGAGGCGGCGGCGATCTGCCCGGCCGCGGCGATCTCGGTGGAGCAGCCGGAGCGGGTCTGACGCTCCCGCCGGGCGCGCGGACCCGGACGCGGGCGAGCCGCCCGGCACACGATCACGGCAGGGGTGCACCGGTGTCCACGCCGAGTGGGCGCGGGCGCACCCCGGTCCGGCCGGCCGCGGGCGGGCCCCGGCCGGGCGGTGGCCGGCCCGCACCCCGCACCCCGATCCGCCGCCCACGCACCGGCCCGCGGTACCACCCGCGCCTTACGACCGCGCCCTACGGCTGCGGCACCAGCCCGTCCTCGACCAGCCCGTCCAGCACCGCCTCCCCCAGCGCCTGCACCGCGGACTGCGGCCGCACCATCACCGTGAACTCCTTGATCCGGCCCGCCTCGTCGAACTGCAGCAGATCGATGCCATGGATCTGCTTGCCGCGCACGGTGGCCCGGAAGATCAGGACCGCCGAGTCGACGGAGCCGCCGTCCGCCCCAGCCGCCGTCTGTGCGCTGCCCGTCAGCTCGCCGACGTAACGGAAGTCCTCGAAGGTCCGCAGCAGCACGCCGAACAGCCCGAGCACCATCGGCCGCCCCTCGAAGGGGGTGAACTTCACCGGGCTGTAGAGGCGGACGTCCTCGGTGAACAGCTCGTCCAGCACGCCCAGTTCACGTGCCTCCACCGCCGCCTTGAAGCGGTCCGCGGTCGTCCCCATGACTCTTCCTCCTCGCCTCGGCCGGGCAGCGAACCGTCCGGGCCCGGATCCGGGCCCGGCGCCTCGGCCCCGCGCTCCCATAGTCGCGACTATGATTAGTCATATTCTTGAGTATGGGAAGGGGTGGCCGGGGCCATGGCTCTCAAGCACGCGGTGCTGGCGGCGCTGCTGGACGGCGAGTACAGCGGCTATCAGCTGGCCAAGGCGTTCGACGTCGGCGTCGCCAACTTCTGGCACGCACTGCCGCAGCAGCTCTACGCGGAGCTGACCAGGCTGGAGGGGGAGGGGCTGGTCGCCGGACGTCAGGTGGTCCAGGAAACCCGGCCCAACAAGCGGCTGTTCCACGTCACCGACGAGGGCCTGGCCGAGCTGGAGCGGTTTGCGGCGGCCGCGTCCAGGCCGTCCTTCATCCGCGACGATCTGCTGGTCAAGGTGCAGGCCGTCGACCGGATCGACGCCGCGCCGGTGATCGCGCAGCTGACGGAGCGGGCCCGGATGGCCGCCGCCAAGGTCGAGATCTTCGAGCAGCTGCTGGTCCGGCTGCGCGGCGGCCTGGACGAGGCGGAGTTCCTGGCCCACGGCGCCCGGATCGGCCCGTATCTGACCTGCCTGCGCGGCCTGGGCTTCGAACGGGAGACCCGCGACTGGTGCGAGCGGATCACCGGCGTCCTGCGGAATCGCAGCAGCGCACCTCACCGCCCCTAGGGGGTGCCTCTACGCACAGGCTGATCCACGGAGATCGGAGAGGCACCCCCTAGGTCAGGCCGATCCGAACAACAACCGCGCGCCCGTCTCGCCGGAACTCCTTCGTGTGACAACGGACATCACGGGTCGTAGGGCTGGGCACCACACATTCCGCATGGAAACGGAATGAAAGGACCCTCGCATGCGTCTTCGTCACACCGCTGCCTCCGCCGTCAGCGCGCTCGCCCTGGCCCTGGCCCTGCCGGCCTCCCCCGCCGGCGCGTCCACGGGCCCCTTCACCTACGTGTACAACGACGAGGGCGGCACCCCGCACGTGAGCCTGCTGTCCGATCCGCCGGGCCGGGCGTGCCTGAACCTCCCCGAAGTGAACGAACCTACCGCCCAGCCCGCGCACTCCCCGAAGAACTACACCTCGTCCGTCGCCACCGTCTTCACCGGCCCGGACTGCACCGGGGACTACTACACGCTGCGGGCCAACGGCGGCCGCGCCTCGGAGCTGCTGAAGCTCCGCTCGGTGGTCTTCTCCTGAGCCGACGCCGGCAGCCGGAGCGCTTCGGCCGGCGCCCGCGGCCCCGGTTCGGCGTGGTGGATGACCGCCCGCCGGCCGGGGCCGCCCGCCGGCCGCTGGGCGACCGCCGGGCCGCTGGGGGGTTCTGGCAGTAATAGGCACGCCATGCATAGGTTGAAGGGGGCACTGGTTACGGCCATCGGGCCGACGCAAGCTCAATGGCATGACCCACACCTCTGTCTCCGCGTACGCCGCACCCGCCCCGAAGGCACCACTGGAGCGGATCACGATTCCGCGCCGCGAGCTGGGTGCCCACGACATCCTGATCGACATCAAGTACGCCGGAATCTGCCACTCCGACATCCACACCGTGCGCGCCGAGTGGGGCGACGGCGGGAACTTCCCGATCGTCCCCGGCCATGAGATCGCCGGTGTGGTCGCCGAGGTCGGCTCCGGGGTCACCCACTACAAGAAGGGCGACCGGGTCGGCGTCGGCTGCTTCGTCGACTCCTGCCGCGAGTGCGAGAACTGCCGCGCCGGGCTGCAGCAGTACTGCACCGGCGAGCTCGGCAACGTCGGCACGTACAACGCGACCGGCCGGGACGGCGAGCCCACCTACGGCGGCTACTCCACCCACCTGGTGGTCGACGAGAACTACGCACTGCGCATACCCGAGAGCATTCCGCTGGACGCCGCGGCCCCGCTGCTGTGCGCCGGCATCACCCTCTACTCCCCGCTCGCCCACTGGCAGGCCGGCCCCGGCAAGAAGGTCGCGGTCGTCGGTCTGGGCGGTCTCGGCCACATGGGCGTGAAGATCGCGCATGCGATGGGCGCGGAGGTGACCGTGCTGAGCCAGTCGCTGCGCAAGAAGGACGACGGGCTGCGGCTGGGCGCCGACCACTACTACGCGACGTCCGACCCGGCCACCTTCGAGCAGCTGGCGGGCACCTTCGACCTGATCGTCAACACCGTCTCGGCCAACCTGGACCTGAACGCCTACCTCGGGCTGCTGCGCACCGACGGCACCCTGGTCCAGGTCGGCGCCCCCGAAAGCCCGCTGCCGGTCGCGCCGTTCGCACTGATCCCGCAGCGCAAGTCGCTCGCCGGCTCGATGATCGGCGGCATCCCCGAGACCCAGGAGATGCTCGACTTCTGCGGCGAGCACGGGCTGACCGCCGATATCGAGGTGATCGGCGCGGACCGGATCAACGAGGCGTACGAGCGGGTGCTGGCGAGCGACGTCCGCTACCGCTTCGTGATCGACGCGTCCACGATCTGAGCCCCGCTCCCCCCCACGTACGACCCCGCCCGGGGCGGCCTGCGCGCCGCCCCGGGCGGGGTTTTCTCCGGCGACGCCTCCCGGGGGGGCGCCCGCAGCTCACCCGGCCGAAGGTGCCTGCTGCGCCCGCCGCATCGTCCGGGACGGCCACCAGCTCGCCCGCCCCAGCAGGATCAGCGCCGACGGCAGGATCACCACGCGGATGACGAAGGCGTCCAGCAGCACGGCCACCGCGAGGCTGAAGCCGATCTGCTTCATCTCGGCGAGATGCAGGAACATGAAGGCGGCGAAGACCGTCACCATGACCACGGCCGCGCTGGTGACGACCTTGGCGGAGGCGCCGACCCCGTCCAGCACCGCCTCCCGGGGCGGCCTGCCCAGCAGTGCCGCCTCCCGTATCCGGCTGACGACGAAGACCTGGTAGTCCATCGACAGCCCGAAGAGGATCACGAACAGGAACAGCGGTACGCGGGAGCCGATGGCGCTGGTCGCGGACGTATCGAAGCCGAACACCGTGCTGGCCAGGCCGTGTTGGAAGAAGACCACGACCAGGCCGAAGGCGGCCGCCGCGGAGAGCAGGTTCAGCGCGACGCCGAGCAGCCCGATGACCACGGAGCGGAAGACCAGGGTCGTCATGAGGAAGGTCAGCAGCAGCAGCGCCCCGACCACCAGGGGCAGCTTCTCGTCCTGGTGGGCAAGGTAGTCGGTGTCGTGCGCCACGTCCCCGCTGACCGCGAACTCCGCCCCGGGCACCGTGCCGACGGTGCCCGGCAGATAGTCGTGACGGAGGCGGGCGAGCGAGTCGGCGGCCTCCGGCGAGCTGACCTTGTACGGCGTCGACAGCTCCAGGGTCGTGGTGCGGCGGTCCCGGGAGGTGTGCAGGGGCGGTGTGCCGTCCTTGGCGTAGAGCCGGTCGGACTGCGTGCTCCTGGTCAACTCCCGTAGCGCCGACGCCACGTCGGCGGCGCGCTCGGCGTCCGCACGGACCACGATCTGGTGCTGGACGCGCAGCACGGGAAAGGCCGTGGTGAGCCGGTCGTAGGTCTGCAGGGCGGGAATCTCGCGGGAGTGGCTGTCCTTGTTGAGGACGCGCAGCTGCATCCCCAGCGCGGGTGCCGCGAGACCCAGCATGAGCAGGACGGACAGACACAGGGTGACGGCCGGGTGCGCGCCGGCCGGGCGCAGCAGGGTGTGCCAGAGACGGCCGGCGCCGGCCGTGCGGTCCTGCCGCGCGGGCCGGTCCCTGCCCCGTTCCGCGCGGCGGGCCGCCCGGCGTCCGGCGCGCCGGGCGATCGTGACCAGCAGGGCGGGCAGTGCGGTCAACGAGCTGAGGACCGCGGCCAGTACGACGATGACGGTGCTGGTCGCGAGCGAGGAGAAGACCACATCGGTGGCCAGGTAGAGGGTGGCCGTGGAGACGACGACCGCGAGGCCGGAGACGACGATCGCCCGGCCGGCGGTGGCGGCGGCCAACTCCACCAGCGCCTCGGGGCCGAGCCGGCCGCCCGCGCGAGCCCGTTCCTCCCGTTCGCGCTTGAGGTAGAAGAGCGTGTAGTCGACGCCGACCGCCATGCCGATCAGCAGGATGACGTTGTTGCCCACCCCCGCGTCCGGCTGGAGGTGGGAGATCACCATCGACAGGCCCATGGCGGCCGCGATCGAGGTCAGCGCGAGCAGCAGCGGCACCAGCGCCATCAGCGCGGACCCGAAGACCACCAGCAGCGTCAGCAGCGTGACGGGCAGCGCGATCGCTTCGGAGAGCGCCAGGTCCTGGCCGCGCTGGGCGTTGACGCCGACGGTCACCGACGGGCTGCCGGTCTCGGCCACCCGCAGCTGCGGATGGCTGCGCTGCACGGCCGCGGTCCGGGCGGCGAGCGGGGCGACATGGTCCTTGGCGTCCGCCTCCGCCCCCTTCATGGTCACCGAAACCCGCAGGGATCCACCGTCGGCCGAACGGACCGGGGCGGCCACCCGCGCCACCTCGGGCAGCATTTGCATCCCGGCGGTGACCTCGGCCGCGGCCGCCTGTGCCGCGGCCGGGTCCAGCGGGCCGGACCGGGCGGAGATCAGCACGTGTTCCACCGGCTCATGGCCCAGATGCGCCTCGGCCGCCAGGGTTTCGGCGCGGCCCGCCTCACCGACGCGGTAGTCCTCGGCGGTGGCGTTGTGGGTGCCCATCGCGAGGCCCACCCCCAGGCACAGCACCACGCACCCGAGCCAGCCGGCCAGCGCGCGCCACGGGTGCCGCGCGCTCCAGGCCGCCACCCGCACGGTTAACGGCCGTCTTCTCTCCCGCGGCGGATGCTCCACCGGCCGCCCCCGTCGCACCGTCACGTCCACGTGCCCCACTCCCTCGGCATTGCGTCGCGTCCCCCAACCGGTACGCATGTCAGTGGAGAATTACAGGTGTCTCCATGAACCGTCAACCGTAAGATTGTGGGCAGCGGAGGGCGGCGGGCGTGTTTGACAGCCCGTCACGCCATGCGAAAACCTCCGCCGACAGCGTCCGGAACAGCGAGAAGGTGGGCCATGAACAGCGAGGAGCTGCTGGCCCTGCTGTCCGCCGTGGGCCATGCGCAGCGCCTGCGGGTGATCGGCGAGCTGGCCGACGGACGGCTCTACGTCAGCGAACTGGCCCGCCGGCTGGGGATGTCCCGACCGCTGCTCTACATGCACCTGGACCGCCTGGAGAAGGCCGGTCTGGTGGCCGGCCGACTGGAGCTGTCCGAGGACGGCAAGGCGCTGAAGTACTTCGAACTCACGCCGTTCGAGCTGAAGCTGAACGTGGCCACCGTCCTCGCCGCCCTCCAGGAGGACCGGGCCGCGGCGCCGCCGGAGGCTGCCGAGGACGGGGGCGGCGCAGCCGAGCCGCCGGCCGCGAAGAGACCGAAAAACAGCAGGGGGACGCGCACATGAACGGCAGCACCATCATCCCGATCGCCATCCTGGTGATCATCTTTGCCTCGGTCACCACGATCGTGGCCTCGTACTTCAAGCTGCAGCGGCATCGTGCGGACGCCGCGGCGCTGGCCGAGTACCGCAAGCTCGCGGAACGGGTCACCGAGCAGCAGGGGGAGATGAGCGCGCAACTGGCGGAGCTGGGCGAGCGGGTCAAGGCCGTGGAGAAGCTGCTGCAGAGCGTGGGCTGACACAGCGGCGGGCGGGCCCGGCGGCCGCGCGGAAGTTTTTCCGCACCTCCGGCAACCCCCGCCCCGGCCGCACGTCGTGACGGGTGAGGGCGCCACCGGGCGCCACCCGCCGACGAACGTGGAGCAGCCGACCGTGAAGTCCACCCGTATCTCCCGCACCGCCGCCGTTTCCCGGCCGTACGCCGTCCGCCCCCTGCCACGCGGTGCGGCCGGCGCCGGACTGCTCGCGGCGCTCGCGCTGGCCACGCTGTCGGCGGTGGGCACCGCGCACGCCGACGACCGCGCACCGAAGCCGCAGCACACCGGCCAGGCCTCCTCGACGCCCGCCCCGCGGCCGACCGAGAGCAGTACGACGCCCGGGCCGTCCACCAGCGACGCCCCCACCGCCCCGCCCAGCGGCACTCCCACCGCGCTGCCCAGCGGCACTCCCACCGCGCCGCCCAGCAGCTCCCCCACCGCCCCGCCGAGCGCCTCCCCCCGCCCGAGCGTCACCACGACCCGCCCCGGCACACCCGCCGCCTCCGCCCCCGCCAAGGGACGCGGCAGCGACCGGGAACTCGCGCACACCGGGGCCTCGTCCACGGCCGCCATGGCGCTCGGCGGCAGTGCCGCCGCCCTGATCGCCGCGGGCGGCGGCACCGTCTATGCGGTCCGTCGCCGGCGCGGCTGAACCCCACGCCCGACCGCTGCGTCCCGAGGAAGCGATGGAGTACTCCGCCGGTCCGCACGCCCCGGTACGGTTCGCCGTGCCGGGGCTCCGGCCTGCCCTGTGGCGGTGGCTGCTACGCACCGCCCGCCCCGCGGCCGCCCACCGCGAGACCCCGCGCCCCGGCCGCCCGGCGGGGTATCCGGCGGACGGCCAACTGCCCGGCGGCAGCGCCCGGATGCCGGACGGCGGGGCCGGCGCGCCGCCCGACCCGCCGCCGACGATCAGCGAGCTGTACCACGCCCACCGGCTGAACATGGTCCGGCTGGCCGTGCTGCTCGTGGACGACCGGGCCACCGCGGAGGACGTCGTCCAGGACGCGTTCGCCGCGCTCTACAAGCGGCACGGCGAACAGCTCGGCGAGGTCGACAACGCCCTCGCCTATCTGCGCACCGCGGTCGTCAACGCCGCCCGCTCGGTGCTGCGTCGGCGCCGCACCGCGCGCGGCTACACCCCGCCCTACGAGGCGGACGCACCGTCCGCCGAGGAGCGCATCGTGCTGGACGAGGAGCACCGGGAGGTGTTCGCCGCGCTGAGCGGGCTGACCGCACGCCGCCGGGAGGTGCTCGTCCTGCGCTACTGGGGCGATCTGACCGAGGCGCAGATCGCGACGACGCTGGGCATCAGCCGCGGCTCGGTGAAGTCCCTCGCCAGCCGCGCCCTGGACTCGCTGGAGAAGATCTTGGAGGCGCGGTCATGAACGGTCCCGGCACGGGTACCGGCCGCCCCGGCGGCCCGCCCGGCGCGGGCGGCGGCGCGGGCGGCGGCGCGGGCGGCGACGGCGGCATGCTTCCCGGCGGTACGGGCCCCGGCCCCGGCGGTACGGGCGGCGGCGCAGACCCCGGTCCCGACGGCCCCGACGGCACCGGCCCGCACCGCCCCGTGGAGGAACGGCTGCGCCGGGCCCTCGCGGCCCGCGCCGAGAGCATCGGCGTCCGGGACCTGCAACCGGCCGCACCCCCCGGCCCGCACCTGCGCCGCGGCTGGCGCTCCGGTCTGCGGCGGCCCTGGCTGCGCCGGTTCGGGCTGCCGCTGGCCGCGGCCGCCGCGGCCGCCGCCGTCGCGGTGGGCTACTTGATGACCGCCCCCGGCGGCCCGCCGGACCGGCCGCTGCCCGCAAGGCCGCCGAGCCCCGTCGGCCCCGCCCCGTCCCCCACGTCCAGCGACTCCGCTCCCGGGCCCTCCCCGAGCGAGCCGTCGGCGGTACCGCCCCACGGCACCGCCCCCTCCACTGCGCCACCCCCGGGCACCGCACGCCCACCCCGTACGAGCACCCCCTCGGCCCCGCCGACCGAGCAGCCGGGCGGGGGCCGCACCGGCACCACCGCGCCGCCCCCGTCGGCCACCCCCAGCCCGTCGAGAAGCAGTACCTCGGCACCACCGACATCCTCCTCAACTCAGGCCGTACATTGAGAGATTGATGCCCCGTCCATCGATCCGGCCCCCGCCCCGTTGCCGGCCGCGACAGTCCGCGGCCCGCCGGGGCCGGCCCGCGTTAGCCACGCGTTAGCGAATCGCCAGCACCCGCGCCGAAGGTCGTGTTCACGCCACCGTCCCGGGGAGCCCCCTATGCCCTTCACCGCCACCCTCAGCCGGGTCGTCGTCGCAGGTCTCCTCGTCGCCGCCGCGCCGGCCCTGGCCACGGCCTGCCGCGGCTACGACGGCCGGGCCGACGGCCCCGTCCCCGCCGTCTCACCACCCCCTTCGGGAGACGGCCGGAATCCTCGCCCCGCGCCCGGCAGTCAGACCGCCTGCGCCCCGGACATGCTCAGATTCCACGCCGGCCCGCTGCCGCGACGGGACGACCGGATGCTGCTGACCGTCACCAACATCTCCAACCGAACCTGCGACTTCGCCACCATGCGCTACCCCCTGCTGCGGTTCGGCGACGGCCGGCAGGCCCCGCTCCGGGCGATCGGTGCCAGCCGGCCGCTCACCCCGGTCTTCCTGAAGCCCGACGCCACCGCCTACGCCACGGTCGTCACCGGTGCCGGCGGACGGGGCGGCACCGGCCACCGCCACCACCGCATCTCCCAGTTCGGCGTCGCGCTTGCCGCCCGCGCCGCCCCCATCCAGGTCGGCCTGGACGGCGCCCCCGTCCGCGTCGACCCGCACACCGCCACGGTCACGTACTGGCAACCGAGCCTGGCGGCCGCCCGCAAGTGGTGACCTACGGGCCGGCGCGGACCTGGTAGCCGCCGCACCGCGTGACGCCGTAGGCCGTTCGGGTCACTTCCGGCCATATCCTCCGGACCACCCCTGCCCAAAGATCCAAATTTGCCACCAATGATCCTTTTACGCTGCCGCGGCTTGGCTGCGCCCGGTGCCGCTCGCCCGGTAGGCTTTCCGTGTGATCTTCAAGCGCATCGGAAATGGGCGGCCGTACCCGGACCACGGCCGGGAGAGCACCCGCCAGTGGGCGGACGTCGCCCCGCGCCCGGTACGCCTCGACCAGTTGGTGACGACCAAGCAGCAGCTCGATCTCGAAACGCTGCTCGCCGAGGACTCGACGTTCTACGGCGACCTCTTCGCGCACGTCGTGAAGTGGGAGGGCGACCTCTATCTGGAGGACGGGCTGCACCGCGCGGTACGCGCCGCCCTGCAGCAGCGCCAGGTGCTGCACGCCCGCGTGCTCGAACTCGACTGACGCGCCGCGGCCACCTCGCCCAACAGGCCAAAACCCCCTCTTACCGCCCGACAGCGCCCAACTCCCCCTGTCCGTATTGACCCTTTTGGGTTGGGTCTCGCGCCACGCGTTGATCATCTAGTAGGCACGGACCGCCGCCCGCACTACGCTGCGCCCATGAGCATGCTGACGCCCCCGGGCATGGGCGGGAAGTACCGCATCACGGGCGACAGGTATCCGCGGATGCGCCGCCCCCGCCACCGTCGCCGGATCGCCCTCACCATCGTCGCCTCGGCCTGCGCCCTCGGCCTGGCCACCTGGGGCACCCTGCAGCTCATCGACGTGTTCGGCGGCCGGTCCAACACCGCCCATGCCGCCCAGGGCGAGCGGCACTGCCCCGACAGCGCCAAGTCGGAAGGGGCTCAGGCCAGGAACGCAGCCCGCCGGCTGCCTGCCCCCGGCACCCTCACCGTCAATGTCTTCAACGCCACCCCGCGCTCCGGGCTCGCCAAGCGCACCGCCGACGAGCTCGAAAAGCGCGGCTTCAAGATCGGCAAGGTGGGCAACGCCCCCGCCGCCTACGACAAGAAGGTCAAGGGCGCCGGGATACTGCTCGGCCCCGCGGCGGCGTCCGACGGCCCGATGAAGGTGCTGTCCACCCAGCTCGCCGGCGCACAGCGGAAGACCGACGCCCGCAAGGGCGCCGACCTCGACCTGATCATCGGCGACACCTTCAAGGCGCTGACCGCCCAGAAGGACGCCGCCAAGTCCCTGGCCCTGCTGAGCCGTCCGTCCCCGGCGGCCACCAAGGACGACGCCAAGTGCTGACCGTACGCGGACGGGCCCTGCACCACGCGTGGTGCAGGGCCCGGACAGTGATCGGGTGAGAAGGGGGGCGCGGTCCGCTCAGCCGGCCGTGCCGTACATGCGGTCGCCCGCGTCGCCGAGGCCCGGCACGATGTAGCGGGCCTCGTTGAGCCGCTCGTCGACCGCCGCGGTGACCACCGTCACCGGCGTGCCGGCCAACTCCTTCTCCATGACCTCCACGCCCTCCGGTGCGGCCAGCAGACAGATCGCGGTGACATCGTCCGCACCGCGCTCGATCAGCTCACGTATCGCCGCGACCAGCGTGCCGCCCGTGGCGAGCATCGGGTCGACGACGTACACCTGACGGCCCGAGAGGTCGTCGGGCATCCGCGTGGCGTAGGTCTGCGCCTCGTACGTCTCCTCGTTGCGGACCATGCCCATGAAGCCGACCTCGGCGGTGGGCAGCAGCCGGACCATGCCGTCCAGCATGCCCAGACCGGCCCGCAGGATCGGTACGACCAGGGGGCGCGGGTGCGACAGCCGCACACCGGTGGTCGCCGTCACCGGGGTCTCGATGTCGACCCGCTCGGTGCGCACATCACGGGTGGCCTCGTAGGCGAGCAGGGTGACCAGCTCGTCGGCGAGCCGCCGGAACGTGGGGGAGTCGGTGCGCTTGTCGCGCAGTGTGGTGAGTTTGTGCGCCACCAGCGGGTGGTCGACGACGTGGATCCGCATGCCCTCGACAGTAACCGAGCCGGAGGGCCCCGGCGCCCGGCCTGCAGTGCCCGGCCGACCGGCGCAACCGGCGCACGCGGCGGGCATCAAACCACCGAAAGGAGGGAAAGGGGGCACGTACGCCCGATTGGCTGTTCTGCCGGAGGGCGAGGATTCCGCCCGAGGTGGTGTGCGTGTGCTCGACCGCAATCGGACCGACGACTCGAACGACGCCGTCTCCAGCAGCCAGGACCTGGCCCCGGACGACGGGACGGAAGCGGCACGCCGACGGCGCCGTGCCCAATTTCTGCGGGAACTGCACGAGGCCAAGGAGCTGCGCAACCGCGTCCAGCCACGCCGCGCCCGGGCCGAACGCATGCGCCAGGCCATGCGGATGCGTACATTCCGCTGGTAGCGGAACACCCCCGCGCCCCCGTCTGCGCTGCGGCACGTGAGCGACATCTCTCACAACCTCCGCACGACGCAGCGCCGAAGACCCCGCGCGGCGGCGTTGTTTCTGCCACGATTCCGAAAGGGGCGGGACCAACGGCGTGCAGCGCCGCCCCGCCCGGCCCGGCACGCCTATGACCAGTGGGAGAGTCACGGTGTACTTCGCCGCACTACTCGCGCGCACCGAAGACGGGTGGGAAGCGAGCGATACGGAGCTCGACGATGTGGAGACGCTGACCGATCTGGCCGATCTGGCCCGAGAGGCGGCGGTCGACGACGACACGGTGGTGGCCTTCATCGAGCAGGAGGACGCCTGGTTCGGCGTCGTCCGGGTGGACGGTGAGGACGACCCACGGGTCTTCCTCTCCAACGCCGCCGCCGCCGCCAAAAGCTCGTACGGCGCAATGCTGACCGACGAGCTGCTCGGCCGCGAGGAGGACGATGCGGCCGACGACCTCGACAGCCTCGACCTGGACGGCACGGAGGACGGCGAACCCGACCCCGACGACAACGTGGACGACGACACCCTGGAGGCGGTGAACGGTTCGGACGGCCCGCCGCGCGGTCCGCTCGGCGACGCCGCCCTGCTGGCCGACCTGGGCGTCAGTGAGAAGGAGCTGCTGGCCCTCGACGCCGATGCGCTGAGCACCATCGCCGACTCGCTGGGCTGCACGGAGGTCCTCGAAGCCGTGCGCTGAGCGGCCCGGCCGGGCCCCCGCCCCCAGGGCTGGGGCCGGCCCCCGGTCACGTCCCCGACACTGGGGACATGACCGTCCCCCCTTCCGCCTCTCTTCCCTCCCCCGCGCCCGACCCGCTGCGCGATCCGTGGATCGCACCGATGCGGCAGGCGCTGGCCGAGGCCGCCCGCGCCACCGGGACCGGTGACGTCCCGGTGGGCGCCGTCGTGCTGTCCGCGGACGGCACGGTCCTCGGCACCGGCCACAACGCACGCGAGGCCACCGGCGACCCGACGGCGCACGCCGAAATCCTTGCGCTGCGCGCGGCGGCGCGGACCCTACGAGAGGAAGCCTCGCGAGCGGGGTCCCCCCAGACGGAGTCTGGGGGAGATTCCGGCCGGGGTGGTGGCGGGAGACGGGCGGGAGAATGGCGGCTGACCGACTGCACACTGGTCGTCACCCTCGAACCGTGCACGATGTGCGCGGGGGCGCTCGTGCTCGCCCGGGTCGACCGGGTCGTCTACGGCGCCCGCGACGCCAAGGCGGGCGCGGCCGGCTCCCTGTGGGACGTCGTCCGTGACCGCCGTCTCAACCATCGCCCCGAGGTCATCACCGGGGTCCTCGAAGCCGAGTGCGCGGAGCTGCTCACCGCCTTCTTCCGCGAGCGCTGACCGGCGCCGCGATCCCTCGGCCGCCCCTCCCCGGAATCCGATTTCGGCGCACGGCCACCCGTGGGCTAAGCTCTCTCTCGGTAGCGTGTCCGAGCGGCCGAAGGAGCGCGCCTCGAAAGCGCGTGAGGGGGCAACTCCTCCGTGGGTTCAAATCCCACCGCTACCGCTCAAGGGCAAAGGCCCCGATCCCACAACGGATCGGGGCCTTCGTCGTGTCCGGAGGCCGGCCGCCCCGGGCCGCCCGACGGCTGAGCGCGTCGCGGCGGCCGGGGCCGGAGCGCTCTTAGTCGTTGCGCCGGTTGCGGCCCGCGCGGCGGAAGAAGCGCACGATCAGCCAGATCACCAGGATCACGACGACGAGGAAGAGGATGAAGAGCACGACCAGGAAGATGCCGAGCTTCTTGAAGAAGCCGCCCTTCTTCTTGGCCTTCGACTTCCACTTCGACTTCTTGACCTTGAAGGCCGACGTGAGCTGAGTGGCGTGCCGGTGGGAGGCGGCGGACTGCGCGGGGGCGGCCGCGGCCCGTACCGAGGCGCCGTGACCCGGGGCGCTCGCGGTGGTCACCACCCGTGCGGTGTCCGGCACGGCGCGGCCCGCCGCCGCTGCCGGGGCGATGGCCGCGGCCAGCAGGCCGGCCAGCAGCGCCAGGACGACGGCAGGCCGCCGCCGCAGCGTGCGCGAGAGGGCCGGCCGGGCGTTCGCGCGGGACGAATCGGGCCGGGACAGTGCGGAGTTCATGGACATGGTGCGGTTCCCCCTAGGGTCGAGCGTTCAGCCATTATGGGCGGCGGCAGGTACTCCGGCCGAGGTCTCGACCTCCAGCAGGGAGGCGCTGTGCCGCTCCGCTTCGAAGGCCGCGCGGCCGCCGCGCAGCCCGAACAGCCGCTTGGTGACCGCGATGTAGAGCACGGCGAGGATGTTGATCACGAGCGTGGCGATCTTGAGCCAGCTGACCTTCTCGGTCAGCTCATAGATCTCCAGCGGCAGGAAGGCGGCCGTCGCGACCACCGTCAGATACTCCGCCCACCGCTTGGCGCGCCACAGGCCGACGCCCTCGATGATCTCCACCAGGGCGTAGGCCAGCAGCAGCCCGGCCACCAGCAGCAGGGTGGAGTGCTGGTAGCCGAAGGTCTTCTGGATGGTGCCGACGACCGGCGAGTGGTCCAGGTCGTAGTGGAAGTGCCGGGCCACCGGGCGGAGCACGGCGATGTACTCGTCGAAGAACCGGCGGACCGCGTCCTTCTGGTTGCTGAACTGCCATACGCCGACCGCGGCCAGCACGATGAACACCCCGCGCACCGCCCGCTCGACCGCCAGGAAGCGCAGGATGAACAGATCACGCAGGACCTTGCCGCGCGGGACCAGCGGGGCGTCGGCGGCCGGACCGGAGCCGTGTGGGTCGCCGAGGACGAAATCGCCGCAGCGCAGACAGCGCCAGGCCTCGCCGAGGGCGGTGGCGGCGTGCAGCCTCTCCCGGAGGTGCTCCTCGTGCGGGAGGTAGGTGATGTGCCCGCGCCGCGCGCAGGTACGCCGGTCCCAGTCGATCTTCATCGTCGGAGCCCGTGTTCCTTTCTGGTCCCACGCGGCCCCACGCCGCGGCGCGGCGCGCTGCCGCGCTCCGTTGTGTCGCGTACATGATGCATGCCGACCCGTCCGGACCCGGCGAGGCGGAGCGCCCGGGGACATCCGAGCCGTACGGGGTGAAGGACGCGGGGGCGCTTCCGCTTGGTTGCGGCCACGGGAGACGAGCACGTCACACCGGCCGCGTACGAGCCGGCGCACCGCCGCCGGCCGCCGGGCGCGCACGACGGAGCCCCGCCTCGGGGGGCGTCCAGAGCCCCCGGTGGTCTACGGGGGCGGCTCCGAGGCGGGGCTGGAGTAGGGCGGGGGAAGCGGCGTCGAAAGACGACCGCTCCCCCCGATGCGGACGAACCCCCAAGTCCGCGCCGCCGTCCGGGGACGGTCGGCGTGGACCCCGCAGTGAGGTCCCTCCCGGCCCCCTGGATTCCTGCCAGATCCAGCGGGCCACGCTCCCCATGGTGCCGCCGCGCGCCGCCTCAACAGGCAGGCAAAGGGCCCCCTTTGGTGGGCCTTTGGTCCATAAAATCAGGATCAGTGACAGATGCCGGATCGCGCGGGCGGACCGGCGCCCGCCCCGCCGGCCCGGCTCCCGCGATCGAACACGTGTGGTTACACTCGCCCGACTGCAGACGGGAACTGCAGGCACTGCCGCAAGGGACTGCGTAGGGGAGTCGGGCTGATGGCGCAGGCCAAGAAGATCGCGTTGTACATCGTCATCGTCTTCGTGCTGTACACGATCATCACCTCCCCCAAGCGGGCCGCCGACCTGGTCCAGATAGGCTTCGAGGGCATCTCGTCCGCCGCTCAGGGCGTGGGCGAGTTCATGACCCAGCTGATCAGCTAGGGCGGAGACGCTCCAGGGCCGGACGATCCGACCGGCGCCGGAGCCGTCCGAAGACCCGCCCCGCGATCGGCCGGCGCCCGCCCCGGCCCAGCCGGCCGACCCGGTCCGGCTGCGCCTCGCCCGCCCTCGGAGGCCTCTGTGATCCGCCACCTGGTCCTGTTCAAGCTCAATGACGGCGTCTCCCGCGACGAGGAACGCGTACAGGCCGGTGCGCGGGCGTTCGCGGCGCTGGAGAGCGAGATTCCGGAGCTGACGTCCTGGGAGTCCGGCTGGAACGTCACCGACCGCCCGATCGCCTACGACTTCGCGATCAACTCGGCCGTGGCCGACACGGACGCCCTCACGCGCTACCTCGAGCATCCGGCCCATCAGGCGGCCGCCGCACAGTGGCGTGAATTCGCCACCTGGGTGATCGCCGACTACGAATTCTGAGCCGCGGCACCCCCGCCTCCGGCACCGCCGAGCCCCTCGCCCCTCCCGGGCGGGGGGCTTCGCCGTACCCACGGGCCCCTACCGCCACCCACCGGCCCCCCGAACGCCCCGCACCCACCCCAACTCTCTGTTCAACACGGCGTTATGGGGTGCTTGCACACAGTGCACATGTCTTGTGATGCTATGACCGCTTTTGCCGGATACATGCACTGTGAAGGGTGGCGTGACCGTGACGGCCCGTACTGCGCCCAAGGCTCCATCCCGCGAGAGCCGAAGCGCGGACACGCGGGCACTCACACAGGTGCTGTTCGCCGAGCTGACGGACCTCGAACCCGGCACCCCGGAGCACACCCGGGTCCGTGCCGCGCTGATCGAGGCCAATCTGCCGCTGGTCCGCTATGCCGCGGCCCGCTTCCGCAGCCGCAACGAGCCGATGGAAGACGTCATCCAGGTCGGCACCATCGGCCTGATCAATGCGATCGACCGCTTCGATCCGGACCGGGGCGTCCAGTTCCCCACCTTCGCGATGCCCACCGTCGTCGGCGAGATCAAACGCTACTTTCGAGACAATGTCCGCACGGTCCATGTGCCGCGCCGCCTCCACGAGCTGTGGGTGCAGGTCAACGGGGCGACCGAGGATCTGACGGTGCTGCACGGCCGCTCCCCCACCACCGCCGAGATCGCCGAGCGCCTCAAGATCGGCGAGGACGAGGTCCTGGCCTGCCTGGAGGCCGGCCGCTCGTATCACGCCACCTCACTGGAGGCCGCCCAGGAGGGCGACGGCCTGCCCGGACTGCTCGACCGCCTCGGCTACGAGGACCCGGAGCTGGCCGGCGTCGAGCACCGCGACCTCGTACGGCACCTCCTCGTGCAGCTGCCCGAGCGCGAGCAGCGGATTCTTCTGCTGCGTTACTACAGCAATCTGACGCAGTCCCAGATCAGTGCGGAGCTGGGGGTGTCGCAGATGCATGTCTCACGGCTACTGTCGCGGAGCTTCGCCCGGCTGCGATCCGCAAACAGGATCGACGCCTAACCGGGACGGGCGACCCGTCCCCGCTCAACTGCGCAGATATGTCGACATGGCGCTACAGCGTGTTGCCGACATGTGACATTCTGCAGGAACCGCGTTTGCCGTAGCGCTGCCTCCGGTATTCAGGTGGAGGTATCACTCCCCGGTCCGCCCCGGCCCGGGGACGCCGCAGCGACCCGTCCGCGACCTCAAGGGGGTGGCATGTCCGTAGAACTGGGCAGCTCAAAGGTGCTTTCCGCGATTCCCGCGCCCGCACCGCACGTGCATGACGACGACGCCATCAACACCCGCACGCTCTCCCGCTCCCTGTTCCTGCGGCTCGCCTCGCTCGACAAGGACTGCGCGGAGCGCACCTACGTCCGCGACACGCTCATCGAGCTCAATCTCCCGCTCGTGCGGTACGCGGCCGCCCGCTTCCGCAGCCGCAACGAGCCGATGGAGGACATCGTCCAGGTCGGCACGATCGGCCTGATCAAGGCGATCGATCGTTTCGACTGCGAACGCGGCGTGGAATTCCCGACGTTCGCGATGCCGACGGTGGTCGGTGAGATCAAGCGGTTCTTCCGCGACACCTCGTGGTCGGTACGGGTCCCGCGCCGCCTCCAGGAGCTCCGGCTCGCCCTCACCAAGGCCAGCGACGAGCTGTCCCAGAAGCTGGACCGCTCCCCGACCGTCCCCGAACTCGCCCTGTGCCTGGGGGTGTCGGAGGAGGACGTCGTCGACGGCCTGGCCGTCGGCAACGCCTACACCGCCTCCTCGCTCGACTCCCCCTCCCCCGAGGACGACGGCGGCGAGGGCTCCCTCGCGGACCGCCTCGGCTACGAGGACAGCGCGCTGGAGGGCGTGGAGTACCGCGAGTCGCTCAAGCCCCTGCTGGCCAAACTCCCGGCCCGCGAGCGCCAGATCATCATGCTGCGCTTCTTCGCCAATATGACGCAGTCCCAGATCGGCGAGGAGGTCGGCATCTCCCAGATGCACGTCTCCCGGCTGCTGACCCGCACCCTGGCGCAGCTGCGCGAGGGCCTGATCTCCGACTGAGGAACGGTCCGCCGAGGGGCGTACGGCGCTTGGTGCCGCTCGGCGGACAGTTGCAGAGGACCGGAGGCTGCGGGGCGTGGCGCATACGGCGCGCACGCCCGCCCGTACGAGAGCCGCCTGCCGTCCCCCCTCTGTACACCTGACACCCTGTCAGCAACACTGGCCCGATGCGACGGACGACTGCTGCCCGTGCCTCTGCGGCCGTGCTGTGTCTGGGTGTTCTGCTCACCGGCTGCGGGAACGCGGCCGAGCAGGGCTATGCCGCGGTGGGCGCGGCGGGCCCCGCCGACGGCCGCACGCCGACCGGTGCCGTACCGCCCCAGGACGGTGTCGAGCTGACGCCGCTGGACGGCGGCGGACACGACGACAGCGCGGACGGCAGCGACGGCACCACGAGCTCCGGACGGCCCGCGGCGAGGGCCTCTTCCCGCCCCGGTTCCCGCACGAGCGACCCGGCCCGCGGCGCCGCTTCCCCCGACGGTCCTGGCGCCCGCACCACGCCATCCCCGGGGACGCCCGCCGGCCAAGGCGGCGGCAGTACGCCGACCCCCGCACCGTCTTCGTCCAACTCCCCGGCTCCATCGGGCGGTTCCACTCCCCCGCCGCACGGTTCGCCCTCTCCCGAGCCGCCCTCGCCGACCCTCCCGCCCGGCCCGGGCGCCCCCGCCGGCCTCCTGATCGGCGTGCCGCGGCTCGCCGACACCGACGTCCGCTGGTGCGAGAAGGTCAGCCTCGACTTCCTCAATACCGGCGACCGGCCCGTCACCGCCGGGACCGTCACCTTCGGCACCCACATCATCGGCGCCCTCGGCATCGACTGGGCCACGGTCACCTCCACCCACAAGCTGCCGCTGCCGCTCGCCCCGGACCGGAAGAAGTCCGGCAGCTGGCGGGTGTGCGTGGACGGCTGGCGGGTGCCGGCGGGCATGCACCTCGACACCAGGGACGTGGGCTTCAGCTGGAAGTAGGAGTCCCGGCCGGCCGTGCGGCGCCGGGGGCCGCCGTCCGCGCCCGGACGGGAGCCGGGGCCGGGGTGCCTGCCGTGCCCCGCTGCGCCTGCCCTCGAAGGCCCCTGAGGCCCCCGAAATCCTTTCCTGGATAGCGATGAGTTCCGAGGGGTGCGACGGTCTAAAGAGGCACAGACGCAGCCACCGGCAGCGAACCGTCCCAGGGAGAAGACCATGCCCAAGATCACGCCCAACCTGTGGTTCGACACCAAGGGCAAGGAGGCCGCCGAGTTCTACTGCTCGGTGTTCCCGAACTCGCGGATCAAGAACGTCACCTATTTCAACGAGGCCGGTCCGCGCCCGGCGGGCACCGTGCTGACGGTCGAGTTCGAGCTCGACGGCCAGGAGTACGTGGCGCTCAACGGCGGCCCGGAGTTCACCTTCACCGAGGCGATCTCGCTGATGATCACCTGCGCCGACCAGGACGAGATCGACTACTACTGGTCCAAGCTCTCCGAGGGCGGCGAGGAGGGCCCCTGTGGCTGGCTGAAGGACAAGTACGGGCTGTCCTGGCAGGTGGCGCCGGGCGGGATGGCGGAGATGCTCAACGACCCGGACCAGGAGCGGGCGACCCGCGCCATGAAGGCCATGCTCGGCATGAAGAAGATCGACATCGCCGCGCTCCAGGCGGCGGCCGACGCGGCGTAGGGGGCGGGTCCGGAGGGTCGGGGCAGGTCCGCAAGATCCTGCCCGTCGACCGGACGGGGCCGCCCGCTGCCCCCAACAGCGGTTCGTTAGCGGGGTGTTAGCTGTTCAACAGCGGGGCCGGTCAGTGTGGTGATCAGCGCACCGGACGACGGGACGCACCGACACCACCAGGGGGACACCGATGTCGCACCACACCACGCTTCACCGCGGACGCAAGACCGTCGCCGCCACCGTGATCGCCGCCGCCGCGCTGACGCTCACCGCGTGCCAGGGCGGCAAGTCCGACGCTGCGGGGACGCCGTCCGCCGCCGCGTCGGCCGCCGCGTCCGGCGGTGGTTCGTCCGACAGCGGTGCGTCCAACGGCGGCTCGTCCGCGGCCCAGGGGTCCTCCGGTGCGGGCGCCGGTCAGGGCGCCTCGGCGCAGGGTGGCGGCCGGGGCTCGGCCTCGCAGCACACCGGTAGTGGTGCGAAGGCCGGCCCCGCGTCCGCCCGGCACGGCGCCACCGCCCGCTGCACCACCGCAGGCCTGCAGGCCGGCTGGGGCTCCTCGGGCGGCGGCGTCCCGGACATGCACGGCGACGCGCAGCAGACCGCCGCCGTGTGGCTGAAAAACACCAGCAGCAGCAGCTGCACCCTCAGCGGCTTCCCGGGCGTCCAGATCAAGGGGACCGACGGCCGGTCCCTCGACCTGCCGCGCTCCGCCCAGAAGCCGGCCCGCGTCACGCTCAAGCCGGGCGGCACCGCGTCCTTCACGATCCGCCTGCTGCCGTCGGTCCGCGACGGGGACAGGAAGATCGAGCCCGGCATGGTGCTGATCACCCCGCCGAACCAGACGCAGCACTTCCAGCTGAAGTGGCCGTACGGCGGCGCCATCCTGGACCAGTCCGGCGCCACGCACCCGGGCACCTTCGTCAACCCGATCCACGGCTGACCGGTCACCCACCGCTCCGTCCGGCGCGCCGGCTGCCTCCGCAGCCGGCGCGCCGGCGTATCGGCGGGCGGCACCGCTCACGAGCGGCTGCGATTCCGCCCGGTGCGGAGCGGTCGCAGGGCGGGGCGGGGCCGTATGCCCACCTCGCGCAGCGCCCGGGCGGCCGCCTGCACGGCCGTGGGGGAGGCCTCGGCGAAGACGGCCTCGTGGGCGTCGGCGTGGGCACGGACGGCGTGCTCGGCGGTGTGCACCCCGTCCGGGGTCAGCCGGATCATGGTGGCGCGGCCGTCGTCCGGGGAGGACTCGCGGCGTACGAGACCGCGGCCGGTGAGGTGGTTGACCACGTTGCTGAGGCCGCCGGAGGACAGCAGCAGGGAGCGGGCCAGTTCGTTCGGCTGCATCCGGTACGGCTCACCGGCCCGGCGCAGTGCGATCAGGATGTCGAACTCGGCGACCGTGAGGCCGAGTTCGGGCAGTAGCCCGCGGGTGGCCTCGTCCAGCGCGCCGGCCAGCTGCGTTATCCGTTTCGACAGCTCCGTCGTGGGGCGCAGCACGTCCGGAAGCTCGGTGCGCCAAGCGTCCATCAGCGCATCTACGGGGTCGGGTCCTGTTCCGGGCGCTGCGGTCACGTCCGGCAGGATAGTTCAGCACCATGATAGCTTTCTACAAAGCTTTCTTCCGAGCGTGTAGAGGTGTGATCCGCCATGGGAAGCGATAGCCGCCGCACCCCGCGCCTGCTGCTGCGCGGCGGTCTGGTCATCGACACCGACCCCCACCCCACCGTCCACCCGCACACCGATGTCCTCGTCGAGGAGGGCCGGATCGCCGCCGTGGGCGCCGGACTGCCGCTCGACGACACCGAGCCCGGGCTCGAGGTGATCGACGCCCGTGCGCTGATCGTGCTGCCCGGCTTTGTCGACACCCACCGGCATCTGTGGCAGGCGGTGCTGCGCTCGGCCGCGGTCGACGAGAGCCTCGACGGCTACCTCAGCCGGATCCTCGGCGACCTCGCCGGCCGCTTCACCCCCGCCGACGTCTACACCGGCAATCTCCTCGGCGCGCTGGAGTGCCTGGACGCGGGGATCACCACCGTGCAGGACTTCTCGCACGTCCAGTACTCACCGGAGCACGGCGCGGCCGCCGTCGAGGCGCTGCGGGAAGCGGGCATCCGCGCCGTGTTCGGCTACGGCTACCCGGTCTTCGACGAGAGCGCCCGGCGGGCCGACTGGGTGCGGCGGGTGCGCGCCGAGCACTTCCCGTCGCGCGAGGCGCTGGTCACGATGGCCCTGGCTCCCGTCGGCCCGTCCTTCGGCACGCCGGAGACGGTGCGCGAGGACTGGCTGCTCGCCCGTGAGCTGGGGCTGCCCGTCGTCGTCCATGTGTCGGCCGGGCCGGTGGCACAGGAACCGGTCGCCGCGCTCCGGGAGCAGGGGCTGCTCGCCCCCGGCACCCTCTACGTGCACGGCAATTCGCTGGCCGACTCCGAGCTGCGGCTGATCGCCGAGTCCGGCGGCGCGGTGGCGATCACCCCGGCGATCGAGGCCTCGATGCGGTTCGGTGCGCCGATGGCACCGCGACTGCGCCGGGCGGGCATCACCACGGGGCTGGGCGCGGACGCGGTCACCTCGGCGCCGGGCGATATGTTCTCGCAGATGCGCGCCGCGCTGACGAGCAGTCACTTCGACGGCGCGGGCGACGGAGAGACGTCCACGGTCCGGGCGGCGGATGTACTGCGCATGGCCACCGCCGAGGGGGCCGCGGCGCTCGGCCTGGGCGACGAGGTGGGGTCGCTGGGGGTCGGCAAGAGCGCCGACCTCGTACTCCTGCGCGCCGATGCGGTCAATCTCGCCCCGGTGGGCCACGATCCGATCGGGGCGGTGGTGACCGCCGCGCACCCCGGGAACGTCGACACGGTCCTGGTGGCCGGGCGCGCGGTCAAGCGCGCGGGGCGGCTGGTCCACGGCGAGCTGACCGGCGTACTGGAGGCGGCGCACCGGTCGGCGGAACGGATTGCGGCCCCGAACTGAGCCGCGGGCCGCGGTCGGGAGCCCGGAGCGCCGGGCCCCCGTACAGGGACGTGCGGGCCGTTACGCCAGCGCCAGCCAGGCCGCGCCGGCGACGACCAGGATCGCGACGATCACGCCGACGATCACGCCCACGCGGGGGCCGGACGACTGCTGCGGGGCCGGCGCACGGCGGCTGCCGGCCTGCGGGGTGCCGCCCTCGTCCACGAAGGCGCGGAACATCTGCGTGCTGCCGGCCGGGTCGTTGTTGCCGCCGGCCTGGTTCTGCGGGTTGGTCGCCATGGGCAAGGACCCTAGCGAACCGGGGGCGGACGGGCACCCCTGGGGCGCGCAGCGAGCGCCTACGGAGCGGGGACGGACCGCGTACGGGGCGTGGGCGGGGTTGCGGGCAGGTCGTCTGGGGGTGTCCCGCTACCGACCGGAATCGGCCAGTCGCCTCACCCTCGCCCGTGACCTGCGCCTTGGCGGGTCGCGTCACAGCCGTTGACCACCGACCGCCGGAGAGTTTCCGTTTCCTTTACTTCAATCCCGAACCAATTCGTTTGCCTTCAGCAACCAACAGGCTTATGGTTGCCTAAAGCAACAAAGGTCCAAGTCGGGAATGGATGGGGGAGCCGGTGGCCGCTCACCGCCAGTTCGAGGAGCTGGCCAGGCAGCTCAGCGCCATCGGCGCCGTCAAGCGCGAGATGGGCCGGGCCCTGCCGCCGGACTGCCCGCCCGCCTCGGCGGCCGTGCTCACCGCGCTCGAACGGCACGGCGAGATGCGGATGAGCCAGCTCGCCGAGCTGCTCGCCATCGATACGTCGGTGACCAGCCGGCACGTCGCCCATGTCGCCGAGCGCGGCTGGATCGAGCGGGAGCCCGATCCGGCGGACAAGCGGTCCCGGCTGCTGCGGCTGACGCCCAGCGGCAGGGAGCTCCTGGAGGACATCGCCATGTGCTGCACGGCCGCGCTCGCCCGGTATCTGCACGACTGGACCGACACCGACGTCGGACACCTCAACGACCTGCTCGCCAGGCTCCGTACGAGCTTCGGCGACTGCCGCCCCCGGGCGCACCACGACTCCACCCGTACACCCGCAGGATGAAAAGGAACCACATGGCTACGACCACACCAGCCGGTGTGCGGGGCGGCCACGCCAGGCACGGGGGCGGACACCACGCCTCCGACGGGGCCCCCATGACCCACCGTCAGATCATGGAGGCGCTGTCCGGGCTGCTGCTCGGCATGTTCGTCGCCATTCTGTCGTCGACGATCGTCTCCAACGCGCTGCCCGAGATCATTCATGACCTCGACGGCGGGCAGAGCGCCTACACCTGGGTCGTCACCGCCTCGCTGCTGGCGATGACCGCGACCACCCCGCTGTGGGGCAAGCTCTCCGACCTGTTCAGCAAGAAGCTGCTGGTGCAGTTCGCGCTGGTCATCTATGTCGCCGGGTCGGTCGTCGCCGGGCTCTCGCAGAACACCGGCATGCTGATCGCCTGCCGTGTGGTGCAGGGCATAGGCGTGGGCGGGCTGTCCGCCCTGGCCCAGATCGTGATGGCCGCGATGATCTCCCCGCGGGAGCGCGGCCGTTACAGCGGCTACCTCGGCGCCACCTTCGCCGTGGCCACCGTCGGTGGCCCGCTGCTCGGCGGGGTCATCACCGACACCAGCTGGCTCGGCTGGCGCTGGTGCTTCTACGTCGGTGTGCCGTTCGCGATCATCGCGCTGATCGTGCTGCAGAAGACCCTGAAGCTTCCGGTCGTCCGGCGCGAGGGCGTCAAGGTCGACTGGGCGGGCGCCTTCTTCATCAGCGCGGCGGTCTCGCTGCTGCTGGTGTGGGTGACGCTGGCCGGCGACAAGTACGACTGGATGTCGTGGCAGACCGCCGCGATGGTCGGCGGGGCGGTGGTGCTCGGCGCGGTGTTCGTCCTGGTCGAGGCCAAGGCCAAGGAGCCGATCATCCCGCTGCGGCTGTTCCGCAACAAGACGATCACCCTGGCCTCGGTGGCCTCGCTGTTCGTCGGTGTCGCGATGTTCACCGGCACCGTCTTCTTCAGCCAGTACTTCCAGCTGGCGCGCGGCAAGTCGCCGACGATGTCCGGCATCATGACGATCCCGATGATCGGCGGCCTGTTCCTCTCGTCGACCGTCTCGGGCCAGATCATCACCAAGACCGGCCGCTGGAAGGCCTGGCTGGTCGCCGGTGGCGCGCTGCTGACCGCGGGCCTCGGCCTGCTGGGCACCCTCCGCTACGACACCGAGTACTGGCACCTCGCGCTGTTCATGGCGCTGATGGGGCTCGGCATCGGCATGATGATGCAGAACCTGGTGCTCGCCACGCAGAACCAGGTGGCCCCCGAGGACCTCGGCTCCGCCTCGTCCGTCGTGACCTTCTTCCGCTCCCTCGGCGGTGCGGTGGGCGTCTCGGCGCTCGGTGCGGTGCTCGCGAACCGCGTCACCCACTACGTCAAGGACGGCCTGGCCGAGCTCGGCCCCAAGGCCGCCAAGGCCGCCTCGCACGCCGCCGGCAACAGCGGCGGCGGCATCCCGGACCTGGACGCCCTCCCGGCGCCGCTGCGCACCGTCATGCAGAGCGCCTACGGCCACGGGGTCGGCGACGTGTTCCTGTACGCGGCGCCCTGTGCGCTGCTCGCCTTCCTCGTCACCCTGTTCATCAAGGAGGTCGCGTTGAAGACGCGGGGCGGACTGCAGCAGAGATCCGAGGGCGAGGAGGCGGCGGCCACCGCGCCGGCCGCCCCGTCACTCACCGGCATCCCGGCTCAGGCCGCCGCTGCGGCGCCGGCCGAGGAGCGGGAGCCCGCCCTGGTGGGCGCCCCTTCGGTGGCCCCCGACGACGACGCGCACATCCCCTCCTGGGCCCAGCCGGCCGCCGCGACGGCCACCCGGCCGCCGGCCGCGTACGCCTCCGCCGGCGGCGGGGACGCCACCCCCACCGGCTCCGCGGTCCACGGCTTCGTCCGCACCGCGGACGGCGCACCCGTGCCGCGGTCCGCGGTGACGCTGATCTCGCTCGGCGGGCGGCAGCTGGGCCGCGCGGTCGCCCAGGCCAACGGCTCGTACGTGCTGAACGCCCCCGGCGCCGGCTCGTACGTGCTGATCGCCGCGGCCGACGGCCACCAGCCGCAGGCCTCCACGGTCGTCGTCGGCGAGGCGCCGCACAGCTACGACATCCTGCTCAGCGGCGTCAGCGGCCTCGGCGGCCAGGTCCGCAGCGCGGCCACCGGGGAGCCGGTCGAGGGCGCGATGGTCGTCGTCACCGATGTCCGCGGCGAGGTGCTGGCCACCGGAAGGACCGGCGCCGAGGGCCACTTCGGCTTCGACGAGCTGGCACCGGGGACCTTCACCGTCGCCGTGAACGCCGCGCACCACCGCCCGGCCGCGCTGCCGGTCGAGGTCGGCGGCCAGGGCACGACCCGGATCGAGGTCGAGCTGCTGGCCGGCGCGCGGGTCTCGGGCACCGTCCGCGCGGGCGGCACCGGCCGGCCGCTGGCCGAGGCGCGGGTGACGCTGGTGGACGCGGCGGGCAACGTCGTGGCCACCTCGACGACCGGGGAGGACGGCGCCTACGCCTTCACCGACCTGGACGCCGGCGACTACACGGTCATCGCGAGCGGCTACCCCCCGGTCGCCACCGGCCTTGCGGTCGATGCACGCGGGGTCGACGGATACGACGTCGCCCTCGCACACCCCGGGGACTGACCCACCGGGCCCCGGGGCATCTCCGGGGAGGCAAGACCCCGGGCAGGAGCGCGCGTTGAGCGGAGGCGCGCCCCGGCCCGGACCCCAGGGCTCCGGCGGCGGCGTGCCGCACAGGCAGGGGACGGCCTGCACGCCGCCTCCGGAGCCCCCTCAGCACGGGGCAACCCCCACCAGGCAACAAACGGGAGAGGCAATGACTTCGACGGGCGCGGGACTGCGGGCCCAGATCCGCACGCGGGACGGCTGGGCCGTCCAGCACGCCGTACTGACCGTCACCGACATGACGGGCGCGCAGGTGCTGCGCGAGGCTGCGGACGAGGAAGGCGCCGTCCGCAGCGCACAGCCGCTGGCCCCCGGCCCGTACACGGTCATCGTGACGGCCGTCGGCTATGCGCCGGCCGCCGCCACGGCGATCGTGACGGCAAGCGGCCGGATGGACGTGGGCAGCGTCGTCCTGGCGCGGCAGGGCGGGGCCGAGCTGCCGCCGCCCGGCGCATGGACCATCGACCCGATGCACTCGACGGTGGCCGCGGTCGCCCAGCACCTGGGGATCTCCAGCGTGCACGGCCGGTTCACCGACTTCGGCGGCCGGATCGAGATCGCTGAGGACCTGGCGGCGTCGCGGGTCGAGGCGGACATCAAGGCCGCCTCCATCGACACCGGCAACGGGATGCGCGACGGCCATCTGCGCTCCGAGGACTTCCTGAACGTCGAGGAGTACCCGGAACTCACCTACCGCAGCTCGGGTCTGACACCGGCCGGCCCGGACCGCTGGACGGTGCACGGGGAGCTGTCGCTGCACGGCGTCGTACGGCCCGTGGACCTCGAACTGAGCTACCTCGGCACCGGCCCCGACCCCTGGGGCGGGGTGCGCGCCGCCTTCCGCGCCACCGCCGAACTGCGCCGCGAGGACTTCAAGATGAACTACAACCAGGTCGTGGCGGCCGGTATCGCGGCGATCGGGACGACGCTCAAGGTCGAGCTGGACATCCAGGCGGTGCAGGGCGAGAGCCTGCCGATGGGGTGAGCGCCTCCGCTCTCCCCCGGCCCCGCGCCCGTCAGTCGCCCGGCCGGTCGCGCATCGCCTCGATGCCCGCGATCTGCAGATCGAGCGCGAAGGCGAAGTCGCGGTCGCGCATCTCCCATACGGTGCTGCCGCCGCGGGCCGCCATGATCTTGGTGGAGTTCTCCAGCGTCTCCGCGAACTCCGGGCGGCCCTGGACGGCGGTCATCACCTGCTGGAAGTACTCGTCGACGGGCACCCCCGCCTCCGCGCAACGGGCGTTGAACAGGCCCTCGATGGTGGCGAAGCCGTAGACGAACTGGAACACGGCGGACAGCCCGCCGGTGATCTGCTCCAGCGACAGCCCGCTCTCCTTCATCACCCGCATACTGGCGTCGGAGAAGGCGGTGGAGTGCGGGCCGATGTTGATGTACGTGCCCACCAGCCGGGCCACCCAGGGGTGGCCGGTCAGCAGGGCGCGGTATTCGCCGGCCAGGGAGCGCAGATGGTCCCGCCAGTCCCGGTCGGGCTCGGCCTCGTCGGGCAGCCGCATCTCGCCCATGACGCTGTCCAGGGCGAGTTCCAGCAGGTCGTCCTTGGTGTCGACGTACCAGTAGACGGACATCGCGGTGACGCCGAGCTCGGCGGCGAGCCGGCGCATCGAGAACTTGGCCAGGCCGTCGGCGTCCAGCAGCCGGACCGTCGCCGCGACGATCTTGTCGAGGCCGAGTCCGGCCGGCTGGTCCGCCTTCCGTTTGAGCGGGGGGCGTTCGGTCAGCCAGACGCTGTTCGGCCGCTTTCCGGCGGGGCCGTCCGTCGCTGCCATGGCGCCTCCCTGTCCCTGAGCATCGTCGGGTCCGTCTCGTACGGGTCGTCCCGTACGGGTCCGTCCCGTACGGGTGCGGTACGGACGGCCCCGACGTGCCGTTCACGATGCTGTGCTGTTCACGATCACTTGCACTGCCGATGCTATTCCGCCGCGGCTCAGGCCGGTTCCGGGCCGGACGGCGCGGCCGCCGTCTCCTGCTCCCGGCCCGCGCGCTCGGCCCGGCTCAGGAGGAGGGCGGCGAGCAGCCCGCCGAGGAGGACGGCGGCCGCGCCGGCCAGCTGGCTGACGCCGATGCCGGCGGCGAAGGCGTCCTGGACGGCGGCCCGTTCGGCACCCGTACGGGTCCTGGCGAGCGCCGCGGGCAGCGAGCCGGCACCCGCCGCGACCAGCGGAAGCAGCGCCACGAAGCGGGAGTTGAGGACCGCGCCGAGGACAGCGACGCCCAGGCCCTGGCCGAACTCCATCAGAGTGCCGTTGACGCCGGCGCCCACCCCGGCCTTGGCCGGCGGGATCGCGGACATGATCGCGTTGGCCATCGTCGGCATGGCGAGCGCGATGCCGATGCCCATCACGATCAGGCCGGTCAGCAGGCCCGGGTAGCTGTGCCCGCCGAGCAGCGCTATGGCGGCGAGACCGGCCGCGAGCAGCGACATCCCCGAAATGATCATTCCCGGCGTGCCGACCCTGGGCATCAGCCGGGCGCCGAGCCCGGTGAAGTTGATCAGTATGACGGTGACGGCGAGCGGCGCCATCCGCAGCCCCGCGTCCAACGGACCATAGCCGAGGACCAGTTGGAGGTGCTGGGTGAGCAGGAACAGCGAGCCGCCCATCCCGAAGGCGACGAGAATGCCGCCGGAGACCGCGCCGATGAACCGGCGGTTGCGGAAGAAGTGCATGTCCAGCATGGGGTACGGGACATACAGCTCCCACCGTACGAAGGCCGCGAGCCCGACGGCCCCGACGGCGGCGGAGACCAGCACCCGGCCGGACAGCCAGCCGGCCTGCGGCCCGGAGATGATCGCGAAGACCACCCCACCCATGCCGATCATGGACAGCAGGGCACCCGGCAGATCCGGTCGCTCACCACCGCGGCTGCCGGACTCAGGGACGAGGGCGACGACGGCCGCCAGCGCCATGACGGCGACCGGCAGATTGACCAGGAACAGCGCGCCCCACCAGAAGTGGTCCAGCAGCGAGCCGCCGATCAGCGGCCCGGCGACGAAGGCGAGGGAGTTGACCGAGCTCCAGATGCCGATGGCCTTGGGCCGCTCCGCGTCGTCGAAGATCTGCATGACGACGGCGAGGGTGGTGGTGACCAGCAGCGCACCGCCGACGCCCATGCCGGCGCGGGCGGCGATCAGCTGGCCGGGCGACTGGGCGAGGGCCGCGCCGAGCGAGGCGAGACCGAACAGCACCAGACCGGCGGCGAGCATCTTCTTGCGGCCGTAGCGGTCGGCGGCATTGCCGGCGGTGAGCAGCAGACCGGACTGGACCAGCGAGTAGGCGTTGATCATCCACTGGACGTCGGCGGTGGTCGCGTCCAGCTCCCCGGTGAGCGAGGGGATGGCGACGTTGAGGACGGTGTTGTCGAGGATCACGGTCAGCTGCACGAGGCAGATGACGGCGAGGATCAGCCAACGGGCGGCGTGCCGGCCCGTCGGCTGAAGCGTGGTGGCTTCGGAGGCCACGGCGGACATACAGGCTCCCTGTACGGCGTATGGTGCGGGCAGAGGCTTTACACCGTACAGGGAGAGTTATACGCCGTACATTTCATTTTCCGTGCGTGCCGGGGGAGGGGAGGCGGGCGCCTTGGCACCGGCCCGTCGGCTCGTCCGCGCGGATCGACCCTTACGGGTCATGCCTTACGGGTCATGCCTTACGGGTTGCGCCTTACGGGTTGCGCCTTACGGGTCAGGCCTTTCGCGTCAGGTCGTAGAAGGTGGCGCCGCCGACGGTGACCTTCTTGAAGGTCTTCTCCACCCAGGAGGTGATCTTCGAGGAGTCGCCGCTGCCGCCGCCTTGGCCGCCCCGGCCGCCGCCGGGACCGCCCTGCCCACCGCCGGGACCGCCCTTGCCGCCTCCGGGCCCACCCCGCCCGCCCGCGATGAAGTAGTGGATCTTCCCGTCCGTGACCCACCGCGTGAACTGGGCGAGGGTCGGCGAGGGGTCGCTCCCGTTGAACCCGCCGATCGCCATCACCGGCTTCTGGGTGGCGAGTTGATAGCTCGCGGCGTTCTGGGAGCCGATGGCCGCGGCGGCCCAGGTGTAGTGCTCCGCGCCCTTCTCCACCAGTGCTTTGGCCTGGTCGCTCACCTTGCTGCCGTTGAGCAGACCACCCGTCCCGCGGCGCCGGCCGAAGCCGCCCGGGAGGCCCTGCCACTTCCCCTGCTTGCCGCCGCGGACCGGGCCGCCGGCGCCCGGCGGCAGGCCCGGACCCCCCTGGCCCGCGCCCGGTGCACCACCCGGCGCACCACCATGGTTGCCACGCCACATCCCGGCCCGCCGGCCGCCCGGGAAGCCGCCGCCGGGCCCGCCCATGGCACCCCGTACCGCGGGCCCGGCCGTGATGATCGACCCGCCCTTGGGGGTGTTGACCGTATCGAGGGTGTACGCCACCGGTCCGGCCAGCGCCGTCACCACCGCGAGCCCGGCCGCGAGCACCGCGATCCGCCGGTCCGCGATACCCCGCGGCGCTCCGTCCCGTCCCGCGGCCTCCCCGCCGTCCGCTGCCGCCGCCTCGGCCGCCCCCACCCGGGCCGTCGCCGGCAGGCCGGCCGCCGCGAGCAGACCGAGCGCCAGCACCGTCCAGCGCAGCCACGGCAGCCACTCCGGCGACCGGTTCAGCAGCACGAACGACCAGCCGGCGGTCACCGCGACCGTCCCGGCCAGCACCAGCGGAGCGAGCCGCCCGCCGCGCCGCCACAACAGCGCCGCGCCCATCCCGACCAGCGCCGCGATATACGGGGCCAGCGCGATGTTGTAGTACTGGTGGAAGATCCCGGACATGAAGCTGAAGATCGTGAAGGTCATCAGCAGCGCGCCGCCCCAGACCAGGAACTCCGCGCGCTGAGCGGCCTGTTCGGCGGCCACCGCGCGCCGGGCCCGCCACAGCACGCACACCGCCGCGACCAGCAGGATCAGCGCCGCGGGCAGCAGCCACGAGATCTGCCCGCCCATGTCGGCCGAGAACAGCCGGGTGATCCCGGTCTGCCCCCATCCGCCACCGCCGCCACCGGGGCGGCCGCCACCGCCGACGCTGCCGGTCTCGTTGCCGCTGATCCGCCCGAGGCCGTTGTAGCCGAAGGTCAGCTCCAGGAAGCTGTTGTGCTGCGACCCGCCGATGTACGGGCGCGAGGACGCCGGCCACAGCTCGACGACCGCCACCCACCAGCCGCCGGACACCACCATCGCCAGCCCGGCGAGCAGCAGCTGGCCGAACCGCCTGCGCAGCGCGACCGGTGCACAGCAGGCGTAGACCGCGGCGAGTGCCGGCAGGATCAGCCACGCCTGGAGCGTCTTGGTGAGAAACCCGAGCCCGAAGCAGACCCCGGCCAGCACCAGCCACCTCGTACGGCCGTCCGCAAGGGCGCGCAGTACGGCGGCGATGGCGCACACCATCAGCAGGCACAGCAGCGCATCGGGGTTGTTGAACCGGAACATCAGCGCCGCGACCGGCGTCACCGCCAGCGCGCCGCCCGCGAGCAGCCCGGCGCCCGCCCCGAACCGCCGCCGCACGGCCGCGTACAGCACCCCGACCGTGGCCACGCCCATCAGCGCCTCGGGCACCAGGATCGCCCACGAGCCGAGCCCGAAGAACCGTACCGACAGCGCCATCGGCCACAGCGCGGCCGGCGGCTTGTCGACGGTGATGGCGTTCGCCGCGTCGGAGGAGCCGAAGAAGAAGGCCTTCCAGCTCTCGCTGCCGGCCTGCACGGCGGCCGAGTAGAACTGGTTGGCATAGCCGGAGGAGGACAGGCTCCAGAGGTAGAGCACCGCCGTGACCAGCAACAACGCCAGCAGCGCAGGTCGCGCCCAGCGGGGGTCGGCCACCGGCGGCGCGGCGGACGGCTCCCGGGACGCCGCCGGCCGCGCTCCCTCCGGTGACGTCTCGGGGGTCGGATACGGCGGCCGGGCCGGCGTACCGGGTGGGTGCGGGGTCATCGGGCGCTCCTGGAGAGGTCGTTGCGGTCGTGCGGGACGGGCGGTGGCACCGCGGCGGTCTCGTCCGCTCGCGCACGGTCCGGAAAGACCCAGGCGCGGAAGAGCAGGAACCGCAGCACGGTCGCCGCGAGGTTGGCGGCCACCAGCACCGCGAGTTCGGTGCCGTGCGCCGGGGTGGCGCCGGCGGCGTCGAGAGCGGCGAGGGAACCGCTGGTCAGGGCAAGCCCGATGGCGAAGACCAGCAGCCCCTGGGCCTGGTGACGGACCGCCCGGCCCCGGCCCCGTACGCCGAAGGTCAGCCGCCGGTTGGCGGCCGTATTGCCGAGCGCCGAGACCAACAGGGCGGCCGCATTGGCCGGTTGCGGCCCCACCCCGAGCCGGAAGAGGGAGTACAGGCCGAGATAGCACAGGGTGCTCAGCGCGCCGACGACACAGAAGCCGACGAGCTGACGGGCCAGCCCGCCCGGCACCCCGGACAGCTCGCGGTCGCGCGGATCGTCCCCGAACGGACGGACGAGCCGGTCCAGCGGCAGCGCACCGGTCGCCAGCGCCCGCCCCACCCGCCACACGCCCTTGAGGTCGTCGGCGGCCGTCCGCACGAGGTGCACGGTGCTGTCGGGGTCGTCGATCCAGTCCACCGGCACCTCGTGGATCCGCAGCCCGGCCCGCTCCGCGAGGACCAGCAGCTCGGTGTCGAAGAACCAGCCGGTGTCCTCGACCATCGGCAGCAGTCGCGCGGCGACGTCACCCCGGACGGCCTTGAACCCGCACTGCGCATCGGAGAAGCGGGCGGCGAGCGAGCCGCGCAGAATGAGGTTGTAGACGCGCGAGAGGAACTCCCGCTTCGGCCCGCGCACGACGCGGGCGCCGCGGTTGAGCCGGGAGCCGATCGCCAGATCCGAGTGCCCGGAGATCAGCGGCGCCACCAGCGGCAGCAGCGCGTTGAGGTCGGTGGACAGATCGACGTCCATATACGCCAGCACCGGCGCCTCGGACAGCGACCACACCGTGCGCAGCGCCCGCCCGCGCCCCTTCTCCTCCAGCCGCACCGCCGTGACCTCGTCGATCGCCTCGTCGAGCCGGGCGGCGACCTCCGGCGTACGGTCCGTGCTCGCGTTGTCGGCGATGGTGATCCGGAAGGTGTACGGGAAGGTGCGGACGAGGTGCGCGTGCAGGCGCCGCACACAGGGTTCGAGGTCGCGCTCCTCGTTGTGGACGGGGACCACCACATCCAGCACGGTCCTGATCTGGCCGGGCCGCAGAGGCTCGCGGGGCGGCAGGGAGCCCAGCGGTTGGCCGGGCGGCTGTGTCGTCGTCATGCTCGCGACACTCGCCAACCCCGCTGTCACGGCGGTGTGCTGAGGCTGTGGCTGGGCTATGAGCGGGGGGCTGGGGGTGTGGGTGGGGGTGGGATTGCGGGGGGCGCGGGCGGTTCGCCCGGCGGCCCGGCGGCGTCCGACGCGGCCGCCGGCAGCGTCACCGTGAAGACGGTCCGTCCCGGCACACTCTCCACCCCGACCGTGCCCCCGTGCGCGGCGACCACCGCCTGCACGATGGCGAGGCCGAGCCCCGTGCTCCCGGCGGTCCGCGAGCGCGAGGCATCGCCCCGCGCAAAGCGCTCGAAGACATGCGGGAGCAGCCCGGCCGGAATGCCGGGGCCGTCGTCCTGCACGTCCAGCCGCACCGCGCCGCACCGGCCTGCCGCGCGCACCCGGGCGGTCACCGTGGTCCCCTCCGGCGTATGGGTACGGGCGTTGGCCAGCAGATTCACCAGGACCTGGTGCAGCCGCCCGCCGTCGCCGTACACCAGCGCCGGCTCGTCGGGCAGCTCCAGCCGCCACCGGTGACCGGGTCCCGCCACCCGCGCATCGCTCACCGCATCGACCACCAGCGGCGACAGATCAGTGCCCGCATACGAGAGCGGCCGCCCGGAGTCGAGCCGGGCGAGCAGCAGCAGGTCCTCCACCAGCCCCGTCATCCGCTCCGCCTCCGACTCGATCCGCCCCAGCGCGTGCCGGGTCTCCGGTCCCGGCTGCTCCCGGCCGCGCCGGGTCAGCTCGGCGTAGCCTCGGATCGACGCGAGCGGCGTGCGCAGCTCATGGCTGGCGTCGGCGACGAACCGCCGGACCCGCATCTCGCTCTCCTGACGGACCGAGAGCGCCGCACCGACATGCCCCAGCATCCGGTTCAGCGCCGCACCGACCTGCCCCACTTCCGTCCGCCCGTCCGACTCGGACGCCGGCACCCGCACATGCAGCGCCACCTCGCCCCGGTGGAGCGGGAGTTCGGAGACGCGGGTGGCGGTCGCGGCGACCCTGCGCAGCGGCCGCAGCGCGATACCGACCATCGCGGACCCCGCGATCCCGGCCGCGATCAGCCCGGCGAGCGTCACACACCCTTCGATGAGGACGAGCCGGCCGACCGTGTCCTGGACATAGCCCAGCGGCAGGCCGAGCACCAGCGAGCCGTGCTTGCCGGACTGCACCCGGTAGTCACCGAGCCCGGGCACCTCGGCGGTGTGCGGCCTGCCGTCCCGCGGGACCGCGTTCAGCGCGGCGAGCTGCTTCCCGTCCAACGACGCCAGCCGGTCCTCCGGCAGCCGCTTGGTCGCGTTGCTCAGCTGCGCCCCGTCCTGGACCGTCCCGTCGGGTCCGATCCGCGCCCCCACCGTCCCCAGGGGCTGCCCCCCGAGCGCCACGAAGTCCAGGTCCTTGCCCTGCGGCCGCATCGGATCGTGCGGCCGCGGAGCCTCCACCCGGTGCACGGAGTCCTTGACCTGCCGGTCCAACTGCCCCTGCAGATAGGCGTGCAGGGCAATGGTCGTCACCGTCCCGATGACCGCCCCGACGGCGGCGATCATGACCACGGCCGACACGACGAGCCGGGTACGGAGGGACCAGCGGCGACGGGGGGCGGGGGCGGAGGGGGCTGTCGGGAGGGGCTGGGGCGGTGGGGCCGTGGGGAGCGGCGGGGTGGTGGGGGTGGGCGGGTCGGGGGGCTCGGAAGGCCGGTCTTCCTGGTGGTCTGGGCGTTCAGCCCGCCGGTCTGGGCGATTGGCCCGCTGGGCTGGGCGGTTGGCCCGCTGGTCTGGGCAGTTGGCCGGCTCGGCCGGCTCGGCCCGCTTGTCCCGCTCGGCCCACTTGTCCCGCTCGGCCCGCTCGGCCCGCTCGGCCCGCTCGGCCCGCTCGGCCGGCTGCTGCGGCTCCAGCGTCTCGTCCGGTTCGCTCGGCTCACGCCGCCCGGATGTCGTGGCAGGCTTCCCGCTCCCCGTCCGGCCGGCCGCCCGCCCGGTCGCTCCTCTACCCACCGGGCTTGATCAGATAGCCCGCGCCCCGGCGGGTGTGAATCATCGGCGCCCGCCCCGCGTCGATCTTCCGCCGCAGATACGAGATGTAGAGCTCCACGACGTTGGCCTGGCCGCCGAAGTCATAGCTCCAGACCCGGTCGAGGATCTGCGTCTTGCTCAGCACCCGCCGCGGATTGCGCATCAGATAGCGCAGCAGCTCGAACTCGGTGGCCGTCAGATGGATCTCCTGGCCGTCCCGCCACACCTCATGGCTGTCCTCGTCGAGCACGAGATCGCCCACCGTCAGCCGCGATTCGCTCCGCGCGGCGGCCGCTCCGGCCCGGCGCAGCAGCCCCCGCAGCCGGGCCACGACCTCTTCCAGGCTGAACGGCTTGGTGACGTAGTCGTCGCCGCCCGCCGTGAGCCCGGCGATCCGGTCCTCGACCGCGTCCTTGGCGGTCAGGAACAGCACCGGTACGTCCGGCAGTTCACGCCGCAGCCGTCCGAGCACCGTCAGCCCGTTCATGTCCGGCAGCATCACATCGAGCAGGACCGCATCCGGCCGCCAACTCCGGGCGCAGCGCAACGCGCTCGCGCCATCCCCCTCCGCCCGGATGTCCCAGCCCTCGTAACGCAGCGCGAGCGACAGCAGATCGGCGAGCGACGACTCGTCGTCCACGACCAGGACCCGTACGGGACTGCCGTCGGCCCGCAACAGCTCCGGCTGCTTCGCGGGCGCGCCCCTGGAGGACGAGGCCGAAGCCGGCGTACGAAACGACGCTGAGGACGACGAAGTCACGGTCATGTCCGCGAGCTTGGGACGCCGCCGTGAAAGCTTCCTTGCGCCTTTCTGTGAATTTCCTGAGAATCCCCCTTGCGTCGCTTCCCCCTCCCCCCGGGGGCCCCGCCCCACCCCACCCCGCTCCAGCCCTCGCACCGACCCAAGAGCGGCAGCCCACCAGGGGCAGCCCGCCAGCGGCAGCCCGCCAGCGACAACCCCCGGCTGAACCACCAACGGCCTGCCAGAGCCTGCCCGTCGGGGCTGGCTCGCCGGGTGCGATCGGGCCGTCCCACCCCGGCCGTGCGCGTCCTCGACCGACCTGGGCCGCCCCCCGCGCGGTCCAGGTCGATCACCACATGCAAAGCATCGCACCAGCCACTGACAATCGCCCTGACCAGCACATTCGCTCCGTACGCAGCCCCACCCGGCACCCCGCCGACACCACCTCGGCTCCCACACCGACACCTCCACGGACTTCCACCGACACCCCCGCGGACGCCCGCCGACACCACCACGGACCCCCACCGCAACACCCCACACAGCCCGTCCCGTCGCCGGTCCCGTGGCCCCGTCCCCTCGCTGGTCCCGTGGCCCCGTCCCCCCGCCGTCCCGTCCGCCCGTCCCCTGCCCGCTCCCCCTCCCGAGTGCCGCGTACCGTCACACCATGAGACTCCTCGCCCTCTCCGGCAGTCTGCGGGCACGCTCCTCCAACGGCGCGGTGCTGCGCTCCGCCCTCGCCCTCTGGGACGGCCCGACCGCCCTCGCGGACATCGGCGCGCTCCCGCACTTCAATCCCGACCTGGACGGCGAGGACGTCACGCCCCCCGCCCCCGTCGCCGCCCTGCGCACCGCGGTCGCCGCCGCCGACGCCCTGCTCCTCGTCAGCCCCGAGTACGCACACGGTGTCCCCGGCGTCCTCAAGAACGCGCTCGACTGGTTGGTCAGCAGCGGCGAATGCGTCAACAAGCCCGTCGCGGTGGTCACCGCGTCACCGTTCCCCACCGGCGGCGACCACGCCAACGCCCAGCTCCGCGAGACCCTGCGCATGATGACCGGCGAGGTCGTGACTGCCGCGTGCCGTGAAATCCCCGCCATCGGCCCGAAGATCGACCCGGCCACCGAACGCGTGGCGGACGAGGAGACCCTCGCCGATCTGGGCGTGGCCATGGCTCACCTGGCCGCGGCCGCCGCCACCCCGCTCACGCCCTGACCCCGCCCCGGCACGCCCGGCAGCCCCGGCACGCACCCCACCGCTCGCCGTCCCGACCCGCCCCGCTCACACGCCGAACAACCGCGCCGCGTTCCCGTAACAGACCCCCCGCAGCCACTCCTCGCCCAGCTCCAGCCGGGTGAGTGCCTCCAGCGCATGCGCGTATCCGTAGGGGATGTTGGGGAAGTCGCTGCCGAACAGCACCCGTTCGCCGAGGTCCTTCAGCCGAGCGCGCTCCTCCCGTGGGAACGGCGCGGCCCGCTCGGAGAAGTCGGTGAAGGCCATCGTCGTATCGAGGTGCACACCGGGATAGCGCTGTGCGAGGTCCAGGAAGTCGGCGTACTCCGGCATCCCCATGTGGGCGATGATCAACCGCAGCCGGGGATGGCGGGCCAGCAGCCGCGCGATCGGGGCGGGCCCGGTGTGCTTACCGGGAGCCGGTCCCGAGCCGCAGTGGATGACCACCGGCACGCCTGCCTCCGCAAGCGCACCCCACACCGGTTCGAGCTGCGCATCGGCCGGGTCGTACCCGCCCACCTGCACATGCGCCTTGAAGACCCGTGCCCCGCCCGCGATTTCGTCGCATACGTACCGGGCGGCACCGTCCTCCGGAAAGAACGTCGCGGTCCGCAGACAGCCGGGCGTACGGGCCGCGAAGCCGGCCGCCCAGCCGTTGAGCCACTGCGCCATCCCCGGCTTGTGCGGATAGATCATCGAGGTGAAGGCCCGTACCCCGAAGCCGCGCAGCACCGCCAGCCGCTCGTCCTCCTCGAACCGGTAGGCGATCGGCCATGCCTTGCCCACCAGCGGACCGGCCGCGTCGAAGTACGCCCAGACCTTCGCCATCACCCGCTCGGGCATGAAGTGCGTGTGCACATCGATCAGCCCCGGCAGCCCCAACTCCCGCCAGAATGCGCCGACCCGCTCATCACCGTCCGCCACGCCGGGCCCCTCCCCTTACGTTTGCGCCCCTACGGACCCCGCCCGGCACGGGCTACCTGCACCATGCACCAGCTACCTGCACCATGCATCTAACGCCCCCACCAGCCCCCGGAACAACCCCCATCAGCCACTTTCCACCCCCGGCCAACACTCCCCGCCGGGCCCCCACCCGGCCCCCGCTCAGAACAACCCCTCCTGCCCACCCCCCTCCCGCTCCCCCACCCCAGCCACCGCGGCCCGCACCGGAACCGTCGTCACCCGCCCCCCAGCCGCCCCCAACACCCACCCCGACAACACCCGCGCATCCATCACCGCAACCACCCCACCAACCCCACCGACGCCCTGCCCCGGCCCCTCTCCCTGCCCCCGCCCCCACTCCCCCGCCAACCGCAGATACACATCCGCCCCCACCCCGGCCAGCACCTCCGCCACCACTTCCGCCCCCGCCGTCATCCCGCCCAGCTCCGCCACCTCACCCGGAATCCGATCGAGCCCGAACAGCTCCGTATGGTCCGTACACGCGAACTCCACCGGCTCCAGCGTCTCCGGCCAGAGCGCCGGCTCCTGTGCCCTGGCGTGCAGTCGGGCAAGCTCGGCCACCCGGTCCGCCACCGGGGGCAGCGCCCCGCGCGCCGCCCGCTTCGCCGACTTCGTGAACCTGTCGGGCACCGCCAGCGCGCTCCCCAGCACCGCCTCCGCCCGCCGCGCCGCCATCAAGGGCCCGCGCCCCAGCCGTGCGTACGCCACCGCGCCCTGCTCCACCAGCCGGGCCGCCCCCCGCTCGGCAGCCGTGATCCCCACCTTCAGCAGGCCGGGCCCGAAGTACGCGAGATAGACGCCGTACGGACGCGGATCGTCGGCCATGGTGTCCGCGGCCACCGAACGCGACCGGTCCAGCTGGACGCAGCGCGCGCACTGGTCCTTGGCGCCCGCACCGTCGAGCACCGCGTCGTACGGGCACACGATCCAGCGGCCGGACCGCCGCACCCCCAGACAGCGCCGCTCCCCCTGCGCGGCGAAGGCGAGCGTCCTGCCCGCGGGGAGCAGGCTCGTCCGCTCCTCACCGCGCTCGGCGCAGTACCAACCGAGCCGCTGGCCGAACCGCCCCTCCGGCTCCGGCC